>NZ_CM149658.1:0-2380766 GCF_056173115.1 Rothia sp. QJM3NY_36
GTGAGCGTTCAGGGCAACGAGCAGATCCAGACGCGCTGGGAGGCGTGCATCGCGGACCTGCAGAACAACCCCGACCTGACCCGCCGGGTCAAGGGCTCCCTGGACAAGGCGCAGCCGCAGGGGCTGTTCGGCACCACCCTGATCATCGCGGTGCCCAACGAGTACACCCGCGACGTCTTCCAGCGGGAGCTGAACGTCGCTTTCAAGGAGGCGCTGAACCGCGCCTTCCCCGAGGACATGGGCATCACCGAGGCCTTCGTCATCGACCCGGAGCTGGAGACGCCGGTGCCCGGCCGGGCCCAGGCCACCGCCTCACCCCAGCAGCGGCGCACACCCCGCACCGACGCCGCCCCGACGCGCAGAGCCGGCGGGACCGGGCGGCCCACCGCCGGGGGCGAGCCTCCCGCCGATCACCCCCGGGCGGATCACACCCGGCACGCGAGCTCGGAGCAGGGGCCCGGCCTGCCGCCCATCAGCGAGCTGGAGGCCGAGCGCGGCCACGTGGGCACCGTCCCCTCCCCGCTGCACGTGCCCGGGGCCGGGCAGGAGCCGGCCTCCCTGACCGGGTCCCGCCCGACGTCGGCCCCGGCCGGCTCCCCGGAGTCCGAGGCCCCGCGCCCCGAGGTGGTCACCCCCGGCCAGGACATTCCCCAGATGGCATCCAACACCGCGCCGAACGACGCGGAGTGGGAGTCCAGCGCCCGGCTGAACAGCAAGTACGTGTTCGACACCTTCGTCATCGGGCAGTCCAACCGCTTCGCCCACGCCGCGGCCCTGGCCGTCTCCGAGATGCCAGCCAAGTCATATAACCCTCTGTTCATCTATGGGGATTCCGGGCTGGGCAAGACCCACCTGCTGCACGCCATCGGGCACTACACCAAGCGGATGTTCCCGCACATGCGCGTGCGGTACGTGAACTCGGAGGAGTTCACCAACGACTTCATCAACTCCATCCGCGACGACGAGGGCTCCAGCTTCAAGCAGATCTACCGCAACGTGGACCTGCTGCTGATCGACGACATCCAGTTCCTCGCGGGCAAGGAGCACACGCAGGAGGAGTTCTTCCACACCTTCAACGCCCTGCACAACCACCAGAAGCAGGTGGTCATCACCTCGGATCTGCCGCCCAAGCAGCTGACCGGCTTCGCCGAGCGGATGCGCTCCCGGTTCGAGTGGGGCCTGATCACGGATGTGCAGCCGCCGGAGTTGGAGACGCGGATCGCGATCCTGCGCAAGAAGTCCCAGAGCGAGAACCTGGACGCCCCGGACGAGGTCATGGAGTACATCGCCTCCAACATCACCACCAACATCCGGGAGCTGGAGGGCGCGCTGATCCGGGTGACGGCCTACGCCTCCCTGAACAAACAGGCCGTGGACCTGCCGCTGGCGGAGCTGGTGCTCAAGGACCTCATCACGGATGAAGGCGTCTCCGAGATCACCGCCTCCACGATCCTCGGGCAGACCGCGGCGTACTTCGAGGTGTCGCTGGAGGAGCTGCGCAGCAAGTCCCGCAATCGCACACTGGTCACCGCGCGGCAGATCGCCATGTACCTGCTGCGCGAGCTCACGGACATGTCCCTGCCCAAGATCGGCCAGGAGCTGGGGGGCCGGGACCACACCACCGTGATGCACGCGGAGCGGAAGATCCGCAAGCTCATGGCCGAGCGGCGCAACATCTTCAACCAGGTCACCGAGCTGACCAACCGCATCAAGCAGCAGCACCGCGAGGGCTGAGGCCCGGTCCGGGGCCCGCCCGAGCTCATCCACCGTTTCCACAGGGTGATCCGGGCCCTGTTATTAACAGCTGTGGACAGAGCTGTGGACAACCCCGCTCGGACTGTGGAGCTTAAGGGGATGCACCGCCCGCAGGCTGTGGATCCCGCATCAGGCCGGTCTCGCGGCTCCACATGCCGGCAGGATCCGTCCCCGACGACGACCACAGGTTGCCCACACCCGCGATCCGCGAGCCGGCAGGGATCCGGGCGTTTTTCCACAGAATCCACACGGGTTGTTAATACTCCCGATCCTTTAAGAGATCATCCCCGACAACGAACCTCCCGGACCCTCGAGCCTGCCGGCAGGGCCGGGATCCGGCCGTGACCGGCCGCCCGGCCTGTGGAATTCCAAGAATCCCCGAGGTCCGGCTCCGGTAAGCTGGCCCCAGATCCGATCCCCTCGTACCCCGCGCGCTGCGCGCGGAAGAAGGACAGCGCCACCGTGAGATTCTCAGTCGACCGCGACGTACTGGCCGAGGCCGTCACCTGGACGGCCCGCTCCCTGTCCCCCCGCCCCCCGGTGCCGGTGCTCTCCGGGCTGCTGATCACCGCCCAGGGCGGGGAGGTCTCCATCGCGAGCTTCGACTACGAGACCTCCGCCAAGCTGTCCATCGCCGCCGAGGTCATCGAGGAGGGTCAGACCCTCGTCTCCGGGCGGCTGCTGGCGGACATCTGCCGCTCCCTGCCCTCCGCCCCGGTCGCCGTCGAGACGCGGGATTCCAAGGTGTACCTGACCTGCCGCTCCGCGAAGTTCAACCTCGCGTCCATGCCCGTCTCGGACTACCCCGAGCTGCCCGGACTGCCGGAGGTCTCCGGCACCGTGGACGGCGCGGCCTTCGCCCACGCGGTCTCCCAGGTGATCATCGCCGCCAGCAAGGACGACACCCTGCCCATCCTCACCGGGGTCCGCATGGAGATCGACGGACCGAACATGACGCTGCTGGCCACGGACCGCTACCGGCTGGCCATGCGCGAGCTGATCTGGGAGCCCGCGGACCAGGGGCTGCAGACCGCCGCCCTGATCAAGGCCCGCACCCTCAACGAGGTCGCCAAGACCCTGGGTGGGGCCGGGCAGCTGTCCATCGCCCTGTCCGGATCCCACGAGCTCATCGGCTTCGAATCCGGCGGGCGGCGCACCACCAGCCTCCTGGTGGACGGGGAGTACCCCAAGATCCGTTCGCTCTTCCCTGATCAGACCCCCATCCACGCCGTCGTACGCACCGGGGAGCTGGTGGAGGCCGTGCGGCGCGTCTCCCTGGTGGCCGAGCGGAACACCCCTGTGCGCCTGGCGTTCGTGCAGGGCCAGCTGACCCTGGACGCCGGGACCGGGGAGGACGCCCAGGCCAACGAGGTCATCGAGGCCCAGCTGGAGGGCGAGGACATCACCGTGGCCTTCAACCCCGTGTACCTGTCCGAGGGGCTGGGCGCGATCGGCGGGGACTACGTCCGCTTCTCCTTCACCACCCCGCCCAAGCCGGCGGTGCTCTCCCCGCAGGAGAGCCCGGAGGCGGAGGAGGATCGGCGCTACCGGTACCTGCTGATGCCGGTGCGCCTGCCGCAGCAGTAGCGCCCGCGCGCAGCGGATCAGAGCAGGAAAGGAGGAGCCGGCCCGGTGCACATCGACCACCTCTCGCTGATGGACTTCCGCACCTACCGGTTCCTGGATCTGGCCCTGACGCCGGGGCTGACCGTGCTGGTGGGGCGCAACGGCGTCGGGAAGACCAACATCGTCGAGGCCGTGGACTACTGCGCCGAGCTGGCCTCCCACCGGGTCAGCGCCGATGCCCCGCTGGTGCGGGTGGGTGCCGAGCGCGCCTACATCCGGGCCCGGGTGGTGCGCGGCGGCCAGCAGACCGTCATGGAGCTGGAGATCACCCCCGGCAAGGCCAACCGGGTACGGCTGAACCGCGCCGCGCCCGTGCGGGTGCGCGAGGCCCTGGGGATCTGCCGCACCGTCCTGTTCTCCCCGGAGGACCTGGCCCTGATCAAGGGCGAACCCGCGCTGCGTCGTCGCTTCCTGGACGATCTGGCGGTCTCCCTGCGCCCGGTGGTCGCCGGATACCGGGCGGACTATGAGAAGGTGCTGCGCCAGCGCAACGCCCTGTTGAAGTCCCTGCGCCGCTCGGGACGCACCGGACCGGAGGAGCGGGCCACGCTGGAGGTGTGGAACGGGCAGCTGGTCAACCTCGGCGCCCGGATCCTGCACGCCCGCTTCCAGGTCCTGGCGGCCCTGCTGCCGGAGGCCGACCGGGCGTACGGGCAGCTGACCGACGGCGGCAAGGAGCTGGCCTTCCGCTACGAGTCCCTCACCCTGGGCGCCCGGCCGCGGGAGGACGTCGCCGCCCTGGCCGCGCTGAGCCCGGCCCGGCTCGGGCAGATGCTGGCCAGCGCGCTGGAGGAGAAGGCCCAGGATGAGATCGAGCGGGGGATGAGCCTGGTGGGGCCGCACCGGGACGAGGTGCAGCTGATGCTCGGTGGGATCCCGGCGCGCGGCTACGCCTCCCACGGGGAGACGTGGTCCTACGCCCTGGCCCTGCGCCTGGGCTCCTGGTACGTGCACCGGGCCGACGACGACGCCCCCGGCGCCTCCCCGATCCTCATCCTGGACGACGTCTTCGCGGAGCTGGACGCGGTGCGCCGCTCCCGGCTGGCGCGGATCGTCTCCGCGGCGGAGCAGGTGCTGGTGACCTGTGCGGTCGAGGAGGATCTGCCGCGGGAGCTGCCCGGGCGGCGTCGGGTGCTGCAGGTCAGCCCCGGCGAGGTGCACCCGGTGGACTCCGACGCCGGCGCCCCTGACGCCGCGCCGGAGGAGCCGGAGGGCCCGGGGGCGCCGGGTGCCTGAGCGGGGCGAGGAGGTGCGCCGGGAGCTGGAGCGGGACGAGATCGACGCCCCGGCCTCCCTGCTGCAGCGCCTGCGCGAGGCGGCCGTGGCCCGGGGCGAGGGGAGGGTCACCGGGGGTGCCGCGCGCCGGATCATCAAGGACTTCGGCGCCGTCGTCTCCGCGGCGCCGGGGCAGTCCCGCAGGCGGCGCTGGCGCGAGGAGGGCTGGGATCCGCGCGTGCTCGGCGGGTACACCGGGCCGGGGAAGTCCTCGCGGGACCCGCAGGGGGTCGGCCCCGTGATGGCGCACATGATCGCCGCGCGCGGGTGGAAGGAGCCGGTGGCGGTGGGCAGCGTGCTCTCCCGATGGGAGGAGCTGGTGGGTCCCTCGATCGCCGCGCACGCGAGCCCGGAGAGCTATGAGAACAGCGAGGTCACGGTCCGCTGCGACTCCACCAACTACGCGACCTACCTGCGCACCATGCAGGGGCAGCTGCTGAGCACCTTCGAACGGGAGCTGGGCCCGGGCATCGTCACCCGGGTCACCGTGCGGGGGCCCGCCGCGCCCTCCTGGCGGAAGGGCCGTCGAGTGGCCCCGGGTGGTCGGGGCCCGCGGGACACCTACGGCTGAGCGCCCGCTGCCGTCCCGACCCCCCCGGTCACGGGGGATCCCCCAGCCAGACGGGGTCAGGACGACTCAGCCGCCTTCTGTGCCCGATGACGGGGCAGATGCCACCTCGGGAAGCTCCTCAGTGGGCGGAATCGGCGGTGCGCCCGGGGCTCGGTCCGCTAGAATCGAGGGAAGACTGAATGATGGGCGTCCGCACCCGCGACGCCCGGACCCAAGGAGCTTGATTCCCCCAGTGGCATCCGCAGAGCAGCACGAATACGGCGCGAACGAGATCACGGTCCTGGAAGGGCTGGAGGCGGTCCGCAAGCGCCCGGGCATGTACATCGGCTCCACCGGTGAGCGCGGCCTGCACCACCTGGTCTACGAGGTCGTGGACAACTCCGTGGACGAGGCCCTGGCCGGGTACGCGGACCACATCGAGATCACGATCCTCGCCGACGGCGGGGTGAAGGTCGTGGACAACGGCCGCGGCATCCCGGTGGACATCCACCCCACCGAGGGCCGGCCCACCGTCGAGGTGGTCATGACCGTGCTGCACGCCGGCGGCAAGTTCGGCGGCGGCGGGTACGCGGTCTCCGGCGGTCTGCACGGCGTCGGCATCTCCGTGGTCAACGCCCTGTCCACCCGCGTGGAGACCACCGTGCGCCGCCAGGGCTACGAGTGGACCATGGCCTTCGCCGACGGCGGGGTGCCCCAGGGGGAGCTGGTCCGGGGCCGGGAGACCACCGCGACCGGCACCACCCAGGTCTTCCACCCGGACCCGGAGATCTTCGAGACGGTGGAGTTCGACTACGAGACCCTGCGCGCCCGCTTCCAGCAGATGGCCTTCCTGAACAAGGGACTGCGCATCACGCTCACGGATGAGCGCACCGCGGTGGACTTCGAGGACCATGTGGCGGAGGAGAAGAAGCCCAAGGAGCTCAAGCTCAACACGGAGACCACCACCGCGGAGGGCCACCGCACCGTGGTCTACCAGTACGACCGCGGGCTGCTGGACTACGTGCAGTTCCTCAACGCCAGCCAGAAGTCCCCGGTGATCCACGAGGACGTCATCGCCTTCGACGTCGAGGACACCGAGCGGATGCTCTCCCTGGAGCTGGCGATGCAGTGGACGGAGGCCTACCGGGAGTCCGTGCACACCTACGCCAACACCATCAACACCCACGAGGGCGGCACCCACGAGGAGGGCTTCCGCGCGGCCCTGACCACGCTGGTCAACCGCTACGCCCGGGACAACCGGCTGCTGCGGGACAAGGACGACAACCTCACCGGCGATGACATCCGCGAGGGCCTGACCGCGGTGATCTCGGTGAAGATCGCCGAGCCGCAGTTCGAGGGCCAGACCAAGACCAAGCTGGGCAACTCCGAGGTCAAGGCCTTCGTGCAGCGGGAGGTCTCGGATCAGCTGGGCGACTGGTTCGAGCGCAACCCCAACGAGGCCAAGGCCATCGTGCGCCGGGCCATCACGGCCGCGCAGGCGCGGGTGGCCGCGCGCAAGGCCCGGGAGACCACCCGGCGCAAGGGCCTGCTGGAGTCCGGCGGGATGCCGGGCAAGCTGAAGGACTGCTCCTCCAAGGATCCGACGATCTCGGAGATCTACATCGTGGAGGGCGACTCCGCGGGCGGCTCGGCCGTGCAGGGCCGGGATCCGGAGCGCCAGGCGATCCTGCCGCTGCGGGGGAAGATCCTCAACGTGGAGCGGGCCCGCCTAGATCGGGCGCTGTCCAACGCCGAGGTCCAGTCCATGATCACCGCCTTCGGCGCCGGCATCGGCGAGGAGTTCAAGGTGGAGAAGGCCCGGTACCACAAGATCGTGCTGATGGCCGACGCCGACGTGGACGGCCAGCACATCACCACCCTGCTGCTGACCCTGCTGTTCCGGTTCATGCGCCCGCTGATCGAGGCCGGGTACGTGTACCTGGCGCAGCCGCCGCTGTACCGGATCAAGTGGTCCAACGCTGCGGACGACTACGTCTACTCGGATGCTGAGCGGGACGAGGTGGTGGCCCGGGGCCTGGCCAACAACCAGCGCCTGCCCAAGGAGAACGGGATCCAGCGGTACAAGGGCCTGGGGGAGATGTCCTACACCGAGCTGTGGGAGACCACCATGGACCCCGAGCACCGCACCCTGCTGCAGGTCACGATGGATGACGCCGCCGCGGCGGACCAGGTGTTCTCGGTGCTGATGGGCGAGGACGTGGAGTCCCGCCGCGAGTTCATCCAGAAGAACGCGAAGGACATCCGCTTCCTCGACATCTGATCGCATGCCGCCCGGATCATATTCCCCACGCGGAATGAGCCGGGCGGCGATGCGGCGAGACAGCGCAGAGCACACCCCAGAACGGAAAGCACACAGCCATGAGCGACGAGAACGCCACGCCGGAGAACGGCGCAGAGAACGAGGAGCGCGAGGTCCACGAGGGCGAGGTCGTGGACCCGGCCGTGCCCGGTCCGGAGATCCGTCTGACCGATCGGGTCGAGGCCGTGGACCTGCAGACCGAGATGCAGCGCTCCTACCTGGACTACGCGATGGCCGTGATCATCGGCCGCGCGCTGCCGGATGTGCGCGACGGCCTGAAGCCCGTGCACCGGCGCGTCATCTACGCGATGTACGACGGCGGGTACCGCCCGGACCGCTCCTTCAACAAGTGCGCGCGCGTCGTCGGCGACGTCATGGGCCAGTACCACCCGCACGGCGACTCCGCGATCTACGACACCCTGGTGCGCCTGATCCAGGACTGGATCATGCGCTACCCGTTGGCCCTGGGCCAGGGGAACTTCGGCTCCCCGGGCAACGACGGCGCGGCCGCACCCCGGTACACCGAGTGCAAGATGGCGCCGCTGGCCATGGAGATGGTCCGGGACATCCAGGAAGACACCGTGGACTTCCAGGACAACTACGACGGGAAGAACCAGGAGCCCACGGTCCTGCCCGCCCGCTTCCCGAACCTGCTGGTCAACGGCTCCTCCGGCATCGCCGTCGGCATGGCCACCAACATCCCGCCGCACAACCTGCGCGAGGTCGCCGACGGCGTGCAGTGGTTCCTGGACAACCCCGAGGCCTCCGACGAGCAGCTGCTGGAGGCCCTGATCCAGCGGATCAAGGGCCCGGACTTCCCGACCGGCGCGCAGATCCTCGGGCACAAGGGCATCGAGGACGCCTACCGCACCGGGCGCGGGTCCATCACGATGCGCGCGGTGGTCAACGTGGAGGAGATCCACGGGCGCACCTGCCTGGTGGTCACCGAGCTGCCGTACCAGGCCAACCCGGACAACCTGGCCATCAAGATCGCCGAGCTGATCAAGGACGGGAAGATCTCCGGGGTCGCGGACATCCGCGACGAGACCTCCGGGCGCACCGGGCAGCGCCTGGTCATCGTGCTCAAGCGCGACGCCGTGGCCAAGGTGGTGCTGAACAACCTCTACAAGCACACCCAGCTGCAGGAGAACTTCTCCGCGAACATGCTGGCGATCGTCGACGGCGTGCCGCGCACCCTCTCCCTGGACGCGTTCATCCGCCACTGGGTCACCCACCAGATGGACGTCATCGTGCGCCGGACCCGGTTCCGGCTGCGCCAGGCCGAGGAGGAGGCGCACATCCTGCGCGGCCTGCTCAAGGCCCTGGACGCCCTGGACGAGGTCATCCGGCTGATCCGCAGCTCCCCCACCGTGGAGGAGGCGCGCACCGGGCTGATGCAGCTGCTGGACATCGACGAGGCCCAGGCCCAGGCGATCCTGAACATGCAGCTGCGCCGCCTGGCGGCTCTGGAGCGGCAGAAGATCCAGGATCGCCATGCCGAGCTGATGCGCCAGATCGAGGAGTACCGGGGGATCATCGCCTCCGAGCAGCGCCAGCGGGAGCTGATCTCCGAGGAGCTGGCGGAGATCGTCGGCCGGTACGGGGACGAGCGGCGCACCCAGATCCTCATGGGCTACGACGGGGACATGTCCGTGGAGGACCTCATCCCCGAGGAGGACATGGTCGTCACGATCACCCGCGGCGGCTACGTCAAGCGCACCCGCATCGACCAGTACCGCTCCCAGCACCGCGGCGGCAAGGGCATCCGGGGCGCGCAGCTGCGCGGGGACGACGTCGTCGAGCACCTGGTGGTCACCACCACGCACCACTGGATCCTGTTCTTCACCAACCTCGGCCGGGTCTACCGGACCAAGGCGTACGAGCTGATCGAGGCCGGCCGGGACGCCAAGGGCCAGCACGTGGCCAACGTCCTGGCCTTCCAGCCGGGGGAGACGATCGCGCGGGTCATGGCCCTGCGCTCCTACGAGGACGCGCCGTACCTGATCCTGGCGACCAAGCACGGGCTGGTGAAGAAGTCGCGCCTGTCCGACTACGACACCAACCGCACCTCCGGGGTCATCGCGATCAACCTGCGCGAGGAGGACGAGCTGATCTCCGCGCAGCTGGCCGGGGCGGAGGATGACCTGATGCTCATCTCCCGCAAGGGCCAGTCCCTGCGCTTCACCGCCACGGACGAGGCGCTGCGCCCGATGGGCCGGGCCACCTCCGGGGTGACCGGGATGAAGTTCCGCGACGGCGACGAGCTGCTGGCCGCCTCCGTGGTCACCGACGACGCGTACGTCTTCGTGGTCACCGAGGGCGGCTGGGCCAAGCGCACCCGGGTGGATGAGTACCGGGTGCAGGGCCGCGGGGGCCTGGGCATCAAGGTCGCCAAGCTCGCGGAGGACCGCGGGGACCTGGTGGGCGGGCTGATCGTCGGCGCGGACGACGAGGTGCTGGTGGTCATGGAGTCCGGCAAGGTGGCTCGCTCCCACGTGGCCGAGGTGCCCGCGAAGGGCCGGGACACGATGGGCGTGATCTTCGCGAAGCCGGGCAAGAAGGACCGCATCCTGTCCATCGCCCGCAACCAGGACAAGGGCGTGGACGACGGGGAGCCCGTGGCCGAGGGCGGGGCCGTGGGGGTCCCGGGGGCGGATCATGAAGTACCGTTGGACGCAGACACTGATCGCACCGACGCACCGGCAGCAGCCGGTCCGCAGTCCCACGGAGGTAACGAGTGAGCACGAAGAATTCGGGATCCGAGGCGCGCAAGCCCTCCTCGGCGTCGGGCACCTCCGCCCGGCGGCCCGCCCCGAGCCGGGGCCGGGATTCCGTCACGGCCACCAAGTCCTCCGCCTCCTCCGCGGGACGCGCAGGCTCGGGGCGCACCTCCTCGGCGGGTGGGGTCAAGCGGCCCGCCGGCTCGGCCAACCGCCCGCTGGTGCGCCCCGCCCCGCGCTCCAAGGTGCGTCGTGCCCACCTGACGGTCGCGAAGATCGACCTGTGGTCCATCGCCAAGCTGGTGTTCCTGCTGTCCGTGGCCGTGGGCATCGTGACCGTGGTGGCCACCGTGATCCTGTGGCTGGTCTTCGAGGTCACCGGCATCTTCGACGGCATCAACTCGATCCTGTCCATGCTCTCCAGCCAGGGCAACGCCGTGCAGCTCACGGACTACCTCTCCCTGGGGCAGGTGGCCGTGTACGCCACGATCCTGTCCGTGCTGAACGTGGTGCTGCTGACCCTGCTGGGCATCATCGCCGGGTTCCTGTACAACATCGCGGCCAAGCTGGTGGGCGGCATCGGGGTGACCCTGACGGACGACTGACCCGGTGATCCGCCGCCCGGTGGCCCCGCCTGTGCGCGAGGTCACCGGGGGCGGATTTGGCCGCCGACGCGGGCAGCCGGTAGTGTTTCATCGTGGCTCACGGGCCGCGTGAGGGCGTATAGCTCAGACGGTTAGAGCGCTACACTGATAATGTAGAGGTCCCAGGTTCAATTCCTGGTACGCCCACCGAATCCCTCACTCGAGGAGGTCCGCTCATGCGGAAGATCCTGGCGGCGCTGGCCGCCGGTGCCGCGGCCCTCGCCGTGGCCAAGAGGTACCGGGATTCCCAGGAGACCAAGTCCACGTGGCAGGCGTCCACGGATCGGGTCGACTGAACCACCCGGGGACGTGGCGCAATTGGTAGCGCATCTGCTTTGCAAGCAGAGGGTTAGGGGTTCGAGTCCCCTCGTCTCCACCACGGACATCGGAACGAAGCCGCGGCTCCCGCATCGGGACCGCGGCTTCGCCGCATCCGCCCCGTGTCCCCGCCCGCGCGGCATCTCCGGTCCCCTCCGCGCAGCACCCGTGATCGCCTCTGTGACGCCGACCATGTGACTCGCTGCGGTGTCCAGCTTCGCGCGGCGAAGTTCATCTGAAGTTCACCCTGGCGGGCCTCGCGTCCGGTCCGCGCGGCGGCATAATCGATCCGTGACCCCTGAACTCATCATCCTCGCGATCGTGATCATCACGGCGCTGGTCTTCGACTTCACCAACGGCTTCCACGACACGGGCAACGCGATGGCCACCTCCATCGCCACCGGGGCGCTCAAGCCCAAGGTCGCCGTCGCCCTGTCCGCGGTGCTCAACCTCGTGGGCGCCTTCCTGTCCGTGGAGGTCGCCAAGACCGTCGGCAAGGAGGTCGTGAACCTCAAGATGGCCGAAGGGGACGGGTTGATCCTCATCGTGTTCACCGGCCTGGTCGGCGGCATCGTGTGGAACCTGCTCACCTGGCTGCTGGGGCTGCCCTCCAGCTCCTCCCACGCCCTGTTCGGCGGGCTGATCGGCGCGACCATCGCCGGTCTCGGGGTCTCCGGGGTGCTGTGGTCCGGCATCGTCGCCAAGGTCATCATCCCGGCCCTGGCCGCACCCGTCATCGCCTGCCTCATCTCCACCGTGGGCACCTCCCTCATCTACGGCTTCACC
This sequence comes from Rothia sp. QJM3NY_36, assembly GCF_056173115.1. Taxonomy (NCBI): domain Bacteria; kingdom Bacillati; phylum Actinomycetota; class Actinomycetes; order Micrococcales; family Micrococcaceae; genus Rothia; species Rothia sp. QJM3NY_36. The sequence goes on from NZ_CM149658.1 coordinate 11,995, forward strand.
CGCCGGGTCGGGGAGCAGCAGAAGGAGCGCGGCTTCCGCTGGGGCCAGGTGGGCACCGCCTCCCTGGTCTCCCTGGCCCACGGCACCAACGACGCCCAGAAGACCATGGGCGTGATCTTCCTGGCCCTGGTGGCCTCCTCCGCGATCGATCCCTCCGCCGACATCCCGTTCTGGGTCAAGCTCTCCTGCGCCGGGGCCATCGCCCTGGGCACCTACCTGGGCGGCTGGCGGATCATCCGCACCCTGGGCAAGGGCCTGGTGGAGATCGACTCCCCGCAGGGCATGGCCGCCGAGGGCGCCTCGGCCGCGATCATCCTGACCTCCTCCCACTTCGGGATGGCCCTGTCCACCACCCACGTGGCCACCGGATCCATCCTCGGCACCGGCCTGGGCCGCAAGGGCGCGGACGTGCGCTGGGGCGTGGCCGGGCGGATGGCGGTGGCCTGGGTCATCACGCTGCCCGCGGCCGCCGCGGTCGGCGCGGTGTGCTGGCTGATCGCCCACGGCGTGTCCCTGGTCAGCAACCAGCTGGTCGGCACCGGCGTCGTCTTCCTGATCATGGCCGCCCTGGCCGGGTACATGTGGCGCCACTCCCGGAAGAACCCGGTGGACTCCGGCAACGTCAACGCCGATTGGGAGACCGAGGCCGCCCTGTCCGTGGAGAACGGCCCGGATCGCCCCATGGTCTCGGCCGCCGCCGGGGAGATCCTCGACCAGGACCACCTCACCCCCGTGGGCGCCACCGCGTCCCGCCGCCAGCAGAAGCACGGAGCCTGACCCATGGAGATGCTCTCCCTCATCGCCAACCTCCTCCCCGTGACCATCGCCGGGCTCGTGCTCGGCGCGGGGATGCCCGCCCTGTTCGCCCTCGCGATGCGGATCTCCGCCGGGAGCACCGAGACCCGCCCGGACGGGACCGTGGTGCAGACCGCGCCCGCCAGCCCCGTGCTGCGGGCGATCTCCGGGGCGATCTTCGCCCTGATCGCGGCGATCATCCTCCTCGGCATCCTGTGGATCGCCAAGGACTTCATCTACCACACCACCGGGTTCGACCTGCTGGGCGCCGCCAAGAAGTGACGCGCCCCGCGGGATCAGGAGACGCTCCCGCCGTCGACATCGGAACCCGCCGCCACGCGCGGGAGGACGGGGGACACCAGTGCCCAACTTCGTGAGCTCGCTGATCCAGTGGCTGCGTGCCGGCTACCCGCACGGGATGCCCTCCCAGGACTACATCCCGCTCATGGCGGTGCTGCGCCGCCGCCTCGGCGAGGAGGAGATCCAGGACGTCACCCGCCAGCTGGCCGCGGCCGGTCTGGTGCCCGCCGACTCCGTGGACATCGGCGTGGAGATCACCAAGGTCACCGACGAGATGCCCTCTCCCACCGACGTGCGCCGCGTGGAGGACAACCTGCGCTCCCTCGGCCGGGCGGAGGACCCGGAAGACCCGCAGGACGACGATGACGAGGGCCCGAGCCTGGGTGCCGCGGGCGAGGGCCGGCCCGGCTCCCCGGATGACGACGGCGCCTGAGCCCCGTCGAGCGCCCCCGCACGACGCAGCGGAGGGACACCCCGCCCGGGCGCGCCGGCCACGGCAGCGCGTCGCCGCCGGGGACCCGGCACCATGAGAGACGCCGCCGCCCCCTCATCGTGAGATGAGGGGGCGGCGGCGTTCTCGCGCGGCCGGGCAGGCCGTGGGATCAGGTCAGGAGGCTCAGGCCTCCTTGCCCTCCACGTTCTCGCGGCTCTTGGCGCCGGACTTCTGCGAGTCCTTGACCTCGGCGGGCTTGGCGGTGTCCGCCTTCTTGGGGTCCGGAGTGGCCGCCTTGTTCAGGGGCGCGCCCGGGCCGGGGTGGCTGGTGTCCTTGGCATCCACGTGCTCGGAGACCTCCTGGTTGGAGGGCGCCTTCGCGGAGGCCGGCTTGGTCACCTGCTGATCCTTCAGCGTGGACTTCCCGGCGGACCCGGCCTGGGAATCCGCGGCGGTCTCCTCGGCGGGCTTGGCCGGGGCGGCCGGGCGGGAGGACTGGTCCTTGGCCGGCTGGGCGGCGTCGGCCGGGGTCTTCCACGGATCCTCCACGGGGCGGGAGGCGCGCCAGGCGGCCACGGCCGCGGCGGTGCCGGCGGCCAGCAGCCCGAAGACCAGCCAGCCCTTGTGGGACTTGCGCTGGGCCTTCTTCTGCTCCTTGGCGAAGCTCTTCGCGGACTTCACGGCCTGCTTCTGGTACTTCTTCACGGCCTTCTTGTCCCCGGTGAGCTTCTGGGCCAGGGCCTCCACGCGGTCATCGCCGGCGTCCACGGAGTCCAGCTTCTGGGCCAGGGCCGCGGCGGCCGCACCGGCCTGCGCCCGGCCCTTGGCGACGGCGTTCTCCACGGCGGGGGAGGCCTTGTCCAGGCCCTCCTGCACGCGCGGAGTCACCTCCTTCTGCACCCAGTGGTTGGCCTTGTCGGCCTGGTCCTGCAGCTTGGCGCCGAGGCCCTGGGCGAGATCCTGGGCTTTCTCTGCCTGGTCCTGGAAGCGGGAGCTGACGACCTTCTGGGCCTTCTTCGCCTTCTTGGCCGCCTGCTTCTGGGCTTCCTTGGCCTTCTTCTCAGCCTTCTTCTGGTGGCACGCCACGAGTCATCCCTCCTTGCGGACGCGGTGCGGCCGGGGCCTCTCCCCGGACGTGTCGCGCGTATCCGCCGGGGTAACACCGGCGGGACGGCACCGCGTCACTTGTCGTCCGTCACCAGCTTATGGGCTGGGACACCGCGGTGTCGCGCGGAGGCGGCACCGGCCCGTCGTCGTTTTCACTCAAGGCGGAAAGATCTTGGGCGGCCTCGCGCGCGCGTGGGAGGATGACGAGCATGACTGCTAACCCCACCGCGCAAGCGACCATCCACACCAACCACGGGGACATCGTGGTGGATCTGTTCGGGAACCACGCGCCGAAGACCGTCAAGAACTTCATCGGCCTCTCGGACGGCTCGCAGGAGTGGACCGATCCCAAGACCGGGGAGAAGAAGAACACCCCGCTGTACGACGGCGTGATCTTCCATCGCATCATCCGGGACTTCATGATCCAGGGCGGGGACCCGCTGGGCCAGGGCATCGGCGGCCCCGGGTACCAGTTCGACGACGAGATCAGCCCCGAGCTGGACTTCAACGAGCCGTACATGCTGGCCATGGCCAACGCCGGCACCCGCGGCGGCAAGGGCACCAACGGCTCCCAGTTCTTCATCACCACCGTGCCCACCACCTGGCTGCAGGGCAAGCACACCATCTTCGGGCAGGTCGCGGACGAGGACTCCAAGAAGGTCGTCGACGAGATCGAGGGCGTGGCCACCGGCATGATGGACCGGCCGGTGGAGGACGTCGTCATCGAATCCATCGACATCAAGCGGCTGTAGCACCAGCCGCACCCGCACGACGCCGCCCGGGCGCCGCGCGCCGTCTCCCGCTTTCCGGGAGCCGCGCCGCGTGAGCCCCGGGCCCGGCGCCGCCCACGCTTCCAGGCCCATCCGCGCTCGCGGGTGGGCCTGAGCCGTATCCGCACGCTCCCCCCGCTTCCCGGCGGGGACCCATCGACCCACGAGGAGACCCCATGGACCAGGACCCGCCCCGGTACGGGCAGCGCATCGAGGATCAGCCCGGCGAGGTGCCCGTCTGCCCCCGCCACCCCGACCGGCCCGCCTACGTGCGCTGCTCCCGCTGCGGGCGCCCCGTCTGCTCCTCCTGCCAGGTGCAGGCGCCGGTGGGCGTGCAGTGCGTGGACTGCGTGCACCAGGCGCAGCAGGCCGCCGGGGGCGCTCGGCGCGGGGGCGGGGCCGGGCTGTTCCCGCGGGCCGGGGTGCTGCCGGTGACGTGGGGGATCATCGGTGTCTGCGTGGTGGTGTTCCTGCTGCAGGTGGTCACGGGGGATCGGATCACCGCGCAGCTGGCGTACCATCCCGCGCTGACCGCGGTGCAGCCGTGGCGGATGCTCACCAGCGCCTTCGTGCACGGCTCCCTCACCCACCTGCTGCTGAACATGTACAGCCTCTACATCGTGGGCCAGGCGCTGGAGCCGCGCCTCGGGTCCTGGCGCTACGCCGTCGTGTTCGCGCTGTCCGTGCTGGGCGGATCCGCCGCGGTGTACCTGCTCTCCCCGGGCACGTGGGTCGTGGGCGCCTCCGGCGGGATCTTCGGGTTGTTCGGCGCCTTCTTCGCCTGGACCCGCTTCCGGGGCGGGGAGACCGGGGGACTGGTGGTGCTGATCGCGGTGAACCTGGTCTTCGGGTTCGTGGTCCCGGGGATCTCCTGGCAGGCCCATGTGGGCGGTCTGATCGTGGGGGCGCTGACGGCCCTGCTGTTCGACGTCGCCTCCCCGCGGCTGCGGGCCCGACGGCGTCGGCTGCGCTAGCCGCTCCGGGGCGGCGGGTCCGGCCCTGAGATTCTTGTGATTACACGAATCCTGAGGGTGGGGAGGGTTCTCCACAGGGTCTGTCCACAGCTGTTAATAACTACACGGGTGTCACTCCACCGTCGCAGGCACCCCTGTGGATGGCCGAGATCCGCGGAAAATCAGGCCGGATGACCGCCTGCCGGCCGGAAACCCACAGACTTGTCCACTCCTGTGGATAACTTTTCTGCACGGGTGGGGAGAGCGGTGGACGGCCCGAGCCGGGATTCTTGTGATTCCCGCCGGCAGGCCCCGGACCCGCGTCGGGTCTTCGCCGCGCGGTGGGCGACAGCCCCCGATCCCCGGAGACGACGAAAGGCCCGCGACCGGAGCCACCCGGGGGTGGCCTCGATCGCGGGCCTTCTCGGCGGGAGCCGTCACGGTCCCGGCGTCTGCAGACGCGGGTGCCGCGGCGGCGCTCCCGAACGCGGGGAGTCAGCTCACTTCTTGAACTTCTCGCCGATGTTGCGGGCGGCGTCCTTGACCTTCTCCGCGCCGTCCTTGACGGCGGCGGAGAGCTGGTCGGCCTTGCCCTCGTTCTTCAGATCGTCGTTGCCCACGGCCTCGCCGACCTTCTCCTTGGCGGTGCCGGCGAAGTCCTGGCCCTTGTTCTCGGCCTTGTCCTCGATACCCATGGTGGCTCCTTTCGTGAGGCGATGGCCCCCTCGGTATGCGGTGCGGACCACCTGTTGATTCCTCACCCTAGGCCACCGCGGGTGTGCTGTGAACCTCAGCGCTGCCGCGCGGGCCCGTGTTCACGACCGGCAGACACGAGCCCGCGCGAACCCGGCGTCGGGCCGGTGCTCGGCGGTCCCGGTGTTCAGCGGTGCTGACGTCGAACCGGTGCTCGGCGGTCCCGGTGGGCCGGCCGTCCCGGGGCCAGCGGCAGGAACACCGGGGCGGCGAAGTCCCGCGCGGCGAAGGCCTGCGCGGCGAAGGCCTGCGCGACGGCCTGGGCCGTGGACTCCACCCGGTCGGCCTCCACCAGGGCCAGCACGGCCCCGCCGAAGCCGCCGCCCACGATCCGAGCCCCCAGGGCGCCGTGCTCCAGGCAGGTAGCCACCGCGACGTCCAGCTCCCGGCGGGAGGCCTGCAGGTCATCGCGCATCGAGGCGTGGGAGGTGGTGAACAGCTGCCCGAACTCCTCCCACACGGCCCGCACCTGTTCGGGGTGCTGCCGCGGATCGGCCGGGAAGCGGCGGGTGAACAGGGCGCGGGCCCGCTCCACCAGCGCCATGTCCGTGAACACGTGGCGGATCCACCCGGTGAGCACCACCGGCTCCACCTGCTCCGACAGCCCCGGCACCTCCCGCAGCCGCGCCAGGGCGTCGTCCACGGCGCGCTCGCGGGCCCGCCGAGCCTCCTGCGCGTTCAGCTCGGGGAAGCCCAGCTCCTCCGGCAGCAGGTCCCGCAGATGCTCGACGCCGGCGGCGCGGGCCGCCGTCTCGCAGGCCTGCCGGCGCGCCGAGTACTGACCATCGGCCAGATCGTGCGGGGCGTTGGTGTCGATGACCAGGAAGGCCAGGCCCGCCGCGGCGGCATCCACCGGCACCGGCTGGAGGGAGAAGTCCCGGAAGTCGATGGCCACGGCCTGACCGGGCAGCGAGCGCAGGGCCGCCGTCTGGTCCAGCCCGCCGGTGCGGGCCCCGGCCACCCGGTTCTCCGCGGTGATGCAGACCTGGGCCAGGCGGGCGCGCAGGGCGTCGTCGTCCGGGGAGCACCCGCCCACCGGCAGGCCCGGCAGGCCGGCGGGGGCGCGCAGCGGGCAGGACAGCTCCAGCAGGGTCAGCGCGGTGGCCGCCAGCAGGGCCGCGGAGGAGGAAAGCCCGCCGCCCACGGGCACCGTCGAGTCGATGAGCAGGTCCGCCCCGAAATCCGGGGGCAGGGCCAGATCCGCCCCGCCCTCCCGGTTCAGGGCCCAGGCGACGCCGCCGACGTAGCTGAACCACCCGGAGACCGTGCCCGGGGCGATGTCCGCGACCCGGGATTCCGGGGCCCCGGGCAGCTGCAGGGACTCGGCGTGCAGCACGCCGTCGGTGCGCAGCCGGGCGGCGATCAGCGTGCGGTACGGCAGCGGGGTGGGCAGGGCGCTGCCGCCGTTGAAGTCCACATACTCGCCCAGCAGGTTCAGCCGCCCGGGGGCGGACCACACGCCGTCCGGGTCCTGGCCGTAGCGCTCCCGGAAGGCCCGGGTCACCGTGCGCACGTGCTGCTCGTGGTCCGGCAGCTGCGCCCACCGGGCGAGGACGTGCTGGGGGGACTGGGGCATCGAAGCGGACTCATTTCTGGATCGTGGGGGCGAGGAGATGCGGCGTCGGGACGCCGCGGTCCCCGACGATTCTAGGTGCTCGGCGGCATGGGGCTGCCGGGTGGGTGCGGCAGCAGCCCGCGCACGACGGCGCGCACCCCGAATTCCTCGGCCGCCCGGTCCTCCCGGGCCGCGGGGGAGGACTCATCGGGGCCGGCGTCGAGCATCAGGGCGCGATCCTGGGCCTGCTGGGCCAGCCCCAGCACGCTCGCCAGCAGCAGGTGCGCACCCCACTGCGCGCGGCGCGGGGTCAGGCCCGCGGCCAGCAGGAGACGGCGGACGCGCTCGCGCTGGGGTACGGAGTCGGGATGCAGGGCCAGGGCCACGGAGACCACCTCGGGGGCGTCGGTGACCTCGGTCAGGGCCGCGAGCACGCTCAGGGCGGTGTCGGTGAGCTCCTCGGCGATCTCCCGGAGGTCCTGCGGGATCTCCTCGGGCCGGGTCGTGTCGGCCAGCAGCCGGGTGGCCAGCAGGCTCAGCAGCTCCTGCTTGCTGCGCACGTGGTAGTAGAGGGCCCCGGGGGCCACGCCCAGCTCGGTCGCGAGCCGACGCATGGACAGGTCCCCCAGGCCGTAGGAGCGCAGCAGATCTCGGGCGGTCTCGAGGATGCGCTCACGGGTCAGGGCCACCCGTGCAGTCTATCCGGGCCGCCGGGGCGACTCGGCCGATCCCGCGAGGATGGCTCGGTCGGCCCTGCGGGGATGGCGGCCGGGACGCGAGTCGGGCAGGGCCGACCTCGGTCAGCCCTGCCCTCGCTCAGTCCCGTCGGATCAGCCTCGGATCAGGAGAGGGCGTCGATGATCGCGGCGGAGAAGGCCTCGAGGTCGCCGGGGTTGCGGCTGGTGATGAGGTTGCCGTCCACGACCACCTGGGAGTCCTCCCACTGCGCCCCGGCGTTCTTCAGATCCGCGGCGATGGACTCGAAGGAGGTCAGCCGGTGGCCGCGGGCGACGTCGGCCTGGGCCAGCAGCCACGGGGCGTGGCAGATCGCGGCCACGGGCTTATCCGCATCCAGGAAGGCGGTGAGGAAGTCCGTGGCGCCGTCCTGGATGCGCAGGGTATCCGCGTTGATGGTGCCGCCGGGCAGCACGAGGGCGTCGTAGTCCTCGGCCTTCGCCTCGGCCAGCGGCTGGTCCACGGGGAAGGTGTCCGCGTGGTCCCAGTCCCCCTTCATCGCGGTGAGGGTGCCTTCGGCGGGGGAGACGATGACGGTCTGCGCCCCCGCCTCATCCAGGGCCTTGCGGGGCTCGGTCAGCTCCACCTGCTCGACGCCGTCGGTGAGCAGGAAGGCGATCTTCTTTCCGGTGAGGTCAGCCATGACGTCCTCTCGTGGTCGGTGAGGTGCGGCGCTCGCCGGCTCCCGGACTCGCTGGGCCCGCGGGCGGGGCGGCGCCGCCTGTTCCGCTTCCAAACTAGGCCCTGACCAGGGGCTCGGGGAACGGGCGTCCGCTCTGCGCTGAGGACGCCGCCCTCCGGCGTCGAGACCGTACAAAGGTGCCGAAGCCGTACCCGACGGGTGCGGTCTCGGCACCTATGTACGGTTTCGGCGAGACAGTGCGGTCTCGGCGTCGAGGGGATTCCGGCGCCCCGGGGCATGGACCCACCCCGACCGACTTCCCTAGGCTGAGCGGATGGAGTACACCTCAGACCCGAACCGAGGGAAGAGAACCCGCTCCGCGACGTCCCCGGCGGCGGGCACCCGGCCGATCACGCGGCGTCGGGCCCTGGGAATGGGCTCGGCCGCCGTGCTCGGTCTCGCCCTGAGCGCCTGCGGGGCGTCCACGGCAGAGCGGCAGGCCGCCGAGAGCACCGTGTCCGATGCCGCCCAGGCCCCGCGGGATGAGGCCTCGGACGCCGTGACCGCCGTGCTGGACGAGGTCAGCGGGAAGTACGACGGCGCGCGGCTGAGCCTCGCCGCCTACGACGTCGCCGCCGGCCGCACCTACGCCTACCACCCGGATACGTGGAGCTACGAGGCCAGCGTCGTGAAGATCCCCATCGCCCTGTCCGTGCTGCGCCAAGCCAAGGAGGCGGGTGGCCGGCTGGGGGAGCACCAGAAGGACCTGATGACCCAGTCCGTCGTCTACTCAGACAACGCCGCGACCCAGCAGCTGTTCCTCGGGCTCGGTGACACCCAGCGCAGCATCACCGGGGACCTGCCCGGCTCCGCCGCAGACACCTCCGGCATCGTCGACTACCGGGACCCGCAGGCCGCGGAGGTTCTGAACACCACCTACGAGAAGCTGGGCGTGCGGCGCACCCGCTCGCAGGGCTCCTGGGGAGATGACCGCACGTGGGCGCAGGACCAGGTGCAGATCATGCGCGGCATCGCCGAGGGCGTGGACTGGGTGGAGGCCGATGACCTGGACTACCTGCGCTCGCTGATGACCCCGGATAACTCCTCCCAGAACTGGGGCGGGGGCGTGATGTCCGGGAAGGAGGTGGCTGGGCGGAAGGTCACGGACGTCTCGGTGAAGAACGGATGGCTGCCGGAGGACACCGGGGCCTGGCACATCACCTCCTCCGCCGTGGTGACCGTGGGGGAGGACGCCTACGCCGTCGCGGTCGTCTCCCAGGGGTTCGCGGACCAGCAGACGGGTCAGCAGGCGGCCTCCGACGCCGTGCAGGCCTACTTCAGCGCCAAGGCCGCCTGACGCACCAGGACAGGATCAGGACACACAGAGCCCCAGGGCAAGGATGAACGAGGAGTGGGAGATGCTGAACAGAATCAGGGAGATTATTCACTCCTGGAGGGTCAGGAAAATCGATGACGATGAGCTGATCATGGCTCCCGTATGGGATGAGTACCCGTTCACCGGTATCTCCTGGGTTGAGGAGCGCGAGGATGCTGAGTGGTTCATCGCCCTTCCTGATGACCTGAAGAGGGATCTGCGCACCTGGGCGAGTCTGTGGTTCGAACTGCACGGGATGATGAATTCAACAGCTCTGATGGTGAGCTGGCGATGGCGCTCTGGTTCCGGGGGCTCGCCGAGAGGGTCAGCAAGGAGATTCATCCCCCGATCCATCTCACCGTCGCCTACAACTGGACCGACATCGACTTCTCCCGGTACCCGTAGGCGGCATCACCCCGACGCCGCCACGCGCCTCAGCGCTGCAGGAAGGCGAGGACCGCGCGCACGCGGCGGTTGCCGGTATCCGGGTCCAGCCCCAGCTTGTCGAAGATGTTGCCGATGTGCTTGGCCACCGTCGCCGAGGAGACGAACAGCTGCGCCTCGATCTCCTGGTTGGACTTCCCCTCCGCCATCAGCTGCAGGATCTCCCGCTCCCGCGGGGTCAGCCGCTCCAGAGCACCCGAACGCTGATCCTGCCGTGCCGAACCCATCAGGTGCTGGACCACGTCCGGGTCGATCACACTCCCGCCGCCGGCCACCGTCTCCAGGGCACGAGAGAAATCCTCGATCCGCCCCACCCGGTCCTTCAGCAGATACCCCAACCCGGCGGAGTCCGCGGAGAACAGCTCCCGGGCGTAGGCCGCCGCGATGTACTGGGACAGCACCAGCACCGGCAGCCCCGGGTAGCGCTGACGCAGCTGCTGGGCGGCCTGCAGCCCGTCCGAGGCGTTGCCCGGGGGCATCCGCACGTCCGTGATCACCACGTCCAGGCCCTCCCGGCCCTGCTCCTCGGCCACCGCCGCCAGCAGCCCCGGGGCGTCGCCCACCTGCCGGATCACCTCGTGGCCCATGCGGGTCAGCACCATCACCAGGCCCTCGCGCAGCAGGGTCGAGTCTTCGGCGAGGACGATGCGCACGGTACGGGGCCTTTCCCACGGGGACGACGGCGAGCGCGGGCCGACCGCCGGAACCGGTCAGATCCGGGTGACCCGCGGGGCGCCCCACGGCAGGCTGTGCCCGGGACGCTCCGCATCCAAGGGTAGCCACAGCCGCAGCACCGTGGGCCCGCCCACCGGGGAGTCCACGGTGACCGAACCGCCGAGGGCCTGGGCGCGCTCGTCCAGTCCGCTGATCCCGGATCCGCGGGCGGCGTCCGCCCCGCCCTGCCCGTCGTCGTGCACCTGCACCGTCAGCGCCCCCTGCGCGGTGTGCGCGGTGATGCGCAGCCGGGTGGCCGCGGAGTGCTTCAGCGCGTTGGTCATGGCCTCGCTGACCGCGTAGTAGGCGGTGCGCTCGACGTCGGGCGGCAGCTTCGCGCACGCCGCCCACGTCAGCTCCGTGGGCAGCAGCGCGTTGTTGGCCAGCTCCTCCAGGGCCGCCCGCAGCCCGTGATCCTCCAGGACGGCCGGGTAGATCCCGCGGACCGTGTTGCGCAGGGTCTGCAGGGCGTGGGTGGTCTGCTCCTGCGCCTGGGCCAGCTGCCGCTGCGCCGGCCCGGTCCGGGCGCCCTCGGCGCTCAGGGTCCCCAGCTCCATCTGCACCATGCCCAGGCGCAGGCTGAGGTTGACCAGCTCCTGCTGCACGCCGTCGTGCAGGTCCCGTTCGATCCGGCGCCGCTCCGCCTCGAAGGACTCCATGATGGCGGCGCGGGAGAAGGTCAGCCGGTCCACCTGCCGCTGGATCTCCTCCGGGCGCGGGGCCAGCAGCGCCTTGGTCAGGGAGGCCCACGCGGCGGCCACCAGACCGTTGAGGTACCCGAAGATCAGCAGCGCCACCAGCCCGGCGGCGGCGAAGCGCCACCAGTCCTCCGGGGTGTAGGAGGCGGAGCTGCCCGTCAGCTCCCCGTCCACGATGCGCAGCCGCCACGGGGCGCCGGTCATGTCCTCCAGGGGCGCCCGGTAGATCCCCAGGTACCCGGCGCAGAAGGCGCACACCCCCAGCACGAAGGCCTCCGCGCCCAGCAGGAGGGTGAACAGCACGGCGGCGACGGCGTCGATGACGCTGGCCAGCACCTCCCGCCACGTGGCCGGCTCCCGGTACCGCACGGAGAACCACCGCTTCACGGGCCGCACCGGCAGGGGCACGTGCGCGTTGGACACCCCGCGGAAGCCGAGCATGCGCAGCAGCCACCGCTGCACGTGCCCGTACCAGACGGCGCCGGCCGGGGCGAGGGCCAGCAGCAGCAGGGGACTGACCAGGATGAGCAGGCCGAAGATGGCGGTGACCACCGGGGGCACCGCCGTCTCCCCGCCCAGCACCAGGATGGGCACGAACACCACGATCCCGGTGCACAGGAGCAGCGTTGCCGGTGGGGTGATCAGCGCGAGCAGCGCCGCCCACGGGGCGGCGGAGAAGAGGTACGCGGGCCGGGCCAGGCACCGCCACAGGCTGGTTCTCATCGCGGTCCATTCTCCCCGCGGTGCAGGGGATCGGTGGTCGGCATCGGGATCACGGGGCGAGCAGGACGACGAGCGTGGCCCCGGCGAGCGGGGCGGTCAGGGCCGCGTGCAGGATCCACGGGGCCCACAGGCTGGCGTGCCAGCGGTAGGACAGCGCACAGGCGAGTCCGCCCACCGCGGCCGGGAGCATCAGCACCGGCACCGGATGCAGCAGAGCCGTGGCCGCAGCACTCAGGGCGACAGCCCCCGGCGCCCCCGTGCGCGGGAGCAGCCAGTCCAGGAGGCCGCGGCGCAGCAGCAGCTCCTGCAGCAGCGGAACCGCCACCACCGTCAGCACCACCCCGAGGACGAACACCCCGCAGGGCATCTCCCGGTACGCCGGGCCCGCGGGATCCCGGGCGGGCACGCCTTCCGTCAGCAGCACCGACGCGGAGACGGCCAGCACGAGACCCTGCGCCAGCAGGGCCAGCGGGACCTCCCACCACAGGTGGTGCAGCGAGCGCTGCGGGGCCACCAGACCCAGCCGCGCCGCGAGACCGCCCGTGGTGCGCCCGCCGGCCGCGGCGTCGTCGTGGGGGAGGGTACCCAGGACGTGCTCGGTCATGGCGGGTCCCCCTCGTCAGCGCACCGGGGCGGGGGAGCGCTCGAGGCCCGTGGTGCGCCCGGCGATGAACCAGGCCAGCGGCCCCAGCACCGGGAAGGCGAAGACCGCGAGGATCCACAGGGCCTTGCCGCCCGCCGCGTAGCGCGGGGAGGCGACGATGGAGACCAGGGTCGCGAACAGCAGGGCCAGCAGACCCAGGGAGACCGCCGCGATCACTCCCAGGGTCCCCCAGGTCAGGGCGGACTCCTGGAGGGTCACGGCGGCCAGGGTGGCGGAGAAGATGTCGGTGATCATGGCATCCAGTCTTCTCGCGCCGCCCCGGCCGCACAGTGGGGGAGGGTGTGAACCGGGGTAGAGCTGGGTCTACTTCCCGGCCCGGGCCCCGCCCGACGAGGACGACGGCGCCTGGTCCCCCAGCAGCTGATCGAACGGGGTCAGCTTCAGCGCGGAGAGTCCCGAGGCCGGGCGGAAGCCCTCACCCTGGCCCGCGTTCAGCTCCGAGTCCACCGCCCGGGCCGCCCGCGCGTCCGGGATCGGGCCGTCCGCCGCCGAACTCGCAGATCCTGCGCCGTCGGGCCGGTGCGCGCCGCCCTCGTGCGCGGTTCCCTCGTGCTCGGCGGGCACGGCGTCCTCATCCGGGACCGACGCCGGGATCGGCACGTCCTCGGCATCGTCCCGGCTGCCCAGCGCGGTCCCGGCGCGCCAGGCCACCCGCTGGGCCAGCTCCGCCCCGGCCCGATCGATGCGCTGCTGCAGGGCGGCGTCGGCACCGAAGTCCTCCGTGGCCGCGAAGACACCGGTGGGCACCAGGTCCGCGCGCAGATAGGAGAACAGGGGGCGCAGGGCCGTGTCGATCATCAGCGAATGCCGGGCCGAGCCGCCGGTGGCCGCCAGCAGCACCGGGGTCCCGGCGATGTCCCCGTCCTCGGTGAGGTCCCAGAAGGACTTGAACAGCCCCGTGTACCCCGCCTTGAAGGTCGGCGTCACCGCGATCACCGCGTCCGCCGCGCGCACCGCGTCCAGCGCCTGAGCCAGCTTCCCCGAGGGGAAGCCCATGGTCAGGTGATCCGCGATCCCGTGGGCCAGGCCCCGCAGGCCGATCTGCTCGATGCGCACCGCCAGCCCGGAGGCCTCCAGGGCGGCCCGGGAGGCCTCGGCCAGCCGCTCGCCCAGCAGGCTCGTGGAGGAGGGCTCCCCCATCCCGGCGGAGACCACCACCAGGCGGATCCTCTCCGATGCTCTCGTCATCACCGTCAACTCCTCGCTGCCGTCTGCTCGTGCGGACTCTACCGCTGCGTCGTGTCCTGCCGGGCGCCGGCGGCGTCGACGTCGCCCCCGGCCTGCTCGGCCTGCCGCTCCTGCTGGGCGGCGCGCTCCCGGCCCGCCGGGGAATCCGGGCGACCCCCGGGCACCGGGTCCATGCCGTCCTCGTGGCGGCGCACCAGCCACTCGTGGGTCGGGGCCTCGGGGACGTGGGCCGGGCGCCCGGCGTCGAACTCCCTGCGCAGGGTCGGCAGGATCTCACCCAGCTGGTCCAGCTGCTCCAGCACCGTCTTCTGCGGCAGGCCCGCGTGGTCGATGAGGAACAGCTGCCGCTGGTAGTCCCCCGCGTACTCGCGGAAGCTCAGCGTCTTCTCGATGACCTCCTGCGGGGAGCCCACGGTCAGCGGGGTCTGATCCATGAAGTCCTCCATGGAGGGCCCGTGGCCGTAGACCGGGGCGTTGTCGAAGTACGGGCGGAACTCCCGGCGGGCGTCCTGCGAGTTGGGCCGCATGAACACGTGCCCGCCCAGGCCCACGAAGGCCTGATCCGCCGCGCCGTGGCCGTAGTGCTCGTAGCGCTGCCGGTACAGCTCGATCATCTGCTGGGTGAACTCCTTGTTCCAGAAGATGTTGTTGTGCAGGAAGCCGTCGCCGTAGTACGCCGCCTGCTCCGCGATCTCCGGGGAGCGGATGGACCCGTGCCACACGAACGGCGCGACGCCGTCCAGCGGCTGCGGGGTGAGCGTGAAGGACTGCAGCGGGGTGCGGAACTTGCCCTGCCAGTTCACGGTCTGCTCGTGCCACAGCCGGTACAGCAGGTTGTAGTTCTCCACCGCCAGCGGGATGCCCTGCCGGATGTCCTTGCCGAACCACGGGTACACCGGGCCGGTGTTGCCGCGGCCCATGATCAGGTCCACCCGGCCCTCCGCCAGGTGCTGCAGGTAGCTGTAGTCCTCCGCCAGGCGCACCGGGTCATTGGTGGTGATCAGGGTGGTGGAGGTGGACAGGATGATCTTCTCGGTCTGCGCGGCGATGTTGGCCAGCAGCACCGGCGGGTTGGCCGGGGCCACGAACGGCGGGTTGTGGTGCTCGCCGGTCGCGAAGACGTCCATGCCGATCTCCTCGGCCTTCTTCGCGATCTCCACGGTGCTGCGGATGCGCTCGTGCTCGGTGGGGGTGGTGCCGGTGGTGGGGTCCTGGGTGACGTCCCCGATGGTCATGATCCCGAACTGCATGGTCTCGGCTCCTTCGCCTCGTGCTCCGCCTCCCGGCGGTGCTGCTTCGTGGTCTGACCGGTCCAACCTCGGGTGTGTGGGCTTTATTCCCGGGTAAAAAAAGTTGATGCGTCAAATGATTCGGCGGTGGTCGCAAGTGCCGACGACGGGCCCGCGGCGTCCGATGACGGGTCCGCGGCGCCCCGGGGAGGGGGAGGGCCGCTCAGGCCGAGCGGGCGTAGCGGCGGCGGAAGTTCGCCAGGATCCGCTGGGGCTGGGTCACCTCGGCCGCGCGCACGGCGTCGAAGCGCTCCTGGGCGTTCTCCGGGTCGTAGTAGCCGTGGTTCGCGTACACGCGCAGCCGGTGCAGCAGGCCCCGCTGATCCAGCTCCGGGTGGAACTGCGTGGCATACATGTTCGCCCCGATCCGGAACATCTGCACCGGGCAGGCCTCGCCCCCGGCCAGCAGCACCGCCCCCGGCGGCAGCGTGCGCACCGCCTCCTTGTGGCCCACGAAAGCCTGGAACACCGGCTCGACGTCGGCCAGCAGCGGATCCTGCCGACCCTGCGGGGTAACCGTCACCCGGATCGGCCCGGCCTCCTCGGAGAAGGTCCGATCCACCACCGCCCCCTGGTGCAGACCCAGGGTGCCCACCCCGTAGCAGGCGCCGAAGAACGGGTAGTCCCGGCGGACCACCTCATCCAGCATCCGCCGCAGCTCCGCCTCCACCCGCCGCTGCAGCGCGGACTTGGACTCCTCCGGGTCCGAGGAGTTGAACGGGCTGCCGCACAGGATCACCCCGGAATGCGCCTGCAGGATCGCCGGCCAGTCCAGGGCCGGGGGCGCCTGCTGCTCCGAGGACGCCAGCGGGCTGTCCGCCTCATCGCCCGGCTCCGGCGCGCCGGTGGCCGGGCGCGGATCCTCCGCGAAGATCCGATCCAGCTGCAGCTGCACCAGCTCACCGGGACCGAAGCCGCCCAGCTCGGCGGTGGAGCGCAGCTCGTCGGCCACCACGGCGTCATCGTCGCGGGTCTGGATCAGCAGGAAGGGCAGCATGGCCCCAGCTTAGCCAGCCGGCGGGAAGAGCGGGTTGAGCACCCGACGATGCCGGGCCACCCACCCGTACACCCGGCGGGCCGCCGGGGCGACGGGGCGGGCCAGGATCACCCGGCCGGCCAGCCGATCCGCCCGGTGCGGGGAGGCCAGCAGCGCCCGGGCGATCGCCGCGTGCCCCCAGGCCGCGCGGCCCGGCAGCTCCCACCCCGCGGGCATCGCGCGCACCGCTGCCGCCGGGCGATCCCCCGCAGAGCCATCCGCCGGAAGGGTGCCCGCCGGCGCCGGGCCCTGCGCGTACAGGGCCTCGCGGGTGAAGCGCTCGCGGGCGGCGCCATCCAGCTCCTCGCGCACCTGGGAGAAGGGCAGCACCGTCAGCCCCGCGTCCGCGGCACCCGCTCCGGCGCGTCGGTGCAGGAAGGCCGCCGCCCGGGTGCACGGGCCGCAGGCATCGTCGAAGACGAAGACTCGCATGCGGCCCAGGATAGCCGCGTCCGTCCCACCGCATGCGGTGGTCACGCCGCGAGCTCACCCCAGGGGATGCGACGGTCCCTGCGCCTGACGGGAACCGCTCGGCGCTTCCGGTGCGGCGGCCACCACCGGCAGGGCGCCGGTGCCCACCCCCACCACGACCTCCTCCGGCGGGACGAGCCCGGCCGGCTCATCCTCGGCCTGTCGCGCCACCCGGCGCCGGGTACGCCGCGCCCCCAGGGAGGCGGAGACCGTGGTGCCCATCGAGGCGAGGACCACCAGGGCGATCGCCAGCAGCCGCAGCCCCTCGATGCGCTGGGACAGCAGCAGCCAGCCGAACAGCGCCGCGAACGCCGGCTCCAGGCTCAGCAGGATGCTGAACACCTGGCCGAGCACCCGCCGCAGCGCCGCCAGCTCCAGGGAGTACGGGATCACCGAGGCCAGCAGGGCGGTCAGCAGCGCCAGGCCCAGCAGATGCGGCTCCTGCCCTGCCCGCACCACGCTGCCCGCCCCACCGGCAGCAGGAGCAGACCCGCCACCGTCATCGACGCCGCCAGTCTGCCCGTGCCCGGCACCAGCCGACCCACGTGCCCGCTGGCCAGCACGTACCCGGCCCAGAACAGCCCGGCGATCAGCGCGAAGACCGCCCCGAGGGGATCCAGACCCGCCCCGCCCAGCACGGACTGCACCCCCAGCAGGGCCATCCCGCCCAGGGCCAGACCCACCCATGCGAAGTCCAGTCCCCGCCGGGAGGTCACCGCGGAGAGCACCAGCGGCCCCAGGAACTCCAGGGCCACCGCCACCCCCAGCGGGATGCGGGCGATCGCGGCGTAGAAGAAGCCGTTCATCAGCGCCATCGTCGCCCCGAACAGCACCACGGCCCGCCACTGCCGCCGGTCCCACGCGCGCACGGCCGGGCGGGTGAGCACCAGGAGCACGACGGCGCCGAGCACCAGGCGCAGCGTCGTCACCCCCCAGGAGCCCAGCGGGGCGAACAGCTGGGTGGCCAGGGCCGCGCCGAACTGCAGGGAGATGCACGAGCCGATGACCAGCAGGACGCCGGATCCGGCCCGCGTCTGCTGGGCGGGGTGTGCGGTGGTGCTCATCGGCCCGGTCTCCTCTCCTCGGGGGCCCGACGCCGCGGGGCCGGGCACCCCGCGTGGACGCTCGGGTGAGCGTCGTCGGAACCGGGGGCGTCAGCGCGATCGGCGATGTCAGCGGGTGCTGTGCGGGTACGTCGTCTCCGGCTGGCGCAGGGTCTGGGCGGTGCGCAGGGCGGCGCGGATGCGCCCGCGCCGCTCCGGGTAGGTGCCATCGCCCAGATCCGGATCCGGCAGCACCCCGTCCGTGTCGATCAGCCCCACCCGGGCGCCATCCTGCTTCAGCCGCAGCATCCCCTCCAGGAGCATCCGCCGCCCGACGTCGTTCAGGCTCGTCACCCGCGTGAGATCGAAGATCACGGCGCCGTGCTCCGGGGGCTGCACGTACTCCAGCTGGGAGAGCACGGATTCCGCACCGGTGAACCCGATGTTCCCCTGCAGCTTGATGATCAGATCCCGGCCCACCTGGCGCACCGAGCGCACCGCGTCGTGCCCATAGGCGTGGACGTTGATCAGGTGCAGGCCCATGTCGTCGGAGAGCTTCCGGAACACCTGCACCCCGCGCACCGAATTGCCCTGCGCATCCAGGCGCGGGGAGAGCACGCCGATGCCCAGCTGCCCCGGCAGCACCCCCAGCACACCCCCGGCCACCCCGGACTTCGCCGGGATCCCGACGTCGGCGAACCACGTCCCCGAGGCGTCGTACATCCCCGCGGAGACCATCACCGCCAGCACCTGCCGGGCCACCTCCGGGGAGCAGACCCGCTCCCCGGTGCTCGGCTGCACCCCGCCGTTGGCCAGCGTGGCACCCATGATCGCCAGGTCCCGGACCGTGACCCGGATGGCGCACTGGGCCACGTACCCGGCCACCACGTTGTGCGCGTGCTCCTCGAACATCCCGTAGTTGCGCAGCATGTGCGCGAGGGCCATGTTGCGGTCCGTGGTCTCCAGCTCGGAGCGGAACACCTCCTCGTCCATCTGCAGCTCCCGCCCGGCCAGCCGGGAGAAGAACTCCACCGTGTGCGCGGCGCGCTCCTCCAGGGAGGCCTCCGGGTTCATCAGCAGACTGTGCACCGCGATCGCCCCGGCGTTGATCATGGGGTTCTTGGGGCGGTTGGTGCCCCGCTCCAGGGACAGCTCGTTGAACGCCTCCCCGGAGGGCTCCACGGAGACCTTGGACATGATCTCCTCCACCCCGCGGTCCGTCAGCGCCGCGGCGTAGGCGAAGGGCTTGGAGATGGACTGGATGGAGAACTCGTGCTCGTCGTCCCCGGCGGAGTAGGTGCGCCCGTCCACGGTGGTCAGGGCGACGCCGAACAGCCCCGGGTCCGCTTTGGCCAGCTCGGGGATGTAGTCCGCGACGGCACCTCCGTCCTTCTCGCGCACGGCATCCAGCAGCTCGGACAGGTACTCGGGCACGGGGGTTCTCATGGGAATCCAGCGTAGTGGGTGCGGCCGCGCCGTCCTCGGCGCGGGTCGTCACGCTGGGTGCAGGATGTCGCGGACCGTCCGCGACATCCTGCACCCAGCGTGCCATCGGGCCTGGACCGGAGCCGGGGCCCGACTAAGCCGGCCCGGCGTCAGCGGGTGGGGTCCAGGACCACCTTGATGCAGCCGTCCCGCTTATCCCGGAACATGTCATAGGCTTCCGGGGCATCGGAGAGGGCCAGGTGGTGGGTGGCCAGCTGCTCCACCCCCAGCACGTCCTCGTCCTGGAAGAGGATCTCGGACAGCTCCTCGGTCCACTGCCGCACGTGGCACTGACCCATCGCCAGGCGGATCCCCTTGTCGAACATCGTCATCATCGGCAGCGGATCGGCGGTGCCGCCGTACACCCCGCTGATGGACACGGTGCCGGAGCGGCGCACGCCGTCGATCGCGCTGAGCAGCGCCGCGGTGCGGTCGATCCCGGCGGTCTCCATGACCTTCTGCCCGACGCCGCCGGGCAGCTTCCCCACGGCCTTCACCACCTGCTCGGCCACCGGGTTCCCGTGGGCCTCCATGCCCACGGCATCCAGCACCGAATCCGCTCCGCGTCCGCCGGTCAGATCCCGGATCGCATCCCCGACCGAATCCACCTCGCGCAGGTCGATGGTCTGCGCGCCCCAGGCCCGGGCCAGCTCCAGCCGCTCATCCACCAGATCCACGGCGATGATCCGCTCCGCGTGGCCCTGCTGGCGTGCCGAGCGCACGGCCAGCTGACCGATCGGCCCGGCGCCGATCACCGCCAGCGTGCCGCCGTCGGGGACGTTCGCCCACGCCACGCCCTGCCACGCGGTGGGCAGGATGTCGGAGAGGTACAGGGCCCGCTCGTCGGCGAAGCCGTGGGGGACCTTCACCGGTCCGAAGTCCGCATGCGGCACCCGCACGTACTCGGCCTGCCCGCCCGGAACCTCCCCGTAGAGCTTGCTGAAGCCGAACAGCGACGCGCCGGTGCCACGTTCGGTGTTCTGGGTGGTCTCGCACTGGGCGTAGAAGCCTCGCGAGCACATCCAGCAGCGCCCGCAGGAGATGTTGAAGGGCACGACGACGCGGTCCCCGACCTGCAGGCCGGTCACCTCCGCGCCGACCTCCTCCACGACGCCCATGAACTCGTGGCCCAGGACGTCTCCGCGGCCCATGTACGGCCCGAGCACCCCGTACAGGTGCAGGTCCGAGCCGCAGATCGCCGTCGAGGTGACCCGAACGATCGCATCGGTGGGATCCCGCAGCTCGGGCATGGGGACCTCGGCGATCTCGACCGATCCGGGACCCTGCCAGGTCAGTGCGCGCATGGTGTTCTCCTCCGTGTGGTTCGGTGGCTCCAGCGGCCTGCGGCGCGGATCCGTGTCCCTCCATTATGCGACCTTCTGAGCCGACGTGTCACCAGGTCAGCGGCCGATTCGACGGGTTCGGCCGCCTCCTCGGACCGCGCTCAGGCCAGCTGGGCTGCGGCCCGACCCATCCGCTCCACGGCCTCGCGCAGCACCGGGCGGGGCATCCCGAAGTTCAGGCGCACGTGCCCGCCCAGGCCCTGCCCGCACTGGGCGCCGTCGGTCAGGCTCACCGCGGCCCGCTCCAGGAAGAACTCCTGCGGACACCCCGGGATGCCCAGCGCGGAGACATCCAGCCAGGCCAGGAAGGTCGCCTGCGGCGGGATCCACCCCACCCCCGGCAGGTGCTGGGTCAGCAGATCCCCCAGCTCATCCCGATTGCCCTCCAGGTAGTCCCGGGTCTCCCGGGCCCAGACGCGGGCCTCGCGGTAGGCCGCCGTCGTCGCCAGCATCCCCGGGTTCGACGCCGACTTGGAGACGAACTCCCCGCGCTCGGCCCAGCGGGCGGCGTCGGCCTCGTCGGAGAAGAGCAGCTGGGCGCAGCGCAGCCCCGGGATGTTGAAGGCCTTCGACGCCGCGGTGGCCGTGACCGTGTGGCCCGCGGCCGCGGCCCCCGTGGAGGCGTAGGGGACGTGGCGGGCACCGGAGTAGACCACGGGGGCGTGGATCTCATCGGAGAAGACCCACCCGTCATGGGCCTGAACGACCCGGGCGATCTGGGCCATCTCCTCCCGGGTGTGGACCTTGCCCGTCGGATTGTGCGGATTGCACAGGATCAGCACCGGACCCCGATGGCGCGGTCCCTCCCCGGCCGCGGACCGCGAGGCCGCGTCCCCGGATGCCGCGGCCGCGGCCGCGGCGAGCTCGGCGTCGGCCGCCGCGAAGGCCGTCTCCAGATCCGCCGGATCCAGCCGCCAGGGGGTGCTCACCTCGGGATCCCGGCGCATCGGCACCTCGATGATCCGGCGCCCGTGCAGCCCAGGGACCCGCAGGAACGGCATGTACGCCGGGGTCGGCAGGATCACCGGGGCCCCGGGGGCGGTGAACACGTCCAGGAAGGCCGCGAACCCCGCGATCACATCCGGCAGGGGCGCGACCTGCCGGGCGGGGACGCGCCAGCCGTGCTCCTGCGCGTACAGCTCGGCCGTGGCCTCCTGCAGCTCCCGCACCATCCACGCGGGGGCGTAGCCGAACAGGTCCCGCTCATCCAGGTCCCGCAGGGCCGCGCGGATCGGCTCGGCCACCCCGAAGTCCGTCTCCGCGATGAACGCCCCGATCACCCCCTCGCCCTGGGACCACTTGATCCCGGACTTGCCCACCAGGGACTCCACGGTGATCTGGTCGTAGGGGTGCACGCAGGCCTCCTGGTCTCTCGCTCGTCCTCGCCTCGAGGGCTCATGCTCCCCTCAGACAACTGCGCCCACCCGCGGAATGCAACCGGTGACCCCGCCCGGCACCGCGCGGCGTCATACGGGGACTTCGAGGGGTGGGAATAGCCGGGCATGCGGGGTGGTTCCACGGCACAGTCCGCATCCCCGAGGGAAGAAGCACGCCCGTGACCACCCTGTTCGATCCGCTGCAGGCCGGTGCCCTGCACCTGCGCAACCGCATCACCATGGCCGCCCTGACCCGCCAGCGCGCCGGGGAGGACGGCGTGCCCACGGACCTGCACGCGCGCTACTACGCCCAGCGCGCCTCCGCCGGCCTGGTGGTCACCGAGGGCACCTTCACCGCCTTCACCAACCGGGCCTTCCCCGGCCAGGCCGGCATCGCCGACGACGCCCAGACCACCGGCTGGGCGAAGGTCGCCGAGGCGGTGCACGCCGAGGGCGGCACCCTGGTGCTGCAGCTGATGCACGGCGGGCGCATGTCCCACCCGGATCTGCTGCGCGGCGCCCAGCCCGAGGCGCCGAGCGCCATCGCCTCCGGCACCGGCGTGCACACCTTCGCCGGCAAGGCCGAGGCCCCCGTGCCCCGCGCCCTGGGCACCGAGGAGGTCCCCCGCATCGTCGAGGAGTTCCGGGCTGCCGCCCGCCGGGCCGTGGACGCCGGGGCGGACGGCGTCGAGCTGCACGGGGCCAACGGGTACCTCCTGCACGAGTTCCTCAGCCCCTCGGCCAACCACCGCGAGGACGCCTGGGGAGGCTCCCCGGCCGCCCGGGCGCGCCTGACGGTGGAGGCGGTGCGCGGCGTCGCCGAGGAGATCGGCGGGGATCGGGTGGGTCTGCGCATCTCCCCGGAGCACAACGTGCAGGGCACCCTGGAGCGGGATCGGCAGGATGTGCTGG
This sequence comes from Rothia sp. QJM3NY_36, assembly GCF_056173115.1. Classification (NCBI taxonomy): domain Bacteria; kingdom Bacillati; phylum Actinomycetota; class Actinomycetes; order Micrococcales; family Micrococcaceae; genus Rothia; species Rothia sp. QJM3NY_36. Next base: position 34,779 of record NZ_CM149658.1, read on the forward strand.
CCACCTACGATGCGCTGCTGGACGGCATCGCCGAGGCCCACCCGGCCTATCTCTCGGTGCTGCACCGGGAGATCGACGGGGACCTGGTGGCGCACCTGCGCGGGCGCTTCCCCGGCGCGTTCCTGCTGAACTCCGGGTTCGCAGAAGTCACCGAGCTGCCCGAGGCGCGGCGCATCGTGGCCGAGGATCTCGCCGATGCCGCGGTGGTGGGGCGGGAGCTGATCGCCAATCCGGATCTGGTGCGCCGCTGGCGGGAGGGACTGGAGCTGAACACCCCGGACCCGTCCACCTTCTACGCCCCCGGCCCGCACGGGTACACGGACTACCCCTTCGCCGGCGAGGGGGCTCAGGCCGGCTGAACCTCCGTCGCCGATGACGCGCTGGGTGCAGGATGTCTACGGACCGTCCGCGACATCCTGCACCCAGCGTGACGAGGGCGGTGCGCCGGCCGGCGCGTGCTGGGTCAGAGGGTGGCCACGGACCCGGAGTCCACGCGGTAGTTGGACCCGTTGACGAAGGACGCCAGGTCCGAGCACAGGAACGCGATCACGGGGGCCACCTCCTCCGGGGTGCCGCGGCGCTTGAGCTCCATGTGCGGGCGCTGCTCGTCCAGGAAGGATTCGATCGCCTCGTCGAAGGAGACGCCCAGCTGCTCCGAGCGCCGCCGCATCATCGCGTCCGTCATCGGCGTGCGGATGAAGGCCGGGGAGACGGCGTTGACCAGCAGCCCCTCCCGCGCATACGTGCGGGACAGGCCCTTGGCCAGCGCCAGGATCCCGGCCTTCGCCGCGCAGTAGGGCAGCTCGTCGTCGTAGGGCTGCACGGCGTCCTCCGAGGCCAGCAGCACCAGCCGGCCCCAGCCGCCCTCGCGCAGATCCGGCAGGAACTCCCGGATCAGGCGCACCGGGCCCAGCAGATCCGCCTCGAGGGTGTCGGTCCACCCGGCGTCGTCGATCTCGTGGAAGTACCCCTGGGCGCCGGTGATCCCGGCGGACTGCACCAGGATGTCGATGCTCCCGGCGGCCTCGCGCACCTGCTCGTGCAGACGGCGCAGGTCCTGCTGGCTGGCGATGTCCGCGGGGAAGGCGTGCAGGCGGCCCTCCGGGGCCTCCAGCCGCTGGGCGGCCTCGGCCAGCTTCTCCTCATCCCGATCCGAGATGACGACGACGGCCCCCTCCGCCAGCAGCCGCTGGGCGGTGTGCCAGCCGATCCCGGAGTCCCCTCCGGTGATCAGCGCGATCTTGCCCTCGATGCCCAGGTCCATGGTCTCAAAGCCTTCCGATGACGGTGGTGTACCCCACCAGTCTCCCGCGGGGATCGGGCGCTGACCAGGGATTTCGCTCTCAGGGGGGCACTCGAAGCGTTCGGAGCTGAGGACATCCAGAGATCAGGTGTAGGGGCCGAGGAAGCGCTCGCCGTTGTAGTGGATCATGTGTGTGGGATGGTCGGCGCACCAGACTTCCGATTCCCATGCAATCTTATCGACGTACTTGCGAAATTCGGCACGATCGGGAAAGCAGGAGACGTAGACCAATCCTGCGTGGGATCCGGAGAACAAAGCGGCGAGTTCTGCCTGGCGCTTTGCGTCGACTGGACCATGAGAGCTTGCCGCTTCGAGGAGTACAAGCCAGTTGCGGTCCGGGAGGTAAATGATGAGGTCAGGCATCTTGCCATGTTCATCGATCGTGACACCAAGAGAATAAAGGGTTTTCTCGTCGAAAAGCGCCCATTTATTGCCGGCGTCGCCGATGTATAATACCTGGCCACCGGGAGTGAAGCGAGGGCAGAAGTCTTCGACCATCGCCTTGAGGAGAACGTTCTGACCGCCTGGAGTCAGGGTGAAGGATGATCCATCGGGGAGAGTGAGAGGGATGAGCTCCATCGCGCGGGCGGCTGCATAGCGAGCCCTGAGTCCCGGAAGAGCGGTGAGATACCGATCGGTTGCGGAATTCCACGTGTCGGTGCCGTAAGTGCGCAGCATAGCCAGCGCCTCGGCGGTGATCTGGTAATTCCATTTGGGTGAGTTCACCGGGCGATGAGGGTTGTCTGGATTCGGCTCGATCAGGTGCACTTCCACGAACTGGTGGAGTGTGAACCGCCTGATGGTCTCGCGGGTATTCGGCGCATATTTTCTGCCGTATTCATCACGGATGAAATCCATGATCGCTTTCGTCCCGAGCATCGGGTTCGTGGCCTCTGCCTATGATTTCTCGGGAGTAAGCTGCAGGAGGGCAAGGAGGACTAGCGCGGAGCGCTCATTGCTTCGCTCCGCATCCATGCCGAGGGTCTCAAGGATCACCCGGGTATCTTCGATGCGCTCGTATGCGGCATTCCTCTGGTCCATCACGCGGCTATCAGCTCCTGTATCAGCGAGTCGATCTCGTCCTGCGATGCGGCGATCCTGTGTCCCAGGTTACGCAAGGTCTCAGCTGTAGGGAATCGCAGCGTGCGCAGATCGGTGGCGTTAACCTGGGTGTGTCCAGAGAAGGTCCGGAAGAATCTGTCGATGATGGATGAATTGAGCCAGATGGTGATGCCCTTGGCTAGCTCTTCATCCATTCCATGACCGTCGGTGTGGAACACGTTGAGATGGTTTTCAAAAGCGACGTCACCGGGGTGATCGATGGGTGACCATGCGGATGCGATGATTCTGCGGCGCTCTTCTTTCGCGCTGAATCGCTTGACGACGGCGTACCAGCCTTCCGGTAGGAGCATCGATCGATCCTTGTCGCTGGTGGCGTGGAACCACTGAGGTTTGCGGATTACGCGAGGCCAGACTACTTTGCCGTCGCGTAGATTTCCCGGATAGATCAGAGGAAAGGATCCTGGTAGTTCTACTTCGCTCAGTGCGTGCCGCGAGCGGAAGTCCACGACTCGTCCAGTCGAAACACGAACCCCAAGGTCGTTCAGCGTGCAGGGCTGGGAGAGCACAGTATCAGCAATCCGAGTGTCGTCTATATTGGTGGCAAGTCGGATGAATCGGTGGGGGTCATCTGGGAAGACGACGCTTTCATATGGCACTGACCGTGAGGAGATGTCGGTAGTGTGGTCGTGGCTCACCGAAATCTCCACGTTGCCGGGTGTTGCCCCTCGGGTCCCCGAGAAGATCACATTCTCTTGAAGCACGCCTGTATCAGAAAAGATGGTGGAACGGGAGTCGAAGACATGCACGCGGTCAAGCGCTATGGAATCGAGCAGATGGGAACGGAAGTCTCCGAAATATGCTCCGTTGAAGAAGGATCGCGGGGTGATCGCGACGAGCTGCCCGCCGATCCGCAGGGCGGCGGTCGAGAGGATGAGAAATGCCGCATACAGATTCGGTGCGTCGAAACCGGTGGATCGCATCGCGGCGCGGTGCAGACTCGACACAGCCAGCTTGCCGTAGGGGGGATTCTCGATCACGAGGTCGAACTGAGCTTCCAGATCGAGGGATGCATCCAGTCCCGTGGAATCGAGGATGAAGTCGGCTTCCAAGGCCGTTGTGGAGACTCGACCCGCCCCTGCCCTCTCGCATTCGTCGAGTGTTGCCCTCAGATGCGGAAACACGGCTGGATCGCGCTCAATGGCCACGACTTCCAAAGACAGCTCAGGCTGCTCCGTCAGCACCCGATTCACGAGGGCAGCCGTGAGTATGCCAGAGCCAGCTCCGGGATCGAGAACGCGAAGCGTGCCGTTGGATGGAAGGCTCGGAAGGGAGGAGATCAGCTCAGCCGCCTTCGCGGGGGTGAAGAACTGTCCCAGGTCAGACTGTCTACGCGCATCAAGCTCACCGAGGGCGGCAACACGCTCGACCTCGGCGATGCCCAGGAGGTCTGTCGCCAACACCCGCTCACTCTATCAGGGGCTGGCTCTGTCGCCCATAGTGGGTGTAGACACCGACCTGGAATGCCTGAGGCAGCGGTTCCACCCTCTGATATCGGTCAAGACCGCGACCCTTCGGAACTCACTCCCGGGCGGCGTCCAGCTTCTCGTCCGCACCACCCAGGGTGCGCCAGGCCATCACCGCGGCGGCGAGCATCAGCACCACCCCGATCAGGCTGGTGATCAGCACCCCCGAGTCGAAGGCGCGCCGGGCCGAGTCCAGCAGGGCCTCCCCGAGCTGTCCGGGCAGGGTCCCGGCGGTGTCCACCGCCCCGCCGAGGGTCTCCCGGGAAGCCTCCCGGGCGTCGTCGGGAATCCCGGCCGGGATCTCCAGGTGCGCCCGGTATGCGAAGTTCAGCACCGAGCCCAGCACGGCCGTGCCCAGCACGGAGCCGGTCTCGTACGCGGTCTCCGAGATCGCCGAGGCCGCCCCGGCCTTCTGCGCCGGCACCGCGGCCAGGATCATGTCATTGGCGATGGTCTCCGCGAAGCCGATGCCCGCGCCCAGCACCGCGAAGGCCGCGATCAGCCCGACGTCGGAGCCCTGCGGACCCGCCCAGGCCGCCAGCGCGAAGCCCGCCGCGTTGAGCAGCAGTCCGCCGGTGACCACCCGGGAGGGCCGCCACCGCTTCACCAGGCGCACCACCACCAGGCCCGCGACGATCGTGATCGCCAGACCCGGCAGCAGCAGGAAGCCGGCCTGCATGGGGGAGTAGCCGCTGACCAGCTGCAGGTGCTGGGAGATGTAGTACAGGAACCCCACCAGGGAGAACACGCTGAACAGGTTGGACAGGATGGCCCCGGTGAATACGGGGTTGCGGAACAGCCGCACGTCCAGCATCGGCTCGGGACGGCGCAGCTGGCGCCGGACGAAGGCGAAGCCGGCCGCGAGCGCCACCGCCGCCGGAACCAGGGCCTGCCAACCCGGACCCTCGGTGGCGAAGGTCTTGATGCCGTAGATCAGCGGCGTCATGGTGGCTAGGGCCAGCAGGATGCTCCACGGATCCACCGGGCCGGGGTGGGGATCCCGGGACTCCGGGACGAGGATCGGGCCCAGGGCCAGCAGCGGCAGCATCACCGGCACCGCGAGCAGGAACACCGAGCCCCACGTGAAGTGCTCCAGCAGGAAGCCGCCGACGATGGGTCCCAGGGCCGCCCCGCCGGAGAAGCCGGCCGCCCAGATGGCGATGGCCAGGCGACGCTCGTGGGGGTTGGGGAAGATGTTGCGGATCAGGGAGAGGGTGGCCGGCATGAGCATGGCCCCGAAGAAGCCCATCGCGGCCCGCGCGGCGACCAGCCAGCCCGCTGACGGCGCGAAGGCGGCCGCCGCGGAGAGCGCGGTGAACCCGGTGGCCCCGATCAGCAGGAGCCGACGCCGACCGATCCGGTCCCCCAGGGAGCCCATCGGCACCAGCAGCCCCGCCAGGACCAGCGGGTAGACGTCCACGATCCACAGCAGCTGGTTGCCGCTGGGGCGCAGCGCCTCGGAGATCGCGGGCAGGGCGAAGGAGAGCACGGTGTTGTCCACCGCGACCAGCAGCACCGGGAGCATGAGCACGCTCAGCGCGGCCCAGCGGCGTCGCGCGCTGGCGGGGTGCGGGGGCTGGGCGGCGGTGGGGTGCGTTCCGGTGGTCGGGGTGATGCGGGGCAGGGGCGCGGTGTACACGGGTCCTCCTCACGGTGCTGCTCGGGTCTTCCCCGCCGAGCCGTCAGGGGCGTGGCTTCTGGGCGGTCCAGAGGCCACGGGAGTGACGGTTCGCGGCAGGGGGATGCGGTCGATCGTCCGCTACTGTACCGTCTGGACGGTTCAGCGCGCCAGGGGCTAGGGTCGGGATCATGAGCTCACGGGACCGCATCCTCGACGCCTACGAATCCCTCCTCATCGAAGGGGGAGAGCGCGCGGCCACGCTGAACGCCGTCGTCGAGCGCGCAGGTCTGTCCAAGGGCGGCCTGCTCTACCACTTCAAGGACAAGGACGCCCTGGTGCAGGGGCAGCTGGATCGGCTGCGGGAGATGATCCGGGAGGACCTGCACACCATGCGCACCTGCTCCGAGGGCGCCTCCGTGCACTACGTGCGCTCCTCCGTGTACGAGGATGCGCCCCTGGACCGGGCGATGGTCGCCGCCGCGCAGCTGAGCCAGGACTCCCACCCCGCGGTGCGCGAGCTGCTGGAATCCATCCACCGGGACTGGTACGCGCTGATTCTCGAGGAGGTGGGGGATCCGGGCAGGGCCCGGGCGATCCTGCTGATCGGGGACGGGCTGTACTACGACGCCGGGCTGTCCGTGGCCGTGCAGACCACGGGGGAGGACCTCGAGCGGGTGGTGGAGGTGGTCCGGGGTCTCGTCAGGGGGTGAGGCGGGGGTCCCCGCCGCCTGGTCCCTCCCGCCGACGTCGTGCCGGGTGCAGGATGGCGCGGCCGGTCCGTGACATCCTGCACCCAGCGTGACGGGAGCAGAGCGCCGAGGCGGTGGGGGCGCACGGCGTCGTCATTAGGATGGGCGGCATGAGTCTGCCGCCGGATCTGGGTCACCTGGTGTGGAGGGAGCTGGGGATCGAACCCTGGCGGATCCCCGTGGTCATCGCCGCAGCCGTGGGCATCTACCTGTGCTTCGTGCTGCTGGTGCGGGTCTTCGGAGTGCGGCTGCTGTCCAGCTGGAACGGCCTGGACGCGCTGATCATCATCATGTTCGGGGCGGTGGCCGGGCGCGTGATCCTCGGCAACCACCCGACCCTCGGCGCCGGCATCGTCGGGCTGGGGACCCTGATCTTCCTGGAGATCCTCTTCGGCACCCTGCAGCGGGTGAGCGCCACCCGGCGGCTGCGCCACCAGCCCCTGGCCCTCATGGCCCACGGCGAATTCCTGGAGCGATCGCTGCGCCGCGCCCACCTGACGCACCGGGAGATCTGCGCGGCCCTGCGGGCGGCCGGCATCACCCGGCTGGACCAGGTGCGCGGGGTCATCCTGGAGGACACCGGGCACCTGAGCATCCTGCGCACCGGGACGGAGCCGGACCCCGCGCTGCTGGACGGCGTGCGCGGCGCGGAGCTGATCCTCGCACCCGCCGCCCGGGACCGGGACGACGACGGCGCCTCGCGCTGACAGCGGAACCGGGCCGGGCGGCGTCGTGCCCGGCCCGAGACCGGGCCTAGTGTGGAGCTCGACCACCGGAAACGTCCCGAGGAGGACCCCATGGAACCGAAGTACACCACCGAAGCGCTGTCCACCGGCGAGGCCCGCAACGGCCACGTCTCCGTCAAGGACGCCGACCTCGAGCTGGACCTGGCCACCCCGAAGTCCATGGGCGGGTCCGGGAACGGGTACAACCCCGAGCAGCTGTTCGCCGCCGGGTACGCCGCCTGCTTCCACTCCGCCCTGAAGATGGTCGCCCGCCAGGCGAAGGCGGACACCTCCGACTCCGCCGTCGGCGCCAAGGTCAGCATCGGGGACAACGGGAAGGGCGGATTCGGCCTGGCCGTGGCCCTGGAGGTCGTGCTGCCGCACCTGGAGCACGACGTCGCCCAGCAGCTGGCGGACCAGGCCCACCAGGTCTGCCCCTACTCCAACGCGACCCGCGGCAACATCGAGGTCACCGTCAGCGTCGTCGAGGACTGACCCCGGCCCGACGCCCGCGCCCGGGACTCACCCCCGGTGGGTCCCGGGCGCGGCGTCCTGCGAGCCCTCCCCGCTCTCCTCCGTCAGGCGGCGCTGGCGCTCGCGCTGCCCGTGGGTCAGGCGCCGCAGATCCGTCTGCGAGTCGAAGCTGGAGCCCAGAGCCCCGGCCACCACCCCCATGGCCGCGCTCATCCACGCGATGTCCAGGTAGTTGGTGAACCCGACCTCCCCGGTGCCGAGGGTCGCGGCCATGAACTCCGGGTCGATCACCACCAGCCCCGCCAGCAGGATCAGCACCACCAGCCCCGCGTAGAGCACCAGCACGCACAGCAGCAGCGTCAGCACGGTGGAGGCGTTGTAGAGGCCGACGACGGTGCCCAGCCGCTCCTTCGCCGGGCGATCCCACAGGCGGTTGCTCACCAGCAGCCATCCCGTCATCAGCACCACCGCCAGCACCCCGATGCTCAGCAGCCGGGCCGTGCTCAGCGCGTCGGACATCTGCCAGATGGAGCTGTAGAACACCCCGAACGCCCCCACACCGGCCGCCGCCGCCATCGCGCTGGACAGCTTCGGGGCGGTGCTCCAGGGGTCGTTGGCCGCGACCATCCCCAACACGGTGCGCGGCACCCCCGTGATCGTGTGGGCGAACAGGCTCAGGTGCCCCGTGGCAGGGTGGCGCTTCCACCGGTTCCAGTGCTGGCTTCCCCGGTCCTCCTTCGCATCCAGCAGCCGGGCCGCGCAGGCGAGGATGGTGCGCACCAGGCGGCGTCGGGGGAAGAGCACCCCCAGGGTGGGGCAGGAGACGACGGCGACGCGCTGGTCCGCGAAGGTCTCCGCGACCAGCGGGTGCCCGCCGGCGTGCCGCGGCATCTCCGTGAGCAGGATGGTCGCATCCACGGTGCGGTCATCCGGGGCCAGATCCGCGGCGACGCCGAGGTCGATGGTGTCATCCGGGCGCACCCGCACGGTTCCGGTGCGGGTCAGCAGGCGGGCCCCACCCGGCGTCGTCGTCTCCAGCCGCCGGACCAGATCATCCTGGATCCGGCGCAGCCGGCGGGTGGGCAGACCGGGGTCGGCGATGATCAGCAGCGTCGCGGGGGAGTCTGCGGTGCGGCGGGAGGAGGTCATCGGGAGAGTCTACGGGAGGACCCGCGCCGTCCCATCCTCCCGCGACGCTTAGGATGGTGGTCCATGCTCCCCATGATCGCGCGGCTGCTCGCGCTCGGTGCGGCCGTGCTCGTGCTGATCTCCCTGGCCCAGGGCTGGGCCCCCACCCGCTGGATGCGCACCTTCTGGCAGCGGCACGGCGGATACCTGCGGTGGTACGTGGCCAGTGCCCCCGGAACCTGCATCTACGTGGGGATCCTTGCGGTGACCACCTGGGTGCTGCTGGGGATGCCGGAGCATGCCAAGGAGCTGTTCCTCGCCGCGCAGTCCACCAACCTGGAGCACCTCACCCGCGACCCCCTGCGGGTCCTGGTGCGCAGCGCGTTCTTCGTCTCCGGGACGGAGCTGCTGCTGTGGGGCGCGCTGTTCCTGGTGTTCCTCGCTCCGGCGGAGCGGTGGCTGGGCACAGGGCGGGCCGTCGTCGTCTTCGCGACCGGGCACATCGTGGCCACCCTGCTCACCGCGTGGGGCGTCTACGTGCGGATCCGCTGGTTCCACGGGCCGGAGTCCCTGTGGAACGTGCAGGACACCGGCGCCAGCTACGGGTTCATGGCCCTGGCCGGGATCATGGTCTACCGGCTGCGCGGATGGAACCGGGCGGCGCTGCTGACGGTGCTGCTCGGCGTCGTGGTCTACGGGTTCCTGCCGGGCACCGGATTCACGGCCACCGGTCACTCCTTCGCGGTGATGGTGGGGCTGAGCCTGTACCCGCTGACCCGCCGCCCAGAGGTCCGCACCCGCGTGCACGACGGCGAGGACTTCGCGGACCTGTGCCGACGCTCCACCGCCGACGGCCGCACCTTCGTCCTGGAGCCCTACCCGCGCCGCTGACCCCCCCTGTGTGGGGCGCTGCGGATCAGGCGAGCAGGCGGCGGATCCACTGCGCGGCGGTGGGCACCACGGTCTCGGTGGCCTCCTGCACGGCCTGCGGGGAGTAGGGGAAGGACGCCGAATGGTCCGCCCAGGCGTGCATCCCGAGGTCATTCCAGGAATCCCCGATGGAGTACGTCTCGTAGCGCCCGCCCAGGTGGTGCTCATCCAGCCACGCCAGGCCCGTGCCCTTGTGCGTGTCCGGCGGCACCAGGTCCAGGAAGGTCTGGTTGCGGTGGCAGTCCATGATCCCGGCGTAGCGGGCGGACAGCTCCTCGTGCAGCGGGTCGATCTTCTCCGGGTCCGTCACCCACAGCGGCACCCCGACGAACTCGTGCTCCGGGATCTGCGCGGCGTCCATCTCCACGAAGTGCGGCAGGATCTCCGTGCTGGCCCGGCCGGTGCGGTTGGAGAAGCGCACGTCGTCGGTGTCCAAGGTGGTGCCGTACACGGCGACGCCGGACTCCCCCGACATCCGCTGCACCACCTCCTGCACGACCTCGCCCGGCAGCGTCCTGGCGCGCAGCACGCGGAAGTCCGCGTCCGTGACGACGGCGCCCGTGTACGTCACGTAGTAGTCGAAGCGCAGGCCCGTGCCCTCCAGGGCGTGGCGGGTGGAGGCGATGGACTTGCCGGTGGCGCACACCGCCAGATTCCCGGCCTCCTGCCAGGCGCGGATCGCGTCGATGCTCTCCTGACCGATCCGCAGATCGAAGATCAGGGTGCCGTCCAGATCGAAGGCCATCAGCTGGGGTGCCACGAAGCCGTCCTTTGCGCGCGGGGAGGATGTCCGCTTCCAGGCTAGCCGCCGCCCACGCGGGGGTCCCGCCGCGCCACCCGGGCAGCGGAGCGGGTTCGGCCGAAGCGCTTTGGGAGCCGCGCGGTGTCTCGGGAGCACTGCGGGGGCTCCTGAAATACCGCACGGCTCCCGAAATCATCCGGCGGAGCGACGGGGTGGGCAGCGAGAGCTGGGCGAGAGGGAGGGCGTCGGTGGTGCCCCGGCGTCATCCTCGGGGGCGCTCGTCCTCGGCGAGACGGCGGGCCAGGGTGCGACCGGCCAGCCGCCCGGCCCGGTTGGCGCCGATCGTTGACGCCGTGGAGCCGTACCCCACCAGCAGGATCCGTCGGTCCCGGGCGGGGCTGACCTCATCCAGCATCCGGATCCCGCCGCCCGGCTCGCGCAGCCCCAGGGGCGCCAGGTGGTTCAGGGCCGGGCGGAACCCGGTGTTCCAGAAGACCACCTCCACCGGCTCCTCATGCCCCGCAGGGAACGGATCCCAGCTCGCGGGCATCACCAGCTCCTCCGATGCCGAGGGTCCCAGGCCTCCGGAGGCGGCGGCTTCCGGTTCCCGATCCGCGGGCAGCTGCTTTCCGGAGGGATCCGGGCCCCACACGGCCCCGGTGGGGGTGAGCCGCTCCGGCATCCCGCGGCTGACCAGCACCCCCTGCTCGACCCCGCGCGCGTACTCCTCCCACAGGGGGATGCCGGTCGTGCGCACCACGCTGGCGGGGGCGCGGCCCGCGGCGGTCCGGGTCCGCACGGCCTCCTCCACCTCCCGGCCCCACCCGGCGTCGAATCCGCGGTCCGTGAAGTTGGGAGGGCGCCGGGTGGCCCAGATGGTCTCGGTGACCGGAGCCAGCTCCAGCAGGAACTGCACCGCGCTGAGCCCGCCGCCGACCACCAGGGTGCGCCGACCCGCGAAGTCCTCGCGGCGCACATAGTCTCGGGTGTGCAGCTGAGCCCCGCGGAACTCCCCGATGCCCGGGATCGTGGGGACGTAGGGGCTCGTCCAGGTGCCCGCCGCACTCAGTACATACCTGGCCAGGTATATGCGATCTTCGGAATCCTCGCGGGCGGTGAGGCGCAGCAGGTCCGGCCGATCGGCGTCCTCCTCGACGCGCGTCACCCGCGCCGGCCTGCGCACCGCCAGCCCGAACTCCTCCTCATAGCGGCCGTAGTATTCGGCGACCACCCGGGAAGCCGGCACCTCCCGCGGCGGCTGTCCCAGGGGCAGCCCGGGAAGGTCCGCGATGCCGTGGGCCCGCCCGAACACCAGGGAATCCCACCGATGCCGCCACGCGCCGCCGGGACCGTCATCCGCGTCCAGCACCAGGAAGTCGGCACCGGGTGCCAGTCCGCGGCGCACGAGCTCATGGGCCGCGGCCAGACCGGCTTGGCCGGCCCCGATGATGATCGCAGTGTAGGTCTGCACATCCGCTGCAACCGCGGCCGACGTCGGTCTATGCCCGGGTGGTGCGGGTCAGTAGCCGCAGGCGGTGATCCGCAGCAGCTGGGCCTGCCCGTCCTGGTACACCGGCTCGGCCACGCCATCCTGCACCAGATCCTCCAGCCCGGGGTATGTGTGTCCCGGATTCCTCACCAGGGCGGGTGCGGGGAAGTCCGCGACGTACCAGTACCCGGAGCTCTCCACGGCCTCGCACACGGACGGATCCGAGTAGGCCTGGTTCAGCTTCTCCCCCAGCACGGCGGCGTCGGGATCATCCCGGTAGGCCAGGTGAGTCGCGGAGACCTCCCGGTCCGCCAGCGCGTAGATCAGCGAACCGCCCCTCGACGGATCCACCAGCACCTTCTGGTCCGCCGGCACGTATTGGTCCACATGCTCGATCACGTCCATCTCCTGCGCATCCACCAGGGCGGAGTCGGCGGAGACGGTGAAGCGCTCCCGGACATCCTGCTCCATGGTGCGCATCGGCTGGCCCAGCTGGGTGCTCAGCGCGATCGCCAGGAGCAGCAGGGTCGTGGACGGGCCCGGCGCGCTCAGGGTATGCAGCAGCCGACGTCGTCCGCGCCCGCTGGGCGACGCGGCGGATCCCCCCTCGGCGGGGACCTCGACCCACGGGGGCAGCTCCCCCGACGGGTTCTCCTGACCCCGGATGGTCTCCGGCGCGGCTTCGGTGCCGCCGTGTGCCCTCCGGGTCTCGTACCATGTGCGCTCCTCCCAGCCGTGGCGGACCACCCGGAGCACGGCATCCGCGCCCACCACGGCCAGCGGCACCGCGACCACCGGCAGCAGCGCGGCCAGCCGGTAGGCGTCGTTGTACCAGACCCCGGTGATGAAGATCCGCCCGTGCGCCTCGTCCAGGAAGCGCACGGCGATGTAGAACCAGGCGCCGGTCAGGTACGTCAGCAGCACCCAGACGTACCGGCGGCGGCGCACGACGAAGACCGCGCCGATCAGCACCAGGGCGGCGACCATCCACTCCGGGTGGTACGCGCCCATCGGGGACATGGACACGACCTCCCAGATGGCCTGCGGGCCGGTGGCCTGCGGCTTCCAGATGTGCAGCACCCGGTCCGTCGGGCGCACCACGCCCCACAGGATCCACAGCACCCCCAGGCACGCCGCGATCAGACCGAGCTGCAGGAGGAACCTCCCCCAGCCGATCCGCCCGGCGGCTACGGCCTGCACCTGCCGGGCACCCCGTACCAGCAGGATCGGCGCGGAGAGCACCAGGAGGGACATCAGCGCATTCGGGTGGGCTAAGGCGATGCCGGCCAGGAACGGCAGCACCAGCAGCCCCGCCTGCCCGGTGCTCAGGATCCGGTGGGTGCTCACCCGCAGCAGCTGCACCGCGATCGCCAGACCCGCCGGCAGCACGGACAGCCCGAGCAGGTTGGGGTAGAGGATCCCGAACCACAGCAGCAGCAGCGGGAATGCGGTGCACCCGGCCGACAGGACGCCGGCGGCCAGGACGGTACCGCGGCGGAACCGGCCCATCGAGCGGACCAGCAGCACCACGGACAGGGGCCACACGACCCCGCCGACGGCCAGCGTCATGGCGTTGGTGGCGGCCGGCACGCTGCCGCCGGCCACCGGCAGGGCCAGGGCGGTGACCGCGTGCCATGCCGTGGGATAGAACCCGGCCGACTGCCCGCCGGAGGTCATCTGCTGCACGGTCAGCGAGGAGGCGTCTCCGGTCTCGGAGATCCAGCGCACGGCGTTGAGATGGAAGTTGTTGTCGTAGGTCTGGGAGAAGCCCTGCGGATCGCCGATCGCGCTCACCAGGTCGAGCAGACACAGCGCCGTCCCCAGGAGCAGTGCGAGCCAGGCGGTGCCCTGCGCCCGCGAGCGCCACGACGCGGCGACCGGCGGCGCCGAGCCGCGGGGAGGCCGGGGCCAGTCCAGCAGGTCCCGGCGGGCGAGCAGACGGCGCAGCCCCAGCAGGGCCGCACCGACCAGCAGCCCCCCGACCAGGGGGATCCACAGGGCCCAGCGCAGCCCCAGCCACGACGCGAGGATCGCGGTGAGCGCGGTGACGCCGAGGGAGAGCCCGGGGGCCAGGGCGACGGCGTCGAAGCCCCGCACCCGGGTGCCCAGGGTGATGAGCAGGCCGGGGGTGATGAGGACCAGCAGGCACACTCCGACGGCGGGGGCCAGGCTCAGCCACTCCACGATCATCGGCTCCGTTCTGCGGGAAAGGGACCCGATCGGGGGAGGCGGGCCATGACCAGTGTAGTGAACACCCCGGGCGAGCCCGGGAGGCGGTGGGGCTACAGGCCGTAGGTGCGGCGCACGTACGACCCGTAGATGAGGCGGTACAGGGCGGGGGAGAGCTTCAGCAGCGCCCCGGCCGCCGCGTACAGCGGGGCCGCGGAGGCGGTGCCGGCCAGCTGTCTCCAGGTGATCCGGCGTCGGGAATCCCGGATCACCGCGAGAGCCTGGGCGCTCTCCTCCTGCCGGGCCTCGGCGGGGAGGCTGTCCGACAGTCGGGGCAGCAGCATCCGCCGCATCAGGGACTGCTGGGCGGCGTTGAGGAAGATCAGCACCCAGGTGACGGTGTACGCCCGGCGCCCCTCGGGGGCGTCCAGGAGGTCCCCGACGGCCCGGGCCAGCCCGTGCATGAGACGCAGGGACTCCTCGGGCGGGGTGACTCGCCCCCACGTCAGGGACCCCGCCCCCACCCCGTATTCGTAGAGGGAGCTGGGTACGACGACGACGCGTCGGGCCGCGGTGAGCACGGCGGCGCAGAACACGGTGTCCTCCCCGCGGTGCACATCCGGCAGGAAGCGGATGTCCCCGACGGTGTCGCGGCGCACGAGTTTGTCCCAGACGAAGGAGGTCATCTCATCGCGCAGCAGCTTCACGGCGGCCTGCCGCCCGGTGAGCACCCCGGCGGGGGTGCGGAAGCGATCCTGCTCCTCCCCGGTGGTGCGCACCAGGGTGTGCCCGCAGGCGGCGACGTCGGCGCCCTGGTCCGCGGCGAAGGCGTGCAGGGTCGCCAGGTAGTGCGGGCGGTAGCGGTCATCGGCGTCGAGGAAGCAGACCCATTCCCCGCGGGCTTGGTCCAGGCCGCGGTTGCGCACCGCGGAGACGCCGCGGTTCTGCTCGTCGTCGAAGACCCGCACCCGCTCGTCCGGGTGCTCGGCGAGGAAGGCGCGGACCTGCTGGGAGTCCTCCGGGGAGCCGTCGATGAGCACGAGCAGCTCGAAGTCCGGGTCCGTCTGGGCCAGGGCGGAGCGGATCGCCCCGATGACGCGTCCGCCGGTGCGGTGCACGGGCATGATGATGGAGGTTCTGGGGGTCACGGGGTGTCCTTCGGTGACGGCTGATCGGGCTGGGTTCCGGCGTCGCCCGGGAGCGGCGCCTCGGCCGGGTGGCCGGGGTGGTGCGCGGCGTCCTCTCCCCACATGTCCGCGGCGAGGCGGGCGATGTGGATGGTCAGGTAGGTGTGCTCGTCCTCGCCGAGGGTGGTGTCCAGGTGCATGTCCAGCAGCAGCATCACCTTGTCCGCGCAGGCGTAGGCCTCCGGGTAGCCGGTGCGCACGGCGTCGTGGATCGCGGGCAGGGTGGGGTCCGCGACGGTCGGCCGGCGCCCCTGCTCCGCACGCACGAAGAGGTAGCGCAGGTGGGTGACGAAGCGGGCCACGGACAGCTGCGTCTGGTCCACGGGGCGGCCGTAGTAGGAGGAGATGACGTCGAAGATCTGCGCGAAGATCTCCGTCATCCGGTAGGTGCGGCTCAGGTCCGTCCCGGAGAACTGGGCGTTGACCAGGTGCAGGGCGATCGGCGTCGCCTCCTCCGGGGGCAGGCGCACCCCCAGGCGCTCGTTGGTCAGCTCGACGGCGCGGCGCCCGAAGGCCGCCTCCCGGGGGTACAGCTGTGCGACCTCGATGGCCAGCGGGTACTCGATGTGCATCCCGTCCCGGGCACGCACCACCGCGAAGTTCAGGTGATCCGCCAGCGGCAGGACGAAGGAATGCGGCAGGTCCCGGCCGAACTCGGCGCGGGCCTGCTCCTCCAGCTCGGTGGCCAGGGTGAGGATCCCCGGCGGCAGCTCGGACAGCAGCGCGCCGATCTGATCCGGACCGCCCGCGCCCTCCGGGACGAAGGTCTGCTCCACCTTCTCCGGGTCCAGGCGCTGGCCCTTCCTCTTCCCGAAGCCCAGGCCGCGCCCGATCATCACGGCCTCCTCGCCGGCGTCGGTGGAGGCCAGCACCACGTTGTTGTTGTAGATCCGCAGGATCCGCACCGGCGCACCTCCTTCCACGCTGCTCGACCGCGCGCAGTCCCCCCCCAGTCTACGGGCGGGGGGTCGGCAGATGCCTGGGAAGGTGGTGCCTGCTCCCACGGGTCCGGACCTGCTCGCCGAGGCGGCGCTCTCGTTCCCAGATTTGCGGATTTTGGGAACGAAAGCGCCGTCTCGCGGGGGAAGCCGAGCTAGATGGGAACGAATGCGCCGGGTCGCGCACCCCGCGCACCCCCGCGCCCCTCAGGCCAGGTGCTCGCCGAAGAAGGCGCGCAACTGCTCGACGGCGTCCTCCACGTACTCCGGCACCCAGTAGGTCTGGATGTGGGAGGCGCCCTCGATCACGTGGAAGCGCTTGTCCTGGGTTCCCGTGGCGCGGGCGAATACGTCGTCGCTCATGTACTTGGTGTCCGCCGCGGAGCCGGCCATCATCAGCAGCGGCTGGTCGATCAGCTCCACCTGGTCCCGGGCGTCGAAGGCCATCAGGTCGATCATGCTCGAGGCGGTGTACCGGGAGCTGGAGCGCGGGTGGTGGTGGGTCTGCAGATAGTACTCGAAGCCCTCCCGGTACAGGCTGCCCTCCGGCAGGGCCTCGATCTGCTCCTGAGTGGGGGTGGCATCCGCCAGGTACCGCACCACCCCGCCCATCGCCTCGATCCGCCGGGCCTCGGCGGCCTGCGCCAGCCGCTTCCCGATGGTGTCCACCGCGGAGTCGTTCATCCCGTTGCGCCGGATCAGCCCCGAGTTGAACATGCTCAGCGTGGCCACCGCCGTGAATCGCTTGTCCGTCTGGGCGGCCTTGATGGCGTACCCGCCGCCCCCGCACACCCCGAGCAGGCCGATCCGGGCGGCGTCGACCCCCGGGAAGGTCCCCAGGAAGTCCGCCATCCCGCGGATGTCCTCCACGCGGTGCGCGGGCTTGTCGGTCTGCCGGGGCTGACCCTCGCTGGCGCCCTGGAAGGCGGCGTCCGCGGCGATCGCCACGTATCCCAGGTCCGCCAGGCGCTGGGCGAACAGCCCGGAGACCTGCTCCTTGGTGCCGCCGTTGGGGTGGGCGACGGCGATCCCAGGGTATCGCCCGTCCGGCCGGTACCCCGCCGGGGTGTACACATTCGCCGCGATCCGGCGGCCGTCCAGCAGGTAGCTCACCGGGTGGATGTTCACCGCTCCCGGCTCATTGGCGGTGATCGCGCCCTGATACACCAGGGTCCACGGGTTGGCCTGCCAGTCGCCGACGTACTCGGGGGTCTGCTCGCTCATGGGGTCCTCTTCCTGTGCTTGTCCTGGGGACGACGCCGACGCCGCCCCTCTGATCCCCCACCCTGCGCCCCGCTGCGCCGCCCTGGCAGTCCCGGCCCATGAGGGGGCACAGCACACCCCCTCTGGCCGGGGCTGATCGGGACCCGCGGAGGGGACCCGGGTGCGATGCTGGTGCCCGGACATCCGCGTCCCCACCCGGGATCTGCGGAGGCATCGGATGAGGCACGAGGACGAGGAGCGGAGGCGGCGCGTGGACGGCAGCGCACTGGGCGATTTCCTGCGGGCACGGCGGGAGGGACTGACTCCTCACGACGTCGGACTCACCCCGGGACCGGGGATGCGGCGCACCCCGGGGCTGCGCCGCGAGGAGGTCGCGGTGCTGGCCGGGGTCAGCGAGAACTACTACACCCGGCTGGAGCGGGGCCGGGAGACCAACCCCAGCCCCGCCGTCGTCGACTCCCTGGCCCGCACGCTGCGCCTGGCCCCGGACGAGCACGCGCACCTGCGCTCGCTGGCCGCGCGCGTGGCCGGGGTCCGCCCCATCGCCGACGACGCACCGGCGCACCGACTGCCGGGTTCCGTCCCGCAGATCCTGGAGGCCCTGCGGCCCTTCCCCGCGTACGTGCTCACCCGCACCGGGGACCTGCTGGCCGCCAATCCGCCCGCCGAGGCGCTGTTGCCGGGCATGGATGAGTGGCCCCCGCACCGGCGCAACATCATCCGCTATCTCTTCCTGGCCCCGGCGGCGCGGACGCTGTACCCGGAGGACTGGGAGGTGCATGCCCGGCACTGCATCGCGGGGCTGCGCTCGCTGGCCGGCACGGATCCGCAGGACGCCGCGCTGGCCGAGCTGGTGGAGGAGCTGCGCCGGGACAGCGAGGAGTTCGCCGCGCTGTGGCAGGCCTACGACGTGCGCACCCACGCGCAGGCGGTGAAGGTGCTGCACCACCCCGTGGTCGGCCGGGTGGCGCTGGACTTCCAGGCGATGAGCATCGAGGGCACACCGGGGCAGCGGCTGAGCGTGTACTCGGCGGCCCCGGGGACACCGGAGCACGAGGCTCTGGTGGCACTGGATGCCCTCGGGACGGAGGGAGGCTCCCCCGCGTGCGCATGAGGTTGTCTTCGGTGCCGGGTGGGTCTGGGAGCCTCCTCTCGCCGACCCGGCGCATCCGTTCCCGGATTCGCGGATTTTGGGAACGGATGCGCCGTCTCGCGGGGGTGGTTGGGTCGGGTGGGAACGGATGCGCCGGGTCGCCGTCGGCACAGGAGCACCAGGCCTGCGGACCCTGGATGCCCTCGGGGCGAGGGGAGTAGGGTCGCGGGCATGGATGCCATCGATGTTCTCCAGGACCTGGCCGCCCGTCCCCTGCAGGCCGCCGAGGGATTCGCGGAGCGGCTCACCGCCGAGAAGCTCAACGCCCACCCGGGCGGGCAGGACAATTCGATCGCGTGGCTGCTGTGGCACGCCGCCCGGGAGATCGACGCACAGGTCGCGGACCTGGCCGACGCCGAGCAGGTGTGGACCGCGCAGGGCTTCGACCGCCGCTTCGACCTGGGGCTGGACCCGCAGGATCACGGGTACGGGCACACCCCGGAGCAGGCGCGTGCCGTCGTCGTGGAGGACGCCGACCTGCTGTACGCGTACCTGCGGGCCGTGGTCGACGCCGAGCAGGCGTATCTGCGCACCCTCTCCCCGGAGGATCTGGCCGAGGTGATCGACCGCAGCTGGGATCCGCCGGTGACCCGCGCGGCCCGGCTGGTCAGCGTCTCCGAGGACGCCCTGCAGCACATCGGCCAGGCCGCCTACGTGCTGGGCATGGACTTCTAGAACCTCCCACCACCGCCCCGTGCCCGACCCCCGGAACCCACCCACCCCCACACCGAGACGGCGCTGCGGTTCCCGAAATCCGTGGGAAAGGGAACCGCAGCGCCGTCTGGGCGGCGAAACGTGAAGGCACGGGACGCCGTCGCCTCACTGCTGCGGGCGGGAGTCCTTCGCGAAGCGCCGGGCTTTGGCCTCCTCGGAGGAGAGCTTGTTCAGCAGGGCCGCCCGCTGCGTGGCGCGGTTCCCGCCGATCACGTGGTCCCGCCCGTCGAACAGCGCCTGGACCCCCTGGTGGGCGACCTCGGCGGGATCGTTCTTCCAGGAGTTGTCCCCGAACTTCGTCTTCTGCATGCCCGCGCGGTCGTGGAAATCGGTGGCCGTCGCCCCCGGCAGCAGGGCGGTGACGCTGACCCCGTGCTCCTTCATCTCCTCACGCAGCCCCTCGGCGAAGCTGAACATGAACGCTCGGGTGGGCCCGTAGATGGATTCGTAGGGCGTGGGTGTGGTGGCGGACAGCGACGTCGTGATGAGGATCCGGCCGCCGCCCTGCCGCGCCATCGTCTGCACGACGTGCTTGGCGAGGATCACCTGGGAGGTCACGTTCAGCTCGAGCAGCTGCAGCTGGTCCTCCAGGTCGGTGTCGAGGAAGGATCCGCCGAGGCTGCGTCCGGCGTTGAGCGCTGCGACGTCCAGGGTGCGTCCGGTGCGCTCGAACTCCTCCCAGAGCCGCTCGACGTCGGCCCGGTCGGTGAGGTCCGCGCGCAGGGGGATCACCTCGACGTCGGGCAGCTTCTCCGGCAGCTCGAGGATGCGCTCGCTGGAGCCGACACCGACGATGTCGTAGCCGCGCTGGGCGAGTTCCTGGGCGATGTGGAAGCCGATGCCGGAGGATGCTCCGGTGACGAGAGCGGTATGCGTCATGAGATCTGCTGCCTTTCTGATGCATCTGATGCTTCGGGTGCGGTCACGGCGGAGGAGGTGGCGGGCGCGGCAAGCTGCCCCGGAACCGGCGCGCCGGGGGCGACGTCGTCGCGGTCCCGGAGGAGGGTGGCGCGCCAGCTCGCCAGCAGGCGCAGGGCCTCCGCCGAGCCGGCGTCGTGCGGGGAGTAGATGAACAGGGTCTGCGTGGAGTCATCCGGCACCGCGAACGCCTCCCACTCGATGGTGAGATCACCCGCCTGCGGGTGGCGGAACCGCTTCATCCCGGAGGTCCTGCCTTGGGGGTTGGGGCGGGTCCACCACCGGGCGAACTCGGGGCTCGAGGCCCTCAGCTCCCGGACCAGCGCCTCGATCTCCCGGTCCCGCGGGCGGGCGCTGGCCTCGAGCTGCAGGACGCCGACCATCTCGGAGGCGATCTTCTCCCAGTTCCGGTACAAGCCCCGGGCATCCGGATCGGTGAGGATCCACCGGAGGAGGTTGCGATCGTCTGCGGGCTTCGCCGGGAAGTCTGCGAGCAGGGCCCACGCGAGCTCATTGCCGGCGAGGACCTCCATCCGCGGGCCGAGCACGAACGCCGCCTGCCCGCTCATCCCGTCGAGCATCCTGCGGATGCCCGGGCGCACGGCGCCGTCGCGCTGCAGCGGGTTCGGGGTGCGGGAGGGCCGGGCCAGGTTGGACAGGTACTCCCGCTCCGCGTCGTCCAGGCGCAGCGCCCGGGCGACGGCGTGCAGCACGGATTCCGAGGGGGTGACCTGCCGCCCCTGCTCCAGACGCACGTACCAGTCCACGCTGACCCCGGCGAGGACGGCGACCTCCTCTCGTCGCAGCCCGGGCACCCGACGCGGCCCGGAATCCACGATGCCGACATCCTCAGGTCTCACGGTCGCGCGTTTGGCGCGCAGGAATTCCTTGAGCGTCTGCTTGGTGTCTCGGGGCATGGATCCATCCTCCACCCTGGGCCGCCGCGGTGGGAGGGACAGCTTGTCCCACGTTCCTCGGCTGGATTCTCCTCTCCCTCCGACGCGCGAGACGGCGCTGCGGTTCCCACCCCTTTGCCGACCCGGCGCATCCGTTCCCAGAATCCACGGATCTGGGAGCGGATGCGCCGTCTCGCGTCCTCGAGAGGGGGAAGTGGGAACCGCAGCGCCGTCTCGGTGGCGCGTGGCGGGACGGGCCGGACGCCTGCCCACTCAGTACGACGGCGTCCAGTCCTTCGGGGGGAGCTCGCCGGTGCGGATCAGCTGCTGGTACCAGTAGAAGGAGTCCTTGCGGTATCGGGCCAGGTCCTTCAGGTCATCGTCCGTGCGGTTGACGTAGATGAACCCGTACCGCTTGGCGATGCCCTGGTGGGTGGAGACCAGGTCGATCGCGGACCACGGGGAGTACCCGAGGATCTGCACGCCGTCGGTGATGGCCTCCTGGGTCTGCTCCAGGTGCTGGCGCAGGTAGTCGATCCGGTAGTCGTCGTGCACGTGCCCGTCCTCGGTGAGCTCATCGAAGGCGCCCAGGCCGTTCTCGGTGACGATCAGCGGCAGGTGGTAGCGGTCCCAGATCGCCCGATAGGTCATGCGCATGCCGACGGGGTCGATCTCCCAGCCGAACTGCGTCATCCCCAGGTTCGGGTTGGACACGGCCTTGAAGTAGCCCTCCTCGCCCTCGGAGATCTGCTGGTCGGCCTCCTCGGAGCGCTCGGAGGCGCCGCCGCCGAAGGGCGCGTCCGCCATCGTGGTGGTGTTGTAGTAGTTGAAGGCGATGAAGTCCGGCTTGGCGGCCTTCATGATCGCCATGTCCCCCACCTCGATCTGCGGGGCGATGCCCTTCTCCTCCAGGTACGCCCACGCGGTGGAGTTGTATTCCCCGCGCGCGGCCAGGTCCAGGTAGAGCCAGTTGCGCACCGCGTTGTAGTTGTCCGCGGCGATGACGTCCTCGGGCTTGGAGGAGGCGGGGTAGACGTAGGAGATGTTGGGGGCGGGCCCGATCTTGGCCTGCGGGTGCATCTGGTGCAGCAGGATCATGGCCTTGGCCTGCGCCAGGAACATGGTGTGGTTGACCTGGTACAGCTCCTTCTCCGGGTCATCGGTGAGCGCGTTGATGATGCCGAGCTTGCGCCCGTGCAGGATCATCATGTTCTGCTCGTTGATGGTCAGCCAGTACTTCACCTTGTGCCCGTACTCGCGGAACAGCACCTCGGCGTAGCGGACGAAGGCGTCCGCGGTGGAGCGGGCGGCCCATCCGCCCTTGGCGTCCAGGGCGGCGGGGGTGTCGAAGTGGAACATCGTGACGATGGGCTCGATGCCGTGCTCCAGCAGCGCGTCGATGAGCCGGTGGTAGAAGGCGATGCCGGCCGGGTTCTCCTCGCCGTCGCCGTCCGGGATGATGCGGGTCCAGGCGATGGAGAATCGGTAGGCGCGGAAGCCCATCTCGGCCATCAGGGCCACGTCCTCCTCGACGTGGTGGTAGTGGTCCGCGGTCACGGTGTAGTCCGCGGTGCCCTCGGGCAGCTCGTCGGCCGGCTTGGTGTCGATGACGGAGGGGCCCTTCCCGTCCTCGTTCCACGCGCCCTCCACCTGGTAGGCGGAGGTGGAGGCGGACCACAGGAAGTCCTGCGGGAACGGCTTGAGGTGCTGGTGGTACATGGTGTTCCTTTCTCGGTGGTCTGTCTCCCTCCCCAGCGTTTCACGTGAAACGCCGGGGAAGGGTGGGGGAGGATCGCCTCCCCGAAGATGACGTCCATGGCGGGGCCACGACCGTTCGACTCCACGGCTCCCCGCCCCTCCTCCACCCATGCCCACCTGCCCCTCCCCACCGGCGTGGTAGGCATGGGACATGCCCACCGACCAGCCCAACGCTGCCCCCGACGCCCCCACATCGCCCACCCCCGGCCAAGTCTCACCCACCCCCGCCACCCCGGCCCCCGACGTCGTGCGGGTGCGCGGGGCCCGCGAGCACAACCTGCGCGACGTGGACCTGGAGGTCCCGCGCGACGCCATCGTCGTGTTCACCGGGGTCTCCGGGTCCGGGAAGTCCTCGCTGGCCTTCGGGACGCTGTTCGCCGAATCCCAGCGGCGCTACCTGGAATCCGTGGCCCCCTACGCCCGTCGGCTGATCGACCAGGCGGGCGTGCCGGAGGTGGACGCCGTCGAGGGCATGCCCCCGGCCGTGGCCCTGCAGCAGCAGCGCGGCACCGGCGGTTCCGCCCGCTCCACCGTGGGCTCCGTGACCAGCTTGTCCAACGTCCTGCGGATGCTGTACTCCCGCGCCGGGATCTACCCCGCGGACCAGCCCATGCTCTACGCCGAGGACTTCTCGCCCAACACCCCGGAGGGCGCCTGCCCGGAATGCCACGGCATCGGCCGGGTCTACGACGTCACCGAGGACCTCATGGTCCCGGACCCCACCCTGAGCATCCGGGACGGCGCCATCGCGTCCTGGCCCGGAGCCTGGCACGGGCAGAACCAGCGGGACATCCTCGTGAACCTCGGCTACGACATCGATGCGCCCTGGCAGGACATGCCCGCCGACGCCCGCGAGTGGATCCTCTACACCGAGGAGCGTCCCACCATCCCCGTGTACCGGCACGCCGAGAGCCCGGAGGCGGTGCGGCGGCTGAAGGCCGACGGCGCGGAGCCCAGCTACCGGGGGACCTTCGTCGGGGCGCGCCGCTACGTGCTGGACACCTTCGCCGGGTCCAAGTCCGCCGCCGCCAAGAAGCGCGCCGCCCGCTTCCTCACCGGCGCCGTGTGCCCCGCGTGCCGCGGCCGGCGCATCAAGGCCGAGGCGCTGAGCGTGACCTTCGAGGGCCTGGACATCACCGAGATCTCCGCGCTGCCCCTGCACGAGCTGCGGGACCTGCTGGCGCCCGTGCTCGACGACGCCTGGACCCCCACCGCCCCCGAGGACGCCCGGGCCGCCGCCCTGCCGGATGAGGCCGCCCGCCGCGCCGCCGTCGAGGCCCGGGTGGCCGCGGGCGGCTCGGCCCACGCCGGCGGCGGGGACGTGCGCACCACCCCCAACCTCTCCGCGGAGAAGATCGCCGCGGCCCGCAGCCTGGTCCGGGATCTGCTGGCCCGGCTGCGCCCCATCCTGGACCTCGGCCTGGGCTACCTCTCTCCGGACCGCGCCACCCCCACCCTGTCCCCGGGGGAGCTGCAGCGGCTGCGCCTGGCCACGCAGCTGTCCAGCGAGCTGTTCGGCGTCGTCTACGTCCTGGACGAGCCCTCCGCCGGGCTGCACCCGCGGGACCGGGAGGCGCTGCTGGGGATCCTGCGGGACCTGCGCGCGGCCGGGAACAGCGTGTTCGTCATCGAGCACTCCCTGGACGTCATCCGCGCCGCGGACTGGCTGGTGGACATCGGCCCCGGCGCGGGCTCCGACGGCGGGCGTGTGCTCTACAGCGGGGAGCCGGCGGGCCTGGCGCGGGTGGAGGAGTCCGTGACCCGCCGCTACCTCGCTGACGACGCCGCCCGCCCCGAGCCCGCGGGCCGCACCCCCACCGGGTGGCTCGAGCTGACCGGGGTGCACCGGCACAACCTGGACGGCACCGACGCGCGGATCCCCCTGGGCTGCCTCACCGCCGTCACCGGGGTCTCCGGGGCGGGCAAGTCCACGCTGGTCGGGCAGGCCCTGCCGGAGCTGCTGGCCCGCGCCGGGGCGAACGCCGCCGGGGGTGCCGCCCACCCGGAGGAGACCGCCGAGCAGGCCCCGGATGAGGCGTCCCTGCTGCTGCAGACCGACGCGGAGACCACCCGCGGCGCGGTGGCCGGCGACGTCGCTCGGGTGCGCCGCGTCGTCGGCATCGACCAGAAGCCCATCGGGCGCACGCCGCGCTCCAACGTGGCCACGTACACGGGCCTGTTCGACCGGGTCCGCCGCCTGTTCGCCGGCACCGACGAGTCCCGCAGCCGCGGGTACAAGCCCGGCCGGTTCTCCTTCAACGTGCCGGGCGGACGCTGCCCCACCTGCGAGGGGGAGGGGTGGATCATGGTCGAGCTGCTGTTCCTGCCCAGCGTCTACTCGCCGTGCCCGGACTGCCACGGCGCCCGCTACAACCCGGAGACCCTGCAGATCACGTGGAACGGGCGGAACATCGCCGAGGTCCTGGACCTGACGGTCGCCGAGGCCCGGGAGTTCTTCGACGAGGTGCCGGAGGTGCGCCGCACCCTGGAGGTCCTCGACGACGTCGGTCTGGGCTACGTGCGCCTGGGCCAGCCGGCCACGGAGCTGTCCGGCGGGGAGGCGCAGCGGGTCAAGCTGGCCGCCGAGCTGCAGCGCAGCCACCGCGGGGACGCCCTGTACGTGCTGGATGAGCCGACCGCGGGCCTGCACCCGGCGGACACGGACCGGCTGCTGGCCCACCTGCAGCGACTCGTGGATGCCGGGTCCACCGTGGTGGTCGTGGAGCTGGACATGCGGGTGGTGGCCCAGGCCGACCACGTGATCGAGCTGGGTCCCGGCGCGGGGCAGGACGGCGGCCGGGTGGTCGCCGCCGGCACCCCGCGCGAGGTGGCCGACGGCGCCGGCGCGAGCGCGAGCTACCTGGCGGCCCAGTTGGGGGAGTAGGCCGGGCCGGAGGGTTCCGGTCTCGGGGAGGGGTCTGGTCTCGGACTCGGGGCTCCGGGGTCCCGGTTTTCCCGCGCGAAGACCCGCCGACCCGGCGCACCCGTTCCCACCCTCCATCGACCCGGCGCATCCGTTCCCAAGTTTGCCGTTCCTGGGAACGAATGCGCCGCCTCGCCGCCCGGGGAGGCCCGGATGGGAACGGATGCGCCGGGTCGGTGAGCCGCCTGGCCTCCAGCCCCGGGCCCCTCGGCTACGACGCCGTCGCCGTCGGGAGGCGGACCTCGAACTCGGTGCGGCCCGGGCGGGATGCCACCGCGATCCGGCCGCCGTGGCTCTCCACGATGGCTTTGACGATCGCCAGGCCCAGGCCCGTGGTGCCGACCTCCCCGGAGCGAGCCTGATCCGCCCGGGCGAAGCGGGAGAAGATCCGCGGGAGGAAGTCCGGGTCGATGCCGGGGCCGTCGTCGGTCACCGTCAGCACGGCCTCCCGGCGGTTGGCGCTGACCCCCAGGGCCGTGGTCACGGTGGTGCCGTCGTCGGTGTGCTTGCGGGCGTTGGACAGCAGGTTCATCAGCACCTGGCGCAGCTGCCGGGGGTCCCCGCGCACCACCACCGGCTCCTCGGGAAGCTCCAGGGCCCAACGGTGCGAGGGGGCGGCCACCTGCAGGTCGGAGACGCTCTCCACCACCAGCTCGGTCAGGTCCACGTCCTCGCTGACCGGCTGGTGGCCCTGGTCCAGGCGCGCCAGCAACAGCAGGTCCTCCACCAGGGCCGCCATGCGCTGGGACTGGGAGTCGATCCGGCCCAGGGAGCGCTGCCCGTCCTCGGTGAGGTCCTCGGTCCACTTCAGCAGGTCGGAGTACCCGCGGATCGCCGCCAGCGGGGTGCGCAGCTCGTGGGAGGCGTCCGCGACGAACTCCCGCACCCGGTCCTCGGAGCGCTGCCGCGCGCTCAGCGCCGAATCCACGTTCTCCAGCATCAGGTTCAGCGCGTGCCCGACGGCGCCGACCTCCGTGCTCGGGCGGGCGTCCGCGGGAGCCACCCGCGTCTCCGGGGGCAGCTGGCCCGCGCCCAGATCCAGCTGGGAGACGTCCGTGGCGACGGCGGAGACCCGCTCCAGCGGCTTCATGGTGCGCCGGATCGCCCAGGATCCGAGCAGCCCGGCCAGCACCAGGGCGGCCGCGCTGACGCCGACGGTGATCAGCAGCAGGGTGGTCAGGGTGCGGTCCACGTCCGCGGTGGGCAGCCCGGTGATCACGGTCTGCCCGCTGGCGTCCTTCTCCGCGAGCGCCAGGTAGTCCCCCTGGGACAGGCTCACCCGCTGCGCCTCCTTCCCGACCGGCAGGTTCAGCAGGGTCTGCTCATCGGCGGCGGTCAGGGCGACGGCGGAGCCGCGGGTGTCCAGCATCCCGCCGAAGACGAACTCGCCGCCGACGACCCGGGCGTTGAGGGTTCCGGCGGCTTGGCCCGGGGCGTTCAGAGGGTTGGGGGCGGTGGAGGAGGGACTCGGGGTGCTCGTGGCCGCATCCTGGCCGCCGTCGGCTCCCCCGGCGGAGCCATCGGCGCCGGTGCCGTCCTGGCCGCGGTGCGGTCCGGCGAAGCTGGTGGCCCGGTCGGAGGCCTCGGCGAGTCGGGTGCGCAGCTGTCCGGTGAGGTTCGCGTCCATCGCGGCGTAGCTGGCGGCGCCGATCACCAGGCACGCGATGCCCAGGAACGCCAGGAGGATCGCGATCAGCCGGGTGCGCAGCCGCCACCGGCCCGGGTGCAGCAGCCCGGCGCGCGCGGGGGCCGCCGGGCGGCGCGGGGCCGTCGCGGAACCGCTCGCGGCCGCCCCGCCCCCGGCGGTCCCGGTCGCGGCCGCCTCATTCGTCGCCGGCCCGCGCGGGGCGGGGGTGGCGTCGTCGTGCGCGAGGGCCATCAGACGGCGGGTTTGATGACGTACCCGGCCCCGCGCACCGTGTGGATCATGGGTTCGCGGCCGACGTCGATCTTCTTGCGCAGGTAGGAGATGTACAGCTCCACGATGTTGGCCTGTCCGCCGAAGTCGTAATTCCACACGCTGTCCAGGATCTGCGCCTTGGACACCACGCGCTTGGCGTTCTCCATGAGGTAGCGCAGCAGCTCGAACTGCGTGGCGGTCAGGGTGATCTCCTCCCCGCCGCGGGTGACCTCGCGGGTGTCCTGGTTCAGCACCAGGTCCCCGACCACCAGCTCGGCGTCGTCCACCGCGGCGACCCCGGAGCGCTGCACGAGCCGGTGCAGGCGGATGATCACCTCCTCCATGGAGAAGGGCTTGGTCACGTAGTCATCGGCCCCGGCGGCCAGGCCCTGGATGCGGTCATCCACGGAGTCCTTGGCGGTCAGGAACAGGCACGGGACCTCCGGCTGGAAGGCGCGGATGCGGGAGAGCAGCTCGACGCCGTCGTACCCGGGCATCATGATGTCCAGCACCAGCACATCGGGGCGGAATTCGCGGGCGGCGGCGAGGGCGGAGGGGCCGTCCCCGGCGGAGCGCACCTCCCACCCGGTCATGCGCAGGCCGGAGCCGATCAGCTCGGCGAGCATCGCCTCGTCGTCGACGACGAGCGCCCGGATGCGGCTGCCGTCCGGGTGCTCGAGGGCGGGCAGGTTCCGGGCGAGCTCGGTGGCGGAGGCGGCGGTGTTCTGGCTCATGTTCCACACACTAGCCCGCGGCCTGCCCGCCACGGGGCCTGGGCGGCGTCTCGGGGACAGGTCACAGCAACCCGAACACGCCGGCACAGCCGGGGCACAGGCGGCGTCCGGATCGTCGGTAGGGACCAACCACGGACCCGACCGAGAGGATCCTCAGCCATGACCACCCGCGACTCCGCACAGCATCCGAAGGATGACGCCCGCCGATCCGCCGAGGAGGCGGCCCGCCGCGCCGAGGACGCCAACCGTTCCGAGGGCGTCCACCGTGTCGACGACGGCTACGGCGTCGACGACGTCCGCCGCACCGAGGCCGGCTCCCGCCGCCGAGAGGCGACCCGCCCCGCCGCCTCCTACCCCGCCACGCACCGACAGGAGACCGAGCCGATCGCCGGGGGTCCCGCCCCGGCCTGGGGCGCTCCCGCCGAGGAGTGGGAGCGAGCCCGGGACCGCAGGGCGGGGCGCACCTGGAGCACCCGGAAGACCGCGGCGACGGCGGCCATCGCGATCGCCGTGACCGGCGGCGCGGCCGCGGCCGCCTACGGGCTGTCCTCCGCCGCGGACTCCTCCAGCTCCCAGGGCCAGGGAGGACCCGGCGGCATGGGCGGCGGGATGGGTGGCGGCCAGGCGGGCGGCACCGGCCAGGCGGGCGCGGGCCAGTCGGGAGACGGCTCCGGCGCCGCGGGTCAGTCCGGGCAGCAGGGCGGCACGGGCCAGTCGGGGACCGGCCAGTCGGGCACGGGCGCCGGCGGCACCGCGCAGGGCGGCGCACCGGGCATGGGCGCTGCGGGGCTGGGCATCGCCGGCGGGCAGCCGCTGTATTCGCAGAGCGTCACCGAGCAGAACGGCGAGTACGTCACCACCATCACCCAGACCGGCACGGTGGAGAAGATCTCCGACTCCTCCGTGACCGTGAAGTCCTCCGACGGGCACACCCAGGTCTACACCGTGTCCGATTCCTCCCTGGTGAGCGGCATCTCCACGGGGGATGAGGTCATGGCCTCCGGGACCAAGAAGGACGACGCCGTCACCCTCGTCTCGCTGCAGGCCGCCCAGTCGGGGACGGGCTCGACCGGCTCGGGTTCGTCCGGGGCGGGTGGGGCCTCCGGCGGGCAGGGGGCCGCGGGCCAGGGCTCGGGGTCGTCGTCGGACTCCTCCGGGACGGACTCCTGACCCAGCCCCTGATGGTGAGGAATATCACTCTCGGGGGGTCTCGGCGCGTGACCAGGGGAGACGCCCCGCACCCGCGATGGCGCGGGGGCTGGGCGTCTCCTTCGGGTTGCCTCACCTCGTGGGGGAGAGCACGATGGTGTCTCATCCGCGGGGCATCGGCTCCATCAGGACCGTCAGCCCTCCCGTTCTCCCCGCCTCCGGCGTCATGGGACGGGCTCGCACCCGCGGACGCTCCCGGTCCGCGCTCCGGGGCTTCGCTGCCCCGAGACACACTTCTGCCGGATCCGGAGGGCATGGATGCGGTCTGCGCCCGCGGTTGTGGTTCCCGGGGGTGCAGACCGCATCGTCTCATCCTCGCGGTACCGCGCTCTCGCCCGGCCTGCTCGAATCGATCGGGGAGAGGGCGAGGCCGCGGCGGGCGCGTCCCGCGTCGGCACCCAGAGCTCGGGCTTCGACCGTAGGGTCCTGCCTCGAAGCCGCCCGCGAGGGATGAGTTTGACGGAGCCCACATGATGTCTGACACTTCTCATCAGGCACCGGATCGCGCTCCGTGGTGTGGGCCTGCGTGCCTTGTCGAGGGGGTCGCGATGCCGCTTCCCGTCCTGCCCCGACCTCGGATGCTGATGGCAGCGAGGCTCGGGTGCTGCGGATGGAGCCGGAGGATCTGAGCGCTCCGCCGGATCTGATGAGCGTCACCCGGTGCCCGGAAGAGACCGGGTCCTCTCGATGACATCAACCCACGGGCATTGGGCGTTTCGATGATCAGGTCCTCACCGATGGAGTGGCATTTCGGATATCTTCCGGCGGGGACGGCTGGGCTCATCCTCAGTTCGGCGGCGACGAGGATAACGCTGGCGGCAACCTCTGAGGAATCATACGCCTGGGCTTATTTGTATGCCCTGACCTTCGCCGCCTGTCTTCTGCTGGGCGCAGTACACCGGATCAGGTTGCGCCCCTGGCATGCCGAGTACACGCAGGGTGTGAAGACATTCAAGATCACGAGGAGCGGGGTCAGGTCCACCGGTTCCCTGCGCATCGACAGACCGATGGAAGAGGCGCAGGAGGTCTTCCTCCTCGGTGTCGCGACCGTCGAATCCGTGAAGTTCGATGGGCGCGATGGTCGCATGCTGCACTTCCGCCAGGGGTTGTCCATCAGATCATGGGGCGAGAAGTTCACCGCAGAATTCACCGAAGAGGGCCGGGGCGTGTCCGTGAAGCTGACGGCCAGGCCATCCGTCAAGACCACGGTCCTCGACTTCGACCAGGGGAAGATCATGATCTATGAGATCCTCTCGGCGGTGGATGCCCAGAACCGACTGCAGGGGGCGATTTCTCGTTGAAGAGGGGCGATGCTGGACTCGCTCTTCAAGAACCCCCATGCGGATGACGATCCCGTCTGAGCCCTCTGAGACAGCGCAACGCCGTAAGGACCGCCGTCTCGCCTGACCAGGCCACCCGCTGCTGCCCCAGCCCCCATCCCGCCCCGCCCCTCCGCAGTCACAGCAACGGCACAGCAGCGCCACACAGGCGGCACACACCGGGCCTCGACGCTGGTCCCATGACCACCACAGCCCCCACCCCCCAGTCCCTGACCTCCCGCACCGCGGCCGCCGCCCGCGTCGTCGACATCGGCCGGGACCCCGTGGACACCCGCGGACCGCAGCCCGTGCTGGACGTGACCATCCCCGTGTACAACGAGCAGACCGACATCGAGGCCTGCGTGGGCCGGCTCAACGCCTACCTCGCCGAGCACTTCCCCTACACGTACTCCATCACCGTCGCGGACAACGCCTCCACGGACGAGACCCTCGTGATCGCCGAGCGCCTCTCCCGCGAGCTGCCCGCGGTGCGCACCGTGCACCTGGACCAGAAGGGCCGGGGCCGGGCGCTGCGCGAGGTGTGGACCCACCCGGCCGCCGCCGTGCTGGTGTACATGGACGTGGACCTGTCCACGGACCTCGCCGCCCTGCAGCCGCTGGTCGCCCCGCTGATCACCGGGCACTCGGACCTGGCCATCGGCACCCGCCTGAACCGCAGCTCCCGGGTGGTCCGGGGGGCCAAGCGCGAGTTCATCTCCCGCTGCTACAACCTCATGCTGCGCACCTTCATGGGCGCCCATTTCTCCGACGCCCAGTGCGGCTTCAAGGCCATCCGCGCCGACGTCGCCCAGAAGCTGCTGCCCTACACCGAGGACGCCGCCTGGTTCTTCGACACCGAGATGCTGGTGCTCGCCGAGAAGGTCGGCCTGCGCGTGGCCGAGGTCCCCGTCGACTGGACCGATGACCCCCACTCCAGCGTGGACGTGGTCAAGACCGCCACGGACGACATCAAGGGCATGATCCGGCTGTCCAAGGAGATGGCCACCGGCCGGATCCCGGTCAGCGCCCTGCGCGCGGAACTCGGCCGCGGAGCGATCGCCGGGCAGTCCAACGCCCTGTTCTCCCAGGCCGTGCGCTTCTGCGTCGTCGGCGTCGGCTCCACCCTCGCCTACCTGCTGATCTTCGTGCTGTGCCGGATGACGATGAGCGCGCAGTGGGCCAACTTCCTGGCCCTGATCATCACGGCCGTGGCCAACACCGCCGTGAACCGCTTCTTCACCTTCGGGGTCACCGGCCGCGCCGGAGCGGCCAAGCACCAGCTGCAGGGCCTGATCGTGTTCTTCCTCGGCTGGGGCCTGACCGCCGGGGCCCTGGCGGGCCTGGACGCGCTGGGCGGGAACCACCCCGTGCTGGAGGTGATCGCCGTCGTCCTGGCCAACCTCGCCGCGACCGTCCTGAAGTTCCTCCTGTTCCGCTGGTGGGTCTTCCGCCCCCGCGAGGACGCCGCAGCCGAATCCGCAGCCGACGCCGCCGAGGCGCGCCTCGCCGGCACTCCCGAGACGGTGCGACCGGCGGAGCCCGCCGAGGCCGACGCCGCCCGCGCCGCCTGAACCCACCCCTGACCCCCTCCCCAACCCCTTGATCCTTTGAGGAGCACCATGCTGACCCAGAGAACCCCCGGCCGCTTCCGGCGGCTGATCGCCGGGACACCCGGCGAACCGCGATGGCTGAACCCCGCCGTCGCCCTGATGATGCTCGGCACCGCCGTGCTGTACCTGTGGAACCTGACCATCTCCGGCTGGGGCAACAGCTTCTACGCCGCCGCCGTGCGTGCCGGATCGAAATCCTGGACGGCGATGCTGTTCGGCTCCCTGGACGCCAACAACGGCATCACCGTGGACAAGCCGCCGGCCGCCTACTGGATCCCGGCGCTGTTCGCCCGCCTCTTCGGCTTCAGCTCCCTGACGGTGCTGCTGCCGCAGGCGCTCATGGGCAT
The DNA here is from genome assembly GCF_056173115.1 of Rothia sp. QJM3NY_36. Classification (NCBI taxonomy): domain Bacteria; kingdom Bacillati; phylum Actinomycetota; class Actinomycetes; order Micrococcales; family Micrococcaceae; genus Rothia; species Rothia sp. QJM3NY_36. The sequence goes on from NZ_CM149658.1 coordinate 67,524, forward strand.
CGCCGCCGTGTGGGTGCTGTACCTGGCGGTCAAGCGCACCAGCGGCAAGATCGCCGGGCTGATCGCCGGAACCCTGATGGCCCTGATCCCGGTGGCCGTGATGATGTTCCGGTTCAACAACCCGGACGCGATGCTCACCCTGTGCCTGACCCTCGGCGCGTACTTCACCATCCGCGCGATCCAATCCGACCCGGCCCGGCGCTTCGCCTCCACCGGGTGGCTGTTCGGCGCGGGACTCATCCTGGGTCTGGCCTTCCTGGTCAAGATGCTCCAGGGCTTCCTCATCCTGCCCGCCCTGGCCCTGGCCGTGCTGGTGGCCGCCCGCGGCGGATGGGTGCGCAGGATCCGCGATCTCGCGGTGGCCGCGGTGGGCGTGTGCCTGCCGGTGCTGGCCTACGCGGCGGTGTTCTACGCCTGGCCGGCCGATTCCCGCCCGTACATGGCCGGCACCGAGAACAACTCCTTCTGGGAGCTGGTCTTCGGGTACAACGGCCTCGGCCGGATCTTCGGCGGCTCCGGCAACGGCGGCGGAGGGGGCGGCGGTGGCGGCTCCATGTTCGGCGGCTCCACCGGCGTGCTGCGGATGTTCAACTCCGGCTTCGGCCCGGAGATCTCCTGGCTGCTGCCCGCCGCCGCGGTGCTGCTCGTGGCCGGCCTCTGGTTCACCCGCCGCGCCCCGCGCACGGACGGCACCCGCGCGGCCCTGCTGGTCTGGGGCGGCTGGCTGGTGATCACCGCCGGGATCTTCTCCTTCATGCAGGGCACCATCCACCCCTACTACGTGGTGGCCCTGGCCCCGGCCGTCGCCGCCCTGGTGGCCATCGGCGGCGTCGAGCTGTGGCGAGGACGCGAGTACGCCCCGGCCCGCTGGACGCTGGCCGGAACCCTCCTGATCACGGTGATCTGGAACTTCGCCCTGCTGCGCAGCGCCGGGGCGGACTGGCTGCCGTGGCTGCGCTGGGTCATCCTGATCGGCGGGTCCCTCACCGCGGTCGCGATCGCGGCCGGTGTGCACCGGCTGCGCCCGGGCGGCTTCCGCCGGATGGGTACGGTGCTGGCCCTGGCCGCGCTGATCTTCGGCGGCCTCGGCACGGCCTCCTGGGGTGTCGCCACCGCGGGCCAGGCTCACACCGGCTCCACCCCGTCCTCCGGGCCGGCCGTGGCCGGTGCCTCCGGGATGGGCGGACCCGGCGGCGGCACGGGTGGTGCCCCCGGCGGCGGGACCGCGGGGCAGACCGACGGCGCCCAGACGGATGGCACCCAGACGGACGGAACCCAGGGTGGCACCGGTCAGACCGGTACCGCGCCCGGGGGTGCCGCCCAGAACGGCACCTCCCAGGACGGAACCGGTCAGAGCGGCGCGGGCCAGACCGGGACCGACTCCGCGCAGACCGACGGGTCCGCGTCCGGAACCTCCGACGGCACCCAGACCGACGGGGCCCAGGGCGGCATGGGCGGCGGCATGGGCGAGTCCAACGCCGAGCTGACCGAGCTGCTGGAGAACGCCGGCACCGAGTACTCCGCGGCCACCATGGGCGCGACCGGGGCGGCGAACTACATGCTCGCGTCGGACACCGAGGTCCTGGACATCGGCGGCTGGAACGGCTCGGACCCGTACCCCACGCTGGACGAGTTCAAGCAGATGGTCTCCGAAGGGAAGATCCACTACTTCATCGCCGGCGGCATGGGCGGCGGCGGGATGGGTGACTCCAGCTCCTCCGCCATCCAGCAGTGGGTCCAGGAGCACTTCACCGCGACGACGGTGGGAGGCACCACGGTCTACGACCTGACCTCCTCGTCCTCCTCCTGACCCTGCGCACCCCGTAAGAGGGACCCGACGCCGCCGCCCATGCTGTTGGGTGGCGGCGTCGGCTCCGTCCGCCGTGCGCGCAACCGGCCCCGCACCCTGGCCAACGGGAGCGGGGCGGCGGAGCATGGGAGGCGGAACCACCCGCCGTACGAGCCCCGGGCTCGGCGGCACCCCAACCCCAGGAGGAGAACCATGGCCGAGGAACTGACCCGCGCGGACATCGTCGAGATCATGCGCGGCGAGCGCTTCGTGATGATGACGTCCGTCGCCGCCGACGGCACCCTGCAGTCCTACCCGATGACCCCGCAGGAGGTCACCGAGGAGGCCGTGGTGCGCTTCTTCATCGGGCTGCAGGGGGATCAGGCGGAGAACCTGCGGAAGAACGGCCAGGTCAACCTCGCCTTCGCCGAGGCCGGATCCTGGCTGTCCGTGTCCGGGACCGTGGAGTTCGAGGAGGACCGGGCCACGATCGATCGGCTGTGGAACGACGCCGCCGGCGCCTGGTTCGAGCACGGCAAGGAGGATCCGAACCTCGGGGTGCTGCGCTTCGAGGGGGAGTCCGCCCAGTTCTGGGGTCAGCCCGGTGGGCGCGCGAAGGCCCTCGGCGCGATCCTCAAGGCCAAGGTCACCGGGCAGCGCCCGCAGGGCTCCTCGGAGACCGTCGAGCTCTGAGGACCGACGGGCCTCGGTGATCCCGGGGCCCAGCAGAGCGTCGAGCCTGCGCCGCGGTGAATCTGCGGCGCAGGCTCGCGCTGTCTCGGGCTATTCCGTGCCGAGGATCGTGAGATCCAGCAGGGCCGGTGCCCGACCCGTCTGCTCGAGCACCGCCGCCTCCACCGCGTCGCGCAGACGACGGTGGATCTCCAGGAGGGAACGCTCCCGCCGGACCGTGATCTCCGCGTAGACGCGCACCCCGGCGTCGGTCTCGGAGACCCGCAGCCCGTCCACCCGCTCGCGGGCCTGCCCGCGGCGCAGGCTGGTGACGAACTGGGCCAGGGTCGGCTCCCGGCGCACGACGTCGGGGTCGGCGTCGAGGACCTCGGCGATCCGGTGGATGAGGCTGGTGGGCGCCTGCCCCTGGGGGGCGGCGGCCGTGCTAGACGCGATCATTGATGTCCTCGATCTCCAGGTTCACCGTCTGGGCTGTCAGTCCCAGCTCATCGCGCAGATCCTCCACGATGGCGGTGCGCAGGTTCCGGTCATAGCTGGTGTAGACGCTCTCCGGGGAGATGTTCATGCTCACCCGCAGGTGCAGGGGCCGCTCCCCGTCCGGCAGGGTCTGCTCGGTGCTGACCCGGCAGCGCCGGGCGGTGAGACCCGGGAAGGAGTCCACGGTGCGACGCACCCGCGCGGCCACCGCGGCCTGGCTGACGAACAGCTCCGAGGAGTCGGTGCGGAACGCCAGGACGGGGTGGGACCGGCGCACGTGCATCCGGGCGAAGCCCATCACCCGCGAGCGGATCGAGGGGGCCGGTGCCAGCTCCTGCTCCTCGGCCCGGGCCGCATCGGTCAGGGCCGCGAGGGACTGCAGGCTGTGCCGGGCCTGGGTGCAGTACTCGCAGCTGCGCTGGTGCTCATTGGGCGGGCCGTCCAGGGTGGCCCAGATCGAATCGATGGGGCGCCCGCAGCCCAGCAGCTCCTCACCCTCGTCGGGCGCGGCGGGGTCCGAGGGGCCGACGCCATGTGGTTCCGGGGCGGCGGGGCCCGTGCCGGACCGCTGCCGTTCGGGGTCGACGTCCTGGTGCTGGCTGCTCATCGCCACGCCTCCATTCCTTGCGCCAGATTCTTCCGGGTGCGGGCCAACCGGCCCCGGACCACGGTTTCGCTGACTCCGAGCGTCTCTGCCAGTTGATTGTAGGAGTACCCGTGCAGCTCCCGGAGGATCCACACCAGCCGCTGATCCTCGGGGAGGGTCTGCAGCAGCCGGTTCAGCTGATCCATCCCGGCCCGGCTCTCCGCCCGGCGGTGCGGGTCCTCCCCGGCCGCCGCCGAGGGGATGCGCTCCAGGGTCTCGTCCTCCACCGCCTGGGTGCCGCGGCGGGAGTCGCTGCGGATCGCATCCTTGCAGCGGTTGGCCCCGATGCGCAGCAGCCAGGTGGGGAAGGTGACCGGCTCCCGGAGGGTCTCCAGCTTCTGCCACGCGTAGATCAGGGTCTCCTGGGTGACGTCCTCCGCTTCGGATCGGTCCCCGAGCATGCGGTAGGCCATGCGGAACAGGGAGGTCTCGTAGCGGATGACCAGGGGCTCGAAGGCCTCCAGGTCTCCGTCCTGGGCGCGCTCCACGACCGTTGCGAGGTCCATGTCCTCGAGGTCGGGCCCTGCGGGCTCGTGCCGGACCATGCCGTGGTTCCCCTCCGTTCGTCGGTGGTCGCTGCTGCTCGGTGGCCGTGTCCGGGGATTCCGCGGGGTCGCGGGCCGGGCGGCTGCCCTCCCCAGGGTACGTGACGCATCTGACGTCGCCCCTCGGGGTTCTCCCCCGGCGTACTCCGCACAATCCCGGTCCGACTGGGGACGATGCGGTCCTCCGGGCTCCCGCGGGGAGGCCCGCGGGCACCCCTCCGGGAAGCCGCCGGAAAAAAATCTCGAGAACCTGCGTGAGGATTCCGCACGGGCGGCGTCTGTACTGGTGACCGTCGCCGATGGCGGTCATGAGGAAGGAGTCATCGACATGGCCAACACCAACGACATCAAGTCCACCACCTCCTCTGCTCAGCAGAACGGGCAGCGCTCCGAGGACAAGGGGGCCAACAACAGCCCGCTGCAGACCTCGCAGGGCACCACGACCATCAACGACACCGTGGTCGCCAAGCTGGCCGGCATCGCCGCCCGCGAGGTCGGTGGGGTGTACAAGATGGGCAACGCCGCCCGTCGCGCCTTCGACGCCGTCTCCGAGCGGATCCCCGGCGCCCAGACCTCCGTCTCCGGCGGCGTGTCCGTGGAGAAGGGCGAGCGTCAGGCCGCGGTGGACCTGTCCATCATCATCGAGTTCGGCGCCTCCGTCGTGGACGTCGCCCGCTCCATCCGCCGCAACGTCATCTCCACCGTGGAGCAGGCCACCGGCCTGGAGGTCGTCGAGGTCAACATCAACGTGACCGACGTGCACCTGCCCGAGGAGAACGACGACAACGAGGACGAGGGCAAGCAGCTCCAGTAGTCCTCCCCGCCACCCCAGCGGGGGCGGCATCCCCACCGGCCGCGCCGACGCGCCGCGAACCACCCGCACAGCTCCGATCCGTCGGACCTTCGCGGGGCGCGGCGGCGCGGCCCTCTGGACACTCATCTCTAAGGATTCATCATGAACACCACTCGTTTCGGTCTGCTCGTGGGCCTGGTCCTCGGCATCGTCGCCGCCTTCGGGACCTTCTCCATGTTCCTGATCGTGGTGCTCTTCGGCGCGATCGGCCTGGTGGTCGGTCTGGTGCTCGAAGGCCGCCTGGACCTGCGCTCCCTGATGGGCAAGTCCTCCGACCGGAGGTGACCCATGGCTGAGACCACCACCGCGGGCCGCCGCGCCGCCGACGCGCAGGCCCCAGCGCCCGACGAGCGGGGACGCACCGTCCTCGCCGAGCGCGTGATCGAGAAGATCGCCGGGCAGATCGCCTCCGAGCAGCCCCACATCGGGGGCACCTCGGGTGGGGTCCTGGGCATCGGCAAGCAGGAGAGCCTCTCCGCCCGCCCCTCCGTCAAGGTGGAGCTGACCGGGCGGATCGCGACCCTGGCCCTGGAGGTCGGCGTGCGCTACCCCGCACCCATCCGCCAGGTCACCGAGGACCTGCGCGAGACCCTGCGCCGGCGCGTCAGCGAGGCCACCGGCGTGCAGATCCGCCAGGTCGACATCCGCGTGGGCTACCTGCAGCCGCGCACCGAACAGGGAAGGAGGGAGCTGCTGTGAAGGGAATGCGCCAACGTCCCACCCGGCTGACCCCCGTCATCGTCACCTGCGTGGTGCTGCTCGCCCTCGGCGCGCTGCTGATCTGGCTGTCCGTGGACCAGCTGAGCTCCGGACGCTGGATGCCGCAGGTCGACGACGCCGTGGACGGCGCCTCCGGGCTGGCCTGGGATTCCCCGGTCGGCTGGACCGTCGCCGTGATCCTGGTGCTGCTGGGTCTGGTGCTGCTGATCGGGGCGATCGTGCCCGGTCGCCACCACGCCGCCCGGCTGAGCCTGCCCGTGGCGGAATCGGTCGCCGTGGACGGGAGCACCGAGGCCGTGATCACCAACAAGTCCCTGGCGGGGCTGGCCTCCGCCGAGGCCTCGCTGGTGGACGGCGTCACCAAGGTCAGCTCCTCCGCGGATCCGCGCTCCGTGATCGTGCAGATCACCACCCCGCTGCGCGAGCACCGGGACATCGTGGAGGAGGTCCGCGGCAGCGTCCAGCGTCGGCTGTCCGAGGCCGGGGTGACCCCCGTGCCGAAGGTCCGCGTGCGGGCCGTGACGAAGGAGATGTCATGAGGAAGAGAGCAGGCGCGCTGAACCGCGCGTGGCTGGCCGTGATCGGCCTCGTCCTGCTGCTGGCCGGGGCCTTCTGGATCCTGACCGCCGCCGGTCTCGTCTCCTCCTGGGGACTGAACGGCTTCGACGCCGGATCCCAGCCCCTGCAGGGGGCCTCGGACGTGCTGGGGCAGCAGTGGCTGCCCGGCGCGGCCCTGGCCGCGGGGATCGTGCTGGTGCTGCTGGCCGTGTGGTGGCTGGCCGCCCAGACCCCCCGCAAGCAGGAGGCCTCCCCACTGCAGCTGCACCGGGACGCCCGCCAGGGCACCACCGTGATGCCGGCGTCGGCCGTCACGGATGCCCTGGAGCAGCGGGTCGAGGACCTGGAGCATGTGACCCGGGCCAAGGCCGTGCTGCGCGGCACGGCCCGCGCCCCCGAGCTGGCCTTGGACGTCACCGCCAATGAGCGGGTGGACGTGCAGGAGCTGTTGGGCGCCATCCAGCAGGAGATCCTGCCGGAGGCCGCCCAGGCGCTGGAGCAGCGCTTCACGAATCTCGGCGTGCAGGTGTCGGTCTCCCGGGAGACGGCCAAGCGCCATCAGGTCGTGGTCGCCTAGCCGGCGCACCCGGATCCGGGTGCCGTCAGCTGGGGATCCGCCCGGCAGGGCGGAGCCGACCATGGGGCCGACCATAGGGGGTGGTCGACCGCGGCGGTGCCGCGGGCCTTCGGAGGAGGGTCCGCACCGCCACGGAGGGGCCGTTCCCGCGTCGTCATCGACGGCGTGGGAACGGCCCCTCCTTTTTCTCTGCGCGCAAGCCCGCGGTCTCAGCCGCCCGCGGGCAGGCGCACCGTGCTGGTCAGGGCCGTCAGGCACGGGGTGCGCGGGGTGGAGCCGAAGCCGAACTGCGGGGCCGGGTCCACCGGCGCCAGGGGTCCGGCGTCGCGCCCGCGCCACCGGACCCGGGAGTCGGCGATCCGGTGCAGGTCCGCGGCCGCGTACCACTCGGTGCGCCCGTTCCCGGCGGTGCCCAGGGTGCGCACCCCGGGCAGGAGCCGGCGGGCGACGGCGTCGGTGATCCCGGCGAAGCTGCGGGAGCGGCCCACCGGCCCCGGCACGGCGCGCAGCAGCAGCCCCAGGGGGTCCCGGGCCCCGACGGCGAAGTTCCACTCCAGGGGCCCGGCCGAAACCTCCCACCGGGAGGCCCGCCCCGTCCCGGTGCGCGCCAGGCGCACGGGCAGGACGCGGGCGTCGTCGAAGGTGTAGGTGGCGCTCACGAAGTCCCGGACCCACGGGTCCGGGGCCAGCAGCTGGCGGGTGCCGTCCGGGTGGGCGAGCATGACGTCGGCGAAGGGTCCGTGGGGCGTGGTGTGCCAGGCTCCCAGGACCAGGCGCAGCCCCGAGGCGGTGCCGACCCCGGCTATGTGGCCGGTGAAGCGCTGATCGCGGTGCATGGAGCCCATCCTGTCACCATCGATGTGGAAGCCGGCACCGAGTGAGCACGGGGCCGACCCGGTGCCGGTTCAGCGGCGGGTCGGCTCCCGGGTCGGCGTCGGCTCAGCGCCGCGGCCCGGGCAGGCCGGTGCGCCGCCCGGTGGCCGCCGTCCACACGGCCCCGCCCAGGGTCACCGCGCCCGCGCAGATCAGGGCCGCCGGCAGGCTGGCGATGCTCAGCAGCGCGGAGACCAGGGCGGGTCCGCCCAGCTGCCCGGCATTGGTGAACACCGCCCACACCCCGAGGAACCGGGCCCGGCCGACCGCGGGGCTCAGGTCCGCCCCGATCGTCATGTTCACCCCGGCGCCCAGGCCGTTGCCCACCGCCATCACGACGACGGCCGCGACCAGCCCCGCCACCGTGGGCACGGCGCCCATCAGCACGAAGCCCGCGCCGAACACGGCCAGGCACGCGGTGAGCACCGCGACCCGGCCCAGCCGGTCCTTCAGGTACCCGCCGGGGAACATCAGCACCAGCTCGATCGCCGCGCCCACCGCCACCAGCAGGGAGATCCCGGATTCGTGCAGCCCGATGGACGCGCCCCACAGCTGCACCATCAGCGGCTGCAGCACCCGGGCCACGGCCAGCACCAGGATCCCGATCCCGGCCAGCCAGACCGCGTGCCAGTCCACCGCCAGGGCCCGCAGGGACGGGCGCGGGCTCGCCGGTGCGGGCTCGGCCCGTTCGGCCAGATCCGCGGCCGCCTCGGCGGGTCCCTCGGGTTCGGCGGCCCCCGTGGCCGCCCCGATCTCCGGGACCGGCTCCTCCGTACCCGCGCGGGAGGAGCGGGCCGCGGCGTCGTCGAAGCCGCGGTTCAGGGCCGGGATGTTCAGGATGACCACGGCCAGCACCGCGCACAGGCAGGAGAACACGTACACGGACCACAGCGGCAGCCACACCAGCAGCGCCGCGCTGATCAGCGGGCCCAGCAGGTTGCCCACCCGCATGGTCCCGCCCAGGGCGGTCATGGCCTTGCCCAGGTGGGCCGGGGGCATGTGCTCGGCGACCACCGCCTGCCGGGCCAGGCGCCAGATGTCCTCCACGGGGGCGCGCAGCAGCAGCAGGACGATGTACAGGGTCAGGGCCAGCGGCTGGGCCAGGGGAGCGGCCAGCGCGAACACCGTCAGGGCGGTGACGACGACGGCCGCGACCGTGCCCAGGGTCATCGCCCGGCGGTCCCCGACCCGGTCGATGAGGATGCCCACCGGGACCGTGAAGATCAGGGAGACCGCGCCCATCAGGGTCACGGTGCCGCTGGCCAGGGCGTTGCCGGCCCCCAGCTGCAGCGCGGCCAGCACGTACACCGGGATCGTCGCCCCGATGCCGATGGAGAACAGCAGGGACGGGACGAGGACCGGCCAGAGGATCGGCTTCAGCACGGGCGGCTCAGTCGTCGTCGCCGGACGCGCCGTCCAATGCGCCGAAGACGTGCTCGCGCTGCTCCGCGAAGAACTCCGTCTCGGCCGGCTCCGGGCGGTCCTGGCCGTTCATCAGCCGGTGCCACAGCGGGTAGTAGGCCGGCAGCTGGGAGGCGCGGGTGATGCGATCGCGGGCCTCCTGCGGCAGGTGCAGTTCGGCGGCGTCCAGGTCCTGCTCCAGGTGCTCCTGGCGCCGGGCCGCGATCACCGTGCCGGCCACCCCGGGGCGACCCAGGATCCAGGAGATCACCACCTGCGGGATGCTCCACCCCAGCTCCTGGGCGATCTCGTCGAACAGCTCGATGAGGTCGTAGGCCCGGTCCCAGTCCGTCACGTGTGGCTCGGGCCAGCCGGTGCCCTGCCGGGTGTCCGACGGCGTCGGGCGCCCGCGGCGCACCTTCCCGTTGAGCAGTCCCTCCCCGAGCGGGGACCAGCCGAAGGTGGCGACCCCCAGGTCCCGGGCGGCCGGGATGATCTCGTACTCGATCTCCCGGGCCTCGGGGGTGTAGTAGACCTGCTGGGCGATCGGGGCGGGCAGACCGGCCATGCGGGCCTCGTACACGGTCTTCGCCAGCTGCCAGCCGCTGTAGTTGGACACCCCCCAGTAGCGGATCTTCCCGGCCCGGATCAGCTGTGCCATGGTCTCGATGGTCTCCCGGATGGGGGTCTGCCCGTCCCACTGGTGCAGGTACAGCAGGTCCAGGTGGTCCGTATCCAGGCGGCGCAGGGAGTCCTCGACGGCGCGGGTCAGGTGCAGCCGGGAGGCCCCGGAGTCGTTGGGTCCGTCCCCGACGGCGGTGCGGGCCTTGGAGGTCAGCACGATCTCCTCCCGGTGCCGGCCGAGGATCCGGCCCAGCACCTTCTCGGAGTCCCCGCCGTTGTAGATGTTCGCGGTGTCCACGAAGTTCACCCCGCGCTCCAGGGCGGTCTCCAGCTGGCGGGTCGCGGCGGCGTCGTCCAGCCCGGCAATCTCCTCCATGCCGCCGCCGGAGCCGAAGGGGATGGTGCCCAGGGCCAGGCGGGAGACGTACAGCCCGGAATCGCCGAGTCGGATGTGGTCCACGGTGGTGCTCCGTTCGCGAGGGGATGCGTAGTCCTCCCATTGTGCTCCCCGTTTCCGGGCTCCTCCGGCGCTCCCCGGCGCTCTCCTGCTCCGGGGGCGTCGGGGTCGGGGGAGGGACTACCGTGGAGACGGATCATCTCCGGATCCGCCGTCCATCCGTCCGACCTGAGGAGGCAGCCGTGCGCCCCCTGCATCTGAGGTTCCGCTACCTCGGCCTCGCGTTCCTCGGCGGCGCGCTGGGCACGGGGCTGCGGTACGGGCTGACGCTGCTGCTGCCCGGGGCCGGTCAGGGCCGCGGGGCGGTGCTGGTCGCCAACGTGCTCGGCGCCTTCCTGCTGGGCCTGCTGCTGGAGGGTCTGGCGATGCGCGGCCCGGACCAGGGCATCCGGCGCACCGGGCGCATCCTCGTGGGCACGGGCCTGCTCGGCGGGTTCACCACCTACTCCACGCTGTCCGAGACCACCGTCCAGCTGCTGGGGGAGCGGGGCCTCGGGGTGGGGCTGGCCTACCCGGCGGCCACCCTGGTGCTGGGGCTGGCGGCGGCCTTCCTCGGCGTCGCGCTGGGGCACCGGCTGGTGGCCCCGGCCTCCCCGGAGCGGGAGGTGCAGGACGCATGAGCCTCGTCCTGTTCCTGGGCGTGTGCCTGGCCGGAGGGCTGGGTGCCGCCGTGCGGATGCTGCTGGACGGGCTGCTGAAGTCCGCCGTCGCGGCAGGTTCGGCGCCGCTGCGCGGGTGGGCGGCGTTCCCGTGGGCCACCGGCGTCATCAACGTCACCGGCTCCTTCCTGCTGGGCCTGGTCACCGGTCTGGCCCTGGGTGGGCTGGTGTCCCCGGTGTGGCAGGCGGTGCTGGGCACGGGCTTCCTCGGCGGGTACACCACCTTCTCGACGGCGATGGTCGAGACGGTGCGGCTGGTGCAGGAGCGCCGGTGGGGGCTGGCCGCGGCGAACCTGCTCGGGGTCATCGGCCTCGGGACGCTCGCGGCCTGGGGCGGGATGCTGCTGGGGCTGCACCTGTAGCTCCCGACCCCTGTCGGCCGTCGGCCCGGCACCCTATTCTGAGGCTATGCGAATCTTGTCGCGACGGGGACGCGAGGTCGCTGTCGATCCGGCGGGGCCGCGACGCCGGTCCCCGGGCGCATCGGCCCGCCGCGGTCGACTGCGTCGGGTCCTCGGCGCGGTGCTCTGCGCGCTCGCGGGCATCCCCGCCGCCCTCGCCATCGTCCCGGCGGCGGAGCAGGTGCCCTTCGCCCTCTCCGTCCTGCTGCCCACCCTGGCACCCTTCCTCGCGCCGGCCGCGCTGCTCGGGGCGGGGCTCGTGCTCTCCGGGATGCCGGCACGCCGCCGCGTGCGGGTCGCGTCCCGGATCCGCGATCTGAGCACCCTGGCCCTGGCGGTGCTGGGCGCGGTGGTTCCCGGGGCCGCCTACGGCGCCGTCGTTGTGACCGCTGAGCGCGCCGGGGCTCCCGTGGACCTGGTCCGCACGCTCGCCCCGGGGTCCATGACCGCGCCCCCGGATCGCACGATCCCCGCTCAGGATGAGGTCCACGGTCGGCTGCAGATCTGGACGCCGCCCGGCGGGGCCCAGCACGCCCCGATCCTGTTCGATGTGCACGGCGGCGGCTGGACCACCGACGCGCAGATGCAGGCCACGCTGCGGGATCTGGCCCAGCGCGGCTGGCTCGTGGTGCGCCCGGAGTACCCGCTGGCCTCCCCGGGGCACCCGACCTGGCAGGAGGCGCCGCGCTCCCTGGCCCGCTCCTACGCCTGGGTGGCCCGCCACGCGGGCACGCTGGGCGGGGATCCCCGGCGGATCTCGGTGTTCGGCGACTCGGCCGGCGGGGACCTGGCGGTGAATCTGGCGGATCGGATCGCGGCGGGGACCCTCGATGGGATCGACGACGCCGCCGCCCTGCCGGTGCCGCGCGCCGTCGTCGCCCTGTATCCCACGGTGGACGTGGCCGCGGTGCAGCGGGTCCGGGCCCTGGGGGCCGGGAAGGCCGCGGAGGAGTTCGTCGGCGGCACCCCCGCGGAGCCTCCCGAGCGCTACCAGACCCTGGATGCGCGCACCTGGGCGACGCGCGGTGACCCGCCGACGCTGATCATCCGCGGCGGAGCGGACACGTTCGTGCCCCCGGATTCGGTGCGGGACTTCGTCGCCGCGGCCCGCGCCCGGGGAGCCGCGGTCACGGATCTGCGGGTCCCGCTGGCCAATCACGCCTTCGACGCTCAGGCGCGCAAGTCCGCGGGCTACCAGCTGGTCACAGGAGCCGCCGAATGCTTCCTCTCCGAGCACGGCTGAGGTGCCTTCCCCCGCGGTCGCCGAGCCGTCACCCGCGGGGGCTCTGAGGGGCTCAGACGCCACGCCGGTGACGGCTCGGCGCGGGGTCAGTCGGCGTCGGTGACGTGGATTACTCTGAGGGAAGTATTCTGAGGCGAATATCTCTCATCGGATCGAGGAGCTGCCATGTCCCCCGTGGAACCTTCCCGCCGAACCCCCGAGGAGGCCCCAGTCGAGTCCGAGGCTCGACGGCATCCCGGACCGGGCTCCGCCGATCCCGGCGCGGGCTCCACCGCGAGCGTCGTGAAGTCCATCCTCGCCGCCTCCAGCGGCAACCTCGTGGAGTGGTTCGACTTCTACATCTACGCGTTCTTCAGCGTGTACTTCGCGCCGCTGTTCTTCACCGGCACGGGAGAGACCGGGGCCTTCGCGAAGTCCGCGGCCGTGTTCTTCGTCGGCTTCCTGATGCGCCCGATCGGCGGGTACGTGTTCGGGCGGGTCGCGGACCGATACGGCCGCAAGACCTCGATGCTCGCCTCGATCCTGCTGATGTGCGCCGGGTCGCTGTGTCTGGCCATGCTGCCGACGGCGCAGACCATCGGGGCGGCCGCGCCGTGGCTGCTGCTGCTCGTCCGCTGCGTGCAGGGCCTGTCCGTGGGCGGGGAGTACGGCTCCACCGCCACGTACATGTCCGAGGTCGCCACCGCCGGCAAGCGCGGGTTCTTCTCCTCCTTCCAGTACGTCACGCTGATCGGCGGACAGCTGCTGGCCAGCCTGCTCGCGGTGATCATGACCCACACCCTCGGTGATGACGCGATCACCGCCGGGTGGTGGCGCCTGCCCTTCGTGATCGGGGCGCTGGCCGCCGTCGTGTCCCTGTGGCTGCGCTCCGGGCTGGCGGAGACGACGACGTCCGAGGAGCGGCAGCGGCGCACCACCGGCCGGTTCCTGACCATCCTGCGGGACTACCCGCGGGCGTTCTGGGTGGTCCTGGGGATCACGAGCATCGGCTCGCTGACCTTCTACGTGTTCACCACGTACATGCAGAAGTATCTGATCAACACCGGCGGGTTCGCCAAGGGGGAGGTGGCCGATGCGATGACCGTGTGCCTGCTGCTGTATCTGCTGATGCAGCCGGCGGCCGGGTGGCTCTCGGATCGGATCGGGCGCAAGACCTCCATGCTGATCTACGTGCTCGGGATGATCGTGCTGGTGGTGCCGCTGCTGACGCTCATCGGACGGTCCTCCTCCCTGGTCACCGCCTCACTGCTGGTGCTCGTGGCGATGCTGTTCCTCAGCCTGTACACCTCGATCTCCGGGATCGTGAAGGCGGAGATGTTCCCCGCGCACGTGCGCGGGCTCGGGGTGGGCTTCACGTATGCGATCGGCAACTCTCTGTTCGGCGGGTCCGCAGAGTATGTGGCGCTGTTCCTGAAGGAGCAGGGTTTCGCGGGCGTCTTCCCGTGGTACGTGGTGGTCGTGGGGGGGCTGGGCCTGGTCGCGGTGCTGTTCATGCACGACAACCGGAGCCATTCGACCCTGGACCACCCGGAGTCCAGCGCCTACGGGCGGTAGGGAGCGTGCGGAATCGCCGAACCGTCACGCGCGGGGGTTCCGGGGCGCTCAGATGCCACGCAGGTGACGGTTCGGCGCGGGGTCAGGCGGCGGTGAGGCGGACCAGCGGCGTCGAACCGGCGGTGGCGTGCGCGGTGCCGAGGCTGATCGCGGTGCCCTCGGGGCGGGCGGTGATGACCACGGGGGAGAGGGTGGAGCTGGCCTGAGCCTCGAGGATCTCCAGATCGGCTCGGCACAGCGGCTGTCCGGCGGTGACCCGCTGCCCGTCCGCCACCAGCGGGATCACCGCCGGGGCCTGTGCGCGGCAGCTGTCCGTGCCCACCAGCACGAGGATCTCCAGGGGGCTGCCGCCCAGCGTGTCCTCGGAGCGGATCCAGTAGGCGTGCGGGCTGCGCGGGCTGGTGCGCACGACGCCGTCCAGGGGTGCGACGAACAGCCCATCCTCCGGGGCGACGGCCACGCCCGGGCCCAGCACGCGGCGGGCGTGCAGCAGATCCGGCACCTTGGACAGGGAGACGAGGTCCCCGGAGGCGGGAGAGAGGAGGGTTGCGGTGGTGTTCCGGTTCAGGGTTCGGGTGCGCTTGAACATGATCGTTACCTTTCGCTTATGCTCAGAAGGAGCGTAGAACGAAAGCTAGTGATGTGCAACGATCACGAACGAAACCACGTGGGGGGTGGAGCCCGTCGCCCCGCGATCGCTGGGCGACGCCGGTATCCTGGGGAGCGATGAGAGCTCAGAGCACGGACTTCGCCGAACAGCGCCGCCGCAAGATCGCCGACCTGGTCCGACGCGCCGGCAGCGTCCGGCTGGCCGACCTCGTGCAGCCCTTCGGCGTCAGCGAGCCCACGCTGCGCAAGGACCTCACCGCCCTGGAGCAGGAGGGACTCCTGCGACGCACCCATGGTGGAGCGATCGCGATCGAAACCAGACCGCAGTCCACCAATGACGCCAGGAAGGCCCGCCACATCGAGGCCAAGCGGGCGATCGCCGCGTGCTGCGCGGAGATGGTGCAGGAGGGACAGTCGGTGTTCCTCGATTCCGGCACCACGATCGAGGTGCTCGCCGAGCATCTGGAGCGGGATGCGGTGAACGTGCTGACCAACTCGATCGGCGCGGCGATGGCCGTCGCGGAGCGCCCCGGCCTCCGCCACACGCTGCTCGGCGGGGAGTACAAGCGGGTCGGCGGCTCTCTGAGCGGGGCCATCACCGTGGAGACCCTCTCCCGCTTCCATGTGGACACCGCGTTCATCGGGGTCAGCGGCATCACCCCGCAGGGGATCTTCACTGTGGATGTGGCCGAGGGGTATGTGAAGCAGGCGGCGATCCAGGCGGCACGGCGCGTCGTGGTGCCCCTGGACACCTCCAAGGTGGGATACCAGGATTTCTACCACCTGGCGGCCCTGGGCGTCATCGACGACATCGTCACCGAGGCGCCCCATGAGGACCTGGCCCGCTGGTGCGCGGAGCACGGGGTGCGGCTGCACGCCGCATAGCCCTGCGCCCCGCGGGGAGACGGGGTCAGCTGCCGCGCCGCTCCTGCGCACCGCCGGAGATCTGCTGCTCGGCGGCCTCCTCGGTGGTCTCGCCCTGGCCGGGCTCCTCCTCGGAGGCGGTGTGCTCCAGGTCGTCCTTCGTGGGATCGGGCATGACGGGCTCCTTCGGTGGCTCGAGGCGCCCCGGATGGGGTGCCGCTTCCAGCATGGCCCATCCCGACGCCGCGGACCAGGGTGATCGCCCTGCGGGAACGCATCCTCCCGCCCCCGCCGCCCCGCCCGCTCCCGGATCGACACTCCGCAGTGCATGAGTCCGCCGCTCCGCTCGGCGAAATCCCGAATCCGCCGCAAGTCCGGTGGCCGGGGGGTCGAGCCATGAATCCGCTCCGTCTGTTCGGATCGCGCACTCCGCTTCACATGAGCCCGAAGGGTGACTAGCATCACCCATGGGTGCGATGAGGCACCCGAGGATGGAGGAGATCCCATGACCGCGTATGCGAATCCCGGCACCGACGGCTCCCTGCTGACCTTCAAGGACCGCTACGAGCACTTCATCGGCGGTGAGTGGACGCCGCCCGCCAAGGGCCGGTACTTCGAGAACGTCACCCCGGTGACCGGGAAGGTCTTCTGTGAGATCGCCCGCGGCACCGCCGAGGACATCGACGCCGCCCTGGACGCCGCCCACGCCGCCGCCCCCGCCTGGGGCCGGACCGCCCCCGCCGAGCGGGCCGCGGTGCTGCTGAAGATCGCCGAGCGCATGGAGCAGAACCTGGAGATGCTCGCCGTCGCGGAGACCTGGGACAACGGCAAGGCCGTGCGGGAGACCCTGGCGGCGGACCTGCCGCTGGCCGTGGACCACTTCCGGTACTACGCCGGGGCGATCCGCGCCCAGGAGGGGCGGCTGTCCCAGATCGACGAGGACACCACCGCCTACCACTTCCACGAGCCGCTGGGCGTGGTCGGGCAGATCATCCCCTGGAACTTCCCGCTGCTGATGGCGGTGTGGAAGCTGGCCCCCGCGCTGGCCGCCGGCAACGCCGTCGTGCTCAAGCCGGCGGAGCAGACCCCGGCCTCGATCCTGGTGCTCATGGAGCTGATCGGGGACCTGCTGCCGGCCGGCGTGCTCAACGTGGTCAACGGCTTCGGGGTGGAGGCCGGCAAGCCCCTGGCCTCCTCCCCGCGCATCGCGAAGATCGCCTTCACGGGGGAGACCACCACCGGCCGGCTGATCTCCCAGTACGCCTCGGAGAACATCATCCCGGTGACCCTCGAGCTCGGCGGCAAGAGCCCCAACATCTTCTTCGAGGACGTCATGGACCGGGAGGACGCCTTCTGGGACAAGGCCCAGGAGGGCTTCACCCTGTTCGCCCTGAACCAGGGGGAGGTGTGCACCTGCCCCTCCCGGGCCCTGGTGCAGGAGAGCATCGCGGAGGGGTTCCTGGAGGCCGTGGTGGCCCGCACCGAGCGGATCCGGATGGGCAACCCGCTGGATACGGACACGATGATGGGCGCCCAGGCCTCCAGCGACCAGCTGGAGAAGATCCTGTCCTACCTGGACATCGGGCGCCAGGAGGGCGCCGAGGTGCTCACCGGCGGGGAGCGGGCCGTGCTCGACGGCGAGCTGGCCGACGGCTTCTACGTGCAGCCCACCATCTTCCGGGGGGATAACTCGATGCGGATCTTCCAGGAGGAGATCTTCGGGCCCGTGGTCTCCGTGGCGACCTTCGCCGACTACGACGACGCGATCTCGATCGCCAACGACACCCTCTACGGGCTGGGGGCCGGGGTCTGGTCCCGCAGCGGCAACACCGCCTACCGCGCGGGCCGGGCCATCCAGGCGGGGCGCGTGTGGGTGAACAACTACCACGCCTACCCCGCGCACGCGGCCTTCGGCGGGTACAAGTCCTCCGGCATCGGCCGGGAGACGCACCTGATGATGCTTGACCACTACCAGCAGACCAAGAACCTCCTGGTCTCGTACTCGGAGGACGCGATGGGCCTCTTCTGAGGCGAGCACGCCCCTCCCCGAGCACCCCTGGAACCCTTTCACGACGATTCGAAGGAGAATCCCTGATGAGCACCATGACAGCA
Organism: Rothia sp. QJM3NY_36; assembly: GCF_056173115.1. Taxonomy (NCBI): domain Bacteria; kingdom Bacillati; phylum Actinomycetota; class Actinomycetes; order Micrococcales; family Micrococcaceae; genus Rothia; species Rothia sp. QJM3NY_36. The sequence continues at coordinate 85,179 of NZ_CM149658.1, forward strand.
GCCGTGGTCGGCGCCTTCGGCGAGGAGCTGGACGTCACCGACGTCGAGCGTCCCACCCCCGGGCCCGGACAGGCCCTGGTCAAGCTGATCGCCTCCGGCGTGTGCCACACGGACCTGCACGCCAAGGACGGCGACTGGCCGGTCAAGCCCACCCCTCCCTTCATCCCCGGCCATGAGGGCGTGGGCGAGGTGGTGGCCCTCGGTGAGGGGGTGGCGGACCTGCAGGTCGGCGACCTGGTGGGCAACGCGTGGCTGTGGTCGGCCTGCGGTCGCTGCGAGCACTGCCAGACCGGCTGGGAGACCCTGTGCGAGGAGCAGGTCAACGGCGGGTATTCGGTGGACGGCTCCTTCGGCGAGTACATGCTGGTGGACGCGGACTTCGCGGCCCGCATCCCCGAAGGCGCCGACCCGTACGAGGTGGCGCCGGTGCTGTGCGCCGGGGTGACCGTGTACAAGGGCCTCAAGCGCACCGAGGTGAGGCCCGGCCAGTGGGTCGTCATCTCCGGGATCGGCGGTCTGGGGCACCTGGCGGTGCAGTACGCGGTGGCGATGGGGATGCGGGTGGCCGCGGTGGACGTCGCCGAGGACAAGCTGGCCCTGGCCCGCCAGCACGGGGCGGAGCTCACCGTCAACGCGATGTCGGGGGATCCGGCCGCGCAGATCCAGGAGGCCACCGGCGGGGCGCACGGGGTGCTGATCACCGCGGTGCACCCGGACGCCTTCCGGCAGGCCATCGACATGGCCCGCCGCGGCGGGACCATCGTGTTCAACGGCCTGCCCCCGGGGGAGTTCCCGGCGCCGATCTTCGACATCGTGCTCAAGGGCCTGACCATCCGCGGGTCGATCGTCGGCACCCGACGGGACATGGAGGAGGCCCTGGACTTCTATGCCCGCGGCCTGATCCATCCGACCCTCTCCAAGCGCCCGCTGCAGGACATCAACGGGATCTTCGACGAGATGCACCACGGGAAGATCGAGGGTCGCGTGGTGATCGAGTACTGATGCCGGCCCACGACGACGCCCGCCCGGCGTCCTCCGACGCGAGCCGCCGCGAACCGGGGGCCGGGGCCGACGGCGCCGCCGGGCGGGAGACCATCGAGGCTCACCCCGCCGTCGCGGGGGAGACGGCCTCCCGCGTGGCCTTCACGGGGGAGGCGGTGGCCCTGTTGCGGAGTCTGTGGGAGATCCACGGGCCGCTGATGTTCCACCAGTCCGGCGGCTGCTGCGACGGCTCCTCGCCCATGTGCTTTCCGGCCGGGGAGTTCCGCACCGGCGCGGCGGACGTGCTCCTGGGCGAGCTGGATCTGCCGGACGGGCGCGGCGCGGTGCTCGGGCGGATCGGGTTCTGGATGTCCCGCGAGCAGTTCGAGTACTGGAAGCACACGCACCTGACGGTGGACGTGGTGGACGGGCGCGGGTCCGGCTTCTCCGTGGAGGCCCCGGAGGGCAAGCGCTTCCTGATCCGCAGCCTCCTGCTGTGACGGCCCCGCCCGGCCGCCCCTCCCGGGCTTTGGCCGCGAAGGGCGGCCGGGGCGCTGGAGGGAATGGGCAGCGGATCGTGGGCGCGTCACCGGGTGAGCAGGGCGGGCGGGAAGGCCAGGAGCAGGAACGCCAGGCCGAGCACCAGGAGCACCACCGCGAGGATCACCCGGGCATCCCAGTGCATCAGCCAGTCGAACCCCGCCCGCACCCAGCCGCTGGCCCGCGGGAACCGGTTCCACACCCACGAGGAGAGCAGGTACGGTCCCATCAGCGCGCCCAGCAGCAGGCCGACCAGCACCAGCTGCAACGGCCACGCCTCGGTGGTGCGGGTGATCAGCCGGCTCGTGGCGTAGGTGAGCAGGATCCGGTTGGTGCTCAGCCCCGCGCTGAGCGCGCCGAACAGGTAGATGCCCAGCGGCGTCATCGCCTGGGCCGTCGCCCCGGTCCGGGCGGGTGGACGGGGCGCGGCGGAGCGGGCGGCCTCCCAGCCGGCGGCCAGCAGGAAGAGCACCCCCACGGCGAGGTCCAGGTTCCGCTGGGTGAGCAGCCGCCGCACGGCGCCGCCGACCTCGCGGGCCAGCTGGCTCGGATCGAAGACCTGGAACAGCAGCAGGAGCAGCAGCGTGCCCGTGCCCAGACCCAGGGCCAGGCAGCGGATCATCGTCGCCGCGCGCGGGGAGCGGTTCAGCTGGTGCAGGACGACGGCGTACAGGGTGGGGCTGAACCCCATGGACGCACCCAGGACCGCCATGCCCACGCCGGAGCCGATCACCTGAGCCGTCTGCGAAGCCATCGCTGACCAGTATCCGCCACCGCGGGTGAGCCTCGCACATCGGAACCGCCCGTCGAGGCCCCGAGCGCACGCAGCCCGGGTTAGAATCGGCGACGGCGCCGGGTGGACCCGCGCTCCCCCTCTTCACATCCCCGTCTTCGCCCCTCGAGGATCCATGTCCTCTGCCTCCCCCAGCGACCGCCCCGCCCACACCGGACCCGCAGCAGGCCGCCTCCCGGCAGGTCCCGACGCCACCGCCGCGAGCTCCCCGGCCCGCCGCTTCCACATCAGCGGCCTGGACGCCCTGCGGGCGATCGCGGTGCTCGCCGTCGTCATCTATCACGTGGGCCCGGGTCTGCTGCCCGGCGGCTTCATCGGCGTGGACGTGTTCTTCGTGGTCTCGGGCTTCCTCATCACCACGCTCCTGCTGCGCGAACGCGCCCGCACCGGGCGGATCGATCTGCGCGGCTTCTGGGTCCGGCGGGCCCGGCGCCTGCTGCCGGCGCTGCTCGTGGTCATCACCGTGTGCTGCGCGGCGTCCCTGCTGGGCGGCCCGGATCTGCGGGTGCACCTGGACCGGCAGGTCCTCGGCGCGCTGACCTTCTCCACCAACTGGCTGGAACTGGCCGCGGGCGGCTCCTACTTCCACCACACCGCCCCCGTGCTGTTCATGAACTTCTGGTCCCTGGCCGTGGAGGAGCAATTCTACCTGGTCTGGCCGCTGCTGTTCCTCGGGATCATGGCCCTGACCCGCCGCCCCGCCCCGCGCATCCTCCTGGCCCTGGCCGGGGCCGTCGCCTCCGCGGCGCTGATGGCCGGTCTCTACGTCCCGGGCGAGGACCCCACCCGCGTCTACTACGGCACGGACACCCGCGCCTTCGGGCTGCTGCTGGGCATCGCCCTGGCCTTCGCCTGGCAGCTGGGCCGGGGCCCGGCCGCCGGCCTGCTCGCCCGGCGCGGTCCTGCGTCGGCGCTGCTGGGCGTCGGGACGCTTGTCGTCGGCGCGTGCTTCGCGGTGCTCACCGAAGACGGCGCCGCCACCTACCGCGGGGGGCTGGTCCTGGTCAGCCTCGGCGCCCTGGCGATGATCGCCAGCCAGCTCGGCCCGGCCCCGGCCCTGGGGCGGGTGCTGGAGGCCCGGCCCCTCGTATGGGTGGGGCACCGCTCCTACGGGATCTACCTGTGGCACTGGCCCGTGCTGAAGATCCTCAACGACCTGGCGCCCACCGGCGTCCGCACCCCCGCGTGGTGGGGGGTGCAGGCCGCGGCGGTGGCGCTCACCGTGGTGCTGGCCGCCGTCTCCGAGCGGTGGATCGAGCAGCCCGTGCGCCGCCGCGGCTTCCGCGCCGTCCTGCTCGGGGCGGCCACCGTGCTCAGCGCCGGACTGGCCGCCATCGGCTCGGCCGACGCCCGGCGCACGATGTCGTCTCGCCTGCGCGCCGCCCTGGCCGGCGGGCTGGTGGGGGTGCTGCTGTTCGGCACCGCCGCGGTCGCCGTCGTCACCGCCCCGCAGCGCAGCCAGGTGGAGCAGGACGTGGACGCCGCCCAGCAGGCCATGGCCGAATCCCAGCAGAAGGCGCGCGAGCGGGCGAAGGAGCGGGCCGAGCAGCGGGCCAGCGCCGCCCCTTCGGCCAGCGCCTCCGCCGCCCCCTCCGCCAGCCCGACGCCGAAGGGATCGCAGTGCGCCTCCCCCAAGCCCGAGGACATGACGTTCATCGGGGACTCCCTGATCGCCGTCTCCGCGCCCGGGCTCATGCAGCAGTTCCCGGGGGCGGTGATCGACGGGGTGCCCAACCGCAAGTGGGACGAGGCCGAGGGGCTGGTGCGCTCGCACCTGGATGACGGCACCCTCGGGCCCTGCGTGGTCCTGGACTTCGGCACCAACGGCGGCATCCCCGAGCCGGGGGTGCTGGACCGGGTGCTGGACATGATCGGCCCGGACCGCGACGTCGTGCTGGTGACGATCTACGGGCAGTCCACCTTCATCGAGGCCGCCAACCAGCTGCTGTGGGATCAGGCGAAGAAGCGGCCGAACGTGCGGATCGCGGACTGGTACGCGATCGCCTCCACCCGCCCGGACCTGCTGCAGTCGGACCTGACCCACCCCAACATCCCCGGCGGCACGGTCTTCGCCGAGACCATCGAGAGGGCCTTCCAGGGGTTCGGGAAGCGCTGAGCCCGGCCCGGTCGGGCTGCCCTGGTCAGGCGGGCTGCCAATCCTCGGCCGGGCCCTGGGCCAGCCCCAGCAGCCACCGCGCCAGCATCCGGTGACCCTCGGCGTCGGGATGCAGCCCGTCCGCGCGCACCCGCTCGGGGTGGCCCTCCAGCACCGGCCAGGGATCCAGGTGGTCCCGGTGGGTCTGCCGCGCCCACGCGGCCAGGCGCTCGCGGTGCTCCCGCACCAGGTCCGGGTCCACCTCGTGGCCCAGCACGGTCCGGACCCGCTGGGCGTCCAGCCACGTGGGGCCCAGGACCACCGGGCGCATCCCCTCGGCCTCCAGGTCGGCGCACAGCCGCTGCACCAGCTCCACCAGCTCCCGCGGGGAGGTGCCGTCCAGCAGCAGATCGTTGATCCCCGCGCTGATCAGCACGGTGTCGGCCCTGCGCGCGGTGAGCTCCGGGAGGATGTGCTGAATGATCCGGCGGATCGTGGTGCCCGGGTAGGCCAGCTGGTACAGCCGGTGCTCGGCTTCCTCGCGGCCCACGTGCCAGGCGCCCAGGGCCGCCGCCCACCCGCCGTCGAGACTGGCTCGGCCGTAGGCGATGGAATCCCCGATCACCGCGATCCGCTGGGCGACGGCCAGCGGGTTCGCGCTGAGGTAGGCCCACGCGGGCCGGGTCTCGGTGGCGCCGGGGGTGCGGGTGAGGGTGCGGCGCCGGGCGTAGGCGGCCACCTCGTAGGCGTCCGCCGCGGCCAGCTGCTGCGCGTCCAGGGGCAGCAGAGCCCCGGCGACGCTGCGGCGGATCCGGCGCACGACACCGGGGTGCACGTCCTTGCCGCTGGCCGCGATCACCGCCGGATCCAGGATGGGCACGTCGACGACGTCGTGGTCGGCCAGCTCCGTGGGCTGGGCGTGCACGGTGTGCCCGAACAGGTGCTCCTGGACGCGGGGGTTGAGGAGGGTTCCGAAGGAGAAGACGGGGAGGTCGGTGCTGCTCATGCTCCCATTCTGCGCCGCGGACCCGTGGGAAGGGGCTAGAGCCGCCAGGGGTGCGGGGTGTAGGCCCGGCGCCCGGGCAGGCAGCCGGCCAGCGCGCGGATCTCGGCGGCCACCTGCTGCGCGGCCAGCACGGGCAGCCCCGCCCCGTCGACCCCGGGCAGGATCACGTGGCGGCCGTGGCCGGTGGCCCCGGCGCGGCGGGCGTGGGCCGCGGTCAGGGCGGCGCGCAGCCGGGCGGGCTGGCGGGCCTCGCGCCGTCCGGCGGAGATCACCGTCACCGGGATCCGGCCGAGCTTGGGGGACTGGTCCAGCCAGCCGGGCAGGGTCTCGTCGAGGGAGGCCCGCAGCTGCGCGGAGGCCGTCCGGCTGGCGGCGTCCCAGCCGTCGGCGGCCAGGTCCGCGCGGACGTCCTCCGGCAGCAGGTGCAGGCAGCGTCCGTGCCGCGCGAGGGCCGCGAGGCGGCGGGCGGCGTCTGCGGTGCCGGACAGCGCTGCGGCCCACCGGGGGCGACGCCGCTCGGAGAGGCCGCGGCGCAGGCTCTCCGGGCTCATCAGGCTTCCCAGGCTCACCGGGCCGAGCCGGCACTGGGTCGGGGCGGGGCCCAGCTCGTCCACGGGATCCACCAGCACCAGTCCGGAGATCCGCTCCCGACGCCGGGCGGCCACCGCGCGCACCACGGGCCCGCCGGTGCCGTGCCCCACGAGGACGAAGGGTCCGGGGCCGAAGTGCTCGAGCAGATCCTCCAGGTCCGCGGTCATACGCTCCAGGGTCCACGGGGCAGCCGGGCGGCGACCCGATCCGGCGGGGCGGCCCAGCCCGGTGCGGTCGTAGACCACGGTGCGGGCGGAGACGCCGACGGCGCGCTGCACGAGCGCCCACATCGAGCCGGTGTCCGCCGCGTCGGCCTCGACGATGACGGTGGGGCGGGGACACACGGCCCCGGCGGCCTCGGCCGCACCGCAACGGGGGCCGTCGATGACCATGGCGCACAGCTCGCGCCCGTCCCGGGTGGTGACCCATTCCCGGCGGCCCTGGCTGTGTCTGGCGCGTGCCCGCAGCATCGTCGGCGCTGACCTCCTCGCCGGCCCCGGGGGCCCGGTGTCTCCGAGCCTGCCCTCCCGGGACGCTGAGGCCATCCTAACCCCTCGGGGAAGGGCTTGGCGAGGTGGGGCCGGGGCGGATGTCCGGACGGGCGTCCGCGCTGGTCAGCCCGCGGTGGGCGCCTTCTCGCGGGGCTGCTGCGCGGCCTGGACCCGGGCGTTGAGCTCGGCGACGTGCTCGGGGGCCTCCTCGGGGCGGGCCACGGCCGGCGTCGACCCCCACAGCGGCCGTCCGTTGGACTCCGGGGTGAAGCGCAGGGAGATGAACCCGATGACCCCGGTGATCATCAGGTAGTAGGCCGGCCACATGAGGTTCTGGGTCTTGCCCACCAGGGTCTCCATGACCACCGAGGTGGTGCCGCCGAACAGCGAGATGGAGATGTTGAAGGCGATGGACAGGGCCCCGGCGCGCAGGGCGGTGGGGAACAGGGAGGGCAGGGTCGAGGATATGGTCGCGCTGAAGCAGATCAGGGACAGACCCATGATGAGCAGGCCGAACAGGGTGCTCAGCGTCCCGTCCGCGCGGATCAGCAGCAGCGCGGGGACGGCCAGCAGGATCAGCGCGGCGGAGCCGGTCAGGGCGACGGCGCCGGCCCACCCGATCCGAGAGCCACCCGAGCACGGGGATCAGCGCCAGGCACACGGCCATGACGATGATCTGCAGGATCTGGGAGGTCAGCTCGGAGACGGCCCCGCGCCCGCCCTGCATGCTCGCCATGATCGGGATGTAGGAGGGCATGTAGGCGGTGAGCATGTAGTTGGCGACGTTCCAGGCGATCACCAGGCCGCAGCACACGAGCATGTTGGGCCAGAGCCGGAAGGTCTCCTTCAGCTGGGCGCCCACGCGGTGCTCCTCCTTCGCCGCGGACTTCTTCTCCATGGCCTCGAAGGCGGGGGTGTCATCCAGCTTGGAGCGCAGGTACAGGCCGACCACGCCCAGGGGCAGGGCGACGTAGAAGGGCACCCGCCAGCCCCAGGCCAGCATGGCCTCGGGGCTGAGCACCCCCGGACATGATGGTGGCCAGGGAGGCGCCGAGCAGGTAGCCGGTGAAGGTGCCGACCTCCAGCATGGAGCCGAGCAGGCCGCGGCGTCGGTCCGGGGCGTATTCGGCGATGAAGGTCATGGCGTTGCCGTACTCCCCGCCGGTGGAGAAGCCCTGCAGCAGCCGGCACAGCAGCAGGAAGGCCGCCCACAGCCCGATGGAGTGGTAGTCCGGCAGGCAGCCGATGAGGAAGGTGCCGGCGGCCATGAGCAGCATGGTCAGCGCGAGCACCCGGTTGCGCCCGATCCGGTCCGAGAGCGGGTCGAAGAACATCCCGCCCAGGGGGCGCACGAGGAAGGCGACGGCGAACAGCCCGGCCACGAGGATGCTGCCGAGCACGCCGTCGGTCTCCGGGAAGAAGACGGTCTTCATGGTCAGCGAGAGGTAGCCGTACACGCCGAAGTCGTACCACTCGGTGATGTTGCCGATGGCGGCCGCCGCGATGGCGCGCTTGATGACGGGCGGTTCGGTGACGGTGACGTCCTCGACCTCCCAGTGCCGATGCTGCTCCTGCTGCGAGGGTCCGGCGACCATGCTCATGCCCTTTCCGTTCGATGCCGCGGGCGCCGCCGGTGGGCCGCGTCCGGCCAGGGATCGGGGCGGCGCGGCGGTGGTCCCCTCGGGCGGCCCTGCGGTCGGCGGGATCGGCAGATCATCACCGTACTGATCTTCTGGCTTCTCGATCCTACGGTGCAAAGGGATGCTAAGTACCTCGGAGGGGTGTGGTCCTGAACACCCCGCAGCCCGGGCCCGGGCGCGCCGGGGTTCGGCGGCCCGCGGCCCGGTCGCCTTGACCGGACCGCACCCGGCCCGCATGCTGGAAGCCGTTGCCGCCCCGATCGCCGAGGAGACCGCCATGATCCCGCTCGCCGCCGCGTCCCCGCTGGCGCTGTCCCCTGGGGAGCTGACCATCGGGATCCTCGCCCTGATCTGCGCGGTGCTGTTCCTGATCGCCCTGGTGGCGGTGGGCAGGTCCCGCCACATCGACCCGATCGGAAAGCTCGGCTACCTCGTGGTCATGCTCGCCTTCCCGCTGGTGGGTCCGCTGTGGACCCTGTGGACCGTGCGCGGCAAGGCCAAGGCCGACGCCGCCGCCCGGGACGCCGCCGCCCGGAACGACGCCGCGCAGAACGACGCCGCCGGGCCCCGCCCGCGCGCCTAGCCCCGCCGGGGCATCCGAGTCGTTCCGCCCGGTCCGCCCGGCCGGTGCGCCGAGCCCGGCTCGCACCCGATCACCCGCCCCGATCACCCGCCGAGAACCCCGCCCCGAGACCGAAGGAGACCGCCCGTGGAGCACTGGGACCCCAGCGTGATGTTCCGGACCGTGGACATCGCGGCGGTGGCCGCCAACGGGCTGCTCGGCGGCGCGGTCGCGCGGGCCTTCCGCTTCGACATCGTCGGCTTCGTCATGCTCGCGATCGTCTCCGGGATGGGCGGGGGCATGATCCGCGACGTCCTGCTCAACTCCGGGTTCCCGGTGGCCCTGACCGACGCCGGGTACTGGGTGGGAGTCCTGGCCGCGGCGGCGGTGGCCTACACCATCGATCTGGGGTCCCGGTGGGCGGATCGGCTGCTGATCGTCCTGGACTTCGTCGGCATGGGGGCCTGGACGGCCACCGGCACCCTGAAGGCCCTCGGGCTGGGGCTGCACTGGCTGCCCGCCGTCGCCCTGGGGGTCACCACCGCGGTGGGCGGCGGGGCCATCCGGGACATCATGGTCAACCGCATCCCGGCGGTGTTCGGCGGGAACTCCCTCTACGCGACGATCGCGGTGATCGGGGGTGCTGAGATGGTGGTCTTCCAGGAGCTGCTGCACCGGCCCAACGTGGGCATGGGTGTGGCGATCGTGACCTGCGGGGTGCTGGGGATCCTGTCCCGCTGGCGCAACTGGCGCCTGCCGGCCCCGGTGGATCTGACGGTCCCGCGCCCCAAGCTGCGCCTGGGGCGGCGTCGGATCCGCCGGGGCCCGCTGAAGGAGCAGGGCTGGACCCCGGGGGAGCCGCTGACCCGCAACCTGGAGACGGTCACCCCGGAGCAGATCCGCCGGCATCGGCGCCGCCGCCGACGCCGCGTGCGCGACCGCGCCTGAATCCGCCGGACTCGCCGGACCCTCAGCGGTCCACGAACACCCCGCGCGCCCGATCCTTGGCCACGGTGCCCGCGGGGAAGACCCGCCCGGACATCGCGATGTACACCCCGGGGCCCAGCAGCTGCGCGGCGGTGACGGCCGCGCCGACGTTGAACGGGGCATCCGTGATCCTCATGCAGGAGGGCTGCATCGCCCCGGTGAGCACCACCGTCTTCCCCGCGACGGCCTCCGGATCGGCGAGCAGGTGCTCGGCGGTCTCGGTCATCGTGTCCGTGCCGTGGGTGATGACGATGCGCGGGGTCTCGGCCGCGGCCACCGCCTCGGTGAGGATGCGTCGGTGCTCGGCGGTTATGTCCAGGGAGTCCACGGCGAGCACGCCGCGCACCGCGGTGCGCAGGTTCGTGGCGGCCTGCTCGAGGATCGGGCCGACGGTGGGCTCGTGGATCTCCAGCTGACCGGCGGTGGAGTAGATCTTGTCGATCGTGCCGCCGGTGGTCAGCACCAGCAGGTCGGGGGCGGCGGCGTCGGCGGGCAGTGCGGACATGGGTCTCCTTCGGGAGCGGGGTGGGACCGGACCAGCGTAGACCAGCCCGGGGCGCCGTGAATTCCCCCACGAACCGAGGATCTGCATTGCATCGCTCAGCAGAAGGAGTACCGTAGTCCGGGTTTGTCGACCGGAAAGCATACTTACTGATGAGCCGAACCCATCCCTCACCCGACCGTGTGGCGCTGAGCCCCGACGACATCCACGTCGTGGATCAGCCCGAGATGAAGAAGGCGTTGCGCGCGACCCTCCTGGGCAACTTCATGGAGTGGTTCGACATCGGCGTGTTCGCCTACGTCATGACCTACATCGCCGCGGTGTTCTTCCCGCTGCCGGACCCGTGGGGCCAGCTGGCCACCTTCGCGACCCTGGCCGTGACCTTCGTCGTGCGGCCCTTCGGCGGCCTGGTCCTCGGGCCCCTGGGCGACCGGATCGGACGCCGGGCCATCCTCGCGTTCACGATCATCATGATGTCCCTGGGCACCTTCCTCATCGGCTGCCTGCCCGGCTACTCCGCCTGGGGCCTGGCCGCGCCGATCCTGCTGATCCTGCTGAAGTTCGTCCAGGGCTTCTCCACCGGCGGCGAGTACGCCGGGGCCGCGACCTTCATCGCCGAGTACGCCTCGGACCGTCGCCGCGGCTTCTGGGGCTCCTTCCTGGATCTGGGCTCCTACCTGGGCTTCGCCGCGGCGGCCGCGCTGGTGACCGTCGTCGAGCTGGTCACCACGGACGAGCAGATGCTGGCCTGGGGCTGGCGCATCCCGTTCTGGGTGGCCCTGCCGCTGGGGCTGATCGGGCTGTACATGCGCAGCCACATCAAGGAGTCCCACGCCTTCGAGGCGCAGAGCGAGCAGGTCGCCCAGGATGAGCGGGAGATGGAGAAGACCGGCATGTGGCGCCAGATCGGCTCCCTGATCCGGGACTTCTGGCCGCAGATCCTCATGGGCACCGCCCTGGTCATGTGCGCGCAGGTCGTCGGCTACGCCGTGACCACCTACATGCCCACCTACCTCACCGAGACCCTGGGCTACGACACCCTGCACGGCAACGCCCTGCTGATCCCCGTGCTGATCATCGTCTCCGTGGGCCTGCCGCTGTTCGGGGCCCTCTCGGACCGCATCGGGCGCCGCCCCGTGATGATCACCGGCTGCGTCGTCGGCATCCTCGCCGCGATCCCCGCGTTCCGCCTGATGATGCTGGGCCACACCTGGTCCACGTTCCTGGGGTTGCTGATCATGGGCGTCATCATGATGTTCCAGGTCTCCGTGCAGGCCTCCGCCCTGCCGTCGCTGTTCCCCACGGACCGGCGCTACACCGCGATGGGCCTGATGTTCAACGTGGCCGTGGGGCTGTTCGGCGGCACCACCGGGCTGGTCATCTCCGCGCTGCAGAACCTGTTCGGCACCGAGATGATGGGCGCGTACTACATCATGTTCGCCTGCCTGGTGGGCGGCATCGGCGTGTACTGCATGAAGGAGTCCTCCGGACGCAACCTCATCGGGTCCATGCCCGCTGTGGAGCACGAGGAGGAGGCCCAGGAGGTCGCCGCCACGATCCACGAGAACGAGAAGTACGACCTGTCGACCATGCCGATCGACATCTCCCAGATCCGCACCGACGGCGACGCCGCGGCGTCGTCGACCGCTGGCCCGTCCGCTGGGACGGGTGCCGGGTCGGGTGCGGCCGGCGGCTCCGGGCAGGAGGCCGCCGGGGTGCGCTGATCCACCCCACGCCGGGTTCGTCCCGGCAACCGCGGCACGGGACCGGCGGAATACCTCTTCCGCCGGTCCCGTTGTGCGTAGGTGACGATGACGACGCCCCGCCGGCACGGCGGAGGCGTCGTGAGCCTCGAGACAAGGAGTCCCCATGACCGAGCGCAACGACATCCCCCGCACCGACCTGTCCGTGTTCCCCCTGAACCTGGGCGGGAACACCTTCGGCTGGACCTCGGATGAGGAGCAGTCCTTCGCCGTGCTGGATGCCTTCGTGGCCGCCGGCGGCAACTTCATCGACACCGCGGACGTGTACTCCGCGTGGGCCGAGGGGCACTCGGGCGGGGAGTCCGAGGAGGTCCTGGGCAAGTGGCTGGCCGCCCGCGAGAACCGCGAGGACGTGGTCATCGCGACCAAGGCCGGCCAGCCCCCGGAGCACTCCGGGCAGAGCCGCGAGGCCGTGCTCGGGGCGATCGACGCCTCCCTGGAGCGGCTGCAGACCGACCACGTGGACCTGTACTACGCGCACTTCGACGACGAGTCCGTGACCATCGAGGAGCAGGCCCGGGTCTACGACGAGGTCGTGCGCGCCGGGAAGGCCCGGTACGTGGGCCTGTCCAACTACTCCCCGGACCGGATGCGCCAGTGGTTCGAGTTCGCCAAGGCCGAGGGGCTGGCGGTGCCGGTGGCGATCCAGCCGCAGTACAACCTGCTGCACCGCAAGGACTACGAGCAGGGCTACCGGGAGATCGCCCAGGAGTACGACGTCGCCGTGTTCTCCTACTTCTCCCTGGCCTCCGGCTTCCTGACCGGCAAGTACTCCTCCGCGGAGGACCTGGAGGGCGCTGCCCGCAAGGACTTCGTCTCCGGGTACTTCTCCGAGACCGGGATCGACGCCGGGCTGAAGGTCATCGACGCGCTGAAGCGGGTGGCCCTGAACCACGACGTCGAGGTCACCACCGCGGCGCTGGCGTGGCTGCTGGCCAAGGGCGTGACCGCCCCGATCGCCTCGGCCCGCACCCCGGAGCAGCTCGAGGCCCTGATGGCCGCCCCCGGGGTGAAGCTGATCCAGGCCGAGGTGGACGCCCTGGACGAGGCCTCGGAGGCCTTCGCCTGATCCCCGGGCCGTGCGGCCCGGCCGCACCTCACCACGGAACCCGCACCTGAGCGCCGGGTGGACGGCCGCGGTGTGCGCTAGAACAGCGCGGTGGAGAAGGCGAGCAGGCCGAAGACGATGCCGGGCATGTTGGCCACGGCCAGGGGCCAGTCCCGCGGGGAGTAGAGCATCCCGTAGATGACCCACAGGGTGCAGTTGATGGAGGCGACCAGCGGCTGGATCCAGTCGCCCTTGTCGCCCTCCAGGTTGCCGATGATCTGCGGGATGTAGGCCACGTACATGGCCACCGACATGCAGGTGGCCACCCATCCCAGGGTCGCGAGCTTCTTGTCCTCCACGGGTCCACCGCTTCCGTCGTCGTCGGTGGACGCCGGTCGGCGCCCTCGCAGAAGCTTAGCGCGCCGCTGGACCGCGCTCCGCCGCCCAGCCCTGCCGCCGGAATCGACCGCGCGAGGTGCGGGATTCGTTCTCAGATGCGTCGTTCGTGCTGAGATGCCGCACGCCGGGCCGCATCTCAGCACGAACGGCGCACCTCAACACCAAACCCGCATCTCAGCACGCACCAGCCCCGCCCCCGACGAGGCCGCCGCGCTCAGTCTCCGTCCGGCGTCTGGACGCTGCGGCGCGCCCACGCCAGGTGCTCCTGCACGGCGTCGCGCCCCGCGGCGGTCAGGGCCCGGTTGTCCCGCAGCATCTGCTCGGCCCGCAGGCGCACGAACTCCGAGTACTCCGGATTTCCGGTGGCCGCGAAGGACTCCCGGGCCGAGGACATCTGGGCGAGGTCCCGGGTCACCTGCCGCAGGATCATCCACCGGCCCCACAGCAGCACCACGGCGCACACCAGCAGGGTCACGGACAGCCACGGCAGCCAGGTGTACGCCACCGCCGCCAGCACCATCAGGACGGTGACGGCCACGGCCACGGAGACGACGGGGGCGGCGTCGTACCGGGATTTGTCCAGGGTCTGCTGGCCCACGGCCACGAAGGTCTCCCGGAAGCTCGGCCGCTCCTCCGTCCGTCCTCCGGCCCGCCTGGAGTCGGCCGGATCCTCCGGGTCCCCGGCCGCCTGCCGGTGCGCCCGGCGGCTCACGGGGCGAGGATCCCGGCCCAGTAGCCGAGGATCCCGACGGCGAACATCCCGAAGATGATCCAGATCGCGTTGACCTTGTGCCGCAGCAGCCACATGCACAGGAAGGTCAGCAGCAGCGGCACCAGGCCCGGCAGCAGGGAGTCCAGGATGGACTGGACGGTGTTGGTCACGTGCTTGCCGTCGGACTGGGTGTACTCGGAGAGCACGAAGGGGATGTTCACGGTGGTCCACTTGGACACCAGCGCGCCCATCACGAACAGACCCATCACGGAGGCGATCTGGGTGAGGCGCTTGAGGGTGTTGCCGCCGACCTCGGAGACCACCTGCACGCCCTTCTGGTAGCCCAGCCGGAAGCCGTACCAGCGGGTCGCGATGCGGATGATGTTCAGCACCACGAAGAACAGCAGCGGTCCGAGGATGGATCCGCTCATCGCTAGGGACGCGCCGAGGGCCGCCAGCACGGGGCGGGCGGTGCCCCAGAACAGGGGGTCTCCGACGCCGGCCAGCGGACCCATCAGGCCCACCTTGACGTTGGTGACGTCCGCGGCGGAGATGTCCTCCCCCTCGGACTTCTGCCGCTCCATCGCGGCGGTGACCCCGAAGATCGGGGAGGCGATCCACGGCTGGGTGTTGAAGAACTCCAGGTGCCGACCCAGGGCCGCGGCCTGGTCCTCCTTCTTGGTGTAGAACCGCCGGATCGCGGGGATCATGCTCACGCACACGCCGATGGCCTGCATGCGCTCGAAGTTGAAGGAGCCGAGCATGAAGGTCGAGCGGAAGTACGTGGAGACGTAGTCGCGGCGGGTCAGGCGCTTCTGGGCGGTGGCCGTCGCCTCGGCGCCGGAGACGGCGTCGGGCTGGGCGGGGGTGTGCTGCACGGTCATGGGGTGGCTCCTACTCGAGCTCGTTGTCCAGGCGCGGGCCGGTGCTCGCCGCGGCGGGTGCGGGGGCCTGGATGCGGTCGTGGAAGACGGGGTTCAGCTGCACGTAGACGACGGCCAGGCAGGCGCCGATGATGCCCAGACCCACGAGGTTGAAGTCCGGGATGAAGGCGGCCAGCACGAAGCCGAGGAAGAAGAACGGCATGAGCGAGCGGGCCTTCATCATGTTGATGACCATCGCGTACCCGACGACGACGATGAACCCGCCGGCGATCTGCAGGCCGGTGGTGACGACGTCGGGGATCGCGTTCAGCCACTGCTCGACGATGCTGGTCCCGGCTACCGCGGCGACGGCGGCGGTGGGGATCGCCACGCGCAGGCCCTGCAGCAGCAGCGCGGAGAAGTGCATCAGCTCGATGCCGCGGAAGTTGGCCTGTTCGGCGAAGCGGTCGGCTTGATGTTGGAAGAACACGGCGATGGTGCGCACGAAGATGGTGAGCACCTGCCCGGCCGCGGCCAGGGGCACGGCGATCGCGATGCCCTCGCCCACGGATTGGTGGCCGAGGATCACGACGGCGGAGGCGACGGTCCCGGCGAGGGCGGCGTCGGGGGCCATGGCGGCGCCGACGTTCATCCAGCCCAGGGCGATCAGCTCGAGGGAGCCGCCCAGGACGATGCCGGTCTGCAGGTCCCCGAGGACCAGGCCCATGAGGGTGCAGGTGACGATGGGGCGGTGGAACTGGCGCTCGTCGAGCACCGAGGCCATGCCGGCGATCAGCGCGACGAGCACGACCAGGACGAATTGGACGGGGGTCATCGGAGCATGCCTTTCTCCTTCAGGGTGGCCATCATGTCCTGACGGGAGCTGCTGGGCACCTGCTGCAGGGTGAGGGGGACGCCGAGTTCGTGGATGGCGCGGTAGGCGGCGACGTGCTCGTCGTCCACGGACACGGCTTCGGAGACCTGGGTCATGCCCTTGCGGTAGGTGACCCCGCCGACGTTGACTTCCTTGACGCGCACGCCTTCGCGCAGCAGCCGCAGCGCGTCCATCGGGGATTCCACGACGATCATGGTGCGCATCCCGGCGTAGTCGGGGTTCCAGTACACGCGCACGGTGCGCTCCACGGTGAGCACGTTGGTGCGCACCGAGGCGGGCCCGACCTGCAGCAGCAGGGTCTTGCGCAGGGTGTCCTGGGCGGCGGCGTCGGAGGCGGCGATCAGGGTCTTGGGGGCGATGTCGTTGACCCAGTTGTTGGCGACCTGCCCGTGGATCAGGCGGGAGTCGATGCGCAGGAACGCGACGTCCATGTGGCGTTCGGGGTCCCGGGGGATCTCCTCCAGGGGGACGACGGCGCCGGTCGGGGCCGCCTGCGGGGCCTGACCCGCTGCGGCCGGGGCGGCGGTGGCCTGGCCCTCCGGGGCGGCGGTGGCGCCGGGCGGGGTCAGGGCGGAGCGGGCGGCGGCGTCGGTGGAGGCCTGCCCGTCCGGGCTCGTCTGCTCGGCACCCGCGGCGGGAGTCGAGCCGGCGGCCGGGGCCTGCTGGGCCGGAGTCTTCTGGGCCGGGGCCATGGTCTCCTTGAAGCTGCGGACCCCGCGGGATCCGGCCTTCACGGCCTTGGCCACGAGCTTCTCCACGGTGGCGGTGGGCCGCTTGGCGGCGGGTAGGACCTCCAGGAGCATGGGCACGTTGACGCCGGTGACGACGTCGGCGTGCTCGCGTTCGGCGACGAAGCGGGCTCCGGCGTTGTAGGGGCTGCCGCCGAAGAGGTCGACGAGCAGCAGCACGTCCTCCTCCGGGCCGACGGCGGCTGCGTAGGCCTCCAGCAGGTCCTCGGGGCCCTGGCCGGGCAGGAACGTCACGGGGGTGACGCCCTCGATCTCTCCGAGGATCATGCCGGAGGTCTTCAGCAGCGCCGGGGCCGTCTCCCCGTGCGCTGCGACGATGATCGCGACCATACGTCATCCTCCGATGGTGCGGCGGGACGGCGCCTCCGTGCGGAAGCCCGGTCCCGAAGTGATGGGTGGAGCCGGGGCGGGCGGTGCGGCGCGTCTCGGCGCGCTCAGTGTAGCTCCGCCGGAGATCGGAGGCGGGCAGGCGCGCGAGTATGACGGCGCGGCGGCGGGGTCAGACGGTGATCTCGATGCGGTTGCCCTCCGCATCCAGGAAGGCGGTCTCGTAGTAGCCGTCCCCGGTCGTGCGCGGGCCGTCGAGGATCTCGTAGCCGTCGGCGCGCAGCCGGTGGGTCAGCTCGTCCACGGCCTGCTCGGAGCCCAGGGACAGGGCCAGGTGGTTCCAGCCGAAGGCCGTGTGCCCTGCGCCGTCGGTGAGCTCCGGACGGGTCATGATCTCCAGACGGGTGCCGTCCTGGAAGGTGAGGAAGTGGGTGCGCAGCCCGGTGCGGGGGTTGTGGTAGCCGGCGTCGGCGGTGGCGCCGAAGTAGGTCTGCCAGAAGCCGCGGGCGGCCTCCAGGTCCCGGACGCAGATCGCGGTGTGGTCGATGCGGGGCATGGGTCTCCTCCGAGGGGATCGATGGCGGGGCGCGGCCTCGCGGCCGCGCGATGCGATCACGGTAAGTGGTTGGATGATCACAGCTGTACTAACCGGACACGTTGATCGAGAAGCGCGCCCCGGAGCTCGACGGTTGCCGGTCGAGCTCATGACCGGCTGGCCAGCAGGTGGTGGGATGCGGTGCGAGCCTCAGTGAAGACTGTGGGGTCCTGGTGGATGGATGCGGTGACCTGGGCACCTTCGTGGAGTAGGTGGAGTAGACCGGCCATGCGGTGGTTGCCTTCGGCCAGGATCGTGAAGAGTGCCAACATCCAGTTCTTCTCGTTCAGAATGATCCTTGTGGCCTGGTGGTCACTGGCCCCGATTTCGGCCCAGGCGTTGGCGAAGGCGCAGCCGCGGAGTGTGTCTCCGGCCCACCGGATGGTGTGGTCGTAGACGATGTCGAGGCCTTCTGCGAGGCTGGCTTGCTGCAGTGCGGTCACGAGTTCGCCCTGCCAGTTATGGGCGCGTTGTTGCAGGTAGCAGGCGACGAGATGGTCCTTGGAGTCGAAGCGCTGGTAGAGGGTTCGCTTGGTCGTGCTGGCACGCTCGGCGATGCTGTCGACGCCCGTGGCGGTGATGCCCTGTTCCCGGAAGAGCCATGTCGCGGCGTCGAGGATCCGGTGGCCCGCCGGGGTGGTGCTCACTGGAGCGAAGGGTTCGAGATCCATGTCCATGGTTGCTCCTGGCTCGGATGCGGATAGACTGACAGTATACCGACCGGTATGGTTACCTGTTGCGATGCGATGGATCTTGGCTGCAGCATTCGTGATGACGTGGAGCTCTGGTTTCGTGGGCGCGTCCTTGGCCGACCAGACGGCGGTGGGAGTCTGGGGGCTACTGGCTTGGCGCTACCTGGTGACCGCGGCAGTGCTCCTTGTCGTCTCTATGGTGACGTCCTCGACCCGCCGAGCGGTGGTCGACGTGGGACGCGGTGATCTGTTGCGACAGGTTGCCTTGTCGCTGCTGTCGCATGTCGTATTCCTCGGCGGGGTGTTCCTTGCCGCCCACCACGGGCTAGATGCCGGGCTGTCTGCCCTGGTGTGCGCACTGCAGCCCTTGCTGGTCACCGCCGTGGGGCGACTGGTCTTCTCTGATTCCGTCAGCATTCGCCAGTGGGCTGGTCTTGGTGTGGCGCTTGCCGGTGTGACCCTCAGCGTTGGTGGGATCAGCGCGGCCGGCGTGGCCAGTGTCGGCCTGGTGGTGGCAAGCCTGCTCGGCCTGTCCACGGCTGCGCTCCTGGAGCGCGTGTGGCAACCGGCAATGCCGGTCATGCTCAGCCTGACCATTCAAGTCTGTGTGGCGGCTGGATTCTTCATGCTCTGCGCGCTCGCCGATGGGAGCTTCCGCGTTCCCGTCTCCGGACGGTTGGTGCTGGCGCTCATCTGGCTCGTTCTCCTGTCAGGCCTGGGCGGCTATGCCACCTTCACCTGGTGCCTGCGCCACGTGGGGGCCACCGCAACCAGCACCCTGCTCTACCTGACAGCCCCCGTCACGATGTTGTGGGCCTGGGCCATGTTCGGTCAGCGGCCTTCCCCCATCCAATGGGCGGGGCTGCTTGTCGTGCTGGGCGGAGTGGCCTGCGCCACCACACGCATTGAAAGGTCAGCGGCAGAACCGGCATGAGCCAGCGCACATAACTCGCCCATGTACCCGCGAGGCAACCACTCTAAGAATGAGGCCATGAATGACTCACCAGAACGCTGCGCTGACACCCCGCCATCGCCTCAAGGTCGCCCAACTCGTGGTTGACCACGGGTGGCCGATCAGTGAGTTCGCCGCCCGTTTCCAGGTCTCTTGGCCGACTGTGAAGCGCTGGGCCGATCGCTACCGCCAGGGCGAGTCCATGCAGGACCGATCATCCAGACCCCGCTACTCGCCCAACCGGACCAGCCCGCAGACCACCCGGCGCTGCATCAACCTGCGACTGCGCCTTCGCGAGGGGCCAGTCCAGTTGGCCTGTCGACTCGGCATCGCCCCGTCCACGGTCCACCGCATCCTGGTCGACGCGCACCTGAACCGGCTGTCCCACGTCGACCGCGCCACCGGCGAGCCGGTCCGCCGCTACGAGCACGACCATCCCGGCGCGATGCTGCACGTCGATGTGAAGAAGCTCGGCAACATTCCCGACGGCGGCGGCTGGTGCTACGTCGGACGCCGCCAAGGCGAGAAGAACCGCGCGACAACCCCGGGCAAGCCGAAGAACAAGCACTACGACCCGTTGATGGGCAGGGCCTACGTCCACACCGTCATCGACGACCACTCCCGCGTCGCCTACGCCGAGATCCACGACGACGAAACCGCGATCACCGCCACCGCGGTCCTGGTGCGGGCTGTCGAGTGGTTCAACGCCCGCGGCATCACCGTCGAGCGCGTCCTGTCGGACAACGGCGGCGCCTACCGGTCACACCTGTGGCGAGACACCTGCCAAGAGTTGGGCATCACACACAAGCGCACCCGTCCGTATCGGCCGCAGACCAACGGAAAAATCGAGAGGTTCCACCGGACCTTGGCAGACGGCTGGGCCTACGCCCGCTGCTACACCTCCGAAGCCGAACGCCGAGGTGAGCTGGACGGGTGGCTGCACTACTACAACCAGCACCGGCCCCACACGGCCTGTGGCAACCAGCCGCCGTTCTCACGATTGACCAACGTCCCCGGTCAGGACAGCTAGCTGGTGCGCACCCACGGCGGGGCCCGGCGCGGCACTGCCCACGGCGTCCCCCGCCCCTACGCCGAGCGGGCGGAGGAGGATCCGGGGCTCAAGGCCGCGATGGCGCGGGCCGCGGCCGAGCTGATCGGGGACGGGGAGGCGGTGATCGTGGATGACGGCACCACCTGCGCCGCGCTCGCCGCACGGCTGGCCGGGCGTCCGATCCAGGCCCTGGCTCTGTCCCTGCGCGCCGCGGGGGAGCTGGCGGCCCGTCCCGGGGCCGACGTCGTGGTGCCGGGCGGTCCGGTGCGCCCGGTGGCGCTGTGCTTCCGGGGTGCGCAGGCGGTGGAGGCGGTGCGGGATTTCCGGGCCGACGTCGCGGTGCTCGGCGCCTGTTCGGCCGCCCCCGGGCACGGGCTCACCGCCACGGAGGCCGAGGACGCGCGCCTGAAGCGGGCGTGCTTGGAGACCGCGGGGCGCAGCATCCTGCTGGTCTCCCCGGAGAAGCTGGAGCGCAGCTCGGTGCACCGCTTCGGGCGGATCGAGGACGTCTCGGTGCTGGTCACGGGGGCGGCGGCCCGCCCGAGCCACCTGGAGGCCTTTCGGGCCGCGGGGGTCCAGGTCGTCACGGTGGCCCCGGAGTAGCCGGTCCCGGATGCCGCGTCGGCCGCCTCAGCTGCCGGAGGTTCGGCGCCGACTCTCCTTCTCCAGGGCCTCGATGAGCTCGTCCTTGGTCATCTCGGAGCGGCCCTCGATGCCCAGCCGCTGCGCCTGCTCGTACAGGTGCTCCTTGGAGGCCCGGGCGTTGACCCCGCCGGCGGTCTCGCCCTCGTCGCGTCCGGCGGAGGCGGCCCGATCGTCCGAGTCCCCGTACTGCTCCTTCTGCTCCCAGCGGTCCCCGACCTTCTCGTGGGTGTGCTTCAGCTGGGCCCACGCCGTGCGGGCGGCCCGCTCGGCGTCGTCGTACTCCTCCATCGCGGAGTCGTAGGTCTGCGCGTAGGTGTCCTGGGCCTTGCGGTCCGAGCGCTGCAGGGTCTTCGGCAGCTCCTCGGCGCGGGCGCGGTCGTTCCCGTCGGTCTTCGGCACGGGGTTCTCCTCTCGAAGGCGGTTCGCCTCCCAACCTAGCCCCGGCGCCCGCCCACCGGCAGCATCCGCAGGACCCCGGGGATCCCGGTCAGCTCGCCCGGGTCCGCCCCGTGCAGGACGGCGCCCCACCGCGCTCGCAGCTCCCGGCCGGCCCGCTCCAGGGTGTCGGGATCGTAGGAGTCCATCAGCTGCGGCCCGGTCACCCCGGCCCCGGCCTCCTCCTGCCCGGTGCGCCAGGCGGGGTGCGGGAAGAGCAGCGGCAGCTCGGCCAGATGGCAGCAGGCCAGGGGATGCCCGGGGCGCCCGAACTCGAAGCGGTACAGCCCCACCCGGCCCCCGGCGTCGCGGAACCGGCGTGCCCAGCGGCGGGCGTCCTTGGCGTAGATGCGCCGGGTCAGGGCCCGCACCAGGGGTTCGACGACGCCGCGCGAGCCCCAGCGGGTGCGTCCCAGGCGCTGCAGGGGCGGCAGGATCCCGGTGAACAGGCCGACCTCCCGCGCCGTCGTCCCGATCAGCAGGTCCACGGCCTCGGCCGCGCGGCGCCATCCCTCCTCCAGCCGCTCCTCGGGCGGCAGGGGGTCCGCGCCGTAGCGGGTGGAGAAGGGCATGAACTTCGCGGCTCCCCGGCGCAGGGCCAGCCGGTTGATCCCGGATTCCCGGGCGACGATCTGCTCCGGGGCCTCCGCGAGCATCCGCTCGGTCTGCTCGGCGGAGGGGGCCAGGGCCTCCCAGACCCGCTGGGTCCGCCCGTGCACGATCCCCAGGGGCGCGGACTGCACGATCGCCCGGCGGATCATCCGGGTCGCGGGGCCCTGCGCGTCCGCGGCCAGCAACAGGTCCCAGGCGGCGTGCCCGCCCGCCGACTGCCCGGCCACGGTGATGTTGCCCGGGTCCCCGCCGAAGGCCGCGATGTTCCGGTGCGTCCAGCGCAGGGCCTCGAGCTGATCCAGCAGCCCGGCGTTGGCTTCGCGGGAGCCGGCGTCGCCGAGGTAGCCGAACAGCCCCAGCCGGTAGGTCACGCTGACCACGATCACGCCCTGCTCCCGCACCAGCCAGCGCGGATCGTAGTGCGGGAGGTCCCCGGCGCCGCCGGTGTAGGAGCCGCCGTGGATCCACAGCAGCACCGGCAGGTCCGTGCGCCCATCCTCCGGCCGGGTGATGCTCAGCCGCTGGCAGTGCTCGTCGAAGCCGAGGGCGATCAGCCGCTCATCGGTGTCCTGGTGGCGCTGGGGGCAGGCCGGGGCGGGAATGTCCGCGGGGAAGGGATGCTGCGGACTGGTCTGCGGGTAGGCGAAGGGTGTGGGAGCGGCGAAGCGCTGGGCCTCGGCGTACCGGATGCCCCGGGCCCGCACGACGCCGTCCTCGCGCACCGTGCGGAAGGAGCCCGCGGGCGCGGTGACGATCTGCCAGGGGCGGACATGCTGCGGGGCGTCGGTCATGGACCGAGCCTATCCGGGCCCGTCCCCAGCGGTGCCGCCCGATGGCGGGCACCGGGCGGCACCTGCGGTGCACCCCCGGACGCACCCATGCCGACCCGTCGGCCCTCCCGTCGGATCCGGGTGGCTGCCGCCGTCGTCACGGAGGGCGGGCGGTGCGTGCGGCTCGGGGAGCCGGGGATCGCGGGTGGTGGGGCGGTTGGGGTCGGCATGGCGCCAGATGAGGAGGGGACTCATCAGCGAGTCCGTCTCCTGTGAGCGGTGGAAGGGAGGCCTCCCCGGGTCCTCGATGGGGTCTCGCCCTCATCGCGGTGACCGGGGAGCCTCGCTTCGCTGCGGTGCGGAATCCGCGGGGTCCGGGCCGGTGCCTTCCGTGCTGTGTCTCGCCGTACGGGATGCCCTGGGCGGTGTGCTGTCAGCTCAGCGGGGTCGAAGCGGTCCGGGGCCTCAGCGGGCCCGCGCGTGCTCTTCTGCGGGGTCAGCGATCATGTGCTCTCCCGTCTGCCGGTGGAATCGGTCCGGTTGATCAACCGCTTCCAGTGTCCCACCGTGGGCCCGCGAGGGGAAGACCTGAACGCGACTTTTCGTGATCCGGATCGCAGACCGGCGCGATGCCGGATCGCGAGGTGTCGTACGGAGTCCCGCGCGGGTCGGCGGGCCGGATCAGGCGGACGCGGCGGCGTCGTCGTTCTCGGCGGGCAGCCCCCACGCCTGGGCGAGGATCTCCATGGAGCGGCGGGACTGCTCGGTGGTCGGGGACTGCAGGGACACCATCAGCTCGTCGGCCTGCGCCTGGGCGGTGAAGCGCTCCAGGTACTCCCGCACCTGATCCCCGGTGCCCTGGGCGGTGAAGCGCAGCATGTCGATGATCTGGTGCCCGGCGGGGGAATCCACCAGCAGGTCCAGCTCCTCCTCCGTGAACTCCCTGCCGCGGCCCACCATGGCCTTGACCCGGTTGCGCCGGACCAGTCGGGTCTGCTCGGCGGCCTCCTCCTCGGTGTCCGCGGCGGTGACGTTCACGGCGGCGATGACGTACGGCTCGGCCAGGTGCTCGGAGGGCTGGAAGGTCTCCCGATACACCGTGGTGGCCTGCTCCAGGGCCGCGGGGGCGAAGTGCGAGGCGAAGGAATACGGCAGACCCAGCCGGGCCGCCAGCTGCGCGCCGAACAGGGAGGAGCCCAGGATGTACAGGGGAACGTTGGTCCCGCGCCCGGGGATCGCCTCCACCCCGGGGATGCGGGAGGAGCCGGACAGGTACCCCTGCAGCTCGACGACGTCGCTGGGGAAGCGCTCAGCGTCCTGGGGGTCCCGGCGCAGCGCCTGCAGGGTGCGCATGTCCGTGCCGGGGGCCCGGCCCAGCCCCAGGTCGATCCGGCCCGGGTACAGCTCCGCGAGGGTGCCGAACTGCTCGGCGACGGTCAGCGGTGAGTGGTTGGGCAGCATGACGCCGCCGGCGCCCAGCCGGATGCGGCGGGTGTGCGCTCCGATGTGCGAGATCAGCACGGCCGGGGCGGCGGAGGAGATGCTGGGCATGTTGTGGTGCTCGGCGTACCAGATCCGCGAGTAGCCCAGGGCCTCGGCGCGCTGGGCCATGTCCACGGAGCGGACATAGCTGTCCGCGGGGGTCTCGCCGTCGTAGACGGTCGCGAAGTCGATGAGGGACAGGGGGAGCATGGTGAGCCTTCTTTCGAGACGGTGAGCGATCGCGGTGGCCGCTCCCGCGTTGTCCGCGAGATCGGGGCGCGGGGACGACGGGCGCGGACGCCGGTTCTGCACGGGTGCAACGGCCGATCCCGGTCGGGCTATTCCGGGGGGGCGACCCCGCGCGCGCCCGGCGGCGCTGCCGCAGCGGGTCGTGGCAGCGGGGAGGGGTGCACCGGGCGCCTGGGGTGGGCGGTGAGCGCAGGGGGGAACGGGGCCTGCGACCCCGCGCGGCACACGCGGGCGAGCGGTGCGCACCCCGGCCTGGACGAGTGACCGGCATCGCCGTAGGCTGTGTCCTGAGCTATGACACCGCTGCGGATCCGCGGAATTCCGGGGTTCGGCAGCGGTGGCGCACTTCACTGTCTTCCGGCTTGCGTGGCCTGGTGGGGGTCTGTAAAGTCTTACAGGTCGCCGCGAGGCGGGCCGGTCCTGACCGGCCGGATCATCACCGAGGATCCGCAGGTTTGCGGGATGGTGTGAGGGTCTGGTACGGTGGACAGGTTGCTGCCGATCGAGACGGTGATGTTTTTCCGAGAGACCGATGGTCGTCTCTGGTTCCGAGTGTTCGGGACTGGTGGTGGCTGTGTGGTTCG
Source organism: Rothia sp. QJM3NY_36 (assembly GCF_056173115.1). Classification (NCBI taxonomy): domain Bacteria; kingdom Bacillati; phylum Actinomycetota; class Actinomycetes; order Micrococcales; family Micrococcaceae; genus Rothia; species Rothia sp. QJM3NY_36. The sequence goes on from NZ_CM149658.1 coordinate 110,190, forward strand.
TTGTTTGAGAACTCAATAGTGTGCTTTGTTCACTCTGATGGTGCATACCAAGTATTTTTTGTGAATGACTGTGGTCATCATGCAGAGTGTTGGTGCAGCGTGGAGGCCACCCCGTGGCTGGTGATGCGTTGCGCTGTTCATTTATTTTGATGAGTCCAGTGTTCATGCTTTTTGTTTTTCAACGGAGAGTTTGATCCTGGCTCAGGACGAACGCTGGCGGCGTGCTTAACACATGCAAGTCGAACGCTGAAGCCTGGTGCTTGCACCGGGTGGATGAGTGGCGAACGGGTGAGTAATACGTGAGTGACCTGCCTTTGACTCTGGGATAAGCCTGGGAAACTGGGTCTAATACCGGATGCGACTACTGCCCGCATGGGCTGGTGGTGGAAAGGGTTATGTACTGGTCTTAGATGGGCTCACGGCCTATCAGCTGGTTGGTGGGGTAATGGCCTACCAAGGCGACGACGGGTAGCCGGCCTGAGAGGGTGACCGGCCACACTGGGACTGAGACACGGCCCAGACTCCTACGGGAGGCAGCAGTGGGGAATATTGCACAATGGGCGCAAGCCTGATGCAGCGACGCCGCGTGAGGGATGACGGCCTTCGGGTTGTAAACCTCTTTCAGCAGGGAAGAAGCGGAAGTGACGGTACCTGCAGAAGAAGCGCCGGCTAACTACGTGCCAGCAGCCGCGGTAATACGTAGGGCGCAAGCGTTGTCCGGAATTATTGGGCGTAAAGAGCTCGTAGGCGGCTTGTCGCGTCTGCTGTGAAAGCCCGGGGCTTAACTCCGGGTGTGCAGTGGGTACGGGCAGGCTAGAGTGCAGTAGGGGTAACTGGAATTCCTGGTGTAGCGGTGAAATGCGCAGATATCAGGAGGAACACCGATGGCGAAGGCAGGTTACTGGGCTGTTACTGACGCTGAGGAGCGAAAGCATGGGGAGCGAACAGGATTAGATACCCTGGTAGTCCATGCCGTAAACGTTGGGCACTAGGTGTGGGGGACATTCCACGTTTTCCGCGCCGTAGCTAACGCATTAAGTGCCCCGCCTGGGGAGTACGGCCGCAAGGCTAAAACTCAAAGGAATTGACGGGGGCCCGCACAAGCGGCGGAGCATGCGGATTAATTCGATGCAACGCGAAGAACCTTACCAAGGCTTGACATACACCGGATCGTTCCAGAGATGGTTCTTCCCTTTTGGGCTGGTGTACAGGTGGTGCATGGTTGTCGTCAGCTCGTGTCGTGAGATGTTGGGTTAAGTCCCGCAACGAGCGCAACCCTCGTTCTATGTTGCCAGCACGTGATGGTGGGGACTCATAGGAGACTGCCGGGGTCAACTCGGAGGAAGGTGGGGATGACGTCAAATCATCATGCCCCTTATGTCTTGGGCTTCACGCATGCTACAATGGCCGGTACAATGGGTTGCGATACTGTGAGGTGGAGCTAATCCCAAAAAGCCGGTCTCAGTTCGGATTGGGGTCTGCAACTCGACCCCATGAAGTCGGAGTCGCTAGTAATCGCAGATCAGCAACGCTGCGGTGAATACGTTCCCGGGCCTTGTACACACCGCCCGTCAAGTCACGAAAGTTGGTAACACCCGAAGCCGATGGCCTAACCCTTGTGGAGGGAGTCGTCGAAGGTGGGACTGGCGATTGGGACTAAGTCGTAACAAGGTAGCCGTACCGGAAGGTGCGGCTGGATCACCTCCTTTCTAAGGAGCTCAACTTTGGTTGGCCCTGTTCGTGCCCGAGTGTGGTGCGTGGGGTTTGCTCATGGGTGGAATGTGCGCCTGTTCTTGTCATGCTGCTGGCTTGTGTGGCTGGTGGTGTGGTGAGTGGAGTGGATGGAGCATGCTGTTGGGTTTTGAGGCAATGAGCTTCTGACCCGTGCTGGTGATGGGTTTCCTGTTGCTGGTGTGGGTTGGGGTGGTTGTCTTGGGTTTGCCTGGCTGCTGCTGGTGCTATGCGTTGTGTGTGGTGTTGGTGGTGGTGTGGGTTGTTGTTTGAGAACTATATAGTGGACGCGAGCATCAATTTTATTCTGGTATGCCGTGTCTGGTGACTGCTGGGTTTCTGGTGGTTGCTGGGTGTGGTGTATCTGCGATTGTTGAGTGTATCTGTGATTATCTGTGTGTGGCTAAGTTGTTTAGGGCGCACGGTGGATGCCTTGGCACAAGAAGCCGATGAAGGACGTGTGAATCTGCGATAAGCCTCGGGGAGTCGATAACAGGACGTTGATTCGAGGATTTCCGAATGGGGGAACCCCGCCACTTGTCAAGGGTGGTGACCTGCACCTGAATGTATAGGGTGTGTGGAGGGAACGAGGGGAAGTGAAACATCTCAGTACCCTCAGGAAGAGAAAATAACTAATGATTCTGTGAGTAGTGGCGAGCGAAAGCGGATGAGACTAAACCTGTGGTGTGTGATACCGGTGAGGGGTTGCATCATGGGGGTTGTGGGAGTGATGCGTGCCAGTTCTTACCGGCTGGTGGTGTGGTGTGTTGCGGTAGGCGAAGCGCCTGGGATGGCGTGCCGTAGAGGGTGAGAGTCCTGTAGCTGAAACCGTGGCTGCTGCATGGTGTTGTTTCCCGAGTAGCACGGGGCCCGTGAAATCTCGTGTGAATCTGCCAGGACCACCTGGTAAGTCTAAATACTTTCTTGTGACCGATAGTGGATCAGTACCGTGAGGGAATGGTGAAAAGTACCCCGGGAGGGGAGTGAAATAGTACCTGAAACCGTGTGCCTACAAGCCGTCAGAGCCTTTTGGGGTGATGGCGTGCCTTTTGAAGAATGAGCCTGCGAGTTAGTGTTCTGTCGCGAGGTTAACCCGTGTGGGGTAGTCGTAGCGAAAGCGAGTCTGAAGAGGGCGTGTGAGTGGCAGGATCTAGACCCGAAGCGGAGTGATCTACCCATGGCCAGGTTGAAGCGTGTGTAAGAGCGCGTGGAGGACCGAACCCACTTCAGTTGAAAATGGAGGGGATGAGCTGTGGGTAGGGGTGAAAGGCCAATCAAACTCTGTGATAGCTGGTTCTCCCCGAAATGCATTTAGGTGCAGCGTTGCGTGTTGCTTGCTGGAGGTAGAGCTACTGGTTGGCTGATGGGCCTTATCGGGTTACTGACGTCTGCCAAACTCCGAATGCCGGTAAGTTTTAGCGTGGCAGTGAGACAGTGGGGGATAAGCTTCATTGTCGAGAGGGAAACAGCCCAGACCATCAACTAAGGCCCCTAAGCGTGTGCTAAGTGGGAAAGGATGTGGAGTTGCTGAGACAACCAGGAGGTTGGCTTAGAAGCAGCCATCCTTGAAAGAGTGCGTAATAGCTCACTGGTCAAGTGATTCTGCGCCGACAATGTAGCGGGGCTCAAGTACACCGCCGAAGTTGTGGCAACAGCGTTTTGTTGTTGGGTAGGGGAGCGTCGTGTGGCCGGTGAAGCTGCCGTGTGAACGAGTGGTGGAGGCTATGCGAGTGAGAATGCAGGCATGAGTAGCGAATGATGCGTGAGAAACGTATCCGCCGGATGATCAAGGGTTCCAGGGTCAAGCTAATCTTCCCTGGGTTAGTCGGGGCCTAAGGCGAGGCCGTCAGGCGTAGTCGATGGATAACGGGTTGATATTCCCGTACCGACGAAGGACCGTCCATACTGAGCTGGTGATACTAACCACCCGAACCACTGTGGCCGCATTTTGTGTGGCTTCTGGTGGGGAGCGTGGGGCCTGAGCCAGGGAGGTAAGCGTGTTAACAGGTGTGACGCAGGAAGGTAGCCGGGCCACGCGGTGGTTGTCGTGGTCTAAGCATGTAGGGTGGGGTGTTGTTAAATGCGCGCCCCGTGTGCCTGAGATGTGATGGGACCCCCTTTGGTGGGGGGATTCGGTGATCCTATGCTGTCGAGAAAAGCATCGGCGTGAGGTTCTAGTTGCCCGTACCCTAAACCGACACAGGTGATCAGGTAGAGAATACTAAGGCGTTCGAGAGAATCATGGTTAAGGAACTCGGCAAAATGCCCCCGTAACTTCGGGAGAAGGGGGACCTTGAGCGTGAACCGGGCTTGCTCCGGGGAGCGTGTATGGGTCGCAGAGACCAGGGGGAAGCGACTGTTTATCAAAAACACAGGTCCGTGCGAAGTCGCAAGACGATGTATACGGACTGACTCCTGCCCGGTGCTGGAAGGTTAAGAGGACTCGTTAGGCCCTTCGGGGTCGAAGCGGAGAATTTAAGCCCCAGTAAACGGCGGTGGTAACTATAACCATCCTAAGGTAGCGAAATTCCTTGTCGGGTAAGTTCCGACCTGCACGAATGGAGTAACGACTTCCCTACTGTCTCAACCATGAACTCGGCGAAATTGCAGTACGAGTAAAGATGCTCGTTTCGCGCAGCAGGACGGAAAGACCCCGTGACCTTTACTATAGTTTGGTATTGGTGTTCGGTGTGGCTTGTGTAGGATAGGTGGGAGACTGTGAAGTCATCACGCTAGTGGTGGTGGAGTCGTTGTTGAAATACCACTCTGGTCATATTGGATGTCTAACTTCGGCCCATGATCTGGGTCAGGGACAGTGCCTGATGGGTAGTTTAACTGGGGCGGTTGCCTCCTAAAGAGTAACGGAGGCGCCCAAAGGTTCCCTCAGCCTGGTTGGCAATCAGGTGTTGAGTGTAAGTGCACAAGGGAGCTTGACTGTGAGACTGGCAGGTCGAGCAGGGACGAAAGTCGGGACTAGTGATCCGGCGGTTCATTGTGGAATGGCCGTCGCTCAACGGATAAAAGGTACCTCGGGGATAACAGGCTGATCTTGCCCAAGAGTCCATATCGACGGCATGGTTTGGCACCTCGATGTCGGCTCGTCGCATCCTGGGGCTGGAGTTGGTCCCAAGGGTTGGGCTGTTCGCCCATTAAAGCGGTACGCGAGCTGGGTTCAGAACGTCGTGAGACAGTTCGGTCCCTATCCGCTGCGTGCGTTGGAGAATTGTGGAGGCCTGTCCTTAGTACGAGAGGACCGGGACGGACGAACCTCTGGTATGTCAGTTGTACCGCCAGGTGCATGGCTGATTGGCTACGTTCGGGAGAGATAACCGCTGAAAGCATCTAAGCGGGAAGCTTGCTTCGAGATGAGTTCTCCTTGCCCTTTTGTTGGGTGTGAGGCTCCCTGTAGATGACGGGGTTGATAGGCCAGGTATGGAAGCCGGGACTGAAGACTGGTGGAGTTGACTGGTACTAATAGGCCGAAGACTTATCTACACATCATGGTGATCATGGTTGTTTGATGGTCGTGTGTTGGTGTTCGTGTTCACTGTATGGTTTTGGGATAGCAACCCGTGTGGGGTGCTGACCATGAACCCGTGACCCTTGGGGGTGTTTCCCTGGTGGGTGGGGTTGGTGGTGGGTGCCTGGATGGTGGTTGGCCCGTGTTTTTCTCGGTGGTTATGGCAAGAGGGGTACACCCGGTCCCTTTCCGAACCCGGTAGTTAAGGCTCTTAGCGCTGATGGTACTGCACCCGGTAGGTGTGTGGGAGAGTAGGTCGCCGCCGAGATTCATTTTTTGATGGTGGTGGGGGTCCCCGGTCGGGGATCCCCACCCTTTTTTGTGCCCGCGGGATGCCCGGGGCGCGCCTGCAGGTCCCGACGCGGCACCTGGAAGGGCTGCGGAGGAACCGCCCGGCGTCGGGGTTGCCCGTCCGGCCGGGACGGCCTAGACTGGGAAGCGTCGAGAACGACGAGACTTGCCGACGCCGCGGCGTCGAGCTCGAGGTTTTCGGTGGTTATAGCCAGAGGGAGACACCCGGTCCCTTTCCGAACCCGGTAGTTAAGGCTCTGAGCGCCGATGGTACTGCACCCGGTAGGTGTGTGGGAGAGTAGGTCGCCGCCGAGATACACCACCCGAAGGGGCGGATCCGATGGAGGACCCGCCCCTTCGTCGTCTCCGGAACCCATTCCCGCTCCCGCGCTGTCTCCGCCCTCTGCCGCGGGCCGGTAGAGTGCCGGTATGCCGCAGACCCCTCCGCAGACCCAGACCACCCCGACCGTGCACCGCGGGAACTGGCTCACCCTGGACCCCCGGCTGGCCTATGGTCTCGCGCAGCTGCGCTGCGAGGTCTTCGTGATGGGCCAGGGCATCACCTCGGAGCCTGAGCTGGACGGCCGGGACCTGGAACCGGAGGCCGTCAGCTACTGGATCGCCGATGAGACGGGGCGGCCCGTCGCCACCCTGCGCACCCTCGCCGGGGATCCGGAGACCAAGGAGGTCGTCATCGGCCGGGTCGCCACCGGCGCCTCCCACCGCGGGCGCGGACTGGCCGGGGCGCTGCTGCGCGCGGTCATCGCGGACCACCCCGGCCGGGTGCTCACGATGCACGCCCAGGCCCACCTGCGCGACTGGTACGCCCGCTACAGCTTCCTGCCGGTCGGGCCCTCCTTCCAGGAAGCCGGCATCGAGCACCTGCCCCTGCGGCGGGAACCCTCCGGCGACTGAGGTCGACCCGAGCGGGGAGGCCAACCCTTGTCCGGGGTGCTGTTCCCGCCCGTCGCGCAGCCTCCGATGCCGCCTCCGGCCTCACCCGCCCGAGGGAACGGCGGCGGCCCGACGGGCCGGGCTACACTGGACGGGTCCCGCGCCCCGGCAGCCCCCGGTCGTGTTCGGGCGCGTCCCAGCCCCGTGCCGCCGACGACGGGCCGGCCCTCCGGTTCTGCGCCGGGGCTGCCGTCGTCGACGGACGACGCCCGAGCGGCGGCTCGCGCCCACCCAGCGCAGACCCGTCGGCACACCGAAGGAACCCCACGGAAACGGAGCCCGCACCCCATGGCATGGCTGAGCCTCGTCCCCTCCCTGGCCCTGTGCGCCGCGATCCTGGTGATCCCGGGGCTGCTCGTGACGCTGGCGGTGCGGGTGCGCGGCTTCGACGCCCTGGCCCTGTCCCCGGCCGTCTCCGTGGCCGTGATCGCCGTCAGCGCCATCGTCGCACCGCATCTCGGTCTGCGCTGGGCGCTGTGGATCCCCCTGCTGGGCGCACTGCTCCTGGCCCTCGTGCTGGGGGCCGTGCACCTGCTGCTGACCCGCACCGGCCTCGCCGATCGACCCGCCCCCCGGCCCACCGACCGATCCGCCGAGACCCCCGCCTCCGCTGCCGCCGGGAGCTGCCGGCCCGCGTCCCGGTGGTTCGACCGCGAACAGGGTCGATACTGGGTCGCCCTGGTCCTGGCCGGCGGGCTCATGCTGCGGGTGCTCACCAATGCGGTCGGCAGCCCCCAGTGGTTCTCCCAGACCTTCGACAACAACTTCCACCTCAATGCCGTGCGGTGGATCGCGGACACCGGCGACGCCTCCTCGATGACCCTCACCGCGATGACCTCCGGGGACGAGGCACCCGCGTTCTACCCCGCGGCCTGGCACGACGTCGTCTCCCTCGTGTTCATGACCGGAGGGGACACCATCCCCGCGGCCACCAACGCGATGATCCTCGTGGTCGGCGCCCTCGTGTGGCCGCTGAGCGTGCTCTTCCTGCTGCGCAGCATGCGCCGCTTCGGGCTGCCCGCCGTCCTCTGCTCCGCGCCCCTGCTGGCCGGATTCAGCGCCTTCCCCCTGCTGCTGATCTTCTTCGGGGTGCTCTACCCCAACGTCCTGGGCCTGGCCCTGATCCCGGCCGGCCTCGGAATCGTCCTGGAGCTGTTCCGCCTGGGGGAGGCCCGCCGACTGGACACCGCCCAGGCCGTGCTCCTGGGCCTGCCGTCCGCCCTCGGCGTCGCCCTGGCCCACCCCAACGCCGTCATGTCCCTGCTGGTCATGGCCGTTCCCATCCTCGTGCTGCGCGCCCTGCGCCAGATCCGCCGCGCCGCCGCCGGAACCACCCGTCCCCTGGCCGCGCTCGGGCAGGTCCTGCTGATCGCGGGACTGCTGTGGTTCGTGTGGTACCTGTGGGGCGTCGTGCGCCCGCAGGAGAGCGCGGCCGCGTGGGGCCCGTCCACCAGCGACAGCCAGGCCTTCGGCGAGGCCCTGCTCAACGCGCCGCTGAGCCTCGTGTGGGCCCAGTGGACCGTGAGCATCTTGGCGGCGCTCGGCGTCGTCGCCGCCTTCCGGGCACGCACCAACCGGTGGCTGCCCCTGACCTACGGCGTGCTCATCTACTACTACGTGGCCGTGCGCTACCTGCAGTGGGACCAGGATCGCATGTGGGTGACCGGGGTCTGGTACAACGATCCGTACCGCCTGGCCGCGCTGCTGCCCCTGGCCGCGATCCCGCTGGCCGTGCTCGGGGTGCAGATGATCGCGGAGGACCTCGCCCGCTGGCGCCCCCTGCAGGTGCTGGCGCGCCGCTCGCCCCGGGCCGCCGGGCGGGTCGGTCTCGGACTGGGTGCGGTCAGCCTGATCCTGGTCACCGCCCTGACGCAGTTCGCCCGGCCCCTCACCCAGATGATGGACAACTCCTACTGGACCTACTACCCTGGCCCCGGGGCGGCCCTGGTCTCCGCGGACGAGCTGGACGTGCTGGAGGCCATGGATCGCTGGGTGCCCGCGGAGGACGTCGTCGTCGTCAACCCCTTCACCGGCGGTGCCCTCGCCTACGCCCTGGCCGACCGGCGCACCACCGCCGAACACACCCTCTACACGCCGACCCCCGCCGAGCGGACCATCGACGAATCCCTGAGCGAAGCCCGCGAGGACCCCGCCGTGTGCCGGGCGGTGGAGGAGGCCGACGCCCGCTGGGTCCTGGACTTCGGGGATCGGGAGGTCAACAACGGGGACTCCGATCGGTACCGCGGCCTGGAGGGTCTCGAGCAGGCCGGGGTCGCCCGCACCGTCTACCGCGCGGGAGACGCCAAGCTGCTGGAGATCACCGCATGCCGCTGACCCCGTGTACCCGCCGCGCCGCGTCCGGTCCCGCTGCGCAGGCGCCGGTGCCATCGGGTTCGGCCCGGTAGACTGGAGGCACTATGGCACAGACTCCCGAGGCCCCGCAGCAGCCGAGCTGCCTCATCATCATGCCCGCGTGGAATGAGGAAGAGGTCATCGACTCGACCCTGCGCGAGCTGCAGGACACCATGCCCGGCCATGACCTCCTCGTCGTCGACGACGGATCCACCGACGCCACCGCCCGCGTGGCCCGCGCCGCCGGCGCCAACGTGCTCCAGCTGCCCTACAACATGGGGGTCGGCGGGGCCATGCGCGCCGGGTACAAATACGCCCAGCGCCTGGACTACGACCGCGCGATCCAGGTCGACGCCGACGGCCAGCACGACCCCCGCGATATCGAGCGCGTCCTGGCCGGGCTGGAGCACGCCGACATCTCCATCGGGGCGCGCTTCGCCGAACGCGGCACCTACAAGGCCTCCGGGCCCCGGCGGTGGGCCATGAGCCTGCTCGCCCGGATGTTCTCCCGCGTGGCCGGGACCCGGCTGACCGACGTCACCAGCGGCTTCCGGGCCGGCAACCGCCGGGCCATCGCCCAATACTGCCGCTACTTCCCCGCCGAGTACCTCGGCGACACCATCGACTCCCTGGCCATGGCCCTGCGCGCCGGACTCAACGTGACCCAGGTGCCCGTGGAGATGCGCGAACGGCAGGCCGGCACCCCGTCGAACAACCCCTGGAAGTCCGCGGTGTACCTGGTCCGCTCGCTGTTCTCCTTCCTGCTGTCCATGACCCGGCGCCGCATCACCCCCCACGCAACCGAAGGAGGGCAGGCGTGAGCATCTCCACCGTCTTCTTCCTCATCCTCGGCCTGATCGTCCTCGTCGCCGTGGTCAGGCTCGTGCGGAACCTCAAGCTGCGCGAGAAGTACGCCGCCCTGTGGCTGTTCCTCGGTCTGATCACCGTGGTCCTCATGCTCTTCCCCCGGCTGCTGGACCGGCTCGCCTCCTGGGTGGGGGTGGCCACGCCCGTGAACCTGCTGTTCCTCATCGCGATCCTGCTGCTGCTGGGCATCTGCCTGCACCTGTCCCTGGAGATCTCCCGGCTGGAGGATGAGACGCGGGTGCTCGCCGAGGAGTGCGCGATCCAGCGCTCGCTGCTGATCCGGGAGCTGGAGCGCACCGGGCAGCGACGCAACCCCACCGCCTCCCTGCCCATCATCCACCCCGATGACGTCCCCCGCCCGGACATCGCTGAGGCGGGTGCCGCCCGCGGCGGCGCCTCCGGCCGACCGGGTCGCACCGGGGCCGGGCCGACCGAGACCCCTGACACCGACACCCCGGAGAAGCCATGACCGTCGACATCCTCTTCCCCTACTACGGCGACGTCGCCCTGATGAAGCAGGCCGTGAAGTCCGTGCTCGGCCAGACCGAACGCGACTGGCGCATGGTCGTCATCGACGACGGCTACCCGGATGACTCGATCCCCGGCTGGTTCGACTCCCTCGGGGATGAGCGCGTCACCTACCTGCGCAACGAGCAGAACCTCGGTGCCAACGGCAACTACCGCAAGGCCCTGACCTTCGTGGAGAACGAGCTCGTCGTCGTCATGGGCGCCGACGACGTCATGCTGCCCAACTACATCGAATGGCTGGTGGCGGCCGCCCAGGCCCAGCCCGAGGCGCAGATCTTCCAGCCCGGGGTGTTCGTGATCGACGAGCACAACGCCCCTTCCAACACGCTCGTGGAGAAGACCAAGGCCGTGTACCGGCCCAAGCGCACCACCCTCCTGAAGGGCGAGGACCTGGCCGTGTCCATCCTGCGCGGGGACTGGCTGTACTTCCCGTCCCTGGGGTGGCGGGCCGAGACCATCACCGAGCTCGGCTTCCGCGAGGGCCTGGACGTCGTGCAGGACATGGCGCTGGTCATGGACGTGGCGATGAGCGGCGGGGCGCTGTACTACGACGAGACCGTCGCGTTCATGTACCGCCGCCACCAGGCCTCCGACTCCTCCTGGCGCGCCCTGGAGGGCACCCGCTTCGACGAGGAGCGACGGTTCTTCCAGACCATGGCCGATGAGATGGGGGCCCTGGGCTGGACCAAGGCCGCCGGAGTGGCGAAGCTGCACCTGTCCTCGCGCCTGCACGCCGCGACGCTGCTGCCGCGCGCCGCACTGGCCCGGAAGTGGAACGGTGTGCGAAACCTCGCCGCGCACCTGGTGAGATAGCGGAGCCACCGCGGTGTCAGCGGGATCCGAGGAACCGGTGCTGATCGGGCAGCGGGAGCTGGCCGCCGAGCGCCCCGGGACGGGCCGGGGCATCACCGCCCGGGAATCCGGGGCCATCCTCGTGGCTTCCGCGGTCACCGCCGTCTCCGCGCTGGGGGCGACCGTGATCGCGCAGTACGCGCTGCCGGCCGGGCAGGTCTCCGAGTTCCTGGTCTTCTGGTCCCTGCTCTTCGGCCTCTACGGGGTCATCGCGGGCATCCAGCAGGAGGCCACCCGCGCGGTCGGCGCCGCGCGGCTGTCCTGCGCTCCTGGAGGCGAGCCGATGCACCGGGGCGGTGAGGGGGCCGACGGGGCTCGCCCCGGGGCGCGGGTGGTGCCGGTCGCGGTGGGCATCGGCGCTCTCCTCGCGGTCCTCGTTGCGCTGAGCTCCCCGGCCTGGGCGGATGACCAGGTGCCCTCCGGCAGCACCCGGGCGGTGCTCCTGGTGTGCCTGGGGGTGTGCCTGTACGCGGTCCACGCCGCGATGAGCGGGGCGGCCGCCGGGCGCCAGCGCTGGTACCAGTTCGCCGGGCTCGGCGGCGGGGAGGCCGCGTGGCGGCTGCTGGCGATGCTCGGCGTCGGCGCCGCGGCCGGCACCCTGGGAGGGCTGGAGGCCGCGGTGGTCTCCCCGGTGCTGCTGTGGGCGGTCCTGGTGCTCCTCAGTCGGGAGGGACGGCGCACCTTCGCCGCCCGCGCCGACGTCCCACCCGGGCGTCTGACGCGCAACACCTTCCTGGCGATGGGCTCCTCCGCGGCCTCCGCGGTGCTCATGGTCGGGTTCCCCGTGGTGCTGAAGGCCACCGAGGGGGAGCACCCGGATCAGTACCGCTCGATGGTCCTCGGGGTGCTGATCCTCGGGATCTCCATCACCCGCTCGCCCATCATGATCCCGCTGCAGGCCTTCCAGGGGGTGGCGATCAGCGCGTTCCTCAGGCAGCGGCACCGGCCCCTGGCCGCGATGCTCCGCCCCGCGGCGGCGCTGCTGGGCATCGGGCTCCTCGGCGGCGGGCTGGCCTGGGTGATCGGGCCCGTTCTGTTCCGCCTGATCTACCGCCCCCAGCCGGAGCAGGTCCGGGTCTACGACGACGTCGTGCACGGTTGGCTGCTGGGCCCGCTGACCTTCGCCTCCGCGATCATGGCGCTGCTGGTGCTGACCGGGACCGCGGTGCTGGCCTTGGACGCCCACCGGACCTACGTGCTCGGCTGGGCGGTGGCCGCGGTCGTCGCCGTCGGGCTGCTGCTCCTGCCCCTGGGGCTGATCCCGCGGGCCATGATCGCGCTGTACCTCGCCCCGGCCTGCGGCGTCGCGGTGCACCTGGTCGGCATGGTGCGCGCCGCGCGGCGGTACCGAATTCAGGAGTCTTCACAGACGGCAGTTCCTGGCGGTCAGCTGGCGGCCCGGTCGTGAGCGGGCGCGCGATCGACGGACAGGGCAGGGCGGAGCCCTCAGGCATCGGCGACGAACTGAGCCTGCTCATGCAGTTCCTGGAATTCCACCGGGCCACGGTGGCTTGGAAGTGCAGCGACGTGGATGATCAGCGGCTGCGGCAGAAGCTGCCGCCCTCGGAGCTGAGTCTTGCGGGTCTGCTGAACCACCTGGCCTTCGTGGAGGACTACTGGTTCTCACATGTGGTCGCATCGGCCCCACTGCGGGAGCCATGGGTGTCGATGCCCTGGGGGCGGGATCCGGATGCGGAATTTCATCAAGCGCATAAGCTGACCGGGATTGGGCTGCGACGGCGGTGGGGGGAAGCCTGCGATAGGAGCCGCGATGTCCTCGATGGCCTCATCGCTGGTGGTTCCCACCTCGAGACGGCGTATCGGCGCCCGGGGGACAGCTCTCCCCGCTCCCTGCGCTGGATCCTGCTCCACATGATCGAGGAATATGCGCGCCACAATGGACACGCCGATCTGCTGAGGGAGGCTGTCGATGGGCTGACCGGCGAGTGAGGTCTCGGTGGGTTCCTCCGACTCCCCGGAGGGGTGCCCGTGGACGGGGGCAGTCCTGGTCTCAGGTACGATCCTGAACTGTGAGCAGAAGATCACTCGCATTGTCCTTCGCTGTCCTTTCCCCGCTTCTGCTGGCTGGTTGCGGCCAGGGGTCAGACGATGTGGAAGAGACCCGGTCACTCTTGGCGGTGGACGCGCCGGCGTCCGCCGATTCCGAAGAGGCGCAGAAGCGGGGGACGTCCATGCAGAAGCTCGGTGACGAGGTGGCGGTGGAGCAGGACGGCGAGATGCTCTATCGCTTCCGCGTGAACTCCATGGAGACCATGACAGTGGAACAGTGCCCCAATGGCGGTGGAAGCATGGGAGACCTGGTGGAGAATGGTCGTCTGATGAAGCTGTCGATCGACGAGGAGATCGGAGACGTCGCGGGGTCGGACAACCCCACGATCCGTTCCTTCGATGGCGACGGTCTTCTGGGTGTCAGCCAGGCGTCGTGGACCTACACCACCGACAAGGACACCAGGGTCAATGAGATCATGACACCCATCACGTACAATTGTCTCGGTCCGGGTGAATCGCTGCCGGACATGATGCAGTCCGGCGAGAAGGCCTCCGGCGACATGATGCTCGATCTTCCAGGCGACGCCGGGGTCCTGACCTACACGGATGCTTACACCTCCCAGAGATTCCGATGGGAGGTCTCCGCCCAGTAAGCCCCCACACGACGGATGGAACCGATGCCTTTCCTCTACTCCCGCTCCCTGCGCACGGCCGCCGCTGCCGCCGCGCTCGCCGTCCTGATCCCCGCCGCGACGATGGCCCCGGCCGACGCCGCCGTCGGCAAGCCCGTGGACATCGTCAAGATCCGCTACGACCTGCCGGGAAATGACGGGAGCGGCAACCGCCAGTACGTCCAGGAGTTCATCCAGCTGCGCAACGTCAGCGGCAGACCCGTCAACCTGACCGGCTACCGCGTCCAGGACGACGGCGCCAAGCACACCTTCGCCTTCCCCCGGAACTTCGTCCTCGGCGCGGGGAAGACCGTGGAGGTGCACAGCGGGAAGGGCCGCGCCACCGGGTCCATCCAGTACTGGAACACCACGAGCTTCGTCTGGAACAACGACCATGATCGCGCCACCCTGCGCGACGGCCGCGGCAAGGTCCTGGACACCTGCGGCTACGTCGGAACCCACGCGAAGGGCGGAGCCACCAAGACCTGCTGACTCCCCGGCGATGCGCCGCCCTCCCGGCGGTACGGCCCTCGGCAGCCGTCGCACCTGGGGGGACGGCGCATCGCCCACCGCGCCCGGCGTCCGGTCAGATCACGCCCTGCGCCAGCATCGCGTCCGCGACCTTCCGGAAGCCGGCGATGTTCGCCCCCGTCACGTAGTCCCCGGTCCGCCCGTACTCCTCCGCGGTCTGCTCGCAGGCCGTGAAGATGTTGGTCATGATCTGACGCAGCCGCTGATCCGTGTACTCGAAATCCCACGTATCCCGGGTCGCGTTCTGCTGCATCTCCAGGGCCGACGTCGCCACCCCGCCCGCATTCGAGGCCTTCCCCGGGGCGTAGGCGATCCCCTCCTCCCGGTACACCTCGATCGCCTCCTGCGTGGAGGGCATGTTCGCGCCCTCCGCGACGAAGCGGCACCCGTGCGAGGCCAGCAGACGCGCCGCCTCGCCGTCGAGCTCGTTCTGGGTGGCGCACGGCAGGGCGATGTCGCACTCCAGCTCCCACACGTTCCCGCCCTCGGAGAATCGGGCGCCCGAGACCTCCTCGGCGTAGGCGGACACGCGCTCGCGGCGCTGCTCCTTGACCCGGCGCAGCAGATCCACGTCCACCCCGTCCGGGGTGTGCACGCACCCGGAGGAATCCGAGAAGCCGACGACGGTGGCACCCAGCTGCTGGGCCTTCTCGATCGCGTAGATCGCCACGTTCCCGGAGCCGGAGACCACGACCCGCGCGCCGTCGAAGGAGGCGTCGTGCGCGCGCAGCATCTCCGCGGTGAAGTAGACCAGCCCGTACCCGGTGGCCTCGGTGCGCACCAGGGACCCGCCCCAGGCCAGGCCCTTGCCGGTGAGCACCCCGGACTCGTGCCGGTTGGCCAGGCGCCGGTACTGCCCGAACAGGTACCCGATCTCCCGGGAGCCGACGCCGATGTCCCCCGCGGGGACATCCGTGTACTCCCCGAGGTGCCGGTGCAGCTCGGTCATGAACGACTGGCAGAAGCGCATGATCTCCGCGTCGGAGCGGCCCTTGGGGTCGAAGTCCGAGCCGCCCTTCCCGCCGCCGATCGGCAGGCCCGTCAGGGAGTTCTTGAAGATCTGCTCGAAGCCCAGGAACTTCACGACCCCCAGGTTGACCGACGGGTGGAAGCGCAGACCGCCCTTGTACGGTCCCAGGGCGGAGTTGAACTGCACTCGGAAGCCCCGGTTGACCTGCACGCGCCCGTGGTCATCCACCCACGGCACCCGGAAGATCAGCTGCCGCTCCGGCTCCACGAGCCGCTCGATCAGCCCGTGCTCCCCGTAGGCCGGGTCCTGCTCCAGGAGCAGGCCCAGGCTGCCGAAGACCTCGCCCACCGCCTGGTGGAACTCCGGTTCGCCCGGATTGCGCCGCAGCACCTCCCGGTAGAAGCCGTCGATCTTCTCGCTCACGTCCGATGCCACGGTGTGCTCCTCATCTCTCGGCTGCCGTCCGCCGCCCACTCTACGGGGACAGCCGGATCATCCGGAGATCAGGGCGACCCCGCCGAGCACCACCGCGGCCCCCAGCAGACGCCGGCCCGGGTTCGCCTCCTTGAAGATCAGCCACCCCAGCAGCGAGCCGATGACGATGCTCGTCTCCCGCAGCGGGGCCACCAGGGACACCGGCTGGGTCTGCATCGCGATCAGCACCAGCACGTACGCGGCGGGGGAGAACGCCGCGATCGCCAGGATCGGCCACACGTTCTCCCGGAGGGTCCGGCCCAGCACGTACCACCACACGAACACGAAGGAGTCCCCCGTCTTCGCCTTCGCCGCGAGGTTCCAGATCGCGTGGAACACGGCGGCCGTCAGGACGAGGCCGAGGGCTGCGGGTGTCATGGGCCGAGTCTAGGAGCTCGCGCTCGGACCGTCACCCGGCGGAGGCTATCCTGGGACGAGGCCGAGACGACCACAACGACGTGTCCAGTCTTCCAGGAAGGTATCCGCCACCGTGCCTCTGAACCCGAGCACCGAGTCCACCGACCCCCTCGCCGATCCCCGGATCGACCCCTGGATCCGGCGGTACTACCAGCACTCCACCGCCGAGGACCTGGCCGAGAGCACCCGGGAGGAGCTGCTGGAGCGGGCCCGCCTGCACCGGGACCTCGCCGAGCATCGCCGGCCGCAGGAGGCCTCCGTGCAGGTGGTGCGCACCGGGCGCGGCTGGACCTTGATGATCGTCACCGACGACATGCCCTTCCTCGTCTCCTCCGTGACCGCGGAGGTCGCCGGGAACCACGGCGGCTCCGACGCCCTGTTCCACCCCGTCTTCCTCGTGCACCGGGACCCGGACACCGGCGCCCTGGAATCCCTGCGCGGACTGGAGACCAAGCAGCCGGTGGCCAGCGGGGACACCGCCGCGATCCCGTCCCTGGGGCCGGCCGTCGGCAAGGCCTCCGCGATCGAGTCCTGGATCAGCATGGACCTGTCCGACGTCGACGACGAGCGCTCCGCCCAGCACCTCACCGCGGCGATCCACCGGGTCCTGGCCGATGTGCGCCGGGCCCACCGCGACGCCGAGGCCGTGCGGGAGAAGGTCCTGGACCTCTCCGAGCGGGTCGGGACCCTCGCCGACCCGGAGCAGGGCACCGGGCCCCTGCGGGTCCAGGACGCCGCCCCGGACGCCGCCGAGCATCCGCAGGTGGTGCGGGAGTTCCTGGCGTGGCTGGCCCGGGAGAACTTCCTGTTCTTCGGGTACAAGGAGCGGGACCTGCGCGAGGGCCCCGACGGGCTGAGCATCTCCGACCGGCCCGGCACCGGCCTGGGCATCCTCGCCGAGGAGGACGGGCACGACGTCGACCCTGAGCCGCGCCTGCTCACCGGACGCTCCCGGGACAACGCCGCCGACCGGAAGATCGTCTACATCACCAAGGCCAACTCCCGCTCCACGATCCACCGGCACGAGTTCCTGGACTACATCGGGCTGCGGGACCTCGACGCCTCCGGGCGGGTGATCGGGGAGTACGTGATCCTGGGACTGTTCTCCCTGCGGGCCTACTCCCTGCCCGCCACCGAGACGCCGCTGATGCGCGAGCGGGTGCGGGTGGTGCGCAACCGGCTGGGATTCCAGCCCGGCTCCCACTCGGACAAGACCCTCACCGGCATGATCGAGGAGTACCCGCGCCTGGAGCTGCTGCAGGCGGACCAGGACACCCTCACGGACACCTTCGCGGGTATCATGGGCCTGGAGGAGCGGCGGCGCACCCGGCTGTTCCTGCGCCCGGACGAGTTCGGGCGGTTCGTCTCCGCCGTCGTGTTCCTGCCGCGGGACCGGTACAACACCGGGGTGCGCCAGCGCATCGAGGCCGTGCTGCACCGGGAGATCGACCTGGCCTCCAGCGACTTCGAGGTGCACCTGTCCGTCTCCGCCCTGGCCCGGATCTTCTTCCGGCTGCGCCTGGCGGACCCGGATCAGGTCCCGGACCTGGACGTCGCCGCGATCGAGCGGAAGCTGCAGGCCGCGACCCGCTCCTGGCCCGAGGCCCTGGAGACCGCGCTGCATGCGCAGGGCACCGCCGACGCCGCCTCCTGGGCCGACGCCGCCCCGGCCACCTACCGCGCGGACTACGAGATCGAGGACGCGGTGGCCGACGTCGCCGTGTTCACCCGGCTGCTGGCCGCCGGAGCGGACCGCCCGGCCGCGGTGCGCCTGCACCGGCCCGACGGGCACGGGCAGCACCACCCGGACCAGACCCGGGAGCTGCGCCTGAAGACCTACCTGCGCGAACCCCGCACCCTCACCGCCCTGCTGCCGCTCATGCAGCACCTGGGCCTGACCGTCGTGGATCAGCGCCCCTACGACCTGCGGGCCCCCGGCGGGCAGGACGTGCTGCTCTACGACTTCGGGGTGATCTTCCCCGACGGGGTGGATCCGGAGGCCGTGCTCGAGCTGTACGAGGACGCCCTGTGCGCGGTGCTGTCCGGGCGGGCCGAATCCGACTCCCTGGACCGGCTGGTGCTGGCCGAGGCCCTGCCGTGGCGCACCGTCGCGATCCTGCGCGCCTACACCCGCTACCTGGTGCAGCTGGGCACCGGGTTCACCCCGGCGTTCATGGCCGACACCCTGCTGGCCCACCCGCGGGTGACCCGGCTGCTGGTGGAGCTGTTCGAGGCCGGCTTCGCCCCCGCGGCTTCCTCCCCGGCCGACGTCGACCCCGACGCCGCGCCGACGCAGGCGGACGACGTCGCGGCCCGGCGCGCCGCCCGGGAGGAGATCCGGGAGCGCATCGGGCGGGCTCTGGACGAGGTGCCCACCCTGGACGCGGACCGGATGCTGCGCGCGCTCGCGGAGGTCGTCGCGGCCACGGTGCGCACCAACGCGTACCAGGACCGGGCGAGCATCGCCTTGAAGGTGCGGCCCCGGGAGATCTCCTTCGCGCCGCTGCCGCGCCCGGCCTTCGAGATCTGGGTGCACTCCCCGCGCGTGGAGGGCGTGCACCTGCGCTTCGGGGAGATCGCCCGCGGCGGGCTGCGCTGGTCCGACCGGCGCGAGGACTTCCGCACCGAGGTGCTCGGGCTGGTCAAGGCGCAGATGGTCAAGAACGCCGTCATCATCCCGACCGGCGCCAAGGGCGGATTCTACGCCAAGCAGCTGCCGGACCCGGCCGCGGACCGCGAAGCCTGGATGGCGGAGGGGCGGGCCGCCTACTCCCTGTTCATCCGCTCCCTGCTGGACGTCACGGACAACCTCGTCACCGACGACGCCGGGCACCAGAGCGTGCGGCGCCCGGAGGGCGTCATCGCCCTGGACGCGGAAGACACGTACCTGGTGGTCGCCGCGGACAAGGGCACCGCGACCTTCTCGGACCTGGCCAACTCCATCTCCGCGGAGTACGGGTTCTGGCTGGGCGATGCCTTCGCCTCCGGCGGATCCGTGGGCTACGACCACAAGGCCATGGGCATCACCGCCCGCGGCGCGTGGGAGTCGGTCAAGCGCCACTTCGCGGAGCTGGGCATCGACTGCCAGGCCGAGGAGTTCACGGCCGTGGGCATCGGGGACATGTCCGGGGACGTGTTCGGCAACGGGATGCTGCGCTCGGAGCACACCCGGCTGGTGGCGGCCTTCGACCACCGGGACATCTTCATCGACCCGGACCCGGACCCCGCCTCCTCCTACGCCGAGCGGCAGCGGCTGTTCACCACCCCGCGCTCCAGCTGGCAGGACTACGACCGCTCCCTGATCTCCGCCGGCGGCGGGGTGTTCTCCCGCCGGGAGAAGTCCATCGAGCTGACCCCGCAGATCCGGGAGGCCCTGGGCATCGAGGAGGAGGTGGCGCGGCTGTCCCCGCCGGAGCTGGTCTCCGCGATCCTGAAGGCGCCCGTGGACCTGCTGTACAACGGCGGCATCGGCACCTACGTGAAGGCCTCCGGCGAGACCCACGCCGAGGTGGGGGACAAGGCCAACGACGCCCTGCGCGTGGATGGTGCTGACCTGCGCTGCCGCATCGTCGGGGAGGGCGGGAACCTGGGCTTCACCCAGCGCGGGCGCATCGAGGCCGCCCGCGCCGGGGTCATCCTCAACACGGACGCGATCGACAACTCCGCCGGGGTGGAGACCTCGGACCGGGAGGTGAACCTGAAGATCCTCGTGGACCGGCTGGTGGCCCGCGGGCTGCTGGAGGCCGAGGAGCGGGCGGGGTTCATCGAGGAGCAGACCGACGCCGTCGCCCGCGCCGTGCTGGAGACCAACCGGGAGCAGAACGTGCTCCTGCAGGCCGAGCGCCTGGGCACCATGCCCACCCGCTCCTCGGCCGTGCGGCTGATGCACCACCTCGAGGAGCACGCCGGGCTGGACCGGGGCATCGAGGACCTGCCCTCCGACGCCGAGCTGACCGCGCGCTTCGAGGACGGCTGGGGGCTGACCGGGCCGGAGCTGTCCGTGCTCGCCGCGTACGCGAAGATCGACGTGACCGCGGCCCTGCTCGACGCCGGCTTCGGCGAGGACCCGTGGCTGGCGCGCATCCTCGAGGAGTACTTCCCGGAGGAGGTGATCCGCCGCTTCGGCGGTGAGCTGGACGAGCACCCGCTGCGCCGGGAGATCATCTGCACCCGGGTGGCCAACGAGATGGTCAACACCGCCGGCATCACCTTCGCCTACCGGGTGCTGGAGGAGACCGGGGCCTCCGCGGCCAGCGTGGCCGCGGCCTTCCTGGTGGTGCGCGAGCTGTTCGGGATCCGCGGGCTCATGGAGCGCTTCCGCGCCCTGCCGGCCGACGTCGCCCCGGAGGCCTGGCGGGCCGTGGGCCGGGAGATCCAGCGGCTCGTGGACCGCGGCACCCGCTGGTTCATCGACGAGGGCACCCTGGCCGCCGGGGAGGTCGCGCAGTCCGTGGCGGAATCCCAGCGGATCGCCGCGGTGATCCGGCGGTACCGCCCGGCCCTGGAGCTGGCCGGGGACGTCCCGGAGCTGCTGGGGCCCGAGGCCGCCCGGCGCTGGACCGAGCGCTTCGAGGACGCCCGCTCCTGGGGGGTCCCGGAGGATCTGGCCCGGGACTGGGCCGGCCTGCTGGAGGCCTACCCGCTGCTGGATGTGGCCCGGCTGGCCGAGCAGGCCCCGGTCGGTCTGCGCTCCTGCGCCCTGGTGCGCTACGCGGTCGCGGACCGGTTCGACGCCGAGCTCCTGCTCGAGGCGATCACGCATCTGCCGCGAGGGGACCGCTGGGAGACCCTCGCCCGCTCCTCCCTGCGCTCGGACCTGTACGAGACCCTCGCGGACCTGACCCTGGCGGTGACCGAGGAGATCGGCGGCGCTGCGGCCGGTGACGGTGACGCGGCGGGCAGTGCTGGTGGCGACGGCGGGCCGGCTGAGGACGGCGCGGCGTCGTCCGGTGCCGACGAGGTGTCCGGGCCTGAGGAGGCCGAGCGCGCCGTGGCCGCCTGGGAGGAGCGCCACCCGGTGCACACCGCGCGGGTCGAGCGGCTGATGGAGGAGGTGCGCGCGCAGCTGGAGCACTCCCCGGATGCCCCGCGCCTGTCCACCCTGTCCGTGGCGGTCCGGGCCCTGCGCGACCTGGTGTAGCCGCCCTCCCCTCCCTCCCCTCACGCCGAACCGTCACTGGCGTGGCGCATCCGGGGCTCAGAAGGCACGCGAGTGACGGTTCGACGCCGTCACGTGCGCCGAGCCGTCACTCACGTGGGCTATCCGGGGTCCGGAAGCCACGCCGTTGACGGTTCGGTGCGCACGGAAAAAGGGGCGGCCCCGGGACTGGTGAGTCCCGGGGCCGCCCCCGTCGCATCGGGTGCGAGGATCAGATCGCGCGGATCGAGCTGGCCTGCATACCCTTGGGGCCGCGCTCGGGAGTGAACTCCACGGCCTGACCCTCCTCGAGGTTGCGGAAGCCGTTGCCCTCGATGGCGGAGTAGTGGGCGAACAGGTCGTCCGAGCCGTCGTCGGGAGCGATGAAGCCGTAGCCCTTTTCGCCGTTGAACCATTTCACGATGCCAGTGGCCATAATCTCTTGCTTTCGTTGGGGTGGCCGCGGAAGCGGCCGGTGCTGCTTCGCCGGCGGGGATGCCGGCGCGGGCGTCCTGCTCCGTGGGCGGCCGATCACCGGGACGCACGGCAGGTGCAGGAAGTCAGATGGAGAACTCATCGAGAAGTCCGGCCGGGCGCACCGGCCTGGGACTGCGAAAAGACCGCATCAGGGTCGTCATGAAGATCATGGGCGGTCCGTGCGAAGGTGATCTCCGAACCGCCGGATCACGTGCACCGTCAACACTACCAGCTCCAGGCCGCCGGCGGGGGAGCGTCGGTGAGTCCCTCGTCCCTCCGGCGTGTCACCGGGGTCGACGCAGCACCAGGGCCATGCCGCTGAGGTGGCGGCGGTGATCCCAGAACACCCGGTGCATCCGCTGCGCCCGCCGGGCCGCCCGAGGCCGACGCGCCATGTTCCCCAGGATCCGGAGGACTCCGGCGGCACCTTCGTCCACCAGCATCCGCCGCGGCTGCAGCATGGACATCGGCACCAGCTTCATCTGCTCCGGCCGCAGCCCCTGCGACTGGGCGAGGTCCTCCCAGTCCGGCACGGTCAGCGGACGGGCCGGCAGGCGCAGCTCCCGCGTCAGGTTGCGGCGGATGCCCTCCTGCTCCAGCGCGGAGAGCTGACCGGGGCGCAGGGCCAGCTCGTGCACCCCGCACACCCCTCCCGGACGCAGGATCCGGTGGGCCTCGGCCAGCACCGCGGCCTTCTCCTCGTCTCCCAGGGTGGACAGCACCGCCTCGATGAGCACGACGTCGGCGGATGAGGCGGGCAGGCCGGTGCGCTCGGCGCGGCCGATGACCGCCCGGTATCGGGAGCCCTCCGGCAGCAGGTCCGCGATCATCTGCTGGGTCTCCTCGTCGGACTCCACCCCGGTGTACCCGGCGGGCGCGTCCGCCAGGATCGCCCGGGTGCCCAGACCCCGGCCGGGGAGGATCTCCACGACGTCGCGTCCTTCGACGGCGAGCTGAGTCAGCAGCCAGCGGGTGGTCTCCAATCCTCCGGGGCGCAGGACGCGCTTGCCCAGCTGAGCCAGAATCCACGGGTCCCGCGCCGCGGCCGATGGGCCGGCCCCTCCCCGATCACGGGCGGGATGAGTGCCGGTGCTCTCCGGGGGAGTCATCGTGCGGGCTTCCTCTCGGCGTCGATGCTGATGGGGGCGCTTCCAGCTTAGGCCGAGCGGAGTGCGCTCCGGGAGAGCGTGACGTTCTCCCCCGCGCCCTTCGGGCGACCCCGGTACCGTGGTGCCATGAGCACCGCCGCCCACGCCTCCGCCTCCTCCGCCCCTCGCGTCGCCGTCGAGCCCGCTGCCGATGCCGCCGCCGGGCCGGCGATCCCCGAGCCGGCCCTGGGCAAGCGGGCCGCGCAGCGCCAGCGCAAGACGGCCGCCATCGTGGAGGCCGCGACCCAGCTGTTCCGCAGCCGCGGCTATGAATCCGTGACCACCCAGCAGATCGCCGAGGCCGCCAGGGTCACCAACGGGGCCTTCTTCCGGCACGTCGGCTCCAAATCGGATCTGCTGGTGCGGGTGGTCAACGACCAGCTGCGCACCGGGCACGACCGCGCCCTGGCCTCCCTCGAGGAGGGGGCCGACCCCACGCAGGCGATCCTGGACCTGATGGTCCCGCTGCGGGACCTCTCCCTGGAGCACCCGGAGCTGGCCACCGCCTACATCCGCGAGGTGGTCTTCGCCCGCAGCACCCTGACCGAGGGCTCCCTGGAGCAGATCGATCGGATGCGCTTCGCGATCGAACGGATCCTGCGTCACGCGGATGCCGCGGCCGACGCCGACCGGGCCGGGCAGCGCCCCGCGGACTACTGCGCATTCGCCGCGGACACCGTGTTCTCCTCGATCTGCATCGAGCTGGTGCGCGCCTCCCTGGGCCGCTCCGACGTGCTGAGCCTGCCCGAGCGCTTCCGCACCATGATCACCCGGCTGGTGGAGATGCTGCTGCGCTGAGGCCCGCGAGTCCGGACGGTGCGACACCCCGTGCATCGCGCCGTTGCTCGGCTCGTCATCGACGATGGCGCTCGGCCCGACCGGGCGGGGTGATGGGGGAGACCGACGGGCGTCATCGTGCTCTCAGGGCGACCCCTGCGTCGAAAAAGCGGAGTACACTCCGAATTGAGGGCGGGCCCGATGGAGCGACTCGCCGGAAGGAGACGAACCATGTACTACAGCAGCGGCAACTACGAAGCATTCGCCCGGCCCCGCAAGCCCGAGGGGGTGGAGCACAAGCACGCCTACCTCGTCGGCGCCGGACTCGCCTCCCTGGCCGCCGCCGGATTCCTCGTCCGCGACGGGCAGATGCCGGGGGAGAACATCACGATCCTCGAGGCCAGCGACATCGCCGGCGGGGCCCTCGACGGCGTCGAGGACCCCCACCGGGACGGCTTCCTCATCCGCGGCGGGCGCGAGATGGAGAACCACTTCGAATGCCTGTGGGACCTCTTCCACTCGGTGCCCTCCCTGGAGACCGAAGGCGCCAGCGTGCTGGATGAGTTCTACTGGCTGAACAAGGACGACCCCAACTACTCCCTGATGCGCGCGACCCGCAACCGCGGCGAGGACGGGGGCACGGACGGGAAGTTCGACCTCAGCCTCAAGGCCCAGAAGGATCTCCTGGACCTGTTCATGTCCCGAGACGAAGACCTCTACGACAAGAGGATCAACGACGTCATGGGCCAGGACTTCTTCGACTCCACCTTCTGGCTGTACTGGCGCACCATGTTCGCCTTCGAGGAATGGCACTCCGCCCTGGAGATGAAGCTGTACGTGCAGCGGTTCATCCACCACATCGGCGGCCTGCCGGACTTCTCCGCCCTGAAGTTCACCAAGTACAACCAGTACGAATCCCTGGTGAAGCCGCTGATCGCCTGGCTGCAGGAGCAGGGCGTGAAGGTGCAGTTCGACACCCGGGTGACCAACGTCGTCTTCGACATCACCGCGCAGAAGAAGACCGCCCGGCGCATCGAATGGCTGCGCGGCGGCGAGAAGGGCGGCGTCGACATCGACGAGGACACCCTCGTGTTCGTCACCAACGGCTCCCTGGTGGACAACTCCTCCTGGGGCACCAAGGACACCGCCCCCGAATGGGATTACAGCACCCCTGAGGGCGGGGCCTGGAGCCTGTGGAAGAACATCGCCCAGCAGGACCCGGACTTCGGGCGCCCGGACAAGTTCATCCACGCCCCCAACGTCCACGCCGAGCACGAGACGGCCTGGGAATCCGCGACCATCACCACCCTGGATGACAAGATCACCCCGTACATCGAGAAGATCTGCCGACGGGACCCGCATTCCGGGCGCGTGGTCACCGGTGGCATCGTCACCGCCCGGGACTCCGCCTGGCTGCAGTCCTGGACCATCAACCGCCAGCCGCACTTCGCCGCGCAGAAGCCCAACGAGCTGACCATCTGGTTCTACGGACTGTTCATCGACACCCCCGGCGACTTCATCAAGAAGCCGATGCGCGAGTGCACCGGGGACGAGATCTGCCAGGAATGGCTCTACCACCTGGGCGTGCCCGAGGAGCAGATCCCGCAGCTGGCCAAGGAATCCTGCATCACCCGGCCGTGCGCGATGCCCTTCGTCACCGCGTTCTTCATGCCGCGCACCGCGGGTGATCGTCCCCAGGTGGTGCCGGAGCACGTCACCAACTTCGCGTTCCTCGGGCAGTTCGCCGAGACCGTGCGGGACACGATCTTCACCACCGAGTACTCGGTGCGCACCGCGATGGAGGCCGTGTACCAGCTGCTCGACGTCGAACGCGGCGTGCCCGAGGTGTGGGGCTCCGTCTACGACGTGCGGGACCTGCTCCACGCCACGACCGCCGTGCGCGACGGCAAGCCCCTGCCGGTGCCCGGCTGGCTGCGCAAGCAGCTGGATAAGACCATGGTCGGGGACATGCTCGAGCGCTACGGCGTGATGAAGCCGGCCTGATCGGCTCCGCCCGCCCAGCGCGACGCCGCCCGGGCCCTCCTCTGAGGGGGCCGGGCGGCGTCGTCGTGTCCGCCGGGCAGATGGGTGCGTCGGGTCAGTAGGAGTAGAACCCGCCGCCGGCGTCCCGGCCGCGGCGGCCGCGGTCGATGAACTCGGTCTTGATCCGCTGAGCCACCTTCTTCGACTCCTCGGTCCCGGCGTTGAGGTTGATCTGGTAGACCGTCTCCATCCCGACGACGTCGAGGATCTGGAACGGGCCCAGCGGGGAGCCGGTGGCGGTGCGCCAGGTCTTGTCGATCTCCTCGGGCTCCGCGATGTCCTGGACCCACAGGTGCGTGGCGGCGTTGAGGAACGGCACCAGCAGCGTGTTCAGCACGTAGCCGGGCTGTTCCTTCTCCACGTGGATGGGCACCAGCCCGATCTGTCCCGCGAACTCCAGCACCTGCTGCACCGCCTGGGGGTCCGTGCCCGCGTGGCCCATCACCTCGCCGGTGTTGTTCTTCCACACCTCGTTGGCGAAGTGCAGGGCAAGGAACCGCTCCGGGTGTCCCGTGGCCGCGGCGATGTCGCTGGGCAGCAGGGTCGAGGAGTTGGTGCACAGCACCGCCTGCTCCGGGGCCGCTGCCCCGATCTGCGCCCACACCTTCCTCTTCAGCTCCAGGTTCTCCGGCACGGCCTCGATGACGACGTCGGCCTCGGCCAGCGCCTGCGCGAGATCGGCGCTGTGGTGCAGCCGGGAGCGGGTCTGCTCCAGCTGGTCCTCGGTGGCCTCCATGTCCCGAACGTAGAATCCGGCCAGCCGATCCCACCGGGTGGGGAGCTCGGCGAGGATCTCCTCGGAGATGTCATAGACCATCACCTCCTTCCCGAAGAACGCCGCCTGGAAGGCGATCTGGGAGCCCAGAACCCCTGAGCCGATGACGGTGACGTGCGTGAAGCCGCTCATGGTGTGCCTCGATCCTCGAATCGGTCCGGGAGCGCATCCTCGCGCCCCTCGCCGCCCACGATAGTCCTTCCGGAGTGCGCTCCGGAATGGGGTCAGGGTGGGTGGGTCCTGGGCTGATCCCCGGCGATCGGTGCCTTCCGGGGGCTGCGGCTGACCTAGAATCGGTATAGAAGATACCGAATATCTGGGAGGGGTCATGGCTCGAACGGGCATTCCAGGACGCGGCCCCGGTGCGCAACAGCCACGCCGAGCTTCTGCGCAGGGTCGGGCTGAGCTCGAGGAGGCGCAGATGAGCTCCGGAACCGCTGTCCACCTGCTCGACGCCGCCCCCGTTCCGGACCCCGGCCGTCCTCGCCCTGCAGTGGCCCGCGTGCTGCAGGGAGCCGGGGCGAATCTGATCCTGTTCGCCTTCGCCCCGGGGCAGAGTCTGCCCGAGCACCGGGCCGCGCACCCGATCACGGTGCAGTGCCTGCGCGGCACCCTGGACTTCACCTGGGGCGGACGCACCGAGCGGTTGGACCCCGGCACGGTGGTGCACCTGCCCGCACACGTCACGCATCGTGTGGACCGCCCGGACGACGACGCGTCGAACCCCCGTGACGGGGAGATCTCAGCCGTGCTGCTGCTGACCATGCTGACCGGCGCGCCGGAGACGGTGCCGCATCAGGCGGACCCGGGCTCGGCGTCGAAGAGCTGACCCCGGTGCCCGCCCCCGTCTGCCATGATGGTGCGCGACGTCGAGGAGAGCGGGGTGAGGGGCGATGGTCGCCGCCGGAGCGTCCCTGGTGGGGCTGGGACTGGTCATGGGGTTCAGCCCCAGCATGTACGCCGTCGTGCTGCACCTGCTGACCACCGAGAACCGGCCCGCCCGACTGATCCGGTGGCTGACCCTCGGCATCGTTCTGGGGGCGACGATCCTGATGTTCGCGTTCCGCGCCGTGGATCCGGATGTGCTGGCCCGGCTGCTGGAGGACCGCACCCGAGAGCTGTTGGTGCGCCGCGGCGTGGACCTCGCCGCGGGCCTGGTGTTCCTGCTGCTGGCCGCCTGGCAGTGGCACCGCTCCCGCCGACCCCTGAAGCCCCACCGCCCGCCGTCCCCGGGGGACGCCCGACCCTCCCGGATGGTGCTGATCGGGCTGGCCAACACGTTCATCGGCTTCAGTGGCCCCGCCACCATGTACGTGGCCGGGCGGGCCATCCGCGGGGCCGGGCACCATCACCTGTGGGTCGAGGTGCTCCTGTACCTGGTGTTCCTTCTCGGGGTGGTCGGGCCGTACCTGCTGGCCGCCTGGGCGTGGGGCGCGTTCCCCCGCGCCGCCCGGGCCGTGCGCACCGGCTCCGCGTGGGCGGCTCGCCAGGACATCCGCCCGGCCGTGGCGATCCTGCTGGCCGCGGCCGGCGTCGTCTTCCTGGTGCTGGCCGCGGTGGGGTGAGACGGCGGCGCCGGGGCGTGGCGTGGCGTGGCGGGGCGTTGTGGGAGTGGTTTCGGTGTGTGGGAGCCTCGAGGACGCTCCCGAACACCGATACCCCTCCCAAAACCGGCTCGCTCGGCGCACCGGCGGGCCTGGCGCAGTGTGGGAGCGGTTTCGGTGTGTGGGAGCCTCGAGGACACTCCCAAAGGCCGAAACCCCTCCCAAAACCGGCGGCTGGGCTCAGCGCACCGGCGCACCGGCGCACCCGGCCAGGCGGTCGTGGGCGAGCTGGGCCAGGCCCGCGGCCATGACGGGCAGGACGACGTCGTCGAACCGCACCCGCGCGGAGTGGTTGGTGGGCGAGGCCGCCGGGTCCTCGTCCGGGTAGGAAGCGCCGACGTGCAGGAACGCGCCCGGCACCCGCTCCAGGACGTAGGAGAAGTCCTCGGACCCCATCCGGGAGTGCTCCCGCTGCGTCACGGCGTCCTGCCCGAGCAGGCCCCGCAGGCTCTGCGCGGCGAAGGCGGCCTCGGCGGGGTCGCAGATGGTGGCCGGGTACAGCTCGGAGAAGTCCACCGTGACCGTGCAGCCGTGGGCCGCGGCGATGCCCTGCGCCAGCTCCTCCACCATGCTCCCGAACCGCTGCGTGCCCGCCCGATCCATGGTGCGCACGGACCCGCCGATGAAGGCCTCATCCCCGATCACGTTCTCCGCGGCACTGCCCGCGCGCAGCTGCGTGATGGTCGCGACCACCGGCTCCGTGGCCGGGAAGGTCTGCTGGATCTTCGCCGGCAGGGCGGCGGCGATCTCGACGGCGGCCGGCACGGGGTTGCGCGCGTTGTGCGGTTGCGAGCCGTGCCCGCCGGCCCCGTGCACGGTGATGCCCAGGATGTTGGCCGCGGCCATGTAGGTGCCCGGTCGGTACTGGAAGGTGCCCCGCCGACCGGGGTGCACGTGGAAGCCGTAGGCGGCGACGACGCGCGGGCCCGCGGCGTCGAGCACTCCCTCCTCGATCATGGGCAGCGCGCCGCCCGGGTTCTCCTCGCCCGGCTGGAACATGAACACGACGTCGCCGGCCAGCGTGTCCCGGTGGGCGCTGAGGATCCGTGCGGCCCCGACCAGCCCGGCGGTGTGCAGGTCGTGCCCGCAGGCGTGCATGGTGCCGGTGGCGGCGGCGAACTCCTCCCCGGATTCCTCGAGGACCGGCAGCCCGTCCATGTCCCCGCGCAGCAGGACGGCGGGGCGGGTGGTGGTGTCAGCGGATGCGGCGGCGGGCCGACCCTGCCCGCGCAGCACCGCGGTGACGGAGGTGAGGGATCGGCCCGTGGTGATCTCCAGGGGCAGGACCTCCAGCTTCTCCAGCACCCGCTGCTGCGTCCACGGCAGGTGGGTGCCCAGCTCCGGCTGGCGGTGCAGCTCCCGGCGGAAGGCCCGCAGCTCGGGGCCGATGGTCTCGGCGGCGGGCAGGAAGGCTGGGGAGGGGTGGGTTGTGTCGGTGGTGGAGGTGGTGTCGTTGGCGGGGGTGATGTGCGGCATGGGGGTGATGGTAGCGGGCTGGTGTTTCGGGGGTCGGGGCGCGGGGGAGCGCACTTGGAAGTACATATCATTTATCTGGGTACAGGGTCTTGAACTACCGGATTGGAGGCCGTAGTGTGTGTCCCACAGGGAGCCCGGCACCGGGCCGGCTCGCGGTCGAAGATGGAGGAAAGCTCATGGCGAGGCGGATCGACTCGGCGACGCGAGGACGTTGCGTGGAATTTTGCATGCTATTCGGACCGCTGTTCCGTTCGGACAAGGCAACCAACGTCGCAGCCGCGCTTCTGCACGGGATCTCGGAGGAGTCAGTGAGACGGATGCGGAAGGGCAATCCGGGGAAGTATGGAATCCAGCCTCCCCTTCCTGGGTTGGGTGATGACCTGCTCTAGGCTGTATGGGTGGAGCGGGGCCCTTCGTTGAGGGATATCCTGCATCTGGGTGCAGTGTCGCTCGTTTCCTAGGCCCCGCTCCTCCCCCTGCTAGCGGTCCTCTGAGACGCGCACGCGCTTGTACATGAACAGAGAGGTCCGCGCTCCCTTCCCTTGGAGAACGCCGTGATTCGTAAGGGTCTCCTGCGTTCAGAGATGCTCAGGCCGACGGCGGTGTCGGGGCGCCGGCCGGCGGGGCGATGCGGGGGTAGCGATCTGCGGCGTCGGTTTCAGGCCGGGCGGTCGGTGCGCCGGTCTCCGCCGTATCCCCGGTGATCTCGGCGGTGTCTCCGCCGGGTGCCGAGGCGCGGGCCGGTGCCGGGTCCCAGGGGCGGTCCACGAGCCGCTTCTGCACGAGGATGGCGGCGCCGAGCAGCACCAGACCGATGATGATGAGGATGATCGATCCGAGGACCACCCCGGGCTTCGCTCCGTAGCCGATGAGGATGCCGAACCACCCGAAGTCGGTGTCTCCGAACGTCGTGTTGGCGGAGCCGAAGGACCCCAGGACCTTGAGCAGCAGCGCCGGCAGGAAGGTCAGGAGCAGGCCGTTGACGAAGGCCCCGGCGACGGCGCCGCGTCGTCCGCCCGTGGCGTTGCCGTAGACGCCGGCGGCACCGCCGGTGAAGAAGTGGGGGACCAGCCCGGGCAGAATCAGGGCGAGGCCGAACATCGGGCCGAAGACGGTGCCGAGCAGCAGCAGCCCGATCAGGCCTCCGGCGAAGCTGGAGAGGAATCCGATGAGCACCGCGTTCTGCGCGTACGGGAACACGATGGGGGCGTCCAGGGCGGGGATGGCGCCGGGGACGATCTTGGCGGCGATCCCCTGGAAGGCCGGTACCAGCTCACCGAGGATGGTGCGCACCCCGAAGAGGATGACGGCCACGGCGATGCCGAACTGCAGCCCCTGGGTCACCGAGAGCATCATGTAATTACCGACGTCGGTCGCTCCGCCGTCGAAGGCCTGGAACGCGGTCTCAGATCCGGCTCGGACGAGGTAGATGACGGCGACGATCACGTACATGACCACCATGGACAGCGCGGTGGCGACCATGGAATCGCGGAGGAACCGCAGCCCTTCCGGGACCTTGATGTCCTCGGTGGAGCGGCTCTTGCCACGGGGGTCCACGAGGCGCCCCACGGCTCCGGAGGCGATGTATCCGGCGGTGCCGAAGTGCCCGATGGCGATGGAGTCGTCACCGGTGACTTTGCGGGTCCAGGGCTGCGCGAGAGCGGGCAGAGCGACCATCAGGATGCCCAGCAGCACCGCGCCCAGGCAGACGACGAGCGTCCCGGGCATCCCGGCGGAGGCCATCACGATGGTGATGAGCGTGGCCATGAACAGCAGGTGGTGTCCGGTGAGGAACACGTAGCGCAGGGGCGTGAATCGGGCGAGGAGGATGGCCACGAAGAACCCGAGGATCATCAGCCAGGACACCTGGGCGCCGTATTCCTGCTGAGCAATCCCCGCGATGGCCTCATTGGTGGGGACCACTCCCTGGGCGCCCAGGGCCCCCTGGATCATGGTCCCGAGTGGGTCCAGGGAGGCGGTGACGAGGGTGGCTCCGGCGCTGATGAGGAGGAATCCGAGCACCGCTTTGATGGCGCCTCCGACTACCTGGCCGGCGCTCTTCCGCAGCGCGATGAGGCCGACTGCCGTGATGATGCCGATCAGATAGGCGGGGACGCTGAGGATCTCATTGACGATGAACTGGCTGATCGCGATGAGGACGTTCATGGGGTGTGCTCCGGTTGGCGGGTGGTACGGATGTGCCGGGGGACCTCAGATGGCGTAGCGGCGGCGCAGGGCGGCGTCGACCTCTTCCTGGGAGGAGAAGTTCTCGATCACCTCGACGGGCACGCCGACATCCCCCAGCGTCTGGGCGATGGCCCCGGAGGTGAGGAGGAAGTCGGCTTCCTTGGCTCGGCCCTTGGCGGAGATGGTGTCGGTGGCTTCGACGGAGAGGTACGGGGACCAGCCCCAGCGGTCCAGGACCTGCTCGGTGGTGTTCTTGAGGAAGAGACTGGTGCCCAGGCCGTTGCCGCAGACCGTGAGCAGCAGGTTCTTGGAGGGGATGGTGTCGCCGGATGCGGCGGGGTCATCCGGCGTCGGCCTCTGCTGTGCGCTGTGCTGCCGCGGTGCTCCGGTGCTGGGAGCTCGTGTGGGGGCTGAGGCGAAGACCTCGAGAACCTCCTCCGGGGTGGCGGCGTCGTCCAGGGCGGCTCTCTTCTGCGTATCACCCAGGACCTGAGCGAGGGAGGCGAGAGCCTGCTGATGGGCGCCAGGGTCCTGTGCGGCCAGCGCCATCACGATGGTGACGGGGTCGTTGGAGGCGTGACCGAAGCGCACGGGTGCGGCCAGGCGGACGAAGGACAGGCCGGTGGCGGTCACCGAGGCGTCCGGTCGGGCATGAGCCAGGGCGAAGCCAGGCGTGATGACGATGTACGGCCCGTTCTCCTCGACGACGTCGACCATGGCCTGGGTGTAGGACGGCCCGGCGACGCCGACGTCGGCCAAGAGCGCTCCGGCGTGCTGGATGGCGCTGCGCCAGTCCTCGGCATCGACCTCCAACTGGATCGCTGGGACGGAGATGAGGTCGCTGAGGCGGACCATCGCTGATCGCTCCTTGCTCGGTGGCGCACGTCGTTGTGGCTTCGATTCTACTGTGGCGGACGTCGACGATGCCTGAGGTGCGTCCGGCTGTTGGAGCGGGCGAAGGCCTCCCCCTAAAGGGGAGCGTGGGTCGCGTGTGCTACCTGCACCTCGGCGTCGACATTTCCTCAACGAAGGCATCCCCACGAAGGGGAGGCGAGCCAGGCACGGCAGGCACGCGGACCAGATCTCAGGGGCCCTCAACGAAGGCCTCCCCACGAAGGGGAGGCGAGCCATCCCACCGCAACTCCTCGCCGGCCGAGGTGGTCCCTCAACGAAGGCCTCCCCACGAAGGGGAGGCGAGGTCCAGGGTGCTGCCGAGTTCCGCCATCGTGAGCGCCCCTCAACGAAGGCCTCCCCACGAAGGGGAGGCGAGGTCCGCACCACCGCCCAGACCCTCGAGCCCGGCGACCCTCAACGAAGGCCTCCCCACGAAGGGGAGGCGAGTCAGCGGCAACTTGTCGACGGGCTTGGACTGGCGGCCCTCAACGAAGGCCTCCCCACGAGGGGGAGGCGAGGTTTTCGCTCAGGGACTCAGCACTGAGACCAGCGCTCCCTCAACGAAGGCCTCCCCACGAAGGGGAGGCGAGGCACCTCCGGTGAGCATCTGGAACAGCGCCACGCACCCTCAACGAAGGCCTCCCCACGAAGGGGAGGCGAGGATGATCCCGGGCTCATTCGTCCCCTTCTTCCCGCTCCCTCAACGAAGGCCTCCCCACGAAGGGGAGGCGAGCGACGGCCCGGCCCTGGTGCCGGTGACCATCCTCATCCCCTCAACGAAGGCCTCCCCACGAAGGGGAGGCGAGCCCACGGCGATGCGGATAGGTGCCACGGTGTGCGCCCCTCAACGAAGGCCTCCCCACGAAGGGGAGGCGAGAGGCGGCCCTCGATGTGGGCGCGCAGGACCGTGATCCCTCAACGAAGGCCTCCCCACGAAGGGGAGGCGAGTTTCCTCGTTCCGTCCCCTGCTCGGGTCGGCGGGTTCCCTCAACGAAGGCCTCCCCACGAAGGGGAGGCGAGCAGGGATTCGCCGCCGGATGGGACGTGTCCCGGAACCCTCAACGAAGGCCTCCCCACGAAGGGGAGGCGAGTGGGCCCGCAGCGCCCCACAGCGGCCTTCACGCCGCCCCTCAACGAAGGCCTCCCCACGAAGGGGAGGCGAGCCGCGCTCCGGCATCTGCACCACACCGTCCACGTCCCCTCAACGAAGGCCTCCCCACGAAGGGGAGGCGAGATGGTGCTGGTGGTGTCATGGTGGGGCTTCTCTCTCCCCTCAACGAAGGCCTCCCCACGAAGGGGAGGCGAGGGCCCAGAGCTCCAGACCGTGCCGGTTGCGGCGCACCCTCAACGAAGGCCTCCCCACGAAGGGGAGGCGAGTTCTGGGCCTGGTAGTAGGCGCCCACCCGGGTCATCCCTCAACGAAGGCCTCCCCACGAAGGGGAGGCGAGCAGGGCCGTGATCATCGGGTCGTGCCGTGCGTCGGGGTCCCCTCAACGAAGGCCTCCCCACGAAGGGGAGGCGAGAGCAGCCGCCCCAGCACGCCCACAGGGTGCTCCCGCCCTCAACGAAGGCCTCCCCACGAAGGGGAGGCGAGATGGCGCGGAGGGACATGCCGGAGGTCTGGGTGATCCCTCAACGAAGGCCTCCCCACGAAGGGGAGGCGAGGGGCACCTACCAGGTGAACTACGGCGGTAGCGAGGGCCCTCAACGAAGGCCTCCCCACGAAGGGGAGGCGAGGACATGTGGCTAGTTCTGGTCCAAACTAGCCACATCCCTCAACGAAGGCCTCCCCACGAAGGGGAGGCGAGCCCGCGGACTACGCCCGCAAGCAGGTCGAGCTTGGCCCTCAACGAAGGCCTCCCCACGAAGGGGAGGCGAGCACCACATGTCGCAGCACTGATCCACAGCCACCCGCCCCTCAACGAAGGCCTCCCCACGAAGGGGAGGCGAGCATCGGCCTCTCGGCGGAGAAGGGCCGCGCGTCCGCCCTCAACGAAGGCCTCCCCACGAAGGGGAGGCGAGGACCGTATCAAGCGCGGAACGCCACTCAAGCACTTCACCCTCAACGAAGGCCTCCCCACGAAGGGGAGGCGAGCACAGGAACGCTCCGCCGTCCCGGCCCGGGTCGCCCCCTCAACGAAGGCCTCCCCACGAAGGGGAGGCGAGCCAACGAGCAGACCGAGAATCGCACCGAAAGCTGCCCTCAACGAAGGCCTCCCCACGAAGGGGAGGCGAGATCTCCCCGGACTGGGCCTGCTTCTCGGCGATCGTCCCTCAACGAAGGCCTCCCCACGAAGGGGAGGCGAGCGTGCCGTAAACGCCGCCGCGCTGTTTATCCGGCGCCCCTCAACGAAGGCCTCCCCACGAAGGGGAGGCGAGTTGAACATCCGACCCACAGACCGGGCGACCGACTGCCCTCAACGAAGGCCTCCCCACGAAGGGGAGGCGAGTTCATCGACCACCAGCGGACCCGCCCCGACTACGTCCCTCAACGAAGGCCTCCCCACGAAGGGGAGGCGAGCCAGCTCGCCAGCGCGCCCACGCATGAGGTTGATCCCTCAACGAAGGCCTCCCCACGAAGGGGAAGCGAGGTGCCGGCGGTCCCACTCCTCGCCCGGCACCTCCGGCCCTCAACGAAGGCCTCCCCACGAAGGGGAGGCGAGGACCGTGTCGAAGTGCGCGTGGATCCATGCGCCGATCCCTCAACGAAGGCCTCCCCACGAAGGGGAGGCGAGGTGAGGGCGCGGATTACCGTGGAGGCGAACGGATCGTCGGACCCTCAACGAAGGCCTCCCCACGAAGGGGAGGCGAGCTCAAGGAGCGCAAGCCCGAGGTCAAGGTCATCGCGGCCCTCAACGAAGGCCTCCCCACGAAGGGGAGGCGAGGGACATCGGAAGGTGGCGGCGTGATGAAGCAGCCCCTCAACGAAGGCCTCCCCACGAAGGGGAGGCGAGGCGGGTCATCCGAGGGGACGAAGGTCTTGTCGGTGAGCCCTCAACGAAGGCCTCCCCACGAAGGGGAGGCGAGACCTCGTCCGCGGTGAGCTCCACCGGGCCGGGCTTCCCTCAACGAAGGCCTCCCCACGAAGGGGAGGCGAGGGGGGCCTTCGAGAGGAGAGGTCTACGCGGCGTTTTTGGCCCTCAACGAAGGCCTCCCCACGAAGGGGAGGCGAGCCGTGGTCGCCCCGGCCTGCGCCCGCTCCGCGAGCCCTCAACGAAGGCCTCCCCACGAAGGGGAGGCGAGGGTGACGTGCGCCCTGATCTCCGTCAGGGTCGCATCCCCCTCAACGAAGGCCTCCCCACGAAGGGGAGGCGAGACCAGCCGCTCGGCGGCGATGACTTGGGCGGAAGGCCCCTCAACGAAGGCCTCCCCACGAAGGGGAGGCGAGCGAACGTGTCCATCACCTCCAACCCGTCGCTGGCCGCCCTCAACGAAGGCCTCCCCACGAAGGGGAGGCGAGAGGGGCCTCCCTGGCGCGGGGGTGCAGGGGGGCGGCGCCCTCAACGAAGGCCTCCCCACGAAGGGGAGGCGAGCAACCCTATGCGGGGACGCCCCGTTATCGTTCGCTCCCTCAACGAAGGCCTCCCCACGAAGGGGAGGCGAGCGCCCTGCTCGGGCTGGACCCCATCTGGGGCGGGATCCCTCAACGAAGGCCTCCCCACGAAGGGGAGGCGAGCTCGGTCGGCCGCTGCCGGGTCTGCTGTGGATCCTGCGCCCTCAACGAAGGCCTCCCCACGAAGGGGAGGCGAGAGCGGCAATCTCGTCACTGTCCACCTCACGGAGCAGAGACCCTCAACGAAGGCCTCCCCACGAAGGGGAGGCGAGATGTTGGTCGATTTCCGGGCGGGTACGGTCATGTCCCCTCAACGAAGGCCTCCCCACGAAGGGGAGGCGAGGGCGGACGATCCTCTGGGATGACGCCATGCGTCGCCTCCCTCAACGAAGGCCTCCCCACGAAGGGGAGGCGAGAGGGATTGCACGGTGAGCAGGTCGCGCCGGTGCGCCCCTCAACGAAGGCCTCCCCACGAAGGGGAGGCGAGGGACAGCTTGCGCGAGACGGTGACAGCGGTCGCCGCCCCTCAACGAAGGCCTCCCCACGAAGGGGAGGCGAGGAGCCTGGGTAAAGGCAAGTCCCGATGGGACTTCGCCCTCAACGAAGGCCTCCCCACGAAGGGGAGGCGAGGCCGGACCTGACCTTTTCCTGCCACTGGTCGCCGTGCCCTCAACGAAGGCCTCCCCACGAAGGGGAGGCGAGGTCCACCGTCGTCACGGTCCCGTCAGTCTCACCGTCCCTCAACGAAGGCCTCCCCACGAAGGGGAGGCGAGTCCCAGTCGTTGGGTACGTCGTCCTCGGTGAGGACGCCCTCAACGAAGGCCTCCCCACGAAGGGGAGGCGAGCCCCGGCTGAGAGGTGGCGACGACAGGGGCCATTCCCCCCTCAACGAAGGCCTCCCCACGAAGGGGAGGCGAGGTTGACCTTGGGAGTCGCGTCGCCGGTGATGTGCCGCCCTCAACGAAGGCCTCCCCACGAAGGGGAGGCGAGCCGGACCGGTACATCTTAGGGTCCTGCCTGCGGGTCCCTCAACGAAGGCCTCCCCACGAAGGGGAGGCGAGCTCAGCGCACGGCGGCGGTGCGCGAGCACATCCGCCCTCAACGAAGGCCTCCCCACGAAGGGGAGGCGAGTCTCGATCACCGCTGACTCGGAGGAGGACCTGGACCGCCCTCAACGAAGGCCTCCCCACGAAGGGGAGGCGAGGCCGGGGAACGTCAGGAGCTCACCCACGACGGCCCCCCCTCAACGAAGGCCTCCCCACGAAGGGGAGGCGAGCGTGGATCGACCCCAAAAAGGTCGAGGCGATCAACCCTCAACGAAGGCCTCCCCACGAAGGGGAGGCGAGGTAGGGTTGACGGCATCCGGCAGATCAGCCCAGGGCCCTCAACGAAGGCCTCCCCACGAAGGGGAGGCGAGGTGCCCAGGGCTGTCCACCAAGCGGGCCGACTGCCCCTCAACGAAGGCCTCCCCACGAAGGGGAGGCGAGACCGGGGGCGAACGCACCGAGGGTGCAAGTCAGGAGTCCCTCAACGAAGGCCTCCCCACGAAGGGGAGGCGAGGTCGATCCTTCCGATGATGCGGTTCAGCTCGGCCATCCCTCAACGAAGGCCTCCCCACGAAGGGGAGGCGAGCCTGACCGAAATTGACGCGGTCTGACTATGGGAAACCGAGGGTCATGCGAGCGCTCGCTCCACAGCCTAGCGGAAGCCGGCCGTGTCACCCCGGGATGGGGCGCTCCGCCGCGGAATACCGGGGAAAGCAGTGGCGCGACGGCTCGCCGAGGATCCGCTACCGCCGGAGCGCTCGCGGTTCCTCGAGTACGCACCAGGGCCGTCAGAAGATCATCACGGAGTCGTCCGTGATCGGACGCTCCACTCCCAGGTACTGGAAGTTCTTGTCGGAGACCTCGGACTTCAGCCCCAGATCGCAGATCAGCACAGAATCCTCACCCACATCCACCAGATCCAGGATCTCCGTCTTCAATCGCAGCATCGCCGCCGGTGAGACGTCGAAGAGGAACACGCTGTACTGGATCCTGTCCCCATAGTGCTCCAACTCCTTCGCCAGCCGAGTCCGGCGCCGGTCCTGAGCCACGTCATAGGTGACGAGATACCGGCGGACGTCATCCCGGCTCATCGGGTGACCACCCCGCGGTACGTCTGCTGGGTGCCGTCGATCACCCCGAGAACGAGCCGGGCCTGGATCTCCAGTGCTCGCCGCCACGTCACCGAATAGCCGAACAGCGGATGTCGGAACTGCGCGGTGATTCGCTGCTCCACCGCCCGGATGATGGCCTTGCGTCCCTGATCTGTCAGCCGGGCTGACCCCAGACTGACGTCGAAGGACTCCTCCCGCAGCTCCCCGTTGTTGAAAGCTCGGAACACCGCCGAGTCCGCCACCGGCGCCCGGAACTCCTCCATCAGATCCAGTGCCAAAGCAGGCTTGTTGCGGCCGCTGCTGTGGAGAAAACCCGCATGGGGATCCAGGCCACAGGCGGCCACGGCGCGGATGGCTTCCGCAGTGAGCATGCCGTAGGCATAGTTCAGCGCCACATTCACCGGATCCACCGCGCCGCGCCCCACCCGGCCGGTGAACCTCCCCAACCACGGCTGGTTCTCGAAGCCGCCGAGGAACAGCGGAACCTGCTCGAAATACACCGCCGCGGCCTGACCCTCGACACCCATCAGCGCGGTCAGCGAGATCGCCGAAAGCGCTTCTCGCTGCAGAGCCCGGAGCCGCTTCACGGCGGTCTCCGGGGCACCGTAACGACGCGCGATCGTCGCCTGATTGGCGATCTTGGCCGTGATGAACTGCGCCGCCAGCGCCAGGTCCCCGCGAGCGCTGGCCACATGCTGCTCCACCCGCGCCAAGCCGTTCGCCGTGCGGGCCGTCTGGGACCACCCGACCACCCTGCCGGAGCCTGTGCACCAGACGATGGGCAGGTTCCGCCACAGGCACTCGCGGATCATCGCACCGGACAGATCCACATTTCCGTGAACCACCATCGCCTGGACCTTCTCAATCGGCACCGACGCCAGCTGCTCATCCCACTTCTTCACCAGCACCCGCCCCGAGGAGAGCGAGACTCTGGACCCATAGGTCGCGGCATGAAGCACCGCTCCTTCCGGGTCAGGGACCAGGATCCTCCGCTGGATCTCCCGGAAGGTCCGCTCCTCCGGAAGGCAGATCGATGCGTGAGAGCAGCTGCGGCACCGGGGATCATCCTCCAAGGGTTCAGGAGCCGTGGAAGACGAGACGGTGGCGCGGGTGGCCGCCACAGCCTGCCGGGCCGCGGCCTCATCCGCATCATCCAGCTCTACGAAGACCCGCCGCTTGTGTCCGGTGAAGTACACC
This sequence comes from Rothia sp. QJM3NY_36, assembly GCF_056173115.1. Classification (NCBI taxonomy): domain Bacteria; kingdom Bacillati; phylum Actinomycetota; class Actinomycetes; order Micrococcales; family Micrococcaceae; genus Rothia; species Rothia sp. QJM3NY_36. Next base: position 149,784 of record NZ_CM149658.1, read on the forward strand.
GCCTGATCGAGCACCGCAACACCGGCCTCCTCCAGGGCCTTCCGCTGGAGTGTCAGCTGGATGCGGTTGGCCACGGTGACCTCGGGGATGCGCCGCACCGGGGTGGCCTTGTACTCCACCAGCACCACCCCGGTCTCAGGGTCGCCCTCAGCCACGTCGATGCGCCCATGGATCCCCAGAGAGGGGGAGCGGACATCGATGCCTCGCGCCGTCCCCTGATCGCTGGCACTCGGATCGTGGGCGCGTCGATGCTCGAAATGCCCCTGCTCGATCTGCGAGGACTGGCGGATGCGCTCCCCACTGGCTTCCAACCACGCCCGCCGCGGACAGAACTGATGATGAGCCACCCAGCCGATGGGGATCGAGTCATCCTCCTCCAGGGATTCGACGGTCATAGGATCGTCACCACCCCGGTCTCCGCCCGGCGCTCGGGGGCACTGGGGTTGTCCGATCGGGACACCTCGAAGAGCACGACGGCCGCCGCCCCCTCTTCAGCGAGACGGGCCTGGGCCGTCTCCGCCACCGCCGGATCCACATCCTTCCTCGCCGGGAATCGCACCAGGGGCGCGCTGCGCTGGAGTCTCGCCCACCGCATCGGAGAGATCAGCTGCCCGGGCATCACCGTGAGCAGCCGCTCCTTCCCGTCCGCGCTCTGTGCCCCGGTCACCCGACCCGCGAAGGACGAGGGGCGGGGGCGTACCAGACCCCTGCCGTGGGGATTGCTCAGCTGGGTCCGATGCAACGGCGGCTGCATGGCCATCCCCCACAGGGCGCACCACGCCAGCGCGTTGTCACACGGCCCGGGAGGGGCGAAGCCCGTCGCCGTCCGGGACTCGGCCTTATTCCCCCCGACGGCGTCGTCCCGGGACTCGCCCGTCAGCCCGGCGATGATCTTCTCCGGATCCCACGTCGCGACCTCGGCCGCCAGGGGCAGGAAGCGATTCTTCAGAAACTCCTCGCCGCGGTTGCGCGTCTTCATCTCCCAGGGTGAGGCCCCCAGATCAGGGCGGAGCCCGGAGGGCTCGGACAGCCACCAGGAGCGCTCACCCAGACCGCGCACCAGCTCCTGCTCCAGGGGTGTGAGCTCCGCCATGATCGACGCGCGACGATCCTCCAGCTGCTGCCACCATCCGGGAGCCTCACCGGAGAGGTCCTTGAACTTCGGCAGACCCGTGCGAGGGGTCAGCAGGCTCACGGTGTGCTCCTTGGCGTCGCGCCAGGCCACCTGAGACGCCCAGTGCTCGCTGGCTGAGACCCGCAGCGCCAGCCCCTGGATGATCCGGCCGATCTCGATCTCGGAGACCCCGTCCGCCTCGATGACGGCCTGAGGATTGAGCAGCGCAGCCGACCCATCCTCATCCAGCCATCCCGCACGCACACGGGACGGTCCGAGGTCCTCGGTAAGGATCATCGCCGTCCCCCACAGCGCCGCGTGGGTCAGCAGGGTCTGGTGGTCTCCGGTGATGGTGATCCGTGTCATCGTCCCTCCTGGGAGATCGTGACGTCCGCCGCTCGCAGCAGCGCTTCCAGGTAGCTCGCGCCCCAGGGCCCGAAGGTCCGCTCCATGAGAGCGGCCAGGTCCTCCCAGAGGCCGACGCCGTAGAGCAGCCGCACCGCCTCCTCGACGCCGTCCTGCCTCTCCTCGGCGGAGAGAACGCCCAGCAGCTGGGCTACCCCGACGGGGAAACCGCACCGACCCAAGCCATGATGGGTGCCGATCAGCCAGGCCGTCAGCTCCGTCTGGCCGGCGGTCTCCGGCAGGACGGCGGGGTTCCCCACCGTCTGGTCCGCCCAGAACATCGCGGCGGAGACCATCTCGTGGCGCCAGCCCTTCGGAACGGGATCCGCCTGGGTGCGGGACAGCGGCAGCAGACCCTCGGATTTCGCGTAGCTCATCTTTCGCTGCTTCTTTCGGAAGTCTCCGCGTTCCTGTGCGCTGAGACCCTCTCCCCGATGGTTGCCGCCAAGGAACAGCCGCGTCTGGAATGCCGACGTCTTCTTGCCGGCGTCGTGCTTCAGGCCGGCTTCGCGCAGGGCATCTCGAACGAACGGCGGCAGGGCGAGGAGCTCACCCAGCGCCTTCGCGCGAACCGCCACATCCTCCTGATGGTCCTCCAGCAGCACCGGCTCTGGGTCCTGCCCGCCCTCCGACAGCGCCAGACGCTCATCCTGGACGGCTTCCCGCCGGATCGTGCAGGTCACCCAGGCCGGTTCCCCTTCGGTGGCTTCGATGACGGGGCCGAGGAGCACGTCGTAGGCACCCTCCGGGAGGCCCTCCCGGAGAGGGAGGTCTTCGACGGCGATCCGCCCGTCCTCGTCCGGCTCCGCCTCACCTGCGGCACGGCAGATGCGGGTTTCCTCCGTCTCCTGATCCGCGGGAACCGCGGGAATCTGGTGCAGGAAGGTCCAGACCCCCAAGGCCTCGGGGTGGCTGTGATCCCCGATAGGACGATCTCCTTCAGGCAGGAGGACGGTCCCCGGACCCTGGGCCCCGGCGGCCTCATCGGCGGAGATCCCCAGTGTGCAGGGGAATGCGGCATCCAGCACCACCAGATCCCCGCCGCGCAGCGGGAAGCCGCTTGCGGCCACCGCGTGAGGCAGACCCTCACTGCTGCCGGGTCGGAGCAGCGTCCATTCGCCGTCCCGCTGGACCCAGGCCTGATGCACCGGGTCCATGCCCTTCCTGGTGAGCACCGCTCGAACCCGGGCGGGGGTGCTGGGGTAGATCTCCTGATCCTCATACTCCAGCTGATGCAGCAGCTGATATGCGGCGTCGACGACTTCGCCCTGCAGCCCCGGATCCAGGTTCTGGTCGAGTCTGGGGAGCGTCCGACCGATCACCCGCACCTCCTGCTCATCGCTGTCCAGGCTGTCCCGCAGCCAGAAGGTCAGATCCGGTTCCGCGAAGAGGTGTTCGCTGGTGCGGCTGAGCAGGCGGGCGTCCGCATCACCCAGATGGGAGAGCACCGGGCGGTCCGGGGCCGTAGCGAGGATGGCCCGATCCCGCAGCGCCCGGGGGCTGATCCCCGCGGGATCCTGAGACAGCCCCCGGATCCATTCCCGAGCCTGACGCAGGTCATCTCCCTCATAAGGCAGCGCCTCGGGCGGAGGAACCGCCCCGGAGCCCTCCGGCCCGATCACGATGACGCGCCCCTGCGCGCGCTCACCTCGACGGTTCACCCGGCCCGCACGCTGGATGAGCGCGGAGGCGGGAGCCAGATCCGTGACCATCCCCGCGAAGTCCACGTCCACGCCGACCTCGATGGTCTGCGTGGCGACCACCAGATCCGCCTCCTCCAAGCGCAGGTCACGGGGTTCGCCGACGCGCTGGGGGCCGACGAGCAGCCTGGTGCGCAGCCCGCTGCGGTGGGCCAGCTCCTGGATCTCCACCGCCGTCTTGACCCGATTGACCACGACGCCGATGGTCCCGGAGGATTCTGCGCGCAGCGCTTCCACCTGCTCCAGGACAAGGGAGGCGTGGTCAGCCAGCGCCTTCTTCGTTCCGCTGTTCCAGCCCTCCAGCCCCAGGTACTCCACGGGTTTGGGCTGAGTGAGGATCCTGGCCAGGGGCTCCTCCAGCTGATCCCAGTCCAGACTGATGCGCTCCTGTACCGCGTCCTCCCGCCCGCCCGGGCCCTGGTCAGCTGGAACGTGGGTGGCGGTCGCGGCGCAGACCTGCAGAGCGGGAACCTCGGCGGTGGCCGGATTCCAGCGCCCGCACATGCGGCTGACCCTCCGGAACGTGTCCAGCAGCTGCCGGCTCAGATGCGCCTCGTCCAGCACGGCCACGTGGTCGTACCCGAGCAGGCCGGCGGACCTCGGTTGGGCCCGGGAGGTGACGCCGTAGCCGCGGTGGAGCAGACGCGATCCGATCATGTCCGGGGTGCCGCACAGGATCTGCACGGCCGCCGGATGGTGGATCCACTCGTCGCGGCGCCTGCCCAGGGAGCCGTCACCGGTGACGGCGGCTGACCCGCCGCGCAGCAGGTGGACCCGCAGCGCCCTCTTCTCCTCGTCGCGGATGTCGGTGGGGTACCCGCGGCGCACCAGGAGGTCGCGGACCTCGGCGAGGATGCCGCCCTGAGCGTGATCGAGCGCCTCCATGAGGGTGGAGGCTCTGGTCAGGTGGTCATCCACGACGGCCCGCCGGGCCACGATCATGCTCAGCCGCCGCGGAACACGAGGGGCATCTTCCCGACCCTCCTCCGTACGCTGCTGGGCGACGGCGTTGGCGAAGACGTGGATCTCGATGGCGGTGCTCTTGCCGCCGCCGGTCGGGATGTCCAGCTGCTGGGGCCAGCGCCCGGTGGACAGCAGCCGCTCCAGGAGCTCGCGCTGCCAGCGGTAAGGTACGCGGTCCTGCCCGTGCAGGGCCGCGAAGAACTCGTCGAAGCGCTCGATGGTGAGGCTCATCGTCCTCCTCCTTCAGTGGATGGAATATCCTCCGGCAGGAGCAGGCCTCCGCCGAGGTGTCTGCTCTGCCCGAGGGCGACGACGCCGCTCTGCGAGAGCAGACCGGGAGCGTGCAGCTCGGCGTCATAGGGGCGGATGGGCATCCGACCGTTGGTGCGGTGCACCAGGCGATACGGGGCGGTGGTGACGTGGTGCCGGGTGCTCAGGGAGGCGGTGTCCTCGTCGTCACTCATCGCGGCAGCGGTGGCGAGGAGCCGCTCCGCCGGGGTCCGGTCCTCGATCAGGTCCTCGCGGCGCAGGTCCCGGAAGACGTTGCCCAGGCTCCACAGCACCGTGACGTCCAGGTCGGACAGGGACCCCAGGCGCTTGGTCCGCCGCTCCGCGACGGCCGGGCTCTGGGTCTTCCACCGGCGGACGGTTCCATCCGCCGGCTCGGCCCAGAAGGAGGCGCCGTCCAGGATCCGCTCGGACCCTTCCACGATGCTCAGCGCCCCGGCGTCCCGGTCGTAGATCCTGCGCAGCCTGCCCGCGGCGGAGAGCACCTGGTCGATGTCCTCGCCCGTAGCGCCGTGCGGCACCATGATCGCCAGATGGCTGGCACGGACCCCGGCTGCGGTGCGGCGGCTCTGCTCCTCGTCGAGCAGGTGGATCGCCAGACCGTTCGCCAGCGCCCGCCCGGCACCGCCCACGCCGGTGAGCAGCGGACTGATCTCCCCCTGCCCCGCGAGGCGGACGAGACTGCGGTGAGCCGCCGTCGCCAGTCGGACCCGGTGCGCGGGGGAAAGATCCGGATTCAGCCCCGTCACCTGGAGGAGCAGCACGATCTCCCACGGGGCATCCACGACCTCCCGGTCCACCGGCGAGTACAGCGCTCGGCGGACCCCGTCCCTCGGTGCGGATGGCGGCGGGGGCGGAGCGGTCCAGGCGGACTTCTCCGGTTTGAGGGCCTTCTTTCCCGTGGGATTCAGGGAGTCATGCCAGGCGTCCAGGATGTGCCGCCGCCCCTCGGCAGCCACCGGAAGGACCGTCCCCAGGCGGAGGTCCTGCGGGGTGGGAGCGGGGGTGAGCAGGTGCGTCGGCTCCAGATCGCCCACCACCCCGAGGAAGGCCGGGCTGTCCGTCTCCCCGAGGTGGCCGATATCGGCGCACAGCGCATCCAGGGCCAGGGCCACATCCTCGGGGATGTCCGTGCTCTGCCACCCCCAGGCGATGCGGTCCCCGAGGGTGAAGCCGTCGGAGAGAGGCTTCTTCGACTTCTTGTTGCGGATGCTCTTGGAGGCCGCCTCCTTCTCCAGCCACCCCTCGTCCCGGTAGGCCGCGCGATCCGCCGTGGAGACCGGCAGGACCTCGGGGACCTCCAGGCAGTCCGGAGGGTTGGCTTCCACCCAGGCCAGGGCGCGCAGGGCGTCCTCGGACGGGCGCAGCCGGCGGGGGTCCTTCGGATCCGGCACGGCGGTGGCGCCGGTGTAGGCGGCATGGACCAGAGCGGAGTACAGGCGGACCGGGGTGGGCAGGGGCTCGGCGGACCCGCTGGGCCCGTGGCCCCGATAGACCGTATGCGGGAATTCGGCGGCGATGGCGGAGGTCATCGGCTCACGCCTCCGGCTCATCCGTGGATGCCGAAGCGGTGATCGCCGAGTTCCCGGTGATCTCCAGGACCTCCCCGTTCCACTCGACGCCGGCCACCTCCTTCAGGTGAGCCAGGGCCTGCTCCAGCAGGGCGACGCCGTCCTCCACCTCGATGGGCGCCAGCTCGAGCTTCTTCCCCCGACGCTGGTCCAGCACCACGTTCGGCGCGTCGTCCTCCACCAGGTCGCAGTTGGCCCGCAGCACCAGCTCACTCTCGGAGAGCGCGGAGGCGAGCAGACCGTAGGCCGCCAGCACCGCCCGGTGGGCGGCATCAGCCGCCGCGGTGCCGCCGAAACGCAGCTGCCGCAGCGCGGCGAAGGAGAGCACGCGGGTGCGGATGATGCGGGAGCACGCCACACCGCCGAGGTTCTGATCCACGCTCGGCGGAATGCTGCCCAGGCCCAGTGCGGCCAGGGAGATCGGCTTGTCCTTGGCCTTCTTGACCTGGGCCTCGATCTTCCCGAGGTTGGTCGCGGAGAGCTCGTCCTTCTGACCGGCGACGATGCTCTCGAGGGTCTTGGCATCCAGCTTCACGCTGGGGGAGATGACGTCCGTGCGCCCTGCGCCGCGGGTGGGGGAGGCGGTGGCATAGCCCTCTCGCTGCTCCGCGGTGACTCCGATGACCTCACCGGTGAATGCGGTGCGGAAGCGCGCCTGATTCGATTTCCTCGTGGCGTCCCACCCGCCGTAGAGGGCGGTGGTGGGGGAGGTGGTGAACACGGCCGCAGCATTGCTGGGGGAGGCGTTGCGCACCGCCAGGTACTTCTCGTGGTGGGTGGCCGGGGTTCCGTCGATGGTCCCGGCGCGGAAGTGGCCCTCGTAGGCGCGGGCCGGGACCTCGAGGTCCGTGTAGGTCCCCCCTTCGTAGGACACCTGGATGGTCGGCACACGGGAGAGCACCTCGTGGGCGGGGGAGTCCTCATCCTGCCGAGCCTGGAGGACCGCCATCTCGTCTCGGTTGCTGACGGACTGCTTGGCATCCAGGATCACCGTATTCACCGGTGCTCCGTCGATGAAGCGGGTCTCGAAGGCGAAGGTCGGGGTGTTTCCGCCGGAGACGTACCGTGGCGGAGCCACAGTGGCGTGCTCACCGCCGGCGGGGGCCAGGTCCGTCCGGATGGTCAGGGCGGTGGCTCCTCCGGCGGAGCAGGCTGTCAGAAGGTGGTCGAAGGTCAGCTTCTCGGTCATGGGATCTCCTCGGAGTCTCAGCGTGGGTGGTGAGGGCGTCGGGTCGCTGGCCTCGGCGCTTGATGTGAACGGTAACACCCTTTCCGACTGTGTGCAATAGAAGTAGTCCCTGGGAACCAGTAGAACAATTCAGTAGATGAAATTAACGGTGGAAGGGTGTGGGAGGCGGGGTCGCCTCCCCCGCGTAGAGTGCCAACCAGGTGGGGCGGCCTTCGTTGGGGGTGGATTGCTCTCCGGGTGCCGATCGGCCCCGCTTCATCGCCGTCCCGCCTCTTTGCTTCCCGCCCACCGTGAGGAGCCTCCGATGCCCTGGTCTCCCGAGCATCCCCACAACGATCTCCCCGGACTGCCGCCCGACGTCGAGCTGGAGACGGCACCGGTGCTGCGCGCCCTCATCGCTGCGCGCGCCGAGCTGGCCGGGTTGGAGGAGAGCCTCTCCGCGCTGCCCAACCCCCAGGTCTTCATCCACTCCCTGGCGCTGCTGGAGGCCCAGGCGAGCTCGGAGATCGAAAACATCGTGACCACCACGGACGAGCTCTTCCGGGCCGAGACCCTGGCGGCCGAGGCCAGCCCCGCCACCCGCGAGGCCATGCGCTACCGCCAGGCGCTGTTCGCCGGGTTGGAGCTGATGCGGCGTCGGGAAGGGCTCATCACGGCCTCCACCGCCGCCGCCATCTGCACCCAGCTCCGCGGCGTCAGCACCGAGGTGCGCGCGGACCAGGGCACCTTCATCGGCAACCCGAGCACCCAGAAGCGCATCTACACGCCTCCGGAAGGCGAGTCCGTGATCCGGGAGAAGCTCGACGACTGGACGGCCTTCGTCAACGGCGCGGACGGGCTGGACCTCGATCCCCTGGTGCGCATCGCCGTCGCCCACTACCAGTTCGAGGCCATCCATCCGTACCCGGACGGAAACGGTCGCACCGGGCGCATCCTCAACGTCCTCCAGCTGGTGGCCTCCGGGCTGCTGAGCCGGCCGGTCCTGTACGTCTCCCGGGCGATCATCGAACGCAAGGGCAGCTACTACCGGCTGCTCAACCAGGTCACCGAGCAGGGTGCGTGGGAGGAGTGGATCCTGTTCATGATCGAAGCCTTCCGGAGCACGGCGAGCTCCACGCGCGGGAAGATCAAGCGCATCCAGGAGCACCAGCTGCACCTCTCGGACAGCATCCGCGCCCTGTTGGGCGTGCACGTGCCGGCCACCTTCGCGGAGGTGCTCTTCGAGCACCCCTACTGCCGGATCGCCGATGTCATGACCCGGTGCGAGGTCTCCCGGCCCACAGCCACCAAGTACCTCGCGACGCTGCAGGGGGCCGGGCAGCTCGCCGTCGAGCAGGCAGGGCGGGAGAAGCTCTACGTCAACACCGGCTTCCTGGAGATCCTGCGCGGAGTCTGAGGCGGCTCGCACCCGGGGCATATGACAAGCGAGTTGGCACGTTCCCGGGACGTGTAAAAAATCCCCGGAGATCTTTACACGTCCTCGGGTGCCGGGCCGCCCCTGCCCCCTACACCAGCACCCCGTCGAAGTACCGGCCGATCCCCGCGACGTCGTCCAGTGCGTACACCCCGGCCACGTACTGGTCCGGGCGGACCACCACCACGGCACCCTCCCGGGAGATGCCCCGCTCCGAGAACGCATCCTCGCCCGGCAGGCTCGCGTAGACCCGGTCCCAGTACTCCAGGTCCAGCTCGCCCACCCGCGGGCGGAAGGCCTCCGGCGCGTCGGTGATCTCGAACTCCGTGTGCTCCTGCTGGTAGACCACCACCGGCTCGATCTGCGCGGAGAAGTCCTCGCCCTCCCGCCGGTGCTTCACGAACGGGGAGTCGGGGGAGCCCACCAGCCAGTCGGACAGCACCCGCACCCTCGAGTCCTCGGCCGCCGGGTGGGCGGCGTCGGCGAACACGTACAGGCGCCAGCGCCCGTCGGCCACGGCCTCGTGCCCGATGTGCACGGGGAACGCATCGCAGCGCCGGTTCGCCCGCACTGACTTGAACCGCTTCCCCACCGGGAAGCCCTCCGCCAGCTCCTGCCGTGAGCCCGACGCGACCGACGCCGTGACCAGCGAGGGCCGGTACTGGGTCATGAACCCGGCGGGGAACTCGGCGGTCTTCACGTAGAAGTCCTCCAGGTAGGAGGCATCCGGCAGCTGATCCGCCGGGGTGGCCATCAGGGTGGACCACTCGCGGTCGAAGTCGATGAGGTTCTTCGCGATCTCCTGCCGCTCCGCGGAGTACGTGTCCAGCAGCGCCGCCGGAGACCTCCCGGAGACCACCTGCCCCAGCTTCCAGGCGATGTTGAACCCGTCCTGCAGGGATACGTTCATCCCCTGCCCGGCCTTGGCGGAGTGGGTGTGGCAGGCGTCCCCCGTGATGAACACCCGGGGGCAGCGGGTGCCGCGCTCGGCGTCGTCGACGTCGTCGAAGTGGTCCGTGAGCCGGTGGCCCACCTCGTACACCGAATGCCAGGCCACCGAGCGCACGTCCAGGGTGTACGGGGTGAGGATGCGGTTGGCGCGGTCGATGATCTCCTCGATGCTCGTCTGGCGCACCCGGTGCTCGTCATCGGCCGGCACCTCCCCGAGGTCCACGTACATGCGCACCAGGTGCCCGCCCTCCCGCGGGATGTGCAGGATCGAGCCGTGCCGGGAGGAGATCGCGCACTTGGTCCGCAGGTCCGGGAAGTCGGTGTTGGCCAGCACGTCCATCACGCCCCACGCGTGGTTGGCCACGTCCCCCTCGAGCTTCCGGCCGATCGCCCGGCGCACCCCGGAGCGGGCGCCGTCGCAGCCGATGACGTACTTCGCACGCACCGTGCGCTCCTCGCCCGCCCGCGGGCCGGCGGTGTGCTTCACCCGCACGACGACGGGCCGCTCGCCCTCCCCCTGCACCTCCAGGCCCAGGAACTGCACCCCGTAGTCCGGGGTGATCCGCCCGGGGGAGCGGCGGGCGAACTCGGCGAAGTAGTCCAGCACCCGCGCCTGGTTGACGATCAGGTGCGGGAACTCGGAGACGCCCGTCGGATCATCCGGGGTGCGGGAGGTGCGGATGATGTGCTCCGGGTTGTCCGGATCCGGCTTCCAGAAGCACATCTCGGTGATGTGGTACGCCTCGGCGATCACCTCATCGGCGAAGCCGAAGGCCTGGAAGGTCTCCACGGAGCGGGCCTGGATGCCGTCGGCCTGCCCGATCTCCAGGCGCCCCTCCCGCTGCTCGATGATCCGCACGTCCACCTCCGGGTACTGTGCCAGCTGCGCCGCGGCGATCATCCCGGCCGGCCCGGAGCCCACGATCAGCACGTCCGTCTCCTCCGGCAGCTCGGTCGGGCGGTCCAGCCCGTGCCCGCGCGCCCGCTGGGTGCGGGGGTCCTCGGAGACGTATCCGTGCTGGTGGAAGTGCATGGTGGACCTCTTTCGCTGGACCGACATCATCGTCGCCACGGCGCGCCGACAGTGGCGTGCGTCATAGATGACTCGGATCATATACAATCCACCGGGGAGGGGCAAGGACCCGCCCGCCGGGTCCGCCGGACCCGCTCGAGGATGAGAACCGAGGAGACCCCGTGCCAGCTTCCGCCGCCCCGCGCCCCAACACCCCCGAGGAGCGGCCGGACCAGACCGTCTCCGAGGTCATCGCCCGCGCGCTGATCCCCCGCGTCGGGGCCTTCTTCGGGCTGATGGGCAACGGCAACTCCTTCTTCGTCGACGCTCTCGAGCGGCTCGGCCCCGGCGTCATCCCCGTGCGCCACGAGGTCGCGACCGTCGCCTCGGCCGACGCCTACCACCGGGTCACCCGCCGCCTGGCGGTGGCCACCGCGACCTACGGCGCCGGATTCACCAACACCCTCACCGCCCTGGCCGAGGCCGCGCAGTCGCGCACCCCGCTGGTCCTGGTGGTCGGGGACGCCCCCACCTCGGGTCCGCGCCCCTGGGACGTGGACCAGGTGGGAGCGGCCGCCGCCCTCGGGGCCCCCACCCTCGCGGTCTCCGCCGACGACGCCGGGGCCACGGCCGTGCGGGCCGTGGACCGGGCGCTCACCGAGCGGACCCCCGTGGTCCTGGCGATCCCCTACGACCTCGTCGCCGCCCCCGTCCAGGGCGACGGCGCCCGGATCCCCGAGCTCGGCCTCCCCGCGCACGCGCTGCCCGCCCCGGAGGAGGCGGCCGTGGAGCGCTTCGCCGACGCCCTGCGCGGGGCCGAGCGACCCCTGATCCTCGCCGGGCGCGGAGCCCGCGGCGCCGAAGCCGACCTGCGGGTCGTGGCCGGCCTGCTGGGCGCCGACCTCGCGACCACCGCCCCCGCCCAGGGCACCTTCACCCCCGCGGCGGGGGAGACCACCGGGTACCGGGACCTGGGGATCTGCGGCGGGTTCGCGGCGGCCGGCTCGGCCGAGCGGATCCGGGCGGCCGACGTCGTGCTGGTGGTGGGCGCGGGGCTGAACCAGTTCACGATGTCCTTCGGCCGCTCCTTCGGCCCCGAGGCGCAGGTGCTGCAGATCGACCTCGCCCCCGCCGCGACCCACCCCCGGGTGGACGAGCACCTGCGGGCCGAAGCCGCCCCGGCCCTCACCGCCCTGCGCAGCCTGCTGGAGGACGACGACGCCGCCCGCGGTCTGGTCGACTCCGGGTCCGCTCCCGACGCCGTCGTCGCCGATGCCGAGCCCGACGCCGACCCCGGCGCCGACCCGACCACCCGCCCGGACGGGGATCCGCTGGCCCCGGACGGCCGACTGGACCCGCGCAGCCTGATGCGCCGCATCGACGCGGCCCTGCCCGCCGAGCGGATCGTGAGCATCGACGGCGGACACTTCATCGAATGGGCCGTGACCTACCTGCCGGTCACGGCCCCGGACCGGATGATCATGCTCGGCACCCAGTTCCAGTCCATCGGCCTGGGGTTCCCGGCCGCCGCCGGGGTCAACGCGGGCGCGGGGGAGGCGGTCTCGGTGCTGGTCACCGGCGACGGCGGCGGCCTGATGGGCATCGCGGACGCGGAGACCTTCATCCGCACGGCCCGGCGCGGCGTCATCGTGGTGATGAACGACGGCGCCTACGGGGCCGAGATCCACCAGTACGGCTCCCGGGGCCTGGCGGAGGCGCCGATGCGCATCCCGGAGATCGACTTCGCCGGGATCCTCGGGGCCCTGGGCGCCCGCTTCCGGGTGGTGCGCACCCTCGAGGACCTCGCGGACTTCCAGCGCTGGGCCGAGGCCGGCTGCGACGGCGTCTACGCCCTGGACTGCCGCATCTCCGGGGACGTCATGGCCCCGCACATGCGGGAGGTCCTGGCCCAGGCGAAGGGCGCCCGCACCCGCCGCCCCTGATCCCGGCCAGGCCAGCGGTAACGGTTTCGGGACGGGTTCGTCGTTTCGGGACCGGAATATCCCGGCCCGAAACGACGAACCCGTCCCGAAACGCTGATGGGGGTGGGGTGGTGGGCCGCTAGGAGGCGCGGGTCCGACGACGCCGCACCAGCGCGGTCAGCAGCGCCCCGGCGAGGATCGTTCCGCCGGCGATCCCGAGGGTTCCGGCCGCATCGACGCCGGTGGAGGCCAGCCCGGTATTACTCGAGCCGTAGGTGCCGGAACCGTAACTCTCAGAGCCGTAGCTCCCGACGCCGCCCGCCGCGGAGCCGCCGGTGCCGCCGCCGTTCCCGGAGGTGCCGGTGAGGGTGAAGCCGGAGCCGTCGCCGGTCCCGCTGCCGCCGCCGCGGTTCCCGCCGTCACCGTCACCCGGCACGGGGGCCACGGCTGCACTCGCGGAAGGCTCCGGGCTCGCGGAGGGAGAGGTACTGGGCTCGGTGCTCGGCGAGGCGGTGGGCTCAGCAGTGGGAGCACCGGTCGGTTCGACGCTGGGCTCGTTGGTGGGATTAGCGGTGGGAGCGGCCGTCGGGGTCGCGGTCGGTCCCGCCGTCGGCTGCTGGGTGGGCTCGGCGGTGGGGGAGCCAGTCGGCTCGCTCGTCGGCGTCGCGGTGGGCTCCGCCGTCGGGGACGCGGTGGGCCCGGCGGTGGGTGTGGCCGTCGGCTCGGCGGTCGGCGTCGGGCTCGGGGCGGGGTCGCTGCGGACCACGCTGGCGCGGGCCTGGCCCGGGACCACCGAGGTCACGGTCCCGGCGGCATCCACGGTCACCTCGGAGCTCATCGCGGCGGGCAGGTCGATGCGCTGCCACCCGTCGGAGGAGGAGTCCAGGGCGTAGCCGGAGGGGATCTCCGTGGCGGCCAGGACCTGACGGCGCTGCTCTGCGGTCAGGGTCGGGAAGGCCGTGGCCAGCAGAGGCTCCGCGCCGGCGGGCACCCGCGGGGCCTGGCCGGTGGTGCCGACGGCCGGGAAGCCGTAGGTCATCCGGGCCCGGTAGGCCTGCAGGGCGGAGGCGCGATCGGTGACGGGTGCCGTGGAGACGGCGTCGGTGAACACGTTGCGGTACCCGCCGGAGTCGTTCGCGCGGGTCGCGTCGATGCACGCGGTGAGGGTCTGACCCAGTCCGGCCTCCTGGCACCGCTGGGTGAGGTAGTCGGTCAGCTCGGCGCGGGCCGGGGCCAGGGCGGTCTGGGCGTAGTCACCGGAGTACAGGGCCGTGGTGCCCAGGTGGCCCTCGATGCGCCCGCCCATCACATCCAGCGGGTAGTGCACGCCCAGCACGATCCGGTTGTTGCCGGCCTCGGAGGAGCGGGTCAGGATCTCCGGGCCGAGCTCCGGCAGCACCATGGCCAGGCCGATGCCGATGCCGTAGGCGTAGGTGGTGTGCCCGGAGGGGAAGGCCTGGGAGTGCCCGGCGAGCATCGCGTCATAGCTGGCGGTGTGCAGCCGACCAGTGGCCGGGTCCAGCCAGTCCGACACCCGGGTGGTGTTCAGGTCCGGGGCCAGCCCGCGCAGGTCGTTCTTCCCGCCGAGGCTGCGATCGCTCATGTAGGGGCGGGGGTAGTTGTAGTGCTTCTTCGCCGCCCCGGTGCTGATCGCGGAGCCGGAGTCCTTCACGACGGCGGTGGTCAGGGGCAGCTTCCCCTGGGCGACGCCGTCCTCCAGGTACCCGCCGAGCACCGGGCCCAGCGCGTCGGGCAGGGTCTCGGTCCAGTCCATGTCCGCGTCGATCAGCGCCCGGTGGGCCTGGGTGGTGTCGGCCGCGCCGCGGTGGTTGATGGCCGCGTACTGCTCGTCGTTGGTCTTCAGCACGGAGGCGCCGGCCTCGGTGACGCTGCCGCGGAAGGCGGTCCCGGCCGGGTCTGCGGCGTCGTAGGCCACCGGGGTCCACCACTGCTCGAACTCCGCCATGGGGGCGACGCCGTCCGGGGCGGTGGTCGCGGCGGCCGCGAGGGTGGGCGCGGAGGTCGCGGTGACGGCGGTCGGGGTCGCGGTGGTCTGGGTCGTGTCGTCGGCGGGTGCGGCCAGTGCTGGGCCGATCGCGGTGCTCAGGGCGAGGACGGCCAGCGCCCCGGCGGCGCCGAAGCGGCGACCGCGCGGGCAGGAGGCGGCGGTGCGGATGCTGATGGGTTGCATAGCGATGAGATTAAGCGCGGTCGGTGAACCGCATCACCAGCCTCGGTGAAGCCCGGGTGAACACCCCCGCCCGGCGGCCCCCGCCCACCCCCGGGAAGCGTATTCGGGACGGGTTCGTCGCTTCGGGACCGGAATATCCCGTCCCGAAGCGACGAACCCGTCCCGAACCGACGGTGCGAGGAGGAGAGGGTGGGCGCCGGTCAGCGGCCGATCATCAGCGGGCGGGTGGCCTGCTCCTCCTCGTGTCCGGGGCCCAGGGGGATGCCCTGCCGGTCCCGCATCATCAGGGTGGCCAGCGCCCCGATCGCCGTCATCGCCCCGAGGTAGATCACGATCGCCGTCGTCGTGCCGGTGGCCTGCAGGAGGTACTTGGCGATGGTGGGGGCGAAGGCTCCGCCGAGGATCGCGCCGATCGCGTAGGAGATGGACACCCCGGAGAAGCGCACCGAGGCCGGGAACATCTCTGTGTACGCGGCCGGCTGCTGACCGTAGGTGAACCCCAGGCCCACCGTGAGGATCGCCAGGCCGAGGAACAGCTTCACGGGGTCCCCGGTGTTGACCAGGGGGAACAGCGTGAGCACGCCGATCAGCTGCAGCGCCCACCCCAGCAGGTAGGAGCTGCGCCGCCCCATCCGGTCCGCTGCCCATCCGGCCATCAGGGTGAACGTCAGCCACGTCACGGCCGAGCCGGTCACGGCCAGCAGCACGGGTCCGCGGGCCATCCCCAGCGGGCCGTCGGGGTCCGTGGTGTAGTTCTGGATGAAGCCGCCGGTGGTCATGTAGCCGACGGCGTTGTTGCCGGCGAACATGAGTGCTGCGACCACCACCAGCGCCCCGTGGCGGCGGAACAGCACGCCGATCGGCGCGGAGCGCTTCTGGCGGCGGTCCGCGATCTGCTGGAACACCGGGGATTCGGCGACGCCGTGGCGGATCCAGTATCCGACGCCGATCAGCACCACGGACAGCAGGAACGGCACCCGCCAGCCCCACTGCAGGAAGGCCTCGCCCGGGGCGATCGCGCTCATCAGCGCGAGCATCCCGGAGGCCATGAGCAGACCCAGCGGCACCCCGACCTGGGGGCTGGCGCCGTAGAGCCCGCGCCGGTCCACGGGGGCGTGCTCCACGGACATCAGGGCGGCCCCGCCCCACTCGCCGCCCGCGGAGATGCCCTGCAGGATGCGCAGCGCGAACAGCAGGATCGGAGCGATCACCCCGGCGGTGTGGTAGCTGGGCAGGACGCCGATCAGCGTGGTCGCGGCTCCCATGCCGATCAGGGTGATCATCAGGACCCGCTTGCGCCCGATCCGGTCCCCGAAGTGCCCGGCGAGGAAGGCGCCCAGCGGGCGGAACAGGAAGCTCAGCCCCACGGTGAGGAAAGAGACGAGCACCGCCGCCTGGGGGCCCAGCGGCTGGAAGAACAGCTGCCCGAAGACGAGGCCGGCGGCGGAGGCGTAGAGGAAGAAGTCGTACCACTCGATGCTGGTGCCGATGATGGTCCCGGCGATGACGCGGCGCTGCTCCCGGCGCTGGTCGATGGTGCGCAGGGCGGCGGTCGTGGTGGTGGGGTCGTGGTGGGCGGCCTCGGATGAGACGTCCTCGGGCACGGGTGGGGTGTCGGGGGGTGTGGCGACCATGTCGGTGACTCCTTTGTCAGACGAGCGGCGGAAGCTGCGGATGAGCTGCATCACAGATCGGCAGCTTGCGCCAGATCATATACGGTGTGCGGCTCAAAGGGGACCCTTGTCACACTTCGGCAGGATGATATACGATCCTGACAGATCCATCGGAGCATCCACAGGCAGGACCGCGCATGAGCATCGACCCCCGCAGCGACCGCGACGACGGCGCCCGCGATTCCGCCTCGACCGCCGTCCCCGTCCCCGAAGGCGCCCAGGTCATCGCGGTGCACGTGGCCTACGAGTCCCGGGCCGCCCAGCGCGGACGGCGCCCCGAGGAGCCCTCCTACTTCCTCAAGCCCGCCGGCTCCCTGGCCGGTTCCGGCGGCGTCGTCGAGCGGCCCGAGGGCACCGAGCTGCTGGCCTTCGAGGGCGAGATCGCCCTGATCATCGGCGCCACCGCGCACCGCGTCGGCCTTGCGGAGGCCTGGGCGCACGTGGGGGCGGTGACCGCCGCGAACGACCTCGGCCTGTACGACTACCGCGCCGCGGACAAGGGCTCCAACCTGCGCTCCAAGGGCCGAGCCGGGTACACCCCGCTGGGCCCGGAGCTGATCGACGCCCGCGCCGTGGACCCCGCCGCGCTGCGCGTGCGCACCTGGGTCAACGGCGAGCTGCGCCAGGAGGACACCACCGCCGACGAGCACATGATCTTCCCCCTGGCCCGCTTCGTCGCGGACCTCTCCCAGCACCTCGTCCTGCGCCCCGGGGACGTGATCCTCACCGGCACCCCGGCCGGGTCCTCCGTGATCGCCCCGGGCGACGTCGTGGAGGTGGAGGTGGACGCCCCCGACGCCGCGGGGCACCCCACCAGCGGCCGGCTGAGCACCCGCGTGGTCGCCGGGCCCGGCGGCTTCGACGCCGCCCTCGGCTCCCTGCCGACGACGGATGAGAAGCAGCGCGAGGAAGCCTGGGGCTCCCGGGAAGCCGCGGGGCTGGTCCCCGACGACGCCGTCCCCGCCGAGTCCGCGACAGCCGAGTCAGCTCCGGCCGCGACCGCCCCCGCCGCCCCGGCTTCGGCCCGGCAGCCCGGCACCCCCGCCCCCCTGAACCCCGAGCTGCGCGCCCTGCTGGAGTCCACCCCCACCGCGGGACTCTCCGCCCAGCTGCGCGCCCGCGGCATCCACGGCATCGTCATCGAGGGGGTGCACCCGCTGACCCCGGGCACCCGGATGGTCGGGGTGGCCCGCACCCTGCGCTTCCTGCCCCTGCGGGAGGACCTGTTCGCCGAGCACGGCAGCGGGTACAACGCCCAGAAGCGGGCCTTCGACGCCGTGGGCGAGGGCGAGGTGCTGGTGATCGAGGCCCGCGGGGAGACCGGCTCCGGGACCCTCGGGGACGTGCTGGCCCTGCGCGCCCGCCACCTCGGGGCCGCAGGGGTGGTCACCGACGGCGGCGTCCGGGACTCCGCGGCCGTGGCCGGGATCGGCCTGCCCGTCTTCGCCGGCACCCGCCACCCGGCCGTGCTGGGGGAGCGGCACGTTCCGTGGGAGGCGGACACCGCCGTGGCCTGCGGGAACGCCGCCGTGCTCCCGGGGGACGTGCTCGTGGGTGACGACGACGGCGTCATCGTGATTCCGCGGGCCCTGGCCCGCGAGGTGGCCGAGGCCGCCCGCGAGAAGGAGATCCAGGACGAGTGGGTGGCCGAGCGGGTGGCCCAGGGGCATCCCGTGGACGGGCTGTTCCCGCCCGTCGGGACGTGGAAGGAGGCGTACCGGACATGGCGCAGCGAGCAGGGGTGACCGCCGTCGAGACCCCCGCCCCCACCGAGGCGGAGGCCGGGTTGAGCAAGGCCGAACGGGCCTACCGGTGGATCAAGGACCGCATCCACGGCACCTGCACCGAGCAGGTCTTCCCGCCGGGCCAGCGCCTGGTGCTGAGCACCCTGGCGGATCGGCTGGGCATGTCCGTGGTCCCGGTGCGCGAGGCCATCCGCCAGCTGGAGGCCGAGGGGCTGGTGACCTTCGAGCGCAACGTCGGGGCGCGGGTGGCCATGCGCGACGCCGCCGCGTACAGCGCCTCGATGCAGACCCTGGGCCTGCTGGAGGGCGCGGCCACCGCCGTCGCCGCCGAGCACCTCACGCCCGAGGACCTGGACCGGGCCCGCGGCATCAACGACCGGATGGCCCGGCTGCTGGAGGACTTCGAGCCCGCCGAGTTCACCCGGCTGAACCACGAGTTCCACCGGGTGCTGTTCGACCGCTGCCCCAACCCCCGGCTGATCGAGCTGGTGGAGGCCGAGTGGGAGCGGCTGGGGCACCTGCGCGAATCCACCTTCTCCTTCGTCCCGGAGCGGGCCCGGGACTCCGTGGCCGAGCACGAGCAGCTGCTGGGCCTGCTGGAGTCCGATGCCGCTCCCGAGCGGATCGAGGCCGCGGCCCGGGCCCACCGAGCCGCGACCCTGGGCAGCTACCTGGCCCGCCAGCACCAACCGTCCAGCACCACCACCTGAGAGCAGGAGCCATGACCGAGAGCATCGAGCAGATCCAGCAGCAGGCCCGACCGGCGGACCTGCCGGAGGTCCTGCGCCACTACATCGGCGGGGAGTTCGTCGACTCCCTCGACGGGGAGACCTTCGACGTCCTCGACCCCGTGACCAACCGGCCCTACATCCGCGCGGCCTCCGGGATGAAGGCCGACGTCGACGCCGCCGTCGCCGCCGCGAAGGAGGCCTTCGAGCACGGCCCCTGGCCCGGGATGCTGCCGCGGGAGCGCTCCCGGGTGCTGCACCGGATCGCGGACATCGTGGAGTCCCGCGGGGAGGCGCTGGCCGCGATGGAGTCCTACGACTCCGGCCTGCCGATCACCCAGGCCCTGGGCCAGGCGCGCCGGGCCGCGGAGAACTTCCGGTTCTTCGCGGACCTGATCGTCGCCCAGCACGACGACGCCTTCAAGGTCCCCGGCCGCCAGGTCAACTACGTCAACCGCAAGCCCAAGGGCGTGGCCGGGCTGATCACCCCCTGGAATACCCCGTTCATGCTGGAGTCCTGGAAGCTGGCCCCCGCCATCGCCACCGGCAACACCGTGGTGCTCAAGCCCGCCGAGTTCACCCCGCTGTCCGCGTCCCTGTGGCCGGGGATCTTCGAGGAGGCCGGGCTGCCCGTCGGCGTGTTCAACCTGGTCAACGGGTTCGGTGAGGAGGGCTACGCCGGGGACTCGCTGGTCAGGCACCCGGACGTCCCGCTGATCTCCTTCACCGGGGAGTCCCGGACCGGGCAGATCATCTTCGCCAACGCCGCCCCGCATCTGAAGGGCCTGTCCATGGAGCTGGGCGGGAAGTCCCCCGCCGTCGTGTTCGAGGACGCGGACCTGGACACCGCGATCGACGCGACGATCTTCGGGGTGTTCTCCCTCAACGGCGAGCGCTGCACCGCCGGCTCCCGGATCCTCGTGCAGCGCGGGATCTACGACGAGTTCGTCTCCCGCTACGCCGCCCAGGCCGAGCGGGTGAAGGTGGGCCTGCCCTCGGAGAAGACCACGGAGGTCGGGGCGCTGGTGCACCCGGAGCACTTCGAGAAGGTCATGTCCTACGTTCAGATCGGCAGGACCGAGGCCCGGCTGGTGGCCGGCGGCGGACGCCCAGAGCAGTTCCCGGAGGGCAACTTCATCCGGCCCACGGTCTTCGCCGACGTCGCCCCCGAGGCTCGGATCTTCCAGGAGGAGATCTTCGGGCCGGTCGTGGCCATCACCCCCTTCGACACCGAGGAGGAGGCGCTGGCCCTGGCCAATGACACGAAGTACGGGCTGGCCGCCTACATCTGGACCAACGATCTGAAGCGCGCCCACACCTTCGCCCAGGCCACCCAGGCCGGGATGGTGTGGCTGAACTCCAACAACGTCCGGGACCTGCGCACCCCCTTCGGCGGAGTCAAGGCCTCCGGGCTGGGGCACGAGGGCGGCTACCGCTCCATCGACTTCTACACGGACAGTCAGGCCGTGCACATCAACCTCGGCGAGGTCCACAACCCCGTCTTCGGCAAACAGGCCTGAAGCCGCCCGGCACCCCCGCCGTCCGACGCCGCCCCGCCCGGGCGGCGTCGGGCCCGTACTCCTTCCCGACCCACCGACCATCACGAGCAAAGGCGCCGCAGATGAGCACCCAGGACACCGCACCCATCCCCACCCCCTCCGTCCAGCCGCCGGACATCCTGCGCTGCGCGTACATGGAGCTGATCGTCACCGACCTGGCCCAATCCCGGAAGTTCTACGTGGACCTGCTCGGCCTGGTGGTCACCGAGGAGGACGACGAGGCGATCTACCTGCGCTCCATGGAGGAGTTCATCCACCACAACCTCGTGCTGCGCCGGGGCCCGGTGGCCGCGGTGCGCGCCTTCTCCTACCGGGTGCGCACCCCGGAGGATGTCGACGCCGCCGAGGCCTACTACCGGGAGCTGGGCTGCCGGGTCGAGCGCCGTCGGGAGGGATTCGTCAAGGGCATCGGGGATTCGGTGCGGGTGGAGGACCCGCTGGGCTTCCCCTACGAGTTCTTCCACGAGGTCGCCCACGTGGAGCGCCTGGCCTGGCGCTACGACCTGTACGGCGCGGGCGCGCTGGTGCGCCTGGACCACTTCAACCAGGTGACCCCGGACGTGCCGCGGGCCTGCCGCTACATGGAGGGACTGGGGTTCCGGATCACCGAGGACATCTCCGATGAGCAGGGCACCGAGTACGCCGCGTGGATGCGCCGCAAGCCCACCGTGCACGACACCGCCATGACCGGCGGCAACGGTCCGCGGATGCACCACGTGGCCTTCGCGACCCACGAGAAGCACAACATCCTCTACATCTGCGACAAGATGGGGGCGCTGCGGATCTCGGACCGGATCGAGCGCGGCCCGGGCCGCCACGGCGTCTCCAACGCGTTCTACCTGTACATCCTGGACCCGGACGGGCACCGCATCGAGATCTACACCCAGGACTACTACACCGGGGACCCGGACAACCCCGTGGTGCACTGGGACGTGCACGACAACCAGCGGCGGGACTGGTGGGGCAACCCCGTGGTCCCCTCCTGGTACACCGAGGCCTCCCCGGTGCTGGACCTGGACGGGAACCCGCAGCCGGTGGTGGACCGCGAGGCCGCCTCGGAGCTGGAGGTGACCATCGGCGCGGACGGCTTCTCCTACACCCGGGCCGACGACGAGGCCGGCACCTACCGGGGCGAGGCCGCCAAGGGATTCAAGATCGGGAACCAGCTGTAGGAGGACGCCGTGCTGGATGAGGGGACCCGCGAGCAGATCGCGCAGCAGCTGCACCGAGCCGGCGAGGATCGGCGGCCGGTGCCGCTGCTGACCGCCCGCTACCCGGAGATGACCGTCGAGGACTCCTACGCCGTGCAGCGGATCTGGGCCCGGCGGCAGGAGGAGGCCGGGCGGCGCAGGGCCGGACACAAGATCGGCCTGACCTCCAAGGCCATGCAGGAGGCCACCGGCATCGACGAACCCGACTACGGGGTGATCTTCGATGACCAGGTCCGCGACTCCGGGCACGTGTTCACCTGGGAGCGGTACACGCACCCGCGGATCGAGATGGAGCTGGCCTTCGTCCTGAAGGACGACCTCGTCGGTCCCGGGGTGAGCATCTTCGACGTCCTGCGCGCCACCGAGTACGTCGTCCCCGCCCTCGAGGTCTTGGACTCCCGCATCGCGATGGAAGGCCGCACCATCGTGGACACCATCGCGGACAACGCCGCCCTCGGGGCGATGGTCCTCGGCGGGAACCCCGTCGCCCCCGACGCCGTCGACCTGCGGTGGGTCGCCGGAACCCTCTCCCGCAACCAGGAGATCATCGAGACCGGGGTGGCCGCCGGCGTCCTGAACCACCCCGCCCACGGGGTGCACTGGCTGGCCGACCGCCTCGCGGGGCACGGGGACCGGCTCGAGGCCGGGGAGATCATCCTCGCCGGCTCCTTCACCCGCCCCCTGTGGGTCTATCGGGGCGACACCGTGTACGCCGACTACCGAGAGCTGGGGACCATCACATGCCGTTTCGAGTAGAGCTCCCGCCGACCCTCGCCGAGCGGCTTGCGGCCCGACCCGGACAGAGTGCGGCGGACGGCGTCGAGCCCGGCCCGGGCGGCGTCGCACCGGAGGCTCCCGCGCCCCTGGCCGGGATGTGGGTGTGCTCCGGGTCCTCGGTGGCCGCCGAGATCGCCGGGGCCGCCGGAGTGGACTGGGTGCTGATCGACGGCGAGCACTCGCCCATCGGCCTGGAGACCATCACCGGGCTGCTGCGCGCGCTTGCGGCCTATCCCGCGACCCCGGTGGTGCGGGTCCCGGCCCTGGATGCGGTGGTGATCAAGCATGTGCTGGACGCCGGGGCGCAGAACCTCCTGGTGCCGATGGTGGACACCGCCGAGCAGGCCGCCGACGCCGTGCGGGCGGTGCGCTACCCGCCGGCCGGGGTGCGCGGGGTGGGCTCCGCCCTGGCGCGGGCCTCCCGGTGGAACGCGGTGCCGGAGTACCTGACCCGCGCCGCGGGGCTGGTGTCCCTGACGGTGCAGATCGAATCCGCCGCGGCGGTGGAGCAGGCGGCGGCGATCGCGGCCGTCGAGGGCGTGGACGCACTGTTCGTGGGTCCGGCGGACCTGGCCGCGTCGATGGGGCTGCTGGGTCAGCAGGGCCACCCGGAGGTGGTGGCCGCGGTGCACCGGGTCTTCGACGCCGCCCATGCCGCGGGCAAGCCCGTGGGGGTGAACTGCTTCGACCCGGAGCGGGCGCGGGAGTACGCGCGGGCCGGAGCGGACTTCCTCTCCGTCACCGCCGACGTCACCCTGATGATGCGCGGCGCCCAGGAGGCCGCGGCCTCGCTGCGCTGACCCGGTGACCCGGCTCTCTCGTTCCCACCCTTCCCGTGGGAGACCCCCGACCCGGCGCTTTCGTTCCCACCCATCACGCGACCCGGCGCATCTGTTCCCGAAATCGTCGTTTTCGGGAACGGATGCGCCGTCTCGCGTGGGCGGAGGGGGTGGGAGGGAACGAGAGCGCCGTCTCGCGGGTGCAGCCGGGGCCGGGAGGGCATGAGAGCGCCGGGTCGGTGGGCTCAGGGGAGCGGCTGGGAACCGGAGCGCCGGCTCGGGTGCGGGGGAGTGGGCTCCGGCAGCTCCCGCGCGTCCACCAGCTCCGCTCCGGCCAGGGCATAGGAGAGGCCCCGGTGGTTCCGGGTGGGGATGACGGCGATCAGGGCGGCCAGGATCCACAGTCCCAGCGCCAGCGTGAGCACCGCGGTGCCGATGCCTTCCGCGGCCGCCGCGGCCTCGGCGCGCACCGCCACGTACACCCCGGCCACGCTCAGCGCCCGCACCAGGGACCGCCACAGCGGCAGTCGGCGCGACCCCGAACCCTCCACCGCCGCGTGCGGGGTCCGGCGCACCGGGGCCAGCCACACGGCCTTCTGCCCCGCCGAGGCTCGCGTGCCGGTCACGGCGGGGACCAGGACCCACAGCAGACCGGGCAGCAGCACCGTCGTCGTCCCCTGGATCCCGGCGGAGGGTCGCTGCCATCCGGTGACGTGGAAGAGCATCGCCGCGGCCGTGGAGGCAGCCAGCGTCACGACGCCGATGCCCAGCCAGTCCAGCAGCATCGCGAACCACCGGCGCCACACGGTCACCGGGCGGGGCACGCGGCGGGTCGCGGCCAGCTCCGCGGAGGACGGCATCCACGCCAGGAACAGCGGGGCCACCACCGCGCCGATGAGGGCGCCGGTGGTGTTGGCGATGAGGTCATCGACGTCGGCCAGCCGGTAGGCGCACGGGTAGAGGAACCACAGGCCCGTGTACTGCGAGGACTCGATGAGCAGGGAGCCGAGGAACCCGGTGACGGTGGCGGTGAGCCAGCTGCGCTTGAAGAAGCCGCGCACCAGCATCCCCCACGGCAGGAACAGCACCACGTTGAACACCACCTGCAGGGTCACCCGCGAGGTCAGCATCCCGGTCGTGGACAGCCCCGCCGTCTGGGTGCGGATGTCCTGCAGGAAGTGGAAGGGGACCAACTGGATCGCCGAGCCGCCCGAGCAGTCCAGGCTGCCCGGCTCCGGCAGCGGCAGCATGGTGTACGCGAACAGCCCGGCCGCGTAGAGGCTGACCGCGAGGCTGCCGATGATCCGGCGCAGCGGCGGGTGCCCGTAGCGGCGGTACTGCCACACGAGCAGGGGGATGAGGACCGCGAGGAACAGCAGGGTCCCCGCACCCAGGCCGATCCACAGCGGCCAGATCCATTCCTCCACGCGCGCATCTCCTCGGGGTCTCGACGTCGGCCGGTGCGGACCCCCACGCTACACGCGGGTTTGGCCCCTCCCGACGCCGACCTGCCCCCTTCCCAGCACCTGCCGATGCCGAGACGGCGCTGTCGTCCCCGAATCCCGCCGGAAGGGGAACGGAAGCGCCGGCTCGCGGGGAGGGGCCACGGGTGATCGGGTTCACGGATCGACGCCGCCGGGGGTAGGGTGGCACCCAACAAAACGAAAGACGTTCGTTATCTGGTGGCCGCTGCCGGATTCCGCACCCTGATCGTCCGCGACCCTGACAAGGAGCGCCCGTGAGTTCACGACCCCGTCGCGAGGTCCCCATCCACACCTCCACCTCCCCGGCGGTCTCCCGGCGCCTCCGCTCGAGGAGGGAGGCCCCCGTCAGCATCCCGGGTGAAGGGACGGGCCGCGCCGGCGATGCCGAATCGCAGGTCTCGGGCAAGGGTCTCAGCGTCGGGAAGGTCGGACTGCTCGGGGCCGCCGTCGTCGGCATCTCCGTGATCGCTCCCGCCTACACCCTGGCCGGGGCGCTGGGGCCCACGGTCTCCGTCGTCGGGGTGCACCTTCCGGCGATCTTCCTGCTCGGCTTCGTGCCCATGCTGCTCGTGGCCGCGGGTTACCGGGAGCTGAACAGCGCGATGCCGGACTCCGGAACCACCTTCACCTGGGTGACCAAGGCCTTCGGGCCCCGGATCGGATGGATCGGCGGGTGGGGGCTGCTGGCCGCGACCGTGCTGGTGCTGTCCAATCTCGCGGGGATCGCCGTGGACTTCTTCTATCTGCTGCTCGGGCAGATCTTCCGCAGCGACGCCATCACCGGCCTCTCCGGCAACGTGGCCGTCAATGTCCTGACCTGCCTGGTGTTCATGGCCGTCACCTGCGCGATCTCCTACCGCGGCGTGGAGGAGACCCAGCGCTTCCAGTACGTGCTGGTCGGCTTCCAGCTGCTGATCCTCGTCGTCTTCGCCACTGCCGCCCTGGTGCACGTGGCCCACGGCACTGCCTTCGACGGGCACACCCCCTCCATCGAATGGTTCAACCCCTTCGGCGTCGGCTCCTTCTCCGCCTTCTCCGCGGGCATCTCCCTGTCGGTGTTCATCTACTGGGGCTGGGACACCGCGCTGACCCTGAACGAGGAGGCCAAGGATCCGCAGAAGACGCCGGGTCGGGCCGCGCTGCTGGGGATCAGCGTCGTCGTCATCCTCTACCTCCTGGTGGCCTGCGCGACCCTGGCCTACTCCGGCACCGGCGACGGCGCCCTCGGCCTGTCCAACCCGGAGATCCAGGAGAACGTGTTCGCTGCGCTGGCGACCCCGGTGCTCGGGCCGCTCGGGGTGCTGATGTCCCTCGGAGTGCTGATGTCCTCGATCGCCTCGCTGCAGTCCACCATGGTCTCCCCGGCGCGCACCATGCTGGCCATGGGGTTCTATGGCGCTCTGCCGCGGCGGTTCTCCCGCATCCACCCCCGCTTCCAGACCCCCAGCTACGCGACCGTCACCTCCACGGCCATCGCCGCCGGGTTCTACACCGTGATGCGCGTGGTCTCCGAGAACGTCCTGTGGGACACCATCTCCGCGCTGAGTCTCATGGTCTGCTTCTACTACGGCCTCACCGCTCTGGCCTGCGTCTGGTACTTCCGCCGCCAGGCCTTCCGCTCCGTCGGGGCGTTCCTGCGGATGCTCCTGGGGCCGCTGCTGGGCGGGGTGCTGCTGCTGATCTTCTTCGTGCGCACCACCGCGGACTCCTTCGACCCGGCCAACGGCTCCGGATCCGAGCTGTTCGGGGTGGGCCTGGTGTTCATCCTCGGCGCGGGGATCCTGCTGATCGGGGTGGTGACCATGCTGGTGCTGTCTCGGACGATGCCGGCCTTCTTTCGCGGGGAGATCGAGGTCGCCCCGGGCGCGGTGGACCGCCCCGAGTGACCCGCGCCGCCTCAGCCGAGGATGCGAGTCAGGCGCCGTTCCAGGCCGGTGAGGATGCCGTCCAACCCGATCTCGAAGGCCTCCGCGGCGGCCTCGGCCCCACCACCGGTCTGCGCAACCGTGCCCTGCAGGCGCGCCATGGTGGGGAAGCGCTCGCCGAGCGCGCCGGGGTCGAAGATGTCCTGGGGCGCGGCCGCGTCCAGGGCGCTGCCGAGCAGGAAGGCCTCCAGGGTCTCCACCACGCGCAGCGCCAGCCGCTCCGGCCATCCCGCGGCCAGGAAGCCGCGGCCGACCGTCTCGTACATCTGCAGGGTCTGGGGCGCCTCGGCCACCGGGGTCAGCGCCAGGGTCGCGATCACGGCCGGCTGGGCGGCGAAGGCCCGGACATAGGAGCGGGCCCACTCCTCCGCGGCGCGGCGCCAGGCGGCGGCGCGCTGGGCGGGAGACAGGAGCGCGGGGGCGGAGTCGGCCAGGTCGGCCAGACCCGAGCAGTCGATGCCGCGGGCGACGTCGTCGGAGATGCGCGCGAGCACCTCATCCTTGGACCCCACGTGGTTGTACAGGGAGGAGGGCGCGACGCCGAGCCGGCGCGCCAGCATGGTCATGGTGAAGCCCTCGCCCACGGTCTCCAGCAGCTCCCGTGCGGTGGCCACGATCCGGGCGGGGTCCAGGACGGTGCGGGTGGGGCGGCCGCGACGGCGCGGGGGCTTCTGGGTCACGGCCTCGACCTTACCGCCGTCGCCGTGCCGGACCGGGGTGACGCGGGGCGCATCCGCAGGCTACACTGAAAAACGAACAGCATTCGTTTATAGGCCGCGTCGCGAAAGGTCCCCGTCATGACGTCCAGCACCCCCACCGCCCATCCGGACTGGCCCACCCGCGAGGTCGACGTCGTCGTCATCGGCGCCGGTCCCTCCGGCCTGAACGCCGCCCGGGACCTGAAGAGCGCCGGGAAGAGCGTGGCCGTGCTCGAGGCGCGCCAGCGCGTGGGGGGCCGCACCTGGTCCAAGGAGGTGGACGGGCACTTCCTGGAGATCGGCGGCCAGTGGATCTCCCCGGATCAGACCGCCCTCCTGGAGCTCGTGCGGGAGCTGGGCCTGCGGACCTACTCCCGCTACCGCGACGGCGAGTCCGTCTACCGAGCCCCGGACGGCACCGTCACCCGCTACACCGGCGAGATGTTCCCCGCGTCGGAGCAGACCCAGGCGGAGATGGCCCGGCTCATCGGAATCCTGGATGACCTCGCCGCGCAGATCGGGCCGCACGAGCCCTGGGCCCATCCCCTGGCCCGCGAGCTGGACACCATCAGCTTCCACCACTGGCTGCGCGAGCAGTCCGCGGATGAGGAGGCCTGCCAGAACATCGGCCTGTTCATCGCCGGGGGGATGCTCACCAAACCCGCGCACGCCTTCTCCGCGCTGCAGGCCGTGCTCATGGCCGCCTCCGCCGGCTCCTTCTCGAACCTCGTGGATGAGGACTTCATCCTCGATGAGCGCGTGCTGGGCGGCATGCAGTCCGTGTCCACCACCATCGCCGAGCAGCTCGGGGAGGATGTGATCCTGGAGCACCCCGTGCGCGTGCTGCGCTGGCAGGAGGAGGGCACCCACCCCGTCCTGGTGGAGGCGGAGCACTTCACCGAGGACGGCGAGGCCGACGGCGGCGGGGTGCTCGTGCGGGCCCGTCGCGCCGTCGTCGCCGTGCCGCCGAACCTCTACGAGCGCATCTCCTTCGTCCCGGCGCTGCCGCGGCGCCAGCAGCAGATGCACCAGCACCAGTCCCTCGGCCTGGTGATCAAGGTCCACGCCGTGTACGAGACCCCGTTCTGGCGGGACAAGGGCCTGTCCGGCACCGCCTTCGCCGCGGACCACCTGGTGCAGGAGGTCTACGACAACACCCACTGGGATCCCGCCACCGGGCAGGAGCACGCCCGGGGCACCCTGGTCGGCTTCGTCTCCGACGAGAAGGCGGACGCCATGTTCGAGCTCACCGCGGAGCAGCGCCAGGCCGCGATCCTCGATGCCATCGCCGAGCTGCTCGGCGAGGAGGCCAAGCACCCGGTGGTCTACTACGAGTCCGACTGGGGCGCGGAGGAATGGACCCGCGGGGCCTACGCCGCCAGCTACGACCTCGGCGGACTGCACCGCTACGGAGCGGACCAGAACGCCCCCGTGGGCCCGATCCACTGGTCCTGCTCGGACATCGCCGCGGAGGGCTACCAGCACGTGGACGGCGCGGTGCGCATGGGCCGGAAGACCGCCCGAGAGATCCTCGAGCAGCTGTGAGGTACGTCGTCGGGTACACCCCGAATGCGCGGGGACGCGATGCCCTGAACCTCGCCGTGGCGATGGCCCGCTCCCTGGACGTGGGCCTGGACATCGCCTACGTGGTGAAGGTCGAGGAGACCTTCTCCCGCGCGCTGAAGGGCGGCGGGAACTACACCCAGATGGTCGAGGCGCAGGCCAAGCGCTGGCTGACCGAGGCCGCCCAGCTCATCCCGGACGACGTCGACGCCTCCTTCCACCTGCACCGTGCGGCCAGCTCCGCCACCGGTCTGCTGGAGCTGGCCGAGATCCGCGGCGCCGGGGCCGTCCTGGTCGGCGGAGCCAAGGTCAGCACCTGGCGCCGCCACGGCATCGGTTCCGTCTCCAACGCCCTGCTGCACCGGGCCACCCTCCCGGTGATCCTGGCCCCGCGTGAGGCGGATCCGCAGGAGCGCCTGACCCGGATCGACTGCGCGGTCAGTCCGGAGGAGGACGGCATGGGGCTGGTCGCCGAAGCCGTGGCGACCATGAACCGCACGGGTCTGCCGCTGCGGCTGGTCACCCTGGTGGACGAGACCAAGGAGACCAGCCGCGGGGCGCGGGCCACCGTGGAGGACATGCTGCGCCGCAGCCCGGTGCAGCCAGAGGATGCGGATCTGCTGAGCGTGGAGGTGGGGGTGGGCCGGTCCATCCCGGAGGCCGTGGACTCGGTGCACTGGGGGACCGGCTCCCTGCTGCTGGCCGGATCCTCCAAGCTCGCGGAGGCGGGGCGGCTGTTCCTCTCCTCCACCACCTCGAAGATCCTCACGGCCCTGCCCATCCCCCTCGTGGTGGTCCCCCGGGATTATCAGCCCGGCCGCAACGGCTCCACCGCCCTGCCCTGGACGGGCGCCCTGCCCGCCATCCGGCGCGACTAGAATCACACCCGGGGGCGGCGCTGCCGCCACCCGCCCACCGACCCCTCGGACCTCCGAGAGAAAGAAGTGCGTTCCTTGTCTGAGATCACCTACCGCCTGCCGCAGGAGATCCGCCTGACCGGGGAGTTCCCCGGGCCCAAGTCCCGGGAGCTCACCGAGCGCCGCGCCCGGGTGGTGCCCGCCGGTGTGGCCTCCTCCACCCCGGTGTACGCGGCCGACGCCGACGGCGGCGTCGTCGTGGACGTGGACGGCAACTCCCTGGTGGACCTGGGCTCCGGCATCGCCGTGACCTCGGTGGGCGCCTCCGCCCCGGCCGTGGTGGACGGGGTGCGCGAGGCCGCATCGCACTTCACCCACACCTGCTTCATGGTCACCCCCTACGAGGGGTACGTGGCCGTCGCGGAGCAGCTGAACGAGCTGACCCCCGGGGACCACCCCAAGCGCACCGTGCTGTTCAACTCCGGTGCCGAGGCCGTGGAGAACGCGGTGAAGATCGCGCGGGCCGCGACCTCCCGCAACGCCGTCGTCGTCTTCGACCACGCCTACCACGGGCGCACCAACCTCACGATGGCCCTGACCGCGAAGGCCGCCCCGTACAAGGCCGGCTTCGGGCCCTTCGCCCCGGAGATCTACCGGGTGCCGATGAGCTACCCGTACCGGGAGGCCGCCCCGATCGGCGGGAAGGAGGCCGCGGAGCGGGCCATCCAGCAGATCGAGAAGCAGATCGGCGCGGAGAACGTGGCCGCGGTGCTGATCGAGCCGATCCAGGGCGAGGGCGGGTTCATCGTCCCCGCGGATGGCTTCCTGCCGCGCCTGTCCGAGTGGACCCGGGACAACGGCGTCGTGTTCATCGCCGACGAGGTGCAGGCGGGGTTCTGCCGCACGGGGAAGTGGTTCGCCGTGGATCACGAGGGCGTGGTCCCGGACCTGGTGACCACGGCCAAGGGCATCGCCGGCGGGATGCCGCTGTCCGCGGTGACCGGGCGGGCCGAGCTGTTCGACGCCGTGAAGCCCGGCGGGCTCGGCGGCACCTACGGCGGCAACCCCGTCTCCTGCGCCGCGGCCCTGGGCGCGATCCAGACCATGCGGGACTGGGACCTCGGCGCCCGCGCCCAGGCCATCGAGGCGCAGGTGCGCTCCGTCCTTGAGCCGCTGGTGGAGGAGCTGGACATCGTCGGCGAGTTCCGCGGGCGCGGGGCCATGCTCGCGCTGGAGCTGGTCTCCGACTCCGCCTCCAAGACCCCGCACCCCACGGCCGCCAAGGAGATCGCGTCCTACTGCATGGACCGCGGGGTGATCGTGCTGACCGCCGGCACCTACGGCAACGTGATCCGGCTGCTGCCGCCGCTGGTGATCGGGGAGGAGCTGCTGGGCCGGGCCCTGGAGATCCTGGCCGACGCCATCCGCGCGGCGGCCTGATCGGCGTTCCCGTTCCGTAACAGGACAGGAGGAAGCTGGGAGGATCACCTCCCGCCGACCTGAGGAGCACCGCTATGGCCGATTCGCCGCGCACCAATCCCTACGACGATCCGGTCTCCCCGCAGACCTCGATGGGCTCCACGGTCCACCGCCCGCGCGGCTCCCGGCGCGCCCCCGGCGGGCAGGCCCCCGGCGACGGCGCCCCCGAGAGCGGCGCCCCTTCGGCCCCGCGCAAGCTGCGCTCACGCCACGTCACCATGATCACCCTGGGCGGGATCATCGGGGCGAGCCTGTTCGTGGGCTCCGGCAACGTCATCCGCTCCGTGGGTCCCGCCGCCGTGCTGTCCTACCTGCTCGGCGGGCTGCTGGTGTTCCTGGCGATGCGGATGCTGGGGGAGATGGCCGCGGCCCGCCCGGCCATCGGCTCCTTCATGGAGTACGCCCGGGTGGGGCTGGGCGACTGGGCCGCGTACCTGGTGGGCTGGCTGTACTGGTACTTCTGGGTCGGGGTGCTGGCCTACGAGTCCGTGCTCGGCGGGGAGACGCTGCACGGCTGGTTCCCCGTGCTGCCCGCCTGGGCGGGGTCCTTCCTGCTGCTGGCGCTGTTCGTCGGCACCAACATGATCTCGGTGCGCACCTTCGGGGAGGTGGAGTTCTGGCTGGCCAGCATCAAGGTCATCGCGATCGTCGTGTTCCTGGTGGCCGGGCTGCTCTTCGCCCTCGGGCTGTGGCCGGACACCTCGATGAGCGTGTCCAACCTGTGGGCCCACGGCGGCTTCGCCCCGCACGGGTACAGCGTGGCCCTGACCGGGGTGGCGCTGGTGATCTTCTCCTACTTCGGCACGGAGATCGCCGTGATGGCCGCCGCGGAGTCCGAGGACCCGGCCAAGGGGGTCCGGCAGGCCACCTCCACGGTGATCTGGCGGATCCTGCTGTTCTTCGTCGGCGCCGTCCTGGTGATCACCATGGTCATCCCGTGGGACGAGCTGCCCGCGCCCACCGACGTCGCCCACGCGCCGTTCACCCTGGTCTTCGCCCGGCTGGGCCTGCCCGGGGCCGACGTCGTG
Source organism: Rothia sp. QJM3NY_36 (assembly GCF_056173115.1). Lineage (NCBI taxonomy): Bacteria > Bacillati > Actinomycetota > Actinomycetes > Micrococcales > Micrococcaceae > Rothia > Rothia sp. QJM3NY_36. The sequence goes on from NZ_CM149658.1 coordinate 182,010, forward strand.
ATGCAGCTGATCATCTTCACCGCGGTGCTCTCGGTGCTCAACTCGGGGCTGTACTCCGCCTCCCGGATGTTCGCGGCCCTGGCCCAGCAGGGCTTCGCCCCGCGGATCGTCGCCCGCCGCTCCCGCACCGGGGTGCCCGTGTTCGCGCTGCTGGCCTCGACCATCGGCGGGGTCATCGCCACGATCGTGAACTTCGCGGCCCCGGACTCCGGTGTCTTCGACTTCATCATGAACTCCGCGGGTCTGGTGGCGCTGTTCGTGTACGTGTTCATCGCGTTGACCCAGATGAACCTGCGCCGCCGGATGACGCCGCAGGAGCGGGACGGGCTGCAGCTGAAGGTGTGGTTCCATCCGTGGCTGAACATCCTGCTGATCGGCGGCGTCGCCTTCGTCCTGATCGTGATGCTGTTCAGTCCGGACGGACGCACCCAGGTGTGGACCAGCCTGATCGCCACGGGTGTGCTGGTGGCCTGCTGGCCGCTGGTGCGCCGTTCGCTCACCCGCCGTCGGGCCTGATGAGGCGGGCGAGGCGGGTGCTCAGGCGGCGATGCCCTCCTCGTCCTCATCCACCGGGATCTCCTCGTCCACCACGCGGGTGCGGTGGATGGAGAACCAGTGGGTCAGGCCCATCAGCCCTCCGACCACCACGAGCCACAGCCCCAGGCGCAGGATGTCCCACCAGAAGGGCTGGCCGGGGAAGTACACGAGGGTCTGCACCGCGCGCAGCCAGGCCGCGCCGTTCCAGAAGGTGCTCAGCCCCTGGAAGAAGGCCGGGGCGGTGTGGGCGCTGAAGATCCCCGTGGAGCTGGTGAAGTTCAGCATCACGAAGCACATCACCAGGAACGGCGTGGTCCAGCGGTGCAGGATCGGGTGCAGGGCCACCCCGAGCAGGGAGATGGTGCTCACGTACAGCCAGGACAGCATCAGCACACCCCAGCGGTGCCCGGGGATGGCCTGCATGATGTCCGCGACGACGATGGTCACCAGCGCCGCGATCACGAAGGACACGGCCACGCTGATCAGCAGGCGCCCGAGGTAGCTGACCTTGGCGGTGGCCGCCGCGATCGCGACGGCGGAGGAGTACCCGCCCACGCTCAGGGCCACGAGCATGAAGAAGATGCTCTGCCCGCTGGTGTCCTGCCCGCTGGTGGGCACCACGTCCACGGTCTGCAGGGGCAGGTGCTGCCGGAAGGCGATCGGCCCGAGGACCTGCTGGGCCACCTCCTTGTCCGAGGCGGAGGCGGCGGTGGCCACGTAGAGGGCGGCCTGGTCCTCCCCGGGGGCGTAGGCGGCGACGACGTCGCGATCCCGGACCAGCTGCTGGGCCTGATCGGCGGTGCCCACGGTGCGTACCTGCAGGTCCCCGTCCGCGGCGTCGTTCAGGGACTGGGCGAAGGCCGCGGTCTGCTCGCCCTGCCCGACCACCGCGACGGGCAGGTGGTGGGGGCTGGGGGCGTGGAAGGCGCCGAGGTAGGCCAGGGCCATGCCGGTGCCCAGGAACAGCGGGGTGATCAGGTGCGTCAGGAGGGTCCTCCAGAACTCCCCGGAGCGGAAGGGCCCGCGGATCCGCCGGCGGGAGCGGCCATGGGCGGCCGCGGAGCCGGTGCGTCGGGCGGAGGCGGGGGAGGAGCCGGGGGTCTGGGGGGAGCGCTCCGGCAGGGGCCGGGGTGCCGGGCTCTGGGGTGCGGCGGGGGCGTGCAGGTCGGTGGCTGCGGACATGCGGGTGCTTTCGACGGTGCGAGCGGGACGAAAATACATCGTGCCACTATATAAATGGTCGAGCAACCCCCTCGCCCCCTCCTCCGCACAACTGGAGATGCCTCTCATCTCGGGACGCCACGCGTCCCGTGATGAGAGGCATCTCCAGTTCTGCGGTGAGGAGGGAGGGTAGGGGGGTCAGTGGGACCCGCAGCCGCAGGAGCCGCCGCAGCAGCCTCCGCCCTGCTGGGCGTCCGCCTCCGCATCCGCCTCCGGGAGACCATCCCCGACGTCCCCGCCCATGAGGTTGCGTCGGTTCCCGATGTCGGGTCCGCCCCGCGGGGTCTCCCGCACCCCGGCCAGGGTCGCGGCGAATCCCGCGGGTCCCTGGGTGCCGGCGGCACCCGCACCACCCGCGGCGATCCCGGCGCCGGCGATCCGCGCCCCGGCTGCGGGGCCGCCCGCCCCGGGCATCCCGACGGCGCCCCCGCCGGGTCCGCAGGCGGCGCCCGTAGAGGAGAAGCGGGGGTCCTTGCGCTTCGGGACCCGGGCGCGGGCGAAGCGGCGCATCTGCTCGGCGGTCGGATACGTCCAGGAGGCCACGATCTGCGGGCCCAGCAGCGTGATCGGCAGGACCTGCTCGCCGGAGGCCGCGACCATGTCCGCCACGTGCTCGCACTCCTGGAAAGCCCAGTCGTGCGTGCCGCGGCTGTACACCGTGATCGGCAGCCCCTCCTCCAGCAGCTCCTCCGCGGTGTCCAGGAACGCCTCCCGCTCGGCGTCCTCGGGCCCGCCATCCGGGATGAACACCTCTACCTCGGTCAGATCCATGCTCGTCTCCACATCTCAGTCCCGCGCGGCGGCCTCGTCGAGGAGCACATCCGCGGCCAGCTTGCCCAGGGCGTGGGAGGCCAGCGGCGAGTCCCCGGTCAGCAGGTTGCGGTCCCGGTGCACGGCGCCGGTCATGTCCTCGTTGAGCACCTTCAGCCCCTGCTTGCCCAGCTCCTCGGCCACCAGCCAGCGCAGGTGTCCCGGCAGGTAGCCGATCTCCACGTTGGGGCCCTCATCCAGGGCATCCGGGAACACGGTGATCTCGTACCCGGCGAAGCGGGACTCCTCCCGCCCCAGCCCCGAGGCCAGCAGCGCGGCGGGCCCGTGGCACAGGGTGATCAGGGTGCGCTGGCGGTCCTGCACGAAGTCCAGGACCTGCTGCACCAGCTCGGACTCGGGCAGGTCGTTGACCGCGCCGTGCCCGCCGGGGATGAACACACCCAGGTAGTCCGAGTCCTCGCCGAGCTCGCTCTCCACGAGGTCGGAGAGCTTGCGCGGGTTCTTCAGCTGCTGCTTGAACCGCTCGAAGGTGTCCTTCACGGCCTCGTCCTCGGCGGGCATGGCCCACAGCTCCAGCTTCACCGGGGCGCCGGTGATGGTCGCGATCTCCACCTCGAAGCCGGCGTCGGCGAGGTGCTTGAGCGGCAGCAGCATCTCCACGGGGTGGTTGCCGGTGGAGAAGAACTTCCCCTCCTCGGTCATCAGGTACCGCTCCTCGGTGCCGATCATCAGCACCTTCCAGCGGCCCCCGGTGTACTCGCCCTCGTGTTCGACGCCGTCGAAGTCGGTCTTCGGCGGGACGTACTGGGACAGGGAGTAGGGGGAGGGGAAGAAGGCGTCGTCCTCGGCCGGGTCGGCCAGCGGGGCGCGATCCTGGTTCTGCTCGCTCATGGGAGCCTCCTGACGCTCGTCGTGTGATTTGCACCCAGGTCAACCCCCGCTCCGTCGCCGGTATTCCCCCAGGAGACGACGCCCGCCCCCGGAGACGACGCCGCCCGGCGCCCCACGAGTCGGGGGGGCCGGGCGGCGTCGATGAAGGGGAGAGGGCCTCACCCGCGGCGGGCGCGGGCCCGCTTCGCGGCGTCCTGGTCGATCCAGAACTGGCGGGTGGTCACCTCGTCCTCCCCGTCCCAGACCTCCAGGTTCTTCAGCCACGGCTCATCCGATGCCCGGAAGATCGGCTCCTGGCCGCTGCGCCGCTGCCGCTCGTAGTTGCGCAGCACCCGCGCGGCCACCCCGGACAGCGCGCAGATCGCGATGAGGTTCAGCAGCGCCATGACGGCCATGAACACATCCGCCAGGGACCACACCAGGTCCAGGGCCACCACGGTCCCGGTGAACACGCACACCAGCACCAGGAGGCGGAAGACCTGCAGGACCCACCGCTTCTCGGTGAGGAACTCGATGTTGGACTCGCCGTAGTAGTAGTTGCCGATCACCGAGGAGTACGCGAACAGGAAGATCGCCACGGTCAGGAAGTGCACGGCCCATCCGCCCAGCTGCGCGGCCAGGGCGTTCTGGGTCAGGGAGGCGCCCTCCGCGGAGTCCCCGAAGGCGGGTTCGGACAGCAGAACGATGAACGCGGTGATGGAGCAGACCACCAGGGTGTCGAAGTACACGCCGAGGGATTGCACCAAGCCCTGCTTGGCCGGGTGGGACACGGCCGCCGTCGCCCCGGCGTTCGGCGCCGAGCCCATGCCGGCCTCGTTGGAGAACAGCCCGCGGCGCACCCCCTGCATGATCACGCCGATCACGCCGCCGGTCACGAACTCCCGGATCCCGAAGGCCCCCTCGATGATCTGGGCGATCACGTGAGGGACCTCCCCGAGGTTCATGACCACCACGATCAGCCCCAGCAGGATGTACAGGATCGCCATGACGGGCACGAGGATCTGGGTGACCGCGGAGATGGAGCGGACCCCGCCGAAGATGATCAGCGCGGTGATCGCGGTCAGGATGATCCCGAGGATGACCTTCAGGGCGGTGGAGGAGGCGAACTCCGGGGCCACCCCGTTCAGGGATTCGGACACGGCGTCGGCGATGGAGTTGGACTGGACCATGTTGAACACGAAGCCGTAGGTCACGCAGATGATCACCGCGAACAGCACGCCCATCCACCGGGCGTTCAGCCCGCGCGTCATGTAGTACGCCGGCCCGCCGATGTAGGAGTCCTTCCCGTGGTGCTTGTACAGCTGCGCGAGCAGCGACTCCACGAAGGCGCTCGCGGCGCCGATCGTGGCGATCAGCCACATCCAGAACACCGCGCCGGGCCCGCCCACGGTGATGGCGATGGCGACGCCGGCGATGTTGGCGGTGCCCACCCGGGAGGCGGCGGAGATGGTGAAGGCGCGGAAGGAGGAGATCTGCTTGCGTCCGTCCGCGCGGGTGCCGCTGGGCTCCCCGATGACGCGGAACATCTCGCCGATGCTGCGCACCTGCACCGCGCGGGTGCGGGCGGTGAGGAACAGTCCGGCGGCGATGAGCACGGCGAACATCACGTACCAGATGTACTCGCCGACGGTCGCGACGACGCTCTGCAGGGAGTCCATGGCGGGCCCCTTTCGAAAGGTGCGGTGGGTGTGCGGCGCCGACCGCGGAGCCGCAGGGGGCTCCACCGGGTGCGATGCCGCGGGGGTGGCCCCGGACCGGCGCGCGCATGAGGTATGGGCAACAGGGTACCGGCTCCCGGTCCGTTGGGTGACCCTCGGGGGTCGGCCTCCGGCGCCTCAGGTCTCCTCGTCGGGAGCCCGACGGGCCGCGGCGATCAGCCGGGTCATGCTGCGGTGCAGCTGCCGGACGTCTGCCAGGGACAGGTCCAGCCGGCGCATCATCCGCTCCGGGATCTCCTCGGCCTGCTCGCGCAGCTTCCGTCCCGCGTCGGTGAGGCCCAGCAGCACGGAGCGCTCGTCCTCCGGGTCCCGCTGCCGGTGCACGTAGCCGATCTGCTCCAGGCGGCGCACCAGCGGGGAGAGGGTGCCCGGATCCATCCCCAGCATCCCCGCCAGCGTCTTCTGGTTCATCCGCTCGTGCTCCCACAGGGCCAGCATCACCAGGTACTGCGGGTGGGTGAGGTTCAGCGGCGCCAGCACGGGGCGGTAGGCGGCGATGACGCTGCGGGAGGCCAGGGCCAGGGCGAAGCAGACCTGGCTCTCCAGGGCGAGCGGATCCCCCGGCGTCATCTCCTGCTCGCTGTCCACGGCGCTCCTCCCGCTCTTCCGGTCGCGGCACCCATGTTAGACCAGCGCACCCCGCACCAATGATTGGGGCACCAATGATTGGTGTACCCTGGGTGGGAATCGATGCGCGAGGGCATCGAGACGCGAGACGAGGAGGACCTCATGGACAAGCCCACCGGCAACGACTCCTTCGGCTGGGGATTCCGGCTGGGCAACCGCATCCTCTGGCTGCTGCTGCACGTGGTGGGCCCGGCCCAGGGCAGCTCCAGCAGCGACCCCCAGCTGCGCACCCAGCGCGAGTATGAGCGCCGCCGGGAGCTGCACCGGCGGTGGAAGGAGACCCGCGAGGCCGGCGGGAGCTGAAGCGGACCGAGCGAGCCCTGAGGGGAAGGCCGGAGCGGAAGGCCGCGTCCGAGCCCCGAGGCTGCTCCCACCCGCACGGGCGATCCTTCCTCTAGAGTCATAGCGTCCCGCGCGCCAGGCGCGGGCTCGCACACCGATCGTGGGGAGGCCGCCGTGCTGGGAGTGGAGATCGTCATCGCCTTGGGAGTGGCGATCCTGCTGGGGCAGATGACGGCCACGCGCGTGCGCCTGGCCCCACCCATCGTGCTCATGGTGTTCGGGGTGGCCATGAACCTCATCCCATCGCTGCGCCAGGTGGGGCTGCCCGCGGAGATCGTGCTGGTGGTGTTCCTGCCGATCCTGCTGTACTGGGACTCCCTGAACACCTCGGTGCGCGAGATCCGACGGGTCCTGCGGGGGGTGATCCTCAACGGGACCCTGCTCGTGGTGTTCACCGCCGCCGCGGTCGCGCTCGTCGCTCGCGCCTGCGGACTCAGCTGGGGCACCGCCTGGCTGATCGGCGCCGCGGTGGCCCCGACGGACGCCACCGCCGTGTCCGTGCTGGGTCGCGGCCTGTCCCGCCGGGCCACCACCGTGCTCAAGGCCGAATCGCTGATCAACGACGGCACCGCCCTGGTGGTCTTCGCCCTGGCCGTGGAGGTGGCCAGCGGGGAGGGTCACATCACCTGGGGTCACGCCAGCGGGATGTTCGCCGTCTCCTTCCTCGGCGGAACCGCGATCGGACTGGCCGTGGGCTGGCTGATCGGGCAGGTGGCCCGGCGCATGACGGTGCCCGTGTACATCAACGTGCTCATGCTGCTGACCCCGTTCCTCGCCTACCTCGCGGCCGAAGCTGTGGAGGCCTCCGGGGTGCTCGCCGTCGTGGTGTGCGGGCTCTACTTCTCCCAGATCGCCCCGCGACACTTCTCCGCCCGGTCCCGCCAGATCGCCAATCCGTTCTGGTCGATGATCACCTTTCTCATCAACGGCGCCCTGTTCGTGCTCGTCGGCGCGCAGCTGCCCTCCGCGGTGGGCGGCCTGCGCTCGGATGGGCTGTGGCATGCGCTGGGGGTGATCCTCGCCGTGTACGCGACCACCGTGGCGGCTCGCTTCGTCTTCCTGCACGTGTCCATCGGGCTGATCCGGCTGCTGGACCGCCGCCCCATCCAGCGGACCATGCGCACCACCTTCCCGGAGCGGGTGGTCAACGTGCTGGCGGGGTTCCGCGGGGCCGTGTCTCTGGCGGTGGGTCTGTCCGTGCCCCTGACCCTCGCCGACGGCTCCGCCTTCCCCTCTCGGGATCTGATCGTGCTGGTGGTGGCCGGCGTCGTCGTGCTGTCCCTGGTGGTGCAGGGGGTGGTGTTCCCGGTGGCGGTGCGCTGGGCCGTGCGGGACCAGCCGGAGGACGACGACGCCGGGGGCGCGACCGAGCGGGCCTGGATCCGCACGCACCGGGAGCTGCTCGCGGTGCTGCCGGAGCTGGCCCGTCAGAATGGGATCTCCGATGAGGTGCTCGGGGAGTTCCAGCGTCGTTACGAGCAGATCCGCCGCCCATGGGAGGAATCCGCGGGGGACCCGGAGGCGCGGGAGGTGCTGGAGGAACGGCGCCGGCAGCAGCGGCGCATGCAGCTGGGCGTGCTGCGGCACAAACGGGCCGCGATGGTGCGCCAGCGCGACGAGGGCCTGCTGGATGACGAGGCCCTGTCCGAGATCATGCAGCGCCTGGACATGGAGGAGCTGCGCCTGACCGGCCCCGCCGAGATCGAGTAGGGGCCGACGGGGCCGGTGGGAGCGGGCCGCCCGGACGGGAGTGGGCCGGGCCGGCGTCGTCGGCTACAGCACCCCGCGGGGGTCGATGAGGAAGCGACCCAGGGCGAAGTACTCCGCGGCGTCGGAGATCAGCACCAGACCCAGCAGCCCGACCCCCAGGGGCAGGAGCACGTTGAGCACCGGGCGGAAGCGCTCCCACCAGCCGCCCACCGTGCGGGCGACGGCGCGGTGCCGGTTGGCCAGCACCGCCAGGCACAGCACGAACAGCGGCGCCTGGGAGACCACCGCCCAGATGATCTGCCCCGCGATCACGGCCCACAGCGGCTGATCCCCGGACAGCCCCACGGCCACGATGAACGGGGGGTCCGTGGTCACGATCGCCACGAAGCCCACGGCCACCGCCAGCAGCCCCCAGGAGCTGCGGTTGCGCTCCGGGCGCGGTGGGCGGTTCCGGCGCCGCCACGCCCAGCCAGCCCAGCCCAGGGCCACCAGGCCCAGGAGCAGCTCGACGCCGGCGGCCCCCGCCCCGGCGCGCAGCCAGTGCCCCCACGGGATGTCCGCCAGGGACCTCCCGAACACCAGGGACAGCGCGATCCCCCAGGCGATGGTCCCGCCGATGAGCACCGCGCCGAAGCCGAACACGGACCGGCGCACGGCCCGGGCGGCGTCGGGGGTTGTGCGGGCGGCCATGAACACCGCGGCGATCAGCAGGGGCCCCGGATCGAAGCCGCCCAGGGCCAGGCCCGCGCAGGCGGCGAGGTACGCCGGGATGCTCATGCCGAGCTGACGGACTCGGCGCCGGCGGTGCGCCCGGCGGGGCGGGCCCCGGGGGCCGGGCGCACGAACGGGAAGGCCAGCACCCCGCGGATCGGGGCGTCGGTGAGCATCATGATCAGCCGGTCGATGCCGATGCCCAGCCCGCCCGTGGGCGGCAGGCCCGTCTCCAGGGCGGCCAGGAAGTCCTCGTCGATCTGCATCGCCTCCGGATCCCCGGTGGCGGCCTTCAGGGACTGCTCGGTCAGGCGGCGCCGCTGCTCCAGGGCGTCGGCCATCTCCGAGTAGGCCGTGCCCATCTCGGTGCCGTTGATCACCAGGTCCCACCGCTCGGCCAGCCCGGGGATGCTGCGGTGCGGGCCGGCCAGCGGGGAGGTCTCCACGGGGAAGTCCCGGTAGAAGGTCGGGCGCACGGTCCTGGCCTCCACCAGCTCCCCGTACAGCTCCTCGATCACCGCGCCCGGGCCCATGTCGTCCCGGACGTGGATCTCGTGCTCGGCGGCCAGGCGCATCAGCACCTCGAAGTCCGTGTCCAGGTCGATGCGCCGGCCCACGGCCTCGGAGACCGCATCCAGCACGTTGACCACGGGCCACTGGCCGGAGACGTCGGTGAGCACGGCCGGGGTGCTCGGATCCTTGGGGTGCTCCCCGTGGCGCAGCGGCAGCTGCTCGGCGTCGAACACCGCGCGCGCGGCGCTCTTGATGATCCGCTCGGTCAGCAGGCGCATCGCGTCGTAGTCGGCGTAGGGCTGGTAGGCCTCCAGCACCGTGAACTCGGGGTTGTGGGTGGCATCCGCCCCCTCGTTGCGGAAGTCCCGGCCCAGCTCGTACACCGGGCCCATGTCCCCGACCACCAGGCGCTTCAGGTACAGCTCCGGGGCGATGCGCAGGGTCAGATCCACCCCGTAGGCGTTGATGAAGGTCTTGAAGGGTCGGGCGGAGGCGCCGCCGTGCACGGTGTTGAGCATCGGCGTCTCCACCTCCAGGAAGCCGTCCGCATCCAGGGTGCGTCGGATCGCCCGGATGGTCTGCGCTCGCACGCGCAGGCGCCGGGACTCCTCCGGGTTGACGATCAGGTCCACCGAGCGGCGGCGCAGCCGGGCCTCCGGGTCCGTGAAGGAGCCGAAGGGGATGGGATGCAGGCACTTGGACAGGATCCGCCAGGACTCGGCCAGCAGGGACGGGGTGCCGGTGCGGGAGGCGCCCAGCCTGCCGCGGATCAGCACGTGGTCCCCGGTGTCCGCCCAGCGCACCCGGCGCAGGGACTCCTCGCCGAGCACTGCGCGCTCCAGCATCGCCTGGATCGTGTGCCCGTGCTCGGTCAGCTCCAGGAACGCCACCCCGCCGTGGCGGCGGATGGACCGGATCCGCCCGACGACGGCGGCCGTGGTCCCCGCCGGCTCCTGCGCGAGCATCCGGGCCAGCGCGGACACGCTCACGCCCTGACCGTCGCCCTTCGGGTAGGGCTCCAACCCGGCCGCGCGCATCTGCTCCAGGTGCGCGATGCGGTGGCGAGTCTGGTCGCTCCACTCCGGGGTGAGGTCATCGGCGCCCACGCGCTGACGCTCCAGCTCCCGCAGGGCGGCGAGGTTCTCCGGGGACAGCCCGGGGTGCGCGGGGGTCTTGGGCAGCAGCCACTGCGGCAGGAAGCCCTCCGCAACCCCGGAGGCCAGGGCCACGTTGACGGCGGACAGCTTGGAGTCCAGGCACAGGTAGCGCGGGACCCATTCGGGGTGGAAGCGCTGGTTGAACTGGTACAGCCGCTCCAGCTGCAGGAACCGGTCCAGCACCCCCAGCACGGAGGAGTTGAAGCGGGTCCAGGCGCTGGCGCCGAACTCGTGGGAGCGGGCGAAGGTCTCCCGGAACATCGCGAAGTTCAGGGACACGCGGGTGATGCCCAGCTCAGGGCACTGCCCGAGCAGGGTCGCGATCATGAACTCGGTGGTGCCGTTGGGGGAGTCCGGGGAGCGGCGCATCACGTCCAGGGAGATCCCGGAGGCCCCCCAGGGGACGAAGGAGAGCAGGCCGACGGCGGCGCCGTCGGCGGTGTGCGCGGTGACCAGCAGGCAGCGGGCATCGGCGGGGTCCCCGAGGCGGCTCAGCGCCATGGAGAAGCCCCGCTCGGTGTCCCCGTGGCGCCAGGAGTCCGTGTGCTCGATGACGGCCTGCAGCTCCTCGGGGCTGAGCTCCCCGTGGCGGCGGATGCGCAGGGTCATCCCGGCCTTCTGCAGGCGGGCGACGGTGTGGCGCATCTCCGTCATGGAGGTGTTGTTCAGGGAGAACCGCTCCGGGTGGATGATCGCCTCGTCACCCAGGGGGATCACGGACATGCCGGTGCGAACATATGCGGGGGCGCCGGCCTTGGAGGCGCTGATCACGGCGGGGATCCACCCGTAGGTCCGAGCCTCCCTCTTCCACTCGCGGATCGCATCGTCCCAGGAGGCCGGATCCCCGATGGGGTCCCCGGCGGCCAGGGACACGGAGCGGATCACCCGGTAGGCGACGGCCGCGCGCCCGTCCGGGGAGAAGATCACGGACTTCTCCCGCCGGGTGGCGAAGTAGGAGAGGGAGTCCTGCCCGCCGTACTCGTGCAGCAGCCGGCGCAGGTGCATCTCCCGCTCCTCGGTCCAGGAGTGCACGGGCTTCCCGGAGCGCAGGAACACCCAGATCGCCGCGATCGCGACGACGCCGTAGATGGTGGTGATGGTCTGGACCTGCCAGCGCTGCACGTGCGGCAGGCTGTGGATGATCCACCCGGTGTTCACCCCGAGGGCCCGCAGCATCAGGGTGCCGAAGTGCGTCCAGGAGCTCACCGGCAGCACCAGCCAGGAGGCCACCAGGGCGAGGAGGAAGCCGCCGCCGAGCACGGCCAGGGCCAGGCCGTAGGAGGAGCGCAGCGTTCGGGCGGGGAAGGCCCGCCGGGCCCGCACCAGGAGCACGGTGAGCACCACGCCGATGACCACGCTGATCGCGTTCGCCCCGATGGCCACCCACAGCCCGGAGGGCGGCTCCTCCTCGAGGGTCCAGGGCAGGGGCAGGGAGATCGTGGAGACCAGGGCCAGAGCGGCGCCGGCGACCTGGAAGAACAGGGCCGCCCACAGCCCGGCCCGCTTGCGCCGCATCAGCGCCCAGAAGACCACGATCGAGGCGACCGTGGCGATCAGGCTGCGCTCCACCGGCAGGTTCAGCACGTACGCGGCGAACTCGATGAAGCTGAAGCCGCCGCGCAGCGGGGTGCCGATCAGCAGGGCGATGTTGACGATGACGGCCCCGGCATACAGCCAGGTCAGGCAGCGGGCCGTGCGCTCCCCGGGGGCGGGCTTCGCGGTGCGGGTCTTCATGGCGGTGCGCCTCCTCGGTGGCGGGTGCGGTTCGGCGGCGGTGAGCGGTGCGGCGGTGCGGTGGGTGAGCGGGGGCGTTCGGCTCAGGTGGCAGTGGGGGCGAAGTACGGGCTGGTCCGGCCCAGCCACTGCAGCCCCTGCTCCATCCCGGGCAGCCACACATCCAGCCGGTGCCCGCCCACGGGCACGGTGTTCACGGACAGGGAGGTGGGTGCGCGCACGGAGCGGCGGAAGGCCTCGGCGGCCGGCCAGGAGAGGGTGTCGTCGGTGGAGGAGTAGTAGTACAGCGCGACGTCGGGGGCCTCGTCGCGGGCGATGCGGGCCAGGTCGTACTTGGGGTCCCGGGCCTCGGTCCACTGCTGCGCGCCGGTGTAGATGGGGCTGAAGTACCCGGACTGGATCATGGCGGTGCCGAACAGGTCCGGGTGGCGCAGGGTGAGCATGGCCGAGCACCAGCCGCCGGCGCTGTAGCCCTCGGTGGACCAGGCGCGGGGGTCGTCGATGGTGCGCAGGTTCTGGCGCAGCCACGGCACCACGTCACGGGTCACGTAGCTCTCCGCCTTGGGGGTGCCCATCCCGTGCACGGGGCGGTCCCCGTCCACGCACTCGCTGTCGTAGCTGCCGGGGGAGACGTTGGGGACCACGAAGATCGCCTCGCGCATGCTGCGGTTCTGCGCGGCGTCGGCGATCATCTGCCCGTAGTCCACGGATTTCGAGTAGGTCGCGGGGGAGCCGGGGAAGCCGGTGAAGCCCAGGATCACGGGGTAGAAGCGGTCCGGGTGGCTGAGGTAGGAGGCGGGCAGCCAGATCATGAGGTCGTTGGCCTGCCCGGTGACGGGGCCCTTGAAGTGGAAGGTGAGGTACTGCCCGTCCTCGGCGTCGCGGTCCAGCAGGTGCCCGAACTGCGGGTTGTCCTCCGGGTGGGACTGCAGCTCGGTGGGGGTCTGGCGCACGGTCGCGGGGGTGGTCACGGCCGCAGGTACCGCGCCGTAGTGGGTGGTGGTGGCCGCGGGGGCGGGACCCGCGGTGAGCTCATCCCAGCTGGTGTACCAGTTGTTGTCCCGGTTCAGCAGCGCCGCGACGCTGGCCAGGGCGAGTGCGGCCACCAGCACCAGGCTCACGGCCTGCACGAGGTAGCGCAGCCAGCCGGTCCGGCGCATCCGCGGCGGCAGGAACACGGCGAGGAGGAAGACGACGACGGTCACCGCCAGCAGCGTGCCGATGAAGCCCAACCCGGTGATCTCGAAGGCCTTCACCCGTATCCTCTCCCCGTGGTGCGAGGGCCGGCGGAACGCGCGCGGCCCGAGGGGCAGGATACGAGAGATTCATGGGAATTTCCCGCACGAGACGCCCCCTCAACCTCTATCTCCGCCCGCCCCTTCCGCGCCGAATCATCGATTCCGACGGATTTTCGGCCGGATTCTCGTCGGAATCGATGATTCGGCGGGGGGGGTCAGGCGAGGAGGGTCAGTCAGGCGCGGGCGCGGCTGCGGGGGCCGAGGACGGCGGCGCCGGCCAGGGCGGCCACCGCGGAGCCGGTGAGGATGCCGATCTTCGCGGCGTCGTTCAGGGCCGAGCCGGGCTCGAAGCCCAGCTCCGCGATCAGCAGGGAGACGGTGAAGCCGATGCCGGCCAGCAGGGACACCCCCACCACGTCCAGCCAGCGCAGGGACGGGTCCAGGCGGGTGCCGGGCAGGCGGGTCACCAGCCAGGTGGCTCCGGTGATGCCCACGGCCTTGCCGAGCACCAGCCCCAGCACCACGCCCAGGCCCGCGGGGGAGGTGGCGGCCTCGGCGAAGCCGGACCATCCGCCCACCGCGACCCCGGCGGACAGGAACGCGAACACGGGCACGCACACCCCGGCGGACAGGGGGCGCAGGTGGTGCTCCATGGCCTCGGCGAGGCTGTGCCCGGCGTCGTCGGGGGTGCGCCGCCCGGGCAGCACCGGCACGCACAGGCCCAGCAGGACCCCGGCGATGGTCGCGTGGATCCCGGAGCCGACGAACAGCGCCCAGACGAGGAAGCCCAGGGGCAGCAGGAGCAGCCAGGTGGCCCCCACGCGGCGCAGGAACACGGCCTGCAACCGCTGGGCGAGCAGGGCGTAGGCCAGCAGCGGCAGCACGGCCAGGCCCAGGTAGAGCAGGTGCACCTGCTCCGTGTAGAACACGGCGATGATGGTGATGGCCAGGAGGTCATCCACCACGGCCAGGGTCAGCAGGAACAGCCGCAGCGCGGAGGGCAGGTTCCGCCCGATGACGGCGAGCACGGCCACCGCGAAGGCGATGTCCGTGGCGGTGGGCACGGCCCAGCCGCGGGCCGCCTCCGCGGGGGAGTCCGGCATCATCGCGGTGACGCCGAGGAAGATCAGGGCGGGCACGATGACCCCGCCGACCGCCGCGGCGACCGGCACGAGGGCCTTGCCCGGATCCCGCAGGTCCCCGTCGAGGATCTCTTTCTTCAGCTCCAGGCCCACGAGGAAGAAGAACACCGCCAGCAGGCCGTCCGAGGCCCAGTGCCCGAGGGACAGGTGCAGGGGCAGAGGCCCGAGGTCGACGTCGAGATGGTGATCCCGGACGCCGAAGTAGGTCGGGGCGAGGCCGGAGTTGGCCAGGATGAGCGCGGCCAGGGTGGCCAGCAGCAGGAGCGCCCCGCCCGCGGCCTCGCTGCGCAGGAGGGAGCCGAGGCGGGAGAGGAGGGCGGGCGGCGTCGGGGAGTCGGCGGTCATGGTGCTCGCTTTCGCGGTCGGCGTCCGCTGGGGACGGGTGAGACGAGGATGCGCGGGGTCGCCCTGCGCCGCAGGAGACGTCCGCGCATGCCGACCAGACTTCCCGGCACACCGACCAGCGAGCTTACCGAATCTCGGGGGCGCGGACCAGGGCCGACGGCGGGAGGGCGGGTCGTGCCCGGGGAGAGGCGTGCGGGACGGGGTCCGGGTGCTGGGGCATAATCGAGGGGCGCGCAGCAGCGGAGGATCACGAGCAGAGGGGAGCGGCGCTATGGCCACCGGCGTGGGTGAGGGCAGCGATCGGGAGCCCCGGTGGCTCAGCCCCGAGGAGCGCGACGCCTGGCTGTGCCTGTCCGCGATCATGTTCCAGCTTCCCGGTCAGCTGGAGAACCAGCTGCAACGGGACTCCGGCCTGGGCTTCGTGGAGTACATGGTCCTGGCGATGCTCTCCGAGGCTCCGGAGCAGCGGCTGTCCATGTCCGATCTGTCCGCGCAGACCTCCACCCGCCTGGCTCGGCTCTCCCGGGTGGTCAAGCGCCTGGAGGAGCAGGGCTTCGTGCGCCGCTCCACCTCCACCGTGGACCGTCGGGTGACCCTGTGCCACCTGCTGCCGGTCGGGCGCGAGGTCCTGGAGGCCGCGGCCCCCGGCCACGTCGAGCAGGTGCGCCGCTCGGTGTTCAACCACCTGACCCGCCGCCAGGTGACCCAGCTGGCCGGCATCGGCGAGGCACTGCTGGGCGGGAAGCCCTCCGCGGTGATCAACGCGCAGCTGGAGCGCGGGCAGCATCCGCGCCTGGGGGAGGCCTGCCCGGGGGGCGACGCCGAGAGGTGACGCCCCGACGTCGCCTTCTGTGACGAACCCCTAGCGGAAATTTCATTGATCGGTAAAGTAGCCGACTATGAGCTACCGCAACGAGACCTCGACTTTCCGCGCCTCCTTCGGGCTGCTCCTGCTGCGTGTGGTGCTCGGCATCGTCTTCCTGATGCACGGCTGGCAGAAGATCCACACGTGGACGGTGGACGGCACCGCCGCGAACTTCGCGCAGATGGGCGTGCCTGCCGCCGAGCTGTCCGCGGCCTTCGCCGCCTACCTGGAGTTCATCGGCGGCATCGCCCTGATCGTGGGGCTGCTCAGCCGCCTGGCCGGGCTGCTGCTGGGCCTGGAGATGCTCGGCGCGATCTACTTCGCCCACGCCTCCGCCGGGTTCTTCGCCAGCGACGGCGGCTACGAGTTCGTGCTGGTCCTGGCCCTGGGTGCGCTGGCGCTGGCCTTCACCGGGCCGGGCCGCCTGGCGATCTCCGGGGCCTTCGAAGGCCGTCCTGGGGCGAGCCTGCTGGCCTGAGCGGACCCTCCCCGGCGGGGCAGCGAATCCGCCGCATCCGACCGCCGCTTCCGTCCGCCGCGCAGGGCGGCACCCTGATCCTCGCATCGGGGTGCCGCCCTGCGGTGCGTCTGGGGTCAGAACGGTCCGCCGTCATCGGCGTCATCGACGCTGCGCTCCCGACATCGGATATCGAGCATCGGGCGGCGGCGCGGTGCACACCGGTGGAGAAGGTTATCCACAGGTGTGTACAACATTGTGAACAACTCGAAGACGTCTGCGAGTGCCGATGCGCGCATGTCTTCCGCGCCCGCCGCGCCCCGCCCGCTGCGGGCCCTCGGCCCCGGCAAGGGTGTTCGAACGGTGACCCACCTCGCACGAAACACACCGCTGTCATTTCACAGCGCCTGTGGATGGGACGGTGGAGAATCGGATACCCGCACCCTCGCGTCCGCGGTGCGCGCCCGGTGCGGGCCCGGTGCTCGGCCGGCGGGGTTCTCCGGGTCTCTCTGGGGGATCTCGGTGCTCCGAGGGCGTCTGGCTACCGGGGGCATCCCCCGGAATTCCGCGGAAGATCGGGGATCCGGGGGCACGTCTGGGGGCGAGGAGGGTTCCGTGGCTCGGGGGCCGCGCCCTCGGTGACGCCCCGATCCCCGGCCGCGCGCCTCCCGCTGATCGGATGCCGCGCTGCGTCGCCGTTATCCACAGCCGTCCACACCCCCGACGTCGGAGGCGGCCCGCGGTCGACCCGTTGTGCACGGAGTTTTCCACAGGTGGGGATATGTCGGGGGATGAGGGGACCGGATCGGTGTGGAACGGGCCCGCAGGGGCGCGTCGTCGGGAACCACATCGGTGTGAGTTCTCCACGGGTGTGGACAGCCCCTGTGGACAACCCGGTGGACACCCCATCCCCACCCACCCCACTCATCCCGCCCGCCCCCGCTCATCCCAGCGTTTCGTCCCGGCCGGAGGCGGGCCCATCCCCCTCACCCCCGATGTCGCACGGCGGCGCTTCCGCGGTGATGCGTACTACAGTGAGGCCTGAGTCGGTCGCGAGGATGCGGCCTGACCTCCCCTGCGGCCGTCGCACCGGCGCCGCGCGGGGAGCCCGTGACGAGGGGTGCCGCCCGTGGGCGGCTGAGAGCAGACCCTTGGAACCTGATCTAGCCAGCACTAGCGAAGGGACGTCACCATGACGCACTTCACCACGTCCGGAGACCCCCGGGAATCCCGGAACCTCCCGAACTCCCAAGCCCCCGACGCCGCATCGCACCGCGGCCCCGATACCCCCGGCTCCGCCCCCGCCGGGGAGGCGTCGGCCTCCGACCTTCCCGCGCGCGTGGCCGCGGCCGTGGATGCCGTGCGCGCTCGCGGCCCCCTGGTCCACGCCATGACCAACTCCGTCGTCCGGGAGATCAGCGCGGACGTGCTCCTGGCCGTCGGCGCGTCCCCGGCGATGGTGGACCACCCGGAGGAGGCCGGCGTCTTCGCGGGCCTGGCCGACGGCGTCCTGGTCAACGTGGGCAACCCCTCCGACGAGAACCTGCTGGCCTACCGCCGCGGCATCGCCGGCGCCCGGGATCACGGGGTGCCGTGGGTGCTGGATCCGGTGGCGGTCGGCGTGCTCGAACCGCGCACCGGCTTCGCCCGGGAGGTCCTCGAGCTGTCTCCGGCGGCGATCCGCGGCAACGCCAGCGAGGTTTCCGCTCTCGCCGGGAGGGGCGCGGGCGGCCGCGGGGTGGACGCCACGGACACCGTGGAGTCCGCCCTGGAGGCGGCCCGCGCCCTGGCCGAGCGCACCGGCGCGGTGGTGGCCGTGTCCGGGGAGCGAGACCTGATCGTCTCCGCGCACCGGGTCACCCGCCTGGTCAGCGGGCACCCGCTGATGCCCCTGGTGATCGGCACCGGCTGCGCGCTGGGCGCGGTGGTCGCCGCGTACCTGGGAGCCGTTCGGGAGGTGACCGGCACGGGCGGCGGGCAGGCGAAGTCCGCCTCCGACGGCCAGGACGCCGGATCCTCGCCAGAGGTCGGGCCGGAGATGGGCGCTGGACCTCGGTCGGAGGCAGGATCCTCGGCGGGGACCGGCTCTTCTCAGGGCTCACAGTCCCCGGATGCCGCCGCGCCGGGCCGGGAGACGCCCGTTCGCCTCGATGCCCACGACGCCGTGCTGGCCGCCCATGCCCACCTGGGGGCGGCCGGGATCCTGGCCGGTCGCGAGGCCAGGGGGCCGGGCTCCTTCCGCGTCGCGTGGCTGGACGCGCTGCACGCACTGGACGGCGCCGGCGTCGTCGAGCTGGTGGGGATGGAGGAGCTGGCATGATCCCGGAGGGCGTGGACCCCGCGCTGTACTTCATCACGGACACGGCCCTGTGCGGCGGGCCGGAGCGGGTGCCGCACGTGGTGTACGAGGCCGTGGCCGGGGGTGCGGGGATCGTGCAGGTGCGGGATAAGCACGCCGACGACGCCGCATTCCTCGCCCTGGCCCGCGCCTGCCGGGACGCGGTGCGCCGGGCGGAGGACGCGCTGGGGCGCACCGCCGCGCTGGTGGTCAACGACCGCGTCGGGGTGGCCGAGCGCTTGGGGTTGCACGTGCACGTGGGGCAGTCCGACGCCTCCCTGGCGGTGGCCCGCCGGGCCGTGGGCCCGGAGCGGATGGTGGGCGTGTCCGCCTCCACCGCGGAGGAGGTGCGCGCCGCGGCGGAGTCCGGGGTGGCGGACCTGGTGGGGATCGGCCCCGTGTGGGCGACCCCCACCAAGACCGACGCCGCAGCGCCCCTGGGTCCGGAGGGCCTGGCCGCGCTGGCCGGTCCGGCGCGGGCCGCGGGGCTGGTCGCGGTGGGCATCGGGGGGATCCGGGCGGATCGCCTGCCGTTGCTGCGAGGGGCCGGGGTGGACGGGATCTGCGTGGTCTCGGCGATCGCGGCGTCGGAGAACCCCCGGGCTGCGGCTCGAGAGCTGCGGGCCGCCGCGGTGGACGAGGGCGTGCTGGCCGCGGCGGGCAGCGCCGCCCCGGCCGCGCGGAGCGAGGGGGCGGCGTCGTGAGGCGCCCGGCGGTGGCCCTGAGCGTGGCCGGCTCCGATCCCTCCGGCGGGGCCGGGATCCAGGCGGATCTGAAGACCTTCCACGCGCTCGGGGTGTACGGCACGGCGGCGATGACGGCCCTGACCAGCCAGAACACGACGGGGGTGCGCGGGGTCCACCCGGTGCCGGCGGACTTCGCGGTCAGCCAGGTCGAGGCCGTGCTGGATGACCTCCCGGTGGATGCCGTGAAGACCGGGATGCTGGGGCAGGCCGAGGTGGTGGAGGCGCTGGCGCAGCTGTTCCGGCGGCGTCGGACGCAGCTGGGGACGCTGGTGGTGGATCCGGTGATGGTCGCCACCAGCGGCGATCCCCTGCTGGCCGAGGAGGCCGAGGCGGCGCTGCGGGAGCTGCTGGTGCCGCTGGCGGACGTGATCACCCCCAACCTCCCGGAGGCCGCGCGCCTGCTGGGCGGCGGGGCGGGGGAGGCCCCCGCGGCCGATGATCTCGCGGGGATGCGGGAGCAGGCGCTGGCCCTGCTGGAGCTGGGGCCGCGGATGGCGCTGCTCAAGGGCGGGCACCTGGACGACGACGCGGCGTCGGAGGGTCGGGCCGTGGACGTGCTGGCGGTGCGCGACGAGTCCGGGGCCCCGGCGCGGACCGTGGAGCTGTCGGCCCCGCGGGTGCCGACGCGCAACACCCATGGGACGGGGTGCACGCTGTCCTCCGCGATCGCGGCCCACGCGGCCCGGGCGGCATCGGGCGAGGCGGCAGCGGGTCGGCCGGCCCTGGGGGACGCCCAGCTGGTGGAGGCCGTGCGGGAGGGGAAGCGGTTCCTCTCCCGGGCCCTGCACGACGGCGCCGCCTGGCGGCTCTCCCGCACACCCCAGGCGGGGCACGGGCCGGTGGACCACCTCTCGCAGGTGCTGCGCTGAGCGCGGCGCGGCTCACCGGGGGGCGTCGCTGGTGGACCGCTTCGTGCGTTCGGAGCTGGATCATCCGGTCCCGGATGCACGAAACGGTCCCGGAGCTGGGGTCGGAGGAGCGGAGATGACGAGGAGACGAGGAGAAGATGGGGACGCGATGGAGCTGAGCGTGCTGGACGAAGGCCGCTGGGGCGCGGGGGAGCACACCGGGCACTGGTGGGCGCAGGCCCGGACCATCCGGGAGCGGGTGCTGCGCCTGCCGTTCCTGCGGCAGCTGGCCGACGGGAGCCTGGATCCCGGGGCGTTCGCGGAGTACCTGCAGCAGGACGCCTTCTACCTCGCCGAGTACTCCCGGGCCCTGGCCCTGCTGGCCGCGAAGGCGCCGTCGGCCGGGGCGGGAGCGTTCTGGGCGGGCAGCGCGCACACGGCCGTCGAGGCCGAGCAGGCGCTGCACGGGCAGCTGCTGTCCGACCCGCTGCTGGCGGATCTGCCGCGCCCGCAGGCCCCGAGCCCGACGACGCGCGGGTATATGCACTCCCTGGTGGCGGCCTGCGCGGTGCGCCCCTACGCGGTGGGGGCCGCGGCGGTGCTGCCCTGCTTCTGGATCTACGCGGAGGTGGGCCTGGCCTTATCCGGCGGGGCGCAGGAGGTGGCGGAGCATCCGTTCCGCCGGTGGGCGGCCGAGTACGGCGACCCGGAGTTCGCGGCGTCGGCCCGGGGCGCGGTGGCCCTGGTGGAGGAGGCGGCCCGCGAGGCCTCAGCCCCGATGCGCGAGCAGATGCGGGAGGCCTTCCTGGATGCCTGCCGGTGGGAGGAGCTGTTCTGGGACGCCGCCCACCGCCGGGAGGTCTGGACCCGCTGACCGGTCCTGTCGCTCATCCGGTTTCGGGACGGGTTCGTCGTTTCGGGACCGGAATATCCCGTCCCGAAACGACGAACCCGGCCCGAAATCCCAGACGCGGGCGGCGGGCGGGGCGCTCAGGGGTGGGTGAGGGCGGCCCGGATTCGCCGGATGTCCGAAGGGGTGGTCCGGCAGCAGCCGCCGATCAATCGGGCGCCCGACGCCGCCCACGCGGCCGCGGCATCGGCCGGGGAGGCCGGGCCGGGGGCGGGCTCCCAGGATTTGGTGACCGGGTCGTAGCGCTCCCCCGAATTGGGGTAGGCCACCAGGGGCTTGGCCGTGCCCCGACGCAGCGCCCGCAGGGCCGGGGCCACGCGAGGGATCGGCAGGCAGTTGACCCCCACGGCCGCCACCTGCGGGGACTCCTCGAGCAGGGCGGCGATCTCCGGCAGGGCGGTGCCGTCGCACAGCACGGGCGCGGCGTCGTCATCAGCCCGGGGCCCGCCGCCGCCCGGCACGGACGCGGTCCCGCCGTCGGAACCGCCCCCGTCGGCCTCAGCCTCGCCGTCGGACGCCTGCCGCACGGATAGGCTCACCCACGCCCGGGCGTCCGGGAACTCCTGCGCCAGCTGCCGCACCAGGGCGCGCACCTCGCCGGCGTGCGGCATGGTCTCCAGGGCCAGCGCCTCCGCACCGGCCCCCAGCAGGGCCCGCAGCCGCGGTCGGTGGAAGTCCCGGAACTCCTCCTCGCTCAGCTGGTACCGCCCCGTGTACTCGGAGCCGTCCGCCAGGTACGCCCCGTACGGTCCCACAGACCCGGGCACCCACCCGTCCGGCGCCGCCGCATCCCGTGCTTCGCGTGCGAGTGTGACGGCGCGTTGCAGCAGCGCGTCAGCTTCCGACGCAGACCATCCCGCCGCGGTGAAGGCCGGTATGTTCGCCTGGTACGTGTTCGTTGTCGCCACCTGGGCACCGGCCCGGTAGTACGCCTCGTGCACGGCTCGCACCGCTTCCGGATGCTCAGCCAGCGCCGTCGCGGACCACAGAGGCGTGGAGGTGTCCACCCCCAGGCCCTCCAGCTCCGTGGCCATCGCGCCGTCCAGGATCAGGGGCGCGGAGGCCTGGGTCAGGGCGGTGGGGAAGGGCTGGCGGGGCATCGCGGCTTCCTTTCGGGGACGGTGCGCAGGTGCTCCCGACGCGGCGCGGGAGGGTTCTGCACGCACCCTACGCCGATGCCGCCCGGATCGTCCCGCCGCGAGTCCGCGGTGCGTTCGCCGTGAGTCCGCCGTGAGTCCGCAGCGCGTCGGCGGCAGGCAGCCGAGCCGGAGATCGGCGCGGCGGAGGGACAGGCAGGTTCGGGGAACGGAGAGCAGGATGAGCTCAGAGCGGGCCCCCGAGGGGGCCGGGTCGTCGGGAGTCAGCGCCCCAGAGATCGCGGGCGCGACGCCGATGTCCGATCCGGTCGGGCCGGGGGAGGCGGCCCCTGAGGCGGCGGCCCCGGGGGAGGGGACGGCCCTGCACCGCGGGATGACCCAGCGGCACCTGCTGATGATCTCCCTAGGCGGGGTGGTCGGCACGGGCCTGTTCCTCAGCTCCGGGTACACCATCTCCCAGGCCGGCCCGGCCGGCACCATCCTGGCCTACGGGGTGGGTGCGGTGCTGGTCTACCTCGTGATGATGTGCCTCGGGGAGCTGTCCACCGCGATGCCGTGGACCGGCTCCTTCCACGTCTACGCCACCCGATTCCTCGGCCCGGGCACGGGATTCACCGTCGCCGTGCTGTACTGGCTGACCTGGACGGTGGCCCTGGGCAGCGAGTTCACGGCCTCCGGGCTGATCTGCAGCGGTGGCTGCCGCAGGTTCCGGTGTGGGTGTTCTCCGCGGCGTCGATCCTGCTGATCGCCGGGATCAACCTGTGCTCGGTGCGCATCTTCGGGCGCACGGAATCCTGGCTGGCCGGGGTCAAGGTGGTGGCGATCGTCGCATTCATCCTGCTCGGGGCGGCGGCGATGGTCGGCCTGCTGCCGCTGCACGACGGCTCTGCGGCGCCGTTCTTTTCCGAGCTCACCGCCGACGGCTGGTTCCCCCACGGCCTGCCCATCGTGTTCACGACGATGCTCGCCGTGGACTTCGCGTACTCCGGGACCGAGCTGATCGGCGTCACCGCGGGGGAGGCGCAGAATCCACGGCAGGCGGTGCCGCGGGCGATCCGCGCGGCCCTCTGGCGGCTCGTGGTCTTCTTCCTCGGGGCGATCACCGTGATCGCCGCGCTGATCCCGTACCGGGATGCCGGGGTCGTGGAGAGCCCGTTCGTCACCGTGCTGCAGCGGATCGGCGTCCCGTATGCCGCGGACGTCATGAACCTGGTGATCCTCACCGCCATCCTCTCCGCCGCCAACTCCGGGCTGTATGCCTCAACCCGCATGCTCTGGTCGCTGGCCCAGCAGGGCATGGTGCCGCGCTTCCTCGGCGTCACCACCGGCCGCGGGGTGCCGGTGCGGGCGACCCTCGTGAGCCTGGTGGGAGGACTGCTGACCCTGCTCTCCTCGGTGCTCGCTCCCGGCAGCGTGTACCTGGTGCTGGTCTCCATCTCCGGGTTGGCGGTGACGCTGGTGTGGGTGGCGATCTGCGCCTGCCAGCTCGTGTTCCGATGTCGCTACCTCGCCGCGGGCGGTCGCCTGGAGGACCTGCCCTACCGCACTCCCGGCTACCCGGTGGTCCCGGTGCTGGCGCTGGTCCTGACCGCCGCCTCCTGCGTGCTGATCGTGCTGGACCCGGAGCAGCGGCCCGCCCTGTTCTGGACGGTCCCCTTCGTCGCGATCTGCTACCTCACCTGGTTCCTGGTGGGCAGGGCCCGACGCCGCGCGGAGACGGGGAGCGGAGAAGCGGGGGAGGCGGCGGTCGGCTGACCCGCGCCGTCGGCTCCCGGGCTCACGCCACTCCCAGCGCTCGCAGGCCCGCGCAGACGGCCATCGCCAGGACCACGCAGGCCAGCATCGGGGCCTTGAGCAGGGCCGCCAGGATCCCCGTGCCCGCCCCGATGATCCGCGCCGAACCCACGACCTCCTGGCCCTCGAAGAGCATGGTCGTGGCCGCCACCGCCACGATCAGCACCACCGTCGCCCGGTCCATCCACAGCCGCGCCGGTGACTGGCTCAGCTCGTGCGGGGACACCGCGGTCGCGGTCTCCCGGGCGGGTTCGGCCTCGTCCTCCTGCGCCGTCGTGCGGGCGGACAGCGCGCCGATCTTCACCCCCAGGATCCGCATCAGGTAGGTGCCGCCCGCCAGGCCCGCCAGGGCCGCCAGGAACGCCGCCGGGCTCATGCCGCACCTCCCGCCGTCTCACTGCCATCCCCGCCGCCCGGCCGCCGACGACGTCGGGCGCGCGCCTTCAGGAAGGCGGCCGCCGGGATCAGGGCCAGCAGCGAAGCCACGGCCCCCAGCCCCAGCGGGAGCACGGGGGTGGCCGCCACCGCCAGCAGCGCGCCGCCGGCCGCCGTCACCCCCAGGAAGGGGCTGCGCAGATCCTGAACCACCAGGCAGAACAGGATCACCGGGAAGGCCGCGTCCAGCCCCAGCCGGTCCGCGTCCACCACCGATCCCAGCAGCTGGCCCAGGGCGGCGCCGCCCACCCATGCCGGGAACAGGACCACCGCCATCAGGACGAAGCGCTGCCACCGCTCGGTGCGATCCGCCCCTGGGCGCGCGAAGGCCGCCGTCTCGTCATTGGCCAGGTGCGCCGCCAGGTACTGGCGCACACCCCGCGGAGCGTACTCGCCGATGCTCAGCCCGAAGGCGAAGTTCCGGGAGTTCACCAGCAGGCCGCCCAGCACCGCCAGGATCGGGGCGCCGCCGGCGGCCACCACCCCGACGAAGGTCAGCTCCGCGACACCGCCGATCGCCAGAGCCGCGAGCATCACCGTCTGCCACAGGGGGAAGCCCGAGGCCTGGGACAGCGCCCCGTAGGACAGGCCCACAGCCACCAGGGTCACCCCGATCACCGCGCACTCCCTGCGCTGGGCAGGAGCGACCGCCGGGAACCACGGTCGGCCGGAGCTGGGCACGGATCTCATATTTCGTATCGTGCTATATCCACTGGCCGCCGTCACATCGGGGCGACGCCGCCCGGCCCCGATCCAGGCTCCGGCCCCGATACCGCGCCGTCACCTGCTCGTGATCCGCAGGCGGTAGGGTCGTGAGCCACATCGCACGCACCCGCCGAGACCCGGAGATCGCCATGGCCGACACCGACACCGCGCAGACCGCCCCCACCCGCGGGGCCGGAGACCGTCTGCTCACCGCCGTGGAGAAGCTCGGTAACAAGCTGCCCGAGCCCTTCACCCTGTTCATCATCCTGTTCCTGATCACCGGCGCCATCTCCACCGTCATGGCCCTGAGCGGGGCCGAGGTCACCATGCCCGGCTCCGACGAGAAGCTCGCCATCAAGGGCCTGTTCACCGGGGAGGGCATCGCCTGGTTCACCTCCACCATCGGGGACAACTACATCGGATTCCCGCCGCTGGTCACCGTCGCCACGATCCTGCTCGGCATCGGCATCGCGGACAAGACCGGCTTCCTCTCCACCGCCATCCGCCTGGGCATCGGCAACGCCCCGCGCTGGCTGCTGCCCTACGCCGTCGCGTTCGTGGGCGTGTCCGCCTCGATCATGGCGGACTCCTCCTTCCTCGTCGTCCCGCCGCTGGCCGCCCTCGCCTTCAAGGCCGTCGGTCGCCACCCGGTCGCCGGGCTCCTGGGCGGCTTCGCGGCCGTCAACGCCGGGTTCTCGACGGCGGTGCTGCCCACCACCCTGGATGCGCTGTTCGCCGGGATCACCAACGCCGTGATGCCCAACGTCCCCCAGGTCGCCCAGACCGCCACCACCGTCACCCCGCTGTCCAACTACTGGTTCAACATCGCCTCGTCCCTGGTGCTCACCGTCATCTGCGGGTGGCTGATCGACAAGGTGCTCGAGCCGCGCCTGAACCGGCAGCAGGTCCCCCAGGAGGAGAGCGGCGACCCGGTGGATCCCGCCCAGCCCACCACCCGGCAGATGCGCGCCGTCGGCGGGGAGGACGCCTTCGTCCCCGCGGACCAGTTCGACCAGACCGGGCCCGTCACCGCGCAGGAGAAGAAGGGACTGGTGTGGGGCGCCGTCGCCCTGGCCGTCGTCGGGATCGCGATGATCGTGTTCGCGCTGCTGCCGGCCTCCCCGTGGCGCAACGACGACGGCGGATTCCTCCCCAAGTCACCGCTCATGGACTCGCTGGTGTTCATCATCTTCGCGCTGTTCGCGGTGGGCGGGTACGTCTACGGGCGCGTGGCCGGGGTGGTGCGCGGCATGAAGGACGTGCCGACCATCATGGGCCTGGCGCTGAAGGACCTCATCCCGTTCCTCGTCATCGCCTTCGTCCTCGGGCAGTTCGTGGCCCTGTTCAACTGGTCCGGGATCGGCTCCTGGACCGCCGTCAAGCTCGCCACCGGGCTGCAGGACGCGGGGATCACCGGCTTTCCGATCGTGGTGCTGTTCATCCTGCTGTGCTCGCTGCTGAACCTGTTCATCACCTCCGGCTCCGGGATGTGGACGCTGATGGCGGCGGTGTTCGTGCCGATGTTCGGACTGCTCGGGTACGAACCGGCCTTCGTGCAGGCCGCGTTCCGCATCGGCGACTCCGCGACCCAGGTGGTCACCCCGCTGTCGCCCTACCTGGTGATCATCCTGACCATGCTGCGCAAGTACGAGCCGAAGGCCGGCCTGGGCACCGTGATGGCCCGGCTGGTGCCCTTCGCGATCCTGTTCTGGATCGGGTGGTTCATCGTCCTGTGCGTCTTCTACTTCTTCGACCTGCCCCTGGGCCCGGGCGCCGGCATCATGATCGGCGGGTGAGCCGGGCGTCGGTCCGACTCCGGCGTCCTCGCCGACGCGAGGCGGGGCTTTCGTTCCCACCCGGGCGCCTTCTCCGAGGCGAGGCGGCGCTTTCGTTCCCACCCCTTCCGCGACCCGGCGCATCCGTTCCCGAAAATCGGTTTTTCGGGAACGGATGCGCCGGGTCGGCGTCGGGAGCGTGGGGTGCGGGAACGGATGCGCCGGGTCGGTGCCGGGTGGGCGAGACCCGGGGCGCCGTCGTCATGGTTAGCCTGGTGCGCATGGGAGCAGAAGCGAGCACTCCGGACGCCGGGCATGACTTCCCCGTGGAGGATCCGTTCCGGTGGTGTGTGCGCTCGCCGATCCTCAAAACGGTGCTGGTGGTGATGGTCGGGGTGCTGGCGGACGCGGCGGCGAGGACGCTCACGGCCTGGACCGGATCGGTCTGGGCGGACCAGATCACGCTGTGGGTCCTGTGGTGCGCGGGTGCCTATCTGCTGACCCGCATCTTCCGCGCGTCGGATGAGTCGAACCTGCCGCGGCCGTGGTGGAAGATGACCGGGCATCCCACGGCGAGCTTCATGATCGGCCTGCTCCTGCTCCTCGGCGTGCTCACCGGGAACGGCTGGTACTTCGCCCGCCCGCTGCCGGAGCAGCTCATCCTGCTGCTGCCCACCGCGCTCGCGGTGCTGTGCCTGCACTCCTCGTATCGGATGGGCGGGTTCCGCATCGGGGCGCCGAGCGGGACGCGCTGAGGGCGCCGTCGTCATCCCGGGACACCTTCCGCTGGTGGCGGAAGCCCCCGGGGGCCCTGGTGGAGCGCGGGCGGCGGCGCTAGCCTGGGAGGCGGTTCTATAAGCTGGATCACCGAAAGGATCGACATGGCTGTCCAGTACACGCTTCCCGATCTCCCGTACGACTACGCCGCCCTCGAGCCGCACATCTCCGCGCGGATCATGGAGCTGCACCACGACAAGCACCACGCCACCTACGTCAAGGGCGCCAACGCCGGGCTGCAGAAGCTCGAGGAGGCCCGCGCCAACGGCGACCTCGCGTTCGTGAACCAGCTGGAGAAGGACCTCGCCTTCAACCTCGGCGGCCACGTCAACCACTCCATCTTCTGGAACAACCTCTCCCCGGACGGCGGCGACAAGCCCACCGGTGAGCTCGCCGCGGCGATCGACGACTTCTTCGGCTCCTTCGACGCGTTCAAGAGCCAGTTCACCGCCACCGCCACCGGCATCCAGGGCTCCGGCTGGGCCGTGCTCGCCTGGGACTCCATCGGGCAGCGCCTGAACCTGTTCCAGATGTACGACCAGCAGGCCGGCAACATCCCGCTGGCGCAGACCCCGATCCTGCAGCTGGACATGTGGGAGCACGCCTTCTACCTGGACTACCAGAACGTCAAGCCGGACTACGTCAAGGCCTTCTGGAACATCGTGAACTGGGCTGACGTGCAGCAGCGCTTCGACCGCGCCCGCACCCAGACCCAGGGCCTGATCGTTCCGTAAGGTCCCCGCGTTCAGTCCCCGTGACGACGTCGGAGCCCCGCCCCGCCGAGCCGCGCGCTCGGTGGGACGGGGCTTCGTTCGTTAAAGGGGGGCGGACCGGATCGTGCAGCGTGGGCCGGATGATCCGGCACCGGACGCACGATCCGGTCCGGCGGGTGAGCGCCGGGGTCAATGGCGGCTGACGGCAGTGACCGGTACCCGCGGCGTCGGCCGGGTTACTGCGGGGGCGGGGCGGAGTCGGCGAAGGCCAGGGAGTCGTCGTAGCGGTACAGCCGCGGGGGGCGATGAGGGGTGCCGGTCAGGCGTCGGCCGGTGTCGATGACGGCACGGGAGGCGGCCACCCGGCGTCGGAAGTTCGCCGGGTCCAGGGCCCGTCCCAGGATCGCCTCGTAGACCTCGCGCAGCTGCGCCAGCGTGAACTCCTCGTCGAGGAAGGAGTGCGCGACCCGCGAGTACTCCACCTTGGCGCGCAGCCGCGTGAGCGCGTAGTCCACGATCTCCCGGTGGTCGAAGGCCAGGCGCGGCAGCCGGTCCACGGGGAACCACCGCACGTTCTCCTCCTCGAGCACCTGGGCCGCCTGCGCGGAGGGCACCGACGCCCAGTACACCACCGAGACCACGCGCTCGGCCGCGGCGTCCTCCTCCTCAGAGGCCGACGCCACCGCCGCCGGGGAGCCCGACGCCGCCTCGGCATCGTCCCCCGGGGCGCGGGCCTGTCCCCGGTGCACCCGACCGAAGGCGTAGAGCTGCTCCAGGTAGCCGGGAACCAGCCCGGTCGCGTCCCGCAGCATGGAGGCCGCGGCCTCCTCGAGGGACAGCTCCGGGGGCAGGGGGCCGCCGGGCAGGGCGAACAGCCCGCGGTAGGGCGCGCGGATGCGCCGCACCAGCGGCAGCCACAGCCGCAGCCGACCGTCGGCCGCCGCGGACCCAGCCCCGGCCGCGCCGGTATCGGACGCCGACGCCGCGGCATCGGCCGCCTCGCCCCCGGTCCCGGCAGCACCAGCCTCAGCAACCCCGGCCGCAGCCTCGTCGGGCCGCAGAGCCAGGATCACCGTGGAGACGGCCAGCTGCACCGGGGCCGACGCCGCCCCGACCGGCCCACCTGCCCCGGCCAAGCCGGGCGCCGTCCCCGCCTCATCGCTCACAGCTTCGCTACTTCTTCAGCTCGCCCATCTCGTCCCAGCCGTCGCCGTCGACCTGCCGGGAGATGATCTTGGGCGTCTGGGTGATCAGCGGGTACAGGTCCTTCATGGCCTTCTGGAAGTGCTCGGAGTTCACGTGGGCCTCGGCGGCGTCGTCTTCGAAGGCCTCCAGCAGGACGTACTCGTTGGGGTCCTCGACGCTGCGGTTCCACAGGAACCACTTGTTGCCGGGTTCCGCGCGGGTGGCTTCGGTGAACTCCCGGACGTGCTCCATCCAGGTGTCGGCGTGCTCGGGCTTCACGGGGAAGCGGACGACGATCGAGATCATGGGGTCCTCCTCGGGTCGGTGATGGTCTCCTTCCATCGTGGCACGCCCGGCCCGTGGGACAATGGGGCGCATGAGCACCGCCACACCCGCGCCGCTGGTCCACTTCCTGCCGACCCACCGCGACGTCGTCAGCGCCCAGACCGTGCTGCCGGGGGTGGAGGCTTCGCAGGTCTGGGATCTGGTGTCCCGGCCGCGGCGCCACGCCGAGCTCGACGGCGGCGGGAACGTCCGCGGGCTGATCGACGGCCCGGAGGCTCCGGAGGTCGGGCAGAGCACCGTGCAGCGCATGCGCCTATACGGCATCCCCTACCGGATGCGCGCCACCGTCATCCGCCGGGAGCCCGAGCGGACCTTCGCGTGGGTCATGCCCGGCGGGCACACCTGGGCCTGGGAGATCCTCCCCGCGGGGGACCCGGAGGGGGACAGCGCGGAGGCGATCACCGTGCGCTGCACCTTCGACGCCGCGGCGGCCCGCGTGCTCGGCCTCCCCCTGGCCCCGCTGTATCGACTCGACGGCGGATTCGCCCGCAACCGCCGCTCCATCGCCCTGTCCCTGGCCCGCCTGCACCGGACCTTCCCGCCACGCGGCTGACCTCTCGGCGGCCCACCCGAATCAGAAGGAGCACCCATGAAGATCCTGCTGCCCATGTCCATCGAGCTGGATGCGCAGACGCTGCCCCTGGAGCCGGGCGACGTCGTCGCCGGGTACGACCCCACGCAGCCGGTGCGCGAGGAGGACGCCGACGCCGAGGTCCTGGTGGTCTGGGGCAACACCGACGACCAGCTCGCCGACGCCGCACAGCGCCTGACCGACCTGAAGCTCATCCAGGCGCTGCTGGCCGGGCCGGACCAGATCAAGAAGGCCGGCTTCGGCGAGGATGTGGTGGTCTGCGCCGGCATCGGCCTGCACGACCGGACCGTCTCCGAGCACGCCCTGGCGCTGTCCCTGTCCCTGGTCCGCTTCCTGCCCGAGCTCGCCAGGCGCCAGGAGCGCCGCGAGTGGGCCTCGGAGCTTGGCGGGGCGCAGCCGCTGCACCCGGAGGGCGCGCCGATCACCACCCTGCTCGACGCGCACGTGACCATCTGGGGCTTCGGCTCCATCGGGCAGACCCTCGCACCGCTGTTCACGGCCCTGGGCGCGAAGGTCTCCGGCATCGCCCGCTCCACGGGGGAGCGCGCGGGGTATCCGGTGGTGGCCACCGAGGAGAAGAACGAGCTGCTGGCCCGCACGGACCTGCTGGTCATGATCCTGCCCTCCGGTGAGGCCACCGCGGATTCCCTCGACGCAGCGGTGCTGAAGACCCTCCCGGATACCGCCTACGTGGTCAACGTCGGCCGCGGGTCCACCGTGGACGAGGCCGCGCTGATCGAGGCCCTGGAGGAGGGGCGGATCGCGGGGGCCGCGATCGACGTCGCCAAGACCGAGCCGCTGCCGGCCGAGGACCCCCTGTGGGGCGCCCCGCACCTGATCATCACCCCGCACGCGGCCGGCGGGCGCCCGGTGGGCGCGGAGGAGCTGATCGGGCACAACCTGAAGGCCCTGCGCGGCGACGGCGAGTTCCGCAACCGCATGTAGCCGCCGACGCCGGGTCCCACTTCCGCGAGACGGCGCTCTCGTTCCCTACGCGGGCGCCCCTCTGCAACGACCCGGCGCTCTCGTTCCCTGCACGGGCACCCTTCTCACGCGAGACGGCGCATTCGTTCCCGAAAACGCGATTTCCGGGAACGGATGCGCCGTCTCGCGGAGGGGTGGGAACGAGAGCGCCGCCTCGCCGACGTCGACGTCAACGGGGACGCCGACGCGACCAGACCCCCCGGCGGCTCAGCGCGCCGTGGCCTCCGGGGCGCCGGCGGCCGGGACCGACATCGTGCGCGGGGCCTGGGCGGCGGGCAGGTGACGGCGGTAGAAGGCCACCGCGATCCCCAGGCACAGCAGCGCCACCACGGACCCGCCGGCGAACATCAGCGGGTAGGTCAGCCACGTGTTGAGCATGGCCAGGGTCGCCGGGATGAAGAAGCCCAGGTAGGTCAGGGAGTAGTACACGGCGGTCAGCCCGGCCAGGTCCTCCGGTCCGGCGATGCGCTGCACCTCCTGCAGCCCGGAGACCAGCAGCATCCCGTAGGCCAGCCCCAGGGCGGCCGCGGCCAGGATGGCGACGGCGGGGTCGTGGGTCGCGGCGGCCCAGGCGGCCAGGCCCATGCTGGGCACGGTCGCGGCCAGGCCCACCACCACGCCGCGGGCGGAGCCCGGGTCATCCAGCTTCTTGCCGACGGACTGGATGCCGATGCCGAATCCCAGGGCGATCAGGCACAGCAGCCCGGAGAAGCCGACGTCGAGCCCGTGGGTGCGCGAGCCCATCAGCCCGGGCAGCACCGCGTAGGCGCAGCCGGCGCAGCCGAAGACCCACGGCGCCATCGGCACCACGACCCACAGGAACCGCCGGTGCGTGGCGGCCGGGATCTTCAGGTCCTCGGCCAGCGGCGCCGGGGTGGCCTGGCGGGCGTGGGTCTCCGGGGCGCGCAGCACCATCAGGAAGCCGATCGCGGTGACGAGCAGGTGCACCAGGTACGGGGTCTGGGCCTGCAGGGGGCCGAACTGCGCCAGTGCCGCGGCCACCGCCGCCCCGAGGCCGAAGCCGGCGGTCAGGGCCATGGAGGAGCGGCGGGCGCCGGCGGACTCGTCGGCCTCGGGGTCGTAGGGTGCGCCGGAGAGCTCCTTGATCCAGGAGCCGCCCACGACCATCACCAGGCCCAGGGCCAGGCCGGAGAAGATGCGGCCGAGGAACAGCACGGCGGGGGAGGAGGTCCCCACTCCCAGCAGGATGGAGGCGATCATCGCCAGCACCGGGGCCGGGACCATCAGGGGGCGCCGACCGTACCTGTCGGACATCGGGCCGCCGATCAGCAGGGCGGGGATGATGCCCAGCACGTAGGCGCCGAGCAGCACGTCCACCGCGCCGGTGGACAGCCCATCCAGGTCCTTGTACATGATCAGCAGCGGGGTGAACTGGTTGCCGCCCCAGGCCACGGCGAACAGCGCGGCGGCGACCTTCAGCCAGTGCGGGATGCGCGGGCGGGCCGCACCCACGGGCACGACGGCGTTGGCCGAGGTGGCGGGGTGGTTCAGCTCGGGGCGGGCGGTGCCGGCGGGGCGGGCGCCGTCGGCCGCGTCGTGGGCGGCGGCACCGGTCTGGGGATCGGCCGGCGGCGTCGCGGCGGCGGTGACGTCGTGGGTGGTGGCGGCGGTCTCGGCGGACACGCGGGTTTCCTTTCGGTGCGGCGGTGCGGTGGGGGATGGCCGACGACGTCGGCGGCCGGGTCCCGCGCGGGCGGCGCGGGAAGTGCGGGGGCGCCGTCCCGGAAGACGGCAGGGCTCGGGGTTCGGGGCGGGGATTACGGGGCGCCGAGCAGGCGCTCGTGCACGGTGGTCAGGTGCTCGGTCAGCGCGGTCTCGAAGGCTCCCGGGTCCCCGGCCCGCACGGCGTCGAGCAGGTTCCGGTGTCCCGCCAGCACGGTGGCGGAGCGACGGTCGTCGCGCCAGACGGCGCGGGCGGACATGCGCCGCTGCCGGTCCGCGAGGCTGAGGTAGAAGGTGGTGATCAGCTGATTGCCGGCGGAGGCCACCAGGTGCTGGTGGAACTGGGCGTCGGTGGCGACGAAGTCGTCGTGGTCCTCGGCGCGGCGGGCGGCGTCCTGCCGGTCCAGGATCTCGGCCAGCTCCGCGGCCACCTGCTCCTGCTCCTCGGCGGCCACGATCTGGCGCACCGCGTGGGATTCCACCATGATCCGGGCCTGCACGACGTCGCGGATCTCGTGGGGGCCGACCTGCCGGATCAGGGCGCCGCGCTTGGGGTAGAGGGTCATCCACCCTTCGGTCTGCAGGCGGATGAATCCCTCGCGCACCGGGGTGCGGGAGACCTCCAGCGCCGCGGCGATCTCGCCTTCGGAGATCAGCTCCCCGCCCTCGAGGTCGTGCTCGAGGATGCGGGTCTTGACGTGCTGGTACACCAGGTCCGCCGCGGAGGCGCCGGTGGGGTGGGCGGGAGCGGTCTGGGCGGTCATGGGAGCCTTCCGGGGGATCGGCCCGACGAGGTCTGGTGAGCCTCACGAGCACAACTTAGATACAAGTTGCATCATAGTCTCATCGCGCCGCGAAGCAACCCCCGCCTCACCGACGGGATCGCCTCCGCTGTCCGGCCGGTTCCGCGGCCCTGGGTGCGGCCCCTGGGTGCGGGGCCCTGGAGCCGGGACGCTGAGGGGCCCGGCCGCCGGCAGGCGATGCCCCGCGGCGTCAGGCCATGCGGGCTGAGATGACCAGCAGGGCGGGGACCGAGGCGAGGGTGGACAGCAGCACGATGTCCCGGGCCAGGGAGACCTGCTGGTCGTACCGGGAGGCGAAGTTGAACAGGTTCTGCGCAGTCGGCAGCCCACCCAGGACGGTCGCGGCGAACAGGTCGTGCGGGGCCAGGTGGAAGGCGAAGCGGCCCAGGAGGTAGGCCGCCACCGGCATCATCGCGACCTTCAGGCCCACGGCCAGCAGGGTCTCCGTCCGCTGGCCCGGCACGGCGAGCGGTCGGCTGCCGCGCAGGGACATGCCGAAGGCCACCAGGATCAGCGGGATGCCGGCCCCGCCGAGCAGGCGCAGCGGCTCGTGCACGACGTCGGGGACCGGAAGCCCCAGCAGGTTCACGATGATCCCGGCCGCCGAGCCGAGGATCAGGGGGTTGCGCAGCGGCTGGGTGGCGATGGTCCTCAGCCTCACCTGCCCGCGGGAGACGACGTCGAGCACGGCCAGGCACAGCGGCGTGGCGAAGATCAGCTGGAACAGCAGGATCGGGGCGACCTGGGCCGGGTCCCCGAAGATGTAGGTGGCCACCGGCAGGCCCATGTTGTTGGCGTTGAGCAGCCCGGCCCCGACGGCGCCGACGGTCACCCGGGCCACCCCGCGGCGCAGGATGAGTCCGGCGACCAGCGCGTAGAGGCCTGCCATCGCGGCGAAGCTGATCGCGGCCACCGGCAGGCGCCCGGAGAAGATGACGTGCAGGTCCGTGCCGGCCAGGGTGGTGAACATCAGGGCGGGCAGGGCCACGAAGAAGGCGAAGCGGTTCAGCTGCCATCCGGCGCCTTTGCCGAGCACCCCGGAGCGCTCCACGGTGTAGCCGATGCCGACGACGACGCCGATGATCGCGAACCCCTCGAGCACCCCGAGCATGGGCGGCCCCTTTCCTCCTGGTGAGCGCGGCGACGTCGGCTCCTCGCCCTCGAGTCTAGGGGCGCGGGGTGTGGGCCTGCTGCCGCGTTGAGAGGGAGGCGCGATGCCGCTTCCCGCGCTGCCCCGTCCTCGGGTCCTGACTGCGCCGGGTCTCAGACGCCGGTGTCGGTTTCCTCCTGGAGAGGACGACCTACCCTGAAGAGTCCCAGACCCGTACCATGTCTCTCAGCACTGATGACCAGGGCCGACATGCCAGTGTCGAAGAGTGACGACGTACGCTGCGTTCGGATGCGCCTTCCAGGGCGACGGAGGATGATCTTGTTGCCGGATCTTCTGCAGAGAACCCCGGGTTCGTTGTTCGCTCCTGAGGTCAGGCGCTTTCCTGGCGAGGCCTCGCGGCGCCAAGAGATGGAAGGGGCGTGATGGACCTGGGCTGGTTCGATGCGCTCACCTTCATCTGCGCCGCGGCCATCATCATCAGGAATCGGGTGTGCAAGAAGAAAGGTGTCGAACCGATCGATCATCGACTGTTCAGGAAGGTCGTTCCCTGGGGTGATCCGCGGATTGTCGGCTCTTCACGAATGAGGGTGTAGCGCGGGTCTGAACCCTCCGGCTTCGAGCAGCGACCGAGCGATGTAGTGGGTGAGGTTGCGGAAGCCCAGAGCGGAGCCGCGAAGGTGTTCGAGCCGCCCGTTGACGGCCTCCGTAGGACCGTTGCTGGTGACAGGTCGGTCGAAGAACGCGAGAATGTCAGCGGCGCGTTGCTTCAGCGTCCGGCCGAGCTTGCGCAGCTCGACGAGCGGGGTCGGGACCCCGCTGGCGAGTGAGTCGATGAGCTGCTGCATGGCGAACCTCCCCAGACCCCGGTCGGGTTCCCGATATGCGGTGACCATCCGCTGGTAGATGCCCCAGGTCGCCTCGACCTCGGCATGTCGCTCATCGGCGAACAGCGCTTCAAGGCGGGCTTGTTGCTTCTCGGTGAGCAAGCCGGCACCGGTGTGCAGGGTACGACGCGCCGTGTAGAGCGGATCATTCTTCCTCCCGCGCCGCCCGAACGCATCGCGCTGGACGCGGCGGCGGCACCCATCGAGCGCGTCACCGGCCAGCCTCACGACGTGGAAGGGATCCATCACCGTCACCGCCGCAGGCAGCTCTTCGACGGAGGCGGTCTTGAACCCGGTGAACCCGTCCATCGCGACGATTTCGACACCGTCTCGCCAGGTCCGCGGCCGATCCGCGAGCCAGGTCTTGAACACCGCCTTCGAGCGTCCCTCGACCATGTCCAGCAGCCTGGCAGGTCCCGTTCTCTCACGGACCGGTGTCAGGTCGATGATGACGGTCACGTACTTGTCGCCGCGGCGGGTATGCCGCCAGACATGCTCGTCGACGCCGAGCACTCGGACACCGTCGAACCGGCCCGGTGCGTCGATCAGGCGGCGTTTGCCCGCGGTGAGGATCGCGGTGTTCGCGGTGTGCCAGGACACGCCCAGGCCGGCAGCGGCGCGCGAGACGGTGAGGTGCTCGATCACGATGGCCTCCAGCGCCCACCGCATCCCGCCGCGAGACAGCCTCGCTCGTGCGGGCGCGGCCTGGGTGAGGTCTTCACGCCAGGACCGCCCGCACCCGGGGCACGCGTATCGGCGGACGCGGACCAGCAGCGTGGTGGGTCGGTGTCCGAACGGCTCGTGCGCCAGGTATCGGGCATCCGTGCCTCGGGACAGTGCCTGGCTGCCGCAGCCGCGGCACCACGGATCCGGCTCGGCAACGCGGCACTCCAGGACCGCACGGTCCGGTTCGATGTGCTGGCCCACGGCTATGAGGCCGAGCTCATCAAGTCGGCAGAACACGGTCAGGTCAGGGGTGGCGAAGGTATCGTGGGGCATGTCGGGGTCTTCCGGATGGGTAGTGTAGGAACTTCCATCATCGGGAGGCCTCGACCCTCACCCAGGCAGCGACGCGCCGGCCGCACCTACCTCCTCGATTACGAAGAGCCGGACATCTTGGGGATCTGGCCAGGCAACGGGGACGGGGAGTCGGCGAAGTTCTGGTTCGCCTGCCTGACCGAACTGAAGAACCGCGGGGTCAAGGACGTGTTCTTCGTGGTCTGTGACGGGCTCAAGGTGGCTATGTCAACTTCATTTGGCCCCGGGTTGTCGGTCTGGCTGGGCCCCGGTTGGGCACGAGAAGCCAACCCAGAGTGAACTCCGGGCAGCTTATGGGGGGGCAGTTCATGTCAGTGGTGTCGGCGCAGGCGCAGGGAGTTGGTGATGACGCTCACCGAACTGAGGGCCATGGCGGCTGCGGCGATCATCGGGGACAACAGCCAGCCGAAGGCGGGGTAGAGCACTCCCGCGGCGATCGGAATGCCGATGACGTTGTAGATGAATGCGAACAGCAGGTTCTGCTTGATGTTGCGCATAGTGTCGACGGACAGGTCGCGGGCCTTGACCAGGGCTGCGAGGTCGCCGCCGAGGAGGGTCACGTCTGCGCTCTCGATGGCGACGTCGGTCCCGGTGCCCATGGCGACGCCAACGTCCGCCCCGGCCAGGGCAGGGGCGTCGTTGACGCCGTCACCGGCCATCGCGACCGTGTGACCTTGCTCCTGGAACCGCTGGACGTGCCCATGCTTCTGATCCGGAAGCACGTCCGCGATCACCTCGTCGATGTGGAGCTCGTCGGCGATGGCGTGGGCGGTGGTGGCGTTGTCCCCGGTCAGCATCACGATCCGCATGCCACGGTGACGTAGGTCGTCGATGGCCTGGGCGGTGGTGGGCTTGAGTGGGTCGGCGATGGCCAGGATGCTTGCAGGCTGACCATCGACAGTCACGATGACGGCAGTGGCTCCTTGGCGACGGAAGGCGTCGATGTCGTCGGTCAGGGGGGTCGTGTCGGCATGCTGGGTCGTGAGGAAGGCAGGGCTGCCGACCATGACCTGGTGACCGTCGACCAATGCTTCGACGCCGCCACCCGGGTGGGCGGTGAATGCAGTGGCGGTCGGTACGGTGACGTCGCGTTCTCGCGCCGCGTCGACGATCGCGCGGGCCAAGGGATGTTCGGACCCGGACTCGACAGCGGCCGCCATGGCCAGCACGATCTCGGCGTGGTGGCCGGCGACGACCTTCTGGTCGACGAGGCTGGGATGGCCCTGGGTCAGGGTCCCGGTCTTGTCGACCACCAAGGTGTCGATCTTCTGCAGTCGTTCGAGTGCATCGGCGTTCTTGACCAGGACGCCATCGCGGGCTCCGCGACCAACCCCGACCATGATGGACATGGGTGTGGCAAGGCCAAGCGCGCAAGGGCAGGCGATGATGAGCACGGACACTGTAGCAACGATCGCGAACGGTAGCCGGGGCTGTGGCCCGACCGTGGCCCAGACGGCGAAGGTGATCAGTGCGATGCCGATCACGACCGGCACGAACACAGCGGAGATCTTGTCGACGAGCCCTTGGATGGGGGCTTGGGAACGTTGCGCCTGGGACACGAGGTCGACGATGCGGGCCAGGGTCGAGTCGGCGCCCAGGCCGGTGGCCTCGATGACCAGGCTGCCGTCGCTGGTGATGGTGCCGCCGATCACACGGTCGCCGGGGTTCTTGTCAACAGGTACCGGCTCGCCGGTGATCATGGATTCGTCGACGTAGGCGTGGCCGTCGACCACAATGCCGTCTGCTGGGATCTTCTCACCGGGGCGGACCCGGCAATGGTCGCCGACCTGCAGGTCCGCGGATGGCACTTCCTCTTCTTCTCCGTCGGGGTTGATGCGGTGCGCGGTGGCTGGCGACAGGTCCAGCAGGGCGCGGATGGCACCCGAGGTCTGGTCGCGTGCCCGCAGTTCGAGTACCTGCCCCAGCAGCACCAGGGTGATGATCACGGCGGCGGCCTCGAAGTAGACGCCGACCCGGCCACCGTCATCACGCATGATGGCCGGGAAGATCCCCGGGGCCAGGACGGCGACCACACTGTAGAACCACGCGGCACCCACACCGAGGCTGACGAGGGTGAACATGTTGAGGTGCCGGCTGGCCACTGATCGGGCGCCACGTGCGAAGAATGGCCACCCGGCCCACCACACCACGGGGGTGGACAGCGCGAGTTCGACCCAGGGCACCCACGCCCCGACGGCCAGGGCCGGGACCATCGCCAGCACCACCAGGGGCAGGCTGAGCACGGCTGCCACGCGGAGACGGCGGCGCATGTCTGCCAGCTCTGGGTTGGGTCCGTCGTGGACGCCCACCGAGACCGGTTCGAGCGCCATGCCACAGATCGGGCACTCGCCCGGCCCATCCTGCCGGATCTCGGGGTGCATGGGGCAGGTCCATTCGCCATCGCGTGGGCCGGTGTCGGCCTGTGGTGGCGGGGCGCTCTGCCCGCCGTGCTCTTGGTGGGCAGCAGGCTGCCCGGGGTGGGTGTGCTGGTGTGCTGCTGGCGCGGGGGGCTGTCCGTCCGGTTGGAGGAACATGCCGCACTTAGGGCAGCGGCCAGGGTGGTCACTGGTGACCTCGGGGTGCATGGGGCAGGTGAAGGAGTCCCCTTCAGCCGTGATGGGCTCGTCGGGTGGGGTAGGGCTGGTCATGGTCTTCCTCGTCCGTTGAGTGGTGGTGCTCTGTGGTGCTGGTGGGCGCGTGGTGCGAGGTTCTTGGCTCAGTGGTGATCGGCCCCGTGGTTCATCATCCGCATCATGAGCCACATCATCACTACGCAGCCGAGGGCGGGGATGACGGCGGCCATGACGCCGCCTGCGGCGAGGCTGGCACGACCTGTCCACAGGTATCCGGCCACGATGAGCAGCATCGGGGCACACATCAGCAGGTGCATCCAGTGGTGGCTCTTGCCGTGGCCTGTCATCTTCGGATCGTGCCGGTGCTGCACGGGCTCGAGTACCGGGTCGGCGGCGGGGCGGGGAGCGTCGCTGTCACTGCGGTTGAGCTGGGTGGGGCTTGTGTACATGGTGGTCTCCTTCGTCGTGTGTGGCTGGCTGCCGTCACCATCCAGACTGTCGAGCGTCCATGAAGCTGGACCGGGGCAAATGATGAAGGTTTGACCAAGACGTCGGAGGCATGTGCGGGCATGCGGCGGTGCGGTTCCCGGGGTGACGCGGGAACCGCATCGGCGTGGGCTGGGGTCAGTAGCGCAGGCTGGTCATCATGCCGATCTCGGCGTGGTAGATGTTGTGGCAGTGCAGCATCCAGGCTCCGGGGTTGTCGGCCTGCAGGTCGGCCTCGATGGTCTGCATGGGCAGCAGCAGCACGGTGTCCTTGCGCAGTCCGTTGCTGCCCGGCAGGGACCAAGTGTGGCCGTGGATGTGCATCGGGTGGGCCATCATCGTCATGTTCGTCATCCGCATCCGGACCCGCTGTCCCGGGCTGATCGACAGGGGTGTGTCCTCACCGAACTTCTTGCCGTTGATGCCCCAGGCGTAGGGCTTCATCTGGCCGTTGAGCTGGACCTCGAGGGTCTGCTCCGGTTCCTTGTCGGGCAGCTTGGCTGCGTCGGCGGCGCGCAGGGCGGTGCCCAGGGCAGCCTTTCCTCCGAGTTCGGGGATTCGGGTGGTGGCCGGCGGAATGCTGCCGGCGCCGGTCTTGACGATGGCGCGGGCGGGAGTACCGGTCTTGCCCTCGGGGGCGGCCTGCAGCACGAAGACGCCGTCGCCGACGGTGACGGTGGCGTCGATCCTTTCTCCCATGGCGAGGTAGATGGCCGTCGCCTCGACCGGCTGCACGGCGAAACCGTCGGCGTGGGTGATGGTGAGTCGGTGCCCGGACAGGCCGACCTTGAAGATCGTGTCGGCTCCGGCATTGATGAGCCGTAGCCGGACCTTGTCCCCGGGGCGTGCCGTGAGGGTGCGCGGTGCGGCCGGGATCCGGCCGTTGACGACGTAGTGCGGGTAGCTCACGTCTCCGGCATCGCCCAAGGGGGAACTGCCGTGGTCCATGCCTCCCATGTCGTGGTTCATTCCTTGGGACAGGGGGCCGCTGTTGGCCTTGAAGTCGGCGAAGATCGCATCCGGTGACTTGCCAACCCCATCGGTCCAGTCATCCAGGACCAGGACCCATTCCGCGTCGTGGTCGCCCGGATCGCGTGGGTCGTCCAGCACGAGGGGAGCGTACAGCCCCCGGTCGATCTGGACTCCGCTGTGGGGATGGAAGAAGTAGGTTCCGGCATGGGGTGCGACGAACTCGTAGGTGAAGGCACTCTTGGCGGCGATGGGGTCCTGAGTGACACCAGGCACACCGTCGGAGGCGTTGCGCAGGGCAATGCCGTGCCAGTGCACCGAGGTGGCTGTGGGGAGCTGGTTGTCGACCGTGACCCGGAACAGGTCGCCCGCCTTGCCGCGCAGGACGTTCCCGTCGAGTTCGTCGGTGTAGGCCCAGGTCTTGGCCAGGACACCGCCCAGGTCCAAGGTGACAGGGCGCGGGGTCAGGGTGTGGGTGACGGTCGTCGCCCCGGTCGGGGTGGCGAGTGGTGTCTGGGTCGGGATGGCCCATGTGGCCGGGGTGGTGCTGGCCGGGGAGGGCTGCTTGGCGCCGCATGCAGCCAGGGCGCTGGTGGATGCCAGGCCGAGGCCGGCGAGCAAGGCCTGTCGGCGAGTGATCGTGTTCATGCCCACGACTCTTCCCGCCCCGCATTGTGACCGGGTCAGGGAAGTGTGGAGATTCGATCAAGACTTCGTGGCAGCACCAGGGTGAACGACGCACCGCAGCCCACCCCCGGACTGGCCGCCAGCACGTCGCCCCCATGTGCCCGGGCGACGGCTCTGGCGATGGTCAGGCCGACTCCGGTTCCGCCGTCGACGTCACGGACCCTGCGTGATCCTTGGTGGAAGAAGCGTTCGAAGACGTGGGGCACCTCACCGGCGGGTATGCCTGCGCCGGTGTCGCTGACCTGGATGGACACCGAGTCCGTGTCAGACCAGCTCGTCACACATACCTCACCCCCGCGTGGCGTGTGCTGGACGGCGTTGCGCAGCAGGTTGTCCAGGACCTGGCCGATGCGTGCAGGGTCGACATCCACCTCCACGGGGCAGTTGCCACGGGTCACCAGCTGGATACCTGCCTCGGCACAGGCTTTCGCAGACGAGGTGACCGCCGATTCCACCAGGTCATCGATGCGGGTCAGCCGTAGTTCCAAGGGGATCCGCCCCTCCTCTGCCCTGGAGACCTCGGAGATGTCGGCCGCCAGCGCCGTGATGCGCTCGTTCTGGCGTTGGAGGACCTCAAGGACCTCCGGCCCATACACGGCGACTCCGTCCTGGAGGCTCTCGAGCGTCACCCGCGTCACGGACAGGGGCGTTCGCAGCTCATGGCCAAGATCGGTCAACATGCGTCGTCGGGTGGCCTCCGTGGCCGCGATCTGGGCCGCCATCCGGTTGAACTCATGGGCCACGGATTCGAGTTCGCGCCCCAGTGGCGGCATGCGCACGGGGTCGTCGTAGTTGCCGTGCGCGACCCTCTCAGCCCCCTCGGCCAGGGCATCCAGCCCTCGGATGAGGCTGCGGTTCAGCACCCATGACGTCACCGCCGCGATCATCATCGCGGCGGCAAGCCCCAATCCCAGGGAGGCCGCACCGGCGTCATGGAAGGCACGCTCGGCATGGTCCAGCACCATGGGCTGGGTGTGCCCGGCCTCGGCCATGTGCTTCTTGAACAACGGCGGGCCCATCTCCAGGGCGGTCAGGACCAGCGTGACGCTCATGGTGACCAGGACGGCGAACTGGGTCCACACCACCCGTCGACCCCACGACAACCCGGGCCACAGCTCTGATGGCCGTCCTCCCATCAGCCTCGGCCCATCCGGTAGCCCACGCCCCGCACAGTCAGCACGTAGCGGGGATCGGCGGCCTCCTCACCCAGCTTCTTGCGAAGGTGTGCCACGTGGACATCGACCAGATGGTCGTCGCCGACCCAGTCCTCGCCCCAGACCATGTCCGTGAGCTGACGCCGGCTCAACACACGTCCGGGATGCGCGGACAGCGCCTTCAGCAGGTCGAACTCGGTGCGTGTCAGGTCCACCGCCACACCATCCATGAAAGCCTCGCGCGAGTCGGGATGCACCACCAGTTCCCCGATCCTGCGGGCGACGGATACCGAAGCCGTGGATCTCGGGCGACGCAGCATCACCTGGACGCGTGCGACGAGTTCGCGCGGGCTGAAGGGCTTGGTGAGGTAGTCATCCGCGCCCACGGACAACCCGATGAGCATGTCCACCTCGTCAGCTCGCGCGGTCAGCATCAGGACGTAGCAGTCGCTGAAGGTGCGCACCTTGCGACAGACCTCCACTCCGTCGAGGCCCGGAAGGCCGAGGTCGAGGATGACGACATCCGGCTGCTCCTCCCGGATCCGCGACACCGCCTCGTTCCCGTCTGCACACGTGTCTGCGGCCATGCCGGCCCGTTCCAGGTAGTTCTTCACCGTGCCGGCCAGCACCGGTTCGTCGTCGACCACCAGCACCGAAGTGCGCGCCACATCGCTCATGGCTCCATCTCACCACGAAACCCAGCAGGCGTCACCTCGTCGGTTGCGAGGACGGGGACATGTTGTGGTTCATGCTGCCCATGTCGTGGTTCATGCCGGACATGCCACGGGGCTTGACCCTTGATCTTGGACACGCGG
Organism: Rothia sp. QJM3NY_36; assembly: GCF_056173115.1. Lineage (NCBI taxonomy): Bacteria > Bacillati > Actinomycetota > Actinomycetes > Micrococcales > Micrococcaceae > Rothia > Rothia sp. QJM3NY_36. The sequence continues at coordinate 225,436 of NZ_CM149658.1, forward strand.
AACCCAGCACGATGCTGGGAGAAGCGAGAATCCAAGGATGGCCAGTAAGAACTACACCGACGAGTTCCGTCGCCGGGCGGTGGACTTGTACGAGTCCACCCCGGGCGCGACGCTCAAAGGGATCGCAGCGGATCTGGGCGTGTCCCGGGGCGCGTTGAAGGAATGGGTCGACAAGTTCGGCTCCGGGACGACGGCGGGTGCGGCCACGGCCGCTCCGACGCAGGGCCGGCCGGGGTCGCCGGGGGCGAGGATCGCCCGGTTGGAGGCCGAGAACGCGGCGTTGCGGGCCGAGCAGGCCAAGCTGGCCCAGGAGCGGGACATCCTGCGCCAGGCGGCGAAGTATTTCGCCGGGGAGACGAACTGGTGAACCGCTTCCAGTTCGTCGAGGACCACAAGGACGCCTGGGGCGTGAAGCGGTTGTGCGAGGTCATCGAGATCGCCCGGTCGTCGTTCTACGCCTGGCTGGCCGCCGAGCCGGCACGGGCGGCCAGGGCGGCGGCCGACGCGGCGCTGGTGTCGCGGATCCGGGTGCTGCAGGACCCGGCCCGGGGCGGGGACCGCGCCTACGGCGCGCCCCGGATCACGGCCGACCTCAACGAGGACGTGCCGGCCGGTGACCGGGTCAACCACAAGCGCGTGGCCCGGGTGATGCGCGAGCATGGCCTGGCCGGAATCCGGTTGCGCAAACGCGTGAGGACCACGATTCCGGACCAGTCCGGCAGGCGGTTCCCCGACCTGATCGGCCGCGACTTCAGCATCGGCGCGCCGTGCTGCCGTTACGTCGGTGACATCACCTACCTGCCCCTCGAGGACGGCACGAACCTCTACTTCGCCTCCTGCATCGACCTGGGCTCCCGGAAGCTGATCGGATGGGCCATGGCCGGGCACATGCGCACCGAGCTCGTCGAGGACGCGCTGAAGGTCGCCTGGTGCGAGCGTGGGACGCTGGCCGGGGCGGTGTTCCACTCCGACCACGGCTCGGTCTACACATCGAAGTCCTACGCAGCGCTGTGCGAGCAGCTCGGGGTGAGACAGTCGATGGGAGCGGTCGGCTCATCGGCCGACAACGCCCTCGCCGAAAGCCTCAACGCGGCCCTCAAGCGTGAGCTGCTCGAAGGCCGCGCCGCGTTCCCCGACGCGCCCACCGCCTACCGGGCCGTGTTTCGATGGGCGAACCGCTACAACACCCGCCGACGCCACTCCGCGATCGGCAACATCGTCCCGAATGCCTACGAAACCGCCGCCTCCGCTACGCTCACGGAAGCGGCATAACCGAAACGACACCGTGTCCACGATTCGGGGTCAAGGCCCTGTGGACGGTGGTTCGGTGGTGTTTACGGCCATGACTACCTCACATTGACGATCATCGATATGAACGTCCTCATTATATAGACAACCGTCAATATGACAAGTCACGGGGTGTTCGTCGTCGAGATTCAACCCTTTCGGGTGCGTCGGGGTGCGGCCGTGGAGCTAGGCCGGGTGGAGGTCACCTGTCATGGCGGGGGCGGGGATGGCTTGGCGGCGGCGTGCTGACGATTGGCCCGTCGGGGGTGTGGGCGGGTGGTGAGCGCGCGCTGAGGAGCGCCCCCGGGGTTCACGCTCGGCGGGGGCGCTCATTACTGCAGGGGGTCAGGGTTGGGCGCGAGTGCTCGCTGGCTGGTGCTGGGTCACCCATGCCTGCGCGGCGATCTGGATGGCGTCCCAGGGCGAGCCCAGCGGCGGTGTGTAGGCGAGGTCGAGGTCATTGATGCCGGCCACGTCCATGCCGTGGAAGAGCGCGGTGGCGTAGGTGTCGACCCGCTTGGCGGTCTCGGTGGTCAGGTGCCCGACGAGCTGGGCACCTAGCAGCCTGCCGGTGGCGCGGTCGCCGGTGATGCGGATGGTGATGGGGTGGGATCCCGGGTAGTAGGCCTTGTGGTCGTCGGGCGCCGAGGTGGTGCTGGCGGGGTCGAACCCGGCGGCGATGGCTTCGTGCTCCCGCAGCCCGGTGCGGGCTGCGACCAGGTCGAACACCTTGAGCACCTGGGTGCCGATGCTGCCCGCGAATCGGGCGTTGCCGCCCAGCGCGTTCTCGCCGGCGACCCGTCCCTGTTTGTGGGAGGTGGTGCCCAGTGGGAGGTAGGTGGTGCCGAGCAGGCGATGGTGGGTGGCGACGCAGTCGCCGGCGGCCCACACGTGTGGCAGGCCGGTGGCCATCGTCTCGTCGACGAGCACCGCACCGCGGGGCCCGGTCTGTGCTCCAGATCGGACGAGCAGGTCGGTCTCGGGGGTGACACCGACCACGACCAGAACGAGGTCCACATCCCACGACAGGGCTTCGCCGTCTCTGGCCTGACCGGTCACGTGCAGGCCGTCAGCACCCTTGGCTATGCCGGTGACGCTCGTACCGGTGTGGATATCGACCCCGTGCCGCACGAGTTCGGCATGGACGAGGGTACCGAGTTCGGGGTCGAGGGTGGACAGTACCTCGGGGGCGGCCTCGACCTGGGTGACGTGGATGCCGCGGGTGGTGAGGCCTTCGGCCATCTCCAGGCCGATGTAGCCGGCGCCGACAACCAAGGCGGTGCGCGGCTGCAGCTTCCCGAGGGAGTCGCCCAGGGCGAAGGTGTCGCCCATGGAGTGCAACAGGTGGACGCCGTCGGCGGCGCCGAGGGTGTCGAGTCCGGTGATCGGGGGACGCACGGGCCGGGCGCCGGTGCCGACCACCAGCGCGTCGTAGTCGACCAGGGCGGGGGTGTCGTCGGGTCCGATGGCCTCGAGCTGACGGGCGTCGACGTCGATGCGGGTGGCGCGCGTGTCGAGCAGCAGGTGCAGGCCCGCGGCCTCCAGGTCGGCGCGGGTGCGGTGTGCCAGGTGGTGCCAGTCTCCGACCTCGCCGGAGATGTAGTAGGGGATCCCGCAGATGGAGAAGTTCGGGTAGGCGTCGGCCACCACGACGGTGACCTCGGTCGACGGGTCGAGTTCGCGGGCACGCAGCCCCGCGGAGATGCCGGCATCGCTGCCGCCGACGCACACAACGTGCATGGGGATGTCCTTTCGGGTCGCCGGGCCTCAGCCCAGCATGGCGAGGTACTCGTGCAACGCGGCCAGCCCTTCGGGTCGCGGGGTGAAGTGCGCCCACTTGCCGCGCATTTCCTTGTCCACCAGCCCGGCCTCGACCAGCTTCTTCAGGTGGTGTGACAGCGTCGGCTGGGTCACGCCGAACACCTCGGACATGTGACACGCGCACACGCTGGAGCACCGGCTGGCCGCGATGTGGTGCAGGATCCGCAGCCGCACCGGGTCAGCGAGCGCCTTCACGACGAGCGCAACCCGTTCCGCCTGCTCCATCGAGATCGTGCCACCACCCGGCGCGCAGGCCTCGGCGGCGGCCATCGGGGCTTCCAGCAGTTCGGTCATGCAGACATGCTACCCGCTCATATTGACACCTGTCGATATGTGTGCCATGCTCACTCATATCGACGGTCATCAATGCGTGATGGTCGTCCTCCACCCGAGCCGGAGGTTTCCCATGCCCGTCATCCGTGTCTTCGAACCTGCACTGTGTTGCAACACCGGGGTCTGCGGCCCCGACCTCGACCAGGAGCTGGTCGACTTCACCGCCGCGGTCAACGCCCTCAAGGCGCAGGGGGTGGACGTCCACCGCGCCAATCTGGCCAGCGAGCCGGCGCAGTTCGCGGAGCACCCCGTGGTCGTCAAGTTCCTGCAGGCCGCCGGCTCCGAGGGGCTACCCCTGACGCTGGTCGACGACGTCACCGTGCTGGCCGGCCGCCACCCGCGCCGCGACGAGCTGGAGCGCTACGCCGGCCTGAACCCGACGAAGGACGCCCAGCCCCAGGGCGGATGCTGCGGCCCGCAGCAGGAAGCCCCCGCCGCGTCCACTGGCTGCTGTGGGCAGCCCGCCACTACCAGCACCGTGTCCGGCTGCTGCTGACCCCGACTCGAACTTTCAGGAGATTATGGTGACCCAGTTTCTCGACAACCCGCCCCGGCACTTTTTCTTCACTGGCAAGGGCGGTGTCGGCAAGACCAGCATCGCGTGCGCCACGGCCGTGCACCTCGCCCACCAGGGCAAGCGGGTGCTGCTGGTCAGCACCGACCCGGCGAGCAACATCGCCCAGGTGTTCGGTGCCACCATCGGCAACAAGATCACCCCGATTCCGCAGGTGCCCGGCCTCGACGCGCTGGAGATTGACCCCGACGAGGCCGCTGAGGCCTACCGCAACAAGATCCTGGAACCGGTGCGCGCGGTCCTGCCCATCAAGGAGATCGAGGCCATCACCGAGCAGCTGTCGGGCTCCTGCACCACCGAGATCGCCTCGTTCAACGAGTTCACCGACCTGCTCGCCGACACCCAGGCCACCGCCGGCTACGACCACGTCATCTTCGACACCGCCCCCACCGGCCACACCATCCGCCTGCTGCAGCTGCCCGGCAGCTGGACCAGCTACCTTGACAACGGCAAGGGCGACGCGTCCTGTCTGGGGCCCATGAGCGGGCTCGAGAAGAACCGCGCCACCTACCGCGCCGCCGTCGAGGCTCTCACCGACCCCACCAGCACCCGCCTGGTGCTCGTCGCCCGGGCCCAGCAGTCCACGCTGCGCGAGGTCGCCCGCACCCTGGACGAGCTCGCCGAGCTCGACATCCACGCCGCCAACCTGGTCGTCAACGGCGTCTTGCCCGCCGCGGCCGCCACCGACGACCTGTCCCGCGCCATCCACGACCGCGAACAGGCGGCGCTCGCTGCCATGCCTGCCGCCCTGGCAGCCCTGCCGCGCGACACGGTGAGCCTCAAGAGCGTCAACATGGTCGGCCTGGAGGCGCTCGCCACCCTGTTCCACGACGAGGACGCCCCGCAGGCCGACGCGCAGGACACCGGCGGGCAGGGCATCGGCCAGCAGCCGTACCTTGCCGGCCTGGTCGACCAGCTCGCCGAGGCCGACCATGGGCTCGTGATGACGATGGGCAAGGGCGGTGTCGGCAAGACCACCGTCGCAGCCGCCATCGCCATCGCCCTGGTGCAGCGCGGCAAGAAGGTCCTGCTCACCACCACCGATCCCGCCGCGCACCTGTCGACCACCCTCGGCAACGACGTCGACGGGCTCGAGGTCAGCGCCATCGACCCTGAGAAGGCCATCCAGGAGTACCGCGACCACGTCATGGCCTCCAAGGGCACCAAGCTCGACGACGCCGGCCGCGCCGCCCTCGCCGAGGACCTCATGAGCCCCTGCACCGAGGAGATCGCCGTCTTCCAGCAGTTCAGCCGCGCCGTGAACAAGGCCCGCGACCAGTTCGTCATCATGGACACCGCCCCCACCGGCCACACCCTGCTCCTGATGGACGCCACCGGTTCCTACCACCGCGACATCACCCGCCACCTCGACGACGACCAGCGCGGCCACGTCACCACCCCGCTGATGCGGCTCCAAGACCCCGACCACACCAAGATCATCGTGGTCACCCTGCCCGAGACCACCCCCGTCACCGAGGCGCAGGCCCTGGCCAGCGACCTGGAACGCGCCAACATCCACCCGTGGGCGTGGGTCGTGAACAACTCCCTCGCGGCAGCCCACCCCACCAGCCCACTGCTCGCCACCCGCGCACGCTCCGAGCAACAGCAGCTGGACGCGGTGGCCGCCACCACCAACCGCATGGCCGTCATCCCCACCCAGACCCGCGAACCCGTCGGCACGCAACAGCTCACCGCTCTCAGCAACTGACTCAGGGAGTGACGCCTACCCGCCGGACCCAACTGGTGGATCCGGCGGTAGGCGACTGCCTATTTGCAGGGTGCCACCCGGCCTGTCGGGCTCGGGTGTGGGCGAGGCGGTAGGAGTTGGTGCCGGTTTCGATGATGGTGGCGTTGTAGGTGAGGCGGTCGACGATTGCTGCGCACAGGCGGGGGGTCGGTGAAGGTGTCGGTCCAGGCGGAGAAGGACTGGTTGGAGGCGATCGCGATGGCGTTCTTTTCCTCTCGTTCGGTGAGGACCTGGAACAGCAGTTCGGCGCCTCGCCGGTCGAGTTCCAGGTAGCCGAGCTCGTCAATGACGAGGAGGTCGACGCGGCCGTGGCGGTTGATGGTCTTGGTGAGTTGTTTCTCGTCGGCGGCTTCGACGAGCTCGTTCACGAGCCGGGTGGCGAGGGTGTAGCGGACGCGGTAGCCCTGTTCTGCGGCGGCGGTGCCGAGTGCGATGAGCAGGTGGGACTTGCCGGTGCCGGAGTCCCCGATCAGGCACAGCGGGTCGCCGCGGCGGATCCAGTCGCCGGTGGCGAGCTCGTTGATGGTGGCGGGGTTGATGTTCGGGTTCGCGGTGAAGTCGAAGTCGGCCAGCCACTTCTCGCGCGGGAATCCGGCGCTCTTGATACGGCGCAGGGTAGAGCGCCGGTCGCGGTCGTCGACCTCGGCCAGGAGCAGCTCGGCGAGGAAGCCCTGGTAGGTGAGTTGTTCCTTGGTGGCGGTGGTGATCGCCTCATCGACGACGGACCGGATGGTGGGCAGTCGTAGGCGGCGGCAGGCCTGGTCGATCGCGGCCTGGGCGGCTTGTTCGGTGAGGCCGTGACGACGACGAAGACCGCCCTGACGGGAGCTGCTGGTGTTCGTGGTCATGGGGTTCCTGTCTGGGTGTGGTGGTGGACCTCGGCCTCCGCGCCGGGGGCGTGGTCCTGCGGCACCATCGCCTCCACCCGGCGCCCGGCCTCCAGATCGATCTGCGCGCGCCTGACCCGGACGTAGTCCCGCACCGTGGAGTAGGACAGGTCGGTGGCGCCGTGCTCGTCACGCAACCGGTCCAGGATCCTCGTGGCGGTGTGGCGCTGCTTGCGCGGGGCGGTCAGGTCGTAGAGCAGCATCTGGTCGATCGCCGGCTTGTACGGGTCCAGGCGCGGTGCTGTGCGGACCGGTTTCTTGCGGGGTGGTGGTTCGGCTGCGGCGAGTGCGTGGCGGACGGTGCGGCGGTGCACCCCGTGCTTGCGCGCGAGCTCGCGGATGGACAGGCCATCGACTCGCGCGTCGTGGTGGATGTCGGCGTACAGCTGCACTCGTGACCCCATCTCGGCCTCCTCGCCTCACACCAGTGGATGGGGACCAGCGTGGAGGGGCGGGGCCAATTCAGACCATCAACACCCCGGCAAGTCGCACGCGGGGCCAGATCAGGCCGTCACAACGGGGCCGAACCAAGCTGGCACAACCACTCAAGGGCCTGCCCGACTCGATCGGACAGGTCTTCCCGGCCGCGAAGGTACAGACCTGTCTGATCCACCTGCTGCGCAACAGTTTCGGCTACGCGTCGAAGCGACACTGGCCCGAGATCGCCGTCAACCTCAGGCCTGTCTACGAAGCCCCCACCCCGGAGGCGGCCGAGGCAGCGTTCGAGGAGTTCGCGGAGAAGTGGGGCAAGGCCTACCCAGCCATGATCAGGCTCTGGCGCAACGCCTGGACCGAGCCCGGAGATTTCATGGGGGTAGGTGACCCCTGAACGCGAGAAGTGCCCTTGACCTGCAAGGATGTCGATTGCTGAAGTCGATACTTGCAGGATCAGAGGGGCACTTCTCAGGTGAGTAAGCGTAGCGGGCTGTACCCGCATGTCCGGGTTGATGCTGCGGACGTTCCCGCGGTGGCGCATGCGGGCGGGGTGCTGTTGACGCGCACGGTGCGGGTCTCGGGCTTGGATGTGGCGTTGAGGGAGGCGCTGCGACCATGGCGGAAGCCGCTGGTCAGGCACGATCCGGCGAAGGTCGTGACGGATCTGGCGGTTTCGTTGGCGTTGGGTGGGGACGCGTGCCGAGACGCGGCGTTGTTGCGGGCCGAACCCGGCGTGTACGGGCCGGTCGCTTCGGACGCCACGATCAGCCGGACTATCGCGGCCTTGGCCGCTGAGGTCGACAAGGCCGAGAAGGCCATCGCTGGAGCCCGTGCCACAGCGCGCGAACACGCGTGGCGTCTGGCCGGTGACCGCGCCCCGAGCCACGACGCGTCAGCGGCGAATCCGCTGGTCATTGACCTTGACGCGACTCTGGTGACGGCGCACTCGGACAAGGAACAGGCTGCGCCGACGTTCAAACGCGGCTACGGGTTCCACCCGCTGTGCGCCTTCGTGGACCACGGCGGCGACGGCACCGGGGAACCGTTGGCGGTGCTCCTGCGCCCGGGCAACGCCGGATCGAACACGGCCGCGGACCACGAGACAGTCATCAAGCAAGCGCTGGCCGCCACACCAGGGATCAACCCGAGGAGGCCGGGTAAGAAGGTCCTGATCCGCACCGATGGCGCTGGTGGCACCCGTGACCTGTTGTGGTTTTGCCACCGGCGCGGGGTGTCGTATTCGATCGGATGGACCCTGCCGGCCGCGATGCCGCAGCTGTACCGGCTCGTGCCCGAGCGCGTGTGGCAGCCGGCGTACGACGCCGACGGGGCCGTGCGTGAGGGCGCGCACGTGGCTGAGCTCACCGACCTGCTCACGCTGAAGGGCTACCCGCCGGGCATGCGCGTCATCGTCCGTCGCGAACGTCCCCACCCCGGAGCTCAGCTGCGGTTCGAGGACATCGACGGTTACCGGTTGACCGCGTTCGTCACCAATACGCAGCGTGGACAGCTCGCTGAGCTGGAGTTACGCCACCGTCGGCGGGCCAGGTGTGAGGACCGCATCCGGATCGCCAAGGACACCGGCCTGCACAACCTCCCGTTGCAGGGCTTCGCCCAGAACCGGATCTGGCTGCTCATCGTGCAACTCGCGAACGATCTGCTCGCCTGGATGGGAATGCTCGCCCTGAACGGACACGCCGCCCGCCGGTGGGAACCCAAAACACTGCGGCACCGTCTGTTCACCATCGCCGCAACACTCGCGCGATCCGCCCGTCAACGTCTTCTCCACATCAAGGACACCGCGTCCTGGGCAGTCCTGTTCACCACCGCATGGGACAAACTCGCGACCATGGCCCCACCCTGACCAGCGCCACCCCCGTCCCTTCGAGCCAGCACCGTCCTCGTTCCGTGGAAGACGACGCCCACCGGAAGCGACATCCCGGCCCTTGTCGTACCCACCTGCAAGAATCAGCCGATCTCAACGGCAGCGGCGCCCGTCACACCGGCGCCGCTGCCCGATGAAACATCCGGGTTAGGGCGTACGTATCCAGGGGTGCCTCCGTCCCTGCGTCTTGGGTCGGCAGGGAAGCGGCCCGCCGGGAACCGAGGTCCTGGCGGGCCGCCGCGAACCGAGGCTACTTCAGGGTCCGGCCGATCCTCAGGTGGATCAGGGACGGGCCGCGCGTGCGCAGGGCGGTGCGCACGGCGTCGGCCAGGGTGTCCATGGTGGCCTCCACGCCCACGGCGCCGAAGCCCTCCGCGAGCTTCACCCAGTCCGGCTGGCGCAGATCCACCGCCACCGGGGCGAGCCCGGCGGCCCGCTCATTGGCGCGGATCTCCCCGTAGCCGCCGTTGTCCACGCAGATGATCGGCAGATCCAGCTCCTGCTCCACCGCCGTCATCAGCTCCTGGATCGCGAACATCAGCGCGCCATCACCCAGCAGGCACACCACCGGACGCTCCGGGGCGGCCACCTTCGCCCCCACTGCCGCCGGCAGGCCGTAGCCCAGCGTGGAGTAGGTGGCCATGAACAGCAGCGAGTTCGGTCGCTGCGCCCGGTAGAACGTGGTGGTGCCCATGTACGTCACCTGGGAGGAATCCCCGGCGATGATCGTGTCCTCCGGCAGCACCTCCATGATCAGCTCATTCAGCTGCGCCAGCTCCGGGGCGATCGCCCGACCCTCCTCATCCAGGGCGTCGAAGACCTCCCGCAGATCCCGCTCCGGCCGCGCCGGCCTCCCCGCCAGCTCGGCGCGCAGCGCCTCCACCAGCTGCGGCACGACGGCCGCGGAATTGCCCGGCAGCTCCAGGTCCGGGGTGATGTTGGTGAGCATCTGGGAGCGCTCGATGTCCTGGCGGATCACCGGGCCCGCCGGGCGGATATCCCCCTCCCACAGCTCGGCCTCCCCGATCTTCGAGCCCACGATCAGCAGGGCGTCCGCAGAACGGCAGAACTCGTGCATCGCGGACAGCCGCAGATCCGCCCCCAGGGACAGCCGATGCTTCTCCGGGATCGCGCCCTTGCCGTTCACCGACGTCACCACCGGGGCCTCCAGCAGCTCCGCCAGCTCCAGCAGCGCCGGACCCGCCGCCAGGGAGCCGCCGCCGGCCACGATCACCGGACGCTCGGAGGCCGCCAGCAGCTTCGCCGCCCGCGCGACGTCGTGGGCCGGGGCCGGCTGTGGAGACCCCAGCGGGCGCGGGGCCAGGTCCGCCTCCTCGAAGCCGCCCTCCTCCGCGAGCACATCCATCGGCACCTCGATGTGCACCGGCCGCGGCCGGGAGTGAGCGAAGGACACGAAGGCGTTGTGGATCATCTCCACCGCCTCCAGGGCCGAATTGACCCGGCGGGACACCCCCACGATCGCCCCGACCGCGCCGGTGGGGTTCTTGGTCTCGTGCAGCGCCCCGATGTCCCGGAACTCGTGCCCGCGCGGGCGCCCGGGGGAGAGCAGGATCATCGGCCGGGACTCGGCGTAGGCGGTGGCCGCCCCGGACAGGGAGTTCAGCAGGCCCGGCCCGGAGGTGGTGATCACGACGCCGGGCAGCCCCCGGGTCAGGGACCAGCCGTCCGCGCCGTAAGCCGCGCCCTGCTCGTGCCGGGTGGTGATCGGGGTGATCCCCAGGCCCTCCAGGTGCCGGTAGAACTCCAGGTTGTGGGTGCCCGGGATCCCGAAGACCGTGTCGATGCCGTAGCCGCGCAGGGTCTTCAGGATCGCGTAGCCGGCGTTGCGGCGGGGCTCGGTGCGCACCTCGGCGCCGTCGTCCGGGGCGGCCACGGCGCTGGGGGTCGCGACGTCGGGCGCGGTCTCGGGGTGCTGGGTCACGTCAGGCCTCCTGCGGGTGCTGCGGATCGGGATGCTCGGGGGCGCCGACGCGGGAGCCGGCTGTTGCCTGTGGATGAACTGGAGTCTACCGGGAGGAAACCCGCGGCGTGACGCAGACGACGCCGGATATCGCGCGAGGAATTCCCTGGATGCTCCCAGAAACGCGGGCCTACGATCGAGAATGGAAGCACCGAGGCGGAGCCGCCGGGTTCCGCCCGAACCACCTCAGGAGCGTGATTTCCCATGGCCCTGCGTCCCGAAGCGATGACGGACCCCATCATCAACCGCGGCACCGCGTACACCCACGAGCAGCGCAGGCAGCTCGGCCTGACCGGACGCCTGCCCTCCGGAGTGGAGACCCTGGACGCCCAGGCCGCCCGTTGCTGGGCCCAGCTCGGCCAGTTCCAGACGAACCTGCAGAAGTACATCTACCTGGACCAGCTGCACGACCGGAACGAGACCGTGTACTTCAAGCTCCTCGTGGACCACCTCAAGGAGCTGCTGCCCATCGTCTACGACCCCACGATCGGCGAGGCCATCGAGAACTGGTCCCAGGACTACCGCCAGTCCCGCGCCGTCTACCTCTCCGTGGACCGCATCGAGGACATCCGGGAGAGCTTCCAGACCCTCGGCCTGGGCCCGGACGACGTCGACCTCATCGTCTGCTCCGACGCCGAGCAGATCCTCGGCATCGGCGACTGGGGCGTGAACGGCACCGACATCGCCATCGGCAAGCTCGCCATCTACACGGCCGCCGCCGGCATCGACCCCTCCCGCGTGATCGCCGTGAACCTGGACGCCGGCACCGACAACGAGGACCTGCTGAACTCCCCCACGTACCTCGGCAACCGCCACGCCCGGGTGCGCGGGAAGGAATACGACCGCCTCATCGCGGAGTACCTGAAGGTCGCCTCCGAGCTGTTCCCGCACGCCCTGCTGCACTTCGAGGACTTCGGCCCCTCCAACGCCCGGCGGATCCTGCAGGACAACGCTGAGGACTACCGCATCTTCAACGACGACATGCAGGGCACCGGCGCGATCGTCACCGCCGCCGTGATGTCCGGGATGCGGGTGAGCGGCACCGACTTCTCCGACCAGAAGGTCGTGGTCTACGGCGCCGGCACCGCCGGCACCGGGATGGCCGACCAGCTGCGCGCCGGCATGATCCGGGACGGGCTGAGCGAGAAGGAGGCCACCGCCCGGATCTGGCTGATCGACATCAACGGCCTGGTCACCGACGACATGGACGACCTGCCGGACTACCAGCAGGCCTACGCCCGCCCCGCCGACGAGGTGAAGAGCTGGAAGCGCCAGGACGGGAAGGTCGGGCTGGCCGAGGTGGTGCGCAAGGTCAAGCCGACCATCCTCATCGGCACCTCCACCGACCACGGGGCCTTCACCGAGGAGGTCGTCTCCGCGATGGCCGACGGGTGCGATCGCCCGATCATCCTGCCGCTGTCCAACCCGACCTCCCGCATCGAGGCCATGCCGCAGGACGTGATCCGCTGGTCCGACGGCCGCGCACTGGTGGCCGCCGGCATCCCCGTGGATGACCTGGACTACAAGGGCACCACCTACCGCTTCGGCCAGGGCAACAACGCCCTGCTCTACCCGGGCCTGGGCCTGGGCACGATCGTCGCCGGAGCGAAGCACGTGACCGACGGGATGCTGCTGGCCGCGGCCTCCGCGGTGGCCGACCAGGTGGATGCCTCCCAGCCCGGCGCCCCGATCCTGCCGCCGGTGGAGAACCTGCGGGCCTCCTCCGCGAAGGTCGCGGTGGCCGTGGTCGAGGAGGCCGTGCGCGCCGGCGTCGCCGAGAACGCCCCGGAGAACGTGATCGCCGCGGTCCAGGAGCGCATGTGGTGGCCGGCCTACCCGGAGGAGCTGCCGACGACGGCGCACTGATCCTGAAGGAGATGCGCCGAACCGTCGCTGGCGTGGGCTCTGACCCGGTCAGAACCCACGGCGGCGACGGTTCGGCGCAGGGGGGGCGGCGGGTACGGGACGCGGGCGCGCGGGGTTACCGCGCCAGGCGCTCCCGCCAGGCGCCCAGCACGTGCCGCGGCGTCGGCGGGGTGGCCAGGGAGACCCCGACGAACACCACCAGGGAGGCCGCCAGACCCACGTAGATCGGGGCGTTGGCCTCCACCCCGAACACCGCCATGGACACCAGCACGCCCACGGTGCCCACGACCATGGACCACCCGGCGGCGGCCCCGGTGGCCCGCTGCCACACCAGCGCCCCCAGGATCGGCACGAGCAGCCCGCCCACCAGGATCCCGTACGCGATGGTCAGCGCCGTGACCACGCTGGGCACGAGCATCGCGATGATCGTGACGACCACGCCCAGCCCCAGCACGTACCACCGGTCCAGGGCCATCGCGGCCTCGGACTCCCCGGTGACCTCCAGGGACAGCTGCTCGGTGTCCGGGTGCGACGTCGCGTCCTCCGCCGCGGACCCGCCGCCGGCCAGGGAGCGCAGCAGCGGCACCACGTCCACCCGCGCCACCGTGGCCGAGGCGATCAGCGCCCCGGAAGCGGTGGACATCATCGCGGCCACCCCGGCGGCCAGCACCAGCCCGCCCAGGCCCACCGGCAGGTAGCCCTCGGCCAGGGCCGCGAAGGCCTCATCCCCGGAGGCCAGGTCCGGCAGCACCACGGCCCCGGCCATCCCGATCACGGCCCCGGCCACCCCGTACAGCAGCACGTACACGCCCGAGGCGGTCCCGCCCCAGCGGGCCACCTGCGGGGAGCGGGCGGTGAACACCCGCTGCCAGATGTCCTGGCCCACCAGGATGCCCAGGGTGTAGACCACGAACATCGTCACGATGTACCCGGGCCCGCGCGCCCCGAGATCGAAGTGCGCGGCGTCCAGGCGCTGCTCCAGCCCGGACCAGCCGCCCGCGGCGTGCAGGGAGAAGGGCAGCAGCAGGAGGAACATCCCGACCGTCATGATCGCGAACTGCAGCAGGTCCGTCAGGGTGATGGACCACATCCCGCCCAGGATCGAGTACCCGATGACCACGACCGCCCCGAGGGCGATCCCCCAGGCGCGGTCGATGCCGAACAGCACCCCGAACACGCTGGCGTAGGCCGAGGTGGAGGTCACCGCGAGCATCAGGGTGTACCCGAGTATCACGATCGAGGAGGCCCGCACCGCCCGCCCGCCGAAGCGCAGCCCCAGCATCTGGGAGACGGTGTACACCCGCAGCCGCTGCAGCCGGCCCGCGAACAGCAGGGACAGCACGATGACTCCCACGGCGATCGCCGTCACCAGCCACACCCCGGACAGCCCGTAGGTCCAGCCCAGCCCGACGCCGCCGATGGTCGCCGCCCCGCCGAGCACCACTGCGGACATGGTGCCCGTGTAGAAGACCGGGCCCAGGCGCCGCCCGGCCACCCGGTAGTCCTCGGTGCTGCGGGCCCGGCGTTTGCCCACCCAGCCGAGAAACAGCATGAGCAGCAGATACAGGATGATGACGGCGACGTTCACGTGGGTCTCCTGAGTCTGGATGAAGTGCGTGGCCTCACGATACTGGGTGCGGATCACCACCGTGTTGCGCTGCCTGCGCCGAACCGTCATCGGCGTGGCTTCCGGGGCGCTGTTGAGCCACGTGGGTGACGGTTCGGCGGAACCCTGAGGCCCGGCCGGTCAGGGGGCCAGCAGGATCCACAGGACCTCGGCCGGCTCCTCGCCCAGGCTGCGCCAGGAGTGCGGCTCGCGCCCGCTGAAGGTCACCGTGTCCCCGGGGCCCAGGGCGTGTTCCCCGGCGGCGGTGCGCAGCAGGAAGCGCCCGGAGATCACGTGCAGCAGCTCGGTCTCGCACTCCACCGTGTACAGGGCCTCCTCGCCCTCCCCGCCCGGGGCGACGCTGGCGCGGATCACCTGCGCGCCCTCCAGCTCCGGGGCCGAGACCAGCCGCTCGGCGATCCCGGTGCCGCCCAGATCCACGTGCGGGGCCTCCGCCAGGCGCACCACCGTCGTCGGCGGCTCCTCGAACAGCTGACCCACCGGGACTCGCAGCGCCCGGCAGATCTTCACCAGGGAAGCCACGGACGGGGAGGTCTGGTCCCGCTCCACCCGGGAGAGGAAGCCCTTGGTCAGCCCGGCCGCCCCCGCCAGCTGCTCGATCGTCATGTGCGCGCGCAGCCGGTGGTTGCGCAGGCGGGCGCCGAGCTCGGGGTCGCGCTCGGACTGCTGGACCGGCAGGGCCTTCATGGGTCGCTCCTGGTGGGGTGGGCGGCGTCGTGATCTCCCCAACGATCCTGCCATCTGCGCCGAACCGTCACCCGCGTGGCTGATCGGCCCGTCGGAACCCACGCCGATGACGGTTCGGCGCGGCAGCACCGGGGGGCGAGTGACACGGATGGGCAGGTCAGGGCGGTTCTCGTTACGCTGGCTGGGCAGAACGTCATCGCACCGACCCACCCGAAAGCGACATGAACCACCTCGTCTCAGCTCGCCGCCCCGCGGCCGCCATCGCCCTGCTCGCCTCCGCGGCCCTCGCCCTGTCCGGGTGCGGCTCCTCCGCCGACTCCGACGACGCCGCCTCCGGATCGGGCTCCGCCGCCGCCTCCGCGTCCGGGTCCGCCGGAGGGGCCCAGGCCTCGACGTCGGCGTCGGCCAGCCCGACCACCAGCGGCAAGGACGCGCAGCTGGTCGGCGGCGGACGCACCATGTTCCCGGACCGGCGCATGGTCGCCCTGTACGGCTCCCCCAACGGGCCCTCCCTGGGCGCGCTGGGCGAGCGGTCCCCGGAGGAATCCGCGCAGCGGGTCAAGAAGATGGCCGAGGACTACCAGCAGTACAGCAAGGAGAAGGTAATCCCGGCCTTCGAGATCATCACCACCACCGCCTCCAGCGCCCCCGGTGCGGACGGGGACTACTCGGATGAGATCCCCGTGGAGCAGCTCAAGCCGCTCATGGACGTGGCCAAGAAGGAGGGGATCTACGTGGTCCTGGACTTCCAGCCGGGCCGCTCCGACTTCCCCAGCCAGGTGGAGCAGTACAAGGAGCTGCTGGCCGAGCCGAACGTCGGCGTCGGCCTGGACCCGGAGTGGCGCCTGGCCCCGGACGAGCTGCCGCTGCAGCAGATCGGCACCGTGGACGCCTCCGAGATCAACCGGACCCTGGACGACATCGCCGCGATCACCCGCGAGCACGAGCTGCCGCAGAAAGCCGTGGTCATCCACCAGTTCGCCGGGACAATGATCACCAACCGCGAGCAGATCGACACCTCCCACCAGGAGCTGGCCCTGACCCTGCACGCGGACGGGCACGGCACCCCGGAGCTGAAGAAGGAGACCTGGAACGCCCTGCAGGAGGGACTGCCGAAGGGCATCTGGATGTCCTGGAAGAACTTCTACGACGAGGACACCCCGATGTTCACCCCGCAGCAGACCTACGAGCTGCAGCCCAAGCCCTGGGTGGTCACCTACCAGTGACCCGCCGGGTGCCCGGGGGATGACGTCGGTCCCGGGCTGCGCGGGGCAGGCGTGGTGCTCCCAGGGTGCGGGGGCGGCGTCGGCCGCGGCTCAGGCGGCGGCCCCGGGCACGGCGCGGCTCAGGCGCTGTGCCGCCCGGCGGGGATCCGGGCGAACTGGCGGATGACCCGCTCCGGGCCGTCCGTGCACATCCCGCGCACGCCCCACGCGGCGAGCTTGCGGGAGCGGCCCCGATCGTTCACCGTCCAGGTGTTCACGCCCAGGCCCTCCGCGTGCAGCAACCGCACGGTGGCCCGGCTCAGGTCCCGGTGGTGCGGGTGCACCCACGTCGCCCCGGTGCTGCGCACCGCCTCGCGCCACTCGGAGCGTCGGCTCCACGGGGCCATCTGCAGCGGCTCGAACAGGCAGGCCGTGGCGTAGCCGGGGGCTGCCCGGTGGAACGCGGCCAGCAGCTCATGGTTGAAGCTGGAGACGATCACCTCCCGCTCCGGCGCCAGCCGATCCAGGTGCTCGGTCACGGTCTCCAGGAACCGGGTGGTGCGCCGCGGCGTCGGATCGGACAGCTTCAGCTCCAGATTCAGATTCAGCCCGCGGACCTCGGCCAGCTCGATCAGCTCGCCCAGCTGAGGCACCCGCTGCCCCGCGTGCGCGGAGGAGAACCAGGAGCCGGCGTCGATCCCGGCCAGATCCGTGCGGATCAGCTCGGCCACCGGCCCGACGGCGTCGGTGGTGCGCTCCAGCGTCGCGTCGTGGATGAGCACGGCGGTGCCATCGCCCAGCAGGTCGACGTCCGTCTCGATCCAGCCGAAGCCGGCGTCCGCGGCGGCGCGGAAGGCCGCCATCGTGTTCTCGGGTGCTCTGGCACTGTGCCCGCGGTGGGCGATCAGGAAGCTCACGGCTCCATCCCAACAGGTCGCATCGACGGCAGGGTGAACGGCGGGGGAACCGCTCGGGAACCCCCACCCTATGCGCATCCGCCGTGATAAACCGGAGGGATGGACACTTTCGTGAAGAACACCACGGGACGCGCCGCCGACTGGGAGGCCGCGGGGCTGGACTGGCTGGCCCGCGCCGAGCCGGACGGCGGGGTGCGCATCTGCCGGGTCCTGGGTCGGCCCGACGGCGGGCTCGAGCTGGAGCGGATCCGGGAGGCCGCGCCGTCGAAGTCCGTGGCCGGGGCCTTCGGCCAGGCGCTCGCGGTGACCCACGATGCCGGAGCCCCGGCCTTCGGCGCCGGTCCCGACGGCTGGGAGGGGGACGGCTACCAGGGGCCCGCCGGTCAGCAGCTGGACCTGCGCCTGGGCTCGTGGGGCTCCTGGGGCGAGTTCTGCGCCGCCGCCCGGGTGGCGCCGCTGGTGCGCGCGGGGAGGTTCGGGGCGGATGAGCGGGCGCTGTTCGGGAAGCTGTGCGATCGCCTGCGTGCCGGGGACTTCGATGACGACGACGCCCCGGCCCGCTGCCACGGGGACCTGTGGTCCGGGAACGTGCTGTGGACCGAGGACGAGGTGGTGCTCATCGACCCGACCGCCTTCGGCGGGCACCGCGAATCCGACCTCGCGGCGCTGTCCCTGTTCGGCGCGCCGCATCTGCGCGAGATCATCGCGGGGTACCAGCAGGTCCATCCGCTGCAGGAGGGCTGGGAGGACCGGGTGGCCCTGCACCAGATCCACCTGATGCTCCTGCACGCCGTGCTCTTCGGCGGCGGCTACGTGACCCGCGCCCTGGAGATCGCCCGCCGCTACGCCTGAGCGGGGCTCCGCGCCCGTTCGGGCGCGTCCCTCCCGCGACCCGGCGCGTTTGTTCCCGATTTTCGACTTTTCGGGTACGAGAGCGCTGGCTCGGTGGGGCGCGGGAACGAGAGCGCCGGGTCGGTGAGCTGATGGGCACGGGGGCGCCGGGTCGGTGGGGGTGAGGGTGTCTCGAGCGCAAGGGGTGGGTACGGGAGTGCCGGGTCGATGCAGGAGGAGGGCGTCGGGAGTGCGGGTCCTCGAAGAAGGGGAAGCGCTGGGGCAACTTCTGTTGCACAATGGGAAACGACGCAGATCACATCCTCGTCGTCGAAAGGCAGCAGCATCCCATGACGGACCAGCACCCCGCTGAAGACCCCACCGAAACCACCGGATCCATCGGAACCCCCACCCCCGCCGCGAGCTTCTCCGCTCGTCCCCGGCGGGTCACCACCACGGCCTCGGACGGGCGGCAGATCCTCGGCCCGGTGGACGCCGCGCAGGTGCCTCGCTGGGCCGGGAGCGGGACCTTCGCCCGGCTGCCTCGCCTGGACGAGGTGGAGCACGCCGACGTCGTCGTCGCCGGGATGCCGTGGGACACCGGCGTCTCCTACCGGCCCGGCGCCCGCTTCGGCGCCAACCACGTGCGGGAGTCCTCGCGGCTGCTGCGGCCCTTCAACCCGGCGCAGTCCCACTCGCCCTTCGCTGGGGTGCAGGTGGCCGACGCCGGGGACATCATCGGCAATCCCTTCGACATCGAGGAGGCGCTGGCCGCGATGCAGGCCGGAGCCCGGGAGCTCACCGAAGACGGGACGCGCCTGGTCACCATCGGCGGGGACCACACCATCGCCCTGCCGAACCTGCGCAACCTGGCCGAGCGCCACGGGAAGATCGCGCTGCTGCACTTCGACGCGCACCTGGACACCTGGGACACCTACTTCGGCGCCGAGTACACCCACGGCACCCCCTTCCGCCGGGCCTTCGAGGAGGACCTGCTGGACACGGAGGCCCTGTGCCACGTGGGCACCCGCGGCCCGCTGTACGGCACCGAGGACCTGGATGACGACGCCCGCTTCGGCTTCGGCATCGTCTCCTCGGCGGACATCTACCGGCTCGGGGTGGACCGGGTCGTGCAGATCCTGCGCGAGCGGATCGGGGACCGTCCGCTGTACGTCTCCCTGGACATCGACGTGCTGGACCCCGCCCACGCCCCGGGCACCGGCACCCCCGAGGCCGGCGGGGCCACCTCCCGGGAGATCCTGGAGATCCTGCGGGGCCTGCGCGGGCTGAACCTGGTAGGTGCGGAGGTCGTGGAGGTCGCCCCGGCCTACGACCACGCCGAGATCACCGGCATCGCCGCCGCCCACATCGTCTACGAGTTCATCACCCTGCTCTCGCTCGGCGCGGGGGCCGACGCCGGCTCCCCGGTTTACGGGGAGGCCGACGCCGTCTACGGCGCTCGCCCCGGACGGGCCCGGCGCGACGAGGTTCGGGTGGTGCCCGTGGCCGACGTCGCCGGAACCCCCGACACCACCGGCCGGAAGGAGGCCTGAGGTGCCGAGCATCCAGGAGCTGATGGAGGGCGCCACCGGCGCCGACGCGCGGCTGATGCGCGGCTTCGCCGAGCGCGCCGGAGGCTTCCGTCCCTCGGCGGTGCGCGACGTCTTCGAGGTCGCGATGCGCCCCGGCATCGTCTCCCTGGCCGGGGGCAACCCGGACCTGGAGCTGCTGCCGCTGCAGGAGCTGGGGGAGATGGCTTCGCGGATCATCGCGGAGGAGGGTCTGGAGGTCCTGCAGTACGGCTCGGGGGCGGGGTATGAGCCGCTGATCGAGTTGGTCACCGAGTTCATGCGCTCGGAGGGCTCGCACCCGCGGGTCGAGGAGATCCAGATGACCGCGGGCTCCCAGATGGGTCTGGACCTGGTGACCAAGCTGTTCTGCGATCCGGGCGACGTCATCCTCGCGGAGGGCCCCACGTACACGGGGGCGCTGGGGGTGTTCGAGGGCTACCAGGTGGATGTGCGCCAGGTGCCCCTGGACGAGGACGGCCTGGATCCGGCCGCCGTCGAGACCCGCATCCGGGAGCTGAAGGAGCAGGGCAAGCGCGTCAAGCTGCTCTACACGATCCCGAACTTCCAGAACCCCACCGGGGTGACGCTGGCGCAGGATCGCCGGGCCGAGCTAGTGCGGGTCTGCCGGGAGCAGGACGTGCTGGTGGTGGAGGACAACCCGTACGGTCAGCTGTCCTTCTCCGGTGAGCGCCTGCCGTCCCTGCACTCCTACGACCCGGAGGCCGTGATCTACCTGGGGTCCTTCTCCAAGGTGTTCTCCCCGGGGGTGCGCGTGGGCTGGATGGTCGCGCCGCCGCGGGTGCGCAAGTTCCTGCAGATCGCGGGGGAGGCGGTGACGATCTGCCCGTCGGTGCTCTCCCAGCGCCTGGTCCTGGGGTTCATGGGGCAGGGGCTGTGGGAGTCGCACACCCGCCGCACCGCCGCGCTGTACCGGGAGCGCTGCGACGCCGTGCTCACCGCGTGCCGCGAGCACATGCCGGCCGGCACCCGGTGGACGACGCCGACCGGCGGTTTCTTCACCTGGCTGACCCTGCCGGAGGGCGGCCGGTACGACGACGCCGCGCAGGCCCTGGCCCCGGCGATCGACAACGGCGTCGTGTTCGTCCCCGGCACGGCCTTCCACGATGACCCGACGATGGGTCGCACGCCCGGGACGGATCCGGCCGGGGGCGCGGTGGACGACGCCGGCACCCGCCCGGGCGCCCGGAACCTGCGCCTGGCCTTCTCCTCGGTGGCCCCGGACCGCCTGACCGAGGGGGTGCGGCGCCTGGCCGAGGTGCTCTGAGCCCGAGCGAGCCGATGCTTCAGCGCCAAGGCGGCGCATCCGTTCCCGAAAACTCCTTTCCGGGAACGGATGCGCCGCCTCGCGGCATCCGGCCCGCCAGACCGGGGCTACGGGCGTGCGCGCAGCCGCCGGGGGCGCAGCCGCACCGCGAGGCCGTGGGCGGTGAGCAGACCGAGGGTCATGGCCGCCAGGCTCAGGGCGGCCGTGGCCGCGTCCGTCGTCACGCTGAGCAGCAGATCCTGGCTCGGCCCGGTCACCAGGCCCATCAGCCCCGCCACGGTGCGGAACACGAACACGCCGGGAACGAGGGCCACGACCGCCGCGAAGCCGATCCCCGCGAAGGGCACGTGCCGGGTCAGCACCACGGGGGCCACCACCAGCCCGGCCACCAGGCAGGCGATGAAGTCACCCACCACGACGCCGGCGCCCACCGGCCCCAGCAGCACCCACCGCACCGCGTGGGCCGCGGCCCCGGCGAGCACCGCGTGCGGGATGTAGCGGGCCTGGAGGGAGAAGTAGACCGGATAGGACGCGGCGGCCGCCGCGGCCGCCGGCACGTCGATCCACCAGGCGACCGAGCGACCGGCCGCGTGGACCGGCAGCTGGGCCCCGCCGAGGGCCAGGCCCAGCAGCAGCCCGATGCTGATGCCGACCACGATCAGGGTGCCGAAGACCAGCCGGGCCCAGCCCAGGGTGATGCGCCGAGCCGCCAGATCCAGCATCCCGTTGAGCAGGTGCGGGCCGGGGACCAGGACCATCGCCGGGCAGACCGCGACCAGGCGGGCGTCGCTGGCGGTGCCCAGGTGCACGGTCAGCGCCCCGGCCAGTCCTGCGAGCAGCGCGGCGGCGAAGGCCTGGCCGATCGGCCCGACGCCGCGCCCACCCAGCCACCGCCGGATCACCGCGCCCAGCCCGGCGGCCACCGCCACCAGCACATAGGACACGGGCAGCCGGGCACCGAAGATCGCCGCGAGGGAGCAGGCGCCGGTGATGCAGGCCAGCGCGAAGATCGGCAGCGGGTAGGCAGGCGTCGACGCGGCGTCCTCGAGGCGCCGGGACAGCTCGCGGGCCGAGGGCTTCGGCTGCGCGCGCAGCTGCGCCATGGCGTTCACGACCACGCCCATGTGCACCCCGGTCGGGGAGCCGATCAGGCGCCGGTGGAGCCGGCCGTCCGGGGAGGCGAGCACGGAGCCGTCCCATTCGGGCAGCAGGCGCACCGGCACCTCCAGGCGACGGGAGAGATCCTCGACGGCCTGCACCGTCCCCGAGGTGGTGCTGCCGTGGGTGAGCATCAGCTGCGCGGCCTGCCCGACCACCCCCAGACGCTCCTCCCGGCTTTCCTGTTCGGGATCCGCGTTCATCCTCGCTCCTCCTTCCGCGGCCGGGTTCCCGGTCTGCGCCGGAGGTCGCTGATTCCATCCTGCGCTTCGCACCGGAGGCCGACAAAGCGGGACGCGCGCGGGCCGAGCATCCCGCGACGACGGGGTCCCGGCGTCGTCGGGCGGAGGGGGAGAACGCGTCCCGTATGCTGGGGCGCGATGAGCGAATCACAGGAGAGGGCCCGCGGCGGGCGGGGACGGGGTGCCCTGCGTGCCGCCGTTCAGCACTGGCAGGTGCTCGCGGCTCTCGGGCTGCTCGTCGTCGGCGCGGTGGGTCTGGCCGTCACCGACTACGTGCCCGCGGATGAGACCTGCACCGCTGCGGATTCCAGCCCCATTCCCGCGGATCTCGTGTCGGATCTGGAGGGCGCCTCCCGTGAGTCCGGCTTCCCCGTGCGGGTGCTGGCCGCGCAGCTGGACGCCGAGTCCGGCTGGAATCCGGACGCCCACTCGCACGCCGGGGCCATGGGCATCGCCCAGTTCACCCAGGACACCTGGGACATCTGGGGCGGGGACGGGGACCCGATGGACGAGCACGACGCGATCGCCGCGCAGGGCCGGTACATGAAGTACCTGCGCACCGAGCTGGCGGACCTGGCCGGAGACGACGAGGACGCCCTCATCCGCTACGCCCTGGCCGGGTACAACGCCGGACCCAACGCCGTGAAGGACGCGAAGGGCGTGCCGAACTACCCGGAGACCCGCAGCTACGTGGACAAGATCATGCGGCTGCAGCAGGAGAAGTACGCCCGCACCTGCGACGGCTGAGGCGATGCCGACGCGCGGCGCGCCCTCGCCCGGCGCGGTCGGCGATCAGCGGCGGACGATGACGGGCACCGAGGAGAACCCGGCCACGGGATAGACCTCGTTGGCGGTGGGCCCGGCCTCTTCGATCGCGGTCGTGGCTGCGAGCAGCTCCTCCACGAGCAGCCGCAGCTCCAGCCGGGCCAGGGGTGCGCCGGGGCAGGCGTGGATTCCGGTTCCGTACACCAGGTTCGCGGACTGATCGCGGTCCGGTCGGTACTGCGCGGCGTCGGGGAAGGCGGCTTCGTCCCTGTTGGCGGAGGTCCAGTTCAGGGTGACCCGTGCCCCGGCGGGCAGGCGCCGGCCACCCACCTCCACGGGGCGGGTGGTCACGCGCCGATTGCTCACCAGCGGGTCCCGCAGCCGCATGATCTCCTCCACGGCCGCGGGGATCTGCGTAGGATCGCTGCGCAGCCGCTCCTGCTCGCGGGGGTGGGAGGCGAGGAACTGCACCAGCACCCCGGCGCAGGCCGCGATGGTGGACAGCTCGCCCACGGTCCAGTTGCGGATGAGGCTGATCAGCTCGGGTTCGGTCATCGGGCGGGCGCCGTCCGGCAGCTCGACGACGTCGCGCATCAGCTGGGCGGTGACGTCGCGCGGGCGGCCCTCGGCATCGAGCCCGGCGGAGCCCGTCCGGTCGGCGAGCATCCGGCGGATCGTGCCGTCGAACTCCAGGGCCACCCGACCGATCTCCGCGCGGTCCCGGCGCAGCGTGGCCTCCCGGTTGCGCTGAACCCACGCGCTCAGCGGCTCCCGATACTCCTCCTCCCACCCCATGAAGGCGGCGGTGATGCGCAGGGCGTACTGGCGGGCGAACTCCCCGGCCGCGTCCACGCGGTGTCCGGCGGGCAGCTCGGCGATGAGCTCGCGGATCACGGTGCGCAGCACGGGTTCGGCGGCGGCCATGCGCTCGGGGGTGAAGTAGGCGTCGTTGATGCGGCGGAAGGCCGTGTGCTCGGGTCCGTCCAACCCGTTGGGCACCGCGACGTGCCGATCGGAGACGCGGTTGCTGAAGGTCTGCGGGTCCAGGGCCGCAGCGGCGACGTCGGCATGACTGAGCAGGGTGTACCCCAGGTAGTCGTCGTGGGCCACAGGGCAGTGGGCTCGCAGCGCGTCGTAGGCGGCGATCTGATCCTGTTGCACCTCGGGGGAACGGGGGTCCCAGTCGGCGGGAACGGTGGTGTCTTCCGGTCTGCGGACTGTCATGGATCCTCCCTGATCACGGCTGCCCCTCCAATCTAGTACGAACAATGCGCATTATCGGCCGTCACTGGTCCCCCGCGTAGGATGAGGCCCATGACCCACGAGCTGCCCTGGATCGTCTCCGTCGCCGACCTCGCCTCCCTGCAGCGCGCGGCCGAGAACGCCGCCGCCGAGAACGCCCGGCACCGGGCCGCCGCCCGCGAGGCGGCCCGCGCCCTGGAGAACCCCGAGCAGCTGACCGCCGAGCGGCTGCAGGAGCTGGAGGCCCAGCTGGCCGCCGAGGACGAGCGCCTGCGCACCGCGCCCATCGAGGGGCGTCCCGTACGCGTGGCGGACGTGCGCTGGTACCTGGACGGGCGCTCCGGGGAGGAGGCCTACGAGGCCGGGCACATCCCCGGGGCCGTGTTCGTGGACCTCGACTTCATGCTCGCCGCCCCCGCCTCCCCCGAGGAGGGACGGCACCCGCTGCCGATGGAGGAGCGCTTCGCCGCCGCGATGGAGATCAGCGGCATCGCAGAGGACACCCTGGTCATCGCCTACGACGACGCCTCCGGCGCCTCCGCCTCCCGGCTGGTCTGGTTGCTGCGGGCCACCGGCCACCAGGCCGCGGTGCTCGACGGCGGCCTGCCCGCCTGGGTGGCCGCCCACGGCGAGGACGCCCTGGAGGCCGGGCCGGATGAGACCGAGCCGGAGGAGTCCGGGGCCTTCGCCGCCGCACCCTTCGAGGACTCCTGGCTGGCCGACATCGACGAGACCCAGGAGACGGCGTCCTCGGGCGGCGTCGTGCTGGATGCCCGCGTCCCGCAGCGCTACCGCGGGGAGGAGGAGCCGGTGGATCCCCGTGCCGGGCACATCCCGGGCGCGCGGAATCTGTTCCACCGGGACCTGATCGACGAGCACGGGCTGTTCCGCACCCCGGAGCAGATCCGCGCGCGGCTGACCGAGGCCGGGGTGGACCCCGAAGCACAGGAGACGCCGATCGTGTACTGCGGCTCCGGGGTGACCGCCACCCACGAGATCGTGGCCCTGGCCAGCGCGGGGGTGCGGGCGCGACTGTACCCGGGCTCCTGGTCCCAGTATTCGGCCACGGACCGCCCCGCCGCCACCGACTGACCCTTCCGCCCGAGCCCGGCCTCTCGCGACCCGGCGCATCCGTACCCATGTCCCGCTCGGTCTTCCGCGAGGCGGCGCATCGGTTCCCGGTTTTCGCGTTTCTGGGAACGGATGCGCCGGCTCGGTGGAGGGGTGCGCCGCCGGAGCCTCACTCCACCCGGATCAGGCCGCGGGCGCCGCGCTCCATCTGCGCGAAGGAGTGGTTGACGAAGGTGTAGGTGCCGGGTTCCGTGAAGGTCAGCTCCACGAAGCCCCCCTGCGCGCTGGCCAGGTCCAGGGCCTGGGCCCGACCGCCGGTGCGCCCGAAGGCGTCGCGCTCCTCCAGCAGTCGGTACGCCCCCTCCTTGTACACGGTGGTGAACTGCCCGCCGACCACGTGGAAGCTCATCCCCAGGCTCGGCCCGGCCGCCAGGGTCCAGATCCGCACCCGCTGCCCGGTGCGCGCCTCCAGGGGCTCGGCGGCGTACTGGGTCGCGTGGCCGTTGAACATCGCGAGGGTCGGCACCCCGGTGGGCACTCGGGCCGGGTCCACCTCGGTGAGCTGCCGACCGGCGTCGTCCTTCCGGCCGGTGGTCTTCAGGTAGGTCTCGCTGTGCACCAGCAGGAACTCCCGATCCACCGTCGGCAGCTCGGGCGGGTCGACGACGACCGCCCCGAACATGCCCGCGGCGATGTGACTGGACATGGGCGCGGTGGAGCAGTGGTACAGCCAGATCCCGGCCCCGTGCGCGGTGAAGCGGTACTCCAGGGACTCCCCCGGGGCGATGGTGCGCATCGGCTGATCCGGGGCGATGTCCCCGGCATGGAAGTCCACCGAGTGGCCCATCGAGGCGCGGTTGACCAGGGTCACCTCGAAGGTGTCCCCGACCCGCCCGCGCAGGGTCGGTCCCATGAAATCCCCGTTGTACGTCCACGCGCGCAGCGCCACCCCGGGGGCCACCTCCAGGGTCTGCTCGGTGACGGTCAGGGTCACCCGGTGGATCACCCCGCCCGTCCCGTTCGGCTCCAGCCCGTCGACGGCGGCCGGGTCCAGCACCGCGGAGCGGGTGCGGTGATCCTTCCCCGGGGCGGCCTGCAGGTCCAGGGCCGGTTCGGTGCCCGCGCCCTGCCCGTCAGCGGACGAGTCCCCGCGCCCCGAGGACTCCTCGCCGGGGGAGGAGGCGCCGTCGGCGCGGATGCGCAGGGTCATGCCCATCTGCCGGTGCCCCGCGATCGAGCACCATCCGTCCACATCCTGGGTGATCACCCCGGCGTCCACCGACGCGGAGGCCCCCGGGTCCAGCCGCCCGGAGGTGGCTCCGCCGTCCAGGACGAGGTCGTGCACCGTGGTCTCATCCGCGTTGGTGACCTCCAGGATGAGCCGGTCCCCGGCGGGCACGGTGATCTCGGCCGGCTCGAAGCGCATCGCGGCGGTGGCCTTCACCGCCACCCGGGTGGTGTGCCCCGTGCCGGCCGGCTCCCGACCCAGCCCGTGCAGCGCCCGCTGCAGACCCGAGGGGTCCAGGGCCAGGCCCGCGGCCACGCCCAGCGCGGTCAGGCCCGCCCCGGCGAGGATCTCCCGCCGCGGGTGCGCGGGCGCGACGCCGTGATCCCGCCGGGGGCTCGGCGGGGACCCCGCGGCGTGGCCGGACGCCTCGGAGGCCGGGTCCGTCCGGGCGGCAGGCCCGGAGCCCGGCCGCGCCCACGGGGCCGACCCCGCCGCGGACCCGGGCTCCGCTCCAGGCTCGGAATCGCCCGGACGCCCCCGATCGGCTGTGGCCGCCCGGGCGACGATCATCGCCCGGCGGGCGGCCACCTGGGCGCGCACGGCGCGGATCATCAGGGGCAGGAAGGCCGCCAGGGCGAGGACTCCGAGGATCGAGGCGATGGCCCGCACCCAGGACCCGGTGAGCGCGGGCGGCAGGACGAACAGGATCAGGCACAGCTGCACCACGGTCACCCGCAGCCAGGACAGCCGGGTCAGCTCCCGGTTCCCGGCGCGCACCGCGGCGGGCCCTCCGCCCATGGTGGCCGGCAGCAGGTAGGTCATCGCCCCCAGCAGCACCTGCACCAGGAAGCCCGCGACGAACACCGGCGTCACCGGGGTCAGATCCAGACCCGCCCAGTCGGCGCGCAGCACGAGGATCCCGGTCCACACGGCACCCGCCAGCAGCCAGCAGATCCCGGCCAGCACGGACAGCCCGGCGTAGTCCCGCGGGGCACGGGTGCGGGCCACGCTCACCAGCCACCCCAGCAGCACCACAACACCCAGGGCGTAGGCGCCCAGGCCCGCGGCCGCCGTCGAGCGCCAGCCGACCGGGGCCGAGGTCGCGGCGCCCAGGACGCCGGCCAGCAGCAGCCCCAGCGCGAGACGCAGGCGCGGCAGGGAGCTCTGCGGCATCCGGGTGCGCAGGATCGTGGGCCACAGGGTCAGCAGGGTCCCGGTGACCGTGAGCCCGACGAAGCCCAGCACGTTCACCGCCTCGTGAGCCAGCTGGACCCGGGCGTGCCCGGCCGCGCTGAGATCGGCGACGCCGAGCACCGCCCCCAGCACCGCGCCCACCGGCAGCAGCCACGCCGCGGTGATGTACCACCGGACCGTGACCGCGAAGCGAGCCGGCAGGGCCGCGCGCAGCTGGCGCCCCAGGGAGGCGGCATGCCAGGCGACGGCCCCGCCCACCAGCACCGCCCCGCCGAGCACCGCCGGAACGTGCACGGCGGGGTACGGGGTGAGCACCATCCCCGCGATCAGGACGACGACGCCGAGGTTCAGCGTCCGGATCCGCCGCAGCTGGGCGGGGCGGGCGGAGTCCGGGAGGCGGTGCTTGAGCAGGGCCTCGGCGAAGTGCTGGGACCAGATCAGGATGGAGTTGGCGATCAGCCCCAGGGCCACGAGGTGCACCAGGGTCCATCGGGCCTCGGGCAGCCACCGGTGGAAGAGCACGGCGAACAGCAGCACGAGCATCCACACCGTGACCGGGCGGGAGGCTCGGCGGTGCCAGCTGGACCTGCCGCCGCCCGGGCGTCGTGCCTGCTGCTCGCCTCGCGTCCGGACCGTCACCGTCGTCGCGCCTCCCGGGGCCGTCATCGAATCATGCTTCTCCCATGCGAGTTTACCGGCCCGCGCGGTGGAGGCCGGGAGCGCAGACGCCGGGCAGGGAACCCCGGCCGGGAACCCGGGGCCAGCGGCTAGACTGGGCGCCCGTGAGATCCTTACCCGCCGTCGTCACCCTCGTCGCCGCCGCCATCCTGCAGGCGATGGGCATGTACCAGTACACCGGGGACACCATCGCCCTGTCCGGGCAGGTCTTCTTCCCGCTGCTGTTCGGGCTGATGGCGGTGTACTTGGCGTGGCGGACCAAGGACGCCCCGCGCTTCGGCGTCGTGCACGCGGTGCTGATGCTGCTGGGCTTCGCCGCCCTGGTGCTCACCGCGGTCGGGAACATCATGCGGGTCTACTCCCTGTACCCGTCCCCCTACCTGTACTACGCGGCCTTCGCGGTGCTGGTCGCGGAGCTGTTCTTCCGCATCCTCGGGATGCCCAAGAAGGCCCGTGACCCGCAGGCCGCCCCGCGGCGCACCCGTCGCCGTCGCCGTCCCGCCGGTCAGGGCCCGACCAACCTGGTCGCCCGCCCCAAGGACCGCCCCCGGGAGGACCTCGAGGACGACGCCGACGCCATCGCCCCCGCCGATGAGGACGACGCCGCTTCCGGAGGAGCCGGCCGGTCCTCCCGTCTCGCCCGGTGAGCGATGACCGCCCGGGGATGAACCGGGCCCGTCCGGGATCCACCCCGGCCGACGCGGACTCCGCGGGTCACCGGGACCGGCCGGCTCGCCCACCCGCCCGCGGGGGAGCCCTCGTCCTGCTGCGCGCCGCGGTGTGGGCCTTCGTCGCGTGGATGCTGTGGAGCCAGTTCTCCTCGGCGGTGTTCGGAGGGTCCGGGGATCTGAAGGTCTACCGGGAGGCCGCGCGCATCGTCGTCGGGGACCCGGGGGCCGCGCCCTCCCTGTACGGCGGGCCCATCTCCACGATCGGAGATTCCTCCCTCCCCTTCACCTACCCGCCGTTCGCGGCCCTGGTCATGGCGCCGCTGGCGTGGATCAGCTGGTTCTCGGGCTCCGTGCTTGTGGCGCTGCTGACCTTCGCGGTCGCGGCGTGCCTGGCGTGGGTCCTGGTGGCGTCGGTCAACCGCCGCGGCGTCCTCCTGCCCGGGCAGGCGAGCCTGGGGACGGCCGCGATCGTCGGGCTCGTGTTCGCCCTGATCTGCGCGAGCTCCCCGTGGCAGGACAACTTCGGCTTCGGCCAGATCAACCCGCTGCTGCTGGCGCTGGTGCTCGCGGACTTCCTGCGTCCGGGCACCCGGGTGCCGCGGGGAGTGCTCGTGGGGATCGCCGGCGGGCTGAAGCTCACCCCGCTGGCCTTCGGCCTGATCCTGCTGATGCGTCGGGATCTCAGGGGCCTGGCGACCCTCGCGGCGAGCTTCGCCGGGACCGTCGCCGTGGGATTCCTGCTGCTGCCCGAGGAGTCCGCGCAGTTCTGGGCCGGGGCCCTGTGGGACTCCTCCCGGGTCGGCGGGCTCGGCGATCTGCGCAACATCTCCGTGGAGGGGTGGCTCACGCACCTGCACCTCGCGGGGCCGGCGCTGAGCCTGCTGCGCGTCCTGCTGGTGCTGGTGCTGCTGGTGGCGACGTCGGCCCTGCTGCCGCTGCTGCACCGGAGGGGTCTGGTGCTCTCCGAGGTCTCCGTGACGGCGTTCCTGATGCTGCAGATCTCCCCGATCTCCTGGATCCACCACTTCGTGTGGCTGCCGGTGGCCGTGTTCGCGTGGGCGTGGGAGGTGCGCCCCAGCCTGTGGGGCGGGGTCTCCCGGGGCGCGCGGATCTGGCTGGACGCGGCCGCGTGGGTGGCCGGCGTCGGCTTCTTCATCGGTCCGCTGCTGCTGGGGCCGTGGGTCGCCGGGATGTTCGGCTGGGGCACCGGGGGAGCGGCGAGCACCCTGCCCGCCGCGGTCCTGTACGCGCTGGTGGTGGTCACCGCGGTGCATGCGGTGCGCGGCGAGCGGCACGGTACCCTGGCAGGGTGAGTTCCCCCGCCGCCTCGTCGAGTCCCCAGCCTTCCCGCCGAGACCGCGATGCCGCGGTTCCCGGGCCCTCGCGCGCCTGGCAGATCGGGGCGTGGGTCGTCGTCGTCGCGGTGGTGGGTGCGCAGCTGACGTACTCGATGCTGGTGGGCGGGCTGGACTTCTCCGTGTACCGCACGGGCGCTGCGACGATCTTCGGCAGCGACGGCGTGCGCGCGGACCTGTACGACCGGGATCTGGTGCCCCTGGGTGGGGGCTTCCTGCCGTTCACCTATCCGCCGTTCGCGGCGCTGATCCTGCTGCCCTTCGCCTTCATCCCGATGTGGCTGGGTCAGGCGATCATGCTGGCGTTCTCGGTGGCGGTGGCGTGGTGGTTCGCGGCCATCGTGTACGACTACGTCAACCACCGCGGCCGGCGGATCCCCTTCCAGGACAAGCTGGGCCGCACGACGACGATCGCCGTGCTCACCGCGGTCATCCTGCTCTCGGGGCCGTGGCGGCGCGGCATCGGGCTGGTGCAGATCAATCCGCTGATCATGCTGCTGGTGCTGGGGGATCTGCTGCGACCGGCCACCCGCCTGCCGCGCGGGTTCTTCATCGGGATCGCCGGGGGCATCAAGCTCACCCCGCTGGTCTTCGGGCTCATTCCGCTGATGCGCAAGGACGTGAAGGGCGTGCTGACCCTCGGGGCGTCCTTCCTGGGCACGATCGCCCTGGGCTTCCTCCTGCTGCCGCACCAGGCGGTGCAGTTCTGGACCTCGGCGGTCTCGGATCCCACCCGGGTGGGCAACATCAACTACCCGGACAACATCTCGGTGCAGGGCTGGCTGATGCACCTGACCCTGGAGGGGTACCATGCGCAGATGCCGACGGCGCTGCTGTCGGGGCTGCACTGGCTGCTGATCGCGGTGCTGCTGGTGGGCACGGCCGCGGTGATCCCGGTGCTGGATCGGCGGGGGATGCGGCTGTCGGTGATCGGCCTGACGGCGTTCCTGATGCTGGAGATGTCCCCGATCTCCTGGTCCCACCACAACACGTGGCTGCCGCTGATCGTGGCGGCCTTCCTGGTGGACGCGCTGCCGTGGGCCTTCCGCGAGCGGGACTGGCGCCGCACCGCCGCGCAGGTGCTGGCGTGGGCGGCCTTCGTCGGCCTGTACTACTCGCCGCTGTGGCTGGCGGCCACGGTGGCCGGAACCACCGAGAACCTGGACTACGTCTCCCGTCCTGCCCAGATCGCGGCGGGCCTGCCGATGCTCGCCCACTACCTGCTGGTCCTGCTGTGGATCACCCAGATCTGGCGCCACCGCCACGACCCCCTGCCCGCCGGGAAATGATCTCCGGGATCTGTGGAGCGGTTGGCGGGTTGTGGAGCGGTGTAGCCACTCCCTAAGTTGCCAACCACTCCACAGACGGGAGTTGGCCGGGGGTTATCCACAGATTTCCGACGTCGGCTCCCCGCGTCCTGTTCCCGGGGGGACAGTGGTCCCATGGACAGGAAGCGCCTCATCACCGCCGATGACCTGCACCTCGTCTCCCGGATGCGCCGCGAGGGAGAATCCGAACACCCGCTGCGCCGCGGGGACTGGGTGAAGGTCTGGCGCGGCTGCTATCTGGACCGCGAGCACTGGGTACGGCTCACCCCGGAGCGCCGGGCCCTGGCCAGGCATCTCGCCTACGCCAGCGTGAGCACCGGGCCGATCACCTTCTCCAGGACCTCAGCGGCCCTGGCCTGGGGGCTGCACCTGTCTCCTGTGCCCGAGGAGATCCACATCTGCGGCGATCCCCGCCCGAACCCGTCGTCGCCGCTGGTCAAGGGGCATCTGCTGCGCGGGCTCTCCGAGGATCGGCAGATCACCGATCTGGGGCTGCCGGTGACCTCTCTGCAGACCACGGCCGTGGAGTGCGCGCGCAGTCTGGACGCGCTTCCCGCCCTGGTGATCTTGGATCAGATCCTGGCCCGCGGGGTGCAGAGGGCCGCCATCGAGCGGGAACTCACCCACTCCCCGGGGAGGCATGGGAACCGCCGTGGACTGGCTGTCCTGGGACGGGCCGACGGGCTGGCCGGGTCCGTGGCGGAGACCATCGCTCGGTTCCGCATCGCGGAGGCGGGCATGCCGCTGCCGCAGCTGCAGGTCAGGGTGAACACCGCCAGCGGGAGGTTCTTCCTGGACATGGCCTGGCCGGAGCTGATGCTCGCCCTGGAGATCGACGGTTCCCTCAAGTACACCGACTACGGCCCGGCTCCGGAGGTCATCGTGAAGGAGAGATCCAGGGAGAAGGCCATCCAGAACCTCGGATGGTTCATCCTGCGGGCCGGGTGGCCTCAGCTGCACAGCGGCTGGCCGCAGTTCCGACGGATCCTCGGGGAGGCTATCCTGGTCCGCCAGCTGGAGCGCGGCCTGCCGCCGTGGACCGCTCCGAGCAGGTGATCGGTGATCTGCGAAGTGGTTGGCGGGTTATGGAGCGGCTACATCACTCCACAACCCGCCAACCACTCCACAAACGGGTTATTGAGCCGTGAAGGGGGCGATCTCCACCCCGGCCTCCTGGAGGGCGCCCCGCACCGCCCGGGCGATCCCGACGGCGTCGGGGGTGTCCCCGTGCACGCACACGGACTCCGCGCCCAGCCGCACCGGGGTGCCGTCCACGGCCTGGACCACGCCCTCGGACACCATCCGGAGCACGCGGGCAGCGATCTGCTCCGGGTCGTGCAGCACCGCGCCCGCCTCCCGGCGCGGCACCAGGGAGCCGTCCGGCAGGTAGCCCCGATCCGCGAAGGCCTCGCGCACCGGGCGCAGCCCCGCGGCTTGAGCCTCCTCCTCGATCACCGATCCCGGCAGCACCAGGATCCCCGCGCCCGGCAGGGCCGTCGCCACCCCCTCGGCCACCGCGGCGGCCTGCCCCCGCTCCCGGGCGATGACGTTGTACAGCGCCCCGTGCGGCTTCACATAGGAGACCTGCGCGCCCTCCGCCCGGGCGATCGCCTGCAGCGCCCCGATCTGCCAGATCACCGCATCCACCAGCTCGTGATGGGCCATCTCCAGGCGGCGTCGGCCGAAGCCCTGCAGATCCGGGTAGGCCACGTGCGCCCCGATCGCGGTTCCGTGCTCGACGGCGGCCCGGCAGGTCGCCCGCGCCACCGACGGGTCCCCGGCGTGGAAGCCGCAGGCCACGTTCAGCGAGGAGGCCAGCCCGGCCATCGCCGCGTCGTCGCCCATGGTCCAGGAGCCGAAGGACTCCCCGGAATCCGAGTTCAGATCGATCCGCGGCGCGGCCCCCGGCCCCCGGTCTCCGACGCCGGTCACCAGATGCTCACCCGCTCCTGCGGATCCAGCCAAAGCTCATCCTCCGGCCCCACCTCGAAGGCGTCGTAGAAGGCGTCGATGTTGCGCACGATCCCGTTGCACCGGAACTCCGCGGGGGAGTGCGGGTCCATCGAGAGGTACATCCGCAGGGTCTGCGGGCGGGCCTTGGAGCGCCACACCCGCGCGTAGGCGACGAACAGCCGCTGCAGCGCGGTCTGCCCGTCCACCACCGGCGCGGAGTCGAAGTCCAGCCCCTGCTCGGCCAGGGCCCGGCGGTAGGCCTTCAGTGCGATGCCCAGACCGCCCAGGTCGCCGATGTTCTCCCCGAGGGTCAGCTCCCCGTTGACGGCGTCCCGCTCCGGGTCCAGCCCCTCCGGGACGTACCCGCTGTACTGGCGCACCAGCTCGCCGGTGCGCTTGTCGAACTCCGCCCGGTCCTGCGCGGTCCACCAGTCGTTGAGGTTGCCGTCGCCGTCGTACTTGGAGCCCTGATCGTCGAAGCCGTGCCCGATCTCGTGGCCGATCACCGCACCGATCGCCCCGAAGTTCACGGCGTCGTCGGCGTCCATGTCGAAGAACGGGGGACGCAGGATCGCGGCGGGGAACGCGATCTCGTTCATCAGCGGGTGGTAGTAGGCGTTGACCGTCTGCGGGGTCATCGCCCACTCGTCGCGGTTGATCGGCTGACCCAGCTTGCCCAGCTCGTACTCGTGCTCGAAGCGCGAGCCGCGCCGCACGTTCTCCAGCAGATCATCATCCATGCTCAGCCCGGAGTAGTCCCGCCAGGAATCCGGGTAGCCGATCTTGGGGGTGAACTTGTCCAGCTTGTCCAGGGCGCGCTCGCGGGTGGCCTCGGTCATCCAGTCCAGCGAGGAGATGGACTCGCGGTAGGCCTCGATCAGGTGCTGGACCAGCTGGAGCATCCGCTGCTTGTGCTCCGGCGGGAAGTGCCGGGCCACGTACTCCTGCCCCACCTCCTCGCCCAGCAGGGCCTCCACCAGGCCGACGCCGCGCTTCCAGCGGTCCCGGATCTGCTCGGTGCCGGTGAGGGTCTTGGAGTAGAACTCGAAGTTCTCCTGCACGATCTGCGTCCCGAGGAAGGGGGCGCGGGCGTGGATCAGGCGCCACACGGCCCACAGCCGCCAGTCCTCCAGGTCCTCCGAGACCCACAGCCGGGCCAGGCCCTCGAGGGCGGAGGGCTGGCCCACGATGACCTTCGCGAAGCCTTCGGGGGTGCCCCCGATGCCCTCGATCCACCGGGTCCAGGGGAAGCCGGGGAAGGCCTGATCCAGCTGGTCGAAGGAGTGCGGGTTGTAGCGCTTGTTGGCGTCGCGCAGGGTCACCTGGTCCCAGTGGTGGGAGGCGATCTTCTCCTCGAGGGCGTACACCCGGGCGGCGGCGTCGGCCGGGGTGGTGCCGAAGCGCTCGGCGGTCCCGGTCAGCGCGAACATCCGCTCCAGGTGCGCCCGGTAGGCCTCCCGGATCTGGGCGTGCTTGTCCTCGAAGAAGTAGTCCCGGTCCGGCAGGCCGATCCCGGACTGGGTGAGGTTCGGGACGTAGCGGGTGGCGTCCTTGGCGTCGTTGGCCACGTACAGGCCCACGGGCCCGCCGACGCCGGAGGCCTCCAGCGCGGCCAGGGCCAGCACCAGCCCGTCCCGGTCCTCGGCCTGTTCCAGCAGCGCCAGGTCCGGTTCCAGCGGGTCTGTGCCGGCGGCTTCGATGCTCTGCTCGTCCATGAAGGAGTTGTACAGCCGCCCGATGCGCGAATCCGGGTCGCGCCGGCCGATCTCGGTGATGATGTCCCGGACCTGCTCCTCGGCGAGGTCGCGCAGGTGGTGGAAGGCGCCGTCGATGCCGCGGTCGGCGGGGATCTCATGGGCGGCGATCCAGGGGCCGTTGACGTGGCGGTAGAAGTCATCGCCCGGGCGGATCGAGGGGTCGAAGGTCAGCTCGGGGGCTGTGGTGTCGGTGCTCTGCGTCATACGCACCAAGGTAATGTGTGCGCTCGCACCCTCGCACCCGGGTTCACCCACCGCGTGGCGCACCCCGGCGACGGTGTCGCCCCGATCGCGCATGTGACGCCGCCTGACGCCGGGTTGAGCGGGTCTGTTCGGGTGAGGCGAGCCTGACTAGACTGGCGAGGCGATGCCCACGGGGCCGCGCTCCAGCCGGGAGTCCGCGCCCCTCGCGGTCGACCGAAAGGAAACAACGCTTTGTCTCAAGACCAGCGCCCCCTGCGCGTGGCCGTCATCGGGGCCGGCCCCGCCGGGATCTACGCCGCGGACCTGCTGTCCCGCTCCGAGGCCGTCGCCGAGGGGCAGGTGCGCGTCAGCATCGACATCTTCGACCGCTACCCCGCCCCCTTCGGCCTGATCCGCTACGGCGTGGCCCCGGATCACCCCCGCATCAAGGGCATCGTGAACTCCCTGCACAAGATCATGGAGAATCCGGACATCCGGTTCTTCGGCAACGTCGAGTACGGCACGGACCTGACCCTGGCGCAGCTGCGCGAGCACTACGACGCCGTCATCTTCGCCACCGGCGCCTTCTACGACGCATCCCTGCACATCCCCGGCATCGAGCTGGACGGCTCCTACGGCGCGGCGGACTTCGTCGCCTGGTACGACGGGCATCCGGATGTGCCGCGTGAGTGGCCGCTGCGGGCGAAGGAGATCGCGGTGCTGGGCAACGGCAACGTGGCCCTGGATGTGGCGCGGGTGCTGTCCAAGCACGCCGAGGACCTGCTGACCACCGAGATCCCCGAAAACGTCTACGCCGGGCTGAAGGATTCCCCGGTCACCGATGTGCACGTCTTCGGCCGCCGTGGGCCGGCCCAGATGAAGTTCACCCCGCTGGAGCTGCGGGAGCTGGCCAAGTCCCGGGACGTGGACATCGTGCTGCACGAGGAGGACCTCCAGTACGACGACGCCTCCCGCGCCGCGATCGAGTCCAACAACCAGATCAAGGCCCTGATCAAGACCATCGACAAGTGGAAGGCCGAGCAGGCCGAGCGCACCGAGCACGCCTCCCGGCGCCTGCACCTGCACTTCCTGCAGTCCCCGGCGGAGATCGTGGGGGATGCGGACGGGAAGGTCGCCGCGATCCGCATGGAGCGCAACGAGCTGGACGGCGCCGGCGGCATCCGGCCCACCGGCGAGATCCTGGAGTACCCGGTGCAGGCCGTGTACCGGGCCATCGGCTACTTCGGCTCCGAGCTGCCGGAGATCGGCTTCGACCGCACCCGCGGGGTCATCACCAACGTGGAGGGCCGGGTGGTGGACGAGACCGAGACGCCGGTGCCGGGGCTGTACGCGACGGGCTGGATCAAGCGCGGGCCCGTGGGGCTGATCGGCTCCACCAAGTCCGATGCCCTGGAGACCATCACGCACCTGCTCGAGGACCGCGCCTTCACTGCCGCGCACCCGGAGCCGGAGGCCGTGCCCGCCCTGCTGGACCGGGGCGGCGTCGAGTTCACCACGTGGGAGGGCTGGCACGCCCTGGACGCGCACGAGAAGGCGCTGGGCGCGGCCGCTCAGGATGCCGCCGGGAACCCGCGCCAGCGGGTGAAGGTCGTGGAGCGGGCGGAGATGGTGGACATCTCCCGCTCCGGGGCCTCGGCGGACGCCCGGGACTGAGCCCTCCCGCCGCGTCATCTCGGGCTGGCAGGGCCCCTGCCGGCTTAGACTGGAGGCATCGAGAACCCTCGTCTTCGCAGTCGCAAGGAGAGATGGAGATGACCGAGAACAACGGCGTTGGGCAGGATGGCAGCTTCGGTCGGGAGGCGGTGGCCCAGCGTGCCAGCTCCCCCTCGGCCGAGGAGCTGCGCGGGGAGATCATCGTCGGCATCGACGGCTCCGAGCAGAGCTTCGGCGCGCTGACCTGGGCGGTCGCGGAAGCCGAGCGGCGCGGGGCCGCGGTGCGCCTGGTCACCGCCTACTCCCTCCCGGTGTTCACCGGCTCCGGGTTCGACGCCGGATACTCCGTGGTGGATGAGAAGGCCCTGGAGGACGGGGTCGCCCAGATCCTCGACGAGGCCCGCTCCCGGGTCTCCGATGCGCAGGTCGAGCTGCGGGCCACGGTGGAGACCGGGGACGCCTCGACGATCCTCGTGGACTTCTCCGAGCATGCCGAGCTGGTGGTGGTCGGCTCCCGCACGGCCCGCGGCTTCATGGGCCGGCTGCTGGGCACGGTGTCCACCTCCCTGCCGGCCCGGGCGCACTGCCCCGTCGTCGTCGTGCCGCTGCCGTGGGCTCAGCAGGCCGGCAAGGATCCGCAGGTGCTGGCCCCGAGCCAGCGCGTGGTGGTCGGCTCGGACGGATCGGATCAGGCGCGCATCGCGATCCTCGAGGCCGCGGAGCAGGCTCAGCGCTATGGCGTCGGGCTGACCCTGGTCAACGCGCTGGCCCCGTACACGGGGGCGCTGAGCTGGGTGCCGGCGGCCGTGGACTTCGAGGCGATCTACCGCGAGGTCGCGGATCTGCAGGAGAAGGCCAAGGCGTGGATCCACGAGTACTACCCGGATCTGACGGTGGATGCCGAGCTGATCGACGGCTCTCCGGTGGAGGTGCTGCTGGAGGCCGGGCAGAAGGCGGATCTGACCGTGGTGGGCACCCGGGGTCGCGGCGGGCTGCGCGGGATCATCCTCGGCTCGGTGTCCCAGGGGGTGTTGCACAGCTCGGATCGGCCCGTGATGATCGTCCCGGATCGGGAGGACCCGCGGCTGGAGCAGGCCCCGGAGGCCTCCGTGGTCTGGGGCTGAGCTCAGCACCCGGCGGGGGCGGTGCGTGATTGGCGCGGTGCGCCCCGCCCCCGTATGCTGGTGTGTGCTTCGGCGCGGGTGGACCGCGCCGGTCCGGGCCCCCATCGTCTAGCGGCCTAGGACACCGCCCTTTCACGGCGGCGGCACGGGTTCGAATCCCGTTGGGGGTACTGCAGATCACACGAGAGTGGATTTGCCCGGCGAGAGGGGTTCCGGTAGGCTCTTCTCTCGTTGGAAAAAACAACGAGGCCCTGTAGCGCAGTTGGTTAGCGCGCCGCCCTGTCACGGCGGAGGTCGCGGGTTCAAGTCCCGTCAGGGTCGCTCAGGCGGCGTATTCCTCCCGGTCACACCGGGGGTGAGGCGCCGTCGCGGCATATCCGGTACAGGATGTGCCGAGGCTCTGTAGCTCAGTTGGTAGAGCGTACGACTGAAAATC
The DNA here is from genome assembly GCF_056173115.1 of Rothia sp. QJM3NY_36. Classification (NCBI taxonomy): domain Bacteria; kingdom Bacillati; phylum Actinomycetota; class Actinomycetes; order Micrococcales; family Micrococcaceae; genus Rothia; species Rothia sp. QJM3NY_36. The sequence goes on from NZ_CM149658.1 coordinate 264,434, forward strand.
GTAAGGTCACCGGATCGACGCCGGTCGGAGCCACCGAAGACCGCCCCGTAGGCTTCTATGCGGGGCGGTCTTCTCGCATCTCTGAGGGGTCTCTGGAGGGACGCAGTATGAGCGAGGGGACCGGGCGCCGGCCCGTCATCGGGATCATCACCAACCTGGAGGCCGTCGCCCACTACCAGTTCCCGGGCTACCCGCGGATCACCGTCAACGAGGACTACCCCCGCTCCGTCGCGGCGTCCGGCGGGGCGCCCTTCCTCATGGCGCCCTCCCCGGATCTGTCCGTGCTCCCGGCTCAGCTGGACGCCCTGGACGGGTTGATCCTGGCGGGCGGGGTGGACGTCGACCCGCAGCGCTACGGCCAGGATCCGCTGATCGGCTGCGGCCCGGTGGACCCGGTGCGCGACGCCTACGAGCTGGAGGCCCTGCGCTTGGCGGGAGACTCCGGGCTGCCGGTGTTCGCGATCTGCCGCGGCATGCAGCTGGTCAACGTGTTCTTCGGCGGAACCCTCGTCCAGGACCTGCGCTACGCCGGCACGACCCAGCAGCACAGCTCCACCGGCAACCCCGCCCTGGGGGTGCACGCGATCGACGTCGAGCCGGGCACGTTCCTGGCCGAGGCCCTGGCCGAGGCGCGCACCCAGGATCCGGGAGCCGCCGGAATGCGCCGCGTGGGGCAGCCTGGGACGGGCACCGACGGTGAGGCTGGAGACGACGGCGAGCACCCGGCGTCGGCCCTGGTCAACTCGTACCACCACCAGGTCATCGACCGGCTCGGGGAGGGTCTGCGGGTGTGCGCCCGCGCCCGGGACGGGGTGATCGAGGCGCTGGACTGCCCCGGGGATCGGATGGATCTGACCGCGGTGGAGTGGCACCCGGAGATGATGTCCCGCGAGGACGCGCTGGCCCAGGCCCTGTTCACCCGTTTCATCCGCCGCACCACCCCCAGCTGACCCCGCCCCGCCTCCCGGCTCCGATCCGAGGGTTTGGGAGGGGTTTCGGTGTGCGGGAGCCCCGAGGACGCTCCCGAACACCGAAACCCCTCCCCAACGGTTCCTCCGGGGGGGGGGGAGGGAGAGGGAGGCGAGGCCGGGGCGGCGCCGTCAGTCCCGGTAGTCCACGACGACGGGCAGGTGGTCGCTGGCGCCCTTGCCCTTGCGCTCCTCGCGGTCGTAGAAGGCGCCGGTGACGCGCTCGGCCAGGGCGGGGGAGCACAGCTGGAAGTCGATGCGCATGCCCTCGTTCTTCGGGAAGCGCAGCTGGGTGTAGTCCCAGTACGTGTAGTCCTTCTCGCCCTGGGTGTAGGGGCGGGCGACGTCGCTCAGGCCGGCCTCGTCCAGGAACGCGGCGAAGGCCTCCCGCTCCGGGGCGCTGACGTGGGTCATCCCGTTGCGGCGGAAGAAGTCGATGTCCCACACATCCCCGTCCTCCGGGGCCACGTTCCAGTCCCCCACCAGCGCCAGCGGCAGCCGCGGGTCCTCCGTCAGCCACCCGCGCACGTCCTCGCGCAGCACCTTCAGCCACTCCAGCTTGTACGCCATGTGCGGGTCATCCAGACCGCGCCCGTTGGGCACGTACAGGCTCCAGATCCGCACGCCGCCGCAGGTCGCGCCGATCGCACGGGCCTCCTGCACCGGCTCCTGCCCGGGCTTGCCGAAGGCCGGCTGCCCGGGAAAGGTGCGCTGCACGTCCTCAAGACCCACCCGGGAGGCGATGGCCACCCCGTTCCACTGGCTCAGCCCGAAGTGCGCGACGTCGTAGCCCAGCCGCTCGAAGACCGCGAAGGGGAAGGACTCGTCCTTGGCCTTGGTCTCCTGGATCGCCAGCACATCCGCATCGGAGCGGTCCAGCCAGGCCTCCACGCGGTCGGTGCGGGCGCGGATCGAGTTCACATTCCAGGTGGCGATTCTCATGCGCACCACCGTACCCACAACCGCTCCGCCCGGCCGCCCGACGACGGCCCCGGCGCCGCCGCGGAGCTCGCTCGCGGGCGGTCGGGCGGCCCGCGGCTCGAAGGTGAGCTCCGGCATGAACCGGTGCCGGGTCCCCGCCCCGGTGTAGGGTGACGGACAAGCGGCCGGGGGGCCGCTTCTCATCGTCGGAGTCGGCGTCCGCCGCTCTCCGGCGCCGCGACCCGCGGGTGAGACCGCGGAAGAGCTATGGGGGTAGCTTGTGTCATCGGGCATCACTGTGCCATCTCGTCATCAGCAGGGAGATCCGCCCTCCCGGTCCACCGAGCCGGCGCCCGCCTCGCGGGCCCGCACCGGGCTGCAGCTGCTGCTCTACCTCTCGCCGGTCATCCTGCTGAGCACCATCTTCCCGCTCGTCTCGCCGCGTCTGGCCGCGGCGCAGCTGGGCGGGCAGCAGCTGAGCACTGTGGTGCTGGCCAGCAGCCTCACCGTCCCCTGGCTGAGCCAGATCGGCTGCCTGCCGATCTACCGGAGCCTGGGTGACCTCATCGAGGCGAAGGACCGCGCGGCCGTCACCGGGCGCTTCGCCCAGCACTGGGCGCGCACCTTCGCGCTGAGTCTGCCCGTGGTCGCGATCTTCACCGCGCTGGCGGGGCTGCTGCTGCGGTGGAGCCCGACGGCGCTGCTGGCCTACGCGGCGCTGATCTGCCTGCATCTGGTCTTCGTCCAGTCCCTCGTCCCGGGCAATGTGCTGCAGCGCAAGGGCGTGTGGGCCGCGGCGTGGCTGGCCTACGCTCTGGCCCTGCTGGCGATGCCCACCGTGTGGTGGCTGCCCCCGGTGCTGGGCACCGTGACGCAGCTGGTCTTCCTGCGCGCCGCCCTGCCGCAGGTGCGGGCGCTGCGCTCCCCGGGGGCGCTTCCGGCGCTGCGGGATATGGTCCGCGGCGCGCTGCTGGGCTCGGTCCTGTGGGCGGACAAGCTGATCCTGTTCCTGGTGGTCGGCCCCCGGATGGACGTGGTCGCGGTGTTCCTCGCCCTGCTGCCGGCGATCCTCGCGTACAACTGCTACTTCCAGCTCTACGCCCCGGGGGTGGACCGCGCCGTCGGACGCCTGCGCACGGCCATCCACGGGGAGCCGTATGCCGCGATGACCCGTCGCTCCGCCCAGCTGTCCGGAGCCGTGGAGTCCGCGGTGCGCCGCACCCTGGCGATCGGGGCGGTGGGGGCCATCCCGACGGCGCTCGTGCTGGGGGCGGCGCTGCCCGGGTCCTTCCCGTGGGGACTGAGCGTGCTGGCGGCGTCCTGGCTGTTCATGACCGTGACGCTGCTGACCTACCAGCTGGATTACATCGGGCGGCGCGTCGGCGCCCAGGTGCTCTGTGCGGTGCATCTGGCGGCCTGCTGCCTGGCCCTGGCGCTGCTGGGACCGGCCGGGGCGTATCCGGTGCTGATCGGGGTGGACGCCGTCCTGGCGGTGGCCGCCTACGTCGGCTACCGGCGGGTATGGTCCGTGCCGGAGTACACGCTGTTCTGGCGCCAGGCCCTCGCCTGGTGAGCCCGCCCCGCGCACCGGGAGGGGAGCCGGAGCGCGGCGGGGGTCACCTGCCGGCGTTTCCGAGGAACGCGCGATCCACGGCGCCGGGACGCGGCGCCACCGGCGGCCCGCTGGGGGCCGCACATCAATCATCGTCTGGGGGACGGATATGCAGACTGGAACACCGAGGCAGCCGCGCGTGCACACGTCGAGCGAGGACTGCGAGGATGTGGACGTCGCCATCATCATGGAATCGACCTACCCCTTCCTGAAGGGCGGGGTCTCGGCGGTGGTGCATGACATCGTCACCATGAATCCGGACATCTCCTACGGGATCATCCACATCGCCTGGGACTCCGCCGCCCCGAGCGAGGACCTGTACGGGATGCCGGAGAACGTGCGGTGGGTGCGGCTGATCCACCTGTCCATGGAGGAGCATGCGCAGGACTTCAAAGCCGCGGGAGCGCGCGCCGTCGGGATGGACCGGGGGCAGCGTCGGCGGGTCTCCGGCTGGTTCTTCGACGGGATCCGGACGCTGGCGCGCACGGGGGACCCGGAGCCGCTGTGGCGGCTCTACGACGCCGGATTCAACCCGCGCACCCGCACCATGGAGGCCTGGCGGGTGCTGGGCACGCAGGAGTTCATGACGGCGGTGCGCGAGCGGCTGTCCGGGCTGGGTCTGTCCCTGTCCGAGACGTTCTGGCTGGTGCGGGACTTCATGTCCATCCTCTATGCGCTGCTGGCCGAGACGATGCCGCGGGCTCGGGTATACCACGCGCACACCACCGGGTACGCGTCGCTGGTCGCGGCGGCCGCGGCCCGGGACCACGACGCCGCGTTCCTGCTCACCGAGCACAACCTCTACGTGCGCGACACCGTCAACACCCTCCTGGGCCGGAACATGGCCCTGCCGGTGCGCACCGGGGACTACCGGGACTTCGAGGCGGTCACGCCCGTGCAGCGGGCGTGGATGGCCTGGTGGATCGAGATGGGCCGGTTCTGCTATCCGAGCACGGATCGCATCACCTACCTGTACCCCAAGGCGCTGGAGGAGGCGCGGGGACTGGATGCTCCGGTGGATGACCCCGGGCGGGTGAGCATCCTGCCCAACGGGACGGTGCTCTCCGAGTTCAACGAGCAGTACGCCCTGCGCCTGGAGGAGACGCAGCGGATCGCTGCCCTGACCCCGGAGGGGGCCGCCCGACGCACCTGGAAGCTGGTGTTCATCGCCCGCGTGGTGCCCATCAAGGGGCTCGCGGACCTGCTGGATGCCCTGCACCTGCTGATCTCCCGCGGGGTGGAGGACTTCACCCTGGATGTGCTGGGGCCCACGGATCACGTGCCGGAGTACTACGAGCTGTGCCGGCAGAAGATCGAGGAGCTGCACCTGGAGCGGTGGGTGAGCTTCCGCGGCACCGTGGACGTGCGGGCGCAGCTGGGCCGTTACGACCTGCTGCTGATGCCCTCCTACAACGAAGGCCAGCCTGTGGTGGCGCTGGAGGCGATGAGCGCGGGCATCCCCGTGATCGGCTCCGACGTCGGCGGGATGTCCCAGCTGATCGACGACGAGCTGACCCACCCGGACGGTCGCACCTGGCAGGGGTGCGGGGTGCTCACCCGGCCCGGGGACGCGCCGATGCTGGCCGATGCGGTGGCCGGGGTGATCTCGGATCCGGCGCGGTACGCCCGTCTCGCGGCCAGCGCCCGGGGACGCGTGGAGGGATTCTTCCAGCTGTCGGACGTCATGGCCCGGTACAACGACCTCTATCGGGAGCTGGGCGGGTTCCCGTCCGTGGAGCAGCGGGTCCTCTCCGGTGAGCTCAGCGGCCAGCGGGCCCGCCGGGCCCTGGAGATCCGGTGAACCCGGGGAGGGGGGAGGCGAGGGGCGCGCCCGCCGGCCACCCGGGGCAGTTCCCTCCGGCCTTCCCTCCGGGGCGGTTCCGCCCCGACGCGGTGGATCCCGGGCCTGGGCCCGGCTCCCGAGCGGCGTGGGTCCGCTACGGCGGCCCGATCCCCCGGGAGCAGCTGGAGGCCGCCGTCGGACGCTACGCGGTGGCGATCCTGCAGCCCTGGGAGACGGGGGCCGCCGCGTACCTGCGGGAGCGCAGCCCGGGGACCCTGCTGCTGAGCTACAAATGCCTGTCCTCGGTTCGCGATTACGAACCGGGCCCGGTCTTCAGCTCCGGGGTCTCCCGCCGGGAGGCCGAAGCCGAGCGGGAGGGCGCGTGGTTCGCCCGTCGGCGGGATGGCTCGCGCATCCAGTGGAACGGCTACGGCGGGCACTGGCAGATGCGGGTCTGGGACCCGTCCTATCGCCGCCGGTGGGTGCGCAACGTGGTCGAGGAGATGCGCGGCTCCCCCTTCCACGGCGTCATGGCGGACAACGACGTGTTCGATGACTACTACGGTCTGGGCCTGCCCCTGCGCGATGTGGAGACGATGGCGCAGATCCGGGCCGGGGTGCAGACCCTGGTGGAGGAGGCGGGGGCCGCGCTCAACGGGATCGGACGGCTGCTGGTGCCCAACATCGCCGAGTCGCGGCGGGAGGAGGGGCGGTGGGAGCGGCACAGCGCCTACGGCGGGGGCTTCGAGGAGGTGTGGCTGGGGTGGTCCCCGGAGGACTTCTTCGACCCGCCCACGGTGCAGGCGCAGATCCCGCCGCTGCGCGGGGACCGGCTGTGCATCGCCCGGGTGCCGGCCGCCGGGCGGGAGGATGCCGCGCGGCTGCGCTACGCCGTCGCCGCACTGTGGGTCTTCGGCGGGGGCGGGCGCACGGCCGTGACCGCGACCGCCCATGACGACTACTCCGGTGCGCCGTTCCTGCCGGAGCAGCACTGGGAGCTGGGGGCCGCGGTGGGGCGCGGGCATCGGCGCGATGCCGTGTGGTCCCGCCGCTTCGAACAGGGCTGGGCCGCCGTGAACTTCCGGGCGGGGGCTCGGCGGGCCAGGGTCCGGGTCCCCGCCGGGCTGGTGGATGCCGCGGGGGAGCCGGCCCCGCGGCGCGTGACCCTGCACCCGCAGGAGGGGGCGATCTTCCGCCGTCCCCGGTAGGGTGGCTGTGATGGGCGGCACGCCGTGGGCGGGCTCGCCTGCCGCCCCGGCAGCGCCGTCGGGGCGAGCCGCTGGAAGGAGCCCCACCGTGACCGAATCCGCCGCCGCACCCTCAGCCCGCGCTGCTGACGCGCTTGGCCCGCCCTCGCCCTACCGGGCGGACCTGCTGGCCGGGCAGCGCATCCTGCTCACCGGCGGCGGCACCGGCCTGGGCCGCGGTGTGGCCGAGCAGCTGGCCGCACACGGCGCGCACGTGCAGATCTGGGGCCGCCGGGAGCCCGTGCTGGCCGACGCCGCCCAGCAGATCGCGCAGGAGATCGCGGACCGGCCGCACCCCGGCGTCGTGACCTTCCAGTCCGTGGACGTGCGCGACGCCGAGGCCGTGGAGGCCGCGGTGCAGCGGATCTGGGAGGAGCACGGCCCGCTGACGGGGGCGATCAACAACGCCGCCGGCAACTTCATCTCCCCCACGGAGAAGCTCTCCCCGCGCGGCTTCGCGGCCATCACGGATACGGTGATGAAGGGCTCCTACCACGTGACCCACGCCGTCGGGCGCCGGTGGATCGAGCAGGGGCTGCCCGGGGCCGTCCTGTCCACCCTGGTCTCCTGGGTGCACACCGGGTCGGCCTTCGTGGTGCCCAGCGCGATGGCGAAGTCCGCGGTGCTCGCGATGACCAGGTCCCTGGCGGTGGAGTGGGCCCGGCACGGGATCCGCCTGAACGCCGTCTCCCCGGGGGCCATCCCCACCGAGTACACCTCCGTGGTGCTGGGCTCGGGGCGGCGGGTGCGCGGGGACATGACGGATCTGGACGCCGTGCCGGCCGGGCGCGCGGGCACCGTGGCGGAGCTGGCGAATCTGGTGATCTTCCTGCTGTCCGACGCCTGCGAGTACCTGACGGGGCAGAACATCGTCATGGACGGGGCGCAGATGCTCGCCGGGCCCTCCACCTTCTCCCCGCTGACGGCCCTGTCCGGGGCCGACTGGGCGGAGATCGCCGCGCAGGGCAAGGCCGCGGCCGCCGCGTCCAGACGCCAGCGCGAGGGCTGAGCGGCCGCGCCTCGAACCATCCACCACCGCACAGAGCATCGGGAAGGGAAACCGCAGTCGATGAGCACCACCGCACCGCAGAGCGCACCGGAGACCGAGCCCACCGTCCTCGTCGAGACGCGGGGGCATCTGGGCGTCATCACCCTGAACCGCCCCCGGGCCGTCAACGCGATGGACACGGAGATGATCCGCCGCACCGACGCCGCCCTGGACGCCTTCGAACGGGATGACGCGGTGCGCGCGGTGCTGCTGCGCGGAGCGGGGGAGCGCGGATTGTGCGCGGGCGGGGACATCCGGGCCCTGCACCGGGCGTGCACCGAGGACCCGGAGCAGGGTTTCGCGTTCTTCCGCGCCGAATACGCCTTGGATCTGCGCATCGCCGAGCACCCCCAGCCGGTGGTGGCGTTCATGAGCGGGCTGGTGCTCGGCGGCGGCGTCGGGGTATCCGTGCCCGCGCAGGTGCGGGTGGTCACCGAGACCACACGGATCGGGATGCCGGAGACCGGAATCGGCTTCTCCCCGGACGTGGCCGGCAGCTGGCATCTGGGCCAGGCGCCGGGGCGCACGGGGGAGCTGTTCGCCCTGACCGGGCGGCACGGGGACGCCGCGGACGCCCTGTACCTCGGGCTGGCCGATGCGTACGTGCCGGAGGAGAGGCTGGCGGAGCTGGCCCGCGCCCTGGAGTCGGTGGCGGATCCGGAGCGGGTGGCCGACGTCGTCGAGGGCTTCGCCGTCGAGCCGCCGGTCTCCGGGCTGGAGGAGGCCCGGGTGTGGGTGGACGAGGTCTTCGCCGGGGAGACCGTGGAGCAGATCCGGGACGGGCTGATCCGCCGGGTGGAGCAGGTGCCGGAGGATGAGCTGGCGGCCCAGGCGCTCGCGGCGATCCGCCGCAACAGCCCCACCGGGATGAAGACGGCCCTGGAGGCGCTGCGCCGGGCCCGGGAGATGAGCATCGCGGCGACCCTGGACCAGGATTTCCGCACCAGCGGGCACGCGATCCTGGGCCACGACATGGCCGAGGGCATCCGCGCCCAGGTGGTGGACAAGGACAGGAACCCCCGGTGGGAGCCGGCCACCCTGGAGGAGGCCACCCGCGAGGCGGTGCTGGGGTTCTTCGCCCCGGTGCCGGGCCAGGCGGACCTGGGGCTGGAGGAGGCCCCGGAGGAGCCGGCCGAGGGAGCCTGAGGGTCGGTGAGGCGGGCTCGGTGAGGCGGGCCCGGTGAGCCGCCGGGTCACAGCGGCGCCGCGACGGAGGATGAACCGGAGATGAGCGAGGAGCTGGAGATGAGCGGGAAACGGGAGCAGACGGCGGAGCCGGTGGTGCTGACCGAGGTGCGCGACGGCGTCGGGCTGCTGCGGCTGAACCGGCCGAAGGCGCTGAACGCGCTGAACGCAGAAGTGATGGACGCGGTGGTGGAGTCCGCCGAGGCGTGGGAGGCGGACCCGCAGGTGCGGGTGATCGTGCTGACCGGGTCGGAGAAGGCCTTCGCCGCCGGGGCGGACATCAAGGAGATGGCGGGCAGGAGCTACCCCGAGATGCTGGCCGCGGACTGGTTCTCCCGGTGGCGGCGCTTCGCCGGGGTGCGTCTGCCGGTGGTGGCCGCGGTGAACGGCTACGCCCTGGGCGGCGGGTGCGAGCTGGCGATGATGTGCGACGTCCTGGTGGCCGGGGAAGGCGCGCGGTTCGGGCAGCCGGAGATCACCCTGGGCGTGATCCCGGGGATGGGCGGCTCCCAGCGGCTGACCCGCGCGGTGGGCAAGGCCAAGGCCATGGACATGGTGCTGACCGGCCGGATGATGGACGCGGCGGAGGCGGAGCGGGCCGGTCTGGTCTCCCGCCTGGTGCCCGACGACGCCGTCCTGGACACCGCCCTCGAGGTGGCTCGCACGATCGCGGCCCAGTCCCGCCCGGCGACGATGATCGCCAAGGAAGCGGTGGCCGCGGCCTTCGAGATGCCCCTGGAACAGGGCCTGCTCTTCGAGCGCCGGGCCTTCCACGCGCTGTTCTCCACCCGGGACCAGAAGGAGGGCATGGCCGCCTTCGCCGAGAAGCGCAAGCCCCGCTTCGAGGACCGGTGACCGGGGCGGGGGTGGTCCGGATAGGACGGGCCGGTCCGGGCCGCCCGTCCGCCGACGCCGACCCGGCGCATTCGTTCCCTCTTGCGGCCACCACTTCGCTGACCCGGCGTTTTCGTTCCCGGATTCCGCGTTTTCGGGAACGGATGCGCCGCCTCGCGGAAGGGGCTGGGAACGGATGCGCCGGGTCGCGGAGGGCGGCGGCGTCGGTACGGGGGGCATCGGGGTGACCGTGCGGTTTCGACGGGTGGCGCGGGGTGCCGCATAGGTGAACGTCATCCGGAACACACCGGTTGCTAGTGTGGGAGCCTAGCCCCCCGATGAATCGAGGAGAGCCAAGATGTCCGCAGAATCCCGCCGTCACCACAGCGACGAAGGCCACCGGCCACCGCAGGAGACCCCGCGCGAGAACGCCGGGCACAACGCCTACGACTTCCTGGACGGGTCCAGCGGCAGCGAGTTCATGACCGGGCCCAACGTGCAGCGTCGGGAGTCCGAAGGCCGCGGGGCGCTGTTCGGCACGATCGCGGTGCTGGTGCTCGCGGTCGTCGTCGTACTGGTGCTCATCCTCCGCTGATCCCGCCCCCGAGCGTCGAGTCATCACTTTCGACCGAAAAACCGCGGATTTCCGGTCGAAAGTGATGACTCGCGGAGCCTGCCTCGACGAAAGTGATGACTCGGCGCGGACGTTCTCTCCCGCGGCACCTCCCTCGCCGACCCGGCGCATTCGTTCCCGGATTCCATGTTTTTGGGAACGAGAGCGCCGTCTCGCGGGAAGGGGCGGGAACGGATGCGCCGTCTCGCGGGAGGCGGGAGGCCGGAGGCGTCAGAGGCAGGGGAAGGGTCGCACGGGGCGCGGCACCCTCCCCTCAGCTCCGACACTTCGTCAGTAAGTTAGGCAAGGCTTGCCTAAGCATGAGGTTCGCACTACCGTTGCGGTGTGATGTCCCCGTCGATGAGGAACCCCATGCAGCATGAGGCACCGGTCCTGCTGGCCGGCAACCGCTCCGACATCGACCTCATGGCGGAGCTGATCCGCCAGCTGCCGCCGTGGGTGCACGGGCAGGTGCTCGTGGAGGTCCGGGAACCCGCCCACATCGAGGAGCTCGAGGTCCCCGCCGGACTCGCCGTGCACTGGCTCGTGCGGGAAAGCGCCCAGAGCCCGACGCCGCAGCCCGGCGCCAGACTCATCGACGCCGTGACCGCCTGGGTCGCCGAATGGGTCCCCGCCGAGGGATCCGACGACCCCGGCCCCGAGCTGATCTGGGTGGGCGGCAGCGACTGGCCCGAGGTCACCGGCCTGTGCCAGGACCTGATCCACCGCCACACCCGGCTGCACCTGCACCACGCCGACGTGTTCTGACCGGCAGCCCCAGGTGATCCGCAGGCCCCTTCCACCCGGAACCCGGACCCCGGAATCAGGAACCAGGAACCGGAACCCGGGCCCCGGGACCAGGAACCCGCCCCCACCCCGCCTCCAGACCCCCACCACCAGCCCCGACGGCACCCCGGGCCCGCGCGCCGTCGCCGCCGACGCTGCGGCCCACGCCCGACACCACCCCCAACCCACCACCCCCGAACGAAGGAGTTCGCCATGAGCCTGGACCAGGCTGCCCAGGAGCGTCACGTCAGCACCGAGGTGCTCGTCATCGGCACGGGAGGCGCGGGGCTGCGCGCCGCCATCGAGCTGTCCGAGCTGGGCCGGGACGTGCTGGCCGTGGGTAAGAGACCCAAGGCCGACGCCCACACCTCCCTGGCCGCCGGGGGCATCAACGCGGCCCTGGCCACGATGGACCCGGAGGACTCCTGGCAGCAGCACGCCGCGGACACCATCCGGGAGAGCTACGAGCTGGCCCACCCGGACATCGTGCAGATCGTCACCCAGGGCGCGGAGCAGGGCATCCGGGACCTGGAGCGCTACGGCATGAACTTCGCCCGGGAGGAGGACGGCCGGATCTCCCAGCGGTTCTTCGGTGCGCACACCTGGCGGCGCACCTCCTTCGCCGGGGACTACACGGGCCTGGAGATCCAGCGGACCCTGATCCACCGGGCCGAGCAGCTGGAGATCCCCATCCTGGACACCGTGTACATCACCCGGCTGCTGGTCAACGAGGACGGGGCGGTCTTCGGCGCCTACGGCTTCGACCAGGAGACCGGGCTGCGCTACGTCATCCAGGCCGACGCCGTGATCCTCGCCGCCGGCGGGCACAACCGCATCTGGCGGCGCACCTCCTCCCGACGCAACGAGAACACCGGGGACTCCTTCCGCCTGGCCGCGGAGGCCGGGGCGAGGATCCGCGACGCCGAGCTGGTGCAGTTCCAACCCTCCGGGATCCTGGAGCCGGAGGCCGACGCCGGCACCCTCGTCTCCGAGGCGGCCCGCGGGGAGGGTGGGATCCTGCGCAACGGCCTGGGGGCGCGGTACATGGCCCGCTACGACGCCGAGCGGATGGAGCTGTCCACCCGGGACCGGGTGGCCCTGGCCGGGTACACCGAGATCAAGGAGGGCCGCGGCACCGCCAACGGCGGGGTGTGGCTGGACATCTCCCACCTGCCGCGCGAGGTCATCATGGAGCGGCTGCCGCGGGTGTACCAGACCCTCATGGAGCTGCAGATGAAGGACGTGACCAAGGAGCCCATCGAGATCGCGCCCACCGCGCACTACTCGATGGGCGGGGTGTGGGTGGCCCCGGAGGACCACGGCACCGGGGTTCCGGGGCTGTACGCGATCGGGGAGGCCTCCTCCGGGCTGCACGGGGCCAATCGGCTGGGCGGGAACCCGCTGATCGAGCTGCTGGTCTTCGGGAGGATCACCGGGCAGGCCGCCGCCCGCTACTCCGAGCGGCTGCGGGTCCAGCGGCGCAGCCCCGAGGCCGTCGAGGCGGCCCGCCGGGAGGTGCGGGAGCTGCTGGCCGCCGACGGCGAGCAGAACGTGCGCGCCCTGCAGCGGGACATCCGCAACATCATGACCGAGCACTGCGGGGTGGTCCGGGACGAGCAGGGCCTCACGCAGGGCCTGGCCGAGCTGGACGACGTCGAGCGCCGCGCCGCGGACATCGGGGTGCACCCGGACCTGGCCGGGTACTCCGAGCTGTCCCACGCCTTCGACCTGAAGTCCTCGATCCTCGCCGCCCGGGCGACCCTGCAGTGCGCCCTGGAGCGGCGGGAGACCCGCGGCTGCCACAACCGATCGGACTACCCGCAGCAGGACCCGGCCCTGCGGGTCAACATGATCTGGTCCGCGGACGGGACCGTGACCCGCGAGCAGATCCCGCCGGTCCCGGAGGAGATCCGGGCGCTGATGGGCGGGGAGGTTTCCCAGGAGGGCAAGCTCGTGGAGTAGCCGGGCCCGACGTCGCCCGAACGGACGATCACATGCCCGGCGGCCGGACCCGACGTCGCGTGCGGGTGCGCTACTCCAGCCCGGGGTAGCGCACCCCGATCTGCTCGCGGATCGCATCCAGCCAGGCCATCTGCCGCACCGAATCCGCCCACGGCATCACCGGGGACTCGGTGAGCCCCTGCTGGATGCAGCGGGTGGCCTCGCGCATCTCGTAGACGTACCCGCGGCCCACCGTCTCCACGCGCTCCTCGCGCACGGCACCGGAGGCGTCCGTGACGGTGAAGGAGACCGGCCGGTTCATCGGCGAGCCCACCTCCAGCACCCCCTCCTGCCCGGAGATCACGGCCCGGCGCGGCCCCTGGGAGGCCAGGGACAGGGTGATCTGCGCGGTGGCGGCCCCGCCCGGGGCGTCGTCGAAGGCCGCGGTGATGCTGGTCAGCGCGTCCACGGACCCACGCCTGATCGCGCTCGCGGTGAATCCGGTGGGCTCCCCGAAGGCCAGCCACGGCCAGTGCAGCCCGTAGCAGCCCATGTCCAGCAGGGCCCCGCCGCCGGCGTCCTCCCGCCACAGCCGGTGCCCGGTGTCCTCCGGACCGCGGAAGCCCAGGTCCGCCTGCGCCCACCGCGGCGCGCCGATCTCCCCGCCGGCCAGCACCTCGGCGATGCGCGCGCGGATCGGCAGGAACCGGGTCCACAGCCCCTCCATGAGGAACAGCCCCCGTTGATCCGCCAGCTCGACGACGTCGCGGGCCTGCGCCGCGGTGATGGTCAGGGCCTTCTCGCACACCACGTGCTTGCCGGCCTCGAGGGCCGCCGTGATGTGCTCGTGGTGCTGCCCGTGCGGGGTCGCGATGTAGACGATCTCCACCTCCGGGTCCGCCAGCATCCGCGCCATCCCGTCCGGCCCGCCGTAGGCCCGGCCCACCCCGAACTCCTCGGCGAAGGCGCGCGCGGACTCCTCGGTGCGGGAGGAGACCCCCACCAGGCGGGCGTCGGCCAGCAGGGCGATGTCCGGGGTCACCTTCCGGGCGATCGCCCCCGTGGAGACGATGCCCCACCCGAGGGTGCGCCCGGTGGCGGTGCGGGGGTCGCTCGCGCGCGGATCGGGTGCGCCCGGCTCGGCGGCGGCTCGTGCGGTCTCGGTGCTCATCGGCGTCTCCTCAGCCCGGGGAAGTCGGCCTCCGCGTACTCGGCGGCCTCTCCCGGGGCCGGGGTGCGCTCGCCGTCGGGCCCGTGCAGGCGCTGCTCGCGCTCGCGCAGCTCCACGCGCCGGATCTTCCCGGACACGGTGCGCGGCAGGGCCTCGGCGAACTCCAGGCGGCGGATCCGGGCGTAGGGGGCCAGGCGCTCACGGCAGTGCGCCAGCACGGATTCGGCCAGCTGCGCCCCCGCCTGCGCGTCGGCAGCCGGCAGCACGTACACCTTGGGCACGGCCAGACGCACCGGGTCCGGGGAGGGCACGACGGCGGCCTCCGCGACCTCGGGGTGCTCCAGCACCACGGCCTCCAGCTCGAAGGGGGAGAGCTTGTAGTCGCTGGCCTTGAACACGTCATCGTCCCGGCCCACGTACGTGTACAGCCCGTCCTCGTCCCGGCGCATCACGTCCCCGGTGCGGTACAGCCCGTCCCGCAGGGTCCGCTCGGTGCGCTCCGGGTCCCCGACGTAGCCAGTCATCAGGCCCACCGGACGCGGGTCCGTGCGCAGGCAGGCCTCCCCCTGCCCGGGCCCGGTGATCAGCTGACCGGTGGACGCGTCCAGCAGCTCGACGTCGAAGCCCGGAGCGGGACGGCCCAGCACCCCGGCCTTCAGCGGCATCCCCGGGGTGCTGGCGATCTGCACGGTGGTCTCGGTCTGCCCGAAGCCGTCCCGGATCTCCACGCCCCAAGCCTCCTGCACCCGGGTGATCACCCGGGCATCCAGCGGCTCCCCGGCGGAGACGGCCTCCCGGGGCGGGGTGCGCAGCCGGGTCAGGTCCGCGCGAATCAGCATCCGCCACACCGTCGGCGGGGCGCAGAAGCTCGTCACGGACTCCCGCTCCATCACGGCCATCAGCGCGGCGGCGTCGAAGCGGGAGTAGTGGTGCACCAGCACCGTGGCCTCCGCGATCCACGGGGCGAAGAAGTTGGACCAGGCGTGCTTGCCCCACCCGGGGGAGGCCACGTTCAGGTGCACGTCCCCGGGGCGCAGCCCGATCCAGTACATCGTGGACAGGTGCCCGATGGGGTACGAGGCGTGGGAGTGCTCCACGAGCTTGGCCCTGCTGGTGGTCCCCGAGGTGAAGTACAGCAGCAGCGGGTCCTCGGCCCGCGTCGGCTCCAGGATCTCCAGGCACGCCGACTCTACCCGGGAGTCCTCGTAGGCGGCGTGCGGGTGGGCCCCGGCGGGGGAGGTGACGCGGGAGGCGGCCTCCGGGCCGGTCTCGATGACGGTGAAATCGCCGTCGACCTCGGCGAACTTGCCGACGCTGCCCGGGCCGACCACGACCCAGGACACCTGCCCGCGCTCCACCCGGTCCTGCAGGTCCCGGGGGCCGAGCATCGTGGTGGTGGGCAGCAGGACCGCCCCGAGCTTGGTCCCGGCGAGCATCGTCTCCCACAGCTCCACCTGGTTGTCCAGCATCACCAGGATGCGGTCCCCGCGGGCGACACCCAGCTGCCGCAGCCACACGGCCACCCGGGAGGAGCGCTCGGACATCTGCCGGTAGGTGATCCGCTGGGAGGTCCCGTCCTCCTCCACGATCACCAGGGCCTCCTGCTCGGCCCGCTCCGGGGTCGCGGCGACGGCGTCGAACCAGTCCAGGGCGAAGTTGAAGTGCGTCGGGCGCGGCCAGCGGAAGGCCTCCCGGGCGGCGTCGAGATCCTCGCGCAGCTCGAGCAGGAGGTCCCGGGCGGCGCGGAACTCGACGGCGCCGGGATGAGCGGGAGCGGTGCTCACTTGGTCTCGCCCTCGATGACGTCGCCGGTGTCCAGCGGGGAGCGGGTGCGCCGGGTGGTGCCGTCTACGGTGCCGTACTGCTGGCGGAACTGCGCCTCGGCCCGGCGCAGGCCGTTGCCCACGCGGCGGAAGACGAGGCCGGCGGCGATCATCGCGAACCCGGAGAACAGGGCCAGCACCCCGAGCAGGATGCTCAGGGCCCCGGCGCCGGCGACGGGGTTGAACAGCAGGATCAGGGCGAGCAGGATCCACAGGATCCCGACGAGCACGCCCAGGCCGCGTCCGGGCCCCGGGGTGGAGGTGGCCGCCATCAGGCTGAGCACACCGCGCACGATGAGCCACACGCCCACGATCCACACGACGGCGGTGACCCCGGCGGCCGGGGCGAACAGGGCGACGATGCCGACGAGCGCGGTGAGGATCCCGGACCACAGGCCCCAGGCGCGCACGCCCCGGCCGGAGCGGGCCGCGAACACGGCCTCGGCGATGCCGGCGACCACGAGGAAGGCCCCGACGATCATGACCACGGCCATGGCGGTGTGCACGGGCCAGAACAGGGCGACCAGGCCGAAGATCACGGCCAGGACTCCGGTGACCAGGATGGTGGTGGACGAACGGGGGATCACGGTGATGCTCCTCGACTCGGGTCAGGGGGAGCGGGTCCGCTCCCTACCGGTCATTCTTCCACCACGGGTCCACCAGGGAGACCGGGGTGGTGCGCTTGTGTCGGGTGATGAGGTAGCGGCGCTCGATGGCCTCGGCCTGCTCCGCGGTCACCTCGCGGCCCTCCAGGTAGTCGTCGATGACGTCGTAGGTGATGCCCAGCTCATCCTCGTCCTCCCGGCCGGGGGTCGCATCCAGCAGATCCGCGGTGGGCTTCTTGGTCCACACGGCCTCGGGGGCGCCGAGCTCGCGCAGCAGGGCCTGGTTCTGGCGCTTGTCCAGCCCGAACAGCGGGAGGATGTCCGCCCCGCCGTCGCCGTACTTGGTGAAGAATCCGGTGACGGACTCCGCGGCGTGGTCCGTGCCGATCACCAGCAGGCTCCGGTCCCCGGCGATGGCGTACTGGGCGATCATGCGCTGGCGGGCCTTGACGTTGCCCTTGGTGAAGTCCGTGAGGTCCGCACCGGTAGCCGCGCGGTAGACCCGCTCGATGCCGGTGGTGGCCGGTTCGACGTCGAAGACCAGGGAGGTCTGCGGGCGGATGAACTCCAGGGCGCGCTGGGCGTCGGCCTCGTCGGCCTGGGTGCGGTAGGGCAGGCGCACCGCGACGAACTCGGCCTCGGTGCCCTCGGCGGCCAGTCGCTCGACGGCGAGCTGGGCGAGCCTGCCGGCCAGCGAGGAGTCGATACCGCCGCTGATGCCGAGGACGAAGCCCTTGGCCCCGGTGAGCCTCAGGTACTCGCACAGGAAGCCGACGCGCCGGTCGATCTCCTCGGCGGGGTCGATCTGCGGGCGCACGCCCATCTCGTCGATGATCTGCTGCTGGAGTTCGCGCATGGGGCCATGCTACGTCCGGGGTGTCGCCACTTGAATAGTCAACCCCTGGGGTAAAGGACGGAATCTGCAGTCGCTGAATATTCAGCTCCCGTGGCGCTGCCTGAATATTCAGCTGCGGCGCACGACGACGGTGCCACCCACCCCGCTGAATATTCAGTTCCGACGCACGACGACGGTGCCGCTCCCGCGCTGAATATTCACCAGCGGGCGGGCCGGTCGCGGACCTCTTCCGTGCCGGACCGTTACACGGAACGGTCGGTACCGGGTACTAGACTGTGATGCGGCCTACCCTGCACCGCCGAGCACCTCGAAGGAGAGCCCCGTGCCCGTGAACCCCGAACCCCGCTACGACCTGGAGACCCCCGAGGACCTGGACTACCTCGGCGCCTTCGCCGGAGCCACCGACGCCGACCGGGAGGCCTGGGGCGCTGCCCGCACCTACGGCCGGGAGATCCTGCCGCGGATGAATGAGGCCTGGCAGAAGGCCGAATACCCCCTCGATCTGGTCGCCAAGATGGGCGAGGCGGACCTGCTCACCGACGGCCTGGACATCCCCGGGCACCGGAAGCTCTCCCCGCTGGGCGCCGGACTCGTGAACATGGAGATCTCCCGCTGGGACGGCTCCATGGCCACCGCCCTGGCCGTGCAGGGCGGGCTGGCCCTGCGCTCCATCGCCCTGTTCGGCTCCGAGGAGCAGAAGCAGCGCTACGTGGAGGACCTGGTCACCGGGCGGGTCTGCGGCGCCTTCGCCCTGACCGAGCCGGAGCACGGCTCGGATTCCGTCTCCCTGGAGACCAGTGCTGTGCGCGACGGCGACGAGTACGTCATCACCGGGGAGAAGAAGTGGATCGGCAACGGCGCGGCGGGCGGCATCACCGTGGTCTGGGCCCGAGACGAGGACGGGAACGTGCGCGGCTTCATCGTCCCGCAGGACACTCCCGGCTACGAGGCCGAGGTGATCACCGGCAAGGGCGCGCTGCGCGCGATCGACCAGGCCCGCATCTCCCTGAACGGGGTGCGCGTGCCGGCGTCGAACCTGCTGCCCGGGGTCGCCCGCTTCAAGGAGGTCTCCGCGGTGCTCGTGGAGACCCGCGTCGGGGTGGGGTGGTCCGCGCTGGGCCACGCCGTCGCCGTGTTCGAGGCGGCCCTGGCCTATTCGCGCCAGCGCGTGCAGTTCGGCAAGCCGCTGGCGAAGTTCCAGATGGTCCAGGAGCGGCTGGTGGAGATGCTCTCCGACATCACGGACATGCAGCTGATGAGCGCGCAGATCGCCCGCCTGCAGACCGAGGGGATCCTGCGGGACCAGCAGGCCAGCCTGTTCAAGGTGCACAACACGGTCCGGGCCCGCCGGGTCGCGGCCACCGCCCGGGACATGCTCGGCGGCAACGGGATCCTGCTGGAGAACCACGTGATGCGCCATGTCGCGGACATCGAGGGCATCCACACCTACGAGGGCACCGAGTCCATCCAGCGGCTGATCGTCGGGCGGGACATCACCGGCCAGTCGGCCTTCGCCTGAGCCTGGGCACGACGGCGCCCCGCAGGCCCGGATCCCGGGGGCTCAGCTGCGGGAG
Source organism: Rothia sp. QJM3NY_36 (assembly GCF_056173115.1). NCBI lineage: Bacteria > Bacillati > Actinomycetota > Actinomycetes > Micrococcales > Micrococcaceae > Rothia > Rothia sp. QJM3NY_36. The sequence continues at coordinate 283,401 of NZ_CM149658.1, forward strand.
TGGTGGCGGCGGGGCACCGCGAAGCTGTCCGCATCCGCCCGCTCCCAGCGGCGCATCCAGAACTCGGGGGCCGTGCCCTCCACCAGGGAACGGGGCTCGAGCCAGTCGTAGAGCTCCTCGTAGGACTGCGTGTGGGTGGAGTCGATCCGGTGCATCACGTGCTCCGGGCCCAGATCCTTGAAATCGGACAGCCCCATCGAGGCGAGGATGCGCCGGGCCGAGCGCATCACGCCCGCGTGATAGGCCCGCACCCGCTGGGCCTTGTCCTCCACGTCCACCCCGCGGGAGAGCCACGGATCCTGCGTGGCCACCCCGGAGGGGCAGCGGTTGGTGTTGCACCGCTGCGCCTGGATGCACCCGGTGGCCATCATCATCCCGCGCGCGGAGTTGGTGAAGTCCGCGCCCAGCGCGATCCGGCGCACGACGTCGGCCCCGCCGACCACCTTCCCGGCCGCCCCGATCGCGACTCGGTCCCGCAGCCCGGCACCCACCAGGGCGTTGTGCACGATGATGATCCCGTCCGTCAGCGGCACCCCCACGGAGTCCTCGTACTCCACCGGTGCCGCGCCGGTGCCGCCCTCGGAGCCGTCCACGGTGATCCAGTCCGGGGTGATCCCGGTGTCCAGCATGGCCTTGCACAGGGAGAGCACCTCGATGCGCGAGCCCACACAGAATTTGATGCCCACCGGCTTGCCGTCGGCCCCGCGTCGCACCCGGTCCACGAACTCCAGCAGCTCGCGCGGCGTGGAGAACTCGGGGTGCGCGGCGGGGGAGATCACGTCCTGGCCCATCGGGACCTCGCGGGTCTCCGCGATCTTCCGCGTCACCTTCGACGCCGGCAGCACCCCGCCGATCCCGGGCTTGGCGCCCTGGCTGATCTTGATGAGCACGCCCTTGACCTGCGGCAGGGCGGCCTTGCGGGCGAAGACCTCGTCGTCGAAGCGTCCCTCCTCGGTGCGGCACCCGAAGTACCCGGAGCCGAACTCCCAGATGATGTCCGCCCCGTGCTCCAGGTGGTACTCGCTGAGCCCGCCCTCCCCGGTCTCCTGGGAGAACCCGCCCAGGGCGGCGCCCTTGTTCATGGCCAGCACGGCGTTGGCGGACAGGGCGCCGAAGCTCATCGAGGAGATGTTGAACAGGGAGATCTCGTACGGTCGGGTGCAGTCCGGTCCGCCCAGGCGCTGGCGCGGCTCCTCCTCCATCACGGGCACGGGGGACATGGTGTGGCGCAGGTAGTCCTGTCCCGGCTGGAGGACCTTCCGCTCCGTGCCGAAGGCCTGCTCCCCGCCCAGGCCCTTGGCGTACTGGTAGATCATCGAGCGGGTGTCGCGGTCGAAGGGTCGACCGTCGTAGCTGCTCTCGATGAAGTACTGCTGGATCTCCGGGCGGATCCGCTCCATCGCGAAGCGGGCATGGCCCAGGAGGGGGAAGGTGCGCAGGATCGAGTGGCGCGGCTGCAGGGCGTCCCGCACGGCCAGGCCTGCGAGTCCGGCCGCGCCGGCGGCGGCTGCGGAGCGGACGATGCGACGGGAGAGCGAGGCCATGGGGGCTCCTCCTGAAGTGGTGGATAGCGGCAGTATGTGTGCTGCGCTTCAGCCTATGCCCGCGGGCCCGGCCGAGCCGTCGGTAGGATCGCAGGGACTCCCGACCCACCCCCCAGGAAGCGAGGAACCATGGCACCGCGCCCCTTCCCGCCGCGGGTCTTCGCAGTCCTCCGCGGGGAACCGACCCCGCAGGGTCGCGCCATCGCGGCGGGTCGCGGGCGGTGAGCGACGCCGTCCGGGCGCATGAGCTGCCCACGGGCCTGAGCGCGCAGGAGCTGGCGCCCATCATCCTCCTGGACCGTGGGCCCTCACCCGCCGGTTCCCCGGCCGACGTCGAGCGGGTGGCCTGGTGGCTGGACACCTCCGCCACGGGATCGGGGTGGAGCGCCCTGGGTGCTGCGGCATCCGAGGATCTGCGCACCGGAGCGGGCTTCGCCGTACCCGCCCCGCAGGAGCCTCCCGCGCCCGTGCCGGGGCTGCCGGAGGACGCTCCGGCCCTGCACGGCGGAGAGGTCGGGTTCTTCGGGTACGAGGCCGCGGCGGATCTGGAGGACTTCCGCGCAGACTCCCGGCCCCCGCGCGCGGCGCCCACCCCGGACTCCTGGTGGGTGCGGGTGCGCCGCCACGTCCTGGTCGACCACCGCACGGGGCGCGCTTGGGCCGTCGGAGACCCCGCCTGGGTCCGGAGGATCGCCGATGCGGTGCGCGACGCCGTCGATGGAGCAGAGCCGCAGGCGGCCTTACCGTCAGCCCTGGGCCGCTGGGCCGACGTCGTCCTGCCCGCCCCGGACCGCACCGGGTACGAGACCGCCGTGCGCGCCGCGCTGGCCGAGATCCGCGAGGGGAACTCCTACGAGGTCTGCCTCACCGCCGAGACGCACGCACCGCTGGCGGGACCGCTGAGCCTGCCGACGGCCCTGGGCCTCTACCTCGCCCAGCGCCGGGCGAATCCGGCCCCGCACGCGGCCTTCCTGTGGGGCGGGGATTTCGCGGTGCTGTGCTCCTCACCCGAGCGGTTCCTGCGGGTCGCGGCCGACGGGTGGTGCGAGGCGAAGCCCATCAAGGGCACCGCGGCCCGCAGCGCGGACTCGCAGGTCGACGCGGATTGCGCCCGCGCCCTGGCCGCCGACCCCAAAACCCGGGCCGAGAACCTCATGATCGCGGACCTGATGCGCAACGACCTCTCCCGGGTCTGCCGCCCGGGCAGCATCCGGGTGCCGGTGCTGTTCGGGGTGGAGACCTACGCCAGCGTCCACCAGCTGGTCTCCACCGTGCGCGGGAGGCTGCGCCCCGGGCGCACCGCGGCGGACCTGCTGGCCGCGTGCTTCCCGCCCGGGTCCATGACCGGGGCGCCCAAACCGCGGACCCTGGAGATCATCGACCGGCTGGAGGGCCGGGCCCGCGGGATCTACTCCGGGACCCTCGGGTGGATCGGCGCGGACGGGACGGCGGACCTCGCCGTCGTGATCCGCACCCTCGTGCTGACCCGCGGCGAGGACCCGGAGGCGACGACGGCCAGTATCGGCGCCGGCGGAGCGATCGTCGCGGACTCGGACCCGGCGGCCGAATACGAGGAGATGCTCGCCAAGCTGCGCGCCCCGCTGCCCCCGGGCTGGCGGATCGGCTGACGCGGATCCCAGCTACCCGCCCCGAAGCGTCCGTCGCGGCTCGGCGCGGCGTCGTCACGAGTGGGTCACACGGCGGGGGGACGGCTAGGGTCGGTGGCACCGATCACTCAGCGTCGAGAGGAAGGCCAGGTCCGCCGCCATGGAGCATCCGCACGTCACCGGGGATCACCTGCGCAGCTACGAACCGAACCCCACCCAGGCCATCGGCCAGGTGCAGCTCTCCCGGGGTCAGCGCAGCCCCGCCGTGGAGCGCGGCGAGCGGACCAAGCGCCTGCTCGGCCTGATCGGCGGGCCCGTGCTCGCCGTGCTGGTCTGGTTCCTGCTGCCCGCCGATCAGATGCCGGACTCCGCGCGGCTGACCGGCGCCGTCGCCGTGCTGATGGGCGTGTGGTGGATGACCGAGGCCCTGCCGATCCCCGCCACCGCCCTGATCCCGCTCATCGTGTTCCCCATCTTCGAGGACGGGGTGAAGTTCGACGACGTCGGCGCCTCCTACGGCAACAACGTGATCTTCCTGTTCATGGGCGGATTCCTCCTCGCCCTGGCCATGCAGCGGTGGAACCTGCACCGGCGCATCGCGCTGCTGACCCTGAAGGTCATGGGCACCAGGCCCTCCGCGATGGTCGCCGGCTTCATGATCGCCACCGGATTCCTGTCCATGTGGGTCTCCAACACCGCCACCGCCGTGATGATGCTGCCCATCGGCGTCTCCGTGCTGACCCTGGTGCTGAACATCGGCAAGGAGCAGACGGCCTCGGCCTCGACGGCCGACGCCGAGGGGCAGGCGGACTCGGGGCAGGCCGCGGAGGAGCCCGGCTTCGGCGGGGAGCCGGGCGAACCCCAGGACGAGGCGCAGCGGGAGATCATCAAGTCCAACTTCGGCACCGCCCTGATGCTGGGCATCGCCTACGCCGCCTCCATCGGCTCCCTGGCCACCCTGATCGGCACCCCGCCCAACACGCTGCTGCGCGGCTACATGGCCGACACCCACGGCATCGAGATCGGCTTCGGGCACTGGATGCTGGTCGGGGTCCCGCTGGCCGTCGTCGGGCTGGTGATCTGCTGGTTCATGCTCACCCAGGTGCTGTTCCGTCCGGAGATCAAGGAGATCCCCGGGGGCCGGGAGCTGATCCGCCACGAGATGCAGAAGCTGGGGCGCATGAGCCGCGGCGAGATGCGGGTCCTGGTGATCTTCGTGCTCGCGGCCGCCGCGTGGATCGGGGTGCCGCTGATCTGGGGCAAGGAGGCGTCGATCTCCGACGCCGGCATCGCCATCGCGGTGGGGGTGCTGCTGTTCCTGATGCCCGCCGGGGCGAAGAAGGGCGTGCGCCTGTTGGACTGGGACACCGCGGTCAAGCTGCCGTGGGGCGTGCTGCTGCTGTTCGGCGGCGGTCTGGCCCTGTCTGGGCAGTTCACCTCCTCCGGGCTGACCGAGTGGATCGGGCAGAAGGCGGCCGGGCTGGAGGGGATCCCCGTGGTGCTGATCGTGGCGCTGGTGGCCTGCCTGGTCCTGTTCCTCACCGAGCTGACCTCCAACACCGCGACGGCGGCCACCTTCCTGCCCGTCGCCGGCGGGGTGGCGATGGGCATGGGCCTGGAGCCGATGCTGCTGGCGATCCCCGTGGCTCTGGCCGCGACCTGCGCCTTCATGCTGCCGGTGGCCACCCCGCCGAACGCCATCGCCTACGGCTCCGGCTACGTGACCATCGGGCAGATGGTCAAGGGCGGATTCTGGCTGAACCTGATCTTCCTGGTGCTGGTCACCGCGACCACCATGACCCTGGCGGTCTGGGTCTTCTCCCTCTGAACCCTGGTTCCTCTGAAACCTGGTCCCGCGGCGCCCGGGCCGCCGGCCCGGCCTCGGCTACCCCTGCCCGGCGTAGGGAAGGGAGTACAGCGGGCTACGCAGAGACCCGGCCTCCTGGCCCGTGACGAAGAGGAAGAAGTGGTGCTGGGCCCCGGCGGCATCGCTGTAGGTGAACGTGTACCGCCCGGAGCGCAGCTGCTTCAGTCCCTCCCCGGTCAGGGCCGGGGCGCCGTCGGCGGTGGTGGACCAGCGCAGCCCCTGGATGGTGCCGGAGATCCGCCGGCCGGTGGCCGCGTCCACGTACCCGGCCCGCGGCACGCTCAGCCCGGAGGTGTCCATCTGGCCGGTCGCGGCCCCGCCCTCGACCTGCCCCATCGGCAGCTCGGAGAAGCCCTGTTGGACCGTCGGGACCCCGGTGATGTTCCGGGCGTTGCCGGTGGGACCGGGCAGGTCGCTGCCCATCTGGTACTGCACCGCGCCGAGGAGGATCTCCGGCTCGGCGGGGACCCCGCCCTGCGCGTCCAGCGGACCCCGGACCTGCACCATGTAGTTCATCTTGTCCGCGAGCAGGGTGGAGAAGGCGTCCTGCTCCAGGGAGAACACCCCGCCGCGGACCTGCACCTCGGCGGTCGCGCCCTCGCGCCCATCCCCGACGGAGACCTGGTAGGTCCCGTCCGGGGCGGTGCCGCCGTCGGCGGTGCGCAGGGTCTGCTCCGGGCTGCCCAGCCCGTTGGGGGACATGGAGCCGCGGCTGCCGGCGGCGCCGAGCTGGTCCGCGGTCACCGGCAGGGGTGCGGTGCCGTCGAAGGACAGGGCCGCATCCGCCGGGGCGCTGCTCGTCGCGGTGGCCCCGGTGGGCTCGCCGCTCGGCGCGGGGGAGGTCGTCCCCGACGCCGTCCCTCCGGTCGCGGCGCTGGCGGCGGCGGTGGTGGGAGCCGGGGAGGAATCGGCGTCGGTCCCGCTCGAGCCGCACCCGCTCAGGGTCAGGGCGGCGACGCCGAGCGCGGTCATCGCGACGGCGCGTCGGCGGCCGGTGGGCAGTCGGTGTGTGGTGGGCTGGTGCCGCTGGGTCATCGTGGTCATCTCCTCATCCGATGTCCGCTCGGCCGCCCGGCCCGGCGCCGGGGGCCCCGCCTCACCGGGAGGCGGTATGACTCCGAGCATAGTGAGCAAGGCCACAGCAGACCATGGGGGTGGTCCGGGGTCGACGTCGGTGCGTGCGGTCCGCCGGTCGGCGCGCGGCGAAGGAGTGGGGCGGGTCGGGGCGGATAGGATGACGCTCGTGTCCGCCGCCCCCGTGTTCCGCCCCCGCCTCCTGCTCGCCATGGTGCTGATCGGCGTCGCCTCCGGCCTCGGTGGGGCGGCGATGTCCTGGACCCTGCACGCGGTGCAGCACCTGTGCTTCGGCACCGCCGCGAGCCCCTACACGGACCCGTACTCCGAGGTGGACGGCCCTCGGCGCGTCTTGGCTCTGCTGATCGTCGGGGCCGTGGTCTCCCTGCTGTGGTGGCTGCTGCGCCGCCCGCAGCCGCCGGTGCAGTCCGTGAAGGGCATGGTCGCCGGGGACACCCCGGTGCGGCGTCGACCCCCGATGCTGCGCGGGATCGTCAACTCCTTCGCGCAGGTGATCGCCGTGGGCGGCGGGGCCTCGATCGGCCGGGAGGTGGCTCCCCGGGAGATCGGCGCGCTGTTCGCCGGGCGGATCGGGGACGCCCTCGGGCTGGACCCGGCGCAGCGGCGGACCATGGTGGCCTGCGGGGCGGCGGCGGGCCTGGCCGCGGTGTACCACGTGCCCCTGGCCGGGGCGGGCTTTGCCCTGGAGATCCTGCTGGCCTCCTTCACCCTGGACTGCGCGGTGCTGGCCCTGGGCACCTGCGCCCTGGCGACGATCGTCGCCCGACTGACCGTCTCCCCGCTGCCCTTCTACCGGGTCGAGGCCCTGGAGGGGAGCTGGCCGGTGCTGCTGGCGGCCGTGGCGGTGGGGCTGGTGCTGGCCCTGCCCGCGCTGGGCTTCCGCCGCGTCGTCGCGCGCGTGCAGTCCCGCCGCCTGACCGGCTGGCGCCAGCTGCTCGGTCTGCCGCTGGCCTTTCTGCTCACCGGGGCGGTCTCCCTGGCCCTGCCGCAGGCCCTGGGCAACGGCCTGGCCGCGGCCCAGTGGGCCTACGACGGCGGCGCCCCCGGCACGGCCGCCGTGCTGCTGGGGGTCAAGGCCTTGCTGATCCTGGCCACCCTGGGAGCGGGGGCGGTGGGCGGCACCCTGACCCCCGGGTTCTCTCTGGGCGCGGTGGCCGGTGCGCTGCTGGGGGATCTGGCGGCGCTGGCCCTGCCCGGAACGGATCCGACCCCGTGGGCGCTGCTGGGGGCCGCCGCCTTCCTCGCGGTGTCCATGAACGCCCCGCTGACCGCGATCCTGCTGACCATCGGCTTCACCGATCAGCCGGCCTCCGCGTTCCTGCCCATCGTCCTGGCCGTGGCGGTCGCCTACGCCTGCGCCCGCCTGGTGACGACCCGGGCCGAGACCGGGACGGAGACGGGCCCCCGCCCGTAGAATGGGCGCCATGACTTCCTCCCTGTCCCAGACCCCGTCCATCGACGCGGCCCGTGAGCGGCTGCGCGACCTCATCGTGGAGCTCGCTGTGGTGCGCGGCAAGGTCACCCTGGCCTCCGGGCTGGAGGCCGACTACTACGTGGACCTGCGCCGCATCACCCTGCACCACGAGGCCTCCCGCCTGGTGGGCCAGGTCATGCTGGACCTGCTGGACCGCCACGGCATCGAGTTCGCCGCGGCCGGCGGGCTGACGATGGGCGCGGACCCGGTGGGCACCGCGATCATGCGCGCGGCCGGGGATCAGGACCGCCCGGTGGACGCCTTCGTGGTGCGCAAGGCGCAGAAGTCCTACGGGATGGGGCGCCAGGTGGAGGGCCCCTCGGTGGAGGGCCGCGACGTCGTGGTCGTGGAGGACACCTCCACCACCGGCGGCTCCGCGCTGACCGCGGTGGAGGCGCTGCGCGCGGCCGGAGCCAACGTGGTGGCCGTGGCCGTGATCGTGGATCGCGCCACGGGAGCGAAGGAGCGGATCGAAGAGGCCGCGGGCGTGCCCTGCCTGTACGCCTACTCCAAGTCCGAGCTCGGCCTGGACGACTGACCCGGTGACCGACCGGGATCCGAGCGCGCCCGACGACGCCGCATCGGCCGACGCCGCTTCCCCCGAGACCGCTGCCTCCGACTCCGGTCCCGCGGCCCCGGAGGACTCCGCGACCATCCCGCCCGGGCACGTCGTCGGCGTGGGTCCGTGGGAGGGGCCGTGGCCGCAGGGCCCGCAGTGGGACCCGCAGCTGCTGACCGAGGGGGACCGGCGCAACGTCGCGGATCAGTACCGGTACTGGCGCACCGAGGCGATCGTCGCGGAGCTGGACACCCGCCGGCACGGCTTCCACGTGGCGATCGAGAACTGGCAGCACGACCTGAACATCGGCTCCGTGGTGCGCACCGCCAACGCCTTCCTGGCCCGTGAGGTGCACATCGTGGGGCGACGCCGGTGGAACCGGCGCGGGGCCATGGTCACCGACCGGTACCAGCACGTGCGCCACCACGCCACGGTGGAGGAGTTCCGGGCCTGGGCCGAGGAGGCCGGGCTACCGGTGATCGGCATCGACAACTTCCCGGACTCCGTACCCCTGGAGACCTTCGATCTGCCGCGCGAGTGCGTCCTGGTCTTCGGGCAGGAGGGTCCGGGCCTGTCGGAGCCGATGAAGCAAGCCGCGCAGGCCACGCTGTCCATCGCGCAGTTCGGCTCCACCCGCTCCATCAACGCCTCGGCCGCGGCGGCCGTGGCCATGCACGCTTGGATCCGCAGGCACGCCTTCGGCCAGCATCCGGAAGGTCCGGCCCCTTCCGCCTGAGATGGCCCGTGACGGCGCGCCGCGATGCGTGATCGCGCAAGGAAAAGTGATGGATCCGTGACCTCTGCGCGCGATGGTCACGAAAAGGCGAACATTCTCCGAACGCGCCGGAAGAAAGCGCGCATCTCAGCATATGGATTCGCTGAGCGTCGCTATATCCGCAGGTCAGGAGTCTGTTTCCGAGGTGCAGCGAAAAAATACCGGGGATTTCGAGGCGAGCTCTTGTCGACCCCGGCGGGGTCGATAGCGTGAAATCGCAACCTCGATCCATGGGGCGAATCAAAGCGAATCCCTAACATAAGGAGCTGAGATCCATGGATACCGGTGACACCCAGAAGTCCGCTCGACGAACCATCGCCTCCGCGGCGGCGGCCGCGATGCTCGGCATCGGCGTCCTCGGGGCCTCCGCGGTCCCGGCCCAGGCCGCCCCCGCCGGCGGCACGGGGCTGTGCCAGGCGCCCACCGACGCCGGCTCCCCGGGGGGCTGAGCCCAACGAGGGTCAGTGGCTGGAGGGCCACGGCACGGCCCCGGCGGCCTTCACGCTGCCGCACCCGGCCGGTCAGTTCGGCGCGTTCGAGCAGAACGGCGTCTCCTCCCCGAAGTTCGAGGTGAAGGTGCCCGCCGGGGCCGGGGACTCGACCCTCGTGAACGCCCCGGATGGGCAGTACGACGTGAAGATCGGGGACGGCACCTGCGGCCAGACCCAGGTCTTCCCCGTGAAGGACGGGGTCCTGGACCTCTCCGAGCACCCCCTGATCGCCCAGGACCTGGGCCATCAGATGGTGCAGATCCGCGGCCCGGTGACCCCTGAGTTCGCCGAGGGCGCCGCGGGCGGGCCCATCTACCTGGACCCCGACGGTAAGCCCAGCTCCGCCCCGCAGCTGGAGATGGGCACCGTCTACTCCAACGGCGCGGACCTGGAGCCGGTCATGACGGAGGAGAACGCGCACCAGACCCGGGTCCTCGGGGTGCCCGTCCGCCAGATCGGGCTCGAGTCCCTGACGGTGGGGGCCGTGGATCCGCGGACCGCGGCCGAGGTGGTCGAGCAGAACCCGCAGGTGGACATCACCTATCGGGACTCCGTGACCGGCAATGCGGTGACCGTGGATGCCGGGACCACCTGGAAGCAGGATGGACCCACCGCGGCGGTCCTGGAGGGTGGGGTGCTCCCGCAGCTGCCCTCCGGCCGGTACACCCTGTCCTATCGGGACTCTGCTGGGGAGCAGCACCGGATGTTCCTGCTCCTGGGGGACGATGACCGCGATCCCCGGGCCGCGGATCAGCAGCTGTACTCGCTGCCCTACTGATCCGGGAACCCGGAAGGGGTGCCCGCTCCGGCCCATCACGGGCCGGGGCGGGCGCCCCCGTGTCCGGGGGGGGGCGACGCCGCGGATGTGGGTTTCTGTGGGTTCGGTTCCGAAACACCGGGCCAAACCCTCTGGATCACACGCAATCCGTTGGTAGACTGAGGACCGAGCGAGCGACGGCGCACCCACCGCTGACGGGGGACGAGCACCGGACCGCTCGGAAGGCGCACCGCCAGACCGGCTGGCGCGCACGTCGTCGAAGAAGGAGCCTGCCATGCCCATTGCCACCCCAGACGTCTACTCGCAGATGCTCGACCGCGCCAAGGAGAAGGGCTTCGCCTACCCGGCGATCAACGTGACCTCCTCCCAGACCCTCAACGCCGCGATCCGCGGCTTCGCCGAGGCGGAGTCCGACGGCATCATCCAGGTCTCCACCGGCGGTGCGGCCTACTGGTCCGGCGCCTCCAAGAAGGACATGGTCGTCGGCTCCCTGGCCTTCGCCGCCTTCGCCCGCGAGGTCGCCCAGCAGTACGACGTCAACATCGCCCTGCACACCGATCACTGCCCCAAGGACAAGCTGGACGGCTTCGTGCTGCCCCTGCTGAAGAAGTCCGAGGAGGCCGTGGCCCGCGGCGAGGACCCGATCTTCAACTCCCACATGTGGGACGGCTCCGCGATCGCGCTGGATGAGAACCTCAAGATCGGCTCCGAGCTGATCGAGCGCACCGGCAAGGCCCACATCGTGCTCGAGGTGGAGATCGGCGCCGTCGGCGGCGAGGAGGACGGCGTGGTCGGGGAGATCAACGACTCCCTCTACACCACCACCGAGGACGCCCTGAAGACCATCGACGCGCTGGGCCAGAACGGGGAGAAGGGCCGCTACATGACCGCCCTGACCTTCGGCAACGTCCACGGCGTGTACAAGCCGGGCAACGTGAAGCTGCGCCCCGAGCTGCTGCAGCAGATCCAGTCCGAGGTCGGGCAGAAGCTGGGCAAGGACAAGCCCTTCGACCTCGTCTTCCACGGCGGCTCCGGCTCCACCGCCCAGGAGATCGCCGACGCCGTCTCCTACGGCGTCATCAAGATGAACGTGGACACCGACACCCAGTACGCGTTCACCCGTCCGGTGGCCGGGCACATGCTGGCCAACTACGACGGCGTGCTGAAGATCGACGGCGAGGTCGGCAACAAGAAGATGTACGACCCGCGCGTGTGGGGCGCCAAGGCCGAGGAGGGCATGGCCGACCGCGTGGTCGAGGCCTGCCAGAACCTCGGCTCCGCCGGCACCCGCATGAAGTAAGCGGATCCCGCGCAGTCCACGCCGCCCCCGGCCCTTCCCCCGCGGAAGGGACCCGGGGGCGGCGTCGTCGCGTCGGGCGGGATAGGCTGGCCGTCAACCCCGCAAGCGAGCACGTGAGGAGCCGCCATGTCCCTGGCCGGAAAGAATCTGCTGGACGCCCCCGAGCCCACCCTGCTGGAGGAGGAGCCGCAGGTGCGGGTCCGCATCGAGGCCGGCGACGAAGGCGAGGACCTGGTGAAGGCCTTCCCGAAGTCCTCCCTCGCCTGGTCCGTCATCGCCGGCGACGCCCTGGAGCAGGGGTACCTCGTGGAGGGCTACGCCTACGCCCGGGTGGGCTACCACCGCGGTCTCGATGCCCTGCGGGCCCACGGCTGGAAGGGCCACGGGCCGGTACCGTACTCCCACGAGCCCAACCGCGGCTTCCTGACCTGCCTGCACCTGCTGGGGCAGGCCGCCGCCGCCATCGGCGAGGAGGATGAGGCCCACCGCATCGAGGCCTTCCTGCACGACGCCGACCCGACCGCGAGGGAGCACCTCGCCGGCTGAGGCCGGGGACCGGGTGGGCGGCTCCGGATGCCCGACACGGAGCGCGCTCCTGTTCGGTGTGATCGGCACCTCGTGTCATGATGGTGGTGCGGACCACGACGTGGTGGGCCATCCCCATCCGAGACCCACGACCAACCGGAGGATGCTCCCATGCGCATCGGTGTTCCCACCGAGATCAAGCCCAGCGAGCGGAGGGTCGGGCTCACGCCGGACAGCGTGCACGCCCTGGCCGACCGCGGACACGAGGTCCTCATCCAGCGAGGCGCGGGAGAGGGCTCCGGTTTCACCGACGAGCAGTACGAGCGGGCCGGGGCGCGGCTGACCACCCAGGAGGAGGCCTGGGGCGAGGCCGAGCTGCTGGTCAAGGTCAAGGAGCCCATTGCCTCCGAATTCGGGTTCCTGCGTGAGGACCTGACCCTGTTCACCTATCTGCACCTGGCCGCGGATCGGCCGCTGACCGAGGCCCTGCTGAGCGCGGGGACCACAGCGATCGCCTACGAGACCGTGCGCGAGGGCCGGGCCCTGCCGCTGCTGGCGCCGATGTCCGAGATCGCCGGGCGCCTGGCGGCCCAGGCCGCCGCCCAGCACACCCTGAGCACCGAGGGCGGGCCCGGCATCCTGCTCGGCGGAACCCCCGGAGTGCGTCCGGCGCGGGTCCTGGTGCTCGGCGGCGGTGTCGTGGGCACCCAGGCGGCCCAGCTGGCCGTGGGGCTGCGGGCGGAGGTGACCATCCTGGACGCCTACCTGCCCCGGGTGCGGCAGCTGACCGAGCTGTTCGGCGCCACCGCGCGGGTGCTCGCCTCGAACCCGGCGACCATCGAGCGGGAGCTGCGCGAGGCCGACGTCGTCATCGGCTCCGTGCTGGTGCCGGGCGCGGCCGCCCCCAAGCTGGTGCGCCGGGAGCACCTGGGCATCATGAAGCCGGGGACGCTGCTGATCGACGTCGCGATCGACCAGGGCGGCTGCTTCGAGACCTCCCACCCCACCACCTATCAGGACCCGATCTTCGAGGTGGAGGGCATCCGACACTACTGCGTGGCCAACATGCCGGGCGCGGTGCCGCGCACGGCCACGGCCTCCCTGAACAACGCCAGCCTGCCGTACGCGCTGCGCCTGGCCGAGGGTGTGGAGGAGGCCCTGGTGCAGGACGCCGGGCTGGCCGCGGGGCTGAACGCCCGGGACGGGCGGATCACCTGCGCCGGGGTGGCCGAGGCCTACCCGGATCTGGCCGCCGCGGACTGAGGCGCGAACTCAGCCGAAGGTGCGGGGCGCGGGCCCATCGCGGCCCGCGCCCCGTTCCTGCCTCAGCGCAGCACGCGGATCTGCAGGGGGTAGCGGAAGACCTCGCCGCGGTGGGCCTGCACGGCCCCGATGATGTGGAAGATGATCGCGGCCAGGGAGGTGACGCCCCAGATCGGCACGGCCGCGATCAGGCCGATGCCCAGGGTCACCAGGGCCAGGATGCCCGCGGCGATGTTCACCAGCCACAGCATCAGGTTGAAGTTGAACGCCCCTGCGGAGCAGGCCCGCACGAAGGCGTACTCCGGTCGGTCCCGGTAGACGAACCAGAAGATCAGCGGCCCCAGGAAGCTCAGTGTGCCCACCGAGATCACCAGGCCCAGCAGCGAGGAGAGGTGGGAGAGCACCGCCAGGACGCGCACGTTCGGCGCCTCGGGGACGGGCTGCTGGGCGTAGGGCTGGTGCTGCGGCTGCTGGGTCACGGAGATCCTCACGGGTCGGTTCTGGTGGATGTTCTGGTCGATGGCGTCGCCGGGGGAGCGTCCATCCTGCCCCAGATCCGGCGGCGACCGGGAGACACATAGGAAGATTTACAGGAACTTCACGGGAAGTGCTTGACCTCACGTGATCCGTAGGACATGTTAGAGAAATCTCCGCTCGTCAGGGCGGGGCCTCCCCCATCCCTCGCACCGAAGGAACGTCGATGTCTCCACGATTCCTCTCCGGGTCCCGCCGCAGCGCGAAAGCCTGCGCGGCGGCGGCACTCGGGCTCACGCTGGCCCTGTCCTCGGGCCTGCCAGCCTTCGCCGAGACCATCCAGGGCAGCGCCCCGGATGACACCTCGCTGTCCGCAGGCTCCTCCTCCCCGGTCCTCGCCGACGACGTCGCCCAGGCCCACGGGAACATCGCCGTGTACGTCCAGCTCAAGGGCGTCAGCGCCTTCGAGGCCACCCAGGCCGGCGGTCGCGTCGGCGGAGAGCTGCAGAACCGCGCCAGCCAGGTCCAGGCCATCGCCGGCCAGGTCCAGGCCACCGGCCAGCAGATGGCCGGGGACTCCGGCTCCCAGGTCCTCTACACCACCCACAACGCCCTGCGCGGGGTGGCCATGCAGGGGGATGCGGACCAGATCAAGAAGCTCGCCGAGCGCGACGACGTCCAGCGCATCTCCAAGATCATCCCGAAGGAGCGGGTCAACGCCGGAGCGGATGTGGACACCGGCGCCGCGAGCGCCTGGGAGAACCCCGGCGTCACCGGCAAGGACGTGACCATCGCCGTCATCGACACCGGCCTGGACTACACCCACGCGGACTTCGGCGGACCGGGCACCCAGGAGGCCTACGCCAAGGCCAAGGACCTGAAGACCTTCCCCACGAAGGATTCCGGGCTGATCGACCCGAACAAGGTCATCTCCGGCTACGACCTGGCCGGTGACGCCTACGACGCCCGCCTGGCCACCTCCGTCCCGCAGCCGGATGCCAACCCGCTGGACTGCAAGGCCGCCGGGCACGGCACCCACGTCGCGGGCACCGCCGGCGGCTACGGGGTGACGAAGGACGGCAAGACCTTCACGGGGGATTACTCCAAGCTCACCGCGGATGAGGTCAAGGCCATGAAGATCGGACCGGGCACCGCCCCCGAGGCCAAGCTGACCTCGCTGCGGGTCTTCGGCTGCGAGGGCTCCACCAATCTGGTCGGCGCCGCCCTGGACCGCACCCTGGATCCCAACGGGGACGGGGACTACTCGGATGCCGCGCAGATCGCGAGCATCTCCATCGGCTCGGACTTCGGCATCGCCGATGACCCGGAGAACGACATCGTCAACGCCCTGAACCGGGCCGGGGTCCTCTCCGTGATCGCCGCGGGCAACGCCGGGGACTCCTACGACGTCGCCGGCAGCCCGGGCAGCGCCACCTCCGCCCTGACCGTGGCCAACTCCATCGGCTCCACCGTGGCCGTGGACCAGGCCGAGGTCCTGGCCCCGGAGGATGTGAAGGGCGATGTGACCGGCTCCTACAGCCAGTCCTTCGACTACACGGCCGCCAAGCCGGAGCAGCTGGAGGGCACCGTGACCACCGTGCCCGAGGCCAACAAGTACGGCTGCCAGCCCTTCACCGGGCAGGACTTCGCCGGCAAGTGGGTGTACCTGGACTGGGCCGATGACGCCACGGGGCAGTACCCCTGCGGCTCCAAGGTC
Organism: Rothia sp. QJM3NY_36; assembly: GCF_056173115.1. Lineage (NCBI taxonomy): Bacteria > Bacillati > Actinomycetota > Actinomycetes > Micrococcales > Micrococcaceae > Rothia > Rothia sp. QJM3NY_36. The sequence goes on from NZ_CM149658.1 coordinate 298,870, forward strand.
CGCTTCGACAACGCCCAGAACGCCGGGGCCAAGGGCGTGGTGCTGACCAGCGACGTCACGGTCGAGGACGCCGGGATCGCCGGCAACTCCGGGATCCCGGGCATCCGCCTGGACAAGGCCTCCGCGGACAAGGTGGACGCCGCGGCGAAGGCCGGGACCCTGCGCATCAAGGTCGGCCCGGGCATGATCGGCGCCGGCCGGGTGGACAGCGGTTCCCAGGACTACTCCAACGCCTCCACCTCCCGCGGCGAGCACGGCTCGGCCGGGTACACCAAGCCCGACGTCGCCGCCCCCGGCACCTCGATCGCCTCCGCGGGCGTGGGCTCGGGCAACGGCATCGAGGTGATGACTGGAACCTCCATGGCCACCCCGCACACCTCCGGGGTGGCGGCTCTGGTCTGGCAGAAGCACCGGAACTACACCCCGCAGAACGTCAAGGCCGCGATCATGAACACCGCGACCCACGACGTCAAGAACGCCAACGGCACCACGGAGTCCGTGGAGCGGGTCGGGTCCGGCCGGGTGGATGCGGTGCGGGCCGTGAACCAAGACGTCATCGTCTACAACGCGGATCGCCCGGACATCGTCAGCCAGAGCTTCGGCGTCACCGAGGCCAAGACCAACGGCGGCGTGCAGAGGTTCACCCGGAAGATCACCGTGGACAACATCGGCAACCGGGCCCACACCTACGTGGTCTCCTTCGCCGGGACCACGCAGATGCCCGGGGTCTCCTTCTCCTACGATCCCACCGTCTCGGTGGGCTCCGGCGGGAAGGCCACCATCACCGTGACGGCCACCGTGGACCCGAAGGCCCTGGTCAAGACCCAGGACCCGGCCCAGGCCAAGATCCAGCTGGGCAAGGCCCGCCAGTACATCGGCAGCCTCTCCGGCCGGCTGGTGCTCTCCGAGAACGGCCAGGACCTGCGGCTGCCGCTGCAGATCGCCCCGAAGCCGGTCTCGGACATGAAGGTGGACGCCAACGCCATCGAGTTCAAGGACGCCAAGACCGCCCAGACCCAGGTCAGCCTGGCCGGGACGGCCCTGAACCAGGGCGGCTACCGCTCCGCCCTGGGCGCCTTCGAGCTCGGCGCGAGCTCCCCGCGGCTGCAGTCCACCTCCCTGCCGGCCCCGTCCACTCAGGCCCTGGACCTGCAGTACGTGGGCACGGCGGTGAAGGACGGCAAGCTCGCCATCGGCATCTCCACCTGGGGCAACCTCGTCTCGGTGATGCCGAGCAGCGAATTCCAGGTGCTGCTGGACACCGACGGCAACGGTCGCCCGGACTGGGTGGTCGTGACCACCCGGGCCACCGGCCTGGACTACCCGCTGGTCGGGCTGGTCCGCGTGGTCGGCAACAGCCTGCAGCGCGACGGCGCGGGCAACATCGTGTACACGGATCAGCAGCCGCTGAACGGCTCCTGGGGTGACACGGACACCAACACCATGGACACCAACGCCATCGTGCTGCCGGTGGACCTGACGAAGATGGGTCTGGACCCGGCGCAGAAGGATCTGTCGATCAGCTACGCCGTGTCCACCTTCTCCTACGCTCAGAGCGACGCGATCGACTCCACGGACGCGATCACCTTCAAGCCCAACCAGCCGAAGGTCGCCTTCGACTCCTCGAAGAGGATCAACTCCGTGCTGCTCAGCGATGAGCCGGGCACCCTGAGCGTCACCCGCGGCTCCGCGGAGGACGCCCAGGCCCTGTTCCTGCACCTGCACAACGGCACCGGGGATCTCTCCGGGATCAAGCAGGGCGAGGATGGCGGACGCGCCCAGGTGCTGACCGTGAAGAGCGGGAAGACCGAGGTCGTGGAGAACCCGCGCTTCAAGGATGTGCCGACCTCCTACCCCTTCTACAACGAGATCGCATGGCTGGCGACCAAGAAGATCACCACCGGATGGCCGGACGGCACCTACCGTCCCTCCGCCCCGGTGGAGCGCGGACAGATGGCGGCCTTCCTGTACCGGATGGCCGGGTCCCCGGCCTACACCCCGCCGAGCAAGTCCCCGTTCAAGGACGTGAGCACCAACTACGTCTTCTACAAGGAGATCAGCTGGCTGGCCTCGCAGGGCATCACCACGGGGTGGCCCGACGGCACGTTCCGTCCCTCCGCCTCGGTGGAGCGGGGTCAGATGGCGGCGTTCATGTACCGGATGGCCGGATCCCCGGCCTACACCCCGCCGGCCAAGTCCCCGTTCAAGGACGTGAGCACCAACTACGTGTTCTACCGGCAGGTGGCGTGGATGAATGACCAGAAGATCGCCAAGGGCTGGAACGACGGCACGTTCCGTCCCTCCGCCTCCGTGGAGCGCGGTCAGATGGCGGCCTTCCTCTACCGCTACGACCACGAGGTGCTGGGCAACCGCTGAGGCCCGCACCGCGCGAGACCGGCCCGTCCGTCCGGCCCCCGATCAGGGGGTTCGGGCGGGCGGGCCGGTCTCGTCGCATTCCCGGAAGGCTCGAGAGGGCTGAAGCCGCCGCCGGCTCCGGGCCGCTGCCGCGGGCGTTCGGGCGTTCGGGTGCGCGCAGGCTCAGCGGTAGATCGAGCGGGCCTCCTGGACCTTGGCCGCGCAGATCGCGGAGAAGTCCGCCGGGCGGCGCAGCTCCTCCAGGCGGTGCAGGCGGGACGGGTCGCCGTCGCTGAGCAGCCAGCGGGTGCCCAGGTCCCGGAGGGACTCGTGCTTGACGTCGTAGTAGCCGCCGTGCCCGTTCAGGGCGATCCCGCGCGCCCCGTGCAGGGCCCCCACCAGGTGGTGGTGGAAGCGGGTGCTCAGCCACACCTGGTGCGGACCGAAGTCGAAGCCGTCCCGCCAGAAGGCGGTGAACGGCAGGAAGCCGTCCTCGGCGATGAGATCCTTCAGCCGCTCGTAGCCGGCGTAGTCGTCCCCGGGGATGGCCTCGACGTAGCGCACCCGCTCCCGGGGGAAGCCCAGGGCCCGGATCTGCTCGCGGGTCCAGGCGATGAGCCGCTCGAAGGCGTCGGGATCCAGGGCGTCGCTCTGCACGCACACCCACAGCTCCCGCGGCTCAGCCCCGTCCAGCGCGGGGGCCGGGGGATTCTCGAGAAGGTAGGCGTCGTCGTAGCCCCGCTCGATGCCCAGGGCGCGGGCGCTGGGCCGGTCGCGCACCCCCACGTGGTCGAAGCCCTCGAACAGCTCCGCTCCGAGCGGCATCATGCCCTGGCCGGTGGCCACCAGCTTCGCTCCGGAGATCTCGGCGGCGGCGCGCATCCCCTCCACGAGCCCGTCGTTGCGGGACCAGTACCCGTTGACGTAGCCGCCGCCCAGCAGATGCAGGGTGCCGGCTTCGCGCAGGTCCAGCAGGCCGGAGTCGAAGTGCGGGGAGCCCAGGTGCGTCACCAGGTCCGCGACGGTGCGGTCCGCGGTGTGCTCGGCGACGTCCAGGGCGCGGAACAGGGTGTCCGTGACGTGCAGCCGCGGGTGCAGGCCGCGCAGCAGGGAGGAGACCGTGCCGGGGTGGCGCACGTCCAGCCACACCTCCGCCTCCGGGCGGTGTTCGGCCAGGAAGCGCAGCCACCGGGCGGCGATCAGCTCGTCCCCGAAGTTGGGCCACCCGGCCCAGGAGACGAGGTGGATGGACTCGGCGGCCCGCGGCGCGGCATCGAGGAAGCTCATGCACACCAGGCTAACCGGCGCCCACGCTGGGCGCACCGGGTATCCTGGGAGGCGGCGCCCGCTCGCCGTCGTCCCGACGACGGCGCCCGCGCAGGCCCGGGCGCCTCACCCCGACCAGGAAGAGCTTCTCTCGACATGCCAGCAATCATCATCGTGGGCGCCCAGTGGGGCGACGAAGGCAAAGGCAAGGCCACGGACCTGCTCGGCGGGCGCGTGGACTACGTCGTCAAGCCCAACGGCGGCAACAACGCCGGACACACCGTGGTGGTCGGCGGCGAGAAGTTCGAGCTGAAGCTGCTGCCGGCCGGGATCCTCAGCCCCAACGCCACCCCTGTGATCGGCAACGGCGTCGTGGTCAACCCGGAGGCCCTGTTCGCGGAGATCGACGGGCTGGAAGCCCGCGGTGCGGACACCTCCCGGCTGCGGATCTCCGCCAACGCCCACCTGGTCGCCCCCTTCCACCAGACCATGGACAAGGTCACCGAGCGCTTCCTCGGCAAGCGCGCCATCGGCACCACCGGGCGCGGCATCGGCCCGGCCTACATGGACAAGGTGGGTCGGCTGGGCATCCGCGTGCAGGACATCATGGACGAGTCCATCCTGCGCCAGAAGGTGGAGGGCTCCCTGCGGCAGAAGAACCAGCTGCTGGTGAAGGTCTACAACCGCCGCCACGTGGAGGCCGAGGAGATCGTGCAGCACTTCCTCTCCTACGCCGAGCGGCTCAAGCCGATGATCGTGGACTCCACCCTCCTGCTCAACCAGGCCCTGGACGAGGGCAGGACCCTGCTGATGGAGGGCGGGCAGGCCACCTTCCTGGACGTGGACCACGGCACCTACCCCTTCGTGACCTCCTCCAACCCCACCGCCGGCGGCGCCTGCGTGGGCTCCGGAGTGGGGCCCACCCGCATCGACCGGGTCATCGGCATCCAGAAGGCCTACACCACCCGCGTGGGCGCCGGACCCTTCCCCACCGAGCTGTTCGACCAGTGGGGCACCTACCTGCAGAAGACCGGCGGGGAGTACGGCGTGAACACCGGGCGCCCCCGCCGCTGCGGCTGGTACGATGCCGTGCTGGCCCGGCAGGCCGCCCGCATCAACGGGTTCACGGACCTGTTCCTGACCAAGCTGGACGTGCTCACCGGCATCGAGCAGATCCCCGTGTGCGTGGCCTACGACGTGGACGGCGTGCGCCACGACGAGATGCCGATGACCCAGACCGACTTCCACCACGCCACCCCCATCTACGAGCACTTCGACGGCTGGACCGAGGACATCTCCGGGGCCAAGACCCTGGAGGATCTGCCCGCCAACGCCCGGCGCTACGTGGAGGCCCTGGAGGAGCTGTCCGGCTGCCGCATCTCCGCGATCGGGGTGGGCCCGGACCGGGAGAACACCATCGTCGTGCGCGACCTGATCGAGGACTGAGGCGGCCGATGACGCTCGCGTACGCCGCCGTCGTCGGGCGGGAGGGCCGGGTCCGGGAGGTCGAGGACTCCGACGAGGCCTTCCGCGTCTGGGGTGAGCAGGACGGCGGGTGCCTGACGATGGTCCTGGACCACCCGGACGAACAGGAGATCTACGAGGCCGCCCGCGTGCTCAACCTCCACGAACTCGCGGTGGAGGACACGATGGAGGGCCACCAGCGGCCCAAGCTGGAGCGCTACGGGGAGACCCTGTTCCTCGTGCTGCACCCGGTGGCCTACCGGGACCGGGCGGAGAAGCTGGAGGTCAGCGAGACCCACCTGTTCGTGGGCTCGGACCACTTCCTGGCCATCACCCGCGGCAAGCGGGACCGGCACCGGGCCGTGCACCAGGTGCGCCGCGCCTTGCGCCGCTCCGGGGAGGAGGCCGCGAATCCGCAGTGCTTCCTCTACCAGCTGCTCGACGCCGTCGTGGACGAATACGAGCCGATCCTGGTGGAGCTGGACGAGGACCTCGACGAGATCGAGGAGAACCTGTTCTCCGGTGACGAGAAGTCCTCGCAGCGCATCTACGAGCTGTTCAACGAGGTGGTCAAGTTCCAGCGGGCCACCCGACCGCTGAACTACATGATGGAGCTGCTGATGCGCGGGGCGCAGAAGTACGGCACCCCCGAGACCCTCCTTCCCCGTTTCCGGGACGTGAAGGACCACGCGATCCGCGCCACCGACCACCTGGACGGGCTGCGCGCCGCCCTGCAGAACGCCCTGACCGTGGAGGCCACCCTGGTGGCGCAGGACCAGAACGACGCGATGAAGAAGATGTCCGCGTGGGCCGCGATCCTCATCGCCCCGACCATCATCGCCGGGATCTACGGGATGAACTTCCAGCACATGCCGGAGCTGGACCTGAGCTGGGGCTACTACGGGGCGCTCGGGCTCATGGTGGCCGTGTGCACCGTGCTGTGGGGCGTGTTCAAGAAGAAGGACTGGCTGTAGCAGCCGGCTGACCTGCCGCGCCGTGGGGCTCAGAGGCGCTCGCGTTCGCGGTGCAGCAGCCAGAGCAGGTACACCCCGCCCAGGGCCCCGGTCACCAGCCCCACGGGGATCTCGAAGGGGGAGAGCAGCCGGGCGGCGAGGAAGTCCGCCACCGCGAGGATCCCCGCGCCGAGCAGGGCGGAGGTGCCCACCGTCAGGCCGGCGGTGCGCCACCAGCGGTGCGCCAGCTGCGGCGCCGCCAGCGCCAGGAAGCCGATGGGACCGGCCACGGCGATGGCCGCCGCGGTGATCCCCACGGCCAGCATCATCAGCACCCGGGAGGTGCGGCGCACCGGGACGCCCAGACCCCCGGCCATGTCCTCCCCGAGCTCCAGCATCCGCAGCTGCCGCCGTCCCAGCAGCAGCGCGAATAGCAGGAGCAGGATCGCCGGTCCCGGCCCGGTCAGGTCCGGCCAGCGCAGCGCGTTCAGGGAGCCGTACAGCCAGGTCTTGGCGCTCTCCGCCTCCTCCAGATCCGCGCTGGTCAGCAGGTAGTCGTTGACGGAGGACAGCAGAGCGGCGATGGCGATGCCGGCCAGGATCAGCCGGGAGCCCACGGAGGCTTCGCGGCGGGCCAGCAGCAGGACGACGGCGGCGGTGAGGAATCCGCCGAGCACGGCGCCGACGCCGATGCCGAGACCGCCGGCCTCGGCGCCTGCCTCCCCGGAGCGCATCCCCGGGAGCACCAGGGACACGATGAGGGCGCCCGTCGCCGAACCGGTGGTGAACCCCAGGATGTCCGGGCTGCCCAGGGGATTCCTGGAGAGGGTCTGGAACACCGCTCCCGCGGCCCCCAATCCGGCGCCGACCACGAGGGCGGCCAACAGGCGGGGCAGGCGCTGCTCCAGGATGATCTGGCGGTCCATGGGGGAGCCGCCGCCGGTCAGGGTCTGCCAGACCCGATCGAGGGTGATGTCGTAGGTGCCGAACACCAGCGTGGCGGCGGCCGTGAGCAGGATGCCGATCACGGCGACCGCGGTGGCCGCACGCTGCCACATGCCGCGGCTCATGAGCGTCCCCTCACGACGAGCCACAGGAGGGTCGGCGCCCCCAGGAACGCGGTGACCACCCCGACGGCGATCTCTGCGGGCGCGGCCACGACCCGCCCGACGATGTCCGAGGCGAGCACCAGGCAGGGACCGGCCACCAGGGCCAGAGGCATCAGGCGACGCAGATCCGGTCCCAGGAGGAGGCGCAGCACATGCGGGACGACCAGTCCGACGAAGGCCACCGGACCGGCCAGGGCGGTGGAGCCCCCGGCCAGCAGGGTGATGGCTGCCAGAGCCAGCACGCGCACCGGACCCACCCGAACCCCGAGCGCGGCGGCGGAGTCCTCGCCGAGCAGCAGCACGTTCAGCGGACCGCACAGGATCAGCGTCATCACCGCTCCCACCAGGACGAAGGGTGCGGTGGCCTCGACCGTCGCCATATCCCGTCCGGCCAGAGACCCGACCACCCAGAAGCGGTGGGCGTCGAAGGCCGCGGAATCGACCATCGTGATGATGCCGGTGACGGAGCCGAGCGAGGCGCCCAGGGCCGTGCCGGCCAGGACGATGCGCAGGCGCGAGGAGCCCCCGGTGGCGGTCCCGGATGAAGAGGCCGGGCCGGTCCCGCCGCGGCCCAGCAGGAACACCACCGCGGCGGCCGCGGCGGCACCGGCCAGCGCCCACCAGGCGTACCCCGCGGCGTCGTGCGCGCCGGCCAGCACGACCCCGAGGACCACGGCCACCGATGCCCCGGCGTTGACCCCCAGGATCCCCGGTTCGGCCAGGGGGTTGCGCGTCAGGGCCTGCATCACCAGCCCCGCCGCGCTCAGCCCCACCCCGACCACGACGGCGGCCAGGGCCCGGGGCATCCGCAGGTGCCAGATCACCAGCGCTTCCGTGCCGCCATCCGGGTGGAGGAGGGCGGCGAGCGTGTGGGAGAAGGGGATGGTGCGGGAGCCGAGGGCGAGGCTCAGGACGAACAGCGCGAACAGGGCCGCCGCCGACGCCAGGACCACCAGGAGCAGGCGCCCGGACCCGCCCCGACGGCGCCCGGAGGAGGGGTCCGGTGTCCCTCTCGTGGCGCGGATCGCAGCGTCCGCCGAGGTGAGATGGGGTGACTTCATCGTGACTAAGGGTAACCTCAGGGGCATGACGTCTCAGAAACGCCCCCTGCTCGCACCCCTGGCCCTCCTGGCCGCCGGCGCCCTGGCACTGGCCGGCTGCTCCGGCGACGGATCCTCCGCCGACTCCTCGGCCTCCGAGTCCTCGAGCGCCTCCGCCTCGGTCGCCCCCGCCCCCAGCGCCCTGCCCAGCGGGATGGGCAGCACCGCGAAGGACGGCGAGTTCCCGCGCACCGTCAAGGGCTTCCGCGGTGACGTGACCATCGACGCCGCGCCGAAGAAGGTGGTGGTCATCTCCACCGGCCAGATGGATGACGTGCTGGACCTCGGCGTCGTGCCCGTGGGCACCACCTCCGCCAAGAACGCCGATGCCGTGCCCGAGTACCTGACCGAGGCCTACGCCGATGATGCCGAAGCGCTGGGGAAGATCGAATCCGTGGGCTCGCGCACCTCCCCGAACATCGAGAAGATCGCCAACCTCAAGCCGGACCTCATCCTGGTGAACAACACCCTCAAGGATGACTCCGCATACGAGTCCCTGTCCGGGATCGCGCCCACCGTCGTCACCGAGGGCACCGGGGTGAACTGGAAGCAGGACTACCTGCTGGTGGCCTCCGCCCTGGGCAAGCAGCAGGAGGGGGAGCAGAAGCTGGCGGAGTACGCCGAGCGGGCCAAGAAGGTCGGCGAGCAGGTGGGCTCGGACAAGACCATCTCCTTCCTGCGCTACCAGCCGGACCGCATCCGCATCTGGGGCGTGTCCAGCTTCGTCGGCTCCATCGCCGAGGACGCCGGCCTGAGCCGCCCGGAGACCCAGCGCTTCGACAAGACCAGCCAGGACATCAGCGCCGAGCAGCTGGACCAGGCCGACGGAGACTACCTCTTCTACGGGGTGCAGGGAGGGGACGCCTCGGACCTGACGAAGGAGACGCTGTGGTCCGGTCTGGAAGCGGTGAAGAGCGACCACGCCTTCCAGGTCGATGACGACGAGTTCTACCTCAACGCCGGCATCACCGCGGCCAACGGGGTGCTGGACGAGGTCGAGGAGCACGCCAAGTAGGCGACCGAGCCCCTCAGGGCCGCACACCGCCGCCTCGCGATCCCCGGGCACGCTCACCGCGCCGCCCGGGGATCGCGCCGTCTGCGCGGCGGATCAGGCCAGCAGACGCTCGCGGGCCAGGCGCTCCAGCACCGGCAGGGGATTCCGCAGGCAGGACCGCACGTCCGGCTCGACGTCGGTCATCGCGAGGATCCGCTGGAACGGGTGCCGGGTGCTCGGGGGCAAGGTGTTCTGCCCGCACACCGCGACCACCGGGATGCCGCGCTCCGCGGCGCGCTCGGCCACCCCCGCCGGAGCTTTGCCGCGCAGGGTCTGCTCATCCAGCTTCCCCTCCCCGGTGACCACCAGGTCGGTGCCCTCCAGCAGGTCGTCGACGCCGGCCAGGTCCAGGAACGTCTGCATCCCGGAGGCGTAGCGGGCGCCCAGCAGCGCCAGGGTCATGAAGCCCAGACCCCCGGCGGCCCCGGCTCCGGGCCGGTCCGCGACGTCGGCCGTCCCCGCGGCTTCCTCCACGGCGGCCGCGACGCGCCCCAGGGCCGCGTCCCGCGGCTCGATCCGCTCCGAGGCCAGTCCCTTCTGCGGGCCGAACACGGCCGCCGCGCCGTCGGGTCCCAGCAGCGGATTCGTGACGTCCGAGGCCGCGACGAACCGCACCGACCGCACCCGCGCATCCAGCCCGCTCAGATCCGCCCGGGCCACCTCGGCCAGGCGCCGCGGATCCGCCACCGGTTCTCCGGTCCCATCCAGGAAGCGGACCCCCAGGGCCTGGGCCATCCCGAACCCGGCGTCCGTGGTGGCGCTGCCGCCCAGACCCAGCACCACCTCCTCGGCCCCGGCATCCAGGGCCGCCAGCACCAGCTGCCCCACGCCCCGGCTCGTCGCGGCCTCCGCATCCGCGTCCTCCGGCAGCTCGCCATCGCGGGTCAGCAGCCGCATCCCGCAGGCCTCGGCCACCTCGATCACGGCCCGACGCCGCGGCTCGTCCCACGCGAAACGGGCCCGCAGTGCGGCACCGTCCGGACCGGTGACCCGCGCGCTGCGCAGGCGCCAGCCCAGGGCCTCGCACACCTGGAGGGTGCCGTCCCCGCCGTCGGCCACCGGCACCTGGACGGTCTGCACCTCGGGATGCTCGGCCAGCCCGCGGGCCAGCGCCCCGGCTACCTCGGCGGCGGTCGCGGTGCCCTTGAACTTGTCCACGGCGAGCAGGATGCGGGTCATGAGGAGTCCTTGTCGTCGGCGGGTCTCGGGCGGTGCGCGCCCCTCACTGTCCGAGCGTACCGACGGTAGGGTGTGACGCAGAGCAATTCCAGGGGAGTGGAGTCCGGACCGGATGCGCCGTGCGCGCCCCCGACCCACCGCCCCGCAGCATCGAGACGAAGGAGTCCCCTCCGTGAGCGCACCGACCGACGTCGTCATCCTCCACGGCGCCCGCACCCCGCAGGGCCGGATCATGGGGCAGCTGGCCCCGCTGAGCGCGGTGCGGCTAGGCGCGCACGCGATCCGCGCCGCCCTGGAGCGGGCCGGCGTCGAGCCTACACAGGTGGACCAGGTGCTCATGGGGCAGGTGATCCAGGCCGGGGCCGGGCAGAATCCCGCCAAGCAGGCCGCGATGGCCGCGGGCATCTCCCGCTCCGTGCCCGCCATGACCCTGAACAAGGTGTGCCTGTCCGGGCTGGCCGCCGTCGTCGACGCCGCCCGGCCGATCCGACTGGGCGAGGCCGACGTGATGGTGGCCGGCGGGCAGGAGTCCATGACCGGCGCCCCGCACCTGGCCGCCGGGGTGCGCGCCGGGAAGACCTACGGGGACCTGCGCCTGCAGGACGCCGTCGCCCGGGACGGGCTCACCGACGCCGAGGACGGGCGACCCATGGGCGAGTCCACCGAGGAGGGCAACGCCCAGCGCGGCATCGGGCGTGAGGAGCAGGACGAGGTGGCCGCGGCCTCCCACCAGCGGGCCGGGCGGGCGCAGGCGGACGGGATCCTCGGTGAGGAGATCGCGCCGATCCCGGTGCCGCAGCGGCGCGGGGAGCCGGTGACGGTGACCGAGGATGAGGGCATCCGCCCGGATTCCACCCCGCAGACCCTGGGGCGGCTGCGCCCGGCTTTCGCGGAGGGCGGCACGATCACCGCGGGCAACGCCTCGCCGCTGTCCGACGGGGCGGGCGCCGTCGTGCTGGCCTCTCGGGCCTGGGCCGAGGAGCACGGGCTGGAGTGGCTGTGCATGGTGGGGGCGGCGGGGCAGACCGCGGGGCCGGACGCCTCCCTGCACTCCCAGCCCTCCCAGGCGACGGCGGCCGCCCTGGCCCGCGCCGGATGGGACGCGGCGGACCTGGATTTCTGGGAGGTCAACGAGGCCTTCGCCTCCGTCGCCCTGCAGTCCGCGCGGGACCTCGGGGTGGAGCTGGAGCGGGTGAACATCCACGGCGGGGCGATCGCCCTGGGCCACCCCATCGGCGCCTCGGGGGCGCGCCTGGTGCTCACGGCGGCGCTGGAGCTGGCTCGGCGCGGTGCCGGGAAGGCCGCCGTCTCCCTGTGCGGCGGGGGCGGGCAGGGGGAGGCCCTGCTGCTGCAGCGGTGAGCGGTCTCTAGCGGCCGGGCGCCGGCTGGCGCAGGTCGATGCCGAACACGGCCCTGACCTCCGCGATCGTGTTCTGCGCCCACCGGTGATCCGAGGGCGTGGAGGGGAGGGTCACCGCCAGTCCCGGGTGGTCCTCGTGCGTGATCCGCTGGTGCTTGCCGCCGTCCACGACGTCGAAGCCCCGGGAGCGCAGCAGCGCCACGAAATCCGTGCGATCCGTGGGCACCGGAACCCGCCGGTCCGCCTTGGTCCCGGGCACCCGCGGCATCGGCGGGCCCGTGCTCACCGGCGGCTCCGCGCGCTCCGGCTCACCCACCGGGTATACGGCCAGCACCGTCTCCCCGTCCGAGCCCACCACCACGCGCAGACCGCGCGCCACATAGATCGTGGCACCATCCCGGCCAGGCTCGGTGCCCTCCGGGTCCGCGACGATCGCCACGATCTCACCGAAGGCCATGCCCTGACGCCGCAGGAACTTGGTGACCTTGCGCAGCGGGCGCAGCTTCCACACCGGGTTCCCGGCCCGCTCCCCGGCTTCCGCTGCCGCCAGCGCGGGGCGCCCGCTCCCGGCCAGATCCAGGGGAGTGGGTGCCGCAGGCTCCGGGGTGCTTCCCGCCTCCTCGCGGATCAGCTCCAGGCCCCGGGTCAGCAGGGCCACCACCTCCGGGGTCGGCGGGGTGTGCGGGCACAGCACCTCCCGACCGGCGGCATCCGTGACGGACCAGTGCCCGTGGTGCTCGCGCGGCGGATGGTAGGTCAGCGGCCCCTCCGGCAGGGCGCGGGCGAGCTCGCTCCACCGGCTGCTGGGAACGCGGGCCATGCGGGTCAACCTCCTGAGGGGATCGCGCCCTGAACGGGCGACGGGGGCGGCCCCCCGACCCTACCGGCCGGGTCTGAGCCCCGGCTGAGAACGCCCGGGCCGGGGTCCCGCCTCCGCCGCCGAAGCCGGGCACGCCGCCGATCCCGTGACAGTCCCCCGGCGCTCGCCGCACCGTCATCGGGGTGGGGCCGTCAGAAGGCCGCGCCCCCGCGCAGCTGGAGCGAGATCTCATCCGCGTCCAGGACCTGCAGGGCACCATCGAGCACATCGGCGTCATAGGTGCCCTCGTCGCGGGCGTCCAGCAGGGCAGCGCGCTGCCGACGGATCGAGGCCAGCCGCACCCGCTTGGCCTCCGCCGGGGAGGAAGGCTCGGCCTCGCCCTCCGGGGCACGGGCGGCCTCGTGCAGCAGGGCCATCACCGCCCGGTGCTCCTGCCGCTGCTCCTCCCGGTCCTCCTGCGCGGACTCCGGGTCCGCCCCGCGACGGGACAGACGATCCGCCAGCGGTTTGATGGTGCCGCCCTGGACCGCCAGGGACAGGGCGGCCACGGCGAAGGCGATGAAGATCAGCACCGAGCGCATCGGGGTATCCTCCGGCAGGGTCTGGGCGGCCGCGACCGTCACGGCCCCGCGCATCCCCGCCCACACGACGATCCCGCCGTCGGCCGCACTCAGGGGGCGCTTGGTCAGGTAGTCCGTGTCCGCGATGAACCGGCGCAGCCGGGCGGAGAACCGCTCCAGATCCGGGGCCCCGCGCCGGGTGCCCAGCCACCGCTTCCGGTGGTGCCGAGCCCGCGCGCGGGCCACCCCTCTCTGGGCCTGCTGCTCTCGGAAGCGGCGCACCGCCTCCTCCCGAGCCTGCGGATCCGCCAGCCGCCCCTGAATCGCCTCGGCCCGCGGGCGCATGGCCTCCCGACGCAGGGCCTTGCGCCGCAGCTGCCACAGCAGCGGCGCCACGAAGGCCGCGCGGATCAGCAGGGTAGCGGCCAGGGCGGCCGCGGCGATCCCCACCAGCACCCCCAGACCCACGGACTCCTCGGAGACCTCCTCGAGGATCGGGCCCAGCTGGAAGCCCATGGCCAGGAACACCGCACCCTCCCCGATGAGGTTGATGCTCTCCCAGTTCTGCCGGTCCGAGAGCCGGTGGCGCGGGCTGAGCTGGCGCGGGGCGCGCACCCCCGTGACCAGGCCGGCGACGACGGCGGCCACCAGCCCGGAGGCACCCGCCGCCTCCGTGGGGATCGAGGCGAGGAACGGCACCGTGAAGGACAGGATCGTGTTGACCGTGGGATCCTCCACCCGGCGTCGCACCGCAAGGTTGGCCACCCCCACCACGGAGCCGACCACCGCGGCCAGAGTCACCGAGTACGCGAGGGAGCCGACCACACCCCAGAAGGAGAACCCGGCGGCGCTGGCGACGATCGCGGTGCGCAGCATCACCAGGGCCGTGGCGTCGTTGAGCAGACCCTCGCCCTCCAGCAGCACGACGACGCGGCGGGGCACCGGGCCGCCCTTGATGATCGAGGTCGCCACGGCGTCGGTGGGGCTCACGATCGCGCCCAGGGCCACGCCCCACGCGAACCCGAGGTCCGGGATCAGCCACTGGAACAGCAGCCCCAGCAGCAGGGAGGTGATGATCACCAGGACCACGGACAGCCCGGAGATCGCCCCGAAGTCCCGGCGGAAGCTCATGGTGGGCATGGACACCGCCGCGGCGTACAGCAGCAGCGGCAGGATGCCCTGCAGGATGATCTCCGGGTCCACCTCCACCCCGTGGGTCGCCGGGATCAGGCTCAGCCCGACGCCGACCAGCACCAGCAGCAGCGGGGCCGCCAGCCCCAGCCGCGGGCCCAGCACGTCCGCGGCCGCGATGATGACGAACAGCAGCACGCCGGTGATCAGCAGCAGCTCCATGGGACTCCTTCGGGAGGGAATGTGGCTCAGGGAGCATGCTACGCACCGGCGTGCCGCCGTCGGGAACGGGTCCGCGCACCGGGTCCGGGCGCGGGACCCGGGGGTCACTTCTGGACGGGGTCCCGCCGTCCCAGGCGCACCTTCTTGACCTCGCGGCCCTTCTCCGCGTCCGCGTCGCTGAACCCGAAGAAGTAGGTCAGCGGGAAGGACACGGCCAGGGCCGCCCCGGAGGCGATGAGGAAGCCCCACAGGCTCCCGTCGATGCCCTCCGGGTTGAGGAAGGAGAAGAACCCGATCAGCGAACCGGTGAAGCCCCACATGTTCACGTTGAACAGGCCGGTCAGGAAGCCGCCGACGGCCCCGCCGATCGACCCCATGATGAACACGCGCCCGTACTTCAGGTTCACGCCGTACATGGCCGGCTCCGTGATGCCGCAGAACGCGGAGATCGCGGCCGGGCCGGCCAGCTCCTTGATCTTGGGCAGCTTGGACTTCAGGAACACCGCCAGCACGGCGCCGCCCTGGGCCACCATGGTCGCGGAGATGATCGCGTTCAGGTAGGAGTGCCCGGTCTGGGAGATGTCCTGGGTGACGATCGGGATGACCGCCCAGTGCAGGCCGAAGATCACCAGGCACTGGTAGAACCCGCCGATCAGCAGACCCGAGATCGAGGGGGAGAGGTCGTAGAGCCACTGGATCGCGGAGGCGATGCCCCCGGAGATCAGCATGACCACCGGGCCCAGGATGAGCATGATCGCCAGGGAGACGATGACGACCTCGAACAGCGGCACGAAGATCATGCGCAGCACGGTGGGGATGATCTTCTTCAGCCACGGCTCCACCACGGAGGCCAGCCACGCGGCCACGATCATCGGGAAGATCGAGTACGTGTACGAGGCCATGTGGAAGGGCAGACCGAAGAACTCGGCGTTGATCGGCATGCCCAGGATCGAGCGGCTGCCCTCCCCGGCCGCGATCTGCACGATCGAGGGGTAGGCGAGCACCCCGCCGACGATGGAGACGATGATCGGGTCCGAGCCCAGCCGCCGCGCGGCGGTGAAGCCGACGAAGATCGGCAGGAAGTAGAAGACCGCATCGCCCATCGCGTCGATGATGGTGAAGGTCGTGGAGTCGGCATCCACCAGCTGGTAGTACTTCAGCAGGGTCAGGATGCCCTTGAGGATGCCGGAGGCCGCCAGCAGCCCGATCACCGGGATCATGGACCCGGTGATCACCCCGATCAGGGAGCTGAAGCCGTACTTGACCCAGCCCCAGGCGGTGTCCGGGTGCTCGGCCTCCTCCGCGGCGTCCTGCTCGCTGGCGGCGGCCTTGTCCGTGCCCAGCTGCTTGACGACGGCGTCGTAGACGTCCTCCACGGCCGGGCCGATGACCACCTGGTACTGCCCGCCGGCCCGCACGACGTCGATCACGCCGTCCAGGTCCGCGACCACCTCGTCGTCGGCCTTGCCCTGGTCCTTCAGGTAGAACCGGACGCGGGTGATGCAGTGGGTCACGGAGCGGACGTTGGCCTTGCCGCCGATGTTGTCGAGGATGTCCCAGGCCAGCGCGTCGTAGCCGGTCAGATCCCCGGGGCGCTGCCCGGCCTCGGCCTCGACGGCGTCGGCCGGAGCTGCGGCGTTGTCCACCTGCGGCTGGCGGGCGTGCCCCGGCTCGGGGTCACCGGCGGGCACCGCGCCCGTCTCGGTCCCCGGCTCCTTCAGCGCGACGTCGGCGGCGGGCTGACCAGCCTCGGTGTGGCCTGCGCGCACCTGCACGGACTCGACCTTCTTGGCGGTGTTGGGCATGACGACGATCGCCGTCGGGTCCTTGCCGGCCTCGGTGATGGCCTCCACGTCCATGCGGCCGATCCGCTGACCGGCCTGGACGGCATCGCCTTTGGAGACCTCCATGGCGAAGGGCCGGCCCTCCAGCTCCACGGTGTCCACCCCGAGGTGCACGAGCACCTCCAAGCCGGAGTCGGTCTTGAAGCCCAGGGCGTGCCCGGTGTCCGCGGCCATGGTCACCGTGCCGCTGACCGGGGCGAGCACATCACCCGTGGACGGTTCGGACACGCCGAAGCCGTCGCCGACCATCTTCCCGGAGAAGACGGGGTCGGGGACGTCCGCGATGCCGATGATCGTGCCGCCGACGGGAGCCAGCAGCTCCTCGCGCGGCGAGTCTGTCTCAGATGCCATGACGATGGTCCTCTTCGTTGAGGGGAGGGATTGCGGCGCGGGATTTCCGCGCCGCACTGCGTGCGCCCAGTGTAGCGGGGCGTCATCCCCCGGAGCATTCGACCCGTCTCATGTCTGACTTGTCCGGACAGCGCGGGCGCGAACGGGCACGATGAGGCCGAGCCGTCATCCGCGTGGGCTCTGCGGCCCTCAGAGCTCACGCGGATGACGGCTCGGCGTCGGTGCGGCGCCGCGGCGCTCAGTACAGGCGCTGCGAGGCGATCCGGGCGCCCTCGGTCAGGGCGGCCAGCTTGGCCCAGGCGATGTCCGGGTGGATCCGCCCGCCCAGCCCGCAGTCGGTGGAGGCGATGACGTTCTCCTTCCCGACGAGTCCGGCGAAGCGCTCGATCCGCTGCGCCACCAGCTCCGGGTGCTCCACCACGTTGGTGGAGTGGGAGACGCAGCCCGGGATGATCAGCTTGCCCGCCGGCAGCTCCACGTCCTCCCACACCGTCCACTCGTGGGCGTGGCGGGCGTTGGCGGCCTCGAAGGTATACGCCCCGGCCTGGATCTCCAGCATCAGCCCGACGATGTCCTTGAACTCCAGGTCCGTGGTGTGCGGGCCGTGCCAGGAGCCCCAGCACAGGTGGAAGCGGACCTGCTCGGCGGGGATGCCCTCCAGGGCGCTGTTCAGCGCGTCCACCCGGATCTGCTGGAACGTCAGGTAGTCCTGCACGGAGGGCTCCGGGTTGATCTGGTCCCACCCCTCGGCCAGCCCGGGGTCGTCGATCTGCACGATCAGCCCGGCGTCGGTGATGGCCTTGTACTCCTCGTGCAGCACCTCGGCCCACGCGCGGATGTGACCCTCGTCCGTGGAGTAGAAGACGTTGCCCACCCGCGCCGCGGAGCCGGGGGACAGCGCCGCGATGTACGCCTCGTCGGCCCCGTGGCGCTGGGCTGCGGACTGGAGGTTGGCGATGTCGGCGGCCACTGCGTCCTGGCCGATGTAGCGCAGCTCGTCCACGGCCACCGGGAACTGGGTGTCCGGGTCGTTGCCGGTGTCGATCTCGGTGGCGTAGAAGTCCCGGAAGCGGGTCCAGTCCCGGCGGTCCTCGAAGGTCGTGTACCGCAGGTTCCCGGGTTCGGAGCGCTGCGGGACCTGCTCGGGGTCCTGCACATCCACGGACAGCCCCGCGGTGCGGGCGAAGGAGTAGTGCCACCAGGAGCCGTAGTCCACCGCGCCGTTGCTGGCGTGGCCGTACTCGCCGTCGTTGACGGTGTCGATGCCGACCTCCCGCTGCCGGGCCACCACCTCATCCACCGCCCGGGTGAGGATCGGGGCGAAGTCCTCCTCGCTCAGGGAGCCGGCGCGGCGCTCGGCGTTGGCGCGGTGCAGCTCCTCGTTGCGGGGGAGGGAGCCGACGTGGGTGGTGCGGATGCGGTCCGTGCTGCGCAGCATGGCGGGTCCTTTCGACGGGTGCGGCGGTCCCCTCCAGCGTGCCGGGTCGGCTCACCGGCCACCAGATTTCGACGCCGGTGGACCCGATGTGACGTGCGCGCGCCTGTGTTACACGCCCGACACCGGGGAGATCTATGCTGAGGCGATATGTTCCTGCGGCGGGACCCGGTCCGCCGTCGGCGGCAGGCGGGGCCCGTCCTCTTCTTCCAGGAGGTCCCCGTGACCCACCAGCCTCCGGTCTCATCGGCCGGCTCCGGCCCCGCCGTCCCGTCCACCGCGGATCCCGAGGACGCCTTCGGCCACGAGCAGGCCGGCTTCCAGCAGCACCTCGGACCGCGCCAGCTGCAGATGATCGCGATCGGCGGGGCCATCGGCACCGGCCTGTTCCTCGGCGCCGGCGGGCGCCTGGCCTCCGCCGGCCCCGGGTTGGCCCTGGACTACCTCGTCTGCGGCTTCATCGCCTATCTGATCCTGCGGGCCATCGGCGAGCTCGTGGTGCACCGGCCCTCCTCCGGCTCCTTCGTCTCCTACGCCCGTGAGTTCTACGGGGAGCGCGCCGCCTACATCTCCGGGTGGATGTACTGGATCAACTGGGCCACCACCTCGATCGTGGACTCCACCGCGATCGCCCTCTACGTCAAGTGGTTCGGGCAGTACTTCCACTGGCTCGACGCCGTGCCCCAGGGGCTGATCGCGCTGGTGGTCATCGTCCTGGTGGTCAGCGCCAACCTCATCTCCGTGAAGATCTTCGGGGAGATGGAGTTCTGGTTCGCCCTGATCAAGGTCGTGGCGCTGCTGACCTTCCTGGTGGTGGGCGTCTGCTTCGTGATCTTCGGGTCCCCCAACGGCAGCCCGACCGGCTTCTCCCTGATCAGCGAGCACGGCGGCTGGTTCCCCAACGGCCTGCTGCCGGCCCTGGTGATCATGCAGGGCGTGGTCTTCGCCTACGCGGCGATCGAGCTGGTGGGCACCACCTCCGGGGAGACCAAGGACGCCCAGAAGGTCATCCCCAAGGCCATCAACACCGTGATCCTGCGGGTGCTGGTGTTCTACGTCGGCTCCGTGCTGCTGCTGGCCCTGCTGCTGCCGTACTCCTCCTACAAGGAGGGCGAGTCCCCGTTCGTCACGTTCTTCTCCAGCATCGGGGTGAACGCGGCCGGGCCCATCATGGAGCTGGTGGTCATCACCGCGGCCATGTCCTCGCTGAACGCGGGGCTGTACTCCACCGGGCGCATCCTGCACTCGATGTCCATGGCCGGCTCCGCCCCGAAGTTCGCGCAGCGGATGAACAGCCACGGCGTCCCCTACGGCGGGATCCTCATGACCTCCGCCGTCGCGCTGATCGGGGTGGTGCTGAACTTCGTCGTCCCGGAGCAGGCCTTCGAGATCGTGCTGAACATCGCCTCCTTCGGGATCATCGGGGCGTGGGCGACCATCGCCCTGGCCCACCTGAAGTTCGTGTCCCTGGCCAAGCAGGGCCGCTACCGCAGGCCCGGCTACCGCGCCTGGGGCGCGCCGTTCACGGACTGGGTGATCCTGGTGTTCCTGGCCGGGGTGATCGTGCTGATCGGCTTCGACTACCCGGTGGGCACCTGGACCCTCGGACTGCTGATCGTGGTGATCATCCCCACGCTGATCGTCGGCTGGTTCGCCGTGCGCGGCCGGGTGCGCGCCATCGCCGCCGAACGCGAGGGCGTGACCGGCCTGTACCCGATCGTCGCCGACCGCCCCGCCGCGCACACGCGGGATTGACGTGGCCGGAGAACGAGGAAACGCAGAACACGAAAGGAGAGCTCCGTCATGAGCCGAGACCTGTCTGAGAACGGCGCGTCGATGGCACGGAGAGGCCCGGATGAGAATGTCTTCGAGGAGGAGCAGGCCGGGTTCCGCAAGGGCCTCGGGCCGCGCCAGCTGCAGATGATCGCGATCGGCGGGGCCATCGGCACCGGACTGTTTCTCGGGGCCGGAGGGCGCTTGGCCGAGGCCGGGCCCTCTCTGCTGTTCGACTTCGCGCTGTGCGGGATCATCGCCTATCTGATCCTGCGGGCCCTGGGGGAGCTCGTGGTGCACCGGCCCTCCTCTGGCTCCTTCGTCTCCTACGCCCGGGAGTTCTATGGGGAGAAGGCGGCCTTCGTCGCCGGCTGGTGGTACTGGATCCACTGGGCCATGACCTCCATCGTGGACACCACCGCCATCGCCCTGTACGTCAAGTGGTTCGGGCAGTACAGCACCGTCATCGCGGGTATTCCGCAGTGGGTCTTCGCGCTGGCCGTGGTGGTGATCGTGGTGTCCATGAACCTCATCTCGGTGAAAGTCTTCGGGGAGATGGAGTTCTGGTTCTCGCTGATCAAGGTCCTGGCCCTGCTGATCTTCCTGGTTCTCGGCGTCGTCTTCGTGATCTTCGGGACTCCCACCGGTTCGCCCACCGGATTCCAGGTCATCGCGGACCACGGTGGCTGGTTCCCCGAGGGCATCGCTCCGGCCCTGCTGCTGATCCAGGGCGTGGTCTTTGCGTACTCTTCCATCGAGCTGGTGGGCACCACCTCCGGGGAGACCCGGAATGCCCAGCAGGTGATTCCCAAAGCGATCAACACGGTGATCCTGCGGATCGTGGTGTTCTACATCGGCTCCATTCTGCTGCTGATCCTGCTGCTCCCATACACCGCATACCAGAACGGCGTCTCCCCCTTCGTCACGTTCTTCTCCAGCATCGGCGTGGACGCGGCCGGGCCCATCATGGAGCTGGTGGTGATCACCGCCGCTCTGTCCTCCCTGAACGCCGGCATGTACTCCACCGGGCGCATCATGCACTCGATGGCCGTGGCAGGCTCCGGGCCGCGCTTCGCCCGCAGCCTGACCCGCGGCGGGGTGCCTTGGGGCGGCATCGTCATGACTGCGGCGGTGACATTGCTCGGGGTGGTGCTCAACGCGGTGGTTCCGGCTCAGGCCTTCGAGATCGTGCTGAATCTGGCTTCGGTGGGCATCGTCGCCGGGTGGGCGACGATCGCTTTGTCGCACCTGAAATTCGTCTCCCTGGTTCGCCAGGGGGTGTACCGGAGACCCGGATACCGGATGCCCGGAGCTCCGTTCACGGACTGGGTGATCCTGGTTTTCCTGGTGGGAGTGCTGGCTCTGATCGGTCTGGACTACCCGCAGGGAACCTGGACCCTCGGGGCGATGGTTCTCGTGCTGCCGTGCATGGCCATCGGCTGGTACATCTGCCGTGGGCGTATCCGCGCCATCGCCGCCGAACGCGAGGGCGTCACCGGGTTCTTCCCCACGGTGGCCGGGCGGCCCGCCTCCGGGCACCTTTCGCTGACCGATCAGGCCGCCGCTGAGGCTGAGGCGGCCCGCGCCGAGCGTATCGCTGGGCAATCCGACGCTGCCCGGGAGTCCTCGGAACGCCAAGATGCCGTGGACTACACTCACGACGCCGTGCGGCGGGCCTCCCGTGGGCGCCGCTCCGGTCGCTTCCGCGACAGGGACGCCTGAGCAGACGAGCGGGTCCGCGTTTTCTGTCCTCTCCATTGTCTCATCATCCGAGATCCCCGTCCCGGATGCTGGATGACCTTTGTGCCGGAGTAGCCTGGGACGAGCATCAGCCACGCCAAGGAGAAGCCATGCCCGCCCTGCGCTCCCGCACATCCACCCACGGTCGGAACATGGCCGGAGCCCGCGCCCTGTGGCGGGCCACCGGCATGAAGAAGGAGGACTTCGGCAAGCCGATCGTCGCCATCGCCAACTCCTTCACCCAGTTCGTCCCCGGCCACGTGCACCTGAAGAACATGGGCGCGCTGGTGGCCTCCGCGGTGGAGGAAGCCGGCGGGGTGGCCAAGGAGTTCAACACCATCGCCGTGGACGACGGCATCGCCATGGGCCACGACGGCATGCTCTACTCCCTGCCCTCCCGCGACGTCATCGCCGACTCCGTGGAGTACATGGTCAACGCCCACCGCGCCGACGCCCTGGTGTGCATCTCCAACTGCGACAAGATCACCCCAGGCATGCTCATGGCCGCGATGCGCCTGAACATCCCGGTCGTGTTCGTCTCCGGCGGGCCCATGGAATCCGGGGCGCCGGTGGAGGGCGTGCTGGAGCACCGGATCGACCTGGTCGACGCGATGGCCTACGCCGTGGACGAGCAGGTCTCCGACGCGCAGCTGGCCCAGATCGAGGAGAACGCCTGCCCCACCTGCGGCTCCTGCTCCGGGATGTTCACCGCGAACTCCATGAACTGCCTGACCGAGGCCCTCGGGCTCTCCCTGCCCGGCAACGGCACCACCCTGGCCACCCAGATCGCCCGCAAGGAGCTGTTCCTGAAGGCCGGGCGCACCGTCGTCGAGCTGGCCAAGCGCTACTACGAGCAGGACGACGAGTCCGTCCTGCCGCGCAACGTCGCCACCAAGTCCTCCTTCCGCAACGCCATGTCCCTGGACGTGGCGATGGGCGGGTCCACCAACACCGTGCTGCACATCCTCGCCGCAGCGCAGGAGGCCGAGGTGGACTTCACCCTGAAGGACATCGACGAGATCTCCCGGCACGTGCCCTGCCTGTGCAAGGTCGCCCCGAACTCCACCCAGTTCCACATCGAGCACGTGCACCGGGCCGGCGGCATCCCCGCGATCCTCGGCGAGCTGGACCGGGCCGGGCTCCTGGAGCACGACGGCGTGCACACCGTGCACGCGGAGTCGGTGGAGGCCTGGCTGGATGAGTGGGACATCCGCCGGGACACCGCCTCCGAGCGGGCCCGCGAGCTGTACCTGGCCGCCCCCGGCGGGGTGCGCACCACCCAGGCCTTCTCCACCGCCAACCGCTTCGAATCCCACGACACCGACGCCGAGTTCGGGTGCATCCGGTCCGTGGAGCACGCCTACACCAAGGACGGCGGCCTGGCGGTGCTCTACGGCAACATCGCCGAGGACGGCGCGGTCATCAAGACCGCCGGGATCGACGAGTACCTGTTCCGCTTCATCGGCAAGGCCTTCGTGGTGGAATCCCAGGACGAGGCGGTCTTCGAGATCCTCTCCAAGCACGTGCAGTCCGGGGACATCGTCGTCATCCAGTACGAGGGGCCCAAGGGCGGGCCGGGCATGCAGGAGATGCTCTACCCCACCTCCTACCTGAAGGGCCTGGGGCTGGGGAAGGAATGCGCGCTGATCACCGACGGGCGCTTCTCCGGCGGGACCTCCGGGATCTCCATCGGCCACATCTCCCCGGAGGCGGCCTCCGGCGGCGCGGTGGGGCTGATCCGCACGGGGGACGAGATCGAGATCGACGTGACCCAGCGGCTGCTGCAGGTCAACGTCTCCGACGAGGAGCTGGCCCGACGCCGCGAGGAGCGCGGGCCCCTGCCGTGGAAGCCGACCAAGCCGCGCGAGCGCCAGGTCTCCAAGGCCCTGCGCGCCTACGCCTCGATGGTCACCAGCGCCGACAAGGGCGCGGTGCGGGTGGTCCCGGAGTAAAGGGGCACTCGATCCTGCTCTGACGCTCCGGCGTCCCGGGCGTCCCGGGCCCGCCGACGCGACCTCGAGGCGGCGCAGCGGTGCCCACCCCGCCACCGAGACGGCGCATCCGTTCCCGAAAACCGGATTTCCGGGAACGGATGCGCCGTCTCGCGGGCGGGCGGGAACGGATGCGCCGGGTCGCGGGCGCGGGAGAGCGCGGCCCCCGGGTCACCGGGCGGGGTGCAGCGGGTTCAGCGGGCGCCCGCGGCTGCGCGCCAGCCGCGGGGGACCGCGCCCAGCAGGCGATGGCGGGCGGACAGGGCCTCCCGGTTGGACAGATCCACGGCCCGCGGCGGGTCATCCCACGCGCCGATCACCACCCCGGCCGTGCTCAGTCCGCGTGCGGCGATGGCCTCCACCGTGAGATCCGTGTGGTTCAGGGTGCCCAGGCCCGGGCGGCACACCACCACCAGCCCGCCCGCGCCGCACTCCCGGGCGATATCGGCCAGGGTGTGCCCGCCCAGATCCACGAGGATCCCGCCGGCGCCCTCCACCAGGACGACGTCGTGCCGCTCGCGCAGGCCCAGGATCCGGGCGGCCTGCTCCGCCGCGGTGGGCACCGGCACCCCCGCGGCCTCTGCTGCGGCCGCCGGGGCCAGGGGCAGGCGCAGGGCGAAGCCCGTGGAGTAGGAGACCCCGGCCAGCTCCCCGGCGATCTGCGCGTCCCCGCGCACCACCACATCCGAGTACCGCGCCTCCAGGGCCTCCCGCTCGGGATCATCCGGTGCGATCAGTCCGGTCTGGGCCGGTTTGTGGACGTGCACGTCCAGACCCTGCCCGGCCGCCAGGGCCGCCAGGGCCGCGGTGGCGTAGGTCTTGCCGACGCCGGTGTCCGTGCCGGTGACGAACAGCAGCCCGTCCGCGGCGGCGGCACGCACCGCGTCGGCGTCCAGGAAGGCGTCCGGCTGCGCGTCGGCCAGCGCATCCGGGGCGGTCCGCTCCACGGCGCCCGCCTGCGCATCCGCCGGCGCGTCGGCGCTCGACGTCGTGCTCATGCGTCCTCCTCGACGGGCTCGTGGGCGGCGGCCGCGGCGACCATCGCCGCCGTGATCCGGGCCAGGCCCTCCTCGGTGCTCAGGTACGGCGGCATCGTGTAGATCGCGTCGCGGAACGGGCGCAGCCACACCCCGTGCTCGGCCGCGATGCGGGTGCAGACATCCACATCCACCGGGCCCCGGGTGCGCACCACGCCGATCCCCCCGGTCACGGCCACCTCGGCCACTCCCTCCAGGGAGGCCGCCGGGGCCAGGCCAGCGCGCAGTCCGGCCTCCAAGCGCGGCACGGCCTCGTACCACGCGCTCGACGGCGCGGCGCCCTCCGGGGCGGCGACCTCCGCGCCGCCCACGCGCCCGAAGAGCAGGTCCACGGAGGCTGCGGCCACCGCGCACGCCAGGGGATTGGCCATGAAGGTGGGTCCGTGCATCAGGGCCGCATAGGAGGAGCGGGAGATGACCTCGGCCACCGGGCCGGAGCACAGCAGGGCCGCCAGCGTCAGGTACCCGCCGGTCAGGGCCTTGCCCACGCACATCACATCCGGGACGATCCCGGCCTGCTCGCAGGCGAAGGCTGTGCCGGTGCGCCCGAAGCCCGTCGCGATCTCATCGGTGATGAACACCGCATCCAGCCGGTCCGCGGCCTCGCGCAGGAAGCGCAGGGCCCGCGGCAGATACGCCCGCATGGCCCCGGCGCCCTGGAATACCGGCTCCACGATGATCCCGGCCAGCTCCGCCCCGTGCCGATCCAGCAGCTCGGACACCTCGGCCTCCCACGCCGCGCAGGCGGCGTCATCGACCGCGGCATCACCGGAGGGTGCGGGGGGCTGCGGGGCGAAGACCTGCGGGGCCAGCAGCGAGGCGAAGTCGGCGTGCATCCCGCCGACCGGGTCGCACACGCTCATCGCGCCCGTCGTATCCCCGTGATAGGCCCCGCGCAGCGCCAGGAAGCGTCCGCGCTCCCGGCCCCGGGCCCGCTGGTACTGCACCGCGAGCTTCAGGGCCACCTCCACGGACACCGAGCCGGAGTCCGCGAGGAAGACGTGGTCCAGGCCCTGCGGGGTCACCTCCACCAGCCGCTCCGCCAGCTCGACGGCGGGAGCGTGGGTCAGCCCGCCGAACATCACGTGCGAGAACCGATCGATCTGCGCCCGCAGCGCCGCGTCCAGCACCGGGTTCCGGTACCCGTGCACCACGGACCACCACGAGCTCATCCCGTCCAGCACCCGCTGGGGACGCTCGGCCCCCGGGGCGACCAGATCCACGAAGGGCCCCTCGGCGCCGTGCACGGAGTACCGGGCCCCGGCCTCTAGGGAGCCGTAGGGATGCCACAGCAGGGCCCGGTCCCGATCCAGCACGGTACGGCCGGCGGGCCCGGCGGAGCCAGCGAGGGAGGGGGGCACGGGATCGGCGCCCGCGCTCACGAGTTGGGCAGCGCGTCCGTGCCGGCGCCGCGACGGCGGATGGTCGGGACCAGGGGGCGCCCGGCGTCATCGCGCAGACCGTGCCGCACGGTGCCGACACCGGCCTCGGCGGGCTGGGCGGCGCCCACGCCCGCGGGCACCGGCTGCTCGACCGGGACCTGCTGCTCCTCCGGGGCCGCGTGGGATCCGCAGCCTCCGCCGCCGCCGGCGCACGGCGGCAGGCCCGCACCGGTCTCGGCGCCGGCCCCGCCCATGGCCTCGCGGTGGGCGGCTCGGTGCGC
The DNA here is from genome assembly GCF_056173115.1 of Rothia sp. QJM3NY_36. Taxonomy (NCBI): domain Bacteria; kingdom Bacillati; phylum Actinomycetota; class Actinomycetes; order Micrococcales; family Micrococcaceae; genus Rothia; species Rothia sp. QJM3NY_36. The sequence goes on from NZ_CM149658.1 coordinate 325,277, forward strand.
GCGTAGCCGATCACGCAGCGCCTTGGCATCCTCCTGGCCGACGATCTGGAATCCGCCGTCCACGATCATGTCCAGGTCATCCTCGGCGGCCTGGCCCTCGCTGGTCAGGTAGTCCCCGAGGAACAGGGAGTTGGCCACATTCAGGCTCAGCGGCTGCAGGGAGCGCAGGTGCAGCTCACGGCCGCCGGCGATGCGCAGCTCCCGGTCCGGGCACATCAGCCGGACCATGCACAGGATGCGCAGGCACTTCTGGGGGGTCAGCTCCCAGGTGCCCTCCAGGGGGGTGCCGTCGAAGGGGATCAGGAAGTTCACGGGAATGGAGTCGGAGTCGATCTGCCGCAGCGCCTCCACGGCCTCCACCAGCTGCTCGTCGGTCTCGCCCATGCCCACGATCAGCCCCGAGCAGGGGGACAGCCCCGCGCTGCGGGCGGAGTCCACGGTGTCCACGCGGTCCTGGAAGGTGTGCGAGGAGCAGATCTCCTCGTAGTGGGAGGGTGCGGTGTTCAGGTTGTGGTTGTACGCATCCACCCCGGCCTGGCGCAGCCGCTCCGCCTGCCCCTCCTTGAGGATGCCCAGGCACGCGCAGACCTCGGTCTCCGGGTTGGCGTCCTTGATGGCCTCGGTCATCTCGGCCACGCGCCCGACGTCGCGGTTGGACGGGCCGCGCCCGGAGGCCACCAGGCACACCCGGGAGGCCCCGCCGGCCAGGCCGAACTCGGCCTGGCGCTTGGCCTCATCAGTGGGCAGCCAGGAGTACTTGAGGATCTCCGCATCCGAGCCGAGACGCTGGGAGCAGTACCCGCAGTCCTCGGGACACAGGCCGGATTTCAGGTTGACGAGGTAGTTGACCTTGACCGAGTTGCCGAAGTAGCGACGGCGCACCCGGGAGGCCGCGGCCACGAGATCCAGCAGGACGTCGTCCTCGGAGGCCAGCACCGCCAGGGCCGCCTCCCGGTCCGCGGGGGTCCCGGCGAGGACGGAATCGGCGAGGTCATCGAAAGTCTTGAACACCGTTCAATCTTCGGACGGCCCCCCGTCCCGGTCAAGTCCGAGGCGCATCCCCGGCGGCATCGCGGGGCCCGCACGGGCCCGAGATCCGAGGTCTGCGCACGGGCGGTGCGCGTCACACCCGTCGAGTATGCTGTGGGGGCATCTCATCCCCTCGTCGAAACGGCAGGTCCATGTCCCCGAGCCCCGCGGATCCCGGCGCCCCCGGATCCTCCCAGCCCCTCACCGGCGACGACGCGCTGCACGCGCGGGAGCAGGAGGGCTACAGCAAGGGCCTCACGCCCCGGCAGATCCACATGATCGCCATCGGCAGCTCGATCGGCACCGGCCTGTTCCTCGGGGCCGGCGGCGGCCTGGCCGACGCCGGGCCCACCCTGTTCATCCTCTACGCCGTGGCCGGGTTCTTCGGCTACCTCATCCTGCGTCAGCTCGGCGAGCTGGTGGTGCACCGACCCTCCTCCGGGTCCTTCGTCTCCTACACCCGGGAGTTCTACGGCGAGAAGGCCGCATACTTCGTGGGATGGATGTACTGGCTGTCCTGGGCCTCCACCACGGTCGTGGACGCCACCGCGATGGCCATCTACGTCAAGTGGTTCGGGCAGTACAGCACGTTCATCGACGAGCTGCCGCAGTGGGTGCTGGCCGGGGCCGTGCTGATCATCGTCATGATCACCAACCTGATCTCCGTGAAGGTCTTCGGGGAGATGGAGTTCTGGTTCGCCCTGATCAAGGTCTCCGCCCTGGTGGTCTTCCTGGTGGTCGGGGTGTGCTTCGTGATCTTCGGGACCCCCACGGGGGCGCCCACCGGCTTCCATCTGATCCGCGAGAGCGGGGGGATGCTCCCGCACGGGATCCTCGCCGCGCTGGTGGTCTCCCAGGGCGTGGTCTTCGCCTACTCCGGCATCGAGCTGGTGGGGATCACCGCGGGGGAGACCAAGGACCCCCAGCGTCAGATCCCGCGGGCCATCAACACCGTGATCCTGCGCATCGCCGTGTTCTACGTCGGTTCGGTGCTGCTGCTGTGCCTGCTGCTGCCGTACACCGCGTACTCGGCGGATGAGTCCCCGTTCGTCACGTTCTTCTCCAGCATCGGGGTGGACTACATCGGCCCGATCATGCAGCTGGTGGTCATCACCGCCGCCCTGTCCTCCCTCAACGCCGGTCTGTACTCCACCGGGCGCATCGTGCACTCGATGGCGATGGCCGGCTCCGCGCCCAAGTTCACCGGGAAGATGACCCGCTCCGGGGTGCCCTTCGGGGGGATCCTGCTGACCGTGCTGGTCGGCGGGCTCGGCGTCGTGCTGAACTACTACGTCCCGGAGGATGCCTTCAACATCGTCCTGAACATCTCCGCGATCGGGATCATCGTCGGCTGGGCGGCCATCATGCTGCCGCACCAGCGCTTCGTCGCCCAGGCCCGGCGCGGTCAGCAGCGTCGGCCCGCCTATCGCGCGCCTCTGGCGCCGTACACCAACTGGCTCACCATGCTCTTCCTGGTGGGGGTTCTGGTGCTGGTGGCCCTGGACTACCCGCTGGGCACCTGGACGCTGGCCTCGATGGGCGTGGTGATCCCGGTGCTGATCATCGGCTGGTTCGCCGTGCGCGGGCGCGTGCGACGTCTGGCCGCCGAACGCGAGGGGTTCACCGGGGCGTATCCGGTGATCGTGCAGACTCCCGGCACCGAGGATCAGGGCACCATCTCCACGCTGCCCTGACCTGCGCCCCGCCCCCGCGACGGCACCGTCCCCTCCGAAGCTCCGGCCTGTTCGGAAGGGACGGTGCCGTCGCGTGTGGCGGTTCGATGCGGGCGGATCTCAGCATCCGGACTGGGATCTTGCTGATGCGGAACTGGGAGAGTCCCAAGTGCCGACGCTCTGACTAGGGGAGATGCCCTCGTGCGACGGTGATGTTTCGGATGGGGGCATAGCCGCCCGGTCTTTTCATGTGATGGAAACAACAGGATATGCGAAGCGTGCGTATGCTTCTGCTCATCGTTCACGACGCCGCGGACCGCGGCCCCGTCACCGGGGCCACCGGCCGCGGCGTCCGACGGTTCTCCACCCGGATCTCCCCGCGTGCGGATCCCGCCGACGCCCATGCCGACGACGCACCGCGCGCACCCTCGGGGAGCTCCCCGCTCGAAGGGCTCACCACCCATGTCTCTGACCGCCTCACCCAAGGATCCGCAGGCGCTGCGCCACGGAACCGAAGCCACCATCGCCCCTGAGGACGACGCGCTGCACCAGGGCCTCGGTCCGCGCCAGCTGCAGATGATCGCCATCGGCGGGGCCATCGGCACCGGCCTGTTCCTCGGCGCAGGCGGGCGCCTGGCCTCCGCCGGCCCGTCCCTGTTCATCGCCTACGCCGTGTGCGGCTTCTTCGGGTACCTCATGCTGCGCTCCCTCGGGGAGCTGGTCTGCCACCGGCCCTCCTCCGGCTCCTTCGTCTCCTAGGCCCGGGAGTTCTACGGGGAGAAGGCCGCGTTCGTCTCCGGCTGGCTGTACTGGATGAACTGGGCGATGGTCGCGATCGCGGACTCCACCGCCATCGCCATCTACGTGCACTGGTTCGGCCAGTACAGCGCCTTCGTCGCGGCGATCCCGCAGTGGGCGGTGGCCCTGGCCGTGGTCGTGCTGGTGGTCGTGACCAACATGATCTCCGTGAAGGTCTTCGTGGAGATGGAGTTCTGGTTCTCCCTGATCAAGGTCGCCGCGCTGGTGATCTTCCTGATTGCGGGCGTCTGCTTCGTCATCTTCGGCTCGCCCACCGGCTCCGAGACCGGATTCCACCTCATGTCCGACCACGGCGGCATCTTCCCCGCCGGAGGCATGGCCACCCTGATGATCGTGCAGGGCGTGGTCTTCGCCTACGCCGGCATCGAGCTGGTGGGCACCACCTCCGGGGAGACCCGCGACGCCGAGCGGATCATCCCCAAGGCCATCAACACGGTGATCCTGCGCATCGCGGTGTTCTACGTCGGCTCGGTGCTGCTGCTGTGCCTGCTGCTGCCCTACACCGCCTACTCCGCGGATGAATCCCCGTTCGTCACGTTCTTCTCCAGCATCGGCGTGGACGCCGCCGGTCCGATCATGCAGCTGGTGGTCATCACCGCCGCCCTGTCCTCGCTCAATGCCGGGATCTACTCCACCGGGCGCATCCTGAACTCGATGTCCCACGCCGGGTCTGCGCCGAAGTTCGCGGCGATGATGACCAAGTCCGGGGTGCCCTTCGGCGGGATCCTGCTGACCGCGGCCGTGGCCCTGCTGGGGGTCGTGCTGAACTACTTCGTGCCCTCGGATGCCTTCGAGATCGTGCTGAACCTCTCCGCGCTGGGCACGATCGCCGCGTGGGCGACGATCAGCCTGTCCCACCAGAAGTTCGTCTCCCTGACGAAGAAGGGCCTGTACTCCCGGCCCAGCTACCGGGCGCCGCTCGCCCCGTACACCAACTGGCTGACCCTGGTGTTCCTGGCCGTGGTGATCGTGCTGATCGCCGTGGACTACCCGGTGGTCACCCTGACCCTCGGGTCCTTCCTCGTGATCGTGGTGCCGCTGCTGTTCATCGGCTGGTTCGCGGTGCGGGGACGGGTCGCGCACATCGCCGCCGAGCGCGCCGGGATCACGGGGGTCTTCCCTATCGCCGCCATCCCGCCGAGCGTGGAGGCGGTCAGGGAGACGGAGCTGCGGGAGATCGAGGACGCCGCCCAGGCCCGCATCCCGCAGGCCGAGCTGCTGGATGAGGATCCCCGCTAGGTGTACTGACCGGGGACGTTGGTCAATCGTGAGAAGGGCGGCTGGTTCCCGCAGGCCGTGTGGGGCCGGTGGTGGTTGTAGTAGTGCAGCCAGCCCTCCAGCTCGCCCCGGCGTTCCGTTTCGGAGGTGTAGCAGCGGGCGTAGGCCCAGCCGTCAGCCAGGGTGCGGTGGAACCGCTCGATCTTGCCGTTGGTCTGCGGCCGATACGGCCGCGTGCGCTTGTGCCTGACTCCGAGCTCTGCGCAGGTGTCTCGCCATAGGTGTGAGCGGTAGGCGCCGCCGTTGTCGGACAGGACGCGCTCGACGGTGACGCCGCGGGCGTTGAACCACTCGACAGCCCTCACCAGCACTGCGGTGGCGGTGATCGCGGTTTCGTCGTCGTGGATCTCGGCGTAGGCGACGCGGGAGTGGTCGTCGATGACGGTGTGGACGTAGGCCTTGCCCATCAACGGGTCCCGGTACTTGTTCCGGGGCTTGCCTGGTGTGGCGGCGCGGTTCTTCTCTCCCTGTTGGCGGCCGACGTAGCGCCAGCCGCCGCCGTCGGGGATGTTGCCGAGCTTCTTCACGTCGACGTGGAGCATCGCGCCGGGATGGTCATGTTCGTAGCGGCGGACGGGTTCGCCGGTGGCGCGGTCGACGTGGGAGAGCCTATTCAGGTGCGCGTCAGTCAGGATCCGGTGGACCGTTGATGGCGCGATCCCGAGCCGGCAGGCGAGCTGCACTGGTCCTTCGCGGAGGCGTAGCCGGAGCTGGATACAGCGGCGAGTGACCTTCGGGCTGGTCCTGGTCGGTGAGTGGTGCGGGCGCGAGGATCGGTCCTGCATGGACTGGCCGGCTCGGTAGCGATCGGCCCAGCGCTTCACGGTCGACCAAGAGACCTGGAAGCGGGCAGCGACCTCGCTGATCGGCCAGCCGTCATCCACGACGAGACGGCCGACGATCAGGCGGTGGCGGGGCGTGAGAGCGGCGTTGGGGTGTGACATGGAACCTCGTGTAGACATGGTCGTGGCGGCGAGCTCGTGCTCGCCGCCACGTGGGGGGCCTCTTGTCGGATCAGTCGAGGGGGCTGACTCGGATGAGGTTGCCGTCGGGGTCGGCGATCACGAAGGTGCGGCCGAACACGTCGTCGTGGGGTTCCTGGACAACGCGCACGCCCTTGGACATCCACTCTTGGTAGACGTGGTCGATGGCCGAGGCAGGACCGGGGACCATGAGCCCGATCTCGCTCGTGCGAGGTGTTTCAGGGGTGGTGTTCTCGTTGCCGCCGGTCCAGATGGCGAACAGCACCCCGGGTGCCACCTCGAAGGCGACGTAGCGCGGGCTGGTGAAGCTGGGCTCGATGTCGAACAGGTCGCTGTAGAAGGTGGTGGACCGTTCGGCGTCGCTGACGTAGACCAAGAACAGGTTGGGTGCCGACATGGATGTCTCCTCAGATCGGTGAATCGGGCGGCTTCATCCGATCGCTCAAAGGTGACACCCACTGTCATGTTTTCTGTGAGAATCTGGTCATGAGGTCCTCGAGGCTGTTGTCGATCCTGCTGCTCCTGCAGACCCATGAACGAATGACGAGCAAGGAGCTGGCCCGCCGGTTCGAGGTTTCACCGCGCACGATCCTGCGTGACGTCGAGGCCCTGTCAGCCGCTGGCGTCCCGGTCCACACCGAGCAGGGCCGGGGTGGGGCGATCGTGCTGGACCGCCGATCCCGGCTCGATGCGGCGCGTCTCGATCCTGCCGAACTGCAGTTGCTGAGCGTCGCAGGGCTGGACGCCAACTTCTTCGAGCAGGTCGGGCTGGGGGCAGTTCAAACCAGCGCCCAGGAGAAGCTAACGGCCGTCGCCACGCGTAGGCAGGTGCCTGCCACCTCTTCCTTGTCCGAGGTGCTCCTCATCGACCCATCGGGGTGGTTCGCAACCGGGCAGGAACTCGACCTGACCGACCTGCTGACCGCCTCCCGAGAGAGACGACGCATTCTCCTGCGATATCGACGCAGCGGGGAGACCAGTGGGCAGTGGCTCACTGCCGACCCCTATGGGCTGGTGAACAAGGCCAGCTCCTGGTATCTCGTGGCTGACGCCGACGGGCATCCCCGCGTGTTCAACACCAGCCGCATCGAAGACCGCGAGCTCCTCACGGACGCCGCTGTACTGCGACAAGACTGCGATCTCCGCTCGGTGTGGCGGGACCTGCTGACCAGTTTTCAGCCGGCGCCCGGTGTCGAGGTGCACGCGATGTTGCGCTCGACCCGCCTGGACCTAGCGCAGCGAATCCTCGGGACTCGTATGACCCGTAGCACTGGCGCCGAGGACGAGTGGACGGCGATCGCCGTCCACTACCCAGACCTCGAATCGGTGCGACAGCTCCTCCAATTCGGCGACCACATCCGCATCCTCAACCCGACCGAGGCGATCACCCGGTTCCACGACCTCGCCGCCCAGATCATGCAGGCCCACACAGCGAGCAGCTCAGCCAACGTCCGCGGTCAGTACAGCTAGGTCCCCAGCTCACAGCCGCGTGGTGTAAGTTACGACCCCAGAACGACATCACGACCCGAGGACGAGCCGCGGCCGGCGCCAGCCCGACGCGGCTCGTCCCGCTCCGCGGGGCCCGCCGGTCCCGCGCTTCCCCTGGAGACGGACCGCACTGACATGACCCACCCCACCGCCCACGAGGCCGGATCCACCGCCTCCCCGGAGCCCGTCGGCTCCCCGACGGCCACCGCCGACCCCGCCCCCGGAGGATTCCATGAGGAGCAGAGCGGCTTCCAGAAGGGCCTCGGCCCGCGTCAGCTGCAGATGATCGCGATCGGCGGGGCCATTGGCACCGGCCTGTTTCTCGGGGCCGGCGGGCGCCTGGAGCAGGCCGGGCCCTCCTTGGCCCTGATCTACGCGGTGTGCGGATTCATGGGCTATCTCATCCTGCGGGCCCTCGGCGAGCTGGTGGTGCACCGGCCTTCCTCCGGCTCCTTCGTCTCCTACGCCCGGGAGCTGTTCGGGGAGAAGGCCGCCTACGTCTCCGGGTGGATGTACTGGCTGTTCTGGTCCACCACCGCGATCGTGGACTCCACCGCCATCGCCATCTACGTCGCCTGGTTCGGCCGCTACTCCGAGGCCGTCGCCGCGATCCCGCAGGGCGTCACGGCCTTCGCGGTGGTCGCCGTCGTGGTGGCCGCCAATCTCATCTCCGTGAAGGTCTTCGGGGAGATGGAGTTCTGGTTCGCGCTCATCAAGGTCGCGGCCCTGGTGATCTTCCTGGTGGTCGGGGTGATCATGGTCTTCACCGGCACCCCCAACGACCAGCCCTCGGGACTGAGCCTGATCACCGACCACGGCGGGCTGTTCCCCCGCGGGGTGCTGCCCGCGCTGCTGATCACCCAGGGCGTGGTCTTCGCCTACGCCGGCATCGAGCTGGTGGGCACCACCTCCGGGGAGACCCGCGACGCCGAGCGGATCATCCCCAAGGCCATCAACACGGTGATCCTGCGCATCGCGGTGTTCTACGTCGGCTCGGTGCTGCTGCTGTGCCTGCTGCTGCCCTACACCGCCTACTCCGCGGATGAATCCCCGTTCGTCACGTTCTTCTCCAGCATCGGCGTGGACGCCGCCGGTCCGATCATGCAGCTGGTGGTCATCACCGCCGCCCTGTCCTCCCTGAACGCGGGCCTGTACTCCACGGGACGGATCATGCATTCGATGGCGATGGCCGGCTCCGCTCCGCGCTTCGCCCGGCACCTGACCCGCTCCGGGGTGCCGTGGGGCGGGATCGTGCTCACCGCCGCCGTGGCGATGGTGGGGGTGGTGCTGAACTTCCTGGTGCCGGCCCAGGCCTTCGAGATCGTGCTGAACTTCGCCTCGATCGGCATCATGTCCACGTGGGTCGCGATCATCGCCTGCCATCTGCGCTTCCGGAGCCTGGCCCGCGCCGGCCGGTACCGGATCCCCGGCTACCGGATGCCCGGTGCGCCCTTCACGGACTGGCTGGTTCTGGCGTTCCTCGCCGGGGTGGTGGTGCTCATCGCCCGGGACTACCCGGTGGGCACCTGGACCCTCGGCGCGGCCCTGCTGCTGATCCCCCTGCTGATCCTCGGCTGGTTCGCCGTGCGCGGACGGGTCCTGGAGATCGCCGCGCAGCGGGAGGGATACACCGGCCTGAACCCGGTGGTCCCGCAGCGTCCGGCGGCCCGTCGGAGCCGGGACGCTCGGTAGGCGGTCTCGGGATATGGGTGCGGTGCGCGGGCGGCGGATGCTGCGCACGGTCGGCGTCCTGCTCCTCGCGGCGGCGCTGATCCTGGTCGCGGCCGTGGTGCGGCCCCGCGCCCAGGACGACGCGCAGGGACGGTACTTCCAGGACTTCTCCGACGGGCAGCGCACCAGCCGGTACCACGTGCTCGACGGCGGGGTGGACCGCTCCCGCCCCGTGGGGGTCGCCTTCTTCTTCGATGGGGACAGCACCGGGGAGGACGCCTGGTTCTGGAACCCGTACGGGGCGCAGATCCGCGCGATGGCCGCGGAGGTCAACCGCCGCAACCTGGTGCTGGTCCCGGTGCTCTCCCCGGAGGCCGAGGAGGCGGAGAACCCCGATGATCAGATCACCTGGTGGCTGCGGCAGCGCGACGACGGCGCGTGGTTCCGGGCCCTGGCCCGGCACCTGCTTCGCACCGAGCACCTGGACGCCTCCCGCTTGTGGCTGACCGGATACTCCGGCGGGGCCGACTTCATCACGGACGAGGCGCTGGCCCGGGACTCCGGGTGGATCCGCGGCGGCGGGGCGACGATCGTCGGCGGGGGCGAAGGCGACGGCTTCCCGACCGCCCCGAGCGCCGCCGTGAAGGGCATGGCCCTGACCTGGCACGAGGGCACCGAGGATGTGCCGGCCCAGGACGATCCGCAGGGCTGGTCCGGGACCACGGCCGGACGCGCCGGGTGGCGGCAGTATCGGGACGCCGGGTTCACCCGCGCGCGCTTCCAGACCGTGCCGGGAGCGGATCACGGCGGCTACGACGTCCACGCGCTGCTGGAGGAGGACCTGGAGCGCGAGGCCGCCGGCCGGTGATGGTGCGCCGGTCCAGCGGCGATCCGGTGCCGATCCCGCGACGTGCGCCGTGTTTGAGGGACGCGGTCTTCGAAGATCAGCTGAGAATTTCCGCCCCGGAGCCCGCCGGATGCAACCATCTGCGGAGCGACCGCGCAGGTCGCGCCGGGGAAGGCGCGTGTTCGAATATCACGGAACGGTGAACATTCTGGTCTGGACGGTCAGATTCGTGACGTTTCCTCTATAGACTCCATGGTGCCCGCGAGTCTCCGGCATCACAGCCGAGGGTGCGGGAGATCCCGTCACCTCACCCAGGAGCCTTCGAGTGAACAGCACCACCGCATCCTCCCGCGCCGGTCGGTACGTCCCCCAGCACAGCACCCGTCGCGGTCCCCGGGCCCACCGGGGCCGCCGCCCGCTCGGGACCCGCCCGCTGACCGCCGCGGCCCTGGCCACCGCGCTGGCGGCCGGGACCTTCGCCACCGGGCAGCTCGCCGACGCGCCGGTCGCCCAGGCCGCGCAGTCCGACATCGTGCAGGTCTCCGCCGCCCAGCGCGCCGCGGACCAGCAGAAGCTGCTGGACTCCATCAACTCCTACCGCCGCTCCCTCGGCCTGAAACCGGTCCGGTACTCCCAGACCCTCACGAACATCGAACAGGCCCACTCGGATGCCCAGGTGCGCGACGAGAGCTTCTACCACACCGACCAGTTCATGACGGATTCCCGGGCCGGGCGCTGGACCCACGTCAACGAGGTCATCGCCCTGTCCTATCAGAGCGACGTCAACCAGCTGCTGGCGTGGTGGAAGACCTCCGCCGCCCACAACGCCGCGATCACCAGCCCCAAGGCCGAGGTCATCGGCATCGCCCTGACCTACGCGGACGGCTCCCTGCAGCGCACCGGCCAGCCGTGGCGGCTGCTGGGCACCGTGAACCTCTACGGCTATGCCAACGGCGGCGCCCCCGCGGATGCGACCACCACCGTGGCCGGCGGTGCGGTCACCGTCCCGGCGGCCCAGGTGCAGCCCCAGGCCGCGGCCGCCTACAGTCCGTACGGGGCGATCGGGGTGACCTGGCGGAACTTCGGCGGGACCGCGGGCTTCGGCACCCCCGTGATGGCCGAGGCCCCCGCCGCGGACGGCGGCCGCTACCAGCGCTTCGTCAAGGACGGGCGGTACACCAAGGTCATGTGGAGCTCCAGCACCGGCACGCACTACATCAAGGAGTACGGCGGCATCGGCGCGACCTGGTCCCGGGCCGGCTACGAGCGCGGCTACGGCTACCCCGTGACCAACGAGTACCGCGTGGGCCGGGAGATGCACCAGCGCTTCTCCGGCGGCTACACCATCAAGTGGGATTCGGTGACCCAGCGAACCTGGGTCGAGCAATCCTGATCCCGACGTCGGTCCCGGGCCCCACCCGGTGCGGCGGGTCCCGCCGTAGGATGTGACGGTGCCCGCTGCGAACCCCGCCCCCGGCAGCCCCGTCGAGGGCGCCCCACGGCTGACCCGGACCCTGCTGCTCCTGATGTGCCTGGCCACGGGACTGTGCGCGGGCGGGAACTACTTCAACCAGCCCCTGCTGGACCGCATCGCCCAGACCCTCGGCGTGTCCGAGGCGGCGGCGGCCGGCTCCGTGACCGTCGCCCAGGTGGCCTACGCCGTCGGCCTGCTGCTGATCACCCCGCTGGGCGATCTGCTGGAGCGGCGTCGGCTGACCGTCGGGCTCATCCTGCTCACCGCGGCCGGGCAGCTGGCCGCGGGGTTCGCCCCCGTCTTCGGGGTGTTCCTGCTCGGGGTGGGGGCGGCCGGGCTGTTCTCCGTGGCCGCACAGGTCCTCGTGCCCTACGCGGCGCTGCTGGCCCCGCCCGGGCGGGAGGGGCGCGCCGTCGGGACCGTGATGAGCGGCCTGCTGGCAGGGATCCTGGTGGCGCGCGCGGTGGCCGGCCTGCTCGCCGAGCTGGGCGGGTGGACCCTCGTGTACCGGGTCGCCGCGCTGCTGATGGTCCTGGTGGCCCTGGGTCTGTGGCGCACGCTGCCGCCCTCGCGTCCGCAGGACCCGCCCACCTACCTCGGGCTGTTCGCCTCCATGGCCCGGCTGCTGCGCACCCATCCGCGGCTGAGCACCCGGTCCCTGGCCTCCGGGTTCTCCTTCGCCTCGATCTCCGCGGTCTTCGCGACCACCGCGCTGCTGCTGTCCGGCCCCGGCTTCGGGCTGGGCCCGGCGGCGATCGGCCTGATCAGCCTCACGGGGCTGGCCGGGACCCTGACCTCCCAGTGGGCCGGGCGCCTCACGGACCGCGCTCTCGTCCAGCGCGGCACCGGGGTGGGGGTGGCGCTGCTGGCGGCCGGGTGGGGTGCCTTCGTCCTCGGCGGGGGCAGCGTGGTGTGGTTCTGCGTCGGGATGGCCGTGGCGGACGGCGGACTGCAGCTGATCCACATCCTGTCGATGAACGCCGTCTACGCGCTGGAGCCCTCGGCCCGCGCCCGGCTGAATTCGGTGTACATGACCGTGTACTTCGTCGGCGCCGCCGTCGGCTCGGCGGCCGGGGTGTGGGCGTGGGACCGGTGGGGCTGGTCCGGGGTCTGCGGCGTCGGCTTCGCGCTGACCGCCCTGACGGGTCTGGCGGCCGCGGCCGACCTGGTGTGTGCGAGACGACAGCCGTGTAGCGTATAGCCCAGCGAATGGATCCTGGGGAGGCGGCACATGCTCGGTGTCATCGGCGGCGTGGGGCCCTGGGCGACCCAGGAGCTCTACCGGATGGTGAACAGCCTCACCGAGCAGACCAGAGCCTGCGCGGAGTTCGCCTGCTGATGCGCCGCCACCTGGGATTCCTCGGCGCCTGCCTGGGATTCACGGTGGTGCTGCTGGATACGACGGCAGTGGCCGCGATCCTGCCGGGCATCGTCGCGGACCTGGGCGACGGGAGCTCCGCCGGGATGTGGATCGCCGCGGCCTACCTGCTGGCCTTCGCGGTGCTGCTCATGCCCTGCGGCGCCCTCGCGGATCGGATCGGCCCGGGGCGGGCCTATCTGCTGGGGCTGGTGATCTTCGGCATCGGCTCCGCACTGTGCGCCGCGGCCCCGGGGGCCTTCGCCCTGATCCTGGCGCGAGTGGTCCAGGGCGTCGGGGCCGCGGCCATGGTGCCCGCATCCCTGTCCCTCATCGCGGGGCTGTACGTCGAGCGGCGCCTCGCGGCGGTGCTGGGCATCTGGTCGGCGATCTCCGGGGTGGCCGCCGCGGCCGGTCCCGTGCTGGCCGGTGCGCTCGCCGCCCGCTGGGGGTGGCCCAGTGTGTTCTGGATGAACCTCCCCGTCTGCGCGACGGCCCTGGTGCTGCTCGTGGCCATCCCGCCCACCGCCGCGTTCCCCGGCGCGACCAGCCGCGATCCGAGGGCCGACCGGGACGGGGTCGGAACGGCGGCCGCCGTGCTCTCCCTCGGACTGGGAGCGGGCATCGCCGCCGCGCAGCTGCTGCCCGAGCAGCCGATCGCTCTGCCCCTCCTGCTGGCGGTCGCGGCCGCGATCCTGGTGGGGCTGGGTCTGCGCCTGGACCGCCGGCGCGGACGGCCCGTGCTGTCCCTGTTCGACCACGGCCGGTTCCGCCGCGTCACCGCGTGCGCGCTGTTCCTCAACGCCGCCTTCTACGGGCAGTTCATGATCGTGCCCTTCGTGATCCGGGACCTTCTGCCCGACGCGCAGCGGGTCATCGTCCAGGGGTACGCCCTGGAGGCGCTCGCCGCGATCGCGGGCTCCCTGGCGGCCGCCCGCGTGCTGACCTCCTGGCCCCGACCCCGCCGGGCGGCCACCGGGCTGCTGCTGCTCCTGGCCGGTCTGACGGCGGTGGGCGCCGGCTGCCGCCTCGGCCTCTCCGGACTCGTGCTGCTCGGCTGCGCGCTGTGCGGGTTCGGCAACGACGTGGCGGCCGTGCTGCTGACGGCCGTCTCCGTCTCCGACGTGCCCGAGGCGGTGCGCGGGCGCGGTCAGGGGGTGTTCAACGCGGCCCGGCAGATGGGCAGCGCCGCCGGGGTCGCGGCCGTCGCTCTGGGCTCCGCCGCCCTGTCCGGGGCAGACCGGATCCTCCTGGTGCTCGCCGTTCCTGCACTGCTGGGGCTGTGCGGCGCCGCCGTCCTGCTCCGGCCCGAGCGCCCCGGTTCCCGCAGCGCCCGCTCCGCCCCGGAACCCTCGACGATCTAGGCTCGGGGACATGCTCGACCTCGCCGGACTGCCCCACCCCATCATCCAGGCCCCCATGGCCGGCGGCCCCTCCACCCCGGAGTTGGCCGCGGCCGTGTCCGACGCCGGGGGCCTGGGATTCCTCGCGGCCGGATACCTCGCACCCGAGGCCCTGGCCGAGCGGATCCGCACCCTGCGCGGGCTCACCGAGGCGCCCTTCGGCGTGAACCTGTTCGTCCCGGAGCGGCACCGGACCGATCCCGCCCAGCTGGCGGAATACTCCCGCGTCCTGCAGCCCTGGCGCACCCGCTGGCGGGTGCAGGCCCCCGCCGAGCTGCCCGGATACTCCGATGACCGCTGGCAGGCCAAGCTGGAGCTGCTGCTGGCGGACCCGGTGCCCGCGGTGAGCTTCACCTTCGGCCTTCCGGGCCCCGAGGTCCTCGCCCGCCTGCGCGGCGTCGGCACCTGGACCGCGCTGACCGTCACCAGCGCCGCGGAGGCCGGGCGCGCCGCGGCGCTGGAGCCCGACGCGCTGATCGTGCAGTGCCACCGCGCCGGGGGCCACCGGGGAACCCTGGCCGCCGACGCGCCGCTGGGGCAGGAGGAGCTGCCGGAGCTGCTGCGCGCCGTGCGCCGCGTGACGGACCTGCCGCTGATCGGGGCCGGCGGCATCGGCACCGCCGAGCACGTGCGCGCCGCCCTGGAGGCCGGGGCGGCGGCCACGCAGATCGGCACCCTGTTCGCCGCCGCCGCCGAGGCCGGGACCGGCCCCGTGCACCGGGATGCTCTGCTGCGCGCCGCCGCGGACGCCGCGGCGGGCCGGCCCCCGGAGACCGCGGTGACCCGCGCCTTCTCCGGGCGACCCGCCCGGGCCCTGGCCAACCGCTTCACCCGGGAGCTGGCCGACCACGAGATCACGGGGTACCCCGAGGTGAACGATCTGACCGCCCCGCTGCGCGCGGCCGCCCGCCGCGCGGGCGATCCGGAGGCCGTGAACCTGTGGGCCGGAACCGGGGTGGGCTGGGTGCGATCGGCTCCCGCCCGGGAGATCCTGGCCCGGCTGATCGCCTGAGGTCGGCGGCTCGCGGCTCCCGCCGGCGAGGAGCCGCGGAGCATCGGCGCCCCGCTTCACCTAGGATGGTGAGCATCATCACTTGATACCGCCCGGCTCACGCCGCGCGGGCCGATCCCGAGGGGGACCGACATGGACAAGCACCTCATGAGGACCGCGGGTCTGGCGGCGATCGGCATGCTCGCGCTGAGCGGCTGCGGCGCCGGAGGCTCCACCGACGCCGACGCCTCGGCCTCGCCCACCGAGGACAAGCCGATCTGCCAGCAGGAGGCCTCCGAGGCCACGACCATCGACTCCGCCCCGGAGGTGGAGTGGGTGGAGCACGATGGGCGCCCCTCCACGCCGAAGTCCGAGGACCTCGGACCCGCCGAGGAGAAGGACGGCATCGGCACCTGCTACCGCCACTCCCCGGAGGGCGCGCTCGTGGCCAGCGCCGACTTCATCTCCGTGATCATGAGCTTCGACGCCGACGAGGTGAACAAGCTCACGCAGGAGCACGCCACCGGCGCCGACCGGGACAAGATCACCGAGGACTTCCAGAGGCTGGAGGACACCTACCGGGGAACCGAGACGAAGCAGATCATCGAGGGCATGAAGGTGGCCGGATACAAGGTCGAGTCCTACTCGGAGGATCGGGCCGTCATCAGCGTGGCGTACAGCATGGAGGCGCAGGGCGCCCACCACGAGATCTCCTTCGCTCTGCCGCTGACCTGGCAGGACGATGACTGGTCCTTCGCCGCCGATGCGTACGGAGACTCCTCGGAGGACCTCACCGGTTACACCCCGTGGGCCCCGCGGCGGAGCGCCTCGAGCCCAGCGCCTCCGCCTCCTCCGGGTCGTAGATCTCCGCCGATTCGGTCCCTGACCGGCGCAGATGCCTCCGGCCCGCCGTCGACGCCTGAGTGTCACACGGCGGGTCGGAGTTGTCTTTATCAGCAGGCTGATTACTCTGGGAGGTGACCCCGGGACGGCGTGCGCCGCCCCACGTACCCGTCATCACCCGAGGATCCCATGATCGACTTCGTCCGCGAACGGTGGGGGCAGATCCTGTTCGCCAGCTGGCAGCACCTGAGCCTGGTGGTCCAATGCCTCCTGCTCGCCACGGTCATCGCCGTCGCCCTGGCCGCGCTGTGCTACCGACGCCGCAGCCTGACCTCCCTGGCCAACAACGTCACCGCCGTCGGCCTGACCATCCCCTCCTTCGCCCTCATCGGCCTGCTCGTGATCCCCCTGAGCTTCGGCGTCCTGCCCGCCGTCGTGGTCATCACCTTCTACGCCGTCTTGCCCATCCTGCGCAACGCAGTGGTCGGGCTGGCGGGGGTGGACCGGGCCACCGTGGAGGCCGCCCGCGGCATCGGGATGGGCCGGACCGCCGCCTTCCTGCGTGTGGAGCTGCCCCTGGCCTGGCCCGTGATCCTCGCCGGGATGCGGGTCTCCGCGCAGATGACCATGGGCATCGCCGCCGTCGCCGCCTACGTCCTCGGACCCGGGCTCGGCACCTACATCTTCTCCGGCCTGTCCCGGCTGGGCGGTGCCAACTCCCTGGAGTCCGTCGTCACCGGCGTCATCGCCGTGATGATCCTCGCCCTGATCCTCGATCTCATCCTCGTCCTCATCGGCCGCCTGACCACCTCAAGGGGTATCCGTGTCTGAGCACACCACCACCGCCACGCCCGACGCCGCCCGGAAGGACACCGGGTCCCAGACCCGGCAGAAGGGCGCGCAGATCCTCATCGAGAACGTGACCAAGCGCTACGGCTCCGGCAAGGCCGCCGTGGACCACCTGACCCTGGAGATCCCCGCCGGGCAGACCGTCATGTTCGTCGGACCCTCCGGGTGCGGGAAGACCACCACCCTGAAGATGATCAACCGGCTCATCGAACCCACCGAGGGGCGTCTGGTCATCGACGGGCAGGACGTCACCCGCATGAACGGGGACAGGCTGCGCCGCCAGATCGGCTACGTCATCCAGGCCGGCGGGCTCCTGCCGCACATGACCGTGGCCAAGAACATCGGCCTGGTACCCAAGATGCTCGGGTGGGACAAGCGGCGCATCGCCGAGCGGGTGGACGAGCTGCTGGACCTGGTCTCCCTGGACCCGGACACCTACCGGGACCGCTACCCCCGGGAGCTGTCCGGCGGGCAGCAGCAGCGCGTGGGCGTCGCCCGCGCCCTGGCCGCCGACCCGCCCGTGCTGCTCATGGACGAGCCCTTCGGCGCCGTGGACCCCATCACCCGTCAGCGTCTGCAGGACGAGCTGATCAACATCCAGAACGAGCTGCAGAAGACCATCGTGTGCGTGACCCACGACTTCGATGAGGCGGTCAAGCTCGGGGACTGGATCGCCGTGTTCGACGAAGGCGCGCAGATCGTCCAGTACGACACCCCCGAGCGGATCCTCGCCGAACCCGCCAGCGAGTTCGTGGAGAACTTCATCGGCTCCGGCGCCGGGCTGAAGCAGCTGGGCCTGGCCCGCGTGGAGGACGTGGACCTGCTCGAGGCGATCACCGGACGCGCCGGGGACAGCGCGGTGCAGCTGCTGGACCTGGTGGAGAAGGGCCGGCAGAACCACGCCGTCGTGCTCGACGAACGCGAGCGGCCCCTGGCCTGGCTCTCCCGCGAGCAGCTGCGGCGCCTCTCCTCCCTGCCCGTCGAGCGGGACGAGAACCTGCCGCTGGTCTCCCTGCGCTCCACCCTCAACGACGCTCTGGACATCATGCTCGTCGCCTCCACCGGCGCGGCCCTGGTGGAGGGCCCGCGCGGCCGCTTCCGCGGGGTGATCACCGTGGAGACCGTCATGAACTCCATCCGGGAGCTGCGCCGCTTCGACCCGGCCGAGCGCACCCCGGTGGGCAACAACACCGGGGAGATCTCCCGGCTGCCGGGACAGGAGACCGATGAGGGTCCTGCCGCGGCGGACGCGGATGCCGCGGCCTCGGATCCCGCCCCGTCCGGCGGCGGGGAGCCGTGGAACGCGGGAGGTGAGGCGCGGTGAGCCGCGACACCGAGACCGTTCAGAGCACGGACCGGCGCTCCTGGAAGGGGCTCATCGCGCAGCCGCTGGTCATCGCCGCCTTCCTCATCGGCATCGTCATCTGGCTGCTCAACGCGGACCTGTCCAAGACCGAGCAGGTCACCCTGGCCCCCGCGAACCTGTGGGATCTGACCTGGCAGCACCTGGAGCTCACGGTGGTCTCCGCCGTCGTGGTGCTCGTGATCGCGATCCCCCTGGGGATCCTGCTGACCCGCCGGCCCTTCCGGAAGCTGAACACCCCCGTCCTGGCGGTGGCGAACATGGGCCAGGCCGCCCCGCCCGTGGGCATCGTCGTGCTGCTGGCCTTCTGGCTGGGCTTCGGCTTCAAGGCCACGGTGCTCGCGCTGATCTTCTACGCGCTGCTGCCGGTGCTGCGCAACACCATGGTGGGCCTGGACGCCGTGGACCCGCGGGTCATCGAGGCCGCCCGGGGCATGGGCATGTCCAATGCGGCGGTGCTGCTCAAGGTGGAGCTGCCCCTGGCGGTTCCGGTCATGCTCGCCGGGATCCGCACCGCGCTGGTGCTGCTGGTCGGCACCGCCACCCTCGGCACGTTCATCGACGGCGGCGGACTCGGCCTGCTCATCACCACCGGGGTGAACCTGGCCCTGAACCGCGTGCTGATCACCGGGTCCCTCCTGGTGGCGCTGCTGGCGCTGACCGTGGACTGGGTGGCGCGCGTTTTCGAAGAAGTCGCCCGACCGAAGGGGCTGTGACCGCATGAGCTCCGCCTCAGCATCGAAGCCGCGGCACCGCGGCACCTCCCGCCGAGCCTGGAAGGCGGCATGGCTGCCCGCCGGCGCGGCGCTGCTCCTGGGGCTGTCCGGGTGCGGCCTGGCGCCGTCCACCTCCGCAGTGCCGGAGGTGCGTCCCGCGACCATCGCGGCGATCGACGGCGCCGGGGACCGCGAGGTCACCGTGACGTCCAAGAACTTCACCGAGCAGATCATCCTCGGCAAGATGGCGGTGCTCACCGCGAAGGCCGCCGGGTTCGACGTCACGGACATGACCAACGTGCCGGGTTCCGTGCCGTCGAGGAACATGCTGGTCGATGGCGATGCCCAGATCGGCTGGGAGTACACGGGCACCGCGTGGCTGACGTACATGGGCCACGAGCAGGCCCTGCCCGACGCCGAGCAGCAGTGGCAGGCGGTGAAGGACGAGGACGCTGCCAACGGGCTGGACTGGGGGCGCCCCTCCGCGGTGAACAACACGTACGCCTTCGCGGTCAATCAGGAGACCGCCCGGAAGTACGGGCTGAAGACGATGGACGACATCCGCACCAAGGTCCCGGTGCAGGATCGCCAGTTCTGCGTGGAATCCGAGTTCAACTCCCGCCAGGACGGGATGAACCCGTTCCTGCAGGCCTACGGCATCCCCCGAGGCAGCGCCGACGGCGTCCCGGAGGCCAACGTATCCGTGATGGACACCGGGTCCATCTACGCCGCGACCGGCTCCGGGGACTGCACCTTCGGCGAGGTCTTCACCACCGATGGCCGCATCCCCGCCCTGGACCTGGTGGTTCTTCAGGACACGAGGAGGTTCTTCCCGCAGTACAACGCCTCACCGGTGTTCAACGCGCAGCTGGTCCGGGATTATCCGCAGCTTCCGGAGAGGTTCCAGGAGGTCGCCGAGCGTCTCAGCGATGACACGATGCGCTCGCTGAACTACCAGGTCGACGTCGAGGGGAAGGACCCGGGGGATGTGGCCGAGCAGTGGATGGTCGATCAGGATCTGATCAAGGAGGGCTGAGTATGAGGGGAACGAGGAAGAGCCGGTGGAGCGTGATCGCGGCGATGGGCGCCGTCGGGATGCTCGCGCTGAGCGGGTGCGGGCTGCAGCCGTCCACCGCGGCACCCCCGAACATCGGCCCCGGTTCCCTGCAGCCCGTGGAGGGGGCCGAGGGGCAGCGGATCGTGATCACCTCGAAGAACTACACCGAGCAGCTGATCCTGTCCAAGATCGCGGTGATGACGGCGGAGGCCGCCGGGTTCGACACCGTGGACATGGCCAATGTGCCCGGCTCCCAGCAGGTCCGCCGCCTGATGCTCTCCGGGGAGACGGATATGTTCTACGAGTACACCGGCTCCGCGTGGCTGACGTACATGGGCCACGAGCAGGGCATCAAGGATCAGCGTGAGCAGTGGCAGGCCGTGAAGGACGAGGATGCGAAGAACGGGCTCACCTGGGGCCCGCCGGCGCCCATGAACAACACCTACGCCTTCGCCGTGAACCGGGAGTTCGCGCAGAAGTACGGGATCACCAAGCTCTCCGACATCAAGGAGAAGGTCCCGGTGAACGAGCGCAACTTCTGCGTGGAGACCGAGTTCAACTCCCGGCAGGACGGGTTGGACCCGATGCTGCAGACCTACGGCATCCCGCGCGGGGCCCCCGACGGCGTGCCGGAGAACGAGGTGTCCATCATGGACACCGGATCCATCTACGCCGCGACCGGGTCCGGGGACTGCTCCTTCGGGGAGGTCTTCACCACCGACGGGCGCATTCCGGCCCTGGACCTGGTGGTCCTGGAGGACGACAAGCACTTCTTCCCCAACTACAACGTCGCCCCGGTGATCAACACCGAGTTCCTCGAGAAGTACCCGGAGCTCATGGACCGCTTCGATCAGGTGGATGAGAAGATCACCAACGAGATGCTCATGGACCTGAACCGGCAGGTGGATGTGGACGGGAAGGATCCCGGTGAGGTCGCGAAGCAGTGGATGATCTCCGAGGGGTTCATCTCCGAGGGGTGAGCCGCCGCGCGGAGTCGGACCGGCAGCCGGGTCCGGAGCCGGATGCGACGGCCCCGGCAGTGGCTTCGGGCCCGCCGACGGCGGAGGCGTCAGGCCGCGGTGCGCTCCAGCAGGGCAGCCGCAGCATCCGCGGCGCGCACCTGCTCCGCCCAGCCGGTGCGGATCAGGGCCCGGCTCACCGCCTGCGGGCTGATCCCCAGCGCCCGTGCCGCCTCGGCGTGCTGACCTCGCACCCCCGGGACCATGAGGTCCACGACCCGCCACTGCGCGGCGCTGCGCTCGCGGATGAGGCGGGCCGCCAGCTCCAGCAGGGCCGCGGCCGCCTCGTCGAGCACGGGATCCGCTCCCTGCACCCGGATCCCCGGTCCCTCGTCGAAGGCCCGGCGGGCACGGCCCAGCCCGACGCCGTCGGCCTGCTCGCCGTCCAGGATCACCGGTCCGGCGCCCACGGCGATGCGATCCGTACCGGCCCGCACCGCATCCAGGACGGCCCACGCGGCGGCGATGGGGGAGTCCAGGACGGCGCGCAGCTCGGTGCGGGGATCCTGCCCGTGGGGCGCGACGGTGCGATTGATGAGCGAGAGCTGAGGGCCGGCGGGGGTCTCGCGGGCGCGTCGGCGCAGGAGCCGGGCCACGGGCTCCGGGTCCGGGGCGCAGCACAGCAGAACGAACATCAGCGGCCTTCCTCCAGCAGGGCCCGCGCGTGCCGGTACTTCTGTGCCAGGCGCTCGCGGGTGGGCTCATCCAGGCGAGCGGTGCGTGCCGGATCGGTGTTGTCCTCCAGGTCCGCCTGCTTGACCGCCAGGGCGAGACGGTCGGCGCGCACCCGCGCGTAGTACTCCTCCGGGGCCTCCGCCTCCCTGCGGGTCATCGCGTCCACGCCGGCCACCACCTCCGCGGGAAAGTCCCGCTCCAGGTCCTCCAGGGACACCGGGGTGTCTTCGACGACGTCGTGCAGCCACGCCACGGCCCGCGCCGACTCGAGGTCCTGCGGTGCGGCATAGCCTCGCACCCGCTGCGCCACCCTCCGCGGGTGCTCGATGTACGCCGCACCCGCCTTGTCTACCTGACCCGCATGGGCGCGGCGAGCCACCCGCTGCGCGCGCTCGATCATCTCCGACACCGTCTCCTCCTCTACTCCCAGAACAGGGTCTCCACGTCCACGCCGCGCACCATGAGCTCCTCCTGCAGCGCCTCCCGGCAGATCAGGGGCAGGGCCAGGGACCCCAGGACGTCGTCCGGACCGGCGTAGGCGGTCAGCGCGTCGAAGCCGCGACGGAACCGGGCCAGGGAACCGCACAGGGCGACGATGCCGCGCAGGTCCTGTGCGGCGCCGAACACCCAGAAGGCATCGCGATCGGTGAGCTGGAACAGGCCCACCGGGCGGCCTTCACCGGGGATGCTGCGCGTGCGCACCCAGCCCCCGGGAGCCCCCGGACCCATCGGCGGGCAGATCGGGTCGTAGGTCCAGGAGGTGGTCTCCCGCAGCCAGGCGGGGTACTCCGGGAACCACACCGTGGCGGTCTCCTCCCGGGGCCACTCCGTCTGCTGGAACACCGCGGCGTCCATCGCCGCCCAGAACTCCTCCGCCCCGCCGGTGATCCCCACCGAGTTGATGTGCTCTGGGTCCGGATCCGGGGCGAACAGCGCCCCCTCCTCCCCGGACAGGTACGCCTGATCCCAGAAGGTGGTGCGCGGGGCGCGATCCGCGGCCAGCAGGTTGGCCTCGATCTGCTGCAGCAGATGAGCATCCCCCAGGGCCACCGTCTGGTCATCGAAGTGCAGGAGGAACGGGGTCCGCGCCCGGAAGCTGGGACGGATCACCGGAGGGCGAGCGGCGTCCTCGGCCGCCGCGGCGTCATCCCGGCTCATCCGCCTCACCTCCGTCTCCCGTCCAATCCGCGTCCCGACCGTCCATCGTAGATCCGGTGGGCTCCCGCCAGGGCAGGGCCCGACGGCGCAGCCCCGTGAACCCGCCGAGCACCGCCAGACCCTCCGGGGAGGCGGGCCAGTAGTCCGTGAGTGCCGGAGAGCTGATCAGCACCGCCGCCCACTGGCCCCGGGATACGGCCACGTTCAACCGGTTCGGAGAGAGCAGGAAGTCCATGCCGCGGGGCACCTCGGTGGCGGAGCTTGCGGCCATGGACACGATCGCCACCGCGGCTTCCTGCCCCTGGAACTTATCCACGGTGCCCACTCGGACGCCGTCATCCTCTCCGGTGAGACCCGCGGCCCCCAGAGCATGGCGGATGGCTTCCACCTGGGCGTTGTACGCGGCGACCACCAGGAGGTCCGAGGCCTCCAGCGGGCGGGGCGCTCGCCCCGTCCCGGGGGTCCAGGGTCGGCCCACCAGGGTGCGCGCCACCTGCACGACGGCGTCGGCCTCCTCGGGACTGGCCGTGGCCCGGCCCGTGTGCTCCACCTCCAGTCGGTGCACCCCCGGGGCCAGCCCGGCCAGCCGGCGGTGACCGGCCGCTTCCGCTGCGTGCAGCCGGCCCCGGTAGCTCAGCCGGGACACCGGGGCGCACAGGCTCGGGTGCATCCGCCAGGTCGCGTCCAGGAAGTACCCGAGCTGCGGGGGCAGGGTCTGCTCGCCGGCGGAGAGCCAGCCCAGGGCGGACTCGTCCACCGAATACGGGTGGGTGCCCTGGGTGACCTGCGGCAGCTGCTGGGGATCCCCGAGCAGCAGGAGGTTCCGTGCGGCCCGGGAGACCGCGAGCATGTTGGCCAGGGAGTACTGACCGGCCTCGTCGATGACCAGCAGATCCAGCTGGCCGGGGGAGAACCGCTCCGCATTGGCGAAGTCCCAGGCGGTGCCCCCGTACACCCGCCCGGGCACCGGGACCTCATCGTCCTCCCCGGCCAGGAAGTCCGGGATCTCCTGGGGGCCGATCCGCCGCCACGGCACCGTCGGCTCCGCGACCTGCTCGGCGCCGCGGGGACGACGGGGCTTGGCTTTGGCCATGGCCTCCCGCGGCACCCGGCCGTGCTGCGCGCACCCGCGCAGCAGGTTCTCGATCACCGCGTGGGACTGCGCCACCACGCCGATCCGCCACCCCCGCTGCACCAGCCGCCCGATCACGTGCGCCCCGACGAAGGACTTTCCGGTGCCCGGCGGACCCTGCACCGCCACGTAGGAGCGGTCCAGGTCCAGGACCGCGGCGAGGATCGCCTCGACCATCGGCAGGCCCGGCGCGGACCAGTCCGGGGCGGGCAGCGCCCCGCCGGAGCGCAGCCGCGCGGACCGGCGGGAGAGGATGTCCAGGCCGGCGTCGGCCGGCAGGTGCGGCAGGGCGGCGTCGACCTCCTCCGCCAGCGCCGCCAGGGCGTCCTCCTGCGCCTGGGTGCGGATCGGGGCGGGCGGGGTCAGGGCCATCGGCAGCTGGGCGAAGGCCTCGGAGTCGGCGGGTCGGGTCTCGGTGACCCGCACCCGGTAGGTCCCCTCCTGCGGCCCCGGCTCGATCTCCTCCAGCGTCGCGCGGGCCTGGGAGGCCCGCTCGGGCACCGGCGCAGCACCACCACCCTGGCCCCTCCGCTCCTGGGCCTGCAGCACCTGATCCCGCAGGTACCCGGGCAGCGGGGAGTCGTACATCGCGAACAGCCCGGACTCCCCGCCGCGCAGACTCGAGCCGTCCGGGATGCGAGCGGTGCCCTCCAGGACGCGGCGTTCGGTGCGCCCGCGCGGCGGGGTGTGCCAGTCCTCGGCCACCGTCACGCGGTCGAAGAGCACGACGTCGCGGGTGGATTCCCACTCCTGGACGGCGGAGGCCAACCGGTCGAAGTGCGACCACCAGAAATGCTTGCGCTCGCGCCGGTGGTACCCGGTGGCCGAGGCGACCATCCCGGCGGCCGTCACGGTGCGGGCCAGCTCCACCTCGTCCAGGCCGGTGGAGGCCGTGGTGGCGTGCTGGGCGAAGTGGGTCAGGGAGGCCTCCACCGCGGAGACTTCGGCGTCCTCATCCTCGGGCGCCTCCGGGTGCGGCGCGGCCGGATCCGGTGCGCAGGCCTCCGCGGCGGCGTCGCGCCCGGCCAGGTCCAGCAGCCAGTTCCGCAGCCGCAGCGTGGACAGGCAGTCGTACTCGTTGTAGTCGGCGATGGAGGCGAGGATCCGGCGGGCCTGCTCCGGTTCGTCCGCGTCCCGGTGCGCGGCGTAGTCCGCGTAGGCCACCACGGAGGCGCCGGCGTCGGTCACGTCTCCGGCCCGCAGATGCTCGCCCATGTACAGGGGCTCGAGCTTCTTGATCGAGTACGACGGCGCGGAGATCCGCAGCCCGCGGCGCACCGGCTCGTACAGGTCCACCAGGACCTCCTGGCGCAGCAGGTCATCCACGGCTTCCTCGCCGACGCCGTGGCGCATCGCCAGGGACCGCAGCGCGCGTTTCTCGTAGTCGGCGTAGTGGTAGATCCGCATCTGCGGGTATCGCCGTCTCCGCTCGGCGATGTACTCGAGGAAGTCCAGCAGCGCCCGGCGCTCCTCGCGGCGGGAGTGAGCCCAGAACGGCACGAACCGCGGCTCGTGGTCCGGGTCCGCCAGCAGCGCCGGATCCTCCGGAGCCTCGACGACGCCGAACAGGTACTCGATGCCCCAGGAGCCGTCCTCCGGGTCCTGCCACAGCGGGTCCCCCTCGAAGTCGAAGAAGACGTCCCCGGGTGCGGCTCGCGGTATCCGCCGCAGCGGCGCCGCATCCGTGACCGCGTAGGTGAGCCGATGCTCCTCCCCGGCGGAGTCCCGGTAGGTGACCTCCCCGTCCGGTGAGCCCTCGCCCAGCTGCATCTGCGCCTGGGCGCGGGCGGCGCGCAGGGACCCCGAGAGGTGAGCGTCGTCCTCGGGCAGGTGGGCCAGATCCGCCACGGTGCGCACCCCGTGGCGTTCGCGCAGCAGGGTCCGCCGCGCCAGCGTCATCCCGGCCACCTGCAGCACGTCCTGGTTCTCCTGGATCTGCTCCAGGCAGTGGGGGCAGACGCCGCAGCGAGGCAGGGCCTCCTCCCACCAGTCCGCCGGCGCCGCGCCGGGGCGCCGACGCTTCGCGGTGAGTGCTTCGAACCGCTCCCGTCGCTCCCGATACACCTCCAGGAACCGCTCGACCTCGAAGCTCGCCTCCCGCCGGTCTCCCAGGATGAGGGTGACCTCGGGACTCACGGGGATCCCGGCCGCGGCGAGCTGGTCTGCGTAGGCCGCCAGCTGCAGCAGCGCGGTGACCTTGGCGTGGCGAGCGAGCTTGGTGTCGTACACGGCGTAGGCGCCGTCCGCCCGGCGGATCAGGAAGTCCGCGCGGCCGTGGAAGCGGCCGTCGTAGAAGGAGGCCTGGAAGACGACGTCGGCCCCGGAGCGCAGGGCCGCCACGGTCTCCTCGTGCTTGGCGGTGAGGGCCTCGTGGGTCATCGATCTCGCCGGCTCCACCTCGTACACCCCGCGCCCGGGCGCGCCCGCGTCCGGTGGCTGGTAGGGGCCGTACCGCTCCCGCAGCTCGGCCAGCACCTCGGCCTCGTGGCGGTCCCCGAGCCGCGCGGTGCGCTCGAGCATCGGGTCCTCGGGCACCGGCAGCCGCGGCACCCGCCCGAGCTTCTCATCCAGGATCCGCACCGTCGCCCACGGGCATTCCGCGGCGCGCACCAGATCGGTGGCGGAGTAGACGAGGACGCGGCCGTCGGTCTCGATGCCGCCGGGGACGTCGACGAAGAACATCTGCGGCCTCCTGGGGGTGTCTCGGGCGGTGGGTGCCGCCGTCTGGCTCCACCCTACGAGGGCCGACTGACAGATCGAACGGCCGACGGGAAGCCCGACGGCTGCAAGAAAGTATCGGAAATCGGGGCGGCAGCCGCTGTCGAGGTCCGTGCACCGCTGCGACACTGGTCACTGACAGAGCCCCGGAGCGTTCGAGACGCCTCCTCAAGGGGCGAGAACCGCACGAAGGAGTGCTGCCGATGATCCTGGGTATGCCCAAGCGCCTGGTCTGGGGGTATATCGCCCTGGCCGTGTTCATGGCCGGTGATGGCTTCGACCTGACCTTCCTCTCCCGCTACCTCGTGACCCAGCACGGGTTCACCAGCACCCAAGCGGGTCTGTGCTTCACGGTCTACGGGCTCGTCGTCGCCTTCTCCGCCTGGACCACGGGAGTGCTCGCGGAGACCTTCGGGGCCAAGCGGCTCATGCTGCTGGGCGGAATCCTCTGGATCGGATTGCACGTCCTCTTCCTGACGGTCGGGCTGATCTCCCCCGTCGCCGCGATCCTCACCTACGGCGCTCGCGGGATCGCGTACCCGCTGTTCATGTACAGCTTCGTGGTGCTGATCGCCCAGTCGGTCGATCCGGGGCGCCTCGCCTCCGCGATGGGCTGGTTCTGGGCCGCGTTCTCCGTCGGGCTGGGATCTCTGGGGGCATTCATCCCCACCCTGACCATCCCGCATCTGGGGGAGACCGGTACCCTCTGGCTGGCCCCGGTGCTCGTCGGCGTCGGCACGCTGATGTGCCTCTTCCTGGTCCCGAAGGCTCCGCCGGAGGAGCGCACCGCAGAACGGCTCGAAGGTGCCGACCGGGCCAGAGAGCTGCTGCGTGGCGTCACCATCCTCGTGGAGAACCGGCAGATCCTGCTCAGCGTCATCATCCGCATCCTGTGCAACCTGACCCTCTACGGCTTCCCGATGATGATGCCGCTGTATCTCACCGGGCAGCTCGACGATTCCCAGCCATGGTTCCAGCAGACCGAATGGATGACTCTGTGGGCGGTCATGAACACCATCACCATCGTCGCGAACATCGTCTGGGGCCGGTTGGGAGACCGCTACGGGTGGATGCGGCAGATGCGGTGGTTCGGCTTCGGCGGGATGGCATTGTCGGCTTTCGCCTTCGGATACTTCCCCCATCTGTTCGGCGCCAACTACGCGATGATGCTCATCGCCGCCGTCATCTTCGCCTGCTCCGTGACCGCGTTCGTCCCGATGGGGGCGATCTTCCCCGCGTTGGCCCCGCAGCACCGGGGTGCCGCGATCTCGGCGCACAATCTGGCCTCGGGTCTGACCACCTTCATCGGCCCGGGGATCGCCACGGCCCTGCTTCCCCTGATCGGCTCCCTCGGGGTCATCTGGGTGTACATCCTGCTGTTCCTGTCCGGCATCGTCATCACCTTCTTCATCCGCCCGCCCCAGCCCGGCATCACGGACGAGAATGGACGCATGCTCCCCGCCGGGCAGCGACGTCGAGCCCGCGCCGGAACCTCGCTGGCGCACTAGCCAACCGCAATCGAGGAGAGAAGGAGACAGATCATGTCCGAGACCATGAAGGCCGTCGTGCTCCAGGAGAAGGGGCGCATCACCATCGACGACATCCCCCGCCCCGGTGCCCCCGGGCCCGGTGAGGTGAAGATCGCGGTGCACACGGTCGGCATCTGCGGATCCGACGTCCACTACTACACGCACGGACGGATCGGGCAGTTCGTCCTCGAGCAGCCCATGATCCTGGGTCACGAGGCCTCCGGGACGGTGCTGGAGGTCGGCGACGGCGTCGAGCACCTGAGCCCCGGGGATCGGGTTGCGATGGAGCCGGGCATCCCGAATCCGCGCTCGCGGGCCTCGCGGGAAGGACGGTACAACGTGGACCCGGACGTGCGCTTCTGGGCCACCCCGCCGGTGGAC
The DNA here is from genome assembly GCF_056173115.1 of Rothia sp. QJM3NY_36. Taxonomy (NCBI): domain Bacteria; kingdom Bacillati; phylum Actinomycetota; class Actinomycetes; order Micrococcales; family Micrococcaceae; genus Rothia; species Rothia sp. QJM3NY_36. Next base: position 353,730 of record NZ_CM149658.1, read on the forward strand.
GGCTGCCTGACCGAGGAGGTCACCCACCCCGCCGAGTACACCTACCGGCTTCCGAACTCCCTGAGCTACGCCGAGGGCGCGCTGATCGAGCCCTTCGCGGTCGGCATGCAGGCCGCGACCAAGGCCCGGCTGGCCCCCGGCGACGTCGCGGCGGTCGTCGGGGCGGGCACCATCGGCATCGTCACCGCGATGGCGGCCCTGGCCGGCGGCGCCAGCCGGGTCTACGTCTCGGACATCGCCCCGGAGAAGCTGGAGAAGCTGGCCGGTCTGGACGGCATCGTGCCCGTGGACGCCAGCCGGGAGGATCTGGCGCAGCGGGTCGCCGCAGACACGGACGGGTGGGGCGCCCAGGCGGTCTTCGAAGCATCCGGGGCGGGTGCCGCCTACGGCTTCGTCGCCGACGTCGCGGCCCCGGGCGGGGTTGTCGTGTGCGTGGGCATGCCCACCGGCCCCGTGCAGTTCGACGTCGTGGCCGCGCAGGCCAAGGAGCTGCGGATCGAGACGATCTTCCGCTACGCCAACGTGTACCGGAAGGCCATCGACCTGGCGGCCGGGGACACCGTGGACCTGGCCCGGCTGGTCACCGAGACCCTCCCGCTGGAGCGCTCCGTGGAGGTCTTCGACCGGGGTGCTGAGGCCCGCCCGACCGACACCAAGCTGCAGATCCGGGTGGATGGCTCCCGCTGACGGCGCCCACCCGGCGGAGCGGGAGCTGGTGGCCATGGACACCAGCAGCATCTTCCGGTGGTTCAGCCATGGATTCCCCCATCCACTGGCTCGCTGGCACCACCATCCCGAGATCGAGATCCACCTGATCCGGGATTCGCATGGAGCGGCCCATATCGGCCGCTCCGTGCGGGTGTTCGGACCGGGAAGCCTCTACCTGCTCGGGGCGGATCTCCCCCACAACTGGGTCTCCGTTCTCGAGGATCGTCGCGAGGTTCCCGGTCGGGACGTTCTCGTGCACGCTGACCCTCAGCTGCTGGCTCAGGCTGAGGAGCTTCTGCCGGAGCTGACGGGGCTGCATGCCTTGCTGGAGACGGCTCGTGCCGGGATCGAGTTCACGGGAGGCACCCGGGTGAAGGCCACGAAGGCTCTGACGGCCATGGGCGGATCCACCGGGCCGCTCCGCCTCGCTCTGGGGATCGAGCTGCTCGGCATCCTCATGGCTGCTCCGCCCGAAGAGCGAGAGATCGTCGATCCGGAGGCTCCTGCGGAGGCTGGCCCTCGCGGCGGGGAGGACTTTGACCGGGCCCTGGAATTCCTCCATCGCAATCTGCGTCGTGAGGTCCGGCTGGAGGATCTGGCCCGTGAGCTCGGCATGTCCACCTCGGCCGCCTCTCGGATGCTGACCCGGGCGACGACCGTGGGATTCTCCCGGCTGATGAGCCGCATGAGGGTCACGGAGGCGTGCCGACTGCTGCGCAGCACGCGACTGAGCGTGGTGGACGTGTGCTGGGCGTCCGGATTCCGCAACCTGTCCAACTTCAACCGGCGCTTTCGCGAGGAGACCGGCACGACGCCGTCGGCCTACCGCCGGTCGCTGGGGTGATGCGGCGTCTGTCGTCAGCCCTCCGATGCGCGGCATGTCACGGTCAGTGCAGGATGTCGCGAACGGTTCGGGGCATCCTGCACTCAGCGTGACAGAGGCCAGTGACACGGCGCGGGTCGGCAGGATTCTGTGCCGCCAGTGTCTTCCGGGACTGGATCGTGCAGTGTGAGCCGGATGATCCGGCTCGGGATGCACGATCCGGTCCGCGGAGGCACGGTACTCCGCGGACGCCGCGTGGGGCACCGTGCGGGCCGGCCCCGCGGCGCAACACCGGTGTCATCCGGGCCCGGCGGATCCGCGGCCGGACTAGCGTGGGAGGTGCTGAACAGGATCCGTCACGAAGGAGTGCACCGATGCGCGCAGCCCGCTACCACGACAACCACGACATCCGCATCGAGGAGATCGATGCGCCGACGCCCGCCGCGGGGGAGGTGCTGATCGACGTCGCCTGGTGCGGGATCTGCGGCACCGACCTGCACGAATACCTCGACGGCCCGATCTTCGTGCCCCCGCACGGGCACCCGCACCCCATCTCCGGGGAGTCCGCCCCTGTGACCCTCGGACACGAGATGTCCGGCACCGTCGCGGCCCTCGGCGAGGGCGTGGACGATCTCGAGGTCGGCCAGCACGTGGTCGTGGAGCCCTACATCATCCGCGAGGAGGACGAGGACCAGCCGAACTACCACCTGAGCCCGGACATGAACTTCATCGGGCTGGGCGGTCGCGGCGGCGGCCTGGCGGAGCAGATCTCCGTCAAGCGGCACTGGGTCCACCCCGTCTCCGCCGACGTCCCGCTGGACGAGGCCGCGCTGATCGAGCCGCTGTCCGTGGCCCACCACGCCTACGTGCGCTCCGGTGCGAAGGCCGGGGACGTCGCGATCATCGGCGGGGCCGGGCCCATCGGCGTGCTCACCGCGGCGGTGCTGAAGGCCGAGGGGCTCACCGTGATCATCTCGGAGCTGTCCGAGCTGCGGCGGAAGAAGGCCCTGGACGCCGGGGTCGCCGACCACGCCTTCAGCCCCAAGGAGGTCGACGTCGTCGAGGAGGTCCGCAGGCTCACCGACGGCAAGGGGGCTGATGTGGGCTTCGAGTGCACCTCGGTGGACGTGGTGCTGGACATGCTGCTCGACGCCGTGCGGCCCACCGGCGTGATCGTCAACGTCTCGATCTGGGGGCACAAGCCCGCGGTGGACATGCACAAGCTGGTCATGAAGGAGATCGACCTGCGCGGCACCATCGGCTACTGCAGCGACCACCCGGACACCATCGCCCTGGTGGAGCAGGGGAAGGTGGACCTCAAGCCGTTCATCACCGGGAAGATCGGGCTGGACGACCTGGTGGACAAGGGCTTCGACACCCTCATCAACCACAACGAGACCGCCGTGAAGATCCTCGTCTCCCCGACGGGCAAGGGTCTGGAGGACTGATTCAGGCGGGCCGGCGCCGCAGGATCGCGGTGCCGGCCAGCAGGCCGAGGCTCAGCCCGACGACGTCGGCCAGGGCATCCAGCGGGTCCGCGGAACGGTGCGGCAGCAGGGTGCCCTGGATGACCTCGGAGAGCACGGCGTGGGCGGCGAAGACGACGGCGAGCAGCCGCCAGCGCACCCCGGCCGCCCGGAGGAACAGCGCGGGCAGGGCGAACATGCCCAGGTGCGCGAGCTTGTCCATCCCCGGCAGGTCCAGCAGGCCGTCGGGTCCGTCGGGCTGGGCCGGGGCGTAGAGGCCGTAGAGCTGCACCAGCAGGAACGCCGCGCCCAGGGCGAGCAGGATCCAGCGCCCCGCCCCGGAGGCGGGACGGGCGGCAGGTTCGGCGGAGGACTCGGGGCGCGCGGGTTTCACGCCCCCGATCCTACGGGCCCGGGCACCGGCGCCCCGCCGCTCCAGATCCGAAACATCCGGGTCATACACTGTGGCCCATGAGCCTTCCCGTCACCGTGCAGATCACCCGCGACGTCGATCCCGGGGCCGTCACCGAGGTGGAGGACTGGGTGGCCCGCGGCCAGTCCATCGTCGCGGGCTTCCCCGGATACCTCGGCTCCGGCTGAGTGCGCGCCCACGAGGACTCCACCGTCTGGCACATGCTGCTGCGCTTCTCCTCCGAGGACACCCTGCGCACCTGGGCGGACTCCCCGCAGCGGCAGGCGTGGATGGCGGAGTTCCACAGCCACGTCCGCGAGTTCCGCCACGTCAAGCGCACCGGCATCGAGGGGTGGTTCGACACCCCGCAGGACGAGGCCGAGCCGGACGTGGTCCCGCCGCGGTGGAAGCAGGCCATCGTCATCTTCACCGGCTTCTACCCGGTCTCCGCCCTGGCCAACGACATCGTCGGGCACGTGGTGCCGCAGGCGCCGTTCCTGGTGAAGATCCTCCTGGTGATCCTCCTGGCCACCCCCACGATGGTGTACTGGGTGCTGCCGTGGACCACGCGCCTGTACCAGTCGTGGCTGAACCGGCCCCGTCGCACCCGACGCCGGCCCCGCCGGCCCCGCTCTCGGGACGCCGAGGGCTCCCCGGAAGGCTGACCCCGGGACCTCAGGAACCCCGAGCCAGAGCCGGCTCAGGTGTCCCGGCGGGTCCGGGAGGTCACCTTCGAGCGCACGGTCAGCGCCAGCACCACCAGCAGCACGGCGTACATCCCGAGGGCGATGGGGCTGTCCACCAGCACGCCCGCGTTCCCGTCGGAGGAGATCAGGGCGTCGCGCAGGTTGGTCTCCGCCAGCGGGCCCAGCACCATGCCGATGACCAGGGGCGCCAGCGGGTAGCCGTGCAGGCGCATCAGGAACCCCAGGACCCCGACCCCCAGCAGCATCAGCAGGTCGAAGACCTCGCCGCTGGTCGCGTAGATCCCCAGCGCGCAGAACACCGTGATCCCGGCGTACAGGTACGGCTTGGGGATCAGCAGCAGCTTGGCCCACACCATCGCGAAGGGCAGGTTGATGATCAGCAGCACGACCATCGCGACGAAGAAGCTCGCCAGCAGCGCCCACACCAGGTCCGGGGAGCGCTCGAACAGCAGCGGACCCGGCTGCAGCCCGTACTGGCGGAAGGCCGCCAGCATGATCGCGGCCGTCGCGGAGATGGCAGGCCCAGGGCTAGCAGCGCCCCCATCGCCATGCCCGTGGTGGAGTTGCCCGCCGCCTCCGGGGCCGCCAGCCCGCGGATCGCGCCCCGGCCGAACTGCGGGCGTCGTCGACGTCGGTCCAGGCGCCGCTCCACCCCGTAGGCCAGGAACGTGGGGATGTCCGCACCACCCGCGGGGATGACCCCGAAGGGCAGGCCGATCAGGGTGCCGCGCGCCCAGGCCGGGGCGGCCTCGCGCATCTCCTTCCGGGACAGCCAGGGCCGCCCCGTGGAGTTCACCATCTTCCCCGCTCGTGCGAAGCGATCCACCACCGCGCAGTGGATGACCTCCCCCAGGGCGAGGACCGCCACCGTCACCGTCACGAGTGAGATCCCGTCGAACAGGTACGGGGAGTCCATGGTGAACCGGGGCACGCCGGTCACGGCGTCCACCCCGACGACGGCGATGCCCAGCCCCAGCAGCAGCGACAGCAGGCCCTTCACCGCCGAGTCGGTGACCACCGAGGAGGTCGCGACGAACGCGAACAGGGCCAGGGCGAAGTACTCGGCCGGCCCGAAGCTCGCGGACAGGTCCGCCAGCCACGGGGCCAGGAACACCACGGCCACCGAGGAGACGAAGCCGCCGATGAACGCGCCGATCGCGGCCGTGGCCAGGGCCTGGGCGGCCCGCCCGTTCAGCGCCATCTTGTGGCCCTCGAAGGTCGAGGCGATCGCGGAGGCCTGCCCCGGGGTGTTCATGAGGATGCCCATCGTGGAATCCCCGAACAGCCCGCCGAAGTACACCCCGGAGAACATGATGAACGCGGCCGTGGGCTCCAGGGCGAAGGTCACCGGCAGCAGCAGGGCCACCGCCATCGAGGACCCCAGCCCGGGCATCACCCCGACGGCGGTGCCCAGCAGACAGCCCAGCACCACCCAGAACAGGTTCTGCCAGGTCAGCGCCCCGGCGAAGCCCTCCGCGAGCAGCGAGATCGCATCCATCAGAAACTGCCTCCCAGGATCCCGGAGGGCAGGTTCAGCCCCAGGACCATGTCGAATAGGATGTATGCCAGGGAGCTGACCGTGAGACCCGCCACCAGGCTCACCAGGTCGCGGCGGGCCCCGAAGCCGCGGGCCACCGCCCAGAACAGCAGCCCGCCGCCGATCACCCAGCCGAGGGTCTCCAGCAGCAAGGCGAAGATCAGGAAGCCGCCCACCACCCAGGCCAGCGAGGCCCAGGAGAAGCCGGGCCCGGTCGGGGGCTCGCCCTCACCTGCCGTCACGGCCCCGGCAGCGGCATCCGCGTCGTCGTCGTCGGCCTCCGTGGCGGGCCGGGTGCGGGAGCGCACGATCCGCACCACCTCGGCCACCGTCAGCACCAGGATTCCGACGGCGATGACCAGGGGGAAGAACCGCGGTCCAGGGAAGGCCGTCGAGTCGGGGACCTCCATGGCCGCGCAGCCGATCAGCAGGTACGTCGCGACGGCTGCGAGAACGGCCGGCATGATCAGCTCCCGGGCCCATCGCGGCCGGGTCTCCGTGGACCGCGACCGGGGTGCGCGCGTGCTCGATGCGGTGCTCACAGTCCCAGCTCCTCGTACAGCTCGCCGATCCGCCGCTTCTCCCGGTCCAGGAAGTCCGTCAGCTCCTGACCGGTCACCACGTTCTCGTTCCAGTGGTAGCGCGTGATCGCCTCCCGCCACTGCGGGGTCGCGATGGTCTCCTCGATGATCTCCAGCAGCCCCGCACGGTCCTCGTCGGTGATGCCGCCGGGGGCCACCAGCAGCCGCCAGTTCGCCAGGGTCACGTCGTAGCCCTGCTCCACGGTGGTCGGCAGGTCGATGCCCTCGGGGCGTTCCTTCGCGACCAGCGCCAGGGCCCGTAGGCGCCCGGATTCGATCTGGTCGATGGAGTCCGGGTAGCCGCTGGCCGCGGCGGTGGCGGTGCCGTTCATCAGGGCCGCCGCGGATTCCCCGCCGCCGTCGGAGTTCACGTAGATCATGGTCTGCGGGTCGATGCCCGCGGCCATCGCCAGCTCGGCGATCACCAGCTGGTCGAAGGAGCCGCCGCCGGTCCACGGGATGGAGCGCGGGTCCGCCTTCCAGGCGTCCATCAGCTGCCCCAGGGTGCGGAACTCGGAGTCCCCGGGCACCACGACGACGTCGTACTCCTCCACGGTGATGGCCAGCGGGTTCACGTCCGCATAGGTCGCGGCGGAGCCGTACTTGATGGTCGCCGCCAGCTGCCCGGTGCCGCCGACCATGAGGTTGCCGGGCTGGCCCTCCAGCACGGAGAGGTTGCCCAGGGCGATGGTCCCGCCGGCCCCCGGCATGTTGACCACCTGGGTGTTGTTCACGATGCCCTCGGCGCGCTGGGCCTGCTGCATCTCCCGCGCCACGGTGTCCCAGCCGCCGCCGGCCGCGGCCGGGGCGATGATCGTCAGGGCCGAGCGCAGGTCCCGGCCCGCCGAGGCCGAGCTGATGGAGCCGTAGGAGGCGGTGCCGATAGCGGCCAGCGCGATGACCCCGCCCAGACCCCAGCGCAGCACCGAGCGGCGGGTGGGGCCGGCTTCCGACGCCGCGGCGTCCGGCGCTTCGGGCGCAGGGCCGGAGCCGGGACCGGTCGGACCGGCATCGGGGGCTGCGGGGTCGTACGGGTCGGATCCCCACGGGGTCTGCTGGTCGCGGTCGGATGCCACGGGGAGCCTCCTGGGCGGTGGGCGATCGATGGGTGTCGAGCACGGGTCCCGGGCTCGACGGCGAGTGTGATTCACCCTACAGTGAGGGGACGGCGCCCCGCCAACAGGGGCACCGCAGAGCCCGTGACGCACCGAGGAGACCCATCCGTGAGCATCATCCTGGCCCACACCGACACCCCCGCCGGGCGCGCCGCCCGCGAGTTCGCCGTGCGGGAGGCCCAGCGGCGCGACGCCGACCTGATCCTGTTCCCGGTGGACGATGCCGAGCCGGACCCGCGGGCCCCCGAGCTGACCGGGCTGGACCCGGATCGGGTGCGCGTGCAGCGGCCGGATCCGCGCAGCCGCATCGCCGTCGGAGACCTCGTGGATGCGACCGGTGATGAGGACGTGGAGGCGGTGGTCGTCGGGGTGCGCCGGCGCAGCCCCGTCGGGAAGATCCTGCTGGGCTCCGCGGCCCAGCAGATCATCCTCGAGGCGGAGTGTCCGGTCATCACCGTCAAACCTGAATGATCCCGTGGTGCGCGGCCTACAGTGGGATGTATGGCCGAATACCCGATCTCCCCGAACACCGCCGAGCTGTCCGTGGTGGACGACGGCATGAACTTCCACACCCGCAAGTGGGTCAAGCCGGAGGACCTCAACGCGCACGGCACCCTCTTCGGCGGCTCCCTGCTGCGCTGGATCGACGAGGAGGCCGCGATCTACGCGATCCTGCAGACCGGCAACCGGCGCGCGGTGACCAAGCTGATCTCCGAGATCAACTTCGTCTCCTCCGCGGTGCAGGGGGACATGATCGAGATGGGGCTGAAGGCCACCCGCTTCGGGCGGACCTCGGTGACCATGCGCTGCGAGGTCCGCAACATGCTGACCCGCCGGCTGATCCTGTCCATCGAGAAGATCGTGTTCGTCTCCGTGGATGAGAACGGCCGCCCCGTGCCCCACGGGTACACGGACATCACCTACAGGCGCGACCGCATCCCGACGCGCCCGCAGAACCCTGACTGGGAGAACGACTGACCCCGGGCAGCACCGGCCCGCCCAGAATGGCTGAGGACCAGCCCTCCGCGCCCCGCCCGCGCGGCGCCGGAGGGGAATCCGCCGGGGACGGGCGCACCGGAAGGTTCGAGGAGGAGCCATGAGCATCGTGAAGATCAACCAGCTGGCCGTGCCCGAAGGCCAGGAGCAGGAGCTGGAGCGGCGCTTCGCCGCCCGGAAGCACTCCGTGGACCGGGCCCCCGGCTTCGAGGGCTTCGAGCTGCTGCGCCCCACGGCAGGTCAGGAGCACTACTTCGTCATCACCCGCTGGGCCGATGAGGCCAGCTTCGAGGCGTGGGCGGCGCAGCGGCACCCCCGCGACCCGAAGACCACCGTCTCCCGTGCCGAGGGCATCCTCAGCTTCGAGGTCGTGGACCTGGGAGACTGAGGCCCGCGGTGAGACAATGGGACTGACAGCACATCGCGCCGAACCACGGAAGGTGAGCCAGATGCCCAGCAGCGCCGCTGACGCCCAGACCCTGCACACCCGGTTCGAGGAGCAGCTCGCCCTGCCCTCCCCGGATCCCGACGCGGCCGAGAGGCTGCTGGACGAGGCGCGCACCCAGCTGGGGGAGCGCGACCCGTTCACCGTGCAGGTGGCCTCCTACCGCGCCACGGCCCTGGCCGCCGGCGGCCAGGTCGACCGGGCCCTGGAGCTGTTCGACGAGCTCATCCGGCAGACCTCGGCCGCATCGGATGAGTCATCAGCCGCCCAGCGCAGCTTCCTGCTCCAGCAGAAGGCCGCCGTGCTCGAGTCCGCCGAGCGCGCCGACGAGGCCATCTCCGCCCTGCAGGAGACCGTGGCCAGCTGGGCCGCCGCCGGAGCGCGGTTCTCCGAGCAGCTGGCCGAAGCCCAGCTGCACCTGTCCCGCGTGCAGCTGCGCGCGGGACGCACCGGCGACGCCGCCGAGGGACTGACCCGGCTGCTGGGCGAGGCCGATCAGGTGCTCGGCCCCGACCACGCCCTGACCTTCGAGGCCCTGCGGCTGCGGGTGGTCGTGCTGTTCGCCGCCGGCCGCTTCGACGCCGGGGCCAAGGCCCTGCGTCGGCTGCTCGTGCGGGTGCACCACTACTACGGCGCGGACTCCGCCCAGGCCGCCGCCCTGCGCCGCAGCTTCGGCCAGGAGCTGGCCTACGCCTACGACCCGGCAGCCTCCCGGTCCGCCCTGGAGTCCCTGGTGGCGGACACCGAGCAGCGGCGCGGGGAACAGGACCCGCAGACCCTGCAGCTGCGCCGCCAGCTCGCCGGGCTCCTGGAGCGGCTGGGGCTGGTGGCCGAGGCCGAGGAGCAGCTGCACCGCGGGTGGGAGGACCTGGACGAGCTGCAGCGCACCGCCCTGACCCACGCCCACCTGATGATCCGGGATCAGCACGACGCCGCCCGGACCGAGTACCGGAAGCTGCTGGAGATGGTGGTCGCGGACCCCACCGAGGAGCACCGCGAGCTGCTCACCGAGGCCGCCCTGGCCCGGGGCCTGCCGGAGCAGGTCGAGGCGGAGCAGGACCCCCGCGGCCGGGTCTCCCGCGCCCATCGGGATGCCCACGATCGGCTGATCGAAGCCCTGGACGCCTACCGCGAGGCCGAGATCCTGGGGGACGAGGAGGAGATCGCGCTGGGGCTGTTCGCCGCCGACGAGCTGCGCTACGCCGGAGCGCTGGAGGCCTCCGTGCAGGAGCTGGAAGCGCTGCGCGAGCGGGCCGAGACCACCCTCGGCGCCGAGCACCCGCGGACCGAAGAGGTCGCCCAGACCCTCGACGCCGCCCGCGCCGGGATCCGCCTCTGAGCCCTCCTCTCAGGGAGTCCACCCCTCCCCGGCAGGAAAGCATTGCGAGCCTTTCGGGTTCCGGCGGAGGGGCATTAGGCTGGTCTGACCAGGGGCTTCGCCGCGTCGTCGGCCGCGCCCCACCGCCGCCCACGTCAGGACCTCCCCATGGCTTCGACCGCCGCCCACCAGCCCGCCCCGCCCGCGGCCGTCACCGGGAGGCGGCGTCGGCTCTCCATGCTCGTGGCTGCCTTCGGCACCGTCGTGGAGTGGTACGACTTCTCGATCTTCTTCTACGTCTCCACGAGCCTGTCCCGCGTCTTCTTCGGCCCGTATGAGGGATCCCTGCTGATGACCCTGGCCATCGGCTCGGTCGGCTTCCTCTTCCGTCCCATCGGCGCGATGGTCTTCGGGCACCTCGGGGACCGGATCGGCCGCAAATCCTCCCTGGTGATCTCCGCGAGCCTGATGGCCGTGGCGATGGCCGGCATCGCCCTCGTCCCCGGCCAGGAGACCTGGGGCGTTTGGGGCGCGGTCACCGTCATCGCCCTGCGCTGCCTGGCCGGCTTCTCCGTGGGTGCTGAGTACACCGGCATCATGGTCTTCCTCATGGAATCCGCGAAGGACGGCCGCCGCGGCTTCGCCGCCAGCTGGGCCGCGGCCAACAGCGAGGTCGGCTCTCTGCTGGCCGTGGGGCTGGGCACCGTCATGGCCGTGCAGCTGAGCCCCGAGGACCTGGACGGGTGGGGCTGGCGGGTGCTGTTCCTGATCGGCGGGGCGCTCGCGGCCCTGATGATCCCGCTGCGCCGGCTCATGGTGGAGACCGAGACCTTCGAGCACACCCAGCGCAGCACCGCACAGGCCGCCCGCTCCCCGCTGATCGCCGTGCTGCGCACCCACCCGAAGTCGGTGCTGCTGGCGTTCCTCATCTCCTCCATCGGGTCCGTGACGTACTTCCTGAACATCACCAACGTGCCCGCCTACCTGGAGGAGGCCGCGCACCTGGAGTCCGCGGGCTCCCTCGGCCTGGGCACCATCGCCGCCGTCGTCGCGATCGTCGTGACCCCGCTGATCGGGCTGGCCTCGGACCGGTTCGGACGGCGCGCGCTGCTGGCCGCGTTCGTCGCGATCATCGCGGTCAGCACCATCCCGGCCTACCTGATGCTCACCCACGCCGGCCCCGGTTCGGCCATGGTCGGCGTGGCCCTGCTCGCGGTGCCCGCCGCCGGGTGGTCCGCGATCGCCGCGGCCGCCGTCCCGGAGCAGTTCACCGCGGTGGGCCGGTTCTCCGGCATGGCCATCGGCTACAACCTCGCCACCGTCCTGTTCGGGGGCCTCTCCCCGTTCCTGGCCACGTGGCTGATGTCCGCCACCGGCTCCGCTCTGGCCCCGGCCGTGTACTCCACCGCCGTGGCCGTGCTCTTCGGGATCCCCGTGGTCGCGATGGTCCGGGACATGGCCGGGCGCCCCCTGGCCGAGCTGGATCAGGACCCGGAGCTGGAGCCGGGGGTCGAGCGGTCCGGGGGCGGCCGGCGGGTCACCCACCGGGGCGCCTGAGCCAGGACCGGGGCAGACGGCCCGGGTGCGGGTCGAAGACCTCCCGGGGCGTCCGTCGGCGTTCCGCATCCCCGCCGGCCCCGGGTCGGTGTGATCCCGGACGCAGGGCATGCGGGTGTGCGGCCCGTGTAGAACAGTAGGCATGAGCTCCACCGGACACCTCCTGCGCAGCCTTCGCGATCCTCGCACCGGAGAGACCCTGGACGCCCGGATCCGGGACGCCCGCGTGCGCCTGGCCCCGCCCGGTGCCCTCACCCCGGAACCGGGGGAGACGGTGCTGGACGCCGAGGGCCGCTGGCTGATCCCCGGCCTGTGGGACCGGCACGTGCACGTGGACCAGTGGGCCCAGGCCCGCACCCGCCTGGACCTCACCGCGGCCGACAGTGCCGAACAGGCCCTGCAGACCGTGCGCGCGCACCTCTCCCGCCGCGAGCGCGACGGGGACCTGGACCCCGGAGAGGCCCTGTTCGGCTTCGGCTACCGCTCCTCCGTGTGGCCGCGCCAGCCCACCGTGGCCGAGCTGGACGCCGTGACCGGGCCCCGCCCCGTCGTGCTGATCAGCGGGGACATGCACAACGGCTGGCTCAATACCGCCGCCCTGCGGCTGCTCGGCGCCCCCGACACCGACGGCGCCCTGTCCGAGAACCGCTGGTTCCCCCTGTACTCCCAGCTGGAGCGGCACATGCCGGACACCGCCCGACTCATCCCGCAGACGCTGCGCGATGCCGCCTCCCGCGGCGTGGTGGGCCTGGTGGACCTGGAATTCGCCGCCAACCACCGGGTCTGGCCCGAGCGCCTGGCCGCGGGGCTGAACCTGCTGCGCGTGCGCACCGGGGTGTACCAGGAGCACCTGGAGGAGGTCGTCGAGGCCGGGCTGCGCACCGGGGACCGGCTGTGCTCCCCGGAACAGGACCCGGAGGGGCTGCTGCGGATGGGGCCGCTGAAGATCATCTCCGACGGATCCCTGGGCACCCGCACCGCCCACTGCTGCTCCCCCTATCTGGGCTCCCCGGATCCCACCCGCCCCTCCGGGGTGCAGAACGAGAGTCCGCAGCGCCTGCGACGCCTGCTGGGCGCGGCCCACGAGGCGGGGCTTCAGGTGGCCCTGCACGCCATCGGCGACGCCGCCGTGCGCCACGCCCTGGACGCCTACGCCGCCACCGGGGCGCGCGGGTCCATCGAGCACGTCCAGCTGATGCGCCGGGAGGACCTGCCCCGCATGGCCGCTCTGGGGATCACCGCCAGCGTGCAGCCGGCGCACCTGCTGGATGACCGGGACGTCACCGACGTGCTGTGGGCGGATCGGGCCGAGCGCAGCTTCATGCTCGCCTCCATGCTGGCCGCGGGGATCCCGCTGGCCTTCGGCTCCGACGCGCCGGTCTCCCCGCTGGATCCCTGGCTGGAGATGGCCGCGGCCGTTCACCGCTCCGGGGACGCCCGTCCCGCCTGGCACCCGGAGGAGGCCATCGGCGCGCAGGCCGCGCTGCGGGCCTCGACCGGGGGCCGTCTGGTGCCGGCCGACGGCGACGTCGCGGACCTGGCCATCGTGGAGGACAACCCCCTGGCCCCGGCCGCGAACACCGCCGAGACCGGGGCGCGGCTGCGCGGGATGCGGGTCTGGGCCACCTTCCTGGCCGGTCGCCCCACCCACGGTCCGACGGCGTGCTGAGCCGTCCCGACGCCGCCCTCGTCTCCCGCGGGCCTCCCATCGGGTGGGACGCGCCCCGGCGCCCCTCGGCAGTGTTTCACATAGTGGTACGCGTGGCCGGAGAGTGAGAGCGAGGTCTAAGCTGGGGGCGCTCTCCACTCGCATCGTCAGGCTCACCGCCGGAGGACCCCCATGACCAACGCCCCCGAAGCGGCCCCCGGCCGCCCCCGCCGCACCGAACGCACCGGGGTGGTCATCGTCGTCGCGGCGATGATGCTGTTCTCCATGTTCTTCGGGGCGGGCAACCTCATCTTCCCGCCCATCCTCGGGGCGTCCTCCGGTGAGAGCTTCGTGCCCGCGGTGCTCGGCTTCCTCAGCTCCGGGGTGCTCCTGCCGGTGCTGGCCGTGCTGGCCATCGCCATCACCGGTCGGGACGTGCAGGACCTGGCCAGCCGCGGTGGGCGGATCTTCGGCGTGATCTTCCCGGTGCTGATCTACCTGTCCATCGGCGCCTTCTACGCCCTGCCGCGCACCGCCACGGTCAGCTTCTCCACCACCATCACCCCCAACTTCGGCTGGGACTCCTGGGGCGCCACCGCCCTCTTCTCCGCGGTGTTCTTCCTCATCACCCTCGCCCTGGCCTTCGACCCGCGCAACATCGTGGACGCCCTCGGCAAGTTCCTCACGCCCGCCCTGATCATCCTGCTGGTGATCATGGTGGTCCTGGGCATCGCCAATCTGCACTCGGATCCCGGTGCCGCGACCGAGGAGTACGCCAGCCACCCCTATTCCGCCGGGTTCCTGGAGGGGTACCTGACCATGGACTCCCTCGCGGCCCTGGCCTTCGGCATCGTGGTGGTCTCCGCGCTGCGCCAGAAGGGCGTGCCCACCGGCCCCGCCCTGGTGCGCGGGGTCAGCCTGTCCGGGATCATCGCCGGGGCGCTGCTGGCCCTGGTGTACGTGGGCCTGGGGGTGATCGGGCACCGCATCCCCGACGCCGCCGGCTACCCGGACGGCGCCTCCCTGCTCTCCGCGGCGGCCGCCCAGACCATGGGTCGGCCCGGCGCGTGGGTCTTCGGTCTGATCGTCCTGCTGGCCTGCCTGACCACCTCGGTGGGTCTGCTGGGCGCCACCTCCGAGTTCTTCGCCAAGCTCGTGCCCGCGATCTCCTACCGCTGGTGGGCCGTCATCTTCACGATCATCGCGTTCCTGGTCTCCACGCTGGGGCTGAGCACCGTCATCGCGATCGCCGGGCCCATCGTCGGCTTCCTCTACCCGGCCGCGATCACGCTGATCTTCCTGACCCTGCTCGAGCCGCTGCTGCGCCGCCGCCTGAACCTGACCTACGTGTTCTCCCTGACCGTGGCCATCATCTGGTCCGCCCTGATGAGCGTGAACTCCCTCGGGTGGGGCTCCTCCTGGATCGAGCCGCTGATCGGCTGGGCCCCGGGCTACGAGCAGGAGCTCGGCTGGTTCTTCCCCACCCTGGCCGCCGCGATCGTCGGCTACATCATCGACCTCTCCCGCGGAGCCAAGAAGGCCGTGCCCGTGGGCGGGGAGACCAAGGCCGAGGCCGAGGACCGCGTCCTGGGCTGAAGGCGGCAGCCACCACCTGGAGGAGAGCCCCATGCCATCCCCTGACCCTGCACGGGAGAACAGCGACCCGCTGCCCTCCGTCACCGGCTCCGAGGCTTCCCGCGAACGGGCGATCGAGGCCTCCGCAGATACCTACGACGCCCTCGTGAACCTGCTCCGCGCCCGGGTCGCCCGGCGCACCGAGAGCCAGGGCGGCGGGCACCGGGACCGGGCCCTGGCCTATCTCGCCGAGGAGATCGCCCCGCAGCTGGAGGACCTCGGGTTCTCCTGGCGGATCGCGCAGAACCCCGTCTCGGCGAACCATCCCGCTATCATCGGCCGGCGCGTCGAGGATCCGCGGCTGCCCAACCGTGCTCGTGTACGGGCACGGCGATGTGCAGTTCGGGCACGCGGACGACTGGAGCGAGGGTCGCAGCCCCTGGCACCTGAGCATCGAGGGCGATGCCCTCTACGGCCGGGGCAGCGCGGACAACAAGGGCCAGCACACCGTCGACCTGTGCGCCCTCGGCGCCGTCATCGGGGTGCGTGGGAAGCTCGGCTACAACGTCACGGTTCTGATCGAGATGGGCGAGGAGGCCGGCTCCGTGGGGCTGAGCGAGATCGTCCGCGAGCACGCCGGGGACCTGCACTCCGGCAACTGGGGCGGGCGAGTGCGCAACCCCGCGACCGTCCTGGCCGCCGCGATCGGCGCCTTCGTGGACGGGGACGGGGTGATCCGCGCGGACTTCCTGCGCCCCTCGCGGATCCCCGACCCCGTGCGCCGGGCCGTGCAGGCCCTGCCCGAGCCCGCCGACGACGGCGGCCCGGCCGTCGACCGTGACTGGGGCGAGCCGGGGCTGAGCCCGAACGAGCGGGTCTTCGCGTGGAACACCGTCGAGGTCCTCGCTCTGGAGGCCGGTGATCCGGCCGAGCCGAAGAACGCGATCCCCGCCCGGGCGCGCGCTGTGCTGCAGCTGCGCTACGTCGTCGGCACGGACGTCTCCGACTTCGCCGCGAAGGCCGAGCGGGTCCTGCGCGAGCGCGGCATCCGCGGCGTCACGGTGCGCGCTCATGAACCGGTTCCCGCCACTCGGCTGGATCCCGCTGCCCCCGTGGTGCGCGCGGCCGAGGTCTCGATCGCCGAGACCGTGGGTCGGGAGCCCGCCGTCGAGCCGAATCTGGGCGGGACGATCCCCAACGCCGTGTTCGCCGACCAGCTCGGCCTGCCGACCGTGTGGATCCCGCACTCCCCCCCCCCGGGGTCCAACCAGCACGCCCCGGATGAGCACGCGCTGGCCTCCGTGCTGCGCGAGGGCCTGCGGATCATGGCGGGGGTGTTCTGGGACATGGGCGAGCGACCCGAGCAGTGGTTCCGCACCGGCCCGGACCGGCCCGGGATCCGCGGCTAGGGTGGGGCTCATGGAGCTGATCATCCGACCCGGGGACATCACCCGCACCCAGGCCGACGCGATCGTCAACGCCGCCAACCACACCCTGTACGGCGGGGGAGGGGTGGACGGGGCGATCCACCGCGCCGGGGGACCCGAGATCCTGGCGGCCTGCCGCCGGCTGCGCGCCGAGCGCTTCCCGGACGGTCTGCCCACCGGGCAGGCCGCGGCCACCACCGCCGGGGAGCTGCCCGCCTGCTGGGTCATCCACACCGTGGGACCCACCTACGCGAAGACCAAGTACGAGCAGAAGGCGCCCCTGCTGGCCTCCTGCTACCGGGAGTCCCTGCGGGTGGCCGCCGAGCTCGGTGCCGCCTCGGTCGCGTTCCCCGCGATCTCCGCGGGGATCTACGGCTGGCCCATGGACGACGCCGCGCGCATCGCCGTGGAGACGGTCCGCGCCACGGCCGAGGAGGTCGGCGAGACCGTGCGCACCGTGCTGTTCACGCCCTACGGGTCGGCGGCCGAGACCGCCTTCCGCGCCGCCTTCGGCTGAGCGCGGGGCATGCGATACGACAGAGGCCGCGCCTCCCGAGAGATCAGCTCTCGGGAGGCGCGGCCTCTGCTGCGCGGTCTGCGCGGGGGCCGGACGTCAGTCCTGCTCGGCCTCCTGGGCGGAGTCGTAGTCCGAGTGCTGGAAGCGCTCGATGGCGTCCTGGACCATCTTCTCCGCTGCCTCCTTGCCGTCCCAGCCCTCGCCCTTGACCCACTTGCCGGCCTCGAGGTCCTTGTACCGCTCGAAGAAGTGCTGGATCTCGTCCTTCAGGTACGGGTTGACGTCGCCCAGGTCCTGGATCTCGTCGTAGCGCTTGTCGGTGGCCACGCACAGCACCTTGGCGTCCCCGCCGGCCTCGTCGGTCATGTTGAACACGGCGATCGGGCGGGCCTCCACGATGACGCCGGGCACGACGTCGACGTCGAGGATCACCATCGCATCCAGCGGGTCCCCGTCCTCGCCCAGGGTGTCCTCGAAGTACCCGTAGGCGGTGGGGTACTGCATCGAGGTGAACAGGACCCGGTCCAGGCGCAGCCGCCCGGTCTCGTGGTCGATCTCGTACTTGACGCGGGACCCGCGGGGGATCTCGATGGTGACGTCGCGCTCCATGATGTGCTCCTTCAGCTGTTCGGCGATCGGGATGCGGTGCCCGCCGTGCGGCGGGCGGCTTCCCCCAGGCTAACCGACGCCGCCCCGGTAGAGTGGAGCCGCACCCGCCCACCCCGCCGCCTCGAAGGATCCCCGCCATGAGCAGCACCGCCCCGCAGGCCCCGTCCCGGGATCGGCGTCGCACCCGCCGGTGGTGGTCCGCGGCCGGGATCCTCGGCATCGCCTGCCTGGGCTCGGGGGCCGTGATCGTCCCGCAGGCGGCCGAGCACTGGGAGGACCTCACCGAGACCCCGCAGATCGCCGCCGCCGCACCGGCAAGCCCCTCCGCCGCGCCGGTGAGCACCCTGGACCCGGACGCCGCGCAGCCCGGTTCCGAGGCGGTGGCCAGCGCCCTGCGCACCGCGCAGCGGGACTTCCGCGGCGGCTCCCTGACCGCGCAGGTCGCCGACGCGCGCACCGGGGACGTGCTGTACTCCGACGACGCCGCCAAGCCGGTGATGCCGGCGTCGAACCTCAAGCTGCTCACCGCCTACACCCTGCTGTCCCACCAGGACCCCTCCGCCCGCTACGAGACGGGCGCCTACCTCGGGGCGGACGGGAGGTCCGTGGTGCTGCGCGCCGGCGGGGACACCATGCTCAGCCCCGACGAGGCCCGGCAGGGGGTCGACGGGCGGGCGAGCCTGCGGGACCTGGCCCGCCAGACCGTGGATTCCCTGCACCACCGCGGGGTCACCGGCACCGTGCCCGTGCGCCTGGACGCCTCCCGCTTCACCGGCCCCGCGGTGAGTCCGGCGTGGAGCGCGGAGGACGTGGCCAGCGGCTACGTCACCGGGGTGCGCCCCATCGCCCTGTGGGACCATCACACCCAGGAGCCCGCCGACCCCGAGGAGACCTCCCACCGCCCGGACGACGCCGCCCAGGACGCCGTGGCCGCGTACCTGCGGGAGCTGGATGCCGCCGGGTCCGCCCACGGCCTGAGCTTCACCGACGCCGGGGCGGCCGACGCGCAGGATCGGGAGGCCTCCCAGCGCCTGGGTGCGGTGGAATCCGCGACGGTGCTGGAGCAGACTCGGTACATGCTCGACGAGTCGGACAACGTGCTGGCCGAGGTGCTGGGCCGCAACGCGGCGGTGGCCGCCGGGAAGGAGGGCTCTCAGGAGGCCGCGATCGCGCTGGTCCGGGAGACCCTCACCCGGGACGGGATCGGCGTCGAGGGCCTGGAGCAGGCGGACCTGTGCGGGCTCTCGGACCGCAACCGCGTCACCCCCGCGACCCTGGTGCAGACCGTGCAGCACGCGGTCACGGCCGATGACGCCCGGGCCCAGCTGGTCTCCGCCCTGCCGACCGCCGGACTGGACGGCACCCTGGCGGCCCGCTTCGAGGCCGCCGACGAGGCCGCCGGGCGCGGGTACGTGCGGGCCAAGACGGGGACCCTGCTGAAGGTCTCCTCCCTCTCCGGGGTCACCACCACCGAGGACGGGCGCCTGCTGGTCTACTCCTTCGTGGTCAACGACCTCACGGACCTCACCGCCGCCAAGGACATGCTGGACCGCTCCGCCGCCGCGCTGACCCGGCTGTAGCGCCGCCCGCTCACCCCGTGGCGAACGCGCGGGATCCTCCCTGGATTCGTCGCGGGCGAACGGGTTGAGTGAGAGCCATGACTGACACCCCGCAGACCTTCGTCATCCTCGGCGCCAACGGCGACCTCACCGAGCGGCTGCTGCTGCCCGGCATCGCCTCCTACCTCGCGACCGGGGCCGTGGACCAGCCGCTGAAGATCATCGGCTCCGGGCGCCACGCCAATGACGAGTTCCCGCAGACCGTGCGCGAGGTCTTCGCCCAGACCCTGGGGGCTGACCCCCTGCCCGGTCCGGTGGTCGAGGGCACCGCGCAGCAGGCGGAGTTCCGCGTCAGCGACGCCACCGACGCCGAGGACCTCGCGGGGCTGCTGGAGCACGAGGCCGGCCCCGTGGTCCTGTACTTCGCGCTGGCCCCGGCCGTAGCGGTGGACACGGTGGACGCCCTGGCCCGGCTGAAGGAGCAGGGGCGGCTGCCGCGGCGGCTGATCCTCGCGATGGAGAAGCCCCTGGGCACCGGGGAGGACTCCGCCAGGGAGCTGGACGCCAAGCTCGCGGACCTCGTCCCGGAGGAGGACGTGTACCGGATGGACCACTTCCTGGGGATGCCCGGGCTGCTGTCCCTGCTGGGGCTGCGCTTCGGCAACCGGCTCTTCGAGTCCGCCTGGTCCCGGGAGGGCATCGAGAGCATCGACATCCTCTTCGAGGAGACCCTGGGCCTGGAGGGCCGGGCGGACTTCTACGACGGCACGGGGGCGGCCGAGGACATGCTGCAGTCCCACCTGCTGCAGGTCATGGGCCTGACCCTGATGGACCCGCAGGGGGACATCGACGGCGCGGCGATCCAGGAGGCCAGCGCCGAGATCATCTGCTCGGCCCGGGTGGCCGAGAGCACCGCCGACGGCGAGGGTCCAGCGGTGGTGCGCGGGCGCTACACCGCCGGTGAGGCCGGGGGCAAGAGCCTGCCCTCCTACGTGGACGAGGACGGGGTGGACCCATCCCGGCAGACCGAGACCTACGCCCGGGCCACCCTGGCGGTGGACGCCGAGCGGTGGCGCGGGGTCCCCGTGACCATCGCCTCCGGCAAGGCCGTGGGCGAGCCGCGTCAGGAGATCCGCATCCGGTTCCGTCCCTCCGCCCGCAGCGCGGATCTGCCCGGGGTGCAGGAGGCCCGCCCGGGGATGCTGCGCATCGGCCTGCAGGACGAGGTCATCGCGATCGACGCGAACGTGGGCGGGGAGTACGACTCCCGGGGCCTGGGGCGGATCACCCTGTCCTCCCACGTCCGCCAGGCCCCGCTGACCCCCTACGGCTCGGTGGTGCGCGGGATCTTCGAGGGTCGGCGCACCTTCAGCGTCAGCGGGCGGGCCGCCGAGCAGGGCTGGCGGGTGCTCTCCGAGATCCGCGCCGCCTACGACGACGGTTGCGCGCCCCTGCTGGACTACCCGGCGGGTTCCGCGGGCCCCGTGCCGGCGGACGAGTCCGCCGCGGAGGCCTGAGCCATGGCCCAGCCCAGGACCCCCGCCTCGAGTCCGTCCCCCGACGCCGCCGTCCCCGCCGTCCCCGCCGGATCCGCCGGGGCGCCGGGACAGCCCGCGCCCGAGGTCATCGGCTGGGAGGCGGCCGCCGCCGCGGCCCGTCGCCTGGCCCCGGCCGGGCCGCGGCTGTCCCGCCGGGAGGCCGGGGCCGTCGTCGAATCCGTGCGGTACCAGGCGAATGCCGCGGTGGACCACGTCCACGCCATCACTGGCTTGGAGGCGGCGCGCAACCTGCACGACTCCGAGGTCCTCGTGGTGGACCGGGCCGGCTGGTCCCGGGCCAACGCCCAGACCTTCGCCTTCCTGCTCAACCGCCTGCTGGCCGTGGGACCGGGGAAGCGGGTTCAGGACATGTCCGGGCTGGACCGGCGGGTCACGGCCGCCGGGGCCGCCGTCGAGCTGGGCGGGCTGCTGGCCTTCCTGTCGGGCAAGGTGCTCGGCCAGTACGATCCCTTCGCCGCGCTCGGCGGGCACGGGGCCGCGGGCGGGCGCCTGCTGCTGGTCGCCCCGAACATCGCGATGCTGGAGCGGGAGCTGAACGTGGAGCCGGAGGACTTCCGGCTGTGGGTGTGCCTGCACGAGCAGACCCACCGGGTGCAGTTCGCGGCCGCCCCCTGGCTGCGCGGGCACCTGCTGGAGCTGATCACCCGGCTGCCGGAGGGCCTCGGCGGAGGAGGCGGCGAGCTGGTCCAGCGCCTGGGGGAGGCCGCCCGGCGGGCGCTGTCCGCCCGCCGCGAGCAGGACGGGCAGGACTCCCCGGACGGGGAGCGGCCCGTGCCCGGCAACCGGATGAGCCTGCTGTTGGATGAGGACTCCGCCGCCGCGCTGTCGCAGCTCACCGCGATCATGAGCCTCATGGAGGGCCACGCGAACGTGGTCATGGACGCGGTGGACGCGAGCATCGTGCCGACCGTGAAGACCATCCGCCGCCGCTTCGACGCCCGCCCCCAGCGCGGCCTGCTGGACCGGGCGATGCGGCGGGCGCTGGGCCTGGACCTGAAGATGCGCCAGTACCGGGACGGCCAGGAGTTCGTGCGCACCATCCTGCGCGAGCGCGGGATGGACGTCGTCAACCGGGTCTGGGAGGGCCCGGAGCACCTGCCCAGCGAGCGGGAGATCCACAACCCGCACCGCTGGATCGCCCGGGTGCTGGACGGCGCGCCCGAGGACTCCGCCCCTGCGGAAGACGCGGCGGCATCCGCCCGGGCGGTCGGCACCGGAGCCGACGGGACGGACGCCGAGGGGGCCGGATCCGACGCGCCTGGATCCGAGGCGCGCGGCGTCGACGGGACGGAGCGGCGCTGATGGCTCAGAGCGGACGCACCGGACGCCTGCACCCCGCCGTCGGCGCCGCCCGACGCCGCCTGGCCCGCCACCTCGCCGAGCACGCGGGCCTGGAGACGACTCCGACGGGGCGGGCGGCGCGCTCAGCGGAGGCCGGGAGGCGGGCGGGCCGAGGCGAGCAGGACCCGGCCTCCTCGCCCGGGACCCCGAGCGCCCCCGCCCATCGCGCCGCCCAGGGGCCGCTGCTGCTGGTGGCCTGCTCCGGCGGGCCCGACTCCCTGGCCCTGGCCGCGCTCACCGCGCACTTCACCCGCCGCGGGGACCTGCGGGCCGGGGCGATCGTCGTGGATCACGGGCTGCAGGAGGGCAGCGCGCAGGTCGCGCGGCGAGCCGCCGAGCAGTGCCGGGAGCTGGGCCTGGCCCCCGTGCTCATCCGGCGGGCCGCGGTGGAACCCGGCGGGCACGGCCCCGAGATGGCCGCGCGCATCGCCCGCTACCGGGCCTTCGAGGAGGCCGTCGCCGAGCTGGGGGAGCAGGGCGAGACCGTGGCCGGCATCCTGCTGGGCCACACCCGCGACGATCAGGCGGAGACCGTGATGCTGGGCCTGGCCCGCGGCTCCGGAACCCGCTCCCTGGCCGGGATGCCGCCGGCGCGCCCCCTGGCCGGGCTCGGCATCGACGGCGAGCCGATCACCGCCCCGAAGAGCGAGCCGCTCACCGCGTCGATCGCGACGCCGCCCGACGAGCCGCCGCGCGCCGATCCCGACGGGACCGACGAGACTCCCTCGGCCGCCCTGCTGCTGCGGCCCCTGCTGGGCACCACCCGGGAGGAGGTCGAGCAGATCCTCGCCGCCGAGGGGCTGAGCCCCTGGCGGGACCCGAGCAACGCGGACACCTCCCTGCGCCGCAACCTCGTGCGCCACGACGTCCTGCCCCACCTGGAGCGCACCCTGGGCCCCGGCATCGCTCAGGCCCTGGCCCGCACGGCCGAGGTGTTCACCGAGGACGCGGACCTGCTGGATGCCCTGGCCGCCCGGCGGGCGCAGGACGCGCGCGCGGACCCGGGGCGCTTCCACCCCGTGCCGGAGCAGGCCCTGGCCGCGCTGTCCCTGGGGGTGCTGTCGGGCACCCACCCCGCCCTGCGTCGGCGCATCCTCGCGGCGGCCCTGCAGGAGGCCGGGGGTGCTGCGCCCACCCACGAGCGCCTGGCCGCCCTGGAGGAGCTGCTCGGCGGCCGGGGCAATGCCGGTCCCGTGCAGATGCCGGGTAGAGTGACCGTGTGGCGCCGCCGGGCGCTGGAGCGGCGAGCCCCCGAGCCAGAGGCCGCGGGGGCGCTGATCCTGACCCGCACCCCGGCGGGGTGATCCGACCCAGCGGCACCGCGGCCACCGGCAGCATCACGGAAAGCAGGAGACCCCAATGGATGCGAACGACGTCAGCGAGGACCTCAAGAACGTCCTGTTCACCACGGAGCAGATCCGGGAGAAGATCGCCGAGCTCGCGGCCCAGATCGACCGCGACTACGAGGACCGCGACGTCCTGCTCGTCGGGGTGCTCAAGGGCGCCGTGATGATCATGGCCGACCTCTCCCGCGCCCTGCACGGGCACTACACGATGGACTGGATGGCCGTGTCCTCCTACGGCTCCGGGACCAAATCCTCCGGGGTCGTGCGGATCCTCAAGGACCTGGACACGGACCTGCACGGCCGGGACGTGCTCATCGTCGAGGACATCATCGACTCCGGGCTGACCCTGTCCTGGCTGAAGTCCAACCTGGAATCCCGCGGGGCGAACTCCGTGGAGATCTGCGCGCTGCTGCGCAAGCCGGCCTCCGTGAAGACGGACGTGCCGGTCAAGTACATCGGGTGGGACATCGACCCGGAGTTCGTGGTCGGCTACGGCCTGGACTTCGCGGAGCGGTACCGCAACCTGGACTTCATCGGGACCCTCGCCCCGCACGTCTACTCCTGACGCGCCGCCGTCTGCGGCAGCCCCCCGTCCCCGCGCGGCGTCCGCCGTGAGGGAAGTCCGGGAGGCCCTGCCGGCTCCCGGCGGTAGTCTGTCACGAGACCGCTCGCGCCCCACGACGCATCCACGACGATCGGAAGGCACCACCAGCTTGGCCACCAACACCAGTCCCCAGAAGAAGACCGTCCGCCAGCGCCTCTTCAAGGGACCCTACTTCTGGATCGTCCTGGCCCTGGTGGGCCTGGCGACGGTGCTGTTCACCACGATGTCCGCGGAGACCAACCGCGTGGACACCAACGTCGGCATCGAGCTGCTGCAGGACCACAAGGCCACCGAGGCCAAGATGTACGACGGCGACCAGAAGGTCGAGCTCTCCCTCAAGGACGACTACACGGAGGGGGACCGGAACCTCGGCAAGTCCGT
This sequence comes from Rothia sp. QJM3NY_36, assembly GCF_056173115.1. Taxonomy (NCBI): domain Bacteria; kingdom Bacillati; phylum Actinomycetota; class Actinomycetes; order Micrococcales; family Micrococcaceae; genus Rothia; species Rothia sp. QJM3NY_36. The sequence goes on from NZ_CM149658.1 coordinate 377,961, forward strand.
GGTGTTCTACTACGTCGAGCCGCGCGCCGAGGACGTCGTGCAGGCCATCGACGACGGGGACCTGAAGGGCTACACGGATCAGCCCGTGGAGAGCAACTGGTTCACCTCCCTGCTGGGGCTGATCCTGCCGTTCCTGATCATCCTGGCGCTGTTCTGGTTCCTGCTCTCGCGCATGTCCGGCGGCGGCGGGCAGCTGATGCAGTTCGGCAAGTCCAAGGCCAAGAAGTTCAACAAGGAGAACTCCACCGTGAAGTTCTCCGACGTCGCCGGGGCGGACGAGGCCGTGGAGGAGCTGCAGGAGGTCAAGGAGTTCCTCACCGATCCCCAGCGCTTCACCTCGGTCGGGGCCAAGATCCCCAAGGGCGTGCTGCTGTACGGCCCTCCCGGCACCGGCAAGACCCTGCTGGCCAAGGCCGTGGCCGGCGAGGCCGGGGTGCCGTTCTTCTCCATCTCCGGCTCGGACTTCGTGGAGATGTTCGTCGGCGTCGGCGCCTCCCGCGTGCGGGACCTGTTCGAGCAGGCCAAGCAGAACGAGGCCGCGATCATCTTCGTCGACGAGATCGACGCCGTCGGACGCCAGCGCGGGGCCGGCATGGGCGGGGGCAACGACGAGCGCGAGCAGACCCTGAACCAGCTGCTGGTGGAGATGGACGGGTTCGACGAGAACACCAACATCATCCTCATCGCCGCGACCAACCGCCCCGATGTGCTGGACCCGGCCCTGCTGCGCCCGGGGCGCTTCGACCGGCAGATCGGCGTGGACGCCCCGGACCTGAAGGGCCGACGCCGCATCCTGGAGGTCCACTCCCAGGGCAAGCGCCTGGCGGACAACGTGGACCTGGCCCAGGTGGCCAAGAAGACCCCGGGCTTCACCGGCGCGGACCTGGCCAATGTGATGAACGAGGCCGCGCTGCTCACGGCCCGCTCCAACGCCCAGATCATCGACGACCGCGCCCTGGACGAGGCGATCGACCGCGTCCTGGCCGGCCCGCAGCGCCGCTCCCGGCTGATGAAGGAGCTGGAGCGCAAGATCACCGCGTACCACGAGGGCGGGCACGCCCTGGTCGCGGCCGCGCTGCGCAACACGGATCCGGTCACCAAGATCACCATCCTGCCGCGCGGGCGCGCCCTGGGCTACACCATGGTCATGCCGGTGGACGACAAGTACTCCACGACCCGCAACGAGCTGCTGGACCAGCTGGCCTACGCCCTGGGCGGGCGGGTCGCCGAGGAGCTGGTCTTCCACGACCCCTCCACCGGTGCCGCCAACGACATCGACAAGGCCACCAAGACCGCCCGCAAGATGGTCACCGACTACGGCATGTCCGCGACGATCGGGGCGATCAAGCTCGGCTCGGATGACACCGAGCCGTTCATGGGCCGCGACGGCGGAGCCTCCTCCCGCGGCTACTCCGAGAAGACCGCCGCCCAGATCGACGTCGAGGTGCGGGCCCTGATCGACCACGCCCACGACGAGGCCTACGCGATCCTCACCGAGAACCGGGATGTGCTGGACCGGCTGGCCTTCGAGCTGCTGGATAAGGAGACCCTGAACGAGAAGGAGATCGCGGAGGTCTTCAAGGACGTCCGCCAGCGCCCGGTGCGCGAGGTCTGGCTGTCCAAGGAGACCCGCCCGGTCTCCGAGATCCCCCCGATCACCACCCCCGCCGAGCAGGCCGAGGCTCGCCGTGAGGGCACCCAGGACCCGGCGGAGATGACGCCGCAGGACCAGGCCGTGGCCGCCAAGCCCGAGCACCCCCTCGAGGTGCCCCGCAACCACACCGGCACCACCCCTCCCGGCACCGAGTCCGACGGCGGCGCCCAGGGCGGGCCCGGCGCCCAAGGGCCCCAGGGCCCCCAGCCGGGCCCCGACGCCCGGGAGCCCGAGCAGGACGGAGACGGCCCCCGGCCCGCCGGGCCCTGGAGCCGGTGATGCCCATGGACCTGCCGCGCATCGAGGCGGCCGTGCGGGAGATCCTGCTGGCCGTCGGCGAGGACCCGGACCGGGACGGGCTGCGGGAGACCCCGGCCCGGGTGGCCCGCTCCTACGCGGAGGTCTTCTCCGGGCTGGGGCAGGACCCGGCGGATCTGCTGGCCACGACCTTCGACATCGGCCACTCCGAGATGGTGCTGGTCAAGGACATCACCTTCCACTCGATGTGCGAGCACCACCTGGTGCCGTTCTTCGGCACCGCCCACATCGGGTACATCCCCGGCGCGGACGGGCGGGTCACCGGCTTGTCCAAGCTGGCCCGGCTCGTGGACCTCTACGCCCGACGCCCCCAGGTCCAGGAGCGGCTGACCACCCAGATCGTGGAGGCGATGGAGCAGTTCCTGCGCCCGGCCGGGGCGATCGTCGTCGTGGAGGCCGAGCACCTGTGCATGGCCATGCGCGGGGTCGCCAAACCCGGCGCGCACACCGTCACCTCGGCGGTGCGCGGGCAGCTGCGGGACCCGGCGACCCGCGCCGAGGCGATGGGCCTGATCCGCGGGGGTGAGCGTCGGTGAGCGCCCGCTGGCCGAGCCTGCCCACCGGGCGCACCCTGGTCATGGGCATCCTCAACGTCACCCCGGACTCCTTCTCCGACGGCGGAGAGCACCTGGACCCGGAGGCCGCCGTCGCCCACGGGCTGGCCCTGGTCCGCGATGGCGCGGACGTCGTGGACGTCGGCGGGGAGTCCACCCGCCCCGGGGCCGAGCCCGTGGATCCGGCTCAGGAGCGGCGGCGCATCCTGCCGGTGGTTCGCCGGCTCACCGAGCGCGGCGTCGTCGTCTCGGTGGACACCCTGCACCCGGACACCGCCGAGGCGGCCCTGCAGGCCGGCGCCGGGATCGTCAACGACGTCTCCGGAGCCCGGCTGGGCGAGGAGATGATCGAGCTCATCGCCCGCACCGGTGCGCCCTACATCCTGACCCACGCCCGCGGGGACTCCGCGACCATGGACTCCCTGGCCCGGTACGCGGACCCGGTGGCGGAGGTGCGCGCCGAGCTGCTGGGGCTGCGCCAGCGGCTGCTGGACGGCGGGGTGGACCCCGCGCAGATCGTGCTGGACCCGGGCCTGGGCTTCGCCAAGGGCGGGGATCAGGACTGGCGGCTGCTGGCGGGGCTCGACGCCCTGACGGGGCTGGGCCATCCCGTGCTGGTCGCGGCCTCCCGCAAGCGCTTCCTGGGCTCGACGCTGGCCGCGGCGCGCGCCGAGCACCGGCCCGGGGCGCAGCTCCCGGACGGCGCAGCGACGCCGGATGAATCGGGGGCTCCCGGCGGTTCGGGCAGCGCTCAGCCGCAGACCCCCGGTCCCGTCGAGCGCGACGTCGCCACCGCCGCCGTCTCGGTGCTCGCGGCCCGGGCCGGGGCCTGGGCGGTGCGGGTGCACGACGTGCGGGCCACCGCGGATGCGCTGGCCGTGCAGCGGGCCTGGAGCCGGGCCGGCGGCTGAGCCGCAGCCCCGGGACGGGCGGCGCTGGCCCGGGCATCCCATCGACCATCACATCGTCGCGAGCACCGAGGAGGAACGGTGGAGCAGAACCAGGACGGCAGCGGCACCGCGCCCCGGCAGGGGAGTGCGGGCCGGGACCGGATCACCCTGATCGGGGTGGGCGCCGTCGGCACCCACGGGGTCCTGGAGCAGGAGAAGAAGATCGCCCAGCCGTTCTTCACGGACGTGATCCTCTACCGGGACCTCAGCCAGGCCGGACGCACGGACGATCTGTCCCGCACCGTGGACTACGGTGCGGTGGCCGAGACGATCAAGGACGTCGTGATGGGTCCGAGCGTGGAGCTGATCGAGACCCTCGCGCACACCATGGCCCAGCGGATCCTGGAGCGCTTCCCGGTCGACGCCGTGGAGCTGACGGTGCACAAGCCCAAGGCCCCCATCGAGGTCACCTTCGGCGATGTGTCCGTGACGATCCACCGGGAGCGCGCATGAGTGTGGACGCGGTCCTGGCTCTGGGCTCCAATCAGGGCGAATCACGGCGCATCCTCGCGGAAGCCGTGGGGCGTCTGGGCGAGCATCCCCGCGTGAGCGTCACCGCCCGCTCCCCGGTGGTGATCACCGCGCCGGTCGGGGGACCCGTCGACCAGCCGGACTTCCTCAACATGGTCGTCGGGGTGCGCACGGATCTGCGGCCCTTCGCCCTGCTGCGCTGGTGCCAGGAGATCGAGCATCGGTTCCACCGGGTCCGCACCGTGCGGTGGGGCCCGCGCACCCTGGACGTGGACATCATCTCCTACGGGGGTCTGCACATGGACGAACCCGAGCTGGTCCTGCCCCACCCGCGGGCCGGGCAGCGGGCCTTCGTGCTCGCCCCCTGGGCGCGGATGGACCCCGACGCCCAGCTGGACGGGATCCGCGTGGCCGCGCTGGCCGAACGGGCCCCGGACGCCGACGGCGTGCGCGGCTGGCTCACCGAGGACGGGAGCTGATCCGCGATGCGTCCTCTGCGTCCCCGATGGCTGGCCCTGATCTGGACCGCGGGCCTGGTCGGCGCCCTCCTGCTGTCCCTGCTCGTGCCCGGCGGCCTGCTGGTGCTGCCCTGGATCACCCTGGCCGCGCTGATCGTCCTGGCGATCGCGGTGCTGGTGCTGGCCCGCCGGGTGCGCGCCCACGTGCGGGATCCGCGCGGGCGTCCGGTGGAGCCGCTGCTCGCGGCCCGCACCGCGGTGCTCGCGCAGACCTGCGCGGTGTTCGGCGCCCTGGCCGCGGGATGGGCCGCGGGGCTGCTGATCCGGGAGCTGAGCCTGCTGCGCTGGCGCAGCGCCACCGAGGATCTGCCCCTGATCATCGCGGACCTGGTGGTCGGGGCTCTGGTGTGCGCGGCCGGGTGCGTGGCCGAAGCCTGGTGCAAGCGCCCACCGGATGATACGGATGAGGGGCCCCAGCACGCCGATCCCCGCCGCGCCCAGCGCCGGGACATCCCCGAAGGAGAGGGTGGCTATGCCCGAGACCGCCAGAGCCCGGGTCCGACCCGGCAGTGACCGCTTCGAGGCCCGCCTGGCCGCCCTGGACGCCTGGGATGCCCCCTGGCAGCGGATGGACGCGCGGTATCCGGCGAGCATGCTGCTGGCTCGCGGCCTCGGCTGGCTCATCGTCCTGCTGCTGGCCGCCGCACCGTCGGTCCTGGGACTGCTCGGACTGCTGCCCGGCGCCTGGACGGCGGTCGGCCTCGTCGTGCTGGGCCTGCTGCTGATCTGGGCCGCGGCGGACCTGCTGCTGATCCCCCGGCGGGCCCGCGCCATGGGGTACGCCGAGCGGGAGGAGGACGTGCTGGTGCGCCGCGGGGTGCTCAGCCACCGGGTCACCGCCGTGCCCTACGGCAGGATGCAGTACGTGGAGGTCTCCCAGGGGCCCTGGCAGCGGCTGTTCGGCCTGTCCTCGGTGACCTTCCGCACCGCCTCGGCCGCCGCGGACGTCTCGGTGCCCGGGGTCTCCCGGCAGGAGGCGCGCCGGCTGCGCGAGGAGCTGAGCCGGCGCGGCCGCGAGCGGATGGAGGCCCTGTGAGCCGCGCGCCCCACCCGTCCTCCCCGGACGCCGCGCCCGCGCCGCAGCCGTCGGAGGACCCGATGAACCGGGAGGCGCCGGGGCAGCCCGAGGCGGGGCCGCAGTGGCGCCGGGTGCATCCGCTGACCCCGCTGGCCCGCTTCTGGATCACCGCGGTGCTGATCCTGGTGCTCTTCCTCCGGCCCCTGATCGAAGACGTCATCACCGGGGAGACCGACGCCGGGGACCTGGTGCGCGGCGCCGAGGAGATGGCCGGCGGGGTGAGCCTGCTCGCCGTCCTGACGGTGCTGGCGGCGGTGGCCGTGGTGATCGGGGCGATGGCCCTGACCTGGTGGTTCACCCGCTGGGCCGTCACCGAGGATTCCGTGCACGTGCGCGAGGGCATCCTGCTGCGCAAGGAGCGCCAGGCGCGGCTGGAGCGGGTCCAGGCCATCGAGATCACCCAGCCGCTGCTGGCCCGGCTGCTGCGGCTGGCGGAGCTGCGCTTCGACGTCGCCGACGCCGAGGACGCCGCCCTGCACCTGCGCTTCCTGAGCCTGCGCCAGGCCGAGGACCTGCGCGGGCGCCTGCTCTCCCGGGCCCGCCAGCTGCGCGCCCCCGCGACGCCGGGTTCAGGTGCCGCCGCCTCGGGAAACGCCGCCCCGGAGAACTCCGCCGCGCAGGACTCCGACTCGCGGGACCCGCGGGTGGTGCAGGCCAGGGGCGGCTCGATCGGTCCTGCCTCCGGGACGGTCGCCGCCGGGGGTCCCGACACCGGGATCTCCGAGGGCGGGGTTCCGCAGAGCGAGGCGCCCGAGGGCCTCGCGGAGCGGGAAGTGCTGCGCGTTCCCCTCGCCCGCGCGGCCGCGGCCCCGCTGCTGTCCGCGGGGCTGCTGAGCTCCCTGCTGGCCATCCTGCTGATCGCCGTCGCGCTGGGCTGGGCCGCGGACAGCGCCGGAACGGCCGTGGCCGGGGTGCTGCCGATGCTGCTGGTGGCCGGCAGCACGGTGTGGTCGGCCGTGAACGCCGGCGCCGGATTCCGGGTGCTGGAGGCCGACGGCGGCCTGCGCACCCGCGCGGGCCTGACCGACACCCGCGCCCAGTCCATCCCCCTGGGCCGCATCCACACCGTCGGGATCGAGCAGCCGCTGCTGTGGCGCCTGCCCGGGTGGTATCGGGTCCGGCTGACCAGCGCCGGGATCGGCGCGGGGGAGGGCTCCGAGACCCGCTCCGTGCTGCTGCCGGTCGGCACCCAAGCGCAGCTGCGTCGGCTCCTGCCGTACGTGCTGGGACCCGTGGTCCAGGATGAGGCCCCCGGGGCGGAGGATCTCGCGGCGGCGCTGCGCGGCAGCGGCACCGGCCACGGGTTCACCGTCTCCCCGCCGGCGGCGCGCTGGCTGGCCCCGCTGACCTATCGCCGCAGCGGATTCCTGCGCGACTCCGGGGCGCTGCTGCTGCGCGGCGGGCGGCTGACCCGGCAGCTGAGCGTGGTCCCGCAGCGGCGGGTGCAGGGGGTGGTCCTGGAGGACGGACCGCTGCTGCGCCGGCTGGGGCTGGCCGATCTCCAGCTGTGCACCGTGGCCGGGCCCGTGGACACCCGGGTGCGCCGACTGGCCCGGGTCGATGCCCTGGCCCTGGCCCGTGTCCTCGCCGTCCCGGCGTCGGAGGATCCCTCGGCGCGGGGGCCGGTCCGCGCGTCCGTGGGGCAGCAGCCCTCCCCGACCTCCGCAGCAGCAGAACCCGAGAACGAGGAGCCCACCGCATGAGCCCGCAGCAATCGCCCGCCGCCCGTCCCGGACGCCTCGGCATCGGGGTGATCGGGGCCGGACGGGTCGGGGCCGTGCTGGGCGCGGCCCTGCGCGCCGCCGGGCACGCGATCACCGGGGTGCACGCCGTGTCCGAGGCATCGCGCACCCGGGCGGAGTCCCTCCTGCCGGGTGCGCCGCGCTGGGAGATCCCCGAGATCATGGAGCGCAGCGAGCTCGTGCTGTTCGCCGTGCCCGACGACGCCCTGGCCCCGCTGGTGCGGGGCATGGTGGACGGCGGGCACGTCAGCAGCGGGCAGCTGCTCGTGCACACCTCCGGGCGCAGCGGCACCGAGGTCTTCGACACGGCCCGAGCCCGCGGGGCCGTGGGGCTGGCCATCCACCCGGCGATGACCTTCACCGGGCTGTCCCTGGACCTGGACCGGCTGCGCTCCTGCCCCTTCGGGGTCACCGCCCCCGCCGCGTTCCTGCCGGTGGCCCAGGCGCTGGTCGTGGAGATGGGCGGGGAGCCCGTGGTGGTGCAGGAGGGGGACCGGCCGCTGTACCACGCGGCCCTGTCCCACGGGTCCAACCACCTGGTGACCCTGGTCGGGCAGTCCCGTCAGATCCTGGAGAGCATCGGGGTGCCCGAGCCGGGGCGGATGCTCGCCCCGCTGCTGCGGGCGAGCCTGGACAACGCCCTGGCCAGCGGGGACGCCGCCCTGACCGGTCCGGTGGCCCGCGGCGATGTGGGCACGCTGGCCGCGCACCGGGAGATCCTGGAGGGCTTCGCGCGGGAGGAGGACGCCGCGGACATCGGCCGGGCCTACCTGGCGATGGCCCGGGCCAGCGCCGAGCGGGCGCACCGGCGCGGGGCGCTGTCCGCGGCGGCCCTGAAGCAGGTGCTGGGGGCCCTGGAGGAGGACCGGCAGCCCCCGCACGGCGCCGAGTACCGGTAGACTCTCCTGCCGAAACCCCGAACCACGGTCCCGCCCCCGCCTCCGCGCCCCCGTCGAAGAAGGAGCGCCCCGACGGCGAGTCGGACCCCGCGAGAAGGACTGTCGAGCATGACCGAGCTCATCGTGGCCCGCACCCCGGAGGAGCTCTGCGCGCACCTGGCCCAGCGCGTGGGCCAGGCCGAGGCCCGCAACCTCGCCGCCGTCGAGCAGCGGCGGGCCGCCGGGCAGACCGAGGAGGACGTCGCCCCCGAGGCCCCGCGGGTGGCCACCGTGGGCCTGGTGCCCACGATGGGCGCCCTGCACGAGGGCCACGCGACCCTGATCCGCCGGGCCCGGGAGCAGAACGACGTCGTCGTCGTGTCGATCTTCGTCAACCCGCTGCAGTTCGGTCCCGGCGAGGACTACGACCGCTACCCCCGCACCCCCGAGGCGGACCTGGAGCTGCTGCGCGGGATCGGGGTGGATCTGGTGTTCCTCCCCGAGGTGCAGACCCTCTACCCCGGCGGCGAGCCGCTGGTGCGGGTCACCTCCGGGCGGCTGGGCGAGCTGTTCGAGGGCTCCCGGCGCCCGGGGCACTTCGACGGGGTGCTCACCGTGGTCAACAAGCTGCTGAACATCACCGCCGCCGGCGCCTCCGGGCACCCGCTGCGCGCCTATTTCGGGCAGAAGGACGCCCAGCAGGTGGCCCTGGTCCAGCGGATGGTCGCGGACTTCGCGCTGCCGGTGACCATCGTGCCGGTGGCGATCGTGCGCGACGACGACGGCCTGGCCCTGTCCTCGCGCAACGCCTACCTGTCCGCCGAGGAGCGCACGGCCGCGCTCGTGCTCTCCCGGACCCTCGCCCTGCTGCGGGAGGAGGGGCTCTCCCGCGGGTACGCGGGCATCGACCTGGACGCCGCCCGGCAGCGCATCGAGCACGCCGACGGCGTCGAGCTGGACTACCTGGAGATCGTGGACCCGGAGACCTTCGAACCCCCGACCGAGGACTCCCCGCGGGCCCTGGCCCTGGCCGCGATCCGCGTGGGCGCCACCCGCCTGCTGGACAACATGGACGTGGTCTGAGCCCACCCCTGCCGAGACCCGGGAGCCCGCGGCCACGCGCTAGGCTGGAGGGCGTGACTTCCGCAGAATCCCCCCAGGCCCCCGAGACCACCCCGGCCGTCGAGGCCGAGCGCGCCCAGGCCGCCGCCGAGGCGAACGAGCAGATGCGGGTGCGCGCGGACAAGCGCGCCGCCCTGCTGGCCGTCGGACGCGAACCCTACCCGGTGGGGGTCCCCGTGACCCGCACGATCCCGAGCGTGCGGGCCCAGTACGAGGGGCTCGCCGCGGGGGAGGAGACCGGCGACGTCGTCGGGGTGGCCGGGCGCGTGGTCTTCCAGCGCAACACCGGCAAGCTGTGCTTCGCGACCCTGCAGTCCGGGGACGGCACCCGCCTGCAGGCGATGCTCTCCCTGGCCAAGGTCGGCCAGGAGGCGCTGGATGAGTGGAAGTCCCTGGTGGACCTGGGCGATCACGTGTTCGTGCGCGGGGAGGTCATCAGCTCCCGCCGCGGCGAGCTGTCCGTGATGGCCGACGAGTGGGCGATGGCCTCCAAGTCCCTGCGGCCCCTGCCGACCCTGCACAAGGACCTCAACGAGGAGACCCGCGTGCGCCAGCGCCACCTGGATCTCATGGTGCGCCCGGAGGCCCAGCAGGTGGTGCGCACCCGGGCGAAGATCATCTCCACGGTGCGCCGGGTGCTGGAGGAGCAGGACTACACCGAGATCGAGACCCCGATCCTGCAGCTGGTGCACGGTGGGGCCACCGCGCGCCCCTTCGCCACGCACCTGAACGCCTTCGACCAGGACATGACTCTGCGCATCGCCACGGAGCTGTACCTCAAGCGCGCCGTGGTCGGCGGGATCGAGCGGGTCTACGAGATCGGGCGGGTCTTCCGCAACGAGGGCGTGGACTCCACGCACAGCCCGGAGTTCACCACCCTGGAGGCCTACCAGGCCTACGGGGACCAGTACACGATGGCGGAGCTGATCCGCTCGGTCATCCTGGCCTGCGCGGATGCCCTGGGCGTGCGCGAGATCCCCTCCGAGCACGGCACGATCCACCTGGACGGCGAATGGCGCTGGCTCGGGGTGTACCCGGGGCTGTCCGAGGCCGTGGGCGAGCAGATCACCCCGGCCACCCCGGCCGAGCGGCTGCGGGAGATCGCCGCCGATCGCGACGTCGCGGTGGACCCGGCGTGGGATGCCGAGAAGCTGGTGATCGAGCTGTTCGGGGAGATCGTGGAGCCGACCCTGATCGATCCGACCTTCGTGTGCGACTATCCGCCGTCGGCCCAGCCGCTGGCCCGGCCCCACCGGGAGAAGGAGGGGGTCATCGAGGCGTGGGATCTGATCATCGGCGGAATGGAGCGCGGCACCGCGTTCTCCGAGCTGATCGATCCCGTGATCCAGCGCGAGCGGCTCACCGAGCAGTCCCGGAAGGCCGCCGGCGGGGACGAGGAGGCCATGCAGCTGGATGAGGACTTCCTGCGCGCCCTGGAGTCGGCGGCCCCGCCGATGGGCGGGCTGGGCCTGGGCCTGGACCGGCTGGTCATGCTGTTCACCGGGCTGGGGATCCGCGAGACCATCCTGTTCCCCCTGATGAAGCCCGAGCAGGAGTAAGCCGTGGAATACCTGGCGGTGCTGCTGCCCTCGATCGGACTGGGCGTGCTCTTCTGGCTCATCATGCGCTGGATCCTGCGCGCGGACAGCCGGGAGCGGCGCGCCCAGGCGGCCGCCGAGGAGGATGCGCGCACCTGGTACGAAGGGGTCCGCCGACGCGAGGGCGACGACGCGATCTTCTCCTCCTCGCGACGGCGAGACGACGAGAAACCTGAGAATTCCTGAATTCACCGCCGCGGAGATTGTATTCTCCGCGGCGGTGTTGTTATCCTCTAAACGAGAGCGCCGCAGCAGACGATGCGAGATGCGATGGGTGATCCGCTCGATCGGATAATCCGGATCATCACCGTTCCGGGCGTGCGGCATTCAGGTGAGCGAATCGGCAGGAGAACACCATGGCTCAGAAAGTGAAGATCATTCTCGAGGACGACCTGCAGGGCGGACCGGCGGATGAGACCGTCCGCTTCGGGCTGGACGGCGGTCAGTTCGAGATCGACCTGACCACGGAGAACGCCTCCAAGCTGCGTGACGCGCTGCGCCCCTTCGTGGCCAAGGCCCGCCGCGTGCAGGCCCGCACCGGCCGCGGCGGCGGAAAGCAGTCCTCCTCCTCCGGTCAGGCCCGTAACCCAGAGACCGCGAAGATCCGGAAGTGGGCCAAGGAGAACAACTACGACGTCTCCGATCGCGGCCGCATCCACCAGGAGATCCAGGATGCCTACTACGCCGCGATGAAGAGCGGGAAGTAGTCCCCTTCCGAACCACGCCTTCCGCCCCGCGGGACCTCGCGGGCGGGACGCGCATCAAGCCCAGGGCGGAAAAGCGCACGTGCTTTCCGCTCTGGGCTTGATGCGTCTCTCGCCGGTGGCGAACAGTCCGCACGCGGGCTTTGGGCGTGCGTAGCATCGAGGGCAAAGCCGCGTACAAGGAGACACCCATATGTTCGAGAGGTTCACGGATCGCGCTCGGCGCGTCGTCGTGCTGGCCCAGGAAGAGGCCCGCATGCTCAACCACAACTACATCGGCACCGAGCACCTGCTGCTCGGTCTCATCCACGAGGGCGAGGGCATCGCCGCCAAGGCCCTGGAATCCATGGGCGTGACGCTGTCCGCCGTGCGCGAGCAGGTCCAGGACATCATCGGTCCCGGGCAGCAGGCTCCCAGCGGGCACATCCCCTTCACCCCCCGGGCCAAGAAGGTCCTGGAGCTGTCCCTGCGCGAGGCCCTGCAGCTGGGACACAACTACATCGGCACCGAGCACATCCTCCTGGGCCTGATCCGGGCCGGGGAGGGCGTGGCCTCCCAAGTGCTGACCAAGCTCGGCGCGGACCCCTCGCGGGTGCGTCAGACCGTCATCGACATGATCTCCGGCTACCAGGGCGGCACCGGTGAGGCCGGCAAGGAGACCGCCGGGGTCGGGGCCGGCGGCGGCAAGGACGGCAGCCCCGCCGGATCCACCGTGCTGGACCAGTTCGGCACCAACCTCACCGCCGCGGCCCGCGAGGGCAAGCTGGACCCGGTCATCGGGCGCTTCAAGGAGATGGAGCGGGTCATGCAGGTGCTGTCCCGGCGCACCAAGAACAACCCGGTGCTGATCGGTGAGCCCGGCGTCGGCAAGACCGCCGTCGTGGAGGGCCTGGCCCAGGCCATCGTGCGCGGGGACGTGCCGGAGACCCTGAAGGACAAGCACCTCTACACCCTGGACCTCGGCTCCCTGGTGGCCGGCTCCCGGTACCGCGGGGACTTCGAGGAGCGCCTGAAGAAGGTGCTGAAGGAGATCCGCACCCGCGGGGACATCATCCTGTTCATCGACGAGATCCACACCCTCGTCGGGGCGGGTGCGGCCGAGGGCGCGATCGACGCGGCCAGCATCCTCAAGCCGATGCTGGCCCGCGGCGAGCTGCAGACCATCGGGGCGACCACCCTGGATGAGTACCGCAAGCACATCGAGAAGGACGCCGCCCTGGAGCGCCGCTTCCAGCCGATCCAGGTGGACGAGCCCTCCCAGGCCCACGCGGTGGAGATCCTCAAGGGCATCCGCGACAAGTACGAGGCCCACCACCGGGTGACCATCACCGACGAGGCCCTGGAGGCCGCGGTGTCCATGTCCGCCCGGTACATCTCGGACCGCTTCCTGCCGGACAAGGCCATCGACATGATCGACGAGGCCGGGGCGCGGCTGCGCATCAAGCGCCTGACCGCCCCGCCGGAGATCAAGGACCTCGAGGACCGCATCGCGGATCTGCGCTCCCAGAAGGAGGCCGCGATCGAGGGTCAGGACTTCGAGAAGGCCGCCAACCTGCGGGACAAGGAGCAGAAGCTCATCGCGCAGAAGGAGGAGGCGGAGAAGAGCTGGAAGGAATCCGACTCCGCGATGGGCGAGGTCAACCCGGAGGTCATCTCCGAGGTGCTGGCCGCGGCCACCGGGGTGCCGGTGTACAAGCTCTCGGAGGAGGAGTCCGGCCGCCTGCTGAAGATGGAGGACGAGCTGCACAAGCGCGTCATCGGCCAGGACGACGCCATCAAGTCCCTGTCCCGGGCGATCCGGCGCACCCGCGCCGGGCTGAAGGACCCGCGCCGCCCGGGCGGTTCGTTCATCTTCGCCGGGCCCACCGGCGTCGGCAAGACCGAGCTGGCCAAGGCCCTGGCGGAGTTCCTCTTCGGCGACGACGACGCCCTGATCACCCTGGACATGTCCGAGTACCAGGAGAAGCACACCGTCTCCCGCCTGTTCGGGGCGCCCCCCGGATACGTCGGCTACGAGGAGGGCGGCCAGCTGACCGAGAAGGTGCGCCGCAAGCCGTTCTCCGTGGTCCTGTTCGACGAGGTGGAGAAGGCCCACGCGGACCTGTTCAACTCGCTGCTGCAGATCCTGGAGGACGGTCGCCTGACCGACTCCCAGGGCCGTGTGGTGGACTTCAAGAACACGGTGATCATCATGACCACCAACCTGGGCACCCGGGACATCTCCCGCCGCGTGCCCGTGGGCTTCCAGTCCGCGGATGACGCCACGACCAACTACGAGCGGATGCAGGCGAAGGTGCAGGAGGAGCTCAAGGAGCACTTCCGCCCGGAGTTCCTCAACCGCGTGGATGACATCATCGTCTTCCCGCAGCTGACGGAGAAGGAGATCATCCAGATCGTGGACCTGTTCGTGGCCCGCCTGGCCGAGCGCCTGCGCGATCAGGACATGTCCATCGAGCTGACCGACGCCGCGAAGAAGCTGCTGGCCGAGCGCGGCTACGATCCGGCGATGGGCGCCCGCCCGCTGCGTCGGACCATGCAGCGGATGATCGAGGACCAGCTCTCGGAGAAGATCCTGTTCGGGGAGATCTCCGCGGGGGAGAAGATCACCGTGGACGTCGAGGGCGAGGGACAGGACGCGCAGTTCACGTTCTCCTCGCAGAAGATGGCCGAGCTGTCCGAGGACGGCATCTCCTACGGGGACGAGGGAGCGGAGATCACCGACTCCCACGTGGACCCGGAGCAGCTGTCCGGTTCGGCCCTGCCGCCCAAGACGGACCGCGGCGGCGGGGAGGCCGGCCCGGCCTCCGGAGCCGCCCAGGCCTGATCCGGAAGAGGCCCGCATCCGGGATGCCGCGAACGCCCCGGACCCGCGCACGGCGCGCGGGTCCGGGGCGTTCGCCATGTTCGGGGACGCGTAGACTCGACACCCATGACCGACCTCCACCTGCGCCCGGCCCGCACCGCGGACGCCCGGGCGATCGGGCGCCTCGTCGCGCCCTACGCCGAACAGGGCGTGCTGATCACCAAGGAGACGGTGGACTACTACGAGGCGATCCAGGAGTTCCTGGTCATCGAGGCCCCCGGCGTCGGGGTGGCCGGCTGCGCGGCGCTGCACGTGATCTGGGAGGACCTCGCCGAGATCCGCACCGTCGCGGTGGACCCGGTGCTCACCGGCCACGGCATCGGGCGGCGGCTGGTGCAGGCGCAGCTGGAGCGGGCCCGCGACCTCGGGGTGAGCCGGGTGTTCTGCCTGACCTTCGAGGTCGAGTTCTTCCGGCGGATGGGCTTCGAGGTCATGGACGAGCAGGAGGGCATCGACCCGCAGGTCTTCGCCGAGCTGCTGCGCTCCAAGGACGAGGGCATCGCCGAGTACCTGGACCTCGCCCGGGTCAAACCCAACACCCTGGGCAACACCCGCATGATCCGCGCCCTCTGAGCCCCGCCCATCTGCTGAGCCCCGCTCGCGGGCGGCCGGGTCAGGGCAGGGCCACCGTCTCCGGGGTGGGCTCCGCGGCCAGCCCGTCGGTGAGCAGCCCCTCCAGGCACCGCCGCAGCTGCTCGGGCGGGGCTTCGAGGCGACGCAGGGCGCGCACGGCGCGCACGACGTCGTCAGCCTCCGCCGCCGAGCCGTGGGCCTGCTCCGGCAGCCGCGGGTCCAGCAGCAGGGCCCGGGGCACCGGGGCGCTCGCCGCGCGCAGCACCGCCATCAGGGCCCCGCGGGCCTGCCGGTCCGTGCCGTGCCAGGCCTGGCCCTTCGGGGCGACCTCCGGCTCCGGGCGCCCCGCGGCCACCCAGGCGCAGTCGGCGAGCACCGGGCACTCCTCGCAGCGCGGGGCGCGGGCCGTGCACACCAGGGCGCCCAGCTCCATCACCGCGATGTTCCACCGCACGGAATCCTCCCGATCTCGCGGCAGCAGGGCCTCGGCCAGGCGCATCTCGGCGGCGGTCATGCCCCTGCCCGGCAGGGCCCGCCCGGAGATCAGCCGGGCCTGCACGCGCCGGATGTTCGTATCCACCACGGTCTCCCTGTGCCCGAAGGCGAAGACGCTGATCGCCGCGGCGGTGTAGGCCCCGATCCCGGGCAAACCCAGCAGGGTCTCCCGGTCCGCCGGAACCTCGCCGTCGTGCTCGGCGACGATGGCCGCGGCCGCAGCGTGCAGGCGCAGAGCCCGGCGCGGGTAACCCAGTCGGCCCCACGCCCGCACCGCCTCCCCGGGGGACTCCGCGGCCAGCGCGGCGGGGGTGGGCCAGCGCCGCAGCCACTCCCGCCAGACCGGCAAAACCCGGTTCACCGGGGTCTGCTGCAGCATGAATTCGCTGACCATGACCTCCCAGGGGGTGCGCTCGGGGGCCCGCCAGGGCAGGTCCCGGGCGTGGGCGCGGAACCACGCGCCGATGCGCTCGTGCAGCTGGGACAGGGTCGCGGGATCCGGCAGGGCGGTGGGAGCAGGCATATCCCCACCACTGTAGGGCAGGCGGAGGGCCCGGGATGCCGCGGAAAGGCGGCTTCCGGCGGGTCCGGGATGGGAGTGAGCCAGGACGCGGCGGCGGGGAGAATTGGGTAATCTGAGGGCCATGGCTGACTACGAAGAATTCGACGGTGACGGGGAAGAGTACGAGCGCGAGGCGCCCGAGGTCTATCGCAGGCGGCGCATCATCGCCGCGATCATCGCGATCCTCGCGATCATCCTGGTGGTGTGGGCGCTGGTCTTCGCCTTCCAGCGGCTCACCGACTCCGGGGATGACACCGCCGCAGCCTCCAGCGCCGCCGCCGGAGACAACTTCGACAGCTTCAGCGCCCGTCCCACCGGCGGCGCCTCCGGGTCCGCCTCGGGCTCCGCCTCCGCCCAGCCCTCGGCCTCGGCCTCCGCGGAGGTGACCCCCACCGGCGAGTCCACGGCCTCGGCCGACGCCGAAGGCACCGAGGCCAGCGCCACCCCCACGGACCAGGCCGCCGCACCCACCCCGGAGCCCACGACGCAGCAGCCCGTGCAGGCCTGCTCCGACGCCTTCACCGTGAGCACCACGGTGGACAAGCAGGTCTACGCCGCGGGGCAGCAGCCGGTCATCACCACGACCGTCGCCAACGGCTCGCAGAACCCCTGCACCGTGGATCTCGGCTCCGCGAACACCACGTACCAGATCACCTCCGGCCCGGCCAACGTCTACAGCAGCCAGACCTGCCAGGCCCAGCCCACCCACGATGAAGCCACCCTGCAGGCCGGGGCGAAGCAGACCACGAGCCTCACCTGGGATCGCGGGATGAACGCCTACGGCTGCGGGCAGGCCGCCCAGCAGGCGAAGACGGGGTACTACTGGGTCACCGCGACCGTCAACGGCGTGAGCTCCCAGCCCACGCTCATCGTGATCCAGTAGCCGCGTCTCATCGACCGCGCTTCACGCCCGGCGCCGGACCCGCTCAGGGACATCCGGGGCCGGGCGCGGTGCGTTCGCGTGGGCGGCAGGGCCGCGTCTCTTCCGGTGCAGGGCGCCCGCCGCGGGGTCTCACATGAACCGCTCCAGCAGGCTGGATTCGGCGGTGCGGGCCAGGGATTCGCGGATGCTGCGGGCGCGTTGCTCGCCGACCCCGTCCACGGCGCGCAGATCCTCCAGATTCGCGGCCATCAGCGCCTGCAGACCGTCGAAGCGCTCCACCAGCCGGTCGGCCACGGCCCGCGGCAGCGACTTGATCCCGGCCAGCAGCCGGTGCCCGCGCGGAGCCACCGGCACGTCCAGGTCCCCGGCCCCGGGCAGTCCCACGGTGCGGGCCACCACCGCCAGATCCGCCAGCTCCGCCGGGTCCAACCCGGCCACCGCCTCCCGGGCCTGGGCCAGTGCGGCCGCGTCGGGCGGAACCGGGAGGTAGTCCAGCAGGAGGGCATCCGCATCGGGCTGGCCCAGGACCAGCTCCTCCAGCTGCATCTGCACCATCCGCCCCTCGGTGCCCAGCTCGACGACGGCCTGGTCCACCTCCGCGGTGATGCGCCGGACCAGCTCCAGCCGCTGCAGGGCCGCGGCGACGCTGCGCACGGTCACATCGGACTCGATCTCCAGGGAGGCGAGGTTCGCGAACTCCTGATCCAGCCGGTGGGAGTAGCGCTCCAGGGTCTGCAGGGCCTGGTTGGCGCGGAACATGATGGCCTGAGTGTCTTCCAGGGGGTAGCGCACCCCGTCCGCGTAGATGGTGATGATGCCCATGGACGCGGACACGGAGACCACCGGGAACCCCGTCTGCTTGGCCACCCGCTCGGCGGTGCGATGCCGGGTCCCGGACTCCTCGGTGCGGATGGCCGGATCCGGCATGAGATGCACCCCGGCCCGCAGGATGCGGGTCACGTCCCGGTCGCACACGATCGCCCCGTCCATCTTGGCCAGCTCCCGCAGGCGGGTGCCGGTGAACTCGATGCCGATGTCGAAGCCCCCGGTGCCGATGGCTTCGACCATCCGGTCCGAGCCGAGCACCACCAGTGCCCCGGTGCCGCCCTGCAGGATGCGCTCGAGACCCTCCCGCAGCTGGGTGCCGGGGGCGAGCAGGGCGAGGGTCTTGGTCAGCAGACAGGTGCGTGCGGTAGCCACCCGTCCATCTTAGGTGGGCGGTCCCCGATGGATCGCGGGGCCGCGCGGACCGGCTGTCGGCGGGCCTCGAGAACGGGCCCTGCGGGCGGGGGAGGGAAGCCCGCGGGCTTTCAGCCCTTGGTGCGCCCCGGGAAGAGCGTGGCCACGGCCTCCACCACGGAGGCGACCTCTTTGACGGTGAAGCCCGCCGGGACCTGTCCGGCCCCGGCGGGGGAGGCGGGCACGAGGGCGTGGGTGAAGCCCAGCCGCGCGGCCTCGGCGATGCGCTGGCGGATGCCGGGCACCGCGCGGACCTCACCGGCCAGGCCCACCTCCCCGAAGACCACCAGGCGTCGCGGCAGCGGCTTGTCCTCCGCGGCGGAGGCCAGGGCCATGACGGTCGCCAGATCCGCTGCCGGCTCGCTCAGGCGCACCCCGCCGACCGTGGAGAGGTAGCAGTCCATCTTCCCGACGCCGAAGCCGGCCCGCCGCTGCAGCACGGCCAGCAGCATCGCGGTGCGCTGGGCGTCCAGTCCGGCGGTGGCCCGGCGCGGCTGGGAGGTGGAGGACTCATCCAGCAGCGCCTGGACCTCCGCCAGGAGCGGGCGGCGGCCCTCCAGGGTCACGCTCAGGCAGGTCCCGGCCACGGGCACGGGGGTGCGGGAGACGAACAGACCGGACGGGTCCGAGACCCCGGTGATGCCGTCCTCCAGCAGGTCGAAGCAGCCGACCTCGTCGGTGGGGCCGAAGCGGTTCTTGACCGCGCGCAGCATCCGGATCCGGGAGTTCTTATCCCCCTCGAACTGGCAGACCACATCCACCAGGTGCTCCAGCAGCCGGGGCCCGGCGATCGCGCCCTCCTTGGTCACATGCCCCACCAGCAGGGTGGTCATGTTCCGCCGCTTGGCCTCGGCGATGACGGCCGCGGCCACCTCCCGGACCTGGGTGACCCCGCCGGCGGAGCCGTCCACCTCCGCGCTGGCCAGGGTCTGCACGGAGTCCAGGATCAGCAGCGTCGGGTTGATCCGTTCGATGTGGGCCAGTGCGGCGCCGAGGTCCGTCTCCGCGGCCAGGTACAGGGTGTCCGCATCCGCGCCGATCCGGTCCGCGCGCAGCTTCACCTGGGCGGCGGATTCCTCCCCGGTCACGTACAGCACGTCCCGGGTGCTCCCGGCCCCGCGGGCGAAGGTCGCCGCGACGTCCAGCAGCAGCGTGGACTTGCCGACACCGGGCTCCCCGGCCATCAGCACCACGGCCCCGGGCACCAGCCCGCCGCCGAGCACGCGGTCGAACTCGGCGATGCCGGTGGAGGCGGCGCGGGCGAGGGTCGCGTCCACCTGGGTGATGGGCTGGGCGGGGGTCTGCACGCTGGCCGCGGCGCTGGTGCGCGGCCCGGAGGCGACGGCGCCGACCTCCTCGATGGTGCCCCACTGCTGGCATTCCCCGCAGCGGCCCACCCATTTGGCCGTGGTCCAGCCGCATTCGCGGCAGCGATAGGCGTTGGCGGCGCGGGGGCTCTTGCGTGCGGGGCTCATGTGCCCAGGGTAGAGGCCCCGACTGACAGATCGAGCAGGCGCCTCCCCGCCCTGAGATGCGGGTTTCGTGTTGAGTTGCGCCGTTCGTGTTGAGATGCGTCCCGCCGTGCGGCATCTCAGCACGATCCCCGCATCTCAGCACGAATCCGGAGCGCCTCAGTCCGAGTCCCGCCGGGTGCGGGACCCGGGCCGGTCGTCCTCCTCCTCCGGGTCCACCACCGGCAGCGCCTCGGTGAGCTCCTGGCGGATCTGCACCGGGATGGTGCTGGCCTTCGCGTAGGGCAGGCCCGTGGCCGCCAGCAGGTCCACGCTCAGCGGTCGGATCAGCATCACCAGGGACTCGCCCTGGTAGGTGCGCACCCCCAGGGCCGCCGGATCCAGGCGCTGGGCCACCCGGGTCAGGTCCGCCCGGGCGCGAGCGGAGAAGGCCTCCCGGGCCGTCGTCGAGCCGCCGGCGAAGGACGCCCCGATCAGGTCTACGGCCTCGGCCAGCTCCGTGAGGATCTCCTCCAGGGCCGCCACCGCCTGGGGCCGCAGCCGCACCGTGCGGATCACGGCGGTCAGGCGCCGGGCCAGCACCCGGGTGTTGCGCACCGCGTGATCCAGGGCGTCCAGGCAGCGCTCGTAGGCTTCGATCTCCTCCAGGCGGCCGCGCCGCAGCAGGGTGAACCGCGCCTGCTCCCGGCCCATCTTCAGCGCGGACTCCAGGGCCGTGATGCTGGGCTGGGTGCGCCGGCTGCGGCGCAGGGCGCGCTGGGCGCGCTCGGCGTCGTACCCGCCCAGGGCCGCCGCGATCTCGCGCAGCACCGCGGAGAACTCCCCGCTCAGCGTGCGGAAGCCCCGCCGGGCCTCCCGGCTGGGATCCCGCGGGGAGATCGCCATGATCGCCAGCGCGAAGCAGGCCCCCACGATGGCGTCCAGGCTGCGGGCGAAGGGCCCGTCCACCGACGGCGGGAGGATCACCACCAGCACGGACTGCAGGCCCATCTGGGTGGTGAAGATCGTGCCGTTGTCCAGGAAGCGGGCCAGCAGGATCGAGACCAGCAGGACGACGGAGGCCTGCACCAGGCCCTGACCCAGCACGTGCATCAGCACATCGCCGACCGCGATGCCCAGGGTGCACCCGAGGGAGACCTCCAGGATGCGGCGCAGATGCACCGAGCCGTTTCCGTAGCCGAGGGAGACGATCGCGGCCGTGGCGGAGAACAGCGGACCGTGGTGGCCCAGCACATGCTCGGCGAAGGCGTAGGCTCCGACCGCTGCGATCGTGATCTGCAGCGACTGCCCGAAGCCCGCGCGCACCCGGCCCAGTCCCGTGCGGGTCCGACGACGGGCGTGGTCCAGCACGGCGCCTGCACGCCCGGCGATCCCGCTTCCGCTCATGCCCCCATGGTACGGAAAGCGTCCCGGGCGGGGTTCGGTCGGGTGCGGACGGGGCGCCCGAGTGTTCACCCGGCGTTCACCCGGGATCGGGCCTCGGGTCACCTGCCCTGCGTACGCTCGAGACCGCGGGCCCGGACCGGGCCCCGCACCACCATCGGTCCCCGCGCAACGGGGCGCACACCAGACCCATAGGGAGAAGAACCCACATGAAGATCTCGCGCATCGGCCGCTGGGCCGCCCTGGCCGCCGTCGGCTCCCTCGCCCTGACTGCCTGCGGCTCGGACGACGCCACCGGCTCCAGGGACTCCGGCTCGGCGGGCTCGGACTCCTCCGTGTCCGGGACCCTCTCCGGGGTCGGCGCCTCCTCCCAGCAGGCGGCCATGACCGCCTGGCAGTCCGGCTACCAGTCCGCCCACTCCGGGGCCACCGTCCAGTACTCCCCGGACGGCTCCGGCGCCGGGCGCGAGGCCTTCCTGGCCGGCGGGGCCAGCTTCGCCGGCTCCGACGTCCCCCTGACCGACGATGAGGTCGAGAAGGCCAAGTCCCAGTGCGGCGACGGCGGCGCCATGGACATCCCCGTCTACGTCTCCCCGATCTCCGTGGCCTTCAACCTCAAGGGCATCGACTCCCTGAACCTGGACGCCAAGACGATCGCGGAGATCTTCTCCGGCAAGATCACCCAGTGGAACGACCCGGCGATCGCGGATCAGAACGAGGGCACCGACCTGCCGGACACCAAGATCACCACCGTGCACCGCTCGGATGACTCCGGGACCACCAAGAACTTCACCGACTACCTCGCTGACGCCTCGCAGGGCGCCTGGACCGAGAAGGCCTCCGGCAACTGGCCCTCCGGGCTGTCCGGTGAGGCCAACAAGGGCACCTCCGGGGTCGTGTCCACCACCAAGACCACCGAAGGCGCGATCACCTACGCCGACTCCTCCGCCGTGGGGGACCTGGGCGCCGCCAAGATCAAGGCCGGGGACGGCTACGTCTCCCACGAGGAGGAGAACGTCGCCCGCGCCGTGGAGAACGCCAAGCGCCTGGATGGCCGCTCGGAGCACGACATCGCCCTGGAGATCGACCACGAGGGCACCGACGGGGCCTACCCGATCGTGCTGGTCTCCTACCACATCATCTGCTCGGCCTACGACAAGCAGGAGACCGTGGACCAGGTCAGGGCCTTCGAGACCTACGTGACCTCCGAGGACGGGCAGAAGGCCGCCGCGGACGCCGCCCACTCCACCCCGCTGCCCCAGAAGCTGCGGGATGAGGCGAAGGCCGCCATCGACACCGTGAAGACCAAGTGAGCGCCAAGTCCTCCTCTCCGGCCCAGGACCGGATCTTCGCCGGGCTCGCCCTCGCGGCGGGCCTGGTGATCCTGGTCGTCCTGGCCGGCGTCGCCCTGTTCCTCGTGCTGCGCGCGAAGGATCTGGTGGGCACGCCGGCCGGGGACTTCACGGGCGGAGACGGCTTCATCGGCTACATCCGCCCGCTGGTGGCGGGCACCCTGATCAGCGCGCTGATCGCCCTGCTGATCGCCACCCCCGTGGGCATCGGCGTCGCCCTGTTCGTCTCCCACTACGCCCCGCGGCGCCTGGCCGCCCCGGTCGGCTACGTCATCGACCTGCTGGCCGCGATCCCGTCCGTCGTGTTCGGCGCCTGGGGTGCCTCCGTCCTGGCTCCCAAGATCGTGCCGTTCTACGACTGGCTGGCCGATGAGCTGGGCTTCCTGCCGATCTTCGCCGGCCCGGCCTCGGCCACCGGCAAGACCATCCTCACCGCGAGCATCGTCCTGGGGATCATGATCCTGCCGATCATCACCTCGATGTGTCGGGAGATCTTCGCCCAGACGCCGGTGCTGCAGCAGGAGGCGGCCCTGGGTCTGGGTGCCACCCGGTGGGAGATGATCCGGATGACGGTGCTGCCCTTCGCCCGGGCGGGGATCGTCTCCTCCGTGATGCTCGGGCTGGGTCGGGCTCTCGGGGAGACCATGGCCGTGGCCCTGGTCCTGTCCGGCGGGGCCTTCAACCCCTCGCTGATCCAGTCCGGGAACCAGACCGTGGCCAGTGAGATCGCCCTGAACTTCCCGGAGGCCTACGGGATGCGGATGAACGAGCTGATCGCCGCCGGCCTGGTCCTGTTCCTCATCACCCTCGTCGTCAACATGCTGGCCCGCCTGGTCGTGGCCCGCTACCGGCACTTCTCGGGAGCCGACGCATGAACCAGCCCTCCACCGCATCGTCGCAGCGCACCCAGCTGGGTCACCGGCTGAGGACCCGCACCGCCCCGGCCTGGCTGCCGTGGCTGATCGGGGTCCTCGCCGTCATCCTCGGGGCCGCGGCCTCCGCGCTGATCGGCTTCGGCATCGCCTCCTGGGCGATCTTCTCCGCCCTGATCCTGGTGATCGCGGGCCCGCTGGCCGTCGCCGGGATCGAGGGACGACGCCGCGGGGCCGACGCCTTCGCTCGCTACCTCGTCTGGGGGGCCTTCCTGCTGGCCCTCGTCCCGCTGGTCTCGGTGCTGTGGGTCGTGCTCGCCCGGGGCCTGCCCGGGCTGAACGCGCACCTGCTGACCACCTCGATGGGCGGGGTCACCGGCGTCACGGACAACGCCGCGGCCGCCGGCGAGGGCCCCGTGTACGGCGGGGCCTACCACGCGATCGTCGGCACCCTGGTGATCACCTTCTGGGCCACCGTGATGTCCGTGCCGATCGGTCTGCTGACCGCGATCTACCTGACCGAGTACGGCGGGGCCACCCGCATCTCCCGGGCGATCGCCAAGACCATCACGTTCCTCGTGGACGTGATGACCGGCATCCCCTCGATCGTCGCCGGTCTGTTCGCGGCCGCGTTCTTCGTGCAGATCCTGGATGACCCCTCCGCGCGCTTCGGCTTCATCGCCTCCGTCGCCCTGTCCGTGCTGATGATCCCGACGGTCGTGCGCAGCGCGGAGGAGATGCTGCGGATCGTGCCCAACGAGCTGCGGGAGGCCTCCTACGCCCTGGGGGTGCGCAAGTGGCGCACCATCGTCAAGGTGGTCATCCCGACGGCGATCTCCGGGATCTCCTCGGGCGTGACCCTGGCGATCGCCCGCGTCATCGGGGAGACCGCGCCCATCCTGGTCACCGCCGGGTTCGTCACCACCATCAACTGGAACGCGTTCTCCGGCTGGATGACCACCCTGCCCACGTACATCTACTACCAGATCATGACCCCGACCTCGCCCACCAGCCCCCAGATCTCGGAGGGCCGGGCCTGGTCCGCGGCGCTGATCCTCATCGTCGTCGTCATGCTGCTGAACCTCGCCGCCCGGCTGATCGCCCGGATCTTCGCCCCGAAGTCCGGCCGCTGACGCCCCCGCACCCGCCACCCCAAGGAGAGCCTGCCCCGTGTCCAAGAGCATCGACGTCGAGCACCTGAACGTCTACTACGGCGACTTCCTGGCCGTGCAGGACGTGAGCATGCAGATCCGCGCCCGGTCCGTGACCGCGTTCATCGGGCCCTCCGGCTGCGGCAAGTCCACGTTCCTGCGCACCCTGAACCGGATGCACGAGGTCATCGCGGGGGCCCGGGTGGAGGGTTCGGTGCGCCTGGACGGGGAGGACCTGTACGGCAAGGGGGTGGACCCGGTGCGGGTGCGCTCCCAGGTCGGCATGGTCTTCCAGCGGCCCAACCCCTTCCCCACGATGTCCATCCGGGACAACGTGCTGGCGGGGGTGAAGCTGAACTCCCGGCGCCTGCCCAAGGCCCAGGCCGATGAGCTGGTGGAGTCCTCCCTGCGCTCGGCGAACCTGTGGGAGGAGGTCCGGGACCGGCTGGACAAGCCCGGGGCCGGGCTCTCGGGCGGTCAGCAGCAGCGGCTGTGCATCGCCCGGACCATCGCGGTGAAGCCGGACGTGATCCTCATGGACGAGCCCTGCTCGGCCCTGGACCCGATCTCCACCCTGGCCGTGGAGGATCTGATCCACGAGCTGAAGGAGGAGTACACGGTGGTGATCGTCACCCACAACATGCAGCAGGCCGCCCGCGTCTCGGACCGCACCGCGTTCTTCAACATCGCCGGCACCGGCAAGCCCGGCCGGCTCATCGAGTACGCCCCCACCCAGGAGATCTTCAACAACCCCAAGGAGCAGGCCACGGAGGACTACGTCTCCGGGCGCTTCGGCTGAGCGCTCAGCCCCCTCGGTGGGGCCTCCCTCTCACAGCAGCGGGGACAGCGCCAGCAGCAGCACCGCGGCCAGGACCGCGCAGGCCGGGACCGTGAGCATCCAGGTCAGCAGGATCTTCCCCGCGACCTGGGAGCGCACCGCGGTGAACCGCTGCGTGGACCCGGCCCCCAGCACGGCGGAGGCCGACAGGTGCGAGGAGGAGTACGGCTCCCGCAGCACCGCCCCGGTGCCGAGGCTGAGCAGGCTCGTCGTGGTCATCGCGACCGCCCCGCGGAACGGGTCCACCTGCACCATCCGGGTGGCCAGGGTGCGGGCGATCCGCCAGCCGCCGCCGAGGGTGCCCAGCACCATGAGCGCGCACAGCACCGCCCCGGCAGCCAGCGCCACGGCGCTGGGCGGGGTGATCCCGGCGCAGCCCAGCAGCAGCCCGCCCAGCAGCAGCAGCCGGTGGCCGAAGTACATGCCGTGGCTCAGGGAGACGACGGCGGCGCTCAGGCACAGCAGATAGCGGGAGCGATCGTTGACGGTGCGGGGGCTGGCGTGGCGCAGCAGCCGCACCAGCAGCACCGCCGCCAGCCAGGAGACCGCGTAGGCCAGCAGCGGGCCGGTCACCAACGGCAGCCACACGGAGGCCAGCAGCTGGCTCGCGGCGTCGGCCGGGGCGTCCAGGTCCACGGCGCGGGCGGCCCACCCCGCCCCCAGCAGGGCCCCGATCAGGGCGTGGGTCGAGGAGGAGGGCATGGCCCGCCACCAGGTGGCCAGCTCCCACAGGATCGCGGTGGCCAGGACCGCCGTGAGCATCCCCAGCCCGTCGGTGCTGGAGGGGACCCGCAGCCAGTCGTGGGCGGTCTCCGGCAGCGTCGCCAGCCCCACCCCGAAGCCGATGGCGGTGCACACGGCGGCCAGGGCCAGCGCGGTCGTCGCGGTCAGGGCGCGGGTGCGCACGGCGACGGCGATCGCGTTGGGGGCGTCGTGGAAGCTGCCGATCACGGCGAAGCCCGCGAGCAGCAGCAGGCTCAGGGCGAGCAGGAGGGCCACCGGTCAGGACTCCTGCACGAGGATCCGGCCGACCTCCGTGGCCACCGCGCGCAGGTGGCGGGCCGCGGAGTCCAGCTTGTCCGCGAACTGCGCGGTCTGCTCGTAGCGGCGGGGCTTGAGGGATTCGATGAGGTCCGCTCGGTACAGGTCCCCGGTGCGGGTGGACTGCTTGGCCATGCGCAGCACCTCCACCCAGTACTCGTCCAGACCCTCCAGGTCGGACAGGTGGTGCATGGCCTCCGCGGTGAGGGAGGCCTGACGCTGGATGAGGTCCAGCAGGTCCGAGGCGCGGGAGGAGAACTGGTCCAGGCCGTTGATGACGATCGTGTGGGTCGCGGCCGCGAGATCCTCCCCCGCGGTGTTCAGGTGGTGGGCCAGCAGATACAGGTCCCCGCGGGGCAGGGCGGTGACGAAGGAGGAGCGCACGTCCGTCATCACCGCGAAGAACAGGTCCGTGCACCGGCCTTCGATGTCGAAGGCCTGCTCGAGCAGCTCGGGCCGGTCCTCCACGGGGGAGCCCATGGTGCGCGAGACCGCGGAGGCGGCGTCGATGACGAGATCGGCCATCTGGGAGAGCAGGGTCAGGGCCCGGTTCTCCTGGGGGAACAGTCGTAGTGCCACGCGGTGCTTCCGGCTTTCCGGTCGAGGGGTGGTCGGGGTGCCGCTACACCATAACCGGGCAAGGTTAACGACGACGGCCCGCCCCGGGGATTCGGGGCGGGCCGTCGGATGAGGAGGTGGGCACTGGACCGGGAGCGCCTCTCGGCGGAAGGCCGCTCGAAGCGGCTTGATGATGGAGCCCGGGGCTACCAGCGGCCCAGTGCCGCCCTCCCAGTCTGGTCCCGCACCGCGGGGGCTGTCAACGAGCCCGCGCGGTGCCGGGAAGGCCGCTCAGTAGGCCGTCGGGGCCTGGCGGGCGGCGGTGACCGCGCGGTACCAGGCGGAGGAGGGCTTCAGGAACAGGAGGATCACCCCGATGATGAAGACGATCGTCCCGATGCTGCCGAGGAGGCCGCCCGTCGCCAGGCTCGCGAGGACGCCCAGGGCGGAGAGGGCCGCGAAGACGAGCAGGACGATGCGCGCCCAGTTGCGTCCCTTGCCGGCGAACCACACGAACAGGGCTCCCACCGCACCCATGAGGATGTAGGCCACGAGCGCCGTGATCCGGGCCGCGCTTGCCATCGTGGAGACGGTGGTGGCATCGACGGTCTGGCCGTTGACCTGGGCCTGCTGGGTGTAGGTGGCTTCGAAGTCCAGGGTCAGGGCGGCGATGATGCCGAGGACCACGGTGAGCGCCAGCGAGATCCACAGGATCAGGAGGCCGGTGCGCACCTGCTGGGGCTTCTGCTGGAGCAGCTGGTCCACGGAGCCGGCGGCCTGAGGCTGACCGGCGTAGGCGGGGGCTCCGTACTGCGGGGCGCCCTGGCCGGTCTGGTACTGCGGGTAGCCCTGCTGGGGCTGGCCCTGGCCGTCCTGCGGGGTGCCGCCGTCGGCGGGGTTCTGCTCGGGCTGCTGCGACGTGATCGATGTGCTCCTTCGAAGGGGTCTCGGGGTGTGCGTCGTGCGTCTCGAGTGAAGTTGGTGTGCATCACCCATTCCACCAGATCACCGCGGGAAAGTCCCGCGGTGAGTCAGTAGCCGCGGCGCAGGACCTGCACGGTCTGGAACCACCGGGAGACCGGCTTGGTCCACAGCATGAGCACCCCCACCAGGTAGGCGACCTCGGCGATCAGCGTCATCACCGAGCTGATCCAGAAGGCCGGGCCGGTGGCCTCCTGCATCAGGGTGTCGATCTCCGGGTTCTCGGCGGCCAGGACCGTTCCGATGACGGGCAGGGCGATGAGCGCGAAGAGCGAGGCCAGGGCCTGCAGCCCGGCGATGATCGCGAAGACCAGCGAACTCACCCGCGCCCAGTTGGCCCCGCGCAGGCACAGCCACAGGAAGGCCGCCCCCATCACGTAGACCCCCAGGCCCAGGACCGCGCCGATGACGGCGCCGGCCACCTCGAGGGCGCCGCCGAAGATGAGGTTCTCGTCGATCATGCTGACCAGGCTGCCCAGCAGGGCCAGTCCGCAGCCGATCCAGCCGATGAGCACCCCGGTGCGCAGCCGCTGCGGGGCGGGGCCCGCCTGCCGGACATCACCGGGCTGGGGCACATACCCTCCGGAACCGGTCGCATCGCCGTAGCGGGGGACGCCGCCGGGGGCCCCGCCCGGCTGGGCACCCTGCCCATAGACCGGTGCACCCTGACCATGCGTCGGCGCGCCCTGGCCGTAGCCGGGGGCCTGCTGGTACCCGGCGTGGCCCGGGGCGGGTGCCCCCGCGGCGGGCCCGCCCGCGGCGTCGGCGCCGTCCTGCGGGGCGTACTGGCCGTAGCGCGGTTGGGGACGGTCGCGGCTCGGGTCCTCGGGGGAAGAAGGGGGCTGGGTCATCTCATCCTCATTCGGTCGGGGCGGTCTGGGACCGGTGGTGGTGCATACCACCAGTTCACCAGAAAAACCGCGACGGCGCGCCCCCGCCGGGGACGCGCCGTCGAGAGGAGGTCACGGGGTCGGAGCGCCGCCGTTGACGTCCAGCACTGAGCCGACCACGTAGCTGGACTCCGCAGAAGCCAGGTACACGTACGCCGGGGCGATCTCCACGGGGTGACCGGCCCGCCCCAGCCAGGACTGCTGGCCGAAGCCGTCCAGCTTCGCATCGGGCTGCCCGTCGGTGACCTGCAGCGGCGTCCAGAAGGGCCCCGGAGCCACCGCGTTCACGCGGATCCCCTGCGGGGCCGCCTGCTGGGCCAGGGACTTGGTGAAGGCCTTGATCGCGGCCTTCGTCGCGGCGTAGTCCGGGAGCACATCCGAGGGCTTGTAGGCCTGCACCGAGGTGGTGTTGATGATGGTCGAACCGGCCG
The DNA here is from genome assembly GCF_056173115.1 of Rothia sp. QJM3NY_36. Taxonomy (NCBI): domain Bacteria; kingdom Bacillati; phylum Actinomycetota; class Actinomycetes; order Micrococcales; family Micrococcaceae; genus Rothia; species Rothia sp. QJM3NY_36. The sequence continues at coordinate 407,132 of NZ_CM149658.1, forward strand.
GCATCACCCGCAGCGCCGCCCGGGACAGGGTGAACATCGCCTGCACGTTGAGGGCGAAGCTGCGATCCACCTGGTCATCGGTGAGCTCCTGGATGCTCTCGGACCAGAACTGCATGCCCGCGTTGTTGACCAGGATGTCCAGCCCGCCCAGCTCCTGAACGGCGGCCTCCACCAGCCCGTCCCGGTACGAGGCCTCCAGCAGATCCCCCGGCAGCAGCGCCGCGGTGCGGCCCTCCGCCCGGATCAGCTCGGCGACCGCCTGGGCGTCCTCCTCCTCATCCGGCAGGTAGGCGATCGCGACGTCGGCGCCCTCGCGGGCGAAGGCGATCGCCACGGCCGCGCCGATCCCGGAATCGCCCCCGGTGATCAGGGCCCGACGCCCGGGCAGGCGCCCCAGGCCCCGGTAGGTGCGCTCGCCGCGATCCGGCTTCGGCTCCAGGCGGACATCCAGCCCGGGATTGGGCTGGTGCTGGGGATCCGGGTTCAGCTGCGGGTAGGCGGTCACCGGGTTCGCGAACTCCAGCTGGGAGGCCACGGGGGTGCGCTGCTCATCGGTCACGCTCTGCTCCTTATGTTGAGGGCCCGGGGTCACCGGGCCGGGGTGCGCGCCGACGCCGTGGGCGGCGTCGGCGCGCGAGGGGCCGCGGCGGGCGCGACCGGGTGCGGGGTGCGGCCTCAGAAGGACTGGGCGCTGACCCGCACCAGCTTCTCGTTGGTGAACTCCTTCAGGCCCCACTCGGCCAGCTCCCGGCCGTAGCCGGAGCGGCCGATGCCGCCGAAGGGCAGGCCCGCCTGGGTCACCAGGTGCTCGTTGACGTGCACCATCCCGGCCTGCATCCGCCGGGCGAAGCGCTCGCCGCGCTCCAGGTCCTCGGTCCACACCGAGGCCTGCAACCCGTAGTCGGTGTGGTTGGCCAGGCGCAGCGCGTCCTCCTCGTCCTCGGCGCGGTAGACGATCACGGCGGGGCCGAACAGCTCGTTGCAGCCCAGGTCGGAATCCGGGTCCACGTCGGTGAGCAGGGCGGGGGACATGAACCAGCCGGGACGCTCCAGCTTCTCGCCGCCGGTGCGCAGGGTCGCCCCGTTCCGCACGGCGTCGTGGATGCGCTGGACCACCTCGTCCCGGGCGGTTTCGGAGGACAGAGGCCCCATGTCGGCGTCGGGATCGTCCCAGGCGCCCACGCGGATCGCCTCCACGGCCTCCTGGGCCTTGGCGACGAACTCCTCGTAGAGCTCATCGACCACGATGATCCGCTTGGGGGAGGTGCACACCTGCCCCTGCACGGAGGTGCGCAGCCCGACGGCGGTGCGCACCAGCGCGTCCAGGTCCGAGGTGTCCAGGACGACGAACGGGTCGTTGCCGCCCAGCTCCAGCACGGACTTCTTGAGGTTCTTCCCCGCGTTTTGCGCGACGGAGGCCCCGGCCCGCTCGGAGCCGGTCAAGGAGACCCCGCGCACCCGGAAGTCCTCCAGCACGGCGGGGACGTCCTCGGTGTCCAGGTAGAGGTTGATGTAGGCGTCCTCCGGGATCCCGGCCTCGTGCAGGATCTCGGCGAAGGTGCCCGCGGACAGCGGGCAGATGGCCGCCTGCTTCATCAGGATCGTGTTGCCGATCAGCAGATTCGGGGCGGCGAAGCGGGCCAGCTGGTAGTAGGGGAAGTTCCACGGCATGATCCCCAGCAGCACGCCCAGCGGCTCGTGCTCCACGATGGTCTTCTGCGCGCCCTGCGGCTGCAGCTCGGTGGGCTCCAGGACGTCGGGGCCGTGCTCGGCGTACCAGCGGAAGATGGAGGCGACCAGCTGGACCTCCTGCAGGCCCTCGCTCTTGAGCTTGCCCATCTCCCGGCCGATGATCCCGGCCAGCTCCTCGGGGCGCTGCTCGAAGAGGTCTCCGACCTTCGCCAGGGCCTGGGCGCGCTGGGCGATCGGGGTGTCCCGCCAGGGGCCGACGGCGCGGTGCGCCCGCTCGATGATCTCGGGGATCTGCTGGGCGGGCAGGGAGTCGAAGGTCTGCTCGACCTCGCCGGTGGATGCGTTGGTCACTGCGAATTCGGTCATAACCCCTAGTCAACGCCCCGGGTGGGGGACGGTTCCAGGGGTTTTCGCCGTGAGCATGACGACGGGGGCGTCATCCGGGGACGCCGGGCGTCATCGGCGCGTCGCACGGTCACATCCGCGTCCGTTCTTGGCTGGCCGCGGCTGCGCCGGTTCACTGGAGGGGTACCTATCCAGAGCGGCCGAGAGACCTGGCTCGACGACGCCGCAGCAACCACCCCCACCGCCCTCGTGCGACGGTTCGGGAACGGTGCTCCCGCCAGGACCGATGGATACCGTGCGACAGCCGCCGCGGCTGCCGCGATCCGTCGGCCGATCCTGCAGAAGGAGGCCCGACGTGCCCGCCGCACCCCCGACCCCGCCGCCCTCGCTGTCCTACGAGCTGTTCCCACCGCGCGGACCCGCCGCCCAGGACGCCCTGCTGCGCACCCTCGACGCCCTCGCCCCGACCGCCCCCGACTGGGTCTCCGTGACCACCGGGGTGCAGGCCGATCGACGCGCCGGCTGCCTGGACCTGCTGGAGCACCTGGTGCACCACACCCTGTACCGGCCGCTGGCCCACGTGATCGCCACGGGCAGCACCCGCGGGCAGCTGCGGGAGCTGACGGCCCGGATCCTGGACCTCGGGGTGCGCGGGATCCTCGCGCTGCGCGGGGACCGCCCGCCCGGATACGTCCCCGGGCCGGAGGAGCTGCCGTTCGCCCGCCACCTCGTGGAGCTGGTCCGGGAGGTGGAGCGGGAGCACCGCGCCCACCTGGGCGCTGGGCGCCTGGCGGTGGGGGTCGCGGCCTATCCCGTGCGCCACCCCGAATCCCCGAGCGCCCTGCACGACATCGAGGTGCTGCTGGCCAAGGAGCGGGCCGGGGCGGACTTCGCGATCACCCAGGTCTGCCAGGACCCGCAGGACCACGTCCGGCTGCGGGCCCGGGCCGAGCAGGCCGGGGTGGGGCTGCCGCTGGTGGCTGGGATCCTCCCGGTGACCAGCCTGCGCCGCTACGAGAGGGTCTGCGCCCTGGCCGGGCTGGCGGTGGACGAGCGCTTCGCCCACCGGCTGGAGACCGCCGAGAGCGAGACGCAGCGGCGTCGGGTGGGGGTGGCCCGGGCCCGGGAGCAGGCCCTGGCCGCCCTGGACGCCGGGGCGCCGGGACTGCACCTGTACACCTTCAACGAGCATCCCGCGGCCCTGGAGCTGCTGGAGGTCCTGGACCTGCCTCGCCCCTCCCCGACACCCCGCCCGCCCCTGGGCCGACGCAGTCCGGTGGAGACCGCCCGGGGGCACCTGCCCTCCGGCTCCCAGCCCCTGGACGAGGAGATCCTCCCGGCGCCTGCGACCGAGAAGCAGCGCCATCCGGGACCGCCGGACCGTTCCCGCCACCCCGATCACCCCCACACCCGAGACACCCGATCCGATGCCGAGGAGACCACCGTGAGCACCACCGACCGCACCGCCGAGCACACTGAAGAGCGCGCCGCCCTGTCCACCCACGGGGCCGCCGCCTGCCCCTTCCCCGCCGCGACCGTCCTGGGATACCCGCGCATCGGGCCCCGCCGGGAGCTCAAGCGCGCCCTGGAGCGGCGCTGGTCCGGGAACGCCGACGCCGCGGACCTGGCCAGCGAGGTCACCGCCCTGCGGGTGCGCACCGTCGCCCGGCTGCGCGAGCTGGGACTGACCGGCTGCTCCGCGATCCCCGCGTCCTTCGCCCTCTACGACCAGGTGCTCGACGCGATCGTCGCCACCGGGGCCGTGCCCGCCCGCTTCCACGACCTCGCCGACGAGCACGGGCGCCTGGACCGGGAGGCCTCCTTCGTCCTGGCCCGCGGCGACGCCGCCCGCGGGCCCCTGGAGATGACCAAGTGGTTCGACACCAACTACCACTACCTGGTCCCCGAGATCGGGCCGGAGACCCCCTTCGCGGCGAACCCCGAGGAGCTCAAGGGCCAGGTCTACGCCGGCACCTACTCCCCGGCCGACGCCGCGGCCCTGCGCCCGGCCGTCGTCGGACCCGTGACCTTCCTGCTGCTGGCCAAGCCCGAGGACTCCGCCCCGGCCGGCTACGACCCCCTGGACCGGCTGGAGGATCTGCTGCCGGTGTACTCCGAGCTGATCGCGGCCCTGGGGTGCACCGGGGTGCGCTGGGTGCAGCTGGAGGAGCCCGCCCTGGCGGCCGACCAGGACCGGGAGGATCTGCCGGAGCTGGTGGAGCGGGCCTACCGCGTGCTCTCCGAGGCCCGGGCGGCGGAGGACCCCGCCCTGCTGGTCACCACCGCCTACGGGGACGCCCGTGAGCTGCTGCCGGTGCTGGCCCGCACCGGGGTGGAGGCCGTGCACGCGGACCTGGCCTCCGGGCGGCGCGGACTGCGCCGGCTCACCGCCGAGCAGCTCGAGCCCTTCCTCGCCCCGCAGGCCCCGGCGCTGGTGGCCGGCGTCGTGGACGGGCGCAACGTGTGGCGCACGGACCTGCCGGGTGCCCTGGACCTGCTCGAGGAGCTGACCGAGGCCGGCGCCCGGGTGCGGGTGGGCACCTCCACCTCCCTGCTGCACGTGCCCCACGACCTCGAGGCCGAGACCGCCCTGCCCGGCCACGCCCGGAACCGCCTGGCCTTCGCGGACCAGAAGGTCCAGGAGGTGCTGATCCTCGCCCGCGGCCTGGCCGAGGGACGGGAGGCGATCGCCGAGGAGCTCGCGGCGGCCGAGGCGAGCCCGACCGAGCCGGGCCGCAGCACGCCCGACGCCGGGGACCCCGGGCTCGATGCGGCCGTGCGCTCGCGCGCCGCGGCCGTGGGCCCGCAGGACCGCCGGCGGGAGCCGGGACAGGTGCGTCGCGACATCCAGCGCGAACGCGGCGCGGCCGCGGGGCTGGGCCCGGTGCCGACCACGACCATCGGCTCCTTCCCGCAGACCCCCGAGATCCGGCGGGCCCGCGCCGAGCACCGGGCCGGGCGGCTGTCCGAGGAGGGCTACCGGGATCGGCTGCGGGAGGAGATCGCCCGGGTGATCCGGCTGCAGGAGGAGCTGGGGCTGGATGTGCTGGTGCACGGTGAGGCCGAGCGCAACGACATGGTCCAGTACTTCGCCGAGCACTTCGAGGGCTTCTCCGCGACCGAGCACGGCTGGGTGCAGTCCTACGGCTCTCGCTGCACCCGCCCCTCGATCCTGTGGGGCGACGTCTCCCGGAAGGGGGAGGGGGTGCGCGGGGAGGCCTTCACCGTCCCGTGGATCACCTGGGCGCAGTCGCTGACCGAGCGCCCGGTCAAGGGGATGCTCACCGGCCCGGTCACGATCCTCGCGTGGTCCTTCGTCCGGGAGGACCAGCCGCTGGCCGTCACCGCGGACCAGGTGGCCCTGGCCCTGCGCGATGAGGTGAGGGATCTGGAGGACGCCGGCATCGGCATCGTGCAGGTGGACGAGCCGGCCCTGCGCGAGCTGCTGCCGCTGCGTCGGGAGGACCACGCCGCGTACCTGGAGTGGGCGGTGCAGGCCTTCCGCCTGGCCACCTCCGGGGTGCGCGCCGAGACCCAGATCCACACGCACCTGTGCTACTCGGAGTTCGGGGAGGTGCTCGCGGCGATCGACGCGCTGGACGCCGACGTCACCAGCGTGGAGGCGGCCCGCTCCCGGATGGAGCTGCTGGCCCCGCTGGCCGAGTCCGGTTTCGACCGCGGCATCGGGCCGGGGGTGTGGGACATCCACTCCCCGCGGGTGCCCGCCGAGGAGGAGATCCGGGACCTGCTCCAGGCCGCGGCGCGGGTGGTGCCGGCGGATCGGCTGTGGGCCAACCCGGACTGCGGGCTGAAGACCCGGGGATACCCGGAGACCGAGGCCGCGCTGCGCCACCTGGTGGCCGCGGCCGCGGCGGTGCGTCGGGAGGCCGCGGCGCGTCCGGAGGAGGCGGTGCCGGTGGCCTGAGCCCCGCTCAGTCCTCGGGCAGCAGCTCGACGATCCCCTCCAGGAACTCCGGGGTGTCCAGTCCCGGATCCACCGAGATCCGCACGAAGTAGCCGTGCATGAGAGCCAGCAGCCCGTCCGCGCGGCGCCGGGCCAGCTCCTCCGCGGGCCCGGCGTCGCCCTGACGGCGGGCCCAGGGCAGCAGGGCCCCGGCCATCAGGTCCCGGACCCGCCGCAGGTTGCCCCGGGCCAGCTGCGCGATCCGGGGGTCCAGGACGGCCTCGGACCACAGCTGCAGGAACATGCGCATCAGGTCTCGGTCCACGACGTCGCGCGGCACGGTGCGGGCGATGCCCCGGGGGGTCACGGCCTGCTCCGCGCTCGCGGCCTCGGCCAGGATCCGCTCGGCCCGCTGAAGGGTGCGCTCGGCGGTGGCCTGCAGGATCTCGTCCTTGGAGGAGAAGTGGGAGTAGATGGATCCGGCCGAGAGTCCGGATTCGCGGATGATCTCGGCCATCGAGGTTCCGGTGAAACCGCGGCGGCGGAAGCAGGCGGCGGCGGCGTCGAGGATCTGTCGGCGGCGGGCGTCTCTGGTCTCATCGGTCAGGCGCGGCATACACAGAGAATACCCGTTCTGTTATGGTGTTCCCAAACAGAACAGGCATTCTTTACGAGGAGCATCCATGTCCGCACCCGAGCAGGCCGCCGCGGCACCCGCCGCCTCCCGCCGGATCCACGCCCCCAGCTCCTGGCCGCGGGCCGGGATGGTCGCGCTGATCTGCGCTGTCGTCGTGACGATCATCGTCCTGGCCTTCACCTGGCCCACCAAGACCCAGGAGGCCAAGGACCTGCCCATCTCCGTGGCCGGGCCGCAGGAGCGGGTCCAGCAGCTGGAGGACACCCTGGAGCAGGCCCGCCCCGGGGTCTTCGATTTCCACGAGGTCTCGAGCCGGGACGACGCCGAGCAGCAGATCCGCCGGCAGGAGACCGTCGGGGCCATCGTCTTCTCCGATGACGCCCAGCAGCCGCCCGAGATCCTCAAGGCCACCGCCGCCGGAACCGTTCCCGCGCAGCTGATGACCGCCCTGGGGGAGCAGCTGCAGTCCCAGATCCGGGCCGGTCTCCAGCAGCGGGCCGACGCGGCCCAGCAGCAGCTGCAGGCCTCCGGCGCCCAGGCCTCCCCGCAGCAGATCCAGCAGGCGGTGGGCCTGCAGAAGGCCGCCGCGAGCACCAAGGTGACCGTGACCGACGTCGTCGGCCTCTCCGACGAGGATCCCAACGGCGCCGGCTTCACCGCCGCCTCCTTCCCCCTCGTGCTCGGCGGGATCATCGGTGGCGTGCTGGTGAACACCATGGTGCACGGACTCTGGCGGCGCCTGTTCGCCGCGGGGGCCTACGCCGTCGTCGCGGGGCTGAGCCTGACCCTGATCCTGCACACCTGGTTCGGCTTCGTGCAGGGAGGCTTCCTGGTGGACTGGATGGTCTTCATCCTGTCCGTGCTGGGCACCTCCAGCTTCATCCTGGGCTGCACCGCGCTGATCGGCAACGCAGGGATCGGTCTGGGCGCGGTGATCACGATGTTCCTGGGCAACCCGCTGTCCGGTGCTCAGGTGCCCTGGCAGTTCTACCCGCACCCCTGGGGCTGGATCGGCCAGCACCTGGTGCCGGGTGCGGCTCAGCACCTGCTGCGCAGCGAGTCCTTCTTCCCCGACGCCGACACCGCCGAGCAGTGGTGGACCCTGATCTTCTGGGCCCTGCTGGGTGTCGCCCTGACCGTGGTGGGCTACCTGGTGCACCACCACGGCAGGACCAGCGATGTGTCCGAGGAGCAGTGGGAGGAAGCCCACGAGGGCGGGGCCCGCGGTGCCGAATCCGCGAGCAGCGTCGCGTCTCAGGCCGGTGCCGCGACTGCCGCGCCGCGCCATCGGGCCGCCGGCTGACTCCACCCCGGCGCCGCTGAGCGCCCCCGTGCCGCGAGCCGGCGCCCCCGCCCTTCCGGATCCGCAGATCCGAGGGACGGGGGCGCCGGCTCGTTCGTGGCTGGTCCGGGGCGGGGCTACAGCTCCTGCTCGTGCACCCGGAAGGTCTTCTCGTTGGTGAACTCGCGCAGGGCCCACTGGGCGCCCTCGCGGCCGTAGCCGGAGAGGTTGATCCCGCCGAAGGGGAACTCCGGACCGGACTCCATGTGCGCGTTGATCTGCAGCATGCCCACCTGCACCCGCTCGCCCACGCGGCGGGCCCGCTCCACATCCGTGGACCACACCGAGCCCATCAGGCCGTACGGGGTGTCGTTGGCGATGCGGATCGCGTCCTCCTCGTCCTCGGCCTTGAAGATGTTGACGATCGGCCCGAACATCTCCCGGCAGCCCATGTCCGAATCCAGCGGGGCGTCGGTGATCAGGGCGGGGGACATGAACCAGCCCGGCCGGTCCAGCTTCTCGCCCCCGCAGTGCAGGGTCGCGCCGTCCTTCACGGCCTGCTGCACGGACTCCACGAGCTCATCCCGGGCGGATTCGGAGGACAGCGGGCCCATGTCCGTGTCCTCGGCGTCGTAGTCACCGACGACGGTGGCCTCCACGGCCTTCTTGGCCGCGGCGACGAACTCGTCGTAGATGTCCTTCAGCACGATGAAGCGCTTGGGGGAGGTACACACCTGCCCGGCGTTGGCCAGGCGCAGGGACACGGCCTTCTTCGCCAGGGCCGCGACGTCGTCGGTGTCCAGCACGATCAGCGGGTCGTTGCCGCCCAGCTCCAGCACGGAGCGCTTCAGGTGCTTGGCCGCGATCCCGGCGACCGCGGCCCCGGCCTTCTCCGAGCCGGTCAGGGAGAAGCCCTTCACGCGCGGATCGCCCAGGACCACCTCGGCGTCGGAGGAGTCCATGTACACGTTGGTGTACACCCCCTCCGGCAGCCCGGCCTCCACCAGCAGATCCGCCAGGGCCTGGGAGGACTTCGGGCAGATCGCCGCCTGCTTCATGATGATCGCGTTGCCGACCATCAGGTTGGGCAGGGCGAAGCGGGCCAGCTGGTTGTACGGGAAGTTCCACGGCATGATGCTCAGCAGCACGCCCAGCGGGTCGTGCTTGACGACGGTGCTCACCCCGTCGGAGGGGTGCAGCTCGGTGGGGGCCAGGAACTCCTCCGCGTGCTCGGCGTACCAGCGGGCGGTCGCGGCGACCTTCTTCACCTCCGCGATGGTCTGCGGCTTCGGCTTGCCCATCTCGTGCCCGACGATCTCCGCCAGCTCCTCCTGGCGGGCCTCGAACAGGTCCGCGAAGCGGTTCAGGATCTCCCCGCGCTCGGCGTAGGACCGCTGGGACCAGTCCTGGTAGGCGGCGTCGGCGCGGTCGACCACGTCCTTCAGCTGCTCCTCGGTGAGCGAATCGAAGGTCTCCTCGACCTCGCCGGTGTTGGGATTGGTGACTGCGAAAGTGCTCATGGTCCCCAGTCAACCGCGTGACGCGCACCTCGTCCAGGGCGTGACCAGGGATTTCGGCCTGGGCGGACGGCCCGGATGGACGGCTCGGGACGGAGGCCTGACGACGGCGGACGGGTGCCCGGGGACTCAGAAGTCCCGGGCGGTCTCCGGAGACAGGGCCGGGTTGATCCGCTGCAGGTGGATGCGGCGGGTCAGGCGGATGCACGGGCGCACGAGCATGAGCACGGAGCCGGCCACGAACAGCCACGTGCCCGCGACCATCGTCGCGTCGCTGAAGAACAGGAAGGAGCCGATCAGGAAGATCAGCCCGATCAGCACGTCGTTGACGATCGAGAGGGTCTCGTACAGTCCCCGGATCACCAGCTCGTCGGGTCCGATGCGCAGCTGGATGGGGCGCTGGCCCTGCTCTCCGGCGGCGGGGGCGGCGGCGGTGCGATCCTCGGGGGGTGCGGTCGAATCTGCCATGGGCACATGCTCGCACATCCGCGCGAACCCGACCCGCCGGGCGCCGACCCGCCGTGCCGCGGCGTCGGGCTCAGGCCAGCCCGACGGCGGTCAGCCACACGAGTGCCGCGTTCAGCGCGATGATCGCCGTCGTCGCGGCCCACGCCAGAATCGTCATCCACCGCGGATTCGCGTGCTCGCCCATCAGGGTCCGGTCCGCGGTGCAGCGCACCAGCGGGATCAGGGCGAAGGGGATTCCCAGGGACAGCGCCACCTGGCTGAGCACCAGGGCACGGGTGGGGTCCCAGCCGGCGGCGAGGATCGCCAGCGCCGGGACCAGGGTGATCACCCGGCGCGCCAGCAGGGGGATGCGCAGCTGCAGCAGCCCGGCCATGATGTCCGCCCCGGCGTAGCAGCCGACCGCGGTGGAGGCCAGTCCGGAGACCAGCAGCCCCACCGCGAAGACGACGCCGATCCCGGGACCCAGGGCCGCGGTGACCGCCGCGTGCGCGCCCTCGATGCTGTCCGTGCCGGGGACCCCCTGCAGATTCCCGGCGGCCAGCAGCAGCATCGCGATGTTCACGGACCCGGCGATCACCAGGGCGAAGACCACATCCCAGCGGGAGGCCCGCAGCAGGGCTCGACGCCGCGCCTCGGCCTGCTCAGATCCCGGCTCCGCCGCGTCGGCGTCGGCCCCGGCGTGGTCCACGGACAGCCGCGAGTGCAGGTAGATCGCATGGGGCATGACCGTCGCACCCAGCATGCTGGCGCCGAGCAGCACGGAGTCCGCGCCCTCGAAGCGGGGGATCAGCCCCGCGGCGGTGGCCGACCAGTCCGGCGGGGCGGCGAACAGGCCCGCGGTGAATCCGATGGTGATGATCAGCAGCAGCCCCATGATCACGTGTTGGAAGGGCCGCTGCCCGTGGCGGGACTGGATGCCCAGCAGCAGCATGGACACGATCCCGACGATCAGCCCGCCCCAGACCAGCGGCAGCCCGAACAGCAGGTGCAGCGCGATGGCCCCGCCGATGACCTCCGCGAGGTCCGTGGCGGCCGCGATCAGCTCGGCCTGGGCCCAGAACAGGCGCCGGGGGACCGGGCGCAGCCGACGCCCGAGCAGCTCCGTCAGGGAGGCGCCGGTGACCACCCCGAGCCGGGCGGACAGGTGCTGCACGAGCACGGCCATGAGGTTGGCCAGCACCAGCACCCACACGAGCAGGTAGCCGAACCGGGCCCCCGCGGTGAGGTTGGCCGCGACGTTGCCCGGGTCCACGTAGGCGATGGCGGCCACGAAGGCCGGGCCGAGCAGGCGCCAGCCCCGCCGCGAGGTGATGCTCATGATCTCACCGTAGTCCGGCCACGGAACGGTCCGGACGGTCCGGACGCCCCGGGGGATCCGGGAGGAGGCCGGTGGCCGGCCGGTGACGCGCAGCCGACGCCGCGGCATCGGGCGGGGGAACACCGGGGACCGCCCCGGGCCGAGCCCCCGGAAGCGGCCGCTGACCTGCGATGATCGGTCCCAGGAGTCCGCGCGCGGCGGGCCTTGAGGAGAGGAGCGCGGATGCGCATCGCGGTGTTCGGGTCCGGGTAAGTGGGACTGGTGACGGGGGCCTGCCTGGCCGAGGGCGGGCACCGCGTGGTGTGCGTGGACGTCGACGTCGAGCGGGTGGAGCGCCTGCGCGGCGGGGACTGCCCGATCTGGGAGCTGGGCCTGGCCCCGCTGCTGTCCTCGGGGCTGACCTCCGGGCGGCTGGCCTTCACGACCGAGGCGGCCGAGGCCCTGGATCAGGCGCAGGTCGCGCTGATCGCGGTGGGCACCCCGCAGGGTGCGGACGGGGCGGCGGATCTCACCGCGGTGCACGCGGTGGCCCGCACCATCGGCCGGTGCGCGGACGGGGACCTGCTGGTCGCTGACAAGTCCACGGTGCCGGTGGGCACCGCCGCGGCGGTGCGGGAGCTGATCCGCGAGGAGCTGGAGGCGCGCTTCGCCGAGGGGGCGGCCCCGAGGATCGGGGTGTGCTCGAACCCGGAGTTCCTCAAGGAGGGTGCTGCCGTCGCGGACTTCACCCACGGGGAGCGGATCGTGATCGGGGTGGAGGATGCCCGTGACGAGGAGACGATGCGGACCCTGTACGCGCCGTTCAACCGGCAGCGGGACAAGATCATCGTCATGGACCCGGCGTCGGCGGAGCTGACCAAGTACGCCGCCAACGCGCTGCTGGCCACCAAGATCAGCTTCATGAACGAGATGGCCGGGATCGCCGAGGCCACCGGCGCCGATATCGAGCGGGTGCGCCTGGGCGTGGGCTCCGATCCCCGGATCGGCTACCCGTTCCTGTACGCGGGGGCCGGCTACGGCGGGTCCTGCTTCCCCAAGGACGTCGCCGCCCTGGCCCACACCGCGCGCGCCGTCGGGGTGGATCCGGGGCTGCTGGAGGCCGGGATGCGCGTGAACGAGCGGCAGAAGGAGCGGCTGGGGCAGAAGCTCGCCGAGCTGCTGCCGGACCCGGAGGGGGCGCGGGTCGCGGTGTGGGGGCTGAGCTTCAAACCCCGCACCGACGACGTGCGCGAGGCCCCCTCGCTGGCGCTCGTGGAGCGGCTGCTGGCCGCCGGGTGTCGGGTGCGCGCCTACGATCCGGCGGCCGGGGACACCTTCGCCGCGGCCCTGGCCGCGCGGCTGGGGGTGCGCGAGCTGCCGGAGGCCTACCAGCCGGCGCTCACCCGGGAGGATGCCCTGGAGGGCGCGGACGCGCTGGTGGTGTGCACCGAGTGGGAGCAGTTCCGCGCCTTCGACGCGCAGCTGCTGACCTCCCGGATGGCCGGGCGGGTGATCGTGGACGGGCGGAACCTGTGGGACCCGGAGCAGGTGGCGGCCGCGGGCTTCGCCTACGCCTCGATCGGGCGGGTCACCACCCGGCCCAGCGCCGCTCCAGATCGGGACTGAGCGGGTAGGGCCCGACCGCCGCCGCCATCCCGGTCCCCACCGGGTGGCCCGCCCGCTCCAGGGCCGCGGCCCGGGCGCTGACCAGCTCGGCCGCCACGGCGTCGGCCACCACGGCGTCGCCCGTCTCCTGGGCGGTCCCGGGCAGCAGCAGCCGAGCCCGCCGCTCGGCACCGCCCCGGGGCCCGTCCTCCGCGGCGGCATCCAGCTCCCGCAGCGTCCCGGCCAGCCCGGCCGGGTCGAACAGGGCGCGCACCGCGAGCCGGAAGCGCGGGGCGGGCTCGCCCTGCACGGGCCGCGGGATCGGCGCGGCGCGCACCCGGGGGTCCGCGGCCAGGACCTCCGGAACGCCGATGTCGGGCGGCAGGTGCACCGCGGCGTCGGGCACGGCGGCCAGCAGATCCGCGATCCACGCGCTCACCCGGTCACTGGGGTCCCCCTCGTCATCCAGCGCCGGGCCGGTGAGGTCCGCGATCAGCTGCGGGACGGGGAAGACGACGCCGGCCGGGCGGGTCCAGGGCGCGGGGATGCGCACCGCCAGGGCCCGGGTCTCCCGGTTCTTCACCGCTTTCTGCTCCGGGTCCTCCCGGCCGCCGCGGGCGGCCCAGTCCGGTCCGTCGTGCACCGCCCGCGCTTCCGGGACGTGGCGGAAGGCCGCCCCGGCCTCCCACAGCCGGTGGGCCAGCTCCCAATCCTCCCCGCCGTAGCCGGTCAGGGACTCGTCGAATCCGCCCACGGCCAGGAAGGTCCACCGGCTCACCCCCAGCACCGCGGAGATCACCGCCTGGTGGGTGCGGGCGTCCCCGCCGGCGAGATTCCGGGTGCGGTGGTGGATCTGCTTCAGCCAGGTCGGGGATTCCAGCGGCCGACCGGCGTGGGGACCGGTCAGGTGCGCGTGATCCCGGCGTCCCGTGCTCACCTGCGCGGTGCCTGCCAGCAGCGGGGCGCACAGCGCCGCGAGGTACCCCGGATCGGGGACGGTGTCCCCGTCCAGGAACGCCAGGACCCGGCCGCGAGCGCGCCGGGCCCCGAGGTTGCGCGCCGCCCCCGCCCGGAACCCCCGATCCTCCTGGCGCAGACCCACCACGGCCTCGGGCAGCGTCGGGGCCGCCGGGGAGCCGTCGTCCACGACGATCGTCTCCGCGGTTCCGAGGCCCTCCTGCCGGGCCAGGGCGGCCAGCAGCAGCTCGAGTCGACGGGCCGCCAGGGTCCCGGTGGCCCCGGGGGTCGGATCGGGGGCGCCGTCGTCGTAATAGGGGATCACCACGCTCAGCTCGGGCTGATCCGGGGCGAAGAAGGCGGCGTAGTCCCGGGCGGCCTCCACCCGGCCGTGGGGCAGGGACCCGGGATCCTCGATGCGGGTGAGACCGGGATCCGCGAGGACCTCGCGCAGGCGGGTGAGCAGCTCGCCCGGCGCGAGGGGCAGCACCGTGCCCGGGCGCAGCTGGGCCATCTCCCGGATGTACCGGGAGTCCGCGCACACAGGGCGGCGCCCGAGGCCGATCCACGAGTTCACCGAACCGGAGGCGGACAGGTGCCGGTGCAGGCACAGGGGGGCATCCACCGCCCCCAGCACCGCGGGCAGCTGCGGCTCCGGGACGTATCCGGTGATCCGGAAGATGACCCCCCGCCGCTCGGCTCGCTCCCGCAGCGTCTCGGCCATCTCCTCATGTCCGGCGGCCGTCCGCCCCACGGCCAGCACCACCGGCGGTCCGGCCGGCACCGCCGGGGATCCGACGAGCGCGGCCGCGGCATCGATCGCCTCCTCGTGGCCCTTGCCCGGGTACACGAAGCCGAAGATCCCCAGGACCGGGCCGTGCCCGGCCGGCAGCCAGCGGTCCAGCGGGTCCGCCGCATCCCCTCCGGTGCTGGAAGACTCCGCGGTCGGGCGGGACGCCGCCCCCTGGTCGGGTCTCCGTTGGATACCCGTGGAGGTCCCAGGGGCGGTCCGCGCGGCGGGCGGATCCGGCAGGGGCAGCGGCACCACGGCGATCCGCGGTGGGCGGGCCCCGGGGCCGGGGGCCGCCGGGACCGTCCCGTGTTCGGCGAGCAGGGCCAGCTCGTGCCGGGAGCTGACCACGACTCCGGCCCCGGCCGCCGCGGCGATCCGGGCGTAGGCCCTCCGCCGCCGCGGCAGGTTCCGCGGGCCATCGCTGGGTTGGGGGATGTCGTGCAGGGTCGCGGACAGCCCCGCGCACGCGGCGGCCACTCGAGCCACCCGCTCGGCGGCCTCCTCGGGGCTGGGACCGAACAGCGCCTCCGTGACGTGCAGGTGGACCCGGCGCCCGGCCAGACGCGGCAGGGCCGCATCCAGGGCCGCGGGGTCGGGCACCCGCAGCACGGGGGCGCCCAGGGCCGCGGCCAGGTCCAGGGCGCAGGCGCTGACCCCGTGCTCGGGCGGCCCCGGCACCACGTGCAGCGGCAGAGCGGGATCCCCGGGCGTCGGGGTGTGGGTCGCCTCGCTGCCGATCGCCTCGGGCGACGCCTCTTCGGGCCGGGTCATCCGCGCGCCTCCGGTCGGCGGCGTCGGGCGCCATCCAGGGCCTCGGTCAGTCCCAGCAGCTTCAGGGTCCCGGCGTGGCGGGCGAGCCCGGCATCCACGAACCCCGGATGGCGGGTGTACCAGGCCAGCTGCGCGCGGGCGACCTCCTCCTCGGGGACCCGGACGCCGTCCACCTGCCAGCCGGGACCGGACCACTGCTGCGCGGGCACCCCCGGAAAGGCCGCCCGGGCGGCGGCGGTCACGGGGGCGCGGATCCCGCCGAGCATCTGCGCGTCCGGGGCCTCCGGGGCGGGGTCCAGGGCGAACCCGGCCTCGGCCAGGCGCCGGATCACCAGGGGGGCCACGCCGGTCAGGAAGGCGTTGGTCGGGTGGTTCAGCGTGTGGTGGGTGCGCTGCGCGGGCAGCATCGCGGCCAGCACCGCGGAGGCCGCCACGGCGTCGTGGGCCCGCTCCCGCCGGCGCATCCGCATCAGGGAGTCCGCGGTCAGCCGCCCCACGGCCGCCGGGTCCACGGCCCCGGTCAGCTCCTCGACCAGCCGCAGGGCCCGCGGGAAGGGCAGCCTCCGGGCATAGCGCCGGGACTCCCGGGCCGCCAGCAGCAGGCGCAGGTCGTGATACGGGACCACCGGCGGGTCCACCGACCCGGCGCAGGAGGGCCGGACCGTCACCTGGAACGGGAAGATCCCCGCGAAGCGCAGCACGGGGAAGACCACGACGGGCGCCCCGGCGGGCAGCAGGGCCGCCACCTGCTCGGTGCCCACCGGCAGGTCCCGGTAATCCGCGCGCACCGGCTGGGTCACCAGCGCCTCGGCCCGCCCGGCCAGGCGGGCCAGATGCCCGAGGTCCTCGGTCTCCAGCTCGTGCACCGGCGGAACCCGTACGGCGCAGGCCCCGGCCGTCTCCAGCAGCCGCCGCACGGAACCGGCCTGGCAGTTCCCGTGTACGAGCACCACCGGGCGCCCGGCGGGAGCCAGGGGGCGCAGCCCATAGAACTCGCCGAAGTGCTCCCGGCGGGCCCGCGCGGCATCGGCCGCGGCGGGGGGCGGAAGCGGGGCGGCGGGGCGGTCCGCAGGGGTGGTGAACATGGGCTCATGCTACCGGGATCCGCGCCGTGAGCTGCGTGATAACATCGCCGTATCCCCAGGTGAGACCGGGCTTTTCCGGGTCCGCGGCCTGATCGTCGCGCCTACCCGGTGCTGGCGGCCGCCCGCTTCCCTGACGGCCCATGCAGACCGTCACCACGAGGAAGGTGGGTTCGTGTCCCCCGATCGCGCGCGCATCCCCGCCCGCGTGCTCTCCGTGCCCTCCCACCACCCCTACATCCAGGCGGTCCTGGACCCGTGCGCCGTGAGCAGGTCCTCCCGGATCCGGGCGCGGCGCGCGATGAGACCGCCGCCTGGCGCCCCTCGCCGGTGCTGGACCCGCGGTGGATCCGCCGGCACGCGGAGCGCTTCGACATCGTCCATGTGCACTTCGGCTTCGAGGCCTGTGATCCCCGGACCATCGAGGCCTTCTGCCGGGAGGTGCGCGCCTGCTCCCGGCTGCTCGTGCTCACCGTGCACGACCTGTCCAACCCGCAGCTGCCCGCCGAGCATCAGGAGGGCTTCCTCGCCTGTCTGGATGCGCTGGTGCGCCACGCGGACCAGGTGCTCACCCTCACCCCCACGGCCGCCGGTGAGATCGAGCGGCGGTGGGGGCGCCGCGCCGTCGTCGTGGAGCACCCGCCGCTCCTGCTGGGTCCGGACGCCGCCGCGGCCCCGAGGATCGCGCCACCACGCCGGGAGGACCCTGCGCAGGCCCCGGCGGGCCCGGCCCGGTTGGGCGTACTCCTGAAGGACGCCCGGCCCTCCCTGGACCTGGAAGCCGTGGCGGGCCTGGCCGAGGTCCTGGATCAGCCGCCGGCCGCCGACGGATCGGGTGCCCGCCTGGAGATCCTGCACCACGGCCGCTTCCGGGCCGGCCGGGAGGAGGCCGTCGCCGCCCTGTTCGCCCGGCTGGCCGACCGGCCGACGGCGCGGCTGCTGCGCACCGGGCGCCTGGACGACGCCGCCCTGGAGGCGTGGCTGCGCGGGCTGGACGCCCTTGTGCTGCCCTACGGCCACGGCACCCACTCCGGTCTGCTGGAGCTGGCCTGCGACCTGGGGGTGCGCGTGCTGGTCAGCGACCGGGGGCACTTCGCCGCCCAGCGGCCCGGTGTCGTGAGCGCCGTCGACCTCCACGACCGCGCCGCCCTGGGACGGGCCGTGGAGCAGCTGCTGCGCACACCCCGCCCCGCCCCGATGACCCGGGCCGAGGCCCGCCACCGGATCACCGCGGTGCGCGCCGAGCACACCGCGATCTACCGGAGCCTGCTCGCCCCGCGGGCCCTGGAGAGCGCCGGCGCCCGACTGCGCATCCTCGTCCTGGCGGGGTTCCGCTACCCCCTGGTCCAGCCGCACCAGGGCGGCCTGGAATCCCACGTCTGGTCCCTGGTGCGCCAGCTGCGCGCCCGCGGACACCTGGTCCTGCTGGGCGCCCCCGCGGGCTCGGACTTCCTGGACGCGGGCATCCCCGAGCTGACCTGGCCCCGCTTCACCTGGCCCGTGGACCAGGCGCGCACGGATGCGAGCCTGCCGGAGCCGATCCGACGGCTGCAGGACGAGGCGCTGGACCGGGCCCTGGACTGGCTTCAGGCACATCCGGGCGCCGTCGATGTGGTGCACCATCATGCCCTGTGCGCCCGTGCCCACGAGCGGGCAGGCGACCTGCCCGTGCCGCTGGTCAGTACGCTGCACACCCCGCCGCTGCCGGAGCTGGTGGAGCCGATCCGCCGGGCGGCCGGGCGCGGCGCCGGGCCGGGGGGTCCGGAGACCCTGGTCGCCGTCTCCGAGCACACCGCCGAGGGGTGGCGCGCCCAGGGGGTCCCGGCCCGCGCCGTGCCCAACGGGGTGGACACCTCCGCGTGGACCCTCGGGGCCGGCGGGGAGAGACTGTGCTGGTTCGGGCGGATCGTGCCGGAGAAGGCCCCGCACCTGGCGGTCCTCGCGGCCGCCCGCCTCGGGATGGGACTGGATCTGGCCGGGCCCGTCGGGGATCCCGCGTACGCCGCTCAGCTGGCCCGGCTCTGCCGGGGCCGCGATGTGCGGTGGCGGGGGCCGCTGCGCCAGGCGGAGCTGGCCGACCTCGTCGGCTCCTCCCTGTGCACCCTGGTCACCCCGGTGTGGGATGAGCCCTTCGGGCAGGTGGTCCCGGAGTCCCTGGCCTGCGGCACCCCGGTGGTGGCGGTGCGCCGGGGTGGGCTGGGGGAGGTCTTCGACCGCACCGAAGGGGTCCGGCTGGTCGCCCCCGCCGAGGATCAGGACCGCCTCGCCGCCAGGCTGGCGCGGGAGGTGCGCGTGCTGGCCGCCGCCCACCGCGACCCGGAGGAGCGGGCCCGGCTGCGGGGCCTGGCCCGGGAGGAGGCGGTGCGCCGGTTCTCCTTCGAACGCACCGTGGACGCGCTGGAGCGGGTATACCGGCGCGCGATCCGCGAGCGCGGCCGCACCGCCCGCCCCTCGGCGGCACCGCGGGAGGTGCGGGCGTGATCGGCTGGTATCTGCACCATCACGGGGCCGGGCATCTGCAGCGGCTGCGGGCCATCGCCGCGCAGCTTGAGGCCGAGGTGACCGTGTTCAGCTCCCTGCCTGCCCCGCAGCTATCCGTCACCACCCGCAGCGGGCCGGTGGGCTGGATCCAGTTGCCCGAGGATTGGACACCGGAGACCTTCTGCCCGGATCCGAGTACCGCAGATCCCGTGGCCGGGGGATTGCTGCACTGGGCGCCTCTGCATCACCGAGGACATGCCTCCCGGCTCGCCGCTATCGCCGCGGCCGCCACGGATCTGGAGCTGATGGTCGTGGACGTCTCCGCGGAGGTTGTGCTGCTCGCCAGGTTGCTGGGGGTTCCCGTGGTGGCGGTCACCCAACCAGGAGAGCGGACGGATCTGACTCACCAGCTGGCCTATCGGGCCGCCACCCGCATCCTGGCGTCTTTTCCCGGACCGGATCGGGTTGGACGAGCCGTGTTGGCCAAGGCTGCCCCGCACGTTCTCGAGTTCGCCGAACGCACGGTGTTCACCGGCGGTATCTCCGCGTTGGATGAGACGGCTGGGCCCGCACAGGAGAGGGCTGATACCGTCGCGGGCTCCCGGGTGCTGTTCGTCGGATCCCGCGGCGGTTCTGCGATGACCGCGGAGGCGCTGCGTCCCCTGCTCGCCGCGAGCACCTTCGCTGGGGAGGTGGTCGGGGTCCCCGGCTTCCCGTGGGTCTCGGATGTGCGGAAGCGGATGGCCGAGGCCGACGTTGTGGTGATCAATGCGGGGCTGGGATCTGTGGCCGACGTCGCCCGGTTGGCCCGGCCCGCCGTCGTGCTGGCCCAGGACCGGCCCTTCGGAGAGCAGAACGCCACGGTGCGGTTGCTGCGGGGCATCGGCGTGGTGACCGCCTCCGGCATGCCGGAGATAGGTCAGTGGGATGCTCTGGTGGACCGTGCTTTATCCGCCGGGGGCCCGGCTTGGGGCGGTTGGCAGGTGAGAGGCGCTGCGGATCGGGCGGCGCGGGCAATCCAGGAGCTGGTGGAATGAGCCGCGCGCGCACCGCAGTACTGACCCTGGCCAGTGTGGAGCGGATGCCGCACGTGCGTCGTCAGCATGCCGCCCTTCGGCAGTACCATGGCGACCGCCTCGAGGAGGGGAGTCTCATTCATGTGCTGGCTCTGCTCGGGGATGCCCCCCGGGAGGTCGTCGAGAACCAGGGCTGGCAGGTGGTCCCCGTGACGGAGGGACTGTGCGGGGGACGGGCCAACCTGGCCCGAGCGCGCAATCTCGCCGCGGCGGCAGGGCGGAGAGCCGGGGTTGGCCTGTTGGTCTTCCTCGATGCGGACTGTCTTCCGGCTCCGCGCATGATCGAGCGCTACGAGGCCGCTGCCGCCGCCTTCCCGCAGGCCCTGTTGGCGGGTCCGGTCACCTATCTGGAACCGGAGGAGACCCAATGGGAGTTGACGCGGATCGTCGCTCACCCCCACCCACACCCGGCCCGCCCGAATCCGGCCGACTGCCAAATCCGGTTGACCCGGGTGGTGGAGCACCCCCGGGAGGCCTGGGAGCTGTTCTGGTCCCTGTCGTTCGCGGTGCGTCCCGAGGTTTACCTCCGGATCGGAGGCTTCTCCGAGGAGTACACCGGGTACGGAGGGGAGGACACGGACTTCGCCTACAGCGCCCATAGCGCGGGGGTGGACCTGGCTTGGGTGGGTGGGGCCCATGCCTTCCACCAGTACCACCCGGTCTCCTCCCCGCCGGTAGAGCACCTCACGGAGATCCTCGACAACGCGAGGCTCTTCCACAGGCGATGGGGTGTGTGGCCCATGCGCGGGTGGCTGGAGGCATTCGCCGAACGTGGTCTGGCCCGCTGGGATCCGCAGCGCGGTTGGCTGCTCGCTGAGTGACCGCATGCATGACTGTTCTCCGCCCCGGGACCCTTTTCCCGCCGGAATGGTCGAAGGGCCCGCGGGGGAGGACAATGGGGGCGGCGCAGTCCCATTCGTAGGAGGTCCCATGCCCGTCGCCCCGGAAGATGCCGGCGTGGTCCTGCCGCCCACACGGGCAGGGGGCGCGGGTCGGGCCCCGTCCCCGCGCTACCGCAGCCCCGATGACCTCACGCAGGCCCAGCTCGAGCGCTTCCGACGCCACCTGAGCCTCACCGGCTTCGGCCCCGAGCCCCAGCTGCGCCTGCTCAACGCCCACGCCGTGGTGATCGGGGCCGGCGGCCTGGGAGCGCCGGTGCTCAGCTACCTCGCCGCGGCCGGGGTCGGGCGGATCACCGTGATCGACGCCGACGTGGTGGAGCGCTCCAACCTGCACCGGCAGGTGATCCACGGGGAATCCGTCCTGGGCCGGCCCAAGACCGCCTCCGCCGCCCGGACCGTGCGGGAGCTGCACCCGGAAGCCGAGGTCACCGAGATCCGCGAGGTGCTGGATGCCGGCAACGCCCTGCGCCTGCTCGCCGGGGCGGACGTCGTGCTGGACGGCTCGGACAACTTCCCCACCCGCTACGCCGTGGCCGATGCCGCGGAGATCCTGCGCGTGCCCGTGGTCTACGGGGCGATCCTGCGCTTCGACGGCCAGGTGAGCGTGTTCTGGCCCGGACGCGGACCCCTCTACCGGGACCTGTTCCCCACCATGCCCGGCCCGGGGGAGGTGCCCAGCTGCGCGGAGGCCGGGGTGATCGGGGTGCTGCCCGGGGTGATCGGCACCCTCATGGCCACCGAGGCCGTCAAGGTGCTGGCCGGGGTGGGCGAGCCGCTGATCGGGCGGCTGCTGTTCTACGACGCCCTCACCGCAGGCTTCCGCGAGGTGCCCTTCGCCCCGGATCCCCGGCGTCGGCCGGTCACCCGCATGGGCGCGGCCCGGGACTACGACGCCGCCGCGTGCGCCGTCCCGTCGGCTGACGAGGCCGCGCGGCCCGCCGCCTCCGCGTGCCCGGCGCGGGAGTCCGGACAGATCCCACCGGAGCGGCTGCGGCGCTGGCGCGCGGAGGAGGAGGCCCCTCTGGTGCTGGACGTGCGGGAGGCCTGGGAGCACCGCCTCGGGGCCATCCCGGGCAGCCCGCTGCTGCCCCTGGGGGAGATCCAGCGGGATCCCGCCGCGGCCGCGCACCGGGTGCGGCGCCTGCGGGAGCAGACCGGAGCGGGAGGCGGCCCGGTGGTGCTGTACTGCCAGGCGGGGGTGCGCTCGCGGCGGGCGCAGGAGGCCCTGGCCGCGGCGGACCCGGACACCCCGTGGCTCAGCCTCTCCGGCGGATACGACGCCTGGGAGCGCGAGGACGCCTGAGCGCGCCGGCGGCGCCCCCGGGCCCCGGCCCGGCCCCGGGCGGCGATGCCCGGGCCCGGCGGGGATCAGGCGCTGCGGAAGCGGCTGCGCAGGCTCTCCACCCGATCCTCGAACTTCTCCCTGCGCTCGGCCCGGCGGGACTCGCGCAGCTGACGGCGGGCGGCCTCCGCGGCGGCCTCGGCCGCGGCCTGCTGGGACTCCATCTCCGCGACCACCTCGTCGGTGGGGCGGCGCACGATGCTCCCGCCGCGCTCGGCGACGAAGGCGTCCAGGGCGGCGGTGTCCGGCTCATCGGTCTCCAGCACCAGGGCGTTGCGCCCGGGCTGCACGGTGCGGCCCAGCTCCTCCAGGGCGGAATCCGCGCTCTGCGCGCGGTCCAGATCGAACAGTCCGCCCAGCATGGCCCCGGTGCCCAGACCGAAGATCATGCCCAGCGGCCCGCCGAGCACCCCGATCATCATGCCGATGAGGCTGCCGCCCGCGGTCCCGGATCCGATGCCGGGATCATCCCCCTCGGGCACGCGCAGCCGGCCCTGCTCATCCCGCTCCACGAGGGCGGTGGAGCGGACCAGGGAGGACAGAGAGGAGCCGCGCAGCTCGGACAGGGCCTGATAGGCGGTGGCGTCCTCGGGGAAGGTGACGACGGCGGCGTACTGGGTCATGGGGAACCTCCTGCGGTCTCGCGGGGCCGACATCGGAAACGCGCGGCGGCGCTGGAGCGGCCCGGGCCCGCCGGACCGTGCCCCGTCTGCCCTCAGTCTACTCCGCCGGAGCCGCCTGGACAAGACCCGGCCCGGAGGGGTCGGTCGCGGGGGCGACGTCGGGCGGCTCAGCCCTCCGTGGGGTCCTCGCGGTGCTCGTCGCTGCGCAGGTGCTCCGGCAGGAGGCCCACCAGGCGGCCCACCAGCACCGAGTTCACCTTCTGGGAGAACGCCTCGATCAGGGGGCCGTTGAAGAAGGCGGTGGCGAAGGTGCCCACCCCCACGGGCCCGCTGCACAGCCAGGCGGAGGTCACGGTGAGGATGTCCTGCACCGTGCGCACCCAGCGGTAGGAGAAGCGGGTCTTGTCCACGATCATCGGGGCGATCGCATCGTACGGGGCGGTGCCCACCCCCGCGGACATGTAGGCGCTGGCGCCGAAGTCGAACACGGCGATGCCCAGGAGGAAGAACAGCGCCTTGCCGCCCAGTCCCAGGTCATCCGGGATGACGGGATCCAGCAGCGCGGAGAACCAGGTGATGAAGTACCCGGTGAGCACCATGTTGATCACGGTGCCGACGCCGATGTACCCGCGGCCCCAGATCACCACGGCGACGATGAGGATGGCGTTGGCCAGCAGCTGCCAGGTGCCCAGGGACCACCCGATGAGATCGCTGATGCCGGTGTTCAGCGCGGTGAACGGGTCCACGCCCACCCCGCCGTCCAGCATGATGGCCGCGCCCAGGCCGATGACGGCCACCCCGACCAGGGCGTAGGCGGAGCGCAGCGCGATCTCGGCCGCGGACAGGTGCTTCCCGTGGGTCATGCTCGCCACGTCGGGCCTCGTTTCGGGTCGGAAGGGCCCGCCGTGGGTGCACACGGCGGGGGACGACGGCGCGGCGGCCCCGTCGGCGGGATCGTCCCACCGTAGCCCCGCCCCCGGCCGGGGTCCAAGGCGGGGGCGGGGCTGGGATGACGTGATCTCCGTCCCCGGGGCTATGCCGTCCCGTGGCGGTGCTGGACCTCCTGCGCCTCGGTCCTGTCGGCGCCGCGGCGCTGCAGGATCCGCTGCGCGCTGGCCTCCGGGGAGAGATCCAGCCGGCGCAGCAGCTGGGCGTTGGCCGCGACCACCACGGTGGAGGCGGACATCAGCAGCGCGCCGACGCTCATCGGCATCAGGAAGCCCACCGGGGCCAGGACCCCGGCCGCCAGGGGCACGGAGACCAGGTTGTACCCGGCGGCCCACCACAGGTTCTGCCGCATCTTCCGGTACGACGCCCGGGACAGCTCGATCACGGACAGCACCGAGCGCGGGTCCGAGGAGGCCAGCACCACCCCGGCCGAGCCGATCGCCACGTCCGTGCCCGCCCCGATGGCCAGGCCGACGTCGGCCCGGGCCAGGGCGGGGGCGTCGTTCACGCCGTCGCCGACCATCGCGACCCGGCGGCCCTCGCCCTGCACCTGCTCGACCTTCGCGGACTTGTCCTCCGGGCGCACCCCGGCGAAGACCCGGTCGATGCCCAGCTTCCCGGCGACATCCTGGGCCACCGCCTCGGCATCGCCCGTGATCATCGCGACCTGCACCCCGGCGGCGTGCAGCGCCTCCACGGCCTCGCGGGACTCCGGGCGGACCTCGTCGGCCAGGCGCAGAGCCCCGGCCACCGTCCCGTCCACGACCACGTGCAGGATGATCGCGCCCTCATCGCGCCAGGAGGAGGCCTGGGGCAGCTCCTCGAGGTCGTGCTGCTCCAGCAGCCGCGGGCCGCCGACCTCCACCGTCGCGCCGTCCACGCTCGCGCTGACCCCGACCGCGGGGGAGGAGGTGAAGTCCTGCGCCTGCGGCAGCCGCACGGAGCGCTTCCGGGCGGCGGCGAGGATCGCCCGGGCCAGCGGGTGCTCGCTGTCCTGCTCGGCGGCCGCCGCCAGCCCCAGCACGCTCTCCTCCTCCCGGCCCTCGGCCGGGTCCACCGCGGTGACGGCCGGCTCCCCGCGGGTCAGGGTCCCGGTCTTGTCGAAGAACACGGTGTCCACCCGGCGCATGGCCTCCAGGGCGGAGCGGTTGGAGATGAGCACCCCCGCCTTCGCGGCGCGCTCGGTGGCCAGGGAGACCACCAGCGGGATCGCCAGGCCCAGGGCGTGCGGGCAGGCGATGACCAGCACGGACACGGTGCGCACGACGGCGTCGTCCGGGCGACCCAGCGCGAACCACACGATCGCGGTGATCACCGCCGCGCCCAGCGCGAACCAGAACAGCCAGGCCGCGGCCCGGTCGGCCAGCAGCTGGGCGCGGGTCGAGGAGGACTGGGCGTCATCCACCAGCCGGCGGATCCCGGCCAGGGCCGTGTCCTCGCCGGTCGCGGTGATCTGCACGCGCAGCCCCGAGTCGGTCGCGATGGTCCCGGCCACCACGTGCTCGCCCTTCCCGCGGCGCACGGTCCGGGACTCCCCGGTGACCATGGACTCGTCCATCGCGGCGGCGCCCTCGAGGATCGTCCCATCGGCCGGGACGGAGGAGCCGGGACGCACCAGCACGACGTCGTCCACCGCCAGCTCGTCCGGGGAGACGGTGACGACGTTCTCGCCCTCGACCTTCTCCGCCTCATCCGGCAGGAGGGCTGCCAGGGAGTCCAGGGCGGAGGAGGTCTGGGCCAGGGAGCGCATCTCGATCCAGTGGCCCAGCAGCATGATCACCACCAGCAGGGCCAGCTCCCACCAGAATTCCAGACCGGAATCCAGCAGGTGCAGGGTGGCACCCCAGGAGGAGAGGAAGGCGACGGTGATGCCCAGGGAGATCAGCAGCATCATCCCGGGGGACTTGCTGCGGATCTCGGAGACGGCGCCGCTCAGGAAGGGCTTCCCGCCCCAGACGTACATCACGGTGCCCAGCACCGGGGCGATCCAGCGGACCCACTCGGCATCGGGCAGGGAGTAGCCCAGCAGGTGGGCGAAGCCGTGGCTGAACACCGACACGGGCACGGCCAGCACCAGCATGATCCAGAACAGCCGGCGGAACATCATCACGTGGTGCTGCATGTGCCCGCCGCCGTGCCCGGCGTGCCCGCCGTGGTGGTCGTGCCCGGCGTGCTGATCGTGTCCGCCGTGCCCGGAGTGCCCGTGCCCGCCGTTGTGCTGGTCGCGGTGCTGGCCGTGGGACTCGCCGCCGGCGTGCTCGTCGTGCCCGGCGTGGGGATCGCTCCCGGCGTCGCGGTGGTGGGTGCTCTCCTCGGTGCTCATCGGCTCTCCATCTCGCTCTGCACGACCCAGCGGTGGTTGGTCACGGTCTGTCCGTCAGGGGTCGTGTAGTCGACGATGTAGACCGGTTCGTCGGTGGAGGAGACGATCGTGGCCTGAGCCCCGTCCATGCCCTCCATGTGGTCGGCGTCCAGGGTGACGCGGGTGCCGTCGGCCAGGCGCTGGGAGCCGGCGTCGCGGATCTCCTGCTGCACGACCCAGCGGTGGTCCTTCACCTCGGGCCCGCCGGTGGTCGGGGTGTAGTCCACGGCGTAGGTCCAGGTGTCGTAGGCCCCGACGACGGTGGCTTCGGCGCCCTCCATGCCCTGCATGTGATCGGTGGTCAGGCGCACCTGGGAGCCCACCGGGTAGCGGGGGTTCTGGGCCGTGGGGATGTCCGTGGGCAGCGGGTCCCCATGGGAGTGGGCGTGGTCCATCCCGGACATGCTGGCCGCGGGGGAGGCGCTGGCGGAGGACGCGGCGCCCGTCGCGTGCTCCGCGGGGTGGGAATCGGCGTCGCCGCCGGCGGAGCAGCCGGCGAGCAGGACGACGGCGGCCGCGAGGGAGGCCGCGGCGGGGGCGGTGCGCAGATGCGGCATGGCGATGATGGTTCCTCTCGGTGCGGTGGGTCCTTCTCCTTTCAGTAGTACACCCCCTGTCAAGTACCCCCAGGGGGTATTCACGGGCGGTGGGGGCAGACGGCCGATCCTGACCACCTTCCCGGCTGTGATCAGCGCGAATGCCGGTCGGGGAGGGGTGCGGGCCCGTCCGACGGCGGTAGCCTGGGGATGCGCGCCCGCTCCTCGGGCGCCGTTCCCGAGGAAAGGCAGGACCCGATGCAGATCCCCGCGCAGACCCAGCCCTGGCCCGGCTCCACCGCGGCCATGGACCCCCAGCCGGATCACGGCGAGCAGTCCTACCGCGGCAGCGGGCGCCTGGAGGGCAAGCGCGTGCTGCTGACCGCCGGGGACAGCGGCATCGGCCGCGCCGTCGCCATCGCCTACGCCCGGGAGGGCGCGGACCTGGTGATCTCCTACTACGACGAGCACGACGACGCCGAGCAGACCCGCCCGGTGGGTGCGCGAGGTCGGCCGGAAGGCCGTGCTGGTCCCCGGGGATCTCACCGACCCCGAGCACTGCCGGGAGCTGGTGCGCCGCACCGTGGAGGAGCTGGGCGGCATCGACGTGCTGGTCTCCAACGCCGCGTTCCAGATGGTCCGCGAGCAGATCACCGACATCCCGGATGAGGAATGGGACTTCACCCTGGCCACCAACCTCTCCGCGATGTTCCACCTGGTCAAGGCCGCCGTGCCGCACATGCAGCCGGGTTCCAGCATCATCGGCTCCACCTCCGTGAACTCGGATATGCCCCCGCAGCAGCTGCTGGCCTACAACGCGACGAAGGCGGGGATCGCCAACATGATCGGCTCCCTCTCCCAGTCCCTGGCCCCGCGCGGCATCCGCGCCAACTCCGTGGCCCCGGGCCCCATCTGGACCCCGCTGATCCCGGCGACCATGCCGGAGGAGATGGTCGAGGACTTCGGCGGGGACTACCCCGTGGGCCGGGCCGGGCAGCCGGCCGAGCTCGCGCCCGCCTACGTCATGCTCGCCGCGGACGAGTCCAGCTACGTCTCCGGGGCCCGCGTGGCCGTCACGGGAGGTCAGCCGATCCTATGAGCGCCGTCGACTCCGAGACCGCCGCCGAGACGACGGGCGCCGTCGAACGCCACACCATCACCACCTCGGACGGGGTGCGCCTGTCCTACACCGACGAGGGCGCCGGTCGGCCCGTGGTCATGATCCACGGGTGGACCTTCTCCGGGAGGTTCTTCGACGGCGTCGCCTCCGAGCTGGCCCGCGGGCACCGGGTGATCCGCCTGGATCTGCGCGGGCACGGACGCTCCGAGTCCCCGGACCACGGGTACCGGATGTCCCGGCTCAGCGCGGACCTGCACGAGCTGCTGGAGGCCCTGGATCTGCGCGAGGCCACCCTCATCGGGTGGTCCCTGGGCTGCCCGATCATCTGGGGTCTGCTGGAGTCCTTCGGCTCCGCGAGGGTCGCCCAGGCCGTGTACATCGACCAGACCCCGGCGCAGTACCGCACCGCGGACTGGCCGTGGGCCCACGCCCAGTGCTGGGACGACGCCGCCCTGGCCGGCCTGCAGGCCGCCATCGCCGCCGACCCGGCCGGCCAGGACCGCGAGCAGGTGCCGACCATCCTGCAGCGCGAGCCCACCGAGCGGGAGCGGGAGCTGTTCCTGGCGGAGATGGGCCGGTGCCGCCCGGAGGTGCGCAACGCGGTGATGCAGAACCACACGCGCCTGGACTGGCGCGACGTCATCCCGCACCTGTCCGTGCCGGCCCTGGTGTGCGTGGCCCGGCGCAACGTCGTCTTCGACTGGCGCGGCCCGCACTGGGTGGCCGAGCACCTGCCCGACGCCCGGGAGCGGATCTTCGAGGACAGCCGCCACGCGCTGTTCCTGGACGAGCCGCAGGCCTTCGTCGAGACGGTCCGGGAGTTCCTGGCGGAGGCGGACCGATGAGCGGGATGCCCTTCGCCTTCGGGATGAACGAGTTCACCACCCAGCCGTGGAGCTTCGAGCGGGACCTGCGCGAGTGCGCGGACCTCGGGGTGCAGACCTTCGAGCTGTGCTAGGCCAAGCTGGCCGAGGGTGCTGCGGGCCGGGAGCAGCTGGAGGCCCTGCGGGAGTCCGGGCTGCCGGTGTGCTCGGTGCAGCCCGCGGTGCGCACGGCCGTGCCCAGCGCGATGCAGCCGAGCCCGAAGGGCGCCGACGAGCGGATCGCCGCCTACCGGGCCAGCCTGGAGCGGCTGGCCCCGGTGGCCCCCGGGGCGGTGTTCGTGACCAACACCGGGCCCGCCCCGGACGGGGACATGCACCGCGGCCTGGAGGAGGCCGTGCGCTTCCACCGGGAGCTGGCGCCGGTGGCCGCGGACCTGGGGGTGCGCCTGGCGGTGGAGCCGCTGAACCCGATCTCCCTGAACGCGGAGACGATGATCTGGACCTTCGCCCAGGCGGTCGAGCTGATCGAGCGGACCGGCGTCGAGGGCCTGGGGCTGTGCCTGGACACCTGGAACCTGTGGCAGGACCCCCTGCTGGAGGAGGGGATCCGCAGCCACGGCGAGCTGATCTCGATCCTGCAGGTCAGCGACTGGCGCACCCCGCGCTCCGGGATGGACCGGCGCAGCGTGGGCACCGGGCCGATCCCCACCGGGCGGCTGCTGCACGCGCTGGCCGAGTCCGGCTACACCGGGGCCTGCGTGGTGGAGATCTTCTCCCAGGGGGTGCCGGATTCCCTGTACGACGGGGACCTGCGCGCCCTGATCCGGCAGAACCGGGATGCCCTGGAGCAGGCGTGGGAGCGGGCCGCCTGAGCCGACCCGGTCGGGGCGCCCCCGCCTGAGCTGTGGGACCTGCGGACGTGGCCTGGGGGCGCGGGCGAGGCCGCCGGGTGGGGCGGGCTCAGTCGAGGGTGCCGGCCCGCCACGCCGCGGCGGCGGCCTCCAGCTGCTCGGCGGTGCCGATCAGCCGCCGGGAGGCGCGGGTCATCCGGGTGCCGGCCGGGTGGGAGCCCGGGTCGGCGAAGAACTCGCTGGCGGCTCCCGGCCGGTGGGGGATGACGGCGGCGTCGGTGCGGTCCGCGGCGAGGCTCTGACCCAGGGCGATGACGCGGCAGAAGGCTGCGAAGCGCTCCAGGGCGACGTCGAACTGCCCGGTGTACGCGCCGGTGAGGATCTCATCCACGGTGCGGCACACCTCCTCCGCGTCCGGCGGATCCGCGACGCCGGCCACCACGCGGGAGACCTCCGCGGTGTCCTGGCCCAGGCGGTAGTACTCGCCGATGCGCGCGGGGTCCCGGCGCACCGTGTCCCGCAGGGCGTGGATGCGCCACAGCGCGCCGGGCAGGGAGACCGCCGGGGCCTGCGCCCACATCTGCGCGAGGGCCTCCACCCCGAAGCGGTCCGTGAACTCCACGAGCCGGGCCGTGACCTCCGGGTCCCGGTTGGCCCGCCCGCGGGTGAGCAGGGCCCAGGCGGAGGTGTGCGCGGCCTGGCTGAGGGTCTCCGGGTCGGTGCCGCCCTCGCGCTGGTCGAACATCGCGGGGGAGAACTTCACGGGACGGTGGTGGCGCGCGGCAGGCTTCTCGGGCATCCGAACAGTGTAGGACCGGCCCCGGGCCACCCGCAGTTCTCTGCGCCACCGGCGGACGAGGACAATAACCGATCCCGCAGGAGGCCGGGCCGACAGGGGGCTTCGGCGGTGTCGGTGCGGGGCCGGGGGAGTTGAGGGGCCCGTCGTCGGGCCGGTAGTGTGAGGTGTTGCGCGCCTTTAGCTCAGTTGGTAGAGCAAGGGACTTTTAATCCCTGGGTCGTGGGTTCGAGCCCCACAGGGCGCACCGCAGAGGACCCCGCACCGGCAGCAGCCGGGACGGGGTCCTCGTCGTATGCGGCGTCCGCGCTTCAGATGAGGCCTTCGTGTTGAGATGCGCCGTTCGTGCTGAGATGCCGCACGGCGTGCGGTATCTCAGCACGAAAGTGGGATCTCAGCACACATCCGGGACCTCAGCGGGCCGCCGTCGGGGTCATGCCGCCTGCTCCAGTCTCAGCAGGGTCGTCTTCGCGTCCAGACCGCCGATGTAGCCGCCGAGGCCGCCGTCGGCGCGCAGCACCCGGTGACAGGGCACCACGACCGGCAGCGGGTTGGTCGCGCAGGCCGTGCCGACGGCGCGGACGGCCCGCGGATTCCCGACGAGTTCGGCGACCTCCTTGTAGGAGCGGGTGCGGCCGTAGTCGATGTGCGGCAGGCAATGCTGCACGGTCCGGCGGAACCCCGAGGACAGCGCGTAATCCAGCGGCACGTCGAAGGCGCGTCGACGGCCGGCGAAGTACTCGTCGATCTCGGCGGCCACCGCATCCAGGCGACGGGGGGCCTCCAGCACCCGCGGGCTGATCCTCTCCGCCAGCGATGTCAGCACCGCGTCGAAGTCCTCGCGTTCGTAGGCCACGCGCACCAGCCCCGTCTCGGTCGCGGCCAGCAGCAGCGGACCGACGGGGGTGTCGATCGTGCGGTAGGCGACGTCGAGCAGTCCGTGCTCACCGGCCCGTGCGGCCAGGCGCGCGTGGAGATCGGCCATCGCCCCGGGTTCGATCGGGAAGAGGGCGGCACACTCGGCTCCCTCGCCGTCACCGGTCGGAAGGCTCGCGCCTGCGGGCATGCTGTCGGTCATCGGGGTGCTCCTTCCGTGTGCTCGCCGTCGTGGTAGGTCTGCCGCAGTCTCCTGATGCCGTCCGAGGCGGCTCTGCGCACCGCGTCGGGGCTTGAGCCGATGATCGCGGCGGTCTCGGTGTGCGGCAGACCGCCGAGGTAGTGGTAGGCGATCGCCAGCCGCTGCCGCTCCGGCAGCCCCGCCACCGCGGCCCACACCCCGTGCTCGTCATCGCCCGGGGTGCCCAGGGAGGAGACCCGCTCGGGGAGGTCGTCGCTGGGGGTCGCGTGCCGGGCCCGGGCGCGGACGACGTCGATCGCCTTGCGGCGGGCAACCCGCACCAGCCAGGCCTCCGTGTTCGTCTCCTCCGGCAGGTCCGGCCAGGTCTTCAGCGCGGCCAGGAACGTCTCGGACCAGGCGTCATCGGCGTCGAGCCCGGGACCGAGCACGGCTCGGCAGACCCGCAGCACGGTCTCGCCGTGCCGGGTCACGGCCTGGTCTAAGGGAAGTCGCATCGTCATCCCACGGTAGTCGCGCCGGCCGGGCCGAGCTGCTGAGCGAGCCTGCGATCGCCCAGCGCCGTCTGGATCACCGTGTGTCGCCTGGTCATCATGATCATCTCCTCCGTCTGCTCATGCTGTAGACGCGTCAGCACCGGCGGATGTGAGGTGGCCTCGTCCACATGTGCCGCGGTCCTCCCTGTCCGGGCGCATCGCAGAAGACCCCGCCCCGGCTGGTGCCGGAGCGGGGTCTTCGTCGTGCGCGGGGCTCCTGCTGAGATGCGGGGTTCGTGTCGAGATGCTGCACGTCGGGCGGTATCTCAGCACGAACGCGGGATCTCAGAACGAAACCGGGGTCTCAGCGCGCCCCGGGTCTCAGCGGGCCGCGGCGGGGCGGCGGGTCTCGGCGCTGATGAACCAGGACTGCTGCTCGAGCTTCTCGAGGATGCTGTGCAGGATGTCCGCGGAGGTCGGGTCGGCCTCGTCCACGGTGTCGTGGACCTCGCGGATGGTGTTGGTGGTGGCCTCCACCGCGGTGACGATCTCGTCGATCGCGTCCGTGGTGAGCACCTCGCCCTGCGGCATCTCCGGCAGGGTCGAGGCGGCCGCGACGACGGTGGGGCGCCCGTCCGGGGTGGCGTGCAGGGCGCGCATGCGCTCGGCCACGGTGTCGGAGGCCTCGCGGGCGATCTCCACGATCTCGTCCAGGTTCAGGTGCAGGTCCCGGAAGTTGGGGCCGACGATGTTCCAGTGCGCCTGCTTGCCCACCATATGCAGGGCGATCAGGTCCACGAGCACCTTCTGCAGGCTGTCGCGCAGCTCTTTCGGCGCGACGAACCCGTGCTCGGCGTTCTCCACGCGGGTCTTGGTGTCTCCGGCGGGCTGCGGAACGGTGACGGTCTCGGTCATGTCCTCACTCCTTCTCGAACTCGTTCGCTTCCCTTCCACATCACCACCGCAACCGCCCTCCCACAAGGGGTTTGAGCTGTCAGCCGAAGGCTCCGCGCATCACAGCAGGCCGATGCCGGGGCCACAGACGGCGGATGGATGTGGTCTGGGTCTCGGAGTAGCGTGGGATGTGATTCCCGCACCCATCGCGGGATCGACCGCTGTGTCATGTCGCTGAGGAGCACACCATGAAGATCCGCGCCGCTGTCCTGACCACGATGGAGGCCGAGCGTCCCTATGCCGACTCCAAGCCGCTGGCCATCGAGGAGCTCGAACTGGATCCGCCGCAGGAAGGAGAGGTGCTGCTGCGGATGACGGCCGCCGGCGTCTGCCATTCCGATCTTTCCGTGGTGGACGGCAACCGACCGCGACCTCTGCCGATGGCTCTGGGGCATGAGGGCACAGGGGTCGTCGAGGAGGTCGGCCCGGGAGTGGCAGGTCTGTCCGTCGGAGATCACGTGGTCACGGTGTTCCTGCCGCGCTGCGGTGAATGCGCGAACTGCCGCACGGACGGCAAGCTGCCCTGTTCCCGCGGCACGGAGTCCAACACTGCCGGATATCTGCCGGGTGGAGGGAAGAAGCTCCGCCTGCATCGGCCGGACGGAGAGGAGGTCCTGCACCATCTCGGAGTCTCGGCATTCGCCACTCATGCAGTGGTCCACGAGTCCAGCGTCGTCAAGATCGGGGAGGACGTGCCTCCCGAAGCTGCGGCACCGCTGGGGTGTGCGGTGCTGACCGGCGGAGGAGCGGTGGTCAATGCCGGCGATCCCCAGGAGGGAGACACGATCATGGTCGTGGGTCTCGGTGGGGTGGGCATCGCCGCGCTGCTGACGGCCATCGGGCTCGGCAAGGGCAAGGTCATCGGCGTCGATGCGCAGGAAGCCAAGCTGAAGCGCGCTTCCGAGCTGGGAGCCGACGAGGTGTGGACCCCGGAGCAGGTCGCTGAGCAGGGAATCACGGCGGATCTGGTCATCGAGGCTGCGGGGCATCCGCGGGCTTTCGAGACGGCGTTTGCGGCGACTGCGGTGGGGGGACGGACCGTGACCGTCGGACTGCCCAGCCCTTCGGCCGAGTCGGTGATCCACCCTGTGGTCCTGACCTCGGAGGCGCGCAGCGTCATCGGCAGCTACTTGGGATCGGCGGTCCCCTCCCGGGACATTCCGCGGTATGAGCAGCTGTGGCGCGATGGGGACCTGCCCGTGGAGGAGCTCGTCTCCTCCCGCATCCGGCTGGAGGACATCAACGAGGCCATGGACACGCTGGCTGAGGCTCGGGCGATCCGGCAGATCATCCTCTTCGAGGAGTCCGATCAGGCCCAGTGACACCGGGTGCGATATCGGCTCTCGGCCGAGCCGGAGAGCGATGCCGCCTCAGGGAGAGTCCTTCCGTGGCGGTGTCGCCCTTGAGGCGAGGGCATCGCCGATCGCCTGACCCACATCATCGCCCGCACGCAGCGGACGGCCGGCGAAGATCCCCTCATGAGCCAGCACCGGACGACGGTCGCCGGCGAGCTCGGGGTACTTCTCCTCGAGCTTCTCTCGGCGTTCGATGGTCTTCCGCCAGTGGTGCAGGACGTCGGGATCTCCCCGGCCGGCGCCCTCCCAGCTGTGCGGCATCTGCTCACGGGACGGCCCGGCATCGGCCCGGTTGCCGATGTTGACCGACGACAGCCTCTTCCGTGCAGCAGCGCCGCAGATAGGACACGGCGGATTCGGCGCATCCATGGTGGGCAACCCAGCTTCGAAGCGATGCTGAGCCTCGCAGAGGAAGTCGTGGAGGATCATGAGTAGTGCCCCTCTGGGGCCCAGCGGATCTCGTGAGCTGCCTGATCGGCGTCGTGTCCGAAGAAGACCTGTGCCTCTTTCTCCTCGGCGATGCGGCGCAGCTTCTCCACCGAGTCCAGCCAGGCCAGATTGTTCCAGACGATCGCGGCCCCCACGGCCGGAGGGCCCCAGGAATCCCGCATGTACACGGCGTCGGAGGTGAAGATCTTCGTCCCCTCGTCGGGCAGATCCAGCATCAGGGACATCGTTCCCCAGGTGTGACCCGGCGTCTGCAGGAGGGTGACACCCGGCAGGATCTCCTCATCGCCGCTGATGCCGCCGATGTCCAGACCCTCGTAGTCAGAGGGGATATTCGCGCCTTCGTGGTAGCCGGTGATCCCCTTGACTCTCTCCAGCTCGGCGGTGCTGGTGAGGATCCTGGTCTTCCCGTTGTCGAAGGCTCGGGCATTGGCCGCATGGTCGAAGTGCAGGTGGCTGAGCACCAGCAGGTCGATGTTCTCGGTGCTCAGTCCCATCCGGGCAAGGCTGCGGTCCAGATAGGAGGCTTCCGGGTCTTCGGCGTCATCGACCACCGGGAAGAACTGGTCGAAGCCGGTCGGCTGCCAGCGACTGGCCCAGTTTCGAGGGACACCGGTATCCCAGAGCATCCGCCCCTCGGGTGTCTCGACGAGCACGGCGTGCGTTGGAACGAGACCGAATTCGCGCGGGGCGTCCCGCTGACTGAAGGGTTTGATGATGCGCTCGGGTTTGAGGAGGAGCCAGGTGTAGTCGGCCTCCATGTCTCCGGAGTGCAGCACGTGCGCCCTCATGTCCATGGCGGACACCGTCCTTCGGATCGACGGTGTAATGCAGAGCACAATGCCATCTGGGCGTGGCCATGTCAACGATCCGACGCCGGGGCCACACCCGACTCTGCTTCCGCCCCTTCCGAGAAGCTACAGCAGCGCGGAGGTCAGGCGGCAGACGTTCTCCAGGGCCTTGGTGCGCAGCGGGCGGCTGCGCCACTGCTCCAGGTCCACCTCGTCGGAGACGGCCATGTACCGCTCGGCGACGTCCTGCACCTGGGCGGTGATCTCCTCGCTGAGCAGCATCATCGTCACCTCCAGGTTCAGGGAGAAGGAGCGCACATCCATGTTGGACGAGCCCAGGCAGGTCATATCGTGGTCCACCAGGACGAACTTCGTGTGCAGCACCGTCGGGGCGGGGTAGAGCATGATCCGCACCCCGGCCTCCAGCAGGCTGTCGTAGTAGGACTGCTGGCCGTAGTGGGCGAAGAACTGGTCGC
Organism: Rothia sp. QJM3NY_36; assembly: GCF_056173115.1. Lineage (NCBI taxonomy): Bacteria > Bacillati > Actinomycetota > Actinomycetes > Micrococcales > Micrococcaceae > Rothia > Rothia sp. QJM3NY_36. Next base: position 442,917 of record NZ_CM149658.1, read on the forward strand.
CCTTCGCGCACACGATCAGCGTCACGTCGATCCCGGACTGCGCGGCCGTGGTCAGCGCCATCTTCAGGGAATCGTCCGGGATGAGGTACGGGGAGCAGATCAGCACCCGGTCCTCGGCGTTGTAGATCAGCTGGTTGATCAGCCGCAGGTTGTTCTCCGTGTCGAAGCCCGGCCCGGAGGGCACCGCCTGGGCCATCACCCCACCGTCGATCGAGGGCAGCTCCTGGTCCACCTCATCCAGCAGCAGATCCTCGGTCTCCGAGTACCAGTCGGAGATGAACAGGGCGTTCAGCTCATCCACCAGCGGTCCCTCGATGCGCAGCATCAGGTCCTTCCACTGCAGGCCTTTGCGCAGGTTCTTCGGCTTGTTGTACGAGCGGTCGATGATGTTCTGCGAGCCGGAGAAGGCGAGGTTGCCGTCGATGACGAGGATCTTCCGGTGGTTGCGCAGGTCCGGGCGCTGCCACTCCAGGCGCCACGGCCGGATCGGCAGCATCCGGTGCCAGGAGATCCCGGAGCGATCCAGCATCTTCACCAGCTCGCCGTAGCCGGGATACCCGGCCGAGCCCAGGTGGTCGATGAGGATGTGCACCTTGACCCCGCGCTCATGCGCCCGGAACAGGGCGTCGATCAGGGGAGCGGAGGTCTGGTCGTAGGCGACGATGTAGAACTCGAAGTGCACGTACTCCCGCGCCCGGTCCACGGCGTCGGCCATCACCCGGATGGACTCGTGGTTGTCCGGCAGCAGCTCGAAGGAGTTGCCGCCGGTCAGCGGCAGGGAGCCTAGCCGGTAGTTCAGCTGAGCGGCGGCCACCGCCGGCTCCCGCAGATGGTCGTGCCGACCCAGGATCGCCTGATCCCCGATCTGCTCGCGGATCAGCTCGTTCATCCGCGACTGACGCTGCCGTCGGGACTTGGGCAGATAGCGGGAGCCGATCACCAGGAACGCGATGATGCCGATGTACGGGATGAGGAAGATCGCCATGAGCCACCCCAGCGCCACGGCCGGCTTCCGGTTGTACGGGATCCAGCACAGCGCGATGATCCGGATGACCGCATCCACGACCACCAGGGTGATGTCCATCCACTGCGGCAGACCGGGGATGTTCAGCAGGGAGTAACTCACCGTGTCAGTGTACGGGAGGCCGCCCCCTCCGCCCTCAGGGCGTTCCTGCGCCCGCGGTCCCCGACGCCGCGGCCTCCCGGCCCAGCCCCAGATCGTAGGCGCTGGAGACCGCCGGGGCCCAGGAGGCCCCGCACGACGCCGCCCGGGCCAGGGCCCGCTGCGCCGCGGCGTCGGGTGCCAGGAACGTCGGCCCGGCCGCCGGCTCGCCGGCCGCCTGCCGTCCCGGGGGACCGGGCAGCAGCACGCCGCGCCGGGCCCCCAGCAGACCCGCGTAGGCCACGGCCGGGGAGACGCGGGCGGCGTCGTCGTAGAGCAGCCAGCCGATCCGGCGCTCGCCGAGGCCGCGCAGCAGACTCGGCAGCAGGTTCGGGTCCACGCGGATCTTGGGGAAGATCGCGCTGAGCACCTGCACCGCCGCGAGCATGACCTCTGCGGAGGGCACCGGGCGCCCGGAGAGCACATCGCGGGCGGCCTTCAGCCCGTCCCGGAACTCCCGGGGCAGGTGCAGTAGGGTCAGGGCGTGCAGGCGCACCGCCAGTCGGTAGGTCCCGGTCCGGGCCCGCTGCACCTCGGGATCCAGCCACGGGCAGGCCGGACCGGTCCCGGACCAGCCGCCGCCCAGCCACTCCTGGTCGATCGCGTGCTCCGGGTGCGGGTAAGCCGCCAGCTCCGCCTGCAGGGCCCGGGCCGTCTCCTGGGACTGCTCCAGCTCATCGCGCAGCCCGTCCCGGTTCTGCTGGGCCGCATGCAGCCGACGGCGGGCCGCGCCCACCCGGGTCTGGCAGGCGTCCTCCTCCCGGGCGGCCGTCTCCTGCGCGGTGCGCAGGTCCTCCAGCCGCTCCCGCCACGGCACCCGGGCCCGGCCCAGGCTCGCGGCCCGGCGCCAGACGCCCGGCTCCTCGTGCAGATGCGCGGCGATCGCGTCGCTGAGCCCGTGCCGGCGCATCTGGGCGGTGCGGTGCGCCCGCTCGGCCCGCACCAGGTCCGCCGTGAGGGCGTCCACGGAGGCTTGGGCATCGCGGATGTTCTGCCCGATGTCCCGGGTCATCTCCTCCGCCCGCAGCAGCAGGGGCACCGCCTCGTGGAAGCGCTGCCGGGAGGCCAGCAGCTCGCGGGTGCGCTCCTGGGCGGCCAGGGCGGCGTCGGCGGTGCGCTCCCACTCGCCCTGATCCGCCGCGGGATCGGCGCCGGCGCGCGGCAGGGCGTTGAGGACGGCGTCGATCGCATCGATCACCCCGATCTCGCGTCCGGCGGGCAGCGCCTGGAAGGGAGGATGCTCGGGCATCCCGGGGGCCAGGACCACCCGCACCCCGTAGGGTCCGGTGCCCGGCACCGGGCCGGAGGCGCTGGAGGCCGGGTCCACGACGGCGTGCAGGAACTCGTGCCCGGCCAGGTCCGGGTGCGGCACGGGCACGGTGCGCCCCGGGGTCCAGGGCAGGGGCTCGGGGTCGAAGACCTCCGCGGGATCCGGGATCTCGGCCAGGGCGCGGGCCCGGTGCACGAGGATCGCGGCGGCGATCTCCCGGGAGGTCTCCGGTCCGGGTGTCCCGGCGGCCGTGCGCGGTGGGCAGGTCCACAGGCCCTCGCGCGCGCCGAGCCGGCTCAGGGCCGCGTCCACCGCGAACTGGGTGGCCGCCGTGGCCGGGGAGGGCTCCGGCGCGCCGAGGGGCACCTGCTGAGGGGCGACGGCGTAGTACAGGCGGGTGCGGGAGTCCATGACGTCGGCGGGATGCTCCGGGGCGTCCACCCCGAGCAGCCCGGCCGCGGCCTGGCGGAAGCGGGTGCGGTGGTCGGCCCGGTCCAGCGCGGCCGCGCTGGGGTGGTTCAGCACCGGCACGCGCGGGGAGCCTTCGGGGCGGCTGGTGCGGCGCACCCGGCGGCTGGCCACCCGCACCGTCGCTGAGACCGGCCCCGAGAGGATTCCCTCGCCCAGGATCCGGTCGGTCAGGCTCAGCGCCTGCGCCAGATCCTCCTGGGTGAGCCGCCGCCCGCCGTCACCCGGCTGCCCCCGGCCGCGGATCAGCACCTCCCGGTGCGCCCAGTGCTCCAGCAGCTGCTCGCGCCACCGCGGCAGCTGGCTCGCGTAGTCCGGACCGGGGGCACCGGCTGCTCGCCAGGCGGCCCGGGACAGCTCGAGGGTCTCCGGCAGCACCCGGCCCTCCTCGTCGACCTCCAGGGCGAACACGGCGGTGAGCTCCTGCGGTCGCCTCGACTCCGAAGCCTTCCCGGCGGAGGCGTCGTCGGGGGTCTCCGGCATCGTCCCCGCCGCGACGGCGCCGGCGACCAGCCGGGCGTGATCCACCAGGCCGGCGTAGACCCGATGGCGCCAGGTGCGCTCCCGATGCAGGCTCAGGTGCCCGGTCACTGGCTCCCAGGGCAGGTGGTGCTCCGGGAGGTAGTCCTTGACCGTCTCCGCCGGCCCGGCCGGGCCCGGCACCGGCAGGGCGCGCGGGCTGAGGTCGGTCACGATGCGCCACAGCCGCAGGGGATCGTCGGGCAGCAGGGAACCGAGGGGCATGATCCCAACCTACAAGGCTCACCTGGGCGCCCCGGGCCGGGTGACCGGGCCGCGTCGCGGGTGCGCCGGGTGCGCGGCCGGTGCACAACGGCGTCGGGCCCTAGGATGGGAGGGTCTCCGCCGCCGCGCCTCACCCAGGAGCTCCCGCCGCCCGTGCCCACCGGTCCCCTGCATCAGCTCGTCCGCTTCGCCCCGCCCACGCAGGACCACGTTCCCGCCGTGCGCATCGCGCTGACCGTGGGTCTGCCGCAGCTGCTGCTGCTCGCCCTGGGGCGGCTGGACCTGAGCATCTACGCGGCCTTCGGGGCCTTCACCGCGATCTACGGGCGCCAGGAGGCCCCGCGGCTGCGCCTGCGCCACCAGTGCCAGGCGGCGCTGATGCTGCTGGTGTGCATCGCGCTGGGGCTGGGGCTGTCCCGGGCGCACGCGGACCCCTGGCTGGTGGTCGCGGTGTGCGGGCTGGTCGCCGGCGGCGGGGCCGTGCTCACCGCCGTGCTGCGTCTGCGCCCGGCCGGCTCGACCTTCCTGATCTTCGCCGCCGGAGCCATCGGCTCCATCCCGCACCCCGCCTCCTGGTCGCAGGGCCTGGGCACCGCCGCGGCGACGGCCGCGTGGTCCGTGCTCGCGGGTCTGGCCGGCGCCCTGCTGGGGGAGGGGCGACGCGGCCACGTGGCCCCGCCGCCGGGCCCGCACGGGATGGACCGGCGCCGCGCCGTGCGCTACGGCCTGATGTTCTTCCTCGCTCCGCTCATCGCCGGGCTGCTGGGGCAGGCCTCGGGGCTGTCCCACTCCTACTGGGCGATGGTCGCCGCGGCCGCGGCCATCGCCGGGCCCAACTCCCGGGCCCGGCTGCACCGGGGCGTGCAGCGCGTCATCGGGACCCTCGGCGGAGTGCTGATCACCGCCTTCGTGCTCTCCCAGCACCCCCAGCCCTGGCACCTGGTCGTGTGGGTCATCATCTTCCAGTTCCTCACCGAGACGTACGTGCTGCGCAACTACGCCTTCGCGACCCTGTTCATCACGCCGCTGGCCCTGCTCATGCTGCAGCTCGGGCACCCTTCCTCGGTGGGCACGGTGCTCACCGCGCGCCTGGCGGAGACCGCGATCGGCGGGGCCGTGGCCATCGCGCTGGTGCTGCTGACCCGCACCCGCGAGGAGCGCCGCGCGGGTGCCCACACGAGGACCCCAGCGGGGGCGGAGCGGAGCCGCGGCGGGGCCCATCGCCCCGAGACCGCCCCCGATGCCGCGCCCGGCGTCCCGACCCGAACCCCGGAGGAGCCCCGATGGCCGCGCGACTGAGCACCGGAACTCTCAAGCGCCAAGCCGGGAGGATCCTGAAGTTCTCCATCGTCCTGCCGCTGTTCATGACGGTGATGTTCCCGCTGATCTACGGGTTCAGCATGCACACCCCGACCCCGCACCATCTGAAGGTCGCCGTCGTCGCCCAGGACGCGAGCGCCGAGCACCTGGTGGACCGGTTGGACGCCGCGGCCGGGGACTCCTACGACGTCTCCGCGGTGGACTCCGCCGAGGAGGCCAAGCGCCAGATCGAGGCCCTGCAGGTCCGGGCCGCCTGGGACCCGCAGACCAACACGGAGTACGTCGCGAGCATGGGCTCCACCTCCGCGACGCAGTTCGCCGAGTCCTACATCGCGAAGATCGCCCCGAAGGTCCTGGTGGAGCTGGGGAAGGCGGAATCCGCGGAGCAGGCGCCGGCGCCCACCGTGCAGGACCTCGTGCCCCCGCCGGGCGGCGACGGGCTGGGGCTGTCCCTGCTGTTCATGGGGCTGCCGGTGATGATGGCCGGGTTCATGACCGCCACGGGTCTGCGCTCCAACCTGGCGCAGCTCTCCGCACGGGTGGCGATCTCGATCATGGCCGTGCTGGCGCTGGCCTACGCGACGCTGGCGACCTTCGTGGGGTACAGCGTCTACGCGGCATTCCAGGTGCATGCCCTGCCGATCTTCCTGCTGATGGCCTTCGCCTCCTTCATCGTGATGCTGTTCCACACCGGCGGCATGCGGGTGATCGGGCTGTACATGGCCCTGCCCACGATCTTCCTGCTGGTGCTGCTGGGGGTGCCCTCCTCCGGGGCGGGCATGGCCACGGAGCTGGTCCCGCCGGTGGTCGCCGCTCTGCACCCGTGGCTGCCGACCCCGGCGCTGCTGGATGCCCTGCGCAAGCTGCTGTACTTCCCCACGGCCTCCCTGGCCGGCAACGTGATCACCCTGCTGCTGTGGTTCTTCCTGGCCCTGGCGCTGCTCGGGGCCTCCTTCCTGCGCCGTCCCCGTCCCACGGATGCCGACGCCGTGCCGGCGGAGAAGGACGAGCAGGAAGCGGTCGCAGACACTCCGGGCACCCGCGCCGAGGGACGGGCCAGGGAGCAGCTGCGCGCGGCCGTGGCCTCCACCCGCGGCTTCCGCGGATTCTTCGGCAGCCGCCGGGTGGTCTCGGACGAGCAGATGCAGAATCGGCGGGGTCTGCACGCCGCGATCCGCCTGCCGATGTTCTTCGCGATCGCGATGCCGCTGATGTATCTGGGGCTGGTCCACCACCCCGCACCCAACGGGATGGTCCTGGATGTGGTGGCCGACGGCGCTCAGGGCACCAGCATCGCGAAGACCCTCGAGCAGCTGCCCGCCTACGAGGTGCACCGGGTGGATTCCGCCGAGCAGGCCCGGCAGGACATGCTGCACGGGCGGGCCCGCGGGGCCTTCGTGCCCGCTGCCGATGCCGCGGAGGTGCCGGGGGCCGAGGCCGGAAAGGGCCCGGTGGTGCTGGTGGCCTCGGGGACGGGGATCCAGGCGGAGTCGGCGGTGACCACGGTGTTCGCGGCCGTGTCCGGGGAGGTCTCCCCGCAGACCGTGGATCTGGCCCCGACCCACGCCAACGACCGCTTCGGGATGTCGATGATGTACCTGGGTCTGGGCGGGATCGTCGGGTCCAACATCGCCGGCATGATGATCGGCCTGGTGGGACGGGGATGGAGCTGGTACCGCCGACTGGCGTGGGTGCTGGGGGTGGCCGCGGCGAACACGGGCCTGCAGTACCTGATCTCCGTGCACGTGGTGCGCTTCCTGCCCGCGGACGTGGACTGGACGGTGTGGCCGATCCTGTTCCTGATGTCCGTGAGCATTCAGATCTTCGCCGTCGGCGGGGCGCTGCTGATCCGCAACGACGTGATGATCTGGCTGATCGGCGTGTTCATCATGTGCGGGGTGCCGGCCTCGGGTCTGCTGCTGCCGCTGGACATGGCCCCGGATCGGTACCAGATCCTGCACCACCTGGTGCCCTCAGCCGTGGCTCTCGGGGCCATCCGCTCCCGGGTGTACCTGCCGGAGGCGCCCGTGGGTTCGGCGGTGCTCACGGAGCTGATCTGGCTGGCCGCGGCCCTGCTGGTCTACCTGTGGGGGTGCCTGCACGTGCGCCGGCTGCGGCGTCGGGATGAGGCCGCCGCGGCCCGGGAGGCCCACCAGTTCGACGACGCCGAGGCCGGGGAGTTCGAGGGTGCGGTGCTCTCCGGGTCCCCGGGGCCGCAGACCCGGCAGCTGCAGGTGGTGCGCGCCGCGGCCAAGGAGGCCGCCCGCTCCCGGTCCTGAGTCTGGCCGGATCCGCGGTGGCGGAGACCGGAGCCACCCCCTAGACTGCTAGATAATCTAGTTAGATTTTCGAGGGGTGATGGTGGTGAGACAGCCCGACGGCGCCGTCCTGCGGGTCCTGCAGCAGCTGCAGGTGCTGGGCCAGACCCTGGACCACGCCCACGCCGAGCTCAAGGACGGCATGGGACTCAACGCCACCGACCTGGCGACCCTGCGCCTTCTCATCGTGCGGGACCAGCGCGGCCGACTGACGACCCCCAAGGAGGTCGCCGCGCACCTGGAGATCACCACGGCCTCCGCCACCGCCCTGATCGACCGGCTCGTCGCGGCCGGGCACCTGCGCCGGGAGCCGCACCCGCGGGATCGACGCTCCCGCGTGCTGGTGCTCACCGAGCACGCCCGGCGGGAGTTCTTCGCGCACTTCTCCGGGCACCTGGCCGCGATGCGCACCGTCGCCGAGCGCTTCGACCACACCCAGCTGGGCACCATCGACGCCTTCCTGACCGGGCTGAACACCGCCCTGGGCGGCCCGGAGGCGGCGGAGCCTCCCGCCCGCCCCGGCCAGCCCCCGGGTGCCGCCGACGACGCCGAGCACCCCCGCACCGACCCCGAGGAGACCCCGTGAACGCCCAGCACAGCACCCCACGCGCCGACCACCACGTCGAGCCCCACAGCGACCGCGACCGGCACCATCCCCAGCACCTGGATCCGCAGGCCCGCCCGGGCCGACGCTGGCTGCGCATCCTGCTGCCGGCCCTGCTGATCCTCGCCTGGCTGGCGGTAACCGGCATCGGCGGGCCCTACTTCGGGAAGATCTCCGAGGTGACCTCGGAATCGGCCACGGACCGGCTGCCCGCCAGCGCCCAGTCCACCGAGGTGGCCCAGCGCCTGGCCGACTTCAAGGAATCCGACGCGATCCCGGCGATCGTCGTGCTGGAGAACCCGGACGGGATCACCGAGCAGGACACCGCCTGGGCCCAGCAGCTGGCGAAGGACCCGGGCCGCGAGGTGCCCCTGGACGGGGCGGCCTCCCCGGCGATCCCCTCCGAGGACGGCAAGGCCCTGCAGATCGTGCTGCCCCTGGATTCCGGGGCGCAGCCCGACGACGCCGTGACCGCCCTGCGGGAGCGGCTGAACGAGGCCCCCGAGGGCCTGCGCGGGTGGGTCACGGGCCCGGCCGGGTTCACCGCGGATCTGGCCGAGGCCTTCTCCGGGATCGACGGCATCCTGCTGGCGGTGGCCCTGGTCGTGGTGTTCGTGATCCTGCTGGCGGTCTACCGCTCGCCCCTGCTGCCGATCCTGGTGCTGCTGACCTCCCTGGCCGCCCTGTCCGCCTCCATCCTGGTGATCTGGCACCTGGCCGACGCCGCGTGGCTGAGCATCAACGGGCAGATCCAGGGCATCCTGTTCATCCTCGTCATCGGCGCGGCCACGGACTACTCCCTGCTGTTCGTGGCCCGCTACCGCGAAGCCCTGCAGACCCACCGCACGGTGCCCGCGGCGATGCGCACGGCCTGGCGGGGCACCATCGAGCCGGTGGCCGCCTCCGGCGGCACCGTCATCGCCGGGCTGCTGTGCCTGATGTTCTCCTCCCTGAAGACCAACGCCGCCCTCGGCCCGGTGGCCGCCACCGGCATCGTCTTCGCGATGCTCGCGGCCCTGACCCTCCTGCCGGCGCTGCTGCTGATCTTCGGCCGTGTGGCCTTCTGGCCCGCCCGTCCGCGCTTCCGAGGCGAGGACTTCACGCCCCCGGCCCGGCTGTGGGGCGGCATCGCGCGGCGGGTGGGGCGCCGAGCCCGCCCGATCTGGCTGGTCAGCGCCGCAGCCCTCGTGATCATGGCGGCCTTCGCCCTGCAGTTCCGGGCCTCCGGGGTCCCGCAGTCGGAGCTGATCCTCGGCCACTCCGACGCCCGGGACGGCCAGCAGGTCCAGGCGGAGCACTTCCCCGGCGGCTCCGGGACCCCGGCGCAGGTGGTCGTCGCGGCCGACGCCGAGCAGCAGGCCGGGCAGATCCTGCGGGAGACCGACGGCGTGGATTCGGTCAGCGTGGTCGCCGCGGATTCCCCCACCGGCACGGTGCCGCTGGATCAGCAGCAGCGCTCCGCCCCGCCCTACGACGGGGCGCAGCCCACCGTGGCCGAGGGGGACGTGATGCTGGAGGTGACCCTGGCCGACGCCCCGGATTCGGCGGCCGCGGAGGACACGGTGCAGCGGATGCGGGACCGGATCACCGCCGCGGATGCGCACGCCCTGGTGGGCGGGACCACCGCCCAGGACCTGGACACCCTAGAGGCGGCCAGCGCGGACCGGGCGCTGATCATCCCGATCATCCTCGCGGTGATCACCGTGATCCTCATGCTCCTGCTGCGCTCGATCCTCGCCCCGCTGCTGCTGGTGGCCACTACCGTGGTCAGCTACCTCGCGGCCCTGGGGGTGGGCGCCCTGGTGTTCCACCACCTGCTGGGCTTCTCGAACGCCGACCCCACGGTGCCGCTGTACGCCTTCGTGTTCCTCGTGGCCCTGGGCATCGACTACAACATCTTCCTGATGACCCGGGTGCGGGAGGAGTCCCTGAGCGCGGGCACCCGCGAGGGGGTGCTGCGGGGGCTGCGCCTGACCGGCGGGGTGATCACCGCGGCCGGCGTCGTGCTGGCGGCGACCTTCGCGGCGCTGGCCGTGATCCCGCTGATGTTCCTGGCGCAGCTGGCCTTCCTGGTGGCCTTCGGCGTGCTGCTGGACACGACCCTGGTGCGGGCCCTGCTGGTCCCGGCCCTGGTGCACGACATCGGCGACGCCGTGTGGTGGCCCTCGAAGCTGCGCCACGGGCCGATTCGCTCCCGGGACTGACCCGGCGCGAGGGCGGGCCTCAGCCGCGGGGGCGGGCGGTCTCGGCCTGCACCGTGTGGGCCAGGCGCCGCAGGGAGGAGCGCCACGCGGTGGCAACCCCGGGGTGCACCTCCGGGGGCAGGGGCCCCTGGCTGAGCACCACCCGGGTGCCCGGGGCGCCGTCGACCTCCCGCTCCAGGAACTCGATGCGGTGCAGCACCTGCGCGTCGCTGGCCTGCCCGTCCGGGCCGGGCAGGGACTCCCGGTGCTCCAGCAGCTGATCCGGGACCACCGAGACGAACGTGGAGTACAGGGGCACCGCCTGGCCGGGGTTCTCGTGGTGGACCATCGCCAGCCGCAGGATCCCGCCGGGGCGGGCGTCCAGGGAGATGGTGTGCACCGGGACGATCCAGCCCTCGGGGCCGTACCAGGCGGCCAGGCGCAGCGGATCCAGGAACGCCGCGTAGACCTCCCGGCGCGGGGCCCGCACATCCTGGGAGACGGAGACGATCTGGCGGGCCGGGACCGTGGCGAGGATGCTCATGCCCGCCCCTTCCCGGCCGACGCCGCGTCACCGGATGCCGCCGCGCTCGGCGCCGCACCCGGCGTCGTGCGCGCGGCGTAGTACCGGCCCAGGAACTCGTCCCGGTAGGCGAAGTAGTCTCCGGAGGCGATGGTCTCCCGGGCGGTGTCCACCATCCGCACGATGAACCGCTCGTTGTGGATCGAGGCCAGGGTCGCGGCCAGGCGCTCCTTCGCCTTGAACAGGTGGTGCAGGTACGCGCGGGTGTAGTGGGTGCAGGTGTAGCAGTCGCAGCCGTCCACGATGGGGGAGAAGTCCGTCTTGAACCGGGCGTTGCTGACGTTGAAGCGCCCGTCCGGGGAGTAGACCGCGGAGGTGCGGGCCACCCGGGTGGGGGAGACGCAGTCGAAGGTGTCCGCCCCGTTCTCGATGGCCACGAAGATGTCATCCGGCTCGGAGATGCCCAGAAGGTGGCGCGGCTTGGCCTCCGGCAGCTCCTCCGAGCACCACCGCACGATCGTGCCGAGGTTCTCCTTCTCCAGGGCCCCGCCCAGCCCGAAGCCGTCGAAGCCCATCGCGCCCAGGTCCCGGCAGGCCTTCCGGCGCAGGTCCTCGTACTGGGCGCCCTGGATCACCCCGAACAGCGCCTGGTAGGGCTTTCCGGCCCGCTGCTCGGTGAGTCGGCGGTGCTCGGCCACGCAGCGCAGCGCCCAGAGGCGGGTCCGCTCCAGGGCCAGCTCCTGGTACCCCCGGGAGTTGTAGAGGGTGGTCAGCTCGTCGAAGGCGAACATGATGTCCGCGCCCAGCTGATGCTGCACCCGCATCGAGACCTCCGGGGTGAAGCGGTGCCGGTCCCCGTTCAGATGCGAGCGGAAGGTCACCCCGTCGTCGTCCACGTAGGCCATGCGCTCCTTGCCCGCCGCGACGTCGTCATCGCCCACCGGGCGCCCATCCGAGCCGACGGCGCCGGTCATGGTGCCCATGTCGATGACCTTCTTGAACCCCGAGCCCAGGGACATCACCTGGAAGCCGCCGGAGTCGGTGAAGGTGGGGCCGGGCCAGTTCATGAACGCGCCCAGCCCGCCCGCGGCGTCCAGGACCTCCGGGCCCGGCTGCAGGTACAGATGGTAGGCGTTGGCCAGCAGCGCCTGCGCCCCCAGCTCGGCCATGGATTCGGGCAGCACCGCCTTGACGGTGGCCTGGGTGCCCACGGGGATGAACGCGGGGGTCGCGATGGATCCGTGCGGGGTGGTGATCACCCCGGTGCGGCCCAGGAACCGTCCGCCGTCGTTGCGCTCGCGGGCGCTGCGGGTGCCGCGGGCGTCGTCGGTCTCGGCCAGGCGGGCGCCGACGGCGAAGCCGAAGGCGGCGGTTCCGGACGGCGGGGCGGTGTTCTCTGCGGGTTCGGCGCCGGGGTTGCTGGCGGCGACGCCGGGGGTGGGACGCTGGGGGCTCTCTGCGGTCGGCACCCGTCCATCCTACGGGGTGGGGTGTCCGACGCCGCGGGTCCGGGGGGGGGGCGCGGGTCAAGGGCGGGGTGCCGGGGGTCTTTCCTCCGACCCCGCATTGCACTAGGGTTCCGGATACGCAGGATTGCACAAGGGTTCCGCCAACAGGGCTTCCGGAAGGGGGTGGGGCGCGATGGCGCAGCGGGAGCAGACGGCGCAGCCTCGGCGCGGCGCGGGGGCACCGGCAGGAGAGGTCGACCGGGAGACCCTCAGCGTGCGGGAGGCCGCCGAGCACCTGGGCGTGAGTCAGCGCCGAGCGCGGACGCTGATCGCCGAAGGCCGGCTGGCCGCGCAGAAGCTCGGCGGGCGGTGGGAGATCAGCAGGAGTGCGGTGCAGAACCGAGTTGCTGACGGCGCCTTCCCGGTGCGGCCGATGTCGCCGAGGTCCTTCGACATGCTGTTGGAGCGCCTGCGCAGCATGGTGGACACGGCTCAGGAAGGACGGCTGCGAGCCGATGCCGTCGAACGGCTTCGTGTGGAGCGTCGGCTGCAGCAGCTGCGATCTGCCGCCGAGCCCGCCCGATTGCTTCGCGCCTGGTCCCGCGGCCTGTGGCCGAAACCGGAGATCCGGTGGGTTGCCCCGGATCCGGACCTGTTGGACCGGCTCCCGTTGACCGGGGTGAGCCACCCCGGTATCCGCATGTCCGTGCCCGGTGAACTGGAAGTGCAGATGCGGAAGATTCCCACCGAATGGTCGAGGGAGCGCATGGCGGAAACCCCGGTGAAGCTGGTGATCCATCGCCGGGACGCTGCTCCTGACCTGATGACCGCTCTGGTGGATCTGGCGCATCGACCCGGCGTCCGTGAGGACCGGAGGGTCGCAGAAGTGGTGCGGAACGGGGCATCATGACCCCGAACATCGTGGTGAACGCGCCGTACCTGGTCGAACGCCAGCGCCGGGGCTGGTCCACGCTCTTCGCCCTGTACCGGGAGATGCCCTCCGGATGGACCGTCATCGGCGGGCAGATGGCCCAGCTGCATGCCTGGGAGCGTGGTGTCGCGCCCGCGCGGACCACGGAAGACATCGATGCCGGTCTGGGCTATCGGGAGGTCCCGGAGATCGGAGTGACCGCCAGCCGGTTTCTGCAGGACGCAGGGTACCGTCCGGTGCTCACCAACCCGGACGGGCCGCAGGTCCGGTGGCGCAGAGACGATACGGAGATCGATCTGCTGATCCCCGTCAATGCCGGCAGATCCAAGCACGATGTCCTCGGCCGGCGCCTGCTGGAGGGGCACGGCATCCAGCAGGCCCTCGACCGGAGCGAAGCGATCACCTTGAGAATGGTGGACGGTGAGGAGGGGATGGTGCTGCGCCCTACGCTGTACAGCAGCCTGGTCGCCAAGTGCGCGGCTCTGTCCAACACCAGCGACAGCGAATGGGACAGGCACGTGGACGACATCCTGTTCCTGGCGCAGATGCTGGATCGGAAAGAAGTGGAGGTCGGGCAGATCCGTCCTCGAGACCGGCAGCACTTCCTGCGAGCGAAGAATCGCCTGGAGAGCCAGCTTCGGGCGGGCTCACTGCACGACCCGGATGCGGTGAGGCGGATCAGCGCCCTCGCAGAAGGCGCCGTCCCTTAGCTTCCGGATCAGCACCGACCCCAGCCCATGTGCGCCAGGGCCCGGTGCACCAGGTCTCCGCCGCCGCCCTCGAACTCGGCCTGCACCTGCGCGTCCATCGCCTCCTCGGGCGTGAACCAGGTCAGTTGCAGCGCGTCCTGACGGGGCTCGCAGTCGCCCTGCACCGGGATCACGTAGCACAGGGCCACGCTGTGCTGGCGCTCATCGGTCAGCCCGGACTGTGAGGGGCTCGGGAAGTACTCCGCGACCGTGAACGGGGTCAGGGAGGCCGGCAGCTGCGGCATCGCCAGCGGCCCCAGGTCCTTCTCCAGGTGGCGCAGCAGGGCCGCGCGGATCGTCTCCCGGTAGTGCACCCGCCCGGAGACGAAGGAGCGCACCATCTCCCCGTCCTCGTTGGGCCGCAGCAGCAGCCCGACCTCCACGACGTTGCCCAACGGGTCCAGGACCACCGGGATCGCCTGGACGTAGACCATCGGCAGCTTCCGACGGGCGGCGGCCAGCTCCTCCTCGGTCAGCCAGCCGGGGACGGGATCCGGGGTGCGCACAGTGCTCATGCCTCGGTTCTATCGCACCGGGAGGGCCCGGGCCACCCCCGTCAGGCCCGGACCGGGAGGTTCGGCTACCCGCTGAACGCCGGATCTCAGCTCAGCCGGGCGGCGGCCTCCAGGATCGTCCAGGCCTGCACCTGCGAGGACAGCTGCACGGGAGCCCCGGCGGGCAGGGTCTGCGACGTCGGCCGGGAGGCGTCCGGGGAGAACACGGCCACCGGCGTGCCCCGCACCTCGGTCACATCCACCCCGTCCTCGTTCAGCGGCAGGTCCGGGTCGAACTCCCGGCGCCCGGCCCACAGCAGCTCCGCGGTGGCCAGCACCAGATCCCGGGCGGTGGCCCGCGCGGTGGAGGCCAACCGGGTGTCCCGGGCCGCCTGGGTGAGGTACCGGGCGAGGATCCCCGCGAACAGCCCCGCATCCCCGGAGCCCCGCGTGTTGAGGATCCGCACCGGGGTGCCCTCCACCTCGAGGCTCGTGGTCATCTTCTCCGCGATCAGACCGATCAGCTCCTCCGCGTGCTCCAGGTCCGCCCCCGGGGTCTCCAGCAGGGCGCCGAGCACCGTGCCCTGGTTGTAGGAGTACAGGTTGCGCTCCACCCGGTGCTCCACGGTGCCGTCCTGCTGCGCCACCAGCTTGATGCCGTCCCAGTAGCCCTGGCCCTCGGCGAACAGCCGCTCGCGCAGCCAGTCCAGCAGCCGCTGGGAGGTCTGGGCCTGCCCCGCGTGGGCCAGGGCGATCGGCGCGGTGGCCGGGGTGTTCTTGAAGTCCAGCTTCTTGGACCAGAACGCGCCCCCGCCGGTCTCGGCCGTGATGGCCCGGCGCAGCTGCGGGTACAGCGTCCGGGCGGCGTCCTGGGCCGGGGCGCTGCCCTCGCCATCGACCTTCCGGCTCAGCGCATCCAGGCGGCGCACGGCCAGGGTCAGCCAGGCCATGTCGTCGAAGAACGAGTTCACGTAGGTGCCGCCGTTGTGCCAGCGGATGCCGCGCAGCAGCCGACGCCCCCGCTGCAGCCACTCGCGGGCCAGCTCGGAGCGGTGCTCGCGGTGCGCGCGCAGCCCGGCGTCGACGATCGCGTCCAGCAGGTGCGTCTGCCACCAGTAGTTCCAGCCCAGCACCTTCGTCTTCAGCTCCTTCGGCGCGGGCGCTGCGGGCTCGCCGATCAGGGTCCCGGGGACCCCCAGCAGGCGGTGGGTGAACAGCTCGAGGACGGAGTGCGCGGCAAGCTCCGCCCGCTGGGAGGCCTCCTCGCGGGCAGAGGCGACGGAGCGCTCGCGGTGCCGGGCCGAGCGCGGGCCCTCCGACGCCGCTGATTCCCCGTCGGCTGCGGGGCCCCTGTGGGGTGCCGGTTCCCTGCCGGTCGCAGTGCGCGCGGCCCGGTCCTGCGGGGCGCCGGCGCTTCGGTTCTGCGGCGCGCGGGGGTCGGAGTTCTCGGCCACGGCGGCCTCCTTCACGGGTCGGGTGCCTCCAGCCTACGGCGGGAGCGCAGGGTCAGGGGCGCGCCGGTCACCGGATGCCGCACCCGCAGCTGACGGGCCAGCAGTGCCAGCGGGACCTCCGGGGTTCCGGCGACGTCGGTCGGTGCGGGTCCGTAGAGGGGGTCGCCGAGGATCGGGCGCCCGAGCCCGGCCAGGTGCACCCGGATCTGGTGGGTGCGTCCGGTCAGCGGCCGCGCCTCGTAGAGCCCGAGGTCGCCGTCGCGGGCGGCGAGCAGGCGCACCTCCGTCACGGAGTTGGCGGCACCGGGAATGCTGAGCACCCGCAGGGAGCCCTCCGGCTTGACCAGCCGGGAGCGCACCCGCAGGGGCGGATCGGGGGCAGCCGGCATCGCCACCGGGTCCTCCGACATGCCCTCCGCCGGCTGGGGCCTGAGCGGAGCCAGCAGCTCGTAGACCTTCTGCGCCTCCCGGGCCTCGAACTGGCGCTGCAGGGGCCCACGGGCCTCCCGGGTCTTGGCCAGCAGCAGCACCCCCGCGGTGAGCCGATCCAGCCGATGCACCGGGGAGATCAGCGCGGCCGCGGGGTCACCGTCGCGTTCCCCTTGGGCCCGCAGCAGGGTGACGACGGTCTGGCGCACGAAGCCGCCGCGTGGGGTCACGGCCAGCCCGTGGGGCTTGTCCACCGCCAGCACGTGCTCGTCCTCGTAGAGCACCGGCAGATCCGTGGGCACCGGAGGCTCGGAGGGTAGCGGACGGAAGACCCACACGTGCCCGCCGGGACGGTAGGAGGCGTCGGCGCCCAGGGGCTCGCCGTCGGGCCCGAAGACGGCCCCGCGGGCGAACAGAGCGGCGGTGTGCTCGACGTCGTGCGGCGGGAACCGGTGCGTGAGGTACGCGGCGACGGTGTCGTGGTGCTCATCGTTGGGCAGCCGGATGCGGGTGGGGGAGACGCCCGCTCGTGGTGGAACCGGGCAGACGGGACGGGATCGGCGGGCCATCACCGGGTACCGCGGGGCCGCAGCCCGGCGTCGTCCAGGGTGGCCCGCAGGATCCCGGGCAGGTCATAGTCGGTGTGCTTGACCTCCGGCAGCTCATGCCGGACGATCCCACGCCATCCGGCCCGGCGGTAGGCGCGGATCCCCTCGGCGGCTGCGGCCTGCGCGGACCACAGCGGTCCGGAGCCGTCGGGGGAGCCGTCGGCCTGCCCGATCCACCAGTGCAGGGGCAGGTGGGCGGCGGCCTCGGGCGGAGGCTGCGGGGTGGCGCGGGTGCCGCCCCCGGCGACCATGATGGCCCCGCCGCGCAGCCAGGCCGGGGCCCGGTGGGCGAGCAGGTCGAAGGTCAGGAACTCGGCGCCCCCGGAGTAGCCCATGACCCAGGTGCGGGCGGGATCGACCGGGAGGCGACGTCGGGCCAGGCGCGCGGCGACCCGCAGCACCCGTCCGTTGGCCCGGGCCCGCACCCACCAGGTGAAGCCCTCCTTGGAGTAGCGGCGGTCCGGGGTGTCCACCGCGATCAGCACCAGGTTGCGGGCGTTGGTGATGGCCCCCAGGCGCAGCATGGTCGCGCCGGTGGGCTGATGCACCCGGGATTGGGCGGGCACCCAGTAGTCCCCGTCCAGGTAGACGACGACGCCGACCGGCCGATCCCAGCGGATGCCCCGGGCGTACACGTGGTAGCGCAGGGTGCGGCCCAGCGGCAGCCGGAAGGCGTGGTGCAGGTAAAGGCCGCGGGTGGGGCGGCGGGGATCGGCTGTGGTCTGCGGCGTGGCGATGCCCGTCGGGCCGGATGCCGGACTGCCCGACGGGCGGTCGCCTGACCCGCTGGAGGCCAGGGTGGCGCCGGTTGGATCGGCCGCGGATGCGTGATCGGCGGGGCTCGTGGGACCGGGTGCGGGCGCGGCGTTGGCCGGTGTGGGGCGCCGTCGGTCGATGTGCCGGGTCAGCGCGGCGCCGACGACGCGGGAGACCGCAGGGGCGAGGCGCTCGCGCAGGACGCGCGCCGTCTCCCGGTGGATGCGCCGCAGCTGGTGGTCCACGTCGGCCCCTTCCGCGCTCGCCGATTCCGGTCGGCATCAGCCTAGCCCGCCCCGTCGGCCCCGGCTCACGGGCGGGATGCGCACGGCTCGCGGACCGGATCGTGCGAGATGCACCGGATCATCCGGCCCACGATGCACGATCCGGTCCGCGCCCGCCGGCCACGGCACCCTCGTTTCCTGACACATGCGGATAGGCTGCGGGAAGATGCCGCCCGTCGATGCGGGAGCCACCTCCGAGGAAAGCGAGGACCATGACCGAGGCGACGCCGACCACCCCCGGCCCTCTGGGACGCATGGAACTGGCCGTGGGTCTGTACGAACGGCTGATCGATCGGGATCTCGACGCCGCTCTCACGGCCGCGCCCCACCTGATACCGGTCCGCGAGCGCATCGATCCCGCTGATCTGCCCCACATCCTGGCTCGTCACCTGGGACGTCAGATCAGCGATGCTCTGCAGCAGCTGCCGGCGGATCAGCGCCGCGAATTCGCCAATCGACTTCTGCGAGTCGTTCCCGATGACACCGGGGGCGCCCAGCTGCCGCCCGAGGCGCAGCTGCTGACCCAGGTCCTCGAGGAGGATGCGCAGCCGCTGCGTCGTCCCGCGACTCCGCTGTCCGACGTCGCCCTGCTCACCAACGCCCCGGCGGATCCTTCGCTGCACGCGGAGCTTCGCACGGAGATGCTGAGCTCCGAACGGGTGGATCTGCTGTGCGCCTTCATCAAGCGCAGCGGAACGCGTCTGCTGCGCGACGGGTTTGAGGACCTGCGACGGCGCGGGGTGCCGCTGCGGGTGCTGACCACTACGTACATCGGTGCGACGGATCGACGGGCCCTGGATGAGCTGGTGCGGGAGTACGGGGCGCAGGTGAAGATCAGCTACAACGCCCGGTCCACCCGGCTGCACGCGAAGGCATGGCTGTTCCACCGCGGGACAGGCTTCCACACCGGGTACGTGGGCAGCTCCAATCTCAGCCGCGATGCCCTGCTGGACGGACTGGAGTGGAATGTCCGCATCTCGCAGACCGCGACCCCGGCCCTGATGGAGAAGTTCTCGGCCACATTCGACACCTACTGGAATGACCCGGCCTTCGAGGACTATGACCCGGACCGGGACGGCGACCGCCTGGACGCGGAGCTGATGCTGGCCTCCGGTCGAGGAAGAGCCGACGGTGCGAGCCCGCGACTGTCCGGTTTGGAAGTCCGACCGTACGGTTTCCAGCGGACCATGTTGGAGGAGCTGCGCAGCGAGAGGACGGTCCACGGCCGGCACCGCAATCTGCTGGTCGCTGCCACGGGGACGGGCAAGACCGTCATGGCCGCACTGGATTACCGGGAGCTGTCGGGTGAGGCCCGGCCTCGGCCCACGCTGCTGTTCCTCGCTCACCGGCGCGAGATCCTGGAGCAGGCGCTGAGCACGTACCGGGATGTTCTCGGCGAAGGCGCCTTCGGTGAGTTGATGGTGGATGGCCACCAACCGGTCTTCGGGGAGCACGTCTTCGCCTCGGTGCAGTCGATGGGCCGTCCGGAGCAGCTGCGGCGGTGGAACCCGGACCACTTCGACATCGTCGTGGTGGACGAGTTCCACCATGCGGAGGCCGCCACCTATCGGAGGATCCTCGATCATCTGACGCCCCGAGAGCTGCTGGGGCTCACCGCGACGCCGGAGCGCACCGATGGGGTGAACGTCGCGCAGGAGCACTTCGGCGGGCGCATCGCCAGCCAGATGCGGCTGTGGGATGCGCTGGAGCGGGACCTTCTGGTCCCCTTCCACTACTTCGGGATCTGGGATGACGTGGACCTGTCCCGTCTCTCCTTCCGGCGCGGCGAGTATGAGACCCGACAGCTGGCTTCGGTGCTGGATCACCATGATGCTCGCGCCCGGAAGGTCATCAACGCGGTCCGGGACCAGGTGACGGATCCGCGCAGGATGCGTGCGCTGGGTTTCTGCGTGTCGGTGGAGCACGCCCGCTTCATGGCCCAGTGCTTCCGCCGGGCCGGTCTGCCGGCTGTGGCGCTGTCCGGGACCTCTTCCACCTCCGAGCGCGACGACGGGTTGGCGGCTCTGCGCGCCGGGGAGATCACCTGCATCTTCGCGGTGGATCTGTTCAACGAGGGGCTGGACATCCCGGAGATCGACACGGTGCTGATGCTTCGCCCCACCCAGTCCGCGACGATCTTCCTGCAGCAGCTCGGGCGGGGGCTGCGTCGGGCGCCGGGCAAGTCGGTGCTCACGGTGCTGGATTTCGTGGGCCATCAATCGGCGCAGTTCCGCTTCGACCTGAAGCTGCGGGCGCTGACCGGGCTGTCCCGCAGCCGCCTCGTGGCAGGCATCGAGCAGGGCTTCCCGTTCCTGCCGTCCGGCAGCCAGATCATCCTGGATCGGGTGGCGCAGCAGGAGGTCCTGGCCAACGTCAGGTCGCAGCTGTCCCTGAGCACCCGCGAGCTCGTCGCCGATATCCGCCAGCACACCGATCAGACCGGTGCGGAGAGCTCCCTGCGGGCCTATCTGGAGGGATCGGGACGGACGCTGGCCGATATCTACGGCGCTTCCAGCCGCAGCATGCGCGGGGAGCAGCGACCCGCCTGCTGGTCTGCGCTGGAGGTGTGGGCTCGGCCGGATGACGCTCTCCCACCGCTGTCCGCAGAATACGATCTGCTCCGGAGGATCCGGGGGCTGACGCATGTGGATGACCCGGAGCGGATCCGCGCCTACAGACGCCTGCTGGACCCCGCTCTGGATCCCCGGGTGCGGGCGGAGGATCCCTTCGCGCCGATGCTGTACTTCTCCTTCTGGCCTCAGGGCGCCCCGGAGGGCATGACTGAGGCGCTGCAGCGGCTGGCGAGATCCGTCCACGTGAGGCGTGAGCTGCTCCAGCTGCTGGACGTGTGCGAGACCGAGACGCGCGCGCTGCCGGAGAGGCTCAACGGGCCGCTGGAGAGCAGTCCGCTGCGCAGCCATGCCCGATATTCGAGGGATGAGCTCGCCGCCGCGCTGGGATTGGGCACGCGGACGAAGGGGACCCCGGGGTCACTGGTCTCCGGAGTCCGATGGTTTCCCGAGGCGCGGGTGGACCTGCTGCTGGTGACCCTGCGCAAATCGGAGGCGCAGTTCTCCCCGAGCACCCTCTATAGGGACTATGCGGTGGATGAGTCGCTGTTCCACTGGGAGTCCCAGAGCTCCACCGCCGCGGGCAGTCCCACCGGACTCAGGTATCGGACGCATGAGCAGAGAGGGTCCCAGGTGCTGCTGTGCGTGCGGGAGGCCACCGCCGGGGATATCGGCACGGAGCCGTTCACCTGCCTGGGGACGGTGCGGTATCGGGAGCATCAGGGGGAGAAGCCCATGCGGATTCTGTGGGAGCTGGACCGTCCGATGCCCCCGGAGCTCTTGGCCCACGCCCGGGCCGTCGCCTGAGATGGGACGTGGACCGGATCGTGCATCGGGGGCCGGATCATCCGGTCCGGGGAGCACGATCCGGTCCGCGGGCGGGGTGGGCACACGATCCGGTCCGGGAGTGGCGGATCGGCCCCGCCGTCTCACCGCCGGATCCGCAGGCCCTTCGGTGTCGAGTCGAAGCCCGCGGCCATCAGGGCCTCGCGCAGCGCGGTGATGGGGTCGGGGGAGCCGTCCTCGGCCGGGGCGCCGCGCTCCAGCACGGAGACGCCGTTGACCTTCTCCACCACCAGCTTCTGCGCGGCCCCGGCCCGCACGGCGTCGGCCACCGCGGGTGCGGCCAGCTCCAGGTCGAGTACGCGAGTGGTGAAGGCCAGCAGGGTCTTGCCGCCGCGCTCCACGTACAGCACCGGGCGGCCGTCCACCAGCACCACCAGGGCCCCGGCCTTCCGGCCCGGGCGCGCCTGGGACGTCTTCGCCCCCGCCGACGCCGCGCCGTCCGGCCCCGAGACCGCGCCGTCCCGCCCCGACGCCGCGCCGCCCCCGGCAAAGGCGCCCTCAGGACCCGACCCCCGGCTCCCGCCGCTCACCCCGCGCAGCAGCGGCTCCCCGGGGATCGGATCCGGCCAGGACAGCGCCGCACCGTACGGCTGGGCGGGATCCGTGGCGGCCAGCACCAGCACCTGCGGAGTGCGCTCGGAGGCGCCGGAGGCCTCCAGCTGCTCGTCGATCTCCGCCGCGCGCAGCAGATCCACGGTGGCCGGGGCGGCGAACTGCGCGCCGCCCAGCCCCTCGATGAAGTAGCCGCGGCGGGCCTCGCCCTGATCCTCCTGGGCCGTGAGGATCTGGTACACCGCCGCGAAGCCGCCCGGGGAATCCTCCTGCTGCACCGCGCCTCGGGTCAGCACCCCGTACCGGTCCAGCATCAGCTGCGCCAGGGCGACGGCGCGCACCGTCGGCTCCAGGGGCTCCTCGGACAGGTACGAGCTCACCCGGGACCACCGCCCGGACAGCTCCCGCTCCCGCTGCGGACTCAGCGCGGACATCTCAGCCGCGCCGCCGCCGGGACCACCGCCAGCCACGCCGAGACCCCAGCCGCCGACGCCGCCGTCGGACCCGGCACCTGACCCGTCGGCCCCCAGCCCATCAGAACCCAGCCCACCGGAGCTGAGACCGGCACCGGCCCGACCGGGAGCCGCCAGCCCCGCATACCGCCCAGGACGCGCCCCCTGTGCCCGCGAGATCCGCCCGGCCCCGCGTCGACCCAGGGACCGGGAGCGGGCCGAGCCCCGGGGTCGGGCGTGCGCCGTCTTTCCGCCATCGAGGAAAGCTCGCAGCGCGGCCATCCCGTCGTTGGTCACCAGCCCGGCCCACACCAGCTCCCACAGCCCATCCCCGGCGGTCCCGAGGGACAGCCCCGCGCGGGCGGCGATGCGCGGCAGGAAATCTGCGCCCTCGCCCATCGCCGCGTACACGGTGCGGGCATCGGCGCTCAGCCGATCCAGCGGGATCGCGGGCCGCTCCGGCACGGTCAGATCCGCGGATTCGGCCAGGTGCAGACTCACCCAGCCGTCCTGCCCGGGCACGGTCCCGGCCCCGGTCCACAGCACCTGCCCCGAGGCCAGCAGCTCATCCAGCATCCGCGGGGCGTAGCCGCGCACCCGGGCCGGCAGCACCAGGGTCTCCAGGGCGGAGGCGGGCACCGCGGTCCCGGCCAGCTGGTCGATCACCGTGAGCAGCCCGTCCTCATCCGCGACCCGCGGATCCTGCTCGGCACCCCGAGCCCACACGTGCTGCCAGGCGGGCAGGAAGCGGGCGTAGGTCGCGGCGTCCACCGGCTCGATCTGCGCGCGCAGTGCGGCCAGGGAGCGGCGTCGCAGCGTGCGCAGCACCCCGGCGTCGCACCATTCCTCGCCCGGATCCCGCGGGTCCAGGCCGCGGGCCGACAGCAGCTCGGCGGGCAGGAAGCGCCCGGTCGCCACCCGCCGGTCCGCGGCCAGGCGCCGCAGCACCGTCTCGACGACGGCCCGCCCCAGCCCCAGGGCCGCCGCGGCCTGCCCGGTGGTGAAGGGGCCGTGGGTGCGGGCGTACCGGGAGACCAGATCCCCCAGCGGGTCCGTGACCGGTTCGATGAAGGCCGCCGGCACCCCCATCGGCAGGGGCACCCCCAGCCCGTCGCGCAGGCGGGCGGCGTCCTCCACGGCCGCGATCCGCTCGATCCCGCCGGTGCGCACCCGGAAGGCCCGGTGGGCCCGCACCAGCCGATCCGCCCACTCCGCGACGACGCCGAGGTCGGCCGTCTCGTTCTCCGCGGCGTCGTCCGCGCCCGCAGCGTCCTCCGCGGCACCGTCCGCGCCCAGACCGCGGCCCGACGCCGAGCCGGGTCCCGCGGCGACGGCCCCCGCGGCCTCCTCCGGGCGCAGCCGGGCCGCGGCCTCCTCGGGGCTGAGCGGGCCCAACAGGCGCAGCAGGTCCGCCAATCCCTCCGCCCCGCGCAGGCGCCGGTCCGGGGCCAGGCGCTGCAGCTGGGCCTCGGTGCGCTCGATGATCTGCGCGTCCAGCAGCTCCCGCAGCTCCTCCTGCCCCAGCAGCTGGGCCAGCAGGGAGGGGTCCAGGGACAGGGCCGCGGCCCGCCGCTCGGCCAGGGGCGCGTCCGTGTTGTAGAGGAACTGCCCGACGTACCCGAACAGCAGGGTCTTGGCGAAGGGGGAGGGCTCCGGGGTCTCCAGCTCCCGGACCGTGATCCGCCGGGCCGCGATGTGCTCGTGCAGCCGGCGCAGGGCGGGCAGGTCATAGACGTCCTGGAGGCATTCGCGCACGGTCTCCAGGATGATCGGGAAGTCCGGGTGCTTCCGGGCGACGTCCAGCAGCTGCGCGGAGCGCTGCCGCTGCTGCCACAGGGGGGTGCGCCGCCCCGGGTCCCGGCGGGGCAGCAGCAGGGCCCGCGCGGCGCACTCGCGGAAGCGGGCGGCGAACAGCGCGGAGGAGCCCACCTGCTCGGTCACGATCCGCTCGATCTCCTCCGCGTCGAAGGCGAACAGCTCCGCCCCCGGCGGGGTGTCCTCCATCGCGGGGATGCGCAGCACGATGCCGTCGTCGGCGGCCATCGCGGAGCCGTCCAGGCCCCAGCGCTGCTCGATGCGCGCCCCCACGGCCAGGGCCCACGGCCCGTGCACGGGCATCCCGTAGGGCGAGTGCAGGATCACCCGCCAGTCCCCGAGCTCGTCCCGGAACCGCTCCACCACCAGGGTCTTCTCGCTGGGCACCTGCCCCGTCGCCTCGGTCTGCTCCCGCACGTAGGCCAGGAGGTTGTCCGCCGCCCACTCGTCCAGCCCGGCCTCGCGCAGGCGCGTGCGGGCGGCGTCGTCCTGCCCCGTCTCCAGGCGGGAGGCCAGCTCCCGGGTGAATCCGCCCACGGCCTCGCCGAGGTCCACCGGGCGCCCGGGCCCGTCTCCGTGCCAGAACGGCAGCTTGCCGACCTGCCCCGGGGCGGGGGTGACGCTGACCCGGTCGTGCGTGATCTCCTCGATCCGCCAGCTCGTGGCCCCCAGGGCGATGACGTCCCCGGCGCGGGACTCATAGACCATCTCCTCGTCCAGCTCGCCCACCCGCTTGGGCCCGGTCTGCTCGTCCCCGCCGACGATGAACACCGGGTACAGGCCGCGGTCCGGGATGGTGCCGCCGGAGGTCACCGCGATCCGCTGGGCCCCGGGGCGCGGTTCCAGGACCCCGCCGTCGCGATCCCAGATCAGGCGCGGACGCAGCTCGGCGAACTCATCCGAGGGGTACTTCCCGGCCAGCAGGTCCAGTACGGCGTCGAAGGCGGAGCGGGGCAGAGCCGCGAAGGGCGCGGTGCGCCGCAGCGCCTCGAACCAGGCCTCGACGTCGATGGGCCCCAGCGCCGCGGCGGCCACCGTCTGCTGGGCGAGCACGTCCAGGGGGTTGGCGGGCACATGCAGCTTCTCGATGGCCCCGGCGCG
Organism: Rothia sp. QJM3NY_36; assembly: GCF_056173115.1. Lineage (NCBI taxonomy): Bacteria > Bacillati > Actinomycetota > Actinomycetes > Micrococcales > Micrococcaceae > Rothia > Rothia sp. QJM3NY_36. The sequence continues at coordinate 467,998 of NZ_CM149658.1, forward strand.
CATCCGCTCCACGGTCACGGCGGCGTCGCGCAGGTCCCCGCGGTGCTTGGGGTAGAGCACGGCCCGGGAGGTCTCGCCCACCTGGTGCCCGGCCCGGCCCACCCGCTGCAGCCCGGAGGCCACGCTCGGCGGGGACTCCACCTGGATCACCAGGTCCACCGCGCCCATGTCGATGCCCAGCTCCAGGGAGGAGGTCGCGACGACGCAGCGCAGCGCCCCGGTCTTCAGGGCGTCCTCGATCAGCGCGCGCTGGTCCTTGGACACGGAGCCGTGGTGGGCGCGGGCCAGCTCGGGCGCCGCGGTGCCGCTGGTCAGGTGGTTCACGGCCGGCGGCGCGTAGGGCATCTCGGCTGCGGCATCGGCATCGGGTACGGGCCCGCCCGACGCCGCGGCCGAAACTGTGCCCGACGCCCCGCCCGACGACGCGGCGGCGCGGGCCTCCCCGGCGCCCATCCGCTGCTCCCGGATCCCGGCCCCGGCCGATCCGCGTCGGCCGGGGGTCTGCTCCGGGTCCAGCAGCCCGCGCTGGACCTGCCGGAAGGCGTGGACCTCGTTCAGCCGCGAGGTCAGGCGCTCGGCCAGGCCGCGGGAGTTGGCGAAGACGATGGTGGAGCGGTGCGCCTCCACGAGGTCCACGATCCGCTCCTCCACGTGCGGCCAGATGGAGGCGACCACCTCGTGCACCGGCTCCGGCGGCAGGGGCTTCGGAGCGGCGTCGTCGTGCGGCGGCCCGGCCAGCGGGGAGGCGAGGTCCAGGCCGAGGGCGTCCTCCAGTGTCGCGGTGCCGCTGGCGGCGGAGCCCCGGTCGATGCCGGTGCGCACGCGCGGCTGCTCCCGCGGCACCGGCACCGTCAGGTTGGACATGTCCGGCACGGGCACGGAGACGGTGAGGTCCCAGGTCTTGGCGGCCTCGGGGCGCACCACGGTGACGGGGGTCGTGCCGCCGAGGAAGCGGGCGACCGTCTCCACGGGCTCCACGGTGGCGGACAGGCCGATCCGCTGGGCGGGGTGGGGCAGGATCTGGTTCAGGCGCTCCAGGGTCACGGCCAGGTGGGCGCCGCGCTTGGTCCCGGCCACCGCGTGCACCTCGTCCACGATCACGGTGTGCACCAGGGTGAGGCTGGACCGCGCCTTCGAGGTGAGCATGAGATAGAGGGATTCCGGGGTGGTGATGAGGATGTCCGGCGGGTTCGACAGCAGGGCCCGACGCTCGGCGGCGGGGGTGTCCCCGGAGCGCACCCCCACCGAGATCTCCCGCAGCTCGGTGCCCTGGAAGCGCGCGGTCTGGGTGATGCCGACCAGCGGGGCGCGCAGGTTGCGCTCCACGTCCACCCCGAGGGCCTTCAGGGGCGAGATGTAGAGGACCTGGGTGGCGTTCGTCCGGCGCTTCCCGGTGCGCCCGGCATCCCCGCCGTGACGTGCGGGCGTCGCGGCTTCGGCGTCGTCCGCGCCCCCGCCCGAGGCGCCGCCCCCGCCCAGCAGCAGCCGATCCAGGGCCCAGAGGAAGGCCGCGAGGGTCTTGCCGGAGCCAGTGGGGGCGACGACGAGCGCGTGCCGACCCTGCGCGATGGCCTCCCAGGCGCCCTCCTGCGCGGCGGTGGGCGCCCCGAAGGCCCCGGCGAACCAGTCGCGGGTCGCGGGCGTGAAGCGGTCCAGGGCGTGCGGCATGGTCCCCATTGTGCCGCCCCCGACTGACAGGCCGAACGGCCATGCTGTCTGAGCAACCCCGTCGCACCCCGGAATAGCCCGGCGAAGCATAAGGTTTACACGTGAAGTGAATCCGGTGCGCGGTGATCGCCGCGCCGCCCCCCCAGCCTCAGGAGCCCCCATGACCGATGTCGCCGCCGTCGCCCAGCTGTCCGAGGAGGACCTGCACCGTCTGTTCGAGGCCCGCACCGTCAGCGCCTTCGAGGACGCCGAGGTCACCGAAGACCAGCGTCGGGCCATCTATGAGCTGACGAAGATGGGTCCCACCGCCTTCAACTCCCAGCCCCTGCGCATCGTCTGGGTGTCTCAGGGTGAGGCCCGCGACCGTCTGGTCTCCCACATGATGCCCGGCAACCAGCCCAAGACCGCGGCCGCGCCGATGACCGCGATCCTCGCCGTGGACGAGACCTGGCACCACAAATTCGATCGCTTCCTGCCGGCCCGCCCCCAGATGGGGCAGATGTACCGGGAGGATGAGGAGCTGGCGCAGGAGACCGGACGCTCCAACGCCTTCATACAGGTCGGGTACTTCGTGATGGCCGTGCGGGCCGTCGGCCTGGCCGCGGGTCCCATGACTGGGTTCGATGCCGCCGGTCTGGACGCGGATCTGCTCGCGGGTACCGGGCTGAAGTCGCTGGTGGTCGTCAACATCGGCCGCGGCAAGGACCCTGAGTACGGCAGGGGACCCCGGTACTCCTATGACGATGCCACGCTGACCCTGTGACCCTGTGACCCGCGGGTGCCGCGCGCCGCGCTCAGCCGCGGGCGTCGATGGGCCCGATGGACAGCTGCTGGACCTGCGCATCGGCGCAGGCCGGCAGGGACAGGGCGACGTCGAGGCTGCCTTCCGAGTCCGGGGCGTGCACCCGCAGCCCGGCGGCGCTGGTGCGGGAGCACTGCTGCCCGTACAGCTCCGGCTGGGTGCTGCGCAGGATCGCCTGCGCGCTGCGGCCCGGTCGCAGGCGCGTGGCCTCCCCGGTCTGCTCGCTGGCCGGGATCGCCGGCGCGCCCAGCATCGCCCCGGAGTCGTCGATGAAGGAGACCTCGGGGTATCCGGACAGCGTGCAGTCCCGGTCGGAGCTGTTGGTGAAGCGCACGGCGTAGGTCGCGGATCCGGCGGCCCCGCCGGTGGAGCTGACCTGCACGTTCAGGTCCCCGGTGGCGCACCGGCCGGAGGCTTCGGCGGTCTCCGGGGCGGCGGAGACGCTCGGCGCGGGGGCCGCGCTCAGGTGGGCGGACGCCGTCGGAGAGGCCGCCGGGGCGGGGGTCGCGCTCGCCGTCGGGGCGGACGGGGCCGCCGTCGGGGCCTGCGCGGCGGTGGTGGGGGACCCGCTCGATGACGGGGCGGCGGCCTGGGAACCGGATCCGGTGGGGGCCGCCGCGACGGTGCCGGTGGGGTGCGCGGAGGCCGTCGGTGCGGAGGCGGCGGCGGAGGATCCGGCGGAGCCGCCCGTCGCGTCCTCGGCCGAGCAGCCGCCGAGCAGCAGGCCCGCCGCGATCAGGGCGACGGCCGCGCGCCGCCGGGAGGTGAAGGGTGCGTTCATGCGGGGGAGGGGTCGGGGACGGGGGATCACATACCCGGTTTCAGGGTCACGGTCGCCCCGTCCAGGCCCTCGTGGTATTCGGTCTGGCAGGACAGCCGGGAGTACTCGGTGGCGACGTCGTCGATCATCTCCAGCAGGTCCTCCTCCTCCTCGGTGCGCTCCCCGCCGGCCGGGTAGTGCTGCGGGTCCAGGAAAGCGTGGCAGGTGGCGCAGGAGGCGTTGCCGCCGCAGGTGGCCAGCACCGGGTACTGGTTCTTGTGCAGGCACTCCAGGAGGGTCTGGTTCTCGGTCCACTCGACGTCGCGGGCCTCGCCGGCTTCGTCCACCACGGTGATGTTGATGCTCACTTGCTCTCCAGGGTCGATGCGTTCAGGCCGCGCCCGGTGCGCGTCGGTGCCTCGGGCGGGGCAGTCCGCGACGTCGGGCGTGCGGCCCGGGCCTTCCGGGCCAGTGTAGTGCGGGCCCGCGTCGCCGGAGAATCGGCTGGGTCACGGGAGAGGGCTGCCCGAGCCCGAGCGGCAGCCGGGGCTGTCTCCGGCTGAGGGCTGTGCGCCGGTACTCCGTCGGGGCACCGGGTACTGTGTGCATGGCCCCGGGAGAACACCGGGAGCCGACGGTAAGAGGAGGAGCCACCATGGCCGGCAGGCGCCGCAGGTCCACCGAGCAGACCGAGGGGCAGGAGCAGTTCCTGTTCTCCCTGGACCTCGCCGAGTTCGCCGAACCCGCCGGCGGGAACGCCGACGCACAGACCGCCGTCCAACAGCCCTCGGCCCCGCAGCGGCCGGCCGACGTCGCCCCTTCCGTGATGCCCGCGCAGGCCCCTGGTTCGGGCGTTTCGGGTCCGGAGACTTCGGGTCCGGAGGCCCCGCGCCCGGCCGACGTCGTCGGAACGGCAGCGGAGGCCGAACCCCACGAGGAGGCCATGACCCGCGCGGAGCGGGCCGCCTCTCGACGTCAGGGCCCCGAGTATCTGCTGGATAGGGCCCGGCGGGTCTTCCACCGCGCCCTGATCGACGAGCGGGTCCTGGTGACCCGTCCGGGCTCCGGGGTGCCCTCCAACGCGGACACCGGCTCGGGCTCGAGCCTGCGCTACGCCCGGGCGATCGCGGAGGGCATCGGGGCGGTGGAGGCCCACCCACGCTCCCCGGGGCATTCCGCGGGCCGCAGCTTCGAGCGGGCCGTGGCCGCGTACCTGCAGGCGGTGCTGCAGGCCCTGGACGGGATCCGGCCCGGGGAGTGGACGGTGCGCCGGCTGGGCGATCGCGGGGCCGATGGCACCATCCGGGACGCCTCGGAGATCTTCGAGCAGTACGAGCACCTGGCCGCGCTGCGCGAGATCGTGGAGGGCAGCCGGGACCTGCGGGCCGTCCTGGGGGCGGAGGCGGAGCTGCTGGCCCCCGACGTCGTCGTGATGCGCTCGCCGCTGTCCGATCGGGACCTCAACGCCGTGACCCGCCTGGTGGATCCGCTGGGCCCATTGGCCTCGGCCAGCCCCCTGCGCTCCGCGGTGCAGCCCAAGCCGCTGCTGCACGCGGTGGTCTCCTGCCGGTGGACGCTGCGCAGCGATCGGGCCCAGCAGGCCAAGGCGGAGGCGCAGCAGCTGATCCGCAACCGCCGCGGCCGGGCCCCGCACCTGGTGATGGTCACGGGCGAGCCGATGCCCTCGCGCCTGGCGGCTGTCGCCCTGGGCACGGGGGAGCTGGACTGCGTCTACCACTTCGCGCTGCACGAGCTGATGGACGCCATCGACCCCGCGGTGGATCCGGCCGGTGCGGAGCTGATGCACACGATGGTGCAGGGCCGCCGCCTGCGCGACATCTCCGACCTGCCCCTGGACCTGGCGATCTGAGCGCCCGACGTCGTCCGCCCGTCTCTGACCCGCCCTCGCCCAGAACGTGCGGTCTCGCGCCGTCGTGAGGGCCCCGCGCGGAGTGGACTGCGGCGGAATCCGCCCCGGAACGCGAAGAAGCCCCGTCACCAGGTGGTGACGGGGCTTCCGATGTGGTGCGCCCGAAGGGATTCGAACCCCCAACCTTCTGATCCGTAGTCAGATGCTCTATCCGTTGAGCTACAGGCGCCTGGTCCGCGATCACGAGCGCCGAAGCGCTCGCTCGAACCAGATACCAGCGTACACGCGCCCCCGGGTTCGCGCCAATCGCCGGGCTGTGACCTCGGTTGCAGAGCGCGATCAGAGTGCGAGCAGCTCCCACGCAGACCACCCGGGGAACCGGCCCGCTCCCACTCGCACCCCCGCGCCGGTCGTCAGGCTGACCCCGCGTGCAGAGCGTGAGAGGCCCGCACGTCCAGTGGCGTCAGGACCCACCCAGAGCCTCGACGTCGTCGCCGTGTCACGTGTGCCGCAGCCCCGGGCGTTCCGGGTTACGCTGGTCCCATCACACGGGCTCCCACCCGCGTGGCTGCGTCGTCCCCTCTCTCCGATGGATCGCTGCCGTGGCCACACCGGGAGAGCGCCGAACACAACGAAGTGCGTGATGGCCCGACGTGCGGGCCGGACCTGAAGGGAATCTCATGACTGACAACGTCGTCGGAACCAGCGGCCTGGAGCCGGCCGTGCGCGAGGCGCTGGAGAACGCGCCCACCACGCACCGGCACCTGCTGGAGTGGGTGCGGGAGGTCGCCGAGCTCACCCAGCCGCGGCAGCTGCACTGGGTGGACGGTTCCCGGCAGGAGTGGGATCGGCTGACCACCGAGCTGGTCGACGCCGGGACGTTTGTGCGCCTGGCCGAGGAGAAGTTCCCCAACTCCTTCGCCGCGTTCTCCGATCCGGAGGATGTGGCCCGGGTGGAGGAGCGCACCTACATCTGCACCGAGACCGAGGAAGGCGCGGGCCCCACCAACAACTGGATGGATCCGCAGCAGATGCGCGGGATCCTCACGGAGAAGTTCCGCGGGGCGATGCGCGGGCGGACCATGTACGTGATCCCCTTCGTCATGGGGCACCTGGATGCGGCCGAGCCCCGCTACGGGGTGGAGATCACCGATTCCGCGTACGTGGTGTGCTCGATGCGCATCATGGCGACCATCGGCTCGGAGGTCCTGGAGAAGATGACCCGGCAGGACGCGTTCTTCGTGGAGTGCCTGCACTCCGTCGGCGCGCCCCTGGCCGACGGCGAGCAGGACGTGCCGTGGCCGTGCAACCCGGAGAAGTACATCGTGCAGTTCCCGGAGAAGCGGGCCATCTGGTCCTTCGGGTCCGGGTACGGCGGCAACGCGCTGCTGGGCAAGAAGTGCTACGCCCTGCGCATCGCCTCCGCGATTGCCCACGACGAGGCGTGGCTGGCCGAGCACATGCTGATCCTGAAGGTCACGGACCCGCAGGGGGAGGTCCACTACATCTCCGGTGCCTTCCCGTCGGCCTGCGGGAAGACGAACTTCGCGATGATCCACCCGACGGTGGAGGGCTGGTCCGCGGAGATGGTCGGGGATGACATCTCCTGGATCACCTTCGATGCCGAGGGGCGCCCGCGCGTGATCAACCCGGAGGCCGGGCTGTTCGGCGTCGCCCCCGGCACCGGCTGGTCCACCAACCCCAATGCGATGCGCGCGGTGGCCGCGGGCAACACGATCTTCACCAACGTGGCGCTGACCGACGACGGCGGGGTCTGGTGGGAGGGCATGACCGACGAGGTCCCGGAGCACCTGACGGACTGGACCGGTCAGGACTGGACCCCGGATTCCGGTCGGCCGGCCGCGCACCCGAACTCCCGGTTCTGCACGCCCATCGACCAGGTGGACATGCTCGCCCCGGAGTACCACGACCCGGAGGGCGTGCCGCTGTCCGCGATCATCTTCGGCGGGCGCCGCAAGACCACGGTGCCGCTGGTCTCGGAGTCCTTCGACTGGGAGCACGGGGTGTTCCAGGGGGCGACGCTGTCCTCGGAGACCACGGCCGCGGCCAAGGGCCAGGTGGGCGTGGTGCGCCGGGATCCGATGGCGATGCTGCCGTTCATCGGCTACAACGCCGGGGACTACCTGCACCACTGGCTGGACATCGCGCAGCAGCACGGCGAGCAGAACATGCCGCGGATCTTCTACGTCAACTGGTTCCGCCGCACCCCCGACGGCGGGTTCGCGTGGCCGGGCTTCGGGGAGAACTCCCGGGTGATCCAGTGGATCGTGCAGCGGCTCAACGGCACCGGCGGCGGCCAGGAGACGCCGGTGGGCGTGGTCCCGACCCCGGAGGATCTGGACCTGGACGGGCTGGATGCCGACCCGGAGGACGTGGCCGCGGCCCTGCGGGTGGATGCCGAGGAGTGGAGGAAGGAGCTGCCCGGGATCGACGAGTGGCTGGAGAAGCTCGGGGACCACGTGCCGCCGCAGATCCGCGAGCAGCGCGAGGCCCTGGCCCGGCGCCTGGGCGCCTGAGCCGCGGCCCGACGACGGCGGCTGGCCGCTGCCGCTAGGATGGACCGCATGCCGATGACGGGGTCCGGGAATCGAGGAGTCGGTTTCCGGGCCCCGTCGTCGTGTCCGGTGCGGCGGATCAGGACCAGGGGGAGGAGGCCGCGCAGATGAAGCTGACCGCGTTCTCCGACGTCGGGCTGCGGGTGATGATGCTGCTGTCCGGGGTGCCGGAGGGCTCCAAGCTGACCACCCACGAGCTGGCCGACGGGGTGGCCACCCCCTATAACCACGTGGCCAAAGCCGTGGCGCGCCTGAGCGGGCTGGGGCTGGTGCAGGCCACCCGCGGGCGCTTCGGCGGGGTGCGGATCACCGAGGCCGGACGCCGGGAGTCCGTGGGCCACCTGCTGCGGGAGCTGGAGGGGGACCAGCCGATGGTCGAGTGTGAGGCGCCCGACGGCGAGTGCCCCCTGAACCACCTGTGCTCCCTGCGCGGGGTTCTCAACCGGGCGCGCGAGGCCTTCTACGCGGAGCTGGACGCCGTGATCATCTCCGAGCTGCCGCATTCCCGACAGATGGGCCCGGTCATGGTGCAGCTGGGCCTGCGCCCCCCGCAGGACGCCCTCGCCTGACCCTTCCCGGGGCGCGCGCGGGTTCGGGACCCTCCCGCCTCACCGCGACCCGGCGCTCTCGTTCCCACCCTTGCGCGAGACGGCGCTTTCGTTCCCAGAAAAGCCAGATTCGGGAACCGGAGCGCCGGCTCGGTGAAGCCGGTGCACCGGAGCGCCGTCTCGGTGCGCGCCGTCGGCCCCGCCCCGCAAGGGCGCCATCCCCGACATATTCAGCATCTCCCGTGCTAGTTTTGAAGGGCATCCCATCACCGGAGGAAGGAGCCCCATGCTCTCCGAGAAGTCCCGCCCCGTCGTCGAGGCGACCCTGCCCGTCATCGCCGAGCGGATCCCGCACATCACGCCGGTGTTCTACCGGGACATGTTCGCCGCCCGTCCGGACCTGATGGACGGCATGTTCTCCCGCTCCTCGCAGCTGGAGGGCACCCAGCCGCGGGCGCTGGCCGGGTCCATCGCGGTGTTCGCGCAGTGGATCGTGCAGCACCCGGATTCGTACCCGGAGGAGGTGCTCTCCCGGGTGGCCCACAAGCACGCCTCGCTGGGGCTGCGCCCGGAGGAGTACCCGACCGTGTACCGGTACCTGTTCGGGGCGATCGCGAAGGATCTGGGGGAGGCAGCCACCGAGGAGGTCGTGGCGGCGTGGACCGAGGTGTACTGGCTGATGGCCGACGCCCTGATCGCCCTGGAGAAGGGGCTCTACGCCGTGCAGGCCAATGACGTGATGCGCGCGCCGTTCCGCTTGGTGCGCCGGGTGCGGGCCGCCGACGACGTCGCGGACCTGACCTTCGAGCCGGCCGACGACACCCCTATGACCCCGGCTCAGGCCGGGCAGTACGTCTCGATCTTCTGCCGCGCCGAGGACGGTCTGCTGCAGCCGCGCCAGTTCACCCTGCTGCCCAGTGAGCCGGGGCAGCGGCGCATCGCGGTCAAGCTGGACCCGGCGGGGGAGATGACCCCGATCATCCTGGACAAGCTGACCGAGGGGGACGTCATCGAGATCTCCAACCCGTACGGGGATGTGACGCTGGGCGGTTTCGGGGACGACGGCGACGGTCCGCTGTGGCTGTTCTCGGCCGGGATCGGCGTGACCCCGATGATCGCGTTCGTCTCCGAGCTGGTGCGCCAGGGCTCCCAGCGGGAGGTGACGGTGGTGCACACCGCGCGGGATTTCGCCTCCTGGCCGCTGCGCGAGGAGCTGGCGGAGCTGGTGGCCCGCCTGCCGCACGGCCGGCTGATCTCCTGCACGACGGCGTCGGCGGAGGGAGACCACGCCGGGCGCGTGCGGGTGCCCGAGCTGGACGTGCCGGCCGACGCCGTGGCGTACCTGTGCGGGCCGCTGCCGTTCATGAAGGACGTGCGCTCGCAGCTGGTCGACGCCGGCGTGCCGGGCCAGCGCATCCGCTACGAGATCTTCGGCCCGGACCAGTGGATGCTGCACGACCAGGCCCGCGAGGAGCCGGCCGCGGCCTGAGCGGACGCCCGTCGTCCTTCTCCCTCCCGCACCGACCCGGCGCTCCCGTACCCACCCGGGCAGCGACCCGGCGTTCTCGTTCCCAGAAGCGCGATTTTCGGGAACGAGAGCGCCGGGTCGGCGAAGAGCCTGCAGGGGAGCGCCGGGGTCGGCGCGGCGGAGCCTCTACACTGGGGGAGTCCCCATGATCCCCGCCACCACCGTCGAGGTCTCATCTTGTTTAACCACGCCTCCTTCATCCGAGGTGCCGCGGACATCCTCCGCGGTACGTACAAGCAGCACGAGTACGGGGATGTGATCCTGCCGTTCACGGTGCTCTTCCGCCTCGATGCGGTGCTGGAGGCCATCCCTGATGTCCTACATCATAAGCAGACGCACGTCGGTTTGATGATGGATCTGTAATTTCTTATATTACTTCTATGTCCAGAAAGTAACCGAGCTCAAGTTGCATTTAATACGATCGGGGAGTGTTATTAGTGATTAACTGGGAAATCTTATTATCGGGATCTAACGAAAGATTTAAAAATGTTGTGAAACTTCTGATTTCAGGATATATTCTAGCGACTGTCTTGTCAGTTGTGGGTATTGGTAATTCTGGGGTTACAAACATGGCAAGCGCTGTGCAGTTTTTTAAACTTTTTGCATTAAGCGATTGGATAAGGGATACATATGAAACTCTCGGTTCCGGGTATCCAAACCTTGCTCTTTTTCTAATTCTCTTGGTTTGGGCCATCCTGTCATGCCTAACTCTCTTCGGAACGTATCGACAACAGACCCCGACGACTCTCATGTCTAATGCGGATATTTCAGCAGCTTTAGTTTTGTCCCTATGGATAGACCTCGCCTCGTCGGGAAAAATTTTGAACCTCGGATTCGTTTTAATAATTGGGACTCTTGTGTGCATTTTATTTAAGTGTGGGAAGGAGAGTTTTTTTGTGGCAATATTAGGATTCCTGGTGTCACCATTATACTTCTTGATCGCACCGTTGCTATGGTTTGCCAGTCCCGATAACCCAGATCGTGTAGACGGAGCTGTTGCGCAGCGTCCTGACGCCTGATCCGGTTGTCTACTGGACGACCTGGTCCGATGGACTCAAGGTCTAAAATCTAAAATCAAAATCTACGCGCAGGTGGCTCACGTGTGGCCTGGAGTGATAATGATGGTGTTACTATTGCACAGATTGCGAAGACTTATATAGTACATGGATGCCTTTTGTAATCAACTCTTTGCACTTGGGGTGTTCCCATGTTCCCTTTGATTCCTTCCCTTCGAGCCCTCTCTCCGTCAGCGTGAGCTAGGGTTGCAAATAATCGAGATTTTCAAATAAGCCTATCTTGAAACACTTTAAAACCCAGGCTGTCTGATTATGTTTGAAAGTATCACTTTCATGGGTCTGGATGGCCGCTTCCTGAGGATCGCTGATCAGCATTATATCGCCAAAGCCAACATGGAGCGCTCTCTGTTCAAATCTGATCCTTTGTGTCGGATTCGGGAATAAATTATTCAGTGAACTTTTCCCGTATTTTTCGCCCGGCCCGCTCCGCGAAGGCGTCGATGGCGGCCAGCACCTCGTCGCTGCGCCAGAAGGGCCCCAGCCGGTGTTCGCTCTTGGACCGCAGGATCCCGGCCTCGGTCAGCGCGCGCAGCGGCGGATACCGTCCGGCTGGCGCACTCCCAGCTCCTCGGCCGCGGTAGTGCTGGTCAGCACCGGCCTGCGGGGTAGCATGTCCAGCAGCCGCCACGCATTGGAGTTCTTCCGCGGCGTCAGCCGTTCATCCCAGCGGGCCCGGGTATCGTCGATCTCCTCCACCAGCCGCCGTCCGTTGGCAACGGCCCGCGGCGCCGCCAGGTTGAACTGGCCCACGATGGGGTCCAGATCCCCCGCCCGGTAGACATCCACCGCGGCGTGGTACCCTTCCACATCCGCGAGCAGCCCCGCGGAGACTGGTGCCGCCACGTTGCGCGTCACGTCGCGGTGGCGCGGCATCGCCTGCGCCAGGGCCCGGCCCGTGAGTCCGTTGCCGTCGGTGAACGGGTGGATCGTATCGAACTGGGCTTGGGCCAGCGCGGTTCTCACCAGCGGCGGCAGATCAGTGCGCGCGATGAACCGCACCAGATCCTCCATCAGCTCGGGGACGCTCCCGTGGTCCGGGGCCACGTAGGTGGCGCCGATGGGGGAGTCCGAGCGGGTGCCGATCCACACCGGCTCATCCCGCCATCGCCCCGGGGGGGGGTGCCGCGGCGGCACTCCATCAGCACGGCGTGCATCCGCAGGATGGTCGGCGCGGTCAGCTTCTCGGAGAGTGTCAGTGCGGCGCGCAGCGCCCTGGTGTTCGCGGCGATCTCCTCGGCGTTGCGGCTGCGCTTCACACCCAGCGCCGCGCTGAAGATCGCGCGGGCCGAGGCTGTCAGGTTCTCGATCTGCGAGGAGGAGGCCGCCTCGGAGCGCAGCAGCACCGGGGCGAAGGAGGCTTACCCGCTGTCCCAGCTCGGCGTCGAAGCGCCTCAGCTCCTGGGCCGCCTGCTCCGCCAGCTGCTGGATCGGTGCCGCCAGCACGGGGGCGCGGTCCCGGATCAGCGGCGCCACGGTCGCCCGGTACATCGAGCTGCGCGCGCCCAGGGCGCCATCCACGCCCCAGCTCGCCTGCCTGCTGGGCGTCCAACGCCGCTCCTCGAAGCCGATGCCGGGCCACCCGTCTCTGCTCATAACGCCACCTCCCGTTTTTATGAGTAACCGCAGTTACTCATAAAAACCACTGGAGTTGCCCCCCGCTCGCCCCCACTCGCCGCGCCTGCTTCGCCCCTTCCCTGGCCTGTAGCACCGGTGCTACATTCAGGGCATGGCGATCCAGGCACACGATGAGCAGAGTCTCTCACAGCGTGAGCTGCGCAACGAGTCGGCGCGCGTGCTGAGGGAGGTGGCTGAGGGGCGATCGTTCGTCATCACCAACCGTTCGACGCCGGTGGCGCGTCTGGTGCCGGTGGACGTGGAGGAGCCGCGGCTGCGCGTCAGCCGCCCGGCGCGACGCCGGGGCGGCTGGACTCTGCCAGACCGGACGCAGGGCGGCAGTGGCCGCAGCGTCGAGGAGATCCTCGATGAGCTGCGGGAGGACCGCGTGTGAGTCGGCGGCTGACGGTCTACGTGGACACCTCAGCGATGGCGACGCTTCTGCTCGGACAGGCGCGGGCTCCAGCGCTTCTGGAATGGCTCAACACCAGCGAGGTGGATCTGGTCTCCTCCGATCTTCTGGAGACGGAGCTGCGACGGGTGGGCTTCCGCGAGGACCTGCCGCAGTCTGAGGTGAGCGCGGTCCTGGACGGGGTGACCCTCTTCGGCCTCGATCGGACCGTCTTCGTGGGGGCGGGGCTGCTGCCGATGCCCTATCTTCGATCTCTGGATGCGCTGCATCTTGAGTCAGCGCTCATGCTGTCCGCAGATGCCCTGCTGACCTACGACCACCGCTTGGCTGATGCAGCGCATGCGGTCGGTCTCCGAACGGTGGCACCCGGGGAGGACTGAGCGACCCGGCGCTCCCGCACCCACCCATGCACCGACCCGGCGCGCTCGTTCCCGAAAACGCGATTTCCGGGAACGAGAGCGCCGGGTCGGTGAGGAGCCTGCACGAAAGCGCCGGGTCGGTGAAGGCGCGGAGCGGCGCGCAGGCGAAGGCGCAGGGGAGGAAAGCCCTACCCCTCCTGCCGCACCAGGCCCAGCACCCGGTCGCGCACCCGCTCCATGGTCGCGGTGTCCGGGGCCTCCACGTTCAGGCGCAGGAAGGGCTCGGTGTTGGACGGGCGCAGGTTGAACCACCAGCCCTCGGTGCGGTGGGTGAAGGTGGTCCCGTCGGAATCCTCCACCTCCACGTCCTCCCCGGCCAGGGCCGCGCGCACCCGATCCACCGCGGCGGCCTTGTCCTCGATGGTCGAGTTGATCTCCCCGGAGGCCGCGTACGGGCTGTAGGCCGCGGCCAGCTCGGACAGGGGCTTGTCCTGCCCGCCCAGGGCGGCCAGCACGTGCATCGCGGCGAGCATGCCGGTGTCCGCGTTGAAGAAGTCCTTGAAGTAGTAGTGCGCGGAGTGCTCCCCGCCGAACACCCCGTGCTCGGCGGCCATCACGGCCTTGATGAAGGAGTGGCCCACGCGGGTCTTCACCGGGCGCCCGCCCTTGGCCTCCACCAGCTCCGGCACGGCCTTGGAGGTGATCAGGTTGAAGATGATCACCGGCTGCTCGTTCCCGTCGGCCTGCGCGCGGGCGATCTCCCGCTCGGCCACCAGCGCGGCGATCGCGGAGGGGGTCACCGGCTCGCCCTTCTCGTCGATCACGAAGCAGCGGTCCGCGTCCCCGTCGAAGGCCAGGCCGATGTACGCCCCGTGCTCCACGACGGCGGCCTGCAGGTCCCGCAGGTTGGCCGGCTCCAGCGGGTTGGCCGGGTGGTTGGGGAAGGTGCCGTCCAGCTCGAAGTACAGGGGCACGATCTCCAGGGGCAGGGCCTCCAGCTTCGCATCGCCCAGCACGGCCGGGGTGGTCATCCCGCCCATGCCGTTGCCGGCGTCCACCACGACCTTCAGCTTCCGGATCCCGGACAGGTCCACCAGGTCGCGCAGGTACCGGGCGTAGTCGGCCAGGATGTCCCGCTCCTCCACGGTCCCGGTGCGCTCACCGGCGGGGACGCCGTCGTCCAGGTAGCGCTGGGCCAGGTCCCGGATCTCGTACAGCCCGGTCTCGGAGGAGACGGGCACCGCACCGGCCTTGGCCATCTTCATCCCGTTGTACTGCGCCGGGTTGTGGGAGGCGGTGAAGGTGACCCCGGGGGCGTCGAACACGCCGCAGGCGAAGTACAGCTCGTCCGTGGAGATCAGCCCGATCTTCACGACGTCGGCCCCGCGTGCGGTGGCCCCGCGGGCGAAGGCGTCCATGAACTCCGGGGAGCTGGGGCGCATGTCCCCGCCCACCAGCACGGTGGTCCCGGCCAGGTCCTGCACGTCCACGAACGCGGCGGCGGTGGCCTCCACGGTCTCGGCGGTGATGGTCTCGCCCACGATGCCGCGGACATCGTAGGCCTTGAAGGATTCGGAAAGATCAATGCTCACGGCGCCCACTCTAGCCGGTGAGCCCCCGCCCGGCCTGGAGATGCACCGGCGCGGGTGACGCCCGATGCTCCCGCCCGGTGTGGTTTCATGGGGGACCATGGGCCACCTTCATGCCATGCGCAATCCGATCCAGCACTACGCCTGGGGCACCCGGGACACGCTCGCGCAGATGCGGGGCGCCCCCGTGCCCGCCCCGGAGCCGGAGGCCGAGCTGTGGGTCGGCGCGCATCCCAAGTCCCCGTCCGTCCTGGTGCAGGACGGAGTCGAGCGCTCCCTGGCCGAGGCGGTGGAGGCCGAGCCGGATCGGTTCCTGCCCGAGGGTGCGGAGCGCTTCCCCTTCCTGTTCAAGATCCTGGCGATCGCCGCCCCGCTGTCCCTGCAGGTGCACCCCTCCCGGGAGCAGGCCGAGGCCGGCTTCGCCGCGGAGGAGGCCGCCGGGGTCCCGGTGGATGCCCCGCATCGCAATTACAGGGATCGCGGCGCCAAGCCGGAGACCGTCATCGCCGTCTCCCCGGTGCGCATCCTCACCGGCATCCGCCCGGCCGAGCAGCTGCGCGAGATCGCCGAGGCCCTGGATCTGCGGTGGCTGGCGGAGAAGGCGCAGCTGGACGCCGCCGCCCTGATCCGCGCCATCTTCGACGCCGACGACGCCGCCGCGGCCCGGGACCTGCAGGTCACGGTGGCCGCGGCCCGGGACTGGGCGGCCGAGCACCCCTTCGACCCGCACCACACCCCCGCCCACCAGGAGGCCGCCGGGGAGCGGATCACCGCCCTGGCGGACCTGGTGCTGCTGCTGGATGAGGCCTACCCGGGGGACCGGGGCATCCTCGTGGCCACGGCCATGAACCAGCTGTTCCTGGAGCCGGGCCAGTCCGCGCACACCCCCGCCGGGCAGGTGCACGCCTACGTCTCCGGCACGGCCGTGGAGATCATGGAGGCCTCCGACAACGTCATGCGCGCGGGCCTGACGCCCAAGCACGTGGACGTGGAGCAGATGCTCACCGTGCTGGTTCCGGATCAGCCGGCCCCGCCGCTGCGCGGACCCGAGGAGGCGGCCCCGGGCGTGCACCGCTACGCCACCTGGGACCCCGCGCTGAGCGTGACCCGGCTGGATCTGGACGGCCAGGAGCCGCTGAGCTTCCGCTGCGAGGGGCTTTCCGCCCTGCTGTGCACCGACGGCGAGGTCGAGGTGACCGGCCCGGACGGCGTCGTCCACCGGCTGCGCGGCACCGACTCCCTGCTGCACACCGGCACCCCGGATGACCTGGTCCTGACCGGGGCCGGCCGACTGTACTGCGCCAGCCATGTCTGAGCCGCGCCCGGCCGAGCCCGCCCAGGGCTCCACGGCGTCCGCCCAGGATCCGGAGGCAGCCGCCCAGGACCCCGAACGGACCGACTCCGCCCGCCCCATCACGCCGCACCGCAGCGACCTGGCCCCCTGGCAGGACGAGCCGCAGGCGGTGGAGGCGGACCCGGCGGCAACCCCCCGCCCGGGAGCGCCCCTGGGCGCGGTCTCCGTGCTGACCCTGGCCGGGCTCGTCGTGCTCATGGTGGGACTGCAGTACGTCGCGGACGTCTTCGGTCCGGCCTTCCTCGCCTTCTCCCTGGTCATCGCGGTGCGTCCCCTGCGGCTGTGGCTGACGGACCGGAAGGTGCCGGGCTGGATCGCCGGCGCGGGTGTGGCGGTGCTGCTGTACGCCATCCTGTTGGCCATCGTCGGGTCCATGGCCTACTCCGTGATGGCCCTGGTGGAGAAGGCCCCGGACTACGCCGGGAAGTTCCAGACCCTCTACGTGCAGCTGCGGGATCTGCTGACCCAGTGGGGCATCAACGAGACGGACCTCGGCAACTCGGTGCTGGAATACGCCCAGCCCAGCCGCATCATCACCGCCCTGACCACCGTGCTGACCGGGCTGTCCTCGGTCGGCTCGCAGCTGTTCGTGCTCGTAATGGTCGTGGCCTTCCTCATGATCGACTCCACGATCATCCAGGGCCGCCGGGGCCAGCTGCTGGCCGCCCAGCAGGGGCTGGGCCAGGCCTTCGAGGACTTCTCCCGCCGCACCTCCAAGTACTGGATCGTCAACACCGTGTTCGGTGCGATCGTCGCGGCCCTGGACTGGCTGGTGCTGCTGTGGCTGGGGGTGCCCCTGGCTTTCACGTGGGGCGTGTTCGCCTTCGTCACCAACTACATCCCCAACATCGGCTTCGTCATCGGGGTGATCCCCCCGGCGCTGCTGGGCCTGCTCGACGGCGGCCCGGCCACCGCGCTGTGGGTCATCGTCTGGTTCTCCATGATCAACTTCGTCGCCCAGGCGGTGATCCAGCCGAAGATCACCGGCGACGCCGTCGGGCTGAACACCACGGTCACGTTCCTGTCCCTGATGTTCTGGTCCGCCGTCATCGGGCCGCTCGGCGCGATCCTCGCGGTGCCGCTGACCCTGTTCTTCAAGGCCGTGCTCATCGATTCGGATCCGCGCTCGCGGTGGGTGGGCATCGCCTTCGACTCCCGCGGCCGTCCCATCGACCTGCGCGGCACGGCCCGCATGATCAACGACGACGGGCGGATCTCCCTGCGCCGGGCCTACGGCCGGGAGGCCCCGCACCCCACCGAGACCCCATCCACCCGGCAGCACACCGAGGAGCAGCCATGAAGATCATCCTGACCGTCACCGGCCCGGACCGCGTGGGCATCATCGCCGCGGTCGCCACCCGCCTGGCCGCGCTGGAGGTGAACATCCTCAACGTCTCCCAGACCCTCATGGACGGGTACTTCACCATGATCATGCAGGGCTCCTTCGACGACGCCGCCGGCTCCATCGAGGCGATCCAGGAGGACATGGCCGCGGTGCAGGAGCAGACGGGCGTGATCGTGCGCATCCAGTCCGAGGCCATCTTCGACGCGATGCACCAGCTCTAGGGGGCCCGCATGATCGACACCAACGCGAACATCCTCGAGACCATCCAGATGATCGAGGAGGACCGCCTCGACATCCGCACGGTCACGATGGGCATCTCCCTGCTGGACTGCATCGACGGGGATGGGGACACCGCCCGGCGTCGGATCTACGAGAAGATCACCACGCGCGCGGCCCGGCTGGTGCAGGTGTGCCAGGGGATCGAACGGGAGCTGGGCATCCCGATCATCAACAAGCGGGTCGCGGTCACCCCGATCGCGCTGGTGGCCGCCGCCAGCGGGGAGCAGGACCTCACCGAGTACGCCCGCACCCTGGACGCCGCGGCCAAGGCCGTGGGGGTGGACTTCATCGGCGGGTTCTCCGCCCTGGCGGACAAGGGCGCGACGCCGGCGGACCGGGCCCTGATGGCCTCGATCCCCCAGGCCCTGGCCGAGACCGACGTCGTGTGCTCCTCCGTGGACATCGGCTCCTCCCGCGCCGGGATCAACATGAACGCGGTGCGCACCATGGGCGAGGTGATCCGCGAGACCGCGGAGCTGACGGCCGATGCCCACGGCTTCGGGTGCGCCAAGCTGGTGGTCTTCGCCAACGCGGTCTCGGACAACCCGTTCATGGCCGGCGCCTTCCACGGGGTGCAGGAGGCGGACACCGTGGTCTCGGTGGGCGTGTCCGGGCCGGGGGTGGTCAAGCGGGCCCTGGAGAAGGTGCCCGGCGCCCCGCTGGATGTGGCCGCGGAGACCATCAAGAAGGCCGCGTTCAAGATCACCCGGGTGGGGCAGCTGGTCGGGTCCCTGGCCTCCCAGCGCCTGGACACGGAGTTCGGGATCGTGGACCTGTCCCTGGCGCCCACCGCGGAGGTCGGGGATTCGGTGGCCCGGGTCCTGGAGGAGCTGGGCCTGGAGACGGTCGGCACCCACGGGACGACGGCGGCTCTGGCGCTGCTCAACGACGCGATGAAGAAGGGCGGGCTGATGGCCTGCTCCCGGGTGGGCGGGCTGTCCGGGTCCTTCATCCCCGTCTCGGAGGACATCGGGATGATCGAGGCCGCCGCGGCCGGGGCGATCACCTTGGACAAGCTCGAGGCGATGACGGCGATCTGCTCGGTGGGCTTGGACATGGTGGCCGTGCCGGGGCAGACCTCCGCGGCCACGCTGTCCGCGATGATCGCCGATGAGGCTGCGATCGGGGTGATGAACCACAAGACCACCGCGGTGCGCCTGATCCCGGCGATCGGGCTGGGGGTCGGGGAGATGGTGGAGTTCGGCGGCCTGCTGGGCCGGGCCCCGGTGATGCCGGTGCACGAGGCGTCCCCGGAGGTCTTCGTCGCCCGCTCCGGGACCATCCCCTCCCCGGTGCACGGCTTCCGCAACTGAGGCCTTTCGGGGCGGGCCCGGGCCCCGCCGGCTCGGCGCCCGGCCCGCCCGCGGCGTCGGCGCTCCGACGGCCCCCGCGCCGTCAGTGCCGCAGCATCAGGGCCGCGGCCATCGCCTCGAAGGCCAGGCGCGGGTTGGCGTTGGTGGAGATCCGCCGGCGGGTCAGGGCGATGGTGTCCAGCTGCTCCAGCGTCCGCTCGGGGGAGGAGTTCAGCGCGTAGTCGGCCAGCTCCCGCTGCAGGTGCCGGTTGACCAGGGTGGAGCCGGACTCCAGCTGCAGGGTCAGCACGTCCCGGTAGAAGGTGGACAGGTCGATGAGGAAGCGATCCAGGGTGTCCACCTGGATGCGCCGGGAGCGGCGCTTCTGGTCCTCCTCCAGTCGGCGCACCGCCGCCTGGATGTTCGGCGGCAGCCGCCCAGACTCCGGGGCGCCCAGGCTGACCAGCAGCTGCGCCCGCTCGGCTTCGTTGCGCTCCTCGGCATCCGCGGCGGCCTCCGCCTCCGCGGTGGCGATCAGCCGATCCGCCGCGGCCACGGCCGCCCCGATCCCGTCCAGACCCAGCGGCAGGCGCACCACGTCCTCCCGGCGCTGGCGGGCCTGCGGATCCAGGGCCAGACGCCGGGCGATGCCCACGTGCCCCTGGGCCAGGCGGGCCGCCTGCAGCGCGGTGGTCTCCTCGACGCCGTCGCGCCGGCTGAGCAGTCGAGCCACCTCCTCGGGGGCGGGGACCTTCAGGCGCACGGGCCGGCACCGGGAGCGGATGGTCACCAGCACGTCCACCGGGCTGGGCGCGCACAGCAGCCACACGGTGTGCGGCGGCGGCTCCTCGATGGCCTTGAGCAGCACGTTGGAGGTGCGCTCGGGCATCCGGTCCGCGTCCTCCACGATGATGATCCGCCAGCGCCCGACGGCGGGCCGGTCCTGGGCGCGCACCACCAGGTCCCGGGCCTCCTCGATCTTGATCGTGAGGTTCTCGGTGGCGAAGTCCGTGACGTCGGCGTGGGAGCCGGCCATCGTGGTGCGGCAGGAGCGGCACCGCCCGCAGCCGCGCTCGCCCGGATCCTCCTGGTCGCACAGCAGGGCCGCGGCCAGGGCGCGGGCGGCGGTGGAGCGCCCGGAGCCGGGCGGGCCGGTGAACAGCCAGGCGTGGGCCGGGGCGCTCTGGGCGGCCGCCCGACGCAGCTGGGCCACGGCCGCCTCCTGGCCCACCAGCTGATCCCAGACGCTCACGCCCGAGCCTCCGGCGCAGCGGTACCGGTGAGCAGCGCACCCAGGTACGGCAGGTGCTCGCCGATCACGGCGTCGATGCGCGCGGCCACCTCGGCCACCTCGCCCCGCCCGTCCACGGCCTGACGGTTCCCGCCGCGGGCGGCCAGGGCCCGGAAAGCGTCCGCGGTGCGGGCGCGGAAGGCGTCCGGTTCGGCCTCCAGCCGGTCCGGGGCCGCACCGCGGGCGGCCAGGCGGGCCCGGGCGTCGTCGTCGGGCACCTGGAGGAACAGGGTCATATCCGGCAGCAGCTCGCGGGTGGCCCAGCGGGACAGGTCCGCGATCGTCTGCTCGCCGAGGCCGCGTCCGGCGCCCTGGTAGGCCGCGGAGGAGTCCAGGTAGCGGTCGCAGATCACCACGGCCCCGCGGGCCAGGGCCGGGCGGATGGTCTGCTGTGCGTGGGCGGCGCGGGCCGCGGCGTAGAGCAGGGCCTCCGCGCGGGCGTCCATCTCGCCGTGGTCGGGGTCCAGGAGCAGCTTGCGGACGCGCTCGCCGAGGGGGGTGCCGCCGGGTTCGCGGGTCAGCACGACGTCGGCCCCGGCGGCCTCCAGGCGCTGGGCCAGCAGCCGGGCCTGGGTGGACTTGCCGCCGCCGTCCCCGCCCTCCAGGGCCAGGAACGTCCCGGGCAGGGCCTGGTCGGCGGTGCCCGGGGCCTCAGGGTGGTAGCTCAGCGCGTCAGTCACCTGCCCAGGGTATCCGAACCCCGCCCCGCGGCCGCGGGGCGGCTGGGGACAGCCCGTGCGGCGGGGGTCTCGGCTAGGCTGTGGCACATGTTCGTGCTGCGCATCGTGATGGCCCTGGAATTCGGCATCAACCTCGCCCTGGCCCTGCTGCTGGTCGTGCTGGCGATCTACGCCTTCGTCACCGCGGTCTCCGCCCAGCCCAGCGCCTTCGAGGTCATGGGCAAGCGGACCAAGGGCTTCTGGCTGGCGCTGACCGGCGGCAGCCTGCTGGTCGCGCTGCTCTCGGCGTGGACCTCCTTCGGCGGCGGCAGCTCCTCCCTGTTCCTGCAGCTGGTAGCGGCCGTGATCGTCGGGGTGTACCTGGCGGATGTGAAGCCGGAGGTGGCCCCGCGGCGTCGGCGCTGAGAGCCGCGTCCCCACCCGGTGCGAGGCGGCGCACCCCGTGCCGGTCCTTCCCTGACCCCGCCGTCGGTGCGAGAATGGGGGCATGGCTGAGACATACAAGCTCGTGCTGCTGCGGCACGGACAGAGCGAATGGAACAAGGAGAACCTGTTCACGGGATGGGTGGATGTCCCCCTGTCCGAGCAGGGACGCGCGGAGGCGAAGAAGGGCGGCGCGCTGCTGAAGGAGCGCGACATCCTGCCCGAGGTCGTGCACACCTCGCTGCTGCGCCGGGCGATGAACACCGCGAACATCGCCCTGGATGAGGCGGACCGCCTGTGGATCCCCGTCAAGCGCAGCTGGCGCCTGAACGAGCGGCACTACGGCGCGCTGCAGGGCAAGAACAAGTCCGAGATCCGCGAGAAGTACGGCGAGGACCAGTTCATGCAGTGGCGCCGCTCCTACGACGTGCCGCCGCCGGCCATCGAGGACGACGACGAGTTCTCCCAGGCCCATGACCCCCGCTACGCGGACGTGGCCGACGCCCCCCGCACCGAGTGCCTCAAGGACGTGCTCGAGCGGATGTTGCCGTACTGGAAGGACGGCATCGTCCCGGACCTGAAGACCGGCAAGACCGTGCTGGTCGCCGCGCACGGGAACTCCCTGCGCGCGCTGGTCAAGCACCTGGACGGCATCTCGGATGAGGACATCTCCGGGCTGAACATCCCGACCGGCATCCCGCTGTACTACGAGCTGGACGAGGACCTGAAGCCCGTCAAGCCCGGCGAGTACCTGGATCCCAACGCCGAGGAGGCCATCAAGGCCGTGGCGAACCAGGGCAAGTAGCCCGTCCGCCGCACCCGGCGCCCACGGGGGAAGGGGCCCGCACCGAGTCGCTCGGTGCGGGCCCCTTCCTCCGTCTCTGCGGGGATGCTCGGTGCCCGGCCCCATCCTGAGCCGGGTCGTGCCTCCGGCCGATCGGCCGGCCGGGCTCAGGGGGCGGAGGGCAGGTCCCGCCCGGCGTCCCACTCCCCGGTGACCAGGTAGGCCACCTTCCGGGCCACCGCGACGCCGTGGTCCCCGAAGCGCTCCAGGTACCGGGAGACCAGGGCGATGTCCACGGTCGTCTCCGGGGACCAGCCGCCCTCGGCCACCGACCCGAACACGGAGGCGTGCAGCTCGTTCAGCCGGGCCTTCGCGGTGTGGATCGCGTCGGCGTCGGCCAGGTCCTGGCTCGTGAGCAGCCGGGTCACCGCCTCCACGATGCGCAGGTCCAGGTCCGCCATCTCCCGGAAGGTCCCCAGCAGGGGCTCCGGGATGACGGACTCGGGGTAGCGCAGCCGCGCGGTCTGGGACAGGTGCCGGGCCAGATCCCCCATGCGCTCCAGGGACGCGCTCATCCGCAGGGCCGCGACGATGCGGCGCAGATCCGAGGCCACCGGGGCCTGCAGGGCCAGCAGGTCGATCGCGCGCTCATCCAGCTGGGTCTGGCGCAGGTCGATCCGGGCATCATCGGAGATGACCTCCTCGGCCAGCTCGACGTCGGCCTCGAACAGGGATTCGGAGGCCCGGATCAGTGCGGCGCGCACCAGATCGGAGATCTCCACGAGGTCCTCGCCGATCTGCTGGAGCTCGGCCTGGAAGACGGTGCGCACGGTGCTCGGTCCTTTCCTGCGCCCGGGCTCTCGGTCTGCGGGGCGCTCATGGTGGGTGGGGCCGCCCCGCGGGTGCCCGACGCCGCGATGGTGCGGCGAGGGACGCGGCGGGGCGCATCGGTCTCCCATGGTGCCGGGCCGGGATGAACGGGCGGGGCGCGCGGGGATGAACGGCAGGTGAACCTCCGGTGCCGGGCGTCGTCGGAGGCCGATGGGCGCAGGCGCCCCGCTAAGCTGGTGCCCGTGAGTCCCGTAGCCATCGCCGTGCTGTGCGGTCTGATCGGCGCTGGGCTGGGCCTGCTCAGCCACGTCGCCATGCGTCGCAGCGACCGCCAGCGCTCGGATTGGGCCCTGGTGGAGGAGCCGGTCATCAGCGACGGCGCCGCGCAGGTGCTGGCCGTCGTGGGCCGGGCCTACGTGGTGGTGGACGCGGTGGACGGCGTCGTGCGCGCCTCGCAGGCCTCCTACGCCTACGGCCTGGTGCGCGGGCACGAGATCGTGCAGGAGGAGCTGGTGGAGCTGATCCGCCAGGTCCGGCGCAGCGGCGTCATCGTGGAGCGCACCGTGGAGATCTCCCGCGGCGCCTCGGGCCGCTCGGTGCTCATCCTCAACGTGCGCATCGCGCCGGTGGCCGATGAGTACATCCTGCTGCTGGCCGATGACCGCACGGAGATCACCCGGGCCCAGGCGATCCGCACGGACTTCGTCGCCAACGTCTCCCACGAGCTGAAGACGCCGGTGGGCGCGGTGCGTCTGCTCGCCGAGGCCATCGACTCCGCGGCCGGGGACGAGGAGGCCGTGCGCCACTTCACCCGCCGCCTGCACAAGGAGTCCGAGCGGCTCACGGCCCTGGTGCACGACGTCATCGAGCTCTCCCGCCTGCAGGGCACGGACGTGGTCCAGGAGGGCCGGGTGGTGGATGTGAACCGGACGGTGCGCGAGGCCGTGGACCGCAACCGGCTGCCGGCCGAGGCCAAGTCCATCTCCCTGCGCATCGGCGGCACGGCGCCGCGCCCGGTGCACGGGGACCCGGAGATGCTCATGACGGCGCTGCGCAACCTCATCGACAACGCGATCCGCTACTCCCCGGAGAACACCCGGATCGGGGTGGGGATCCGCTCCAAGGACGGCACGGTGCGCATCTCGGTCAAGGATCAGGGCCCGGGCATCCCCGAGGCGGAGCAGGATCGGATCTTCGAGCGGTTCTACCGGGTCGACGCCGCCCGCTCCCGGCAGACCGGCGGGACGGGCCTGGGACTGTCGATCGTCAAGCACGTGACGGCCCAGCACGGCGGGGAGATCAGCGTCTGGTCCACCCCCGGGCAGGGCTCCACGTTCACCATGAGCCTGCCGGAGGTGGATGAGCAGGCCCAGCGCGAGCTGGCCGAGGGCGACGGCATCCCCGCGGGTTCCCCGGCCCCGCCGGTGGAGGTGCTCACCGCCCCGGCCACCCCGGGGCGCGTGCCCGCGCCGGCCGAGACCGCAGCACGCACAGCACACGCACACGAGGTCGGTCCCGGCAGGCTCCGGGACCGGAAGGAGGAGACCGGAGCATGACGAGGATCTTGGTGGTGGAGGATGAGCAGGCCCTGAGCGAGCCGCTGGCCTTCCTGCTGGGCAGGGAGGGCTTCGAGGTGACGGTCAGCGAGGACGGCCTGGACGCCGTCGAGCGCTTCGAGCGCTCCGGGGCGGATCTGGTGCTGCTGGATCTGATGCTGCCCGGGCAGTCGGGCACCGAGGTGTGCCGCCAGCTGCGTCAGCGCTCCTCCGTGCCGATCATCATGCTCACGGCCAAGGACGCGGAGATCGACAAGGTGCTGGGTCTGGAGCTCGGCGCGGATGACTACGTGACGAAGCCGTACTCCTCCCGGGAGCTGCTGGCCCGGATCCGGGCGGTGCTGCGTCGCCGCACGGATCGGGAGGATCCGGTGGACGCGGTGGTGCAGGGTGGGCCGGTGCGCCTGGACCCGGACCGGCACGTGGTCAGCGTGCAGGGGGAGGCGGTGTCGATGCCGCTGAAGGAGTTCGAGCTGCTGGAGCTGCTGCTGCGCAACGCCGGGCGGGTGCTGACCCGCGGGCAGCTGATCGAGCGGGTCTGGGGCAGCGACTACGTCGGGGACACCAAGACCCTGGATGTGCACATCAAGCGGCTGCGCTCCAAGATCGAGCCGGACCCCTCCCACCCCCGCCACCTCGTCACGGTCCGGGGTCTGGGCTACAAGTTCGAGGACTGAGGCCGGGCCGGGCGAAGGCCGCCGATCACGACGACGGCCCCGCCTCCTGTTCTGGGCAGGCGGCGGGGCCGTTCTCGCGTGCGGGTGACGGGGGAGGGGCGCTCGGCCCCGGGGTCATCAGTGCCCGTGGCCCTCGGTGGGCTTGGCCGGCGGGGTGTAGTCGGAGCCGCCGGGGATGTACTGGCGGTACTCGTCCAGCGCGCCGTTGAGCACGGGGACGTCGGTGGTGGTGGACTGCCCGCCCACGGAGATCTTCGTGCCCTCCAGCATCTTGCCCGGCAGCACCCCGGCCGGGTCCACGAGGGTCTCGTCGTCTTCGAGGTGGACCTCGGAGTTGGCGGGCACCTCGATGCGGGCGGTGGCCTTGCCGGTGTCCACGGTGACGGTCGCCGCCCGGTCCGCGCCGTTGAGCACGGTGCCGAGCAGGCGGCCCTCGGAGTCGGCGTCGTTGGCGACGACCATGATGTTGCGCACCCGGATGTCCCCGACGTTGGCACTCACACCGTCGGAGGCGTCGTAGTGGAAGGTCGTGGGCTGCTGGTGGATGTAGCCGCAGCCGGCGGTGGCCGTGAGCACGGCCGCGGCCAGCGCCGCGGTCGCTCCGATGCGGCGGGCGCCTGAGCGGGGTGCGAACGTCACGTAGGACTCCTCGAGATGTGGTGATGCGGTGCGCCGTGTCCGTCTCGCGCCCGGGTGGGCGCGGTCGGGGGCAGGGCCTGTGCGGCCCCAGTCTAGCCCCTTGTGGCGACGATGCGTCAGCATGACACCCGCGGTGGGTATGGCCGCGTCGTGCCGCCCGGGTGCCTTCCGGTGCACCCGGGTTGCGGCCCGACCGGTCGGGATCGGTGAGCAAGCCCACGCGCGTGCTAGGATAGGCGGGCTGAAAGGGGTAGACCATATGCTTTTTGAGGTCGGCGAGACCGTCGTGTATCCGCATCACGGAGCGGCCACGATCGAGGAGATCAAGACCCGCGTGATCAAGGGCGAGGAGAAGACCTATCTGAAGCTCCAGGTGGCCCAGGGGGATCTGACGATCGAGGTCCCCGCGGACAACGTGGACATGGTCGGGGTGCGCGACGTCGTCGACGAGGAGGGCCTGGCCGAGGTCATCTCCGTGCTGCAGGCCTCCGATGTCGAGGAGGCCGCCAACTGGTCCCGGCGCTTCAAGGCCAACACGGAGAAGCTGGCCTCCGGCGACGTGCTGAAGGTCGCCGAGGTGGTGCGCGATCTGTGGCGTCGCGAGCAGGTCAAGGGCCTGTCGGCCGGGGAGAAGCGGATGCTGTCCAAGGCCCGCCAGATCCTCTCCTCGGAGGTGGCCCTGGCGCGGGACATCGACGAGGACGCCGCGGAGGCGGAGCTGGATCGGATCCTGGCCGAGGGCACCGAGGCCGCCCAGGAGGCCGAGCCGGCGAAGAAGTGACTTCCGCGGCCCCGCCGCGGAGCCGACGACGGGCGCGTCCCCCTTCCCGCGCGGAGGGGGCGCGCCCGTCGTCGTGCGCGGGTGAACCGGTGTGACCGCACGGCGCTGCCGCGCGGGGGCGCATCGGTAGACTGGGCCGGGTGAGTCTGCGTTTCTACAGCACCGATACCGCCGCCATCCGCGATTTCCAGCCCGTGCATCCGGGTGAGGCCCGGCTGTACTACTGCGGCGCGACCGTCCAGGGCGCCCCGCACATCGGCCACGTCCGCTCCGCCCTGGTCTTCGACCTGCTGCGGCGCTGGCTTCAGCACCGCGGGTACCGGGTGACCACGGTGCGCAACGTGACGGACATCGACGACAAGATCCTCGCCAACGCCGAGGCCTCCAGTGCCCCGGGCTACACGGGGGAGCACCCGGATGAGCCGTGGTGGGCGCTGGCCTACCGCTTCGAGAAGGTCTTCGCCGACGCCTACGCGGCCCTGGGCATCGACCCGCCCACCTACGAGCCGCGGGCCACCGGGCACATCCCGGAGATGCACGCGCTGATCGCCCGGCTGATCGAGCGCGGCCACGCCTACCCCGCCCTGGATGACTCCGGTGACGTCTACTTCGACGTGCGCTCCTGGCCGGATTACGGCAGCCTCACCCGCCAGCGGGTCGAGGACATGCAGGACGCCCCGGACGCGGATCCGCGCGGCAAGCGCGACCCCCGGGACTTCGCCCTGTGGAAGGGACACAAGGAGGGCGAGCCGCTGACGGCCTCCTGGGATTCCCCGTGGGGCCGAGGCCGGCCGGGCTGGCACCTGGAGTGCTCGGCGATGGCCGGGAAGTATCTGGGCGAGCGCTTCGACATCCACGGCGGCGGGCTGGACCTGCGCTTCCCGCACCACGAGAACGAGCTGGCCCAGTCCACCGCGGCCGGATACGGCTTCGCGAACTTCTGGCTGCACAACGGGCTGGTGACCTACGAGGGCGAGAAGATGTCCAAGTCCATCGGCAACACGGTCTCTCCGGCGGATATGCTCGCCGCGGCCCGACCCCTGGCGGTGCGCTACTACCTGGGTCAGGCCCATTACCGCTCCGTGCTGGACTACCGGCCGACCTCCCTGGAGGAGGCGGGCACCGCCGTCGAGCGGGTGGAGGCCTTCCTCGTCGCGGCGGGGGTCCCGGAGGCCGGCGAGGTCCCGGAGGCCTTCGGCGAGGCGATGGACGATGACCTCAACGTCCCGCAGGCCCTGGCCGTGCTGCACGAGACCGTGCGCGCGGGCAACGCCGCTCGGGCCGAGGGACGCACGCAGGATGCCGCGGCCCGCGCCCGCGAGGTGCGGGCGATGACCGACGTGCTCGGGCTGAGCCCCCTGATGAGCTTCGCCGGCTCGGCAGGCTCCGACGGGGACGCCGAGCACCGTGCCCTGGATGCCCTGGTCCGCTCGCTGGTGGATCAGCGCGCGCAGGCCCGGGCTCAGCGGGAGTGGGCGCGCGCCGATGAGCTGCGGGACCAGCTGGCCGCGGCCGGGGTCCGGGTGGAGGACGGCCCCGAGGGCTCGACCTGGAGCGTGTGAGGCTCCGGGCGGGAGCACACGCAGGACACGACGACGCGATGGGCCGGGTGGCCCTCGCCCATGCAGGACACGAAGACGCGGAGGACACCAGAAGATGGCTGAGAGCAGACGACCCGGGGCGATCCGGAAGGGCAAGAAGGGTCCGCTGAAGGGCACGGGCGGGCACGGCCGCAAGGCCCTGGAAGGCAAGGGCCCTACGCCCAAGGCGGAGGACCGGCCCTATCACAAGGCGCACAAGATGAAGCGGGCCGCGGCCAACCGCCAGGCCACCAACACCGCCCGGCGCACCTCCCAGCGGCTGGGCGGCAAGCGCACGAGCGAGGAGCTGGTGACCGGGCGCAACGCGGTCCTGGAGTCGCTGCGCGCGGGGATCCCCGCCAAGCACCTGTACGTCATGGCCAACATCGAGGCCGATGAGCGGGTCAAGGAGATCGTCGCGACCGTGACCAAGCTGGACGTGCCGGCCCTGGAGATCACCCGCAGCGAGATCGAGCGGCTCACCGAGGGCGCGGTGCATCAGGGGGTCGCCCTGCAGATCCCGCAGTACAAGTACCCCGACGCCGGGGATCTGACCCGGGCCGTCATGGCGGATTGGCAGGAGGGGCGTCTGCAGCGTCCCCCGCTGTTCGTGGCCCTGGACGGGATCACGGATCCGCGCAACCTGGGGGCGGTGATCCGCAGCGTGTCGGCCTTCGCCGGGCAGGCGGTCATCGTCCCGGAGCGCCGGGCCGCGGGTGTCACGGCCTCGGCCTGGAAGACCAGCGCCGGTGCGGCGTCGCGGATCCCGGTGGCGAAGGCGACCAACCTGACGCGGGTCATCCAGGACCTGAAGACCCAGGGCGTGTTCGTGGTCGGGCTGGACGGGGACGGCGAGGTCTCCCTGCCCGAGCTGGAGCTGGCCACGGAGCCGCTGTGCATCGTCGCCGGCTCCGAGGGCAAGGGCCTGTCGCGGCTGGTCGCGGAGAACTGCGATCAGATCGTCTCCATCCCGATCGACAGCGCGATGGAGTCCCTGAACGCCTCGATGGCGGTGGGCATCACCCTGTACGAGGTGGCCCGACGTCGGGCGGCCGCGGCCTGAGCGCAGGCGGGTGGCCGGGGGCCGCGGGAAGTGCGATGCACGTCATGCTCCTCCGGCTTGCCGGCCTCCGGTGGCCTGTGTACTGTTGACCGAGTCGCCGAGAGGCCCGGAAGGGTCCGCGGCGGCGCGGCCCACGTGGACCGCGGCACCGGCTTGCGCCGGATGATCCGATGGTCTAGAGTGGGGATCCGCTGCTTCGCACGACCACGATGTGGGAGGAAGGGGAGCAGCAGGTGAACACGGCGGAAACGCCGGGTTGACCGGCCGGGAAGACTGGACTACAGTTGATCCGGCGGCCGCGGGAGCGGGCTTCCGAAGATTCGGGAGTTGCGTTGCCGAGACAGGCTCGTTGTTTGAGAACTCAATAGTGTGCTTTGTTCACTCTGATGGTGCATACCAAGTATTTTTTGTGAATGACTGTGGTCATCATGCAGAGTGTTGGTGCAGCGTGGAGGCCACCCCGTGGCTGGTGATGCGTTGCGCTGTTCATTTATTTTGATGAGTCCAGTGTTCATGCTTTTTGTTTTTCAACGGAGAGTTTGATCCTGGCTCAGGACGAACGCTGGCGGCGTGCTTAACACATGCAAGTCGAACGCTGAAGCCTGGTGCTTGCACCGGGTGGATGAGTGGCGAACGGGTGAGTAATACGTGAGTGACCTGCCTTTGACTCTGGGATAAGCCTGGGAAACTGGGTCTAATACCGGATGCGACTACTGCCCGCATGGGCTGGTGGTGGAAAGGGTTATGTACTGGTCTTAGATGGGCTCACGGCCTATCAGCTGGTTGGTGGGGTAATGGCCTACCAAGGCGACGACGGGTAGCCGGCCTGAGAGGGTGACCGGCCACACTGGGACTGAGACACGGCCCAGACTCCTACGGGAGGCAGCAGTGGGGAATATTGCACAATGGGCGCAAGCCTGATGCAGCGACGCCGCGTGAGGGATGACGGCCTTCGGGTTGTAAACCTCTTTCAGCAGGGAAGAAGCGGAAGTGACGGTACCTGCAGAAGAAGCGCCGGCTAACTACGTGCCAGCAGCCGCGGTAATACGTAGGGCGCAAGCGTTGTCCGGAATTATTGGGCGTAAAGAGCTCGTAGGCGGCTTGTCGCGTCTGCTGTGAAAGCCCGGGGCTTAACTCCGGGTGTGCAGTGGGTACGGGCAGGCTAGAGTGCAGTAGGGGTAACTGGAATTCCTGGTGTAGCGGTGAAATGCGCAGATATCAGGAGGAACACCGATGGCGAAGGCAGGTTACTGGGCTGTTACTGACGCTGAGGAGCGAAAGCATGGGGAGCGAACAGGATTAGATACCCTGGTAGTCCATGCCGTAAACGTTGGGCACTAGGTGTGGGGGACATTCCACGTTTTCCGCGCCGTAGCTAACGCATTAAGTGCCCCGCCTGGGGAGTACGGCCGCAAGGCTAAAACTCAAAGGAATTGACGGGGGCCCGCACAAGCGGCGGAGCATGCGGATTAATTCGATGCAACGCGAAGAACCTTACCAAGGCTTGACATACACCGGATCGTTCCAGAGATGGTTCTTCCCTTTTGGGCTGGTGTACAGGTGGTGCATGGTTGTCGTCAGCTCGTGTCGTGAGATGTTGGGTTAAGTCCCGCAACGAGCGCAACCCTCGTTCTATGTTGCCAGCACGTGATGGTGGGGACTCATAGGAGACTGCCGGGGTCAACTCGGAGGAAGGTGGGGATGACGTCAAATCATCATGCCCCTTATGTCTTGGGCTTCACGCATGCTACAATGGCCGGTACAATGGGTTGCGATACTGTGAGGTGGAGCTAATCCCAAAAAGCCGGTCTCAGTTCGGATTGGGGTCTGCAACTCGACCCCATGAAGTCGGAGTCGCTAGTAATCGCAGATCAGCAACGCTGCGGTGAATACGTTCCCGGGCCTTGTACACACCGCCCGTCAAGTCACGAAAGTTGGTAACACCCGAAGCCGATGGCCTAACCCTTGTGGAGGGAGTCGTCGAAGGTGGGACTGGCGATTGGGACTAAGTCGTAACAAGGTAGCCGTACCGGAAGGTGCGGCTGGATCACCTCCTTTCTAAGGAGCTCAACTTTGGTTGGCCCTGTTCGTGCCCGAGTGTGGTGCGTGGGGTTTGCTCATGGGTGGAATGTGCGCCTGTTCTTGTCATGCTGCTGGCTTGTGTGGCTGGTGGTGTGGTGAGTGGAGTGGATGGAGCATGCTGTTGGGTTTTGAGGCAATGAGCTTCTGACCCGTGCTGGTGATGGGTTTCCTGTTGCTGGTGTGGGTTGGGGTGGTTGTCTTGGGTTTGCCTGGCTGCTGCTGGTGCTATGCGTTGTGTGTGGTGTTGGTGGTGGTGTGGGTTGTTGTTTGAGAACTATATAGTGGACGCGAGCATCAATTTTATTCTGGTATGCCGTGTCTGGTGACTGCTGGGTTTCTGGTGGTTGCTGGGTGTGGTGTATCTGCGATTGTTGAGTGTATCTGTGATTATCTGTGTGTGGCTAAGTTGTTTAGGGCGCACGGTGGATGCCTTGGCACAAGAAGCCGATGAAGGACGTGTGAATCTGCGATAAGCCTCGGGGAGTCGATAACAGGACGTTGATTCGAGGATTTCCGAATGGGGGAACCCCGCCACTTGTCAAGGGTGGTGACCTGCACCTGAATGTATAGGGTGTGTGGAGGGAACGAGGGGAAGTGAAACATCTCAGTACCCTCAGGAAGAGAAAATAACTAATGATTCTGTGAGTAGTGGCGAGCGAAAGCGGATGAGACTAAACCTGTGGTGTGTGATACCGGTGAGGGGTTGCATCATGGGGGTTGTGGGAGTGATGCGTGCCAGTTCTTACCGGCTGGTGGTGTGGTGTGTTGCGGTAGGCGAAGCGCCTGGGATGGCGTGCCGTAGAGGGTGAGAGTCCTGTAGCTGAAACCGTGGCTGCTGCATGGTGTTGTTTCCCGAGTAGCACGGGGCCCGTGAAATCTCGTGTGAATCTGCCAGGACCACCTGGTAAGTCTAAATACTTTCTTGTGACCGATAGTGGATCAGTACCGTGAGGGAATGGTGAAAAGTACCCCGGGAGGGGAGTGAAATAGTACCTGAAACCGTGTGCCTACAAGCCGTCAGAGCCTTTTGGGGTGATGGCGTGCCTTTTGAAGAATGAGCCTGCGAGTTAGTGTTCTGTCGCGAGGTTAACCCGTGTGGGGTAGTCGTAGCGAAAGCGAGTCTGAAGAGGGCGTGTGAGTGGCAGGATCTAGACCCGAAGCGGAGTGATCTACCCATGGCCAGGTTGAAGCGTGTGTAAGAGCGCGTGGAGGACCGAACCCACTTCAGTTGAAAATGGAGGGGATGAGCTGTGGGTAGGGGTGAAAGGCCAATCAAACTCTGTGATAGCTGGTTCTCCCCGAAATGCATTTAGGTGCAGCGTTGCGTGTTGCTTGCTGGAGGTAGAGCTACTGGTTGGCTGATGGGCCTTATCGGGTTACTGACGTCTGCCAAACTCCGAATGCCGGTAAGTTTTAGCGTGGCAGTGAGACAGTGGGGGATAAGCTTCATTGTCGAGAGGGAAACAGCCCAGACCATCAACTAAGGCCCCTAAGCGTGTGCTAAGTGGGAAAGGATGTGGAGTTGCTGAGACAACCAGGAGGTTGGCTTAGAAGCAGCCATCCTTGAAAGAGTGCGTAATAGCTCACTGGTCAAGTGATTCTGCGCCGACAATGTAGCGGGGCTCAAGTACACCGCCGAAGTTGTGGCAACAGCGTTTTGTTGTTGGGTAGGGGAGCGTCGTGTGGCCGGTGAAGCTGCCGTGTGAACGAGTGGTGGAGGCTATGCGAGTGAGAATGCAGGCATGAGTAGCGAATGATGCGTGAGAAACGTATCCGCCGGATGATCAAGGGTTCCAGGGTCAAGCTAATCTTCCCTGGGTTAGTCGGGGCCTAAGGCGAGGCCGTCAGGCGTAGTCGATGGATAACGGGTTGATATTCCCGTACCGACGAAGGACCGTCCATACTGAGCTGGTGATACTAACCACCCGAACCACTGTGGCCGCATTTTGTGTGGCTTCTGGTGGGGAGCGTGGGGCCTGAGCCAGGGAGGTAAGCGTGTTAACAGGTGTGACGCAGGAAGGTAGCCGGGCCACGCGGTGGTTGTCGTGGTCTAAGCATGTAGGGTGGGGTGTTGTTAAATGCGCGCCCCGTGTGCCTGAGATGTGATGGGACCCCCTTTGGTGGGGGGATTCGGTGATCCTATGCTGTCGAGAAAAGCATCGGCGTGAGGTTCTAGTTGCCCGTACCCTAAACCGACACAGGTGATCAGGTAGAGAATACTAAGGCGTTCGAGAGAATCATGGTTAAGGAACTCGGCAAAATGCCCCCGTAACTTCGGGAGAAGGGGGACCTTGAGCGTGAACCGGGCTTGCTCCGGGGAGCGTGTATGGGTCGCAGAGACCAGGGGGAAGCGACTGTTTATCAAAAACACAGGTCCGTGCGAAGTCGCAAGACGATGTATACGGACTGACTCCTGCCCGGTGCTGGAAGGTTAAGAGGACTCGTTAGGCCCTTCGGGGTCGAAGCGGAGAATTTAAGCCCCAGTAAACGGCGGTGGTAACTATAACCATCCTAAGGTAGCGAAATTCCTTGTCGGGTAAGTTCCGACCTGCACGAATGGAGTAACGACTTCCCTACTGTCTCAACCATGAACTCGGCGAAATTGCAGTACGAGTAAAGATGCTCGTTTCGCGCAGCAGGACGGAAAGACCCCGTGACCTTTACTATAGTTTGGTATTGGTGTTCGGTGTGGCTTGTGTAGGATAGGTGGGAGACTGTGAAGTCATCACGCTAGTGGTGGTGGAGTCGTTGTTGAAATACCACTCTGGTCATATTGGATGTCTAACTTCGGCCCATGATCTGGGTCAGGGACAGTGCCTGATGGGTAGTTTAACTGGGGCGGTTGCCTCCTAAAGAGTAACGGAGGCGCCCAAAGGTTCCCTCAGCCTGGTTGGCAATCAGGTGTTGAGTGTAAGTGCACAAGGGAGCTTGACTGTGAGACTGGCAGGTCGAGCAGGGACGAAAGTCGGGACTAGTGATCCGGCGGTTCATTGTGGAATGGCCGTCGCTCAACGGATAAAAGGTACCTCGGGGATAACAGGCTGATCTTGCCCAAGAGTCCATATCGACGGCATGGTTTGGCACCTCGATGTCGGCTCGTCGCATCCTGGGGCTGGAGTTGGTCCCAAGGGTTGGGCTGTTCGCCCATTAAAGCGGTACGCGAGCTGGGTTCAGAACGTCGTGAGACAGTTCGGTCCCTATCCGCTGCGTGCGTTGGAGAATTGTGGAGGCCTGTCCTTAGTACGAGAGGACCGGGACGGACGAACCTCTGGTATGTCAGTTGTACCGCCAGGTGCATGGCTGATTGGCTACGTTCGGGAGAGATAACCGCTGAAAGCATCTAAGCGGGAAGCTTGCTTCGAGATGAGTTCTCCTTGCCCTTTTGTTGGGTGTGAGGCTCCCTGTAGATGACGGGGTTGATAGGCCAGGTATGGAAGCCGGGACTGAAGACTGGTGGAGTTGACTGGTACTAATAGGCCGAAGACTTATCTACACATCATGGTGATCATGGTTGTTTGATGGTCGTGTGTTGGTGTTCGTGTTCACTGTATGGTTTTGGGATAGCAACCCGTGTGGGGTGCTGACCATGAACCCGTGACCCTTGGGGGTGTTTCCCTGGTGGGTGGGGTTGGTGGTGGGTGCCTGGATGGTGGTTGGCCCGTGTTTTTCTCGGTGGTTATGGCAAGAGGGGTACACCCGGTCCCTTTCCGAACCCGGTAGTTAAGGCTCTTAGCGCTGATGGTACTGCACCCGGTAGGTGTGTGGGAGAGTAGGTCGCCGCCGAGATTCATTTTTTGATGGTGGTGGGGGTCCCCGGTCGGGGATCCCCACCCTTTTTTTGTGCCCGCGGGATGTGCGGGGCTTGGCGGGGTCCGTGGTTGTGGGTGGTGGGGGTCCCGGTGTGGGGCCCCCTTTTTTTCGTGCCCGGAGACCCTTCCCCGCCCTTCGGGGCAGCGTGCCAGCTGGCGCGCAGCGTGAGGCGGGGCAGTCTGGCCCGTCGCTGAGCGACCCCCGGGGCCGGCGGTGGGCCTTGGCCACCACCGGCGGCGACGTCGTCGTCGGGGGTCCCGTCGCCGGAACGAGCCATGTGAAAGGGGCGGCGGATCGTGGTCGATCCGCCGCCCCTTCGTGACGTGCCGGGAGGATGCCCCCCCCGCCGTCACTCGGCTCGGTCAGTCTCGGCTGGTCGCCTCCTCCACCTGCTGCAGGGCGCGGGTGTGCTTGCGGCGCAGGTGAGCCAGACGGGCCAGCATGTGCGACATGGCCTCCGGTCCGGTGACCCGCACCCGCGCGATCGACTCGGCGCGGCCCACCTTCACCCCGAGGTCCTCGGCGCCCAGAGCGCTCAGGGCATGCTCGTCCGTGAGGTCATCCCCGGCGAACACCGCGCAGTCGGCGTCGGTGGCCTCCTTGAACAGGCGCATCGCATCGCCCTTGTCCACCTGCAGCACGGAGGACTCCACGACGTGCTGCCCCGGCGTGAGGTGCAGGCCCTCGATGCCCTTGAGAACCCGCACCGCCTCGGCCTCCGCGGCCTGGGCCAGTCCGTGATCCTCCATCGGGCGGGTGTGGAACACGACGCCGGCCGGCTTGTACTCGATATCCGAGCCCGGATACCGACTCACCAGCTCACGGATCGCCTCGGTCGCCTCCTCCAGCACGCGTCGCTGATCCTCGTCGAGGGTCAGGGCGGGGGATTCCTGTCCCGCAGCGGAGACGTCGAACTCCCCGCCGTGGGAACCCGACAGCAGCATCCGATGCTCCGGATCCGCAATCTCGCGCAGGAAGCTCATGGGTCGTCCCGAGATCAGCGCGACATAGGTGTCCGGCTGCTGGGCCAGGTCCTCCAGCGAGGTCTGCGACAGCGGCAGAGGCCGGGCGTCCTCGGGTCGGGTGGTGAACGGGGCGAGGGTCCCGTCGAAGTCCATGGCGACCAGCAGATTCTCGGCCTCGGCCACCCGCTGCAGCTCCTCCTCGATGGCCTGGTTGGGGAACGGTCCGTGGCCTCGGTCCATCACGGGAAGCGGCACCGTCGGCAGCTCGTCCGTCGTCGGGTCCGGGCCCAGACCCTCGGAGCGGATCCGGGACAGGTCATCCAGGAACCGGGTCGACCAGTCCTCGACGTCGTGGGCGAAGATCTGCTCGCGGATCGAACGCATCCGAGTCCGCCGCTCCTCCTCCGACATGTCCCGCGCATACAGCAGGGCGTCCTTGAAGCCGTCGATGTCGTGCGGGTTGATGGTGATCGCGCTGGGCAGCTGCTCCGCGGCCCCCGTGAACTCCGAGAGCACCAGGGCACCCCGATTGTCCGTGTGGGCCACCGCGTACTCCTTGGCCACGAGGTTCATCCCGTCGCGCAGCGAGGAGACGACCATGACGTCGGAGGCCAGGTACAGGGCCACCATCTCGGGGAAGGGGTAGCTGTGGTGCAGATAGCGGATAGCCGTGTGGGCCATGGTGTCGAACTGGCCGTTCAGCCGCCCCACGGTGCCCTCGATCTGCTCGCGCAGCTGGATGTAGGACTCCACCCGCTCCCGGGAGGGGCTGGCCACCTGGATCATCGCGGAGGTCTCCACGGTGAGGTCGCCGTCGTTGAGCAGCTCCCCGTAGGCCTTCAGCCGGTGCCGGATCCCCTTGGTGTAGTCCAGCCGGTCCACCCCCAGGTACACGGTCTCCGGATTGCCCAGCTCCTCCCGAATCTGCCGGGCCCGGCGCTTGGTCTCCGGACGCGAGGCCATCTCGGTGACCGCCTCCACGTCGATGGAGATGGGGTAGGAAGCCGCCCGGGTGACCCACGTGGACAGCTTCCGGTCCTTCAGCTCGCGCTTGGCCCGGCGCCGGGAGGTCACCCCCGGCAGCACGGTGGAATGGGTGCGGCGGTAGCGCTCCGACGGGGAGTCCTCATCCACCTCGTCGCGCGGGCGCTGGGAGACCTCCGCCTTCTCGCCGTCGAACTGGATGCCCAGCAGCTTCTCGCAGCAGCGCCGGAAGTTCGAGGCGTCCCCCGGGCGCTGGAAGCCCAGCAGATCCGCGCCCAGCAGCCCGGTGAGCACCTGACGGCGCCAGGGCAGCTGCGCGAAGATCTCCAGGGGCGGGAAGGGGATGTGGTCGAAGAAGCCGATGGTCAGGTCCGGGCGCAGGGTCCGCAGCATCGCGGGCACCAGCTGCAGCTGGTAGTCCTGCACCCACACGGTCGCGTTCTCGGCGGCGTTGGCCGCGGCGGCCTCGGCGAAGCGCCGGTTCACCTCCCGGTAGGTGTCCCACCAGGTGCGGTGGAACTCCGGGGGCGCGATGACGTCGTGGTACAGCGGCCAGATGGTCGCATTCGAGAAGCCCTCGTAGTAGCGGCGCACCTCGTCCTCGGACAGGGGCACGGGCACTAGATGGAAGACGTCGTGGTCGAAGGGCTCGAGGCGCTCATCGGCGGCGCCGTGCCAGCCGACCCAGGCGCCGTCGTGGGTGGACATGACGGGGGCCAGGGCGCTGACCAGCCCGCCGGGAGAGCGCCGCCAGGACGCGGCGCCGTCGTCGTCGACGACGCGGTCGACGGGCAGGCGGTTGGCGACGACGACGAAGTCGTAGGCCCCCCGCCCGGTGCCCTCAGTCGTGGATGCTGCTGGATCGGACATGTGGTTCTCCTTCGAGGTCTGCACCACAATCCTACCCGGGCAGCCCGCCCGGACAGGCGACGATGACCCGGCGGCCAGGACCCGTCCAGACGGCCCCGCTAGACTGACCTGCGATCGACGTACCCTGCGACGAAAAGCGAGTCATCACCTTGTCCCCTTCCTCCACGCAGCGCACCTCCGACGCGCGCGAGCGGGCCCGACAGATCGCGGACCGACAGGCCCGCTCCGCCAGCGCCAACCGACGCTGGCTGCAAGCCGCCGTGATCGCGGTGCTCGTCGTCATCATCGCGGTCATCGCCATCGTCTACACCCAGACGCGCAGCACCGATATCCCCGACGCCGGGGCCGTGCCCAGCAGCGCCAACCAGTACGGCGGGATCGTGCTGACCAAGGACGGCATCGTCAAGAACTCCTCCGACGAAGCCTCCCGTGATGTCAACGACCTGAAGACCTCCACGGTCTCCGCCTCCGCCTCCGACGGGCAGTCCGCCACCCTGCCCGTGGGGCTGCCCACGGCTGAGGAGGCGAAGAAGAACGGCAAGCCGGTGCGCCTGACCATGTTCCAGGACTACAACTGCATCCACTGCGCCGAGTTCGAGAAGGCCTACGGCGAGGACATCAAGAAGAAGGTCCTGGACGGGGAGATCGAGCTGGAGGTGCGCAACCTGAACTTCCTCGACGCGGAGACCACCACCGAGTACTCCTCCCGCGCCGCGGTGGCCGCCTACGCGGTCGCCGAGCAGGTGAGCACGGAGAAGTTCCTGGACTGGCAGGAGGAGATGTTCTCCCACCAGGGCGAAGGCGGGCTGAAGAACTCCGAGCTGGAGGACATCGCCTCCAAGTACGGCGCGGACATCAAGAGCGCGATGGACTCGATGGACTACCGGCCGATGGTCAACGTCACCGTCGCCGAGTCCAAGGAGAACGGCATCCAGGGCACCCCCACGGTCTACGTGGACAGCACCGAGACCCAGACGACGGACTTCTCCTCGGCCCTGGATGAGGCGATCAAGGCCAAGAAGGAATCCTGACCCGTCCGCCCTCGGAGCGCCGCCCGGCGATTGGGCGGCCCCGGGGGCACCGGGTATCCTGCTGGAGACCCGCAACCGCCCCGCGGAACCTCTCCGCCGGCGGTGCGGGTCCCCGCCTCCTTAGCTCAGCTGGCCAGAGCATCTGTCTTGTAAACAGAGGGTCGCCGGTTCGAATCCGGCAGGGGGCTCCGCGCACGCGCCGACCCGGTCAGGTGATCCCTGACCGGGTCGGCGCGTCTGCGCCGCGTGCGGCGATCGGGGAGGGGGCATCGGCAGTAGGATCGGAAGCTGTCCGCCCCACCCGTCGAAAGGATCCCCGTGGCCCCCGCCGAGCACCGCGCAGCCTCCCAGCCGATCGAGCCGTCCCTGCTCTCCGGGCGCCTGGTGCTCGTGCGCCACGGACAGACGGACTGGAACGCCGCAGGCCGGATGCAGGGCACCTCCGACATCCCCCTGAACGACACCGGGCGGGCTCAGGCCCGGGAGGCCGGGCGGCGGATCGCGGAGCTTGCCGAGAGCTGGGACCTGCTGGTCTGCTCCCCGCTGGGCCGGGCCCGGGAGACCGCCGAGATCATCGGGGAGCAGGTGGGGCTCCCTGTGGCGCAGACCGTGCCCGGGATCATCGAACGCCACTACGGCACCGCGGAGGGCCAGGTGCTGGATTATGAGGACTCGCGTCACCCGCAGGACCTCTACGAGGACGTGGAGGCCGAGGCCGAGGTCTACCGCCGCGGAGTGGCCGCCTGCCGCGAGCTGGTGCGGGCCCACCCCGGAGAGCGGATCCTGGCCGTCAGTCACGGCACCCTGATCCGCCGGGTGCTGCTGGCCACCACCCCGGGGGACTGGCGGGCCACCGTGCCCAACGCCGAGCCGCTGGAGGTGGATCTGGAGGGGCTGTTCGCCTGGGATCCCTCCTCCCTGGACGACGGCGAGGCCTGAGTCGCCGCACGGCCCGGCGGCCTCTCACCTCAGGCCCCGCCCGCTCCGCGCTTTCCCGCCTCCACGAGTGTGCGTTTGTGACCGGTTGGGTCCGTCCTCGTTGACCAAGCCAAACAAAACCACATAAAATCAAGGGAGCGCAGACGAGCCCACTGTTCGTCGCCGTCAAGGAGTGTTTCACCATGTTCGCTGAGGAACGACGGGCGGAGATCGCCAAGCTGGTCGCCACCGCGCGGCGAGTCAATGGTGCTGAACTCGCCCGGCGCTACGACGTCACCATGGAGACGGTGCGACGGGATCTGGCCGCCCTCGAGGCGGACGGGAAGCTGCGCCGGGTCCACGGCGGGGCGGTCACGGCCGAGCAGTCCACCTCCGTGGAATCCAGCATCGGCTCCCGCCAGTCCATGAACACCCCGGAGAAGCAGCGCATCGCCGCCCGGGCCTACCAGCTGCTGCGGGAATCCGACGCCGGCGCCGTCGTCCTGGACGCCGGATCCACCACCGAGATCCTCGCGGACCTCATCGCCTCCTCGGACTTCACCCTGAAGAACGGTGCAGACCGGATCATCATCACCCACGCCCTGCACATCGCCGTCAAGCTCGCCGAGGCCAGCGGCGTCGTCATCGACCTGGTCGGCGGGCAGCTGCGCAAGATGACCTGGGCCGCGGTGGGATCGCGCCCCGCCGAGCACTTCGCCAGCATCCGCCCCGACATCGCCCTGATCGGAGTCAACGGGCTGGACGAGGAGTTCGGACTGTCCACCCCGGGGCTCAACGAGGCGATCGTGAAGACCGCCATCGTCCGCTCCGCCCGCCGCGTGGTTCTGCTGTGCGATTCTGCGAAGTTCGGCCAGGAGTCCCTGGTACGCTTCGCTGGCCTGGAGGATCTGGACGCCATCATCACCGACCGGGCGCCGGAGGGCTCCCTGGCCGAGTCCCTGGAACAAGCCAACGTAGAGGTGCTCATCGCATGATCGTGACCCTGACCGCCAATCCGAGCCTGGATCGCACGGTGGAGATCCCCGCGCCCCTGGCGCGCGGGACCGTCATCCGCGCCAGCCGCTCCGTCGCCGACCCCGGCGGCAAGGGGGTGAACATCGCCCGCGCCCTGAGCGTCTCCGGCGTGCGCACCGTCGCCGTGCTGCCCGGGGACGACGGGGACCCCGTGCTGGAGGCGCTGACCGCCGCCCAGGTCCGCTACTCCAACCTGGCCACCGGAGCGCCCATCCGCACCAACGTGACCGTGGCCGAGCCGGACGGCACCACCACCAAGATCAACGCCCCCGGTGAGCCCGTGGACGACCTCGCCCAGCGCGAGCTGACGCGGCTGCTGATCCGCGAGGCCCAGGGCAGCAGCTGGCTGGTCATGGCCGGCTCCCTGCCGCCCGGGGTGCCCAGCGACTACTACGCCGTCGTCTCCCGCGCCGTGCGCGAGTCCCTGGGCGATCAGGCCCCGCGCATCGCGGTGGACACCTCCGGGGCCGCGCTGCGCGACACCCTCAACGGCCAGGACGGCCTGCCCAACCTCATCAAGCCCAACTCCGAGGAGCTGGCCGAGCTGGTGGGCCGCCCGGGGGAGTGGGAGCAGCTGGAGGCGCACCCGCAGGCCACCGCGGACACCGCCCGCGAGCTCGTGGACCGGGGGGTCGAGGCTGTGCTGGCCACCCTGGGCGCCAAGGGCGCGGTGCTGGTCACCGCGGACGGCGCCTGGCACGCCCAGCACGCCCCGATCCGCGCCCGCAGCACGGTGGGGGCCGGCGACTGCTCGCTGGCCGGGTACCTCCTGGCCCACGAGGCCGGACGCACCCCCCGCGAATGCCTCGTGCAGGCCGTTGCCCACGGCTCCGCCGCCGCCTCCCTGCCCGGCACCCAGGTGCCGACCCTGGAGGAGACCACCCCGGAGGCCGTCACCGTGACGGAACTCAGCTCGTGAGTCCGGACGGCCCCACCCCTTCGATCGCGTGCGCACCGCTCGCCGTCGTCACCACCACGTCACCAAGGAGGAGCTCATGCCAGCTCTGATCACCGCGGATCTCGTCAGCCTCGACGAGACGCTGGGCGATGACCGCTTCGACGTCATCCGGCACCTCGCAGGCCTCGTCGCCGAGGCCGGACGGGCCACGTCAGCCCAGGACCTCTACGCCGACGCGAAGGCCCGCGAGTCCAAGACCGACACCGGCATCCCCGGCGGCATCGCGATCCCGCACTGCCGCTCCGCGGCCGTGACCGAGGCCTCCCTGGCCGTCGCGCGCCTGCCCGAGGGTCGGGACTTCGGGGCCAAGGACGGCCCCGCGGACCTCGTCTTCTTCATCGCCGCCCCGGACGGGGCCGACCAGGAGCACCTGAAGCTGCTCTCGACCCTGGCCCGCTCGCTGATGAAGAAGGACTTCACCGCCGCCCTGCGCGCCGCCTCGTCCCGCGAGGAGATCGTGGACCTGGTGCAGGGCGCCCTGGACGCCCCCGGGCGCCCCGCGGCCGCCGCCGCGGCCCCGGCGAGCCCCACCCGTCCGGCCCAGGCCCCCGCGGGCATGATCGCCCCCGTCCTGGTCAGTCTCGACCAGGACCTCGGCTCGGACCGCCTCGACGTCATCCGCGAGCTGACCCGGCGGGTCGCCGCCGACGGGCGCGCCGACGACGCCGACGGGCTGTTCGCCGATGCGAAGGCCCGCGAGTCCAAGACCGACACCGGCATCCCCGGCGGCATCGCGATCCCGCACTGCCGCTCCGCCCACGTCACCCGCGCCTCCCTGGCCATGGCCCGGCCCAACCCGGCCGTGGACTTCGGCGCCAAGGACGGCCCCGCCGACCTGATCTTCCTCATCGCCGCCCCCGAAGGTGCGGACCAGGAGCACCTGAAGCTGCTGTCCACCCTCGCCCGATCCCTGATGAAGAAGGACTTCAAGGCCGCCCTGCGCGAGGCCGAGACCCCCGAGCAGATCGTGGAGATCGTCAACCGGGCCCTCGGCCTGGACGACGCCGCAGCGCAGCAGCCGACCCAGGACGCCGCCGCGCAGCAGGCCTCGGCCACCGCGGGGGCCTCCGCCGCCGGGGCTGCGGCCGCCTCGTCGGGTGCCGACGCCGCCGATGCGGAGCACCGGGCGCGGCTGGTGGCCGTGACCGCCTGCCCCACCGGCATCGCCCACACCTACATGGCCGCCGACGCGCTGAAGCAGGCCGCCGAGGAGATGGGCGTGCAGCTGGACGTGGAGACCCAGGGCTCGGCCGGCAACGAGGTCCTGGACCAGGCCACCATCGACGCCGCGGACGCCGTGATCTTCGCCGTCTCCGTGGACGTGCGCGATCGCGCGCGCTTCGCCGGCAAGCCCGTCGTCGAATCCCCCGTGAAGCGGGGCATCGACGAGCCGGTCGCCATGATCGAGGAAGCCGAGGCCGCCGCGAAGGACCCGAACGCCCGCCGCGTAGCCGGCTCCCGGGAAGAGGGATCCTCGTCCTCCTCCGGGGCCGACGCCTCCTGGGGCTCACGGATCTACAAGTCGCTGATGACCGGCGTGTCCTACATGATCCCGTTCGTCGCGGCCGGCGGCCTGATGATCGCCCTGGCCTTCCTGATGTCCTCGATCGTCGGGCACAAGTCCGAGGTCGCGGACCTCGCCCCCAGCATCCTCGGGATCCAGGACGGGGCGCTGACCGACGGCGGGGCGACCCTGTTCAACCCGGGCGAGCACGGGCTGTGGATGTACCTGGCCGCCGTGATCTTCGTGATCGGGCAGCAGGCGATCGGCCTGCTCGTGCCGGCTCTGGCCGGGTTCATCGGCTACGGCATGGCCGGGCGCCCCGGCATCGCCCCCGGCTTCGCGGCCGGCCTGGTGGCCAACATGGTGGGCGCGGGCTTCCTCGGCGGGATCGTCGGCGGCCTGCTGGCCGGCGTCGTGGCCTACGCCCTGCAGCAGCCCAAGCTGCCGCGCTGGCTGGCCGGGATGATGCCCGTGGTCATCATCCCGCTGGTGGCGACCATCGTCTCCTCCGGGCTGATGTTCCTGGTGCTGGGTCGGCCCATCGCCTGGGTCATGACCGCCCTGAACGACTTCCTGGTCTCCATGTCCGGGGCCTCGGCCCTGGTGCTCGGGCTGATCCTCGGCGCCATGATGGGCGCGGACCTGGGCGGGCCGATCAACAAGACGGCCTACCTGTTCGCCACCGCCGGACTGTCCGCCGGGACCCTGGTCTCCCAGGAGATCATGGGCGCGGTCATCGCCGCTGGCATGGCCACCCCGCTGGGCATGGCCCTGGCGACCACCCTGCGCAAGAAGTACTTCACCGAGGCGGAGATCAACAACGGCCGGGCCGCCT
The DNA here is from genome assembly GCF_056173115.1 of Rothia sp. QJM3NY_36. Lineage (NCBI taxonomy): Bacteria > Bacillati > Actinomycetota > Actinomycetes > Micrococcales > Micrococcaceae > Rothia > Rothia sp. QJM3NY_36. Next base: position 512,367 of record NZ_CM149658.1, read on the forward strand.
GGCTGCTGGGCGCCTCCTTCATCTCCGAGGGGGCCATCCCCTTCGCCGCGGCGGACCCGCTGCGCGTGATCCCCTCCTCGATCGTGGGATCGGCCGTGACCGGCGCGATCTGCATGTCCACCGGGGTGGCCTCCCAGGCCCCGCACGGCGGCATCTGGATCCTGCCCGTCGTGTCCAACCCCGGCATGTACCTGGTCGCGGTGATCGTGGGGATGCTCATCACCGCCGCGATGTACCTGCTGCTCAAGCGGATCGGGAACACCCGGACCGGGGCCGAGAAGGCCAAGGCAGCCCAGGTCGCCTAGTGTGAGCGACACCCCAGAGATCGCCGAAGACCTCGACGACGCCACCGACAACACCGAAGGACTGAGGAATCATGGATAAGCTGACCGGAGTCGGCGTCTCCGCAGGACGCGTCATCGGACCCGTGCTGCAGATGCCGGAACCCATCCGCGAGCCGGATGCCGCGAGCACCCTGACCGAAGGGGAGAGCCCCGAAGCCGCCGTCGAGCGGCTCAAGGAGGCCGCCGAGGCCGTCAAGGAGAACCTCAAGGAACGCGCCGGACGCGCCAGCGGCAACGCCGCGGCCGTGCTGAAGTCCACCGCCCTGATGGCCGGGGACAAGGCGCTGCTGAAGAACGCGGGCAAGCTCGTGACCGGCAAGGGGCTCAGCCCCGAGCGGGCCATCTGGGAGGCCGCCGGAGACTACGCCGCCCAGATGAAGGCCCTCGGCGGATACATGGCCCAGCGTGTCACCGACATCCTGGACGTGCGCTCGCGCATCGTCGCCCAGCTGACCGGCCAGCCCGCCCCGGGCATCCCCGAGTCCGAGACCGAGTTCGTGCTCGTGGCCGAGGACCTCGCCCCCGCGGACACCGCGACGCTGGACCCGGCCAAGGTCATCGCCCTGGTCACCTCCGAGGGCGGGCCCCAGGCGCACACCGCGATCCTCGCCCGCGACCTCGGTCTGCCCGCGATCGTGGCGGCCAACGGCGCCCTGGAGATCCCCAACGGCACCACCGTGTACGTGGACGCCACCGACGGCACCGTGGTGACCACCCCCGGGGAGAAGGAGTACCGGCTCGCCCAGGCCTACGCCAACCGCAAGCCGCTGCCGGAGTTCGACGGCACCGGGAAGCTGGCCGACGGCACCCAGATCCCCCTGTACTCCAACGTCGGCAACGGCAAGGCCGCCCAGACCGCGGCCGAGGCCAAGGCCGAGGGCATCGGGCTGTTCCGCACCGAGTTCGCGTTCCTGAACCGGGACGAGGAGCCCTCCGTGGAGGAGCAGACCGTCGAGTACAAGACCGTCTTCGACGCCTTCCCCGGCCGCCACATCGTGGTGCGCACCCTGGACGCCGGGGCCGACAAGCCGCTGCCGTTCCTGACCGACACCTCCGAGCCCAACCCGGCGCTGGGCGTGCGCGGGTACCGCACCGACTGGACCTCCCCGGGGGTGCTGCAGCGCCAGATCGAGGCGATCGCCGCCGCCGCGAAGGACTCCACCGCCGACGTGTGGGCCATGGCCCCGATGATCTCCACGGCCCCTGAGGCCCACGACTTCTCGGCGATGCTCGAGGAGGCCGGGCTGAAGACCCACGGCGTCATGGTCGAGACCCCCTCGGCCGCGGTGACCTCCCGGGACATCCTCCACGAGGTGGACTTCGTGTCCATGGGCACCAACGACCTCACCCAGTACACGATGGCCGCGGACCGGCTGCTCGGGCCCCTGGCCGAGCTGAACAATCCGTGGCAGCCCGGCGTGCTGCGCATGATCGATCTGACCGTGCGCGGCGCTCGCCAGGCCGAGGAGGAGACCGGGAAGGCCAAGAGCGTGTCCGTGTGCGGCGAGGCCGCCGCGGATCCGGCGCTCGCGGTGGTGCTGGTGGGCTTGGGCGTGAACGCCCTGTCCATGAACACCCGCTCGATCCCCGCCGTCGCCGCCGTGCTGAAATCCGTTACGCTGGAGAAAGCCCAGCAGATCGCGGTCCAGGTGCTGGATGCGCGGTCCGCGGAGAACGCCAAGGACGTGGCGCGGGCCGAGCTGCCCGTCCTCGATGAGCTCGGACTGTAGGTCCGTGACACATCGCGCACCCGCCGTGGCGGGTCCGCGAGCAACCGTCGATTCCTGATCGATCCAAGGAGAGAAACCATGGCAGAACGTACCGCTACCGTCGCCTCCCGCGTGGGCCTGCACGCCCGCCCCGCCGCGATCTTCGCCGAGGCCGCCGGTGACCTGCCCGTCGAGGTCACCATCGCCGCCGAGGGCGAGCCGGCCGATGAGGCCATGGACGCCTCGTCGATCCTGTCCCTGATGTCCCTGGGCGCCAAGCACGGCGACAAGGTCGTGCTGCGCGCCGAGGGCGAGGGCGCCGACGAGGCCCTGGACAGCCTCGTGAAGATCCTCGAGACGGACCACGACGCCGAGTAACCCACCGGCGCACCCCAGAGGCCCGGGACGCACCCCTCGTAGGTGGCGCGCCCCGGGCCTCTGCCGCGCCCGGGTCGACTCCCGCGCACGCCCCGAGGGGTGCGCGCACCGGCCTCGGGCGCCCCCGTAGACTGGGACACCGAAGACCCAGGGCGCCGACCGGCCTGCACCGCCGTCGAGCCGCCCGCCACCCGTGGATACCGAGGACTCCTTGAGACACTTCACCGCCCGCTTCGCCACCGCCGAGGAGATCGACTCCTGGGACGAGCACGTCACCGAGAACCCGAACGGCGGCAACCTGCTGCAGTCGGCCTCCTTCGCCGCCGTCAAGGCCCGGCACGGATGGAAGCCCGTGCACCTGGTCTATGAAGGCACCACCGAGCGCCCCGGGGCCGACGGCGGCGCCGTCGAGCAGACCGTGGCCAGCTACAACCTCGTGCTGGAGAAGCGGGTGCCCCTGCTGGGACGGCTCTGGTACATGATCAAGGGCCCGGACGTGGCCGACGTGCGGGACATCCCCGCGATCCTGGACGCCAACCGCGAGTTCGTGCGCCGCGAGGGCCTGGACGTCTTCGCGATCAAGATCGAGCCGGACATCCTGGACTCCCCGGAGCGGGCGGCCTTCCTGCACCGGGCCGGTCTGGTCAAGCAGTTCAACATCCAGCCCAACGACTCCACGGCCGTGCTGGACACGGACAAGGACGAGGAGGCCGTGCTGAAGTCCCTGCACTCCCGCGGGCGCAACGCCGTGCGCCGGGCGATCCGCGAGGGCGCCGAGGTGGAGCAGGTGGAGCTGACCGAGGAGAACATGAAGGCGATGTACGCCCTCATGGACACCGTCGGGCAGGGGCACGCGAACGTGAACCTGCGCTCCTACGAGTACTACCGCCAGTTCTGGACGACCTTCGCCGCGGCCGGCCAGGGCCGGCTGTACTTCACCTACGAGGACGGCCAGCCCTCCGTCGGCGCGTACGTGATCCGCTACGGCCGCAAGGGAACCTACAAGGACGGCGGCTCCAAGCCCCGCCGCAAGCAGTACGGGGACTCCCATCTGGTGCAGTGGCGGGCGCTGACCGACCTGATGAAGGACTACGGCATCGAGCAGTACGACTTCTGCGGGACCCCGCCGAAGGACCAGCTGAAGAACAAGGAGCACCACTACTACGGTCTGGGCCTGTTCAAGACCAGCTTCACCAAGTCCGTCATCGACTACGTGGGCGTGTGGGACCAGGTGCTGCGCCCGGTCCAGTACCGGCTGTGGGTGCGCATCGTGGAGAAGGTCATGCGCCAGATCTGGTGGCGGCGCACCCAGCAGCCCTTCTACTGATCCCCGCTTCCGGGGGACCCCGGGAGACGTGAGTGCGGGGTGGAGCCGAGCGTGCGCGGAGAAGGAGAGAGGATGCGCGAGGTGCAGGACGACGGGACGCCGCCGAAGGGCGCGTACCCCTCCTCCGGGCTGCCGGAGGAGGAGACCGCGGCTCCCGTGGACCCCTTCGGCCCGGATGCCGACGCTCAGGACCTCGCCGATCCCTTCTCCGCCGCGGACACCGACCCCGCTCCCGCGGCTCCCGCGACGCAGACGGCGCCGTCGTCCGTGCCGGGGGCGCAGTCCGGCACGGACCCGGCCCAGGGCTTCCCGCACATCCACCGCTCCCAGGTCCGCGATCAGTCGCTGGCCGACATCTGGGGGCTGGCCCCGGAGTCCGGTGAGCAGGGGACGGTCTCCGGGCCGGACGCGGCCTCGGATGCTCTCGGAGAGGGGCACGCGGGCACCGGACCGATCGGCCCCGGACCGGGGGCGGACACCGCCGGCTCCGCGGGCGGGCCCGGTGTCGGCGGCATGCTCAGCGCCGCCCGGGACGTGCCGCGGGACCTCTACAGCGACTCCCAGCCTCTGGGCCCGGACCAGACCTCGACGCCGCTGGGCGCCACCGGGACCCAGTCCGCGGGGGTCCCCCAGCCCACCGGCTCCCCGGCCGCCGGCGTCCGGAGTCCGGGAACGCCGGATGCGGGCACCCCGCCGATGGGCGCGGTCGCCCAGGCCAGCTACCCCTCTGCCACCGCGCTGCCCGTCAAGCGCCCCGCCCCCCGCTCCCTGGCCAGCGGGCTGCGGCGCATGATCCGGTCCGAGAGCCTCCCGACGGCGCCCATGCGCATCGTGCAGCGCCTGGCCAACACCCCCTTCGCCAATCCGCGGCGCAATCGGGAGCACTCCGAGGCCCGCCGGACCCTGAACTTCGCGCTGCGCCTGGCCGAGGCCATGTTCCACTTCGGCGCCGGCTCCCTCGAGGTGGAGACCGCGATCGCCGCGACCTGCGCCACCTACGGCGTCGAGGACGTGGACGTGGACATCACCAACCAGTCCGTGACCATCAACTACGTGGCCGGTTCGGGGCGCCTGAGCAGCGTCGCCCAGGACGACGCTGAGGGCACGTTCAGCCACACCGTGGTGCGGGTGGTGCGCTCGTGGTCGGACAACTACTCCGGGCTGACCGACACGCACCGGCTGGTCAAGACCATCACCGAAGGCGGGCTCTCCCGCGCGGAGGCGGAGCGGCGCCTGGACAGGATCATGTCCGAGCCCAAGCCCTTCCCCCGCTGGATGACGACGGCCGCGAACATCCTCGCGGCGTTCTTCCTGACCATCGGCATCGGCGGCACGTGGCGGGGGGCCACCTTGGCCTCGGCGACGTTCGGCGTGATCTTCATCGTCTCGGGCTGGATCTCCCGCCGCGGCATCCCCGGGTTCTTCATCTCCGTGGTGGATGCGGCGATGATCACGGCGGCCGCGCTGACAGCCTCCGGTCTGGGGCTGGACGTCTCCCCGGCGCACGTCGTCGCCTCCGGGTTGATCATGCTGCTGCCCACCCTGAGTCTGGTCTCCATGGTCCAGGACGCGATCAACGGGTTCCCGGTGACGGCCGCGGGCCGACTGGTGTCCACGGGGCTGACCTTCCTGGGCCTGATCGCGGGCCTGGCGCTGGCGATCTCGACCACATCCCTGTTCTTCGGATCGCAGAAGATCGACGTGCAGCAGGCCGTGTTCACCGGCGCCCAGCCGGCCGTGCACGTGTCCTTCATGCTGGCCGCCACGGCGATGATCGCGGTGTCCCTGCAGGTGAGGGTCCGGCACATCGTCCCGGGCGTGCTCAGCGGTGCGGCGGGTCTGGCGGCCTACTACGCCGTGTCCTCCCTGGGGATGGGCCCGCGCATGATCTCGATGATCGGTGCGGTGGGGGTGGGCTGCGTCTCCGCGTGGATCGCGGATCGGTGGACGATCCCGCAGGTGGTCATCGCGGTGCCCGGGGTGACGTTCCTGCTGCCGGGTCTGTCCATCTTCCGCGGCATGTACATGTTCACGGTGGATGTGGACCCGGTGCAGGGTCTCGTGCCGATCATCAACGCCGGGGCGACCATCCTCTCGCTGGCTGCGGCCGTCGTGCTGGGCAACTACCTCATGCGCCCGTTCATGCGCCGGGAGAGACCCGCGACGACCTGAGCCCGCCCCTCCCCGCGGCTGATGGCAGTGACGGGGAGAGCCCGCGACGACGGGGGGGCGGGTCAGCCCGGCAGGCGCCAGTCCACCGGCTGCGCGCCCTGCTTCTGCAGGGCCTCGTTGGCTCGGCTGAAGGGCCGGGACCCGAAGAAGCCGCGGGAGGCGGACAGCGGGGAGGGGTGCACGGATTCGATCTTCGGCACCTGCGGCCCCAGCTGCGCCCCGGCGCTGCGGGCATCCCGACCCCACAGGATCGCCACCAGCGGGGTGTCGCGAGAACCCAGGGCCCGGATCGCGCAGTCTGTGATCTCCTCCCAGCCTCGGTTCCGGTGCGAGCCGGCGTCCCCGGCGCGCACGGACAGGCACCGGTTCATCAGCATGACGCCCTGGCGGGACCAGGCCGACAGGTCCCCGTGCCGCGGTGCGGGCAGCCCCAGGTCCTCGCCGAGCTCCCGGTAGATGTTCACCAGGGAGCGGGGCAGGGGACGCACCTCGGGACGCACCGAGAAGGACAGGCCCATCGCGTGCCCGGGCGTCGGGTACGGGTCCTGCCCGATGATCAGCACCCGCACCGCCGCCATCGGCTCCCGGAAGGCGCGGAACACGTCCTGGGACGGCGGCAGCGTGCGGTGCCCCTGGGCGTGCTCCGTGCGCAGGAAGTCACCCATGGCGCGGATGCGCTCCTCCACCGGGGCCAGGGCCCGCGCCCAGTCCTCGGCCATGATCTCGGTCAGCGGCTGGGGGGGCATGGTCCTCCTGCGGATGGAGACGTCGGACAGCGGCGGCGCGGACGGCCGCCGCGCACCCCACCAGGCTACCGGGCGGCGCGACTAGACTGGCTCACCGTGCAGCCCCTGACCGAGACCGAACGCGCCGTGCTGGCCTTGGAGAAGCGCACCTGGCGCCGTCCCGGCTCCAAGGAGCGGGCCATCCGCCGCGAGCTGGGCATGGGCGCGGTCGAGTACCACCTGCGGCTCAACGCCCTGCTGGACGACCCCCGGGCCATCGCCGCCGAACCGGCCCTGACCCGGCGATTGAGGGAGCAGCGGGATCCGGGCGGTACCCTGGCTCCATGAGCCGCATCGCCTCCCCGCGCGGTGCCCAGCCCCGACCCGATCAGCGTGAGGACAGCATGGCCGAGACCGAGGAGTACGCCCCCGACGATTTCGACGAGGTGCCGGCCGACTCCGCGCACCGAGGGGTGTATCGCGCCGCCGCGCCCGCCAAGGCGGTCTCCCGGCGCACCACCGGCGCGGTGATCCTCGCCGGAGCCCTGGCCCTGGTGCTCGGGGCCCTGATGTTCATCTACCAGCCGCGCTCCGCGGCGCCCGAGGCCCAGAGCGAATCAACCCAGAGCGAACCGGTGGCCTCGGCCAGCGCCACCGCCTCCTCCGGGTCCTCCGCGACCGAGCAGGCCGGCGCCTCGGCGCAGGCCCGTCGGGTCGCCCAGGATCTGGGGGTCACCGCGGTGCGGGCCTCCGAGGAGTGGAGCGCGCAGGTCACCGTCGTGCTGACCCACGGCTGAGTCGGCCCGCGGGCCCCTGCGGGACTACCCGTCGAGGCGTGTCGCCGCGGCGTCCGCCCAGGGCGGAGTCCGGCGGCGAGACGTTTGCACTCTCCGAGGGCGAGTGCCAAGATTGGGGTTAGCACTCATCCCGTCCAACTGCTAAGTCGCGGCGCTCGCCGACCGAGGCGAGGCGACGTCGTGATCGGCGCCGGAGGGGATGCGGACACCTCCCTCACCGCGGTGAGCGCTCGGGGCGGGACACGGCGCGGAAGCGCCGGACCCGATCACGGGCGCGGCCGTCGCGGGCGCCGCGGTGGAGGAACTCCCCGAACCATCGTCCAGGAGGGACGCACGCCGACATGGCCAAACTGATTGCTTTCGATGAAGAGGCTCGCCGCGGGCTCGAGAAGGGCCTGAACACCCTGGCGGACGCCGTCAAGGTCACCCTGGGGCCGCGCGGGCGCAACGTCGTGCTCGAGAAGAAGTGGGGCGCTCCCACGATCACCAACGACGGCGTGTCCATCGCCAAGGAGATCGAGCTCGAGGACGCCTACGAGAAGATCGGCGCCGAGCTGGTCAAGGAGGTCGCCAAGAAGACCGACGACATCGCCGGTGACGGCACCACCACCGCGACCGTCCTCGCCCAGGCTCTGGTGCGCGAGGGACTGCGCAACGTGGCCGCCGGTGCCGATCCGCTGTCCCTGAAGCGCGGCATCGAGAAGGCCGTGGAGGCCGTGACCGCCGAGCTGCTGGGCTCCGCCAAGGAGATCGAGACCGAGGAGCAGATCGCCGCGACCGCCTCCATCTCCGCCGGTGACCCGGAGATCGGCAAGCTCATCGCCCAGGCGATGGAGAAGGTCGGCAAGGAAGGCGTCATCACCGTCGAGGAGTCCAACACCTTCGGCCTCGAGCTGGAGCTGACCGAGGGCATGCGCTTCGACAAGGGCTTCCTCTCCGGCTACTTCGTCACCGACGCGGACCGCCAGGAGGCCGTGCTCGAGGATCCCTACATCCTCATCGTCAACTCCAAGATCTCCAACGTGAAGGACCTCGTCCCCGTGCTGGAGAAGGTCATGCAGTCCGGCAAGCCGCTGCTGATCATCGCCGAGGACGTCGAGGGCGAGGCCCTGGCCCTGCTGGTGCTGAACAAGATGCGCGGGTCCATCAAGTCCGTGGCTGTGAAGGCCCCCGGCTTCGGCGACCGCCGCAAGGCCCAGCTGGCCGACATCGCGATCCTCACCGGCGGCCAGGTCATCACCGAAGAGGTCGGGCTCTCCCTGGAGACCGCGACCCTCAACGAGCTGGGCCAGGCCCGCAAGGTCGTCGTCACCAAGGACGAGACCACCATCGTGGACGGGGCCGGCGCCCAGGAGCAGATCGAGGGCCGGGTCTCCCAGATCCGCGCCGAGATCGCCAACACCGACTCCGACTACGACCGCGAGAAGCTGCAGGAGCGCCTGGCGAAGCTGGCCGGCGGCGTGGCCGTGCTCAAGGCCGGTGCCGCCACCGAGGTCGAGCTGAAGGAGCGCAAGCACCGCATCGAGGACGCCGTGCGCAACGCCAAGGCCGCGGTGGAGGAGGGCATCGTCGCCGGCGGCGGCGTCGCCCTGATCCAGGCCGGGGTCAAGGCCTTCGAGACCCTGCAGGTCACCGGGGACGAGGAGACCGGCGCGAACATCGTCAAGGTCGCTGTGGACGCCCCGCTGAAGCAGATCGCCGCCAACGCCGGGCTGGAGCCGGGCGTGGTCGCGGACAAGGTCCGCCACCTGGAGCCCGGCCACGGGCTCAACGCCGCCACCGGCGAGTACGAGGACCTGATGGCCGCGGGCATCAACGACCCGGTCAAGGTCACCCGCTCCGCCCTGCAGAACGCCGCGTCCATCGCGGGCCTGTTCCTGACCACCGAGGCCGTCGTCGCGGACAAGCCGGAGAAGAACTCCGGTGCCGACGCCGCCGCCGGCATGGACGGGATGGGCGGCATGGGCGGCATGATGTAGCCACCCGCGCACCGCGCGTCGCTTCCGGGCCCCGCTCGTCCCCTCCCCACGCGGGAGGGGTCGGGCGGGGCCCGGTCGCGTCCGCGTTCCTGACGTGGACAGTAGACTCGACCACGCCATGCACTGCGACTACTACGACGCCGGACTCTGCCGCTCCTGCACCCGCATGAACGAGCCGTATCCGGCGCAGCTGGCCGACAAGCAGGAGCGGCTGCGGCAGCTGCTGGCCCCGCACCGGCCCGAGGCGTGGCTGGAGCCGGTGCCCAGCCCGGAATCCGGGTTCCGCAACAAGGCCAAGATGGTCGTCAGCGGCACCGTCGAGCGCCCGCTGCTGGGCATCCTGGACCGGGAGGGACACGGCATCGATCTCACCGGCTGCGGCCTGTACCCGCCGCAGCTGCTGGCCGCGATGCCCGCCCTGCGCCGGATCATCGGCGAGTTCGGGCTGACCCCCTACGACGTCCCGGCCCGCCGCGGGGAGCTGAAGCACCTGCTGCTGACCATCTCCCCGGACGGTGAGCTGCTACTGCGCTTCGTCCTGCGCTCCAAGAAGCACCTCGTGCCCCTCAAGCGGGGCCTGCCCCGCATCCTGGAGCTGCTGCCCGCCGCTCGCGTGGTCTCCGTGAACATCCAGCGGGAGCACCAGGCCATCCTGGAGGGCCCCGAGGAGATCACCCTGACCGAGCAGGCCACCCTGCCGATGCGCCTGAACGGCATCCCCCTGGCCCTGCGGCCCCAGGGCTTCTTCCAGACCAACTCGCACATCGCCGCGGCGCTGTACCGCCAGGGCGCGGACTGGTTCGCCGACTCCGGGGCGGGCGGCCTCTGGGACCTGTACTGCGGCGTCGGCGGCTTCGCCCTGCACGCCGCGCGCCGGGTTCCCGGGGCGCGGGTGCTGGGCCTGGAGATCAGCGAGCAGGCGGTCGCCGCGGCGCGGACCACGGCCGCGGACCTCGGGCTGGAACGGGTGCGCTTCACCGCGGGGGACGCGACGGGCATCGCCACCGGCATCGCGGCGGGCGCCGGACGCCGGGCCCCGGAGGCGCTGGTGGTCAACCCGCCGCGCCGGGGCCTGGGGCCGGAGCTGGCCGCCTGGATCGAGGGGTCCGGCATCCCCACCGTGATCTACTCCAGCTGCCACGCCCCGAGCCTGGTCCGGGACCTGTCGGCGATGCCGTCCCTGAGCGTGCGGCGGGCGCGGCTGTTCGACATGTTCCCGCAGACCGATCACGCCGAGACCATGGTCCTGCTCAGCCGCAGGTGACCCGGCATTGACCAGGAAGTTAGGTGTGACTACGTTGGGGAGGGCTCCGCGTCGGGGCCCCGAGACACGAAGGAGCCCCATGCCCCTACCCACCATCCCCGCCTACACCCTGCCGCAGGATCGGCCCGCCGCCGCCGTCGACTGGACCGCGGACCCCACCCGCAGCGCCCTGCTGGTCCACGACATGCAGAGCTACTTCATCGACGCCTTCCAGAGCGGGGAGGACGGCGCGGAGGGCGAGGCCGGCGAGGGCTCGGCGCAGGGCGAGGCGGCCCCGGTCGGCGCGGCGCAGATCGACGTGGCGGTGGGCCGCATCGCCGCTCTGCTGGAGACCGCCCGCAAGGCGGGGATCCCCATCGTCTACACCGCTCAGCCGCCGCGGCAGGACCTGGCCGACCGGGCCCTGCTCACCGACTTCTGGGGGACCGGGCTGAGCACCGACGCCCAGGCGCGGATCATCGACGAGCTCGCCCCCGCCGAGGGGGACATCATCCTGCCCAAGTGGCGCTACTCCGCGTTCATGCGCTCGACCCTGCGCGAGCAGCTGCTGGCCCGGGGCCGGGACCAGCTGGTGATCACCGGGGTGTACGCGCACATCGGGTGCCTGGCCACCGCCCTGGACGCCTTCATGCTGGACGTCCAGGCCTTCCTCGTCGCCGACGCGCTCGCGGACTTCACCCGCGAGGACCACGTGCGGGCCCTGGACTACGCCGCCGGCCGCTGCGCCCGCGTGCAGGACACGGCCGAGATCCTGGCCTCCTGGCAGGATGCCCAAGATGAGCAGGGCCAGGGGGTCAGCCGATGAGCGCGGTCCTCGTCACCGGAGCCGCCGGCGGGATCGGCAGCCAGGTGGTCAGGCTGCTGGCCGAGGACGGGCACCACGTGTGGGCCGCGGACCGGGTCATGCCGGATCCGCAGGGCTGGCCCGACCCCGAGCGCATCACCCCGGCCGTCCTGGACGTCTCCGCCGAGCGCGACGTCGTTGACCTGCTGCGCGGGATCGAGGAGTCCGGGCAGCAGCTGACCGGGGCGGTCCACGCCGCCGGCATCGTGCACGCCGCCCCGCTGCTGGAGACCTCCGTGCGGGAGTGGGACGAGATCCTGGCCTTCAACGCCCGGGCGGTGTTCCTCGTGCTGCGTGAGAGCGCGGGCCTGATGATCCGGCAGCGTGCGCAGGACCCGGGCAACCGACGCGGGATCGTGACCATCAGCTCCAACGCCGGGCGCGTGCCGCGCACCGAGTTCGGGGCCTACGGGGCCTCCAAGGCCGCCGCGACGTCGGTGACCCGCAGCTTCGGCCTGCAGCTGGCCCGCCACGGCATCCGCTGCAACGCGGTCAGCCCCGGCACCACCCGCACCCCCATGGTCACCTCCGGCTGGGACGGCGAGGACCGCAGCGCCGTGCCCGTGGCCGGCAGTCCCGAGGACTTCCGCCTCGGCATCCCCCTGGGCCGCATCGCCGAGCCCGCGGATATCGCCGAGGTGGCCCGCTTCCTCGTCTCCGAGCGGGCCCGGCACGTGAGCCTGCAGGACGTGGTGGTCGACGGCGGGGCGACCTTCTGATGCCCGGCCTCGAGCCCGCACACTTCTCCACCACCGGATCGGAGGATCCCATGAGCCCCACCCTGCCCGCCTTCTGCATGAGCACCCCCTGGGGGCGGGTGCGCGGGGAGGACCCGCTGACCGGGTTGCCCGAGGCGCAGGCGCTGGCCGCGGCCGCCGAGCACGGCACCGCCGTGGCGGGGCTGCTGCCCTTCCATCCCGTACAAGAGCCCCTGCTGCTGGTGCCGCGCCGCTGGGAGCGCACCCCCGCGCAGGACTCCCGTCCGGGGGACCCAGAGCCGACGGCACAGGCCGCCGCCCTGCCCGCTCCCCGCGCGGTGCACGGGCTGGACAGCCCCGCCTTCCGGGAGGTGGTGGCCGCCGCCGTCGCCCGCCTGCACGACGGGCAGCTGGAGAAGATCGTCCTGTCCCGGCTGCTGCGGCTGGACTACGACGCCGCGGCCCCACTGGATCCGGCCGCCGTGCATCGCAACCTGCTCGCCCAGCACCCCCGGGCTTACGTCTTCGCCTGTCGCGACCCCCGGGCGGGGGAGGGCCAGGAGGTCGAGACCCCGTGGCATCTGGGCGCCAGCCCCGAGCTGGTCATGTCCGTGCGGGACGGGGTGTGCACCACGCACCCGCTGGCCGGCTCGGCCAGCCGCGCCGGGGCCCGCGACGCCACGGAGGACGTGCAGATCGGGGAGCAGCTGATGCGCTCGCCCAAGGATCGGGGCGAACACGCGACCGTGATCCAGGACATCGCCCGCCGCCTGGATCCGCTGTGCGAGGAGCTGGACGTGCCGGCCGCCCCCTCCCTGTTGGCCACCCCGCAGCTGTGGCACCTGGGCACCCGGATCACGGGGCGGCTGAAGCCCGGCGTCACCGCGCTGGATGCGGCCCGGGCCATCCACCCGACCCCGGCGATCTGCGGCAGCCCGCGGGACACCGCCCTGCGGATGATCGAGGAGCTGGAGCCGCACCGCCGCGGCTTCTTCGGCGGGCTGGTGGGCTGGTGCGGCCCGGACGGCGACGGCGAGTGGGCCCTGAACCTGCGCAGCGCCCGGGTGGGCGCGCGCCGGGCCGTGCTGTTCGCCGGGGCCGGCATCGTGGAGGGCTCCACCCCCGACGGCGAGCACGCGGAGACCGGGACCAAGCTCTCCACGTTCCTGGCCGCCCTGGGGCTGGATGCCCGGGCCCGCCCGGCGCGGTAGGACTCGGTAGAATCCGGACCCATGACCCCCGAGGCTTCCCCCACCCGTTCCGCATCCGCTGCCGAGACCGCCGGGGACGGACAGCCGCTGGTGGCCGCCGCGGACGGCTCCGCCCTGGGCAACCCCGGCCCGGCCGGGTGGGCCTGGTACGTGGATGAGGACACCTGGGAGGCCGGGGGCTGGCCGCACGGGACCAACAACATGGGCGAGCTCAAGGCCGTGCTGGCCCTGCTGGAGGCCACCGCGGATCGGCCGGAGCGGCCGCTGCGGATCCTGTGCGACAGCCAGTACGCGATCAACTGCATCACCCGGTGGATGCCCGGCTGGAAGCGCAACGGGTGGCGGAAGAAGGACCGCAAGCCGGTGCTGAACCGGGACCTGCTCGAGGCGCTCGACGCCGCGATGCAGGGTCGGCGCTGCGAGTTCGAGTGGGTCAAGGGCCACGCCGGGCACGCGCTGAACGAAGCCGCCGATGCCCGCGCCCGGGCCGCGGCCACCGCCTATCAGCGCGGGCGCGAACCCGAGCGCGGTCCCGGCTTCCCCTCCGGAGATCGCGCCCGGGCGGGCGCGCCCGCCTCGCAGGCGGCAGCCTCGGCGCGGGATGCCTCCGCGACGCCGGGGAGCGGACTCACCCGGTCGCAGGAAACCCGCGCCGACGCCTCGGCCGGCACCGCCGTTGTCGATGGCTCGGTCGACACCGCCGTCGCTGGCAGGACCGTGGCAGACGGGTCTGCCTCCGACGCCGACGGGACTGCCCCCGCCGCCGACCTCGACGTCGTCCGGCGCCTCGAGGCGGCCCTGGGCCGGCCGCAGCTGCACGAGGATCCGCGGGCCCTGGGGCGGCACCTGCATCCCGACCTGACCTGGGTGACCCGGCGGGGACGGGTCGCGGATCGCGAGACCGCGCTGCGCTACCCGCAGCAGGCCTTCGCCCAGGACACCGACCCGGAGCCGCTGGGCGCCCTGCGCCCGGACCCGGACTCCGTGCTGCTGATCAGTCGGGCCGCCGGGCGCCGGGGCCCCCTGCTGCGCTCCAGCCTGTGGACCCGGGCCGGGGCAGAGCAGGAGGGCCCCGGGTGGCGGCTGCTGCTGCGCCAGGACACCCCCGAGGACTGACCCGACCCGGCAGGCGGGGCCGGTGCCCGCGCGAGGCAGCGGGAGCCCGGGACCCCGAACTCGGATGAGCCTGCCCCGAGCCGGAGCACCCGTGCCCGGCGCGCCCGAGGGCAGCGCCCGTCCGGGTCAGCCGATGAACATCGCGGCGTTGGCGGCCTCCGTGTCGGCGTAGTTGACCCCGGCGTGGGACAGGGCCGTGTTGATCTCGCCGATGGACTGCTCCACCTGCGCCTGGGTGGCCCGCCAGTGGGTGAGCACCTCCTGGAAGTTCACCGACGCGGAGCCGGTCCAGGAGCTCTGCAGATCCTGCAGCGAGGCGGTCATGCCGTTGACCTCGGAGGTGATGCGCTCCATGAAGCCGCGGGCTTCGGCGGTCTTGGTGGCGATGATCTCGGAATCGACGACGAAACGGGCCATGATGGTCTCCTTCGAACGGCGCCCGGCGGAGGTTCCGCGGGGCGGGCGGTGAGCCGCCGATCGGCGTGCCCATGCCCAGGAGACTAGGCCGACAGGCTCATCTCGGAACCGTCGTGGGCCCCGCGGGACCGGGGTACTGTGGAGAACCCCGCGATCATTCCCTGATCTCCCCCGAATGGGGATCCAGGGCGGCGCCGTCGGCGTCGGTGCGCAGCTGCGGGATCCGCACGACCATGCTCGCCCCGCCGCCCGGGGTCTGCTCGACGCGCACCGTGCCGTGGTGCTGGTCCACGATCGCCGCGACGATGGCCAGGCCCAGCCCCGTCCCGCCCGTCTCCCGGGTCCGGGAGGTGTCCGCCCGGTAGAAGCGCTGGAAGACCTTCTCCGCCTCCTCGCCCTCGATGCCGGGGCCGTGGTCCACGACCTTCAGCACCGAGACGAAGCCGCCGTCGATGCCGGGCTGCACGCCCACCGCCAGCTCGATCGGGCTGCTTGCCGGGGTGTAGCGGATCGCGTTGGTCACGAGGTTCGCCAGGACCTGGCGCAGCCGGGCCTCGTCGCCGAAGACCGGGGCGGGCAGGGCCGGACCGTCCTCCAGGCCCACCACCCGCACCACCCGGTCCGGGGCGCTGGCCTCGGCGTCGTCCGCGGCGTCCTGGGCCAGCTCCATCAGATCCACCCGCTGGGACTCGCCCGGGCGGTTCTCGTCCAGGCGGGCCAGCATCAGCAGGTCCTCCACGAGACGGCCCATCCGCACGGATTCCGCCTCGATCCGGCTCATCGCCTTGGCGATGTCCTCCTCGCTCTGCAGCGCGCCGTGCCGGTACAGCTCCGAGTACCCGCGGATCGTGACGAGGGGCGTGCGCAGCTCGTGGGAGGCGTCCCCGACGAATCGGCGCATCTTCACCTCCGAGCGCTTGCGGGCGTCGAAGGCCTCCTCGATGCGGGTCAGCATCACGTTCAGGGACATGGACAGCCGCCCCAGCTCGGTGCGCGGGTTGTACCGCTCGATGCGCTGGGACAGGTCCCCGGCGGCGATCCGCGCGGCGGTGCGCTCCACCCGGGCCAGCGGCTCGAAGGCGCGGGTGACCAGCACCCACCCCAGGGCGATGGCGGCCAGCAGCGTCGCCAACCCGAAGGCCAGGGTCAGCATGCCCACCAGCGCCACGGTCTGCTCCACCCGGTTCAGGGGGGAGGCGACGATCATGGACTTGTCCGTGCCGGACAGGGAGAAGGGCTTGATCCGCCACTGCGTGCCCCCGCCCACCCCGGGCACGGTGAAGCCCTGGCCGGAGAAGCGGTCCACGGTGTCGTGGGTCCAGCCCGTGAGCACGGGGGTGGAGCCCAGGTGGGAGGTGTTCGCGGAGTCCACCACGTTGCCGTCGGCATCCAGCAGGTAGGCGGCGTACTGCGAATCCTGCGCGGAGTCCTCTCCGCCGCTGCGCTGACCCAGGGAGCGGGCCAGGGAGGAGGCGTTGGCGGACATGTCCGAATCCATCTGGGAGACCAGCTGCGCGCGCAGCGCGGAGATGGACACCAGGCCCATCACCGCGATGGCCAGGACCAGCAGCAGCCCGGTCAGCATGACCAGCTGGGTGCGCAGGGACAGCGCCCCCAGCCGGGAGTTGCGGACCCGATCGGTGACGGCGGACACGGAAGGCTAGTGCTTGGAGGTGCGCAGCAGGTAGCCCACGCCGCGCTTGGTGTGGATCAGGGCCGGCTGGGTCTTGTCGTTGTCGATCTTCCGGCGCAGGTAGGAGATGTAGGACTCCACGATGGAGGCATCCCCGTTGAAGTCGTACTCCCACACGTGGTCCAAGATCTGCGCCTTGGACAGCACCCGGTTGGGGTTGAGCATGAGGTAGCGCAGCAGCTTGAACTCGGTGGGGGACAGGTCGATCTCCCGGTCCCCGCGGAAGACCTCGTGGGCGTCGTCGTCCAGGACCAGGTCCTCCACGCGCAGCCGGGAGTCCTCCTCCTCCAGCGCCTGGGTGCGCCGCAGCACCGCGCGGATGCGGGCCACGACCTCGTCCAGGCTGAACGGCTTGGTCACGTAGTCGTCCCCGCCGACGGTCAGGCCGGTGACCTTGTCCTCGGTGTCGTCCTTGGCGGTGAGGAAGAGGATCGGGAACACCAGCCCGGTCGCGCGGATCCGGCGGGTCACGGTGAAGCCGTCCATGTCGGGGAGCATCACGTCCAGCACCGCCAGGTCCGGTGTCTCCGCGGTGGCCTTGTCCAGGGCCTCGCGTCCGTTGGAGGCGGTGACCACCTCGAATCCGGCGAAGCGCAGGGAGGTCGCCAGCAGCTCGAGGATGTTGGGCTCGTCGTCGACGACCAGGAGTTTGGCTTCAGGCTGTGTCTTCTTCACGCTGGTCAGTGTCCCGCAGGTCCCTGGGGGATTCCTGAGCGTCTCTCGGATATCCGCTGCGAGCGGCTCGGGCGGGTTCCGGGCGCTGTCAGACCCGACGACGACGCCGCACGGCCAGGACCAGCGCGGCCATCAGCAGCAGGAACGCCACGGGCAGCATCAGCAGCGGGATCTGGCTGATGACGGGCCACGGGTGGGCGCCGAAGGCCTTGGCCACCAGCATCCCGACGCCGACCAGGGCCGCCAGCACCCCGAGGATCCCGCCGGCCGCGGCGGTCACCGCGAGGGCGCGCGAGTCGGTCTCCTCCCGGCGGTCGGGGTCGGCGGAGGCGGCGGGCTGCGGTGAGGCGGAGCGGGTCATGGGCACCACGGTACCGTGCGGCGCGCGCCCCGGCCCACGGTGAACGCCCGGGACGGGGACCCTGCCGCCCTGTATGATCGACACCGATACTGACGTTTCGCGCCGCACGCCGCCCGGTCCGCCGGTCCCGCCGAAGGGACCCGCGAGGATGCACCGGTCGAGGGCGGCGGCGCGCCCCGCCCGGACGGCGCCGGGGAACCCGACGCGCCGTCGCGCCCCCGCCGGGGAGCGCCTCGGGGCCTCCCCGCGCCCCGACACCGATGCAGCGAAGGAAGCAGACCATGCCCACCGGAAAAGTGAAGTGGTACGACGAGCAGAAGGGCTTCGGGTTCGTGGCCGCCGAGGACGGCCAGGAGGTCTTCCTGCCGGCCTCCGCCCTGCCCACCGGAGCGAAGGTGCGCGCCGGGACCCGCCTGGAGTTCGGCATCGCCGAGGGTCGCCGCGGCGCCCAGGCGCTGTCCGCGCGCGTCCTGGATCGGATGCCCTCCTCGGTCAAGAACCACCGCAAGCCCGCCGAGGAGATGGCGGTGATCACCGAGGACCTGATCAAGCTGCTGGACGGGGTCTCCAACACCCTGCGGCGCGGCCGCTACCCGGATCGCGCGGTGGGGCGCAAGACCGCCTCGATCCTGCGCACCGTCGCCGACGAGCTGGACGCGTGAGCCCGATGGCCGAGCGCACCGACGCGCAGGAGAGCACACAGACACCCGAGGCCCAGCCGCTGCTGGGCGATGCCGCCAAGCCCCGGCGTCGGCGCCGCTCCACCCCCGATGAGGTGCTGGCCGCCGCCGTGGACACCGCCCGCGCCGGGATCCTGGAGATCACCGACGCCTCGACCCTCGGCGAGGGCCACGAGGTGCGCGGGGAGGAGGATCGTCTCTCCACCCACCTGTTCGAGTGCACGCTGAAGGGCTACCGCGGCTGGAGCTGGTTCGCCACGCTCTCCCGGGCCCCGCGGTCCAAGACCGCGACCGTGTGCGAGGTGGGCCTGCTGCCCGGACCCGATGCCCTGCTCTCCCCGGAGTGGGTGCCCTGGTCCGAGCGGGTGCGTCCCGAGGAGCTGGCAGCGCAGCGCAAGGCCGATCAGGGGACCGCCGCTCAGGGCGGCGCCGCGCAGGACGGCGCCGAGTCGACCGAGCAGTCGGCCGACGAGCAGGAGACCCCCGCGCAGGACGCCGCCGATGGTGAGGGCTCCGAGCAGGGCCGCCGGACCGAGGCGGGCGCCGCCGAGGCGACCTCCCAGCAGCACAGCACCGAGACCCAGACCGCCGGGCGGTGAGCCACCCCGGGTCCCCGGACCCGGGCCGAGAGGAGAGGTGAGGGCACACGAGCACCACCACAGCCGAGACCGCCGGCGGGGGCACCTTCCGCTCCCTGCGCGTGCGCAACTACCGCATCTGGTTCGCCGGGGCGCTGGTGTCCAACGTGGGCACCTGGATGCAGCGCATCGGCCAGGACTGGCTGGTGTTCAACTCCCTGTCCCACGAGGACTCCACCGCGATGGGCATCGTCACGGCCCTGCAGTTCGTGCCCCAGCTGTTCCTCGCCCCCTACGCCGGGGTGCTGGCGGACCGCCTGGACCGGCGTCGCGTGCTGTTCTGGACCCAGGGGGCTCAGGCCCTGCTGGGGCTGGGCCTGGGGCTGCTGGTGCTCTCCGGGCACGCCCAGATGTGGCACGTCTACATCTTCGCCCTGGCCCTGGGGGTGGTCACCGCCCTGGACACCCCGGTGCGCCAGACGTTCGTCTCCAACCTCGTCCCGGACCGGGACCTGCCCAACGCGGTCGCGCTGAACTCCACCTCCTTCAACGTCGCGCGCATGCTCGGTCCGGCCGTGGCCGGGGTGCTGGTGGCCGCCGTCGGGCCCGGCTGGGTGTTCCTGATCAACACGGTGACGTTCCTGGCGATGATCCTCGCGATCGCGCGCATCGACGTCGCCCGGCTGCGGCCCATGCCCCGGGTCTCCCGGGAGGACACCCGGATGCGCGAGGGCCTGGCCTACATCCGCCGCCGCCCGGACATCCTCGCGGTGATCGTGGGGGCGTTCCTGGTGGGCACCTTCGGGATGAACTCAGCGATCAACATCGCCGCGATGGCCACCAGCGAGTTCGGCTACGGGGCGGACCAGTTCGGCTTCCTCTCCTCCACGATGGCCATCGGCTCCGTGACCGGAACGCTCATGGCCGCCCGCCGGGACCGGCCTCGGCTGCGCTTCATCTTCGGCTCCGCCGGGGCCTTCGGGCTGACCTGCCTGGCGGGGGCGCTGGCCCCGAACGTCATCGTCTTCGCGGTGGTGCTGGTGCCGATGGGCCTGGCCGCGCTGACCTTCATCACCTCGGCCAACGCCTACGTGCAGGTCACCACCCGCCCCTCGATGCGCGGACGGGTGCTGAGCATCTACATGGCCGTGTTCCTCGGCGGCACGCCCATCGGGGCGCCGCTGGTGGGCCTGGTCAACGACGTCCTGGGCGCCCGCTGGGGCCTGGGCGTGGCCGTGGTGGCCGGGCTGCTGACGGCCCTGGTGGGCCTGGTCTGGTACTGGCGCTCGCAGGAGCTGCACCTGACCTTCGACCGCTCCAGGCGCGGCTTCTGGCGTGTGGAGCGCGACGAGGAGGAGCCGGAGCTGGGCCCGGCCACCCACCCGATCACCGCGGCCCTGGAGATCCAGGAACCGCGGTGACCCGGGCACATCCCGGGCGGAGTTTCAGAGGATCTGCTCGAGGATGCGATCGATGCAGGCCAGCAGCGCCTGCACATCCGCCGGCTCGATCGCGGTGAACGTCGCGATGCGCAGCTGGTTGCGTCCCAGCTTCCGGTACGGCTCCACGTCCACGACGCCGTGCGCGCGCAGGATCCCCGCGATCCTGGCGGCGTCCACGGCGTCGTCGAAGTCCACCGTGGTGATCACCGTGGAGCGGTCCTGCTCCCGGGCCACGAACGGGCGGGCCACCTCGCTGGCCTCGGCCCAGGCGTAGACCAGGTCCGAGGACTCCCGGGTGCGCGCGGCCGCCCAGGCCAGGCCACCCTGGTCGTTGATCCAGGAGATCTGCTCGGCCAGCATCACCAGTGTGGCGATCGCCGGGGTGTTGTAGGTCTGGTTCTTCCGGGAGTTGGCCACCGCGGTGCTCAGATCCAGGGAGGCCGGGGTCCAGCGCCCGGCGGCGCTGATCCGTTCGATCCGCTCGAGTGCCGCGGGGGACAGCGCGGCCACCCACAGTCCGCCGTCGGAGGCGAAGTTCTTCTGCGGGGAGAAGTAGTAGGCATCCGTGCTGGCCACCTCCGCGGCCATCCCGCCGGCGGCCGAGGTCGCGTCGATCAGCAACAGCTGGTCCGGGGTGAGGAAGTCGGGACGCCGGGTGGGGGCGGCGACTCCCGTGGAGGTCTCGTTCTGCGGCCAGGCATAGACGTCGGCCCCCTCCACCGGGCGCGGGTCCGGGCGGGTGCCGGGCTGTGCGGTGATGATCTCCGAGGCCCCCAGGTGCGGGGCGGCGTCGGTGGCGTGGGCGAACTTGGCGCCGAACTCCCCGAAGCTCAGGTGCGCGGCCCGCTCGCGGACCAGCTGGAAGGTCGCGGCGTCCCAGAAAGCGGTGGCCCCGCCGTTGCCCAGCACCACCTCGTGTCCCTCGGGCAGCTCGAACAGCTGGGTGAGTCCCTCCCGGATCTGCCCCACCAGCCGGCGCACCGGGGCCTGCCGGTGGGAGGTGCCCAGCAGGGTGCTGCCGGCGCAATCGACGGCGCGCACCTGCTCGGGGCGGACCTTGGACGGGCCCGCGCCGAAGCGTCCGTCGCGCGGGAGGATCTCGGGGGGCAGGGTCGGTTCGGCGGTCACGATGGCTCTCTTCGCTCGGGGGACGCGCCCCGAGGCCGGCCGTGGGGCCGAAGAGGGGCGACGGTGACCCTCCCCATTGTGGCCCGCCGGCCCCGGGTGCGTCCTCCCGCGGTGAAAGATGGCCGGATGCTGGACGGGGCCGAAGGGCCGACCGCTTAGGATGGACGCATCACACACACCGTCCGCCCGTCCGCAGCGCAGAAGGGACACTCGCGTCCATGTCCGACCTGATCGACACCACGGAGATGTATCTCCGCACCATCCTGGAGCTGGAGGAGGAGGGCATCACCCCGATGCGCGCGCGCATCGCCGAGCGCCTGGACCACTCCGGCCCCACCGTCTCCCAGACCGTCGCCCGGATGGAGCGCCACGGCCTGGTCCACGTGGAGAAGGACCGCTCCCTGTCGCTGACCCAGGAGGGTCGGGAGAAGGCCGTGGCCGTGATGCGCAAGCACCGGCTGGCCGAGCGGCTGCTGGCCGACGTCATCGGCCTGGACTTCGCCCACGTGCACGACGAAGCCTGCCGCTGGGAGCACGTGATGAGCGAGCGGGTGGAGCGCCGGCTCGTCGAGCTGCTGAACTCCCCCAAGTACTCCCCGTACGGCAACGCGATCCCCGGCCTGGAGGTCCTGGGGCTCAGCAGCGAGGCCAACGACCCCAAGACCGTGCCCGTGAGCATCGCCGCGCAGGACGCGGAGGAGACCGACCGGTTCACCGTGGCGCGCCTGCCGGAGACCATCCAGACCGACATCGACCTGCTGCAGCAGTTCTCCCAGGCCGGGATCCACCCCGGCGCGGTGGTGACCATCCAGCCGGTGGAGGGCGCGGTGCGGGTGCGCGCCGAGGGCCAGGATCACTCCCTGGACCTGGACGAGTCCGTGAGCACCCACCTGATCCTCAAGCGCGGAGCCTGATCCGGGACCGGTGGCCAAGCTGTACTTCCGCTACGGCGCGATGAACTCCGGCAAGTCCACCGCGCTGTTGCAGGCGGCCTTCAACTACGAGGAGCGGGGCCAGCGGGTCCTACTGGCCAAGCCCCGGGTGGACACCAAGGGGGAGGGCAGCATCGTCTCCCGGCTCGGGGTGCGGCGGGAGGTCAGCTTCCTGCTGGGCCCGCACGACGACGCCCGCGCGGTATTCGCCCACCACGCCCAGGGCCGGGACGACGGCTCGATGCTGGCCGTGGATCTGCCGCCGGTGGCGTGCCTGCTGGTGGACGAGGCGCAGTTCCTCACCCGCGCCCAGGTGGATGACCTGCTGCGCATCGCGGTGCTGGACGGGGTGCCCGTGCTGGCCTACGGCATCCGCACCGACTTCCGCACCCGCGCCTTCACCGGCTCCGCCCGGCTGCTGGAGGTCGCCCACTCCCTGGAGGAGCTGAAGACCATCTGCCGGTGCGGGCGCAAGGCCCTGTTCAACGGGCGTCGGATCGGGGAGCGGTTCGTGTTCTCCGGCCAGCAGGTGGCCATCGACGGGGCGAGCGTGTCCTACGAGTCCCTGTGCGCCGCCTGCTACCTGCGGGAGACCGGCGGGAGCCTGGGGGACTGAGCCCCGCCGCGGATCACGAAGCGGCGACGTCGGCCGATCCGTCATCGTGACCGAATCGTGATCTTCGGGGTCACCGCGTGACCCGCGACACCGTGGCGTGGGCCGTTCCGGGTCCGCGAGCCGCCCCTGTGGAGGTGAGATACCCTGCGTGAGGGAATCCACAGGTTTGTTCGCACCGGCCGCGGGGCCGCTCCCACGGCGATCGAGGACTTCTTGCGATGGTCGCGTTTCTCCTGGTCAGCACGGTTTTTCGGGGATCGCGAGCGTGGTCCGTCGTCGACGGCCCAGCCGCTCGCCGGGGCTCGCGGCGGGAACGACGGCGGCCGGTCGTGACCAAAACGTGACTTTTGGTCACGGGTGTGTGTACTCTCGTGGACGTGCCCAGCACTGGTCGAAACGGGCACCTGATGGACGGAGCGCCGAGCTCTGCCGCTGTCCATCAGTACCGAGAACGAACACTGACTTCGGCAGAGGCGGGGGACCCAATCACGGGTTCTTCCCACGCGGAAGAGCCCTCGGGGTTAAGTCGTCCATCCGGACGGCCGGGTGACTCCCATCCGAACCCGACAGCTCACCTCGCAGGCACCAGGGAGGAAGAGAACACCATGGCAAAGAGCACCGCTCGTCACCGCGCAGCCACCCAGTCCCACGCCCTGCGCAACACCGGGATCGCCGCCGCCGCCGGCGCCGTCGTCCTGGGCTCCGTGGCCCCCGCCAACGCCTACGCCGGCGCGGCCACCACCTACACCCAGCCCACCGCGTCCTCCACCCAGTACGCCGCGCAGAACACCTACACCGCGCAGAACACGGTGGACACCTCCGCCAGCACCCAGGCCACCGGCTCCCACGCCAAGATCGTGGCCGACGCCGAGGCCGGCCAGGGCGGCGCCTACGTCTGGGGCGGCAAGTCCTACAAGGCCTGGGACTGCTCCGGCTTCGTCTCCTACGTGTACAAGCAGTCCGGCATCAACCTGACCGCCTACACCCACGCGATGAAGAACGAGCTCAAGCAGACCTCCACCCCGCAGCCGGGCGACATCGTCTTCACCAACGGGTACTCCCACGTGGGCATCTACCTCGGTGATGGCAAGATGATCTCCGCGCTGAACCCGAGCCAGGGCACCCAGATCACCGCCGTCGACGGCGGCGGCATGATGCCCGTGGACGGCTACTTCACCGCCCTGTGATCGCAGCCCTTCCGGGCCGCCGCTAGATCCCGCGAGGCGCCCGACCGGCTGACGCCGCCGGGCGCCTCGCGCGCATCACCCCTCGCACCTCATCTCTTCTTCCGCGGCCATCCCTCGCCGCTGATCGAGCCGCCGCCCGCGCATCGTCGCCCGGGCCCGCGGCTCACCCTCCCTCGCTCCTCCTCCGCAGAAGGGTCCCCATGGCCTCCTCCGCCCTGCTGTCCAAGAACTCCGCCCGCGCCGCCGGCGTGCTGACCCTGTCCGGCCTGATGGTCGGCGGCATCGTCCTCGCCCAGGGCGCCGACGCCGCCCCCGAGGTCCAGAACACCGCGCAGGCCACCCCCGTGGCTTCCCTGGACGCGGTGAACACCCCGAGCCAGCATTACGTGCCGGCCAGCCTGGTCCGCCCGGCCGTGGCTCCGAAGTCCCACGAGCAGATCGCCGCCGAGCAGAAGGCCGCGGCCGAGCAGAAGGCCGCCCAGGAGACCGCCCGCCGCGAGGCCGAGGCCGCGCAGAAGAAGGCCGAGGAGCAGGCTGCGCAGCAGCGCGAAGCCGAGCAGCGCCAGGCCGACGAGCAGAAGGCTCAGGAGGAGAAGGCCGAGCAGCAGCGTCAGGAGCAGGCCCAGACCGCCCAGAAGCAGCAGGATGACGCCGCGGCCCCGGTGGTGCAGAACGCCTCCACCACCACCGCGACCGGCTCCACCCAGCGCTCCACCGGCACCTCTGCCCAGGCCCAGGCGTCCTCCGCCCCGGCTTCCTCCTCCGATGACGCCCCGGTGGCCTCCGAGGGCAGCTACAACCGCGACGCCGTCGTGAAGGCCGCCCGCGCCCAGCTGGGCCGGCACCAGGACTGCACCGCGCTGGTGACCAACTCCCTGCGCGCGGCCGGGATCAACTTCCACGGCTGGCCGAAGGACTACCTGAGCCTGGGCCACACCGTCTCGGCCTCCGAGGCCAAGCCCGGCGACATCATCTACTACGCCTCCAACGGCTTCGGCGGCTCCCACGTGGCCATCTACCTGGGCAACGGCCGCGCCATCCACGGCGGCTGGGAGGGCGGGACCACCGCCGAGTTCTCCGCCTACCTGCCCGCGGCCTCCGCTCCCGTGTTCATCCACGTGGACCGGTGAGCACCCGCCCCGCGTCCGGCACATATCCGGACGCGGGGCCCGACGCTTTCCTCCCCGGGGTCCCTCCCGCGCCCGGTGCGCGGCACGGATCCCACCCCTTCCGCCCGGGCCCGCGAGGGTCCCTGAGGCGGAGCGCGCAGCGGCTCTCGACGACCAGCGGGAGCCGCTGTCGTCGTCTTCGCCCGACGGCGGGCCCGACTACCATGAGGACCATGTCCACCCAGTTCGAACCCCCGAAGTCCCGCAGCGACCAGGAATTCCTCTACATGGCCGTCGGCATGGTGGCCGGCGCGGTGCCCGGCATCGTCATCGGGCTGCTGCTGTCCCTGAGCCTCGGCAACCCCGCCATGTGGGTCTCGATCGTCGGGGGCGTGGGCATCATCCTGGGGCTGCTGGGCTCCCGAATCCTCTACCGCCGCCGGGGCCGCTGAGCCTCGGGGCGGACCCTCCCTCCAACTCGGCCAGCTCCCGGTTCACGTTGGCTCGGGCCGCCTCCTCCCACCGCGCCCGCCCCGCGGGGGTCAGGAACACGTGGGGCCCGCCGATCAGCTCCCGCAGGATCATCGCCCGGCGGGTGCGGAACTGCCCTTCCGGCACGTGCGCGTACTCTCGGCGCACCCCCTCGACGTAGCGCCGGTAGCGCCCGAGGTCCGCGGCCAGGATCCCCAGGTCCGCGTCATGCAGCGCCGGCCACAGTGGGTCCGCCTCCGCCGAGCGGGCGTGGGCGGCCGTGGCGCGGACCAGGGCGGCCGCCCGGCGCACGGTCTCCGACGACGGCGCCCCCTCGCCCGTCGGCAGGTGCCGCGCCTCCTCCTCCAGGAGGGCGGCGCTGTCCTGCTCATCCGCTCCCGGAGCGCCCCGGTACACGGCGTCGTGGTACCAGGCGGCCAGCGCCAGCACCGTCCGATCCTTCTCCCGCTCGGGGGCCAGCGGCCCGTCGAGGCGCTCCAGGACCTCCCGCAGGTGCACCGAGTCGTGATAGGCCCGATGCTCCTCCTCCCACCGGGCCAGCAGCGCGCCGCCGTGTCCGGCCCAGGCCGGGAAGGCCCGATCCCAGGCGCGCAGCAGCCCCGCGCGGATCCGCTCCGGGCGCTCCCGGGCCGGGATACGCAGGCCGCTGGCGCGCAGGCGGCGGGTCAGCTGCGCCGCGCTGACCGGCTGAGCCCCCAGCTCGATCAGCTCCTGGCGGCGGTGGGCGGGGACGTCGTAGTGGTCCCGGTCGAAGGCCCGCGGACTGATCCCCGCGGCCGCGGCCAGTGCGTGCAGCTCGGTCAGATCCCGGTCCGAGACCAGGTGGGAGAAGACGGTGCCGTGGGCCGGCCACAACGGGGGATCGATCAGCACAGCCATGCCCACCAGTCTGGCACGCGGACCCGGAGGGGATTCCGCGGGGGAAAGGCGGGGCGGGTAGAGTGGGCATCCGCGCCCTCGTAGCTCAGGGGATAGAGCACGGCTCTCCTAAAGCCGGTGTCGGTGGTTCGAATCCACTCGGGGGCACTCTCCGCCAGCCTCTCGGCGCCCCGGTGCATCTGCGCGCCCCGGAATCCGACGCCGGATCTCCCGTTCCGCGAAGGAAGGCATCTCCGTGAGCCCAGCCAGCACCCCGCCGCGCCATCGCCGGACCCGCGGGGCCGCGGCCCCCGAGCGTGACCCGGAGACGGCGCAGGCCTGGCGGGCGCTGTGGGCCATCGTCATCGGGTTCTTCATGATCCTGGTGGACGCCACGATCGTCTCCACCGCGATGCCGGCGATCATGAGCCACCTGGACGCGGACATCAACGCCGTGGTCTGGGTGACCAGCGCCTATCTGCTGGCTTACGCGGTGCCGCTGCTGATCACCGGGCGGCTGGGGGATCGCTTCGGCCCCAAGAGGCTGTACCTGACCGGGCTCACCGTGTTCACCCTGGCCTCCCTGTGGTGCGGGTTCTCCGGGTCCATCGCCTCCCTGATCCTCGCCCGTGTCTTCCAGGGCTTGGGTGCTGCGATCATGACCCCGCAGACCATGGCCATCATCACCCGCCTGTTCCCGCCCGAGCGGCGCGGGCCTGCCCTGGGCATCTGGGGTGCGACCGCCGGCGTCGCGAATCTGGCCGGGCCCATCGCCGGCGGGCTGCTCGTGGACTCCCTGGGTTGGCAGTGGATCTTCTTCGTCAACATCCCGGTCGGGATCTTCGCGTTCTGGCGGGCCGCCCGGGCCGTGCCGTCCCTGCCCGTGCACGCGCACTCGATGGACTGGGTGGGTGTGCTGCTCAGCGCCGTCGGGATGTTCCTGCTCGTGTTCGGCATCCAGGAGGGGCACGGGTACGACTGGGGTCCGATCTGGGGGCCGGTGACGGTGCCCGAGCTGATCATCGGCGGGGCGGTGATCCTGGCGGTCTTCGTGCTGTGGCAGCGGGTGACCCCCGCCGAGCCGCTGGTGCCGCTGGGGCTGTTCCGGGACCGCAACTTCTCCGTGGGCAACGCCGTGATCACCCTCGTGGGGCTGATGATCTCCTCCTTCGCGCTGCCGCTGATGCTTTTCCTGCAGCTGGTGCGCCAGATGAGCCCGACCCAGGCCGCGCTGATGCTGGCGCCGATGGCCGTGGTCTCCGGGGTGCTGGCCCCGCTGGTCGGGCGGATCATCACCGGGCGCAACGCCCCGCTGATGGCCGTGGGCGGGCTGTTGCTCAACGGCGTCGGCCTGGTGCTGTACTGGCTGCTGATGGACCCGGACACGGCGGTGGCGCTGCTGCTGGTGCCCAGCTTCGTCATGGGGGTCGGCGGGGCGTTCATGTGGTCCCCGGTCTCCATCACCGCGACCCGGGACCTGGCTCCCGCCCGGGCCGGCGCGGGCTCCGGGGTGTTCAACACGACGCGGCAGGTCGGCTCCGTGCTGGGCTCTGCGCTGATCGCGATGATGATGCAGAACCGCCTGGCCGCGCACCTGCCGGGGGTCGGGGCGGCGTCGGGCGGTGCGGGCGCCGGTGGTGCGGGTGAGGCGGCGGCCGGTGCCGGTGGAGCGCTGCCGTCGTTCCTGCACGAGGGCTACGCCGCGGCGATGGGTCAGGCGATGCTGCTGCCGGCCGCGGCCGTGCTGGTGGGAGCGGTGCTGGCGCTGCTGTTCCGGCGCGTCTCCCCGCGCACGGCCTCCGAGGGCTGAGCCCGCGCGCCGGTGTCAGGGGGTCGGCTGCTGGCCCGGCAGCTCCCCGCGGGCGAAGGCGTCCAGCTTGGTGCGCACCAGGTGCGCCAGCATCCACGCGGCCTGGGCCAGCAGCGCCGCGGTGAGCACCCACCGGGCGATGACCAGCCCCGAGGCCAGCGCCACCGGGCCGTCGGTGGAATCGGCCAGGGCGGCGTCGATCGCGTGACCGCCGGCCAGGACCACGACGGCGAAGGCCAGGGGCACCGACCACAGCGCCCAGCGGACCGCGCGGGTGTGCACGGACTGCCCCAGCATCGCGAACCACGCCAGGGCCATGAACAGCGGCATCAGCAGACCCGAGGAGCGGTGCACCCAGCGGTAGTCCTCCCGACCCTGATCGCCCAGGGCGCTCGCGGCCGCGGCGATCTGCTCCCGGTCGAAGCCCGTGATCCGCAGCTCCGGCAGCGTCAGCCCGTAGGCGCGGCCGATGCCGGGCAGCACGAGGAAGGTCACGTAGCAGAACAGCAGCACCGCGATGGTCGTGAGCACCCCGATGATGATGCCCAGGGAGGACCCGGAGCCGGGGCGCGGGGCGAGGTCCTCGCGGCGGTAGGTGCCGGGGGCCACCGGAGTTCGGGTGCTGCTGCGGCCCGTGGGCTGGGCCGAACCGCGGGAGCGCCCCGCCGTTCCGGGGGTCCGATTCCCCTCACCGCCGGACGGGACGGCGGATGCACCGTATCTGCGCTTCTTCTGGCCTTCGGACATACCCATGCTCCCCATTATGGTGCGATGGCCGCGGTCGGCTGGCCCCGCCGCACGCCCGGACGCTTGGAGGCCCGGGGCCCGGGCACGGCGGGCGGTTTCGCGGCGGAACCCGCGTGCCGGCGTCGGGCGGGGGCGTGGATCGGCGGTTCCTTCGAAGACGTGTTCGCCTAGACTGGGAGGCGCCATGGACTTTCTGCGCGACACCTCCTTCTTCCGCCCCGACGCCTCCGCCCGGCCCGCCGAACCGGCCCCGCGAGCGGATCCGCAGGCCCTCGTGGAGGGGCTCAACGACCAGCAGCGCGAGGCCGTGGTGCATGCCGGGTCCCCGCTGCTGATCGTGGCGGGCGCCGGCTCCGGCAAGACCCGCGTGCTCACCCACCGGATCGCCTACCTGCTGGCCACCGGTCGGGCCCACGAGGGGCAGATCCTCGCGATCACCTTCACCAACAAGGCCGCCGCGGAGATGCGCGAGCGCGTCGTCGAGCTGGTGGGGGAGAAGGCACGGCGGATGACCATCTCCACCTTCCACAGCTTCTGCGTGCGGGTGCTGCGTCGGGAGGCCGCGACCCTGGGGATGAAGTCCAGCTTCTCCATCTACGACGCCGCGGACTCCCAGCGGCTGGTGGCCCTGATCGCCAAGGAGATGCAGCTGGATTCCAAGCGCTTCGCCCCCAAGGCCGTGCTCAACCGCATCTCCGCGCTGAAGAACGAGCTGGTGGACGCCGAAGCCAACGCCGCATCCGTGTCCCCTGGCGACGAGTGGAATCACACGATCGCGCGGATCTACAGCGAGTACACCCGTCGGCTGCGGGCCGCGGACGCCCTGGATTTCGACGACCTCATCTCCCAGACCGTCTTCCTGCTGCGTGCCTTCCCGCAGGTCGCGGAGTTCTACCGCCGCCGCTACCGGCACATCCTGGTGGACGAGTACCAGGACACCAACCACGCGCAGTACGCCCTGGTGCGGGAGCTGGTGGGGGCCGACGCCGCGGCGTCGTCGGGCGGGTCGTCGAACGGTGCGGTCGCAGGGAAGGCGAGCCCGTACCCGGAGGCCGCGGGCCCGGCGGAGCTGACCGTGGTGGGGGATTCGGATCAGTCCATCTACGCCTTCCGCGGGGCGGACATCCGCAACATCACGGACTTCGAGCGGGATTACCCGAACGCCCGCACCATCCTGCTGGAGCAGAACTACCGCTCCACCCAGACCATCCTCTCCGCGGCGAACGCGGTGATCGAGCGCAACCCGCAGCGTCGCCCGAAGAAGCTGTGGACGGCCTCCGGGGACGGGGAGCCGATCGTCGGCTACGTCGCGGAGAACGAGCACGCCGAGGCGCGGTTCATTGCCGAGGAGATCGACCGGCTGCGCGATGAGGAGGGCATCGCCGCCGGGGATGTGGCGGTGTTCTACCGGACCAACGCCCAGTCCCGCTCCCTGGAGGAGATCCTGATGCGGGTGGGTCTGCCGTACCGGGTGGTCGGCGGGACCCGCTTCTACGAGCGCAAGGAGATCAAGGACGCCCTGGCGTACCTGCGCGCCCTGCTCAACCCGGACGACGACATCACGGTGCGCCGCATCCTCAACGAGCCCAAGCGCGGCATCGGCGCCCGCTCGGAGGGGGCCATCGCCAATCTGGCGCAGCAGGAGCGGATCTCGTTCTTCGCCGCGGCCCGCCGGGCCGAGGAGGCCCCGGGGCTGGGTTCGGCCGGGGCGAAGAAGATCCTGGCGTTCGTGTCCATGATGGATGATCTGGCGCAGATCGCGGCCACCGAGTCCCCGGCCACCTGCCTGGAGGCGGTGCTGGAGCAGAGCGGGTACCTGGAGGCGCTGCGCACCTCGGAGGACCCGCAGGACGAGTCCCGGGTGGAGAACCTCAACGAGCTGGTGGCCGTGGTCCGGGAGTTCCAGGCGGAGGATCCCGACGCCGGGCTGGCCGAGTTCCTGGAGCACGTGGCCCTGGTGGCCGACGCCGACCAGATCCCCAACCGCCCCCGCGCGCAGGCCGCCGACGAGGACGGGGAGGGCGGGGTCTCCGCGGCCCAGGTGGCCCGCGAGGTGGCCGAGGCCCGCGAGCAGGGTGTGGTCACGCTGATGACCCTGCACACCGCGAAGGGCCTGGAGTTTCCGGTGGTGTTCCTCACCGGGATGGAGCACGGGCTGTTCCCCCACCAGCGGGCCCTGACCGATGAGGCGGAGATGTCCGAGGAGCGGCGCCTGGCCTACGTGGGGCTGACCCGGGCGATGCGCCGGCTGTACCTGACGCGCGCGGAGTCCCGCTCCATGTGGGGCCAGTCCCAGTTCAACCCGCCCTCGCCGTTCCTGGAGGAGATCCCGGAGGAGCTCGTGGAGTGGAAGCGGCTGGGCTCGATGCGCGCCGGCTGGGGCTCCCCGGTGCACGGGGCCGGCGGGTTCGGTTCGGGGTTCGGGTCTGGTGGATTCGGTGGGCGCTCGCGGGGCGGCTCGTGGGCGGAGTCCTCGTCTTGGGGCGGGCGCGGGTCCGGCCCGACGTCGTCGTCTTCCGCCCGGCGTCGACCCGCCCCGGCCAGCGCTGATGCCGGGTTCTCCGGGGACATCGACGGCTCCCCGGCCCTGGGCTCCCGCGCCACGAAGGCCTCCCGGGTGCAGCAGGGTAAGGAGATCCCGACGCTGCGCGTGGGTCAGTCCGTGCAGCACAAGACTTTCGGCCGCGGGAAGGTGATCGCCCTGGAGGGCTCCGGAGACAAGACGGTCGCGAAGGTGCGCTTCGGCGCGGAGGAGAAGCGGCTGCTGCTGCGCTACGCGCCCATCGAACCCCTGGACTAGCCCCGGGCATCGTCCCGGGGTCCGTGCTCCCCCCCCTGATCCTCACCGACCCGGCGCATTCGTTCCCATAGACGCCGATCTTGGGAACGGATGCGCCGTCTCGCGTGGGTGGGGTGGGGCGTTTGGGAACGGACGCGCCGCCTCACCTGCGGGGAGGAGGCGTTTGGGTACGGGAGCGCCGGGTCGCGAGCGGGCGGAGGGGGAGGGGCCCCACCCCCAGGTTAGGGGCGTCACGGTCGGGTGGGATAGGCTCACTGTGGGGAGCCCCGTGACGCCCGCCGCATCCGTGCGGGCCCGGCGCGAGAGCTCCACGACAGATCAAGCCGGGCGCCCGGTTCCGCGGTTCCCGGCACGACTTCGAGGAAGAAGGACACAGACCCGTGGACCTGTTCGAATACCAGGCGCGCGACCTCTTCGAGAAGCACGGGGTGCCCGTGCTGCAGGGGATCGTCGCCGAGACTCCCGAAGAAGCTCAGGCCGCCGCCGAGAAGATCGGCGGCGTCACCGTCGTCAAGGCCCAGGTCAAGGTGGGCGGACGCGGCAAGGCCGGCGGCGTGAAGGTCGCCAAGACCCCGGAGGAGGCCCGCGAGTACGCCTCCCAGATCCTGGGGATGGACATCAAGGGCCACACCGTCAAGCGCGTGATGATCGCCCAGGGCGCGGACATCGCCGAGGAGTACTACTTCTCCGTGCTGCTGGACCGGGCCAACCGCACCTACCTGGCCATGTGCTCCGTGGAGGGCGGCATGGAGATCGAGCAGCTGGCCGCCGAGCGCCCCGAGGCGCTGGCCCGCGTCGAGGTGGACCCGGCCGCAGGCCTCACCCAGGAGAAGGCCCTGGAGATCGTGTCCACCGCCGGGTTCCCGGAGGAGCTGCGCGAGAAGGTCGCCGCCGTCATCGTGAAGCTCGGTGAGGTCTACGCCGCCGAGGACGCGACCCTGGTGGAGGTCAACCCGCTGGTGAAGACCGGCGACGGTCAGATCCTGGCCCTGGACGGCAAGGTCTCCCTGGATGACAACGCCGAGTTCCGCCACGAGGACCACGCTGCTCTGGAGGACAAGGCCGCCGCGGATCCGCTGGAGGCCAAGGCCAAGGAGAACGACCTCAACTACGTCAAGCTGGACGGGGAGGTCGGCATCATCGGCAACGGCGCCGGGCTGGTCATGTCCACCCTGGACGTCGTCGCCTACGCCGGGGAGAACCACGGCGATGTGAAGCCGGCGAACTTCCTGGACATCGGCGGCGGCGCCTCCGCGGAGGTCATGGCCAACGGCCTGGACGTGATCCTGAACGACGCCCAGGTGAAGTCCGTGTTCGTGAACGTGTTCGGCGGGATCACCGCGTGCGACGCCGTCGCCAACGGCATCGTGAAGGCCCTGGAGATCCTGGGCGATCAGGCGACCAAGCCGCTGGTGGTGCGCCTGGACGGGAACAACGTGGAGGAGGGCCGCCGCATCCTGGATGAGGCGAACCACCCGCTGGTCACCCAGGCCAAGACCATGGACGAGGGCGCCGACAAGGCCGCCGAGCTGGCCCACCAGGCCTGAGCACTCGCCGAAGCACTTCCAGGTAACGAGAAGGAAAACATGTCTATCTTCGTGAACAAGGACTCCAAGGTCATCGTTCAGGGCATCACCGGCGGCGAGGGCACCAAGCACACCGCGCGGATGCTGGCGGCCGGCACACAGGTGGTCGGCGGCGTGAACGCCCGCAAGGCCGGGACCACGGTGTCCCACAAGACCAAGGACGGCGCCGACGTCGAGCTGCCCGTGTTCGGCACCGTCAAGGAGGCGGTGGCCGAGACCGGGGCGGACGTCTCGATCGTGTTCGTGCCGCCGGCCTTCACCAAGGACGCCGTGATCGAGGCGATCGACGCCGAGGTCCCGCTGGTCGTGGTGATCACCGAGGGCATCCCCGTGCAGGATTCCGCGGAGTTCTGGGCGCACGCCAAGGCCAACGCCGGGGCGGACGGGAAGCCGAAGACCCGCATCATCGGGCCGAACTGCCCCGGGATCATCACCCCGGAGGAGTGCCTGGTGGGCATCACCCCGGCGAACATCACGGGCAAGGGGAAGATCGGGCTGGTCTCCAAGTCCGGCACCCTGACCTACCAGATGATGTTCGAGCTGCGGGACATCGGGTTCACCACCGCGATCGGCATCGGCGGGGACCCGGTCATCGGGACCACGCACATCGACGCCCTGGAGGCCTTCGAGGCGGACCCGGAGACCGAGGCGATCGTGATGATCGGCGAGATCGGCGGGGACGCGGAGGAGCGCGCCGCGGAGTACATCAAGGAGCACGTGACCAAGCCGGTGGTCGGCTACGTCGCGGGCTTCACCGCCCCGGAGGGCAAGACCATGGGCCACGCTGGCGCCATCGTGTCCGGTTCCTCCGGCACCGCGGAAGCCAAGAAGGAGGCCCTGGAGGCCGCGGGCGTGAAGGTCGGCAAGACCCCGTCCCAGGCCGCCGAGCTGATGCGGGAGATCTTCGCCGGCAAGTAGGCGAGAGCCTCCCTCCAGCACGACGACGCCGAGCCGTCATCCGCGTGGGTTCTCAGCCCGTCTGAGACCACGTGGATGACGGCTCGGCGTTCTCCGTGCCCGTGGATCGCGCCGAACCGTCGCTGGCGTGCGTTCTGGGAGCCCGACAAGCCACGTAGATGACGGTTTGGGTGGTGGAAAGCGGAAGGCCCCGCACCGCGGGATGCGATGCGGGGCCTTCCGCTGAAAGAGATGCCAGTCAGCAGACCGGAGGGTGACTATACTGGCCGGACGTCCCCATATTGGAGACTGCAACGCACCGACCACCAGGGTAGATGGTAGAGGTGCTGTTGATCGTCCCGCTCTCCGCGCATTCCCTGCGCGTGGAGGAACCGTTGAGCGTAAAGCGTGTCTCCGGGTAGCAGGTCTGGGATCCGCTCTTACTGAGGTAGATCAGAGGTGTGCGGCCCGTCCCGTTGGTGGCAACGGGCATTCGCTGTGGAACCTTCCAAGATAGAGAACCCGATGCAGGCTTAACCTGCTGACCGGACGAGCGCATATTCACTGTAACGGTGGTCTTGGGAGCGATTTCAGAGTCAGTCGTTCACTTGACACCGATCTCACAGTTCATAGTATTCTGCAGATCACTCGCTGGCGCATCCCGATTAAAGGTTACGGTCATGGTGAATGCAGTAGCTGAAGTCCCGCTTGAGGGCGAGATGGTAGTGCTGGCGAGACCCCCACTGGTCTGGCCGGACGTGGGGTACATCTGAGGAACCTCCATTGTCTGTCCACCAGAGAGGGTGAATGCGAAGGTGAATACCGTGCCCTTGGGGATGCACCCACCCGGGGCATCTGATCCAAAGGTGAAGTAAACGTCATGCTGAGCCGCGAGGGGCCGATAACCGTCTCCGGTGAAGATCTTGCAGACACTGGCATGTGCTTGGTCCTGGCTGGCGGCCATGGCCGGGACGGCGGAGGCGGCGGCCACGACGGGCACGGACCAGGCGGCGCCCTTGGCGAGCTGGCGGCGAGAGACAGAGGTGGTCTCGTATTCCCCCAAAGGAAACGAGTAGATCATCATGGGTCACGGGTGTGGCTGCCGCCGCGGCACCCGGCGAGGACGACGGGCGCCGTCATGCGGGCACTGCAGGGCCCAGGATAGCAAGGGATCCGCTACCCACCAACGGTCGTCCCGAACAGCAGGCCCAGCAGATACGTGGCCAACGCCGCACCGTAGCCGATCCCCAGCTGCCGCAGACCCCGCTTCGCCGGGGACGCCCCGGACAGCAGACCCACCACGCCACCCGTACCCAGCAGGGCCACCCCCACCAGGACCAGGGACAACACCATCGCCCACACCCCCGTCATCCCCAGCAGGTACGGCAGGATCGGGATCACCGCACCCGAGGCGAAGAAGCAGAAGCTCGACGCCGCCGCACCCAGATCCGTGCCCAACACCACATTCTCCGCGGACTCCTCCTCCGCGTCATCCCGATGGGACAGGGACGGATCGCAGTCGCAGTCGAAGTGTCCGAACCGCTCCAGCGCCCGATGCCTGGCCGCCTCCTCGGACATCCCCCGAGCCCGATAGATCAGCTCCAGCTCGTTCTCGTCGATGTCCAGATCATCCGCCACCCGCAGCGTCACCTGCGTCGGACGGGAAGCATCCAGCAGCTCCCGCTGAGACCGCACCGACACGAACTCCCCGGCCCCCATGGACAGGCCCCCCGCCAGCAGCCCCGCTAACCCGGAGAACAGCACCATCTGCGAGCTCGCCCCCGACGCGCCGATCCCCATGATCAGCGAGACATTCGAGACCAGGCCGTCATTGGCACCGAACACCGCCGCCCGGAAGTTCCCGGACAGCTTCTCCCTCCCATTCGTGGCCAGCGCCCGGATGATCTCCTCATGGACCGCCTCATCCGCGGCCATCGCATCCGTGGCATCCGGGTCCTCCGCATACGGGGAACGCCCCTCCGCCCGCTGCGCCAGCGCCAGCACGAACACCGAGCCGAAGCGCCGGGCCAGGAACTGCAGGAACGCCGAACCCACCGACGGACGCGGCATCGGCTCGGCATGCTCACCGAGCATCTGCACCCAGTGCTCCCGATGCCGGCCCTCCGCCTCGGCCACCTGCTCCAGGATCTCCGCCTCCCGGCCCGTGGCGTGCCGGGCCAGGCCGCGGTACAGGTTCGCCTCCGCGATCTCATCCGCCAGATACCGCCGCCACCGCCGGATCTGCGCCTTCGACGGCTCGCCCACCGCGTGATGCGCGTACCTCGCCGGATCGGCAGGGTCCGCGGGGTCGCCGACAGGATGGGGGAGCGGCGTCGGCTCCTGCGCGGAGTGGGGGAGGGGCTGCTGGGAATCGGTGCGGTCCATGGCGGTCTCGCCTTCCGGGCCGGGCGACGACCCCGGACGACGGCGCACACGCACCGGACGGCGGGGGAGGACACGGCCCTGAACGAGGCCCGGGCACACCCCGCGGGGGTGCGGCACGGGCCGGGATCGGTCAGTGGGACGAAGGTCTCGCTCGCCCGCACCCCGCGCGCACGGCACGAGGTGACGGGTGGGGCACCGGGACCTGAACACCGGATCCAGTGTGTCGACGCACCGCCACCGCCGCGGACACCGCGGCGGATGGGAACTACTCCCCTTCGTCGATGAGCCAGTCTAACGGCTCACCCCGCCCGGCGCACCAGCGTCCGATGCAGCACCGGGCAGGCCACCGCAGAACCCACCACCAGCAGCCCCGCGCAGAACAGGCCCGTGGCCAGCCACCCGCCGGCCGCATAGAAGAACCCGCCGACCCAGCCCACCAGCGCGGAACCCGCATAGTAGAAGACGTTGTACAGGGCCGTGCCCTGGGCCTTCGCCACACCGGCCTCCAGACCGGCCCACCCCGAGGCCACCGAATGCGCCGCGAAGAACCCCATGGTCAGCAGCACCAGCCCCACCACGATCAGCCACAGCGGCCGCGTCAGCGTCAGCCCGATCCCCACCAGCATCACCGCCACGCACGCGCCCACCACGTGCAGCCGTCCGAAGCGGGCGCTGAACCGCGCGGCCGTCGTCGAAGCGAACGTCCCGGACAGGTACGCCAGGAACAGCAGGGCGATCACGCTCGGAGACAGCAGATACGGCGGGGCCTCCAGGGTGAAGCCCACGTAGTTGTACACCGTGACGAACGCGCCCATCAGGATGAACGCCAGCAGGAACAGGCTCAGCATCGCCGGATTGCGCAGCTGCAGCCCGATCCGATGGGCCGTCTCCCGCAGCGCCCCCTTCGGCGGCACCGCCACGAACCGGCGGGCCCGGGGCACCAGCACGATGAACGCGACCGCGGCGACCCCCGCCAGCGCGGACACCGTCATGACCGCGACCCGCCAGCTGCCCGTCACCTCCGCCATCGGCCCCGAGATCAGCCGGCCGGCCAACCCGCCCAGTGAGGTCCCCGCCACGTACAGACCCGTCGCGGCCCCGGCGTGCAGCGCGTGCGTCTCCTCGCTGATGTAGGACACCGCCAAGGCCGCCATCCCCGCCAGGGCCGCGCCCTGCGCCAGGCGCAGCACCAGCACCGACCCGAAATGCGGGATCCACGGGATCACCAGCCCCAGCACCGTCGCCGAGACCACCGCGATCTCCATCGCGCGCACCTTGCCCCACCGATCCGCCAGGTACGTCCACGGCAGGGCGAACAGGGCCAGCCCCAAGGTGCCCGCCGAGACCATCAGCGCCGCCGACGCCGCATCC
Organism: Rothia sp. QJM3NY_36; assembly: GCF_056173115.1. Taxonomy (NCBI): domain Bacteria; kingdom Bacillati; phylum Actinomycetota; class Actinomycetes; order Micrococcales; family Micrococcaceae; genus Rothia; species Rothia sp. QJM3NY_36. Next base: position 550,695 of record NZ_CM149658.1, read on the forward strand.
ACCCCCAAGTCCCGGGCGATCGACGGCAGCACCGCCTGCGGCGAATACAGCTGCGCGAAGGTGGCGAGCCCCGCGCAGAACATCGCGATCAGCATCCGCGTGAACTCCGGGGAACCCCGACGGTGCCCCTCCGGTCGCGGGACGGGTCCGGTCAGCGGGGCGGAGCTCACCCGATCATCTCCTGAGGTCTGTCTCGGCTCTCTGCTCACCCTCAGCGTAGACCGCCCCCGAACCCCACCGGAAGCTGTACGGATCCGAGCAGTCCCGCCCGTGGCGCAGCCCATCCACCAGGGTCCGGGCCGCCGCCTCCGGCTCCAGGCGCCCCTGGCGCCAATGCGGCTGGGACTCGTCCGGGGCCGTCCACCCCGTGCGCTGCAGATGCGCGTCGTCGATCGGCCACACGATCGCCGGCAGGAACCGCTCCGAGACCAGTGTCACCTCCACCCCCGCAGGTCCCGTGAAGGCCTGCGCGAACGGCGCCTCGTCCAGGTTGTTGCCCGTCTCGTACTCCACCGTCAGGAAGTGGTTCCACGGCAGATCCCGCACCGCCTGGGCGATCTCCCCGACCAGCTCCTCCCACGCCGCCTCGGCGTCCGCTTCGGAGGTCTCACCCGGCTCCGCGCGCAGATGCCCGACGACGCCGATGCCCCGATCCGTCCAGCTGCTCACACTCCACGCCGCACGCCCTCCCGAGGGGGAGACCACCGGGGTGGGCTGCGTCCACGGCCCCACCCAGTGCTCCTCGTACCGGGGATCCGCCTGAGCCGGATCGCTGGAGTTGATCAGCTCCCGCCCGTGCGCGATCGCCTGAGACCAGGAGCCGAACTGGTGGCGCACCGTCGCCAGATTCGGCCGCGGCACCCGCGAGCGGGAGCCGCTGGCCGCCCATCGCCCATACAGCAGCGCGTGCGGAATCCGATCCGTGCGGATGCAGAACGTGAAGAAATCCGCCATCGCGCTGCGGAAGCGCGCCTCCGTGTAATCCGGGATCAGGTCCGTGCCGTCCGCGGCGTAGCGCTCCTCCGGGGACATGCCCACCGCCAGCAGCGCCCGCGTCCAGGAGCCCTCACCGATGCGCTCGCGGATCAGCGCATCCGAGACCGGCCAGCGGCCGTCCTTCGCCGCGGACAGCTCCCGCAGATACTCCGGGATGTCCCGCAGGAACCCCCGGTACTCCTCCTGGGTGAGGGTGGTGCGCGGATACTCGGCGAGGAAGCGGTTGCTGGCCGCCAGCCGAGACAGGATGTGCGCCGCGGCCTCATCGGAGATCCCGTGCAGGTTCATGAACGCGGACATCTCCTGGAAGATCGCCCGCTCCAGCAGGGTCACGGCGTACTCCGGGTCCTCCCCGAGGTCGAACAGATCATTGACCGCCAGCAGCAGGGAACAGGAGATCACCACCCCGCCCAGCGGATCCTCCCGCCGCAGCTCGCTGCGCCAGCTCATCTCCGCCAGCGCCCGATCCAGCAGCTCATGATCCATCTCCGGGTGCACCGTGAGCATTCGGGAGCGGGCCTCCCGGCGGGTCCACTCGACGTCGTTCAGACGCTCCAGCAGCGGGCCGTAGCGGGCGCGGAACTCGCGGTACACGGCGTCGTCATGCTCCACAGTGCAGGCCTTTCGGTGATGCGCGAGACCGCCCCGCGTCGGTGTCTCGAGCGTATGCTCGCCGATGCTGGGCGGCCAAGGGATGGGGCGGATGTTACCGCCGGGGTCAGGATGCGGTCGGAGGGGGGCTCAGACCCCCTGCGCGGGATCGTTGCCCAGACGCCCGTCCTCGCGGGTCAGGCCGTTGATGGCCTGCACATCCTCGTCGTCCAGGCGCACGTCCAGGGCGCCGTAGTTCTCCGTGATCCGCTCCGGGGTCACGGACTTGGGGATCACGATGTTGCCCAGGGCCAGGTGCCAGGCGATCACGACCTGCCCGGCGGTGGCCCCGTGCTTCTCGGCGATGTCGGTGATGACCTTCTCCTTCAGGACCTCGCCGCCCTGGCCCAGCGGGGACCAGGCCTCGGTGCGGATGCCCAGCTCCTCGTCGACCGCGCGCATCTTCTCCTGGTTGAAGTGCGGGTGCAGCTCGATCTGGTGCACGGCCGGGGCCACCCCGGTCTCCCGCACGATCTCGCGCAGCTGCTCCTCCGGGAAGTTGGACACGCCGATGGAGCGGACCTTGCCCTGCTTCTGCAGCTCGATCAGCGCCTTCCAGGACTCCAGGTAGGTGCCCTGCTGCGGCTGGGCCCAGTGGATCAGGTACAGGTCCACCGGCTTGCCCAGATCCAGGCGCTTGGCGGAGGCCTCGTAGGCCTGCAGGGCCTTGTCGTAGCCCTGGTCGTCATTCCACAGCTTGGTGGTCACCCACACGTCCTGCGCATCCACGTCCGAGGCCTTCAGGCCGCGGCCCACGCCCTCCTCGTTGCCGTAGATCTTCGCGGTGTCGATGTGGCGGAACCCGGCCTCCAGGGCCAGCTGGACCGCCTTCTCCGCGGTCTCGTCCTCGACCTGCCACACGCCGTAACCCAGCTGGGGGATGGCGTTGCCGTCGTTCAGGGAGATGAGAGGTGCTTCCGTCATGGGGATTCCCTGCCTTTCGAACCGTTGACGTCGTACCCCTCCAGCATGCCCCCGGCCCCGGGGCGCACGGTACCCGCGGGTCCCGGATTCAGCCCTCGGCTAGGCTTTCCCGTGTGCCCCGCCTCATGATGGACCTCACGCCCCTGCGCCAGCACCCGGATTTCCGGCGGCTGTGGCTGGGCACCGCCTTCTCCGTGCTGGGCTTCCAGGTCTCCGCGATGGCCGTGTCCCTGCAGATCTTCCGCATCACCGGCTCCACCTTCGCCGTGGGCGCTGTGGGCCTGGTCTCCGTGCTCCCGCTGATCTTCGGCGGGCTGTGGGGCGGGGTCCTGGCCGACACCCGGGACCGACGCCGCGTGGCCCTGGCCGCGTCGCTGGGCCTGTGGGTGCTCACCGGGCTCATCGCCGCGCAGGCGTTCCTGCGCCTGGACAGCATCGCCGTGCTCTACGGGCTGATCGCCCTGCAGTCCCTGCTGCACCCCATCAACCAGGCCGCGCGCGGGGCCATCATCCCCAACATCGTCGGGCTGAAGAGGCTGCCGGCGGCCAACGCCCTGAACATGTCCGCCAGCACCGTCGCCCTGACCCTGGGCCCCATGCTCGGCGGCTTCCTGGTCGCCGCCGTCGGCTACGGCTGGACGTACCTGGTGGACGTGGGCACCTTCACCGTGGGGCTGTGGGCCCTGTACCGGCTGCCCCCGCAGGTCCCGCAGCAGGCGGAGGGGGAGGAGCAGCCCACCCGGGGCCTGTCCTCCGTGGTGGAGGGGCTGCGCTTCGTGCGCAGCTCACCCGTGGTCGCGATGACCTTCATGCTGGACCTGTGCGCCATGATCACCCTGTTCCCGCAGGCCCTGTTCCCCGCGATGGCGCTGGTGGTGGTCGGCGGCAGCGAGGCCGTGGCCGGGCTGCTGTCCGGGACCATGACGCTGGGCGCCTTCCTGGGCACCGTGCTGTCCGGGCGGGCCGTGCGGGTGCGGGCTCAGGGCCGGGCCCTGACCTGGACCTACGCGGGCTGGACCGCGGGGATGCTGTGGGCGGGCCTGGCCATGTGGTGGGTCCAGGCCGGGACCGAACGGGGCTCCGCGGCCGCCTGGACCGGGCTGATCCTGGCCCTGATCGGCCTGATGGTCGCCGGGGCCGTGGACTCCGTGGGCAGCATCTACCGCTCTACGATCCTGCAGGTGGCCGCCCCGGACACCATGCGCGGGCGCCTGCAGGGTCTGTTCATCGTCACCGTCAACGGCGGGCCGCGGCTGGGCTCCGGCGTGATGGGCGCGGCCGGCCAGTGGGCCGGTCCCGGCCTGGCCCTGGTGGGTGGGGCGGTGGCCTGCGGCCTCGGGGTGGCCGGGCTGAGCAGGCGCTTCCCCCAGCTGCTGGCCTACCGCGCCCCGGACCCGGCGCTGACCGCCGCCCTGCCCGCCGTCGAGCCGCTGCCGCCCGTCCGGCACGACACCACCGAGATCCCCCAAGTGCCCCCGGCCGACCCGGACCCGGGGGCCGAGCCCGGGCCGACGCGCCCGGAGTAGTGCCTGCGCTGCGCACGACGGCGGCCCCGCCGCGCTGCCACACGGCGACGGCCCCGCCGCGCGGGGCGCGACGGGGCCGTCGATGGGGCGTCGGGTCGGGCCGACGGGCGGTGAGGCTCAGGCGTCCTCGGTGATCAGCTCCGCGGCGCGCTCGCCGATCATGAAGCAGGTGATGTTCGGGTTCACCGCAGTGATCTCCGGCATCACGGAGGCGTCCGCGACCCGCAGGCCGGACACTCCCTTGACCCGCAGCCGGGCATCCAGCGGGGAGTCGACGTCGTCATCCGCGCCCATGCGCACCGTGCCCACCGGGTGGTACACGGTGTTGTGGGTCTTCGCGACGTACTCGGCGATCTCCTCATCCGTCTGCACGTCCTCGCCCGGGAACAGTTCGCGGCCCTTCCACTCGGCCAGGGCCGGCTGGGAGGCGATCTCGCGGGCCTTGCGGATGCCCGCGACCATGATCGCCATGTCGTAGCCCTCATCGTCGGTGAAGTACTTCGGATCGAACTTCGGCTTGTCCCGGAAGTCCAGGGAGCGCAGGCGCACCGTGCCGCGGGAGCGGGCGTGCGGGACGTTCGGGGTCAGGCAGAACACGTTATCCGCCGTCGGGTACCCCTGGCGCAGGGTGTGCATGTCGAAGTTCACCGAGCCGTAGTGCATCATGAAGTTCGGCCGACCCGGGAACTCATCCTCGAAGGGCACGTCCAGCTCCGTGAAGATCCCGAGCTCCCACCACTGGGTGGAATCCTGGACCATCGGCTTCTTCGCCTCCCACTGGATCACCGCCTCCGGGTGATCCTGCAGGTGGGAGCCGACGCCGGGGGAATCCACCAGCACGTCCACGCCCACCTCGCGCAGGTGCTCGGCCGGGCCGATCCCGGAGAGCATCAGCAGCTTCGGGGAGTCGATCGCCCCCGCCGAGAGCACGACCTCCCTGCGCGCCCGGATGGTCTTGGCCACCGCGAACGCGTTGTCCACCACCTCCACGCCCACGGCGCGCTTGTCCTCATCGAACAGGACCCGCTTGACCTGGGTGTCCGTGATCAGGTGGAAGTTCTCCCGGTCCCGGATCGGGTGGATGTAGGACACCGACGAGGAGGCGCGGGTGCCGTCGGCCTGCCGGTTGATCTGGAAGAAGCTCGCCCCGTTGGTCACGGTCTTCCCGGAGTTGAACCGTCCCCGGGGGATGCCGGCCTGCTCGCAGGCGTCCAGCACCGCGACCCCGCACGGATCCGAAGCCGGGACGTTCATCAGGTGCACCGGACCGGAATCGCCGTGGTGCTCCCCACCCTCGGTGCCGGCGTCCTCATTGGTCTCCAGCTGGCGGAACAGGCGGAAACCGGTCTCCGCGTTCCAGCCGGTCGCGCCGAAGCGGCGCTCCCAGTCATCCAGATCCTCGGCCGGGGCCCAGAAGGCGATACAGGAGTTGTGCGAGGAGCACCCGCCCATGACCTTCGCCCGGGCCATGCGCATGAAGGAGTTGCCGTGCTCCTGCTCCTCCACCGGGTAGTCCCAGTCGTAGCCGGACTCCAGCAGCTCCATCCAGCGGTTCAGCTGCAGGACCTCGTCGATCCCGGCGTCATCCGGGCCCGCCTCGATCAGCGCGACCTGCGCCTGCGGGTTCTTCTCCGACAGCCGGGCCGCCGCGGCCGCGCCGGACGAACCTCCGCCGACGATGATGTAGTCGAAAACCTGCTCTTCAGCCATGGATCCTCCTGTGGTTGGGGGGGTCGGTGGGGGAGCCGCTCGGTGCGCTCGCCGCCTCTCTGATCTCGATGCCGGCTCGCGGGTGCGCCTCTCCTCGTGGCGGGGCGCACCCGCCGCCGTGGGGTTACTTCCGGTCCTGGAACCAGCCGGTCACGGCCGGGGCGGTGTTCTGGTAGATGTGCTTGGTCTCCACATACTCGCCCAGACCCGCCAGGCCCAGCTCGCGGCCGATGCCGGACTGCTTCATGCCGCCCCACTCGGCCTGCGGCAGGTACGGGTGGAAGTCGTTGATCCAGATGGTGCCGTGGCGCAGCTTGGCCGCGACCCGCTCGGCCTTCCCGGCGTCGGAGGTCCACACGGCCCCGGCCAGGCCGTAGATCGTGTCATTGGCGATGGCCACCGCCTCGGCCTCATCCCGGAAGGTCTCCACGGTGACCACCGGCCCGAAGGCCTCCTCGGTCACCGCGTTGGACCCGCGGGCCACGTCCGCGATCACGGTGGGCTCGTAGAACCAGCCCTTCGACAGCTCACCCTCGGTGGCGCGCTTTCCGCCGCACAGGATGCTCGCGCCCTCCTCGCGGGCCTTGTCCACGTAGGCGGTGACCTTCTGCAGGTGCGCCTCGGAGATCAGGGCGCCGGTCTCGGCGTCGTCGTCGAAGGGACCGCCCAGGCGGATGTCCTTCGCCCGGCGCACCAGCTCGTCCGTGAACCGCTGGGCGATGGACTCCTCGACGACGATGCGCGCGCCGGCCGAGCAGACCTGCCCGGAGTGCACGAACGCGCCGTTCAGGGCGTTGTCCACCGCGGCGTCGAAGTCCGCGTCGGCGAAGATCACGTTGGGGTTCTTCCCGCCCAGCTCCAGGGCCACCTTCTTCACGGTGGCCGCCGCGGACTCGGCGATCTTCCGGCCGGTGACCAGGCCGCCGGTGAAGGAGACCAGGTCCACGTCCGGGTGGGTGGACAGCGGCGCCCCGGCCTCGGCCCCGGCGCCCAGCACCAGGTTGGCCACCCCGGCCGGCAGCCCCAGCTTGTCCAGCACATCCATCAGCAGGATCGCGGTGTGCGGGGTCAGCTCCGCGGGCTTGAGCACGAAGGTGTTGCCCGCGGCCAGCGCCGGGGCCACCTTCCAGGCCACCTGCAGCAGCGGGTAGTTCCACGGGGTGATCATCCCGCACACGCCCACCGGCTCGTGCACCACCTTGGAGGCCACGGACGGGTCCCCGGCGTCGACCACGCGCCCGGCGTCCTGCCCGGCGATCTTCCCGAAGTACTGGAAGCAGGCGGCGATGTCGTCCATGTCGTAGCCGGACTCCACCAGGCGCTTGCCGGTGTCCAGGGACTCGGCGCGGGCGAACTCGTCCTTGCGCTCGCGCAGCTGCGCGGCCACGGCCAGCAGGAAGTCCCCGCGCTCCGGGGCGCTCACGTCCCAGGCGTTCTCGTCGAAGGCCCGCCGCGCCGCGGCGATCGCCTTCTCGGTGTCCTTTGCGGTGGCCTCCGCGACGACGCCGACCTCGGTGCCGTCCGCGGGGCAGGTGATGGTGCGGGTCCCGCCGTCCTCAGCCGGGACCCAGGCTCCGTCGATGTACAGCGTGCTGCTCACACTCAGTCCTTCCTCGACGCCGGTGCGACGCGGCGCCTGCTCGAATCCGGTCACAGTCATGCTCCGGTGGTGTCAACGCGCGGTGCGGTCGGATTCTTCCGGGGTGTGGTTGGGGTCACCGGCAGAGGAGTCCTCCTCCGGGTCCTGGAAGTCCACGGTCCAGTCCATGGCGCCGGTGGGGGCGCCGGTGATCACGGTGGCCCCGGCGTCGTCCTGGGTGGGGGTGGACAGGCGGATGAACTCCAGGTGCCGCTCATGGTTGTCCAGCACGTCGTGGATCAGCTGCTCCTTCGTGAAGCCGTACACGTCGTATCCGCGCGAACCGGTCTGGGAGAACGGCTCCAGCCGGTAGTAGGAGTCCTCCGACTGCGGCGAGACCAGCAGGTACGACGGCGTCGGGCAGGCCACCGGGTAGATCTGGTACAGGAAGTCCCGCTCCCCGTCCAGGTGCTCCACCAGGCTCACATACGGCAGATCCGTGACGGGATCGTGCCCGTGCTCCACCGCGGCCTGCACGTGCTCCTCGCGCAGCGCCTGGCAGACCTCCTCCAGCGCGGGCTCCGCCGTCTGGGAGAGGTAGCGGCGGGTCGCGGCCTGGCCCGGGTAGGACACCGAGCGGACCAGGCGCTGGCGCCAGTTCCGGGTGTGCTCGGTCGGCTGGATCGCGGCGGCACGGTTGGCGGCGCGCACCCCCGCCCGGGCGGCCTCCTGGGAGTCCATCGCGGCCCGCTCCACCCGCAGCGCCTTCCACAGCCCGTACATCACCAGGTACATCACGATCGCGAAGGGCAGGCCGAACACGATCGTCGCCGACTGCAGGGTCGGGATCCCGCCGACCACCATCATCGCCAGGGTCAGCAGACCGGTGGCGATCGCCCAGAAGATGCGCATCCACTTGGGCCCGTCCTTCGTCGGGTCCTCGATGGTCGAGGCGAAGTTGGACATCACCAGGGCCCCGGAGTCCGCGCTGGTCACGTAGAACAGCAGCCCGGTGAAGGTCGCCACGGCCGCCGCTGCGGTGGCCCCCGGGTACTGGGCCAGCAGATCGTAGAAGGCCCGCTCCGGGGTGCCCATCAGGGTCTGGCCGAAGTCGGTGTCCCCGTCCTGGTCGATGATCCCCAGGGCCGAGTTCCCGAAGATGGAGATCCAGGTCAGGATGAACACGAACGGGATGGTCATGGTGCCCACCACGAACTGGCGGATGGTGCGCCCGCGGGAGATCCGCGCCAGGAACAGCCCCACGAACGGGGACCACGCGACCCACCAGGCCCAGAAGAACAGGGTCCAGGAGTTCATCCACTCCTCGGGGTGGTCATAGGCCATCGTGTCCATGGTCATCCCTGGGAACTGGGAGAGGTAGTCGCCCACGTTCATGACCAGCGCGTTGAGCAGGAAGTCCGTGTCCCCGAGGAACAGCACGTACAGCATCAGCGCGACGGCGAGGAAGATGTTCAGCTCGGACAGCCGCCGGATGCCCTTGTCCACCCCGGACACCGCCGAGGCGATCGCCAGGACCACGGAGACCGCGATCAGCCCGGCCTGGACCCCCACGGAGTTGGGCACCCCGAACAGGAACTGCAGCCCGTAGTTGATCTGCACGACGCCGATGCCCAGCGAGGTGGCCACCCCGAAGATCGTGCCCAGCAGCGCCGAGATGTCCACGGCGTCGCCGGCCGCGCCCTTGATCCGCTTGCCGATGATCGGGTACAGGGCCGAGCGGATGGACAGCGGCAGGTTGAACCGGTACGCGAAGTAGCCGAAGGCCATGCCCATCAGGGAGTACATGCCCCAGCCGGTCAGTCCGTAGTGGAACAGGGTCCACACGACCGCCTGCCGGGCGGCCTCTGCGGACTCGGTGCCGCCGGAGGGTTGCGTGTAGTACTGGGTGACCGGCTCCAGCACGGAGTAGAACATCAGGTCCGCCCCGATGCCGGCGGCGAAGAGCATGGCCGCCCACGAGAACAGGGAGAACTGCGGGCGGGAATGGTCCGGGCCCAGGCGCACCGAGCCCTGCTTGGAGAACGCGACGATCGCGATGAACGCCAGGACCACGGTGCCGGTGAGGATGTAGAACCAGCCGAAGTGCCGGGAGACCCACCCGACGACGGCGCCGATCACCTCACCCATCGACTCCGGATCGGCCAGACCCCAGATGGAGATGATCAGCACGCCGATGGCGGCCCCGCCGAAGACTCGCCAGTTCACCCGGGCGGGCGCGTGCTGGTGCGGCACGCTGTCGGTGATGGTGGGTGGTTCGGCGGGGGTGGTTCTGGTGGCGCCGGTGTTGGGTGCGGCGGCGTCGTCGCGGGATGTGTGCTCGGAGGTTCCGTCGGAGGAGGCCATGGGTTCCTGGGGTCGGGAGCGAGGGGGTGCGCACCGGCCGGTGGCGGTGCGGGCAGGGCCGGGGCGGGTCGAGCGGCGCGGGATCCGCCCCGGACAGCGCAGATGACCAGCGCCTCAGTCCATCAGCACGCTGATCATCGATCGATGATCCAGGCTAACCCATCCGCCCCGATCCGCCCACCCCACCCGACGATGGGCGGGGGTGCTGTGCCGCTGAGGTGCAACCGTTGGGTGCTGAGGTGCGGCTTTCGTGTTGAGGTGTGGGGTTGGTGCTGAGGTGCGGCACGTCGTGCAGCATCTCAGCACGAACCTGGTATCTCAGCACAAACCCGGTATCTCAGCGGGTGCGGGTCCGGTGTGGGCGGTGATCGGCGAGGGGCCTCGGGTGCAGGGGAGGGCGCGCGGGCGGCGTCGGGTGCGAGGAGGTTTCCGGATCTGTGGATGAGGCGAGTGGATGTGGGGGACTGTCCTCGAAAAGGGGCCGGGAAGCGCGGACGGGCGGCGTCGTCGGCGAGCTGGAACGGCAAGCTGAACCCGTGGCGAGCTGGAACGGCAAGCTGAACCCGTGAACACCGTCCCAGACCTCCACCACCGCGAGCTGCTGACCCCCGAGCAGGTGCGTCGGCTCGGCCATCCCGACCCGCGTCCCAGCCGGGGTGGCGGCAGCGAATGGACGCGCGTTCTGCGCGGCTGCTACATCCAGCGCCGCCGGTGGGAGGAACTCACCGAACGGCAGAAGTGCCTCGGCGTGCACCTGGCGTACCTGGCGCGGGCGAGGACGCCGTTCGTCTTCTCGCACACCTCGGCCGCCCTGTTCCGCGACCTCTCCCTGCTCCACCTGCCGGACGCCGTCCACATCAGCGCCGAGCAGCGGATCGCCTGCGCGGACCCCCGGGTGCGGGTCCACCGGGCGCCGGGGATCCTCGAACATCGCCGCCTCCTCGAGCTGCGCCTCCCGGTCACCGACGCCGAGCGCACCCTCCTGGACTGCGCGACCGGCCTGCCCTTCGACGACGCCGTCGTCATCGCCGACCAGATCCTGAAGGGCGACGTCTCCCGCCGGGATGTGCTCAGCCTGCTCGACGAGGGCCCCCGCCGACGCGGCTCGGTCACGGCCCGACGCGTCTTCGCCTTCGCCGACGCGCGCTCCGAGTCCGTCTTGGAGAGCCTCGGCCGGATCCGCCTGCAGCGCATGGCCGTGCCGATGCCGCAGCCGCAGGTCCTCGTGCGGACGCATCGGGGCCGGAAGTACTTGGACTTCGGCTGGCCGCACCTGCGCTTCGGGTTGGAGCTGGATGGCAAGACCAAGTACTTCCGTGATGGCGACGCCGGAGAGGCGATCTATCAGGAGCGGCAGCGTCAGCTGGCCATCGAGGAAGCCGGCTGGGTGATCCTGCGCGCGAACTGGGCGGACGTGGTCGGGCACCCGGAGCAACTGGAGATGCGCCTGGTGCAGGCCCTCGAGCAGCGCGCCCGCCAGCTCGGGGTCCCCGTGTTCCCGCCGCCGATGCTGGCCGGTCTGTGAGGTGCGGGTTTCGTGTTGAGATGCGCTGTTCGTGCTGAGATGCGCCCCGCCGTGCAGCATCTCAGCACGAATGGCGCATCTCGGAACGAAACTCGCACCGGAAGCCGGCCCCACGGTGCGGGGTGGGGGCGAACGGAAGCCGCCCGCGCCGGCTCAGCCGCCGAGCAGCTCGCGGATCTCCTCGGCGCGCAGGGAGCGGGAGAACAGCTCGCCGTCGTCCATCACGGCGTCGAACAGGGCGGCCTTGGAGTCCTTCAGGTCCATGACCTTCTCCTCGATCGTCCCCTCGGAGACCAGCCGGTACACCATGACCCGACGCCGCTGCCCGATCCGGTGCGCCCGGTCCACCGCCTGAGCCTCCGCCGCCGGATTCCACCAGGGGTCCATCAGGAAGCAGTAGTCCGCCTCCGTGAGGTTCAGCCCGAAGCCACCGGCCTTCAGGCTGATGAGGAACACCGGGGCCTCGCCCTCCTCGAAGGCCCGCAGCACCGCCGCCCGATCCCGGGTGGACCCGTCCAGGTACACGTGCCCGATCCCCGCCGCCTCCAGGGCCTCGGCGATCTGGTGCAGGAAGGTCGTGAACTGGCTGAACACCAGGGCCCGGTGCCCATCGGCGATGATCTCCGGCAGCTGCTCCGTCAGCCACGTCAGCTTGGCGGACTCGACCCCCGCGTGCGCCTCATCCACCAGGGAGGCGGACAGGGCCAGGCGGCGCAGCATGGTCAGGGACTGGAAGATCGTGAACCGGTTCCGGTCCATGTCCTGCAGCAGCCCCAGGATCTTCTGCCGCTCCCGCTGCAGCCGGGTCTCGTAGATCCGACGGTGCTCCGGGGTCAGGGCGATGTCCACCCGGTGCTCCTGCTTCTCCGGCAGATCCGCGGCCACCAGCTCCTTGGAGCGGCGCAGCATCAGCGGGCGGATCCGGCGCCGCAGCCGCGGCAGCGCCTGCAGGTCCTCCCCGGAGGAGATCGGCTTGGCGTACATGTCCCGGAAGTCCCGGGCGGAGGGGAACAGCCCCGGGGCGACGATCGAGAACATCGCCCACAGCTCCATGAGGTCGTTCTCCATCGGCGTGCCCGTGACCACCAGCTTGAACGGCACCGGCAGATCCCTGGCGATCCGGTGGGCCTTGGTCCGCGGGTTCTTCAGGAACTGGGCCTCGTCCAGCACCAGTCCGCTCAGCCCCAGGTCCGCGTACTCCTCCGCGTCCAGGCGCAGCAGCGCATAGGAGGTCACGACGACGTCGGCCCCGGCGGCCCGCTCCGGCACCGAGCTCTTGGCCTTGGCGCTGGAGGAGGTGAGCACCGCGCAGCTCAGGTGCGGGGCGAAGCGCTCGATCTCCCGGGCCCAGTTGGGGGCCACAGAGGTCGGGGCGACGACGAGGAAGCGCGGCCGCGCCCCGCCTTCCGCCGCCGCGGCGTCGTGCAGCTCGAAGGCGCGGCAGATCATCGCGAGGGTCTGGACCGTCTTGCCCAGGCCCATGTCATCGGCGAGGATCCCGCCGAGGCCGTGCTCGCGCAGGAAGCTCAGCCACCGGTAGCCCTCCTCCTGGTACGGGCGCAGCCGGGCGCGCAGGCCCCGCGGCAGCGGCTGCGCAGGGATCTCCTCCAGACGCAGCAGGGCCTCCACGGATTCCCGCCAGGTCCGGGTCACCTCGGTGTCCGCGGCGAGCTCCTCCAGGTCCTCCCACAGCCCCGCCTGGTGCCGGGAGATGCGCAGCGGCGTCTCCGGGTCCGCCATCTGCCGGGCCTCCCCGATCAGCTCCCGCAGCCGCAGGAATTCGGGCCGGTCCAGCCGGAAGTAGCTGCCGTCCCCGAGCATCAGGTGCTTCTGCCCGGCGTCCAGGGCGCGGAAGACGTCGGCGAAGGGCACGTACCACTGCCCGGCCCGGATGGTCACGCCCAGGCCGAACCAGTCGCGATCCCCGGTGGACTCCACGGAGACCGTGATCGTCGGGTCCTCGTCCAGAGCCCGGAACTGCGGCACCTCCCCGGTGAGCTCCACGTCCACCCCGTCCAGGTCGCGGGCGGCCGGGATGATCCGCTGGACCAGATCCCGGGTCTGCCAGCCGCTGGTGCGCCCGGCCTCCAGCGGGGTCTCGGGCAGCGCCCGACGCAGCCGGGTGAGCACGTCCTGCTCCGTCTCCGCATCCCGCAGCTCCCGATGCGGGTCCGGGCTGGCCACCGCGACCGGCACCCGGGTGCGGGCCACCTTCTGCCCCTCCCACTGGACGGGCGCCTGCGGGTAGGACCAGTGCCAGTCGTATCGGGCCGGGGCGATCCTCTCCGAGGCGCGCGGATCCGCGGTGCGCGCCGCGCCCTGCTCCGGGGTGGGCTGGGCGTGCGGATCCTCCTCGAAGCGCACGCTCAGCACCAGGCGCGGCTCGAGCACCTGCGGCAGGGACTCGGCGACCTCCGGGTCCGCGGCCACCGGCAGGCGCCGGGCCAGCTGCGGGTAGAAGCCCTCCGCGAAGTCCAGGACCTCCTCGCGCGGCACCGTCATGGGACCGGAGGCGCTCAGGGAGGTGGCCAGCGGGGTCGGGGGTGCTGCCAGCGGGAGGAACAGCAGCTCCGTCTCCTCCACGACCCACTGCTCTTGCGGGACCTGCGCGGCCAGCTGCGGCAGCGGGGACGGGCGGATCGCGGACCACGCCCCGGAGCGGCGGGCCTCCTGCTCGTAGGCGCGGTGCAGCGCCCCGCCCAGGGCCACGTAGGCCTGGGGCCGGTGGGCCGGGCCCAGGGGGAACAGTCCGTCGGTCGGCACCCGCCAGGCCTCCGGGGCGGCGTCGTCCTCCGCCTCCTCCGGGGAGCGGGGCACCAGCAGGGCGGGGATCAGCCGCAGGGCGCCGTCCTCGGCGTCGGCCACGTGCAGTCCGAGCCGGGCCTCCGGGGCCAGGCCTACCGAGACGGCACGCCCGTCCACCACGATGGCGATGCCGAGGTCCGCGGCCCGGTCCAGCAGGTCCCACAGCAGCGGGGAGGCCACCGGGTCCAGCTGCATGGTGTCGTGGGTGGAGGCGTAGGGGTTCTGATCCGGGGAGAGCACGGCGCCCAGCTCCCGAAACCAGGCCTCGTGCTCGCTGAGCAGCTGCGTGCCGCCCGGGGGGCCGGTGAACTGGGACCAGGTCAGCCCGCCCTTGATCCACCGGCCGCGGGTGCCCAGCATCAGCGGCCGGGCGCTGAGCCGGATCGGCGCGGGGGTCGCGGCATCGCCTCGACCCAGGCCGTAGCGGGTCGGGACCTCCAGGTGCAGGTCCAGGGCGCCGGGGGAGCGGGTCACGCGCGACCGCAGGTCCATGCTCTGGGACTGCAGCGCGCGGGCGACGTGGCGGCGCCAGGAATCGCGCACCTGCGGGGCGTCCGCGCGCGCCGCGAAGGGGCCCGCGCCCGGGTCCTGCGTCTCGACGACGTCGTCGCCGCCCCGGGCGGCGCCGGGTGCGCCGCCATTCGATGATGATGCCGATGCCGGGGCAGGCGATACGGCGGGCGACGCGGCCGGGGCCCCGGTGCCGCCGTCGATGCCGCCGATGGCCGCGCGCAGCCGCTGGATGGTCGCGGCCCGATCCTCGGCCCCGGACCCCGCCTGCGAGTCCCGCCGCGCGGAGGCCGAGCCGGAGGCGTCGGGGCCGGGGAGGCCGGGCGCCGAGCCGGCGTCGGTCGCCGATGAACGGGCCGCCGCGGAACCGGTTGCCGCGAAATGCTCCGTCTCGGTGCCGGCCGTCGAGCGCACGGGGAGGTTCTCCGCGGGCTCGGCCCAGCCGCCCTCGTGGAACCAGCCCAGCAGGGCCGCGACCACGTGCTTGCAGCCGGTGCGCACCGGGCAGGAGCAGAAGGACTGGAACGGCGCGGCATGCGGGACGCGGGTGCGGGGGAAGACCACCGACTGGGAATAGGGCCGGGTGGAGCCCCCGGCGACCCGGCTGGTGAAGGTCAGCTCCGCGGCGTCGTAGTGGGCCTGGAGCACCTGGCCCGCCCGGTAGTAGCGCTCGCCCCGCGCGAAGGCGTTGTGGCCGACGGCGTGCAGGATCTGCGCCACGGTCACCGGGATCTGCTCGGCGGGGTAGGAGGGCATGGGATCCAATCTAGTCGGCGCTCGGCGCGGCCGACGGGACCGGGAAGAGGCGTGAAGAAGGGTCTTGGCAGGCCCGCCCGGGCGGGTTATGCTGGTGCCAGCTTCAAGAGACTCAACTGCCAAGCTCCGACTCGGTTGAGCGCCAACCCCATGTTCAAGGGTGGCTCGGATGACGAAGCGGCCCGTATTCGCCGCCACGGCGGCATGTTGACCGGTACGGGCAAGAGCACCGAAAGGATGCGCTCTCCGCGCGATGGCCATGACCGTCACCTCTCCCACCCGCCTCGACTTCTCCGCCGCTGTTCCCGCCCGCGGGGGATACCGGGCCATGAGCATCACCGACTACGCCCGGGTGGACTCCGCCCGCAGCGAGTTCCTGAACTTCCTCCTGGCCACCAGCAGCGGCAGCGCCTCCGCGGCCGCCGACCGGGCGGCATGAGCCGGCCCGGTACGGGCCTGCTGCTGGATTCCGGGATCCTCGCGCAGCTGCGCGGAAGCGCCCCGGACCGGGCCGTCGTCGCGTTCCTGCGGCGCCGGGCCCACCGCGTCCTCTACGTCTCCGTGCTCAGCCTAGGGGAGCTGGCCGCCCGCTTCCCCGGCCCGGAGACGGATCGCTGGCTGGATGAGCTGGCCGAGCGGTTCCGCGGCCACCTGCTGCCCGTGGACGATGCCGTCGCCCGGGCGTGGGCCGCCCGCCCCCTGCCCGCCGGGCCGGCCGGGCTGCGTAGCGTAGCCGACGACGAGGAGCCGAGCGAGGCCCCGGGGGAGACCGCCGGTCCCGAGGACGGCGTGCACGGGCTGCTGGCGGCCACCGCCCGCGTGCACGGGCTCACCGTGGTCTCCGCGCAGGCCGCCGCCTACCGCGCCTGGGGTGTGGAGGCCCTGGACCCCGCGGAGGACTGAACCCTTCCGGCCGCCCACCGGCGCAGACCGTCCGCCCGGTGGAACTGCCGCGCCAGCGCGTAGTGCTCCAGCAGCCGGTCCGTCAGCGCGGACCAGGACCTCGGCGTCATCGCCTCCCGCCCGGCGACGGCGAACTGCGCCCGCAGGCCCGGGTCCTCCAACCGCTGCACGTGCTCGCGCAGCCGGTCCAGGTGTCCCGGCGGGTAGAGCGGCCCCGTGCGCCCGTGCTCGACGATGTCCGCCGGCCCGCCGCAGCCCACGGCCACCACCGGGGTGCCTGCGGCCATCGCCTCCTGCAGGGTCTGCCCGAAGGTCTCCGACTCCCCGGGGTGGGTGAACACGTCCAGCTCCGCCACGGTGCGCGCCAGCTCCTCGCCCTCCAGGCGCCCGAGGAAGCTGGCCCGGTGCAGGGTGTGCTCCAGGCGCGCCCGCTCCGGGCCGTCCCCGACCACCACCAGGCGCACCCCGGGCAGGGACTGCAGCACTCGCAGATCCTCCACCTGCTTCTCCGGGGCCAGCCGACCGACGTAGCCGACCAGCAGCTCCTCCGGACCCGCCCCGATCCGCGCCCGCAGCGCCCCCTCGGCCCGTTCAGGGCGGAACAGGGCCGTGTCCACTCCGCGTCCCCAGCGCAGGATCCGGGGCACCCCCAGGTCCCGCAGGTAGTCCTCGGAGGCCCTGGAGGGGGTCAAGGTCAGATCCGCCTGCCCGTGGATCGCGGCCAGCCGCCGGTCCGCTGCGCGGGCCAGCCAGGGCAGGCGATAGCGGCGGGCGTAGGCGGAGACGTCGGTCTGGTACACCGCCGCGCACGGGATGCCCAGGTCCCGGGCCGCGGTGACCGCCCGGGCGCCCAGCAGGAACGGGGAGGATGCGTGCACGATGTCCGGGTGGTGCCGGGCGATCAGGCGCCGCACTGGGGCGACGGGTCCAGGGGCCACGCGCAGCCCCGGGTAGCCGGCCACCGGCAGGGAGGGCACCCGCAGGCAGACGGCGCCGGGCACGGGGTGCTGCGGCGTCTGCTCCCCGGGTCCGGTCTCCGGGGCCAGGATGGAGACCTCGTGCCCGCGCTGGATCAGCTGCTCCGCGCTGCGCAGCACGGAGGTGGTCACCCCGGACAGGTGGGGCAGGAACGATTCGGCGGCGATCATGATCCTCATGGGTCCAGTGCACCACCGGTCTGCGCCCCGCGGGATGCGGGCCGGTGACGCTGCGGGGAACGGAGCGTGAACCCTCACGGGGAGCCCGCGGCTCGGCGTGGGATGATGAACAGCGATGATGACCCCGCGCCGTTTCTCCCTTCCCCGGACGCTGCCCATGCCGCTGTGGCTGCAGGGCGCCGTCGAGATCCTCGTTGCCGCCCTGGCGGGTCTGGCCGTCGTGGCCGTGCTGCTGCTGATCGGCTGGTTCTCCCTGGACGGACCCGGCGGCCTGCCCGCGCTGGCCGCGGCGATCGGGCAGGTGTGGCTGGGCGCGCACGGCGTCGGACTGCAGCTGGACGTGCCGGCCACCGGGCGGGCCGCGGGACTGACGGGTACCGCGCATCTGCTGCCCCTGGGGCTCACGCTGGTGCTGCTGCTGATCGCTCGGCGCGCCGGGGCCCGCCTGGCCCGGGCCTCCTGGGAGGGCGAGTTCTGGAAGCCGGTGCTCGGCGGGCTGGTGGCCTACGCCGGGGTCGGTGCGGCGGTGGCCGTGCTGACCGGCACGACGACGCTGCGCGCCCCCGTGCTCGCCTCGGCCCTGGTGCCGCTGTGGGTGCCGCTGCTGGGCATGGTGTGGGGCGGGCACCGGGAGTCCGGCTCCTGGCTGCGGCTGATCGGGCTCGCCCCAGAGGGGCTGGCCCAGCGCTACAGCCAGTACACCCGGTGGGCGGGGGCCTACGCGCTGTCCGTGCTGCGGGCCGCCGGCGTGGGTCTGATCGGCCTGGTGGCAGGCGGGGCCCTGCTGACCGGGATCAGCGTCTTCGCGCACTGGCAGGGGATCATCGCGGCCTACCAGGCCCTGCACGCCGGGCTCACCGGGGATCTGACCCTGTTCCTGCTGCAGCTGGCGCTGCTGCCCAACCTCATCCTCTGCGCCACGGCCTGGTCCGTGGGGGCGGGCTTCAGCCTGGGGGAGGGGACGCTGTTCTCCCCGGCGGTCGCCGACGGACCGGCGCTGCCCGCCCTCCCGGTGTTCGCGGCGATGCCCACCGCCACCGGCCCCTACTCCTTCGCGGTGCTGGTGCTGCCGGTGCTGGCCGGGGCGCTGGCCGCGTGGTGGTTCCTGCGCGCCGGGGAGGATCACGTGGATGACTGGTTCTCCCTGCGCATCGGCTCCCGCGTGCTCGGTGCGATCCTGTCCGGGGCGGTGTTCGCCGTCGTCCTGGGGGCGCTGACCGGGGCTGGTGCGACGCTGCTGGTCGTGCTCGCCCGCGGGGGGCTGGGGGCTGGGCCCTTCGCCGTCGTGGGTCCCCACCCGGGGGCGATGTTCTGCTGGAGTGCGGTGACCGTGGCGATCGGCGCGGTGATCGGGCGGGTGGTGTCCCCCTGGTTCGAGCGCGATGCCGCCCGGGGCGGACAGGGCGCGGCCCCCGCACGGAAGCGGACCCGGCGCGCTTCCCGCCGGAATCGCTCTCCGCAGGCCGCGGGGGCCGAGGCCGTGGCGAACCGGAAGGTGGAGACCTCCGGCGAGAACGCCGTGAGCACCGAGGGTCCGAGCGGGCAGCAGACGGGCGCGGAACCGACGAGCGGGGTGCGGACGAGCGACGCCGCGGGCGACGACGGGGCGCGAGACGACGCCGCATCGGAACGGGACGAGGAGCAGGACTCCGCGGGGACCGACTCCGCGGGAGAGCGCCCCGCGGGGAAGCCGGACCGGGCCGAGCCCGGGTCCGAGCAGCGGCCCGAGCCCCGGTCCGAGCAGGAGTCTGAGCGGGGGCTCAGCGCCCTGCAGCGCCTGCGTCGCGCGGCGCCCGGGGCCGCGGGGCACGAGGCGAAGCGCCCGGTGAAGCCCGAGGTCGAGTCCACCGAGCAGAAGCCGGCCGAGGTCGATGCGGCGGAGGAGCTGTTCATCCCGCAGTGGCGCTCCGGCGCCGGGGCCCAGACGCCCTGGTCCGCCGCGAAGGGGGACGATAAGCCCAACGCTAAGGCCCAGGCCCCGGAGGCCGACGAGTCCGAGCGCCCGGAAGAGCATCAGGAGGAGCTCGAGCAGGCGGAAGAACGTGAGGTGCAGAGGGAGCGCGAGGAGCCGCGCGTGGTGGTGCGTCGGCCGCGTCGGCGTCGCCTCAGCGGCCGGTGAGGGTCCGCTCGATCCCGTCCGTGAGGCGCTCCTGGCACTGCCCGGAGGAGGAGATGGTCAGGCTCGTGCGCACGCACTCCCGGTAGTCCTCGGCCGCGCCCCACAGCAGGAGGTTCGCGGCCATGCTCACCGCGAACCACAGGACCAGCGCGAGGGACAGGCTGGTCAGCACGTAGGAGAAGGGGCGGGCGCCGACCCGCTTCAGCGCCACCAGGGTCATGATGCAGGCGACGGCGGCACCCAGGAAGGCCAGCCCGGCCCCGGCCAGGGCCCACCCGCCCCAGGAGCGTCCCGCGAAGGTGCTCAGGCAGAACCCGATGACCGCCAGGAGCAGACCCGCCCGTGAGCGGTACAGGAGGGACTCGGCCGCGCGCGCCCGCTCGTCCTCTCCCAGGGGCCTGCCCGGACGCCGGGGCGGCTGCTGGGTGGGCTGAGGGTCCTGAGGCGGAGGGGCGGCAGACATGCCCACCAGGCTACCCGCTGGCCCGCGCGCCCTGTCGCGCCTCGGTAGGGTGGGAGCCATGCGCATCGTGGTCATGGTCTCCGGCTCCGGCACCAATCTGCAGTCCGTCCTGGACGCCGTCGCCCGCGGCGAGCTGCCGGTGCAGGTGGCCGCCGTCGGCGCGGATCAGGAGTGCCGGGGGCTGGAGCGCGCCCGCGAGGCCGGCATCGAGACGTTCGTGCTGGCGCCCCGGGACTTCCCGGACCGCCCTGCCTGGAACCGGGCCCTGGAGGAGAAGCTCGCCTCCTACGCCCCGGACCTGCTGCTGTTCGCCGGATTCATGCGCATCGTCGATGCGCAGCTGGTCGCGCGCTTCGAGCGGCGCATCGTCAACACCCACCCGGCGCTGCTGCCCTCCTTCCCCGGGGCGCACGGGGTGCGCGACGCCCTGGCCCACGGGGTGAAGATCACCGGCGTCACCGTGCACCTGGTGGATTCCGGGGTGGACACCGGCCCGATCCTCGCCCAGGCCGCGGTGCCGGTGCTGGAGGGGGACACCGAGCAGAGCCTGCACGAGCGGATCAAGGAGCAGGAGCGTCCTCTCCTGGTGCGCACCCTGCGGGAGCTGGCCGCCCGCGCCTGAGGCGGCGGGCGCTGGCACGCCCGAGTGCGACGCCCCTTACACTGGAGGGGTCTTCGCGCCGTGCGCGCCACCATCTCCGACTTCCCAAGGGAGCATCCTTCCGTGACCCTCATCGACCTGGACCGGATCCCGCTGCGTCGAGCCCTCATCTCCGTCTACGACAAGACCGGCCTGCCCGAGCTGGCCCGCGGCCTGCACGCCGCCGGGGTGTCGCTGGTCTCCACCGGATCCACCGCCGGGGTGATCCGCGAGGCCGGGGTCCCGGTCACCGAGGTCTCCTGGATCACCGGGTTCCCCGAGTGCCTGGAGGGCCGGGTCAAGACCCTCCACCCGCGCATCCACGCCGGGATCCTCGCGGACCGGCGCAAGCAGGAGCACGTGGATCAGCTCGAGCAGCTCGGGGTCGAGCCCTTCGACCTCGTCGTCGTGAACCTCTACCCCTTCCAGGACACCGTGGCCTCCGGGGCCGGGGCGGATGAGATCATCGAGAAGATCGACATCGGCGGTCCCTCGATGGTGCGCGCCGCGGCCAAGAACCACCACGCCGTCGCCGTGGTGACGGACCCCGCCCACTACGACGACGCCGTGCGCGCGGCCGAGCAGGGCGGCTTCGACCTGGCCGCCCGTCGCCGCCTGGCCGCCGGGGCCTTCGCCCACACCGCCGCCTACGACACCGCCGTGGCCACCTGGACCCAGCACCAGTTCCTGCAGGATCCCGAGGCCAACTTCTGGCCGCCCTACGCCGGGCTGGGCTTCGAGCGCTCCGAGTCCCTGCGCTACGGCGAGAACCCGCACCAGAAGGCCGCCCTGTACGTGGATCCGGCCGCCGAGCCGGGCATCGCCCAGGCCGAGCAGCTGGGCGGGAAGGCGATGTCCTACAACAACTACGTGGACGCCGACGCCGCCCTGCGCGCCGCCTACGACTTCGACGAGCCGGCCGTGGCCGTGATCAAGCACAACAACCCGTGCGGGATCGCCGTGGGATCCGGTGAGGACCCCATCGCGGATGCGCACCGCAAGGCCCACGCCTGCGACCCGCTGTCCGCCTACGGCGGGGTCATCGCCGCGAACCGCGAGGTGAGCCTGGGCATGGCCGAGCAGATCAAGCCCGTGTTCACCGAGGTCGTGATCGCCCCGTCCTACGCCCCCGAGGCCCTCGAGCTGCTGCAGACCAAGAAGAACCTGCGCATCCTCCGGCTGCCGGAGGGCTTCGCCCGCGGGGCCGTCGAGTACCGGCAGGTCTCCGGCGGCGCCCTGTTCCAGGAGTCGGACCGGCTCCAGGCCGACGGGGATGACCCGAGCACCTGGACCCTGGCCGCCGGGGAGGCCGCCGACGAGCGGACCCTGCGGGACCTGGCCTTCGCCTGGAAGGCCCTGCGCGCGGCGAAGTCCAACGCGATCCTGCTGGCCGAGGACGGCGCGGCCGTCGGCATCGGCATGGGGCAGGTCAACCGGGTGGACTCCTGCCGGCTGTCCGTGGAGCGGGCCAACATCCTCGGGGCCGACGGCGCCGAGCGGGCCCGCGGCGCGGTGGCCGCCTCGGACGCCTTCTTCCCCTTCGCCGACGGGCTGCAGGTGCTGCTCGACGCCGGGGTGCGCGCCGTCGTGCAGCCCGGCGGGTCCATCCGGGATGAGGAGGTCATCGAGGCCGCCAAGACCGCCGGGGTGACCATGTACCTGACCGGCTCCCGGCACTTCTTCCACTGATGGCACCGGCAGCATCCGACCCCGCCGAGCGCACCGCGGAATCCGCCGCGGAGGAGCGCAGCGCCCGGCGGGCCGTGACCGTGTTCCCGTTGCTGATCCTCGGGGCGGGGGTGCTCGGCTTCCTCGCGCCAGGCGCGTTCGCCGCGTGGTCCCCGGCGATCAGCCCGCTGCTCGGGGTCATCATGTTCGGCATGGGCCTGACCCTGACCTGGCCGGACTTCGCGCTCATCGCCCGCCGCCCGGTGCCGGTTCTCATCGGAGTGATCGCGCAGTTCCTCATCATGCCGCTGCTCGGCGCCGGGATCGCCGCGGCGCTGCAGCTGCCGCCGGCCCTGGCGGCCGGGGTGATCCTCGTGGGCTGCTGCCCCGGCGGCACGGCGTCGAACGTGGTCTCCTACCTGGCGCGCGGGGACGTGGCGCTGTCCGTGGCGATGACCTCGGTGTCCACCCTGATCGCGCCGTTCCTGACGCCGCTGCTGTGCCTGTGGCTGGCGGGGGAGTACATGAGCGTGAACGGCACCGCGATGATGGTCTCGATCCTGCAGGTGGTGCTGATCCCGGTCCTGGCTGGGCTGCTCGTGCGCTGGCTGCTGCCGCGGCTGGTGCTGGCCATCACCCCGGCGCTGCCGTGGATCTCGGTCGCGGCGATCTCCGTGATCGTGGCGATCGTCGTCGCCGGCTCCGCGGGGGCCATCGTCTCCGCGGGTGCGCTGGTGCTGCTGGCGGTCGTGCTGCACAACGGCCTGGGCTACCTGCTGGGCTACGCCGCGGCCGCGGCCCTGCGGCTGCCGGCGCCCTCCCGGCGCACCACCGCGATCGAGGTCGGCATGCAGAACTCCGGATTGGCCACCTCCCTGGCCAAGACCTACCTCACCCCCGAGGCCGCCCTGCCGGGGGCGGTGTTCTCGGTGTGGCACAACGTCTCCGGGGCGCTGCTGGCGGCTATCCTGCGGCGGCGCGCCGGGGACTGAGCATCCCCGACGGGCACCGGCCGTAGTCGACGTCGGAGACGGAACGGCCGCGGCCTCCTCCGAAGGGGGCCGCGGCCGTTCCGCTGCTCTCGGTCAGGCTCAGCCGAGCGGGAACTCGGCGGACTGCCCGCCGGCCAGCACCGTCTCCTGCTCGCCGACCACCACGCGCACCGGCTGGGCCCGGGTGGAGCGGGCGGTGATGCGCATGAAGGTGCCGTCGATGTACACGTCCAGCAGCTGGCCCCGGTACTGCACCTCGAAGCCCACGGACTTCAGCTGCTCCGGCATGGACGGCTCCAGGCTGACGCAGTCCTCGTGCACCCGAAGCCCGGCGTAGGCCCGCTGGATCACGTCCAGGGTCCCGCACATGGCCCCTAGGTGGATCCCCTCCTGGGTGGTGCCGCCCTGGGTGTCGTCCAGGTCCGCGACCAGCGCATCCTGATAGGTGGACCAGGAGTTGCGGCGGTCGATCTGCGCGAGGATCGAGGCGGTGACCACCCGGGAGAGCGTCGAGCCGTTGGAGGTGCGCGGCAGGTAGTAGCGCACCGTGTCCTCGATGCGGGCCAGGGAGACGTCGTAGCCGAGGGCCGCGAGCTCATCCTGCAGCCCGGACTGGCCGAACAGGTAGATCAGCATCAGCGTGTCCGCCTGCTTGGACAGCTTGTAGTTGTTGGTCGCATCCCCCTCGGACTCCAGGATCAGATCCATCCGCCCGATGTTGCCGTACTTGCGGCGGTAATGGTCCCAGTCGATCTCGGCGAGGTCGTCGTAGCCGTCGAACTGGCTGATGGTCCCGTTCTCGTTGAACGGCACGGCCATGCGGGTGGACATGTGCTTCCACCGCTCGGTCTCGGACTCGGTGACCTGGTTGGCGGCCAGGGTCCGATCGGCCAGGTGCTCCGGCAGCACCTCCGGCAGGTGCACCACGTGCCGGTAGAGCCAGGCCGCCAGGACGTTGGTGTAGGCGTTGTCCTTCACACCCCCGCCGTTGACGGAGCCGGGGTAGCCGTCGTGGTACTCGTCCGGGCCCATCGCGCCCTCGATGTGGTAGCGCTGATCCTGCTCATCCCAGGTGGTGATGGAGGTGAAGAACCGGGCGATCTCGATCATCAGCTCCGCGCCCTCGTGGGAGAGCCAGGAGTCGTCCCGGGTGGCCTGGTAGTACTGCCAGGCGTTGAACGCGATGGCCAGGCCCACGTGGAACTGCCGCCAGGAGTTGTCCGGCATCCACCGCTCCGAGTGTGGGTTGTACAGCTCCACCGGGGTCTCCTCGCGCCCGTCCGAGCCGGACTGCCAGGGGAACATCGCGCCCTCGGCGCCGAACTCCCGGGCCTTGTGGCGGGCGGCCGGCAGTCGGGCGGAGCGGTAGGCCAGCAGGGACTTGGTGACGAAGGGCAGGCGCATGGTGATGACCGGGAGGATGAAGATCTCATCCCAGAAGATGTGCCCGCGGTACCCCTCCCCGTGCAGCCCGCGCGCGGTGACCCCGGCGTCGGCCAGCTCCATGTTGGGGCCGAGGGTCTGCACGATGTGGAAGATGTGCAGCCGCAGGGCCAGCATGGTCTTCACATCCGCGTCGATGTCCACGGCGAAGCGGGACCACAGCCGGGACCAGGTTGCGGTGTGCGGACCGTAGAGCGCCTCGAAGCCGATCGCGGTGCGGTTCAGGGCCTCCACCGAGCCGAGGGTGGCGGAGGCGATCGCGGAATCCCGGGAGGTCACGACGGCGGTGGTCGTGTCGAAGACCACCGGCTCGCCGTCGTGGCCGTTGACGTGGAAGTGGCGCATCTCCACGTTGCCGGGGCGGATCTCCCGCTCCACCCGGATATCCGAGGCGGCGTTGATCTGGGTGCGCTGGGCGATGGAGATCTGGTGGTCGGACTGGTTGGTGGAGACCACGCAGATGAGGGTCTCGTCCGGCAGCGTCGTGGAGGCGCGGGCCACCAGGTGGTGCCGGTTCAGCTCCCGGTACTCGGCGACGTTGTTGTTGGTCACGGTGGGATCGATGCCGGTGCGCACGTGGATGCGTCCGGACCAGCCCACCGGCTCCACCTTGGTCTCCATCGCGGACAGGTGCCGGCTGGCCATGGAGACCAGTCGACGCTGGTGCACGCGCAGGCGGCGGGGAGTCCGCGCGCCGTCGCGGTCCTCCTCGCGCAGCACCTCCTCCAGGAGTGCGCTGCGGGAGAGCACACCGTGGCGCATGTCCAGCTCGGTGGTCTCATCCAGGATGCGCAGCCCGCCCTCGGACCACCAGTCCCCGTCGCGAAGGCGGACGTCGAGCACCTCGAAGTTGGGCAGGTTGACCATGGACTCGTGCTCCAGGTCCCGGCCGTTGATGTGCGAGACCACCCGGTTGAAGATCCCGGCGACGTAGGTGCCGGGGTAGTGGATCCCGTCGTCCCCGTGCTCGGGGCGGGCCCCGCGCACCCCCATGTACCCGTTGGCCAGGGTCAGCAGGGCCTCGCGGTGGGCCTCGTGCTTGGGGTCGAAGCCGCGGTAGATCAGCTTCCAGGAGTCGGTGCGGTCCAGGCCGAGGTCCAGCTCGGCGACGTCGTTGTGCACGACGTCGGCCCCGGCCTCCTCCAGATCGGCCCGGTCCCCGTGCCGGTTGATCCCGACGACCAGCCCGAAGCCCCCGGCCTTGCCGGCCTGCACCCCGGAGACCGCATCCTCGATGACCACGGCGTCGGCGGGGTCCACCTCCAGGGCGCGGGCGGCGGCCAGGAACATGTCCGGGGCGGGCTTGCCGGGGATGCCGTGCTCCAGGGCGTAGCCGCCGTCGATGATGATGGGGAAGAGGTCCTCCAGCCCGGCCGCGGCCAGCACGGTGCGGGAGTTGCGGGAGGCGGTGACCAGGGCGATGCCGGTGCCGCCCTCCTTCACGCGGCGGGCGAAGTCCACGGTGCCGCGGAAGGTCTCCACGCCGTGCTCATCCAGCTGGGCCTGGAAGTAGTCGTTCTTCAGGGCGGCCTGCCCGTGCACGGTCCAGGCGCCGGGGGCATCGCCCTCGGCGCCCTCGGGCAGGGCGGCCCCGCGGGAGGCCAGCAGCTGGCGCACCCCGTCCTCGCGGGCGCGCCCGTCCACGTGGGCCCGGTAGTCCCGCGAGACGGAGAACTCCCGACGGTCGATATCCTCGGCGCTGCGGCCCTCGGCCGGCTCCAGGCGGGGATCGGCCAGGATCGCGTCGAACAGCTGCTTCCAGGCGGCGGCGTGCACCGAGGCGGTGTCGGTGACCACCCCGTCCATGTCGAAGATGACGGCCTGCTGGGGACACAGCATGGGGAACTCCGCCTTCTTCTCCGGGGCTCGGCGGGCGCCGGGCATGTTGGGATCGCCGGGGCGCAGGTTCAGCAGGTCGGTGGAGCCGAGGAGGTTCAGGGCGTTCATGGAGACCTTTCGCGAGGGTGACGACGGCGGTCAGGAGGTCAAGCCACCATTAAACACTCGCGTCGGAGGCCTGGCGATGGGCTCGGGCGCCGGATCCGCGGTCCAGGTGCACCCGAGGACGGGGTCGCGGGAGCGGGAGTGCGGAGCTCACCAGGCAAGACGCTGGAGCGCGCTCCACCCTGACGCCGACGCCGATGTGACCTAGACTAATCCCTCGGAACCCCTTTCCCCGCCGAATCCCCAGGAGAGCGATGAGCGCATCACCCGCGTCCGATGTCACCACCACCCCGCTGGCCGAGCTGGACCCGGAGGTCGCCCGGGCCATCGACGCCGAGCTGCACCGGCAGCGGGACACCCTGGAGATGATCGCCTCGGAGAACTTCGCCCCGCTGGCCGTGCTGCAGGCGCAGGGCTCGGTGCTGACCAACAAGTACGCGGAGGGTTACCCCGGGCGGCGCTACTACGGCGGCTGCGAGCACGTGGACGTCGTCGAGCGCCTGGCCATCGAGCGGGCCAAGGAGCTGTTCGGCGCCGAGCACGCCAACGTGCAGCCGCACTCCGGGGCGCAGGCCAACGCCGCGGTGATGATGGCCCTGATGAACCCGGGGGACACCCTGATGGGCCTGTCCCTGGCCCACGGCGGGCACCTGACCCACGGGATGAAGCTCAACGTCTCCGGGAAGCTGTACGACATCGCCGCCTACGAGGTGGACCCGGCCACCGGGCGCCTGGACATGGAGGCCGTGCGGCAGGTGGCCCTTCAGGCCCAGCCCAAGGTGATCGTGGCCGGCTGGTCCGCGTACCCGCGCCAGCAGGACTTCGCGGCCTTCCGCGCCATCGCCGACGAGGTGGGCGCCTACCTGTGGGTGGACATGGCCCACTTCGCGGGGCTGGTGGCCGCGGGGCTGCACCCCAACCCGGTGCCGCACGCCCACGTGGTGACCTCCACGGTGCACAAGACCCTCGCGGGTCCGCGCTCCGGGGTGATCCTGTGCACCGAGGAGCTGCGGAAGAAGATCGACTCCGCCGTCTTCCCGGGTCAGCAGGGCGGCCCGCTGATGCACGTGATCGCGGGCAAGGCCGTGGCCTTCAAGATCGCCGCCTCCGAGCAGTTCCGCGACCGGCAGGCCCGCACCCTGGAGGGCGCGCGGATCCTGGCCGAGCGGCTGGGGACCGAGGACGTCGCCCAGCACGGGGTGAAGGTGCTCTCCGGGGGCACGGACGTGCACCTGGTGCTGGTGGACCTGCGGGATTCCGCCCTGGACGGGCGCGCGGCCGAGGACCTGCTGCACGAGGTGGGCATCACCGTGAACCGCAACGCCGTGCCGAACGACCCGCGCCCGCCGATGGTCACCTCCGGGCTGCGCATCGGCGCCCCGGCCCTGGCCACCCGCGGCTTCGGCGCCGAGCAGTTCGCGGAGGTCGCGGACATCATCGCCGAGGCCCTGAAGCCCGAGCCCGACGTCGCCGCCCTGCGCGAGCGCGTGAACGCCCTCACCGCGGCCTTCCCCCTGTACCCGGATGTCGAGGAGTTCGCGGCGTGAGCACCACCCAGCAGCACAGCGAGCAGCAGGACGACGCCCAGCAGGGCCCGCAGATCCTGGACGGGCGGGCCACCGCGGCGGCCATCAAGGAGGAGCTGCGCGAGCAGGTCGCCGAGCTGAGGGTCCGCGGCATCGTGCCCGGGCTGGGCACGGTGCTGGTGGGCGATGACCCGGCCTCGCACTCGTACGTGAAGGGCAAGCACCGCGACTGCGCGGAGGTGGGCCTGGCCTCGATCCGCCGGGACCTGCCCGGGGACATCACCCAGGAGGAGCTGGAGGCCGTCATCGACGAGCTGAACGCGGACCCGGCGTGCACCGGGTACATCGTGCAGCTGCCCCTGCCCCAGCACATCGACACCAACGCGATCCTGGAGCGGATCGACCCGGCCAAGGACGCCGACGGGCTGCACCCGATGAACCTGGGGCGGCTGGTGCTGGACGTGTACGGGCAGGGCGATGCCCCGCTGCCGTGCACCCCGGCCGGGATCGTGGAGCTGATCCGCCGGCACGGGCTGGATGTGAAGGGCAAGGACGTGGCGGTGCTGGGCCGCGGGATCACCGTGGGCCGCCCGCTGGGGCTGCTGCTGTCCCGCCGGGACGTGAACGCGACCGTGACCCTGGCCCACACCGGCACCCGGGATCTGGACGAGGTGCTGGCCGCGGCGGACATCATCGTCGCCGCGATCGGCGTGCCGCACGCAGTGCGCGCCCACCAGGTCAAGGAGGGTGCGATCCTCCTGGACGTGGGCGTCTCCCGGGTGATGGACCCGGTGACCGGCAGGAAGAAGCTGGTGGGGGACATCAGCCCGGAGGCCGCCGAGAAGGCGTCCTGGCTCTCCCCGAATCCCGGCGGGGTCGGCCCGATGACCCGCGCGATGCTGCTGGTCAACGTGGTCCAGGCCGCCCAGCGCGCCGCCGACGCCGCCTGAGCGGCCCGCTCGCGGGGGAGCGCTGAGACTCATCTCGGCGCTCCCCCGCGGTCGTCTCGTGCCGACTTCGCGGAACACCCGTTGTGGTGCGTGACACCTCGCAGTAGGATCTGACGCACACATGAAAGTGTGACCCGCTCGGCGAGCGCTCGACGGGTCGCCCACCTCCGCTGAGACACCGGGTTCTTGCTGAGATGCGGGGATCGTGCTGAGATACCGCACGGCGGGACGCATCTCAGCACGAACAGCGCATCTCGACACGAAACCCGCATCTGAACGCACTTCGGAGCGCAGCAGTCACGACACTGAGGGCACGCGGCATCACCGGGAAGTCATCGCCGGAGCCAGATGCAGGGCGGGTGTCCTGCATCCGATGATTCGGGCTGGGCACTTCTCCCCGACCCCCCCGCCGGGGCCCCGGTGCCGCGCTTGTACAATGGGGGCCATGCGTTCAGCCGGTCCCCAGGAGCACTCTCAGGCATCATCCCCGGGCGGGGCGGACCCCGCCGCCACCCGCAGGAAGGCCGTCTGGGCCACCGTCGTCGGGATGGCGGTGCTCGTGGCGATCTTCATCGCCGCGATCTGGCGGGCCGCGGACGAGGCCTCTCTGCTCGGGTGGATCCTCGCCGCGATCGCCCTCGGCTGGCTGGGCCTGGCCGCGTACGTGCTGAGCCTGGTGCGCGGCAGCCTCACCCCCCGCACCACCTCGGCCCCCGGGCAGGAGGCCGGTGGGTCCGACTCCATGCGGGATGAGAAGCTCGCGCACAGCTTCCAGATCGTCCTGGTGCAGAAGAAGGTCGTCGCCGAGGAGCTGGCCAAGGGCGAGGACGCGGACGCCGAGATGATCGACCGCGCCCTGGACACCATCGACTTCACCGCCAAGAACGGCATGGGACTGGCCCGCTCCGCCCAGCCCGCCGCCCAGGAGGCCTGAGCCCACATGAGCTCCCCGAACACCGCCGCGCAGGACCCGGCACCCCGCGACCAGCACACGCTGCGCATCGCCACCGTCAACGTCAACGGCATCCGCGCCGCCTACAACTCCAAGAAGAAGCAGACCATGGGGGACTGGCTGGCCCACCGGGACATCGACATCCTCTGCCTGCAGGAGGTCCGCGCCCCGGACGCCAGCCTGCGCAAGCTCCTGGACGAGGACCAGTGGGAGATCCTGCACTCCGAGGCCGTGGCCAAGGGCCGTGCGGGTGTGGCGATCGCCACCCGTAAGGGTGCCGAGCAGCACCCCTCCCGGCTGCCGGACCAGCCCCGACAGACCCGCATCGGGCTGCCCGGCCTGGACGGGGACGAGCACACCGGCCGCTGGGTCGAGGCCGACTACGACCTGCCCGGCGGCACGAGCCTCACCGTGGTCTCCGCGTACGTGCACTCCGGGGAGGTGGACACCATCCGCCAGGAGCACAAGTACGCCTTCCTGGAGCGGATGCTCACCCGCCTGCCCGAGCTCGCCGAGCAGTCCGACCACGTGCTGATCGTCGGAGACCTCAACGTCGGGCACACCGAGCTGGACATCAAGAACTGGAGGGGCAACGTCAAGAACGCCGGGTTCCTGCCCGAGGAGCGGGCGTACCTCGACCGCTACTTCGGGGACGTCGGCTACGTGGACGTGGCCCGGAAGCTCGCCGGGGACGTGCCCGGCCCGTACACCTGGTGGTCCTACCGCGGTCAGGCCTTCGACAACGACGCCGGGTGGCGCATCGACTACCACATGGCCACCCCCGCGCTGGCCGCCGCCGCCCGGCAGGCGGTGGTGGACCGCGCCCCCAGCTACGACACCCGCTTCTCCGACCACGCCCCGCTCGTGGTCGACTACCAGCTCGTCTGAAGGAGCCCCCGCCCGTCATGACCGATACCGCCATCCCCAACCGCTCCACCGGCGCCCCCCGCGTGTTCTCCGGGGCCCAGCCCTCCGCGGACTCCCTGCACCTGGGCAACTACGTCGGGGCCGTGCGCAACTGGGTGGACATGCAGGATGCCAACGAGTGCATCTACTTCATCCCGGACCTGCACGCCATCACCGTGCCCCAGGACCCGGCGACCCTGGCCGAGCGCACCCGCAAGACCGCGGCCCAGTACATCGCTGCCGGGATCGACCCCACCCGCACCCCGTTTTTCGTGCAGTCCCACGTGCCCGAGCACACCCAGCTGTCCTGGCTGCTGTCCTGCATCACCGGCTTCGGCGAGGCCTCCCGGATGACCCAGTTCAAGGACAAGTCCGCCAAGCAGGGCGCCGAGAACGCGACCGTCGGGTTGTTCACCTACCCCATCCTCATGGCCGCGGACATCCTGCTGTACCAGACGGACCAGGTCCCGGTGGGGGAGGACCAGCGCCAGCATCTGGAGCTGACCCGCACCCTCGCCCAGCGGTTCAACACCCGCTTCGGGGAGACCTTCGTGATCCCGGAGGGCAAGATCCTCCGGGACACCGCCAAGGTCTACGACCTGCAGAACCCCGGGGCGAAGATGTCCAAGTCCGCCGCCAGCGACTCCGGGATCATCTGGCTGCTGGACGAGCCGAAGAAGATGGCCAAGAAGATCAAGTCCGCCGTGACCGACGACGGCACCGAGATCCGCTTCGACCGCGAGGCCAAGCCGGGGATCTCCAACCTGCTGACCATCTACTCCTCCCTGACCGGCCGTCCCGTGGAGGAGATCGTCGCCGAGTACGAGGGGAAGATGTACGGGCACCTGAAGGTGGGCCTGGCCGAGGTCGCCGTCGAGGTCCTGGGGCCCATCCGGGAGCGGACCCTGGAGATCATGGCGGACCCGGCTGAGCTGGATCGGCTGCTGGCCGCCGGGGCCGAGCAGGCCCGTGAGATCGCGGCCGTGACCGTGCAGCGCGCCTACGACGCCGTCGGCTTCCTGCCCCCGCTGCGGTAGCGCCCACCCGGACCCGCCATGACCCCCGGCCCCAGCACCAGCCCCACCCTGCGCGGGGATCGGCGCTACCTCAGCGTGGTGCTGGGGGTGCCGGAGCACATCCAGGACCGGGTGCTGTCCTGGCGGGCGGCCCAGGGGCTGACCTCCTCCGCCCCGCCGCACATCACCGTCCTGATCACCGAGACCGACCCGCGCGATCCCCTGCCGGAGCGGATCGCCGCGGAGCTGGCCCGGGTGTGCCGGGAGGTCGGACCCTTCCGGGTGGGCTTCGACGGGGCGGAGACCTTCCTGCCGGTCAGTCCCGTCGCGTACCTGCGCATCGCCGACGGCGGGGACCACCTGACCCGGCTGCACCGGATCTGCGCGGACCTGCTGCCCAGTGCCTCGCCCTTCGACTACCACCCGCACCTGACGCTGGCCCACGGGCTGGACGAGGAGGGGCTGCACCGGGCCCGGTGGGACTTCGCCTCCTGCCGCCTGAGCTTCCGCGCCGAGCAGCTGCAGATCTTCCACGGGGACCGCACCGGCTGGCGGGACCTCGGCGCCCTGCCCCTCGGGCCCGCCCGCTGACGCCCTCGGCCGACGTCGTCCGGTCGACGTCGCACCCCAGACGTTAGCCCGCAGGCTCCCAATCCCGGGCACCCGTCGTCTTGCGCCGCGCGACGCCGCGTGACCTCCCGTGTCCGGGCACTCGTGCCCCGGGCCCGCCCGCTCCTAGCGTGGTCCCCAACCCCGCGCCCCGGAAGCGATTCCGGCGGGCGGGCGGCACACACACCGGCATGAGGGACGTCAGGAGCACGGACATGGTCGAGACGAGATTCCACTGGTTCCTGCCCACCAGCGGGGACTCCCGCGGGGTCGTGGGCGGCGAGCACGGCGCGGAGGTGCTCAGCAGCTCCCCGGTGCGCGAACCCGAGCTGGCCTACCTGCGCCAGGTGGCCCAGGCCGCGGAGGCCAACCGCTTCGACTCCGTGCTGACCCCCACGGGTCTGTACTGCCGGGACCCATGGCTGACCGCCGCCGCGCTGGCCGAGCACACCCCGAGCCTGCGCTTCCTCGTCGCGATGCGTCCGGACGCCCTCTCGCCCACGCTGGCCGCGCAGATGGCCGCGACCTTCCAGGCCCAGACCGGCGGGCGCCTGGCCCTGAACGTGGTCACCGGCGGGGAGTCCGCCGAGCAGCGGGCCTACGGAGACTTCCTGGACAAGGAGGGCCGCTACCGGCGCACGCGGGAGCACCTGCGGGTCGTGCGCCGGCTGTGGGAGCACGGCCCGGCCTTCGACCACGACGCCGAGGGGGTGCGCGTGGAGCAGGCCCGTCTGGTCGATGCCCCGGACCCGGTGCCGGAGGTGCACTTCGCCGGGTCCTCCCCGGCGGCCCTGGAGATCGCCGCGGAGCTGGCCGATGTGTACCTGACCTGGGGCGAGCCGCCGGCCCAGGCGGGGGAGAAGATCGCGCGGGTGCGTGAGGCCGCGGCGGCGCGCGGACGCACCCTGCGCTACGGGGTCCGGCTGCACGTGATCACCCGGGACACCTCCGAGCAGGCCTGGGCCGTGGCCCAGGCGATGCTGGATGCGATCCCGGAGGAGCTGGTGCGCCGTCAGCAGCAGGCCCTGCGGGCCTCCGAATCCGAGGGGCAGCGGCGGATGCTGGCCCTGCACGGCGGGGACCGGCGGAACCTGGAGATCCACCCCGGGCTGTGGGCCGGTTCCGGGCTGATCCGCGGGGGAGCGGGCACCGCGCTGGTCGGCTCCCACGAGGAGGTCGCGGACCTGATCCGCCAGTACGAGGCCGTGGGCTTCACGGACTTCGTGCTCTCCGGGCACCCCTGCCTGGAGGAGGCGTGGTGGTTCGGCGAGGGCGTGCGTCCCCGGGTGGATCGGCCCGAGGCCTCACCGCGCACCGCGGATGCCCGACGGCGCGAGCGCGCCGCCGCCGCGGTGGACTGAGGCGCCCAGACACGGTGCGCCGGGGCGCGACGACGCGCTGCGCACCGCGGTGGTCTGATCCGCCCGGCCCGGTGTGTGGGGCGGGCGCCCCGGGGGCGGGAGAGGGCTAGAGCACGTCCGTGTCGCCGTTGCGCTTGAGCTCGTCCACCGCGTGCTTCACGCGCTGGGCATGCTCCTGGGTGGTCACCAGCAGCGCGTCCGGGGTGTCCACGACCACGATGTCCTGCACCCCGATCAGCGCGACGATGCGGCTGGTGTCTGAGACGACGATCCCGGAGGAGTCATCGGTCATCACCCGGGTGTTGCTGCCCAGCAGGGCCACCTCGTCCACGTTCTGCGCCCGGTTCAGCCGGGAGATCGCGGCGAAGTCCCCGACGTCGTCCCACGTGAAGTGGGCCGGGACCATCGCGACGTCGCCCGCGGCGGCGGCCGGCTCGGCCACCGCGTAGTCGATCGCGATCTTCGGCAGGGTCGGCCACACCCGATCCATCACGGCGTCGCGCTCCTCGGTCTCCCAGGCGCGGGCGATCTCCATGATCCCGGCGTGCAGCTGCGGCTGGTTGCGCTCCAGGTGCTCCAGCAGCAGGGCGGCCGGGGCGACGAACATCCCGGCGTTCCAGGTGTAGCGGCCCGAGCGCACGTACTCGCGGGCTGTGTCCTGGTCCGGCTTCTCCACGAACTCCTCCACGGCCAGCGCGGAGGGGGCCGCCTCGAGGTCGAGGGAGCGCCCGGCGCGGATGTAGCCGAAGCCCGTGGAGGGAGAGGTCGGGGTGATCCCGATGGTCACGATCCGCCCGGTCGCGGCGGTCTCGATCGCCTCGACCACGGCGCGGTGGAACTCCTCGGTGGGCTCCACGACGTGATCCGCGGCGAAGGAGCCGATGATCGCCTCCGGGTCGCGCAGCCACAGGATCGCCGAGGCCAGGCCGATCGCGGCCCCGGAGTCCTTGGGGGAGGGCTCCAGGACCAGGTCCTCCTCCGAGCATTCGGGCAGCTGGGTGCGCACGGCCGGGGCGTGGGTGCGCCCGGTGACGACCATGACGCCCTCGGCGCTGAGGTCGACGAGGCGGTCGTAGGTCGAGCGCAGCAGGGAGCTGCCGGAGCCGGTCAGGTCCAGGAGGAACTTGGGCGCATCCGCGCGGGACAGCGGCCACAGCCGCGAGCCCACCCCGCCGGCGGGGATGAAGGGTCGGAAGTGTTCGCGTGGGGATCTCATCGGCACCACCCTAGCCGCAAACCCCCGGGCGCGCGGCGCACATGGTGGGGAAGCGGGCGGACGCGGTCTGCCTCCGGCCGGTCCCCGCACCGCGGAGCGGGCGGGATTAGCCAAGGTTTCCCTCCCCTAATTCCGCGTAATTCCGCCGCGGAAGGGCTCAGACACCGTGTCACCAAGAGCCGCCGACGGCTGGTAGTCTCAGACGAGAAACAGCTCACTCACACCCGCGCCCGGGGACTCCTTCCGGACGACGTCGTCCCGAGTGGCCGGGCCCGCGCCGGGGCCGCAACCGGCGCCCGCCCGCTCGTTGATCACCCATCGGAGGTTGTTCAGTGCCGAACCAATCCCAAGGCACCCTCTACCGCGGCCGCCAGGGCATGTGGTCCTGGGTCGCGCACCGCATCACCGGCATCGCCATCTTCTTCTTCCTGCTCGTGCACGTCCTGGACACCGCCGTCGTGCGGATCTCCCCGGAGGCGTACAACGCCGTCATCGGCACGTACAAGAACCCTGTGATGGGGCTGGGCGAGGCCGGGCTGGTGGCGGCGATCTGCTACCACGCCTTCAACGGCCTGCGCATCATCCTCATCGACTTCTGGAAGGACGGGGCCAAGCACCAGAAGACCATGCTGTGGGGCGTGCTCGTCCTGTGGCTGCTGGCCATGGTGCCGTTCCTGATCCGCCACCTCGCCATCGTCTTCGGAGGTCACTGAGCCATGTCCACCCCTCTCAAGACCAGGATCGCCGTCCCGCGCAGCTCCGACCGCTCCGTGGACGGGGTGAAGTACAACCGCTCCGGGTCCAAGCGCAACAACTTCGAGATGTACGCGTGGCTGTACATGCGCATCTCCGGGGTGCTGCTGATCGTGCTGATCTTCGGGCACCTGTTCGTCAACCTCATGGTCGGCGACGGCGTGCACGCGATCGACTTCGGCTTCGTCGGCGGCAAGTGGGCCAACCCGTTCTGGCAGGTCTGGGACCTGCTGATGCTGTGGCTGGCGATGCTGCACGGCACCAACGGCGTGCGCGTGATCATCGAGGATTACGCGGAGAAGGACCGCACCCGCTTCTGGCTGAAGACCCTGCTCTTCCTAGCCGCCGGGTTCATCCTGCTGGTGGGCACCCTCGTGATCTTCACGTTCAGCCCCTGCCCGACCGTGGACAACCCGGATCTGCTGCCCTCCTTCTGCCCCGCGCAGTAGGCGCCGCCCTCCGCCGGGCGGGCCGCACAGCGCCCCCGCCCCACCACCGTCTCCCTCCATATAGAAAGAGCATCTGAAGCATGCAGGTTCACAAGTACGATGTGGTCATCGTCGGCGCCGGCGGCGCCGGGATGCGCGCCGCCATCGAAGCCGGCCAGCGCGCCCGCACCGCCGTGCTGACGAAGATCTACCCGACCCGCTCCCACACCGGCGCGGCCCAGGGGGGCATGTGCGCCGCCCTGGCCAACGTCGAGGAAGACAACTGGGAGTGGCACACCTTCGATACCATCAAGGGCGGGGACTACCTCGTGGACCAGGACGCCGCGGAGGTCATGGCCAAGGAGGCCATCGACGCCGTGCTGGACCTGGAGAAGATGGGCCTTCCGTTCAACCGCACCCCCGAGGGGAAGATCGACCAGCGCCGCTTTGGCGGGCACACCCGGGACCACGGGAAGGCGCCCGTGCGCCGGGCCTGCTACGCCGCGGACCGCACCGGGCACATGATCCTGCAGACCCTCTACCAGAACTGCGTCAAGCACAACGTGGAGTTCTTCAACGAGTACTACGTGCTGGACCTGATCATGGTCGAGGTGGACGGGATGAAGCGCCCGGCCGGCGTCGTCTCCTACGACCTCGCCTCCGGGGAGATCCACGTCTTCCAGGCCAAGTCCGTGGTCTTCGCCTCCGGAGGGACCGGCAAGATCTTCAAGACCACCTCCAACGCCCACACCCTGACCGGGGACGGCATGGCCATCGCCTTCCGCAACGGCCTGCCGCTGGAGGACATGGAGTTCGTTCAGTTCCACCCCACCGGCCTGGCAGGGCTCGGCATCCTCGTCTCCGAGGCGGCCCGCGGCGAGGGCGGGATCCTGCGCAACTCCGAGGGCGAGCGCTTCATGGAGCGCTACGCCCCCACCATCAAGGATCTCGCCCCGCGCGACATCGTCGCCCGGTCCATGGCCAACGAGGTGCGCGAGGGCCGCGGCTGCGGGCCCAACAAGGACTACGTGCTGCTGGACCTGACCCACCTGGAGCCGGCCCACATCGACGCGAAGCTGCCGGACATCACCGAGTTCGCCCGCACCTACCTGGGCGTGGAGCCCTACACCGAGCCCGTGCCGGTGTTCCCCACCGCCCACTACGCGATGGGCGGGATCCCCACCACCATCGACGCCGAGGTCTACCGCAACTCCGAGGAGACCGTCCCGGGCCTGTACGCCGCCGGGGAGGTGGCCTGCGTGTCCGTGCACGGGTCCAACCGCCTGGGCACCAACTCGCTGCTGGACATCAACGTGTTCGGCAAGCGCGCCGGGATCAAGGCCGCCGAATACGCACTGGAAGCGGACTTCTTGCCCGTGCCCGAGGATGCGACCCGGCGCACCGAGGAGCTGCTGGAGCTGATGCGCAACGGCCACGGCGAGGAGAAGGTCGGCCAGATCCGCCGGGAGCTGCAGGACACCATGGACGCGGACATGCAGGTATTCCGCACCGAGGAGACCATCCACCGCGCCCTGGACAAGATCGCCGAGCTGCAGGACCGCTACACCCGCATCTCCATCCAGGACCAGGGCAAGCGGTTCAACCTGGACCTGCTGGAGGCCGTGGAGCTGGGCTTCCTGCTGGAGCTGGCCAAGGTCATGTCCGTGGCCGCCCTGCACCGCGAGGAGTCCCGCGGCGGGCACTTCCGCGAGGACTTCCCGAACCGCGATGACGAGAAGTTCATGAAGCACTCGATGGCGTACCTGGACACGGAGGCGGAGACGGACCACGTGGCCGGGATCCGCCTGGAGACCAAACCGGTGATCTTCACCCGCTACGAGCCGATGGAGCGCAAGTACTGATGAGCACGCAAGAGAAGGAATACGCGGAGCCGGCCGAGCCGGCCTCGAAGGTCGAGCTCAAGAGCGAGTCCGGCGACGGCGGGGAGATCCCCACCTACGACGTCACCCTGCGGGTGCGCCGCTACAACCCGGAGGTCTCCGAGGAGGCCCACTGGGACGAGTGGACGCTGCAGATGTACGGCACGGACCGCGTGCTGGACGCCCTGCACAAGGTCAAGTGGGAGCTGGACGGCTCGCTGTCCTTCCGCCGCTCCTGCGCCCACGGGGTGTGCGGCTCGGACGCGATGCGCATCAACGGGCGCAACCGCCTGGCCTGCAAGACCCTGCTGAAGGACCTGGACCTGTCCAAGCCGGTCACGGTCGAGGCCATCAAGGGCCTGCCCTGTGAGAAGGATCTCATCGTGGACATGGAGCCGTTCTTCCAGTCCTACCGGGAGATCATGCCGTTCCTGATGAACGAGGGGCACGAGCCGGAGAAGGAGCGCTACCAGTCCCAGGAGGACCGCGCCCGCTTCGACGACACCACCAAGTGCATCCTGTGCGCGGCGTGCACCAGCTCCTGCCCGGTGTTCTGGACGGACGGGCAGTACTTCGGCCCCGCGGCCATCGTCAACGCCCACCGGTTCATCTTCGACTCCCGAGATGACGCCGGGGACCTGCGCCTGGAGATCCTCAACGACAAGGAGGGCGTGTGGCGCTGCCGC
Organism: Rothia sp. QJM3NY_36; assembly: GCF_056173115.1. Taxonomy (NCBI): domain Bacteria; kingdom Bacillati; phylum Actinomycetota; class Actinomycetes; order Micrococcales; family Micrococcaceae; genus Rothia; species Rothia sp. QJM3NY_36. The sequence goes on from NZ_CM149658.1 coordinate 589,653, forward strand.
ACGACCTTCAACTGCACCGAGGCCTGCCCGCGCGGCATCCAGATCACCAAGGCCATCGCCGAGGTCAAGCAGGCGGTGCTGGCCCGGGCCTTCTGAGCCGGACCACCCGCCCGCTTCACGACGCCGCCCGCCCCTTCCGCACCGGGAGGGGCGGGCGGCGTCGTCGTGCCCGGGCGGCCTTCCGGGCGGGGCGGTGCCGCCTCCCGGTCACACGCCGTCACACGGTCACGCCCGCGGCGGGTCGCGTTGGGGTCCTATAGTCGTGACCATGCCAGAACTCCCCGCCGCACCCGCCGAGCAGCCGCCCATCGGCCCCCTCGCCAAGGCCTTCCTGCCCGAGCTCATCGACTTCCGCCGCACCGTGCACCGCAACCCCGAGCTGAGCTTCCGGGAGCACCGCACCACGGACCGGATCATGGCGCGCCTGCAGGCGGCGGGACTGGACCCGGTGCGCCTGGAGCACACCGGCTGCTACGTGGACATCGGCCGGGGCCCGCTGGCCGTGGCCCTGCGCGCGGACATCGACGCCCTGCCCATCCAGGAGGACACCGGGCTGGAGTTCTCCTCCGTCAACGACGGCGTCATGCATGCCTGCGGACACGACATCCACCAGACCGTGATGCTCGGGGCGGCCCTGACCCTGGCCGACGTGGACTCCTCCGCGCCGCTGGCCCGCAGCGTGCGGGTGATTTTCCAGCCGGCCGAGGAGAAGCTGCCCGGCGGCGCCCTGACCGTGATCCGCCAGGGGGTGCTGGAGGGGGTCCCGCGGGCCTTCGCCCTGCACTGCGAGCCCAAGGTGGACGTCGGTCAGGTCGGCACCCGCATCGGGTCCATCACCTCCGCGGCCGACACCATCAAGCTCAGCGTGCGCGGGCGCGGCGGGCACACCTCCCGTCCGCACCTGACCGAGGACCTGATCTTCGCGATGAGCCAGATCGCGATCAACGTGCCCGCGGTGATGTCCCGGAACATCGACGTCCGCTCGGGCGTGCTGGTGGCCTGGGGGCAGATCGAGGCCGGGGTGGCGCCCAACGCGATCCCCGCCCACGGCTACCTCGCTGGGACCATGCGCTGCCTGGACGCGGACGCCTGGTACCGCTCCGGGGACCTGCTGGATCGGGTGGTCGGCCAGGTGGCCGCCCCCTACGGCGTGGAGGTGGACGTGGAGCACATCCGCGGCGTGCCCCCGGTGGTCAACACCGAGACCGAGACGACGATGCTGGAGAACGCCGCCCGGGCCGAGCTGGGGGAGGACTCCGTGGTGCTCGTGGAGCAGTCCATGGGCGGGGAGGACTTCGCCTGGATGCTGCAGGAGGTCCCCGGCTCGATGATGCGCCTGGGCACCCGCACCCCCGGCGGGCGCACCTACGACCTGCATCAGGCCGACTACGTGGCCGATGAGCGGGCCATCGAATGCGGGATCCGCGTCATGGCAGCCACCGCGCTGCGGGCCATCCAGCACGAGCTGCGCACCCGCTGAGCGCAGGCGCGCGGGCGCGGCGGAGCCGGAAGCGGCCGACGCGGCGGATGGTCGGGTGGGCCCCGCGCGGGGGCTAAACTGGTGACCCGTACCCCACGTCACGTCCGGCTGTGCCCGGTGTCGCCTCGGTGTCCTCGCGCAGCAGGCGGCCGATCCGGCCGCGACCGTCCGAAAGGCCGTCTCCCATGCCCGTCGTCCCCGCCTGGCCCCGCACAGCCCCGCGCACCCGCCCCGTGCGCGCCGCCGCGCTGCTGGGCACGGCCGCCCTGCTGCTGGCCGGCTGCGCCCCCGCCCCGCCGGAGGACTCGGACATCGCCAGCGACCACGCGGACTACACCGGCTGCATCGTCTCCGACTCCGGCGGCTTCGATGACCGCTCCTTCAACCAGAACTCCTACGAAGGGGTGATGAAGACCAAGGACGACTACGGCATCAAGACCAAGGCCGCCGAATCCCAGGCCGTCACCGACTTCGAGCCCAACATCAACTCGATGCTGCAGGGCGGGTGCAACCTGACCGTGACGATCGGCTTCAACATCGCCGACCAGACCAAAGCCGCCGCCGAAGCCCACCCGGACCGGCACTTCGCGATCGTCGACGACAACTCGATCCAGCTGCCCAACGTCCGCCCCATCATCTACAACACCTCCCAGGCCGCCTACCTCGCCGGATATCTCGCCGCGGGCACCACCAAGACCGGCAAGGTCGCGACCTTCGGCGGCATGGAGATCCCGACCGTCACGATCTTCATGGACGGCTTCGCCCAGGGGGTGGCCCACTACAACCAGGTCCACCACACGGACGTGAAGCTGCTGGGCTGGGACGCCCAGAAGCAGACCGGCAGCTTCACCGGGGACTTCGAGGACACCGGCAAGGGCAAGACCACCGCGCAGAACTTCCTCAACGAGGGCGCCGACATCGTGATGCCCGTGGCCGGGCCCGTCGGCAACGGCGCGGTGGACGCGGTCACCGGATACAACGCGGATGAACCCGAGGCTCCGGCGCGGATCATCTGGGTGGACTCGGACGGCTACGAGACCCTGGCCTCCGGTCAGGAGTACGTGCTCACCTCCGTGATCAAGAAGATGGGCGCGGCCGTGGAGAACGCCTTCGTGGACGACATGGACGGGAAGTTCACCGACACCCCGTACGTGGGCACCCTCGAGAACGACGGCGTGGGCCTGGCCCCATTCCACGACCAGGCCTCCCAGGTCCCGCAGCAGCTGCAGGACGAGCTGGACGAGCTCAAGCAGCAGATCATCGACGGCACCGTGGACGCGGACTCCGCGGCCAGCCCCCAGACCAAGAACTGACACAGACCCGAAGGCCGCACGCACATGAGACTCGAACTGCGCGGGATCACCAAGCGCTTCGGCGCATTCACCGCCAACGACGCCGTGGACCTCACCGTGGATCCCGGCACCGTCCACTGCCTCCTCGGGGAGAACGGGGCGGGCAAATCCACGCTGATGAACATCATCTACGGCCTGCAGGCCCCCACCGCCGGGCAGATCCTGGTGGACGGGCGCGAGGTCGCCTTCGACGGCCCCGGAGACGCGATGCGCGCCGGGATCGGCATGGTCCACCAGCACTTCATGCTGGTGCCCGTGTTCACGGTCGCGGAGAACGTGGCCCTCGGCTCGGAGGCCACCCGCGGGCCCGCCCTGGACCTGGAGACCACCCGACGCCGCATCCGCGAGATCTCCCAGCGCTACGGCTTCGCGGTGGACCCGGACGCCGTCGTGGAGGACCTGCCGGTGGGCGTGCAGCAGCGGGTGGAGATCATCAAGGCCCTCGTGCGCGAGGCCGAGCTGCTGATCCTCGATGAGCCCACCGCGGTGCTGACCCCCGCGGAGACGGACGAGCTGCTGGGCATCATGGCGCAGCTGCGCGCGGACGGGAAGTCCCTGCTGTTCATCTCCCACAAGCTGCGCGAGGTCCGGCAGGTCTCCGACGAGATCACCGTGATCCGGCGCGGGAAGGTCGTGGGCACCATCGAGCCCACCGCCTCCAGCACGGAGCTGGCCGCGATGATGGTCGGGCACGAGGTGTCCCTGACCGTGGACAAGGAGCCGGCCAGCACCAACGAGCGCCTGCTGCGGGTGCGCGAGCTGTCCCTGCGCTCCGAGACCGGCGTGGCCCTGCTGGACGGGATCGACCTGGAGGTGCGCGGCGGGGAGATCCTCGCGATCGCCGGTGTGCAGGGCAACGGCCAGACCGAGTTCGCCGAGACCCTCCTGGGGCTGCGCCCCCAGGCCACCGGCTCCGTGGAGCTGGACGGACGCCAGCTGCTGGGCCGGCGCCCGAAGCGGATCATCCGCGACGGCATCGGGTTCGTGCCCGAGGACCGCGGCCGCGAGGGCCTGGTCGGCTCCTTCAGCATCGAGGAGAACCTGGTCCTGAACCAGTACGACACCCCCCGCTTCTCCCGCGGGCCCTGGCTGCGCCGCCGGGCCATCCGCGCCCAGGCCGAGCAGCGGACCGCGGAGTTCGACATCCGCCTGCACTCCGTGGCCGATCCCGTCACGACCCTGTCCGGGGGCAACCAGCAGAAGGTGGTGCTGGCCCGGGAGCTGGCCCGCCCGCTGCGCCTGTTCGTCGCCTCCCAGCCCACCCGCGGCGTGGACGTCGGCTCGATCGAGTTCATCCACCGCCGCATCGTCGCCGAGCGCGACGCCGGGACCCCGGTGGTCATCGTCTCCACCGAGCTGGACGAGGTCTACGCGCTCGCGGACCGGATCGCCGTCTTCCACGGCGGACGGCTCATGGGCGTGGTGGACCCGGACATCCCGCGGGAGGTCCTCGGCCAGATGATGGCCGGGGCCGACGCCGAGGAGGCCCGGCGCCTCGTCGAGCAGGACACCCGCGAGCACGACCTCGCATCGATCACGGAAGGAGAGCGCGCATGAGCGGTCTCGACCCGGCCGCCGGCACCACCGCCCCCGCCGGAGCGGGACCCGGCGGGCTGGAGCCCGAGGAGCGGCCGAAGCCGATCACCCCGCCCTGGGCCGACGCTCCCGCCCCCGAACCACGGCCCACCCTGGCCTACCGCCTGACCTCCTCGCCGCTGGTGCTCTCCGCGGCGGCCCTGGTGCTGTCGCTGATCGTCGGCGGACTGCTCATCATCTTCACCGACCAGCGCACGCTGACCCGGATGAACTACTTCTTCGCCCGGCCCTCGGACACCTTCGAGGCCGCCTGGCGGGCCGCCAGCGACGCCTACATCGCCCTGTTCGAGGGCGCGGTGTTCAACCCGCACGGAGCGGACTTCGCGGACAAGATCTTCCCGCTGACCGAGACCCTGACCATCGCGACCCCGCTGATCCTCGCCGGTCTCGGCGTGGCCCTGTCCTTCCGGGCCGGGCTGTTCAACATCGGCGCGCAGGGACAGATCATCCTCGGCGCGATCCTCGCCGGGTGGATCGGCTTCTCCTGGGACCTGCCCGCCGGGGTGCACCTGCTGCTGGTGATCCTGGGCGGTGCGCTCGGCGGGGCCCTGTGGGGCGGGCTGGTGGGCCTGCTCAAGGCCCGCACCGGGGCGCACGAGGTCATCCTGTGCATCATGTTCAACTACATCGCGTTGAACCTGGTGCTGTACCTGCTGACCACCCCGGCCTTCCAGCGGGAGGGCTCCACCAACCCGATCTCCCCGCAGCTGCCGGACTCGGCCCTGTTCCCCCGGCTGTTCGGGGACTCCTTCCGGCTGCACTGGGGCTTCGTCCTGGCGATCCTCGCGGTGCTGTTCGTGTCCTGGCTGATCGATCGCTCCACGATCGGGTTCCGCCTGCGCGCCGTCGGGGCCAACCCGAAGGCCGCGCGCACCGCCGGGATCAGCGTCAGCGCCGGATACGTCGTCGTCATGCTGCTCTCCGGGGGCCTGGCCGGGCTGGCCGGGGCCACCCAGGTGGCCGGCACGGAGAAGGTGCTCACCGGGGACGTGGCCGCCTCCTTCGGCTTCGACGCGATCACCGTGGCCCTGCTGGGCCGCTCCACCCCGTGGGGCACCTTCTGGGCCGGTCTGCTCTACGGCGGCTTCCGCGCAGGCGGTGTGGCCATGCAGACCAACACCGGCACCAACATCAACATCGTCCTGGTGGTGCAGTCCCTGATCGTGCTGTTCATCGCGGCCCCGCCGCTGGTGCGCGCGATCTTCCGGCTGCCGGACCCGGCCCGCCCCCGCCGGGCGAAGGCCGCCCGTCCCGCCGCCGCGGAAGGAGCGACCCGATGAGCGTCGCAGCGACCCCCACGACCCGCCCCGGCCTCGCCCTGCCGGTGATCCGCCGCTGGCGCCTGGGCGCGACCTTCGCGGTCCTGTCCCTGCTCAGCCTCCTGCTGATCGGCATCGACCCGGCCCCGGCCACGGTCACCTTCCGCCTCGCGGAGAAGCACGACGCCGTGCGCCTGGCCGACATCGACCTGCCGGCGGTGGCCACCGGCTGGGTGCTATCCGCCCTCATGCTTCTCCTGGCCGTCTGGGCCCTGATGCGCGGGGCGCGCGGAGCCAACCCGCCGGTGTGGGCCTCGACCCTGTTCTGGGCCGCGTTCGTCGTGGCCATGCTGGTCTGGGCGGTGTCTCACGCGGACGCGCACTCGCTGTCCCTGCCGGGTCTGCTGGCCGGCTCCCTGGCCCTGTCCGTGCCCCTGATCTTCGGGTCCATGTCCGGTCTGCTGTGCGAGCGCAGCGGCGTGGTCAACATCGCGATCGAGGGCCAGCTGCTGTTCGGCGCCTTCGCCGCGGCCGTCGTCGGGACCGTGACGCACTCGGCCTGGGCGGGGCTGGCGGCGGCCATGATCGGGGCGATGCTGGTCTCCCTGATCCTCGCCGTGTTCTCCATCCGGTACCTCGTCAACCAGGTCATCGTCGGCGTGGTCGTCAACGTGCTGGTCTCCGGGCTGACCGGCTTCCTGTACTCCACGGTGCTCTCCCGCCAGGCCACGACCCTGAACTCCCCGGATCACCTGCCGGACTGGTCCGTGCCCGGGCTCTCGCGCATCCCGGTGATTGGGCCCGTGCTGTTCGACCAGTCGCTGCTGGTGTACGTGATGTTCGGCGTCGTCGCCCTCATCTGGTACGGGCTGAACCGCACCCGGTGGGGGCTGCGCACCCGGGCCGTGGGGGAGCACCCGCAGGCCGCGGACACCCTGGGGGTGAACGTGAACCGGCTGCGCTTCGGCAACGTGCTGCTGGCCGGGGCCGTGGCCGGGATGGGCGGGGCCTTCTTCACGCTGGTCTCGGTCTCCGCGTTCAACAAGGACATGACCGCAGGGCAGGGGTACATCGCCCTGGCCGCGCTGATCTTCGGCCGGTGGCGTCCCGGCGGGGCGCTGTGCGCGGCCCTGCTGTTCGGCTTCGCGACCAACCTGCAGTCGGTGCTCTCCCTGCTGGGCACCACGGTGCCCAGCCAGTTCCTGGCCATGCTGCCGTACGTGGTCACCGTTGCCGCGGTCACGGGGCTGGTGGGGCGCACCCGGGGTCCTGCCGCCTCCGGGCAGCCCTACGTCAAGGAGTGAGCATGGCCGATTCCGAGCAACCGGGCCGGGTGGGGCAGGACGCCGTTGCGGGCACCGAGGTGGGGGCTTGTGTCGGCGACGACCCGGCCTGGCCGGAGCTGCTCGCCGCGGCGCGCGACTGCCTGGAGCGGGCGTACTGCCCCTACTCCGCGTTCCCCGTGGGGGCCGCGGCCCGCACCGAGGACGGGCGGCTGGTGACCGGGGCGAACATCGAGAACGCCGCGTACGGGGTCACGCTGTGCGCGGAGTGCTCCCTGGTCTCCGAGCTGTTCCGCACCGGCGGGGGCCGGCTCGTCCGCTTCGCCTGCGTGGACCGCACCGGCACCCCGATCATGCCGTGCGGGCGCTGCCGCCAGCTGCTGTCCGAACACGCCGCACCGGGCCTGGTGGTGCTCACCCCGCAGGGCGAGCTGCCCATGGCCGAGGTTCTGCCCCAGGCCTTCGGGCCCGGAAACCTCGGGTCCTGACGGTCCCGTCCGCACCCGCCAGAGGAGAGGTCCCATCATGTCCGAGCCCTTCGACGCCGTCGACGTCATCCGCGCCAAGCGCGACGCCGGCCGGCTGAGCACCGAGCAGATCGACTGGGTCATCGACGCCTACACCCGAGGGGCGGTGGCCGAGGAGCAGATGGCCGCCCTGGCGATGGCGGTGTACCTGAACGGTCTGGACCCGCAGGAGCTGTCCGCGTGGACCGCGGCGATGATCGCCTCCGGGCGCCGCCTGGACTTCTCCCCGATCCTGCGCTCGCCGGGCAACCCCGACGGGAAGATCGCCACGGCGGACAAGCACTCCACCGGCGGGGTGGGGGATAAGATCACGCTGCCGCTGGCGCCGCTGGTGGCCGTCTACGGGATCGCGGTCCCGCAGCTGTCCGGACGGGGGCTGGGGCACACCGGCGGCACCCTGGACAAGCTCGAGTCGATCCCCGGGTGGCGGGCGCAGGTGGGGCCCGAGCGGCTCCTGGAGATCCTCGGCTCCACCGGGGCGGTGGTGTGCGCGGCCGGGGCGGATCTGGCCCCGGCGGATCGCAAGCTCTACGCCCTGCGGGACGTGACCGGCACGGTCGAGTCGATCCCGCTGATCGCCTCCTCGATCATGTCCAAGAAGATCGCCGAGGGCACGGACTCCCTGGTCCTGGACGTGAAGGTGGGCACCGGGGCGTTCATGAAGACTCCGGAGCGGGCCCGGGAGCTGGCTGGCACCCTCGTGGGGCTGGGGGAGCAGGCCGGGGTGCGCACCACGGCCTTGCTCACCGAGATGTCCGTGCCGCTGGGCCGGGCGGTGGGCAACGCAGTGGAGGTCGAGGAGGCGGTGCAGGTGCTGGCCGGGGGCGGGCCGGACGACGTCGTCGAGCTGACCGTGGCGCTGGCCCGGGAGATGCTCGCGGCCTCCGGGATGCAGGAGGACCCGGCCGAGGCGCTGGCCGACGGGCGGGCGATGGACGTGTGGCGCCGGATGATCCGGGACCAGGGCGGGGACCCTGACGCCGCGCTGCCCGTGGCCCGCCACGAGCACGTCATCACCGCGCCGACCGACGGCGTGCTGACCCGGCTGGACGCCCTGGCCGTGGGCACGGCCTCCTGGCGGCTGGGGGCCGGGCGGGCCCGGAAGGAGGACGCGGTGCAGGCCGGGGCAGGGATCCTGCTGCACGCCAAGCCGGGGGAGCGGGTGCGGGCGGGTCAGGCGCTGATGAGCCTGCGCACGGAGGATCCGGAGCGCTTCACCCGAGCCGAACAGGTCCTGGAAGGTTCCTGGGAGATCACCCAGGAAGCACGGGCGGCGGATTCCGCCGGTGTCGAACGGCGCGTGATCCTCGATAGGATTTCGGCAGAATAGAAGACCGAGGACGTGAGCCCCGCCCGTGGCCGTGAGCGGGGTGGTCGATCAACGCCGTCAGGCGTGGAAGTGCAGGTGTGTTGTGGCCTTCAAACTGTTCCGTGGCAGTGCCGAACCCGAGCCGAAGCAGCCCCGGCAGCGCCCTGCCGACGGCGGGGCGGGTGCCGCTCCCGCCACCGGGTCCGAGCCGCGCCCCGAGTCCGGCGGCATCCGGGCGCTGAGCCCCCGGGAGGAGGTGCCCGCCGGCGGGGGACTGCCCGAGCTGCTGTCCCTGATGGACCGCTACGGGGTGCGCACCCTGCGCCTGGACCAGCACGGCAACGAGATGACGGCCACCATGGATCCCAGCGAGAAGCCCGAGCGCAAGACCACCGTGGACACCGAGTCCACCTGGTTCGACGCCGTCGCCTCCCTGTACACCGCGGCCCAGTCCGGCCCGCGCGGGCCGTGGCGGCGCGCGGAGATCATGGTCGGCACCACCCGCGACGGCCAGCGGCCGGTGGAGGTCGAGTACACCTACCCGGGCTCGGAGCGCCAGGATTGCTCCGCCTACGTGCAGACCGTCGCGCAGCAGTCGGCCGGCGAGGGCTCCGGGGCGGGCACCGCCGCGGACGCCGATGCGGCGGCCGAGCCGTCCTCCGCCGGGGCCGGGTCCGCCGCGGTCGCCGCAGGGTCCGACTCAGCCGCCGGTGCATCCGAGACCGTCGCGTCGGGTGCCGAGGATCGGCCCGCGGAGAAGGCCGAGGTGCTGGGTGTGCCGGCCGCGCAGGAGTCCCGCGACGGCGCGGACGCCGAGACGCCGCGCACCGACGCCGCCGAGTCCGCCGTGTCCGGGTCCGCCCAGACCCCCGCTTCCGTGTCCGATGGCTCTGCGGCCCCCGAGGCCGCCGCGTCCGCCTCCGCCGAGCACGCCGCCGCCGGGGACCCGCAGGAGGCCCGGGAGGTCCCCGAGCAGACCGGGTCCACCGGAGCGGGTGAGGCCGGGGCCGAGCAGCCGGTGCCCGCCGTCGTCCCGGACAGCACCTGGGATGAGGAGCACCAGACCGGGCGCGAGCACCGCGTCGAGGACGCGCTGCCGGAGTCCGCGCCGTCGGTGGCCGAGCACGCCGACGTCGCCCCCTCCTACCACGCCCCCGCCCAGGCCCCGGCCAAGCCCTCGGACACCCGCCTGGCCCCCGGCAACCTGGTGCTCACCGAGGCGCAGGTGGTCTCCCGCCTCACCGACGCCCAGCAGGCGCTGTTCGGCCCGCAGGGCACGGCCCGGGACGTCTCCACCGTGCTGATCCGGGTGCGCGCCCTCGGCTCCTACTACGACGCCCTGACGCACGTGCGCGGCAACGGCCTGTGGGATCAGCGCAGCACCTTCCAGCTGGTTCCGGAGGAGGCCCTGCAGGTGCTGGCCCTGAAGGAGGACTCCTACCAGGAGGGCCAGGGCTCCCCGATCGCGATGATGTTCCGCTTCACCCCGGGCATCCCCCCGGAGGTCTCCTTCGACTACGCGGACGAGGAGCGCTACGTCCAGTACCGGGACCGGCTGCCGGCCCAGCAGTACGTGGAGGAGCTGCGGATGTACCCGCGCACCGGGTCCAACATCCCCGAGCACATGAACGAGGCCCTCACGCAGTGGAGCCTGTGAGCCACCAGCCGACGGCCACGGGGGCGGCCAGCGCGCCGCCCCCGTGGCCGTCGGTGTGTCTGCACGACCACCTCGACGGCGCCCTGCGACCGGGCACCGTCCTTCAGCTGGCCGCGCGGATCGGGCACGAGCTGCCCGCGTCCGACCCGGAATCCCTGGGCCGGTGGTTCCGGGAGGCGGCGGATTCGGGGTCCCTGGAGCGCTACCTCGAGACCTTCGAGCACACCGTCGCGGTGCTGCAGTCGGCCGAGGCGCTGGAGCGGGTGGCCCGCGAGTACGTGCTCGACGCCGCCGCGGACGGGGTGCTCTACGCCGAGGTCCGCTGGGCCCCGCAGCAGCACACCCGGGCCGGACTGGACCCGGATGAGGCCGTGCTGGCCGTGGCTCGCGGCCTGGCCGCCGGCGAACGGGAGGCGGCCGCTCGGGGCGAGTGGATCCGGGTGCGCCAGCTGCTGTGCGCGATGCGCCAGCTGGACGGCGCCGAGCGGGTCGCGGACCTGGCCCTGGCCCACCGCGAGCACGGCGTGGTCGGCTTCGACCTGGCCGGGCCGGAGGCCGGCCACCCGCCGTCGGATCACCGAGAGGCCCTGCAGCGCTGCGCCGAGCACCTGCTGCCGGTCACCCTGCACGCCGGGGAGGCCGCGGGGCCGGAGTCCATCCGCTCGGCCGTCGTCCACGGCCGGGCCCGGCGCCTGGGTCACGGGGTGCGCCTGCTCGCGGACGTCACCCGGGACCCGCAGGCTCTCGCGGACCCGGCCGATCCGGCCTCCGGGCTCGTCCTGGGGGAGCTGGCCGCGGGGATCCGGGACGCCGGGATCGGCCTGGAGGTGTGCCCCTGCTCGAATCTGCAGACCGGGGCGGCCCCGCGGGTGGACGACGTCGGGCGCGACGATCCGGCACCGGCGCGCACCCCGGGGGAGCACCCGGTCGCGCTGCTGCGCGCGCTGGGCTTCGATGTGCTGCTCTCCCCGGACAACCGGCTGATGAGCGGCACCTGGATGGCCCGGGAGCAGCAGCTGCTGACCCACCACCACGGCTGGGGCCGGGAGGAGTTCCGGGAGCTGGCCCTGACCGGCGCCCGCCACGCCTTCCTGCCCGCCGGGCAGCGGGAGCAGCTGGCCGAGCGGATCCGGGAGGCCTACGCCGTCCTGCCGCCCGCCGCGCCCGAGACTGAGACTGCCCCCGGCGGCGCCGCGGAGGAACCCGTCGCGCCGCGGGCGGAACGGGCCTTCGGGGATCTGGTGCGGATCATGCGGCGGCTGCGCTCGGAGCGGGGATGCCCGTGGGATGCCGCCCAGACCCACGCGAGCCTCGTGAAGTACCTCCTGGAGGAGACCCACGAGGTCATCGAGGCCATCGAGTCCCCGCAGCGGCCCGGGGTGGATGCCGCGCTGCTGCGCGAGGAGCTCGGGGATGTGCTGCTGCAGGTGGTCTTCCACGCCCGGATCGCCCAGGAGAGCCCGGAGGAGGCCTTCGACGCCGCGGACGTGGTAGCGGGGCTGAGTGCCAAGATGATCCGGCGCCACCCCCACGTGTTCGCCGGGGACGCCGCCCAGGCCTCGGAGGATCTGCCTCCGGCCGACGCCGCTCCGACCGCCCAGGAGCGCGGGGCCGCGTGGGAGGAGCTCAAGCGGCGGGAGAAGCCCGAGCGCACCGGGCCCTTCGACGGCATCCCGCCGAGCCTGCCCGCCCTGGCCCGGGCGGAGAAGATCCTGGGCCGGGCCGCGAAGGCGGGCCTGGATCTCCCGCCGGTCGCGGATCCGCCCGGGCCCGACGCCGGGGCGGCGGGGACCGAGGAGGCCCTGGGTGAGGCCCTGCTGGGACTGGTCGTGCGGGCCCGGCAGCTGGGGGTGGACCCGGAGGCCGCGCTGCGTGCCGCGGTGCGTCGCTACGTGCGCCGGGTCGGCTGAGCCGCGGCGTCGGCCCCGGTCCGTTCGGCCTCCTCCCGAGCCGTCCAGTTGGGTTTCCCTGAAACTCTGTGTGATCGTGTGGGGAATTGGTAGACTCGTGGCAGAGGGCCCTTCGGGGTCCGAGCACTGATCAGCCCATCATCCTTCCCGATTCAAAGGAGAACACCATGGCTATCATCCTGGACGTGCACGCCCGCCAGATCCTGGACTCGCGCGGCAACCCGACCGTCGAGGTCGAGGTCCTGCTGGAGGACGGCTCCGTCGGCCGCGCCGCGGTGCCCTCGGGTGCCTCCACCGGCGAGTTCGAGGCCGTGGAGCGTCGCGACGGCGACAAGCACCTGTACCTCGGCAAGGGCGTCCTGGATGCGGTCAAGGCCGTCGAGGACGAGATCTCCGAGGTCGTCGTCGGCCTGGATGCCGCGGATCAGCGCGTCGTCGACCAGGCGATGCTGGACCTGGACGGCACCGACAACAAGGGCAAGCTCGGCGCCAACGCCATCCTCGGCGTCTCCCTGGCCGTGGCCCACGCCGCCGCCGAGTCCGCCGAGCTGCCGCTGTACAAGTACCTGGGCGGGCCCAACGCCCACGTGCTGCCCGTGCCGATGATGAACATCCTCAACGGCGGCTCCCACGCCGACTCCAACGTGGACATCCAGGAGTTCATGATCGCCCCGATCGGCGCCCCGAGCTTCTCCGAGGCCCTGCGCTACGGCGCCGAGGTCTACCACACGCTGAAGAACGTGCTGAAGGAGCGCGGGCTGTCCACCGGCCTGGGCGATGAGGGCGGCTTCGCCCCCAACCTGGACTCCAACGCCGAGGCCCTGGACCTGATCCTCGAGGCCATCGAGAAGGCCGGCTTCACCCCGGGCAAGGACGTCGCCCTGGCCCTGGACGTGGCCTCCTCCGAGTTCTACGACAAGGACTCCAAGACCTACTCCTTCGAGGGTGAGCAGAAGACCGCCGAGGAGATGTCCGCGTACTACGACCAGCTGGTCGCCAAGTACCCGCTGGTGTCCATCGAGGACCCGCTGGACGAGGACGACTGGGAGGGCTACCGCACCATCACCGAGCACCTCGGTGACAAGGTGCAGATCGTGGGCGATGACTTCTTCGTCACCAACCCGCAGCGCCTGGCCAAGGGCATCGAGATGGACGCCGCCAACGCCCTGCTGGTCAAGGTCAACCAGATCGGCTCCCTGACCGAGACCTTCGACGCCGTGGAGATGGCCCAGACCAACGGCTACCGCTGCATGATCTCCCACCGCTCCGGGGAGACCGAGGACGTGACCATCGCGGACATCGCGGTGGCCACCAACGCCGGGCAGATCAAGTCCGGTGCCCCGGCCCGCTCCGAGCGCGTGGCCAAGTACAACCAGCTGCTGCGCATCGAGGAGGAGCTGGCCGGCGGCGCCCGCTACGCCGGGGCCTCCGCCTTCCCCCGCTTCACCGCGAAGTGATCCGGACCCGCGGCCGATGAGCCGCGGAGCCCGCCCGCGCGCGCTGAGCGCGCTGAGAGACGACGCCGCCCGGTGCTCGCCGTCCCCTCGCGACCCGAGGGGGCGACGGCGCTGGGCGGCGTCGTTCTTCGCTAGACTGGGCGGGCGGGTCAGCAGACCCGCGCGGGTCCGGGCCGCTTCCGAGGCCGGGATCCGCAAGGACACCGCCGGCGCGGGCCCCGGTCCGCGCCGACAGGGGAGAGGGGCAGTCCCATGATGAGGAATCCGCTGCGCGGCGCGGCCCGCTGGCTCGGCTACACCCGGACCCCCGTCCGCAGCGCCCCCGCATCCCGCCCGACGGCACCTCGACCGACCCGACCGGCGGACTCCGAGCGGCCGCCCGAGGTGGAGCTGGTCGAGCAGGAGGACCCCCGGGGTGCGCTGGTCGGCGCCGAGGACTGGTCCGAGCAGGAGGATCGCCATCCCACCCTGGAGCCGGTGGCCGCCCGCTCCTTCTCCGGGCGTACCCTCCTCCTGCTGCTGATCGCGGCCGTGCTCGTGGTGCCGCTGGCGCCCACCGTGCACCGCTACTTCGCCCAGCAGGCCGAGATCCAGTCCCTGCACCGGGACATCGCCGACCTGCAGTCCCAGCAGGCGGACCTGGAGGAGCAGAAGAAGCGCTGGGACTCGGATGACTACGTCCGCCAGCAGGCTCGTGAGCGGCTGATGTACGTGGACCCGGGGCAGACCCCGTACATGGTCATCGGCCAGCAGGAGGGCCAGGCCCAGGCCGATGACTCCTCCGCGGAGGCCGCGGCCCAGGGCCATCCCGACTGGGGGACCACCCTGTGGGAATCCGTGGCCGGAACCCGCTGACCCCCTTGCCCCACCGACCCCAGGAGACCCTGTTGAGCCCCTCGCCCCAGGACCCGTCCTCCCCCAGCTCCACCCCGAACGCCACCTCCGGTGACGCCGAGCACCGCGATACCGAGCCCACGCAGGCCCCGACCGGCGTCGGGCACGAGGTGCGCCCCGCGACCGGCGTCGGCGTCGACGAGACCAGGCTGGAGCCCACCGCCCAGGACCTGCGGGTCCTGACCCGGATGCTGGGCCGCCCGGTGCGCGACGTCGTGGAGATCCCGGCCCGCTGCGTGTGCGGGAACCCGCTCGTGGCCGCGACCGCCCCGCGGCTGTCCGGGGGCAGCCCGTTCCCGACCGTCTTCTACCTGGCCCACCCCGGGGCCACCCAGGCCGCCTCCCGGCTGGAGGCCGCCGGGGTCATGGCGCAGATGACCGAGCGGCTGGGCCGGGATGAGCGGCTGGCCGCGGCCTATCGCGCCGCCCACGAGGACTACCTGGCCCGCCGGGAGCGGATCGGGCGTCTGGCCGGCACCGGGGAGGTTCCCGAGATCGAGGGCGTCTCCGTCGGGGGCATGCCCGTGCGGGTCAAGTGCCTGCACGCCCTGCTCGGACATACCCTGGCCGTGGGGACCGGCATCAACCCCCTGGGGGATGAGACCCTGGAGGCCGTGGAGGCCTCCTGGTCTCCTTACCGCTGCGCCTGCGATCCCGCCTGGCGCGACCAGGACTGATACGCCCCACCCCTGCCGAGACACCACGGGAAGGACCCGACCATGCGCGTGGGCGCCATCGACTGCGGCACCAACTCCATCCGTCTGCTCATCGCCGACGCCGAGCCCGGGAACCCCGGGGCCCCGCCCCGGCTGCGCGACGTCGTGCGCGAGATGCGCATCGTGCGCCTCGGGGCCGGGGTGGACGCGACCGGCTGGCTCTCCGAGGAGGCCCTCCAGCGCACCTTCGAGGCCGCCGGCGCCTACGCCGAGCAGCTGCGCCGCCACGACGTGGACCGGGTGCGCATGGTCGCGACCTCCGCGAGCCGCGACGCCGGCAACCGGCGGGCCTTCGCCGCGGGGATCCGGGAGCGGCTGGGGATCGAACCCGAGGTCATCAGCGGGGACGAGGAGGCCCGGCTCTCCTTCGCCGGGGCCGCGGCCGCCGTGCCGCAGACCGCCGAGGGTCGCAGCCTCGTCGTGGACATCGGGGGCGGGTCCACGGAGTTCGTGCTGGGCGAGGCCGACGGGGTGATCGCCGCTCGGTCCCTCGATATCGGCTCCGTGCGCCTGACCGAGCGCTACCTCAGCTCGAACCCGCCCACCGAGGCCCAGCTGCGCCGCCTGGTCGAGGACGTCGACGCCGCCGTGGAAGCCACCCTGGAGACCGTCCCGCTGGACACCGCGACCCGACTGATCGGGGTGGCCGGGTCCGTGACCACCGTGACCGCCCGGGCCCTGGGCCTGCGGCGCTACGACTCCCAGGCCGTGCACGGGGCCGAGCTGGGCATCGAGGAGATCACCGCGGCGGCCGGGGAGCTGACGCGGATGACCCGGGAGCAGCGTTCGGACCTGGAGTACATGCCGATCGGGCGGGAGGACGTCATCGGGGCGGGGGCGCAGATCTGGGCTCGGATCGCCCAGCGGATCGGGGAGCTGACCGAGGGCCGGATCCGCGGCGCGGTGACCTCCGAGCAGGACATCCTCGACGGCATCGCCCTGTCCCTGCTCTCCTGAGCGGCGCGCGCCCCGCGGCCCGAGTTCGCACGGGGGATGGCATGGGCGCCATCACGGTGGCAGGATGGGGCGGGTGAACCGTCCGGTCCGGCGTCGCGGGGGCCATCCCCGCCGCGGCGCCACGGGCCCACCCCTCCAGCGCAAGGAGTAGCATTCTCACCATGGCTTTCAACCACCTGGCGAACGATCGCCCCCGTATTCTCGTGGTCGGCGGCGGCTATGTCGGCCTGACCGTCGCCTCCCGGATCCAGAAGGACGTCAAGGCCTCCGGCGGCGTCGTCACCGTCGTGGATCCCAACCCCTATATGACCTACCTGCCGTTCCTGCCGGAGGTGGCCGGCGGCTCGATCGAGTCCCGTCACGCCGTGGTCCCGCTGCGCCAGCACCTGCGCGACAGCGAGATCCTCGCCGCGCACGTGGAGAAGATCGACCACCGCAACCGCACCGCGACCCTGCGCGGCATCGACGCGGGCGACACCTACGAGCTGACCTACGACCAGATCGTGGTCGCCGCCGGATCCGTGACCCGCGCCTTCCCGATTCCGGGCCTGGCCGACGCCGCGATCGGCATGAAGAGCATCGAAGAGGCCGAGCACGTGCGCAACTGGGTGCTCGAGCGCATCGAGGTCGCCAGCCTGCTCAAGGACGAAGACGCCCGACGTCGAGCCCTGACCTTCGTGGTCGTCGGCGGCGGCTTCGCCGGCATCGAGACGATCGGCGAGATCGAGGACATGGCCCGCGACGCCGTGGAGCGCACCTCCCAGCTGCGCTCCAGCGACCTGCGCTTCGTGCTGGTCGAGGCCATGGGCCGGATCATGCCGGAGGTCCCGGAGGCTCGGGCCGAGTCGGTCGTCGCGCACCTGCGCGCCCGCGGCATCGAGGTCCTGCTGAACACCTCCCTCGGGGAGGTGGAGGACGGGCACACCCTGAAGCTGGTGAACATGTCCGACAAGTCCTCGGCCGGGGTGGTCGAGGCCGACACCCTGATCTGGACCGCCGGCGTGCAGGCCGCGCCGTTCCTGAAGAACTCGGACCTGCCGCTGGATGAACGCGGGCGCGTGCGCGTGGGCGCCGACCTGCGCGTGACCGGCGACGACGGCCCCGTGGAGGGCGCCTGGGCCGCCGGGGACAACGCCGCGGTGCCGGACCTGACCGGCGGCGGCGTCGGCGGGTTCTGCGTGCCCAACGCCCAGCACGCCTCCCGCCAGGGCGTGCGCCTGGCCAAGAACCTGCTGGCCTCCCGCAGCGGCGGACAGCTGGAGGACTACTACCACGAGAACCTCGGTGCGGTCGCCGGGCTCGGGGCGTACAAGGGCGTGGCCAACATCAAGGGCCGTTCCTTCGAGGGTCCGCTGGCCTGGCTGATGCACCGCCTCTACCACGGCTACGCGATCCCCACCGCGGAGCGCTCCGCCCGCGTGGGCGCGAACTGGATCCTGTCCACCGTGTTCGGCCGGGACACCACCCCGATCCGCCACGCCCGGGATCCGCGCCTGCCGTTCCTGGCCGCCACCGGCAACGCCCCGGAGGCCAAGAAGGCCCGGCTCTAGCCCGGTCTCGGCTCCGCGCGGTGCGTCCTCTCCCGCGAGGGGACGCACCGCGCGGGCGGCTCCCGGCGCCCCGGCGTCGGCGGGCCGCCCCCTGCGCCCCAGTAGCCCAATCGGCAGAGGCAGCTGACTTAAAATCTGCGCAGTGTGGGTTCGAGTCCCACCTGGGGCACCGCGACCGTCGCCTCGGGGCGCCTCACGCTCACGCTGTGGGCGATACCCGCCGGCCCGGGCCTGCCCGCAGGCGCCGCCGCCTTGTAGACTGGGCCGCGACGTGTCGTGGTCGTCTGCGCAGCCTGTGGTCCGCGCGGCGGCCGTCGCCAGCGATGCCGTCGACGACCGTGAGCGAACACTCTTAGGAGATGAGAACACCCATGGCCAGAGGCAACCCCCTGATCAGCCGTCTCAGCACCGAGGCGCAGAAGAACCCCTACGCGAACCAGCCGCTGGACTACTACGACGGCGCCGGGCGGGCGACGACCACCCAGGCACCCTCCCCGTACGCGGCGCCGAACCCCGCCGCCGCACAGCCCGGTCCGCAGACCGCCGACGCCGAACAGCTGAACCGGATGTACCAGGCCCCCTCGGCGACCCCGGCCGACACCCGGCGGGCCACCCTCAACGACGTCGTCGCGAAGACCCTGTCCCTGCTGGGCCTGGTCATCGTGGGCGCGGTCGTGGGCTGGTTCGTCCCCGGTCTGGGCTTCCTCGGCGGGATCGTGGGTCTGGTCGTCGGACTCGTGGTGGTCTTCAAGAGGAACGTCTCCCCGGTGCTGACCATGGTCTACGCCGTGGCCGAGGGACTGCTGCTCGGGGCGATCTCCGGGGTCTTCGAAGCCCAGTACGGCGGGATCGTCGTCAACGCGGTGCTGGCCACCGTGGTCGTGTTCATCGGGATGCTGATGCTCTACGCCAAGGCCGGGGTGCGCCTGTCCCAGCGGATGGTCGCGATCCTGGGCATCGGGATGATCGCCTACCTGGTGTTCCTGGTGGGCAACTTCGTCTTCGGGATGATCACCGGCTCCTCGATGCGCGACGTCGAGATCTTCGGCATCCCCCTGGGCATCCCGCTGGGCCTGATCGTCGTGGCGATGGCCGCGATCAGCCTGATCGCGGACTTCCAGAACATCGACGAGGCTCTGCGCGCGGGCGTCCCGGAGAAGGAATCCTGGCGCCTGGCCTTCGGCCTGATCGTGACCCTCGTCTGGCTCTACATTGAGATCCTGCGCCTGTTCAGCTACTTCATGCGCAGCGACGACTGACCCCCTCCCACCCCCGGCCATCGGGCCCCGGGCGCGCAAGCACCGCCGAGACGGCGGCTTCCGCACCGGGGCCCGGTGCCGTGCGGATCCCTTCCACCCATCCCTGAACCCTTGGAGAACCCGCCGATGAGCACCACCGAGGACGGCGCGGTTGAGCCGCAGCTTCCCATCACCACCCCGCCGCCCGGGGACCGTCCCACCGAGCCGTGGACCCGCCGCTCCTCCGGGCAGGCCGGGGACTCCCGTCGCCAGGATCCGCACATCCCCTTCGCCCTGAACACCGCCGCCGCCTGGTCCTGGCGGCTGCTGTTCGTGCTGATCATGGCCGGGGTCATCGTGTGGCTGTCCCGCCCCGTCTCCACGATCCTCGTGGGGGTGGCGGTCGCCGCCCTGCTGGCCGGACTGCTCACCCCCGCGGTGCGGTGGCTGCGCAAGCACCGCATCGGCTCCGGGTGGGCCACCGCCATCACCGAGATCGGTCTGATCGTCGTGGTCCTGGGGCTGCTGACCCTCGTGGGCCAGCAGCTGGTATCCGGGTTCACCGACCTGTCCGATCAGGTGGTGGCCGGCTACCACCAGCTCATGGACTGGCTGACCGACGGTCCCCTGCACGTCACGGTGGACCAGGTGGACCAGGCGATCAGCTCCGTGACCGCGACGATCAAGGACAACTCATCGCAGATCCTCGCCGGAGCCGCCAGCTTCGGCTCCACCGCCGGCAACGTGGGCGAGGGCCTCGTGATCTGCCTGTTCACGCTGATCTTCTTCCTCCTCGAGGGGGAGCGGATCTGGCTGTTCCTCGTCGGCCTCGCCCCGAAGAGCGCGCGCCGGGCCGTCAACGGCGCCGGTCGCCGCGGCTGGCACTCCCTGGTCTCCTACACGCGCATCCAGGTCTTCGTGGCTTTCGTCGACGCCGTCGGCATCGGACTGGCCGCGTTCTTCCTCCGGGTTCCGCTGGCCTTCCCCCTGGCGGTGCTGGTCTTCCTCAGCTCGTTCGTCCCGATCATCGGCGCCCTGCTGTCCGGCGCGGTCGCCGTGCTGCTGGCCCTGGTGGCCAACGGGCCCATCAACGCCGTGCTGATGCTCGCCGCGGTTCTGCTGGTCCAGCAGATCGAATCGCACCTGCTGCAGCCCCTGGTCATGGGCAAGGCCGTCTCCCTGCACCCGCTGGCCGTGGTCCTGGCCGTGGCCGTGGGCACCACGCTGCTGGGCATCGTGGGCGCGGTGTTCGCCGTGCCCGCCCTCGCCGTGCTCAACACCGTGATTCGGTATCTGGCCGGCAGGCAATGGGAGCAGGATGACGCCATCCGCACCGAGCCGTTCCGCTTCGACTGGGAGATCGCCAAGGCCAGGAAGAAGTCCCTGAAGCAGAAGGCCAAGGAGAAGCTGCGCGAGGAAGCGCACCCGGAGGAGCAGACCGCATGAGCGCGCTGGAGCAGCTGCCCGTCACCTTCGAGCAGATCCAGGAGGCAGCCCACCGCCTGGACGGCATCATCGAGACCACGCCGATCGCCCACTCGCGGGCCCTGGAACGGCGCATCGGCTCCCCGGTGCACCTGAAGGCCGAGAATCTGCAGCGCTCCGGATCCTTCAAGGTCCGCGGCGCCTACAACCGCATGGTCCGGCTCACCCCGGAGCAGAAGGCGGCCGGCGTCGTCGCCGCCTCGGCGGGCAACCACGCCCAGGGGGTCGCGCTGGCCGCGTCCAAGCTGGGACTGGAGGCCAGGATCTACATGCCGCAGGGAGCGGCCCTGCCCAAGATCGCCGCGACCCAGAGCCACGGGGCCCAGGTGGTGCTGCACGGCACCACCGTCGACGAGGCGCTGGCCGAGGCCAAGCGGCATGCGGATAAGACGGGCAAGACCTTCATCCACCCCTTCGACAACGCCGACATCATCGCCGGTCAGGGCACCCTGGGCCTGGAGATGCTTGAGCAGGTCCCGGACGCGGACACGATCATCACCGGCGTCGGCGGCGGCGGGCTGCTGGCCGGGGTCGCGATCGCCGCCAAGACCCTCGCGGCCCGACAGGGCCGCCCGATCCGGGTGATCGGGGTGCAGGCGGAGCACGCGGCCGCCTACCCGCCGTCGCTGGCCGCGGATGCGCTGGTGCCGCTGAAGAAGGTGTCGACCATCGCGGACGGCATCGCGGTCGGGCGGCCCGGGCAGCTGCCGTTCTCCATCATCAAGGAGCTGGTGGACGACGTCGTCACGGTCTCCGAGGACGACCTCGCCCGCGCGCTGATCTTCCTCATGGAGCGGAACAAGCTCGTGGTGGAGCCGGCCGGGGCGGTGGGGGTCGCGGCCCTGATGAACGGGACCCTCAACGAGGCCTACGGGAACCTCGGCACCACGGTGTGCCTGCTCTCCGGGGGCAACATCGACCCGATGCTGATGCTCAAGGTCATCCAGCGGGGCCTGTCCGCCGCGGGGCGCTTCCTGACCGTGCGCATCATGCTGACCGATCACCCCGGGGAGCTGCGCGACATCTCCCGGATCATCGCCGAATGCGATGCGAACGTGACCGGCGTGGACCACACCCGGGTCGGCGGGGCGCTGTCCATGGGGGACGTGTCGATCACCATCGACATGGAGACCAAGGGCAAGGACCACTCCCACGAGGTCCTGGAGGCCCTCCAGGCCGAGGGCTTCCGCCCCGAAGTCATCAACTGACCCACCCCCCTGCCGCACAACGGGAGATGCTTCCCATCTCGGGACGTGTCACGTCCAGGAATGGGAAGCATCTCCCGCTCTGCGGTGGAGTAGGGGGAAAGGGGTCAGTAGGGCTTGGCGGCCAGGACCTTCAGCGGGATGTCCTTGCCGTTGGGGGCCTGGTAGGTCAGCTCGTCGCCCACCTTGTGCCCCATGATGGCCTGACCCATCGGGGACTTCTCGCTGTAGACCTGCAGGTCGTCATCGCCGACCAGGGTGTCGGCGACCTCGCGGGAGCCCAGCAGGAACGTGATCTTCTTCCCCGCGATCTCCGCTTCCACGCGCATCCCGGGCTCCACGACGCCGTCGTCGGCGGGCTTCTGGCCCACCTCGGAGTTCTCCAGGAGGTACTTCAGCTGCTGGATGCGGCCCTCGTTCTTGCCCTGCTCCTCCTTGGCGGCGTGGTAGCCGCCGTTCTCGCGCAGATCGCCCTCCTCGCGGGCGGCTTCGATGCGGTCCACGATCTCCTGGCGCTTGGGGCCCTCGCGCTCCTCCAGCTCCGCCTGGAGGCGGTCGTAGGCCTCCTGGGTCAGCCAGGCTGCGGATTCGGTGGTCTCTTCGGACATCGTGTCTCCTCGGTCGGGACGCCCGCCGCGGGCCCCGGACGGTCCGGGCGCGCTTGCGGGCCGGTGCCGGGGTCTGGCCCCGGGCCGACGCCGCGAGACGGCGTGCGTCTGGTCATGCAGATCAGGCCCGCAGCGGACCGCACGGGGTCGGGCTGCGGGTGACGTCAGGCTCCCAGTGTAGCCGCGCGCGGCGCGCCGCCGGCCGATTAAGCTCTGCGGAACACCGATGCCGATGCCGACGCCGACGCCGACGCCGTCGCGCTCACGCGCCGTCGACGACCCAGCAGGATTCCACGGTGGCGGTCTCGGCCCGCCCGGTGGTCAGCAGGTCCACGTGCTGGCGCGAGGTGGCCCCGGCGTCGCGGCCCACCTGGATCTCCTTCCAGCCGACCACGGCCCGCTGATCGTTCACGGCCTGCACCGCGCAGCGCACGTCGTCGTCCGGGCGCTTGGTGAGGTCGAAGTCCAGGGAGGTGCGCAGCGGGGAGCTGACCTGCACGCTCTTCTCCTGGTAGGTCGGGGCGGTGCCCCGGTGGGCGGCGATCCAGGCGACGAAACCGGAGGCCAGCACCAGCACGAGCACCGCCAGCAGGGCCAGCGCACGCCGCGAGGGCCGGGTGCGGGCGGGCTTCTTCCCGTAGCGCTGGTCTAGAGTGGAGGAGGTCAATTCGCTCGCTTCCGGCGGGTGCTCATGGACTGATCCCCACTCTAGCGAAAAGGATGTGTGCCAGGCCGTGCCAGAGCCGCTCAAGACCCAGACCGCAGGCCCCGTGGTCCCGCTCGACGCCGCCCTCGCCTCGGATTATTCGGGGCTGCGGATCCTCGCCGTCCACGCGCATCCCGACGACGAGTCCAGCAAGGGCGCGGCCACGATGGCCGCCTACGCCGCGCGCGGCGCCCGGGTCATGGTCGCCACCTGCACCGGCGGGGAGCGCGGGTCCATCCTCAACCCGGGCGTGGAGCGCAATCCCCGGTCCCACTGGGACCTGCCCGGGCTGCGTCGGCAGGAGATGGCCCGGGCCCGGGAGATCCTGGGGGTCGAGCACCGCTGGCTGGGGTTCACGGATTCCGGTCTGCCGGAGGGGGATCCGCTGCCGCCGCTGCCGCAGAACTCCTTCGCGACCCTGCCGCTGGCCCGGGCCGCAGCGCCCTTGGTGCGTCTGGTGCGCTCCTTCCGCCCACACGTGATCCTCGCCTACGACGAGAACGGCGGCTACCCGCACCCGGACCACATCATGAGCCACCGGGTGGCCGTGGAGGCCTGGGACGCGGCCGGGGACCCCGAGCGCTATCCGGGGACCGGTGAGCCCTGGACGCCGCTGAAGCTGTACTACGACCGGGCCTTCAACGTCGAGCGCTTCCAGGCCCTGCACGAGGCGCTGGTGGAGCGCGGACTGCCCTCTCCATACGCCGAGCGGCTGGCGCAGTGGGCCGAATCCGAGCCGGAGGGCGCCCCGCCGGTCTCCCGCCACGAGACCACCACGCAGATCCCGGTGGCCGACACGCTCGCGGTGCGCGACGACGCGCTGCGCGCCCACGAGTCCCAGGTGGACCCGGAGGGCTTCTTCTTCGCCGTCGCCCAGGATATCCAGCGCGAGGTGTGGCCGTGGGAGGACTACGTGCTGGCCGCCAGCCGCGTCCCGGAGAGCCTGCCTGAGCACGATCTGGCCGCCGGGATCGGCCTCGACGCCGCACCGGCGGGGGAGCGTCGATGATGGGCGCACCGGTCCTCGCCCTGGTGGGCCCCGTCCGGACGGCTGCGCTCGCGGCCGCCGAGCAGAGTCCCTCTCTGAAGCCCGGGCTGGACACCGCCGACGTCTCCCCGGGCACGGTGGGCTTCCTGGCGACCCTGGTGATGGTGATCCTGGTGATCCTCGTGGCCCTGGACCACACGCGGCGCCAGCGCCGGATGAAGAACCGCTTCGACTACGCGATGGCCCGCGCCGAGCAGGACCGACGCCGCGCCGAACAGCCCGAGGAGCGGGCGGGCGACGGCGGGGCCGCAGCCGCCGCCGGGACCGGCGAGCGCGAGGAGACCGCCGAGAGACCGACCGAGCAGAAGGACCCGGGCACGGGTGCGGACGGGGATCAGCCGGCGTAGATCGAGAAGACGATGGCGATCCAGTGGCAGATGAACCCGAGGATCGTGCACACGTGGAACAGCTCGTGGAAGCCGAACACCGCAGGCGCCAGGTGCGGGCGCTTCAGCGCGTAGAACACCGCTCCGACGATGTAGCAGGCCCCGCCGCAGCAGATCAGGATCGTCGCCGTCGGGCTCACCGCCCAGAAGTCCCCCAGGAAGAACACCGCGGCCAGGCCCATGACCACGTACAGCGGTGTGTAGAGCAGCCGCGGGGCGCCGGTCCACAGCACCCGGAACAGCACCAGCAGCAGGGCACAGCCCCAGATGCTCCACAGCAGGATCTGCGTCTTCGGCGGGTCCAGCATGGTCAGGGCCAGCGGCGTGTACGTGCCGGCGATGATCAGGGAGATGTTCGAGTGGTCCAGGCGCTTGAAGACCATCCGGGTCCGATCCGGCCAGTACGCCCGGTGGTACATCCCGGAGACCCCGAACAGGATCACGCTGGTCAGCGCGAACACGGCGCAGGCCAGGGACAGCGCCCCGCCGCCGGCCAGCACGATCAGCACGATCCCGGCCGCGAAGGCCACGGGAGCGAAGGACGCGTGGATCCACCCGCGCCAGGCGGGCTTGCGCTCCAGGACCTCGGCGAAGCGCTCGGCCGCGGTGACGGCGGCCTCCTCCGCCCGGTCCGTGGCGCGCCGGGTCGCCGCCTCGGCCCGATCCAGCAGGCTGGCGGCGTCCGCCTCCCGGTGCGGATGGCCGGACTGGTTCCCATGCTGCGTGCGCGACGGCGCCATGACGGCGGCCCCTTCCTGCCGGTGCGGGATGCTGTGGTCATCCTAGTCCTCGCGTCCGGATGCCGGCCCCGGTGGCCCCGACTCGGCGCGGCTCGCGGTACGGTGGGGACTGACCGACCGCCCGACGCGGCCGACGCTCGGGGTGGGCGCAACCGCCGCCCGGTGCGCCGACCCGCCAGCCCAGCGCCCGGTCGGCACCGCACCCGAGGACGGGTGCGCAGGAGAGCCGAGGGGCGCGCAGGAGAAGGACCGAGATGAAGCTGCGCAAGCCGCTGTACAGCGTGTACGAGCGGAACCTGGTCGCCGGGATTCCGGCGGAGCGCCTGCCGAAGCACGTGGGGGTCATGGTGGACGGCAACCGTCGCTGGGCCGCCCTGATGGGCCAGACCACCCGGCACGGACACCAGGCCGGGGCGGAGCGGATCCAGGAGTTCCTGGGCTGGTGCCGGGAGCTGGGGATCGACGTCGTGACCCTGTACATGCTCTCCACCGAGAACCTCAGCCGGCCGGCCGAGGAGCTGACGGACCTGCTGGGGATCATCGAGGAGCTGCTCACGGGCCTGGCCGATTCCCGGGTGGCCCGGCTGCAGCCGGTCGGCGCCCTCGAGCTGCTGCCGGAGGGTCTGGCCGCGACCCTGGAGCGGGCCACGGTGAGCACCGCCGAGGTGGAGGGGCTGCACGTGAACATCGCCGTGGGCTACGGCGGACGGCAGGAGATCGTGGACGCGGTCCGGGAGCTGCTGCGCGACGCCGCCCGGGAGGGACGCGAGATCGCCGAGCTCGCCGAGACCCTGGGGGCCGAGGACATCGAGAACTACCTCTACACCCGGGGCCAGCCGGACCCGGATCTGGTGATCCGCACCTCGGGGGAGCAGCGGCTGTCCGGGTTCATGATGTGGCAGTCCGCGTACTCCGAGTTCTACTTCTGCGAGGCGCTGTGGCCGGATTTCCGGAAGGTGGACTTCCTGCGGGCCCTGCGCGACTACGCCGGGCGGCAGCGGCGCTTCGGCTCCTGAGACACCGGGCGGGAAGGGGAGCAGACCATGGTGCGGATGCTCGGGGACTGGGCGGCGGCCGGCCGATACGGCGCCGTCGCGCTGGGGGCGGCCGGGGCGCTGGCCTTCCTGGTGCTGGCCGCGGTGCTCACCGTGATCGACGCCCGCGAGCACCGGCTGCCGCGGGCCTGGGTGCTGCCGGCCTACCCGGTGCTGGGCATCCTGCTGGGTGCCGCCTTCGCGCTCGGCGAGGGACCGGGAAGCCTGCTCGGCGGGCTGCTGGGCGCGGCGGGCACCGGGATCTTCTACGGCGCGGTGCGCCTGGCCTCCCCGGCGGCGATGGGTTTGGGTGATGTCCGCCTGGCCCCGCTGCTGGGCTGGAGCCTCGGGCTGGTCTCCGTGCCGCACGCCCTGGTCGGACTGCTGCTGAGCTTCCTGCTGGCCGGGCTCTGGGCCGCGGGGCTGATCCTGCTGCGCCGGGCGGATGCGGACTCCCACGTGGCCTTCGGCCCCTGGATGCTGCTCGGCACGGCTGCGGCCTGGCTGGCCCTGCCCGCCCGCCTGCTGTGACTCCCGTGATCCCACCGACGCATCGAGAAGGAGAAACCCATGCCCACCCCTGAGTTCGTGCTGAGCATCCGCGAGAAGATCGGCCACGACCTGCTGTGGATGACCGGGGTCACCGCGGTGATCCTGGATGACCGGGAGCGGATCCTGCTGTGCCGGCGCGCGGACAACGGGGCGTGGACCCCGATCACCGGGATCGTGGATCCGGGGGAGCAGCCGGCGGACACCGCCGTGCGGGAGGCCGAGGAGGAGACCGGAGTGCGGATCGCGGTGGAGGGGCTGGCCTCGGTGCTGAGCAATCCGCCGCTGGTCTTTCCCAACGGGGACCGGGCGCAGTTCCTGGATCTGACCTTCCGATGCCGCTGGGTCGGCGGGCGGGCCCGGGTCAACGACGAGGAGTCCACCGCGGTCCGCTGGTTCCCGCTGGATGATCTTCCCTCCATGTCCGAGCGGATGCACCGGCGCATCGCCGCGGCGCTGGGGTTCTCCGGGCGCACCGACTTCGCGGTCGGCGGCGCACAGAGCAGGGAAGCGCAGAACGGGGGAGCCGGGGACTCGGGATCCCCGAGCGGCCGCGGATCCGAGGCGGCGTCGGACCCTTCGTAGCGCTAAAGACTAAGGGCGTACTCAAATTAAGATCAGGTAATCTTTACGGGCACCTGAGCCGACCCGCAGGTCGGCCTCACTGTGTCATTGCGCCGCACCGGGTGCTGCGGACGAAAGCATCTTCAAGGAGGATCGATGCGCCGAGGACCCGCGCTGTCCGCGATCGCGACCCTGTCGACCCTGACCCTGACCGGAACCGTCCTGGTGGCCCCCGCCCAGGCGAGCGAGGGGGTCAGCCTCTCACCGGAGACCACCATCACCACCGGCGGACGCCCCCGGGACCTGGACGTGGCGCCGCGCGCCAGCAACTGTCCGTGCCCGTGCAGCAGGACTCCATCCTGCCCGGGCAGGACGCCGACGCGCCCGTCGGGCACATCGCCCGGATCGACCTGGCGAACCCGCAGACCCAGCAGCGGCATCAGGTCACCCAGCCGCGGCCCAGCGACGTCGTCTCCAGCGCCGACGGGTCTCGGCTGTACGTGCTCAACGCCTCCGACGGCTCCATCACGGTGCTCGATGCCCGCAGCGGGGCCGTCGAGCGGGAGATCGAGGGCGTGGTCACCTCCTCGAACGGCATCGTGCTGGACTCGGACAGCGGCGACCTGTACGTGTTCGACAACTTCGGCCTGCAGCGGGTCATCCCCGGCACCGGGGAGGTCATGGAGCGCACCGAGGTGAGCCGGCACGAACGGCCCTTCGTCCGGGATGCGGTCTACGACGCCCAGCACCGGCTGGTGTGGCTGGCCAACGCCAATGAGGGTGTGGTCACCGCGTACTCCACCGTGACCCACCAGTGGGTGCGCACCGTGCGGGTCCCGGTGGCCGAGTACCGGTTCGAGGACACCGTCCTGGGAGCGAATCCGCGATCGCTGGCGATCGATCCTCAGCTGGGCAACCTGTACATCGGCACCAGCGGCAGCAAGGTCGCGGTGGTGCAGACCTCCACCGGCAAGCACCTGGGGGCTCCCATCTCCGTGGTGGGGGAGTCCACCTCCCTGACGGTGAACCCCCGCACCCACGAGGTCGTGGCCGGTCACGGCCGGGCCAACACCGTCTCGGTGATCTCCCCGCAGACCTGGACCGTGGCCTCCTCCCTCGATCTGCACGCGGCGGGGATCACCGGTCCCGCGGGCTTCTTCACCTCGGACGTGACGGACGTGGAGACCGGGGCGGACGGCACCGAGGTCTACGTCTCCCACGAGCGCACCGGCCGGGTGTCCATCCTGGACCGGTCCGGGGACATCCCCGAGGTCACGCCGCTGAGCGTGGCCCCGGGGCAGGACGAGGCGCCGGACCCGCAGGAGCCGGGGCCGGGCGGCGAGCCCTGGGATGGTCCGGCGACGGCGGACCCCCTGCAGCGTCCCGCCGATGCGGTGGAGGTCTCCCACCCGAGCCTGTCCTGGGCGGTGAACGACTACATGCGGTCCTGGACCCCCGAACCGCTGGGCCCGGTCACCCGCGAGGGGCAGCAGTACGTCTTCGGTGAGGGCCGCGGCTGGTACGACGGGCGCAGCGGACGGGCCTCGGTGGCCTGGGACGGCGGGGTGCGCATCCGGCACTACGCGATCATGGCCCCGGGGGTGATCACCAGCTTCGGGAATCCCCGCCTGGATGTGGAGGCGGACGGCTCGGCGCGACTGAGCGTGGAGCTGAGCTGGATGCTCAACGACGAGAACAGCGGCGGGTACCACCGGGTCACCATGGCCACCTTCGATCACGTGGAGCTCAGCCGGGAGGGCCAGCGGGTGACGGTCACCGGGACCCCGGACTTCGCGGGCCGCGAGTACCGCGAGGGCGACCGGGTGTTCTCCGGGTCCTTCCCGGGGGAGTTCATCGACGCGCTGCACCCGGATATGCGGCCCCGGTGGTATGCCTCCGGGTCCGGTGGGGACGCCAAGAAGACCCCACTGCCGCTGTCGGTGAGCTTCGACGCCGAGCAGAAGGCCGCCGAGCCGACGCCGGAGCCGACCAGCGAGCCGACGGCCGAGCCGACCGCTGACCCCACCGCGGAGCCGACCGCGGAGCCCACCAGCGAACCGACCGTCGAGCCCACCGCCGAGCCGATGGCCGAGCCCACCGCGGAGCCGACGTCGGACCCCGCCGACCCGACCGTGCCGGCGCCCGGCGGTGACGAGGACGCCGACGCCGAGGATCCGGAGGGTGCTCAGGAAGTGGGCGGCGCGGGAACCGGGCAGCCCGGCCCCGATGACTCGGCCGACCGCTCCGATCGGGCCGGAGCCGTCGGGACCGGCGGCGGCAACAGCCCCGAGAACGGCGGCACCGGTGGACCCAGCGATGCCGGCTCCGGCAACGACGGCTCCGGCGGCGGCCTGGCGGCCACCGGGGCCCGCACCGGCGGGTACCTGGCGGTCGGTGCGCTCCTGCTCGCCCTGGGCGCCGGTGCGCTGACGCTGCGGCACCGTCGCCGGGCCTGAGCCCGAAGACACGGAAAGGGCCCCACCCCGCGCGATCGCGGGATGGGGCCCTTTCCGTCAGCCTCAGCGACCCGACGGCGCCGGTGCTACCACTGACGCACGGCCTGCACGTTGCGCAGGTTGGAGCGGGCCATGGACACGGCCTCGCCCGCGCCGCGGTTGAGCACGATCTTGGACATCGCGGTCGCGAAGCCGAAGATCTGGTCCGAGGAGATCTTCGGCGGCACGGACAGGGACATCGGATCGGTGATGACCTCCACCAGGGCCGGGCCGTCGAAGGACAGCGCCTCCTGGTAGGCCTTCTTCAGCTTCTTCGGGTCCGTCACGCGGATGGCGTGGAAGCCCATCGCCTTGGCGATGTCCGCGTAGTTGGTGTCCGGCACGTCCACGCCGAAGTCGGCCAGGCCGTCCACCAGCATCTCCAGCTTGACCATGCCCAGCGTGGAGTTGTTGAACACCACGACGTTGGTGGGCAGGCGGTAGGTGGCGATGGTGATGAGATCGCCCAGCAGCATGGACAGCCCGCCGTCGCCGGACAGCGAGATGACCTGGCGGCCCGGGTAGGCAAACTGCGCCCCGATGGACTGCGGCATCGCGTTGGCCATGGACCCGTGCAGGTAGGACCCGATCAGCCGGCGCTTGCCGTTGGGGCGGATGTAGCGGGCCGACCACACGTTGCACATGCCGGTGTCCGCGGTGAACACGGCGTCCTCGGCGGCGACCTCATCCAGCACGGAAGCGGCGTACTCGGGGTGGATCGGCTGGTGCTTCTCCACGTTGCGGGTGTACGCGCCGACGGCCTTGTTCATGATCTGGTCGTGCTTCTTCAGCACGCGATCCAGCCACTTGCGGTCCTTCTTGTACTCCACCAGCGGCAGCAGGGCCCGCAGGGTCTCCAGGGCGGAGCCCTCGATCTGCAGGTCCACGTCCGTGCGCCGACCCATGACCGAGGGATCGGTGTCGATCTGGATGGTCGTGGTCTCCGGCAGGAACTGGTCGTACGGGAAGTCCGTGCCGATCATGATCATCAGGTCGGCGTCGTGGATGCCCTCGGCGGCCGCACCGTAGCCCAGCAGGCCGGTCATGCCGACGTCGAAGGGGTTGTCGTACTGGATGAAGTCCTTGCCGCGCAGGGAGTGCCCGACCGGGGCGGCGGCCTTCTCCGCGAGGGAGACGACCTCGTCGTGGGCGCCCTCGATGCCGGCGCCGACGAACAGCGCGACCTTCTTGGCGCGGTTGATGTGGGAGGCCAGCTCCTGGATGGTCTCCTGGTGCGGGACCTTCGGGGCCCGGCGCAGGGTCCCCAGCACCGGGGCCTCGGTGGCGGTGTCCTCATCGGCGATGTCGCCCGGGATGGTCACCACGGCCACCCCGGAGTCGCCGACGGCGTGGCGGATCGCCGAGGCGACCACGCGCGGGGACTGCTCGGGGGAGAGCACCATCTCGTTGTAGACGGAGCACTCCTCGAAGATCTGCTGCGGGCGGGTCTCCTGGAAGTACCCCTGCCCGATCTGCTTGCTCGGGATGTGCGAGGCGATCGCAAGCACCGGGGCCTGGGAGCGGTTGGCGTCGTACAGGCCGTTGATCAGGTGCATATTGCCCGGGCCACAGGAACCGGCGCACACGGCGAGCTCCCCGGTCAGCTGGGCGTCCGCGCTTGCGGCGAAGGCGGCGGCTTCCTCGTGGCGCACATGCACCCAGTCGATCCCGCCCTTCTTGGAGCCGCCGGTGGCGCGCACGGCGTCGACGATGGGGTTCAGGGAGTCTCCGACGATCCCGTAGATGCGGTGAACGCCGGCCTCGACCAGCTGGTTCACGATCTGTTCTGCAAGCTTCACGATGCCTCGATCTCTCTTCTCGCTTCTCGCGGGGATGGGTGGCCTCCTGCAGGCACAAGGGCACCCACGCAACCCGGTGATGCCGTCTATGACAACACCGCTGCATCGAACCAATATTCCAGAACGCCCCTCCCGGTGGAAGAGGCCATACCCCCTTGTGAGCGATGTCGCGGCCGCCTCCTCGGGTGGGCGCACGCCCCGGCGTCGATCGGCGCGGGGAACGCGCACGCGACGCCGGGGCGTGGGTGGGACGCGGCGGGCGGGACGGCTAGCGCCGGCCCAGCATCCGGGTCACGTCCAGGGCCTCGTCCAGCTGCTGCTCGGTGACCTCGCCGCGCTCGACGTAGCCCAGCTGCTCCACGGCCTCGCGCACGGTGGTCTTGTGGGCCACGGCGTGCTTGGCGATCTTCGCGGCCGCCTCGTAGCCGATGAGTTTGTTCATCGGGGTCACGGTGGACGGGGAGGCCTCGGCCAGGAAGCGGGCCCGCTCCTCGTTGGCCTCCAGCCCGTCCACCATCTTCTCCGCCATGACCCGGGAGGAGTTGGCCAGCAGCCGGATGGACTCCAGCAGGTTCTTGGCCATCACGGGGATGCCGACGTTGAGCTCGAAGGCGCCGTTGGTGGAGGACAGGGCGATCGTGGTGTCATTGCCGATGACTTGGGCGGCCACCTGGATCACGGCCTCGCAGATCACCGGGTTGACCTTGCCCGGCATGATCGAGGAGCCCGGCTGCAGGTCCGGGATGTGCAGCTCGCCCAGGCCCGTGTTCGGCCCGGAGCCCATCCAGCGGATGTCGTTGCAGATCTTCATCAGCGAGTATGCGATGTTCCGCAGCTGCCCGGAGGCCTCGATCAGCCCGTCCCGGTTGGCCTGGGCCTCGAAGTGGTTGCGGGCCTCGGTCAGGGGCAGACCGGTCTTCTCCGCCAGCAGCTCGATGACGCGGGCGGAGAAGCCGTCCGGGGTGTTGATCCCGGTGCCCACGGCCGTCCCGCCCAGGGGGACCTCGGCCACCCGCGGCAGCGAGGCTTCGATGCGCTCGATGCCGTAGCGGACCTGGGCGGCGTAGCCGGAGAACTCCTGCCCCAGGGTCACGGGGGTGGCGTCCATCAGGTGGGTGCGCCCGGACTTCACCACGTCCGCGAACTGCTCGGCCTTCGCCTCCAGGGAGGAGGCCAGGGTGTCCAGGGCCGGGATGAGGTCCTTGATCAGCGCGCCGGTCACGGCCACGTGCACGGAGGTGGGGAAGACGTCGTTGGAGGAC
The DNA here is from genome assembly GCF_056173115.1 of Rothia sp. QJM3NY_36. Taxonomy (NCBI): domain Bacteria; kingdom Bacillati; phylum Actinomycetota; class Actinomycetes; order Micrococcales; family Micrococcaceae; genus Rothia; species Rothia sp. QJM3NY_36. The sequence goes on from NZ_CM149658.1 coordinate 622,719, forward strand.
TGGGAGGCGTTGACGTGGTCGTTGGGGTGCACCTCGATGCCCTGATCCTCCAGGGCCCGGGTGGCCAGGGTCGCCAGCACCTCGTTGGCGTTCATGTTCGAGGAGGTCCCGGAGCCGGTCTGGAACACGTCGATCGGGAAGTGCTCGTCGTAGGTGTGGGCGGCGACGGCGTCAGCGGCGTCGCGGATGGCCCGGGCCCGGTCCGCGTCCAGGACTCCCAGCTCCTCGTTGGCCTGGGCGGCGGCCTTCTTGACCAGGGCCAGGGCCGCGATGTGGGCGGATTCCAGCGTGGAGCCGGAGATCGGGAAGTTCTGCACGGCGCGCTGGGTCTGGGCCCGGTACAGGGCGTCCTTGGGGACCTGGACCTCGCCCATCGTGTCGTGCTCGATGCGGTATTCGGTGGTGTCGCTCATACGCACCATCCTATGCCGCGACCCGGTCCATGACGTGGTCCGGTCCACCTTCGACGGGCCCGGACCGGATCAGTCCTCGGCCAGCTCCTGGGAGGACCACACCAGCTCGGCCCGGCCGTCGCGCAGGTTGTAGAACACCCCGACGACGGCGGTGCGACCCTCGCGCACCGCGGCGTCGATGATCTTGGACTGGTCCAGCACCCGCTGGGCCGTCTGCCGGGTGTTGGTGCGCACCATGTCGTTGATGGTGGGGGTCTCGCCCTGGGCCTCGCGGTGGGTCTCCACCACGGCGGGCAGGATCTCCTCGACCAGGTCCCGCACGAAGCCGCCGGGCATCTGCCCGGAGTCGTAGGAGCCGGAGGCGGCGGTGACCGCGCCGCAGGAGTCGTGGCCCAGGACCACGATCAGCGGCACGTCCAGATCCGTCACCGAGTACTCCAGGGAGCCCAGTGCGGCGTTGCCCACGACCTGCCCGGCCGTGCGCACCACGAAGGTGTCGCCCAGCCCGAGGTCGAAGATGATCTCCGCGGCCAGCCGGGAGTCCGAGCACCCGAAGATCACGGCGAAGGGGTGTTGCCCGTCGGTCAGGGACTCCCGGCGCGCGGCGTCCTGGTTGGGGTGCTCGGAGGCGCCGGCGACGAAGCGGGCGTTGCCCGCGCGCAGACGCTGCAAGGCTTCGGCGGGGGTGGGACGGGTGCTGGTGCTCATGGGTCCTCGGATCTGTTCTCGTGGGTCGTCTGCGATGGGCCGCGCGGGATCCGCGCGGGGGTCGATGGGGTGTGTGGAGCGGGGTCGGTCGGTGAGGGGTCAGGGGGCGGCGGAGGCGCTGGCCGACGCCGCAGCCCCCGCGCCGTCCGCCGTGCGGGCCAGGCGGGAGAGCAGATCCTTCAGCTCCTCATCCCGGGAGTCCCCGGTGACCACCACCGTGGTCCCCGCCAGCCGCCCGACCGCTGAGACGGTGGTCTCCCCGGTCTTGCGGTCCGTGCTGGAGTGGCGGCGCCACTGGATGCCCTCGACATCCATGGTCCCGGTCTGCGGGGCCCGGTCGATCCGCTCGGCCGTCCAGGTGGGATCGGCGCGGTCGGTCTGGGCGAGCGTCAGGAAGCCGCCGGAGGCAGTGACCGCCCCGAACTCCCAGTACGGCACCTCCTGGTCATCGGCGGGGTGCCAGCGGGCGAAGTTCGCGTGCCAGTCCGCGGGCAGCTCGGGGGCCAAGACGTCGAAGCCGGCATCGGTGCGGGCCTGCTGGGCGGTCTGCACCAGGTCCACCTGGGGGCGGTAGGTCTGGTTGTCCGGGCGCGGCTGCAGCCACACGAACGGCAGGGTGATGCCCAGCAGGGCGATCACGGAGATCACCATCGCCCCGACCGGGGTATTCAGCCGCCGCGCCTGCTTCTCGGTGATCTGCGGGACCACCGGCTCATCCCGCTCGCTCCGGTCCCGGGCCTGCTCGTTCTCCTCCACGTCCCCCATTGTGCCCCACCCGCGGGCGCGCCCCGTCCGGCCGGGGCGCGTGCCCGGCGGGGCAGGCGGTGCCCACTATGCTGGAGAGCACAGCCAGAGGGGCCCGCTCGCGGGCGCCGAACTCAAGGACGAGGAAACAGCACCGTGTCTGCAGTACAGGATGAGAACAACAACCAAGCCGACCGCAACCTGGCCCTGGAGCTGGTGCGGGTGACTGAAGCCGCAGCCATCGCCGGCGGGCACTGGGTCGGGGCGGGGGATAAGAACTCCGCGGACGGGGCCGCGGTGGATGCGATGCGCAGCATGCTCTCCACCGTCAGCTTCAACGGCACCGTCGTCATCGGCGAGGGGGAGAAGGACGAGGCCCCCATGCTGTACAACGGCGAGTCCCTGGGCGACGGCGACGGCCCGGCCCTGGACGTGGCCGTGGACCCCATCGACGGCACCCGCCTGACCGCCCTGGGCATGAACAACGCGCTCGCGGTGATCGCGGTGGCCGACGGCGGGTCGATGTTCGACCCCTCCGCCGTGTTCTACATGGAGAAGCTCGTGACCGGCCCGGACGCGGCCGACATGGTGGACCTGCGCCTGCCGATCAAGCAGAACCTGCACCTGGTGGCCAAGGCCAAGGGGAAGAAGGTCAACCAGCTCACCGTGTGCATCCTGGATCGCCCGCGCCACGCCCAGCTGGTCGAGGAGGTGCGGGCCACCGGCGCCCGCACCCGCATGATCCTGGACGGGGATGTGGCCGGGGCGATCGCCGCCTGCCGCGAGAACACCGGGGTGGATGTGATGCTGGGCACCGGCGGCACCCCCGAGGGGATCGTGGCCGCGTGCGCGATCAAGGCCACCGGCGGGATCATCCAGGGGCGCCTGGCCCCCACCGACGATGACGAGAAGCAGAAGGCCATCGACGCCGGGCTGGACCTGGAGGCCGTGATGACCACGGATGAGCTGGTGACCAGTGACAACTGCTTCTTCGCCGCCACCGGGATCACCGACGGGGATCTGCTGCGCGGGGTCCGCTACTCCGGGCCCACCATCACCTCCCAGTCCATCGTCATGCGCTCCAAGTCCGGGACCGTGCGCATGGTCGAAGCCGAGCACCAGGCGGCCAAGTGGGAGCGGTACGCCCGCGGCTGATCCGGGGACGGGCGCGGCGTCGGGGTAGGATTCCCTGACGGCGCGCCGCCGCGGCTCCCGCGGATGCCCGACGGGCGGCGCTGTCGGAGACCGACGTCGTCGATGACCACCGTGGGGCGCGGTGGGGATGGGGGAGCCCATGAACGCTGCCGAGGCCCAGGAATCCGCCGTGCGCGCGGACGTGCGCGATCTGCGCACGCTCTTCGCGCTGATCCCGTGGCGGATGCGCCCGCGCATCCTCGGCATGGTCCTGGTGGCCTTCGCCTCCTCCCTGCTGGACATCCTCGCGGTGGCGACGATGGTGCCGCTGACCCAGATGCTCACCGCCCACGGGGAGGTCCCCCCGGTGGTCCAGGAGCACCTGGCGCCCCTGGTGGGCACCGAGGATCGGCAGCGGCTGCTGCTGATCCTCGCGCTGCTGGTCGGGCTGGCCTTCCTCGTCAAGAACGCCGCGCTGATCGGGATCCGCTGGTGGTCCATCGGCGTGGTGCAGCGGGCGTCCTCCTCGGTGCAGGCCGAGATGCTGGACCGGTACCTGCAGGCCACGTATGAGGCCCACCGGCACCGCTCCAAGGCCGCGATCCTGAACAACATCAACACCGGCGTGCCCCAGGCGTTCAACAGCGTCCTGCTGGGCTACATCTCGATCCTGGTGGACGCGGCGACCATCGTCCTGCTCATGGGCACCCTGCTGGTGCTCTCCCCGGTCGGGTTCATCGCCGCCCTGGTGCTGTTCGGCGGGGCCGCGCTGCTGCTGGCCCGGGTGGTCCGGCCCTTCGCCCTGCGCTACGCGCACCGGCTGTTCGAGCTGAGCAAGGACGGCTTCGCCCTGCTCTCCCCGGCCATCGAGGGCTTCCGGGAGACCCGGATCTTCGGGCGGGAGGGGCTGTTCGCGGACGGATTCCGCCGCAACCGCTCGGACAACGCCCACTACGCCCAGCCCCAGCAGTTCTTCGCGGAGCTGCCGCGGTACCTGCTGGAGGTCGTGATGATCTTCGGCATCCTCGTCATCGCGCTGGTGCTGTTCGCGACCACGGACCAGATGACGGCCTTCGGCCTGCTGGCGGCCTTCGCGGCCGCGGCCATGCGCATCGTGCCGGCCCTGAACCGGGTGGTCGGCACACTCAACGGCGTCCGGTCGGGGCAGCCCTCCCTGCGCACCGTCGCCGCCGAGGTGCGGGGCCTGCAGGCCGAGGCCGACGCCGATCCCTCCCATGCGGAGCAGCCGGTGCAGATCCCCCGGGCCTCCCTGGAGGTGCGGGACCTGGGCTTCCGGTACGCCGACGCCGACCGGGACGTGCTCACCGGGGTGGACGTGAGCATCCCGGTGGGCCGCACGGTCGCACTCGTCGGCTCCTCCGGGGCCGGCAAGACCACGTTCGCGGACCTGCTGGCCGGGCTCTACGTCCCCACCAGCGGCAGCGTCACGGTCGGCGGGGTGGATATCTCCGCGCATCCCCGGGCATGGCGCCGCCGGGTCGCGATGGTCTCCCAGAAGGTCTTCCTGTGGGATGTGCCCCTGCGGGACCTGATCACCTTCGGGCAGCCGGAGGATCAGGTGGACCAGGAGCTGCTGGCCCGGGTCCTGCGCCAGGCGCGCCTGGAGGAGCTGGTGGCGCAGCTGCCGGACGGGCTGGACACCCTCGTGGGCGACGCCGGGGCGCGCCTGTCCGGCGGGCAGACCCAGCGGGTGGGCATCGCCCGGGCGCTGTACTCCCAGCCCGAGGTGCTCATCCTGGACGAGGCGACCTCCGCCCTGGACAACGAGACCGAGCACGAGATCACCCGCACCATCGAGGCCCTGCACGGGAAGATCACCGTGATCGTGATCGCCCACCGGCTCTCCACGGTGCGCAACGCGGACGAGATCCTGTTCTTCTCCCGCGGGCGCCTGCGCTCGCGCGGAACCATGGCGCAGCTGCGCGAGACCGAGCCGGAGTTCGCCCGCCTGGTGGAGCTGGGCCGACTGGACTGAGCGCCCGGTCCCGATCCGCCCGACGCCGCCCGGCCCGGGCCGACGTCGGGCGGGGTGCCGCAGGTTCAGCGGCGCAGGCGCCCCACCAGTCCGCGGACCTTCTGTTCGGCGGTTCCCGCCAGGCGGCGGGCCGCGGGCAGGCCCTTCTCCTTGGCGGCCTCCTTGGCGGCGTAGACCGAGCGGAACGCGGCGTAGGCGGCGGTCGAGACCGGCAGGTCCCAGGTGCCCGGGTAGGTCACCGGGTAGCCGCCGTAGGACTTCTTGAACTTGGTGAACCCGGCCCACTCGTGATCCGGCTGGCCCTCCGGGGCGATGCCGAACATATCGAAGCGCCGCAGCCCGGCCTCCTTGGCATCCAGCATCATCCGGGTGACCAGGGGGTTGTTCGCGGACAGGCGCCGGTGGGCATAATCCATGCTCGCGTGGGCGTAGGTGCGGGTGTCCGCGGAGTCGTAGACGAAGGCCGCGCCGATGGGCTCTCCGTGCAGCTCGGCCACGTACAGCGCGGCGTCGCCCTGGGGCATCAGCGAGCGGGCCGCCTGGGTGAGGTAGTCATCCTTCTGCCGGTTGAACCCCACCCGCTCGGCGGTCTGGTTCAGGTAGCGCAGCAGGATCCCGATCTCCTCGGGGTCCCGCGAGGCGCGGAAGCTCACGCCCTTCTTGTGGATGTTCCGGTGCAGGTTCCGGTTGGTCGCGTTCATGCCCTTCAGCAGCGCGTCCTCGTCCTGGGTCAGATCCACCATCCAGGTGTGGGACGGCTGGATCTGGCGGGGGGAGAAGCGCAGGCCGCGGGCTCGCAGGTCCGCCTCCGGGTCCGTGCCCTCGGCGAAGGAGCGGGGGTCGCTGGGCTCGACGCGCACAAACAGGCAGCGGTGGGCCCGGGCCAGCTCCTTCAGCTCGGTCAGGGCGCGGGCCAGCGCCTCGGGGGAGTCCGCCTCCGGGCCGTAGGGGCAGTACAGGTAGCGCCCCGCGCGCCCGCCCTCCACGGTGGCCAGGTAGGAGTATCCCTCCCCGGCCCCGCGCAGCACCTCGTGGCCGAGGTCGGACTGGAACCGGGCCCAGGCATCGGATTGCAGGAAATTCGTCATGGTCTCCACTGTAGGACGTGGCCGGCAGGGCACCGGCGGGGCGTGGTTGGGTGGGGTCGGGGCAGCTGGCGGACGGGTCGGGCTCAGGGCACCGAGCAGGTGCCGTTGGGGCCCAGCTCGGCGACGGTGCTCACCGCGGGGCCGTCCTGGGCCTGGACAGAGCCGGCGCCGGGCAGCAGGGACAGGGTGGCCAGCAGGGCGGCGGGGCGCACCGCGGAGACCACCCCGGCCGGGCCCGCGGCCTGGGCGTCGTCGGCGGCCGGGGTAGGGGTCTTCCCCTCCGCCGACCCCTCGATGACCTGGGCGACCCCGGCGCGGAAGGCGTCGTAGTCCGGGTAGGTGGGGAACATGTCATCCCAGTACGGCGGGCCGGCCCCATACTGGATCAGCTCGTGGTCCTTGGCCTTCAGCCCCAGGTCCGCGAACTCCCCGAGCTGGGCCTCCGGGATGTCCGTCTCCACGATCTGCTGGCCGGCGTCCGTGATCGAGCGGAACTTGGTCAGCACGTTCGCGGGATCCAGCTGCGCGAGCATCGCCGACTGCACGCAGCGCTGACGCGCCTCCCGCTCGAAGTCGCTGGCCCCCTCCCGGGAGCGGGCGTACCAGAGGGCGTGGAAGCCGTCCAGGTGCTGGCGGCCGGGCTCGATCCACCCGTCGATGGGGTTCTTCTCCCCGGTGGTCTCGTTCGTCCCGCCGCCGATCGGCACCCGGCCGCCGACGTCGAGCTCGATGCCGCCCAGCGCGTCCACCAGGTCCGCGAAGCCGTCCATGTCCACCAGAGCGTAGCCCTGGATCGAAAGACCCGTGATGCCCTCGGCGGCGTCCTTCATGGCCTCGGCCCCGGGATCCGCGGCGTCCGGGTAGAGGCCCGCGTGCTCCTGGGCGACCTGCGGGTACAGGGCGTTGAGGATGCACTCGTCCCCGCAGTCGAAGCCCTCGGGCCAGACCTGCCACAGCGGCGAGCCCTGCGCGAAGGGGGCGTTCTGCAGGTTGCGCGGCAGGGAGATGGTCACGGCCTGGCCGGTCTTCGCGTCGATGCTGAACACCGTCATGGAATCCGGGCGGCGCCCCACCCGGTCCGCCCCGGCGTCCCCGCCCATCAGCAGGATGTTGTACCGGCCGTCCGCGGCCTCGAAGCCGGAGCCGCCGGAGAACACATTGCCCAGGGCGCCGCGGCCCACTCCCACGAGATAGGCGGAGTAGCCGAGGGTGCCGGCGGTGACCAGCATCAGGCCCGCGCAGCCCAGGGCCACCATCGGCCGCATGCCCCGGGCCAGCAGAGCGGGCCGGATCAGGCGCAGCGCGTCGAGGAAGAGCAGGGCCCAGCCGAGAGCCAGCACCGCGAGCACGACGATCAGCACCAGGGACGTGAACCGGCCGGTGACCAGGGAGAACAGCCAGGACCGGTGCACCGCCAGCAGGATCAGGGCCGCGATGAGGCAGGCCCAGACGGTCAGGGTCACACCCAGGGCGCGCCGCCCCAGGCGGCGGTTGCCGATCAGCAGCTGGACGGAGCCGGGCAGGACGGCGGTGAGCAGCAGCAGCAGCCACGCCCGCTTGGTGCGGGTGAGAGCCCCGGACGCCTCCGGGTGGCGCAGAGGGTCCGTGCGGTGCGCCGGTCCCGGCCGGTGCCCCTCCGGGCGCGCGCCCGTGATCTCATCGGTCCCGCGGGGGCGTTCGGCTCCGGCGGCGGGGTCGCGGGGGTTCTCGGACGGGGTGGAGGGGGGCATCGGGGAGTACCTGCCGGTCGGGGAAGGGCGGGCGGTGGTCGGCGCCCGCCCCGGCGGATCGACGACGTCGCGGGGTCCGACCGAGGTGGGCGGGAACGGGGACCTACGGAGCGTAGGGGCCGGGCTGGGCGGGATCGTCGGCGTCGGGGGCCTGGGAGCGGGGTGCCGGGCGGTGGGCCTCGGTCTCCTCCTCCGGGCCGCGGCGGGACTCCAGCCGGCGGGTCAGGGCCGCGCCCTTGTCCTGGGCGGACTGGCGCAGATTCCGGGCGAACTCGCGCAGATCGCCGCGGATCTCCGCGGCGGCGGCCGGATCCTGGCCGGCCCCGAGGATGCGCGCGGCCAGCAGCCCGGCGTTGCGCGCCCCGTTGACCGAGACCGTGGCGACGGGCACCCCGGCCGGCATCTGCACGATGGACAGCAGGGAGTCCAGCCCCTCCAGCGTCTTCAGCTGCACGGGCACCCCGATGACGGGCAGGGCCGTGACCGAGGCGAGCATGCCGGGCAGGTGGGCGGCACCCCCGGCCCCGGCGATGATGACGCGCAGCCCGCGCTGCTCGGCCTCCTGGCCGTAGGCCAGCATGTCCTGGGGCATCCGGTGGGCGGAGACCACCCGGGCCTCGTAGGCGATGCCGAACTCCTCGAGGGCCTCGGCGGCGGCCTCCATGACCGGCCAGTCCGAGTCCGAACCCATGACGACGCCGACCAGCGGCGCGTTCTGCGAGGCGGGGGTGCTCATGATGTGCTCCTGGTGTGCTGTGGTGCTGGTGGGCTGGGGCTTATCGGCGGGCTGGGGCTCAGCGGTCGGTCGGGTCTGTCGCGGCCGGGTCGGCGGCGGGACCGTCCCGCAGGATCGCGGCCGCCTCCCGGGCCGCCCGGCGCACCTGCGCCAGCTCGGCGGCCGGGCCACTGAGGTTGACGTGCCCGACCTTCCGGCCCGGGCGCACCGCCTTGCCGTACAGGTGCACCTTGGCCTCGGGATGCGCGGCCATCGCCGCGGGGCACGCCCCGGCCAGGTCCTCGTTGGCCCCGCCGAGCACGTTCTTCATCACGGTGACCCCGGCCACCGGGGCGGTGGAGCCCAGCGGCAGATCCAGCACGGCGCGCAGGTGCTGCTCGAATTGGCTGGTCACCGCCCCGTCCTGGGTCCAGTGTCCGGAGTTGTGCGGGCGCATGGCCAGCTCGTTGACCAGCACCCCGCCCTCGCGCCCGGGCACCTCGAACAGCTCCGCGGCCATCACGCCGCTGACCCCGAGCTCCTCGGCCAGGCGCAGCGCGATCCGCTGGGCGGCCGCCGCGACCTGCGGGTCCAACCCCGGGGCGGGGGCGGTGACCTCGTCGCACACGGAGTCGGTCTGCACGGACTCGACGACGTCCCAGGCGCGCACCTCGCCGCTGGGGCGCCGGGCGACCAGGGCGGACAGCTCCCGGGTGAAGGGCACCTTCTCCTCGACCAGCAGCCCGCTCCAGCCCTTCTGCGGGATGGCCTCGAACCATGCGCGCACCGGGGCGGAGCCCACGGCGTCCTCGGCCACGAGCATCACGCCCTTGCCGTCGTATCCGCCGCGCGGGGTCTTCAGAACCACGGGCCAGCCGACCTCCCGCCCGAAGGCGAGCAGCTGATCGGCGTCGGCCACCGCCGCCCACCGGGGGTTGGGCAGGCCCAGGCGATCCACGGCCTCGCGCATGCGGATCTTGTCCTGGGCGTGCACCAGGGCCTGCGGGCCCGGCCGCACGGCGACCCCCTCCTCCTCGAGGACCCGCAGGTGCTCGGTGGGCACGTGCTCGTGGTCGAAGGTCACGACGTCCACCCGGCGGGCGAACTCCCGCAGGGTGGGCAGGTCGGTGTGGTCCCCGACGGGGGCGTGGGGGATGACGGCGGCGGCGCAGGATTCGGGGGATTCGGCCAGCACGCGCAGCTCGATGCCCAGCTCGGAGGCCTCCGGGGACATCATGCGGGCCAGCTGCCCTCCGCCGATCACGCCGATCACGGGTGCGGTCACAGGTAAGCTCACGCCTCCCAGGCTACCCGCTGGCCTGCCGCGCGCGAACCTCCCGAGTGGTGTGCGGGGTTGACCGATCTCACGGGGGCGGGGCGGCGTCGCGGCCCGGAGGCCCCGGGGCCTGCTTGTAGACTTTCAGCGCAGTCCGCACCCGCGACGCGGTACCCGCCCGGCCGCCGTGCGCACCGGGTCGGGCGCGAGGGACGAGGTGGTCCTCCCGCCCGCGTCCGCCGCGGACCCGCCCCGCCGACCCCGACCCTGTGGAGCCCCGCGTGTCAACCTTCTCCGAGAAAATCCACGGCCTGTGGGAGCTGTTCCTCAAAGAGGTCCTGAAGTTCGGGATCGTCGGCGGACTGGCCTTCATCGTCAACGCCTCCGTCACCTGGTTCCTGATGAGCACGTGGCTGGCGGACGGGCACTCCAAGGCCAAATTCGTCGCCGGCGTCGTCGCTACGATCTTCTCCTGGATCCTCAACCGCCTGTGGACGTTCCGGGACAAGCGCCAGGAGAACACCTGGCGGGAGGCCTGGCAGTTCGCGCTGGTCAACCTGATCGGGATCGGGGTGGAGACCGCCTGCGTGTTCGTCACCAACTACGGACTGGGGCTGACCTCCAAGACGGCCTCGTTCATCGGCGGCACGATCATCGGCACGGTGCTGGGCACGATCGTGCGCTACTTCGCCTACCGCTTCTGGGTCTACGGCGGGGTCACCCAGCGCGCGGACGAGCAGGAGTACACGCGCGAGGAGAAGGTCGCCCGCTTCGTCACCGAGGCCACCGACATCGTCACCGGGCGCCTGGATGTGGACGCGGTGCGCCGCGGGACCCGGGACCGCCGAGCCCTGGGCGGGGAGGACCCGGCTCAGCGCCCGGAGTGATCCGCGCCCTCCTGGGCCAGGGCGCGCTCGCGCTGCTGCTGCCCCAGCCGCGGGTCCAGCAGGACCAGCGTCCCGCCATCGGCCAGCAGCCCGGCCCAGTCGGCCAGCAGCCCGGGATCGGCCTCCCGGTCCGCCACGACCCCCAGGACGACGCCGCCTTGGCCGGCCTCCTGAGCCCGGTCCAGCCACGCCCCCAGGCTCAGCCCGGCCTCGCCCGGTTCCAGGGGAAGCTCCGGGTCCAGCGGATCGAAGGGGTCGTAGGAGTCCGCGAAGGAGCGCACCGCCGCGGCATAGTCCACGGCATCGGCATCCAGCGGGCTCGCCCCGTCGTAGGAGGCGGCCAGGGCGCCGCGCGCCAGCAGCAGCCGGGTCTGGGCGGTCCGTGCCTGGGCCCCCTCGGCCTCGAAGCCCACCCACACCTGCGCCGGAACGGCCTCGGCTTCCCGTGCGCCATCCGTGCGGGGCAGCTGGACCATCCCGGTGCGCACGGCCGCCAGTCCCATCGCGAGGCTGCGCCAGTGCGCGGGGGCGCGCAGGGCGATGGTCGAGCCCGGGGCGGCGTCGAGCTCCTCGACGAGCAGGTTGGCGGTCTTGGCCACCCAGTTCTCCAGGACCCGTCCGGACAGCTCGGTGCGCTCGCCGCCGGGGCCGTACCAGACGACGGCCGGGGTGGGGGAGGCGCCCAGGGTGGTGAACAGGGCTTCGACGTCGGCGAAGGTGCGGTGGGACATGCTCGCCATGGTAGCGGGCCGGACCGCGCGTCATCGGTTTGACGGGCACCGGATGACACGGCTGTAATTATCGTGAATCACGCCGAATTCGGCACCGGCCGGCACCTTCCGTCCGCGACCACCCCGCCCGGTCTTCCCGGGACGCGGCGGCGGCCGTGATCGGTGCAGGAAAGGACCAGCATGGGCCCTGCTCAGCCCTCTCACGAGACCACCCCGACCCTGCCCCGCTCCGTCTCTGAGGAGGGGGTGGACCTGTTCTCCTCGGACCCCGAGGTGCTGCGGCTGTGGCAGGCCGCCGCCGGAGCCTACGGCACCGACGAGGATGAGGGGGAGCTGGCCTGGCAGGCCGAGGCCCTGTGCGCCCAGACGGATCCGGAGGCGTTCTTCCCGGAGAAGGGCGGCTCCACCCGGGACGCCAAGCGCGTGTGCTCCGAATGCCCCGTGAGCACCGCCTGCCTGGACTACGCGCTGGCCAAGGACGAGCGCTTCGGTATCTGGGGCGGGATGTCCGAGCGGGAGCGGCGCCGGCTGCGCCGCCAGTCCCGCTGAGCCCCCTGTCCCCCGGCACGGGGAGCTCGCGGTCCGGTGGAGTAGCCTGTGGAGAATGGCAGAGAACAAGAGACTGTGCTCGCGCACCATGTGCCGGCGCGAGGCCGACTGGACCCTGACCTACGCGTACGCGGACTCCACGGCCGTCATCGGTCCGCTGGCGCCGCGGGTCGAGCCGCACGCCTACGATCTGTGCGCCTTCCACGCGGATCGGCTCACGGCCCCGCGCGGCTGGGAGGTCGTGCGGGTCGGCCAGGACGCCGCCGCGCCCGGTGACCCGGAGGCGGACACCGCCTCCGAGCCGTCACAGCCGTCCTCGGAAGCGCAGTCTCCCGAAGCCGGTGACGCGCGCACGCGCCTGCGCGGGCTGCCCACGCGCCGCTGACCGGGCCGCGGACGGGCCGGTCCTCTCCTCATCTCTCCTCGACGCTTCGACACCTCCCCCTTCCGTCCCGAAAGGAGACCCCTGGTCTTGACTCCCCGCTTCCCCTTCCGCGCCTCCCGTGATGACGCCTCCGCCGGGGACCCGGTGGGCCCCCTGACCCGCCGTCGGCTGGTGGGCGCCGGCGCCTTGGGGCTGTTCGGCGCCGTCGTACTGACCGCCTGCGGGCAGGACGGAGGCGAGGACTCGGCTTCCGGCGCCGCCTCCGCCTCGGCGACCCCCACCCCCACCTTCACCCCGAAGGTCACCGTGACCCCGCAGGATGGGGCCAGCGAGTACAACCCGACCGCCCCGGTCACCGTGGTCACCGATGCCGGGCGGGTCAAGGCGGTCGAGGTCACCGGCGGCAAGGCGGTGGAGGGCACGATCTCCGAGGATGGTCGGACCTGGACCGCCAAGGGTCCTCTGGAGTTCGCCAAGAACTACCGGGTGCAGTACACGATCGTCAACGATGACGACGTCGAGCACCGCGGCTCCGCCGGCTTCGCCACGACCTCCGCGGCCAACGAGGCGGATCTGAGCTTCGACTTCGAGGACGGCGGCACCTACGGCACCGGGCAGGTCATCCAGCTGAACTTCTCCGAGCCGGTGACCGACAAGGCCGCGGTGGAGAAGGCCGTGACCGTGACCGGGTCCGGGGACCAGGAGGGGAAGTTCCGCTGGTACAGCGACCAGATGGTCCGCTACCGCCCCAAGGACAAGTGGGCGCCGAACTCCCAGGTGAACGTCAGCATCAAGTTGCTCGGCACGGACATCGGCAACGGCATGATCATGAACCAGAACTACGAGCGCAGCTTCAAGACCGGGCCGAAGAACTACGCCTACGTGGACAACAACACCAAGACCATGAAGATCTACGAGTCGGACAAGCTCACCAAGGAGTTCCCCGTGACTCTGGGGGATCCGCAGTGGCCCTCGGTCACCGGGCAGCTGGTGGTCATGGAGAAGGCCAAGAGCTACTTCTTCGACTCCCGCACCCTGGGCCTGAAGCCGGGGGACTCCCACTGGTACGAGCCGTTCTACGCGAGCAACGCCTGCCGGCTGACCTCCTCCGGGGCCTTCGTGCACCAGGCCGAGCCCTCCGGGTACCCCTACGTGGGCAACACCAACATCTCCCACGGCTGCATCGGCCTGCTGCCCGACGGCGCCGAGTACTTCTTCAACACCTTCCGCGTGGGCGATGTGGTGGAGACCGTGAACACCGGCTACGGCGAGGCCGACCCGGACAACGGCTATGGGGACTGGAACATCCCCTTCGAGCACTACCAGGACGCCTCCTGGAAGGGGAACTGGTAGGAGACCCGCCAGGGCCCGCCCGTCTCCGGTGTGACGGCGGGGAGGGCGGGCCCCGAACAGGAACGCTTCCGTCGCACCCGAGGAGGCCGCCGAGTGAGCCCGCGCAGCAATCCCGAGGAACAGGGAGCTCCCTGGTCCTCCGCAACCCAGGAGTGGGACGCCCTGGCCCCGGCCGTCGACGCCGGGACCCGCGGCGGCTCCACCGCCGCGTCCGCGCCCCGGCAGGAGCCCGGACCTCGGCAGGAACCCGGGCCTCGGCGGGAATCTGCGGGCGGACGGGAGTCCACCACCCAACGGGAGCCCGCCGCCCGGCAGGAGCCTGCGGCTCGGCCGGTCCGCACCCGCCCCCGGGCCCTGCGCCTGCGTCAGGCCGTGATCGCGGTGGCCGTGCCGCTGGTGATCCTCATGGCCGCGATCCGGGCCGTGGCCACCCCGGCGTTCCTGTGGTTCGAGTACCACCGCCCCGGCTTCCCGGCGGATGCCTACGGCTTCTCCACCGAGGACCGCATGGTCTACGGCTCCCACGGCCTGGACTACATCCTCAACTTCGCCCCCGCTCGCTTCCTGGGGGACGTGATGCTGCCGGATGGCCGGCACGCCTTCACCGCCCCGGAGGTGGGGCACATGACGGACGTGAAGCACGTGATGCTGTGGTCCCTGCTGCTGGTGGGCTGCTGGCTGGTGCTGGCCGTGCTGTGCGCCCGACGCCTGGGCGACGGCGCCCCGGGGGCCCTGCGCCGCGCCCTGTTCGCCGGGGCCTGGCTGACGATCCTGCTGATCCTGGGGCTGCTGGGGCTGTCCCTGCTGGGGTGGGAGCGGTTCTTCACCGGCTTCCACGAGATCTTCTTCCCCGAGGGGAACTGGGCCTTCTACCCCTCGGACACCCTGATCCGGCTGTACCCGGATCAGTTCTGGGTGGACTCGGCCGTGCTCATCGCGCTGATCACCGTGCTGGCCGTCTCCGTGCTGCTGGTGGCCACCTGGCCCCTGGCCCACCGTCGGCAGCGGGACCTGGCCCGGGCCCACGCCCGCCAGGAGGCGAACCGCCAGGCAGGCACCCGCCGGCAGGCCGTCCGCGGCGGCTCGGACGGGACCACCCGGGACGACGCGGCGGGCGCTCAGCCCCGCTCGGATCGCGGCCGCGACACCAGCGCGGGAAGCACCAGCTCCAGGCACTGATCGATCCGCGCCACCGCCCGGCGGGCGGCCTCCCGGCCCCGGCGGTAAGGGTCCGCGATGCCGTCCTCGGGCAGCACGCGCACCCCGGGGGCGCGCAGCAGCGCCAGCGGATCCGCGGGGCTCGCAGGCTCCCCGGGCAGACCGGTCGTCGGGTCCCCGGCCCCGTGCGGCGGCAGCGTTCCGGCGTCGACCGGCGTCGCCGGTGACGAGCGCTGCGCTCCCAGCACGCGGGCGGCGGTGCCCAGCAGGAAGACGGAGCGCACCGCCCCCGGCCATTCCTCCAGGATCCAGCGTCGGTGCTCGGCCTCCATGACCAGCACCAGATCCGCCGCACGCAGCAGCCCGGCCCCCAGCTGCTGGGCGCGGTGCCCGGAGGCGTCCACCCCGCGCTCGGCCAGCTCGGTCCCGATCTCCGGGGCGATGCCCGCACCCACGAGGGCGCCGGTTCCGGCCGAGGCCGTCTCGATCCCGGCCCCCGCGGCCGACGCCGCGGCGAGGCGGCGGGCCGCCAGCAGCTGGGCGGCGGGGGAGCGGGCGACGTTGCCCTGGCAGACGAACAGCAACGCGAAGGGCGCGCTGCGAGCGTGCGCGGCGCGCCCGCTCCGCCGCGATCCGGCGGCGTCCTGGCCCGGGGCGGGGGCGGGACCGGGGGTGCTCGACGGGGTGCGCATCAGATCCAGCCCGTGAACCACATGTGCGCGTACCAGTCCTCGTAGGGGATGGACTGGCCGGTCCAGATGGGCCAGAAGTGGGCGCTGATCAGCAGGGCCGCGACCACGAACAGCCCGACCACCCCCAGGCCGTACCGGCGTCGGCGCACCGAGTCCCCGGGACGGCCCAGGGCCAGGCCCAGCACCGCGGTGAGTCCGAGGATCAGCCACGGCAGGAAGGACAGGGCGTAGAAGTAGAACATCGTGCGGTGGGGGTAGGCGAACCACGGCAGCCAG
Source organism: Rothia sp. QJM3NY_36 (assembly GCF_056173115.1). NCBI lineage: Bacteria > Bacillati > Actinomycetota > Actinomycetes > Micrococcales > Micrococcaceae > Rothia > Rothia sp. QJM3NY_36. The sequence continues at coordinate 638,554 of NZ_CM149658.1, forward strand.
CCGACGGCCACCACCAGCAGGATGGCCCCGACACGCCAGTCTCGTCGCAGGATCCACCACAGGATCAACAGCACCAGGGCGGCCGCGCCCGTCCACCAGATCAGCGGGTTGCCGACGTTGAGGATCGCCTCGGAGCACTTCTGCGCCCCGCAGGCCGCGGCGTGCTCGGCCTCGTAGTAGTAGGAGGTGGGCCGCCCCAGGATCAGCCACTGCCAGGCGGGGGAGGCGTAGGTGTGCGGGGAATCCAGGCCGGTGTGGAAGGCGTAGGCGGAGCGGTGGTACTCCCAGAGGCTGCGCAGGCTCGCGGGCAGCCACCCGATGCCCTCGCCGGGGTGCTGCTCGGCCCAGTGCCGGTCGTACGCGCCGTCGGAGCGGAACCAGCCGATCCAGGTGGCCAGATACGTCACCAGGCCGATCCCGACGATCGAGACGAAGGCCGGACCGGCGTCCTTGAGCAGGGCGCCGGTGAACCAGCCGCGGATCCCGGCGGCCCGGCGGGCGCCGATGTCCCACAGGACCGTGAGGATCCCGAAGATCGCGATGAAGAACAGGGCGTTCCACTTGACCCCGAGGGCCGCGCCGCAGCACACCCCGGCCGCGATCCGCCACCACCGGATCCCCAGCCAGGGTCCGTAGCGCAACGCTGCGGCCGAGGGCGGGGCGCCCCCGGGCCCGGCCTGCGCGGCCAGCAGGACGGCCAGGCGGTGCCGAGCGGAGAAGCGGTCCGCGACGAGGCAGGCGAAGGCCAGCAGCAGCCAGAACATGAGGAAGATGTCCAGCAGGGCCAGGCGGGACTCCACCAGGTGCAGCCCATCGATGCCGATCAGCAGCCCGGCGATGCCGGTCAGCGTCAAGGAACGGAACATCATCCACGCCACCCACATCAGCACCGCCACGGACAGGGTGCCGAACAGCGCCGCGGAGAAGCGCCAGCCCAGGGGCGAGGAGTCCCCGAACAGCACGTAGCCCAGGGCGATCATCCACTTGCCCAGCGGCGGGTGCACCACGTAGGAGCCCTGATCCTCCGGGCTCACGGGATGCCCGGCGACGAAGCTCGCATCCGCCCCGTCCGGCCAGGACCGCTCGTAGCCGTAGTGCCACAGGGACCAGGCGTCCTTGGCGTAGTAGGTCTCGTCGAACACGACGGCGTTGGGGTGGGTGAGCCCCACGAAGCGCAGCGCGGCCGCCAGGACCAGCACGAGGGCGGGGAAGACCCAGCCCCAGCGGGGCAGCGGCACGGGCAGGGCCCGCAGGCGATCCAGCAGGGCGTCGCGGGTGAAGGCCCCGGTGGGGAAGCGCGGGCCTGGGGCCGCGGAGGGCACGGGGCGGGGGGAGTGGCTGCTCACCCGCCCCATGCTAGTTCAGCCCTGCCCGCCGTCGCCTGCGAACTGCGCCCGGTACAGCGCCCGGTAGGCCCCGTCCCGGTGGATCAGCTCGTCGTGGCTGCCCTGCTCCACGATGCTGCCGTGCTCCATGACCAGGATCGTGTCCGCATCGCGGATCGTGGACAGCCGGTGGGCGATGACGAAGGACGTGCGGGATGCCCGCAGCGCGGCCATCGCCTGCTGGACCAGCACCTCCGTGCGGGTGTCCACGGAGGAGGTGGCCTCGTCCAGGATCAGCACCGCCGGGTCCGCCAGGAAAGCCCGGGCGATCGTGATCAGCTGCCGCTCCCCGGCCGAGACCGAGCCGCCGTTCTGATCCACCACTGTGTCGTAGCCCTCCGGCAGGGAGCGCACGAAGCGGTCGACGTAGGTGGCCCGGGCCGCGGCCAGCACCTCCTCATCCGTGGCCTCCAGTCGGCCGTAGCGGATGTTCTCCCGGATGGTGCCGCGGAACAGCACCGCGTCCTGCAGCACCATGCCGGTGGCTCGGCGCAGCCGGTCCCGGGTCATCTCCCGGATGTCCTGCCCGTCCAGGGTGATCTCCCCGGCGTCGATCTCGTAGAAGCGCAGGATCAGGTTGACCAGGGTGGTCTTGCCCGCCCCGGTCGGCCCCACGATCGCGACCGTCTGACCCGGTTCGGCCACCAGGGACAGATCCCGGATCAGCGGGCGCTGGGCGGTGTAGGAGAAGTCCACGTGGGAGAACTCGATGCGCCCGCGGGCTCGCTGCCCTTCCCGGGCGGCGTCGGCGGCCACCGCGGCGGGGGAGTCCGGGGACTGCTCCGGCTCGTCCAGCAGGTCGTAGACCCGCTCCGCGCTGGCCACCCCGGACTGCAGCATGTTCGCCATGCCGGCGATCTGGCCCAGCGGCTGGGTGAACTCGCGAGAGTACTGGATGAACGCCGTCGCCCCGCCCAGGGACAGCTGGCCGCTGGCCACCTTCAGCCCGCCCAGGACCGCGATGCCCACGTAGCCCAGGTAGGAGACGAACTGCATGATCGGCATCATCGTCCCGGAGAGGAACTGGGCGCGGAAGCTGGCCTGGAACACGGCGTCGTTGCGCTCCCGGAAGGCTCGGCCCATGTCCTGCCCGCGGCCGTAGACGCGGATCAGCTCGTGGCCGGTGAAGGCCTCCTCGATGTGCCCGTTCAGCTCCCCGGTGGCCTTCCACTGCGCGGCGAACAGCTTCTGGGAGCGGCGCCCGACGAAGGCCACCACCACCCCGGAGATCGGCACCGCGATCAGCGCCACCAGGGCCAGCTGCCAGGACAGCACGAACATCATCACGGCCACGCCCAGCACCGTGAGGATCGCCTGCACCAGCTCCGCCAGCGCCTGCTGCAGGGCCTGCTGGATGTTGTCCAGGTCGTTGGTGGTGCGGGAGAGCAGGTCTCCGCGCTGGTGGGTGTCCGCGTAGCTCAGCGGCAGGGCGTGCAGCTTGGCCTCCACCCGGCGGCGCACGTCCCGCACCACGCGCATCACCAGGTCGTTGAGGATCCGCCCCTCCAGCCACAGGAACACCCCGGCCAGCACGTACATCCCCAGCACCAGCAGCAGGGTCGCGCCCAGGGCCGGGAAGTCGATGCCCTGCCCGGGGGTGAAGTCCACCGCGGTGAGCATGTCCGCCATCTGGTCCCGGCCCTGCTCCCGCAGCCCGGCGATCACCTGCTCGGCGTCGGCCCCTGCCGGGGACTGCAGGCCGACGACGCCGGCGTAGATCAGGTCCGTGGCATGTCCCAGCACCCGCGGGGCGAACACGGTCAGCAGCACCGAGGACACCAGCAGGGCCGTCATCAGGCTCAGGCGTCCGGGCCAGCGGGTCAGCTCGCGCAGAAGCCGGCCCGCGGTGGGCCAGAAGGCGCGGGCGGTGCGCGGGGCGGGGGGCATCTCGCTCATGCGGCCTCCTCGGCGGAGAGCTGGGACTGCACGATCTCCCGGTAGGTGGGGGAGGTCTCAAGCAGCTCGGTGTGGGTGCCGCGGGCCACGATGCGTCCGGCCTCCAGCACCAGGATCTGGTCCGCCTCGGTGATGGTCGAGACGCGCTGGGCCACCACGATCACGCTGGCGTCCCGGGTGCGCGGGGCCAGGGCCGCGCGCAGGCGCCGGTCCGTGGCCACATCCAGGGCGGAGAAGGAGTCGTCGAACAGGTACACCGCCGGGTCCGCGACCAGGGCCCGGGCGATGCTCAGCCGCTGGCGCTGCCCGCCGGAGACGTCCGTGCCGCCCTGCGCGATCGCCGAATCCAGCCCGGTGGCCGCCTCCGCGCCTGAGCCGGTGGAGCGCTCCCGCACGAAATCCGCGGCCTGCGCGGTCTCCAGGGCCTCCCACAGCCGCTGCTCGGAGGCCTGGGGGTCCCCGAAGCGCAGGGTCGAGGCCACCGTCCCGGAGAACAGGTACGGCTTCTGCGGGACCAGGCCCACCCGGGAGGTGATCTGCTGCGCCGGCAGCTCGCGCACGTCCACCCCGTCCAGCAGCACCTGGCCCTCGGTCGCGTCGTGCAGCCGCGGGATCAGGTGCAGCAGGGTGGTCTTGCCGGCCCCGGTGGCGCCGATGATCGCCGTCGTCGTGCCCGGCTGAGCGCGGAAGCTGATCCCCTCCAGCACGGGGGCCTCGGCCCCGGGGTAGGCGAAGGAGACGTCCCGGAACTCCACGACGCCGCGGCGCTGCTCCGGCACGCGGGTGGTCTCGGCGTCGCGCACCCGCGGCACGGTGTCCAGCACCTGCCCGATGCGCCGGGCGCAGATGATGGCCCGCGGGAACATCATCGCCATGAAGGAGGCCATCATCACGGCCATGAGGATCTGCATCAGGTACTGCAGGAACGCGGTCAGCGAACCGACCTCCACCTGCCCGGCCTCGGCCCGATGTCCGCCGAACCACAGCACCGCGGCCTCCGCGGCGTGCATCAGCACGATCAGGATCGGCCCCATGAGCACGAAGATCCGCCCGATGCGCACCGCGACGTCGGTCAGGGCGTCGTTGGCCGCGGCGAACCGGCGAGTCTCGTGCTCCTCCCGCACGAAGGCGCGGATGACCCGCAGGCCCATGATCTGCTCGCGCAGCACCGCGTTGACGTCGTCGGTGCGCTCCTGCATGACGGTGAACAGCGGGATCAGCTGCCGGATCAGCAGGGCCATGATGATGACCACCACCGGGGCGGAGGCCCACACCAGCCAGGACAGGCCCGCATCCTCGCGCACCGCCATGATGATGCCGCCCACCACCATCAGCGGGAGATTGACCATGAAGCTGAGCATCAGCAGGAACAGCATCTGGATCTGCTGGACGTCGTTGGTGCCGCGGGTGATCAGGGTGGGGGCGCCGAAGGAGGAGACCTCCTCAGCTCCGAAGCCGTCCACGGCCTCGTAGACCGCGGCGCGCAGGTCCCGGCCCAGGCCCATCGCGGTGCGCGCGGCGAAGTAGACGGCGGTGATCGCGGCGATGATCTGCGCGAAGGCCACCAGCAGCATCCACCCGCCGGTGCGCCAGATGTAGGCGGTGTCCCCGGTGGCGACGCCGCGGTCGATGATCTGGGCGTTGAGGCTGGGCAGGTACAGGGTGGCCAGCACCGCCACCAGCTGCAGCACGAGCACGGCCAGGATGACCCGCCAGTGCGGGGCGGCGTGGGTCCTCAGGAGGCGGAAGAGCACGGAGATCCTCACGGGAAGCGGAAGACGGGACGCGGGTATCCGGCCCGAGGTGGGGGCGGAGGCCGGCGCGATGCCAGAGGAGAAGACCGTCACGTACCCCGGGAGCCCGAAACCTGGAAGAATGCGGGGACGACCCCGCGGCGGTCCATCCACTCTAGCCGGTGCCGCCGCCCCGCCCGCACCGTCCGCTTCCCGTATCCGCGCGCCGCATGGCCCCGGGGTGCCGGACGGCGCCCGCACAGAAGGCCATGACGCACCCCGCCATGACTCATCGCTCCCAGACCCCCCGCCCCGCCGACTCCCCGCAGACCCGCCCCCAGACGCCGACGGTCGGAGCCCCGGCGACCCAGGCACAGACCCTCCAGCCCACCGGGCCCGAGGACCCCGAACGGCGGTCTCCCCGGTCCGCGGGTCGCCCGACGCCGGCTCGGCTGCTGCTGGATGTGGTGCGCGGCGGGCTGATCGGCGCCGTGGAGACCGTCCCCGGCGTCTCCGGGGGAACCGTGGCGCTGGTCGTCGGACTCTACGAGAGCCTCATCGGCTCCCTCGGGCACCTCGTCTCCGCCGCCCGCTGCGCGCTGCTCGGTCTGCTGTCCCGCGGGGCCGGCGCCGTCGAGCACCGCCGACAGGCGCGCGTTCACCTGCGTCAGGTGGCCTGGCCGATGCTGCTGGCCGTGGGCCTGGGGATGGCGCTGGCCGTCGTCGTGATGGCCGGGGTCATGGGCCGGCTGGTGGAGGACCACCCGGTGCTGACCTCCGCGGCGTTCTTCGGCATGGTCCTGGCCTGCACCGCGGTGCCCGCCGCCCGGGTGGGCCGCTGGCGGGCCCGAGACGTCCTGGCCGCGGCGGCCGGGGCCGTGGCCACCTGGGCCGTGGTGTCCCTGCCGCGCCAGGGCGAGGCCGATCCCGCCCCCTGGGTGATCGTGCTGGCCGCGGCCGTGGCGATCTGCGCCCTCGTGCTGCCCGGCCTGTCCGGGTCCTTCCTGCTGCTGACCTTCGGGATGTACCAGCCGACCCTGGCTGCGGTGAACCAGCGGGACCTGGGGTATCTGACGCTGTTCGCCCTCGGGGCCCTGCTGGGGCTGGCCACCGTGGTCAAGGGTCTGGAGTGGCTGCTGGCCCACCGGCATCGGGTCACGCTGGCCGTGCTGACCGGGGTCATGATCGGCGGGCTGCGCGGGCTGTGGCCCTGGCAGTCCGAGACCGGGGCGCTGCAGCCGGTCGGGGAGGCCGCCGGAGCCGCTCTGCTGGTGGGCGTGCTCGGGTTCCTCGTGGTCGCCGCCGCCGTCGTCCTGGAACGGCGCCTGGCCGCCACCCGCGCGGCCCGCGACGACGACGCCGCGACGCGCGGGGCCGCCGCGGATGGCTAGGCTGGGACGGTGACCCGTCCGCCCAGCACCCCCGCCCAGTCCCCGGAGACCCCGGATCCCACGGAACCGGTGAGCTCCCCGCACTCCGAGGGCCTGCTCATCCTGGCCGCCACGCCCATCGGCAACCTGGAGGACGCCTCCCCGCGCCTGCGGGCGCACCTGGAGAGCGCAGACGTGATCGCGGTGGAGGACACCCGGCGCCTGCGCACCCTCACCGCGGGGCTCGGGGTGAGCACCCGCGGGCGCATCGTGACCAACCACGACCACAACGAGGGCCAGCGCGCCGAGGAACTCCTCGAGGCCGTGCGCCGCGGATCCACCGTGCTGTTGATCTCCGATGCCGGGATGCCCACCGTCTCCGACCCCGGCTTCCGGGTGGTGGAGCGCGCCGCGGCGGAGGACCTGCCGGTGACCTGCCTGCCCGGACCCTCCGCGGTGCTGGCCGCGCTCGCGGTCTCCGGCCTGCCCACCGACCGCTTCGCCTTCGAGGGGTTCATCCCGCGGAAGGCCTCCGAGCGGCGCACCCGGTTGGCCGAGCTGGCCGGGGAGCGGCGCACCCTCGTCTTCTATGAGGCGCCGCACCGGCTGGCCGCGATGCTGGAGGCGCTGGCGGGAGCCTTCGGCCCCGAGCGCCGGGCCGTGGTGGCCCGGGAGCTGACCAAGGTCCACGAGGAGGTCCGGCGGGCGACGCTGGGCGAGCTGCTGGCCTGGGCCCAGGAGGGCCAGGTGCGCGGGGAGATCGCCGTCGTGGTGGCCGGGGCCCCGGAACCGGAGCCGGAGGAGGCCGCGGACCTCACCGGGGAGGTGGAGGCCCTGGTGGCCGAGGGCCTGCGGCTCAAGCAGGCTGCCGCCCAGGTGGCCGAGGCGCACCGGGTGGGCAAGAGGGAGCTGTACGAGGCCGTGCTGGCGCGGCGACGGGAGGACTGAGGAGCCGTGATGACGGACTGGACGACGCTCATGCCGGAGGCCGAGCGGCTCAGTGGCAGCCTGTGGGCCGGAGATGCCGCCCCGGAGGTGCTTCCCGGGGAGGTGCCCCCGGCCTACCGAGCGGAGAACTACGACGTCGCCGGGGAGCCCTCGGGAGAGGGCACCCGCCGCCGCGGCACCGAGGGAGACGGCGGGCGCAGGCGCAACCTGGAGTTCCCGCCGGCCCCCGAGCCGCTGCCCGTCCCCATCGTGGATGACCACACCCACATGGATCTGCTGGACGGGGACACCGCCGTCACCGCGAAGGACGCGCTGGACACGGGGGAGGCCGTGGGCATCGGGGGGATCGTGCAGGTCGGCTGCGACCTGCCCTCCTCCGCTTACGCCGTCGCCGCCGCCGAGGCCGATCCGAGAGTGCTGGCCGCGGTCGCGATCCACCCGAATGAGGCCCCGGGGCTGATCGCGGAGGGGACCTTCGAGGCGGCGATGGCGGCGCTGGACGAGATGGCGCAGCGCCCCCGCGTGCGCGCGATCGGGGAGACGGGGCTGGACTACTTCCGCACGGACGAGTCCGGGCGGGACGCGCAGCAGGAGAGCTTCCGCCGGCACATCCGCCTGGCCGAGGAGCACGGCTTAGCCCTGCAGATCCACGACCGGGACGCCCACGAGGACGTGGTGCGCATCCTCGAGGAGGAGGGGGCTCCGGAGCGGACCGTGTTCCACTGCTACTCCGGCGGTCCGGAGCTGGCGGCGATCTGCAATGAGCGCGGCTGGTACATGTCCTTCGCCGGGACCGTGACCTTCAAGAACTCCCATGCGGTGCAGGCCTCCCTGGACATGGCCCGCCCGGACCTGATCCTCGCCGAGACCGATGCGCCCTTCCTCACTCCGCACCCGTTCCGGGGGCGGCCCAACGCCTCCTACATGACCGTGTACACGGTGCGGTGGATGGCCGAACGGCTGGGGATGCACCTGGCGGAGCTGTGCACCCGGATCCGGGACAACGCCCAGGCCGTGTACGGCTCTTGGGAGTGAGAGCTTCGGGCCCACATCAGAAACGAGGCCGGACAGCAGCCTCCCGGAGGATGTCCGCGACGGCGGCCCACAGCTGTTGGAAGGTGAAGGAATCCAGAACCCGATGGCGTGCAGCTCGGCCGATGCGCCTGCGTTGAGCCTCGTCCCCTAGAGCACGTTCGATGACCTTGGCGACGCCGACGGGGTCACCCGCGGGCAGGGCCAGGTTGCTGTGTCCATCCTGGAGATACTCCTCCATAGCAGCGGTGGCGGTGGCCGCTACCGACGCTCCGCAGGCCATGGCCTCCAAGAGCACGCTCTGACCCGTCGGATATGCCAGAGCATGGGTGGGAACCACGACCAATCGGGCAGACCGCAGATTGTCTCGATGCTGCTCCATGGAGACCGGCCCATGAATCATCACATTCGGCGGCGGGTCCAACACACGGCCGGGTTGGGTGAAGATGTCGAAACGGGTATCCGGAAGTCGCCGAGCGGCGTCCAGCAGCGTCTCGTAGTCTCTGCCGCGGTCGATGCCCATGGCGACGACGTCGAAGTCTCTGGTCCCTTCTCCAGGGCAGTAGTAGTCCGGGTCGACGCCGAAGCGGACGGGATGGATTCGGTCCTCGGGCATCCCCGCGGCCGCGAAGATCGAGCGCTGGTTGCGGCTGAAGCAGATCGCGTCATCGATTCCACGCAGGGCGGTGCGGATCGCGCGGACCCGCTCGGGGGAGCCGTGGCGAAGCTCCTCCGCCCACCAGCAACTCACGGTTGTCAGAGGCACGCGGTGATAGGGAGGAATCCCGAGTCGTCTCAGTTTCCCTGGGAGGACGGCTTTGTCCTCCAAGAGCGCCAACACCCCTTCGGCTCCCAGAATCCTCGGTGCGGAGCGCACCGCGAGGTCCACGCGTGTGCCCGTCCGATGCTCGATCACATCACGCGCTTTGCAATGCCACGGGTGTTTGGCCGGAGGCACCGGTATCAGATCGATTCCGTGCTCCATCAGCAGGTCCACGCGGTATGGACCTGCGATCCGTCGGTCTGCAGCTACACGATTCTGCCGGCGTCGGACGCCTCCATGATCGAATAGTCCTACGATCTTCATGGGGTCAGTCTCTCACGCCGGTGGCATCCATGATCGGTTCTGCGCGTCCGCTCGGTAGAATCCCCCGGGTGAGCACCGCACCCCTCCTGGGCCCCGCCGAGATCCGCCAAATGGCCGCACGCGCAGGCATCCAGCCGACCAAGACGCTGGGCCAGAACTTCGTCATCGACGCCAACACCATCCGACGGATCGTCACCACAGCACGGGTGGACGCGGGAGAGGTCGTGCTGGAGGTCGGCCCGGGGCTCGGCTCGCTGACCCTGGGGCTGCTGGATGCCGCGGCGCGCGTGGTCGCCGTGGAGATCGACCCGCCGCTGGCCGCCCAGCTGCCGGAGACGGTGCGCCGCTTCCGCCCCGAGAGCGCGGATCGGCTCGACGTCGTGCTGCATGATGCCCTGACCGTCACCGAGCTGCCCGCACAACCCGATGCGCTGGTGGCCAATCTCCCGTACAACGTGGCCGTGCCGGTGCTGCTGCACCTGCTCGCCCAGTTCCCGAGCATCACCCACGGGCTGGTCATGGTCCAGGACGAGGTGGCCGACCGGCTGGCCGCCGCTCCCGGCTCCAAGGTCTACGGAGTGCCATCGGTCAAGGCCCGCTGGTTCGGGGAGGTTTCCAAGGCGGGGGTCATCGGCACCAATGTGTTCTGGCCGGCGCCCAAGATCCGCTCCGGCCTGGTGGCCTTCCGCCGCTACGAGCGGCCCCTGGCGGAGGACGTGACCCGCCGGGAGGTCTTCGCGGTGATCGACGCCGCCTTCGCCCAGCGTCGCAAGACCCTGCGCGCGGCCCTGGCCGGCTGGGCCGGTTCGGCGGGGCGGGCGGGGGAGATCCTGACCGCGGCCGGCATCGACCCGACCCTGCGGGGAGAGCGGCTGGGCATCGAGGGCTTCATCGGCATCGCCCGGGCGGGGCGCGCCGCGTCGGTCTGATGTGAAGCGGGCCGCATCGGGTCACTCCACGATCTCGGACAGCTCCACCCAGCGCTCCTCCAGCGCGTCGATCTCCTCCTGGGTGGCGGAGGCCTCCGCGCTGAGCTCGCCCAGGCCCTGGAAATCCGTCTGGTCGTGCTCGGCCATGCGCGCGTGCACCGCCTGCTTGGCCTCCTCCAGCTTCGCCAGCTTCCGCTCCACGGACTTCAGCTCCTTCTGCGCCTCCCGCACCTGCGCTCCCGAATACCGGGGCGTCTCGGTGTCCGGGGCGGCGTCGGAAGCGGGCGACGACGCCGCGCCCATCGGATTGGCCTGGTCCCGGCGGGAGGAGCCGGCGTCGTGGGCGGCCTCCAATCGCAGGTACTCGTCGATCCCGCCGGGCAGGTGGCGGAAGCGCCCGTCCAGCACCGCGTACTGCTGATCCGTGACCCGCTCCATGAGGTAGCGGTCGTGGGAGACCACCAGCAGGGTGCCCGGCCAGGTGTCCAGCAGGTCTTCCATGGCCGCGAGCATGTCGGTGTCCAGGTCGTTGGAGGGCTCATCCAGGATCAGCACGTTCGGCTCATCCAGCAGGATCATCAGCAGCTGCAGGCGCCGCTTCTGACCGCCGGAGAGGTCCTTGACCGGGGTGGACAGCTGCGCGTTGGTGAAGCCCAGACGCTCCAGCAGCTGCCCCGGGGTCATCTCCTTCCCGTCCGCCACGTAGCTGGTGCGCTTGCGTCCGATCACCTCGGAGACCCGGTCCTCGGCCACCTCCTCCAGCTCATCCAGCTGCTGGGTCAGGGTCGCGATGCGCACGGTCGTGCCGCGCTTGACCCTCCCCTCGGTGGGCTGCACGGCCCCGGTGACCAGGCCGAGGAGCGTGGACTTGCCCGCGCCGTTGACCCCGAGGATCCCGGTGCGCTCCCCGGGGGCGATCCGCCAGGTGACCTCGCGCAGCACCGGCCGGGTGCCGCCGTCGGGCAGGGGATAGGAGACCGAGGCGTCCTCGATGTCCACCACGTCCTTGCCCAGCCGGGATACGGCCATCTGCGCCAGACCCACCGTGTCCCGGACCGGGGGAACGTCCGCGATCAGCTCGTTGGCCGCCTCGATGCGGAACTTCGGCTTGGAGGTGCGCGCGGGGGCGCCACGGCGCAGCCACGCCAGCTCCTTGCGCATCAGGTTCTGCCGCTTGGCCTCGGCTGCGGCGGCCTGCCGGTCCCGCTCCACCCGCTGCAGCACGTAGGCGGCGTACCCGCCGTCGAAGGGCTCGACGACGCCGTCGTGCACCTCCCAGGTGCGGCTGGTGACCTCGTCCAGGAACCAGCGGTCGTGGGTGACCGTGAGCAGGCCGCCGGCGGTGCGGGACCAGCGGCGCTTCAGGTGCTCGGCCAGCCACGTGATCGCCCCGACGTCCAGGTGGTTGGTGGGCTCATCCAGCATCAGCACGTCCCAGTCCCCGGCCAGCAGCTTCGCCAGGGCCACGCGCCGCCGCTGCCCGCCGGACAGGGAGGCCACCGGTGCGGCCCAGTCCAGGTCCCCCACCAGACCGGAGACGACGTCGCGGATCTTCGGGTCCGAGGCCCACTCATGCTCCGCGGCGTCGCCGACGATCGCCCGGCCCACGGAGTCCTGCCCGTCCAGCACATCGGACTGATCCAGGTAGCCCACGGTGATCCCGGAGCGCTTGGTGACCCGCCCGGCATCCGGTTCCAGGCGCCCGCCCAGCAGGGACAGCAGCGTGGACTTGCCATCCCCGTTGCGCCCGACGATGCCGATGCGGTCGCCCTCGTTGACCCCCACGGTCACGCCCTCGAAGACCGTCCGCGTGGGGAAGCGGACGTGCAGGGACTCTCCACCCAGTAGATGTGCCACCCGCCCAGCGTACGTGCTGCCGGGCCGCAGCTGCCGCGAGGCGGGTCCGGGAGGCTCCTCGCCCCTTTGGTAGCATGGGCAACCGTCCGTCCCTGACGCTCCCAGACCGCCTCCGGGGCGCACTCCGCCTTGGTGTAATCGGCAACACAGCGGCCTTTGGAGCCGTTATTCTAGGTTCGAGTCCTAGAGGCGGAACGACCAGGACACGGTGCCGCGGCGCCGGCACAGCTACGTCGAGGAGCACTTCCGATTTGACCTCCGCACCCCAGTCCGAAGCCACCGGCGCACCGACCGCCGTCATCGTCCTCGCCGCCGGGGCGGGGACCCGCATGAAGTCGGCCCTGCCCAAGGTCATGCACCCCATCGGCGGCCGCTCCATGGTCGAGCACGCCGTGGCCACCGCCCGCGAGCTCGCCCCGCAGCACCTGGCGGTCGTCGTGCGCCACCAGCGCGAGCGCGTCGCCGAGCACGTCGCCGCCTTCGACGCCGAGGCCCTGCTCGTGGACCAGGACGAGATCCCGGGCACCGGGCGCGCCGTGGAGGTGGCCGTGGACGCCCTGGACGGGCTCGGTGCACCCCTGGAGGGCACCGTGGTGGTGACCTACGGGGACGTGCCCCTGCTGACCCCGGCCACCATCGGCGAGCTGACCCGCTTCCATCGCGAGGCGGGCAACGCCGTCACCGTGCTGACCACCCACCTGGCGGAGCCCGGCGGCTACGGGCGGATCATCCGCAACGAGGGCGGGGAGGTCACCGCGATCGTGGAGGCCAAGGACGCCACCGCGGAGCAGCTGGCCATCACCGAGGTCAACTCCGGGATCTACGCCTTCGACGCCGCCGTGCTGCGGGACTCCCTGCGCGAGGTCACCACCGAGAACGCCCAGGGGGAGAAGTACCTGACGGACGTGCTCTCGATCGCCCGCACCCACGGGCACCGCACCTCCGCGCTGAGCGTGGCCGACCGCTGGGAGGTGGAGGGCGCCAACGACCGCGTCCAGCTGTCCCGGCTGGGCCGGGTCCTCAACGACCGCATCACCGAGCGGCACATGCGCGCCGGGGTGAGCATCGTCGATCCGGCCACCACCTGGATCGATGCGACCGTGTCGATCGGCGAGGACGTCACGATCCTGCCCGGCACCCAGCTGCACGGGACCACGGTGATCCAGACCGGGGCCACCGTGGGCCCGGATACCACCCTGACCGATGTGCTGGTGGGGGAGGGCGCGGAGGTCGTGCGCACCCACGGCTCCGACGCCGAGATCGGCCCCGGGGCGAGCGTCGGGCCCTTCGCCTACCTGCGCCCGGGCACCTGGCTCGGGGAAGGCGGGAAGATCGGCACCTTCTGCGAGACCAAGAACGCCCAGATCGGGGCGGGCTCCAAGCTGCCGCACCTGTCCTACGCCGGAGACGTCACCATCGGCGAGCACTCGAACATCGGCGCGGCCAGCGTGTTCGTCAACTACGACGGGGTGAACAAGCACCGCTCCGTGATCGGCTCGCACGTGCGGATGGGCTCGGACAACATGTACGTGGCCCCCGTGACGGTGGGTGACGGGGCCTACTCCGGCGCCGGCACCGTGATCCGCCAGGACGTCCCCGCCGGGGCACTGGCCATCAACGACGCCCCCCAGCGCACCATCGAGGGCTGGGTGGAGAGGAAGCGACCCGGTACCGCGGCGGCCGATGCCGCCGCCCGGGCCCAGCGCGCAGCACACGCACAGCACGACGGCGAGGAAGGCTGATCCATGAGCAGCAAATTGACGAACCCGGGGGAGAAGAAGCTGGCGCTGGTCAGCGGCCGCGCCCACCCGGAGCTGGCCGAGCAGATCTCGAAGAACCTGGGATGCGATCTGCTGCCCGTGTCCGCCTACGACTTCGCCAACGGCGAGACGTACGTGCGCTACGAGGACTCCGTGCGCGGAGCGGACTGCTTCGTCCTGCAGTCCCACCCGGCGCCCATCAACGACTGGCTCATGGAGCAGATCATCATGATCGACGCGCTCAAGCGCGCCTCCGCCCGCCGGATCACCGTCATCGCGCCGTTCTACCCGTACGCCCGACAGGACAAGAAGCACAAGGGCCGCGAGCCCATCTCCGCCCGGCTCATCGCGGATCTGTACAAGACCGCCGGGGCGGATCGCATCATGAGCGTGGACCTGCACACCGCCCAGATCCAGGGGTTCTTCGACGGTCCGGTGGACCACCTCATGGCCATCCCGATCCTCGCGAACTACGTCCGCGACAAGGTCGGCACCGAGGGCGTCACGGTGGTCTCTCCGGATACCGGCCGGGTGCGGGTGGCCGAGCAGTGGGCCGAGCTGCTGGGTGGTGCCCCGCTGGGTTTCGTGCACAAGACCCGGGACATCTCCGTGCCCAACCAGGCCGTGGCCAAGACCGTGGTCGGGGACGTCAAGGGCCGCACCTGCGTGCTCATCGACGACATGATCGACACCGCCGGGACCATCTCCGGGGCGGTGTCCGTGCTGCGCGAGGCCGGGGCGAAGGACGTCATCATCGCCGCGACCCACCCCGTGTTCTCCGGGCCGGCCGTGGAGCGGCTGAAGGACTCCGGGGCCACCGAGGTCGTCGTGACCAACACCCTCCCGGTGCCGGAGGAGCGGCGCTTCGAGGGCCTCACGGTGCTGTCCATCGCCCCGCTGATCGCCCGCGCGATCAAGGAGGTCTTCGAGGACGGCTCCGTGACCAGCCTGTTCAACGGGGTCAGCTGAAGCCGCACGACGGCGGAGCGGCAGTCAGCGAGTTGAGGTGCGCCTCCCCCGTTGGGGAACGGACCCTCGGAGGGAAGTTAGCGTTGGAGATCCTGGTTGTCAGCCCGTGGGACCTCGAGGATCCGCGGGCCTGGTCGGGCGCCGTGGTCCCGATGCTGGAAGCCCTGCGACGGGAGGCTGAGGCCCGTGGGCACCGGCTCACCGCAACGAGCATCAGTGTCTCCCACCACCGGGTGGACCGGGTCCTGGCCAGAGCTTCAGGTGCCCTGCGCCGCGGCTATCTCCCCCAGCACTCGTGGGCGACCGCGGGCAGGTCCGGCCGCACAACCCGGAGCGAAGTCGAAAAGCGCCGCCCCGACGCTGTGGTCGGCATTGCGGCATCCGGGGTGCTCGCACGGGCTCGGCTGGATGTTCCCTGCGTCCAGATCACCGACGCGACGTTCCGGGCGATCCAGGGGCTGTATCCCCAGTTCACGGATCTCAGCGCGTTCGCACGGTGGCAGGGAGATGCCATCGAGCGGGCTGCGCTGCGCCGTTCTGACCAGATGGTCGTGGCCTCCGACTGGGCGCGACGTTCCCTGGTCGAGGACTACGGGGCGGAGCCGGAGCGGATCACCGTGGCGCCCTTCGGGCCAGCCGTGGGCAACCCCGACGGCATGCCCCGCAGAACCTCTGAGGATGGGGTGCTGCGTGTGCTCGCCGTGGCGACGGACTGGCACAGGAAAGGCGGGGACCGGGCCGTCGAGGTCGTCGGACGGCTCCGGGACTCCGGTGTGTCGGCGGTGCTCACCGTCCTCGGTGACACTCCCAGAACGCCGCTGCCCACGTGGGTGCGAGCTCCGGGGCGTGTGTCCCGGCCCCAGATGGCCGAGGAGTACGCGCGGCACGACGTCCTGCTGGAGCTGACTCGGGGGGCGGCTGGCGGAATCACGCTCGCTGATGCGGCGGGCTTCGGCCTGCCGTGCGTCGTGCAGAGCACCGGCGGCGTCGCGGATGTCGTGGTGGACGGCGTCACGGGGAGTCTGGTGGACGACGAGGATCAGGCGGTCAGGGCGCTGACCGAGCTGGTGGACCCAGAGCTGCGGGATCGACGGGGTGCGCAGGCCCGCGAAAGATTCGAGAGCGTCCTGTCCTGGGACTGCTGGGCGAGGAAGGTGCTTCCGGTGATCGAGCGGGCAGCGCTGATGCGATGATGAGGGCTTCGAGACGGCAGCGGGTCGTGATGATCACGCCTCTTGTGCCCGAGGAGAACCCGGAGCACGCCGGCGGCGTTCTCATCTCCCGCACGAGTCGGTGGCTTGCGGACAGGGCGGATGTCAGCGTCATCGTCCCCGACGGTCCTGCCGTGCGCCGGGCCCGCCCGGCGTCCTGGCTGCGTGACGTGGTGATCCTCGAGACCCCGGCCCAGCGGTCGGCTCTGCGCTCCCGGGTGTCCCGGTTTCTCGAGACCGGGCGAGCTTCCCGCTGGATGCACCATCGGCTGCGCGAGGATCCGGCGGCCACCCGGCTGCTGCACGAGGCGGACGTCGTCGATCTGCAGTGGCAGGAGCAGGCTGACCTGCTGCGCACGATCCGCCGGATCAACCCCTCGGCTCGCACGGTGGTGACCCTTCATGACGTGCTGAGCCAGCAGCTCTCCCGAGCCGCCCAGACCAGCCCGCGCACCGGCATCTCGCGACTTCTTCTGAATGTCTACAGCCGATGGGCGGTCGGGCGCGTCCGCCGCGATGAACGGCGTCTGGCCACCGGGTCCGGTGGGCCCGACGCCCTGGTGGTCCTGTCCGAGAAGGACGCGGCGCTGCTGCCGCGATCTCCCCGTGTGCGCACCCTGCCTCCGCCGGTTGATCTTCCCGCAGCGTCGACGCGATCGGTCGAGGAGTCGGCGCCGCCGACGATCCTGTTCGTCGCCTACCTGGCTCGCTGGTCCAACGAGCAGGGGCTGCGATGGTTCCTGCGCGAGGTGCTGCCCGGCATCCGGCAGCAGGTTCCCGATGTCCGGATGCGGATCGCTGGAGGAGGCATCCGCGACACCGTCCGGCGAGATGCCGACGGGACGGGGGCCGAGCTGCTCGGCTTCGTCCCGGACCTCGCCGAGGAATACGCTCGGGCCGACGTGGCCGTGGTCCCGCTTCTCCAGGGCGCCGGGGTCAAGTTCAAGACCCTCGATGCCCTGGCCTCTGAAGTCCCGGTGGTCACCACTCCCGTGGGAGCCGAAGGCATCGGGGACGACTCCTGGTTCGCGGGCGTGACCTCGGATCCGGAGGCCTTCGCCGATGCCGTGGTCTCCGTGCTCGGCGCTCCGGCGTCCTATCGAAGACGATCCGAGGCCGTTGCTGCTGAGCTTCGGCGTCGATTCGGCAGCGAAGCCGCCGAACGCGCACTCAGCACCATTCATCCGGACCTCTCCAGCCCGACAGGAAGCGCATCGTGAGCCATCCCGCAGACATCACCGTGGTCATCCCCGCCTTCAATGCCGCCGACAGCATCGGGGGGCAGCTGGAAGCGCTGTCGCAGCAGGTCGACTCGCCGGCATTCGACATCATCGTCGCGGACAACCTCTCCACGGATGGGACACGGGAAGCGGCGCTGGCTTGGTCCGATCGCGTCCCCGGGGACCTGCGGGTGGTCCGGGCTGACAAGACTCAAGGGCCCTCCCATGCCCGCAACGCGGGAATCGCGGTTGCGTCCGGATCGAAGATCCTGCTCTGCGACGCTGATGATCGCGTGAGTCGAAACTGGGTCGGTGTGGTGGCACGAGCCCTCGATGAGGCAGATCTGGTGGGCACCTGGGTGGAGACCGACACCGGCAGGAAGCTCGGCCCGGAATACCGGACGATGGGATACCTGCCCTATACGCATGGGTCCAGCAGGGGCATGAAGCGGACCGTCTGGGATGCCATCGGGGGTTTCGACGAATCGTTCCCGACCGGGCACGAGGAGGTCGACTTCGACTGGCGAGCGCAGGAAGCGGGATTCCAGCTCACGACGACGACGCTCGCCTCTTCCTGGTACGTGCAGCGGCGCACGATGCGTGCCGTGCGAAAGCAGCGTCGAGCCTACGCTCTGGGGTGGATGCTGCTTTGGGCTCGGTTCCGAGAGGGCAGGCCGCTGCCGCCGATATCCTTCGCAGGCTCCCTCCGCCGGTACCCCGAGGACCTGCTGAAGGCGGTGCTCACCCTTCGGCCGAACGTCGACCCAGCTGAGCGACGCGCGAGCTGGGAGCACCTCGGGTGGGCTGAGGGAATCCTCGAGGGGCACTGGCGCTATCGAATCGCCGGGCGGGTCCCTCCCCGTCAGCTGGACCATCCGGTCGCCGGCGCCACGTCCGGTGCAGGAGCGAACACATCTGTCAGTCCTGAGGAGAACCCTGTAACCGTGGTGATCCCCCACTACGGAACGCCCGATGACACTCGGTCGTTGATCAAGCAGCTCGCTGGGCAGCAGGGGATCGCCGACCTGCGGGTGATCGTCGTGGATGACTGTTCGCCCCGACCCTTCCTGGACCAGGACGCGGAGCTCTCCGAAGAAGAGAACCCCCACGGGCTGATCGTCAAGGTGGTGCGACGGGAGAGCAACGGCGGATTCGGCTCTGCCGTGAACACCGGATTGGCTGAGGCCACGACTCCCTGGGCACTCGTCCTCAACTCCGACCTGGATCTTGCTCAGGGCGTGGTCGCCCGCATCACTGAAAGAGTGCGTGGGGCTCGGCCCACCGTCTACTCGCCCCGCGTTCTGAATGAAGACGGCACCGCCCAATGGGTGGGTCGGCACTTTCCCACGGTCAGGCAACAGGTCGTGGAGTGGCTGACACCGCTGGCCAGGTACCGAGACCGTCGGGCCCTCCACGAGGCAGTCGGGCATGATACCCAGGCAGAGGCTCTCGGAGAACACCCCGTGGACTGGGTCATGGGGGCCGCGATGATTCTTCCGGTGGAGGCCGTGCGATCGGTCGGTGGATTCGACGAGAGATTCTTCATGAACGCCGAAGAGGTCGATCTGCAACGGCGTCTCCGGGAGATCGGAGTGCCTTCAGCGGTCCTCGGGGATATCACCGTCACCCACGCCAGCGGCGGCTCCTCCAACCCCGGGCTGCGTCGCCGGTGGCTGGTGGCCTCCCGCTTCCTGTACGCCCGCAAGTGGGGCGGGGAGCGTCGGCTGCGCGCCGCGCTGCGGGCCGCGACCCTGGTGAACCTCGGGCACCAGGTGCTGCGCCGGGCCGCCGGGCGCGACGTCGCCCCGCTGCGCACGTTCCGGGAGGAATGGGCCCTGACCGGCCTCAGCGAACGAGGGGCGAACCAGTGAGCGAGCCCCGCGGCCAGCGGCTGCTGATCATCAGCCCCGCCTTCCACGGGTACTGCCACTCCATCGCCCGCGGCTTCCGGGCCCTGGGCTACGAGACGGCGGTGCACCGCTACGACGCCTTCGACACCGTGGGGGCCAAGCTGCGCAACAAGCTGCGCTACGAGCTGCCCGAGCGCTTCGGCGCGGACTCCCGGGAGCGGGCCGAGGCGGACCTGACCCGGCGCGCCGTGGAGGTGCTGCGCGAGCACCGACCGGACCGGCTGCTGGTCATCAAGGCCGACGCCCTGGGGCAGGCGTTCTGGGAGGAGGTGCGCGCCCAGGGGGTCCCGCACCTGCTGTGGCTCTACGACGACCTCTCCCGCCACCGCTACGACTTCGACTTCCTGCGGCAGCTGCCGGGGGTCATCAGCTACGCCCGCTCCGAAGCGGACATGCTCGCCGAGGCGGGGGTGCCCGCGGCCTACGTGCCCAACGGCTTCGACCCCGAGCTGGCCCCGCCGCAGACCCGCACCCAGGAGGAGATCGTCTTCGTCGGCTCCCGCTACCCCAACCGGGTGCAGCTGCTGGAGCACCTGTCCGGGCACGGCGTGCCGGTGCGCGCCTACGGGCGCGGCTGGTCCCACCACCCGGTGGACCAGCTGCGCACCTGGGAATGGGCCCGCCCGGATCTGCCCTCCGAGCGGGACATCCCCCTGGCGCAGGCCTACGCGGTGCAGGCCCGCGCCGCCGCAGCCCTGAACGTGCACGGGCTGCAGGAGGGGCTGGCCATGCGCACCTTCGAAGTGCCCGGGATGAACGGCATCCAGCTGATCGACCGCCCCGACGTCGAGGAGTTCTACGACCCCGGCACGGAGGTGCTGATCTACCGCAGCCCCGAGCAGCTGCTGGAGCTGTCCCGCCGGGTCCTCGCCGATCGGCCCTGGTCCGAGCGCATCCGCGCCGCGGGGCGCGCTCGGACCCTCGCGCAGCACACCTTCGCCCACCGGGCCCGGGAGGTGCAGAAGCTGTGGGACTGACCCACCCCGCGGACCTGCGCGCCTGGCACCGCTGGCAGGCCCGGCGCAACCTGCCGCGCACCCTGAAGACCGCCGCGGCCCGCGGAGTCCGGCGGATCCGCCGCATCCCCGAGCCGCAGCCCCGATTCGCGCTGCACGTACGCGGCGAGGCGCCCGAGCTGCTCGTCGCCCTGGAGACCACCGGCCCCACCCAGCGGGCCGCCCTGCTGGAGCCCCTGACCCACCTGTCGGAACGCGACCTCGCCGTGCTCGCCCCCCACGAGGTCACCGAGCACCTGCCCGGCGGGCCCTGGCGCACCCGGGAGCTGACGGGGCAGCAGCTGGGGCAGGCCCCCGAGCTGCGCAGCGTGCGCCGGGTGCTCGGGGTCGGCTCCTACCTGCCGGTCGGCGCCGCGGCGGACGCCTGGCGCGAGCAGCGGGACCTGCCGTTCTGGGTGGTCCAGCACGGCCTGCTGGTGCCGATGGCACCCCCGCTGCCGCGGGCCGCGCACCTGCTGGCCTTCTCCGCCGCGGACGCCGCCTACTGGACCGCGGGCCGTCCGGACACCACGGCGGAGGTGGTGGGCTCCCAGCTGCTGTGGCGCGCCGGCGCCGCCCCGCGCGGTCCCGCAGAAGCCGTCGAGGCCGCCCCGGTGTTCCTGGGCCAGCTGCACGGGGCCGAGCTGCCCAGGATCGGGCTGATCCGCTCCTGCTACGCTTTCTGCAGGAGGCAGGGTGCGGTCTACCGCCCGCATCCCGGGGAACGGGACCTCCTCTCCCGGCTCGTGCACCGCTGGTGGCGCCGGCGCGGCATCGCCTTCGACGACGCCGGCCAGCCGCTGACGCGGCTGCGATCGCCCGTGGTCTCGGTGTTCTCCACCGGGGTCCTGGAGGCCGCGGCCCTCGGTCTGCCCGCCTGGGTGCACCACCGCCGACCGCCCGCCTGGCTGCGGGAGCTGTGGGGACGCTACGGCATGCGCCCCTGGGGCGGACCGCCCACCCCCGCGCCCGACCGGCCCGACGTCGAGCCCGCCCGCAGGATCGCCCAGATCCTCACCGAGGACCGGCACCCGTCGGCCCCGCACACCATCGCACAGCAGCAGGAAGAGGAACCGACACCATGAGCCAGGTCCTGGCCGTCATCCCGGTGCGCGGGGGATCCAAGGGGATCCCCCGCAAGAACCTCCGACCCATCGCCGGACGGCCCCTGGTCGCCTGGACCATCGCCCAGGCGCTGGCCGCCCGGAACGAACTCGCCCCGGAGACGGATCTGCGCGTGATCGTCTCCACGGACGATGAGGAGCTGGCCGAGATCTCCCGGCAGGCCGGCGCCGAGGTGCCCTTCCTGCGTCCGGCCGAGCTCGCGCAGGACACCACGGCCACCGAACCCGTCATCGAGCACGCCCTGGCCTGGGCGCGCGCGGACGGCTTCGCCCCGGATGCGGTGATGCTGCTGCAGGCCACCTCTCCGCTGCGCCTGCCGGGAACCATCGCCCGGGCAGTCCGGGAGTTCCTGGACTCGGATGCGGAGTCCATGGTCGGGGTGATCCCCGAGTCCCCGTTCATCTGGCGCCAGGGCGCACCCGGGGAGGAACCGAGCGCGGAGTACGAGGTCATGCACCGGCCCCGCCGTCAGGAGCTGACCGAGCAGACCCTGCGCTACCGGGAGAACGGCTCCCTCTACGTCACCGCACCGCACATCTACGACGAGCTGCACAACCGCCTGGGCGGGCGCATCCGCCTGTTCGTCCTGGACGAGGTGGAGGGCGTGGACATCGACACCCCCGTGGACTTCGCCACGGCCGAGGCACAGCTGCGGGAGACCTACCCGCAGGACGAGACGCAGAACCGAGGAACCCACCAGTGATCATCGAACGCACCATCTCCCCCTACGTCGTCTTCTCCGAGGACCCGGTGCTCACCGGGCTGCAGAAGATCTCCGCGAACAGGGCCCGCATCGTGTTCTGCGTGGATGCCCACGGCATCCTCCAGGGCGCCCTGACCGACGGTGACTTCCGCCGGTGGCTGCTGGCCAACCCGAGCGGGGACCTGTCCGTCTCCTGCCTGGAGGTCGCCAACCGGAACCCCCGCACCGCTCCGGAGGGGGCCGAGCCGGCGGAGCTGGCGGGGCTGTTCGGCGGCGGCATCGAGCATCTGCCGCTGGTGGATGAGCGGGGGCACCTGCTGGCCGTTGCCATGGACTCCGCGGAGACGCTGCAGATCGGACGGCACACGGTGGGCAAGGACCACCCCGCCTTCCTCATCGCGGAGATCGGCAACAACCACCAGGGGGACCCGGAGCTGGCCAAGCGCCTGGTGGACCTGGCCGCCGAGGCCGGGGCGGATGCGGTGAAGTTCCAGCTGCGGGACATGGACGCCCTGTACCGCCAGGCCGGCGGCACCTCCGCCGGGGAGGATCTCGGCGCCCAGTACACCCTGGACCTGCTGTCCAAGTTCTCCCTGACCGTGGAGCAGATGTACGACGTGTTCGACCACTGCAAGGAGGTGGACATCGACGTGCTGTGCACCCCGTGGGATGTCCCCTCCCTGGAGGCGCTGACCTCCTACGGCATTCCCGGTCTGAAGGTGGCCTCCGCGGATATGACCAACCACGACCTGCTGCGGGCGATGGGCCGCACCGGTCTGCCGATGCTGGTCTCCACGGGCATGTCCCGGGAGGAGGAGATCAAGGCGTCGGTGCAGGTGCTGCGCTCGGTGGGTGCCAGCTTCGCCCTGCTGCAGTGCCAGTCCGCCTACCCGGCCCCGTACAAGGACGTGAACCTCGCGTACATGTCCCGGCTGGAGGAGATCGGGCAGACCCTCGTGGGCTACTCCGGTCACGAGCGCGGGTACCACGTGCCGATCGCCGCGGTGGCCCGCGGGGCCAAGATCATCGAGAAGCACTTCACCATCGACAAGACCCTCGAGGGCAACGACCACACCGTCTCCCTGCTGCCCGAGGAGTTCGCGGCGATGGTGCGTCAGGTGCGCGACGTCGAGGAGGCCATCGGATCGGCCGGTCCCCGCGAGGTGACCACCGGCGAGCTGATGAACCGGGTGAACCTCGCCAAGTCCCTGGTGGCCACCCGGGCCCTGAAGGCCGGGGAGACCGTCACCGCCGAGGACGTGGCCGTGAAGTCCCCGGGCCGCGGCCTGCAGCCCAACTATGCGGATCAGCTGATCGGGCGGACCCTGCACCGCGACGTCGCCGAGGGGGACTTCTTCTTCGAGGGCGACCTGAAGGACGACGCCGTGCTGCGCCGGGACTTCTCCTTCGACCGGCCCTGGGGTCTGCCGGTGCGCTTCCACGACTACCGGGCCCTGATCGAGGAGGCGAAGCCGGACTTCCTGGAGTTCCACTTCTCCTACAAGGACCTGGAGATGGACATCGAGGAGGTCTTCGACGAGAAGCTGCCGATGTCCTTCACCACGCACCTGCCGGACCTCTTCGCGGGGGACTTCCTGGTGGACCTGGCCTCCGAGGACGAGGAGATCTGGGAGCGCTCCATCCGCGAGGTGCAGCGGACCATCGACATCACCCGGGACATGAAGAAGTACTTCACCCTGGAGGATGACCCGGTGATGGTGGTGACCATGGGCGGGTTCACCAAGAACGGGCACATCCCGCCGGAGCAGCGCAAGGCCAAGTACGCCCGCATCGGGCAGGCGCTGCAGCGACTGGACGCCGACGGCGTGCGCATCGCCGCGCAGACCCTGCCGCCGTACCCGTGGCTGATGGGCGGGCAGCAGTACCACAACCTCTTCCTGGATCCGCGGGACACCCGCGAGTTCGCGGACGAGTACGATGTGGACCTCTGCCTGGACATCTCCCACACGATGCTCGCGGCGAACTTCCTGAAGATGCCGCTGAGCGAGGCCGTCGAGCTGCTGGCTCCGCGCACCATCCACCTGCACCTGGTGGACGGCACCGGAGTGGACGGCGAGGGCGTGCAGGTGGGCGAGGGCGACGTCGACTGGGCCGCGCTGGGCGCCCAGCTGCGCCGGATCGTGCCGGATGCCTCCTTCATCCCCGAGATCTGGATGGGGCATGTGAACAACGGCGAAGGCTTCTTCGTCGCCCTGGACCGCCTGGAGCAGTGGTTGTGACTCCACCGCCGGAACACCGTTCCGGCAGCGAGCAGAACGCTCCGATCGCGCTGTGGTGCGTCCCCGTCCCCGAGATCGGGGGCGTGGCCCGCCACGTGCTCGACGCCGCGCGACAGGGCATCCCCGGATATCGCATCGTGGTGCTGTGCCCGGAGGGGGCGCTGGCCGAGGCCCTGCGCGGGCAGGGTTCCGCCGTGGTCACCGGGGCCTTCGGCACCGGCGCCGGGCTCGCGGCGTCGGTGCGGACCCTGCGCGCCACGGTGCGCGCCCTGCGCCCGGCGGTGGTGCACACGCACCTGGCCTTCGCCGACGTCGTCGCCGCGGCGGCTCTGGGACTCTCCCGGCTGCCGGGGCTGCGACGTCGGGGCCCGGTGCTGGCCACCACCGAGCACGGGATCGCCCCGGAGGACTCCGTCTACCAGTCCTCGACGCTGCGCGCCCGGGTGATGAACCTGGTGCACGGGATGCGGCTGCGGGTCACGGACGTGAAGCTCGCGGTCAGCGCCTCCACGGCCGAGGTCATGGCCGCCAAGTGGGGAGCTCGCGGGGTGCGCGTGGTGCGCAACGGGGTGGACGCCCCGACCCTGCGACGGCGCTTCGACGCCGCCCGGATGCCCGGTGCCCCGGGGGTCCTGCGGGTGCTCAGCCTGTCTCGGCTGGCCCCGGAGAAGAACCTCGACGTCCTGCTGGAGGCCTTCGCGCGGGTGCGCGAGCAGGTCCCGGAAGCCACTCTGGAGGTCGCGGGGGAGGGGCCGCTGCGCTCGCAGCTGGAGGACCGCGCCCGGACGCTGGGCGTGGCGGAGGCCGTGCGCTTCGTCGGCTTCGCGGATCCGATCGCGGCGATGGGCCGGGCCGATGTGCTGGCGCAGCTGTCGGCCTGGGAGAATCTGTCCTATGCGCTGCTGGATGCGGCGGCCGTGGGGCTGCCCGTGGTGGCCACGGACGTCGGCGGCAACGCCGAGGTCCTGCCCGTGGGGCGCCTGGTGGGCTCCCCGGAGCCGGAGACGATCGCGCGGAAGCTGATGACCGCGGAAGCCGGGCCCGGGCCTGCGACGGGCGGGTGGGACGCCGCGCAGATGTGCGCGGGCATCGCCGCGGCCTATGACGAGGTCCGGACCCCTGGGACTGGGAGGAGAGCACGATGAGCACGACGACGGTCCGGCCCGCCGGCTCCGGCTCCGTCTGGTACGAGCGCACCCGTGACCGGGTGCGCGATGAGGCGGGGCGGCTGCGCCTGGTGGAGTTCTTCCTGTTCCTGGTGATGGTGCTGCCCTTCCACGTGCCCGGGGTCGGCCTGGACACCCACCAGTTCATGCCCATCGTCGTCGTCCTCTACGGTCTGTGCCGTCGTCCGGCGGTGGCCCTGGGCGAGTACCGCTGGCTGGTGGTCCTGAACGCACTGATGCTGGTCTACGTGGGGCTGGTCTCCGCGCTGGCGGATCAGTCCGCGGATGCCGAGGACTGGAAGCGCCGGCTCTTCCGCATGACCGTGGTGACGGCGATGCTGTGGTTCATCGCCTCCGGGCGGATCCACATCCGCTCCGCGGTGATCGGCTATCTCACCGGGTTGGCGCTGAACATCCCGGCCTTCTACGCGGGGCTGGCCTCCAACGACTACGGCGGGTACCTCACCGGATTCATCGGGGACAAGAACCAGTCCGGTCTGGCCTACGCGATCTTCGGGCTGCTCGGCCTGATGCTGTTCCGCACCCTCCCGGCGCGGCTGCTGTGGCTGCTGGCGGCCGCGGTGCCGCTGTGGCTGACCGGCTCGCGCACCTCTCTGGCGGCCTTCGCGGCCGGGGCCCTGTGGATCCTGCTGGCGCCCCGGCTGTCCGTGTTCTGGAAGCTCGTGCTGGGGCTGGTGATCTACTGGGGAGTCAACCTGCTCAATGAGGACTTCTCGCAGGTCGGCGTGTTCTCCGATCGCGTGGGCAGCGATGCCCTGCGGGACCGGATCGATGACGCGTCGTGGGCGAAGGTCCAGACCACGGGCTTCTTCGGCCGCGGGCTCGGCGAAGCCGTGGTGCACCTCCTGGATTCCTCCGGCGGCACGGAGGAGAAGGCATGGTTCTTCCACAACTCCTACTGGTCCGCGTTCGTGGAGGGCGGCTGGCCCTGGCTGATCTTCATCGTCGCGGTGACCGTGCTCGTGGGCGTCCGGCCGTTCAGCTCGATCTCCGTGGCAGACCCCCTCGCGGGGCGGATCGCCCAGGGGGCGGCCGTCGCGCTGCTCGTGTGCGCGTGGCGCCTGGGGGAGGTCTTCTACACGAATGCGTGGGCGGTGGTGCTCGGCCTCGCGATCTTCGTCGCATTGTCGGCGCGAGGTGGTGCCTCGGAACCGGCCATGTCCACGACCAGCGCTGCACCGCGGATCGTCGCGAGGAGAGAGGCCCGATGACGCCCCTGGTGTCGGTGATCATCTGCGTCCGCAACGGGGCGGACACGCTCGGCCGTCAGCTGGCCGCCGTGGAGGCCCAGCGCAGCACGCACCCCTTCGAGCTCGTCATCGTGGACAACGGCTCCACCGACGGGACAGCCGAGCTCATCCGGCACTGGGCCGCAGAAGAGCACGACGCCGAGAGGTTCCCCGTGCAGATCGTGGACGGCGGGTCGGTCCCCGGCATTCCGGCCGCGCGCAATGCGGGGATCCGCCGCGCTCGCGGTCGCGTGCTGGCCTTCTGCGATGCGGATGACGCCATCCGGGATGGCTGGATCCAGGCGTTCGGGGACGCGCTGCGGGACCGGGAGGCCCTCGCCGGGGGGAGCATGCATCCGCATCATCCGGGGGACTCCGAGACCGGTGCGAGCGCCCTCGGTGTGGTGCAGACACCGTATCTTTCGCACGTCGGAGGGGCATGCATGGCCGTGACCCGCGCGGCCTGCGATGCTGTCGGGGGCTTCGACCAGACGCTTCCCACCTATGGCTTCGAGGATGTGGTCTTCTCCTGGCGGGTCCAGGAAGCGGGATTCCCCCTCCTGAGCGTTCCGGACGCCGCCGTGGACTTCACGGTATCGGGAAACTCCGCGAGCATCCGCAAGCGGTTCCGACTCGGTCAGGGCCGCGTGCTCATGGCCCGTCGTTTTCCGGCCTATGACGCGCGGCGCTACACGGTCGGCGGAACCCTGAAGGACGCCGTGGGGGTCTCCGTCGGGGTGCTCGGCGCCGCCCTGCGGACCCGCAGTGTGGACCGAACCGACGCGGGCCGGGTCGTGGCCGCATGGGGCCGCGTCTACGGCTGCATCGTCTACGGCCCTCTCGGCGGGCTGCTGAAGCGCCGCCTCGGCGCTCGGAGCGGAACCGGGTCATGACCCGTCTCTACCTGGCCACCAACAACGGGGACATCTCCGGCGGTGAGGTCATGCTCTTCGCCATCGCGCGCGCCGCGAGGGAGGAAGGCTGGGAGGTCTCCGTGATCGCCCCGCGCACCCCGGACGAGGTCTGCCGCCGCGCGGATGCCGAGGGATACGACGTCGTGCGCCTGGCCGCCGACTCCCGACCCGCCTACATGCTGCAGCTGGCCCGGTGGGCCGCCCGACACCGCGACGCGTGGATCTGGTGCAACGGCTTGGTGCCCTCCTTCGCGCTGATCGGGCACCGCCGCAGGATCACCCACCTGCACCAGGTGCCGACCGGGAGCAACCGGGTCTTCGCGGCCGCGCTGCGGATCGGCGGTTCCGTGAGCCTGATCCCCTCGTACTACGGCGCGGCCGCGGTCCGCGGGACCCGCGGATTTCCCAACTGGACTCCGGTGATCAGCATCACCGGCCGTCCTGCGCCTCCCAGCGAGCCCGTGCGCGTCGGCTTCCTCGGGCGGATCTCCCCCATGAAGGGGGTCGCAACGCTGGCTCAGGCCGTCCGGGAGCTCGCCGGGAACCCTTCCGCAGGAGGATCACTCGAGCTCTGGCTGGCCGGCGATCACGGGCACATCCCCGAGGATGAGGTGGCGGTCGTCGAACGGGCCATCGGTCGGGTCCCAGCGGAGCTGGTCGTGCGCTGCGGCCGCGTCGTGCCGGAGCGGTTCCTCGAGCAGGTGGATCTCCTGGTGGTCGCCTCCGAGTGTTCCGAGGTCTTCGGGCTGACCGCCGCCGAGGCGATGAGCGCCGGGGTGCCGCTGGTCGTCTCCGATGACGGCGCCCTCCCGGAGCTGCTCGGCCCGGAGCACCCGTGGATCGCCCGCGCGGGTAACGCCGAGGACCTGGCCGCCGTGCTGCGCTCGGCCCTGCGCACTCTGCGCGAGGACCCCGCCCGGGTCCGGCGCATCACCGACGCCGCCCACTCGAGGTGGCGGAGGCTGTACTCACCGGAAGCCGGCCGGGCACGAGTGGCCGAGGTGCTGGACCGCATCCGGCGCGGCCAGGACCCCGTTCCGCCCGCCCAGGAAGGACGCCCATGACCGAGCACGAGCCTACCGCCGACGTTGCCGTGCGCGCTTCCGTCATCATCCCGACCCGCGGCGGCCGCGACCGCCTGCACCACCCCCTGGATGCGCTCCAGCGGCAGAGCATCGACGACTTCGAGGTGATCGTCGTCGTGGACGGGGACGTGGACGACACCGCCGGCCTGCTGGAGACCTACCGCCGCGAGGGCATGACCCGGCTGCGCAGCATCGTCTTCCCGGAGAACCGGGGGCGCTCGGCCGCGCTGAACGCGGGGTTCGACGCCGCCCGCGGGGACATCCTCATCCGCTGCGATGACGACCTGGAACCGGGAGCCGAGTATGTGCAGCGCCATCTCGAGGCGCATCCGGACCCGGACGGCCTCTCCGGGGTCATCGGCCTGTACGACAACAGGTACCCGGAGACCCCGTATGCGCGGGTGTACGGGCGCCCGATGAACACCCGCTTCAGGCAGGACGCCGAGGCGACGCCGGCCGGGCGCCAATGGCGCTACTGGGCGGGCAACTGCTCGGTGACCCGACGTGCGCATGACCTGGCCGGCGGATACGACCGGGACTACCGGCGGTACGGCTGGGAGGACGTCGACATGGGCTGGCGGCTCGTGCAGGCCGGGGCGAGCGTGCGCATCGAGCCCGGGCTGCTGACCCCGCACCACGTCGCCGCCACCACCACCGCCTCCCGCGCCCGCCGGGCCCTGCACTCGGGGGCCGCGCGGGAGCTGTTCCTGGCCAAGCACGGGCAGGAGGCCCTTGGACCGCAGCGGCGCCCCGTGGGTCTCTGGGGTGCTGCCGTGCGCGGACTCGCCGCCGTGCTCACCGAAACCCGCCTGGAGAGGATCGCCGGGGGCGTAGACCGGATTCTGCCCCGCATTCCGGAAGGTCTGGGCCGTAAGCTGGTGGCGCTGTGCGTGGAAGCGGCAGGCCACGCCGGTGAACGCCACCCTGACAGAGCCCGACGAACCTTCTGAGAGACATGTTCGCCTCCCCCACGAACGCCCTCCGCCGTCTGATCCGCCCCCGCCCCGCATCCTCTCACCGCACTCCCCGCCACGAGATCGCGATCGCCCACGACTACCTCACCCAGCGCGGAGGAGCGGAGCGGGTGGTGCTGGCCCTGCACCGGATCTTCCCCGACGCCCCCATCCACACCACGCTGTACGACCCGGAGGGGACCTTCCCCGAGTTCCGGGACGCCCACATCATCACGTCCCCGCTGAATCGGATCGGCTTCCTGCGCCGGCACCACCGCATGGCCCTGCCCCTGCTGCCGCTGGCCTCCTCGCTGCTGCGGGTCCCCGCCCGGCTGAGCATCGTCTCCACGACCGGATGGGCCCACGGGTTCCGATTCGACGGGGACCGCCTGGTCTACTGCCACAGCCCCGCTCGGTGGATCTACCTCAGCGACCAGTACCTCGGGGACCGCGCGGGGAAGGGTCCCATGTCCTGGGTGCTCGCCGCGATGCTGCCCTTCCTGCGCCGCTGGGACCAGAAGGCCGCACACCGCCACGAGGGCGACTACCTCGCCAACTCCAGCGTGGTCCGCGATCGCATCCGCCGGGTCTACGGATTCGAAGCTCCGGTGCTCTTCCCGCCGCACAGCGTGGACGTGCAGGCCCCCGTCGAGCCCATCGACGAGGTCCCGTGGGACGGGACCGCGCGTGCCGACGGCGGGACCGGGGAGTTCTTCGTCATCGTCTCCCGCCTGCTGCCGTACAAGAACGTGCAGCACGCCGTGGAGGCCTTCCGGGACCTGCCGGAGCACAACCTCCTGGTCATCGGAGCGGGGCCGCTGTACCAGCCCCTGCGCACCCAGGCGCCGCCCAACGTGCGGGTGGCCCGCGGGCTCACCGACGCCCAGATGCGCTGGGCCTACTCCCGGGCCCGCGCGGTGCTCGCGGTCTCCTACGAGGACTTCGGGATCACCCCGCTGGAAGCCGGGGCCTACGGCAAGCCCGTGATCGCCCTGCGGGCCGGAGGATTCCTGGACACCCTGCGCGAGGGGGTGACCGGCGCGTTCATCGACGAGCCCACCGCCCCGGCCATCCGGGAGGCCGTGCAGGCCCTGGACCCGCGGGACTACGACGCCGAGCGGATCCGGGAGCACGCCCGCCCCTTCGGGCTCGAGCGCTTCGAGGAGCAGCTGCGGGAGCAGCTGCGCCGCCGGGGCATGCTCTCCGACTGAGGACCGCCCGGCCCGGGATCTCCGGACGTGCCGGGCGGGGTCAGTCCCGGCCCGGCATCTCGGGTTCCCCGAGCGGTTCCAGCAGACCCAGGTCCAGCAGCTGGCGGGCCAGCGCCTCGGCGTCGGCGGCCACCGTCTGGACCGGGGCGCCGTACTCGCGGGCCAGACGGCGCACCCCGGCGTCGAAGGGCTCGCCGTCCGCCCAGGACAGCCACAGCGCCCGCCCGGGCCCGGTGAGCGTCTGCGGACCGACCTCCGGGGGCCGGGCGACGTAGCACAGCTGCGCCTGCGCCCGGCTGTCCACCCAGGCGGTTCGGGGACTGACCCGGAAGGGCGGCAGGGGCACTTCCTCTGATGCGTGCTCGGTGCTCACCGGCGCCTCCCGATCCATCCCCGGGCGACAGCAGACACCCCGCGCACCCGGCGCGCGGCGGCGGCCCCGAGCTCCCGGAGGGCCCGCCGTCGACGCCGGGCGGCCTCCGCGCGCAGCTCCTGCTCCGAGGGCTCGTGGCCCAGGCGCATGGCCAGGTGATCCCGGTTCACGTGCACCATGGAGCGCAGCACGCGCAGTCGATCCCCGAGGGAGCGGGCCGCCCGGAAGCGCGCCTCCCACTCCTGCAGCCGGGACCCGCCCTGGGAGATCACCTTCCACAGGAGATAGTCCCGGTGCCCGCGGAAGCTCTCCAGCTCGCCCAGGGCGGTGGCCAGGGCCAGCGTGCACTCCAGCGCCTCAGCGCGCGAGCGCAGGATCGCGACGTCCTCGGCGCTGAGGATGCGCATCAGGTGGTGCACGTCGTGGCGCCCGCGCACGCCGTCGCGCCCGGCGTGGATCAGCAGCACCAGGATCTGGTCCAGCACCTGCGGCACCGCGCAGGGCAGGTGGGCGATGGGGACCCGCTCGTGGCTGGACCACAGCAGCTCGAAGGCCGCGGAGGGGTCCCGCAGGATCCCGGGGAAGTGCCGGTGGATGTCGGCCGGGCCCCACCAGGGATGGCGCAGGGTCATGGCGTGCTGGAAGGCCGAGCCGGAGTCGAAGTGGGCCACCACCTCCCAGCCCTGCTCGCGCAGCGCACCGAGGAAGCGCTGCAGGTGCTCCGGGCGCACCAGCACGTCCGCGTCCGTGCTGACCCGATCCACCCGGTACAGCCCCGGCATGCTCGCGTAGCCCTTGATGTGCAGCACATCGGCGCCGACGCCGTCGGCGGTGGCCTGCAGGGCGGCGTGGGCCAGGCGGATGCGATCGCCCAGTTCCAGTCCGTGCATCCCCTGCCTCCTTCCCGGTGGCTCCGCCGCTGCGTCGAAGTGCCCCGATGCCGCGAGGCGGCCCCGACCCCGGGGAAGGGGAGGGGCCGCCTCGAAGGATCAGCTGCTGTGAGAGGTGCGGGCCCGGCGCCCGCGTCCCTTCGCCCCGTGCTTGCCGCCGGCGGCGGGGGAGGACCCGGAGCCGGATCCCTCGCCGTCCTGGCCGTAGTAGGCCTGGTAGCCGCTGCGGTAGCCGCCGTAGCCGAAGCCGTAGTAGTGCGAGCCCAGACCCTTCTCCGGGGTCATATTCATCACGGTGCCCAGCAGGTGCCCGTTGACCCGGCCCAGCGCCTGCGCGGCGGCCTGCGCCTGATCCTTGCGGGTGCGCCCGCAGACGCTGACTAGGATGGCCCCGTCCACATTGGCCGAGAGCAGAGAGCCGTCCGTGACCGGCAGCAGCGGCGGGACGTCGATGATTACCAGGTACTCCTGGGACATCTCCTGGATCAGCCGCTGCATCTTGGACGAGCCCAGCAGCTCCGAGGGGTTCGGGGGGATGCGACCGGCCGGCAGCACGTACAGCTCGGTGTCCCCGATCCGCTGGATGGCCTCCTCCGGGCCGACCTGTCCGGAGAGCACCTGGGAGAGCCCGACGGCGTCGTCCAGGCCGAAGATCTTCGCCTGGGTGGGGCGGCGCAGGTCCGCGTCGATGAGGATCGTCGGCTGACCGGCCTTCGCGAAGGCGTGGGCCAGGGAGGCGGAGACCGTGGACTTGCCCTCGCCCGGGTTGGGGCTGGAGACGATGATCGAGCGCGGCGGGGCATCCACCGAGACGAAGCGCAGGTTGGTGCGCAGCTGGCGCAGCGCCTCCTCCGACTGGTGATCCGCGCGGTCGCTCAGGAAGGTGTTCTCATCCAAGGCCGAGGACTTCGGCAGGATGCCCAGGGTCCCCGCCTCGGTGGCGTTCTCCAGGTCATCGGTGGTGCGCACCCGCACGTCGGCGAACTTGCGCAGGAAGGCGATCAGGTAGGCCAGGACCAGGCCCACGGCGGCGCCGATCAGCAGGTAGTTGCGGTAGCTGGGGGAGACGGGTCCGTCCGGGGCCTGGGCATCATCCAGCGGGGTGACCTTCACCGCGGACTCCCGGCCCTCCAGGTCCGAGACGTAGTCCGCGGTGGCCTGCAGGGCGTTGTTGGCCAGCGTGGCCGCGTCCTGCGGGGAGGAGGCGGTGGCGGTGACCTTGATGAGGGTGGAGTTCGGCTCGACGGAGGCGCTCAGGTGCGAGGGGATCGCGGACTCGTCGATGCCCACGGAGTTGTTCTCGGCGATCTTCTTCGCGACCGGGCCGCTGGTGACCAGCGGCAGGTATGCGGAGGCCTTCGCCTGCGCCGCGGAGTCCCCGGAGAGGATGTCCCCGACGGCGGAGCCGCCGCCGGCGGTGACGTATCCGCTGGAGGTGGCAGAGTAGACCTTGGGCTGCAGGGCGGCGACGCCGAGGCCCAGCAGCGCCCCGGCTACGGTGAAGATGATGAGGTATTTCAGGTTCGCCCTGGTCAGGCGCAGGAAGTCGAGCAAAGTCATGGGGTCCCCTTGAGAAACGACACAGACGATCGGCGCGGTCGGCCCCCTCTGCTGGGTGAGGCCCTCAGGGCACGGCGAGGCCCTGACGGCTCGGGTGCCCGCCCGTCGCGATGCCTCGAGGGTACCATCCGGCCTCGGAGGGAACGGTGATCCGGCGCGGTGTAATCCACCCGGCCCGACGCACCAGCGCGACGACGCGGCGTCGGGTGCGCCGCGCGGCGATCTGGGTGCTGATCCCGGTGGTCCTGGTGGTGGGCGTCCTGCTGCTGTGGCCCGACGGCAGCCAGATCCGCCGGATCCTGCTGGATATCTGGCTGTGGCTGACCCCCACGCCCGCGCTGCGGCGCGCCATCAGCCCGGAGGACGTGGAGCAGACCCTGAACGCCCTGGTGTTCGTCCCCGTGTTCTGCGGGGCCCAGCTGCTCCTGCCGCGGATCCGCCCCGCCCTGTGGTGCCTGGCGGCCGTGGCGCTGGCCTGCTCGGTGGAGCTGACCCAGCTGCTGTTCCTGCCGGGCCGGAAGTTCGACCCGGTGGACGCCTGCTTCAACTCCCTCGGGGGGATCCTCGGGGTGGGCGCGGGGCTGGCGTTCTGGTCCCTGCTGGCCCGCCGGGAGGCGCGCCGCTCCCGCGGCCGCGGAAGCGGCGCAGAGACCGACGACGGGGACTCCGCGGGTTGATGGCTTCGGGGGCCTCACTCCTCCAGCAGGTTCAGCAGGTACCGGCCGTAGCCGCTCTTGACCAGTGGTTCGGCGCGGGCCCGCAGCCCGGCGTCGTCGATCAGCCCGGTGCGCCAGGCGATCTCCTCCGGGCAGCCGATGGACAGGCCCTGCCGGGCCTGCACGGTGCGGATGAAGCTCGTGGCATCCGCCAGAGAATCGAAGGTCCCCGTGTCCAGCCACGCCGTGCCGCGCGGCAGCACCTCCACCCGCAGCTTCCCCTGCTCCAGGTAGATCCGGTTCAGATCCGTGATCTCCAGCTCCCCCCGGGCCGAGGGGCGCAGGTTCCGGGCGTGCTCGATCACGTCGTTGTCGTAGAAGTACAGCCCCGGGATCGCGTAGTGGCTGCGCGGATGCTCCGGCTTCTCCTCGATGGACACGGCGCGGAAATCCTCATCGAACTCCACGACGCCGTAGGCGCTGGGATCCGAGACCCGGTACCCGAACACCGCCGCGCCGTCCACCTCCTGGTACTTGCGCAGCTGCGTGCCCAGGCCGGGGCCGTAGAAGATGTTGTCGCCCAGCACCAGCGCCACCGAGTCCTGCCCGATGTGCTCCTCCCCGAGCAGGAAGGCCTGCGCCAGCCCGTCCGGGGACTCCTGCACCGCGTAGGACAGCTCGACGCCGAAGGCCGAGCCGTCCCCGAGCAGGCGGCGGAACTGATCCGCGTCCTGCGGGGTGGTGATCACCAGGATGTCCCTGATCCCGGCCAGCATGAGCGTGGACAGCGGGTAGTAGATCATCGGCTTGTCGTAGACCGGGGTCAGCTGCTTGGAGATGCCCAGGGTGATCGGGTGCAGGCGGCTTCCCGTCCCCCCGGCGAGGATGATGCCCTTCATGGGAGTCATTGTGACACGGGCGCCCCGGAGCTCGGCTCACCTAGGATGGCCGGCATGGCGAGAATTCTGGTGACCGGCGGCGCCGGGTTCATCGGCTCCAACTTCGTCCACCACCTGGTGGAGCGCACGGAGCACGATGTCACGGTGCTGGACAAGATGACGTACGCGGCCAACGAGGACTCCCTGGCCGGGCTGCCCGAGGATCGGGTGCGCCTGGTGCGCGGGGACGTGGCCGATGCCGACGTCGTCGGAGACCTCGTGGCCGAGGCCGACGCCGTCGTGCACTACGCCGCGGAATCCCACAACGACAACTCCCTGGCGGATCCCGCGCCCTTCGTGCACACCAACCTGGTGGGCACCTTCACCCTGCTCGAGGCGGTGCGGCGCACCGGGACCCGCTACCACCACATCTCCACCGACGAGGTCTTCGGCGACCTCGCCCTGGATGACCCGGCCAAGTTCACCGAGACCACGCCGTACAACCCCTCCTCCCCGTACTCCTCGACCAAGGCCGGCTCGGACCTGCTGGTGCGCGCCTGGGTGCGCTCCTTCGGCATCGAGGCGACCCTGAGCAACTGCTCCAACAACTACGGGCCCTACCAGCACATCGAGAAGTTCATCCCCCGCCAGATCACCAACATCCTGGCCGGGATCCGCCCCAAGCTCTACGGCGACGGGCGCAACGTGCGGGACTGGATCCACGCCGAGGACCACTCCTCCGCGGTGCTGGCGATCCTGGAGCGCGGCCGCATCGGGCGCACCTACCTGATCGGCGCGGACGGGGAGCGGGACAACCTCACCGTGCTGCGCGCGATCCTGCGGCTGATGGGTCGGGCCGAGGATGACTTCGACCACGTGCGCGACCGCCCCGGGCACGACCTGCGCTACGCCATCGACGGCAGCGCGCTGCGCGAGGAGCTCGGCTGGCAGCCCCGCTTCCGCGACTTCGAGGCCGGCCTGGCCGAGACCATCGCCTGGTACGACGAGCACCGGGACTGGTGGGAGCCGCTCAAGCGGCAGGTGGAGGCCAAGTACGCGGAAGCGGGGCAGTGAGCATGGCCGAGCTGAGCATCACCACCACCCCCATCCCCGGGCTGCTCGTCGTGGACCTGCCCGTGCACGGAGACAACCGCGGCTGGTTCAAGGAGAACTGGCAGCGGGAGAAGATGACCGCCGCCGGGCTGCCGGACTTCGGGCCCGTGCAGAACAACATCTCCTTCAACGCCGCCCGGGGAACGACCCGCGGCATCCACGCCGAGCCGTGGGACAAGTACGTCTCCGTGGCCACCGGGGAGATCTTCGGGGCGTGGGTGGATCTGCGCGCCGGGGAGAGCTTCGGCCGGGTCTTCACCACCCGCCTGGATCCAGCCCGCGCGGTGTTCGTGCCACGCGGGGTGGGCAACGCCTTCCAGACCCTCGTCGATGACACGGCGTACGCCTACCTGGTCAATGACCACTGGTCCGCCGACGCCCAGGAGGAGTACGCCTTCCTCAACCTCGCCGATGAGACCGCCGGCATCGAGTGGCCCGTTCCCCTGGCCGAGGCGGAGCTGTCCGAGAAGGATCGGAACCACCCCCGGCTGGCCGAGGTGGAGCCCGTGGCCCCCGCCCCGCTGCTGATCACCGGGGCCACCGGGCAGCTGGGCCGGGAGCTGGTGCGCCAGTGCCGCGAGCGCGGCATCCCGCACCGGGCCGTCGGCCGCGAGGAGCTGGACCTGGCGCGCCCGGAGTCCTGGCGCACCTCCTTCCGCTGGCGCTCCTACCGCGCCATCGTCAACGCCGCCGCGCACACCGCGGTGGACGCGGCCCAAACCCCCGAGGGGCGCCGGGAGGCCTGGGCGGCCAACGCCACCGGGGTGGCCGCCCTGGCCGCGGTGGCCGTCGAGCACAGACTGCCGCTGGTGCACGTGTCCACCGACTACGTCTTCGACGGGGCCCGCCCCGTCGGGCAGGCCTACACCCCGGATGACGCCGTCGCCCCGCTGGGGGTCTACGGGCAGTCCAAGGCCGCGGGGGAGGCCGCGGTGGCCGCGGTGCCGCAGCACCACATCGTGCGGACCTCGTGGGTGATCGGGGAGGGGAGGAACTTCGTGCGCACCATGGCCTCCCTCGCCGAGCGCGGCGTGGACCCCGCGGTGGTGGGGGACCAGCACGGGCGACCCACCTTCACCGAGGACCTGGCCGCGGGGATCCTGCACCTGCAGGAGCAGAATGCCGCCCCGGGGATCTACCACCTGAGCAACGAGGGGCCGGACACCACGTGGGCCGAGCTGGCGGCGTCCGTCTACGAGCTCACCGGCCACGACCCGGCCCGGGTCTCGGCGACCACCACCGCCGAGTACTTCGTGGACAAGCCCGACGCCGCCCCGCGCCCGGCCAACTCCCTGCTGGATCTGACGAAGCTCGAGCAGACCGGCTTCCGCCCGCGGGATCACCGCGAGGCCCTGGCCGCGTACCTGGCGGGACGAGAGGTGGAATCCGCATGAGCAGTTTCAAGGACACCGCGATGCATGGCGCTCGCCAGGTCAAACACTGGGGATTTCTCGCGGAGAAGCACGGCAGAGCGCTCTCGAAGAGGACGAGGAATCGGGTCGCCGACGTCATCAATCCCGTCCGGTCCCACATCTCCCCGTATTCCTTCGATCCTTCCCTCTACCGGCGCAGCTTTCTGGTGCGGCCCGCTCCGCCGCAGAAGGAGCCCTCTCAGCTCCCGCGTCAGGTGTTCATGGTCTGGACTGGTGAGAATGACCTGACCCCCGCCCGCAGCCGCAACCTACAGGCGACACAGGAGATCGTCGGGGGGGCCCGTCCATCTCGTTCGCCCCGAGAACCCCGACGACTGGCTGCTCCCGGATCACCCGCGACATCCCGCCTACGACCAGCTGTCGCTGGTCCACCGGTCGGATTATCTGCGGGCCTATCTTCTGCACCATTACGGGGGTGGGTACTGCGACATCAAACGAGCGCTGCATGATTGGAACGGATCCTTCGACGCACTCGAAGAGCACCCGGACCGCTGGATCATCGGCTATCCCGACCAGCACGTGAATGACCCGGCCCGACTTCCCGGGCGCCTGGGCCATGACATTCGGAAGCACTACAGTCGTTTGGTGTCCAGTGGTGCTCTGATCACGCGCTCGCACACCGACTTCACCGCTGAATGGCTCCGGGAGATCGAGCGGCGTCTGGACTACTTCGCCGATCAGCTGGCCGAGTTCCCCGGCGGGATCCGGGGCGAGGTGGTAGGGTACCCGGTCTCCTGGACGGATGTCCTGGGCAAGATCTATCACCCGCTGCAGCTCAAGCACCTGCCGAGAATCCTCCAAGATGATCGGCTGGAGGTGGAGCTGACGGACTACCGCTGAACAGCATCGGCCGCTCTCCCCCGTCGGTCGTGACAAGCAGGCCTTAGACGCGTACTTGGCTGGCTGGCCCCTCCTCGCCGGTCCCGGCGGGTTCGGGAGCCGTCCGGTGTCTTGGGAGTGCTCGCAGTGCTCCCGAAACACCGGACGGCTCCTAAACCGTGGGGAGGGCCCGACGCGGGGATTGGTGCGGCGTGCGCGAGGGTCGACGCGGCGGGGTGCGGTGGCCGGGCCCTTGGGCCTCGGCATTGCCGCGCGGGTCCGCGGGCGGTAGGCTGTGGGTCTGCATGCCAAGGCGAGGGCGTCATCCGACGGTGACGCCGTGATCGACGAAGGCTGGTCGGCTCACGCACGAGCTGCGCTTCCCGCGCTGACGTGTGCGAGCGCGCCGGTCTCGCCCCGCCCGCCCGCACGGGTGGCCAACGGGGGACTTGGCGCACGCACTGAAGCAACGAACCGACCGGAAAGGTGGTCACCGACATGGCAGACCGCATCAAGATCTCCGCCGAAGCCCGCGACGACTTCGGCAAGGGCTACGCCCGCCGCCTGCGCAAGGCCGGCAAGATCCCCGCCGTCATCTACGGCCACGGGGCCGAGCCCGTCCACATCGCCCTGCCCGGGCACGAGACCATGCTCGCCGCCCGCAACCCCAACGCCGTGCTGTCCGTGGACGTGGACGGCACCAACCACCTGACCCTGATCAAGGACGTGCAGCGCCACGCGATCCGCCCGGAGATCTACCACGTGGACCTGCTGACCGTGCGCCGCGGCGAGCGCGTGGAGGTGGAGGTCCCCGTGGTCGTCGAGGGCGAGGTGGCCCCCGGCAACATCTCCACCCAGTCCGAGTCCGTGCTGCTGCTGGACGTGGACGCCCTGGACGTGCCCGAGGAGCTGCTGGTGGACGTCACCGACCGCCAGGACGGCGAGCACGTCACCGCCGCGGACGTGCTGCTGCCCGAGGACGTCACCCTGGTCTCCGACCCGGAGCTGATCGTCGTCAACGTCTCCGCCGAGGTCGAGCAGGACCTGGGCGAGGAGCCGGAGACCGAGGAGGAGGGCGAGGAGTCCGAGGATTCCGAGGCCTCGGAGGGCTCCGAGGAGGAGTAGCCCCCCTCGCGGGCGCCGCTTCCGGCGCCCGCACGCGAGGCCGGCCCGTCGCCCGGATCCGCGCACGCCCCGCTCGCGGGGCCGCGGAACGGCGGCGGGCCGTCGTCGTGCCGGCATCGGTCAGGCAGGAGCGCCGCCGCGCAGCGGGGCGCAGCCAGTGAGGAGTGCGAGAGCAGATGAGCCAGACGTGGCTGGTCATGGGCCTGGGCAACCCCGGGACGCAGTACGAGCGGACCCGGCACAACGTCGGGCAGATGGTCATCGGGAACCTCGCCGAGCGCATGGGCGGCACGCTCAAGCGCCACAAGGCCGGGGCGATGGTCATGGAGGGCCGCGCCGGCATCGGCGGGCCGCGGGTGGTGCTGGCCCGATCCACCGGGTACATGAACACCTCCGGCGGGCCGACGGCGGGGCTGGCCTCCTTCTACGGCATCGACCCGGAGCACGTGATCGCCGTGCACGACGAGATCGACATCCCCTTCGACGCGATCCGGCTCAAACGCGGCGGGGGAGAGGGCGGGCACAACGGCCTGCGCGACATCACCAAGGCGCTGGGGACCAAGGAGTACCTGCGCGTGCGCGTGGGGGTGGGGCGTCCGCCCGGGCGCATGGACGCCGCGGACTACGTGCTCAAGCCGTTCACCGCCGCGGAGGCCAAGCAGCTGCCGGTGCTCGTGGAGGATGCCGCGGATGCGGTGGTCTCCCTCATGGTCCACGGCCTCACGGACACCCAGCAGCAGTACCACTCCCGGGGCTGAAGCTCCCGCCGACCCGCCCCGTGCCCGGGTCCTGCGGGCGCGGGTCCGGTAAGATTCTTCCCCTGACCGTCCATCATCGCATCAGGGGGACATGCCCATGGATCAGGCCATCACGCGACGCCGCGCGCTCGGATACGGGGGAGCGGGGGTGGCCGCGGCCCTGCTGGGCTCCGCGGCCTGGGCCCCGCCGGCCGAGGCCGCCGGCACCTACCGCTCCGGGTGGGGCAACGCGGTCTTCGAGGACGACTTCTCCGGGTCCTCGCTGAGCTCATCCCGGTGGAACGTCCGGGACCGGACCTACCTCAGCCACGACTGGAGCACCATCTCCGCGGCGAACGTCGCGGTCGCGGCAGGTGCGCTCAAGCTCACCGCCAGGAAGCTGGCCTCCCCGGTCACCACCTCGGACGGACGACGCCGGGAGTGGTCCGGGGCCGAGGTGAACACGCTGGGGAAGTTCTCCCTGGAGCACGGGCGCTGGGAGGTCCGGGCCAAGATGCCGGCCGCCCCGAACCGCAGCGTGGGGCTGTGGGCCGCCGTGTGGCTGCGCCCGGATGACGGGTCCGTGCCGGGGGAGGTGGACATCGTCGAGACCTACGGCTCCAAATCCTCCCAGGCGAAGACGAAGTTCGACCCCACCAGCCGCGCGGAGACCACGGTGCACTTCAACCAGCGCCGCACCGGGTCCCTGCACGGGTGGAGCCCCAGCGGCACCGACATCTACAGCCGGTGGAACACCTGGGCCGTGGAGAAGACCCCCGCCGGGGTGCGCGGATTCTTCAACGGGGAGAAGATCCTCGACGTGCCCTCCGGCACCGCCGCGTACCGCGCCGCCTTCCCTGCCGGGAAGAAGCTGAACCTGCGGATCAGCTTCCAGGTGGGCAACTCCTACTGGGGACGGCCCACCGCCGCCACGGCCTCCGGGCAGTCCATGGAGCTGGATTACGTGCGGGTGTGGAAGCACCAGGGCTGAGGGCGGTCCGCGCTGCTCACGCGCGAAGCCCCCGGCGCGGGAGCTGGGCTCCTGCGCCGGGGGGCTTCGCGCTCGCTCGGGCGCCGCCGTCCGGGGCCGGGCGCCGCGGGACTCAGATCAGGACGGTGTGCATCGGAACGTCGGTGACCTCCGGCGGGTACCGGTA
Source organism: Rothia sp. QJM3NY_36 (assembly GCF_056173115.1). Classification (NCBI taxonomy): domain Bacteria; kingdom Bacillati; phylum Actinomycetota; class Actinomycetes; order Micrococcales; family Micrococcaceae; genus Rothia; species Rothia sp. QJM3NY_36. Next base: position 680,244 of record NZ_CM149658.1, read on the forward strand.
GTCCTCACCCACCTGCTCCTCCTGCTCCGCGGTGGGTTCGCCCGCCGTGGGGGAGGGGGTGGCCTGCTCGGTCCCCTCCGACTCCTGCTGGCTCCGGTGCTGCTGCTCGCTGCTGTCCATGCTCATCTCCTGGCTGTGCTGTCCGGTGTCTGCTGCTGTGCTCTCTGGCGCCTGCCGGCGCGGTGGTACGTTCTCAGACGTAGACGGGGCCGCGTTCGATGACTAAGGTCTCCCCGTCCACGGTCACCTCCCGTCGGCTGTACACCGGCGTGGTGCCCACGCAGCCGCTCACGGACGCCGTGAAGTAGGGCTGCTCGGTCGCGGACTTGTACTGGCCCTGGGCGTTGAAGGACCACCCGCCCGTGTAGGTGAGGGTGTAGGCGTAGTAGCCGGGACGGTTCGGATCCTGCTGCGCGGAGCTGATGGACCACTGGCTGGAGCCCAGGTTTCTCCAGCCGAGCCGGCCCAGGCTGGTGGGGAACCAGAGGGTCAGCTGGGCGTCCGCCACCTTCGTGGCCGACGTCGCCCCCTCCACCCACAGGCCGCGCTCGGGGTAGCTGCCCCTGCCGTCGATGGTCATGGTGGTGGTGCTGCTGCGGCAGCTGCGCTGGATCTGCACCGAGCCCTGCAGGCCCAGCTTCGGGCTGGCGGCCTGGGCCGGGACGGCGGTGGCCGCGGCGACCGCGGGCAGGGACCAGGCGGCCCCGCGGGCCAGCGTGCGGCGCGATATCGGATGGGCGGACTGCGGTGCGTCCACGGACATGGATCTCCCCCTGAATTCCTCGGTGTCCCCCACGCGAAGAAGCCTCCCGGTGCCGGTTTCCCCCGGAGCAGAGGGAGGCCCTCACGGTGGTCTTCGAAGATCTTATGTGGGGGTGGGAAAACCCGTCAACCGGGCCTGCCGCCGCGGCCTCAGTCCCTCTCGCCCTCGTGGTACCGGTCCCGCTCCTGGGCCGCTCGCGCCTGCTCGGCGTCCGGCTCCTGCCCGTCGAACGTGTCCACGGCCACGCCCTGGGCGCGCAGCTTCTTGTAGTGGGCGTTGCGCAGGGCCAGCAGCACCCCGCCGATGATGGCGGCCAGGAAGGACCCCGTGAGCACGCCCACCTTGGCGTGGTCGTCGTGGGCGCTGCCCAGACCGAAGCTCAGCTCCGCCACCAGCAGCGCCACCGTGAAGCCGATGCCGCCCAGCATGGCCAACCCGAGGACGTCCGGCCACTTCAGGTCCTCGTCCTTGGTGGCCGGGGTGAGGGTGGTGAGCAGCCAGGTGGAGGAGAAGATGCCCGCGGTCTTGCCCAGGACCAGGCCGAAGATCACGCCCAGCGCCACCGGGTCCGTGAACGCGGAGACGATGCCGTCCACCCCGCCCACGGCCACCCCCGAGGCGAAGAACGCGAAGACCGGGATGGCCACGCCGTTGGAGATCGGCTGGTAGCGGTGGGCCAGGCGCGGAGCCAGGCCGATGGGCGCCTCCCCGTGCTGGGGATCGGTCCGGTGCAGCACCGGCACCATGAAGCCCAGCAGCACCCCGGCGATGGTGGCGTGCACCCCCGCCGAGTACACCAGCAGCCAGGTGAGCACCCCGATGGGCAGCAGGATGACCCACGGGGCCCAGGGGGAGAAGGCGAAGAAGCGCGGGTACCGATGGGTGAGGAACCAGAACAGGGCCAGCGGCACGATGCTGGCCGCCAGGAAGCCGAACTGCACGCCCTCGGAGTAGACGAAGGCGATGATGACGATGGCGATCAGATCATCCACCACGGCCAGCGTCAGCAGGAAGGTGCGAGCCGCCGTCGGCAGGGCGGAGCCCACCACCGCCAGCACGGAGACCGCGAAGGCGATGTCCGTGGCCGTGGGCACGGCCCACCCGGCGAGGGTCTGCGCGTCGCCCCAGGCCAGGTTGATGCCCGCGTAGATCAGGGCCGGCACCAGCACGCCGCCGAAGGCCGCGGTGATGGGCACGATGGCCTTCTTGACGTCGTGCAGCTCACCGTCGACGAACTCGGACTTCAGCTCCAGGCCCGTCATGAAGAAGAAGATCGCCAGGAGACCGTCCGAAGCCCACTCCCCGATGGTGTGGTTCAGCGCCTCCACCCCGGGGATGCCCAGGTGGGTGTCCCGGGCACCGAAGTACAGGCCCTCCAGGGGGCTGTTGGCGAAGATCAGGCCGAGCAGCATCGCGGCCAGCAGCAGCAGGCCTCCGGTGTTCCCGGCGCGCAGCCGGTCCGCGATCCTCCCTGCGCTGTAGCCTTCCTCTTCCAGTGTGGTGACCATGGGTTCCCTCCGTGCGTGCTCCGCGGACGGCGCCTGCGGATGGTGCGGTGTGGTGGTGCGGAGACGACGACGGCGCCGCGCGGGTGGGCGTCGGCGCCGTCGTCGGTGCAGGTGATCGAGTCTACTTGTTGATCCAGTGCTCGGCCTCGCGGCTCTGCAGGGTCAGGGCCTTGGACATGTACGGCTCCGCGGCCTGGGCCAGCTTCTTGCCGACCAGCGGGATGTTGGCCTTGACCTCGCCCTCCAGGGCCACCTGGGTCTTCTCGCCCTCGGCGGTGAGCTTCTGGGTGAGGTTCGCCGAGACCGGCACGGCACCGGCGCTCACGGAGGTCTCCACGTCCCGGGAGCCGTCCGCGCCGGGGGCCTTGAACAGGTCCTTCTGGGTGAGGGTCACGCCGTTCTTGATGAACTTCTGGGCGAAGCCGGGGATCTTGTCCCCGCCCACGGAGCGCACCGTGGTGACGGTGAAGGCACCGGCGGTGTCCCCGTCCACGGAGAAGCTCTCGAACTGCACGCCGGCCTGCTGGCTGACGTGGCGGGCGAAGTCCTCGGAGGCGTAGGCCTGCACGACCTTGCCCACCGGGGCGTTGATGGAGGTGGTCTCGTGAATGCTCATGCCAGGCAGTCTACCCAAGCCCTCAGTACGCGCCGGCCCCGGCGAAGACCGCCTTCACGGTGCGGGCCAGGATCAGCAGGTCCCCGGTCACGGACCAGTTCTCCACGTAGTACAGATCCAGGCGCACGGACTCCTCCCAGGACAGGTCCGAGCGTCCGCCCACCTGCCACAGGCCGGTGATCCCGGGCTTGACCATGAGCCGCCGGTACATGTCCTGCTCGTAGGCGGCCACCTCCTCCGGCAGCGGGGGGCGCGGACCCACCAGGGACATCTCACCCACCAGGACGTTCCACAGCTGCGGCAGCTCGTCCAGGGAGAGCTTGCGCATCACCTTCCCCACCCGGGTGATCCGGGGGTCGTCGGCCATCTTGAACAGCACCTCGTTCCCGGCGCCCTCCCGCGCCAGCTGCTGGCGCAGCCGGTCCGCGTCCGGGACCATGGAGCGGAACTTGTGCATCCGGAAGGGGCGGCCCTCCCGGCCGATGCGCTCCTGGTGGAAGAACACCGGGCCGCCGGGGGAGTCCGCCTTGATCAGGAGTCCGAGCAGGAGGAACACGGGGGCCAGGACCAGCAGACCGAGGGCGCTGAGCACCACGTCCATCCCGCGTTTGACGGCCGCGGTGCCGCCGCCCATGCGCGGGGTGTGCACGTGGACCAGGGGGATCCCGTTCAGCGGCTGCATCTGCAGGCGCGGACCGGCGATGTCGGTCAGCGCCGGGGCCATGGCCAGTCCCACGTGCTCCTGGGCCAGCATCCACCCGAGCCGGCGCAGCTGCCGCGGGGTGAGCAGGTGCCCGGAGGAGATGGCGACGACGTCGGCCCCGCGCTCGCGGACCACGGCCATCACCGCCTCCGGCTCCGGATCCGTGCCCAGCAGCGGCAGGTCCGTGCCGGGCAGGAGGCCGCGCTCCGGCAGCTCGTGTCCGGCGGGGTAGGCCCCCACGGGCGTGTACCCGTAGTTGGAGGCCTCCACGAGGCGCCGGTCCAGGTGGCCGATCGAGGGCAGATCCCCGATGAGCAGGGTCTTGATCCGAGCCCGGCCGCGGCGTCGCCAGGCCACCAGGGCCACCCGGAACATCCAGCGGCTCAGCAGCAGCAGGGCGATGCCCAGGGGCGCGGCCAGGATGACGTAGCCGCGGGCGAGGTCCGTGCGGCTGATGTAGGCCAGCACGGCCAGGGCGGCGAACAGCCACAGGGAGATCCGCACGACCCGCCGGTACTCCTCGCTGCCGGCGCCGAGGATCTTGGCCTGCCGGGCCCCGCCCACGCCGAGGGCCGCCCACCAGACCAGCACGAGCAGCGCCGAGAACAGGGTGTAGGAGATCGTCTCCGCGCCGGCCCCGTCCAGCAGCCGGGTACGGGCCAGCCCGAAGCGCAGCAGCTGGGCCCCGGCCACGGCGGCGATCAGCACCAGCAGATCCGTCACGCTGAGCAGCCGCTCCGCCTTGCGATGCCAGGACATGCGGGCGGTGGTCAGTCCCGGCTGCTCCCCGAGCCCGCGGGGGGAGGCCGTCGGCAGGGTCTCAGGCATTGAATACCTGCGCCTCCCGGCTCAGCAGCTCCAGCGCGGTGCGCAGCTTGGTGCTGGAGGTGTGGCGGGTGTACGGGAAGTACACCACCTCCACGCCGACCTCCGCGAAGCGCCGCTCCAGGTCTCGGCCGCGGTCCGTGCCCTTCCAGTCATCGCCCTTGAAGAACACGTCGAAGTGCAGCTGCTCCCAGGTCTCCAGCTTGTCCTCGACGGTCTCCGGGTGCACCTGGTCCACGTAGCTGATGTGGCTGACGATCTCCATCCGCTCCTCCAGCGGGATGATCGGCGCCCGACCCTTGGTCAGCTCCAGCATCTCGTCGGAGACCACGCCGGCGATCAGGTGGTCGCAGCGCTGCTTGGCCTCCCGCAGGATGTTGAGGTGGCCGATGTGGAACAGGTCGAAGGCTCCGGCGGCGTATCCGATGGTCATGGGGACTCCTTCAGCGGTTCTCGGGAAGCGGGCGGACGGGGCGGGAGAGCAGCTGCATCAGCCGCCGGGGAAAGCGCCGGCGGGGCGGGCTCGGGGCCTCCAGCAGCGTGGTCAGCGAGTCCTCCAGCTTGCGGGCGGCCTGCTCCGGGTGGGGCAGGCGCGGGGCCGTGCGGAAGGCCTCGGGCTGGGCCAGGGCCCGGTCCAGGGCGTCGAACAGCTCCTCCCGGGAGGTGGCCATGACGGCCTCGCCCTGCTCGGCCATGATCCGGGTGAACTGGATCTGGTGGTCGTCCACCACCTCGCCCAGGTCCTGGCGCCGGGGCACGGCCACGGGCACGATGCCGGCCTCCCGCGCGTCGAGGATGGAGCCGGGGCCGCCCTGCACGAGCACGGCGGCGGCGCCGCGGTAGGTCTCCAGCAGCTGCTCGCGCGGCATCCGCTCCACCCCGGTGCAGCGCTGCGGCGCCTTCGTGAAGCCGTGCTGGATGTGGCACCGGGTGCCCGGCCGGGCGAGGGCGTAGTCCTCGCACCAGTCCAGGAGCCGGTCGAAGGGGTGGTGGTCGGTGCCGAGGGAGACGACGAGGTCGTACTCCCGCACGGCGGGATCGGTCACGGGTTCTGCGGCGGACATGGCAACCTCCTCGGACGGCGCGCTCACAGCACGGCGCCGATGTTGACGGACTCGGGGAACGCCTCCTGCTGCTGGTCCCACTGCACGACGAACAGGTCGCAGAACGGGTAGCACAGGCGGGCGCTGAGCGTGGGCATGGTGATGCGGTCGTAGGCCTCGATGAACACCGTCGGGATGCCCAGCAGGCGGGCGGCGATGAAGTAGGAGACGGAGACCGCGGCGCCGGTGGAGATCACGGCGTCGGGTCGCTCCCGGCGCAGGGAGCGCCAGGCCAGGCGCAGGTTGCGCACGGCGTTGGGCAGGTTCCGGGTGGTGGGGTGGTGCACCCAGTAGGCGGTCTCCCCGCTGAGGGCGGCTTCCACCTCGGGCAGGCGGAAGGTGGCCCACGCTCGGTCGTGGTGCTCCCACAGGGACCTGAGCGCCAGCAGCTGGGCGAGGTGGCCGCCGGCAGAGGCGACGAGCATGAGCTTCATGGTGGTTCTCCTTCGGAGGCGGTGAGGCGGCGGTTCAGCGGATCAGCGGAGCAGGATGACGGCGTCCACCTCCAGGTCCGCGCGGCGGCAGGCGGCGGCCAGGCGCCGCAGGGCGCGACGCCGGGTGGTGGGGCTCAGCGCCAGGATCAGGCGCTGGCTGCGGTCCAGCTCCTCGGCGGTGCGGGCGTCCACCCCCGTCAGGCTCAGGTGGTGCGTCTCGGCCCCGCTGGTCTCCTGGAGGGAATCGGCCACCAGCCACCCGATGGACTCGTCGGCGGGCAGGTTCAGCACGGTCGCGGAGCCCGGCTGCACGCCGGGGCGCAGGCCCCACCGGCGCCACAGCAGCGCGGTCTGCTCCGGCAGGTCCTGCGCGTCGGCTTCCAGGACCTCGGCGTCCAGGATCTGGGCGGCCCGGTCGGGGAAGGCGACCCGGGGATCGGTGCGGTCCCGCACCGCGGCGGCCACCACGCCCAGGAGGAAGCCGCCGATCAGCCCGGCCAGCAGGTAGTAGGCCAGGCCGGGGGAGGAGGAGTGCTCGTCCTGATCGGCCGGGGTGATCACGGCGCCGGCCTGGCGGGGGGCGGCCAGGGCCTGGGCCCGGGCCTCGCGCAGCCGGCGCACCTGCTGCTCGTCCGCCTCGGGGGAGAGTCCGCCGATCTGCTCGTCCAGGTGCCGCACGGCCTCGTCCACGGCCTGGTCCACGTCCTCGGCCCGCTGGTCGAGGTAGGCCTGGGCCAGGGCGTCGGCCATGTCCGCGGCCTGTCCGGCGTCCTCGGCGTGAGCCTCGAAGGTCAGCACGGAAGTGCCGGTGTCCGAGGAGACCGAGACGTGCGAGCGCAGCTGCTGGGTGCCGAAGCGCTTCTCCTGCTCGTGGGCGCGGCGGGCCACCTCCTCGGAGGCGGCGATCTTGCGCTCGGTGGCGATCTCCACCTTCTGGCCGGCCGACGGGGCGGCGGTGACCACGGAGCTCAGCGGATCCACCCGGACCTCCGTGGAGGCGGTGTAGCTGCGCGGGGTCAGCAGACCCAGGAGCAGGGCCAGGAGCAGGACCAGGCCCCAGACGAGGAGCAGGGTGGGCCACCGGCGCAGCACGCGGCGGGCCTGCTCGCCGGCGGTGGGAACGGCCTCGGCGAAGGCGGGAGCGGGATGGATGGTCATCGGTTCTCCAGGAGGTACGGGGACGGGAGGGTCGGTTCGGGGGTCGGGCATCGGCATTCGGCTCATCCGGTGCGTCGGCGGGCGGAGAGGAAGGCCTCCAGGCCGAGGGGGCGGCGCAGGATCCACAGCAGCGCCAGGTACGCCCCGCACACGGCGACGGCGTGCACGAGCAGCCCCACCAGGCCGGGGCCGAGCAGCAGGCGGACCAGCAGCCCGCCCAGGCCCACCACCCCCAGGGCGAGGCCGGCGGCGGGCAGCAGCTCGGCGGGCCGGGCGCGGATGCCGAGGCGCCGGTGCACCTGCTCGGCGGCCAGACCGCAGTCGATCAGCACGGCGGCGGCCCAGGCCGTAGCCGCCCCGCGCAGCCCCCACAGGGGGACCAGCGTCAGGTTCAGCGCCACGGCCGCGGCCAGCGAGGAGAGCTTGTTGTACAGCTGCCACCGGGAGCGCCCGGCCATCAGCAGCACGGACTGCACGCCGCCGGCGGACATCGCCAGCATCATGGCCGGGCAGATGATCACCAGAGCCTGGGCGCCCAGGGGGAAGCCGGCACCGAAGATCCCGAGGATCCCGGGGCCGAAGAGCATGAGCGTCAGGTAGAACGGCCAGGCGAGCATCACGAGGGCCCGCGTGGTGTCCACGAAGATCCGGCGGGCCCGCTCCAGGGCGTCGGAGGCCAGGGCGGCGCTGATGGCCGGTCCGGTGACCACGCGCGCGGTGTGCTCGACCATGACTCCCACGCGCACGCACCGGTTCACCGCCCCGTAGATCCCGGAGGCGGCCAGGCCCATCACCGCCCCGACCACGATCACGTCCACCCATTCGAGGACGGCCTCCACCAGGGCGGCCACCCCTCGGGCGGAGCTGAAGCTCCAGAAGGAGGCTCGGGTCTCCCGGTGCTCGGAGGCCGGGACCCCGGGCTGGTGGCGGGCGTCGTCCCGGCGCAGGATTCCCAGCACCGGGGGCAGGCCCACGGCCAGCACCACGAGCACGGGCACCGTCCAGGCCGCGGCCAGCAGCCCCATGGACCCGCCCAGCAGGACGGCCGCCCCCACGGCGCCCACGCGCAGGGTGGGCAGCAGTCCGTTCTGCAGGGCGGTGAAGCGCACCACCTGCTGGTCCCCGCGCAGGACGCCGAAGACCAGGGTCATGGCCGCGGCCAGCACGAGGAAGGGCGCGGCGATGCGCACCGCGGTGCGGGTGGCCTCCCCGGCGTCGGGGGCCAGCAGGCTCCACGCCACCCCGGCCAGACCGGTGAGCGCGGACAGCAGCAGGACGGGCCCGGCGGCGAAGCGCACGAGATCGCGCACCGGGGTGCCGCCGGGGCGAGCCGTCTGGGCGGAGACCGTGCGCACCAGGCCGGTGTCCGCGCCGAAGACGCTGAAGGAGGTGGCGATGGTGAACAGGGCCATGATGTTGAAGAAGCTGCCGGCCCCGCGCTCGCCGATCGCGTTGGAGACGATCAGCGAGGCGGCGAAGGCCGCGGCGGCCCCGTACAGGACGAACACCGAGGACAGGGCCCCGGAGCGGGCGAGGGAGGGACGGCGGGTGCTCACAGCGGATCACCGTCCAGACGGGCGCGGCCCAGCAGGGCAGTGAGGAGCAGCAGGGTGATCATCTGCATGGTGTCGAAGGAGTAGAAGACGAACATCAGGCAGCAGGAGACCAGCACGGCGTGCAGCCAGAGGCCGCTGGTGCCCACGGGCCGCGCCCAGCGCAGCACCGCGCCCAGCAGGAACCACAGGAACAGGGCCGCGGCGACGAACCCGTAGCAGAACAGGAGTGTCCAGAGGTAGCCCTGGGTGCCCAGGGAGACGCCGACGGAGGGCTCCATCTGGGTGGTGCCGTGGCCCAGGAGGGGAGATTCCAGGGAGCGCTCCCAGGTGGCCCGGTACAGGGCGCTGCGCCCGCCCGTGGAGTCGCTGTACTCCTGGCGGGCGAGCACGGAGCCCGCGGCGCCGGAGGCGAACAGGGCGATGCCGGCGGCCAGCAGCCCCAGCCCGCCCGCGGCCACCGCGGCCCACCGGCCGCGCAGTCCGGCCCGGATCCAGACGGTCAGCACGCACAGACCCAGCCCGAGGAACATGCCCCGGTTGCTGGAGGCCAGGGCCGGGATCACGGACAGCGCGCCGAGGCCCGCGTACCAGAGGACCACGCGCAGCCGCGCCCCGCGCAGCAGGCGGGCCACCACCACCGGGGTGAGCAGGGCGTAGGCCAGTCCCCAGCTGTTGGCGTAGACGAACGGTGCGGAGGGGCGGATGTAGGGGGCCGGAGCGCCCCACGGCTGCTGGGTCTCGGTCAGGCGGGGAGCGACGTAGTCGTGCACGAGGTCGTTGGACAGCAGCCCGCCGGGCATGATGGCGCCCATCGGGGTGCTCAGGCGCGCCTCGGGGAAGGCCAGGCCCAGGCAGCCCAGCAGCACGCAGGCCGCCCAGAGCCCGGACAGGGCACGCAGCACCGCATCCGGGCCGAGGGTCTCGCGGGCGTTGGCGTAGTACAGCGCGCAGATCCCGGCGTTGAGCACGACGGTGAAGCGCATGCCCCAGCCGATCAGGTCCGTGGCCGAGCCGAGCATCGCCGTCGAGCCCAGCATCCACAGCAGCAGCGCCCCCCAGGCCCACAGGCCGGGCAGCACCCGCAGGTGCCCGCGCAGCAGGAGCAGCGCGAGCATGAGCAGGCACAGGACCGTGGGGGCGAACTGGGACAGCCCCAGCGCCCACAGGACCGGGTAGCCCCAGATCAGACCCAGCAGCGGCCACGCCGGCAGGGCCCGCCCGCCGGCGGCAGGACGGGGGCGGGCAGCGGAGGCCTCGGCGGCGGGGCGCACGGCGGCGGATGCGGTCAAGGGGTCACAGCCCCTTCCCGGTCTTCTCCACCCACCGCACCAGGGTCTCCCCGGAGATGACGCCGGCGGCCACCACCAGGGCGGCCCAAGCGCGCAGCTGGCGGGGATCCCGGCGCAGGGCCGCCCGCGCCCAGGTGCGCGCCCGGCCGCGGTGTCCGGCGGCGGCGTGGCAGAACGCCACCTGCCCGGCGATGCGGGCCAGCCCGCGCGGGCTGGACTCGAACTCCGGGAACTTGCGCAGCAGGTACGTCAGACCGGCGGCCATGTTCTCCCAGCGGCGGGCGAAGAAGGAGGGACGATCCCACAGGACCCGCACCAGGGGAGCGGTGACGCTGAGGATGGGGCCGGTGCGGGCCGTGCGCAGCAGGAAGTCGTAGTCCTCCCCGTAGGAGGCGGGCAGCTCCTCGTCGAAGGGGCCGATGGCCCCGCCGGGCAGCAGGTCCTCCCGCCGGTAGATGGTGGAGGTGGAGTGCAGGGCCGCCACCCGGTCCCGCAGCAGGTCCTCGAACTCGGCGCGGGCGGGGGCGAGCATCCGATGGTCCCGTCCGTCGCTGCGCAGCAGCACCGAGCAGGACACGGCCGCGGCCTCCGGGTGCTCGCGCCACAGCCGCACCTGCGCGTCGAGCTTGCCGGGCAGCCACTCGTCGTCATCGTCGCAGAACCCGATCAGCTCCCCGGTGCCCAGCTGCGCCCCGGTGTTGCGTCCGCCGGCCAGCCCCTGGCGGTGCTGGTTGGCGACGGTGCGCAGGGTGCGCCCGGCGGGCACCGCCACGTCCTCGAGGGGGTCGATGGCGATGTGGTCGTAGGAGACGATCACCTCGACCTCCCCCGGGTAGTCCTGGGCGAGCAGGGAGCGCACGGCCCGGCGCAGCAGCTCCGGACGTCCGATGGTGGCGATCACCGCGGTGACGCGGGGCAGGGTGCTCATGAGGGATCTCCCGGGGTGTTCAGGGACTGGTACTTGCGGCGCATGGACACGGCCACGGTCAGGACGGTCGCGGCCAGCAGCAGGCCGTAGGCGATGACGAACACGGTGCCGAAGCCCCACAGGAGGAAGATCCAGCACAGCGTGCCCGCGTCCATGTGCAGGTTCAGGAAGGAGCGCAGCGTCCCGCCCGAGGAGGGCGCGGCGGTGCGGCGGGTGCGCCGCAGCTGCTCGGCGAGGATCTGACTCATGAAGTGGCCCACCGCCACCACGCAGAACAGCAGCGGCATCCAGGCCGAGCCCCAGCCGTGGCCGGGGAAGTGCTCGGGGTGGCGCAGGAACCCGACGGCCACCGTCAGGTGGATGGCGGGCACGCGCACGGAGTCCACGACGTGGTCCAGCCACTCCCCGCCGGGCGAGGAGGCCCCGGTGACCCGAGCCACCTGGCCGTCGGCGGAGTCCATCGCGTATCCCAGGGCGAACAGCAGGGCCGCGATCACGGCGGTGAGCACCGTGGGATCGGCCAGCAGCAGCACCGCGATGGCCCCGGCGGACAGCAGAGCGGAGACCGCGGTGACCCCGTTGGGGCCGATCCCCAGCGCCACGGCGCCGGCCGCGAAGACCCGGGCCGCCCGGCGGTTGACCCACCGGGTGTAGGCGGGCACGCCGTGCCCGGGCTTCTGGGCGCCGTTGAGGGCTCGGAGGGTCTCGGCGAAGCCGGGACGGTCGGTCTGGGAGCGGCTCATCGGGCGTCCTCCTGATCCTCGGCGGCACCCGCGGGCGCGAGGAGCGCGGCGGTCAGGCCGAAGCTGGAATCCGGGGTGGAGCGGTAGTTGGCGTGGACTTCGGCGCCCAGCACGATCTCCCCCTCCTCCGGCAGATCCTCGGCGGGGATGGTCACGGTGATCGGGCTCTTTCGGGCCGCGCCCGTGCGGGGAGCGGCGGTGGCATAGGAGCTCAGGGTGATCTTCCCGTCGGGCAGGTTCTCCCGGCGCACCTCCTTGCCGTTGACCGTGAGCAGCAGGCCGTCATCGGCCCAGGTCCGCAGCCGGAGATCCCCGTGGCCCTTCTCCAGCCGGACGGTCTTGCGGTAGTAGGTGGTCAGCGGCTTGGAGGCGGCGCGCTCCAGGGTGGTGCCCAGATCCTTCGAGCCCCAGCCCAGGGGAGCGGTGCCCCGGTGCCACCCGTCCTCCTGCGCGGGATCATCGGTGTTCCAGGAGGGATCCGAGGCGGTCTCGGCCTGGCGGTACTCCCACTCGTCGGACTCCTCGACCAGCGCGGTCTCCCGCGGCTGCTCGGTGGCGGAGGGGGTGGGCTCGGCCGTGGTCTGCTCCTCGGGGGAGGCGGAGGCGCTCGGCTCGGGCTCGGCGGAGGCCTGCTCGGAGGCCGAGGGGCTGGGCTGCTCCTCCGGGGAGGCGGAGGTCTGCTCCTCGGGGGTGGGCGTGGGCTCCGGGGTCTGCGGGGCCTGCTCCTCCTCCGGCTTCTGCCCGGCGGCGACGGGAACCAGGGTGGCCGAGTGGTTCTGGGCCGAGTCCATGGCTCGCACCGCGTACCGGGCGCCGTCTCGATGCGAGACCTCCAGGCGGTTCTCCCGGGTGGAGCCGATCACCCTGCCGTCGCGCAGGACCTGGTAGGTGACGTTCTTCTCGGCCACGGGGGCCCAGGTGACGGCGTCGCGCTCACCGGCGGTCACGGCCACGGACTGCGGCACGGCCGGCGGCTGCACATCCCGGGGGGCGAAGCGGACGAATCCGCCGCTCCACTGAGAGGAGCCGGACACGGACACGGAGCGATCCAGGCTGCCCCCGGCCCACAGGACCCCGCGGGAGTCGGTGAAGCTGGACCACACGCCCCAGCCGCCGGGGCCCTTCAGATCCGGGTTGAACTCGGGCAGGTAGCTCCCGGTCTGCTCATCCCAGGCGCCGATCAGGCTGATCTCATCGGCCACATCCCAGGCGGAGTCGTTCTGCGAGTGGTACTGGGCGCCCTGGTAGGTCCAATCCCCGCAGTGGCAGGAGCCGTACAGGGTGCGCCCGGAGGAGGACAGGGACTGGAAGTCCCCGCCGTCGCGGGTGATGTTGGAGCCGGTGCGCTGCAGGGTCCGGGAGTCGTAGCGGTGCAGCATGTGCTCGGTGCCGCCGACCCAGACCTGGCCCTCATCGGTGTCCTGGACGTCGAACTGGAAGCCCCACATGACCTGATCCGGGGAGGCCGGGGTGTAGCTGGGCTTGTAGTTCCACTCCCGGGGCTGCACGGCGTCCGAGGCGTTCACGGCGGCCAGGCGGAAGGCGGAGCTGTCCTTGGAGCGGCTGAAGTACCCGGCGGCGTAGACGCGCTCGCCGTCCGTGCTGGCGCCGATGCCGTTGACCGTGCCGTTGAAGTTGGGGTTCCAGTTCCGGTCCGGCTTCCGGTCGGCGATGCCGATGCGCACCGCGTTGCGCGCCCAGACGGCTGGGGTGTCCGGTCCGGTGGTGTGGGTGAACGCGCCGGCCAGGTACAGGGAGCCCTCGCGCACGTCCATCGCCTTGACCTGCACCACGCCGGTCTTGGTGCGGTTCTCCAGGCGCACGTCCGACCAGGCGGGATCCAGCGCTCCGGTGCGCGGGTCCAGCACGGCGAAGCCCGGACGGTCCTCGCCGTTCACGTGGGTGAACTCCCCGCCGATGGCGAGCTTGCCGTCCACGACGGCCATGGCCTTGACCTGCCCGTCCAGGCGGGGGCGGAACTCCTGCCGGGGAGCGGTGGTGTCCCGGTCCAGACCAGCCAGGTAGGACTGGTCGAAGCTCTCGCCGGCATCGGATCCGCGGTTGAGCTTGGCGAAGTTCCCGCCCACGAAGACGGTGCCGTCCACCTCGGCGAAGGCCTGGACCTGGGTGTTCATCTCCGTGCGGGTGCCGTTGGCGTAGCCGGTGGCGCCCCAGGAGGTCTTCTCCGCGCCGCTGTTGGGCAGCTCGCGGCGGTCCGAGGCCGTGTAGGAGCCGTTCTCGGCGGTCTGCAGACCGGCGAGGTCGCTGCTGCGCACCTTGGGGCGCAGGTACATCTGGGTGAAGGGCTGGGCCCAGCCGTTGGTCTCGGACCAGAGGTAGGAGGACGGGTTCTGCCCGACGCCGGAGGAGACGGATCCGGGGCGCACGCTACGGTCGTAGCCGAAGCCGGTCACGTAGCCCTGGTCCTTGGACTCCCGGAAGAGCACCCGGTTGTAGGCGCGGTTGCCGGGCTGGCCGAAGTACTCGGTGGTCTGATCCGCGGTGGGGCGCGAGGTGGAGTAGTCGGAGCCGTACGAGGAGCCGCTGCCGCAGAAGATCTGCCACCAGCTGCAGGAGCTGCCGGAGGAGGGGTTGTCGAAGGAGAAGGAGGTCAGGGGGGTCTGGGAGCGGAAGGTCCAGGTCCAGCGCGGGGAGTACTTGCGCTGCATCCGCACCTCCTGCCACTGGCTGCCGGAGGTGTCCAGGGCCCGCCGCAGGCGGATGCCGTCGGACAGCTCGGTGGGGGCCTGCCCGTTCAGCAGGGCGTCCACGGTGGTGGAGGGCAGCTGGGCGGTGGAGAAGGCGCCGGTGCCGTCCGGGGTGTCCGCGATGTCCTGGGCGGAGCCGGTGCCGGCGTAGGTCTCCTTCCAGTTCTCGCGGCCGCGCCCGATCATGACCCAGCCGCCGCCGTCGGTCTCCTGGTCGCAGTGGAACTGCTGCGGCTGCGGCAGCTGCGGGGTCCACAGCCAGTAGGTCCCGGACTTCGCGGAGGGGTCGTTCTGCTTGATTTCCCAGCAGGAGGCCGCGGCGGTCTCCTGGGAACGGCCATCCGCCTCGGACGGGGCGGCGGTGGCCGGGGCGGCGCCCAGGGGCAGGGCCACCAGCAGGGCGAGGGCTCCGGCGGCGCTCAGGCGCAGGCGGCGGCCCGGGGCCGAGGAGGACTCGGCCGGGTGGTTCCGGCGGCGGCCGGAGAGGAGTCGGGACATGGGGGCCTCGTTTCGGGTGAGGTGGTGTGTGATGGGTGTGCAACGTGGGGGCCGGGCCGGCGGGCCCGGGGCCCGAGCGCGGTGGCCGGGCTTCGGCTCAGCAGGCGGTGTCCGCTGGCAGGGCGTGTTCGGCGACCATCCAGGTGCCGTCCTGCTGGACGAGGGTGTAGAGATTCAGGACCCGCTCCGGTCCGGAGCCGGTGCCCAGCGTCTTGCCGGCCTGGTCCAGGACCTTCACGTCGCTGGAGTCCAGGCAGACGGCCAGCTGGCGGGCGGGGGCGCCGTCGTGCTCGAGGGTGCGCATCCGGGGCTGCCCGACCACGCGGGGCCGCCCCTCGATGCGCCAGCCGTTGGCCCGCGCCTCACTGAGCTCCGCGAGGGCCTCCTCCAGGGCGGACCCGCTGAGGTGCTGGGCCAGCTCCTGCGCGCCGGGCGCGGATTCCTCCGGGTCCGCTTCCCCAGCGTCCGCGGAGTCCTCGGTCTCCTGGGCCTGCTTCCCGGCGGCCTTCTCCTGGGCGGCCAGGGCGGCGTCCAGGGCCTGGGGTTCGGCGTCCTGCGGGGCGGGGGCGTCGGTGAAGCTGTCCTTGGGGGCCTCGGGATCGGCGATCGCGGTGGCCGGGGCCGAGGGCTGCGGGGAGGCCGAAGCCTGCGCGGACGGGTGGGAGGGATCCGCGGAGGCCGCGGCCGTCTCCGATGCCTCGGCGTCGCCGGCCTCGTGGTCCGCTCCGGTGCGGGCCAGCGCCCACCAGAGACCGAACCCGAGGACCAGGGCCAGGATCAGGACCCCGACCGCGATCCGGCGGGTGCGGGCGACGGGATGGTGGTGCTCCGTCATGGATTCCCCCTGAGAAGACGTGCGATGTGATGCGATGGCCGGCTCCCGGCCGGTCGTGCGGCAGGGAGGGGCGCCCGGTGCGCGAGCGGTGATGCCGGCGATGACCGGCGGGCTCCCGGCGGAGGCCCGAGTCCGGGTGCGGCGGCGGGCCCCGCCCGCCGCCGCGTCCGGAGGACGGCCTCAGGCGTCCCGGCGGTTCAGCCGACGCCGGCGGGCGAGGACCAGGAGGGCCCCGCCCAGGGCCAGGAGGCCGACGCCGAGGATACTCCAGCCGGTGACGGCGGCGCCGGTGGAGGCCAGCCGCTCACCGGACGACGCGGTGCTCGACGTCGGCTGCTCCGCGGTCGTGCCGGCCGCGGGCTGGGCCTGCTCGCCGAGGGTCGGGATGCGATCCCCGGGGCCGGCGGAGGTGGGCGCCGGGGCCGCGGCCGTGCTGGTGGAGGCCGAGGGCGTGCTCGAGCCCCCGGCCTCCGGGGTGACCGGAGCGGAGGGCACGGCGGAGGTGCTGGCCGAGGGCGAGGGCGTGCTCGCGCCGGAGGGCGTGGCCGCCTCCGACGGCGTGCTCGACGCGGAGGGCGTGGCACGGGGCGACGGAGTGGCGGAGGCGCTCGGGGACGGGGTGGCCGTCGCCGAGGGCGTGGGCTGCGGGCCGGTCGGGGTGGTGGCCGACGGGGAGGGGCTGGCGCTGGGTCCGGGCACGCTGTCCGGCGCCGTCAGCGCCAGGGTCGCGGTGTAGGCGCCGCTGGCCTCCCGGCTGCTCACCTCGTAGCGGTTCAGGGCCTCGGTGGCCCCGGGGGCGTGGGTGGCGCTGTAGGTGATGCGCAGCACCTGCCCTTCGGGAACGTCCGGCAGGCCCAGGACGAACCCGGAGTCCCGGCAGTCCACCGCGGAGGGCTGCACCGTGCTCCAGGCCTCCGGCAGCCGTCCCTGTGAGCTGGCGCCCTGCTGCACGGTGAGGCTGGAGCAGTCCAGCTGGGCGTCCAGCGGCGAGTCGCCCAGGCGCAGGTCGGTGAGCGGGCCGGGCAGGTCCACGGTGGACAGCACGCGGGCGCCGTCCTGGCGCATGTGCTTGCTCGGCGTGCTGGGCGCGAACTGCGCGGCCGGGGCCGCGGTGTCCTGATCCGCCTGAGCCGGACCGACGACGAGGCCGGCCAGCGCCAGCCCGGCGCACAGCGGCAGCGCCGCCCGGGCGCGTCCCCGCACGCGGGCGGACCCGCCCCGCGGGGCGGCGGTGAGATGTGGATGAGCCGACGCAGACGGCGTCGACGGGTGCTGAGCGATGATGCTCCTGCGCATTCTTCCCCCTAGATGATGCGACAGACGGCGCCCTGAGCTCCCCCGAGCTCGCGGGCACCGCAGTATTCAGTTGTTCCAGTGCCCATGATGCTACTCCAAACCGGCAGACGCCACCCCTGGGACGTGCATCCGATCACGGCTGCGCCCGCCCGGGCGCCGCCCGTCCCGCCGTTCGCCGGGCGAGCAATCCCGTTCCCGCGCCGCGGGACGGGGACTAGCCTGGTGAGGTTCCCCGTTTCCGCTCGCCCGCCCTCGTGAGGATTCCGACACCATGAGCCTGACCGGTCTGCGCACCGCGCTGTCCCAGGAGCCCACCTTCGCCAACGTGCTGCGCCAGGCCTCCGTGCCCGCCGCGCAGCGCTCCGCGGAGACGGTCATCGGCGCCGCCGAGGGGCTGCGCGCCCCGCTGGTCGCGCAGATCTCGGACGGCCTGGCCGCCGCGGACGCCGCCAGCGGGCGCGCGGACGGACACGCGCCCGTCGTGCTGGCCGTGACCGCCACGGACCGGGAGGCCGAGGACCTGGAAGCGGTCCTGGGCTCCTACCTGCCGGAGGAGGCCGTGACTCGCTTCCCTGCGTGGGAGACCCTGCCGCACGAGCGGCTCTCCCCGCGCTCGGACACCGTGGGCCAGCGCCTGGCCGTGCTGCGCCGGCTGGCCGAGGAGCGGGATGGCACGCGGGTGGTCATCGCCCCCATCCGCTCCGTGCTCCAGCCGATCGCCGCCTCCCTGGACGCGATGCGCCCGGTGCGCCTGGCCGTGGGGGAGGAGCGGGACTTCGAGCAGACCGTGCAGGCCCTGTCCGATGCCGCCTACTCCCGGGTGGATCTGGTGACCCGCCGCGGGGAGTTCGCGGTGCGCGGGGGCATCCTGGACGTGTTCTCCCCGGTGGAGGACCACCCGGTGCGCATCGAGTTCTTCGGGGATGAGGTCGAGCAGATGCGGTGGTTCGCCGTTGCGGATCAGCGCACCTTCACCCCCCAGCACGGGCGGGACCCGCAGGAGCTGATCGCCCCGCCGTGCCGGGAGATCCTCATCACCCCGGCCGTGATGTCCCGGGCCGCGAAGCTGAAGGACTCCCTGCCGGGCGAGGAGTCCATGCTCGAGCGGATCGCCGGCGGCATCTACGTGGAGGGCATGGAGTCCCTCGCGCCGCTGCTGGTGGACGCCATGACCACCCTCGTCGCCTCCCTGCCGGCCGGCTCCCTGGCGGTGCTGTGCGAGCCGGAGCGGATCCGCACCCGCGCCGCGGATCTGGTGGCCACCAATCAGGAGTTCCTGCTGGCCGCATGGGAGCAGGCCTCCGACGGGCAGGCCGCGCCCATCGACCTGCAGGAGACGGGCCTGGCCGCGGGCTCCTTCATGGACGTCGCCGAGGCCCGGGCCCAGGCCCTGGAGGCCGGGATCGGCTGGTGGGCCATCACGAGCCTGGGCGTGGACGAGGCCATCGAGGACGACGCCGACACCCTCACCATCGCGGTGCGCGCACCCCTGACCTTCGCCGGGGACGTGCAGGCCCTGCTCGACGTCGTCGCCCAGCACGTGCGCGAGCAGTGGCAGGTGGTCGCGGTGACCGAGGGCCCCGGACCGCTGAAGCGCCTGGCCGAGCTGTTCCGGGAGGCCGACCTGCCCGCCGCGATCCACGAGGACCTCACCGAACCTCCGGCTCCCGGGGTCATCGCCCTGACCACCGCCGCCCACGGCACCGGCTTCGTGCTCGAGGAGGCGAAGATCGCCTTCCTCACCGAGGCGGACGTGCTCGGGCGGGCCAGCCCGTACACCACCAGGGACATGCGCAAGCTGCCGGCCAAGCGCCGTCGCAACGCCGTGGACCCGCTGGCCCTGAAGGCCGGGGACTACGTGGTGCACGAGCAGCACGGCATCGGCCGCTTCGTCGAGCTGATCCAGCGGCCCATCGCCGGGGCCATGGTCAAGCCCGGTCAGCCCAAGCCGATGAAGGAGTACCTGGTCCTGGAGTACGCCGCGGCCAAGCGCGGGGCCCCGAAGGACCGATTGTTCGTGCCCACGGACCAGCTGGACCAGGTCACCAACTACGTCGGCGGGGACGCCCCGACCCTGTCCAAGATGGGCGGCTCGGACTGGGCCAAGACCAAGTCCCGGGCGCGCAGGGCCGTCAAGGAGATCGCCGCGGACCTGATCCGCCTGTACTCCGCGCGCATGGCCTCCCGCGGGCATGCCTTCGCCCCGGACACCCCCTGGCAGCGGGAGCTGGAGGACGCCTTCCCCTACATCGAGACCCCGGATCAGCTGACCACGATCAACGAGGTCAAGGCGGACATGGAGAAGGAGACGCCGATGGACCGGCTGATCTCCGGGGACGTCGGCTACGGCAAGACCGAGGTGTCCGTGCGCGCCGCGTTCAAGGCCGTGCAGGACGGCAAGCAGGTCGCAATCCTGGTGCCCACGACCCTGCTGGCCCAGCAGCACACCGAGACCTTCACCGAGCGGTTCTCCGGTTTCCCAGTGCGGGTGGCGACCTTGTCCCGGTTCCAGACGCCCAAGGAGTCCCAGGCCGTGGAGGCCGGGATCGCCGACGGCTCCGTGGACGTCGTCATCGGCACCCACCGGCTGCTCTCCCAGGCCGTGAAGTTCAAGGACCTGGGCCTGGTGATCATCGACGAGGAGCAGCGCTTCGGCGTCGAGCACAAGGAGAAGCTGAAGACCCTGCGCACCAACGTGGACGTGCTGGCGATGTCCGCGACCCCCATCCCGCGCACTCTGGAGATGTCCCTGACCGGGATCCGGGAGACCTCCACCCTGGCGACGCCGCCGGAGGAGCGCCACCCGGTGCTCACCTTCGTCGGGCCCAGCACGGACCAGCAGGTGGCCGCCGCGATCCGCCGGGAGCTGATGCGCGAGGGCCAGGTGTTCTTCGTGCACAACCGGGTCTCCTCGATCGACCGCACCGCCGCGGACCTGCAGCGACTGGTCCCGGAGGCGCGCATCGCCGTCGCCCACGGGCAGATGAGCGAGGCGCGGCTGGAGCAGATCATCGTGGACTTCTGGGAGAAGCGCTTCGACGTGCTGGTGTGCACCACCATCGTGGAGACCGGCCTGGACATCTCCAACGCCAACACGCTGATCGTGGATCGGGCCGACCACTACGGGCTGTCCCAGCTGCACCAGCTGCGCGGGCGCGTGGGACGCGGCCGGGAGCGGGCCTACGCCTACTTCCTCTACCCGCCGGAGAAGCCGCTGGGGGAGGTGGCCCTGGAGCGGCTGAAGGCCGTGGCCGCCCACAATGAGCTCGGCGCCGGGATGCAGCTGGCCATGAAGGACCTGGAGATCCGCGGGGCCGGGAATCTGCTCGGCGGGGAGCAGTCCGGGCACATCGCCGGGGTCGGCTTCGACCTCTACCTGCGTCTGGTGGGCGAGGCCGTGGCCGACTTCCGCGGGGAGAAGGAGGAGGCGGCCCCGGCGGAGATGAAGATCGAGCTGCCGGTGGACGCGCACCTGCCCCACGACTACGTGCCGGGGGAGCGGCTGCGCCTGGAGGCCTACCGCAACCTCGCCGCGGCCGCGACCGACGAGGCCGTGGACGAGGTGGCCGCGGAGCTGGCCGACCGCTACGGCGAGCTGCCGGAGCCGGCCCGGAACCTGCTGGCCATCGCCCGGCTGCGCATCCGCGCCCGGGCCGCGGGCCTGAGCGAGATCATGACCATGGGCTCCAAGATCCGCTTCCACCCGGTGGACCTGCCGGACTCCCGGCGGATGCGCCTGGAGAGGATGTATCCGGGGGCGCTCGTGAAGCCTGTGCCGGGCACCGAGATCCGGCAGATCCTGGTGCCCAAGCCCAAGACGGCGCCGGTGGGCGGGAAGGATCTGGTGGACGGGCAGATCCTGGCCTGGGTCCGGGAGTTCATCGACGCGATCCTCGCCTGAGCGCCCGGCGCGAGCTCGCCGCCCGCGCGTCCCGCCCGGACGGCGAGCTCGTCCGCCGCTCCTCCGGGTGCGCGAAGGCCCCCTGACCGGATCCGGTCAGGGGGCCTTCGCGCGGGTGCCGCACCCGGCCGTGCGCCGAGGCGACGGCGTCGGGCTGGGATCAGGCGGGATCCTGCATGGTGGCCCGCCCGCTCACGGCGTGCTTGCGGGTGCCGCTGTTGAGCAGCCACAGCGGGATCAGGAAGGTCACCGCGTAGGCGGCCAGACCGAGGACGAACACGGGTCCGGCCTTGGGATCCGAGATCCAGTAGGAGAACAGCACCAGGGAGCCGCACAGCAAGGCGAAGCACAGGATGAAGGTCAGGATGTTCGAGGCCAGGTGCCCCTGACCGGAGTAGGTGCGGACCCGGGTGGCGCCGTCGCGGCGCTGCCCCGTCTGCGCGGTGCGTCCGGTCTCGGCGTGGGTGGTGCTGGACATGGTGCCTTCCGTCCTTCTCGTGATGATGGGTCCCGCCGTCGGCATCGGATGGCGATGTGCGCGCGAGACCGGGGTGATGCGTCTGACCCCAGTATAGGGAGGCCCCGGGGCGGGGCGCAGGTCAGGACGCGGAGACCAGGGCCGGGCCCTTGGAGGCGCCGATGCGGTTCGCGCCCGCGCCGATCATGGCCAGGGCGTCCACGCGGGAGCGGATCCCGCCGGAGGCCTTGACCCCGATGTCGGGGCCGACCGCGGCGCGCATCAGGCGCACGTCCTCGACGGTGGCCCCGCCGGTGGAGAAGCCCGTGGAGGTCTTCACGAACTCCGCGCCGGCCGCCACGGCGGCCCGGCAGGCCAGGGTCTTCTGCTCGTCGGTGAGCAGGCAGGCCTCGATGATGACTTTGAGGATCGCCCCGCCCTCGGCCACGGCCTCGTGCACGGCGCGGATCTGCTCCGTCAGCGCGGTCTCGTCCCCGGCGATCGCCGTGGCGATGTCGATGACCATGTCGATCTCCTGGGCCCCCTCCGCGACGGCCTCGCGGGCCTCGAAGACCTTCGAGGCCGTGGTGCTGGCGCCCAGGGGGAAGCCGACGACGGCGCAGGTGCGGGGGGCGGCGTCGGCCAGCTGCGCGGCGACCAGCGGCACCCACACGGGGTTCACGCACACGGCCGCGAAGCCGTACTCGATGGCCTCCTGGCACACGCGGCGCACCTGCTCGGCGGAGGCATCCGGGGCGAGCAGGGTGTGGTCGATGATGGCGGCGAGTTCGGTGTCCATGGGGTCCTCGGTCTCTGTGCGGTGATGGATGCTCAACGGCCTGTGTTCCAGATCATATCCCGAGGGCTGCGGCGACATCCGCCCGCACCGCGGCCAGACGCTCGGCGGCCCGGGCGCGGGCGGCCGGGAGATCCCCGGAGACCGGCTCCACGGTCTCCAGGTAGCACTTGAGCTTGGGCTCGGTCCCGGAGGGCCGCACGATCACCCGTGAGCCGTCCCCGGTCAGCAGCCGCAGCGCGTCCGTGGGCGGCAGGCCGGCCAGCCCGTCCCGCAGGTCCTCCACGGCCACCACGGGGGAGCCTGCCAGCTGCCGCGGGGTCTGCGCCCGCAGGCGCAGCATCATCTCCCGGATCAGCTCCAGCTGGGCGACTCGCACGGAGAGCTGGTCCGTGGCGTGCACCCCGTGCTCGGTGTGCAGCCGATCCAGCACGTCCAGCAGGGTCCGACCCTGCCCCTTGAGCCGATCGGCGCAGTCGGCCAGCAGCAGGGCCGCGGAGATGCCGTCCTTGTCCCGGGCCAGCTGCGGGGCCACGCAGTAGCCCAGCGCCTCCTCGTAGCCGTACACCAGCCCGGGCACCCGGGAGATCCACTTGAAGCCGGTCAGTGTCTGCACGTGGCGCACCCCGCGCGCCGCGGCCATCGCCCCGAGCAGCCGGGAGGAGACGATCGAGGAGGCGAAGGCCGCGGACTGGGCCTGACCCGCCGGGATCCGCTCGAGCATGACCTGCCCGAGGATCGCCCCGATCTCATCCCCGCGCAGGATCCGCCAGTCCGGCGCGACGGGGCTGATGCGCCCCACCCCCTGCGCCCGGTCGGCCGGGATGGGGATCGCGAAAGCGGCCCGATCCGCGTCGGGGTCGTTGGCGATCACCAGGTCCGCCCCGCGGGTCTCGGCCAGCCGCAGGGCCAGATCCATCGCCCCGGGCTCCTCCGGATTGGGGAAGGCGACGGTGGGGAAGGCCGGGTCCGGCAGGGCCTGCTCCGGGACCACGCTCAGCTGGTCGAAGCCGCAGCGGGACAGGGCCATCGAGGCCACCTCCCCGCCGACCCCGTGCATCGGGGTCAGCACCACGGACAGGTCCCGGCGGGAGGGGGCGAAGCCCGGCAGCAGATCGCAGACCTGGTGCTCGTAGTCGCGCGCGATCCGCTCGGGCAGCACCGTCCAGCCCTCGTCGGCCCGGGGGATCCGATCGGCATCGGGGGCCGCCTCGATGCACCGGGCGATCTCGGCGTCATACGGCGGGACGATCTGGGCTCCGTCCCCGGCGGCGTCCACGGCGTGCCCGCCGAGGTAGACCTTGTACCCGTTGTCCTGCGCCGGGTTGTGCGAGGCGGTGACCATGACCCCGACGTCGGCCTTCAGCAGCCGCAGCGCCCAGGCCAGCACCGGGGTGGGCAGGGGCAGCGGCAGCAGGTACGCGTCGATCTCCGCGGCCGTGAAGATCGCGGCGGTGTCCCGGGCGAAGACCTGGGACTTGCGGCGGGCGTCGTAGCCGATGACCGCGCGCGGCGCACCCCAGCTCTCCTCTTCGGCCCGCCCGGTCAGGTACGCGGCCAGCCCGTGGGCGGCCTTCGCGACGACGACGCGGTTCATCCGCATCGGGCCGGCGCCCAGGGCCGCGCGCAGGCCCGCGGTGCCGAAGCCCAGGGTTCCGGAGAAGCGCTCGGTCAGCTCCCGGGCGGCTGCGGGATCGTCCTCGGCACGGGAGAGCAGGTCCAGTAGCTCCCGCTGGGTCTCCGGGTCCGGATCGGACTCCACCCAGCCTTCGACCTGCTCGGTCAGGGCGGCGAGATCGGACATGGCGGTGCTCTCCTCGATGGTGGCGGTGTGCGGGTGGCTCGTGCGGAGCCCGAATCAGGAGCTCAGGCCCGCCACGATCTGCGCGAGCAGGCGCGAGATGCGGGGGCCGGCGGCCCGGCCTTCGGCCAGGACCTCCTCGTGGGACAGGGGTGAGGCGGAGATCCCCGCGGCCAGGTTGGTGACCAGGGAGATCCCGAAGACCTCCATGCCGGCGGCGCGCGCGGCGATGGCCTCCAGGGCCGTGGACATCCCCACCAGATCCGCCCCCAGGGTGCGGGCCATGCGGATCTCCGCGGGGGTCTCGTAGTGCGGTCCGGGCAGCTGCAGGTACACGCCCTCGGCCAGGGACGGATCCGCTTCCCGGGCGATCTCCCGGATCCGCGGGGAGTACAGGTCGGTGAGGTCCACGAAGTGCGCCCCCACCAGCGGGGAGGCCGCGGTGAGGTTGAGGTGGTCGCGGATCAGCACGGGCTGGCCCGGGGCATAGTCGGGCTGCAGGCCGCCGCACCCGTTGGTCAGGATCATGGTCCGGGCCCCCGCGGCGGCCGCGGTGCGCACCCCGTGCACGACGGCGTGCACGCCCCGGCCCTCGTAGAAGTGGGTGCGGGCGCCGATCACCAGGGCGCGGCGCCCGTCCTCGGTGCGGATCGAGCGCAGGGTCCCGCTGTGCCCGGCGACCCCGGAGGCATGGAAGCCGGGGATCTGGTCCGCGGGGATCTCGTGGGTGGTCTCCCCGATCAGCTCGGCGGCCTCCCCCCACCCGGAGCCCAGGGTCAGGGCCACATCGTGGCGGGGCACCCCCGTGATCTCGGCCAGGCGTTCCGCGGCCTCGCGGGCGGCGCGGTTCGGCGGGAAATCGGGGTGCGAGGAGGGCAGCTGCGCGGCGTCGTCGTTCACCCCACCACGGTATCAGCCGGGCCCCGCGTCAGGCCCGCACTCCACGGCCGCGCGCGGCGTGCGCGGAGGTTTGGTGACAGGGCGTGGATGCGCGAGGATGAGGCGTGTGAGCCAGAACGAATCCTTCGCACCCCAGCGCCTGCTCGTCATCGGCGGCGGACCCGGCGGCTACGAGGCCGCCCTCGTCGCGGCGACCCTCGGGGCGGACGTCACCCTCATCGAGCGCCAGGGCCTGGGCGGCTCGGCCGTGCTGACCGACGTCGTGCCCTCCAAGACGCTGATCGCCTCCGCGGACACCATGAACCGCTTCTCCGAGGCTCCGGCCCTGGGCATCCGCACCCGCAAGGGCGATGAGCTCGTGGAGCTGGAGGTCAACATGGACAAGGTGAACCGGCGCCTGCTGCGCCTGGCCGCCGAGCAGTCCAAGGACATCCGCCGCTCCCTGGAGAAGGCCGGGGTCAAGGTCGTGGACGGCACCGGGAAGCTGCTGTCCGCGCACACCGTGCAGGTCACCGACGCGGACGGGCTCAGCTACGAGCTGGAGGCCGAGGCCGTGCTGCTGGCGGTCGGGGCCCACCCCCGGGAGATCCCCACCGCCGCCCCGGACGGGGAGCGGATCCTGAACTGGACCCAGCTGTACCGCCTGGAGACCATCCCCGAGCACCTCGTGGTGGTCGGCTCCGGGGTCACCGGCGCCGAGTTCGCCTCCGCCTACCGGGGCCTGGGCTCGCGGGTCACCCTGGTCTCTTCCCGGGACCGGGTGCTGCCGGGGGAGGATGAGGACGCCGCCCAGGTGCTGGAGGACGTCTTCGAGCGCCGCGGGCTGCAGGTCATGCCGCGCTCGCGCGCCGAGGCCGTGGAGCGCACCGAGGACGGGGTGGTGGTGACCCTGAACGACGGCCGCAAGGTCGCCGGGTCCCACTGCCTCATGGCCGTGGGCTCGATCCCCAACACCGCGGACCTGGGTCTGGAGGCCGCCGGGGTGCGCACCACCGAGTCCGGGCACATCGCCGTGGACGGCGTCTCGCGCACCACCGCTCCGAACGTCTACGCCGCCGGGGACTGCACCGGCGTGCTCCCGCTGGCCTCGGTGGCCGCGATGCAGGGGCGCATCGCGATCGCGCACCTGATGGGCGACTCCGTCTCCCCGCTGAAGTCCCACCGGGTGGCCTCCAACATCTTCACCTCCCCGGAGATCGCCACCGTGGGGGTCACCGAGGCGGAGATCCGCGCGGGCAAGTACCAGGCGGATGTGGTGATGCTGAAGCTGGGCACCAACCCCCGCGCCAAGATGATGGCCGTGGAGGACGGGTTCGTGAAGATCTTCGCCCGCAAGTACTCGGGCACCGTGATCGGCGGGGTCGTGGTGGGTCCGCGCGCCTCGGAGCTGATCTTCGCCGTGTCCCTCGCTGTGCACAACAAGATCCACGTGGACTCCTTCGCGGACACCTTCACCGTGTACCCCTCCCTGTCCGGGTCCCTGTCCGAGGCTGCCCGCCGCCTGCACGTGATGCCCGGCTGAGCCGGGGGATCCGCGCACACACGGGACGGGCGGGGCACCCGAAGGAGGTGCCCCGCCCGTCCCGTGCCTCGTCGGCGTCGGCTCTGAGTTGAGATCGGCTCAGACCAGGCCGACCGGCTCCTCGGCCAGCTCGGGCCGCTCCCGGCGGTCGGCGGGGGCCGCGCCCACGCTGTCCAGGTCCAGATCCCGGGTCTCGTGGGAGAGCAGCAGCGCCGCGATGGTCACGAC
This sequence comes from Rothia sp. QJM3NY_36, assembly GCF_056173115.1. NCBI lineage: Bacteria > Bacillati > Actinomycetota > Actinomycetes > Micrococcales > Micrococcaceae > Rothia > Rothia sp. QJM3NY_36. The sequence continues at coordinate 706,812 of NZ_CM149658.1, forward strand.
GGCCGCTCCGGAGAGGTACCAGCCGACCGCGGCGACCCCGCCGTGGGCGTTCAGCCACACCGCCACGTACGGGGTGATCGCAGCTCCCAGGATCGAGGCGACGTTGTAGGAGATCCCGGAGCCGGTGTAGCGGACGTTGGTGGGGAACAGCTCCGGCAGGTACGCGGACATGGACCCGAAGGACAGGCCCATCAGCACCATGCCCACGGACAGGAACAGGATGATCCCGCCGATGTTCGCGGCCTCGCCGGTGCCGATGCGCTCGGGTGCCATGAACAGCCCGAAGCTCAGCCCGAACACCACCATCAGCACGTTGGTGATCAGCTGCTGCCGACGCCGCCCCATGCGGTCGGCCAGCCACCCGGAGATCGGGACGAACACCGCGAAGAACACGATCGCGGCCAGCTGGATCTTCAGGAACGTGTGGTAGCCGATCCCCAGCCCGCCCTGCGCCGGCTTGCCGATGCCGAAGGACAGGATCCAGGCGGTCATCAGGTAGAACAGCACGTAGCAGGACAGCATGATGAAGGTGCCCAGGATCATCGGGCGCCAGGCCACCCGGAACACCTCGGCCACCGGAGCCTTGACCTTCTCCCCGCGCTGGGCCGCCCGGCGGAACACCGGCGTCTCCTCCAGGCGCACCCGCACGTACAGGCCCACCAGGACCATGACGACGGAGAACAGGAAGGGCACCCGCCAGCCCCACACCATGAACGGGTGGCTCAGGTCCGCCCCGTCCCGGGCGGAGTTGAAGCCGAACCAGGTGGTCAAGCCCAGCACGAAGCCGTTGGCGAGGATGAAGCCGAACGGGGCGCCCAGCTGCGGCCACATCGCGGCCCGGGCCCGCTTGCCCGGCTCCGCGTACTCGCTGGCCAGCAGCGCCGCCCCGGACCACTCCCCGCCCAGGCCTAGGCCCTGGGCGAAGCGCAGGATGGTCAGCATCGCCGGGGCCCAGAAGGCGATCTGGTGGTAGGTGGGCAGCAGGCCGATGAGGAAGGTGGCCAGCCCCATGGTCAGCAGGGCCCCCACCAGGGTGGCCTTGCGTCCGATCCGGTCGCCGAAGTGCCCGAAGACCACCGAGCCGATGGGCCGGCCGAAGAAGGCCGCGGCGAAGGTCGCCATCGAGGCCAGCAGGCGGGTGGTGTCGTCGGCCCCGGTGAAGAACAGGGCGGGGAACACGGCCACGGCGGCGGTGGCGTAGACGTAGAAGTCGTAGAACTCGATCGTGGTGCCCACGAGCGAGGCGGTGATGATGCGGTGCTTGGGCACGCGCGCGACGGGATCGGTCTCGGCGGGGGAGGAGCCCGGGGACTCCTCGGCGACCAGGGTGGAGGACATGGCCTCTCCTTGCGGATCAACAGGTGCGATCGGGCCCCGTCGCCCACCGGGTGCGGCGGGTGACGGGGCCCATGGGAACGGGGTGTCATCAGCGTAGAGCGGTGCTCACAGGCTGGACAACGCGTTCCGCATCCTGAGACTGGATCCCGGCGGAGGGGCTACTTGATGGTCGCGATAACCCCGCCGGCGGAGACTGTGTCCCCCTGCTTGGCCTTCAGCCCGGTGATCTTCCCGGACTTGTGCGCGGTCAGCGGCTGCTCCATCTTCATGGCCTCCAGGACCACCACCAGATCGCCCTCGCTGACCTTCGCACCGTCCTTGACGGCGACCTTCACGATCGTGCCCTGCATGGGCGAGGTCAGGTCATCCCCGCTGGCCGCGGCGGCCGCGGACTGCCGGCTGCGGCGGGAGGAGCGGGATTTGGCCGGCTTGGCCGCCGGGGCGCCGGCCCCGGCCAGGTGCGGCACCAGGACCTCCAGGCGCTTGCCGCCGACCTCCACGACCACCCGCTCGCGCTCGTCCTGCTCCTCATCCACGGAGCCGGGCACCCCTCCGTAGGGGGCGATGGCGTTGTGGAACTCGGTCTCGATCCAGCGGGTGTGCACGGAGAACGGCTCGCCGTCGGCGGGGGCGAAGGCCGGGTCGGAGACCACCACCTCGTGGAAGGTCGCGGCCGTGGGCATCCCCTCGATGGTCAGCTCCGCCAGGGCCCGGCGGGAGCGCTCCAGGGCCTGCTCGCGGGTGGCCCCGGTGACGATGAGCTTGGCGAGCATGGAATCGAAGTTCCCGCCGATCACATCCCCCTGGACCACGCCGGAATCCCAGCGCACCCCGGGACCGGAGGGCACGGTGAGCACCTCCACGGTGCCGGGGGCCGGCATGAAGTTGCGTCCCGGGTCCTCCCCGTTGATGCGGAACTCGAACGAGTGTCCGCGCAGCACCGGGTCCCCGTAGCCCAGCTCCTCTCCGCGGGCCACCCGGAACTGCTCGCGGACCAGGTCCAGCCCGGAGACCTCCTCGGAGACCGGGTGCTCCACCTGCAGACGGGTGTTGACCTCCAGGAAGGAGATGACCCCGTCCTGCCCGACGAGGAACTCGCAGGTCCCGGCCCCCTGGTACTGGGCCTCGGCGAGGATCGCCTTGGAGGAGGTGTACAGGCTGCTCAGCTGCTCCTCGGACAGCCACGGGGCCGGAGCCTCCTCCACGAGCTTCTGGTTGCGCCGCTGCAGGGAGCAGTCCCGGGTGGAGACGACGACGACGTTGCCGTGGGCATCGGCCAGGCACTGGGTCTCCACGTGGCGGGGGGAGTCGAGGAAGCGCTCGATGAAGCACTCCCCGCGCCCGAAGGCCGCCGTGGCCTCGCGCACCGCGGAGTCGTAGAGCTCCGGGATCTCCTCCCGGGTGCGGGCGACCTTGATCCCGCGGCCCCCGCCGCCGAAGGCGGCCTTGATGGCGATGGGCAGCCCGTGCTCGTCGGCGAAGTCCAGGACCTCCTGGGCCCCGGAGACCGGGTCCTTGGTGCCGGGCACCAGCGGGGCGCCGACCTTCTCGGCGATGTGCCGGGCGGCCACCTTGTCCCCGAGCTCGGTGATGGCCTCCGGGGAGGGGCCGATCCAGGTCAGTCCGGCCTGCTGCACCGCGCGGGCGAAGTCGGCGTTCTCGGAGAGGAACCCGTAGCCGGGGTGCACGGCGTCGGCGCCCGAGCGGCGGGCGGCGTCGATGATCTTGTCGATGACGAGGTAGGAGTCCGCGGCGGTGGACCCGCCCAGGGAGAAGGCCTCATCCGCGAGCTTGACGTGCAGGGCGTCCCGGTCCGGCTCGGCGTAGACCGCGACGGTGGGCAGTCCCTCGTCCCGGGCCGCGCGGATCACGCGCACCGCGATCTCACCGCGGTTGGCGACGAGCACCTTGGTCACGGGACCGCTGGCGTAGCGGGTTGCGGGGGTCGCCTGCGGCGCGGACACGGTATCGGTCACGGGGAAACTCCTTATCATCCTCAGCGCGAGCTTAGTCTCTGGACTCAGCATTTGCCTAAGCGCCGGGGCCTCGCGCGGGCCGTGCTCCGCATTCGGCGGGCCGGCTCAGGCAGTCTGCTCGGGGGCGCGCCACAGCCGCTGGATGCCCACGCCGAGACGGCCCAGCAGCTCGCGCAGCCCGTGCACGCTGAGTCCCTGCACCGCGTGCGGGTCCCCCTCGACCCCGGTGATGAACGCGGCGCCGTACCCCTCCAGGGTGAAGGACCCGGCGACCCACAGCGGCTCGCCGGTGGCGGCGTAGGCGTCGATCTCCTCCGGGGTCATCGCGGCGAAGGACACGCGCGCGCTGACGCACAGCCCCGTGCCCTCGGCCGGGGCAGCGAGGTCGCGCCGGTCCACGAGCCAGTGGCCGGTGTGCAGGATGCCGGTGCGCCCGGACATGGCCCGCAGGCGCTCGCGTACCGCCTGCCCGGTGCCCGGCTTGCCGTAGGCTCGCCCGTCCAGTTCGAACACGGAATCGCAGCCGAGCACCAGGTGCCCGGCGGCCTCCGGCAGCCTGGCCACGGCCTGCGCTTTGGTGCGGGCCAGGATCTCGGCGGTCTCGGCGGGGGAGGGCTGCCGGCCGAGGGCCCGACGCCGTTCCTCCACGGCTGCCGGCTCATCCACCCCGGAGACCAGGACGGAGAACTCCAGCCCGGCCTGGCGCAGGATCTGCGCGCGGGAGGGGGACTGGGAGCCCAGGATCAGCAGGGGCCGATCGGGATCGACGGAGCCGGAGGGGTCGGCGGGCGCGGACGTGCGGGAGGAGGTGCTCACCCGCCCCAGCCTAGCGGCCGAGGGCAAGCGGGCACCTCCTCGATGCGGCGTCCCGGGCGGACGGGATCAGCCCAGGCGTGCGGGCTCGGCGTGGGGCCCGACGGCGTCGTCCTGCCCGGTCTGCTCGGCGTTCGCCCCGTGCTCCTGCGCCCACTGGGCGGCGGTGAGATCGGAGTCGAACCAGTCTGTCGAGCGCGGAGCGTTGTAGAGGTCCTCGTCCAGGATGCCTTCTCGGCGGGAGATGATCGCCGGGATCAGCGCCTGCCCGGTCACGTTCAGGGCGGTGCGGCCCATGTCGATGATCGGGTCGATGGCCAGCAGCAGCCCCACGCCGTCCAGGGGCAGGCCCAGGGTGGACAGGGTCAGGGTCAGCATGACCGTGGCTCCCGTGGTCCCGGCGGTGGCCGCCGAGCCCAGCACGGAGACCACCACGATCAGCAGGTAGTCCGTGATCCCCAGCGGCACGCCGTAGAACTGGGCGACGAAGATCGCCGCCAGCGCCGGGTAGACCGCCGCGCACCCGTCCATCTTGGTGGTGGCCCCGAAGGGCACGGCGAAGGAGGCGTAGGCCGGGGGCACGCCGAAGTTGCGCTCGGCCACCCGCTGGGTCACCGGCATCGTGCCCATCGAGGAGCGGGAGACGAAGCCGATCTGCGCGGCCGGCCACACCCCGGTGAAGAACTGGCGGATGGACAGCCCGTTGAGGCGGGCCAGCAGCGGGTAGACCACGAAGCCCACGATCGCCAGGCCCACGTACAGCAGCAGCACGAACTTCGCCAGGGAGCCCATCGTGGCCCACCCGTAGGTGGACACCGCCGTGCCGATCAGCCCCAGGGTGCCCAGCGGGGCCAGGCGGATGATCCACCACAGGATCTTCTGCACGATCGCCAGGGCCGAGCGCATGAAGTTCAGGAACGGCTCGGCCGGCTTGCCGATCTTCAGCGCGGCGATCCCCACCGCCCCGGACATCACCAGGATCTGCAGGATGTTGAAGCTCACCGAGGTGTGCAGCCCGTCGGCCGTCTCCCGGGTGCTCGCGGACAGCCCGAGCACGTTGGCCGGGACGATGCTGGTGACGAAGGCCAGCCAGGACCCCTGGGTGCCGGTGTAGGAGTCCGGGGTGGACAGGCCCGTGCCGACCCCCGGGCGGAAGACGACGCCGAGCACGATGCCGATGATCACGGCGATCAGGGCGGTCCCGGCGAACCACAGGAGGGTCTTCACCGCCAGGCGCGCCGCGTTCGCCACGGCGGAGAGGTTGGCGATCGAGGTGATCACTGCGGTGACCACCAGCGGCACGACGGCGGCCTTGAGCAGGCTGACGTAGCTGGAGCCGATGGTGTCCAGGGTGGTCATCAGCCAGTTCGGGGAGGTCTCGGGATCCCCGCCGAGGGCGAGGGCGGCGAAGCCCAGCAGGACGCCGATGAGCAGGCCCAGGAGGATCTGGACCCCGAAGTTCGTCATCCAGGAGGGCAGGCGGCGGCGCGCTGTGGGCGCGGTGGAGCGTTCGGACATGCGCTCCAGGCTAGGCGCGGATGCTTTCCCGGTAAACCAAATGCGTCGTCGTATTACGCTTCCGGATCCTGCAGCGCCCGACGCAGCGTGTCCAGGCCCACCGAGCCGATCAGCAGGGCCCGGGTGTGGAACTCGCGCAGGGACTCCCCGCGCTGAAGGGCCTCATCGCGCAGCTGCTCCCAGATGCGCTGGCCGATCTTGTAGCTGGGGGCCTGGCCCGGCCAGCCGAGATACCGGTGGAACTCGAACTCCCGCTGCCCCTTGGAGATGTCCAGGTTCTGCGCCAGGAACTCGTGCCCGGCCTCGGCCGTCCACGTCCCCGAGTGCCCGATCCGCTCGGCCCAGGCCTGCGGGATCTCGAAGCCGCAGTGCACGCCGATGTCGAAGACCACCCGCGCCGCGCGCATCCGCTGCCCGTCCAGCATGCCCATCCGGTCCCCGGGATCCTCAAGGTATCCCAGCTGCTCCATCAGCCGCTCGGCGTACAGGGCCCAGCCCTCGCCGTGCCCGGAGACCCACACCCCGTGCGCCCGGTAGTCGTTGACCGAGGAGGCCAGGGCCGCTCCCGTGGCGAACTGCAGGTGGTGGCCCGGAACCCCCTCGTGGTAGACGGTGGAGGTCTCCGCCCACGTGGTGAACTGCGTCTCCCCCTCGGGCACGGACCACCACATCCGGCCCGGCCGGGAGAAGTCCGCCGACGGCGGGGTGTAGTAGATCCCGCCGTCGTGGGTCGGGGCGATCATGCACTCGATGGTGCGCATCGGGCCTTCGATCGTGAAGTGCTCCCGGGCCAGGAACTCCACGGCCCGATCCGAGACCCTCTGCATCCACTCCCGCAGGGCGTCCGTGCCCTCCAGGCGCCGGGCCGGGTCCTCGTCCAGGGCCCGCTTGGCCTCCGCGATGCTCGCCCCGGGGCGGATCTGCTCGGCCACCTGCTCCTGCTCGGCGATGATCCGCTCCAGCTCTTCCACACCCCACCGGTAGGTCTCGGCCAGGTCCACCTCGGCACCGAGGAACTGCCGGGAGTGCAGCCGGTAGCGCTCGATGCCCACGGCGTCCTCCTCCGGAGCTTCCGGCAGCAGCACCTGTTCGAGGTGATCGGCCAGGCGACGGTACGCGCCGGCTGCCGCCCTCGCCGCGTCCTGCGCGGACCCGTCCAGCCCGGCGTCGGCGGCCACCGCCTGCTCGGCCAGCCCGTCGAAGAATCCGCCGGACTGCGCGTAGGCGCGGAACTGCTCCACCAGCAGACGCACCTGCCGTGCCGCGGCCACCCGGCCGGCCTCCCGGTGATGCTCCAGGGTCTCGATGAACCCGTCGATGGCCGCGGGCACGTTGGCCATCCGACCGACGATGTGCGACCAGTCCTGCGCGGTCTCCTGCGGCATCAGGTCGAAGATCTGGCGGATTCCGTGGGCCTCCGTGGCCAGCGGGTTCAGCTCCCACGCGCCCAGACCGGCCAGGTGGGCTTCGATCTGCAGGCCCAGGCGCTCGTTGAGCACGTCCAGGGTCACCCGGTCCACCGCGTCGCGCGGCTCCAGCGCGTTGACGGCCTCCAGGGTGCGCCGGGCCAGCTCGACGTCGGCTTCCTCCCCGGCGGGGGAGTAATCGGAGTACTCGGTCTCGTGCCCGGGCCGCCCCTCGATGGTCGCGGCATCCGGATGCAGGGCCAGGTATTCCTCGTAGTAGGCGTCCGCGGCCTCGTCGATGGCGGTGCGCTCTCGGTCCAGGCGCAGGGCCTCGGGCAGCTCGTCCGGCGTCACACCGGTCACAGTGTTCTCGGTCATGGCACCCACTGTAGCGCCGGGGTGCTCGCTGCCGGGACAGGGTCGCGGGTCGGCCTCCGGCTCGACACCGGGCCGTGCTCAGCGCGGCCGAGCCCGCTTCCAGGACCCGGGGCCGGGCCGCAGCCCGGCGCCCAGCCGCTGGCGCCGGGCCAGCAGCCGCCCCACCTCCGCCAGCGGGTTGGCGGCCGGCTTCGGGGCGGACCGCCGCTGCAGCAGCACCACCGTCAGCGCGGCCAGCTCCTCCTCGGTGGGGTTCCCGCGCACCACCGAGAACAGCGGCTCCTGGGCCCGGTCCTGCTCCTCATGCCGTCGCGCACTCACAGCGGGATGTTCCCGTGCTTCTTGGCCGGCATCGCCGCGCGCTTGTCGTGCAGGGCCCGCAGCCCCTTGATGATGTTCACCCGGGTCTCGGCCGGGGCGATCACCGCGTCCACGTACCCCAGCTGCGCGGCCTGGTACGGGTTCAGCAGCTCCTCCTCGTACCGCTGGATCAGCTCGTCCCGAGCGGCCTCGACGTCGCCGCCCTCCTCCTCGACCTTCTTCAGGTCCCGGCGGTACAGGATGTTCACCGCACCCTGGGCGCCCATCACGCCGATCTGCGCGGTGGGCCAGGCCAGGTTGATGTCCGCGCCCAGCTTCTTGGAGCCCATGACGATGTACGCCCCGCCGTAGGCCTTGCGGGTGATCACCGTGATCAGCGGGACGGTGGCCTCCGCGTAGGCGTAGATCAGCTTGGCCCCGCGCCGGATGATCCCGTTGAACTCCTGCTCGGTGCCCGGCAGGAACCCGGGCACATCCACGAAGGTCAGGATCGGGATGTTAAAGGCGTCGCAGTGGCGCACGAAGCGCGCGGCCTTCTCCGAGGCCGCGATGTCCAGGGTCCCGGCGAACTGCATCGGCTGGTTGGCGACCACCCCCACGGTGCGGCCCTCCACCCGCCCGTAGCCGGTGATCACGTTCGGGGCGTACAGCCCCTGGATCTCCAGGAAGTTCCCGTCATCCACCACGGTCTCCACCACGGTGCGCATGTCGTAGGGCTGATTGGCCGAATCCGGGACGAGGGCATCCAGCTCCTCATCCTCCGGGGTGATCTCCGGGTCCTGATCGTGCTCCAGGACCAGCCCGTCCATGAGGTTGTTCGACGGCAGGAACTCCAGCAGCTCCCGCAGGAAGTCGAAGGCGTCCTCCTCGTCCTCGGCCAGGTACTGGGAGGTGCCGGTCACCGCGTTGTGGGAGCGCGCCCCGCCCAGGGTCTCCATGTCCACCTCCTCGCCGGTGACCGTCTTGATGACGTCCGGGCCGGTGATGAACATGTGGGAGGTCTTATCCACCATGATCACGAAGTCCGTCAGCGCGGGGGAGTAGGCGGCCCCGCCCGCGCACGGGCCCATGATCACCGAGATCTGGGGGACGACGCCGGAGGCCCGCACGTTCATCCGGAAGATGTCCGCGAACATCGCCAGGGAGTCCACGCCCTCCTGGATGCGGGCCCCGCCGCCGTCGTTGATCCCGATGACGGGGCAGCCGTTGCGCAGCGCGAACTTCTGCACCTTGACGATCTTCTCCCCGTTGACCCGGGACAGGGAGCCGCCGAAGACCGTGAAATCCTGCGAGTACACGGCCACCAGGCGCCCGTCCACGGTGCCGTAGCCGGAGACCAGGCCGTCGCCCAGCGGCTTCTTCCTCTCCATCCCGAAGGCCGTGGAGTGGTGGGTGGCCAGGGCGTCGAACTCCACGAAGGAGCCCTCGTCCAGCAGCATCTCCAGGCGCTCGCGGGCCGTGGACTTGCCGCGGGAGTGCTGCCGGTCCACCGGCGCCTGCCCCGTGGGCAGCAGGGAGGCCTCGCGCCGTGCGTAGAAGTCGGCGATGCGCCCGGCGGTGGTGGACAGATCCGGTCCGTCCTGCTGCTTCGAGTCCTGCGGGGCGGGGGTTTCGGTCATGGGCACTTCCTCAGACGATGTGGATCGATGCGCGGACGGTGGGACGGCGCGCCGTGGTCGCGGGCGAAGGAGCGGATCAGCCTCAACTGGTCGGCGCCTCCGGTGCCCCCACTGTACCCAGCACCGGGTTCCAGCGGTGGATCCGGCGTTCGGTCACCACTCCTCCGGTGCGCATCGGATCCTCGTCCAGCAGCTGGGCCACCTCCTCCTCGGACTCCGCGCGCAGGATCAGCAGCGCCTGGTCGGAGCCGTCGGTGAACGGGCCGGAGACCAGTAGCTTCCCCTCATCCAGGAGTCCGGCGAGGAAGCGCCGGTGGGCCGGCCGGTGCGCGGCCTGCGCCTCGGCCGGGCCGTAGCTGTACAGGACGGCGAAGTGCTCGCTCACGGTGATGGGTCCTCTCGGGCGGGGATGGGTCGGGGCGGGCGCATCCAGCCGACGCCCGGCTCCGCCTCCTAAACTAGCTCACACCCCCGTCCGCGTCCGCGCCCGCCGCGGGCACACCACCCGGCCCTTGCCAAGGAGAGATCCCGTGTCCGAAGACTTCCCCGCCCCGCACGAGCCCGCCCAGGGCGGGGCACGGGCGCCGCTGCGTCGGCAGGTCCTGACCGGCGCGGACGACGTCGTGCCGGAGCTGGCGCGGCTGCTGCGCGCGGCCCCCGTGCAGGTGCTGGGGGAGGTGGACTCCACGAACGACGAGCTGGTGTGCCGACTGGCGGATCCGATCCGGCGTCCCGTGCACGGGAGCGTCCTGCTGGCCGAGCACCAGCGGGCCGGACGGGGACGGCGGGACCGGACCTGGACGGCTCCGGCGCGCAGCTCGGTGATGCTCTCGGCGCTGGTGCGCCCCGAACGCCCCGGGCGCCCGCGCACCCTGGAGCCGGACTCCCTGCACTGGCTGACCCTGCTCATGGCGCTGGCCGGGCAGCGAGCCATCCGCGCGACCACCGGCCTTCCGGCGCGGATCAAGTGGCCCAACGACCTGCTGCTGGACGGGGCCAAGACCGCGGGGATCCTCGCGCGGGTGGCCCCGGACCCGCAAGGGCGCCTGTGCGTGGTGGTCGGCATCGGGATCAACGTCGATCTGGAGAGGGACCAGCTGCCGGTGCCCACCGCGACCTCCCTGCGGGCCGAGCTGACCCGCACGGATCAGGCCCGCACGGGACATCGAGCCGAGCCCGTCGTGGATCGCACGATCCTGGCCGCCCATCTCATCGCCGGGTTCCGGGATCTGCTCGAGCGCTTCGAGGCCGTCGGCGGCGATCCGTCCCGGCCGCTGCCCGCCTCCGCGGTGGATCAGGACTCGCCTATGGGGCAGGACTCCGCGGGGGATCCGCGGCCCGGCCCGAGTCTGCTGGAGGCGATCCGCCCCCGCCTGGACACCCTGGGGCGCCGGGTGCGCGTGCAGCGCGACGGGCAGCCCGACCTCCGCGGCACGGCCGAGGACCTCACCGCCGACGGCGCCCTCCTGGTGCGCCGAGAGGACGGGGCGCTCGAGGAGGTCTCCGTGGGCGACGTCGTGCACCTGCGCCCGGACGCCGGATCCGCCGAAGGGCGGTGGGCATGAGGTACCGGGCCCCGCTGGAGCCGGGGGAGGAGGTCGTGACCTGCAATCGGGCCCACCCCACCCGGCTGCTGCGCCCCGCCCTGACCCTGCTCGGCGCGATCTTCCTGGCCAGTGTCCTGCAGGTGGTCGCCGGGGTGTATCCGGCATGGTCCCCGGTGGGCCCGATCCTGCTGGTCGCGGCCGTGATCTACGCCGTGGTCAGGATGTGCCGCTGGCTGGTCACGGGATACGCGCTGACCACCCGCCGCATCGTGATCTTCCGCTCCCTGCGGGCCCGACGGCCCCTGGCGCTGCCGTTGGAGCACGTGCTCGGCGTCGTCGGGCCGCGCGGGGTGCTCCACCGGGTGCTGGGCAGCGGCACGGTGCGCGTGGCGCTGCCCGGGCAGGCCTTCGACCTGACCCACCAGAAGGAGCCCGCCCGCTTCGCGCGCCTGTGCGAACAGCAGCGGGCCGAGTTCATCGGCCGACGCAGGAGGTCCGGGGTGTAGGCTTCTCATGCATGGCCTGTGACCTGGACAACCCGTCCGGTCGCAGTGACGGCACCGTCGCCGCCCCCTGCGCGGTCGGCAGCGGCGCGCCGCCCCGTCGGCCCCGACCGCGCGCAGAGGATCCGCCGCACCCCCGACCCCGAGACCAAGAAGGTGGAGCTCATCGTGCCCCAGGACGTTCCCGAGGACGCACCGGTCTACACCGGACCGCAGACCAGCCAGCTGAACCTCGCGAACCCGGCCCAGTCCAACCTCTACGGCTCCGTGGAGGCCAAGGCGGCCGTCGGGGCGCTGGAACGCGCCCTGCTGGGGCAGAACCGCAGCCTGCGCCGGGAGGAGGCGGCCGAGGCCGCGGACGTCTCCCTGCTCGGGGCGCGGAAGATGTGGCGCGCCCTGGGTCTGCCCAACCTCAAGGACGAGGACGTCTTCTTCACTCCCTTCGACGTCGAGGCGCTGCGCACCATGGCGGATCTGGTGGACAACGCGGACATCACCGAGTCCGGGGTCATGTCCATCGTCCGGTCGGTGGGGCAGATGACGGACCGGATGGTCGCCTGGCAGATCGAGGCGCTGGTGGAGGACATGGTCGCCCATCGCGGGGTCACCGACGCCGAGGCGCGGCGCCACCTGCTCACCATCCTGCCGCAGCTGATCGAGCAGCTGGATCAGCTGATCCACTACGGCTTCCGTCGCCAGCTCAACGCGGCGGTGATCCGTCTGGCGCTGAAGGCGGAGAAGCCCGGTGAGGCAGACGCGGACGAGGACGGGGACGACCGGTTCCGCCCGCTGCCGCTGGTGCGCGGGATCGGCTTCGCGGATCTCGTCTCCTACACCTCGCTGTCCCGGCGCATGGGCGAATCCACCCTGGCCAGCCTGGTCCAGCACTTCGAGCAGCGCTGCGCCGAGATCGTGGCGGTCGGCGGCGGCCGGATCATCAAGACGGTGGGTGATGAGATCCTGTTCCTCACCGAATCCCCGGAGGCCGGCGCCCGGATCTCCCTGGCACTGTCCCGGATGATCGACGAGGATCCGGCCCTGCCGGAGGCCCGCGTCGCTTTTGTCTGGGGCCGGATCCTGCCTAGGCTGGGGGACGTCTACGGTCCGACCGTGAACCTCGCTTCGCGCCTGGTGGCCCTGGCCGAACCCGGCGTCGTGCTGGTCGATGCCGACACCGCCGAGGTGCTGCGCGGAGACGAGCGGTTCGTCCTGCGTCCGCAGAGCGTGCGCAACGTGCGCGGATTCGGAGACGTCCAACCCGTGGTCCTGGACCCGGGCATCGGCCCCGAACTGGAGATTGACTTCGAATGACGACTGCCGCCGAGCTGGCCACCTGCATCGGTGCCACGACCCATCAGGGCTGCCACCGTCAGAACAACGAGGATTCGCTGATCACCCGCGGGAACCTCTGCGTCGTCGCGGACGGCATGGGCGGACACGAGGCCGGGGAGGTCGCCAGCTCGATCGCCGTGCAGACCCTGGCCGAGGCCCCGCTGTTCGGCACCGAGCACTTCGACGTGCCCGCCGAGGAGGATTCCGAGGAGAGCTCCCGGGGCCTGTTCCGGCGCCGCCGCAAGTCCACCTCCGCCCTGAACGCGAAGATCATGGAGGTCCTCGGCCGGGTCAAGGCCGTGATCGGCGAGGCCGACGAGAACATCAAGAAGGCCGAACGCATGCGCGCCGGCACCACGCTGACCGGGGCCTGGCTGACCCGCATCGGGGAGCAGCCCCTGTGGATCGTGTTCAACGTGGGGGACTCCCGCACCTACCGGCTGCGCCGGGACACGGACCAGCCCATCAGCCACGAGCCGCTGTCCGTCTCCCAGTCCCCGGTGGAGGGGATCAGCCTGGAGCAGATCACCGTGGACCACTCCGAGGTGCAGTACCTCGTGGACACCGGCCAGATCACCGCCCTGGAGGCGCTGATCCACCCGCGGCGCAACGTCATCACCCGGGCGCTGGGCACCGGGAACTACTGGGAGCCGGACTTCTGGGTCATCCCCGCCCAGGTGGGGGACCGGCTGATGATGTGCTCGGACGGGCTCTCCGGGGAGCTGTCCAACGGGTACATGGCCAAGGTCCTGGCCACCGTGGAGCACCCCAAGGACGCCGCGGACGTGCTGCAGGCCGCCGCGCTGCGCTCCGGGGGCCGGGACAACATCTCCGTGATCGTCGCCGACGCCGTGCCGGCGGGCTCCTGCACCGACCACGGCTGCGACGGGGACACCGACGGGGTGCACGAGACCGCCCCGGAGGAGGGGGTGCTGGACCTGGACTCCTTCAACCCGGGCCAGGATCCGGACGGCCCCCTGGCCCCGGAGGAGACCACGGTCGATCCCGAGCGCTGAGCGTCGGCCCCGGGCCCGCTCGCGTCCCCCGGTGGGCGGGGCCGGGGGCCATGGGGGACAATGGTCTGCCGTGAGCACCGAGAAGACCCGCGCCCAGCACGCCACCGCCGACGCCGACCGCGAGATCCCCGAGGAGCGGCTGAAGGACCGCTACGCCGAGCTGATCGAGCAGGTCCGCGCCGCGCGCACCGCCTACTACCTGGAGGACGCCCCGAGGATCTCCGACGCCTCCTACGATGCGCTGTACCGCGAGCTGGAGACGCTGGAGGCCGAGCATCCGGAGCTGGTCGCCAACGACTCCCCGACCCAGGAGGTCGGCGGGGAGGTCTCCGAGGCCTTCGCCCCGGTGCGGCACCTGGAGAGGATGTACTCCCTGGAGGACGTGTTCTCCGTCGAGGAGCTGCGCGCCTGGCTGGCCCGGGCCCGGGAGTCCATCGAGCGGCTGCGACCCGGGGCGCGCCCGGCCTGGCTCACCGAGCTGAAGATCGACGGACTGGCGGTGAACCTGCTGTACCGGGAGGGGCGCCTGGTGCGCGCCGCGACCCGCGGGGACGGGACCACGGGGGAGGACGTGACCCGCAACGTCGCGACCATCGCCTCCATCCCCCAGCGGCTCACCGGTGAGGACGTACCCGCGGAGATCGAGGTGCGCGGGGAGATCTTCATCGCCTCGGCCGATTTCCGGGAGCTGAACGAGGCCCTGGTCGCGGCCGGCAAGGCGCCCTTCGCCAACCCGCGCAACGCCGCGGCCGGGTCCCTGCGGCAGAAGGATCCGGAGGTCACCGCGCGGCGTCGGCTGTCCGTGTTCATCCACGGCATCGGGCACCGCACGGAGCTGTCCGCGGACTCCCAGTCGCAGGCCTACGAGCTGCTGGCCTCCTGGGGGCTGCCGGTGAGCCCCTATGCCCGGGTGCTGGAGACCGAGGAGCAGATCCTGGAGTTCATCGCCGACTACGGGCAGCACCGGCACGATCTGGTGCACGAGATCGACGGCATCGTCGTCAAGGTGGATGACTTCCGCACCCAGGCCCTGCTGGGGCACACCTCCCGGGTGCCGCGCTGGGCCGTGGCCTTCAAGTACCCGCCGGAGGAGGTCAACACCCGGCTGCTGGACATCGAGGTCAGCGTCGGGCGCACCGGACGGGCCACCCCGTACGGGCTGATGGAGCCGGTGAAGGTGGCAGGCTCCACCGTGTCCATGGCCACCCTGCACAACCAGGACGTGGTGAAGGCCAAGGGGGTGCTGATCGGGGACACCGTGGTGCTGCGCAAGGCCGGGGACGTGATCCCGGAGATCGTGGGGCCCGTGGCGGCCCTGCGCGACGGCACCGAACGGGAGTTCCGGATGCCCGAGACCTGCCCCTCCTGCGGGACGCGGCTGGCCCCGGCCAAGGAGGGGGATGTGGACCTGCGCTGCCCCAACCACCGCTCCTGCCCGGCCCAGCTGTGGCAGACCCTGGCCTACATCGGCTCCCGCTCGGTGCTGGACATCGACGCCCTGGGGGAGGAGACGGCCCAGGCGCTGACCCAGCCGGCCGAGCCCGCCGAACCGCCGCTGGTGTCCATGGCGGGGCTGTTCGAGCTGAGACCCGAGGATCTGGAGCCGGTGCAGACCTGGCGGGACACCTTCCTCACCGACGAGGCGGGCAAGCGGGTGCGCGGGGCCGACGGCCGGTTCCAGCGCACCGGCGAGCAGGAGCTGGTGCCCTACTTCTACGGGCGCATCCCGGTGGACGCCCCCGCGCGGGTCAAGGGGCTGCGGCGGGATCAGCCCCAGAAGCACACCGAAACCCTGTTCCAGGAGCTGGCCAAGGCCAAGACCCAGCCGCTGTGGCGGGTGCTGGTGGCCCTGTCCATCCGCCACGTGGGTCCCAACGCCGCACGGGCCCTGGCCACCCGCTTCGGCTCGATGGACGCGATCCGCGCGGCCGATCGCGAGGCCCTGGCCGAGACGGACGGGGTGGGCCCGGTGATCGCCGACGCCGTGATCGACTGGTTCGCCGAGGAGTGGCACCGGGAGATCGTGGACCGGTGGGCCGCGGCCGGGGTGCGGATGGAGGACGAGCGGGACGAGACCGTGCCGAGGGTGCTGGAGGGGGTCACGGTCGTGGTCACCGGCACCGTCGAGGGCTACACCCGGGACTCCGCGAAGGAGGCGATCATCCGGCGCGGCGGGAAGTCCACCGGCTCCGTGTCCAAGAAGACGGACTTCCTCGTGGCGGGGGAGAACGCCGGCTCCAAGCTGGAGAAGGCCGAGCAGCTGGGTGTGAAGATCCTGGATGCGGAGGGCTTCGCGGTGCTGCTGCGGGAGGGCCCGGCCCCCTTCGATGCCGCGTGATTCCGCGGGTTCCGGGGCCTTTCGGGGTTCGTGACCGGCCCGTGACCTGTGGCCCCCGCCATGGGCTGCGGTCTTGACCCCCTGCGCGGGGTCCGCTTAGGCTGGCACGCGTCCTGCCAAGGACACCCGCTGAGGTGCTTCCGACGGCGGGACGACGGAAGGTCAAGATTCCGTCACGATTTTTGGTTGCCAAGCCCAAAATCGTTATTGTATCGTTATCAAAGTTCATCGCCGCGAGGCGATCACGCTGGTCATCCTGCGCATGGTGCAGGGGCCGAATATGCTGGGTGCTGCCGTACACCGGAGTCGTCTACAGGGCAGACACCTCGAGAAGATCCCCACACACATCGATGGGTAGACGACGGCGCGGAGAAGTCCAGGGATGGACGGAGCGCAGGTGGCCCGAGGAGCATCGTGAAGACTACTTCCACCATCCGTCGTAACGTCCGCCGCGGCACCGCCGCCCTCGTCGTCGGCGGCGCCGCCGCCGCGACCCTGTCCATGCCGGCCCACGCTGCGACCGAGGCCCAGTGGGACGCCGTCGCCCAGTGCGAGTCCGGCGGGAACTGGAGCACCTCCACCGGCAACGGCTTCTCCGGCGGTCTGCAGTTCACCGCCTCCACCTGGGCCGCCAACGGCGGCACCGGTGACCCGGCGAACGCCTCCCGCGCCGAGCAGATCCGCGTGGCCGAGAACGTCCTGGCCACCCAGGGCAAGGGCGCCTGGCCCGTGTGCGGCGTCGGCCTGGGTGCCGCCGACACCAGCGGTTCCGCCGCTGGCGCCACCGAGCAGCAGGGCACCTCCGCTGCGCAGACCCAGACCCAGCAGGTCGAGGCCCCCAAGGCTGAGACCCAGGCCCCGGCCCAGGCCCAGCAGGTCGAGGCCCCCAAGGCTGAGACCCAGGCCCCGGCCCAGGCCCAGCAGGTCGAGGCCCCCAAGGCTGAGACCCAGGCCCCGGCCCAGACCGAGCAGGCTGCTCCGGCCCAGACCCAGTACACCGCCCCGGCGCAGACCGAGCAGGCCGCCCCGGCGCAGACCCAGTACACCGCGGCTGCCGGCACCTACACCGTGCAGGCCGGTGACACCCTGTCCGCGATCGCCGCGGCCCACGGCGTGTCCTGGGAGTCCCTGGCCGACGCCAACGCCTCCAGCGTCTCCAACCCCAACCTGATCTACCCGGGTCAGGTTCTGGAGATCCCGGCCGCGTGAAGCGCCTGATCCGCTCCGGCCCCCGCGGCTGAGCGGACGCCGAGTCCGACGCCCCGCCTCCCTCCCGCTCCGGCGGAAGGGGAGCGGGGCGTCGTCGCGTCCCCGGGTGCGCTCCGGCGGACCCGCCCGGGAGGTTAGCCCGCGGCGGCGCTACTAGACTGACCTGCGGGACGCCCGCGCCGGGCGCGGGGTCCCGCACCCACCGAACCCGAGCAGGAGAATCCATGTCTGCGATCACCCGCGAGCAGGTCGCCCACCTGGCCGAGCTGGCGCGCATCGACATGACCGACGAGGAGCTGGACGCGATGTCCCGCGAGCTCGAGGTCATCGTCGAATCCGTGCAGTCCGTGTCCGAGATCGCCCAGGAGGACGTCGCCCCGACCGCCCACCCCATCGCGCTGACCAACGTGCTGCGCGAGGACGTCGTCGGGCCCACCCTGACGCAGGAGGAGGCCCTGTCCGGCGCCCCCGACGCCGAGGACGGCCAGTTCAAGGTGCCCGCGATCCTGGGGGAGGAGTAGCCAGATGCCGATGAGCGCCGCAGACCTCACCACCCTCACCGCCGCCCAGGCCGCTGACCTGCTGGCCGCGGGCGAGATCACCTCCGAGCAGCTGGTGCGCGCCCACCTGGAGCGCATCGAGGCCACCGGCCGGGCCGACGGGCTGAACACCTTCCTGCACGTGGACGCCGAGGGCGCCCTGGCCACGGCCCGCGCCGTGGACGAAGATCGCGCCGCCGGGAAGCCGCTGCACCCGCTGGCCGGCGTCCCCGTGGCCGTGAAGGACAACATCGTCACCACCGGGCAGCCCACGACCGCGGCGTCGAAGATCCTCGACGGGTGGGTCAGCCCCTACGACGCGACCGTCGTCGAGCGGATCCGCCAGGCGCGGATGCCGATCCTGGGCAAGACCAACCTGGACGAGTTCGCGATGGGCTCCTCCACCGAGCACTCCGCCTTCGGCCCGACCCGCAACCCGTGGGCCCTGGACCGGATCCCCGGCGGCTCCGGTGGCGGCGCGGCCGCGGCGGTCGCCGCCCACCAGGCGCCCCTGGCCCTGGGCACGGACACCGGCGGATCCATCCGCCAGCCGGCCTCAGTGACCGGCTCCGTGGGGGTGCACCCCACCTACGGATCGGTCTCCCGCTACGGGGCGATCGCGATGGCCTCCTCCCTGGACCAGATCGGCCCGCACGCGCGCACCGTGCTGGATGCGGCCCTGCTGCACGAGCTGATCGCCGGACACGACCCCAAGGACTCCACCTCCCTGCCGGATGAGGTCGGGGACTTCGCCGCCCAGGCCCGCGCCGGGGCCGCCGAAGGCGGGATCCGGGGGATGCGCATCGGCGTCATCCGCCAGCTGCAGCAGGCCGAGGGCATCCAGCCCGGGGTCGCCGCCCGCGTGGCCGACGCCCTGGAGGCGCTGCGTGAGGCCGGGGCGGAGATCGTGGAGATCGACATGCCGCACTACCGCTACGCCCTGGGGGCGTACTACCTGCTGATGTCCTCGGAGGTCTCCTCCAACCTCGCCAAGTACGACGGCGTGCGCTGGGGCCTGCGCGTGGAGCCCGAGGAGGGCCCCGTGACCATCGAGCGGGTCATGGCCGCGACCCGGGCCGCCGGCTTCGGCCCGGAGGTCAAGCGCCGCATCATCCTGGGCACCTACGCCCTGTCCGCCGGGTACTACGACGCCTACTACGGCTCCGCCCAGAAAGCCCGCACCCGCATCATCGAGGACTTCACCGCGGCCTTCGAGCAGGCCGACGTGCTGCTGGCCCCGACCTCCCCGACCACGGCCTTCCGCTTCGGGGAGAAGACCGACGACCCGCTGTCCATGTACCTGTCCGACATCGCGACGATCCCGATCAACCTGGCCGGGGTCCCCGCGATCTCCGTCCCGGCGGGGCTGTCCGAGGACGACGGCCTGCCGGTGGGCGTGCAGTTCATCGCCCCGGTGCGCGAGGACGCCCGCATGTACCGTGCCGCGGCCGGCCTGGAGGCCGCCCTGGAGAAGGCCTGGGGGGCTCCGCTGCTGCAGCGCCGCCCGGCCGTGGAAGACCTGCTCGCCGCCTCGGGTGAGGCCGACGCCGAAGGAGTGTCCGAGTGATGACCGATGAGCTGATGGACTTCGATCAGGCCCTGGAGGCCTACGACCCGGTGCTCGGCTTCGAGGTGCACGTGGAGCTGAACACCGCCACCAAGATGTTCGACTGGGCGCCCAACGCCTTCGGCGACGTGCCCAACACCAACACCAGCCCGGTCTCCCTGGGCCTGCCCGGGGTGCTGCCCAGCGTGAACAAGCAGGCCGTGGAGTCCGCGATCAGGCTGGGTCTGGCCCTGGGCTGCGACATCGCCGAGGTCACCGAGTTCTCCCGGAAGAACTACTTCTACCCGGACACCCCGAAGAACTTCCAGACCTCCCAGTTTGACAAGCCGATCTGCGAGAACGGCGCGCTGGACGTGGAGCTGGAGGACGGCACGGTGTTCACCGTGCAGATCGAGCGCGCCCACATGGAGGACGACGCCGGCAAGCTCGGGCACCACGGCGGGGCCGGACGCATCCAGGGCGCCCAGTACTCCCTGGTGGACTACAACCGGGCCGGGGTGCCGCTGATCGAGATCGTGACCCGCCCGATCACCGGGGCCGGCAAGCGCGCCCCCGAGCTGGCGCGGGCCTACGTGGCCGCGATCCGGGAGATCGTCAAGAACCTGGGGATCTCGGATGCCCGCATGGAGCGCGGCAACGTCCGCTGCGACGCCAACGTGTCCCTGATGCCCAAGGGCGCCGAGACGTTCGGCACCCGCACGGAGACGAAGAACGTCAACTCCCTGCGCTCGGTGGAGCGGGCCGTGCGCTACGAGATCCAGCGTCACGCCGCGGTGCTGGCCGCCGGCGGGTCCATCCTGCAGGAGACCCGCATGTGGCACGAGGACACCCGCTCCACGACTTCGGGACGCCCGAAGTCCGACGCGGACGACTACCGCTACTTCCCGGAGCCGGATCTGGTGCCGATCGTGCCGGACCGGGCCTGGGTGGAGCGGCTGCGGGCGGAGCTGCCGGAGCCTCCCGCGCAGCGGCGCAAGCGGCTCAAGGAGCAGTGGGGCTACTCGGACGAGGAGTTCCGCGACGTCGTCAACGCCGGGGTGCTCGAGGAGATCGAGCAGACCGTGGCCGCCGGGGCCAGCCCGGCCGTGGCGCGCAAGTGGTGGATGGGCGAGATCGCCCGCCTGGCCAAGCAGCGCGAGGTGGAGCCCGGCGAGCTGGGGGCCACCCCCGCCACCGTGGTGGAGCTGAACGGGCTGATCGAGGACGGCAAGATCAACGACAAGATCGCCCGGAAGGTCCTCGAGCACGTCCTGGCCGGGGAGGGCACCCCGGCCGAGGTCGTGGAGGCCCGCGGCCTGGCCGTCGTCTCGGACGACTCCGCCCTGGGGGCGGCCGTGGATGAGGCGCTGGCGGCGATGCCGGAGGTCGCGGAGAAGATCCGCGGCGGCAAGGTCCAGGCGGCCGGTGCGGTGGTCGGGCAGGTCATGAAGGCCACCCGCGGCCAGGCCGACGCCGCCCGCGTGCGCGAGCTGATCCTGGAGAAGCTCGGCGTGCAGGGCTAGCCCCCGACACCGGGAGACCGCTTGAGGGGCCGGGCGAGGCAGGGCGGGACCCTGCGGCGCCCGGCCCCTCGCGCATCTGGGCTCAGCGGCGCAGCAGCCGCAGCCAGTGCTCCACCACGGCCTGCGGGTCGTGGGTGCGGGCCTGCTCCAGGGCCGCGGCGGACAGCTCCCGCCAGGCGGTCTCCTCCTGGCCCATGGCGTCGGCCAGGGTCCGGGTGAAGGCTCCGGGCGAGTCCTCGCTGAGGAAGCCCGCCGCCCGGGCGGTGGCCGCCACCGCCTCGGAGGACGGCGTGCACACCACGGGCACGCCGCGGGCCATGGCCTCGGCCAGGACCATCGGGGTGCCCTCGAAGGCCGAGGCCAGGGCGAGCAGCCCGGCGGCATCGTAGACCTCGGCCAGGTCTGCGGTGGGCACCTCCCCGCGGAATCGGATCCGCTGCCCGTGCTCCAGGCCCGCGGTCAGCCGCTCCAGTGCGGCCCGCTCCGGGCCGTCTCCGACGACCTCCAGCTCCCAGCCCGGGTGCCGGGAGGCCGCGGCGTCGAAGGCGCGCAGCACCCAGTCCACCCGCTTCTCCGGGGCCAGCCGCGCCACGCACACCACCCGGGTGGGGCGTCGGGTACGCGGGGTCTGGGCCACCGGGACGGCCACGGGATTGGGGATGGACCCCACCGGGCGCCCGTAGGCCGCGGCGAAGCGGCGGGCCTCCTGCTCGTTCAGCGCCAGGAACTCCTCGCACACCGCACCCGCTCGGCGCAGGATCGCATCCCCGCGCACCCGCCAGGCGGAGTCGAAGCGACTGTGAAACTGCATCACGCTCAGCGGGCGCCGGGAGCGCGGGCGCAGTCGGTGGGCTGCGCTCAGACCCGGCAGCAGCTCGGCCGCGGTGGTCTCATTCATCATCACCAGGGCATCGCGCGGGCCCAGCGAGGCCAGGAAGACCCGCCGTCGCAGTCCGGCCGCCAGCCGAACCCACCGGGAGGCGGACCCCGGCACCGCGAAGCAGCGCACCGGACCCGGGGTGGGCGCCGGGCCGCTCGGCGGCTCGTGAGAGAGGTACTCGACCCTCAGGCCGCTCTCGCGCAGCCGCGGGGCGAGCACCCGCAGGAGGGTCTCCACCCCGCCGAAGCGCCCGACGGCGTCCTCGGCGAACACCACCCGGCGGATCGGCGGCGGAGCCTTCCGCTCCGATCCCGGCACGCGGCTCACGCGCCGGACCCGCCCTGTTCCCGGAGCCTGTCTGCGGCCGCGTCGTCGTGGACGGGTTCGGCCTCGGCCAGACCCAGGCAGCCCAGCAGGAAGGCGTACTCCCAGGCGGTGTCCTCCCAGCGCTGGTACCGGCCGGAGCCGCCGCCGTGGCCGCCGTCCATCTCCGTGCGCAGCAGCACCGGCGCCCCGGAGGTGCTGGCCTCCCGCAGGGCCGGCACCCACTTGGCCGGCTCCACGTACAGCACACGGGTGTCGTTCAGGCTCGTGATCGCGGCGATCGGGGGATACGGCAGGGCGGCCACGTTCTCGTACGGCGCGTACCCCCGCATGTACCGGTACACCCGCTCGTCCTCGATGGGGTTGCCCCACTCCTCCCACTCCAGGGCGGACAGCGGCAGCTGCGGATCGGAGATCGAGGTGACCGGGTCCACGAAGGGCACCACCGCCAGGATCCCCGCGTACTTCCGGGGAGCCAGGTTGGCCACCGCCCCCATCAGCAGGCCCCCGGCGGACCCTCCCTCGGCCACGATCCGGGCGGCATCCGCCCACGGCTGGGCCGCCAGGTGGTCCGTCACGGCGATGAAGTCCGTGAACGTGTTCCGCTTCGCCAGCTTCTTCCCGTCCGTGTACCAGGCCCGACCCAGCTCGCCGCCGCCGCGCACGTGGGCGACGACGTAGATCACGCCGCGATCCAGCAGGGACAGCCGCGGGATGGAGAAGTACGGGTCCATGCTGGCCTCGTAGGAGCCGTACCCGTACTGCAGCACCGGGTGCTCCGCGTCGAGGTCCAGGTCCGCCCGGTGCATGACGGAGACGGGGATGCGGGTCCCGTCGGGGGCCTCTGCCCAGTCCCGGTACGCCGTGTAGTCCCGCGCGTCGAAGCCGCCGAGCACGGGCTGCTCCCGGCGCAGCAGCAGCCGCCGCCCCTGGGGCAGGTAGTCGTACACCCGCGAGGGGGTGGTCCAGGAGGTGACGGCCAGGCGCACCACGGGCGAGCGGACCGAGCAGTGCGACAGGCTCGCGGTGAACAGCTGCTCGTCGAAGGCCGGGAAGAACGGCTCGGGGACGACGCCGCCGCGCAGCGCCGCCGCGATCTCGCTCAGCGGCAGGAACCCGACCTGGCTGATGGTCTCCTGACGCAGCCCCACGACGGCGTGGCCCGCGCCCAGGGCCACCGCCTCCACCCGACGCCCGGGCTGCGGGGCCAGCAGCGCGGTCCAGGCCCGGCGCAGCCGCTCGATGCGGCCCGACGCCGCCCGGGCGGCCTCCCGGTCCAGGACCACCAGCTGGCCGTCCGGGGCGGCGTCGTCGAGCACCAGGAGCACCGCCGGGACGCCCTCCAGCTCCACCGGGTCCGCGCTGGCCAGCACCCGGGCCCCGCGGTCCAGGAGCAGCCAGGGGTCCGCCGGCTCGGCGGCGTCCAGCTCGGCCAGCTCCAGCAGGCGGATTTCGGTGGTCTCGGAGTGCCCGGATTCGAAGATCAGGTGGGTCTCATCGGAGCTCAGGCCGCAGCCCAGCCACATCGTCGGGTCCTGCTCGGCCAGCAGGCTCAGATCCGCCTCCACGGGGGTCCCGATCCGGTGGGCCCGGATCTCACACGGGCGCCAGGACTCATCCACGAGGGTGTAGATCAGCCAGCGTCCATCCGGGGTCAGGAAGCCCCCGGCGAAGACCTCCTCCAGCCGGTCTGCCAGCAGCTGCCCGGTGCGCAGATCCTTCACGTACTGGGTGTAGCGCTCATCCCCGGAGGCATCCACGGAGTAGGTCAGCAGGTTCCCGGTCCGGTCCCGGGAGAAGGAGCCCAGGGCGAAGAACGGTACGGACTCGGACAGCTCCTGCGCATCCAGCACGGTCTGCTCCCCGGGCAGGGTCTCACCGGGCCGGATGACCGGCGGCTCCCACGCCTCGGGATCCCGCTCGTCGCCGACGGCGGGCACCCGGCAGTACACGGGGTGATCGTGGCCCTCGGTGGTGCGGGCGAACCACCACCAGGCGCCGTCGCGCACGGGCACGGTCAGGTCCGTCTCCTGCACGCGCTCGCGGATCTCCCGGAACAGGCGGGTGCGCAGCCCGGCCAGCGGGGCGGTCACGGCCTCGGCGTAGGCATTCTCCGCCTCCAGCTGGGCGCGCACCCGCGGCTCCTCCTTGGCCCGCAGCCACTCGTAGGGGTCCTCGAAGGCGTCCCCGTGCAGGGTGCGCACGGTGGGTTCCTGCGGGGTGCTCGGGGGTTCGGCGTCGCCCCAGACGGGGGAGGGAGTCTGGCTCATCCCTCCACTGTAGGGGCAGGGGAGGGCCCGGCCCCACCGCCGCGGCGGCGCACCAGCGGGTACACCGCGGCCAGCAGGACGCACCAGATGACCCCCACGTACAGGGCCACCCGGGTGTCCTCGAAGAAGGCCAGCAGCACCACCACGCCCACCATGAACGCCAGGGCCAGCCAGGAGGCCAGCGGCCACAGCGGGGTGGGGAAGGCCGTGGCGGTCCCCTCGGCGCGCATCCGGCGTTTGAAGGCCAGGTGGGTCAGCAGGATCATCACCCACACCTGCACCGTGGCGAAGGTGGCCAGGGAGGCGACGATCAGGAACGCGTTCTCGAAGAAGTGGTTGACCAGCACCCCGACCACCAGCACCAGGATCATCGCCAGGACCGTGAACAGCGGGATCCCGCGGGAGGAGACCCGGGCGAAGGCCCGCGGCGCCTGACCGCGCTCGGCCAGGCCGAACAGCATCCGCCCCGCCCCGTAGATGTCCGCGTTGATGGCGGAGACCGCGGCGGTGAGGACCACGAAGTTCAGGATGTGCGCGGCCGCCGGGACGCCCAGGGCGGAGAAGATCTGCACGAACGGCGAGGAATCGCCGTCGATGGCCGACCACGGCGTCAGGGACATGATCACGCCCATGGTCAGCACGTAGAACAGCAGGATGCGCACCGGCACCGTGTTCACCGCCCGGGGGATGGACACCTCCGGGTGCTGGGCCTCACCGGCGGTGATCCCGATGGTCTCCACCCCGCCGAAGGCGAACATGACCACCGTGAAGCAGGCGAGGAACCCGGCCAGGCCGTTCGGGAAGAAGCCGCCCTGATCCCACAGATTGGCCACCGTGGAGGGCTGGACCGGATCCAGCTGCACGCCGAAGACCAGCAGGGCAGCACCCCCGACGATCATCGCGACGATCGCGGAGATCTTGATGATGCTGAACCAGAACTCCGCCTCCCCGAAGACCTTGACCTTCCCCAGGTTCACCGCCGCCAGCAGCAGCAGCACCGCGGTGATCCACACCCAGCTGGGGGTGCCCGGGAACCAGAACCGCATGTACAGGGCGACCGCCGTCACATCGGCCACCGCGACCAGCGCCATCTCGAAGGCGTAGGACCAGCCCGTGACGAACCCGGCCCACGGGCCCAGGTACAGGTGCGCGTACTCGGAGAACGCCCCCGCCACCGGATGGGCCAGGGCCATCTCGCCCATCGCCCGCATGACCATGAACACCGCGGCCCCGCCGATCACGTAGGCCAGCAGCACGGAGGGCCCGGCGAAGCCGATCGCGGAGGCCGAGCCGAGGAACAAGCCCGTGCCGATCGCAGAGCCGAGCGCGATGAAGCGGATGTGGCGCAGGGTCAGCCCCCGCTGCAGGGTGGTCGGATCCGCGGCGTCGGCGGGGGACGGCGAGGGGAGGCTGGTACCGGACATGGAGTTCCTCATCGGACGACGAAAGCGGTGCGTGGGCGCGCGGCGCACCGGAGGATGCGGACAGTCCGCCCCCGGCCCGTCCTCGCGCACCGTTCCACCCTAGAGGACGTCGCGGCGGCGTCACACGCGTCACGATCCGTCATCCGCGGACCCATTCGCCGCCGTCCT
This sequence comes from Rothia sp. QJM3NY_36, assembly GCF_056173115.1. NCBI lineage: Bacteria > Bacillati > Actinomycetota > Actinomycetes > Micrococcales > Micrococcaceae > Rothia > Rothia sp. QJM3NY_36. The sequence continues at coordinate 732,800 of NZ_CM149658.1, forward strand.
TGACCGGCGCCGGACGGGGGAGCAGGGTTGATGCCAGGTCACGAGAGCCAGCGACAAGCCCCAGCTAGCTGGCCGGCAACCCTCCCACCGCGGTGGGGTGCCCTGGGTGAGGACCTGGCCGCACCGCCGACCGGCGGACGCGGCAAGCGCGGGCGCACGAGTGCCCGGGAGGTCGCCGACAGACCTCCGCGCACGCCGAGAGGCTGCTCCCCGGTGAACCAGCGGGTTCCGGGTCGAGAGGCAGTGCGCGGGCTCCCACCGGTGATGTCCTCCCGTGTGCGACGTCGTCGCCCCTGACACAGAAGCGCAGGAGCAACCATGACCGAGAACACCACCCTCCCGACCCCCTCCGCCCCGCAGGGCTGGGGATTCGACACCCGCCAGATCCACGCCGGGCAGGAGCCCGACGCCGCGACCGGCGCCCGGGCGCTGCCCGTCTACCAGACCACCTCCTTCGTCTTCCCCGACGCCGAGACCGCGGCCAACCGCTTCGGCCTCAAGGAGCTGGGCCCCATCTACAGCCGCCTGACCAACCCCACCCAGGAGGTCGTGGAGAACCGCATCGCCTCCCTGGAGGGCGGGGTCGGGGCGCTGCTGGTCTCCTCCGGGCAGGCCGCGATCACCCTCGCGCTGCTCAACGTGGCCCAGGCCGGGGACCACATCGTGGCCAGCCCCAGCCTGTACGGCGGCACCTACAACCTGCTCAAGCACACCCTGGCCGCCTACGGCATCGAGACCACCTTCGTGGAGGACTTCTCCGACCCGGAGGCCTGGCGTGCGGCCGTGCGCCCCAACACCAAGGCCTTCTACGGGGAGACCGTCCCGAACCCGCGCAGCGACGTCCTGGACATCGAGGCGCTCGCGGCGGTGGCCCACGACTCCGGGGTGCCGCTGATCGTGGACAACACGGTGCCCACCCCGTACCTGATCCGGCCCATCGAGTGGGGTGCCGACGTCGTCGTGCACTCGGCGACCAAGTACCTCGGCGGGCACGGCAACTCCATCGGCGGGGCGATCGTGGATGCCGGCAGGTTCGACTACGGCCGGGACCCGGAGCGCTACCCGCAGTTCAACACCCCGGATCCCAGCTACCACGGGCTGGTCTTCGCGGAGGACCTCGGGGAGAAGGGCGTGTTCGGCGTGAACCTGTCCTACATCCTGCGGGCCCGGGTGACCCTGCTGCGGGACCTGGGCTGCTCGATCTCCCCGACCAACGCCTTCAACATCTCCGTGGGCATCGAGACGCTGTCCCTGCGGGTCCAGCGCCACGTGGACAACGCCCAGAAGGTGGCCGAATGGCTGCAGGCCCGTCCCGAGGTCACGAAGGTGCACTACGCCGGTCTGCCCTCCTCCCCGTGGTACGAGCTGGGACGCAAGTACGGCCCGCAGGGCGTGGGTGCTGTGGTCGGCTTCGAGATCGACGGCGGCTCCCCGGCGGCCCAGCGGTTCGTGGACTCCCTGGTGCTGCACTCCAACGTCGCGAACATCGGGGACGTGCGCTCGCTGGTGATCCACCCGGCCTCCACGACCCACTCCCAGCTGTCCGAAGATGAGCTGCGCGCGGCCGGGGTGGCCCCCGGGTTCGTGCGGCTGGCCGTGGGCATCGAGGACATCCGGGACATCCTCGCGGACCTGGAGCACGGCTTCGAGCGGATCGCCGAGGCCCGTGAGACGGGTGCCGTCGAGGGGGCCGCGCAGGACGCGCGGGCCCCGGAGCCGGCGGCGTGACCGCGGTGGCAGCACCCGTCGGGACCCGGGCCGAGGGTGTGGTGCGCACCCTCGGCCTTGGGCCCCTGGCCCTGGAGAGCGGGCAGGTGCTGCCCGCTGCGTCCCTGGCCTACGAGACGTGGGGCGAGCTCGCCCCGGACGCCTCGAACGCGGTGCTGGTGCTGCACGCCCTGACCGGGGACACCCACGCCGCCGCCGGGCGGGTGGGACCGGAGGCCCCCGAGCAGACCCGGCTGGCCGCGAGCCGGCCGGGCTGGTGGGAGGGCCTGATCGGGCCGGGGCGCGCCATCGACACGGACCGGTACTTCGTGGTGTGCCCCAATATGCTCGGCGGCTGCGACGGCTCCACGGGCCCGTGCTCGCCGGGCCCGGACGGGAGGATCTGGGGTTCCCGCTTCCCGCGGGCGAGCCTGCGCGACGCCGTCGCGGCCGAGGCCCTGCTCGCCGATGCCTTGGGCATCGACCGGTGGCACCTGGTGGTGGGCGGGTCCCTGGGCGGTTGCCGGGCCGCGGAGTGGGCGGTGAGCTTCCCGGAGCGGGTGCGGGCCTGCGCCGTCGTCGCGGCCGGTCCCGCGGCCACCGCCGAGCAGATCGCGTGGGGCCACGCCCAGGCTCTGGCCATTCGGCAGGATCCGGAGTTCCGCGACGGCGACTACCCCCTCGGGGCGGGTCCGGTGCGAGGCCTGGAGCTGGCCCGGCGCATCGCCCACATCACCTACCGCTCACCTGCCGAGCTGGACCGTCGCTTCGGGCGCCGCGGGCAGGAGGGCACGGAAGAGGACCGGGCGGTGCACGGGCGCGGGCGGTACCGGGTGGAGAGCTACCTGGACCACCAGGGCCGGCAATTGGCCCGCCGCTTCGACGCCAACGCGTACCTGGGGCTGACGGAGGCCCTGCTCGGGCATGACCTGGGACGGGGCCGGGGCGGGCTGCGGGCGGGCTTGGCCCGCACCACCTGCCGGTGGACCGTGGCCGCGGTGGATTCGGATCGGCTGTTCCACCCGGAGCAGTCCGAGCTGCTGGCGGCCAGCCTGCCCCGCCCGGTGCGGGTGCGCCGGATCGCCTCGACCCGCGGGCACGACGGCTTCCTCACGGAGACGCAGCAGCTGGGGAGGATCCTCACCGAGACCGTCTTGTGACCACCCCTCCTGCACCCCCTGCGCAGAACCGGAGATGCGTGACATTCCCGGAGCTGACGTCTCCCGTGATGCCGCGCATCTCCAGTTCTGCGGGTGCGGAGGGCGGATAGCATGGTGGGCATGAGCTTCGACCCCGTCGTGGAGTACTCCCGCCCCGAGGCCGAGCGCGCCGGCACCCACCTGGTGCTGATGCTGCACGGCTACGGCTCGAATGAGCGGGACCTGATGAGCATGGTCCCGTCCCTGCCCGGCGAGGGCTTCACCTACGCCGCGATGCGCGCCCCGCAGCCCTGTGGCCCCGGATTCCAGTGGTTCCCGCTGACGGGGACGCCCGGGGAGCGGATCGGCGTGGACGAGCAGGGGCTGCGCGAGGCGGCCGAGGGCCTGGTCGCCTGGATCGAGGAGCACCGGGAGCCCTACGCCGGGGTCATCCTGCTGGGCTTCTCCCAGGGCATGGCCGTGGCCTCCTCCGCGGTGCGCCACCGGCCCGGGATCGCCCGGGCCCTCGTCGGCCTGTCCGGCTTCGTCCCGTCCCTGCCGGAGGACTTCGCTCACGACGCCGCCCTGGCGCAGGTCCGCCCTCGGCTGCCCGTCTTCTACGGCCGGGATCAGCAGGACCCGGTGATCCCGGAGCCGATGGTCGCCGAGACCCTGGGCTGGCTGCGAGAGCACGCGGAGGTCACCAAGGTGCTCTACGCGGGGATGGGGCACAGCGTGTGCCCGCAGGAGATCGGGCACGTGGGGGAGTTCCTGCGCCACGTGGCACGGGAGGCTGAGGCATGAGCTGTCTCGCCGTGCCCAGTTGCGCGGGCCGAGCGACGCGAGATGAGCTGCGACATAGAGGACATAGAGAGGATCGCTTAGATGACTGCTGATGATCGGGGGAGGGACCTCGCCGACATCGAAGTCTCCGTCATCATCCCGGCCTACAACGCCCAGGCGGAGTTGCCCTGCCAGCTGGCCGCCCTGCGGGATCAGGACTCCGACCTTCCGTACGAGGTGATCGTGGCGGACAACGGCTCCACGGATGGGACCGCGGATGTGACTGAGACCTTCGCCGCCGCGGATCCGCGGTTCCGGTGGGTGGATGCCTCCCGGGGGCGCGGACCGGCCGTGGCCCGCAACGTCGGGGTGGAAGCGGCGCACGGTCGATTTCTGCTGTTCTGCGACGCCGACGATATCGTGACGCCGGCCTTCGTGCGCCTGATGAGTGACGTGCTGCGCAGCCACGAGTTCGCCTCCGGCGCGGGGTCCCTACGGGCCTTCGACGGAATGGAGGGGATCTGCCCGGCGTCGGCGGTGCTGCGTGAGGTGGAGCGCACCGAGCCTGCCGGGGTCGCCCTGCGCTTCGCAGGCCTGCCCATGGCGATGGGGTGCAGCTTCGGCGCCCGGGCGGAGACCTTCACCGCCGTAGGCGGATTCGACGAGTCGTTCACACGGGCGGGTGAGGATTACGAGCTGTGCCTGCGCCTGCATGAGGCACACGCCAGCATGGGCTACGCCGAGCAGCTGTGCATCCACAAACGGCCCCGTTCCAGCTCTTCGAAGCTGATGACCCAGCAGTATCGCTGGAGCGCGGACGGGCAACGGGTGATGGCCGCTCACCCGATCGCGCATCCCCATCGGCTCTCCATCCAGGCGCATGTGCGATCCGTCGGGACATCGGTGCTGGGCATGCTCTGCCTGGACGAGAGTCGATGGGGAACGGCGTCAGCAGCTGAGCTCCGCCCTGGGAAGCAGTCTCGGCAACTTCGTCGGCAGAATCCGCTACCGGAATCAGGACTGAGGGCTCAGGCCTCCTTCTCCAGCCGCACCGCCCGCCCGGAGAATTCGATGACGTCGCCGGGGTGCAGCTGGCGTCCCCGCTCGGTCACGGTCCGGCCGTTGACGCTGACGTAGCCCTCGGTGATCACGGTGCGGGCCTGTTGGCCGTCCTCCACCAGGTTGGCCAGCTTCATCGCCTGGCCGAGGCGGATCATGTCGTCGCGGATGCTCAGCGGCTCGGGATCGGTGCTCATCCCTCGGAGTCTACCGAGCCCGACGCCGCCCGGTAGTCTGGTGGGCAGACGCCCGACCGCGCCGGGCGGCGTCGTGCTGCCCGGCGCGTCCATGCTTTCCACGGAAGGACCCCATTCATGGCACCCAAGTCCACGCTGGACAACGTCATCGCGCTGGCCAAGCGCCGCGGATTCGTGTTCCAGGCCGGTGAGATCTACGGCGGCTCCCGCTCCGCCTGGGACTACGGCCCGCTGGGTGCGGAGCTGAAGGAGAACATCCGGCAGCTGTGGTGGCAGCACTTCGTCCGTTCCCGGGCGGACATGGTCGGCCTGGACTCCTCCATCATCCTGCCCAAGGCCGTGTGGGAGGCCTCCGGGCACGTGGAGACCTTCACCGACCCGCTGGTGGAGTGCCGCTCCTGCCACCACCGCGCCCGCCAGGACCACCTGATCGAGGCCTACGAGGAGAAGAAGGGCCACGCCCCCGAGAACGGGATGGCCGACATCGCCTGCCCCAACTGCGGGACCCGCGGCCAGTGGACCGAGCCGCAGCAGTTCTCCGGCCTGATGAAGACCTACCTGGGAGCCGTGGACAACGAGGAGGGCCTGCACTTCCTGCGCCCGGAGACCGCCCAGGGCATCTTCGTGAACTTCAACAACGTGCTCACCGCCTCCCGCAAGCGCCCGCCCTTCGGCATCGGGCAGATCGGCAAGGCCTTCCGCAACGAGATCACCCCCGGCAACTTCATCTTCCGCACCCGCGAGTTCGAGCAGATGGAGATCGAGTACTTCGTCCACCCCGACGACGCCCCGCAGCACTTCGACCGGTGGGTTGAGGACTGCTGGAACTGGTTCACGGATCTCGGCATCGACCCCGCCAACATGCGGAAGTTCGACGTGCCGGAGGAGGACCGGGCGCACTACTCCGCCGGGACCATCGACATCGAGTACCGCTTCGGCTTCCAGGGCGGCGAGTGGGGCGAGCTGATGGGCGTGGCCAACCGCACCGACTACGACCTCGGCGTGCACAACGCCCACTCCAACGCCCGCCTGGAGTACTTCGACCAGGGCAGCGGGCAGCGCTACGTCCCCTACGTCATCGAGCCCTCCTTCGGTCTGACCCGCTCCATGATGGCCTTCCTCGTGGACGCCTACACCGAGGACGAGGCGCCCAACACCAAGGGCGGGGTGGACGTGCGCACCGTGCTGAAGCTGGACCCGCGCCTGGCCCCGGTCAAGGCCGCGGTGCTGCCGCTGTCCAAGAAGCCGGAGCTGACCCCGGTCGCGGAGAAGCTCGCCGCGGATCTGCGCACCGCCTGGAACGTCGACTACGACACCTCCGGGGCGATCGGGCGCCGCTACCGCCGCCAGGATGAGATCGGCACCCCGTTCTGCATCACCGTGGACTTCGACACCCTCGAGGACCAGGCCGTGACCATCCGCGAGCGGGACACCATGGCCCAGGAGCGGGTCGGACTGGACCAGGTGAAGTCCTGGCTGGCCGGCCGGCTGATCAAGTAGCACCCACCACCGCGCACCGCGAGGAGCACCATGTCCGAGTACACCCTGCGCCCCTGGCGCGACGGCGACGACCTCGAGCTCATGCAGCTGTGGCCGGACGCGGAGAACGTGCAGGCCTCCGTGTTCCGCGCCAAGCTGGGCCCGGACGCGGACCAGCCGTGGCAGCGCAGCGTCGTCGTCGAGCACCAGGGGGTGCCCGTGGCGGCCGGCACCGTCTACGAGACCTCGCTGCACTCCCAGCGGCTGTGGTGCTACGTGGAGGTGGCCCCGGATCACCGGCGCGCCGGCCTGGCCGCGCGGATCCTGGAGCGGCTGCGCGAACACGCCGAGTCCGCCCCCAGCGGGGTCACCGCCCTGCGCACCAAGGTGGTCCCGGGCAGCCCCGGGGCGGCCTTCGCCCAGTGGGCCGGCCTCGGCTCGATCCAGCGCAGCCGGATGGTCCGCGTGGAGCCCGGAGCCCTGCCCCCGCAGCCGCTGCGCGAGGATGAGGCCGGGCGCCCCACCCAGGCCGTGGAGGACCTGGCCACCGGCTCGCTGGAGCTGACCCGCGCCCTGTGGGACTTCTACGTGCGGGTGCACCAGTGGGACCCGCCGGCCGAGCAGTCCCTGGGCCGGGTCAACCGGCTGTTCCTCTCGGATGAGGCCGAGGCCTTCGGCGCCGTCGTGCTGCGGGAGGACGTGCTCGAGGCCGAGCGGGAGGGTCGCAAGGCGCCGATCGCGGCCTTCGCGATCAGCTACCGCTCCTTGGACGCCGACGCCCCGGGGCGGGAGGTCTCCGATGACGAGGCCACCGAGGTGCTGCTGGGCTACGACCCGGATCGGACCGGGGTGGGGGAGGACCTCGTGCAGCTGATCGCGCTGCTGGTCAACCAGTACCCGATCGTCATCGAGGTGGACGACGCCATGACCACCCTCGTCGAGCTCGTCGACGCCCTGATCCAGCGCGGCTCCGCCTCCGTGGAGGAGGAGACCCTGGTGCTCGCGGACCGGTAGGTCCGGCACGATGGATGACCTGCGGGTCGAGCGCATCCTGCGCGCGGTGGAATGCGTGCCCCGCGGCCGGGCCGCCACCTACGGGCTGATCGGGAACGTCGTGGGGGAGGTGCCGCGGGTGGTCGGCTGGACGATGCACGCCTGGGGCTCGGAGCAGTGCTGGTGGCGCATCGTCAACGCCGCCGGCACGATCCCCGGCCACGCCGCCCGTGCCCTGCCGCACTGGCGGGAGGAGGGTCTGCTCGCCTCATCCGCTTCCGGGGTGCCGGGGGCCGACGTCGATCCGGGTGCGGCGCGGGTGGATCTTCCCCGGGTCCTGATGGAGCGGGAGTCGCTGGAGCGCGCCTGGGGGGAGGCCACCGCGGACCTGCCGAGCCTCGAGCAGATCCCCGGCGGCCCCCGCCGGTGAGGTAACGACCTACAGCATCGCCTGCGGCCAGGTGTAGGCCATGACCCCGCCGTCCACGGTGAGGGTCTGACCGGTGATGAAGGAGGCGTCCGAGGAGCCCAGGAATGCCACGGCCGCGCCGATCTCCGAGGGGTCGCCCAGGCGACGCAGCGGCGTCACCCGCGTCTGATCCTCGCGGAACTTCCGGCCCTCGGCCTCGTCCTCGGAGCCGGCCAGCTTGTCGATCAGCGGGGTCTCGATGGTCCCGGGGCACACGGCGTTGGCGCGGATGCCCTGCTCGCCGTAGTCCACGGCGGTGGCGCGGGTGAAGTTCACGACGCCGCCCTTGGCTGCGTTGTACCCGGAGCGGTCGAAGTCCGCGGCCAGCCCGGAGAAGGAGGCCATGTTCACGATCGCCGGGTCCTCGGCGTCGAACATCAGGGGCACCAGGTGCTTGGTCATCAGGAAGGTGCCCTTCAGATCCACCGCGATGATCCGATCGAACAGCTCGGTGGGGTACTCGTGCACCTTGCCGCCGCGCGAATCCACCCCGGCGTTGTTCACCAGCACGTGCACCGGCCCGTCCTCCCCGAGGGTCCGGGCCAGTTCCTGGACCGCGGCCTCATCTGCCACGTCCACCAGGTGCAGGCCCACCTGGGCCTGCGGGCTCTGTCCGTGCACGGCGGCCTGGGTGCCGGTGAGCCCCTCCCGGTCGATGTCCACCAGCTCCAGGCGGGCGCCCTCGGCGGCCAGGCGCTGGGCGATGGCCTGCCCCAGGCCGGTCGCGGCACCGGTGATCACGGCTCGACGGTTCTCATAGCGCTGCATGCGTCCTCCTTCGGCACCGGGGCAGGACGCGCCCCGGCTCGAGGTCCTCTGTGCGGGGCCCGGCGCGGCGCCGGGCTCATCCCTTCCACAGTAAGCACGGGGTCGCGGAGCGCCCCAGGGGCGGGCGCGGATTTCCTGCGGAGGGCGAAACACCCTGTGACACAATGACGGACGTGACCGCACCAGCTCCGACCCTCCAGACCACCCCCACGACGAGGCTCAGCCTGCCCCCGTTGCAGCTGGGCCAGCTCACCGTGGACGTGCCCGTGGTGCTGGCGCCCATGGCCGGGGTCACCAACCGGGCCTTCCGTCGGCTGTGCCGGGACTACGGCGGCGGACTGTACGTGACCGAGATGGTCACCGCCCGCGCCCTGGTGGAGCGACGCCCCGAGTCCCTGCGCATCATCGAGCACGACGACGACGAGGAGATCCGCTCCATCCAGATCTACGGAGTGGACGCCGTCAACGTCGGCAAGGCCGTGCGGATGGTCGCGGAGGAGGATCGGGCTGATCACATCGACCTGAACTTCGGCTGCCCCGTCCCCAAGGTCACGAAGAACGGCGGCGGCTCCGCCCTGCCGTGGAAGCGGGACCTCTTCGAGGCGATCGTGACCACTGCCGTGCGGGAGGCCTCCCGGGCGCAGATCCCGGTGACCGTGAAGATGCGCAAGGGCATCGACGAGGACCACCTGACCTTCCTGGACGCCGCTAAGACCGCCCGGGACGCCGGGGTCGCCGCGATCGCCCTGCACGGGCGCACCGCGGCCCAGCACTACTCCGGTCAGGCGGACTGGGACGCGATCGCCGAGCTGCGCGAGGCCATCCCGGACGTGCCCGTGCTGGGCAACGGGGACATCTTCTCCGCCGAGGACGCGGCCCGGATGGTCGAGCAGACCGGGGTGGACGGCGTCGTCGTCGGGCGCGGCTGCCAGGGCCGCCCCTGGCTGTTCGGGGACCTGCAGAACGCCTTCGAGGGCAGCCCGGAGCGCTTCCGCCCCGGCGTCGCGGAGGTCGCGGACATCATCCACCGGCACGCGCAGCTGCTCGTGGAGACCTTCGGGGACGAGCAGCGCGGGATGCGCGAGATCCGCAAGCACGTGGCCTGGTACTTCCACGGCTACCCGGTGGGCGGGCAGCTGCGCGCCCAGATGGCGCAGGTGGCGACCCTGGAGCAGTTCCGCGAGCTGCTGGACCAGCTGGACTTGTCCCTGCCCTATCCGGGGGCGGCCGTGGAGGGTCCGCGGGGCCGGGCCGGCTCCCCGAAGAAGCCCCACCTTCCTGACGGCTGGCTGGATTCCCGGATCCTGGGCGACGCCGAGCGCCTGGGCCTGGCCGACGCCGAACTCGACATCTCCGGAGGGTGAGCATGGCTGATCCGCACCTCGTGCGCCCGGAAACCCCCGGGTACACCGCCGACGACGCCCGGCGGTGGGTTCCGGAGGAGCACCGCAGTCTGTACCGCAGCGACTTCGAACGGGACCGGGCGCGCGTGCTGCACTCCTCGGCCCTGCGCCGCCTGGGCTTCAAGACCCAGGTGGTCTCCCCGAACTCGGATGACTTCGTGCGCACCCGGCTGACCCACTCCCTCGAAGTCGCGCAGGTGGGCCGGGAGGTGGGCCGGATGATCGGGTGCGACCCCGACGTCGTGGACGCGGCCTGCCTGTCCCACGACCTCGGGCACCCGCCCTTCGGGCACAACGGGGAGGCGGCGCTGGACGCGATCGCCGAGGACGCCGGCGGCTTCGAGGGCAATGCCCAGACCCTGCGTCTGCTCACCCGCCTGGAACCCAAGGTCATCGGACCGGACGGCGTCTCGGCCGGACTGAACCTGACCCGCGCCAGCCTGGACGCCGCCTGCAAGTACCCCTGGACCCGGGCGGAGGCCCCCGTGAAGAAGGGCGCCCGGTCCCGCAAATTCGGGGTCTACGAGGATGACCTGCCGGTGTTCGCGTGGCTGCGCGAGGGCGCCCCGGCGGGGACCAAGTGCCTCGAGGCGCAGGTCATGGACCTGGCCGATGACATCTCCTACTCGGTGCACGACGTCGAGGACGCCGTGTTCGCCGGTCACGTGCAGCTGGGCTGGATGTCCCGGCCGGCCGAGCGGGAGCGGGTGATCCTGTGGACCCGCCGCTGGTACACCCCGGACCGGGACCCGGAGGAGCTGGACGCGGCGCTGCGGCGGCTGGAGGCCCTGCCCGAGTGGCTGCCGGACATGATCGGCACCCGGGCGTCGATGGCGGCCCTGAAGGCCCTGACCAGCCGGCTGATCGGCCGGTTCAGCGGAGCGGCGCTGGCGGCGACCCGCGCCGAGTTCGGCGACGGGCGCCTGACCCGCTACGCCGCGCAGATCCGGGTGCCGCGGGAGACGGAGAACGAGATCGCCGTGATGAAGGGCATCGCCACCGCCTACGTCATGGCCGTGCGGGACCAGGAGCCGCTGTATGAGAACCAGCGGGAGATCCTCACCGTGCTGGTGGAGGCCCTGCTGGAGACCGACGGGCTCTTCCTGGATCCGGTGTTCGCCGCGGACTGGCGGGAGCTGGGCCCGACCGACGACGCCGCCCGGCTGCGCCTGGCCGTGGACCAGGTGGCCTCCCTGACGGATTCCTCCGCGGTGCGCCTGCACGATCGGATCACCGGGCTGTCCTGGCGGATCGGGGACAAGCCGCTCTGGTGAGACCGGCGGGGATGTGCCTCGATTCGGCCGACTGTGGAATTCGGGAGGGACTCGGGGACCCGGCGGCTAGGATGCGACCGTGGCTGGTTTGATTCGACGCGAAGACATCGACGAGGTCCGCTCGCGCACGGACATCCGGGAGATCGTCGAGGGCTACGTGACGCTGAAGTCCGCCGGCATCGGCTCCTACAAGGGGCTGTGCCCCTTCCACGACGAGCGCACCCCCTCCTTCCACGTCCGCCCGCAGATGGGCACCTACCACTGCTTCGGCTGCGGGGAGTCCGGGGACGTCATCGCCTTCCTCATGGCCATGGACCACACCGGCTTCACCGAGACCGTGGAGCGGCTGGCCGCCCGCGTGGGCTACGAGCTGCACTACGAGAACGGGCGCGGCCCTGACCGGGAGGAGAAGGGCCGGCGGCAGCGGCTGGTGGACGCGCACAAGATCGCCCAGGAGTTCTTCGAGCGCCAGCTCTACACCCGCGAGGCCGCCGCCGCCCAGCGCTTCCTCGGCGGGCGCGGATTCGACGGCGCCGCGGCGAAGCGCTTCGGCGTCGGCTATGCCCCGCAGGGCTGGTCCCACCTGCTCAAGCACCTGCGGGACCACGGCTTCACCGAGGAGGAGCTGAAGGCCACGGGCATGTTCTCCGAGGGTCGGCGGGGACTGTACGACCGGTTCCGGGGGCGCCTGATCTGGCCCATCCGCACCATCACGGGGGAGACCATCGGCTTCGGGGCGCGGAAGCTGTTCGAGGAGGACCAGGGGCCGAAGTACCTGAACACCCCGGAGACCGCCCTGTACAAGAAGTCCCAGGTGCTCTACGGTATCGATCTGGCCAAGCGGAAGATCGCCCAGGGACAGCAGGTGGTCGTCGTCGAGGGGTACACGGACGTGATGGCCGCGCACCTGGCCGGGGTGGAGACGGCCGTGGCCACCTGCGGCACGGCCTTCGGCGCGGGGCACATCAAGATCGTGCGGCGCCTGCTGGGCGATGACGGCTCCGGGGGAGAGGTGATCTTCACCTTCGACGGCGACGAGGCCGGGCAGAAGGCCGCGCTGCACGCCTTCCAGGAGGATCAGCGCTTCACCGCCCAGACCTACGTGTGCGTGGCCCCGGACGGGATGGACCCGTGCGATCTGCGTCTGGCCCGCGGGGACCGGGCCGTGCGGGACCTGCTGGAGACCAAGCGGCCCCTGTTCGAGTTCGCGATCCGGGTGACCCTGGAGGACTACGACCTGGAGACCCTGGAGGGGCGGGTGCGGGCCATGCGCGCCGTCGTGCCGATGATCGCGACGATCCGGGATCCTGCCCTGCGCCCGGCCTACGCGCGGCGTGTGGCCGGGTGGATCGGGATGGAGCCGGTGGAGGTGGAGCGGGCCGTCGACGCCGCCGCCCGCGCCCCCCGTGAGCCCGCTCCACAGCAGCAGAGCGGCGCCCAGCCGGAGGAGCAGGATGCCCACCGGGAGGAGACGCGGCGCTTCGAGGTCCCGGATCTGCGGGATCCGGCGGCGCGGATGGAGCGGGAGGCCCTGGAGGTTCTGGTCCAGCAGCCGGACCTGGTGGCGGATTCCCAGTGGGAGGTGCTGGCTCGCACCCGGGTACGCTACGCCCTGCACCACGAGGTGCTGCGGGCCGTGCTGGCCGCGGCGGGCGAGGCCAGCCGGGCGCCCGGGGCCGCGTGGGTCAACGCGATCCGCGCCCATGCGGATCCGGAGGCCCACGGGCTCATCGCCCAGCTCTCCGTCGCGCAGATCCCGGCCGCGACCCCGGATCAGCTGACCCGCTACGCGGCCGGGATCCTCAACCGGCTGCTCATCCAGGAGCTCGTGGCCCGCAAGGCGGATAAGCTCGCGGAGCTGAACCGGCTGGACGCCGCCCGGGACCGGGAGCGGTGGCAGGCCGTGCAGCGGGACCTGCTGGAGCTGGAGTCCCGACGCCGTCAGCTGGCCGGAACCTGAGGCGGGTCGTCCGGTTCGGGGCAGACGTCTGGCGTGCTCAGTGTCACCGCGGGCCGGTTTTGCGCGCTCGCGCGGCGGCCGGTAGAGTACCGTGTTGTTGCCAGCGGCGCGAGCCGCTGCGGCCACGGTCCCCCGTAGCTCAATTGGCAGAGCATTCGACTGTTAATCGAAGGGTTACTGGTTCGAGTCCAGTCGGGGGAGCCAGCCTGGAGGCCTCCTCCCCGGAAGGGGAGGGGGCCTTTTCTGCGTCCCGTCCGGGTTACCCTGGGGGTGTGATGCGCACCTCGCCCATTCCGGACGGGGAGAAGTCGGATCGTGGAGATCCATGATCCATGGGGCTGGGGCGATGGGCCTGTACTTCGCGGTTCGGCTGCAGCAGGCCGGGCATCGGGTGCGCCTGGTGGCCCGCACGGGGTGGGCGGATGCTCCCCGGGTGCGGATCGCGACGGAGGACGCCGAGGAGACGGTGGAGCTGGTGCCCGTGGCGGATGTGCAGCGGGCCCTGTGGAAGAAGCTGGCGCTGATCGCCTCCTACGGCGGGGTCGGGGCGGTGACGGGGCTGACGGTGGGGCAGACCCGTGCGGATGAGGGCACCCGGTCCCTGGTGTGGGAGGCGATCGAGGAGGTGCGACGGTGGCTCGGGCCCATGGGGTGGAGTTCACCGAGGAGGATGCTGCTGAGGTCTTCGCGGTGTACGCCGATGGCTTCGCGGCGGGGACGACGTCGTCGATGCAGCGGGATCTTGCGGCTGGGCGTCCGTCGGAGCTGGAGGATCAGACCGGTACTGTGGTGGCCCGGGCCGGGCAGGTGGGTGTGGCTGTCCCGATGCGCGGGTTCATCTATCGGACGCAGTCGGCCCGTGAGGCGATCGCTCGGGCCGAGGCATGAACCGGCAGGTGATCGGGAGGAAATGGGGCGCGACGAAAGCGGGGTGAACCCCGGCCGGGGGCTCCTCCCCGAGGCCGTCGATGCAGATCCGTGATGGTACGTTGGGAGCTGAACCATCACGTCGTCACAAGGGAGTACTGATGTCTCACGAACCCGGTGCGCCAGAGACCCGCACCACCGCTGAGCCCCGGTCCTACCGGGGCGGTTTCGCGTCGCTGAAGAACGGCGCCCGCCAGGTCGTGGGCATCTCCAGGGTCGCCTCCCGGCTCGGCCCCAAGCAGGTCAAGGACGAGCTGAAGATCGCCACGATGGAGATGAAGGAGAAGGGCGCCAAGCTGGGCGTCGGCGCCGCCTTCGTCGCCGTCGGCCTCGTCTTCGCGCTGTTCGCCGTCATCGTGCTGCTCGTGGCTGCCGTGGCCGGGCTGGCCAAGGTCATGGAGGCCTGGCTGGCCGCCCTGCTGCTCGGCGTGCTCTTCCTCATCCTGCTCGCGATCTTCGTGCTGGTCGGGATCTCCAAGATCAAGAAGCAGCTGCCGCTGAAGCCGGAGTCGGCGATCTTCGGCCTGCTCTACGACCTCGGCGTGGCCAAGGAAGGCTCCGCCTACACCTCCTCCCGCGTGCGCCGCGAGCTGCGCGAGAAGCAGGAGGAGAAGGAAGCCGAGAAGAAGGAGAAGAAGCGCCGCGAGGATGCCGGCGAGGTGCCCGAGGAGCCCACCCCCACCCGCGAGCAGGTGGAGCAGCGGACCAAGGCCCGCCGCGACCACCTCAAGACCCTGCGCGACGACTTTTCCAGCCAGACCGAGCGGGTCAGCTCCACCGCCCGCGGCCTGGTCGGCAAGACCACCGCGGACGCCAAGGCCGCCCCGAACCGGGCCCGCGACGTCGCCGAGGGCCTCGCGGACAACGCCATGGACCCGGAGGCCGCCAAGCAGCGCTGGGCCCCGCTGTCCGCGCTGGCCGTCTCCCTCGGGGCGTTCGTGCTCTTCCTGGGGCGCCTGCTCAAGCGCCGCTGAGCACCCCGCCGCAACCGACCGCCGATGCCTCCCCACCCGCCCGGGTGGGGAGGCATCGGCGCTTCATGGGCGGGACGGGCGCGGGTAGACTGGGGCGTCGATGCGTCCGAGCCCGGCGCACGCCCCGCGACGAGAGGTGCAGCCCCACCGATGCCCGAGAAGCCCCTGCGCATCCTGATCGGCGCGGACACCTACCCGCCGGACATCAACGGCGCCGCCCAGTTCGGCCACCGCCTGGCCATGGGCATGCGGGACCGCGGGCACGAGGTCCACGTCGTCGCCGCCCGCACCGGGGCCGGCCCCTCCTACACCATCGACATCGACGGCATCACCGAGCACCGCCTGCGCAGCCACCACCCGCCCACACACCCGTACTACCGGCTGTGCTTCCCGTGGGAGATGCAGCACCGGGTCGGGCGGATCCTGGACGAGGTGAGGCCCGACGTCGTGCACATCCAATGCCACTACATCGTCGGTCGCATGCTCGCCTGGGCCGCCCAGCGCCGCGGCATCCGGCTGGTGGCCACCAACCACTTCATGCCGGAGAACCTCAATCCCTTCCTGCCCTTCCCCGACTGGTTCCTGCGCGGCTTCGCCAAGCTGTCCTGGAAGGACATGGAGCACGTGCTCGGGCGCGCCGAGGTCATCACCACCCCGACGCCGATCGGCGCCCGGTCCATGCACGAGCACGGCTTCGCCAAGCCGATCCTGCCCGTGTCCAACGGCATCGACTCCGCGGCCTACGAACTCCGCCCGGGGGAGCGCGTGGAGGAGCCGGCGCACCCGACCATCCTGTTCACCGGGCGCCTGGCGGTGGAGAAGAACGTGGACGTGCTCATCCGCGCCCTGGCCCGGCTCCCGAAGGAGCTGGACGCGCGCCTGCGCCTGGCCGGCACCGGGGAGGTGGAGCCGGCCCTGCGCGAGGTCGCCCGCGCCGAGGGCGTGGCCGATCGCGTGGAGTTCCTCGGGTACGTCTCCGACGAGCAGCTGCGCCGCGAATACCTGAGCGCCACCGTGTTCTGCCAGCCGGGCACCGCGGAGCTGCAGTCCCTGGTGACCCTGGAGGCGCTGTCCGCCTCCCGACCCGTGGTCTTAGCCGATGCCCTGGCCCTGCCGCACCTGGTGCGCCAGGGGGTCAACGGCTACCTGTTCACCCCGCAGGACCCGGAGGACCTCGCCGCGAAGCTGCGCCTGGTCCTGGAGGCCACCCCGCAGGAGCGGGCCGCGATGGGCCGGGCCGGTCGCGAGCTGGTGCGCCAGCACGATGTGCACCGCACCTGGGAGCTGTTCGAGGCCCTGTACCGCGGTGAGCACCCCCTGCCCGAGACCGCGCCCGACGTCGCCGGCTGAACCGTACGTCTGGGCCTCCCCGTGCTTCGGGCGGGCCTGCGGTACAGTGGTGCACCGATCCGCCCCCGGCGCGCCGCGGTGCGTCGGGAGGGATCGCGGGGGGTTAGCTCAGCTGGTCAGAGCAGAGGACTCATAATCCTTGGGTCGCGGGTTCAAGCCCCGCACCCCCTACTAGTTCACATGGTGCCTTCGTGCTGAGATGCGCGGTTCGTGCTGAGATGCGTCACGACGGGGCGCATCTCAGCACGAACGCGGTATCTCAGCACAGAACCCGCATCTCAGCGCGGGGTCGCGCGCCCCTGCCCGGTGCCCGCGCGCTCCGGCCGGTCACTTCAGGTGCTCCGGGACCGGCAGCAGCACCGAAGGGCGCAGATCCCCGACGAACAGCAGGGGATTGACGTACTCCTCGCCCTCGCGCACGCCCCAGTGCAGGCAGGTCCCGCACGGCTCGTGCACTGCCTGCTCATCGCGCACCGCGATCCGCTGCCCGGCCGAGACGCGCGTGCCGCGGGGCAGCTGCTGAGCCACCGGCTCCATGCTGATCCGGCGCCCATCCGCGGTGGTCACCGTGATCACGCCCCGATCCACGACCGTCCCGGAGAAGCTCACGGTCCCGGCCGCGGGGGAGCGGACCTCCTGACCCGGAGCGGCCGCCAGATCCACCCCGCGGTGCCCGGATAGCCACCGCTGCGCCGGGGGCCGATACGCCCCGACCACGGTCGGGCGCGGGGACAGCGGCCACTCCCAGCGCGGCCGGTCGGTCCCAGCCGCGGCTGCCGGCGCAGCATCCCCGGGCAGTCCCACCAGCAGCAGGAGCGAGACGGCCAGCATCGCGACCGCGCGCGGCGGGCGTGCGGGATGTGACGGCGGGACCGGGGTGCGCGAGGCGATCTTGGCTCTCATGGGTCCCATTCCAGCCCCAGACCTCGGGCGCGCGGGCCGGGCCTCCGCGCTCCGGCGGGGCCCCTGGGGAGAACCCGCCGGGATCGGGGCGCCCATCCACGGTCCCAGGGCGTGCAGAGACCCGGCACCCCGGGCCGCGGCCCCAGCGTCCACCATCCCGGGCGCCGCATTCGGAGGGTCTCGGCCCCCGCGCGTCGGTGGGGTACACTGAGGAGCAGCAGTGGGCGCAGTGCGCCCGCTGACTTCGCGTGGGCGATGCGCATCAGGGACCACCACCCCAGCAGGTGGCACCCGTCCCGATGCGGGCGCGGCCCCCGGTTCCGCACGCGGGCACTTCACGGTGACCGCTCGGCACGGGCCGCGCGGATACCCCTCCGTCCCCGAAAGGGGATGCGGGACGGGATCCCATCGACCGCCAGGAGCACCGACGAGCCGCCCCGCCGCAGGGGCCGGTGAGCGGTGCCGCACAGAAACCGAAACCCACGAGAACGCGACGCTCCGCGCCGGTGCGCGGCCGGCGTCGTGATGAAGGAGAGCGACATGCCCGTCGTGACCATGCGCCAGCTGCTCGATTCCGGTGTCCACTTCGGCCACCAGACCCGCCGCTGGAACCCCAAGATGAAGCGCTACATCTTCACCGAGCGCAACGGCATCTACATCATCGACCTCCAGCAGTCCCTGGAGTTCATCGACCGCGCCTACGAGGCCGTCAAGGCCACCGTCGCCCACGGCGGGACCATCCTGTTCGTCGGCACCAAGAAGCAGGCGCAGGCCACCATCGCGGAGCAGGCCACCCGCGTGAACATGCCCTACGTCAACCACCGCTGGCTCGGCGGCATGCTCACCAACTTCTCCACCGTCTCCAAGCGCATCGAGCGCATGAAGGAGCTGGAGCAGGTGGACTTCGACGACGTCGCCGCCTCCCAGTACACCAAGAAGGAGCTGCTGCTCCTGCGCCGCGAGTTCGAGAAGCTCGAGAAGACCCTCGGCGGCATCCGCAACCTCACCAAGGCCCCGTCCCTGCTGTGGGTCGTGGACACCAACAAGGAGCACCTCGCGGTGGACGAGGCCCAGAAGCTGGGCATCCCGGTCGTGGCCATCCTGGACACCAACTGCGATCCGGACGAGGTCGCCTTCCCGATCCCGGGCAACGACGACGCCATCCGCTCCGTGAACCTGCTGACCCGCGTCGTCGCCGACGCCGTGGCCGCGGGCCTGCTGGAGCGCAACTCCAAGAAGTCCGGCTCCGAGGAGACCGCCGAGGAGCCCATGGCCGAGTGGGAGAAGGAGCTGCTGGAGCAGCACCAGCAGATGGAGGCCCAGGCCGAGGCCGGCGCGATCGTCGACGAGTCCGAGGCCCTGGCCGCCAAGAAGGACGAGCAGGCCGCCGAGGCCGAGGCCGCCGAGCACGAGGTCTCCGGCCAGTAGCACCCGGACGGCGCCCCACCGGGGTGCCGACCGACCGCATCGGGGCGCCGTCGGAATCCGGCCCCGCCCGAGCCCGATGGCCCCCGGTGCGCCACCGACACCTACGCCGCAGAACACGACTCTTTACGAAGGAGCACACATGGCGAACTACACCGCAGCCGACATCAAGGCCCTGCGCGAGCGCACCGGCGCCGGGATGCTCGACGTCAAGAAGGCCCTGGACGAGGCCGACGGCGACCAGCAGAAGGCGATGGAGATCATCCGCGTCAAGGGCCTCAAGGGCGTCACCAAGCGCGAGGGCCGCGCCACCGCCGAGGGCCTGGTCGCCGCCCGCGTCCAGGACGGCGTGGGCTACCTCGTCGAGGTCAACTCCGAGACCGACTTCGTCGCCAAGTCCGCCCCGTTCATCGACTTCGGCAACTCCGTGCTGGAGGCGGCCGTCGCCAACGACGTGGACAACCTCGAGGACCTGCTGAAGGCCGAGTCCAACGGCAAGACCGTCGAGGAGCAGGTCACCGAAGCCGGCGCCCTGCTGGGCGAGAAGGTCATCGTGCGCCGCGTGGCCCGCCTGAAGGGCGCGCACGTGTCCCAGTACCTGCACAAGACCTCCAAGGACCTGCCCGCCCAGGTGGGCGTGCTGCTGGCCGTGGAGGGCGAGAACGTCGAGGAGATCGCCCACGACGTCGCCGTGCACATCGCCGCGATGTCCCCGAAGTTCCTGGACGAGACCTCCATCCCGGAGAACGAGGTGGCCGACGAGCGCCGCGTCGCCGAGGAGACCGCCAAGGCCGAGGGCAAGCCGGAGCGGATCATCCCGCAGATCGTCGAGGGCCGCCTGAAGGGCTTCTTCAAGGAGAACACCCTGCTGGACCAGGACTTCGCCAAGGACTCCAAGAAGTCCGTGCGTCAGGTCCTGGAGGAGGCCGGGGCCAAGGCCACCGGCTTCGTGCGCTTCCGCGTCGGGAACTGACCTCCCCGCGCACCGCGCACACCGCACCCGGGGCATAGCCCCGGGGTCTGATCGAGGAGCGTCCGCCGTCACACGGCGGGCGCTCCTCGCGCGTGGACTGCGTATGCTGGTGCCCGGACCAGACCGCCCCCGGGGTCCGCGAGCCCGCCGCGGGCATCCCCGCCGCACCGCGCCGCCCGGGACCCACCACCGCGCCGTCCG
Source organism: Rothia sp. QJM3NY_36 (assembly GCF_056173115.1). NCBI lineage: Bacteria > Bacillati > Actinomycetota > Actinomycetes > Micrococcales > Micrococcaceae > Rothia > Rothia sp. QJM3NY_36. The sequence goes on from NZ_CM149658.1 coordinate 752,784, forward strand.
CGCGCCAGGAGGATACAAGACCATGCCCGACGAGACTCCCCGCCTCGCCCCCACCCGCCGCCGCGTCCTGCTCAAGCTGTCCGGGGAGGTCTTCGGCGGCGGCCGGGTCGGCATCGACACCGGCGTGGTGCGGCGCATCGCCGAGCAGATCGCCTCCACGGTGGGCCAGGCGGAGACCGCGATCGTCGTCGGCGGCGGCAACTTCTTCCGCGGTGCGGAGCTGTCCGTGGCCGGCATGGACCGCTCCCGCGCGGACTACATGGGCATGCTCGGCACCGTGATGAATTCCCTGGCCCTGCAGGACTTCCTGGAGCAGGCCGGGGTGGAGACCCGCGTGCAGTCCGCGATCCAGATGGCGCAGGTCGCGGAGAACTACATCCCCCGCCGGGCCATCCGCCACCTGGAGAAGGACCGCGTGGTGATCTTCGGCGCCGGGGCCGGCCTGCCGTACTTCTCCACGGACACCGTGGCCGCCCAGCGCGCCCTGGAGGTCCACGCCGACGAGGTGCTGGTGGCCAAGAACGGGGTGGACGGGGTCTACACCGCCGATCCCAAGACCAACCCGGACGCGAAGCGCCTGCGCCACCTGACCTACGACGAGGCCCTGCAGCGGGACATCCGCGTGATGGACCAGACCGCCTTCAGCCTGTGCCGGGACAACGACGTCACGATGCGCGTGTTCGGCATGGAGGGGGAGGGCAACGTCGCCAGCGCGATCCTCGGCGAGCAGATCGGCACCCTGGTCACCGCCTGACACCCCACCGGCCTGTGTCCGGCCGCGACCCGCCCCGGCCCGTTCGGAGGCGGGCCGGTAAGCTGGAGGCCGGAGCACCCGCACCCACCCCCGAATCCAGGAGAGACCCCCGTGATCGAAGATTCCCTGACCGAAGCCCGCACCAAGATGGGCAAGGCCGTGGACGCCGCCAAGGAGGACTTCGCGGCGGTGCGCACCGGCCGCGCCAACCCCTCCCTGTTCTCCTCCCTCCTGGTGGACTACTACGGCGCCCCCACCCCGCTGCAGCAGCTGGCCTCCTTCCAGAACCCCGAGGCCCGCACCCTGCTGATCACCCCGTACGACAAGTCCGCGCTGAACGAGATCGAGAAGGCCCTGCGCAACTCGGACCTGGGCGCGAACCCCGCCAACGACGGCAACGTGATCCGCGTGGTCATGCCGGAGCTGACCGAGGAGCGCCGCCGCGAGTACGTCAAGATGGTCTCCGGCAAGGCCGAGGAGGCCCGCGTGTCCGTGCGCAACATCCGCCGCCACGCCAAGACCGAGATCGAGAAGCTCGTCAAGGATGGCGAGGCCGGCGAGGACGAGGGCACCCGCGCGGAGAAGGACCTCGAGGCCGTGACCAAGAAGCACATCGAGCAGATCGACGAGCTGCTCAAGCGCAAGGAAGCCGAGCTGCTCGCCGTCTGATGTCCGCCCAGCCCACCCCGCCGTCCACCCCCACCCAGCCGACGCCGAAGCGCACGCCGCGCGCCGGACGCGACCTGCCGGCCGCGATCGGCGTCGGCGTGGTCCTCGGCGCGCTGGTGGTGATCGGCATGTTCTTCGTGCCGCCGGTGATCGTCGCGGTCGCCGCGGCCGGAGCCGGGGTCGGCACCTGGGAGGTCACCCGGGCGCTGAACCTGCGCCCGGGGCTGCAGGTGCCGCTGGCCCCGGCGGTCGTGACCGGGGCCCTGTTCCCCGTCGCCGCGTATCTGGGCGGGGGAGAAGCGCTGCTCTACTCGGTGCTCGCGGCCGTGATCGTGGTGGTGCTGTGGCGGATGGCCGGCCCCCGGGAGGGGATGCTGCCCTCCATCATGGCCGCCGTGTTCACGATGTCCTGGGTGCCGTTCATGCTGGCGCTGGCCGTGGTCCTGTTCCGCGGGGAGGACGGCCCGGCGCGGGTGTTCACGATCGTCGTGATGGCGATCGGCAACGACACCTGGGGCTACCTGGCCGGCGTCCTGTGGGGTAAGCACCCCATGGCCCCGCGGATCAGCCCGAAGAAGACCTGGGAGGGCTTCGCGGGCTCCATGGTCGGCTCGGTGGCCGTGGGCATCCTCTGCGCGGTCCTGCTGCTGCACGACCCCTGGTGGCACGGTGCCGTGCTGGCGGTGCTGCTGGTCATCGCCTCCACCGTGGGGGACCTCTCCGAATCCATGGTCAAGCGGGAGGTCGGCATCAAGGACATGAGCCACATCCTGCCCGGGCACGGCGGGGTCATGGACCGGCTGGACTCCATCGTGTTCGCCGTGGCCATCGGCTACGTCGTGTTCGCGGCTCTCAGCTGAGCCGGCTCCTCGATCCTCGCGCCGTCCCCCACGAAGCGAAAGGCCCACCCATGACCCCCACCACCGACCCCCACGCCTCGCAGCAGCGCCCCGAACAGGAGCCCGAGGACCGGGTGGTCTCCGGCTCGCGGGAGCTGGGGGTGCTGCGCCGGGTGCCGGCCTCCGCGCGGGGCTACGACGTGCTGCGGGTGCGGGACTTCCTGGCCCGGGCGCAGGCATCCCTGGAGACCCTGCGGGAGGGCGGGTCCTACCCGGAGCTGAGCTCCGCGGAGGTCCGCGAGATCGTCTTCCCCGCCCAGGATGGCGGCTACGACGCCGAGACCGTGGACGCCCTGATGGACGAGGTCGAGGACGAGCTGGCCGCGGCCGAGCGCGCCCGGCTGGATGCGGTGCGCGGACCGGACGCGGTGCGGCAGCGGGCCGAGCCCCTGGCGGATCTGATCATGGGCCGCCTGAACCGCCCGGACGGGCGCCGCTTCCGTCGCCCGGCCCGACGCCGCGACATCGGCTACCTCGCCGCGGATGTGGACGCCCTGTGCGCGCAGCTGGCCGAGCACCTGCGGGTCAGCGAGCACCCCCACCCGGGGGCGGTGCGCACCGCGGCCTTCCGCGAGGGCACCGGGACCCGGGCCTACGACGAGGCCCAGGTGGACGCCTTCCTGGAGCGGGTGCAGGAGCTGATCCAGCTCATCCGCTGATCCCCGAACGGAGCGGAGCCGAAACCGGAGTGAAAGTGCCCTGAGTCACGATCACGTGTGATCCGGGGTATAGTTCGGGCCATGTCTCTCAACGAGGAGGACGGCATGAGCCCCACTCACCACCCCGCACCGTACGCGGACCAGAAACCGGAGCGCGATGCCGCGGCATCGGGCCCCGCCCCACAGCCCCCGATCGACTTCCCCGCCGCCCAGGCCTCCCCGGCCTTCGGACGGCTGCGCCGGGACCACCGGCGCTTCGTCTTCCCGATGGCCGGGCTCTTCCTGGTCTGGTACCTGGCCTACGCCCTGACGGCGATGTACGCTCCCGCGTTCATGTCCCAGCGGCTGTGGGGCAACATCACGGTCGGCATCGTCTGGGGCATCCTGCAGTTCGTCTCCACCTTCGCCATCACCGGCGCGTACATCGCCTTCGCCGGGCGCCGCCTGGACCCCCAGGCCGCGGACCTGCGCGGACGCATGGAGCACGGGGACTTCGCCCCGGCCGGCACGGGAGGACGAGCATGAGCGTCACCCCCGTCCTGAGCGCGACGACCGCGCAGACCGTCGGCACCCCGTGGATCAACATGGCGATCTTCGGCGCCTTCGTCGCCGTGACCCTCGTCGTCGTGCTGCGGGCCTCCAAGAACACCAAGACCGCCGCGGACTACTACGCCGGGGGACGCTCCTTCTCCGGCACCCAGAACGGCCTGGCGATCGCCGGGGACTACCTCTCGGCCGCCTCCTTCCTGGGCATCGTCGGGGCCATCGCCGTGCAGGGTTACGACGGCTTCCTGTATTCCATCGGCTTCCTGGTCGCCTGGCTGGTGGCTCTGCTGCTGGTGGCCGAGCCGCTGCGCAACACCGGGAAGTTCACGATGGCGGACGTGCTCTCCTTCCGCCTGCGCCAGCGGCCCGTGCGCGTGGCCGCGTGCATCACGACCCTGGCGGTGACCCTGTTCTACCTGCTGGCCCAGATGGCCGGGGCCGGGGCCCTGGTCTCCCTGCTCATGGGCATCAGCTCCAGCGCCGGGCAGTCCCTGGTGATCGTGGTGGTGGGCGTGCTGATGATCGCCTACGTGCTGATCGGCGGGATGAAGGGCACCACGTGGGTGCAGATCATCAAGGCCTGCCTGCTGATCGCCGGGGTCGCCGTGATGACCGTGTGGATCCTCGCCCTGAACGGCTTCAGCCTCTCCGAGCTGCTGGGCCGGGCCGTGGAGACCGCCGGAAGCTCCGGGATCCTGGATCCGGGCCAGAAGTACGGCAAGACCGAGCTGACCAAGCTGGACTTCCTCTCCCTGTCCCTCGCCCTGGTCTTCGGGGCCGCCGGGCTGCCGCACGTGCTCATGCGCTTCTACACCGTGCCCACCGCCAAGGAGGCCCGCCGCTCGGTGGTCTGGGCCATCGCCCTGATCGGGTTGTTCTACCTGTTCACCCTCGTCCTGGGGTACGGTGCGGCCGCGATAATCGGGGCGCAGCGCATCCAGGAGGCCCCCGGCGGGGTGAACTCGGCCGCGCCGCTGCTGGCCTTCGAGCTCGGCGGCTCCCTGCTGATGGGCATCATCGCGGCGGTCGCCTTCGCCACGATCCTCGCGGTGGTCGCGGGCCTGGCCATCACGGCCTCGGCCTCCTTCGCCCACGACGTCTACACCAACGTCATCTGCAAGGGGAACGCGGACCCGCGCCGGGAGATCCGGGTGGCCAAGACCACCGTCGTGGTCATCGGTCTGCTGGCCATCGCCGGTGGGATCGGGGCGCAGGGGCAGAACGTCGCCTTCCTGGTGGCGCTGGCCTTCGCCGTCGCGGCCTCGGCGAATCTGCCCACCATCCTCTACTCCCTGTTCTGGAAGGGCTTCACCACTCGCGGGGCGGTGTGGTCGATGTACGGGGGACTGATCCTCGCCGTCGGGCTCATCCTGGTCTCCCCGGTGATCTCCGGCTCCGAGACCTCGATGCTGCCCGAGGCCGACTTCGCGATCTTCCCGCTGGCCAACCCGGGGCTGGTCTCCATCCCCGCGGGATTCCTGCTCGGCTGGCTCGGCTCGGTCACCTCCCGCACCCGGGAGGACCCGGTCAAACAGGCGGAGATGGAGGTCCGCTCCCTGACCGGCATCGGCGCGGAGGGGGGCAGTGGAGCACTGAGGCGGGCCAGGGACCGATAGGTGAGCGATGGGTCACAGGGGCGGCGGATCCGGGGTCCGGGCGGGGCGACCCCGGTAGGATCGGAGGAAGACGGCGGTTCCCTGTGAACCACGGGAGCGAACACGCTCCCGCGGGGCCCGCCCGAGAGCAAGAACCTGGAGAGTGACAGCAATGGGACTCGGATTCCTCGGATGGATCGTCCTCGGCCTGGCCGCCGGCGCCATCGCCAAGGCCATCATGCCCGGTCAGCAGGGCGGCGGCTTCTTCGCCACCATGCTGCTCGGCGTCGTGGGCGCCCTGGTGGGCGGCTTCATCGGCCAGGCCGTGGGCCTGGGCGGCAACGGCTTCTGGTCCATCGGCACCTGGATCCTCGCGATCATCGGCACGCTGGTCGTGCTGTTCATCTGGGGCCTGATCACCGGGCGCAAGGCCCGCTGATCAGGCAGTGCCCCGCCTGACGGGGCGCAACCCGGAAGCGACGGGGCCCGTCGCTCTCCCGCCCGCCGAGCGCGGCGGCGGGGAGCGGCGGGCCCCGTCCGCGCGCCTAGACTGGGAAGCCATGGATCTTTCGACGCTGTTCAGCGACTCCTGGCCGCTGTTCCTCCTGGGTGTGGTGCTGATGGTGCTGGGCATCGCCGCCTCCATCGCCCTGCACGAGATCGGGCACCTGGTGCCCGCCAAGCTCTTCGGCGTGCGCGTCACGCAGTACATGATCGGCTTCGGCAAGACCCTGTTCTCCCGCCGCCGCGGCGAGACCGAGTACGGCATCAAGGCCATCCCCCTGGGCGGATACATCTCCATGATCGGGATGTATCCGCCGGCCGGTGCGGACACCAGAGCCGATGCCGAGGCCGAGACGCCGTCCGGGCCCCGCGGGATGCTGCGGCGGATGGCCGCCGAGGCCCGCGCCGTCGAGGCCGAGAAGCGCCAGCCCGGGGACGAGGACCGGCAGTTCCACCGCCTGCCCATCGGCAAGCGCATCATCATCATGCTGGGCGGGCCGTGCATGAACCTGCTCATCGGCCTGGTGTGCCTGAGCATCGTCGTCGTGGGCTTCGGCACGGCCGCGCCCACCACCACCGTGGGCTCGGTCAGCGCCTGCGTGCAGCAGGTGCGCACCAGCCAGGCCGAGGACTCCGGGGCCCAGACCTGCACCGACGCGGACCCGCAGGCCCCCGCCCACGCCGCGGGCATCCGCGCGGGGGACCGGCTGATCTCCTTCGGCGGGCGGGAGGTGACCTCCTGGGATCAGGTCAGCGCCCTGATCCGCGAGGACGGCGGGAAGACCGTGCCCGTGGTCGTGGAGCGGGACGGGCAGCGCGTGCAGCTGAGCATCACCCCGATCACCACCCAGCGTCCCGTGACCGACGCCGCCGGGGTCCCGCAGCGCAACCCGGACGGCACCCTGCGCACCCGGGAGGTCGGGTTCATCGGGGTCAGCCCGGTGCAGGACCTGCAGCCCGGCAGCATCCGGGACGTGCCCGGGGTGGTGGGGCAGACCTTCGCCAGCATCGCCGGGGTGATCGTCAAGCTGCCGGTGCGGGTGTGGGATGTGGGCGTGGCCCTGTTCTCCGGGCAGGACCGTCCCGCGGACTCCCCGATGTCCGTGGTGGGCGTGGGGCGGGTGGCCGGTGAGGTCGCCTCCGCCCAGCAGATCACCGACAAGGCCAAGGTCGCTTCCCTGATCTCCGTGCTGGGCACCCTGAACCTCAGCCTGTTCGCCTTCAACCTCATCCCGCTGCTGCCCCTGGACGGCGGGCACGTGGCCGGGGCGCTGTGGGAGGGGATCCGCCGCGGCCTCGCCCGGCTGCGCGGGAAGCGGGACCCCGGTCCCTTCGACCCGCTGCGGCTGATGCCGCTGACCTACGTCGTCGTCCTGGCGTTCCTCGGGATGTCCGTGCTGCTGATCGCCGCGGATCTGCTGGACCCGGTGAAGGCCCTGTGAGCCGCGGACTGCGCCGCGCCCTGCGCGCCGGGGCCGGGCCCGCCCGGAGACTGCGCCACCGACTGGACGGGCCCATCGTGCGTCCGCTGACCACCGAGGACGCCCCGGGCCTGCACGCGATCCTCGACGCCGATCCGGTGACCCACCTGTTCGCCTCGGAGCACCTGGAGCGCACCGGCCTGCCCCGGCCCTCCCGCCTGGCCGGGATGCGCACGGCCTCCCCGTTCCTCGGCGTGCTCGATGCCGAGGACGGCACCGGGCTGCTCGGCGCCGTGTGGTTCGGGGCCAACCTCGTGCCGCTGCGCCTGGCCCCGGAGCACGCCCCCGCCATCGCCGCATGGGTGCGCGCGACCCGCCGGCCGATCTCCTCGCTGTTCGGCCCGGCCGCCGACGTCCTGCCGCTGTGGGAGGCCCTGCGCGAGGACGGGGGCCTGCGCGCCTTCGACGTGCGCCCGGAGCAGCCGCTGCTGGCCCTGGCCCCGACCGACCCGGACCGGCGGGGCCTGCGCTCCCGGCGGGACCGGGCCCGCCTGCACGACGCCGGGATCTCCCCGGTGTGCTGGGCCGAGGGGGAGGACGTCTCTCGCCTCTTCCCGGCGGCCGTGGCCATGTTCACCGAGGAGGTCGGCTACTCCCCGCTGGAGCGGGACCCCCAGGGCTACCGCCAGCGCGTGATCGAGGGGGTCATGGACCGGCGCACGGTCCTGGCCCTGGACGAGGACGGCGCGGTGGTGTTCAAGACCGACGTGGGCCTGGCCCACGAGGGGGTCTGCCAGCTGCAGGGGGTGTGGCTGGATCCGCGCCTGCGCGGGCGTGGCCTGTCCGAGCCGCTGCTGCGCCAGGCCTGTTCCCTCATCGGTGCGCGGTATGACACGATCAGTCTGTACGTGAACAGCTACAACGCCCCGGCCCGCGCGCTGTACCGCGCCGTCGGCTTCGAGCGGATCGGGACCTTCGCGACCGTCCTGCTCTGAGGCCGCCCCGCACCGAGCCGCACCGCGCCCCGCCGTAGACTGGACACGCCCGATGAACCCCTGACCGCCCAGAAACGGACACCATCCTTGGCCCTGCGTCTCTCCTCCCTGTTCCTGCGCACCCTGCGCGAAGACCCCGTCGACGCCGAGGCGGCCAACCACCGCCTCCTCGTGCGCGCCGGCTACATCCGCCGCGCCGCCCCCGGCATCTACTCCTGGCTGCCGCTGGGACTGAAGGTCCTGGCGAAGGTCGAGGCCGTGGTGCGCGAGGAGATGGACGCGATCGGCTCCCAGGAGGTCCACTTCCCGGCCCTGCTGCCCCGCGAGCCCTACGAGGCCTCCGGGCGCTGGGAGGAGTACGGGGAGAACCTGTTCCGGCTGCAGGACCGCAGGGGAGCGGACTACCTGCTGGCCCCCACCCACGAAGAGATGTTCACCCTCCTGGTCAAGGACCTGTACTCCTCGTACAAGGACCTGCCGGTCATGCTGTACCAGATCCAGACCAAGTACCGCGACGAGGCCCGTCCGCGCGCCGGGCTGCTGCGCGGGCGCGAGTTCATCATGAAGGACTCCTACTCCTTCGACGTCGACGACGCCGGCCTGGACGCCGCCTACGACGCCCACCGGCGCGCCTACCAGCGGATCTTCGAGCGCCTGGGCCTGGAGATCGTCATCGTGCGCGCCCAGTCCGGGCCGATGGGCGGCTCCCGTTCCGAGGAGTTCCTGCACCCCACCGAGATCGGGGAGGACACCTTCGTGCGCTCGCCCGGCGGCTATGCGGCCAACGTGGAGGCCGTGACCACCGTGGCCCCCGAACCGGTGGATGCCTCCGGCACCCCGGCCGCGCACGTGGAGCACACCCCGGACTCCCCGACCATCCAGACGCTGGTGGACCAGGCCAACGCCCTGCACCCGAAGGCCGAGGGCAGCTGGAGTGCCGCGGACACCCTGAAGAACCTGCTGGTCGTGGTGACCCTGCCGGACGGGCAGCGCCGGGTGGTCGCCGTCGGCGTGCCCGGGGACCGCGCCGTGGATATGAAGCGCCTGGAGGTCTCCCTCGTCTCGGCCCTGGGGGTCGGCGGCGAGGTGGAGGTCGAGCAGGCCGGGGACGAGCAGCTGCGCGCCTACCCCCAGCTGGTCAAGGGCTACATCGGCCCGGGCCTGGCCCCCGACGCCGCGGTGCTCGGGGAGGACTCCGAGACCGGCATCCCGTACTTCGTGGACCCGCGGGTCGTGGAGGGCTCCGCGTGGATCACCGGGGCCAACCTGCCCGGCCAGCACGTCTTCGACCTCGTGGTCGGCCGGGACTTCACCCCCGACGGCGTCGTGGAGGCCTGCGAGGTCCGCGAAGGGGACCCCGCCCCGGACGGCTCCGGGCCGCTGTCCAGCGCGCGCGGCATCGAGATGGGCCACATCTTCCAGCTGGGCCGCAAGTACGCCGAGGCCCTGGGGCTGAAGGTCCTGGACTCGAACGGCAAGCTCGTCACGGTGACCATGGGCTCCTACGGCGTCGGGGTCACCCGCGCGCTGGCCGCGATCGCCGAAGCCAACCACGACGAGAAGGGCCTGATCTGGCCCCGGAACCTCGCCCCCGCGGACGTGCACGTGGTCGTGGCCGGCAAGGGCGAGGAGATCCTCGTCGGGGCCGAGCAGGTCGTCGAGGAGCTGGAGGAGCAGGGGCTCACCGTGCTGTTCGACGACCGCCCCAAGGTCTCGCCCGGGGTCAAGTTCGGCGACGCCGAGCTGCTCGGCGTGCCCACCATCCTCGTCATCGGACGCGGATTCAAGGACGGGAAGCTGGAGCTGAAGGACCGCCGCACCGGCGCCACCCGGGACATCGACCTCGAGGACGCGGCGCGCACCGTGGCCCTCGAGGTGCGCGGGGACTGAGCGGAAAGGCCGGGACCGTGAGCGCGTCGTCGGCACTGGGACTCCCGCTTACCGCGGGGGCGCTGCCCGGTCTCGGCGCGCTGGCGGCCTGGCCGCCGGGCCTGTGGTGGCCCGAGACCGGGGTGGAGCCCTGGCTGGTGGCGCTGCTGCTGCTCGGCGGCTTCGCGGCGGGCTGGATCGACGCCGTCGTCGGCGGGGGAGGGCTGATCCAGCTGACGCTGGTCCTGATGCTGCCCGGCATCACCCCGGTCCAGGCGCTCGCGGTGAACAAGTGCGGTTCGGTGTGCGGGACCGCCGTGTCCACGGTGACCTTCCATCGGCGCACCCCCGCCCGGATCCGCCCCGCCCTGCCGATGGCCGCCGTGGCCTTCGCCGGAAGCTTCGGCGGGGCCTCCCTGGCCGCTGCCCTTCCCACGGCCGTGTTCAAGCCGGTCATCCTGGCCGCCCTGGTGGGGGTGCTGATCTTCACGGTGGCCCGCCCGCAGGCCGGGCGGGTGTCCCGCCCCGAGCGGTCCGCGGCGGCACAGGCGTGGATCTCCGTGGGCATCGGCCTGGTGCTCGGCGCCTACGACGGGCTGCTGGGCCCGGGCACGGGCTCCTTCCTCATCATCGCGATGGTCACCCTGCTCGGCTTCGACTTCCTGCGGGCCAGCGCCCGGGCGAAGGTCACCAACCTGGCCACCAACCTGGGGGCCATCTGCTTCTTCGCCCTGCACGGCTCCATCCTGTGGGGCCTGGGCCTGCTGCTGGGGGCGGGCAACATGCTCGGCGGGCTGCTCGGGGCGCGCAGCGCAGTGGCCCGCGGCAGCGGCTTCGTGCGGGCGGTGTTCCTCGCGGTGGTGACGGTGCTGATCCTGAAGACCGGCTGGGACGTGATCCGGGAGATCTCCGCCTAGCCGGCGGTGCCGGGCAGGGCCGGGATGTCCAGGTCCGCCGAGGCCTGCAGGGCGGTCTCCACCGCCAGCGTGCGCACGGCGAACCGGGTCCAGGCGGCGTCGCGATCCGCGTCCGCCTCCAGCTGCTCCCGCAGCATCGCGTAGCCGATCCCGGCCAGCTCCCGGCTCTGGGCGGTCACGAAGGCGCCGGGCTCGGATTCGGCCACCCGGTAGCCGGCCCGCGGGGCGGGCAGGGTCCCGCAGTCGGATCCGAAGGACTCGCGCAGCTGGGTCAGCTGCGCCTCGTGTCCGGTCTGGGCGGCGTCGGCCCGCTCCACGGCCCGCTCCGAGGCCCCGGTGATCCCGGCCCGTGCCCGCAGGACCTGCTCGGACCACACGGCCTCCTCCCACCCGGCCGCCAGCCGGGCGGCCGGCGCCTTCGCGTCCCGGTCGCCGGCGGGGCAGGTGCCGTCCTCCGTCAGCGGGCCGACGGCGGGCACGCCCGTCAGCTCGGCGAGGGCCCGGGACTCCGCGGAGCCCGGCTGACCCACCTGCACCAGGCGCCCGGTCAGCTGGCGGGCGGTGAGCCAGTGGGCGACCGCCATCGAGGTGAGGCTCGCGGCGCCCTGCGCGTCCACGTGCTCGCTGCGGGACAGCTTAAGCAGGCGGGCTGCGGAGTCGTCGTAGGAGGCGGCCAGGCCCGTCAGATCCGGGGTCGCTTGAGGCTGCGTGCCCGCGGCCTGCTCGACGACGCCCGCATCCAGGGCCTTCAGCTGCTCGTCCAGGTCCGCGAGCATCGGATCCTTCCGGGAGGCCTCCGCGGAGGAGGCGCGCACCTGGGCCTGCAGGCTCTTCAGATCCGCGGCGGCCTGGCGCTGGGCGTCGCGCGCGGGGCGGTTGTCCTGCACACGCCACCACAGCAGCCCGCCCCCGGCCAGGAGCAGGATGAGCACGATGGCGAGCACGAGGGTGAGGGTCTTCGGCACGGTGGCGCGCATGGGCGGGGGACCTCGCAGGTTCGTTTCGGCGGCGGGGCAGGGACCTGCCCATCATCCCACGAGGTCCCGGCCCGGCCCGCGATAGCCTGGATCCCGAAGCACCCGAGACCAGACCAGACCAGATCAGCGCAGACCGTCCGGATCGGAAAGGCGCGACGCCGCCCCGCCCGGCACCGAGCATCGCCCGCCCTCACCGCACCGGCCGGGGCGTGCCGAAGGAGAGCCCATGTCCAAGGACCACGCCAAGAAGTCCTCCACGTCCCGATCCCGGCGGAAGCTGGCCCGGCAGAAGGCCCACGCCGACTACTCCGAGCAGGCCCACCCGCGCCGAGGGCTGGCCGAGACCGTGGACCTGGAGCGGATCGAGCAGCTGATCCGCCCGGTGCTGGCCTCCTTCGACCTCGTACTGGAGGAGGTCACCGCCCGCGGGGCCGGCAACGGCCAGACCCTCGCCGTCGTCGTCGATCTGCCCGAGGACGCCGAGGGCTCCGTGTCCCTGGACACCCTGGGGGAGGTCTCCCAGGCGGTCTCTGCCGCGCTGGACGCGGATCCCGAGGAGCCGGAGACCGCCTACCTGCTGGAGGTCACCTCCCCGGGGGCCACCCGGAAGCTCATGCAGACCCGCCACTGGAAGCGGGCCCGCGGGCGCCTGCTGCGGATCACCCCGCAGGAGGGGGAGGCGTTCCTGGCCCGCCTGGATGCCGTGGAGGAGGGCGCCGACGGGGTGCGCGCCCTGATCCGGCGTCGGAAGAACACCCGCAAGGGCCAGCCGGAGTCCTATCACGAGCAGGAAGCCCTGGACCCGGCGTCGGTGCGCAAGGCCCAGGTGGAGGTGGAGTTCTCCGGTCCGGCGGACGCCGAGTAGACTGGCCCCGGACCGCGGGCCGGTCGCCTCCCGATCGCGGAGGCGACCGGCCCGCGCGATCAGCATCAGCGGGGTCCCGCCCGTGGGAGACGATCAGCAGCGAGAGAGGTTCGACCGTGGATATCGATATGAGCAACCTTCGCCTCCTGGAGAAGGAGCGCGAGATCCCCGTGGAGACCCTGATCTCCATGATCGAATCCGCGCTGCTGCTGGCCTACGAGAAGAACCCCGGCGCCATCCGCGGGGCCCGCGCGCACGTGGACCGCACCACCGGCCGGGTGAGCATCTGGGCCCCCGAGGTGGACGAGGACGGCCAGCGCATCGGCGAGTTCGACGACACCCCGAAGAACTTCGGGCGCATCGCCGCGGCCACCGCCCGCCAGGTGATCTTCCAGCGCCTGCGCGAGGCCGAGGACGAGCAGGTGCTCGGGGACTTCCGCAACCGCGAGGGCCAGCTGGTCTCGGGGCAGGTCCAGCAGGGCGGTCGCGGGGGCATGGTCCACGTGGACCTGGGCACCGTGGAGGCCGTGCTGCCCGAGCACGAGCAGTCCCCGCGGGAGAAGTACCCGCACGGGACCCGGCTGCGCGCCTACGTGGTCGAGGCTCGCCGCGGCTTCAAGGGCCCGTCCATCACCCTGTCCCGCACCCACCCGGATCTGGTGCGCCGCCTGTTCGAGCACGAGGTCCCGGAGATCGCCCAGGGCGAGGTGGAGATCAAGTCCGTGGCCCGCGAGGCCGGGCACCGCACCAAGATCGCGGTGCACGCGACCCGACCCGGCATCAACGCCAAGGGCGCGTGCATCGGGGAGATGGGCTCCCGAGTCCGGGCGGTGACCTCCGAGCTGAACGACGAGAAGATCGACATCGTCACCTGGTCCGAGGACCCGGCCCAGTTCATCGCCGGCGCGCTGAGCCCGGCCAAGGTCTCCCGGGTGGAGACGGACCCCGCGGGGCGCTTCCAGGCCCGCGCGATCGTGCCGGATGACCAGCTGTCCCTGGCCATCGGCAAGGAGGGGCAGAACGCCCGGCTGGCCGCGAAGCTGACCGGGTGGCGCATCGACATCGTCGCCCAGTCCAAGGCCGCAGGCTCCGGCGCGGATCGCTCCGCGTCCCCCCGCGGCTGAGGCCGCGGTCGCACCGCGCCTCACACGATCTGTGTCCTGCCTCTCGGTCTTGGGTTCCGCGCCGGGCAGGGGCTAGACTGGTCTGCGGTCGTCGAACCGTCGCATCCGCGCGCGCCCGCCGAGCACCGAAAGGGGTCGAACCGCTGTGTCCTCCCCCGCCGGTCAGCGCACGTGCATCGGATGCCGCCGGATCGAGGACCGCACCGCACTGGTCCGTGTGGTGCTCTCCCATCCCGCCGACGCCGCCGTGCCCCAGGTCGTCGCGGACCCCACCCGGTCCGCCCCCGGCCGCGGAGCGTGGCTGCACCCCCGACGGGAGTGCCTGGAGCGCGCGGAGAGGACGAGGTCCTTCGCCCGAGCGTTCCGCCGCGCCGTCGATCCCGCGCCGCTGCTCACCTCCTGGTGAGGTCAGCGCGGCCGCACGGCAGCGGGAGAGCTCACCCCACCGCCGATGTCGACGGGAGGCGCCTGCCGGCGCCGCCCCATGGAAAGCGAGTCAGAAGACCGATGGAAACCCGATGAGTGCCGCGCGATGAGTGCTTCAGTGTGCTCTGCCCACGGCGTGCTCGCGATGCCCGCGCACCGCGAGACCCTTATACGGATTTGACCGGCCCGAGCCTGTTTCGGCTCGGACCGAGACAGGAGTAATGTGGCCAAGCCCCGCGTCCACGAGCTCGCCAAAGAGCTCGGCATCCCCTCGAAAGAGGCCGTTGCCAAACTGCAGGAACTCGGCGAATACGTCCGAGGCGCCTCCTCCACGGTGGAGCCCCCCGTGGAGAAGAAGCTGCGCGCCGCCTTCGCGGACCGCGTGAAGAAGCAGGAGCCCGCCAAGGACTCCGCGGCCAAGGGCTCCGCCCCGAAGCCCTCCGGCGCGGGCAACCGCCCCGCCGCCACCCACAAGACGGCCGGGAAGACCGCGCCCAGCCCCGCGCAGATGGGCAAGCCCGCCGGCCAGCAGGCCCCTGCCCAGCCCGCCCCGCAGGCCAAGACCGAGCAGGGCGCCTCCGAGTCGGCCCCGTCCGCTCCGGCGCGTCCCGCGGCCAAGCCGTCCAACGCCCCCAAGCCGGGGCAGAAGCCCGGGCCCAAGCCCGGCAACAACCCCTTCTCCACCCAGCAGGGCATGAAGGGCTCCGAGGCACCGACCCCCGGTCCGCGCCCGTCCGCCTCGCGCGGCTCCGCCCCCAAGCCGGGGGCCCCGCGTCCGGGCAACAACCCCTTCGCCTCCCAGCAGGGCATGCGCGGCTCCGGTGCGGGTCGCGGGGCCGGTCAGGGTGAGCGCCGCAGCGGTCCCCGTCCCGGTGCCCCGCGTCCGGGCCAGGGCGCCGGCCAGGGCGGCCCGCGCCCCGGCGGACCCCGTCCGGGCCAGGGCGGTCCCCGCCCGGGCGGTCCGCGTCCGGCTCAGGGCGCCGGTCAGGGCGGTCCCCGTCCGGCCGCCCCGCGTCCCGGCGGCGGCAACCGCCCCAGCCCCAACATGATGCCGGCCAAGATGCCGGCCGGGGTGGGTCCGCGCGCCGGTGCGCCGGGCTCCAACCACGGCCCGCGCCGGGGCGGCCCCGGCGGCGGTCCCGCCCGCGGTGGGGCCGGTCGCGGCGGCCGGGGCAACGCCCAGGGCGCCTTCGGGCGCGGGCACTCCCGCCGCAAGCAGCGCAAGTCCAAGCAGGCCAAGCGCCACGAGCTGGAGCAGATGCAGGCGCCCACGGTGGGCGGCGTCGTCGTCCCCCGGGGCAACGGCCAGACCATCCGGCTGCGCCGCGGCGCCTCCGTCATGGACTTCGCGGAGAAGATCAACGCCAACCCGGCCTCGCTGGTGACCGTGCTCGTGCACATGGGCGAGATGGTAACCCAGACCCAGTCCCTGGATGAGGACACCTTCAAGGTCCTCGGCGAGGAGCTGGGCTACAAGGTCGAGGTCGTCTCCCCGGAGGACGAGGAGCGCGAGCTGTTCGAGTCCTTCGACATCGACCTGGAGGGCGAGCGCGAAGCCGAGACCGAGGAGCAGCTGCAGGCCCGGCCCCCGGTGGTCACCGTCATGGGCCACGTGGACCACGGCAAGACCCGCCTGCTGGACGCCATCCGGCACACCAACGTCATCGAGGGCGAGGCCGGCGGCATCACCCAGCACATCGGCGCCTACCAGATCACCACCCAGGTGGACGGCGAGGACCGGAAGCTGACCTTCATCGACACCCCGGGTCACGAGGCGTTCACCGCCATGCGCGCCCGCGGTGCCAAGGTCACCGACATCGCCGTGCTGGTGGTCGCCGCGGACGACGGCGTCATGCCGCAGACCGTCGAGGCGCTGAACCACGCCCAGGCGGCGGACGTGCCGATCGTGGTCGCGGTGAACAAGATCGACAAGGAGGGCGCGAACCCGGAGAAGATCCGCGGTCAGCTCACCGAGTACGGTCTGGTGCCCGAGGAGTATGGCGGGGACACCATGTTCGTGGACATCTCCGCCCGCCAGGGCCAGCACATCGACGAGCTGCTGGAGGCGATCACCCTGACCGCCGACGGCGCGCTGGATCTGAAGGCGAACCCGGACAAGGAAGCTCGCGGCGTGGCCATCGAGGCCAACCTGGACAAGGGCCGCGGCGCGGTCTCCACCGTCCTGGTCCAGTCCGGGACCCTGCACGTCGGGGACGCGATCGTCGCCGGTGTGGCCCACGGCCGCGTGCGGGCGATGTTCGACGAGACCGGCGCCTCCGTGGAGGAGGCCGGCCCGTCCCGGCCCGTGCAGGTGCTCGGTCTGAACACCGTGCCGCGGGCGGGGGACACTTTCCTGTCCACCGGGGAGGAGCGCACCGCCCGCCAGATCGCGGAGAAGCGCGAGGCCGCGGACCGCAACGCCCAGCTGGCCAAGCGCCGCAAGCGCGTCACCCTGGAGAACTTCGACGAAGCCGTCTCCGAGGGCAAGATGGACACCCTGAACCTGATCATCAAGGGCGACGTCTCCGGTGCCGTGGAGGCCCTGGAGGACGCCCTGTACAAGATCGAGGTCGGCGACGGGGACGAGGTCCAGCTGCGCGTGATCCACCGCGGCGTCGGCGCGATCACCCAGAACGACGTCAACCTGGCGACCGTGGACAACGCGATCATCATCGGGTTCAACGTCCGTCCGGCGGAGCGCGTGCAGGAGCTCGCGGACCGCGAGGGCGTGGAGATGAAGTTCTACTCGGTCATCTACCAGGCGATCGAGGAGGTCGAGCAGGCCCTGAAGGGAATGCTCAAGCCCGAGTACGAGGAGGTGGCCCTGGGCTCCGCGGAGATCCGCGAGGTCTTCCGCTCCTCCAAGTGGGGCAACATCGCCGGGTCGATCGTGCGCGACGGCGTGATCCGCCGCAACGCGAAGGCCCGCCTGGTCCGGGACGGGAACGTGGTCGGGGACAACCTGACCATCGAGTCCCTGCGCCGCTTCAAGGATGACGCCACCGAGGTGCGCGAGGGCTACGAGTGCGGCATCGGGCTCGGCTCCTTCAACGACATCAAGGAGGGCGACGTCATCGAGACCTGGGAGATGCGCGAGAAGCCCCGGGACTGACCCCGGGCCCCGTGCCGGCCGCAGGTCGGTGCCACTGAGCGAGCCGCCGTCGGCGCGGATTCCCAGCTGTGGGATCCGCCCGACGGCGGCTCGTCGTCCTTCGGGAGGGTCGCGGATCCACTAAACTGACAGGGGCGCACCGCACGGTGTGCCGTCGTCGTGTGCAAGGAGAAGTCCCATGGCTGATGCCGCCCGCGCCGCCCGCCTGGCCGACCGGATCAAGGTCATCGTGGCCCGCGCCCTGGAGCGACGGGTCAAGGACCCACGCCTGGGCTTCGTGACCGTCACCGACGCCCGCGTGACCAACGACCTCCAGCACGCCACCGTCTACTACACGGTCTACGGCACCGACGAGGAGAAGGCCGGCACCCGCGCCGCCCTCGAATCGGCCAAGGGCATCCTGCGCTCCGAGGTCGGCAGGAACATCACCGCCCGGCTGACCCCCACCCTGACCTTCGTGCCCGACGAGGTCCCGGAGAACGCCAGCCACCTCGAGCAGATCCTGCGCACCGCCCGCGAGCGCGACGCCGAGGTCGCCGCCTCCTCCATCGGCGCCCAGTACGCCGGGGAGGCGGACCCGTACAAGAAGGACCGCGAGGACCAGGAGCACGACGAGACCGAGCAGATCCTCGACGGCTACGACCCCGTCGAGGAGGACTTCGACGACGAGGCCGCGGCCGAGCCGGACTCCGGGACTCCGCAGGTCCGCCGAGATGAGGACTCCGCGGAGGACGCCGACTAGGTGGCACGCGGCAGCAGGGACAGCACCGGGCCCTCCGGGCTGCTCGTGGTGGACAAGCCCGCCGGGCTGACCAGCCACGACGTCGTCGCGCGCACCCGCCGCCTGGCCGGGACCCGCCGGGTGGGTCACGCCGGCACCCTGGACCCCATGGCCACCGGCGTGCTGATCCTCGGGATCAACCAGGCCACCAAGCTGCTGACCTGGATCACCGGGGAGACCAAGAGCTACGACGCCGTGATCCGGCTGGGCGCCTCCACCGTGACCGACGACGCCGAGGGCGAGACCACCGCGACCGCCCCCGCCGGGGCCGTGGAGGCCCTGGAGGACGCCGCGGTGGACGCCGCCGTGGCCGGGCTGACCGGGGACATCCAGCAGGTGCCCTCCGCGGTGTCCGCGATCAAGGTGGACGGGAAGCGCTCCTACGCCCGGGTGCGCTCCGGGGAGCAGGTGGCGCTGAGCGCACGACCCGTGAGGATCGACGAGTTCACCGTGCACGAGCGCGTGCGCACCACGGGCGCGAACGGCGTCCCGGTGCTGGATCTGTGCGTGAGCGTGTCCTGCTCCTCCGGGACCTACATCCGGGCCCTGGCCCGGGACCTCGGCGCGGCCCTGGGGGTTGGCGGGCACCTGACCGCGCTGCGCCGCACCCGCATCGGGCAGGTGGGGCTGGCGGATGTGGCGACCCTGGAGGAGCTCTCCGCGCGGCGCGAGACCGGGCAGGGGCTGCCCCTGCTGCCGCTGCAGGAGGCCGCCCGGCGGCTGTTCCGCGAGCGCCGGCTCACCGGCGCCGAAGCCACCGACGTCTCCAACGGGCGATGGATCACCCCCAGCGGGACCCGCCCCGAGGGCCAGGCGCCCGCCTCCGCGGAGTCCGAGCGGGTCAGCACGGGCGCGGGGGAGGGGATCGTTCCGGTCGCCGCGCTGAGCGCGGGCTTCGCCCCGGACGGCACCCTCGTGGCCCTGCTGCAGGACCAGCGCCGCCGCGGACGGGAGGTCGCGGTGCCCCACCTGGTCTTCGCCTCCGGGCAGCGCTTCGACGGGCCCGAAACGGGGCCCGACGCCGGCGCATCGGCCGCCGCGGGGGAGGGGGCCCCGTGATCGCCGGATACGACCTGTGGTTCTGGATCAGCGTGGTCCTCGGCGGGATCTCCGGGCTGATCTGCCTCGTGCAGTTTCTGCGGGGCAAGGCCCCGGATGACTTCTCCCAGGGGTCGGTGCTGGTGCTGGAGCTGTTCCTCATCGTGTACCTGGTCGGCTCGATCATCATGCAGATCGCCACGGACGGGCCCGCCGGGGACGCCTGGGAGTACTACGGCTACCTGCTGACCGCGATGATCATCCCCGCGGGCACCTTCATCTGGTCCCTGGCCGAGCGGACCCGCTGGTCCACCCTGATGCTCGCGGTGGCCGGACCGATCATCGCGGTCATGGTGCAGCGGATGAACATGCTCTGGTACTACTACTGACCCCAACGCCTCCAGGCTTCTGCGCGCCCGCGCCTGCGGCCGTGCGGGAGCAGGGCGTCCACGGGGCGAGGCTGCACCACCCAGCACGCGCCCCGGTGAGCCGACCGTCCCCGGAGACGGCGTCGTCGGCCAGCCCTGGGCTGCGGCGCAGACGATCTCAGGCCGCCTCAGCGCCGGTCACGCGGCCGCCGCTGGAGCTCCAGCTCGTAGACGCGCGTCCGGGCCCGGCGCAGGCCGAGGATGACGTTGATCATCAGGACAGCGGTGAGGACCTGGATGGGGAGGCCGAGGACCAGGAGGACGAGGAGCATCACTGCACCTGCCCGTTCTGCCCGTTCCGACCGGTGGCGCGCTGCCCGTCGAGGCCCTGCTGCGTCTCGAGCTCGGTGATGCGCCGCTGCGTGCCCTTCAGCTGCGCGAGCGCCCAGATGGCCACGACGAGGTTGGATGTCCCGATGATGAACGGGATGGCGAAGAGGCAGAGGACCACCAGGACACGGGGCCCGGACTGATAGGGGGAGGAGGTGGCGGCGAGGATCATGATGGGGGTCCCTCTCGGAGTGGGGGGGCTCCAGCGGCTGCGGTTCCCGGTCACGCAGCCGGAGGCGGGAGCGGCGTCGTCGCGCCGTGCATGACGGCGTGCATGAGGTTCTGCGCACCGCTGGATCTGCCGGTCGGGGGAGCGCGTACCATATTGGTGTCCTGTCGCCATCCGAGTGGATGAGGTCAGCCTACCGCCGGAATCGGATCCATGGTCGCTCGATCCGCGGATGACCAGCCTGATGCGCAGCGGCGGCGGACCCGCCGAGACCACACCCCGGGAGGCCGCGGCATCCAGCCGCGACTCCGGCACCCCTGCCGAGGCACCGCCGCCCCACCCATCGACGTCGCACGGGCCCACGGGCCCGGAAGGAAAGGCCACCCACGCCCATGAGCACCACCCCCGAGCAGCCCGGCCGGCAGCACGACGCCGCCTCGACGGCCCCGTCCCCACCGCCCGGCCCGGCCGCCAAGTCCTCCGGTCCCGGTCGGCTGCTCGTGGCGGTCTACGCCCTGTTCTCCTTGGCCGCAGGCTGCCGGGCGCTGATCCAGCTGATCTTCCGCTTCGACGAGGCCCCGGTCTCCTTCATCCTCTCCGGGGTGGCCGCCGCGATCTACGTGGTCGCGACCATCGCCCTGGCGAAGACCTCGCTGCGGGCCTACTGGGTGTCGGTGTGGACGGTGGGCATCGAGCTGGCCGGTGTGCTCGCCGTCGGGGTCCTGTCCCTGGCCGCCCCGGAGCTGTTCCCCAAGGCCTCGGTGTGGTCCCACTTCGGCTCCGGCTACGGCTACGTCCCGCTGGTGCTGCCGGTGATCGGCCTGCTGTGGCTGCGCCGGAACCGGCCCTCCACCCGCCGAGGCTGACTCGGCTAACCTGATCCGCCGGGGTCGCTCCGCCGACGCGGACCCGACCCGGCGAGCATGTGCTGGCGCGCACCGCGGCCGGCGGTGCGTACCCTGGAGACATCACCGCGCGGAGCGCGGCCCCGCAGCAGAAAGGCACCGATCATGAGCACTGAGCCCCGTCCCGAGTCCTCCCGCTCCGCCGCGGGGGAGCCCGCCGCCCGCGAACCCTGGACCGCCGGGTCCGGGGAGGGGACCCGCGGCGACGCCGCCGCGGCCTCCGCCCGGGAGGCCGGCGCCGGCCGGGCCCCCGGCTCGGCCCCGCGCAGCCCCTCCCGGCAGGCCACCTCCCGGGAGGCCGCCGCCGAGCGCGGCACCGCAGCACAGGGTGGTGCAATGACTCAGCCCGGGTCCCGCGGTGCCGACGGCGCGGCCGCGACGTCGAGCCGGTCCGCGGCCGCGGCGTCGGCCCCGGCTGGTGCCAAGACCTCCGTCAAGGCCCGCCGGGGCGCGGCCGGCTCCGCCCCCTCCGGGTCCTCCCCGGCCTCCAAGGAGGACGGCAGCCCGCACGACTGGTCCCTGTTCCGCCTGGCCATCGCCGTGTACGGCGTCCTGATCATCGCCTACGGGGTGTGGCAGGTCCTGGCCGGGGCCGGCTCCCTGCCGGGCGGGAACCCCGAACCCGGCACCACCATCGCCTCCGCATACGGCGGGCTGGCCGCCGTGCTGTGCGGGGTCGGTGCGGCGTTCGTCGGCATCGCGATCAAGTTCCAGTGGGCCAACACCCTCAGCTTCGTGTGCTGCACCGTGTTCCTCGGCGGGATCGGGCGCGTGCTGGCCTGGGCCTTCTTCGGGCTGCCGCACTGGTCCTCGATCGTGCTGATGATCCTGGACCTGGTCATCCCGCCGTGCCTGCTCGTCTGGTACGCGTGGATCACCAAGGCCAACCGCATCCGTCGCGAGATGGCCGCCGGCCCCCACGGGGTGCGCCCGGCGGGCTCCGAGACCGCGGGCAAGCGCTAGGGGCCGCGGGCGTGCAGTGCTTCACCAGCCTCGGGCAGGTGCCCGAGGACTTCGGTCCCAGCGTGGTCACCATCGGCAACTTCGACGGCGTGCACCGCGGGCACGTGCGCGTGCTCTCGCAGGTGGTGGATCAGGCCCGCGCCCGGCGGGCCCGCTCGGTGGCGGTCACCTTCGATCCGCACCCGGCCCAGGTGCACCGCCCCGACCGGCCGCACCACCCGATCATGGGGTGGGACGACTGCCGGCTGCTGATGGCCGACACCGGGCTGGACGCCCTGCTGCTGCTGCCCTACTCCCTGGAGTTCGCCCGGACCACGCCCGAGGACTTCATCCGGGAGACCTTCGTGGATGCCCTGGGCGCGAAGGCCGTGGTGATCGGCGCGGACGTGCGCTTCGGCCGAGACAACGCCGGGGATCTGGAGACCATGCGGGAGCTGGGCCGCCGGTACGGCTTCGACGTCGTCGTGGTGGAGGATCTCGCCGCCGACGGCGAGGGCGGGGAGGAATCCCGTCGCTTCTCCTCCACCTGGATCCGGGAGCTGCTGGCCGCCGGCGACGTCGAGGAGGCCGCGCGGCTGCTGGGTCGGCACCACCGGATGAGCGGGGAGGTGGTGCACGGGGCGGCCCGCGGACGCGAGCTGGGCTTCCCCACCGCCAACATGGCCCCGGATTCGGACGGGCTGGTCCCGGCGGACGGGGTGTACGCCGGGTGGCTGTTCGATGAGGCCGGCACCCGCTGGCCGGTGGCGATCTCGGTGGGCTCCAATCCGACCTTCGAGGGTGTGTCCCGGCAGGTGGAGGCCCACGTCATGGACCGGCCGAAGGAGCGGGTGGAGGACTTCGACCTATACGGGCAGCACGTGCGCCTGGAGTTCGTGGCGCACCTGCGGCCCATGGTGGCCTACCGGGGCATGGAGGCCCTGATCGAGCAGATGCACCAGGACGTGGCCGACGCCCGCTGCGCCCTCAACCTGCCCTAGCCCCCACCCCTACCCGCGCTCGCCCCCTGCGCCGAGTCATCACTTCCAACAGAAAATCGCGCGGATTCTCGTCGAAAGCGATGACTCGGCGCAGTAGGGAAGAGAGGAGGTGTCTCAGAACTCCTCGTGGGTGCGGGGGTCGTAGCCCTTCAGCCCGATGCCGGTGTGCGCCAGGTGCAGCTTCTGCATGTCCTCCTCGGACAGCTCCCAGTCGAACACGTTGAGGTTCTGCTCCATCCGCTCCGGGTTCGCGCTCTTGGGCAGCGGGATGATGTGGTTCTGCACGTGCCAGCGCAGCACCACCTGGGCGGGGGTGGCCCCGATCTGATCGGCGATCTGCCCGACGGCGGAGTCCTCGGCCAGCGCCTTCATCCGCCCCAGCGGGGACCAGGCCTGGGTGATGATGCGGTGCTCGTCGTGGAAGCCGCGCAGGGCCTCCTGCTGGTACTGCACCTGCACCTCGATCTGGTTGACCACGGGCATCTCCCCGGTCTCCTCCTCCAGGCGCTGCAGGTGCTCCGGGAGGAAGTTGGAGGTCCCGATCGAGCGGACCAGGCCCTGCTCGCGCAGCTCGATCATCGCCTTCCAGGACTCCACGTACAGGTCCACGCTCGGGTTGGGCCAGTGGATCAGGTACAGGTCCAGGTACTCCAGGCCGAGCCGACGCAGCGACTCCTTGCAGGCGGCCAGGGTCTTGTCGTACCCGTGGTCCTTGCCGGCCAGCTTGGTCTGCACGAACAGCTTCTCCCGCTCGACGTCGGGGGAGGCGGCGCGGATCCCGCGGCCCACGCCCTCCTCGTTGCTGTACTGGGCGGCCGTGTCGATCAGGCGGTAACCGCGCCGGATGGCCTCGGAGACGTTCGCCTCGGACTCGGCGTCGTCCATGGGGTAGGTCCCGTAGCCGATGGCGGGGATCTCGTGTCCGTCGCGCAGGACGTGGTGGTTCATGGTGTTCTCTCCTCTCCGGTCGCCGCGGGGTGCGGCGGCGGTGGTCGGTGGTCGGGCGCGGGGCGCGCCAGGCCTCGGGTCGGTGGTGCGGGGGCTCAAGGCCCGCTCAGGCGGCGTCGAGCAGGGCCAGGACGGTGCGGGCGGAGCGCTCGGCGACGATCTCCACGGCCAGGTGGAAGTCCTGATCCGCGGCCGGTCCGCACAGATCCGAGATCCCGCGCACGGACAGGAACGGCACGCCGTACCCGGCGGCGACCTGGGCGATCGCCGTGGTCTCCATGTCCGTGCTCAGCGCCCGCGGGAAGGCCTGTCGGGTGTCGGCGACGTTCGCGGCGGTCACGAAGGAGCCGCCGGCCAGCATCGGCCCGAAGCGCCGGACGCCCTCCTCCTGGGCGGGCAGGGCGCGGGCGGCGGCCAGCAGGTCCTCGTCCCCGGGGTAGCTCGCCGGCATCCCGGGCACCTGCCCGCGCACGTAGCCGAAGGCGGTGGCATCCGCGTCCGTGTACGCGTAATCGGTGCCCACCACGACGTCGCCGACCTCCACCTCCGCGTGCAGGCCCCCGGCCGAGCCCGCGGAGACCACGGCCCGGGGCCGGGCCAGCAGGAGGGCCGCGGCGGCCGCGCTCGCGGCGTTGGCCAGCCCGATGCCGGTGCGCACCAGCAGAATCGTCTGAGCACCGCAGCGCAGGGCGGTGGCGCGGGCGTGGCCCAGCCGGACCGGCTCGGCCAGGGCCGTGCCGCGGTCCAGGAAGGGCGCCTCCTCTTCATCCATCGCCACCAGGACGACGGCGCCGCCGCGCAGGGCCGCCGCGGTCTCCGGGTCGAGCGGCGAAGGCGCCGCGGCATCGGCGGCGGGGGCCGTCGGTTCGACGTCGGCAGCTGCCGTCGACCGCGTGTGCTCCTGCTGGCTCACGCGTAGACCTCGTCCCAGGAGTCCCGGGCGGCCAGGAAGCCGCGCACGGCCTCCTGCGCCCCGGCCAGGGAGTGGTTCGCGCCCCAGCCGCACTGGGTCTCGTTGGCCGCGGGAACCTCGTCGGCGGCCAGGATGTCCCGGAAGGTAGCCTCCAGGATCGGGGCGAACCGCTCCGGCTCCAGGCCCAGGGTCAGCGCGTAGAAGCCGGTCTGGCAGCCCATGGGGGAGAAGTCGATCAGCGCGTCCGTGTGGTTGCGCATGTGCTCGGCGCTCAGGTGCTCGATGGAGTGCACCGTCTTCATGTCCAGGTGGTCCCGGTTGGGCTGGGTGAAGCGGACGTCGTACTTGATCAGCACGTCCCCTCCCGGCAGCTCCTTCCGGTCCGCGATCCGCACGTAGGGGGCGGCCACCTTGGTGTGGTCCAGGTTGAAGGATTCGACGTTCATCTTCTGCATGCTCCCCATTGTCCCGCATCCGCCCTGTCCCGCATCCGCCGCTTCGCGCGCGTGGCGCTCGCCGCAGTCGGTGGCCGCAGGGGGCGCGGGTGGGATATACCGGAGGGTGAGCACCGTTCGCCCGACCCCCAGGAGACACCCATGTCCGCTCTGACCAAGACCCTCGGCCCGACCCTGACCTCCGCCACCGGACTGATCGGCGGCTACTCCGTGGCCCGGGCCACCGGCAACCGCCCCCTGGGCGGGGCCGTGCTGGCGGTGGCCGGCGCGGCGGCCTTCCGCGGCTGGAAGCGCAACGCCGGAGCCGGGCGGGCCGCGCTGCTGACCGGCGCGTACACCGCCGCCTTCGGCCTGTCCCACCCGCTGGCCAAGAAGATCGGCGCCTGGCCCTCCGTCTACGCCGTCACCGGCGCCGTCGCCCTGGCCTCCCTGACCCTGGGCAAGGCCCGGAAGAAGAGCTCCTTCGAGCTGGTCACCGAGAACATCAAGCACGCCGCGAAGCAGGCGAAGAAGGGCAAGTAGGGCACAGCCCGCTCGACGTCGCCGAGGCGGCGCCGCGGCCGCCGTCCTCCCCTGGGGGGCGGCGAGCGCGGCGCCGCCTCCGCGCATCCCCCGGGGGAATGGGCGGCTGCGGCCGGGGCTACAGTGGGAGGGCACACACGCCGTCGCCCTCGAAGGAGGACTCCAGGATCATGACCGCCCCGCATCCCGAGTTCAGTCCCCGCATGTCCCGCGCCTTCGCCCAGACCGAGGACTCCCCGGTCCGGGCATTGCTGGATCTGGTGAGCCGCCCCGGGGTCATCTCCTTCGCCGGCGGCATCCCGGATCCCGCGTTCTTCGACCTGCCGGCCATCCGCGCGGCCTACACCGCGGCCCTGGAGAAGCCGGAGCGGGCCCTGCAGTACTCCTCCTCGGAGGGCGAGCCGGACCTGCGCGAGGCGATCGCCCGGAAGATGACCGCCGAGGGCGTGCCCACGGGGCCGGGGGACCTGATCATCACCACCGGCTCCCAGCAGGGCCTGACCCTGCTGGGCCAGGTCATGTGCGATCCCGGGGACGTGATCCTCGTGGAGGACCCCACCTACCTGGCGGCGCTGCAGACCTTCGGGCTGGCCGGGGCGCGGTTCGTCGCGGTGGAGTGCGACGACGACGGCGTCGTCCCGTCCGCCCTGCGCGCCGCGATCGCCGAGCACGATCCGAAGCTGGTGTACCTGATCCCCAGCTTCCAGAACCCCAGCGGGCGCACCATGAGCGAGGACCGGCGCCGCGCCGTCGCCGACGTGCTGCTGGAGACCGGCGTCATGCTGGTGGAGGACGACCCGTACTCCGCGCTGCGCTACGACGGCGAGCCGATCCCGACCATCGCCTCCTTCGAGGGCATGGCCGCGCAGACGGCGCTGCTGCAGACCTTCTCCAAGTCCGTGGCCCCCGGCATCCGGCTGGGGTGGGCGCGGGTGCCGGCAGGGATCCGGGACGCGATGGTCGTGGCCAAGCAGGCGATCGACCTGCACAGCTCGACCGTGGACCAGCTGGCCGCCGTGCACTACCTGACCCACCCCGAGACCCACATGGATCCGACGGAGAAGCTGGAGACCTACCGGGCCCGCCGGGACGCGATGGTCCGGGAGCTGCCGCGGGCCCTGCCGGAGGGGACCCACGTGACCCACCCGATCGGCGGGATGTTCCTGTGGGCCGAGCTGCCCGAGGGCTGGGACACCGACGCGCTGCTGCCCTACGCGATGGCCGAGGGCGTGGGCTTCGTGCCGGGCAGCTCCTTCCACGTGGACACCTCGATCCGCAACACCATGCGCATCTCCTTCGTGACCAACCCGGAGGAGGACATCGTCGAGGGCGTGACCCGCCTGGCCCGCGCGGTGCAGCGCTACCGCGCCGAGCAGCCCAGCTGACCCGCCCTCACCTCACCCCCTCGCGTCTGATCCCAGCGCCGAGTCATCACTTTCGACCAGGAAATCCGCGATTTTCGGTCGACAGTGATGACTCGGCGCGGGTTTGGGGGCGCACGGGGAAGGGAGTGGGCGGGGTCAGGAAACGGCCGTGCGGCGGGTGCGGGGGCTGGTGACCGTCGGGTCCCCGGGGATCCAGAAGCGCAGCGGGGCCTCGGCGTTCTTGGTGATGCCGATGCGCCGACCCCGCACCCACTCCACCCGGTGCGTCGGGGCGTGCAGCGCGAACTCGGGGGAGCGGGCATCCGGGGCCAGGGAGAGCGCGGCGCCGTCGTCCTCCAGGCTCAGGCCCAAGCAGGCGCCGACGTTGCCGGGCCCGCGGGCCAGTCCGGCGTCCTCGGGCCTCTCCCCGCGGCGGGCGCGCACGACGTCGACGCCGTCCATGACCTCGCCCGCGCGCATCAGCACCCCGCCCGCGGTGCCCTCCGGGGAGCACACCAGGTTCCCGGCCCGGTGGATGCCGTAGGAGGCGTAGACGTACAGGTGCGCGGGCGGGCCGAACATCGTGCGGCACCGCGGGGAGGGCCCCTTGTACGCGTGCGACGCCGGATCCGCGGTGCCCAGATACGCCTCCACCTCGGTCAGACGCAGGGCCACCGGGCCCCGGCGGATCACCGCGCCCAGCAGCTGCGGGGCCACGACGTCGGCGGGCTGGGAGAAGTCGATCATGGCGCCCATGCTCTCACGCGCCAGGTGCGCAACGCCGAGCCGTCACGGACGCGGCCCGGGCGCGGCCCATTCCCCACGGGGATGACGGCTCGACGCACCGGGGCCGCCCCTTCCCCCGGCACCGCGCATCCGGTAAGATGGAAAGGACGTCTGGCTGCAGTCCGCGGTTGCCAGGCGCCCCGTCCCCAGCCTCGCCGGTGCGTCCGGCGTGCGGCGACGGGTGGGGTACCCGGCGGCGAACACGCCGTATCGGGACGTTCGCGGCACAACGCTCGAGGAGCAATCCCATGTCACTGGATCCCGCCGTCAAGCAGGAGATCATCAAGGAGTACGCGACCCACGAGGGCGACACCGGTTCGCCCGAGGTCCAGGTCGCCGTCCTGACCCGTCGGATCACCGATCTGACCGAGCACCTCAAGTCCCACAAGCACGACCACCACTCCCGTCGTGGTCTGATGATCCTCGTCGGTCGCCGCCGCAACCTGCTCGGCTACCTGCGTCGGATCGACGTCGAGCGCTACCGCACGCTCATCCAGCGTCTGGGCATCCGCCGCTAGTCCACCCGGACCTCTCGGCGCAGGAGTCCTCACGGGACGCGCCGCACGGCGCGTCCCGTGAGCGCATCCGCCCCCCCGGGCCGCGGGCCCGGGAACCGCGCGCCCCATCGGGGTGCGGGCGCGAGCCGTCGCAAGTCCTCGGTAGTGGCCTCCGGACACCCGCCCCTCATCCACGCGGATGAGGCGGCGCACCGTCCGTGGGCCTCGATCGAAGGCTTGGAAGCTCCCCCGCACCCGACGATGGGCCTCGCCCGCGCGAGCATCATCCATCGAAGGAAAGGAAGGTGACCCATGGAGGGTCCCGAGATCCAGTTCGCAGAAGCCGTCATCGACAACGGCAGGTTCGGCCAGCGCACCGTGCGCTTCGAGACCGGCCGGCTGGCCCAGCAGGCCGCCGGCTCCACCCTGGTGTCCATCGACGACGACACCACCATGCTCTCCGCCACCTCCGTGGGCAAGCACCCGCGTGAGGGCTTCGACTTCTTCCCGCTGACGGTGGACGTCGAGGAGCGCATGTACGCCGCCGGGCGCATCCCCGGCTCCTTCTTCCGCCGCGAGGGCCGCCCGTCCACCGACGCGATCCTCGCCTGCCGCCTGATCGACCGCCCGCTGCGCCCGGCCTTCGGCAAGGGCATCCGCAACGAGGTCCAGGTGGTCGTGACCGTCCTGAGCATCGACCCGGACGAGATCTACAACACCGTGGCCATCAACGCCGCGTCCATGTCCACCACGCTGTCCGGCGTGCCCTTCCAGGGCCCGGTCGGCGGGGTGCGCATCGCCCTGATCGACGGCCAGTGGGTCGCGTTCCCCAAGCACTCCCAGCTGGCCGACGCCGTGTTCGACATGGCCGTGGCCGGGCGCATCGTCACCAAGGCCGACGGCACCCAGGACGTCGCGATCATGATGGTCGAGGCCGAGGCCACCGACGAGTCCTGGAACCTCATCCAGGACGGCGCCCAGGCGCCCACCGAGGAGATCGTCGCCGAGGGCCTGGAGGCCGCCAAGCCCTTCATCAAGGCCCTGTGCGAAGCCCAGGCGGACCTCGCCTCCCGCGCCGGCAAGCCCGCGATGGACCTGCCCCGCTTCGGCGGATACGGCGACGACATCGCCGCGGCCGTGGAGTCCTACACCGAGCAGATCCGCGAGGTCTACTCGATCGCCGGCAAGCAGGAGCGCGAGCAGGCCTCCGCGGATCTGCAGCAGCGGATCCAGGAGGAGCTGGCCGGTGAGGGCAAGGAGTACGAGGAGCGCCTGGATGAGGTCAACGGCGCCTTCAACGCCCTGACCAAGAAGATCGTGCGCCAGCGCATCCTCACCGACCAGGTCCGCATCGACGGGCGCGGGCTGACCGACATCCGCCAGCTCACCGCCGAGGTCGAGGTCCTGCCGCGCGTGCACGGCTCCGCGATCTTCGAGCGCGGGGAGACCCAGATCATGGGTGTGACCACGCTGAACATGCTCAAGCTCGAGCAGACCATCGACTCCCTGTCCCCGGTCAAGGTCAAGCGCTACATCCACCACTACAACTTCCCGCCGTACTCCACCGGCGAGACCGGCCGCGTGGGCTCGCCCAAGCGCCGCGAGATCGGCCACGGCGCCCTGGCGGAGCGGGCCATCACCCCGGTGCTGCCCTCCCGCGAGGAGTTCCCCTACGCGATCCGCCAGGTCTCCGAGGCGCTGGGCTCCAACGGCTCCACCTCCATGGGCTCGGTGTGCGCCTCGACCCTGTCCCTGCTCAACGCCGGTGTGCCGCTGCGCGCCCCGGTGGCCGGCATCGCCATGGGCCTGGTCTCCGACGAGGTCGAGGGCCAGACCCGCTACGCGGCGCTGACCGACATCCTCGGCGCGGAGGACGCCCTGGGCGACATGGACTTCAAGGTCGCCGGCACCAAGGACTTCGTGACCGCGATCCAGCTGGACACCAAGCTGGACGGGATCCCCGCCTCCGTGCTGGGTGCGGCCCTGAAGCAGGCCCGCGAGGCGCGCCTGCACATCCTGGATGTGCTGACCGCGGCGATCTCCGAGCCGGATGAGATGAGCGAGTTCGCCCCGCGCATCATCACCGCGCACATCCCCGTGTCCAAGATCGGCGAGGTCATCGGGCCCAAGGGCAAGATGATCAACCAGATCCAGGAGGACACCGGCGCGGACATCACCGTGGAGGACGACGGCACGATCTACATCGGCGCCGTGGACGGCCCCTCGGCCGACGCCGCCCGCTCCGCGATCAACGCGATCGCCAACCCGCAGGTCCCCGAGGTGGGGGAGCGGTACCTGGGCACCGTGGTCAAGACCACGACCTTCGGCGCCTTCGTGTCCCTGACCCCCGGCAAGGACGGCCTGCTGCACATCTCCGAGCTGCGCAAGCTCAACGACGGCCAGCGCGTGAACGACGTCGAGGACGTCGTCTCCGTGGGCCAGAAGGTCCAGGTGGAGATCACCAAGGTCGACGACCGCGGCAAGCTCTCCCTGGCCCCGGTCGTCCTGGATGAGGACGAGCAGGAGGGGGACGAGCAGTAGCTCGCCCGCCCGCCGGCACCGGCCCCGGTCCGCGCGCTGAGCCCAGCGCCGCGGCCCGGGGCCGTTGCACGCCCGCACCCCGCACCATCCCCGCCCCACCACCGAGAGGATTCCCACCCGTGCCCTTCGATCTGCCCCTTGACGCCGCCTCGCTGACCCAGGAGCGCGCGCACCGCACCGGCCGCCTCGTCTGGGCCGGACAGGGCGGCAACGAGGTCCGCCGCTCCGTGCTGCCCGGCGGGGTCCGGGTGATCACCGAGCGGATGCCCGGTCAGCGCAGCGTGGCGGTGGGCTACTGGGTGGGCGTCGGCTCCCGGGACGAGCGCCCCGGGATGCTCGGCTCCACGCACTTCCTGGAGCACCTGCTGTTCAAGGGCACCCGCACCCGCTCCGCCCTGGACATCGCGCAGGCCTTCGACGCGGTGGGCGGGGAGTCCAACGCCCTGACGGCCAAGGAGCACACCTGCTACTACGCCCACGTGCTCGGGGAGGACGCGCCGATGGCCGCGGAGGTCATCGCGGACATGACGGCCGCCGCCGTCCTGGATCCGCGGGAGATGGAGCAGGAGCGCGGGGTGATCCTGGAGGAGCTGGCCATGGACCAGGACGACCCGATGGATGTGGCCTTCGAGCGGTTCACCGGGCAGGTCATGGGCGAGCACCCCCTGGGCCGGCCCATCGGCGGCACCCCGGAGGAGATCCGGGCGGTGGCCCGGGACGCCGTGGCCGAGCACTACCGCCGCCACTACACCCCGGATCGCCTGGTCGTCTCCGCGGCGGGGAACCTGGAGCACGGGGAGTTCGTCGGCTGGGTGCAGCGGGCCCTGACCGAGGCCGGCTGGGACCTGGGCGACGACGCCGCCGTCCCGGCAGCGCGCCGGGTGCGCCGCCCCGCCGCGCTATCCCCGCTGCTGGGCACCGAGACCGTGCGCCGCGACGTCGAGCAGGCGCACGTGCTGGTGGGCTCCACCGGGCTGATCGCAGGGCATGAGCAGCGCTTCGCGATGTCCGTGCTCAATGCCGCCCTGGGCGGGGGCATGTCCTCCCGGCTGTTCCAGGAGATCCGGGAGCGCCGGGGCCTGGCCTACTCCACGTTCTCCTACGCGGGCTCCTTCTCCGACGCCGGGTACTTCGGCCTGTACGCCGGGTGCGCCCCGGCCAAGGCGGAGCAGGTGCGCACCCTGATGCGCGCGGAGCTGGAGCGGCTGGCCGAGCACGGCATCGGCGAGGCCGAGCTGGCGAAGGTCGCCGGGCAGCTGGGCGGGTCCACGGTGCTGGGCAGCGAGGACGTGGCCTCGCGGATGTTCCGGCTGGGCCGCTCCGAACTGGACACCGGCCGCTTCCTGCCCCTGGACGAGCTGCTGGCCGAGCTGCGCGCGGTGACCGCCGAGCAGGTGCAGGCCCTCGCCGCGGACCTGGCGGAGCGACCGACCGTGATCACCCTGGTGATGCCCTCCGGCGCCTAAGACCCGCCGGTCTCCCGCTGCAGGTCCGTCTGCGCCGTCTTGACCGCATCCGCGATGGTCTGGGCGTAGAGCCGCTGGCCCTCCGGCTGCGGGTGCACGCCGTCGGAGACCAGCAGCTCGGGCTTGCCGTCGGAGGCCTTCGCCCAGTCCGCCACCTCGATGCGCGGCTGCTTCGCGGCGGCCTCGCGCTCCACGTCGTTGGACTGGTCCACCCAGGTGAGGTTCTCCGGGGCCTGGCCGGTGACCAGCACGATCTGGCGGACCTGCCCGGCCTCGGCGATGTCGGTGAGCTGCTGGATGTCATCCGGGGTGATCGCGGAGTTGGTGGACAGGGAGATCACCACGATCCGGCGCAGCTGCCCGGACTTCTGCTCCTCGCGCAGCAGCTGGATCCCGGCGTCGATGGTGCGGGAGACCTTCGCGTCGATGGCGATTCCGGGCAGCTTCTCCTGCAGGGCCTGGGCGGAGGCCAGGGTCACCGAGTCCCCGATCATCGTTACGTCCTGCCCGCCCGGGGCCGGGTGGTACGCGCCGTCCTTCTCCTCCTTCCCACCTGCTGAGGCGGAAGCCGATGCCGACGCCGACGGCGAGGCCGAGGCGCTGGGGGAGGGCTGGATGCTCAGCTGCTGCTCGCCCTCGGCCACCACCCGCTCGGCCTCGGTCTGCTCGGGGGCCTGGACGCAGGCCACCGCGGTGCCGGCCACCAGCAGACCCGCAGCCCCCAGGGCGGCGGCGGTGGCCCAGCGGCGTCGACCCGGGAAGCCCAGATTCGCCAGCAGGTCCCGGGAGGCCCCGAGGAAGCCGCGGCGGCGCACGGGGTTCTCCAGGAAGCGGTAGGAGGCCGCGGCCACCGCCGTGGTCAGCACCAGCACGACGATCCCGCGCGCGGTGGCGGAGGCCTGCGGGGCGGCGTAGTGGGCCAGGACCATCAGCGGCCAGTGCCACAGGTACAGCCCGTAGGAGCGCCGCCCGATCCACACCAGCGGCGGCAGGCTCAGCAGCCGCCGCAGCCACTCCGCACCCAGCCCCCGCACATCCGGCAGCAGCGCCTGGATCAGCCCCAGCCCCAGCAGGGACGCGCTCAGCAGGCCCCACGGGAACAGCACCCCGGGGTGCTCCTCACTGAGCAGGCGCGCCGCGACCGGCAGCAGGGCCAGGCTCGCCCAGCCCACCAGGATCCGCGCGGCGTTGCGTCCGGGGGAGTAGGCCGCGTCCAGCCGGGGGATCCGGTAGCCGGGCTTCGGCGGGTACATGGACCAGGGGATCAGCAGGGCCAGGCACGCCCCGAGCATCAGTCCGAAGGCGTGGGTGTCCAGGCCGTAGTACACCCGGTCGGCGCTTCCGGTGACCCAGAACAGCACGAGCATCGCCAGCAGGGAGGCCGCGGCCAGCGCCGCGGGCACCAGGCGCCGACGCCGCCAGGTGTCCGCCAGCAGGCAGGTCAGCACCAGCAGCACCGGCCAGGCCAGGTAGAACTGCTCCTCCACGCCCAGGGACCAGAAGTTGGTGAACACCTCGGGGTTGGTGTCCCGGAAGTAGCCGTTGCCCGCGGCGATGTTGGTCCAGTTGGCGGTGTACGTCAGGGCGCCGAGCACCTGGCGGCGCAGCTGCACCGCGGCGTCCCCGCCCACCAGCCAGGCCAGGCAGGAGCACACCAGCACGCACAGCACCATCGCCGGGACCAGCCGGCGCAGCCGGCGCATCCAGAACTGCGGCAGATGCATCTTCCGGGTGTAGGCGGCCTCGCGCAGCAGCAGCGCGGTGATGAGGTACCCGGAGATCACGAAGAACAGGTCCACCCCGATCAGCCCGCCGGGCAGCGCCTGGGGCCACAGGTGGAACACGACGACGCCGATCACCGCCAGGGCCCGCAGGCCATCCAGGCCGCGCAGCACGAACCGGGGATCTCCTGCCTGCGGCGGCACCGGGGTGGAGAAGGGGTTCGGGTTGTGCATCGGGGAAGGACGTCCTGACCGGGGGAGGGGTGAAAGCGATCGTGACCATCGTAGTCGCCGGGTCCGCCCCGCGCGGGCAGCCGCGCCACCGTGACGCGCCGGCCCCTGACGGAAGCGCTGCAGCGCCGAGCCCGGCCCGCGCCCGCTGCGGGGGCGCGGCGGCACGATAGGCTGGCGGACATGACTGAGCGAATCACCGTGGCCGTGCTGGGCGCGGCCGGACGCATGGGCTCCCAGGCCGTCACCGTCATCGAGCAGGCCCCGGACCTGCAGCTGGTAGCCGCCCTCGGCTCGGGGGACTCCCTCGAGGAGCTGATTGAGGCCGCCCCCGAGGTCGTCGTGGACCTCACCGTCCCGCAGGCCACCGAGGACAACGTCGCCTTCGCCGTGGACCACGGCATGCACGCGGTGGTCGGCACCACCGGGTGGGATGCGGCCAAGCTCTCCGCGCTGCGCGAGCGCCTGGTCGCCCACCCCGAGCTCGGGGTGCTGGTGGCGCCGAACTTCGCGATCGGGGCGGTGCTGGCCGAGCGCTTCGCCGCGGTCGCCGCCCGCTACTTCGACTCCGCCGAGGTCGTGGAGCTGCACCACCCGGATAAGCTCGACGCGCCCTCCGGCACCGCCCGGCACACCGCCGAGGCCATCGCCGCCGCCCGCGAGCAGGCAGGCCTCGGCCCCGTGCCCGACGCCACCGCCAGCGATCCCGACGGGGCGCGCGGGGCCGTGGTGGACGGCATCCACGTGCACGCGGTGCGCCTGCGCGGACTCGTCGCCCACGAGGAGATCCTCCTGGGGGATCCCGGCCAGCAGCTCACGATCCGCCACGACTCCTTCGACCGGGCCTCCTTCATGCCCGGGGTGCTCCTGGGTATCCGGAAGGTCCGCGAGGTTCCGGGCCTGACCCACGGGCTCGACGGCTTCCTGGACCTGGACTGAGCCGGGCGGGCACCCCCTCGTGAGATCCCTGCGCGCCTTCACGGCCCTGGCCTGCCTGCTGCTGCTGGGCACCGTCTGGCTGCTGCCCCTGCCCGCCGCCACCCGCCTGGGCATCACCGTGGTCCTCGTCCTGTGCGGGGTCTTCGTCCTCGTGGACTCCACCGGCAAGGGCCGCACCTTCGCCGCGATCACCGTCGCCCTGCTGGTCCTGTACCTGGGGGTCACCGCCCAGCGCGGGGTGCTGCTGCTGCGCGGGGACGGCGGGATCCCCGGGATCCTGCTCGGCGTCGGCATGATCCTGCTGCCCGCACTCGGCGCGTGGGCCCTGGTGCGCGAGGTGCTGTTCGGGGTGCGCGTGCAGCGTCTGGGGCAGCGCCTCGGGAGGGAGGGCGGGCTGCCCGATCAGCCGCCGCGCACCGCCTCCGGGCGGATCGACCGGGAGGCCGCCGACGCCGCCTTCCCCGCCCGCCGCGCCGAGGTCGAGCGGGAGCCGGAGGACTGGAGGGCCTGGTTCCGCCTGGCCCTGGCCTACGACGCCGCCGGGGACCGCAAGCGCGCCCGCCGGGCCATGCGCGACGCTGTCGCCCTGGACCGGGGACGCCCCGCCCACCACCTGGCCGACGGCGAAGGATAGCCCCGGTGCGGTACCGTGGGAGCATGTCTGCGTCACCGGTGGAGTCCTCCCCCGAGCCCCAGCCCGTCTTCGGCCGCCTCCTGACGGCCATGGTCACCCCGTTCGCCGCGGACGGCTCCGTGGACGAGCAGGCCACCGCCGCGCTCGCGGCGGAGCTGGTGGACCGCGGCAACGACGGCCTGGTCGTGTGCGGGACCACCGGCGAGTACTCCACCATGACCGATGAGGAGAACGCCCGCGTCTTCCGCATCGTCAAGGAGGCCGTGGGGGATCGGGCCAGCGTCGTCGCCGGCGTCGGCTCCAACGACACCGCGCACACCCTGCACCTGGCCGAGCTGGCCGAGGGCGTCGGGGTGGACGGGCTGCTGGTGGTCACCCCCTACTACAACAAGCCCACCCAGGCCGGGCTGCGGGCGCACTTCTCCACCGTGGCCGACGCCGTGCACACCCCCGTGATGCTCTACGACATCCCCGGGCGCGCCGGCATCCCCATCGCCCCGGACACCTACCGGGCGCTGGCCGAGCACCCCAACATCGTGGCCGTGAAG
This sequence comes from Rothia sp. QJM3NY_36, assembly GCF_056173115.1. Classification (NCBI taxonomy): domain Bacteria; kingdom Bacillati; phylum Actinomycetota; class Actinomycetes; order Micrococcales; family Micrococcaceae; genus Rothia; species Rothia sp. QJM3NY_36. The sequence continues at coordinate 789,275 of NZ_CM149658.1, forward strand.
GACGCCAAGGCGGACTTCGCCGCGGCCACCGAGGTCATGGCCACCACGGACCTGCAGTACTACTCCGGGGACGACGGGCTGACCCTGCCCTGGATGGCGCTGGGCGCCGTCGGGCTCGTCGGGGTCACCACCCACGTGGTCCCGGAGGCCTTCCGCGCGCTGATCGACGCGATCGTCGCCGGGGATCTGGCCACCGCCCAGCGCGTGCACCGACAGCTGCACCCCGTGGTCACCGCGACCATGACCCGGGTGCCCGGGGCCGTGGCCGCCAAGACCATCCTGGCCTGGCAGGGCCGGCTCGCCTCCGACGCCGTGCGCCTGCCGCACGTGGGCCCCACCGAGGAGGAGGTCGCCCGCATGCGCGCGGACCTGGCCGACTCCCCGGCCGCAGACACCCTGCGCTGAGGCGCAGACCGGACAGACCATCCATCGACCCGGCGTCGATGACATCCCCGGGCCGCCGAGCCGCCACGGCGTCGGCCGCCCCGCAACCGAACGAAAGGGGTCCCATGACCCAGATCCAGTACGACCTCCCCAAGCCGCCCAAGCTCGGCCGAGACACCCTGCGCGTGATGCCGCTGGGCGGGCTCGGCGAGGTCGGGCGCAACATGACCGTCTACGAGCTCAACGGCAAGCTGCTGATCGTGGACTGCGGGGTGCTCTTCCCCGAGGAGACCCAGCCCGGCGTGGACCTGATCCTCCCGGACCTCAGCCACATCCTGGACCGCCTGGACGACGTCGTCGCCATGGTCCTGACCCACGGGCACGAGGACCACATCGGCGCCGTGCCGTATCTGCTCAAGCGCCGCCCGGACATCCCCATCATCGGCTCGCAGCTGACCCTCGCCCTGGTCGAGGCCAAGCTGCAGGAGCACCGCATCAAGGCCAAGTCCCTCGCGGTGGTCGCCGGGGACGTGGAGGACCTCAAGCCCTTCGAGTGCGAGTTCGTGGCCGTGAACCACTCCATCCCGGATGCGCTCGCGGTGTTCATCCGCACCACGGCCGGCACCGTGCTGCACACCGGCGACTTCAAGATGGACCAGCTGCCCCTGGACGGGCGGATCACGGACCTGCGCCACTTCTCCCGCCTGGGCGAGGAGGGCGTGGACCTGTTCCTGCCGGATTCCACCAACGCCGAGGTCCCCGGCTTCACCCCCACGGAGAAGAACATCGGCGGGGTGCTCTCCTCGATCTTCCGGGACGCGCCCAAGCGGATCATCGTCGCCTCGTTCTCCTCGCACGTGCACCGCGTGCAGCAGGTCATCGACGCCGCCGCCGAGCACGGGCGCAAGGTGGCCCTGGTGGGCCGCTCGATGGTGCGCAACATGACCATCGCGGAGAAGCTGGGCTATCTGCAGGTGCCCAAGAACACGCTGATCGATCTCAAGGACGTCGAGCGGTACCGCGACGACGAGGTTGTGCTCATGTGCACCGGGTCCCAGGGAGAGCCGATGGCGGCCCTGTCCCGCATGGCCTCAGGGGACCACCGGGTGCAGATCGAGGAGGGGGACACCATCATCCTGGCCTCCTCGCTGATCCCCGGCAACGAGAACAGCGTCTTCCGGATCATCAACGGCCTGCTCAAGCTCGGCGCCAACGTGATCCACAAGGGCAACGCCAAGGTGCACGTCTCCGGGCACGCCGCCGCCGGGGAGCTGCTGTACTGCTACAACATCCTCGAGCCCGAGTACGTCATGCCGGTGCACGGCGAGGTCCGCCACCTGATCGCCAACGGCAAGCTCGCGGTGCAGACCGGCGTGCCGGAGGAGAACGTGCTGCTCGGGGAGTCCGGGATCGTCGTGGACATGAAGGACCACCGGGCCAAGATCGTCGGGGCCGTGGAGTGCGGCTACGTGTACGTGGACGGCAAGTCCGTCGGCGAGATCACCGACCAGGACCTCAAGGACCGCCGCACCCTCGGCGAGGAGGGCTTCGTCTCGATCATCACCGTGGTGGACCGCCGGTCCAAGCGCGTGGTGGCCGGCCCGGACATCCACGCCCGCGGCGTCGCGGAGGACGACTCCGTGTTCAAGTCCATCACCCCCAAGATCTCCTCCGCCCTGGAGGAGGCCCTCAAGGAGGGCGGCAAAGCGCCGAGCAACCACCAGCTGCAGCAGGTGGTGCGCCGGACCATGGGACAGTGGATCGCCCGGAAGCTGCGCCGCAAGCCCATGATCATCCCGGTGGTCGTGGAGGCCGGCAAGGACAAGTAGGAAGCCCCCGGGCCCGCGCCCAACGGTGCGGACCCGCGGTCGTGATGCGGGACCCGGACCCGCGCATCCCCTGAGACGGGGGTGCGCGGGTCCGGGTCCCGCGCGCATGAACTACCCTTGGAGGATATGGCGCCTCGAACTTCCCCCTCCGCGACCTCCGGCTCCAAGGGATCCTCCCGCTCCGCGAAGACCTCCGCGACGAAGACCGGCCGCGGCCGCTCCGGCTCCCGCGCACCCCAGCAGACCGGCCCCCGCCCCAACCCCCTGGTGCGGGCGCTCAGCGCCGCCTGGCTGGGCCTGGCCCACCTCGTCGGCGGGGCCGTGCGGCGCATGGGCACCCTGCGCACCGAGCTGGACCCGCAGGACCGGCGCGACGGCGGCGCCCTGCTGATGCTGCTGCTGGCCCTGATCACCGCCGCCGTCGAGTGGTGGAACCTCGCCGGGGCCTCCTCCCAGGCCATCGCCTGGCCGGCCGGGGCCTGGCACGCCGTGGTCGCCGGGACCTTCGGGCTGATGGCCCTGCTCGCCCCCGTCCTGCTGGGCGGATTCAGCCTGCGCGCCTTCCGCCACCCCACCGAGATGCGCGCCAACAACCGCATCGCCGTCGGGCTGCTGCTGATGATGATCTCCGGCTCCGCGGTCTTCGACCTCGCCGCGGGCTCGCCGACCACCCACGACGGGCTGCTGGCGATCCGCGAGGCCGGCGGCGTCGTGGGCCTGCTGGCCGGGGGCACCGTGGCCAAGCTGCTCACCGTGCCCGGGGCGTGGACCCTGCACGTGCTGCTGCTGATCATCTCCCTGCTGATCATCACCGCGACCCCCGTGCGCCAGATCATCCCGCGGCTGCGCGCCGGCCTGACCCGGCTGCTCGGGGAGCGGCCCGAGCGCCCCGGGGCCGACGAGCACGACCGCTCCTATCTGGACGGCCCCTACGTCGAGGACGCCCCGAGCACGCGCCGGGGCCGCCGGAAGAAGGGCAGGGACCGCTCCCGCCCGACCCCGGCCCTGGACTCCTACGAGGCGGATGAGCCCTACACCCGGGCGGTGGTGGACCGGGAGGAGACCGGAGCCTCCCCGGAGGCCGATTCGACGCAGCCGCAGGGTTCGCGCCGGAAGCGGAAGAAGTCCGAGCTGTTCGACCTCGGCAAGTTCAACCGCGCCCGCGCCGCCCAGGAGCAGCCCATCGAGACCGCCGAGACCGGGCCGATCCTGCGCGACCCCTTCGGCGAGCAGGAGGAGGCCACCCGGGTGCTGCGGGATCGGGACGCGGGCGCCCCCGACGCCGAGGACGCCGGGGCCGTGGACCCCGACGCCACCCAGGTGCTGGAGGACGATCAGGCCCACACCGCCCCGGCCCGAGGCTCCTCGCACCGCGCCGCGCAGCGCGGGGCCCGCCGGGGTGTCTCGGCCTCCGCGGGCGACGCCGCCCCGGCAGCCGGGGCGGCCGCGGCCCCCGCCGGAGCCGCGACCCCGGAGGCCCCGGCCGAACACCCGGAGCACCCCGCCCAGGACGTCTCCCCGCTCATCGAGCGCGCCGAACCCGCCGAGCCCGCGGACCTCGGCGCGGGGACCGAGGCCGCCGCGGGGGAGCAGATCCCGCGGGCCCACCCCCAGCGCGGGGCCGCCCGGGAGACCGCGCTGGCCACCACCGATTACGTCCTGCCCCGCCAGTCCCTGCTCGTGCAGGGACCCCCGGCCAAGGAGCGCTCGGAGGTCAACGACGCCGTCGTGGCCTCCCTGACCGACGTGCTCGAGCAGTTCAGCGTCGACGCGGAGGTCACCGGCTTCTCCCGCGGCCCCACGGTCACCCGCTACGAGATCGAGCTGGGCCCGGGCACGAAGGTCGAGCAGGTCACCCGCCTGTCCAAGAACATCGCCTACGCGGTGGCCAGCGCGGACGTGCGCATCCTCTCTCCGATCCCGGGCAAGTCCGCGATCGGCATCGAGATCCCCAATACGGACCGGGAGACCGTGGCCCTGGGCGATGTGCTGCGCTCCGGGAAGGCCCACGCCTCCCCGCACCCGATGGTCATGGGCGTGGGCAAGGACGTGGAGGGCGGCTACGTCGTTGCCAACCTCGCCAAGATGCCGCACATGCTGGTGGCCGGGGCCACCGGGGCGGGCAAGTCCTCCTTCGTCAACTCCATGATCACCTCGATCCTCATGCGTGCGACCCCGGACGAGGTCCGCCTGATCATGGTGGACCCCAAGCGCGTGGAGCTGACCGCCTACGAGGGCGTGCCGCACCTGATCACCCCGATCATCACCAACCCGAAGAAGGCCTCCGAGGCCCTGCAGTGGGTGGTCAAGGAGATGGACGCCCGCTACGACGACCTCTCCCACTTCGGGTTCAAGCACATCGACGACTTCAACCGCGCGGTGCGCGAAGGCCGTGTGCAGCCCGAGCCCGGCTCCAAGCGCACCATCCGGCCCTACCCGTACCTGCTGGTCATCGTGGATGAGCTGGCGGACCTGATGATGGTCGCCCCGCGGGACGTGGAGGACGCGATCGTGCGCATCACCCAGCTGGCCCGTGCGGCCGGGATCCACCTGGTGCTGGCCACCCAGCGGCCCTCCGTGGACGTGGTCACCGGGTTGATCAAGGCCAACGTGCCCTCCCGCATGGCCTTCGCGACCTCCTCCGCGACCGACTCCCGGGTGGTCCTGGATCAGACGGGTGCTGAGACGCTGATCGGGCAGGGCGATGCGCTGTTCCTGCCGATGGGCGCCTCCAAGCCGATGCGCGTGCAGGGCGCGTGGGTCTCCGAATCCGAGATCCACGACGTCGTCGCCCACGTCAAGACGCAGATGCCGGTCAACTACCGGCCCGACGTCACCCAGGAGGCCCCGAAGAAGACCATCGACGAGGACATCGGGGACGACCTGGACGTGCTGCTGCAGGCCGCGGAGCTGGTCATCAACACCCAGTTCGGCTCCACCTCGATGCTGCAGCGCAAGCTGCGGGTGGGCTTCGCGAAGGCCGGGCGGCTGATGGACCTGCTGGAGTCCCGGGAGATCGTCGGGCCCTCGGAGGGATCCAAGGCCCGGGACGTGCTCGTGGCCCCGGATGACCTGCCGGCCGCCCTGGCCCGCATCCAGGGCCAGGAGCCCCCGGCCGCCCCTGCCGCGTCCGCGCCCGCGGACCTCGTGGGAGAATCGCAGCAGGAACCCGCCCGGGACTGGCAGGACGACGCCGAGTCCGCGGACTCCGAGGATGCCTGGCAGCTGACCGGGCGCTGATCGCCGCGGGGCCGCCGGGCCCCGCGGCACAGGAAGAGGGAAGGGACACCGATGAGCACCGCGCCGACCGGCGAGCCGAAGCCGTCCAACTGGAACCTGCCGAATGCGCTGACGACCGTGCGCATCCTCCTGGTTCCCTTCTTCATCTGGTTCCTGTGGGCCGGCGGCCCGTGGGGCGCGGACGCCCTGGGGATGCGCTGGGCCGCCGTCGTCGTGTTCGGCGTCGCGATGTACACGGACAAGCTGGACGGGGACCTGGCCCGCTCCCGCAACCTGATCACCGACTACGGCAAGATCGCGGACCCGATCGCGGACAAGCTGCTGACGGGCTCGGCCTTCGTGGTGCTCTCGCTGCTGGGGGAGCTGTGGTGGTGGGTCACGATCGTGATCCTCGTGCGCGAATGGGGGATCACCCTGATGCGCTTCGCGGTCCTGCGCTACGGGGTCATGCCGGCGTCGAAGGGCGGCAAGCTCAAGACGGTGCTGCAGACCATCGCCCTGGTCCTGCTCATCCTTCCGCTGGGCGCCCTGGGCACCGGCTGGCTGGTGCCCGGGTGGATCGTGATGGGCGCGGCCCTGGTGGTCACCGTTGTGACGGGGCTGGACTACGTGGTCCAGGCCGCGCGCCTGCGCCGCCGCGCCCTGTCCTCCGGGGGTGCGGCCCGATGAGCCCGCACGCGGGCCAGCCTGGGCCGGGCCGCACCCAGGAGCAGGCCGTGCGGCTGCTGCGCGAGCGGGGCCAGAGCGTGGCCACGGCCGAATCCCTGACCGCCGGGCTGATCAGCGCGAGCCTGGCCGAGGTGCCGGGGGCCTCCGCGGTGCTGCGCGGCGGCGTCGTCTCCTACGCCGCCGAGGTCAAGGAGGCGCTGCTGGGGGTGGACCCGGAGCTGATCGCCTCGCGCGGCACGGTGGATCCCGACGTCGCCCGGGCGATGGCCCGCGGCGCCCGCCGGGCCTGCGCCGCGGACTGGGGGATCTCCGCCACCGGAGCGGCCGGGCCGGAGCCGCACGACGACAAGCCCGTCGGCACGGTGTACCTGGGGATCGCGGGCCCGGCGGAGGCCGAGACGGTCCTCGAGCTGCACCTGACCGGGGATCGTGAGCGCATCCGGACCGAGAGCGCCCGGCGGGCCCTGGAGACCCTGGTGGAGCAGCTGAGCCGCGGACGGTGACCGAACGGTGACCTGTTGTTCACCGATCTGCCAGGTTACTCCCAGGTCCCTGCCCGGCGCGGGGGGAATGAACGCACAGGTGAGGCGGTTGTAGTGGGTGATGACGGACCGGCAGGACCGGCCACTGCGTGGGCACCCGCCGCAGGCGGAGCCCCGAGGAACCACCCGGAGGACCCGGTCGGACCGTCGTTCGCTTCGAGTAGGGAGATAGGCAAGACCATGACCAAGCAGCCCGTGTCCGTCAACGGCGTCGTCCGCTGGAAGGACGTCAGCCGCCCCGAGACCGCTACCCCCGCCCACCAGGAGCCCAAGATGATCGTCCTGCGCCACGAGATCGGCGAGGTGCTGCGCGACGTCCGCCAGCGCCAGAACCGCACCCTGCGCGAGGTCTCCCACAGCGCCCGCGTGTCCCTCGGCTACCTCAGCGAGGTCGAGCGCGGCCAGAAGGAGGCCTCGTCCGAGCTGCTCGCCTCGATCTGCAGCGCCCTGGACATCCCCCTGTCCCAGATGCTGCGCGAGGTGGCCGACCGGGTCGCCGCCGGCGAGGGCCTGCGCATCCCGGACACCGTGCCCACCGAGTTCGACGAGGAGTTCCGCCGCGAGTACGGCGCCGGGGCCACCGGCACCAAGGATCTGCCGGGCGCGCCGCGTCCGCGTCCGATCGCGCACTGATCCGCCGCACCCTGCCGAGGCCCGCGCCGAGCACCGGCGGGAGGCGGCAGCCCGCCGGCCCGGCCCGCAGCCTGAGGACCCCGCGTCCGCACCCCACCTTCGGGGTGCGGATGCGGGGTTCTCGCGCGGACGGGCACCGGACAGCGGGCCCAGCTCGGCGGGCACCGCGCGGGCGCGATCTCAGGAAGGAGGAGGGATGAAGCTCTCGGAGTTCTGGCGCTCCATGGAGGAGGAGTTCGGCCGCGGCTACGCGCGCGTCGTCGCCGCCCAGACGGTGCTCGACGCCGCCGGGAACCGCACCGCCGAGGAGGCCCTGGCCGCGGGGATGAAGCCCCTGGCCGTCTGGCAGGCCGTGTGCCGCCAGCACGACCTGCCCGAGGACCGCTGGCTCGGGGCGGATCCGGGCGAGCCCCGCTGAGGCGAAGCCCGGCATCTCGCGGGGCGCCGGCGGCCGGTGTTCGAGCGCCGAAGCGCGTTCGAAGGGGTGTTCGAAGATCTGTTCGGACTGCGTTACACTGGCTGCAGAGGAGGCGCGGTCACCGCCCGGCGCGTCCCCGGCCCACCGGGACCCGGACCCGGGCTCCCGTTATCCACAGAGCGGGCGAGCCCCCCTTCGATCTGTCAGTCGGGGCCGTTACCGTGAGGATCGAACCGCAGGACCAACCACCGTCGCACCGGAACCGGCGCGGCGATCAGAATCGAGGAGACCATGGCTGCCAAAGCACGCAACAACGCCCCGGTGTCCCGGGCCACCGGCTCGGACCGGGAGAAGGCCCTGGAGTCCGTGCTCGCCCAGATCGACAAGAACTACGGCAAGGGCTCCGTCATGCGCCTGGGGGACCGGGAAGCCGTGAAGACGGAGACCGTCTCCACCGGCGCCCTGTCCCTGGACGTCGCCCTGGGCATCGGCGGCCTGCCGCGCGGGCGCGTCGTGGAGATCTACGGCCCGGAGTCCTCCGGTAAGACCACGGTCGCCCTGCACGCGGTGGCCAACGCCCAGAAGAACGGGGGGATCGCTGCGTTCATCGATGCGGAGCACGCCCTGGACCCGGTCTACGCGGAGAAGCTCGGCGTGGACACGGATGCCCTGCTGGTCTCCCAGCCGGACACCGGCGAGCAGGCCCTGGAGATCATGGACATGCTCGTGGGCTCCGGCTCCATCGACATCATCGTCGTGGACTCCGTGGCCGCCCTGACCCCGCGCGCGGAGATCGAGGGCGAGATGGGCGACTCCCACGTGGGTCTGCAGGCCCGCCTGATGTCCCAGGCGCTGCGCAAGATCACCGGGCGCCTGTCCCAGACCGGCACCACCGCGATCTTCATCAACCAGCTGCGCGAGAAGATCGGCGTGTTCTTCGGCTCCCCGGAGACCACCACCGGCGGCAAGGCGCTGAAGTTCTACGCCTCGGTGCGCATCGACATCCGTCGCATCGAGACCCTGAAGGACGGGGCCAACCCCATCGGCTCGCGGACCAAGGCCAAGATCGTGAAGAACAAGATGGCCCCGCCGTTCAAGCAGGCCGAGTTCGACATCCTCTACGGGGAGGGCATCTCCGTGGAGGGCGGCATCATCGACATGGCCGTGGAGTCCGGGATCGTCAAGAAGTCCGGCGCCTGGTTCACCTACGAGGGGGACCAGCTGGGCCAGGGCAAGGAGAACGCCCGCCGCTTCCTCAAGGACAACCCCGAGCTGGCCGAGGAGATCCAGCACAAGACGCTGATCAAGGCCGGGATCATCGACGCCGAGGAGGGCGAGGAGTCCCAGGAGGCTCCCGCGGGCGTCGGCGCGGGGATCGACGAGCTGGGTGATGACCCGCTGGACGCCCTGCCCGAGAACTTCTGATGAGCGATTCCAGCCCGCACGGCCGACGCCGCGGACCCGTCACGGGCCGCGGCGTCGGCCGTCGGCGCACCGGACGCAGCCTGGGCGCTCCCGCAGCAGCCCCGGTCTCCTCGACGCCGTCCTCAGGGCCGAACACCGGGGACGGGCGGAGGGACGCGGGGCGGCCTCCAGCCGAGGGATCGGCCCCGCGCACCCCGGAGGAGGCGGAATACGCCCGGGCCAAGGAGATCCTGCTGCGCCAGCTCACCGCCGCCGCCCGCTCCCGCGCCCAGCTGGCGCAGAAGCTCGCGGAGAAGGAGATCTCCGAGGAGACGGCCACCCGCATCCTGGACCGCTACGAGGATCTCGGTCTGATCGACGACGCCGAATACGCCGCGATGTACGTGCGCAGCCGCTCCGCCAGCAGGAAGCTCGCCCGCCCGGCCCTGCGCCGGGAGCTCGCGCAGAAGGGCATAGACCCGGAGACCGCCGAGCGGGCCCTGACCCAGCGCACCGAGGAGGAGGAGCGCGAGGACGCCCGCGCGCTGGTGCGCCGTCGGCTGCGCCCCGAGCGGGACCTGGACGACCCGGCCCAGCGGGAGAAGGCCCTGCGTCGGCTGGTCGCGATGCTGGCCCGCCGAGGCTACGCCCCCGGCGCGGCCTTCGAGATCGTGCGCACGGTCATGGCCGAGCACGGGGAGACGGGTCTGGAGGAGCCACCGGGGCTGGCCTGACCCGGGCCGGTGGACTTGATCCGGCACGTCCCGGCGCCCGCGGCGGTCTTGTACCCTGGCACAGTGAATGCGAGCGCGACCCAGACCCAGACCCTGCCGTCGACCCTGCCCGAGGCCCTCGACGTCCAGCCCTGCCCGCCCGGCATCGAGGAGCGGACGGGGCGGTCCCACAGCTACGAGGTGCGCACCTTCGGCTGCCAGATGAACGTTCACGACTCCGAGCGGATCTCCGGGCTGCTGGAGGCCTCCGGGTACGTCCCGCACACGGGTGAGGGGACCCCTGACCTGGTGGTCTTCAACACCTGCGCGGTGCGGGAGAACGCGGACAACAAGCTCTACGGCCACCTCGGTCAGCTCGCCCCCGTCAAGCGCGCCCACGAGGGCATGCAGATCGCCGTCGGCGGGTGCTTGGCCCAGAAGGACCAGAACACCATCGTGGAGAAGGCCCCCTGGGTCGACGTCGTGTTCGGCACCCACAACATCGGCTCCCTGCCGCGGCTGCTGGAGCGCTCCCGGCACAACCGCGAGGCCGCCACCGAGCTGCTGGAATCCCTGGAGGTCTTCCCCTCCACCCTGCCGACCAAGCGGGAGAACGTGCACTCCGGGTGGGTGTCCATCTCCGTGGGCTGCAACAACACCTGCACCTTCTGCATCGTGCCCTCCCTGCGCGGCAAGGAGAAGGACCGCCGGCCCGGGGACATCCTCGCCGAGGTCCAGGCCCTGGTGGACGACGGCGCCGTGGAGGTCACCCTGCTCGGGCAGAACGTGAACTCCTACGGCGTCGGCTTCGGTGACCGGCAGGCCTTCTCCAAGCTGCTGCGCGCCTGCGGGCAGATCGAGGGCCTGGAGCGCATCCGCTTCACCAGCCCCCACCCGGCGGCCTTCACCGACGACGTCATCGACGCGATGGCCGAGACCCCCACCGTCATGCCCGTCCTGCACATGCCCCTGCAGTCCGGCTCCGACCGGGTGCTCAAGGCCATGCGCCGCTCCTACCGGTCCAAGCGGTTCCTCGGCATCCTGGAGAAGGTGCGCAAGCGCATCCCGCACGCCGCCATCACCACGGACATCATCGTGGGCTTCCCCGGGGAGACGGAGGAGGACTTCCAGGAGACCCTGCGCGTGGTCGAGGAGTCCCGGTTCTCCTCGGCCTTCACCTTCCAGTACTCCATCCGCCCCGGCACCCCGGCGGGTCGGATGCAGAACCAGGTGCCCCAGGAGGTCGTGCAGGAGCGGTACGAGCGGCTGGTGGCCCTGCAGGATCGCATCAGCGCGCAGCTGAACGCCGAGCAGGTCGGGAAGCGGGTGGAGCTGCTGGTCTCCGCGCAGACCGGACGCAAGGCCGAGCAGACCCACCGGCTCTCCGGGCGCACTCCGGATCAGCGGCTCGTGCACTTCAGCGTGCCCGACGGCGCCCCCGTCCCGCGTCCGGGGGACTTCGCGACCGTGCGGATCACCGACGCCGCACCCTTCCACCTGCTCGCCGATTCCCCGGCGGAGGACTACGCGGTGCGCCGCTCCCGCGCCGGGGACGCTTGGGATCGCGCCCAGGCCGATTCCTGCGGCACCGGCGCCCCGTCGGGTGGCGCCCCGGGCGCCACGATGCTCGGGATGCCGGCCCTGCCGCCGCGCCGATGACCCTCCCGATCATCGCCGTCCTCGGGCCCACCGGCACGGGGAAGTCAGACCTCGGCGTCGCCCTGGCCCGCGAGGTGGACGGCGAGGTGGTCAACGCGGACTCGATGCAGCTGTACCGCGGGATGGACATCGGCACGGCCAAGCTCACGCCCGCCGAGCGCGACGGCGTGCCCCATCACCTCCTAGACGTGCTGGACGTGCGCGAGGAGGCCTCCGTGGCCCGCTACCAGCGCGAGGCCCGCGAGCGCTTCGCCGAGATCCGGGGGCGCGGGCGCACCCCGATCCTCGTCGGCGGGTCCGGACTGTATGCGCGCGCGGCCCTGGACGTGCTGGAGTTCCCGCCCACCGATGCGCAGGTGCGTCAGCGCTGGCAGGAGCTCCTGGAGACCGAGGGGCGCGGGGCGCTGGCCGCTCGGCTGGAGGCCGTGGACCCGGTCTCCGCGCGGCGCGGCCTGGACGACCGGCGCCTGGTGCGGGCCCTGGAGGTCCACGAGCTGACCGGGCGCCCCTTCTCCTCCTACATGCCGCGGCGCGAACACCGGGAGCCGGCCCTGCAGATCGGGCTGAACGGGCCCCGGGACCTGCTGCACGACCGCCTGGCCGTGCGGGTGCACCGGATGGTCGAGGCCGGTCTCCTGCAGGAGGTGCGGGACCTGGCCGAGCGGGGGCTGCGCGAGGGGCGCACCGCCTCCCACGCCCTGGGCTACGCGCAATTCCTGCGCGTCGTGGACGGGGAGACCTCCGAGGAGGAGGCCGTGCAGGAGACGATCATCGCCACCCGCCGCTTCGCCCGCCGCCAGGTCACCTGGTTCCGGGCGGACCCGCGCGTTACCTGGATCGGATTCACCCTCTCCCCGCGCCAGCAGCTGGACCGGGCGCTGACCCTGATCGAGCAGGGGCGCACGCCGGAGACCGCGAACGACGGGGGAGCCGAGGGCTGACCTGACCGCGCGGGCAGGACCGGGAGCGCGGCCGGATTCGCCGGCCAGACCGGTCCTCGCTGAGCCGGCCCTTCGGTCGTCCGACCCGCCCGATAGACTGGCCGGGTGACGACCGAGAGCACCACCGCCGAGAGCACCACCGCGCAGACCGACGCCTCCCGCTGGGGCGAACTGGCCGGAGTGACCCTGAGCAAGGGCCACGGCACCGGCAACGACTTCCTCCTGCTCACCGATCCCGAGGGAAGCCTCGAGCTGGAGGGGGACCTGGTGGCCGCCGTGTGCGACCGGCACCGGGGGATCGGCGCGGACGGGCTGATCCGCGCGATCCGCAGCCAGCACCTGGAGGCCGGGCGGGCCCTCGCCGCGAACGGGGAGGACGCCCCGGAGTGGTTCATGGACTACCGCAACGCGGACGGCTCCCTGTCCGAGATGTGCGGCAACGGGGTGCGCGTGTTCGCCCACCACCTCATCCACGCCGGGCTGATCGAGCTGCCGGAGGGGGAGACCGTGCGCATCGGGACCCGCGGCGGGGTCAAGACCGTCGCCCGGGTTCCCGGCGGCTACGCCGTGGACATGGGCCCCTGGGGCTTCATCGACGGGGAGCAGGCCCGGGAGCACGGGGCCGACTGCACCGTCTCGGCCCGCGGCCTGCGCACCGCCCGCCCGGGCCTGTCCATCACCATGGGCAACCCGCACACCGTCGTCGCCCTGGCCGATGAGGCCAAGCTGGCCCGGCTGGACCTGGGCACCGCACCGACCGTGGACCCCCGGCCCAGTGCCGGCACCAACGTCGAATTCGTGGTGCCCCGGGACGCCGAGGAGGAGGACGACGGCACGGGAGCGCTGGTGCTGCGCGTCAGCGAACGCGGGGTGGGCGAGACCCTGTCCTGCGGGACCGGCGCGTGCGCTGCCGCGGCGGCGACCCGCTTCTGGGGCGGGGAGGACGCCCCGGATGAGTGGCGGGTCGGCGTGCCCGGCGGGGAGCTGGGCGTGACCTTCGTGCTCGGCCCGGACGAGCTGGAGCACGTGATCCTCTCCGGGCCGGCCGAGCTCGTGGGCACCGTGCGCCTGGGCTGAGCCGCGGGACCCGGGCAGGTCGCCGCGGGGATCAGGCGGCGCGGGTGACCCGCAGGATCCGGAAGCCCTTGGCGGTGGCGGCCCGGTCGACCGCGAAGGCGCCGGGCTCCCGCTCCCGCAGGGTCTGATCCAGCCAGCGCTGCAGGGAGTCCGCGCCCAGGTTCTTCTGCACCACCAGGTGCGCCTGCCCGGCCGGGGCCAGGCGCACCAGCCAGGTCAGCAGCAGCTCGTGCAGCACCTGCTTGCCCACCCGGATCGGCGGGTTGGACCAGATCGCGTCGAAGCGCAGCCGCGGATCCACCTCCTCCGGGATCACCGGGCGGATGCCGGTCAGCCCCAGGCGCGCGGCGTTGCGGCGGGTCAGCTCCAGGCTGCGCCGGTTCACGTCCACGGCCATCACCTCGGCGTCGGGCCGCTGCAGGCCCATGCTCAGCGCGATCGGCCCCCACCCGCAGCCGACGTCGAGGAAGCGGGACCCGGACCGGGGCAGGGCGGGGACCTCGTCCAGCAGCACCGCGGTGCCCTTGTCCAGGGCCTTCGGGCTGAAGATGCCGGGGGCGCTCACCAGATCCCGCTCGGCCCCGGCCAGTCGCACCCGCAGGGGCTGCTCGACGAAGGGCTCGTCCTCGTGCGCGGAGAAGTAGTGCTCGACCATGATCCCCCATCGTATCGGCCCGCCTCACCCGCCTCCTCGGCGTCCGCGCTCGCGGCGCCGGCTCCCCGGGACTCGGCGCTGGGGCGCGGCGTCGCGTGTTCGTCCACAGCACAGGCCCGCCCCGGGTGCGGCGCGGGGGCCGCCCGGTAGACTGGCAGGACGCATTGAGCGGTCCGCGCGCCCGATCCGAGGGAGTCAGCACCGGCCGCGCCCCCGCACGGAAAGGCACCCTTGCCCCAGCATCACCCCCGCACCGCCGACGACGCCGCCCCCGAGCACACCGACGAGCGCACCGAGCAGCCCCGCCAGCCCAGCGACGCCCAGCTGCGCGCGACCGTGGACCGGGTCCTCGGCCGCTTCTCCCCGGAGGAGGAGCACCAGGCCTCCATCCTGGACCGCCGTGCCCCGGAGCTGGCGGAGACCACCCAGCACACCGAGCACGACGGCGAGCAGCAGGACCTCGAGGAGCGCCGCGCCCTGCGGCGCGTGGCCGGGCTGTCCACCGAGCTGGAGGACGTCACCGAGGTCGAGTACCGGCAGCTGCGCCTGGAGCGCGTGGTGCTGGCCGGGATCTGGTCCGAGGGCACCCTGGAGGACGCCGAGAACTCCCTGCGCGAGCTCGCGGCCCTGGCGGAGACCGCCGGCTCCGAGGTCCTGGACGGGCTGGTGCAGCGGCGGCTGAAGCCGGACCCCGGCACGTTCCTCGGCTCCGGCAAGGCCCAGGAGCTCAAGGAGATCGTGGCCGAGACGGGCGCGGACACCGTCGTCATCGACTCGGAGCTGGCCCCGTCCCAGCGGCGTGGACTGGAGGACATCGTCAAGGTCAAGGTCATCGACCGCACCGCGCTGATCCTGGACATCTTCGCCCAGCACGCCAAGTCCCGGGAGGGCAAGGCCCAGGTGGAGCTGGCGCAGCTGGAGTACCTGCTGCCGCGCCTGCGCGGCTGGGGCGAGTCCATGTCCCGCCAGGCCGGCGGTCGGGCGGCCGGCGGCGAGGGGATCGGTTCGCGCGGTCCCGGTGAGACGAAGATCGAGCTGGACCGGCGCCGCATCCGCCAGCGGATGGCCAAGCTGCGTCGGGAGATCGCCGCGATGAAGCCGGCCCGGGAGACCAAGCGGGCCAACCGGCGTCGCAACCACATCCCCTCCGTGGCCATCGCCGGGTACACCAACGCCGGCAAGTCCTCCCTGCTCAACCGGCTCACCGACGCCGGGGTGCTGGTGGAGAACGCCCTGTTCGCGACCCTGGACCCCACGGTGCGCCGGGCCGAGACCCCGGACGGCATCGGCTACACCCTCTCGGACACCGTCGGCTTCGTGCGCAACCTGCCCACCCAGCTGGTCGAGGCCTTCCGCTCCACCCTCGAGGAGGTGGCCGACGCGGACGTGATCCTGCACGTGGTGGACGCCTCCCACCCGGACCCGGAGGGCCAGATCCGCGCGGTGCGCGAGGTCCTGGCCGAGGTGGACGCGCAGGACGTCCCGGAGATCATCGTGCTGAACAAGGCCGACGCCGCGGACCCCTTCGTTCTGGATCGCATCCGGCTGCGCGAACCCCACCATGCGATCGTCTCCGCGAAGACCGGGGAGGGGATCCCGGAGCTGAAGGAGCTGATCTCCCGGACCATCCCTCGGCCCAGCGTGCGCATGGAGATCCTGGTGCCCTACACCCACGGGGAGGTGGTCTCCCGGCTGCACGAGTGGGACGCGGAGATCCTGTCCACCGCGTTCGAGGAGGACGGGACCCGGATGAGCGTGCTGGTGCGGGAGGAGACCGCCCCGGAGCTGCAGCCCTACGCCGTGACCGCCCCGTGAGCAGCACCAACCCGGACCCCACGCGAGGCTCGGCACCCGCGGAGGCCGCCGAGGACGTGCACGCCCCGACCGGTGCGGAGCCGGAGACCCTGCCCGGGGCCAAAGACGCCCTGGCGCTGCTGGACACGGCGATCGAGCGCACCGGCGGGCAGCGCCGCGACGGGCAGCGGATCATGGCAGCGCACGTGGCCCAGGCCCTGCAGACGGGGCGGCACCTGCTGGTGCAGGCCGGCACCGGTACCGGCAAGTCCCTGGCCTACCTGGTCCCGGCCATCCAGCACGCCCTGGGCGCGGACAAGCCCGTCGTCGTCGCGACCGCGACCCTGGCCCTGCAGGCGCAGATCGTCGGCCGGGACGTGCCCCGGTTGCTGGAGACCCTCGAGGATCGCCTCGAGGGCGAGGTGGAGGTCGCCCTGCTGAAGGGGCGCAGCAACTACGTGTGCCTGCACAAGCTGGAGGGCGGCTACCCGGAGGATGAGGACCCGGACGCGCTGTTCAACCTCAACAGCCAGGGGCAGGCCGCCAGTGGGCATCCCCGTCCCGCCCCGGACTCGCTGGCCGAGGAGGTGGTGCGCCTGCGCGCCTGGGCGGACTCCACGGACACCGGGGACCGGGATGACCTGCGCCCGGGCGTCTCGGACCGGGCCTGGCGGCAGGTCTCGGTCACGGCCTCGGAGTGCCTGGGGCGCCGCTGCCCCCTGGTGGAGGAGTGCTTCTCCGAGCGGGCCCGGCAGCGGGCGGGGGAGGCCGACGTCGTGATCACCAACCACGCGCTGCTGGCGATCAGCGCCTTCGAGGGGATCGGGGTGCTGCCCGAGCACGACGTCGTGGTGGTCGACGAGGCCCACGAGCTGGTGGACCGCGTGACCGGCGCGGTGACCGGCGCCCTGTCCCCGCTGATGGTCCGCTCCGCGGCCCGGGCGGTGCGCACGAACACCCAGGCGGCCTCGGAGCCGCTGAGCTCCGCGGCCGAGGCCCTGGAGCAGGCCTGCTCCGGCCGGCCCGCCGAGCTCATGCCGCAGGGGCTGGAGCCGGGGATCGCCCGGGCCATGGAGCAGGTGCGCGACGCCGCCCGGGCCGCGCTGTCCGACACCAAGGCCGACGCGAAGGACTCCGACGCCGGGCGCCAGACCGCCCGCGCCAAGCTCACCGAGGTCCTGGAGCTGGCCGAGCGGATGCTCAGCGCGGACGGGCGCTTCGAGGTCGTGTGGATCTCCCGGGCCGGCGGCTGGGAGCCGGGACGCGGCTACGTCAGCGCCGCGGACACGGACCCGGCCACGCTGCATGTGGCCCCGCTGTCCGTGGCCGGGCGCCTGCGCGAGGGGCTGTTCCAGGACCGCACGGTGGTGCTGACCTCGGCGACCCTGGCCATCGGCGACTCCTTCGATCAGGTCGCCGGCTCCCTCGGGCTGCAGGGGGAGAAGGCCCCGGCGTGGGAGGGGCTGGACGTCGGCTCGCCCTTCGACTACCCGAAGCAGGGGATGCTCTACGTGGCCCGGGACCTGCCCAAGCCGGGGCGCGGGGTCTCGGAGGAGCAGCTGGAGCGGATCCTGCAGCTGGTGGAGGCCTCCGGCGGCGGGGCGCTGGGATTGTTCTCCTCGCGTCGCGGCGCGCAGCAGGCCGCCGAGTACGTGCGCGAGCACTCCGACCTGCCGGTGCTGGTGCAGGGGGAGTCCTCGCTGCGCGGTCTCGTCGAGCGGTTCACGGCCGAGGAGGACACGTGCCTGTTCGGAACCATGAGCCTGTGGCAGGGCGTGGACGTGCCGGGGCCCTCCTGCCGCCTGGTGCTCATCGATCGGATCCCGTTCCCGCGCCCGGATGATCCGCTGGCCACCGCCCGGGCCCGGGCGGTGGGCCGGCGCGGGGGCAACGGCTTCATGGCGGTCTCCGCCTACCACGCGGCGATCCGGCTGGCCCAGGGGGCCGGGCGCCTGATCCGCTCCCGCGAGGACCGCGGGGTCGTGGCTGTGCTGGATTCCCGGCTGGCCACCGCCCGGTACGGCGGGTTCCTGCGGGCGGCCCTGCCGCCGCTGTGGACCACGGACCGCCTGCCCGTGGTCACGGGGGCGCTGCGGCGGCTGCACGCGGGCTGAGGCGAGGGCCTCAAAGCCCGGACTCAGACGGCGCGCAGCACCGAGACGACCTTGCCCATGATGCTGGCGTGATCGCCGAGGATCGGCTCGTACTGGCGGTTCTGCGGCAGCAGCCAGGTGTGCCCGTCGCGCTGTCGGAAGGTCTTCACGGTGGCCTCGTCATCGAGCAGGGCGGCGACGATGTCCCCGTTCTGGGCGGTGTTCTGCTGGCGCACCACGACCCAGTCGCCATCGCAGATCGCGGCCTCGACCATCGAATCCCCGCGCACCTCGAGCATGAACAGCTC
Organism: Rothia sp. QJM3NY_36; assembly: GCF_056173115.1. Taxonomy (NCBI): domain Bacteria; kingdom Bacillati; phylum Actinomycetota; class Actinomycetes; order Micrococcales; family Micrococcaceae; genus Rothia; species Rothia sp. QJM3NY_36. The sequence goes on from NZ_CM149658.1 coordinate 807,634, forward strand.
GCCCTGGCCCACCAGCTGTCGGGGCAGGGAGATCGTGTCCTCCACGTGCTGCTCGGCCGTGATCGGCACACCGGCGGCGATGCGCCCCACCAGCGGCACGCTGATGTTCTGCCCCTGCTCCTCCTCGGCCTCCGGCGCGGCGGTGGGGAACAGCGGGACCACGTCGGCTGCGGCCTCGGCCGTCGGCTGCGCGCTCGGGGCGGGGTCCGACTGCTCCTCCTGCGCGGGGCCCTGCCCGGAGGGGCGGATGTCGGTGCGGCGGGGTTCGGCCAGCACCTCGATGGCCCGCGGCCGCTTCGGATCGCGGCGGATGTAGCCCAGGGCCTCGAGCCGGGAGAGCTGGTGGGTGACGCTGGAGAGGCTGGACAGCCCGACGACGTCGCCGATCTCGCGCATCGACGGCGGGTAGCCGTGCGCGCTGATCGAGGCGGAGATGGCCTCCAGGATGGTGCGCTGGCGCGCGGTGAGGGGCTTGCGGGCGGAGGCCTCGGCTCCGTGGGGGGCTGCTCCGTGCTCTCGGGCCACCGTCGGGTCCTTCCTGGAGGTGTTCGATCTGTCAGTCCGGGGGTGTGGACTGCTCCCATCAGCGTAGGCGAGACCGCGTGTCGGATCAAACACATGTTCTAGTCCCTCGACAGTCTTCGATCGCCCTGGTAGAACAGATGTGCGAACTCGAACACGTCTTCGAAGGCGATCGAGCGTCAATCACCGCTAGGAGGCCGCCATGAGCATCGCGCTCACCGCACCCCGCCCGTTCCGCATCGGGTTCCGCACCGGGCCGCGCCGGGGTGCCCATCCGGCAGGCGCACCCGCCTGCACCCGCCCCGCCTGCGCCCGTCCGGCCGCGCGCCGCACCCGGCTGCTGCGCCGCCGTCCGGAGCGCGCGGCCCGCCCGACGCTGCGGCTCACCCGGCGCGGACGCCTCCTGCTCATCGGCCTGCCGGTGCTGCTCGGGGCCGTCGCGGTGCTGGCCGGGGCCCTGCTTCTGGTGCTGAGCCCGCAGGCCCAGGCCGGCGACGCCGCGCCGAGCGGGGCGCAGACCCGCGTCGTGGTGGTCTCCGCCGGGGACACCCTCTGGAGCCTCGCACAGGAGGCGGATCCGGAGTCCGACCCGCGGGCCGCGGTGGAGCGGATCGTGGACCTGAACGACCTGCAGGACAGCGCCGTGCGGCCCGGCCAGCGCCTGGTGGTGCCGCAGCCGGAGACCGCCGCGCCGTGAGACCGCAGGGTTCCGGGTTCACGCGAACGGGGACTCCACTAGGATGGCACCGTGAGTGATGCAGCCAGCCCCGATGCGGAAGCCGCCATCCTGGATTCCCTGCCGCTGCGAGATGACCTGCGCGGCCACAGGGCCTACGGCGCCCCGATGATCCAGGTGCCCTACGCCCTGAACGTCAACGAGAACACCCATCCGCTGCCCGAGGAGCTGATCCGGGCGATCGGCAGTGCGGCCGCCGAGGCCGCGGCCGGGCTGAACAGATACCCGGACCGGGACTTCCCGCAGCTGCGCCGCGAGCTGGCGGACTACCTCGGCCACGGCATCACCGAACGCCAGGTCTGGGCCTCCAACGGCTCCAACGAGATCCTCCAGCAGCTGCTGCAGGCCTTCGGCGGGCCCGGCCGCAACGTGCTGAGCTTCGCGCCCACCTACTCCATGTACCCGCTCCTGGCCTCCGGCACCAACACCGAGTACATCGCCGGGCGGCGGGCCGCGGACTTCACCCTCTCCCCGGAGGATGCCGCGCGCCAGATCCGCCAGCACCGGCCGACCGTCACGATCCTGTGCTCACCCAACAACCCCACCGGCACGGCACTCTCCCCGGAGACCATCCTGGCCGCCTACGAGGCCGTCGAGGAGCTGGGCGGGATGCTCGTGGTGGATGAGGCCTACGCGGAATTCGCCCGCGATCCGGACACCACCGCGCTGTCCCTGCTGCCCGGGAGGCCCCGCCTGGTCGTCAGCCGCACCATGAGCAAGGCCTTCGCCCTGGCGGGGGCCCGGGTCGGCTACTTCGCCGCGGATCCGGCCGTGGTCGAGGCCGTCATGCTGGTGCGCCTGCCCTACCACCTCTCCGCGGTGACCCAGGCCGTCGCCCTGACGGCGCTGCGCCACCGGGACCAGCTGCTGGGGCAGGTCGGACGCATCCGCGAACAGCGGGACCGGATCGTGACCCGTCTGGAGCAGCTGGGTCTGGAGCCGGCCGCCTCGGACTCCAACTTCGTCTTCTTCGGGGGCCTGTCCGATGCCCAGGGCCTGTGGGAGGACCTGCTGGGCGACGGCGTGCTGATCCGCGACGTCGGGATCCCCGGGCACCTGCGGGTCACCGCCGGCACCGAGGAGGAGACCACCGCCTTCCTGGACAGCCTGGAACGGCACCTGCCCGACCGCCGCTGAGACCACCCCCGCCCCGGGCGCCCGGATCTCACGGGCCCCGCGGGGCGCGCCGACCCACCGCCGACACCGCTACGGAGCATCGAATGCAGACCCCTGACGCCCAGCCCGCCCGGGCGGGCGGCCGCACGGCCTCCCTGACCCGCGCCACCAGTGAGTCCACGGTCCGGCTCAGCCTGAACCTGGACGGCACCGGCGTCTCCCGGATCAGCACCACCGTGCCCTTCTACGACCACATGCTCACCGCCCTGTCCAAGCACTCGCTGATCGACCTGGAGGTCGAGGCCAGCGGAGACACCGAGATCGACGTGCACCACACCGTCGAGGACACCGCGATCGTGCTGGGCGAGGCCCTGCGCGAGGCCCTGGGCGACAAGCGCGGCATCCGCCGCTTCGGCCAGGCCACCGTGCCCCTGGACGAGGCCCTGGCCCGGGCCGTCGTGGACATCTCGGGGCGGCCCTACCTGGTGCACGAGGGGGAGTCCGAGGCCTTCGCCCACCACCTGATCGGCGGGCACTTCACCGGCTCCATGGTCCGCCACGTGCTCGAGGCCATCGCCTACCACGCCGGGATCTGCCTGCACGTGGACCTGCTGCGCGGCCGGGACCCCCACCACATCGCCGAGGCCCAGTTCAAGGCCCTGGCGCGGGCCCTGCGCGAGGCCGTCGAGCCGGATCCCCGCGTCCCGGAGGCCATCCCCTCGACCAAGGGGGCGCTGTGAGCACCACTGGATCGCAGCCCGTGAAGCCCACCGTCACCGTCCTGGACTACGGGGCCGGCAACGTCCGCTCGGCCGTGCGCGCCCTGGAGACCGCCGGGGCCGACGTCGTGCTCTCCCGGCGCCCGCAGGACGTGCTGGAGGCCGACGGCCTCGTGGTCCCCGGCGTCGGGGCCTTCGGCGCCGTCATGGACGGCCTGCGCGCCGTGGATGCCCCGCGGCTGATCGGACGCCGGGTGGCCGGCGGCCGGCCCGTGCTGGGCATCTGCGTGGGGCTGCAGGTCTTCTTCGAAGCCGGCACCGAGCACGGGGAGCACACCGAGGGACTGGGGGAGTGGCCCGGGACCGTGGAGAAGCTGCCCGGAGACGTGGTCCCGCACATGGGCTGGAACACCGTGCGCCCGCCGGAGGGCAGCCGGCTGTTCGCCGGGATCGAGCGGGAGCGGTTCTACTTCGTGCACTCCTACGCGGTGCAGCGCTGGGAGTTCACCCAGACCAGCCAGCACATCCGGCCCCCGCAGGTCACCTGGGCCGAGCAGGGGGTGCCGTTCATCGCCGCCGTGGAGAACGGGCCGCTGAGCGCCACCCAGTTCCACCCGGAGAAGTCCGCGGACGCCGGGCTGCGGCTGCTGCGCAACTGGCTGGACACCCTGCTGCGCACCGGCCGGATGGCCCCGCGCGGCCCCGAGTCCGAGGAGGACTTCCCAGACCCCGCCCGGGCGCAGGAGACCGCGCCCGCCGTCGACGCCGAGGAGGGCGAGCGCGCATGAGTCCCCTGACCTCCGGTCTGCTGCTGATGATCTTCGGGGCCTTCCTCGTCGGCGGCGGCATCTCCTTCCGCCGGCAGAAGCTGCCGCTCATCGCCCAGGTCGTGCTGTGGATCCTTGGCGCGGCCTTCTTCGCCTACGGCCTCTACGTCGTCACCCTCGACTGAGCGCCGGGCGCGGCCATCCCGCCCGCGCCCGCGCGCACCATCCGCAACGAACAGGAGCACCATCCCGATGAGCACCCCCCGCCTGCAGCTGCTGCCCGCCGTGGACGTCGCCGGGGGCCAGGCCGTGCGCCTGGTCCAGGGCGAAGCCGGCACCGAGACCGGCTACGGCGACCCCGTCGAGGCGGCCCTGGCCTGGCAGGAGGCCGGTGCCGAATGGGTGCACCTGGTTGATCTGGACGCGGCCTTCGGGCGTGGGGAGAACACCGAGGTGCTGCGCCGGGTCGCCGAGCGGGTGCGGCTGAAGATCGAGCTGTCCGGAGGGATCCGGGATGATGCCTCGCTGCGCCGGGCCCTGAGCCTGGAGCCCGCCCGGATCAACCTCGGCACCGCCGCCCTGGAGGACCCGGAGTGGACGCGCCGGGTCATCGCAGAGCACGGGGAGCGCATCGCCGTCGGGCTGGACGTGCGCGGCACGACCCTGGCGGCCCGCGGCTGGACCGAGGAGGGCGGGGACCTGTGGGAGGTGTTGGACCGGCTCAACGCCGACGGCTGCGCCCGCTACGTCGTCACCGACGTGACGAAGGACGGCACGCTGCGCGGGCCCAACACCGAGCTGCTGGCCGAGGTCGCCCGGCGCACGGATCGGCCGGTCGTCGCCTCCGGCGGCATCTCGGGGCTTGCGGACCTGGAGGCGCTGCGGGCCATGGTCCCGCACGGGGTCGAGGGCGCGATCGTCGGCAAGGCCCTGTACGCCGGGCGCTTCACCTTGGCCGAAGCCCTGGACGCGGCGGGGCGGCCCGAGGCATGAGCCCGCGGGAATTGCCGGCTCACATCCAGGCGCAGCTGCGCAGCGCCGGCCGGGAGACGGACACCGGCGGGCAGCCGTGGAAGGGCCGCAACCTGGGGGAGGGGACCTCCCACACCCACGCGTATCCGCAGGACGACGGTCTGACCCCCGCCCCCGTGGCCGAGGCCCTGGAGGCCTTCGCCCGGGCCGAGATCCCCGAGGAGTCGGTGCTGGAGGCGCTGCGCGGCACGCGCCTGTTCGCCCCGGTTCTCGCCGAGCTGTCCCAGGCCCACGTGACCGAGGACGGGCTGGTCTCGGACAAGGAGTCGGAGATGGCCCTGGTCTCCATCAGCGCCCCGGACGGGCGGCGGGCCCTGCCCGTGTTCACCAGCGTGGACGCGCTGACCTCCTGGCATCCGCAGGCCCGGCCGGTGGCCGCCGAGGCCCGGCGCACGGCGCTGGCCGCGGTGGAGGACGGCAACCAGCTGCTGGTCCTGAATCCGGGCACCGATCTGGTCTTCGTCCTGCGGCGTCCGGGGGTGTGGGCCCTGGCCAAGGGCGAGCCCTGGCTGCCGTCCTACTCGGATCCCCAGGTGCTGGCCGCCCTGCAGCGCGCGGCCGCGGGGATCCCGCAGGCCCGAGGCGCGCAGATGGCCCCCGGGGCCGGGGTGGCGGCCCGCGACGCCGAGGGTCGGTTGCTGCCCGGCGGCGGGCCCGGCCCGGAGCTCAGCGTCGAGCTGCTGCTGGTCCCCGGCCTGGACCGGGCGGGCCTGGACGCTGCGTCGGAGACCTTCCGGGCGGCCGTGGCCGCGGACCCGCTGCTCGCCGAGCGGATCGACTCCCTGGAGATCCGGGTGCGCCCGGTCGAGGACCGGGAGCCGCGCCCGGCGGGCTAGAAGACCGGGCCGGTCAGGTTCTCTCCGGGGCCCTTGCCCGGGGCGTCCGGGGCGAAGGAGGCCTCGCGGAAGGCCAGCTGCAGGGAGCGCAGGCCGTCGCGCAGGGGCCCGGCGTGCTGGGAGCCGATCTCCGGGGCCGCGGAGGTGACCAGCCCGGCCAGGGCGATGATGAGCTTGCGGGCCTCGTCCAGATCCTTCAGCTCCGCGGCGTCGGGCCCCTCGGCCAGGCCGCATTTCACGGCGGCCGCGCTCATCAGGTGCACCGCGGTGGTGGTGATGACCTCCACGGCGGGGACCTCGGCGATGTCGCGCATCTGCGCGTTCACGGCCTGGATCTGCTCGGCGCTGGGCTCCGGGGCGGCCTCGGGGGCCGCGGCGGCATCCGTGCCGCCGGGGAAGCGGTGCACGCCGGGATCGGGCTGGGCGTCGGCGGGATCCTGCGCGGCAGAGGAGGGGCGGGGTGTCTCAGTCATGGCCCCCACTGTCGCACATCGGGGGCCGTCGCGCCGCCTCGGGGCGAGACCGGCGCAGGGCAGACAACGGGGCGGCCATGGTGTAGAGTGTCAGGAGTTTCCAAGCGGGGATCTCGATCTCCCACCCGCGTCGACCGCAGCGGTCGCCGGGTCAGCGCTCGTGCGCCATCATGCCGTCCGCATCCTGAGGATGCGCGTCGTGTGCGGGCACGGGTCTCGAAGCCCCCGCTGGAACCGTCCCGCGGGGGCTTCTTCGCATCCCGTCGGGGCGATCCGCGAACCGTGCGGGAACAGACCCGCAGAGCCGACAGGAGCACCACATTAGCGATCCACGCATCAATGACCGCATCCGCGTACCGGAAGTCCGACTGGTCGGCCCCAGCGGCGAGCAGGTCGGGATCGTCCGCGTAGAGGACGCACTGCGTCTGGCGCGGGAATCGGATCTTGATCTGGTCGAGGTGGCGCCGAACGCCCGTCCGCCGGTGTGCAAGCTGATGGACTTCGGCAAGTACAAGTACGAGGCCGCCGTCAAGGCCCGCGAGTCCCGCAAGAACCAGACCAACACGGTCCTGAAGGAAGTGCGGTTCCGGCTGAAGATCGACGACCACGACTACGAGACCAAGGTCGGGCACGCCAAGCGCTTCCTCACCGCGGGAGACAAGGTCAAGGCCATGATCCAGTTCCGCGGCCGCGAGCAGCAGCGCCCCGAGATGGGAGTGCGCCTGCTGGAGCGGCTGGCGACGGACCTGGCCGAGGTCGGCAGCGTCGAGTCCAATCCGCGCCAGGACGGGCGGAACATGGTCATGGTCATCGGCCCGCTGCGCAACAAGGCCGAGGCGCGCCGCGAGCAGCAGCGCCAGGCCAAGCAGCAGGGCGGCAGCCGCCGTCAGCGCGAGCGGGTGGACACCCGCACCGCGCAGCCGGTGTCCAACTCGGTGGCCGCGGCCATGCCGGAGCAGCTGCGCCAGCAGGCGCAGGGCGGCTCGGCATCGCAGGCCCAGGAGGCCCCGGCCCCGAAGCCGCAGGCCGAGTCGAAGCCCGCGTCGGCCCCGAAGCCGCAGGCGGCTCCCAAGCCCCAGGCGGCCGCGAAGCCCGCGTCGGCTCCGAAGCCGCAGGCCGCGCCGAAGCCCCAGGCGGCTCCCAAGCCGCGGGCGCCGAAGCCCGGCCCCCGGTCGTAGCCGCCCCGCCCGGGTCCGCCCCGGGTTGGATGACCCTGCGGACCGGGTCGAGAAGGCGCCTCGTCCTCGACGTCGCCCTCGCAGATCCGGCTTCCGCTGCCTGAGACAGGCACCGTCCCCTCGGGGCGGTGCACGCCCTCCCGGCCCCGCGTGCCCCACGCGGGATCCGGGATGAAACGTAAGGAGAACGGCCCCCATGCCGAAGCACAAGTCCCACTCCGGTGCCAAGAAGCGCTTCAAGCTCACCGGTTCCGGCAAGGTCAAGCGCCAGCAGGCCAACCGCCGCCACTACCTGGAGCACAAGTCCTCCCGGCTGACCCGCCGGCTGGCCTCGGACCAGATCGTCACCGGCGGTCAGGCCAAGGTCATCAAGAAGATGCTGGCCAAGTAGGGCTCAAGCCCACCGCACCCATCGACCTCCCGGTCCCCGCACGGGACCGGCCCCGAACACGCCGCGCCGCCCCCAGGTGAGGGCCGCGCCAGAGCAGAAGGAGTACGCACGTGGCACGTGTGAAGCGGGCAGTCAACGCCCACAAGAAGCGTCGGACCACCCTGGACCGCGCGTCCGGCTACCGGGGGCAGCGCTCCCGCCTGTACCGGAAGGCCAAGGAGCAGGTCACCCACTCGCTGGTCTACAGCTACGACCACCGGCGCAAGAAGAAGGGCGACTTCCGCCGCCTGTGGATCCAGCGCATCAACGCCGCCGCGCGCGCCGAGGGCCTGACCTACAACCGCTTCATCCAGGGCCTGAAGGCCGCCGAGGTGGAGGTCGACCGCCGCATGCTGGCCGAGCTGGCCGTCAACGAGCCGGCCGCCTTCAAGGCGCTGGTCGGCATCGCCAAGGAGAGCCTCCCCGAGGACACCTCCGCTCCCAAGGCCGCCTGAGACCGGCTCTCCAGCACGACGCCGCCCGCCCCGCGATCCGCGGGGCGGGCGGCGTCGTGCGTGGGCGCTGGCTCCGGTACCGCGGATCCGCCGCGCGCGGGCCGACGCCGGACTCCGGGCGCGGGCGAGGCCCGGGTAGGGTGGCCGGGTGAGCGCATTCCAGATCCTCGACCGCGAGCGGACCCTGATCAACCCCACCGCGGACCGGGTCCGCGACGTCGCCGCCCTGGCCCGGGCCCGCCAGCGCGCCCGTCGCGGGCTGTTCCTCGTGGAGGGGCCGCAGGCGGTGCGCGAGGCCCTGGCCGCCCACGCGCGCGGCCCGCTGCTGGACGCCGTGTACGTCACCCCGGCCTGCCTCGAACAGGACCCCTCGCTGGGCGAGGCCATCGCGGCCGCGGCGGGCAGCCCGGCCCCGACCGCCCCCGGGGGCCCCGCGCGTCGGGTCTTCGCCCGGCTGGCGGCCCCGGAGGTGCTGGCCGCGATGGCCGAATCCCAGACGCCCCAGGGGGTCCTGGCCGTGGCCCACAGCGCCGCGGCGCTGACCGGCCTGCCCGGTGCCCGGGATTGGCCGGGCCTCGGGGCGGTCATGGTCCGGGTGCAGGATCCGGGCAACGCCGGAACACTGATCCGCGCCGCCGACGCCGCGGGCGCCGGGTTCGCGGCCGCGACCGCGGGCTCGGTGGACCTGCTCAACCCCAAGGCCGTGCGCTCCACCGCGGGCTCCCTGTTCCACCTGCCCGTCGCGGCGCACCAGCGGCTGCCGGAGCTGGTCGAGGCGGCCCGGACCGCGGGCGCTCAGATCCTCGCCGCCGACGGGCACGCCGCCCTGGATCTGGATGAGCTGGCCGATGCCGCGGCCGCGCAGCGTCCCGGCGACGGCGCCGATCTGCGCCGGCCCACCGTGTGGCTGTTCGGCAACGAGGCCCAGGGCCTGTCGGAGGAGGAGAAGGGGCTGGCCGATGCCCGGGTCGCGGTCCCGCTGCACGGGCGGGCCGAATCCCTGAACGTCGGCATGGCCGCCACCGTGTGCCTGTACGCCTCCGCCCGCGCCCAGCGACGCCGCCCCCGCTGACCGTCCCGGCCCGTCCGGCTCCGCCCCCCCGCCCGTCTCGCGTCGGCCCCGCCGAGTGCGGTCCCGACGGCCTCGTCCCCGCCCTCACCCGTCGCCTCGGCGGCGGGCGTCTCCCATCAACTTAGCCTCCCGATCTGCTCGGCGGGCCGATCCGAAAGGCCCTCCATGACCGAGAAGCAGCAGCAGGAGCCCCAGCAGAAGCAGCAGAGGAAGAGCTCCGGCGGGGCCGCGATCTTCGCGGCCCTGGCGGCCAACCTCGGCATCGCGGTGCTGAAGTTCGCCGCCTATCTGCTGACCCGATCCTCATCGATGCTCGCCGAGTCCATCCACTCCGTGGCCGACACCGGCAACCAGTTCCTCCTCCTGCTGGGCGGGCGGGCGGCACGCAAGGCCCCCGACGCCGAGCACCCCTTCGGGCACGGGCAGAACCGCTACATCTACGCCTTCGTGGTCTCGATCGTCATGTTCTCCCTCGGCGGGCTGTTCTCCCTCTACGAGGCCTGGGAGAAGTGGGCCGAGCCGCACCCCATCGAGGACTGGGCGTGGGTGCCCGCCGTCGTGCTGGTCGGCTCGATCCTCATGGAGGGCCGCTCCCTGCTCACCGCCCTGCGCCAGGCGCGGGGGACCAAGGGGCAGCGCAGCTGGCTGGAGTACGTGCGCGGGGCCAAGGCCCCGGAGCTGCCGGTCGTGATGCTCGAGGACTCCGCGGCCGTGACCGGCCTGCTCTTCGCCCTGTTCGGCATCACCATGACGCTGATCACCGGAGACGGCCGCTGGGATGCCGCCGGATCCGGGGCGATCGGGGTGCTGCTGGTGGCCGTGGCGGTGTTTCTCGCGGTGGAGATGAAGTCCCTGCTGCTCGGGGAGTCCGCCAGCGCCTCCACGCTGGAGACGATCCGCCGGGCCGTGGACGCCGAGGAGCACATCGGGCTGATCCACCTCAAGACCATGCACCTGGCCCCCGAGCAGATCCTGGTGGCCGCCAAGATCTCCGTGGCCCGCCAGGAGACGGCCGCCCAGCTGGTGGCCGAGATCAACGCGACCGAGCGGCGCATCCGCGAGGCCGTCCCGGCCGCCCAGCTGATCTACCTGGAGCCGGACCTGTACCAGGAGGACTACGTCTCCGAGATCCCGCCGCAGCCCGAGCAGGACGAGGCCTGAGCCGGCGGGGGACCGGCCCCGCCCCTTTCGGCCCGATCCTCTAGACTGGGTCTGCCGCCCGCGCCGGAAGCAGCCCGACGGGCCCGAGCGCGCCGCACGCCACGACGCGTCCCGGTGCGCCGTGGACCGCGACGTCGGCGGCAGCGCACGACCCGCGACCCAGGAGAAGACCCGTCCATGACTGAGAACCCGTCCTCGCCCGCGGGCGATGCCGCCGCGGCCCGCCAGGTGCTGGCCGACATCGGCGCCGCCTATGCGGCGGATCCGGAGGGCGCCCCGCAGCGCGTGCGGGAGGCCTTCGACGCCGAGCTGGCCGAGGCCCTGCGCGCCGTGCGCGAGCAGACCCCGGACTTCGAGACGCTGAAGGCCGTGCGGCTGCGCTACACCGGCGAGGGCTCCGGCACCGATCTGGTCAACCGGCAGATGCGCTCGCTGGAGCCGGGGCAGAAGAAGGAGATCGGGAAGCTGCTGGGCCAGACCCGCGGGCGCATCACCCAGGCCGTGGCCGCCCGGGAGGCGGAGCTGGAGGCCGAGCACGCCGAGCGGATCCTCGTGGAGGAGGCCGTGGACGTGACCGCCTCCTCCGGCCGACGCCGCATGGGCGCCCGCCACGCCGTGTCACTGCTGCAGGAGCGGGTCGGCGACGTGTTCGTGGCGATGGGCTGGGAGGTCGAGGACGGCCCCGAGGTGGAATCCGAGTGGTTCAACTTCGACGCCCTGAACTTCCAGCCGGACCACCCGGCCCGGGAGCTGCAGGACACCTTCTTCCTGGAGCCGGCCTCCGCCCACCGGGTGCTGCGCACCCACACCTCCCCGGTGCAGATGCGGGCCATGCAGCGTCGCCAGCCGCCCCTGTACATCGTGTGCCCCGGGCGGGTCTACCGCACCGACGAGCTCGACGCGACCCACACCCCCGTCTTCCACCAGCTCGAAGGTCTGGCCGTGGACCGGGGCCTGACCATGGCGGATCTGAAGGGCACCCTGGAGCACTTCGCCCGCCGGATGTTCGGCGAGCAGGCGCGCATCCGCCTGCGCCCCAACTACTTCCCGTTCACCGAGCCCTCCGCCGAGATGGACGTGTGGCACCCGCAGGCCAAGGGCGGGCCCCGGTGGATCGAATGGGGCGGCTGCGGCATGGTGCACCCCAACGTGCTGCGCGCCGCCGGCATCGACCCGCAGACCCACTCCGGCTTCGCCTTCGGGATGGGCATCGAGCGGACCCTGATGTTCCGCAACGGGGTCCCGGACATGCACGACATGATCGAGGGCGATATCCGCTTCAGTTCAACCTTCGGGATGGAGATCTAGACCCATGCGAATTCCGCTGTCCTGGCTGCGCGAGCACGCCCCCCTGCCGGAGGGCGCCACCGCCGAGTACGTCCTGGAGACGCTGGTGCGGGTCGGCTTCGAGGAGGAGGCCGTGCACCGGCCCCTGGACCACATCACCGGGCCCGTCGTCGTCGGGCAGGTGCTGTCCATGGAGCCGGAGACCCACTCCAACGGCAAGACCGTCAACTGGTGCCAGGTGCGCGTGGTCCCCGAGGGCCGCGAGCAGACCCTGGAGGGGAAGGGCATCGAGGCCTCCGGGATCCAGGGCATCGTGTGCGGGGCCCACAACTTCTCCGTGGGGGACAAGGTCGTGGTGACCCTGCCCGGGGCCGTGCTGCCCGGGGACTTCCGGATCTCCCCGCGCAAGACCTACGGCCACGTCTCCGCAGGGATGATCGCCTCCGCCCGGGAGCTGGGTCTGTCCGATGAGCACGAGGGGATCATCGTCCTCGGTGAGCTCGGCCTGGACCCCGAACCAGGTCAGGACGCCCTGGAGCTGCTGGGACTGACCGATGAGGCCGCGGAGATCAACGTGACCCCGGACCGCGGCTACGCGTTCTCCGTGCGCGGGGTGGCCCGGGAGTACTGCCTGGCCGTGGACGCCCCCTTCGCCGACCCGGCCGGGCCCCTGGCCGAGCGGGCGCCGGCGGACAACGGGGAGGGCTACGTCGTGGACCTGCGCGACGACGCCCCCATCCACGACCGTCCGGGCTGCACCCGCTTCGTCGCCCGCACCGTGCGGGATCTGGACCCCACCCGGGCGACCCCGCCGTGGCTGGCCTCCCGCCTGCGCCTGGCCGGGATCCGCTCGATCTCCCTGCCCGTGGACATCTCCAACTACGTCATGCTGGAGCTGGGCCAGCCCCTGCACTTCTACGACGCCGAGAAGATCGCCGGACCCCTCCACGTCCGCCGGGCCCGCCCGGGGGAGACCCTGCAGACTCTCGACGGGAAGAACCGCGAGCTGCACCCGGAGGACCTGATCATCGCCGACACCGACGAGGCCATCGGCCTGGCCGGGGTCATGGGCGGAGCCAAGACCGAGGTCACCGGGCAGACCCGCCACGTGCTGATCGAGGCGGCGCACTTCGAGGAGGTCTCGATCGCCCGCACCCGGCGTCGGCACCGGCTGCCCTCGGAGGCCTCCAAGCGCTTCGAGCGCGGGGTGGACCCCCAGGTGGCCGCCGCGGCCGCCCAGCGGGCCGTGGAGCTGCTGGAGGAGCTGTCCGGCGCCCGGGCCGAGGACGGGGTCACCGACGTCGGCACCGCCGTCGAACCCCGCCAGATCACCCTGCCGGTGGGCTACGCCGCGGCGCGGGTCGGGGTGGACTACACCCCGGAGCAGATCCTCGAGGTGCTCGAGCGCATCGGCTGCACCGTGCACCGCGGGGGCGACGTCTGGCAGGTCGCCGTGCCCTCCTGGCGCCCGGACCTGACGGCCGAGGAGGACCTCGCCGAGGAGATCGCCCGCGTCGTCGGCTACGAGCAGATCCCCTCCCGCCTGCCCGCCGCCCCCGCCGGGCGCGGGTGGACCCCGGAGCAGGCCGGGCGACGCCGGGTGCTGGACGCGTTCGCTGCCGCCGGTCTCGTGGAGGTCGCGGCCTACCCGTTCGTCTCCGCCGAGGAGGACACCCTCTACTGCGTGCCCGAGGCCCCGGCCGAGGGGACCGTGGAGCACGTGCGCCTGGCCAACCCGATCAGCGACGCCCAGGGCTGGCTGCAGCGCTCGCTGCTGCCGGGACTGACCGAGGTGCTGCGGCGCAACCGCTCCCGCGGCTTCCGGGACCTGGCCCTGTACCAGGCCGCCACCGTGTTCCTGCCCGGGCAGGCGCTGGGGGAGACCCCGCTGCCCGCCGGCGGGGCGCGGCCGGACGCGCAGGTGCTGGAGCAGCTGGAGGCCGGGCTGCCGGTCCAGCCGAAGCACCTGGCCGCGGTGTTCTGCGGGCATGACGCCCCGGAGGGGCCCGGCATCACCCCGCGGGTCCACGACTGGCAGGACGCCCTGGATGCGGCCCGGCTGGCCGCCGATGTGCTCGGCGTGGCGCTGCGGGTGGCCCAGGGCCGCCACCAGGCCTTCCACCCCGGGCGCACCGCCCGGCTGGAGGACGCCGAGGGGCGCCTGCTCGGCTGGGCCGGGGAGCTGCACCCCCAGGTGTGCCGGGATCGGGATCTGCCGGAGCGCACCTGCGCGATGGAGCTGGATCTGACCGCGCTGCTGGGCGGCGTCGGCGCCCCGGTCCAGGCGGGCCCGGTCTCCCCGTACCCGCCGGTCACCCAGGACGTCGCCCTGATCGTCGACGCCGACCTGCCGGCAGCACAGCTGCTGGAGACCCTGCGGGAGGGTGCCGGCGAGCTGCTGGAATCCGCCCGGGTCTTCGACGAGTACCGCGGGGAGTCCATCGGCGAGGACCGGAAGTCCGTGGCCTGCGCGCTGGTCTTCCGCGCCCCGGACCGTACCCTGACCAACGAGGAGGCCGGGCGCGAGCGGGAGGCCGCCGTCGCCCTGGCCGAGCGGCGCCACGGCGCCGTCCTGCGCGGCTGAGACCGTGGGCACCGACAGCGAGGAAGGGTGGGGACGAGGATGAGCGAGACGTTCTTCGGCTTCGATGAGGACGACGAGTTCGGGGCGCCCGCGCGGCGGCACCGCTCCCCGTGGCGGTGGATCACCGCGGCGATCGTGCTGGTCGCGCTGGTCGGGTGCGGCCTGCTGTGCCTGGCGGGGGTGCGCACCGTGGAGGACGCCCGCCAGAACCAGGAGTGGGTCGGGCGGTCCTGGGTGATCCAGGGGCAGTACGCCACGATGACCCAGGACCTGCAGACCACCTCGCACAACGCGGTCTACACCGGCACCCTGCCCTCATCGATCGACCAGCACTACGACAAGTACTACGGCGGGATCGCGGACCCGAAGAAGGTCCAGGCCGGGGGCCAGATCCAGTTCCGCGGCACCCAGACCGGGGCCCAGCGGGAGGACTTCCCGGAGATCGTGGACGCCCTGCTGGTCAACGACGACGGGACGCTCACGGTGGAGCGGACCACCCCGGCGGGGGAGATGTCCCCGATCACCGAGGACGGGATCCGCGCCCAGCAGCGCCACGGCTGGCTGCTGGTCGGCGGCGGGGCGCTGGTCCTGGCCCTGGGTGCCGCCGGCACGGTCTACGGGGTGCGCCGGATGCGCCGCGACGAGGACTGACCCGACCGACCCGCACCGGCCCTGGGCCGGTGGCAGGCGGACGATGCGACGATGCCCCGCTCGCGACCCCCCCCTTTTACGGGGTGTGCGAGCGGGGCATCGTCGCATCCGGCGGCCGCCGCTTACGGGATCAGCAGCACCTTGCCGCGCGAGCGCCGGTCCTCCAGGTGCCGGTGGGCCTCGGCGGCCTCGGCCAGGGGGAACGTGGTGTCCAGGGTCGGGCGCAGGACCCCGGCCTCGGCCAGGTCGAAGACCTCACCCAGGCGGGCCTGCAGCTCCTCCCGATCCTGCAGGTACGCCCCGATCGAGGGGCGGGTGACGTACAGGGAGCCCAGGGCGTTGAGCCGCTGCAGGTCGAAGGGCGGCACCTGGCCGCTGGCCCCGCCGTAGAGCACGGCCGTGCCGCGCGGGCGCAGCGCCTGCACGGACTGATCGAAGGTGTCCTTGCCCACGGAGTCGTAGACGACGTCGGCCCCGCGCCCACCGGTCAGCTCCCGGACCCGCTCGGCGAAGCCCTCGTAGCCCAGCACGTGATCCGCCCCGTGCTCCCGAGCGATCCGGCGCTTCTCGTCGGTGGAGGCGGTGGCGATCACCTCGGCGCCGAGGTGCTTGAGCAGCTGGATCAGCAGCCCGCCGACCCCGCCGGCCCCGGCCAGCACCACGGCCGTCTGGTCCTGCTGGACCGGCACGGTGGAGCGGGACAGGTACTGCGCCGTGATGCCCTGCAGCGGCAGGCAGGCCGCGGTGCGCGGGTCCAGGTGCTCCGGCACGGCCACGATCTTCTGCGCATCCGCGACGAACCGCTCGGCGTAGGTCCCGGAGGCCTGGCAGGTGGCCACCCGGGTCCCGACCCGCAGCCCCAGGGCCTCCAGGTCGACGTCGGGCCCGGCCGCCTCGATCAGCCCGACCGCCTCCGCGCCCGGGACGAAGGGCAGCTCCACCGAGTACACCCCGGAGCGCTGGTAGGTCTCGATGAAGTTCACCCCGGTGGCCTCGGTGCGCACCAGCACCTGGCCCTGCCCTGGCTGGGGGATCTCGCGGGTCTGCGCCGTCAGGACCTCCGGGCCTCCGGTCTGCTCGACGACGATGGCCGTCATCTGCCCGGCCGCGCTCGCCTCCTGCGGCCGCTTCTCCTGCTGTGCCATGCCCTGCTCCTCACCGGCCGGGGCCCTGCGGGTGCCCGGCCTCGCGGTTCTCGGTCCTCACCCATCGTAGGCCCGGGGCGGATCGCAGGGAGGGGACGCCCTCACCCGATGCATAAATATTTAGGCCAATGCATAAATCTGCGGTAGGGTGGGCTCATGACATACACCGCAGCGGTCTCCGGGGCCACCGGATACGCCGGGGGAGAGGTCCTGCGCCTGCTCGCCGGGCATCCCGAGATCGAGGTCACCACGCTGGCCGCCGGGGCCAGCGCCGGCTCCTCCTTCGGCGCGCTTGCCCCTCACCTGCCCCGCTACGCCCACCTCACCGTGCAGGAGACCACCCCCGAGGTGCTCTCCGGCCACGACATCGTCTTCCTGGCCCTGCCCCACGGGGCCAGCGCGCGGGTGGCCGCGGCCCTGCCGGAGGAGACGGTCGTCGTGGACGCCGGGGCGGATCACCGCCTCGAGGACCCCGCCGACTGGGCGCGCTTCTACGGCACCGAGCACGCCGGGCACTGGCCCTACGGCCTGCCCGAGCTGCTCACCGGCCCCGGAATCGGTGAGGCGAAGGCCCCCCGGCAGCGCGAGACCCTGCGCACCGCGCGCCGCATCGCCGTGCCCGGCTGCTACCCGACGGCCGTGCAGCTGGCCCTGGCCCCCGGCCTGGCCGCCGGGGTGGTGCAGCCGCAGGACCTCGTGGTCGTGGCCGCCTCCGGGACCTCCGGGGCCGGGAAGTCCGCGAAGCCGCATCTGCTGGGCAGCGAGGTCATGGGGTCGATGTCCCCGTACGGGGTCGGCGGCATCCACCGCCACGTCCCGGAGATCCGCCAGGGCTTATCCCGGGCCGCCGGGGCCGAGGTGAGCCTGAGCTTCACCCCGACGCTGGCGCCGATGCCCCGGGGGATCCTCGCCACCGCCACGGCCCGGCTGAGCCCCGGGGTCGGCCCGGCCGCCGTGCGCGCGGCGTGGGAGGCCGCCTACGCCGAGGAGCCCTTCGTGCACCTGCTGCCCGAAGGACTCTGGCCGGCCACGCAGAACGTGCAGGGCGCCAACTCCGCTCAGCTGCAGCTGGCCGTGGACGAAGCCGCCGGGCGCGTGGTCGTCGTCTGCGCGATCGACAACCTCGTCAAGGGCACCGCCGGCGGTGCCATCCAATCCGTGAACCTCGCCCTCGGTCTGCCGGAGACCACCGGGCTGCCTCAGGAAGGACTCGCCCCGTGAGCATCCCCGACCACTCCGATCTGCCCGTCGATCGCTGCGCCGGCTTGGAGACCGTCGCGGGGCTGGCCTGCACCGGGACCACCGCCGGGCTGAAGGCCAGCGGTGCCCCGGACCTGGCGCTGGTGCGCGTGCTCGGACCCGAGCACACGACCGCGGCCGTGTTCACCCGCAACCGCTTCGCCGCCGCGCCTGTGCTGTGGTCCCGGGAAGTGGTCTCGGACGGGCGGGCCGACGCCGTCGTGCTCAACTCCGGCGGGGCCAACGCCTGCACCGGGCCCGAGGGCTTCGCCGCCGCCCACCGCACCGCCGAGGCCGCGGCCGAGCACCTGGGCATCGCCGCCGGGGACGTCCTGGTCTGCTCCACCGGGCTGATCGGGGAGCAGCTGCCCCTGGAGAAGCTGCTGGCCGGCCTGGAGCGGGCCTGCGGGGACCTGGCCTCGGACGAGGCCCACGCCCGCGCCGCGGCCCGGGCCATCATGACCACCGACACCGTGCCCAAGCAGGCGGCCCTCACGCTCACGACCGAGCAGGGCGATGTCCACCTGGCCGGGATCGCCAAGGGTGCGGGCATGCTCGCGCCCGGACTGGCCACGATGCTCGTGGTCCTGGCCACGGACGCCTCCCTGGATCCGGAGCGGGCCGAGACCGCGCTGCGCACCGCCGCCTCGCTGAGCTTCGACCGGGCCGATTCCGACGGCTGCATGTCCACCAACGACACCGTGACCCTGCTGGCCTCCGGGGCCAGCGGGATCGCCCCCGACCCCGAGGAGTTCGCCCGCGGGCTCACGGCCCTGTGCGAGGACCTCGCGCTGCAGCTGATCGGCGACGCCGAGGGCGCCAGCCACGACGTGCACGTGCGCACCGTGGGCGCGGCGAGCGAGGCCCAGGCCCTGGAGGTCTCCCGGGCCGTGGCCCGCTCCAACCTCGTGAAGACCGCGATCTTCGGCAATGACCCCAACTGGGGGCGGATCCTCTCCGAGGTCGGCACCACCGCCGCCGAGTACGAGCCCGAGCACGTGGACGTGAGCATCAACGGGGTCATGGTCTGCCGGGCCGGGATGATCGGGCAGGACCGCTCCCTGGTGGACCTGGCCGGGGACCGGAGGGTGGTCATCGAGATCGACCTGGCGGCTGGCCCGGAATCCGCGGTGATCTGGACCAACGACCTCACCCACGACTACGTCGAGGAGAACTCGGCCTACTCCAGCTGAGCACCCTTCGCATCCACCCTGACGAGGAGCCTCATGGCCCAGACCAGCCCCAGCACCCGCTACGAGACCGCCCAGCTGAAGGCGCAGACCCTGATGGAGGCGCTGCCCTGGATGCAGCGCTACGCCGGATCCATCATGGTCTTCAAATACGGCGGCAACGCCATGGTCGACGAGTCCCTGCGCGCGGCCTTCGCCGCGGACATGGTGTTCCTGCGCGCGGTGGGCATCCGTCCCGTCGTCGTGCACGGCGGCGGCCCGCAGATCACCGCGATGCTCCAGCGTCTGGAGATCCCCAGCGAGTTCCGCGGGGGCCTGCGCTACACCACCCCGGAGGCCATGGAGGTGGTGCGCATGGTGCTGACCGGGCAGGTGGCCCGGGAGCTGGTGGGGCTGATCAACGCCCACGGCCCGCACGCGGTGGGCATGTCCGGGGAGGACGGCGGCCTGCTGCGCGCCCGGCGCATCACCACCGTGGTGGACGGGCAGGAGACGGACCTGGGCCTGGTCGGAGAGGTCGTCGGGGTCAACACCACCGCGATCCTGTCCATGATCGAGGCCGGCAAGATCCCGGTGATCTCCTCGATCGCCCCGGAGATCATGGGCGAGCGGGCGCTGGATCGGGGCCTGCCGCAGGACACCCTCACCGGCGAGGTGCTCAACGTCAACGCCGACACCGCCGCGGCCGCGGTGGCCGCGGCGATCGGGGCCGCCAAGCTCGTGGTGCTCACCGACGTCGAAGGGCTCTACGCGGACTGGCCGAACCTGGATTCGCTGATCAGCTCCCTGAGCACCGAGGAGCTGCGCGAGCTGCTGCCCGGGCTGGACGCCGGGATGATCCCCAAGATGGGTGCCTGCCTGGGAGCCGTGGAGAACGGGGTGCCCACCGCCGCCGTCGTGGACGGGCGCCGGGCCCACTCCCCGCTGCTGGAGATCTTCACCGACTCCGGCATCGGCACCCAGGTCACCGGCCCCGCCCCCGAACCCAAGCCCCTGGCCGATTTCGTGATGATCGACCCGCTGCGCACCCACGAAACCCCCGCGGCCCCGCCCGCCGAGACCGCACCCCACGGAAGGACAGCATGAGCCAGCCCGCCGATTATCTGGACGCCTACCGGAAGGACCTGCTCGACGTGTTCGGGCAGCCCGCGCTGGTGCTCACCGAGGGCTCCGGCTGCGAGGTCACCGACGCCGCCGGGCGCACCTACCTGGATCTGATGGCCGGGATCGCGGTCAACAGCCTCGGCTACGCCCACCCCGCCTGGGCCGACGCCGTCGCGGCCCAGGCCCACCGCCTCCAGCACGTCTCGAACTTCTTCACCACCCCGCAGCAGATCGAGCTGGCCCGCACCCTCCTGGAGATCGCCGACGCCCCGGCCGGCTCCCGCGTCTTCTTCGCCAATTCCGGGACCGAGGCGAATGAGGCGGCCCTGAAGGCCGTGCGCGCCCACGGCAACGCCCGCGAGCCCCGGGCCCGCCGGATCCTGGCCCTGGAGCACGCCTTCCACGGGCGCACCGCGGGGGCCCTGGCGGCCACCTGGAAGCCGGCCTACCGGGAGCCCTTCGAGCCGCTGCCCGGCGGGGTCCAGTTCATCCCCCCGACGGCGCAGGCCCTGGAGGAGGCGATGGGCGATGATGTCGCCGGGGTGATCCTGGAGCCCATCCAGGGCGAGGCCGGGGTGCACCCGCTGCCGGAGGAGCTGCTGCTGGCCGCCCGCCGGCTGACCCGCGAGCACGGCGCGCTGCTGGTGGTGGACGAGGTGCAGACCGGGATGGGCCGGACCGGGCTGTGGCTGGAGTCCCTGCGCGTGCTCGGGGACCCGGGGCAGCGCCCGGACCTGATCACCCTGGCCAAGGGCCTGGGCGGGGGCTTCCCCATCGGGGCGATGCTCGCCCTGACCCCCGAGGCCACCGGTGCCCTGGCCCCGGGCAGCCACGGCACGACCTTCGGGGGCAACCCCCTGGCCACCGCCGCCGGGCTGGCCACGATCCGGGCCCTGCGCGACGAGGACCTGCTGACCCGCGCCCGCGAGGTCGGAGCGCACCTGCGCGAGGGCCTGGCCGCGACCCCGGGCATCGGCGCGGTGCGCGGGCGGGGCCTGCTGATCGGGGCTGACCTGACCGCGCCCGACGACGAGCGGGCCGCCCCCGCCGGGCCCGACGTCGTCGCCGCGGCCCGGCGCGCCGGATTCATCATCAACGCCACCGGCCCGAACACCCTGCGCCTGGCCCCGCCGCTGGTGCTCACCGCAGACCAGGCCCGCACCTTCCTGGACGCGCTGCCCGGCATCCTCGCCGACGCCGCCCCCGCCGACTGACCCGACCGAACCGCCGACCGACCGCATCCCGGCCCGGACCCTCAGAGCCCGGGCCGGCGAAGGAGCCCCATGATCCGCCACTTCCTCACCGACCTGGACCTCACCCCGGCCGAGCAGTCCGAGGTTCTGGACCTCGCCGCGCGCATGAAGGCCGACCCGTACGCCCGCCGGCCCTATGCGGGCCCGCAGACCGTCGCGGTGCTGTTCGACAAGACCTCCACCCGTACCCGGGTCTCCTTCCACGCCGGGATCGCCGCCCTGGGCGGGAACCCCCTGGTGATCAACCCGGGGGAGTCCCAGCTGGGGCACAAGGAATCCGTCGCGGACACCGTGCGGGTGCTGACCCGCATGGTCTCCACCATCGTGTGGCGCACCTACGCCCAGTCCGGGCTGGAGGAGATGGCCCGTCACGCCACGGTCCCGGTGGTCAACGCGCTGTCCGATGACTGGCACCCCTGCCAGATCCTCGCGGATCTGCTCACCGTGCGCGAGCGCTTCGGGGCGGATCTGACCGGGCGGACCCTGGCCTACGTCGGGGACTGCGCCAACAACATGGCGGCCTCCTACGCCGCCGGCGGAGTCACGGCCGGGATGCACGTGCGCCTGGCCGGGCCGGCCTCCCACCAGCTGCCCACCGCGGTGCTCGACGCCGCCCGGGCGCGGGCCGAGGCCACCGGCGGGTCCGTGCTGCTCACGGAGGACCCGGCCGAGGCCGCGGACGGGGCCGACGTCGTGGTGACCGACACGTGGGTGTCCATGGGCCAGGAGGAGGAGAAGGCGGAGCGTCTGGAGGTCTTCGCGGACTACCGGGTGGATGAGGATCTGATGTCCCGCGCGGGGCGGGAGGCGGTGTTCCTGCACTGCCTGCCCGCGTATCGGGGCATGGAGGTCACCGAGGGCGTGATCGACGGGCCGCGCTCGGCGGTGTGGGATGAGGCGGAGAACCGCCTGCACGCGCAGAAGGCGCTGCTGACCTGGCTGATGGTCCGCTCGGGGCTGGCCGGGGAGGAGCTGCTGCGATGAGCGGGATCCCGGCGACGAAGACGGCCAGGCAGGCCCGCATCGTCGAGGTGCTGGAGCAGCGCTCGATCCGCTCGCAGTCGGAGCTGGCGCGGGTGCTGGCCGCGGACGGGCTGAAGGCCACCCAGGCGACGCTGTCCCGGGACCTGGTGGAGATCGGCGCGCAGCGCCTGCGCGGGCCGGACGGGGTGCTGGTCTACGCGGTGGCCGGCACCGAGCAGCCGCGCGGCCAGGAGCCGCCCCAGCGGCTAGCGGGGCTGTTCAAGGATCTGCTGATCACCGCCGAGGCCAGCGCCAACATCGTGCTGCTGCGCACCCCGGCCGGGGCCGCCCAGTTCCTGGCCTCGGCCCTGGATCAGACGGCGATCCCCGAGGCGATGGGCACGATTGCCGGGGACGACACGGTCATGGTCATCACCCGGGATCCCCAGGGCGGGGCGGCGCTGGCGCAGCGCTTCCTCGAGTGGTCGCAGACGCCGGCGAGCTGAGCCGGCGCCTCGCCCGGTCCGCGCACGGGCCGGCCCCGCACGGGGGCGGGAGGGCTGGCTCGGCCGCGGCTCAGGCGCCGCCGCGGTGCTCGGCCAGCAGGCGGGTCATGCCGGGCAGGCCGAAGAAGGCGGCCACGGCCTCCGGGCTCTGGTGGCCCTGGCTCGCGTCGGCGCCGGCCTCCAGCAGCATCCGGGCGATCGGCTCGTGGTTGCGGAACACGGCGCAGACCAGGGCGGTCTGACCGCGGTCGTTGAGCCGGTCCGCATCGGCCCCGCGCTCCAGCAGCAGGCGCACCACCTCGGGCTGCTCCCGGTAGGCGGCCAGGATCAGCAGGGTGTCGCCGTTGGCGTTGGTCAGGTTCACCGGGATCCCCTGCTCCAGCACGGCCGCCAGCTGTTCGGTCCGGCCGTCCCGGGCGAGGTCGAAGACCTGGTTCAGGGCCTCCAGCTCCCGGTCGGACAGCGGGGCGGTGCCGTCCGGGGTCTGCGGCTCGGCGTGCGGATTCTGCTCGGCGGACATGGGCGGGCTCCTTCGCGGTGGACGATGCACGGTGACGATGCCCCAACGTAGTACACTCGGGGCGGGAGCGGGACGGAGGAGGGCCGGGACGCCGGGCCGACACGCCGGGCGGGGTCTCGGGTGGGGCGGGATCGGCGCGAACGTGGTTGGATGAGATCGGACACACCGTCGTGGCCGGCCCGGGCCGCGGGTCGGCCCGCTGCCTCGGAGGACCCATCATGAACACCCTCGCACCCACCCGCCGCACCCTCGTGAAGGGGGCCGCGTGGTCCCTCCCGGTCCTCGCGGCGGCCTCCGCCGTCCCGGCCCTGGCCGTCAGCTGCCACCCCGTGGAATCCCGGTGGTACCTGAAGTCCCGGATCGTGTACACGGACGACAACTATTCGAACGTCAACTTCGACAACCTGGTCACCTACGACTCCACCCCTCCGGGGGAGGCCTCGATCCAGCACTGGGTCTCGGGTGAGACCCTGAACTGGCGGATCCCGCTGGGCTTCCCGCAGGGCCTGGAGGACGGTGCCGTGGTCACCATCCCCTTCGATCCCTCTTGGACCACCCCGACCACCCCCACCTCCTACAGCCTCGCGGGTTTCAAGAAGTTCGGGGCCGCGCATCCGGATGATTTCACCCAGGAGCTGCCCCCGGCCACGGTCGTCG
The DNA here is from genome assembly GCF_056173115.1 of Rothia sp. QJM3NY_36. Lineage (NCBI taxonomy): Bacteria > Bacillati > Actinomycetota > Actinomycetes > Micrococcales > Micrococcaceae > Rothia > Rothia sp. QJM3NY_36. The sequence continues at coordinate 831,230 of NZ_CM149658.1, forward strand.
AGAACGCGGATTCCTTCACCATCACCTTCCACGGTCAGGTGCCGGCCGGCTCCGCCGGCGGATATCAGTTCACCGCCAAGGCCGTGGGGGGCACGGCCGCGGTGCGCCGCGGGGACACCTACACCTGCCAGGCCACGGTGACCTTCACCCCGGTCACGTGCGACGCCCCGGGCGCCTGACCCCGGAGTGCATAAATAAACGAATATCTGTATAGTCATTCATGACGATGCGCGGCGCGGGCCCAGCGGGTCCGCGCCGCGCCACACCGCGAGGAAGGCGAGAGACATGACGGATCGGGTAGTGCTGGCGTACTCCGGAGGACTGGACACCTCCGTGGCCATCGGCTGGATCGGCGAGGCCACGGGCGCGGAGGTCATCGCCGTGGCCGTGGACGTCGGACAGGGCGGGGAGGATCTGGAGACCGTCCGGCAGCGCGCCCTGGACTGCGGGGCCGTGGAGGCCTACGTCGCCGACGCCCGCGAGGAGTTCGCCGCCGGGTACTGCATGCCCGCCCTGCAGGCCAACGCCCTGTACATGGACGCCTACCCGCTGGTCTCGGCAGTCTCCCGGCCCGTCATCGTCAAGCACCTGGTGGCCGCCGCCCAGCAGTTCGGCGCCACCACCGTGGCCCACGGCTGCACCGGCAAGGGCAACGACCAGGTGCGCTTCGAGGTCGGCATCCAGACCCTCGGCCCGGACCTGCAGTGCATCGCCCCCGTGCGGGACCTGGCCCTGACCCGGGAGAAGGCCATCGCCTACGCCGAGACCAACGGCCTGCCGATCATCACCACCAAGAAGAACCCGTTCTCCATCGACCAGAACGTGTGGGGCCGGGCCGTGGAGACCGGCTACCTCGAGGACATCTGGAACGGACCCACCAAGGACGTCTACGACTACACCGACGACCCGGGCTTCCCGCCGGCCCCGGACGAGGTCGTCATCACCTTCGAGCAGGGCGTGCCCACCGCGATCGACGGGCAGGCCGTGACCCCGCTGGAGGCCATCCAGATCATGAACCAGCGGGCCGGGGCCCAGGGCGTGGGCCGGATCGACATCGTCGAGGACCGGCTGGTGGGCATCAAGTCCCGCGAGATCTACGAGGCCCCCGGCGCGATGGCCCTGATCGCCGCGCACCGGGAGCTGGAGAACGTGACCCTGGAGCGGGAGCAGGCCCGGTTCAAGAAGACCGTGGGCCAGCGCTGGACCGAGCTGGTCTACGACGGCCAGTGGTTCTCCCCGCTGAAGAAGTCCCTGGACGCCTTCATCGCCGACACCCAGCAGATGGTCTCCGGGGACATCCGGATGCAGCTGCACGGCGGGAAGGCCACCGTGACCGGGCGGCGCTCCGAGACCTCCCTGTACGACTTCAACCTGGCCACCTACGACGAGGGCGACTCCTTCGACCAGTCCCAGGCCAAGGGCTTCATCGAGCTGTTCGGGATGTCCTCCAAGGTCGCCTCCGCCCGGGACCAGCGGCTGGGGCTGTGATGGCCGAGCACGCCAAGCACGGCACCAACGACGGCGCCCTGTGGGGCGGGCGCTTCGCCGGCGGCCCGGCGGACGCGCTCGCGGCCCTGTCCAAGTCCACCCAGTTCGACTGGCGCCTGGCCCCGTACGACATCGCCGGCTCCCGTGCCCACGCCCGGGTGCTGCACGCCCGCGAGCTGCTCACCGACGCCGAGCTGGACGGGATGCTCGCGGCCCTGGACGAACTCGAGGCCGACGTGCGCTCCGGGGCCTACGCGCCGGCCCCGGGCGATGAGGACGTGCACGGGGCGCTGGAGAAGGGCCTGATCGAGCGGGCCGGGCCCGCCCTGGGCGGCAAGCTGCGCGCGGGGCGCTCGCGCAACGACCAGATCGCCACCCTGGGGCGGATGTACCTGCGCGACCACGCCGGGATCATCGCCCGGGAGGTGCTCGGCGTCGTCGACGCCCTGATCGGGCAGGCCGAGGCCCACCCGTACGCGCCGATGCCGGGACGCACGCACCTGCAGCACGCCCAGCCGGTGCTGCTCAGCCACCACCTGCTGGCCCACGCCTGGGCCCTGTCCCGGGACCTGCAGCGCTTCCTCGACTGGGATGCCCGGGCCGCGGTCTCCCCGTACGGCTCGGGGGCCCTGGCTGGGTCCTCCCTGGGGCTGGACCCCAACGCCGTCGCCGCCGAGCTGGGCTTCGACTCCGCCACCTGGAACTCCATCGACGGGACCGCCGGGCGGGACGTGTACGCGGAGTTCTCCTGGATCACCGCGATGATCGCGGTGGACCTGTCCCGGATCAGCGAGGAGATCATCCTCTGGGCCACCAAGGAGTTCTCCTTCGTGACCCTGGACGACGCCTTCTCCACGGGCTCCTCGATCATGCCGCAGAAGAAGAACCCGGACATCGCGGAGCTGGCCCGCGGCAAGGCCGGGCGCCTGATCGGGGACCACGCGGGCCTGCTGGCCACCCTCAAGGCCCTGCCGCTGGCGTACAACCGGGACCTGCAGGAGGACAAGGAGCCGATCTTCGACGCGATCGATCAGCTCGAGGTCCTGCTGCCGGCGGTCTCCGGGATGATCGCCACCCTCACGGTGCACGAAGCTCGGCTGGCCGAGCTGGCCCCGCAGGGCTTCGCCCTGGCCACCGACGTCGCCGAGTGGCTGGTGCGCCAGGGGGTGCCGTTCCGCGACGCCCACGAGATCGCCGGCGAGGCCGTGCGCGTGTGCGAGGAGCAGGACTGCGAGCTGTGGGACCTCACGGACGCGGATTTCGCTGAGATCTCCGAGCACCTGACCCCCGGCGTGCGCGAGGTGCTCACCGTGCGCGGCTCCCTGGAGTCCCGCTCCTCCCAGGGCGGCACCGCCCCCTCCGCGGTGGCCGATCAGCTGCGGGCCCTGCGCGAGCAGCTGGCACCCGCCCGGGATTTCGCCGCCCGCGAGCAGCGGATCTCCTGACCCCCTCCCCGCGGCCGAAGGGCCCGGCTCCCGGATCCCCCGGGGCCGGGCCCTTCCCGCGCCCCCTCGCCGCGGCGTCGGCTCCCGCCGCACCCGGCCGGTGGCGTAGCCTGTGGTGTGCCCTCTCCCCGCCGGGGAGCCCCGTCACCGGAAGACTGAAGCGCCGCCCATGCACGATGCCCACTCCACCGCCGCCCGCCTCATCGCCGACACCTGCGCCCTGATCCCGGACTACCCGAAGCCGGGCATCCTCTTCCGCGATCTCACCCCCGTCTTCGCCGACGGCCGGGCCTTCCGCACCGTCGTGGACGCGCTGGTGGAGCGCTTCGAGGGCACCTTCGACGCCGTGGCCGGGGTCGAGGCCCGCGGCTTCCTGCTGGCCTCGGCGGCCGCCTACGCCGCGGGCGTGGGGGTCGTGCCGGTGCGCAAGCAGGGCAAGCTGCCCCGGGAGACCCACGCCGAGGACTACGACCTCGAATACGGCTCCGCGACCCTGGAGATCCACCGGGACGACCTGCCCGACGGGGCGCGGGTGCTGATCCTGGACGACATCCTGGCCACCGGAGGGACGCTGGCGGCCGCGGTGCGCCTGGTGCGCCGGGCCGGGTACCGGGTGGCCGGCGTCGGGGTGGCCATGGAGCTGGACGGGCTCGGCGGGCGCGAGGCGCTGGTCGGCGCATCGGCGCTGACCCGCACCGAGGGCGCCCCGGAGCCCCTGCCCGCCGACGCCGTGCGAGCCCTGTACACCGTCTGATCCCCGCGCCCACCCCGGTCTTCTCTGAACAGGAGCGTGCCCGTTTCCATGACCCAGCACCCCGCTTCCGCCCCTCGCGACGCCGTCGAGGCCGACTCGGAGGTCAGCGCCCCGCCGCAGGACGACGCCGAGGCGCCCGCCTCCGAGCAGGCCTCGGAATCCGAGCAGGCCGCCTGGCGCCGCCAGCTGGAGGCCGCCCTGAGGGAGGAGGGGGCGTACGTGGATCGGCTCTACGCCCGCCTGGACGAGGTCCGGGAGGAGACCGCGGCCAAGCTGGCCGGGGTGCGGCGGGCCGGAGCCGCCGGATCGCACCAGAACCGCTCGGAGCGCGACGCCTACGCGACCCATTACGAGGACCGGCTGGCCCAGCTGGAGGCGGTGGATCACCGCCTGGTCTTCGGGCGCCTGGATCTGGAGGACCGCACGCGCCGCTACGTCGGGCGGATCGGGCTGACCGACGCCGAGCACGGCCGGCTGCTGGTGGACTGGCGGGCCCCCGAGGCCGGGACCTTCTACCAGGCCACCGCCTTCGACCGCCAGGGCGTGGCCCGGCGTCGCCACCTGATCCTGGAGGGGCGCACCCTGCGCGGCATCGAGGACGACGTGCTGGACCCGAGCTTCCTGGACGACGCCGAGGCGCTGCACGGGGAGGGGGCGCTGCTGGCGGCCCTGAACCGGCGGCGCACCGGGCGCATGGGGGACATCGTGGCGACCATCCAGGCGGAGCAGGACCGCATCATCCGCGCCCCGCTGCCCGGGGTGCGCGTCGTGCAGGGCGGGCCGGGCACCGGCAAGACCGCGGTGGCCCTGCACCGGGCGGCCTACCTGCTGTACACCCACCGGGAGCGGCTGGGGAAGTCCGGGGTCCTCGTCGTCGGGCCCTCCACCTCGTTCCTGTGGTACATCGAGCGGGTCCTGCCCTCCCTGGGGGAGACCGGTGTGGTCATGTCCTCGCTGGCGGACCTGTTCCCCGGGGAGCACGGGGTGCCGGAGCGGGATCCCGAGGTCGCCCGGATCAAGGGATCGCTGCAGATGGCCGAGGTCATCCGCCGGGCCGTGCGCGACCGGCAGAAGGTCCCGACCCAGACCCAGCGGCTCACCGTGGGCTCGGCGGTCGTGGAGCTGACCCCGCAGCAGGTGCGCTCGGCCCGGGAGCGGGCCCGGGCCACGGGCAAGCCCCACAACCAGGCGCGGGAGACCTTCGTGAAGATGCTCGTGCGGGAGCTGGCCGAGAAGCTGCAGGAGCAGCTGACCCGGGAGACCGGCAACGACGTCGCCCGGGACTGGCTGCCCGAGGATGTGCGCACCTCCCGCGACGTGCGGGTCGCGCTGAACCTGGCCTGGCTGCCGCTGAGCCCGCAGACCCTGCTGCGCGACCTGTTCGCCAAGCCCCGCTACCTGGACTCGGCCGCCCGGGCGCTGGACCCGGCCCAGCGTCAGCTGCTGCGCCGGGAGGCCTCGGCCCCGTTCACCGAGGCCGACGCCCCGCTGCTGGACGAGGCCGCGGAGCTGCTCGGGGACTTCGAGGCGGCGGTCGGCACGGCCGCGGCCCGGGCGGCCGCCCAGCGCAGCGCGGACCTGGAGAACGCGGCCAAGGCCATCGAGAACGTGGAGGAGTCCCTGGCCGATGTCGGGGCCGACGGGGTGGTCACCGCCCAGATGCTCGCCGACCTCAACGCGGTGGGCCCGGCGCGGATGAGCGCGGCGGAGGCCGCGACGGCCGACCGCACCTGGGCCTACGGGCACGTGGTGGTCGATGAGGCCCAGGAGCTCTCCCCGATGCAGTGGCGGCTGCTGATGCGCCGGTGCCCCATGAAGTCCTTCACGGTGGTCGGGGATATCGCCCAGGCCTCGGCACCGGCGGCCGCGCACAGCTGGGCCGAGGCCCTCGAGCCCTTCGTGGGGGAGCGCTTCACCCTGGAGGAGCTGACCGTCAACTACCGCACCCCCGCGCAGATCGCCCGTGCGGCGGTCGACGTCGCCCGGGCCTCGGGGCTGGAGGTCTCCGCGCCGCGGGCCGTGCGCGAGGGGCGGTGGGCGCCGCAGCTGGTGCGCACCGGGGACGTCCCGGCCGGCGTCGTCGAGGCCGTGGCCCGGGACCTGGAGCTGGTGCCCGGCGGACTCGTGGGCGTGGTGGCCGCACCCGAGCAGCACGACGCGGTGGCCGCGGCCGTGGTGGAGGCCTTCGGCGCGCGCAGCGGCACCGGCGGTGGGGCCCGGCAGCGCCAGATCCTGGTGCTCAGCCCGTGGGAGGCCAAGGGCCTGGAGTTCGACGCCGTCGTGATCGCCGAGCCGAACGCCCTGGTGCAGGCGGCCGACGGTCGGCTGGGGGACCTGTACGTGGCGATGACCCGCCCGACCCAGCGGCTCACCCTGGTCTCCTCCGGGCCGATGCCGGCGGGCCTGGACTGAGACCGCTGGTTGCACGCGGGCCCGATGGTACCGTGTGTGCCGTGACGACTAACGCGAACATCGACGCCGTGCAGGGTCTGGACGAGCAGGCCAACGACCCCACCTTCCAGAACATCTGGCAGGAATTCCAGTGGCGGGGGCTCGTGCACGTGAGCACGGACCCCCAGGCCCTGGAGAAGGCCCTGACGGAGGACACCCTCACGTACTACATCGGCTTCGATCCGACCGCGGCCTCCCTGCACCTGGGGCATCTCGTGCAGCTGCTGAACATGCGCCGGCTGCAGCTGGCCGGGCACCGGCCCCTGGGGCTGGTCGGCGGCTCGACGGGGCTGATCGGGGACCCGAGGCAGACCTCCGAGCGGGTGCTGAACTCCCGGGAGGTCGTGGCCCAGTGGGTGGAGTCCCTGCGCGGGCAGATCCAGCGCTTCCTGTCCTTCGAGGGGGACAACGCCGCGCGGATGGTCAACAACCTGGACTGGACGGCGGGGCTGTCCGCCCTGGACTTCCTGCGCGACATCGGCAAGAGCTTCCGCGTGGGCACCATGATCAAGAAGGAGATCGTCGCCAAGCGGCTGAACTCCGAGGAGGGCATCTCCTACACCGAGTTCAGCTACCAGATCCTGCAGGGCATGGACTTCCTGGAGCTGTACCGGCAGTACGGGTGCACCCTGCAGCTGGGCGGCTCCGACCAGTGGGGCAACCTCACCTCCGGCACCGAGCTGATCCGCAAGGTGGAGGGCGAGCACGTCCACGCGATGGGCAGCCCGCTGATCACCAACTCGGACGGCACCAAGTTCGGCAAGTCCGAGGGCAACGCCATCTGGCTGGATCCCGAGCTGACCACGCCGTACGCCTTCTACCAGTTCTGGCTGAACACCGCCGACGCCGACGTCGTGGACCGGCTCAAGGTCTTCACCTTCCGCACCCGCGCCGAGATCGAGGAGCTGGCGCGGCTGACGGAGGAGGAGCCCTTCCGCCGGCAGGCCCAGAAGACGCTGGCCTATGACGTGTGCTCCCTGGTGCACGGATCCGAGGCCACGGACAAGGTCATCGCGGCGTCGGAGGCCCTGTTCGGCCGCGGCGACATCGTGGCGCTGGACGAGCCGACGCTGGTGGCGGCCACCGCCGAGCTGCCCCACGCACAGGTGCCGGCGGGGCGGCTCCCGCAGGTGGCGGACCTGCTGCTGGCCACGCAGCTGGCCTCCTCCAAGTCCGAGGCCCGCCGGTTCCTGCGCGAGGGCGCGGTGTCGGTGAACGGGGCCAAGGCCGCGGGGGAGGACGCCGTCGTGGCCGACGAGGACCTGCTGCACGGGCGCTACCTGGTGCTGCGCCGGGGCAAGAAGAACATGGCCCTGGTGAACGTGCAGGACTAGCCCGACGCCGGGGTCCGCAGGCTGTGACCGAGGACATCTCGTTCCGGCTTGCGTGCCCTGGTGGGGGTCTGTAGAGTCTTACAGGTCGCCGCGAGGCGGGCCGGTCCTGATCGGCTGGATCTTCACGGAGCATCCCGGTTTGCGGGGTGGTGTGAGGGTCTGGTACGGTGGACAGGTTGCCGCCGATCGAGACGGTGACGTTTTTCCGAGAGACCGATGGTCGTCTCTGGTTCCGAGTGTTCGGGGCTGGTGGTGGCTGTGTGGTTCGTTGTTTGAGAACTCAATAGTGTGCTTTGTTCACTCTGATGGTGCATACCAAGTATTTTTTGTGAATGACTGTGGTCATCATGCAGAGTGTTGGTGCAGCGTGGAGGCCACCCCGTGGCTGGTGATGCGTTGCGCTGTTCATTTATTTTGATGAGTCCAGTGTTCATGCTTTTTGTTTTTCAACGGAGAGTTTGATCCTGGCTCAGGACGAACGCTGGCGGCGTGCTTAACACATGCAAGTCGAACGCTGAAGCCTGGTGCTTGCACCGGGTGGATGAGTGGCGAACGGGTGAGTAATACGTGAGTGACCTGCCTTTGACTCTGGGATAAGCCTGGGAAACTGGGTCTAATACCGGATGCGACTACTGCCCGCATGGGCTGGTGGTGGAAAGGGTTATGTACTGGTCTTAGATGGGCTCACGGCCTATCAGCTGGTTGGTGGGGTAATGGCCTACCAAGGCGACGACGGGTAGCCGGCCTGAGAGGGTGACCGGCCACACTGGGACTGAGACACGGCCCAGACTCCTACGGGAGGCAGCAGTGGGGAATATTGCACAATGGGCGCAAGCCTGATGCAGCGACGCCGCGTGAGGGATGACGGCCTTCGGGTTGTAAACCTCTTTCAGCAGGGAAGAAGCGGAAGTGACGGTACCTGCAGAAGAAGCGCCGGCTAACTACGTGCCAGCAGCCGCGGTAATACGTAGGGCGCAAGCGTTGTCCGGAATTATTGGGCGTAAAGAGCTCGTAGGCGGCTTGTCGCGTCTGCTGTGAAAGCCCGGGGCTTAACTCCGGGTGTGCAGTGGGTACGGGCAGGCTAGAGTGCAGTAGGGGTAACTGGAATTCCTGGTGTAGCGGTGAAATGCGCAGATATCAGGAGGAACACCGATGGCGAAGGCAGGTTACTGGGCTGTTACTGACGCTGAGGAGCGAAAGCATGGGGAGCGAACAGGATTAGATACCCTGGTAGTCCATGCCGTAAACGTTGGGCACTAGGTGTGGGGGACATTCCACGTTTTCCGCGCCGTAGCTAACGCATTAAGTGCCCCGCCTGGGGAGTACGGCCGCAAGGCTAAAACTCAAAGGAATTGACGGGGGCCCGCACAAGCGGCGGAGCATGCGGATTAATTCGATGCAACGCGAAGAACCTTACCAAGGCTTGACATACACCGGATCGTTCCAGAGATGGTTCTTCCCTTTTGGGCTGGTGTACAGGTGGTGCATGGTTGTCGTCAGCTCGTGTCGTGAGATGTTGGGTTAAGTCCCGCAACGAGCGCAACCCTCGTTCTATGTTGCCAGCACGTGATGGTGGGGACTCATAGGAGACTGCCGGGGTCAACTCGGAGGAAGGTGGGGATGACGTCAAATCATCATGCCCCTTATGTCTTGGGCTTCACGCATGCTACAATGGCCGGTACAATGGGTTGCGATACTGTGAGGTGGAGCTAATCCCAAAAAGCCGGTCTCAGTTCGGATTGGGGTCTGCAACTCGACCCCATGAAGTCGGAGTCGCTAGTAATCGCAGATCAGCAACGCTGCGGTGAATACGTTCCCGGGCCTTGTACACACCGCCCGTCAAGTCACGAAAGTTGGTAACACCCGAAGCCGATGGCCTAACCCTTGTGGAGGGAGTCGTCGAAGGTGGGACTGGCGATTGGGACTAAGTCGTAACAAGGTAGCCGTACCGGAAGGTGCGGCTGGATCACCTCCTTTCTAAGGAGCTCAACTTTGGTTGGCCCTGTTCGTGCCCGAGTGTGGTGCGTGGGGTTTGCTCATGGGTGGAATGTGCGCCTGTTCTTGTCATGCTGCTGGCTTGTGTGGCTGGTGGTGTGGTGAGTGGAGTGGATGGAGCATGCTGTTGGGTTTTGAGGCAATGAGCTTCTGACCCGTGCTGGTGATGGGTTTCCTGTTGCTGGTGTGGGTTGGGGTGGTTGTCTTGGGTTTGCCTGGCTGCTGCTGGTGCTATGCGTTGTGTGTGGTGTTGGTGGTGGTGTGGGTTGTTGTTTGAGAACTATATAGTGGACGCGAGCATCAATTTTATTCTGGTATGCCGTGTCTGGTGACTGCTGGGTTTCTGGTGGTTGCTGGGTGTGGTGTATCTGCGATTGTTGAGTGTATCTGTGATTATCTGTGTGTGGCTAAGTTGTTTAGGGCGCACGGTGGATGCCTTGGCACAAGAAGCCGATGAAGGACGTGTGAATCTGCGATAAGCCTCGGGGAGTCGATAACAGGACGTTGATTCGAGGATTTCCGAATGGGGGAACCCCGCCACTTGTCAAGGGTGGTGACCTGCACCTGAATGTATAGGGTGTGTGGAGGGAACGAGGGGAAGTGAAACATCTCAGTACCCTCAGGAAGAGAAAATAACTAATGATTCTGTGAGTAGTGGCGAGCGAAAGCGGATGAGACTAAACCTGTGGTGTGTGATACCGGTGAGGGGTTGCATCATGGGGGTTGTGGGAGTGATGCGTGCCAGTTCTTACCGGCTGGTGGTGTGGTGTGTTGCGGTAGGCGAAGCGCCTGGGATGGCGTGCCGTAGAGGGTGAGAGTCCTGTAGCTGAAACCGTGGCTGCTGCATGGTGTTGTTTCCCGAGTAGCACGGGGCCCGTGAAATCTCGTGTGAATCTGCCAGGACCACCTGGTAAGTCTAAATACTTTCTTGTGACCGATAGTGGATCAGTACCGTGAGGGAATGGTGAAAAGTACCCCGGGAGGGGAGTGAAATAGTACCTGAAACCGTGTGCCTACAAGCCGTCAGAGCCTTTTGGGGTGATGGCGTGCCTTTTGAAGAATGAGCCTGCGAGTTAGTGTTCTGTCGCGAGGTTAACCCGTGTGGGGTAGTCGTAGCGAAAGCGAGTCTGAAGAGGGCGTGTGAGTGGCAGGATCTAGACCCGAAGCGGAGTGATCTACCCATGGCCAGGTTGAAGCGTGTGTAAGAGCGCGTGGAGGACCGAACCCACTTCAGTTGAAAATGGAGGGGATGAGCTGTGGGTAGGGGTGAAAGGCCAATCAAACTCTGTGATAGCTGGTTCTCCCCGAAATGCATTTAGGTGCAGCGTTGCGTGTTGCTTGCTGGAGGTAGAGCTACTGGTTGGCTGATGGGCCTTATCGGGTTACTGACGTCTGCCAAACTCCGAATGCCGGTAAGTTTTAGCGTGGCAGTGAGACAGTGGGGGATAAGCTTCATTGTCGAGAGGGAAACAGCCCAGACCATCAACTAAGGCCCCTAAGCGTGTGCTAAGTGGGAAAGGATGTGGAGTTGCTGAGACAACCAGGAGGTTGGCTTAGAAGCAGCCATCCTTGAAAGAGTGCGTAATAGCTCACTGGTCAAGTGATTCTGCGCCGACAATGTAGCGGGGCTCAAGTACACCGCCGAAGTTGTGGCAACAGCGTTTTGTTGTTGGGTAGGGGAGCGTCGTGTGGCCGGTGAAGCTGCCGTGTGAACGAGTGGTGGAGGCTATGCGAGTGAGAATGCAGGCATGAGTAGCGAATGATGCGTGAGAAACGTATCCGCCGGATGATCAAGGGTTCCAGGGTCAAGCTAATCTTCCCTGGGTTAGTCGGGGCCTAAGGCGAGGCCGTCAGGCGTAGTCGATGGATAACGGGTTGATATTCCCGTACCGACGAAGGACCGTCCATACTGAGCTGGTGATACTAACCACCCGAACCACTGTGGCCGCATTTTGTGTGGCTTCTGGTGGGGAGCGTGGGGCCTGAGCCAGGGAGGTAAGCGTGTTAACAGGTGTGACGCAGGAAGGTAGCCGGGCCACGCGGTGGTTGTCGTGGTCTAAGCATGTAGGGTGGGGTGTTGTTAAATGCGCGCCCCGTGTGCCTGAGATGTGATGGGACCCCCTTTGGTGGGGGGATTCGGTGATCCTATGCTGTCGAGAAAAGCATCGGCGTGAGGTTCTAGTTGCCCGTACCCTAAACCGACACAGGTGATCAGGTAGAGAATACTAAGGCGTTCGAGAGAATCATGGTTAAGGAACTCGGCAAAATGCCCCCGTAACTTCGGGAGAAGGGGGACCTTGAGCGTGAACCGGGCTTGCTCCGGGGAGCGTGTATGGGTCGCAGAGACCAGGGGGAAGCGACTGTTTATCAAAAACACAGGTCCGTGCGAAGTCGCAAGACGATGTATACGGACTGACTCCTGCCCGGTGCTGGAAGGTTAAGAGGACTCGTTAGGCCCTTCGGGGTCGAAGCGGAGAATTTAAGCCCCAGTAAACGGCGGTGGTAACTATAACCATCCTAAGGTAGCGAAATTCCTTGTCGGGTAAGTTCCGACCTGCACGAATGGAGTAACGACTTCCCTACTGTCTCAACCATGAACTCGGCGAAATTGCAGTACGAGTAAAGATGCTCGTTTCGCGCAGCAGGACGGAAAGACCCCGTGACCTTTACTATAGTTTGGTATTGGTGTTCGGTGTGGCTTGTGTAGGATAGGTGGGAGACTGTGAAGTCATCACGCTAGTGGTGGTGGAGTCGTTGTTGAAATACCACTCTGGTCATATTGGATGTCTAACTTCGGCCCATGATCTGGGTCAGGGACAGTGCCTGATGGGTAGTTTAACTGGGGCGGTTGCCTCCTAAAGAGTAACGGAGGCGCCCAAAGGTTCCCTCAGCCTGGTTGGCAATCAGGTGTTGAGTGTAAGTGCACAAGGGAGCTTGACTGTGAGACTGGCAGGTCGAGCAGGGACGAAAGTCGGGACTAGTGATCCGGCGGTTCATTGTGGAATGGCCGTCGCTCAACGGATAAAAGGTACCTCGGGGATAACAGGCTGATCTTGCCCAAGAGTCCATATCGACGGCATGGTTTGGCACCTCGATGTCGGCTCGTCGCATCCTGGGGCTGGAGTTGGTCCCAAGGGTTGGGCTGTTCGCCCATTAAAGCGGTACGCGAGCTGGGTTCAGAACGTCGTGAGACAGTTCGGTCCCTATCCGCTGCGTGCGTTGGAGAATTGTGGAGGCCTGTCCTTAGTACGAGAGGACCGGGACGGACGAACCTCTGGTATGTCAGTTGTACCGCCAGGTGCATGGCTGATTGGCTACGTTCGGGAGAGATAACCGCTGAAAGCATCTAAGCGGGAAGCTTGCTTCGAGATGAGTTCTCCTTGCCCTTTTGTTGGGTGTGAGGCTCCCTGTAGATGACGGGGTTGATAGGCCAGGTATGGAAGCCGGGACTGAAGACTGGTGGAGTTGACTGGTACTAATAGGCCGAAGACTTATCTACACATCATGGTGATCATGGTTGTTTGATGGTCGTGTGTTGGTGTTCGTGTTCACTGTATGGTTTTGGGATAGCAACCCGTGTGGGGTGCTGACCATGAACCCGTGACCCTTGGGGGTGTTTCCCTGGTGGGTGGGGTTGGTGGTGGGTGCCTGGATGGTGGTTGGCCCGTGTTTTTCTCGGTGGTTATGGCAAGAGGGGTACACCCGGTCCCTTTCCGAACCCGGTAGTTAAGGCTCTTAGCGCTGATGGTACTGCACCCGGTAGGTGTGTGGGAGAGTAGGTCGCCGCCGAGATTCATTTTTTGATGGTGGTGGGGGTCCCCGGTCGGGGATCCCCACCCTTTTTTTGTGCCCGTGGGATGTGCGGGGCTTGGCGGGGTCCGTGGTTGTGGGTGGTGGGGGTCCCGGTGTGGGGCCCCCTTTTTTTCGTGCCCGTGGACCCTTCCCGACCCTCCGGGGCGGCGCACCCACAGGCCCGTGCTGCTCCGTGCCCGCACTCGGCCGTCAGGTTCCCGCACACCGGTGGCGATGCACCGGTGTCCGGTTCCGTAGACTGGTGGCGAGCAGCGACGCGGTCGGCCTGAGCCGTGGGATCCCCCGTGGTCCCGGTGGCCGGACCGCGTCGAGAGAACGTGAGCAGAAGGAGCACAGCGTGGCTGAAGACCGTCCGCACGAAGGGCATCGGTCGGGGGACCGGAGGCGCGATCGCCCCAGCGGTGCCTCCGATCGAGGGCGGGGCCGCTCCGGTTCCCCGCGCTGGGGCCGCGACGAGAGCCGCTCCGACGGTCGTCGCGGCTCCGCCGGTGCAGGCCGTGGCTCCTTTGATCGTCGCCGCGGGTCCGGTCGGTTCGAGGACCGGGGGGATCGCCCCCGGCAGGATCGCCGGGATGAGCGCTTCGGCCAGGACCGTCGTCGCGATGACGGTCCGCGTCAGGATCGCGATCGTCAGGACCGTCCCCGTCAGGACCGGGATCGCCGCGGGCCTGCGTCCCGGCTCGGCGGCGAGTTCCGCGGGGGATCCCGCCCGCAGTCCTGGCAGGACCGGCGGGGCGAGGACGCCGAGCGCAACCCGCGGGGCCAGTTCGACCGGCGTCGGGAGCAGCGTCGGGAGGATGTGCGCAGCGGCTACCGGCCCTCGCGCGGACCCGCCCCGGAGATCGACGAGGAGGTCACCGGCAAGGAGCTGGACAAGTCCGTGCAGCGGGAGCTGCGGGTGCTCGAGCCGGACAACGCGGAGGTGGTCTCCCGGCACCTGGTGATGACCAGCCTGTACCTGGACGTGGACCCGGACTTCGCCCTCGAGCACGCCCAGGCCGCCGTCGCCCGGGCCGGACGGGTTGCCGCGGTGCGCGAGGCCGCCGGCGTCGCCGCCTATGCCGCGGAGGACTGGGAGACCGCCCTGCGCGAGCTGCGCACCCACCGGCGCATGACCGGATCCCACGAGCACCTGCCGCTGATCGTCGACGCGCAGCGGGCCCTGGGCCGCACCGCGAAGGCCCTGGAGGAGGCCCGGGACGAGGAGGCCCTGGAGGGTCTGAGCGCCGAGCAGAAGGCCGAGCTGGCCATGGTGGTCTCCGGGATCCACCAGGACGCGGGAGACCTCGAGGCCGCCCGGCGCGCCCTGGAGATCCCCGAGCTGAACCCCCGCCGCGCCTTCTCCTACAGCCCGCGCCTGTACTCCGCCTACGCGGACGTGCTCGAGGCGCTGGGCCGGGAGGCGGAGGCCGCCCGGTGGTCCCGGTTGGTCGCCGTCGCCGAAGCCGCCCTGGGGCAGGGACAGTTCGCGGAACCGGAGATCTACGACATCGACGTGCTGCCGGATGAGCAGCCCGAGGACGAGCAGGGAATCGAGATGGCCGAACAGGAGCCCACCCCCGAGGAGATGGAGGAGGCCGCCGCCCAGCGCCGCCGCGCCGAGGCCGAGACCGGCGATGACGAGCGCCTCGCGGCCGTCGCCGAGGACCGCACCGGCTTCGGCGGCGCGCTCGAGGACGTCGAACCGGACGTGGAGCGCACCGGCGAGGAGGAGCTGCGCACCGAGCTGGGCGACGTCGTGGAGAAGACCGACCTGGAGGATGAGGATCCCGGGGACCCCGAGGCCACCGACGAGACCGAGATCGAAGGCGACGTGGTCACCGAGGACGTCGCCGATGACGACGCCGCCACGACCGGCGGGATGCCGCCGGAGCTGCGGGAGGTCGAGGAGGACATCGCCCGGGACAACGCGGGGGACGCCGGGCGCGCATGAGCCACCTGCTCGCATCCTTCGACGCGATCCTCTCCGACCTGGACGGGGTGGTCTACGCAGGCCCCGACCCCATCCCGGGGGCCGTGCCCGCGCTGAACCGCGCCCAGCGGGAAGGTGTCGCGGTGGCGTACGTGACCAACAACGCCTCGCGCTCCGTGGGCACCGTGGCCGAGCACCTGAACGTCCTGGGTCTGCACACCGACGCCGAGCACGTGGTCAGCTCCGCGCAGGCCGCCGCCCGGCTGGCGGCCGACCGGCTCGGCGCGGGCGCGCCCGTGCAGATCTGCGGGGCCGAGGCTCTGGCCGACTGCGCCCGGGACGCCGGACTGCGCGTCGTCGCGCCGGGGGAGGAGCCCCGGGCCGTGCTGCAGGGCTTCGAGCCGACGCTGCGCTGGCAGGACCTGGCCGAGGCGGCCTACACCCTGGCCGACGAGCAGGTGCTGTGGATCGCCTCCAACACGGATCTGACCATCCCCAAGGAGCGGGGCATCGCCCCCGGCAACGGCACCCTCGTGCGGGCCGTGGCCACCGCCACCCGGCGGGAGCCCCTCGTGGCGGGCAAACCCGGCGCGGCGATCTTCCACACCATCGTCGAGCGGCTGGACGTGCGTCGGCCGCTGGTGGTCGGGGACCGACTGGACACGGACATCCTCGGGGCGCACCGGGCGGACCTGCCCAGCGCCGCCGTCATGACCGGGGTGCAGACCTGGGAGGACGTGCTGCGCGCCCCGGCGGACCAGCGACCGGACCACCTGCTGGCCGACCTGGGCGAGCTGTTCGAGGACTACGCCGCCCCGCGGGTGAACGCGGACGGCGGTGAGGCCCGCGCCGAGCTGCACGGGATCACCGCCCAGGCCGACGCCGCCGGCGTCACCGTGCGCGGGGATGGCCCGGAGGTCCTGCGCTGGCGGGTCGCCTGCGCCGCCTGGTGGGCCGTGCATCCCCGGGCCGAGGAGCCGACGGAGCCCGAGCTGCGATGGCGGTGAGTCCGGAGCTGACGGGGGACCCGCGGGCCGAGGAGGCGTCGCGGGTGGTGCAGGAGGCGGCGCGGCGGCTGGCCGAACACGGCTCCGCCGAGGAGCTGGAGGCCCTGCTGCAGCGCTTCGACGCCGTCCCGGTGGCCGAGCACGCCGCCCTGTACGACCAGCTGCATCGGGCCCTGCGGACCCGCCTGGACGCCGAGCCCAGCCCCGCGCCGGCGGCACCGGGAGAGGCCCGCGCCGACCCGGAGACGCGCGGATGAGGCTGGACCGGCATCTGGTGCACGCGGGTCTGGCCCCCTCGCGCACCGCGGCCGCCCGGCTGATCCGGGAGGGGCGGGTCCTGGTCCACCACCGGGAGGTTCGCAAGCCCGCCCTCGACGTCGCCGCGGAGGTGCCCGTGCGCATCCTGCCGGGCCCGGGGGCGGACTGGGTCTCGCGGGCCGGACACAAGCTCGACGGCGCGCTGCGGGCCTTCCCCGACGTCGTCGTGGCCGGGCGGCGCTGCCTGGACGCCGGGGCCTCCACCGGCGGGTTCACCCAGGTGCTGCTGCACCGCGGGGCCGCCCGGGTGGTCGCGGTCGACGTCGGCCACGACCAGCTGCACCCCAGCCTGCGCGCCGATCCCCGGGTGCAGGTGCACGAGGGGCTGAACGTGCGCCACCTGGACCCGGAGGCGATCGGCGGGCCCGTGCAGCTGACCGTGGGGGATCTCTCCTTCATCTCCCTGACCCTCGTCCTGCCCGCGCTGCGCGCCGCGACCGCCCCCGGCGGGGAGCTGGTGCTCATGGTCAAGCCGCAGTTCGAGGTCGGCCGCTCCGGGCTGGACAAGCATGGCGTGGTCCGCGACGAGGCGACCCGGCAGGCCGGCATCCGCGCCGTCCTCGAGGCCGCCGCCGACCTCGGCCTGCAGATCCGGGCCGCGGCGGATTCCGCCCTGCCCGGCCAGGACGGCAACCGCGAGCACTTCCTGCACCTGCACCGCCCGACGGGAGACCTCGGATCTGTCAGTCCCCTCGCCTAGGCTGGGATCCGGTGCGCCGCGTACCCCGACCCCGCCCGACGCACCCCGAACCCGCCCGGGCCCGCCCGACGCCGCCCGCGATCCTCCCCGAAGGAGCAAGGTCCCATGACCCGCAAGATCCTCCTGTTCGCCCACACGGGGCGACCCGAAGCCACGGCGGCCGCGACCCAAGCCTGCGACCGGCTGCTGGCGGCCGGGCTGACGCCCGTCATGGGTCGCGGGGACCTCGAGACGATCTTCGGCGCCCCGCACTGCCCCGGGATCGAGGTCATCCACGAGTCCGTGGCCCTGAACGACGTCGAGCTCGGGGTGGTGCTGGGCGGGGACGGGTCCATCCTGCGCGCGGCGGAGATGATGCGCCACACCGACATCCCGCTGATCGGGGTGAACTTGGGCCACGTGGGCTTCCTGGCCGAATCCGAGCGCACGGACCTGGATGAGACCGTGGACCACATCGTCAACCGCACCTACACGGTCGAGGAGCGGATGGCCATCGACGTGCAGGTGTGGAGCGAACGGCGGGTGCTGCACCACGACTGGGCCCTGAACGAGGCCTCGGTGGAGAAGGGCAACCGGGAGAAGATGGTCGAGGTGGTCATCGAGGTGGACGGGCGCCCGCTGAGCAGCTTCGGCTGCGACGGCGTCGTGATGGCCACCCCCACCGGGTCCACGGCCTACGCCTTCTCCGGGGGCGGGCCGGTGGTGTGGCCCGAGGTCGCGGCGATGCTGCTGGTGCCGTTGAGCGCCCACGCCCTGTTCTCCCGGCCCCTGGTGGCCGCGCCCGCCTCGACCATGGCCGTGGAGCTGCTGCCGACCAACGGGCACTACGGCGTGCTGTGGTGCGACGGGCGCCGCAGCGCGGACCTGCCGCCCGGCGCGCGCATCGAGGTGCGCCGCTCCGGCAAGCCGGTGCGCCTGGCCCGCATCCACCCCGCCCCGTTCTCGGAGCGGCTGGTGAAGAAGTTCCAGCTGCCCACCCGCGGGTGGCGCGGCCCCGTCGTGGAGGGCGAGCCCGCCCCCGCCCCCGAGCCTGGGAAGGAGAACCGCAGCGCATGATCGAGGAGATCAACATCCGTGACCTCGGGGTCATCACCGGGGCCACCCTGCCCTTGGGCCCCGGGCTGACCGTGCTCACCGGGGAGACCGGAGCCGGCAAGACCATGGTCGTCACCGCCCTGGGCATGCTGCTCGGCGCCCGCTCCGATGCCGGCGCGGTGCGCGCCGGGGCCCGCTCCGCCCTGGCCCAGGCCGTGGTGCGCCTGCCCGAGGGCCACCCGGCCGTGGAGATGGCCGAGGAGGCCGGCGGCGAGGCCGTGCGGGTCGAGGACGGCACCGAGCTGCCCCAGGAGCTGATCCTCTCCCGCACGGTCAGCGCCTCGGGGCGCTCCCGGGCCACCGTCGGCGGGGCGGCCGCGCCCATCGGGACCCTGGCCGCCCTGGGGCAGACCCTCGTGGCCGTGCACGGGCAGACCGATCAGCTGCGGCTGAAGTCCGCCGCGGCCCAGCGTCGGGCCGTGGACGCCTACGCCGGGGAGGAGCTCGCGGACCTGCTGGACCGGTACCGCGCGCACTACGCCGAGTACCGGGAGGCCGCCCAGGAGCTGCGCGAGGTCCGGGAGAACTCCCGGGCCCGGGCCTTCGAGGCCCAGTCCCTGGCCGCGGCGCTGAAGGAGATCGACGACGTGCGCCCGCAGGTGGGGGAGGAGGAGTTCCTGGACGCGGAATCCGCGCGGCTGACCAACGTCGAGCAGCTGCGCACCGCCGCGCGCACGGCCCAGTCCGCGCTGGTCGGTGGTGCGGACCTGGAGGCGAGCACGGTCTCGGTCCTGCTGGATCACGCCCACCGCGCCCTGCTGCAGGAGGCCGAGGAGGACGAGGCCCTGGCCGGGCTGGCCGGGCGGGTCCGGGAGCTGATGATCCAGGCCGCGGACATCGGGGAGGAGCTCTCCGGCTACCTCTCCGATCTGGAGACCGAGGGCCCCGGGCGCCTGGCGCAGGTGGAATCCCGCCGGGCGGCCCTGAAGAAGCTGACCCGCAAGTACGGCGCGGACATCACCGAGGTGCTGGACTGGGCCGCGGCCAGCCGCAACCGCCTGCAGGCCCTGGAGGACGACCCCTCGCGGGCCGAAGCCCTGGAGGAGCAGCTGCGCGGACTGCGCGGTCGCCTGCAGGAGGAGGCCGACCGGCTGCGGGCACTGCGCGAGGAGTCGGGCCGCCGGCTCAGCGCCGTCGTCTCCGAGGAACTCTCCGCCCTGGCGATGCCCAACGCCCGTCTGGTCGTTCAGGTGGAGGAGACCGAGAAGTTCGGGCCCGAGGGCAAGGACGCGGTGAGCCTCATGCTCGCCCCGCACCGCGACGCCGTCCCGCGCCCGCTGGGCAAGGGCGCCTCCGGCGGCGAGCTGTCCCGGGTGATGCTCGCCCTGGAGGTGGTGCTGGCCGAGGTGGACCCGGTGCCGACCTTCATCTTCGACGAGGTCGACGCCGGGGTGGGCGGGAAGGCCGCCGTGGAGATCGGCCGGCGCCTGGCGATGCTGGCCCGGCGCGTGCAGGTCCTGGTGGTCACCCACCTGCCGCAGGTCGCCGCCCACGCGGACCGGCATGTGCTGGTCCTGAAGTCCGAGGACGCCACGGTCTCCGAGGTGCGGGTGCTGGATCCGGGCGAGCGCGTCGTCGAGCTGGCGCGGATGCTGGCCGGGCACGAGGACTCCGCCGCGGCCCGCCAGCACGCCGCGGAGCTGCTGGCCGACGCCGGCCAGGCGGCCCCGCAGCCCGCCGCCGAGCACCCCGGCGCATGAGATCTGCGCCACCTTCACCCCTGACCCCGCATGATAGGCTCGAGACCCGTGGTGAATGAATCCAAGACAGCGTCGGCACAGCACAGCACGGACCGGAAGATCACCCGGCAGATCTTCGTCACGGGGGGTGTGGCCTCCTCCCTCGGCAAGGGGCTGACCGCCTCCAGCCTCGGGCGCCTGCTGCGCTCGCGCGGGCTGTCCGTGACCATGCAGAAGCTGGATCCCTACCTCAACGTGGATCCCGGCACCATGAACCCCTTCCAGCACGGCGAGGTCTTCGTCACCGACGACGGCGCCGAGACGGACCTGGACATCGGCCACTACGAGCGCTTCCTGGACGAGAACCTCGACGCCTCGGCCAACGTGACCACCGGCCAGGTCTACTCCACCGTGATCGCCAAGGAGCGGCGCGGGGAGTACCTGGGGGACACCGTGCAGGTCATCCCGCACATCACCGATGAGATCAAGGCGCGCATGCGCCGCCGGGCCACCGGCGAGCCCGACGCCCCGGACATCATCATCACCGAGATCGGCGGCACCGTCGGGGACATCGAATCCCAGCCCTTCCTGGAGGCCGCTCGCCAGGTGCGCCGCGACGTCGGGCGGCGCCACGTGTTCTTCCTGCACGTCTCCCTGATCCCCTACATCGGGCCCTCCGGGGAGATGAAGACCAAGCCCACTCAGCACTCCGTGGCGGCCCTGCGCGGGCTCGGGATCATCCCGGACGCCCTGGTGCTGCGCTCGGCCAAGGAGGTCTCCGAGAGCCTCAAGGCCAAGGTCGGCAGCGCATGCGATGTGGACACCGAGGCCGTCATCGCCTGCCCGGATGCCCCGAGCATCTACGACATCCCCAAGACCCTGTACCGGCAGGGCCTGGACGCCTACATCCTGGACTACCTGGGCCTGGACTACCAGCCCGCGGACTTCACCGAGTGGGACAAGCTGCTGCGCACCGTGCACCAGCCCTCGCACGAGGTCACGGTGGGGCTGGTCGGCAAGTACATCGACCTGCCGGACGCCTACCTGTCCGTCTCCGAGGCGCTGCGCGCCGGCGGCTTCGCCAACGACGCCAAGGTGAGCATCAAGTGGATCGCCTCGGACCTGTGCCAGGATCCCGAGGGTGCGGCCCGGCAGCTGGCGGACGTGGACGCGATCTGCGTGCCCGGCGGCTTCGGGATCCGCGGCCTGGAGGGCAAGCTCGGCGCCCTGCGCTACGCCCGGGAGCACCGCATCCCGACCCTGGGGCTGTGCCTGGGCCTGCAGTGCATGGTCATGGAGTACGCCCGCAGCGTTGTCGGCCTGCCGGAGGCCTCCTCCACCGAGTTCGACCCGGAGACCTCCACCCCGATCATCGCCACGATGGAGGAGCAGAAGCAGTTCGTGGACGGCGCGGGGGACCTGGGCGGCACGATGCGCCTGGGCCTGTACGACGCCAAGCTCACCGAGGGCTCCGTGGTGGCCGGCGCGTACGGGGCCACCGAGGTCAAGGAGCGCCACCGGCACCGCTACGAGGTCAACAACGCCTACCGCGAGCAGCTGGAGGAGGCCGGCCTGGTGATCTCCGGGACCTCCCCGGACGGCTCACTGGTGGAGTTCGTGGAGCTGCCCGCCGAGGTGCACCCCTACTACGTCTCCACGCAGGCCCACCCGGAGCTGCTGTCCCGGCCCACCCGCTCCCACCCCCTGTTCCGCGGGCTGATCGCCGCGGCGCTGGCCCGATGACGACGTCGGAGCGCCGGGGCGGGCAGGCGCGGGAGCCGCTGGCGGACCGGATCTGCCCGATCGAGCCCGAAGAGCAGCGGGAGATCTTCTCCGGGAAGGTCTTCGACGTCGTGGAGGAGGGCTTCCGGCTGGAGCCGGACGGCGCGATGATCCGCCGCGAGTTCCTGCGCCACCCGGGGGCCGTGGCGATCGCCGCGCTGAACGAGGAGCAGGAGATCCTGCTGATCAGCCAGTACCGCCACCCCGCCGGCATGCGGATGTGGGAGATCCCGGCGGGGCTGCTGGACGTCGCGGGGGAGGCCCCCGTGGACGCCGCGCGCCGGGAGCTGCGCGAGGAGGCGGATCTGACCGCCGCCCGCTGGGACACCCTGCTGGAGTTCCAGAACACCCCCGGCGCCTCGAACGAGGCCACCCGGATCTTCCTGGCCCGCGGCATCGACCCGGTGCCCGAGGCCGAGCGCTTCACCCGCGAGGAGGAGGAAGCGCAGATCATCACCCGCTGGGTGCCCATCGAGGAGGCCGCGACGGCCGTGCTGGGCTCGCGTCTGCACTCCCCGTCCGCGGTCAACGCGATCCTCGCCGTGTGGGCGGGGCTGCGCCGGGACTTCGCGGATCTGCGTCCGGCCGAGGCCGCGTGGCCGGCGCACCCGGGGTTCCGGGAGGACGACGCGGCGTGAGCCGCCCACACGCCGCGCCGGCCGTCGCCCCGGCCCCGGAGCTGAACGACGGCCTGCGGCGGTACCTGCAGCACCTGGAGATCGAGCGCGGCCTGGCCGCGAACACCCTCGCCTCCTACCGCCGGGACCTCGGGCGCTACCTGGCCTTCCTCGCCGACCGGCGCGGCGTGCGCGCCCCCGGCGAGGTCGTCACCGAGGACGTGCAGGAGTTTCTGCGCCACCTGTCCCGCCCGCGCGCCGAGGGCGGGCGGGGGCTGTCCGCGCGCAGCGCGGCCCGCGCCGTCGTCGCGGTGCGCGGGATGCACCGGTTCTGGACCCTGGAGGGGATCACCCCCGCGGACCCCGCGGAGGCCGTGGCCCCGCCGCGCCCGGGACAGCGCCTGCCCAAGGCCCTGCCGGTGCAGACCGTGGCCCGGATCCTGGAGGCCCCGGATCGGCAGACCCCCGCCGGGCTGCGCGATGCGGCCTTACTGGAGTTCCTGTACTCCACCGGCGCGCGCATCTCCGAGGCCGTCGGGGTCGACCGGGATGACCTCTCCGCCCCGACGCCGCCCGGTCAGGAGCACGCCACGGGCGTGGTGCGCCTGTTCGGCAAGGGCGGCCGGGAGCGGATCGTGCCGGTCGGCTCCTACGCGCGCGAGGCCGTCTCCGCCTACCTCGTGCGATCCCGGCCCCTGCTGGCCGCCCACGGCCGCGGCACCCCGGCGCTGTTCCTCAACGCCCGGGGGGGGCGCCTGACCCGCCAGGGGGCGTGGCTGGTGCTGAAGAAGGCCGCCGAGCGGGCGCAGATCACCCAGGAGGTCTCCCCGCACTCCCTGCGCCACTCCTTCGCGACCCACCTCCTGGAAGGCGGGGCGGACATCCGCGTGGTCCAGGAGCTGCTGGGCCACGCCTCCCTGACCACCACGCAGATCTACACCAAGGTCACCGCGGACACGCTGCGGGAGGTCTTCCTCTCGGCCCATCCGCGGGCGGTGTGAGACTCACTCGGGCAGATGCCGCTCACCTGGCCCGTCGTAGGCGGACAGCGGGCGGATCAGCGAGTTGTGGGCCAGCTGCTCCATGATGTGCGCGGTCCACCCCGTGACCCGGGCGGCCACGAACAGCGGCGTGAAGGTCGGGGTGTCGAAGCCCATCAGGTGATAGGTCGGCCCGGCCGGGTAGTCCAGGTTCGGCTGGATGCCCTTGGCCTCGTCCATGGACTTCGCCAGACCCTTGTACAGCCCCATCATCTCGCCGCGGTCGACGTGTTCGATCATGTCGAACAGCGCCGCCTGCATGGTCGGGACGCGGGAGTCGCCGTTCTTGTACACCCGGTGCCCGAAGCCCATGACCTTCCTCTTCTGCCCCAGGGCCGCGTCCATCCACTCCTTCGCGCGCCGCTCGGCGTCGGCCTCGGACTCATCCTCCCGGATGCCGATCTCGTCGAAGGTGTGCATCACGGCCTCATTGGCCCCGCCGTGCAGCGGACCTTTCAGCGCGCCGATCGCCCCGGTCACCGCCGAATACAGGTCCGACAGGGAGGAGGCGATGGTGCGGGCGGTGAAGGTCGAGCAGTTGAAGGAGTGCTCGGCGTACAGGACCATCGAGACGCTGAAGGCTCGCTTCACCTCGGGGGCCGGGACCTCCCCGAAGGTCATGTGCAGGAAGTTCTCGCACCAGTCCAGGTCCTCCCGGGGCTGGATCAGCTCCTGGCCCCGACGGCGCCGCTGATCGTAGGCCACCACCGCGGGCAGGGCCGAGAACAGCTTCTTCGCCTTGAGCAGGTTCGCCGCGGGGGAGTCGTCCTCGGCGGCCGGATCCTGGGCCCCGAGCACGGAGACGGCGGTGCGGCACACGTCCATCGGGTGGCAGGCGGTCGGCAGCGCGTCGATGACGGTCTTGAGGGAGCTGTCCATCGCCCGGTGGGCGGCGTCGAACTCCCGGAACTCGGAAAGCTCCCGCTCGGTGGGCAGCTCGCCGTTCCACAGCAGCAGGGCCACCTCCTCGAAGGAGCAGCGCGCGGCCAGCTCCTGCACCGGGTAGCCGCGGTAGAGCAGGGAGTTGGTCTCGGGGTTGACCTTGGAGATCGCCGTCGTGTCGGCGACGACCCCGGCCAGGCCCTTGCGGATCTCTTCGGACATGGGGATCACTCCTTCGTGATGATGGGCGAGGTCGACCGGGGGCTCAGCCCCGGAAGCGGTCGGGGACCTCGAAGTCGAAGATCCCGGAGTCGAACCGGCCGTAGCCGGCGTAGTCCACGAGCTCGTAGAGGCGCTGGCGGGTGAGCATCTGATCCACCGCGGCCTCCTGGGTGCCCTCTGCGGCGATGGTCTCAAGGACCCGCTCCATCGCCCCCAGGGAGGCGCGCAGCAGGGTCACCGGGTAGATGATCAGGTTCACTCCGGCCGCGGCGAGCTCATCCTTCGTGTAGAGCTGGGAGCGGCCGAACTCCGTCATGTTGGCCAGGATCGGGACGTCGACGGCGGCGCGCACCATCTCGAACTCCTCGAGCGAGGTCATCGCCTCGGGGAAGATGGCATCCGCCCCGGCCTCGACGAGCCGGCGCATCCGAGCGATCGCGGCCTCCAGCCCCTCCACCCCGCGCAGGTCGGTGCGCGCCATGATCAGGAAGTTCTCATCGCGACGGGCCTGCGCTGCGGCCGCGATGCGCTGCAGGGCGGTCTGCTCGTCGACGACGTTCTTGTTCTCCAGGTGCCCGCAGCGCTTGGGGTTGACCTGGTCCTCGATGTGGCACCCGGCCAGTCCGGCGTCTTCGAGCTCCTGGACGGTGCGGGCGACGTTCATCGGCTCGCCGAAGCCGGTGTCGGCGTCGACGATGGCCGGCAGATCCGTCATCCGGGCGATCTGCCCGGCCCGGGTGGCGACCTCCGAGAGGGTGGTCAGCCCGATATCGGGGAAGCCCAGCTCATTGGCCAGCACGGCCCCGGAGATGTAGACGCCGTCGTAGCCCTTCTCCTGGATCAGCTTGGCCGAGATCGGGGTGTAGGCCCCCGGGAACTGGCGGACCGTCCCGGAAGCGAGCATCTCGCGCAGCGCGATCCGCTTCCGGGCGGCGGTGGTCTGGGGGTACAGCATCAGAACAGTCCCTTCGCTCCGGTCTCCAGCGGGATGTCCGCGGTGATGTTCAGTGCATCGAGTTCGCCGACCGCGAGGTTCGGCAGCTCCTCGGCGGCCTGGATGAACCGCTCGAGCTCGGTCTCGGCCACGGAGCCCTCGGCGAGGGCGCGCAGCTTGGTCAGGTACTGCTCGCGGGCGAAGGGCCGGGCGCCCAGCGGGTGGGCGTCGGCCACCGCGATCTCCTCGACGAGCCGCGAGCCGTCGGCCAGCCGGATCTCGGCCCGCCCGCCGAAGGCCTTCTCCTGCGGGTCGGTGGAGTGGTAGCGGCGGGTCCACTCCGGGTCTTCCTCGGTGGTGACCTTGTGCCACAGCGCCACGGTGTCCGGGCGGGCCGCGCGCTCGGGGGCGTAGGAGCGGTTGTGCTCCCACTGCCCGTCCTGCAGGGCGACGGTGAAGATGTAGGGGATCGAGTGGTCGAGGGTCTCGCGGGAGGCCTGCGGGTCGTACTTCTGCGGATCCTTGGCCCCGGAGCCGATCACGTCGTGGGTGTGGTGGGAGGTGTGCAGCACGATCGACTCGACGTTCTGCGGGTCTGTGAGCTCGGGGTGCTCGCGGTGCAGCCTGCGGGCCAGGTCGATCCAGGCCTGGGCCTGGTACTCGGCGGAGTGCTCCTTGGTGTAGGTCTCCAGGATGCCGAGCTTGGGTTCCCCGGGGGCCGGCAGGGGGACCTCGTAGGAGGCGTCGGGGCCGTCCAGCAGCCAGGCGATCACCCCGTCCTCGCCCTCGTAGATCGGCACGGGGGAGGTCTGCCCGCGCATCGCCCGGTCCACGGCCTCGACCGCCATCTTCCCGGCGAAGGCCGGGGCGTGGGCCTTCCAGGTGGAGATCTCCCCCTTGCGGGACTGGCGGGTCGCGGTGGTGGTGTGCAGGGCCTGGCCGATCGCCTGGAAGATCGTCTCGGCGTCGAGGTCGAGCAGGGTTCCGATCCCTGCGGCCGCCGAGGGCCCCAGGTGGGCGACGTGGTCGATCTTGTGCCGGTGCAGGGAGATGGCCTTGACCAGGTCCACCTGGATCTCGTAGCCGGTGGCGATGCCGCGGATCAGGTCCCGGCCCGAGCGCCCGGCATGCTGGGCCACCGCGAGGATCGGCGGGATGTTGTCCCCGGGGTGGGAGTACTCGGCGGACAGGAAGGTGTCGTGGTAGTCCAGCTCCCGCACCGCGACCCCGTTGGCCCAGGCGGCCCACTCGGGGGAGACCCGGCAGGTGGCGGCGTCGACGCCGATCAGGGCCGCACCGGACCCGCCGGGGCCGGGGGCATGGGTCAGGGCCTGGTCGCGCGCGGAGACGATGGGGCCGCGGTTCAGCGAGGCGATGGCCACCGCGGCGTTGTCCAGGATCCGGTTGATGACCATCTCCTGGACCTCGGGGGTGACCTCGACCGGGTCGGTCGCGACCTTCGCGATCTTGTGGGCGAGCTGCTGCTCGCGGGGCAGGTTCTCCTCGCTGCGGTGCACGCGCACGGTGTGGGTGACGGTCACGGGTCAGTCCTTTCGATCTTCGGGGCGGCGGGGCCCAGAGGGCGGACGTCCACCGGGGTCGGTGCGGATTGCTGGTGCTCGAGGCGGCGCACGGCCCGCAGGATGGCGCTCAGCGCCCGATCCAGGTGCACCAGGGTCGCGGCGCGGGCCAGCTCGGGATTCCCGGAGGCCACGGCGCGGGCGATCTGGGCGTGCTCGGCGGCCGCCGCGCGCAGGCGCGCCTCGTCCTTCCGGGACAGCCGGCGCACCCGCTGCAGGTGCGCTCGCAGCTGCTCCTGGGCGTGGCGCAGCCAGGCGCTGTCCGCGGCCTCGTCCAGGGCCTCGTCCAGCGAGGCCACCAGGGCGTAGTAGGCGCTGCGATCGGCGTCGTCCCCGGCCAGCGCGGCCCCCATCCGCTCCAGGCGCTCGGCCAGCCGGTCGAAGACCCGCGGATCCGCCCGCCGGGCCGCCAGGGCCGCGGTCTGGGTATCCAGGGCCTCGCGCAGCTCGAACATCTCGCGCACGCCGTCCGCGGAGACCTCGGCGACGACGACGCCGCGGCCCGGGCGGGGTGCGGCCAGTCCGTCCCCGAGCAGCCGGGAGACGGCCTCGCGCACGGGGGTGCGGGAGACGCCGAGCTGATCGGCCAGCTCGACCTCGCCGAGGATCGTCCCGGGAGGCCGGTGCCACCCGATGATCTCCTCGCGCAGGATCCCGTAGACCCGGTCCGATGCTCGCACCCGTCCCCTCCTCGCCGTCGCTGTGATGTGGATGACTCCATGTATACAGAACTTCTCCGGATGGGGCAACAACGGCAGTTCCCGTCGCTTCGAACGGATGTTGTGTATTCACTGCCCTTGTCAGCTATGGCGCAGAACACTATGTTGGTCTGCACAGCACGGAAGGAGACCCTGCGCCATGACCCCCACCTACCGCCGGACCTACGCCGAGAGCCTCGAGGATCCCGAGGGCTTCTGGCTGCGCGCGGCGCAGCTGATCGACTGGGAGCAGGCCCCCACCCGGGCCCTGGACGACTCCGCCGCCCCGCTGTACCGCTGGTTCCCCGATGCGACGCTGAACACCTGCTTCAACGCGGTGGACCGGCACGTGCGCGACGGGCGCGGGGACCAGGTGGCGATCCTGCACGACTCCCCGGTCACCGGCACCCGCACCGAGATCACCTACGCCCGCCTCCAAGAGGAGGTCGCGGCCTTCGCCGGGGCGCTGGCCGCGGCCGGGGTGGGCACGGGGGACCGGGTGCTGATCTACCTGCCGATGATCCCCGCCGCCCCCGTGGCCATGCTCGCCTGCGCCCGGCTGGGTGCCGTGCACTCCGTCGTCTTCGGCGGCTTCGCTCCGGCGGAGCTGGCCAGCAGGATCGACGACTGCCGCCCGGTCGCCGTCGTCACCGCCACCGGCGGGATCGAGCCCACGCGGCGCATCGAGTACCTGCCGGCCGTGGAGGAGGCGCTGCGCCTGGCCGAGCACCCGCCGGGCGCGGTCTTCGTGCGCCACCGCGAGGGCTTCGCGACCACGCTGGCCGAGGTCGCGGCCCGGGCCGGGACCGACGGGCAGCCCGCCTGCGCCTGGCGGGACTGGGAGGAGGCCGCGGCCGCCGCCGAGCCCGCCGGATGCACCACCGTCCGAGCCACCGACCCGCTGTACATCCTCTACACCTCCGGGACCACCGGCGCCCCCAAGGGCGTCGTGCGCGACGCCGGCTCCCACGCGGTGGCCCTGCGCTGGTCGATGGAGGCGATCTACGACGTCGGACCGGGCCAGACGATGTTCACCGCCTCCGACGTCGGGTGGGTCGTCGGGCACAGCTACATCGTCTACGCGCCCCTGCTGACCGGGGCGACCACCGTGCTCTACGAGGGCAAGCCGGTGGGCACCCCCGACGCCGGCGCGTTCTGGCGGGTCGCGGCCCAGGCCCACGCGCGGGCCCTGTTCACCGCACCCACCGCGCTGCGCGCGATCCGCCGGGCCGACCCCGACGGCGAGCTGATCCGGGATTGCGACCTGTCCGACCTGCAGACCCTGTTCGTGGCGGGGGAGCGACTGGACCCGGAAACCCTCGGCTGGGCCGAGGAGGTCTTGGGCGTGCCGGTGATCGACAACTGGTGGCAGACCGAGACGGGCTGGCCCATCGCCGCGAATCCGCGCGGGCTGGAGCCCCTGTCGGTGAAATCCGGCTCCCCGACGGTGCCCGTGCCCGGGTACCGGGTGGAGGTCCTGGGACCGCTCGGCGAGCCCGTGCCCGCCGGGACCGAGGGCAACCTGGTGCTGCGCCTGCCCCTGCCGCCGGGGTGCCTGCCGACCCTGTGGGGCGATGACCAGCGCTTCGTCTCCTCCTACCTGTCCGCCTTCGAGGGCTGCTACGCCACGGGGGACTCCGGCTACCTCGACGCGGACGGCTACGTCTACGTCATGGGACGCACGGACGACGTCATCAACGTCTCCGGGCACAGGCTGTCCACCGGGGCGATGGAGCAGGTCCTGGCCGCGCACCCCGCGGTGGCCGAGGCCGCGGTGATCGGGGTGGCCGATGAGCTCAAGGGGCAGCGGCCCTCCGGCTACGTGGTGCTGCGTCGGGACGCCGAGATCGAGGAGCGGCGGCTGGGCGAGGAGCTGGTGGCGATGATGCGCCAGCGCATCGGGGCGGTCGCCGACTTCAAGCACGTGCGGGTGGTCTCCGCGCTGCCCAAGACCCGCTCCGGCAAGATCCTCCGCAAGACGATGCGCCAGATCGCCGACGGCGAGGACTGCCGCGTGCCCTCCACCATCGAGGATCCGGCCGTGCTGGAGGACCTGGTGCCCGTGCTGCACGGCTCCTGACGCCCTGCGACCCTGAAGGATCCCGCGTGTGATGCGGAGGACGCGATATGCATCATGACGGTATAGGATCGCCTGGCACACCATCTCATCCACCTGCGAGGAGCCGTTCATGGCCCAGACCTCCGACGCCGCCCGCTCGGCGTCCGCCACCCCGTGGTACCGCTCGGGAACCCACCTGCTGTACCTGTCCGTGATCGCCGGGGTCGTGCTCGGCGCGGCCCTCGGATTGATCGCCCCCGGCACCGGGAAGGCGCTCGCGCCCATCGGCACCGGCTTCGTCGCGCTGATCAAGATGCTCATCGCTCCGGTGATCTTCTGCACCATCGTCATCGGCGTCGGCTCGGTGGCCAAGGCCGCGACGGTGGGTCGGGTCGGCGGGATGGCGCTGATCTACTTCGTGCTGATGTCCACCTTCGCCCTGGTCATCGGCCTGGTCGTGGGCAACCTCATCCACCCCGGGGACGACCTGCACTACCACTCGGGCCACTACGAGGTCGCCGCTGCCGAATCCACCGGCTGGGCCAACACCGGCAACCACACCGTGGACTTCCTGCTCAACATCATTCCCAGCTCCCTGCTCAACGCCCTCGTCTCCGGGAACATCCTCCAGGCCCTGTTCGTGGCGCTGCTGGTGGGCTTCGCCCTGCAGCGCATGGGCGAGGCGGGCAAACCCATCCTGAAGTTCATCACCTATCTGCAGGCCGTCGTCTTCCGCATCCTCATGATGATCATGTGGGTCGCTCCGCTGGGTGCCTTCGGGGCCATGGCCGGGGTCGTCGGGGCCACCGGGATCAAGGCCGTCGGGCAGATGGCCCTGCTGATGCTGGCCTTCTACATCACCTGCGCCCTGTTCATTCTCGTGATCCTCGGCGGGCTGCTGAAGCTGGCCACCGGGCTGAACATCCTCAAGCTGCTGAAGTACCTCGGGCGGGAGTACCTGCTGATCTTCTCCACCTCATCCTCCGAGGCAGCCCTGCCGCGGCTGATCGCCAAGATGGAGCACACCGGGGTGGACAAGTCCGTCGTCGGCATCGTCGTGCCCACCGGGTACTCCTTCAACCTCGACGGCACCGCGATATACCTGACCATGGCCTCGATCTTCGTCGCCGACGCCATGGGCAAGCCGCTGAACATCGGCGAGCAGGTCTCCCTGCTGATCTTCATGATCATCGCCTCCAAGGGCGCGGCCGGGGTCACCGGCGCGGGCCTGGCCACCCTGGCCGGCGGCCTGCAGTCCCACCGACCCGAGCTGGTGGACGGGGTCTCCCTGATCGTGGGCATCGACAAGTTCATGTCCGAGGCCCGCGCCCTGACCAACTTCACCGGCAACGCCGTGGCCACCCTGCTGATGGGCAGGTGGAACCGCATGGTGGATCTGGACCGGGCACGGCGCGTGCTCGACGGCGAGCTGCCCTTCAACGAGGCCGACCTCGCGGAGAACCCGCACTACGAGGAGGTCCAGGGGGACAGGAACGTGGACCAGGCCGTCGTGCTGAAGTCCCCGACCAAGCAGATGCCCACCGTCGAGGGTCCCCGGCAGGCCGGCTCCACGACGATCCAGGACCTGGACTCCTGACCCGAGCCCGGAACGGCGCCCCGTCCGCCCCACCGGGTGCGACGCCGTCCCGGTCGGGCCCGCCCGTCCAGCGCCGCTGCCCCGAACCCGCCCCGCCCTCCCCGGCGGGGCGGTAGGGTTTAATCCCGAGCCAGAACTGTCCCCGACGACGGAAAGCCGCTTGTGACTGCATCTACTACCCCCGACGCCAACCTCGGGCCCACCGGGCGCCCCCTGCGCACCTTCCCCGATCCCCCCGAGCTGACCGAGCACGGCCCCGCCCGGGTGATCGCGATGGTCAACCAGAAGGGCGGGGTCGGCAAGACCACCTCGACCATCAACCTCGGCGCCGCGCTCGCGGAGCTCGGACGCAGGGTGCTCATGGTGGACTTCGATCCCCAGGGCGCCCTGTCCGCCGGCTTCGGCGTGAACCCGCACGAGCTGGACACCACCGTGTACACCGTGATGATGGATCGCAAGACGGACGTGCGCGAGGCCATCCGGGCCACCGAGTTCCCGAACATGGACCTGCTGCCGGCCAACATCGACCTCTCCGCCGCGGAGGTGCAGCTGGTCAACGAGGTCGCTCGCGAGCAGGTGCTGTCCTCCGCGCTGAAGAAGGTCAAGGACGACTACGACGTCGTGCTCATCGACTGCCAGCCCTCCCTGGGGCTGCTCACTGTCAACGCCCTGACCGCCGCGGACGGGGTCATCATCCCCCTGATCTGCGAGTTCTTCGCGCTGCGGGCCGTGGCCCTGCTGGTGGACTCCATCGAGAAGGTCCAGGACCGGCTGAACCCGGACCTGCGCATCGACGGGGTCCTGGCGACGATGTTCGACTCCCGCACCCTGCACTCCAAGGAGGTGCTGGCCCGCATCGTGGACGCCTTCGGTGACAAGGTCTTCGACACCGTCATCAAGCGCACCGTGAAGTTCCCGGACGCCACCGTCTCCGCGGAGCCGATCCTGACCTACGCCCCCACCCACACCGGGGCGATCGCCTACCGGGAGCTGGCCAAGGAGCTCATCGAGCGCGGAGGCTCCCGCTGATCCAGGCGGCCCCCGCCCCGGGTGCGCCCGGGGATCTCGCCGCCGCGGCGGCGGACCCGCCCGAGGCCGACGAGGCCGCGGGCGTGTTCTCCGTGACCCTGGAGAACTTCGCCGGGCCCTTCGAGTTGCTGCTCAACCTCATCGGGCAGCGGCGCCTGGACATCACCGAGGTCGCGTTGGCCGAGGTCACCGACGAGTTCATCGCCTACGTGCGGGCCCTGCGCGACACCGGCCTGGAGCGGGCTCTGGACGAGGCCAGCGAGTTCCTCGTCGTCGCCGCGACCCTCCTGGACCTGAAGGCCGCCCGGCTGCTGCCGGCCGGGCAGGTGGAGGACGAGGAGGACATCGCGATGCTGGAGGCCCGGGATCTCCTGTTCGCCCGGCTCCTGCAGTACAAGGCCTTCAAGGACGTCTCCGGAATCCTTGCCGAGCGCTTCGACGCCGAGCGCAGCCGCTTCGCCCGCACCGTGCCCCTGGAACCGGAGCTGGCCTCGGCCCTGCCCGAGCTGGTGTTCACCGCGAGCCCGCAGGACCTGGCCCGGCTGGCCGAGCGGGCCCTGACCCCGCGGCAGGAGGACCCGCAGGAGGTCGGCACCGATCACCTGCACGGCGCACGGGTCACCGTGCGGGAGGAGGCCGAGCACCTGGCCGCCCGGCTGCGGCCCGGGGCCGCGCTGAGTTTCGCGCGCCTGGTCTCCGACGCCGAGGACCTGCTGGTGGTCGTCGTGCGGTTCCTGGCCCTGCTGGAGATGCACCGGGACCGGGTCGTCGCCTTCGCCCAGGAGACCCCGCTGGGGGAGCTGATGGTGCGCTGGGTGGGGGAGGACCCCACCTGGAGCGCGGTCCGACTGGCCGCGGACGACTACCAAGGGGCTGCCGCCGTCGCCCAGAGCCCAGCCGGTGCGGGGGCCGAAGCCGGCACAGCCGAGGAGGCCAGACCATGAACGAGGAGCAGACCGGGCGCGAGGAGGAGTCCGCGGTGCGGCTGCGTCCCGGCGGGGTCCGGGCGGCCGTGGAGGCCATCCTGATCGTCGCCGCGGCCCCGGTGGACGAGCTCGAGCTGGCCGAGGCGCTTCAGGTGCCGGCCGCCGAGGTGGCCGCGGCCCTGGAGCAGCTGGCCCGGGACTACGACGGGCACCCCGTCCCGGACGATGGCGGCACCCTCGAGCACAGCACCGCCGAGAACAGCACCACCGACCCCGACGCCGTCGGCCTCGGTACCGCGGCGTCTGATGCCGCCGAGCGTGAGGCAGGCGACCGCGACGGCGCGGACTCGGCGCGGTATGCTGAAGAGTCCGCCGTTCAGGCGCGTGCGCCGGAGACCGCCGGGTCCCGGGTCCGCGAGCCGCGCGGCGTGGAGCTGCGTCGGGTCGCCGGCGGGTGGCGGCTGTACTCCCGCACGGACTTCGCCCCCTGGGTGCGCCGCTTCGTGCAGGAGGGGCAGACCGCGAAGCTCTCCCAGGCCGCCCTGGAGACCCTCGCGGTGATCGCCTACCGCCAGCCGATCTCCCGCGCCCGGGTCTCCTCGATCCGCGGCGTGAACGTGGACGGCGTCGTGCGGACCCTGCGCACCCGCGGCCTCGTCGTCGAAGCCCAGGAACCCGGGGAATCCGGGGCGACCCTCTTCGAGACGACCCCGCTGTTCCTGGAGAAGATCGGCCTGGAATCCCTCGCGGACCTGCCGCCCATTGCCCCCCACCTGCCCGGGGCGGAGGACGTGGCCGAGTACGAGGACCGGGCGCCCGCACCGCGCCGCCGCGCACCGGCGCCACCGGGGCAGGAAGACCACCGATGAGGGGACCCGCACGCCGCGGGACCCAGCACGAGAAGATGAAGGACACCATGGCCAGCAGATCGACGGGACGTCAGAACAACGCCAGCGGCAGCACAGGGGGCGCAGGCTCCGCCAAGCCCGGCCCCTACCGCGGACCCAAGCCCGGAGGCTCCGGGCGACCGAGCGGCAAGCCCCGCCCGGGCCGCCCCGCCTCCTCCCGCCCGGGGGCCAAGCCGGGGGAGAAGAGGGTCGGCGGGCCCCGGCCCGGCGGGCGCCGGGACGCGCCGGCCGTGAAGTCCGGAGCGAATAAGTCCGACTCGAAGAAGTTCCGGCCCCGCAAGGGCCAGTCCGGCAAGATCTTCGCCCAGGAGCGCGGGGAGCGCCGGGCCGAGCAGCACTACCGCGGCCCGCACCGGCCCCGCCGCCCCCGGGCCGCCCCCGTGGACCGGCTGGACGTGCACGACCCCAATGGGGTGCGCCTGCAGAAGCTCATGGCCCAGGCCGGGGTCGCCTCCCGCCGGGTCTGCGAGCAGATGATCGAGGAGGGGCGCGTCGTCGTCGACGGCCAGCCCGTCACGGAGCTCGGCGTGCGCGTGGACCCGGCCAAGGCCACCGTGCAGGTGGACGGGATCACCATCCAGACCGACGAGTCCAAGGTCTACTACGCCTTCAACAAGCCCGAGGGCGTGCTGGCGACCATGGAGGACCCGGAGGGCCGGCCCTGCATCACCGACTACCTGGACCCCAACAAGCGCGAGCGGATCTTCCACGTGGGGCGCCTGGACGTGGCCACCGAGGGGCTGCTGCTGCTGACCAACGACGGCGAGCTGGCCAACCGGCTGATGCACCCCTCCTACGAGGTGCCCAAGAAGTACCTGGTGCAGGTGCGCGGGCCCATGGAGCACGGGGTCGGCGCGGAGATGAAGAAGGGCATCCGCCTGGAGGACGGGGTGGCCAGGGTCGACGAGTTCCGGCTCGTGGACTCCACCCCCGGGCACCTGCTCGTGGAGGTCACCATCCACTCCGGGCGCAACCGCATCGTGCGCCGCCTGTTCGACGCCGTCGGACACCCGGTGGAGAAGCTCGTGCGCACCGAGATGGGGCCGGTGCGCATCGGCTCCCAGAAGCAGGGCACCGTGCGCAACCTGTCCAAGGTCGAGATCGGCCAGCTGCTGGCCGCCGTGGAGCTGTAGCCCGTGCCCGCCCGTGCCCGCAGCGCCGTCGGCGCCACCGTGTCCGGCCCGGTCCTGATCATCGGGGCCGGGCTGCTCGGGGCCTCCGTCGGCCTCGGGCTGAGCCTGCAGGGCGTGCCCGTGTGGGTCCGGGACATCTCCCCGACCACCGAGGCCGTGGCCGCGGACCTCGGGGCCGGCTCCTCCTGGGCCGGGCTGGTCCGGGAGCTCGGGGAGGAGGGCGCACGCGCCGAGGCCGACCCGCAGCTGGTGGTCGTGGCCACCCCGCCCGACGTCGCCGGGGCCATGGCCGTGCAGGCGCTGCGGGACTTCCCGCGCGCCGTCGTGCTGGACATCGCCTCCGTGAAGGCCCCCATCCTCGCCGAGGTCCTGGCCTCCGGGGAAGACGCCCGCCGCTACATCGGCACCCACCCGATGGCCGGGCGGGAGCGCTCCGGGCCGGTGGCCGCGCGCGCGGAGCTGTTCACCTCCCGCCCCTGGGTGGTCTGCGAACACGAGGAGGTCGCCCCCGAGGGGGTGCGCCTGGCCCGCGGGCTGGGCCAGGACCTCGGCGGCATCGTGACCTTCCTGGATCCGGCCGAGCACGACGAGACCGTCGCCCTGATCTCCCACGTGCCGCAGGTGATGTCATCGCTGCTGGCCTCCCGGCTGCGCGACACCCCCCTGGAGGCGCTGGGCCTGGCCGGGCAGGGGCTGCGCGACACCACCCGGATCGCCGCCTCCGCGCCGGGCATGTGGGTGCAGATCCTCGCGGCCAACGCCGCCCCGGTGGTGCGCACCCTGTACGGGGTGCGCGCGGACCTGGACCGGCTCATCGGCACCCTCGAGGACCCGACCGCCGACGGCGCCCGCCTGGACATCGCCCAGCTGATGAGCGAGGGCAACGCCGGGGTGGCCCGCATCCCCGGCAAGCACGGCGGCTCCCCGAAGGCCTTCAGCGAGCTCACCGTGCTCGTGGACGACACCCCGGGGCAGATCGCCCGCCTGCTCACCGAGATCGGGGAGCTCGGCGTGAACGTCGAGGATGTGCGGATGGAGCACTCGCCCGGCCAGCCGGTGGGTATGGTCGAGGTAGCCGTGAATCCGACGGTGCACGAGCGGCTGGTGCAGGACCTGACCACCCGCGGGTGGCGGATCGCCCGCTGAGCGCTCGCGCCGACACCGCGCACCGCCCCCGGATGAACCAATCGACGACGATGGAGGAACCATGCCCGCAGACACCACGGACGGCGCCCGCGAGGAGGCGCTTGTGAAGGCCTCCGCTCCGGCGGAGCCGGCCGCATCCCAGTTCCGGGACGCGGACAACGCCGAAGCCTGGAAGTCGGAGCTCGTCATCGCCATCGACGGACCCTCCGGCTCCGGGAAGTCCTCGGTGGCCCGTGAGGTGGCCACCCGGCTGAAGCTGGCCTACCTGGACACCGGGGCCATGTACCGCGCCCTGACCTGGTGGGTCCTGGAGACCGGCACGGACCCGCAGGACGCCGAGGCCGTGGCCGAGGCCGCGAAGTCCCTGCCCCTTGAGCTGGGCACCGACCCGATCGTGGAGACCGTCATGTGCAACGGCGTGGACATCCGCGAGGCCATCCGCTCCGAGCGGGTCACCGCCGCGGTCTCCGCGGTGGCCAGCAACCCCGAGGCCCGTAAGGCCCTGATCGCCCAGCAGCGCCTGGAGATCGTCTCCAACGGCAAGCGCATCGTGGCCGAGGGGCGGGACATCACCACCGTCGTCGCCCCGGACGCCACCGTGCGGATCCTGCTGACCGCCTCCGAGGAGGTCCGCAAGGCCCGGCGCGGGGAGCAGCTGGGAGGGGACCGCACCTCGGAGCAGCTGGAGGCCGACGTCTCCCGGCGCGACGCCGCGGATTCGCGGGTCAACAACTTCACCGAGGCCGCCGAGGGCGTGGATCTCGTGGACTCCACGGACCTGGACTTCGAGCAGACCGTGGCCGAGGTGATCCGCGTGATCGACGAGACCGCGGCCCGCAACCACGAGCAGAAGCAGCAGGAAGGCTCCGGGGACTCCGGGACCGAGGACGACGAGCAGGAGAGCGGAGCATGAGCCCCGTCGGCGACGAATACGAGCAGAAGTACCTCGGCTCCACCGAGGGCGAGGACCTCGCCGAGTACCTGGAGAACCTCGACGAGGCCGAGGCGGAGCAGCGGGCCGAGGCCCTGCGCGCCGGGCTGGACGACTACGACCTGGAGGACGAGGACCGCCGGCTCCTGGTGGAGTGGGGCTTCGAGACCGGGCCGGAGGAGTCCGAGGAGCCGGACCCGGTGGTCGCCGTCGTCGGGCGCCCCAACGTCGGCAAGTCCACGATCATCAACCGCATCCTGGGTCGGCGCGAGGCCGTGGTCATGGACCAGCCAGGCGTGACCCGCGACCGGGTGTTCTACCAGGCCGAATGGAACGACAAGGCCTTCACCCTGGTGGACACCGGCGGGTGGGAATCCGATGCCAAGGGCATCAACGCGCAGGTCGCGGCCCAGGCGGAGCTGGCCGTGGCCCACGCCGACGTCGTGATCCTCGTGGTGGACGCCCTGGTGGGCATCACCGCGATGGACGAGGCGATCGTGCAGATGCTGCGCCGGGTGGACAAGCCGCTGCTGCTCGCCGCCAACAAGATCGACGACTCCCACCAGGAGCCCGAGGCCGCCGCGCTGTGGGGTCTGGGCATGGGCGAGCCGCACCCCGTCTCCGGGGTGCACGGACGCGGGATCGCGGACCTGCTGGACGAGCTGCTGAAGGTCATGCCGGAGCACTCCCAGTACGCCGAACCCGAGGCCTACGCCGGCCCGCGCCGCGTCGCCCTGGTGGGACGGCCCAACGTCGGTAAGTCCTCCCTGCTGAACAAGCTGGCCGGGGAGGAGCGGGCCGTGGTCAACGAGCTGGCCGGAACCACCCGGGATCCGGTGGATGAGCTCGTGGAGCTGGGCGGGCACGCCTTCCGCTTCGTGGACACCGCGGGCATACGGCGTCGGCAGCACATGGCCAAGGGAGCGGAGTTCTACGCCTCGCTGCGCACCCAGACCGCCCTGGAGCGCTCCGAGCTGGCCGTGGTGCTGCTGGACGTCTCCGAGCCGCTGTCCGAGCAGGACGTGCGCATCCTGCAGCTGACCATCGACTCCGGCCGGGCCATGGTGCTGGCCTTCAACAAGTGGGACACCCTGGACGAGGAGCGCCGCTACGACCTGGAACGGGAGATCGACCGGGACCTGGCCCACGTGGCCTGGGCGCCGCGGGTCAACATCTCCGCGAAGACCGGGTGGCACAAGGACAAGCTGGTCCCGGCGATGCTGAAGTCCCTGGAGGCCTGGGACTCCCGGATCCCGACCGGGCGGCTGAACGCCTTCCTCGGGGAGCTGGCCGCAG
This sequence comes from Rothia sp. QJM3NY_36, assembly GCF_056173115.1. Classification (NCBI taxonomy): domain Bacteria; kingdom Bacillati; phylum Actinomycetota; class Actinomycetes; order Micrococcales; family Micrococcaceae; genus Rothia; species Rothia sp. QJM3NY_36. The sequence goes on from NZ_CM149658.1 coordinate 870,001, forward strand.
CCCACCCGCACCCGGTGCGCGGGGGCAAGCAGTCGCGGATCCTGTTCGGCACGCAGGTCTCCTCCCGCCCCCCGAAGTTCGTGCTGTTCACCACCGGGTTCCTGGATCCCGGGTACCGTCGGTTCATCACCCGGCGGCTGCGCGAGACCTTCGACTTCGAGGGCACCCCGATCGAGATCTCGATGCGCGTGCGCGAACGCCGCGGCCGCGGGACGGGCGGATCCGGACGCGGGAAGCGGTAGCGCGGACGCGAGGCTGCGCTTTCGTTCCTTCCCCTCCCGCGAGGCGGCGCATCCGTTCCCACTCCTCCCGCGAGGCGGCGCATCCGTTCCCGAAAGCGGGATTTCCGGGAACGGATGCGCCGGGTCGATGGGGAGTGGGAACGGGTGCGCCGTCTCGGCGAGGTGATCGGGGCCGGATCCGTGCCGCGTCGTGGTCTCGGGCCCGGGTGCTGTGCACCGGCGTCGATGTGCGCTGGACGGGCGCGGCGTGTACTATGGACCAGGTGCTCGGGGCTTCCCCGAGCCTCGGGAATTCGGGTTGTGGCGCAGCTTGGTAGCGCACTTGACTGGGGGTCAAGGGGTCGCAGGTTCAAATCCTGTCAACCCGACGAACAGCCGGGGTCGGCTCAGCGGAGATGCTGAGTCGGCCCCGGCTTTTCTTCGCGTCCACGGTGCTCCCGGGCCCTCACCGGACCGCCTCGGCCGTCGCCCCGCGGCAGCCACCTCCATGCGCGGTCGGAAGCGGGGGCGGAGGGGCTCCTGCGCACACCTGCGGGGACCGCGCGCTCTGTGCGGGAACGGACCGTGGCGTGGGGTCTCGGCCTCGGGTGCACTGGCACGTGCGGGGAGGGGATCCGGTGAGATGCCGCCCCCGATATTCTGCATGTGCGACACGTCACGTTAGGATGATGGGTGTCAGCCCGCAACGGAGCGGGGGCGCAAGGACCGGAGGAGACCGAAATGCCAGAGTCAACGTCGGTGCGCCAGCTGGTGGTCGAAGCGGATCGCGAGCTGTTCAGCGAGCACGACACCCGAGTGCTGCGGCGAAGCTTCGCCGCGGATTTCGTCGAGCACTCACCCCTCGTCGCCGACGGGCTGGCCGGGTTGGGCACGCTCGTCGAGGAGGCCGGACCGAGCCTGCGCCATGACGTCGCCCGTGTTCTCGTCGACGGCGATCTCGTGGCGCTGCACGGTGCCTATCCCGGATTGGCCGACGATGTGCTGATCGGCTTCGACATCTACCGCGTGGCCGGGGGGGGAAGATCGCCGAGCACTGGGACGGACTGGTCGAGGAGACCGCACCCAACCCCTCCGGACGCACCCAGTTGGACGGCAGGACGCAGCCGGATCCCGCGGTGGACACGGAGTCCAGCCGCCGCCTCGCCGTCGAGTTCTTCGAGGTAGTGCTGATCGGGCAGGACTATGAGGCGATACCGCGCTACACCAACGGCGAGGACTTCACCCAGCACGCCGCGGACATCGCCGACGGCGCCCAGAAGATGCAGGCGTTCCTGCAGAAGCTCAAGGACGACGGCTCCCCGCTGGTCTACGAGCGAATCCACCGCACCGTGGCACAGAACGACTTCGTGCTGACCCAGTCCGAGGGTTCCATCGACGGTCAGCGCCATTCCTTCTGCGAACTGTGGCGTGTCCAGGAGGGCCGGATCGTCGAGCTGTGGGATGCCATCAGCCCCCTGCCGGCCGACGCGAAGATGGCTCATCCGCACGGCGCCTTCTGAGCTGCGGCTCCCGGGAGTCACAGGCTCGTAAAAACGAACCGCATTCGTTTACACTGGCCGATGAGGCCCAGAACACCATCAAGGAGAGACCATGGCTGAGAAGCAGATGTCCACTGACGGATACCGCGTGCAGAACCCCGCCACCGGTGAGGTCCTGGAGACCGTCGAGCACGCCACCGACGAGGAGGTGCAGCAGATCCTGACCCGGGCCGCGGAGGGCTACCGCGCGTGGTCGGAGAAGACCATCGAGCAGCGCGGCGAGATCGTCCAGAAGGTCGCAGACCTGTTCGCCGAGCGCAAGGAGGAGCTGGCGCGGATCATCACCGAGGAGATGGGCAAGCCCCACGCCGAGGGCGTCGAGGAGGCCGAGTTCTGCGCGGACATCTTCGGCTACTTCGTCAAGAACGGCCCCAAGCTCGGGGCGGATCAGGAGATCGAGTCCTTCTCCGGCGGGAAGGCCTACGTGCAGAAGCGGCCCATCGGCGCGCTGCTCGGGATCATGCCGTGGAACTTCCCGTACTACCAGATCGCCCGCTTCGCCGCGCCCAACCTCATGCTCGGCAACGTCATCATCCTCAAGCACGCGGAGATCTGCCCCCGCTCCGCCCAGGCCGTCCAGCAGATCATGGACGACGCCGGCATCCCCGCAGGGGTCTACGCCAACGTCTTCGCCACCCACGACCAGATCGCCGAGATCATCGCCGATCCCCGGGTGCAGGGCGTGTCCCTGACCGGTTCCGAGCGGGCCGGGTCGATCATCGGCGCGCTGGCCGGTCAGCACCTGAAGAAGGCCGTGCTGGAGCTGGGCGGATCGGACCCGTACGTCATCCTGGACACCGACGACGTCGCCGCCGCGGCCCGCACCGCCTGGGAGACCCGCATCTACAACACCGGGCAGGTCTGCAACGCCAACAAGCGGCTGATCGTCATGGACGAGATCTACGACGAGTTCGTGGCGCAGCTGAAGAGCCTGGCCGAGGGCATGACCCCGGGGGAGACCATCGACGTCGACGCCAAGACCTTCACCCCGATGTCCTCCCGCGCCGCCGCGGAGAACCTCGACGCCCAGGTGCGCCGGGCCGTGGAGCAGGGCGCCGAGCTGGTCGCCGGCGGGGGACTGCGCGATGAGGCCTCCGCCTACTACGCTCCCGCGGTGCTCACCGGCATCACCTCGGAGATGGACGCCTACCGGGAGGAGCTGTTCGGCCCCGTCGCCGCCGTGTACCGCGTCTCCTCCGACGAGGAGGCGCTGCACCTGGCCAACGACACCCAGTACGGCCTGGGCGGTGCCGTGTTCTCGCAGGACACGGCGCGAGCGCAGCGGCTGGCCGAGCGGCTGGAGGTGGGCATGGCCAACGTCAACACCCCCGCCGGGGAGGGCCCCGAGATCCCGTTCGGCGGGGTCAAGCGCTCCGGCTTCGGCCGCGAACTCGGCCCCCTGGGCATGGACGAGTTCGTCAACAAGCGCATGTACTACGTCGCTGACTGAGCCACCGAGCCCGACGACGACGGCCCGCCCGGCACGCGCCGGGCGGGCCGTCGTCCCCCCGGGGGCGTCTGCCCGCTCGCGAGAGGCTTCAGAACCTCCCGCCGGGGCCACCGCCGGGCCCGCCCATGCCGCCAGGTCCGCCCATGCCCCCGCCGGGTCCTCCCTCCGGGCCGCCCCGCCCCATGCCGCCGCGGGAGCCGCCTCCGGGCCCGTCGCCCCAGCCGGCGCCCATCGCACGTCCCCTTCCGGCGCCCATCCCGCCGCCGAACAGGCCGCTGTTGAACACTCCGCCGTCGAACGGCCCCGTGCCGCCTCCGGCCCCGAAGCCCCGGTGTCGGCCGAACAGGCGGGAGAGCAGGCCGGGGCGACCGCCGACACCGTCCCCGCCGGTCAGCGAACCCCACACCGCGGAGCCCACGAAGCCCGCGGCCAGCGAGGCCAGCACCGTGCCGCCGGTCCCCAGCCCGCTGGAGCCGAGCACACTGCTGAGCGTGCCGGGCTTCCTCATCTCCAGTCGGGTCGCCGCCCGAGCCAGCGACGAGGAGGAGGTGTCCGCGGGGGTCTCGCCCGAGCCGGACAGGGCGGTGAGGACCTGCTGGCGCTCCTGCGCGCTCATCGCGGCGAAGGCCTCTTCGTGGGCCTTCTCGATCTGATCCGGGCTGCTCGTGGACAGCAGGTAGCGGTACCGTGCGACGGCGTCGCCGCCGGTCGCGGCGGTCGTGGTGGTGGAGTCCGTGGTCATGGCCGATCATCCCTTCCCCGGCGGGCCCCGGTCGGGGCCCCTGCCGATGTCTCCACGCTAGGAAGCCACCCTGTGCCCGGAGCCCCGTGCTCCTGTGCTCGGGCTGTGACCGAACGGTCCCCAGGCCTCGCCCCCCGGTACGGTGGAAGGGTGAGCGAGGAAACCACCACCGACACCGGCGCGCCTGCCGCGAGGACCGGCGCGGACACCACCGCCGAGCACCCGGACACCCTCGAGGATCCGGCCCTGGAGGTCCTGCGCACCGTCTTCGGCTACGACTCCTTCCGCGGGGACCAGGCCGCGATCATCCACCGGGTCACCGCCGGGGGCGACGCCGTCGTGCTGATGCCCACCGGCGGCGGGAAGTCCCTGTGCTACCAGATCCCGGCGATCCTGCGGGAGGGCACCGGCGTCGTCGTCTCCCCGCTGATCGCGCTGATGCAGGACCAGGTGGAGGCCCTGGAAGCGGTGGGCATCCGCGCCGCGTACCTGAACTCATCCCTGGACCTCGAGCAGGCCCGGACCGTGGAGCGCGGACTGCTGGCCGGGGACTACGACCTGGTCTACCTCGCCCCGGAGCGGCTCGTGCAGGAGCGCACCCTGGACCTGCTGGGCCGGACGCGCCTGGCCCTGTTCGCGATCGACGAGGCGCACTGCGTCTCCCAGTGGGGCCACGACTTCCGGAAGGACTACCTCGGTCTGTCCGTGCTGGCCGATCGCTTCCCCGGGGTCCCGCGCATCGCCCTGACCGCCACCGCCACCGCCGCGACCCACCGGGAGCTGACCGAGCGGCTCGCCCTACAGGGGGCCGAGCACTTCGTCGCCAGCTTCGACCGGCCCAACATCCAGTACCGCATCACCGAGAAGAACTCCGCCCGCCAGCAGCTGCTGCGCCTGATCCGCACCGAGCACGACGGCGAGGCCGGCATCGTCTACTGCCTGTCCCGACGCCGCGTCGAGCAGACCGCTGCCTGGCTGCGGGACCAGGGGGTGGACGCGATGGCCTACCATGCCGGGATGTCCGAGGCGCAGCGGGCCGAGGGCCAGCGTCGGTTCCTGCGCGAGGACGGGGTGGTCATGGTCGCGACCATCGCCTTCGGGATGGGCATCGACAAACCCGATGTGCGCTTCGTCGCTCACCTGGACCTGCCCAAATCCGTGGAGGGCTACTACCAGGAGACCGGGCGCGCTGGGCGCGACGGGCTGCCCGCCACCGCCTGGCTGGCCTACGGGCTGCAGGACGTGGTGCAGCTGCGGCGGATGATCGACGAATCCGAGGGCAGCGAGGAGCACCGGCGGGTGCAGCGGGCCCACCTGGACGCGATGCTCGCCCTGTGTGAGACCACCGACTGCCGACGGGTGCAGATCCTGCGCTACTTCGGGCAGGAGACGGGTCCGTGCGGCAACTGCGATACCTGCCTCAATCCGCCGGCCAGCTGGGATGGGACCGTTCCCGTGCAGAAGCTGCTCTCCGCCGTCGTGCGCCTGGACCGGGAGCGGGGCCAGCGCTTCGGCGCCCAGCAGATCATCGCGGTGCTGCGGGGCACCCCCAACGAACGCTCCACCCGCTCCCGCCACGATCAGCTCAGCGTCTGGGGGATCGGGGCTGACCTGTCCGAGACCGCCTGGCGGGCGGTCATCCGGCAGCTGCTGGCCCGCGGGATCCTCGCCGCGACCGGGGAGTACGGGACGCTGGAGCTGGCCGGGCCTGCCGGGCCCATCCTGCGCGGGGAGCAGACCGTGACCCTGCGGGTCACCCCGGAGCGCACCGCGAAGGTCGCCCGGTCCCGCACTGGTGCCACGGGGTCCCGCTCGACGGTGGCCGCGGAGCTGGGGGAGGAGGACCGGGAGGTCTTCGAGCGGCTGCGGGCCTGGCGCACCGAGCAGGCCCGGGAGCAGGGGGTGCCCGCCTACGTCGTCTTCCCGGACGCGACCCTGATCGAGCTGGCCCGCGCCCGGCCCAGTTCGAGCGCCGCCCTGGCCGAGGTCAGTGGGGTGGGAGCGAAGAAGCTGGAGCGCTACGGCGAGGCGGTCCTGCGGGTGCTGGCCTAGCCGCCGGACCCCCGGTACCTCCCGGTGGACCGGATCGTGCATCGCGAGCCGGATGATCCGGTCCGGACTGCACGATTCAGTCCCGACGCCGTCGGCCCCGTCGCTGCGCGAGGGTCCGGGCCACCATCCTGGCTGTCGTGCCCGGCTGGTGCAGCACCCGGGCGGCGTCCGTGCGCAGGATGAGCCACCCCCGTTCCATGAGCTCCACTTCGCGTTTGCGCTCCTGGTAGATCGCCGCGTCGGTGGGCCCGAAGTCGAAGTACTTGGCGCGACCATCCACCTCGAGGGCCACCCGCTCCTCCTCCCACGCCATATCCAGCCTCCGCCATCCTCGCCCGGTGCGCACCGGCAGCTGGAGCACCGGACGGGGCACCCCGTACCTCACCAGCTCGGCCCTCGTCTGGGATTCCAGCACGGACTCGGAGGCCGCATCGGCGGCGTCGAGCACCGCCTGCGCCCGGGCGCGGTGACGGGATCCGCCCCGGGCCAGCAGCTCGTATCCGAGCTCACGGGACAGTCCCCGGTCCAGCGCCTGATCGGCCAGCACCAGACCGTCGGCGAAGGGCAGGCTCAGCAGCGACTGCACGAGGGCCACCGGCGGGGCGACGGTGTCCACACCGTATCGATCCACGTGGGCGCCGGCCTGTGCGTACGGATCCTCGTGGGTCGTCACATCGGGGGCGTGGTGGTGCGGGCGCGGGCTTCCCGCCACGTGCAGGCGCGAGGGCAGAGCCACGAGGGAGAGCCCGTGCAGCAGGAGGGCCGAATCATGGGAGAAGACCGGCGGACGGGAGAGTGCGGCCGGGCGGGTCAGCGCGAAGGCCAGGTGGTCGGCGATGCAGCGCTCCCTCGGGGACAGCCGCCGCCACAGATCGGCATCGATGCCCGCACCCGGCCTGAGCCGGATGAGCCGTCCGGTGCGCAGCACCTCGTAGAGGGCGCGTCTGCTCATGCCCAGGCCCAGGACGTCGCGGGCCAGGAGGATGTCGGATGGCGTGACCGCAGAGGGCAGCTCCGGGGCTTCGGAGGGCTGGTGGTTCGCGGTGATCGGGGGCGGCGTGCGGTGGTCCATGGCCCCACTGTGACGCGTCGCCGACGTCGGTCCGGCGAGCAGAGACCCCGGGGCGGCCGACCTGTGGATCCGTAACGTCCGGGCGGGGTCCGGAAGGATCCTGTGGATGACGCCCGGCCCTGCTATCGGCGGTCGCGGCGGCTCCGACAGGTCCCGGACCGGATCGTGCGACGTGAGTCGGATGGTCCGGTCCAGACTGCACGATCCTGCCCACGGCGGGTGGGAGGTGGGGGCGGGTCAGTCGGAGAAGGGGTCCTCCCAGCACTCCACCAGGTCCGCGACCGATTCGATGATGCGGGTGGGGCGGTAGGGGTAGCGGTCGATCTCCTCGTCGTCGGAGATCCCGGAGCGCACCAGCAGGGTGCGCATGCCCGCCTCCAGCCCGGACTTCACATCCGTGTCCATCCGGTCCCCGATCATCACCGTGGACTCCGAGTGCGCCCCGATGGTGTTCAGGGCCGAGCGCATCATCACCGGGTTCGGCTTGCCCACGTAGTACGGCTTCTTCCCCGTGGCCGCGGTGATCAGCGCCGCGACCGCCCCCGTCGCCGGCAGCACCCCCTCCGGCGCCGGGCCCGTGATGTCCGGGTTGGTCCCGATGAACCGCGCCCCGCCCCGGATCAGGTTGATCGCCCGGGTGATCGCCTCGAAGGAGTACGTGCGGGTCTCGCCCAGGACCACGAAGTCGGGCTCGTTCTCCCCGAGGATCCACCCGGACTCGTGCAGGCTCGTGGTCAGTCCCGACTCCCCGACGACGTAGGCGGTGCCCACCTCCCGCTGGGTGCGCAGGAAGTGCGCGGTGGCCAGGGCGGAGGTCCAGATCCGCTCCTCCGGGATGTCCAGGCCGGTGGCACGCAGCCGCGCGGAGAGGTCCCGCGGGGTGTGGATCGAGTTGTTCGTCAGGACCATGTAGTTGACGTCGTTGTCCTGCAGGGTCCGCAGGAAGCGGTCCGCCCCGGGGATCATCTCCCCCTCCTTGATGAGGACGCCGTCCATGTCGGTCAGGTAGGAGATCTGCGCAGTCATGCTCCCATTGTGCCCGACGCCGCCCCGCCGGACGCCGACGACGCCCCGCCGGCCGTGGGCCGGAGCGTGCATCGCGGACCGGATCATCCGGCGCACGTGGCACGATCCGGTCCGGGAAGCGAGACGACGGGCCCATACCCGCCCGACGCAGTGGCTCGCCGGGACTCGGCGCGTCACCTGGCGGACGGCCTCGTCTCCGGCGGGCGCCGGTGTGGCAAGATCCTGGGGGACACCGCACCGTCGAGAGACTCAGGATCCCCCGTGAGCCAGAACCCGCCATCGCCGCAGAACCAGCCACCTCAGAACGGCCGGGCGCAGACCCCGCCGCACCGGAACCCGCCGCATCAGCCGGAGCGCCACAGCCCCGCCGATCTGCCCGAACACGCGGGGGACCTGGCCCACGCGGATCGCACGAGCTCCGGGCAGGGCCCGGTCCGCCCCGGATCGGTCCTGACCCGGTGGGGGATCCTGCCGTGGGTGCTGCTGGCGATCGTGCTGGGCCTGGTCTGCGGGACCTTCTTCCCCGAGGGGCTCTCGCGGGTGTTCTTCACCTTCAACGACATCTTCTCCCAGCTGCTGAACTTCGCGATCCCGCTGATCATCGTCGGTCTGGTGGTCCCGGCCATCGGGGACCTGGGGCGCGGGGCTGGGCGCTGGCTGGGGCTGACCGCGGGCCTGGCCTACGCCTCCACGATCTTCGCGGGCATGCTGACCCTCGCCGTCGCCCTGTGGATCTTCCCGGGCATCCTGCACCGGGGCACCTTCTCCGACGTGCACGCCGCCGAGGACGATCTCGCCTCGACCTCCGGGTACTTCACGATCGAGATCCCCGCGCCCTTGGAGGTTATGACGGCGCTGATCCTCGCCTTCGTGCTGGGCATCGGGCTGTCCATCGTCCCGCGCGGGGTGCTGCGCCGGGGCTTCCTGGAGTTCCGGGAGATCATCACCGCCCTGATCAGCCGGATCATCATCCCGCTGCTGCCGCTGCACATCTTCGGGATCTTCCTGAACCTCACCCAGTCCGGGGAGGTCGGGAAGGTCATCTCCACGCTGCTGGTCGTCGTCGTGGTGGTGCTGGTGCTGGAGGTCGTGATCCTCGGGACCCAGTACGGGATCGCCGGGGCGGTGAGCCGACGCAACCCGGTGAAGGCCGTGTGGACCATGAAGGACGCCTACCTGACGGCCCTGGGCACCTCCTCCTCGGCGGCCACGATCCCGGTGACCCTGCGCCAGACCCTGAAGAACGGGGTGCGCCACCCGGTCGCGAACTTCGTGGTGCCCCTGTGCGCGACGATCCACCTGGCCGGCTCCGCCTCCAAGATCACCGCCTTCGCGATCGCGATCGCGTTCACCCAGGGGGTCGGGGTCTCCACGGGGCAGTGGATCGGCTTCGTGTTCATGCTCGGCATCGTGATGGTCGCCGCCCCCGGGGTGCCGGGCGGGGCGATCATGGCCGCCGTCGGCATCCTGCAGTCCATGCTGGGCTTCGACGAGCAGCAGATCGCTCTGATGATCGCGACCTACATCGCGCTGGACTCCTTCGGCACCGCCACGAACGTGACGGGGGACGGGGCGATCGCGATGGTCGTGGACCGGCTGATCGGGCGGCGCCTGGACGAGAAGCAGCGGGTCGCGCCCACCCACGAGTACGTGCCCTTCGACCCGGACGCCTACATCGAGCAGGTCAGCTACGAGTAGCTCACCCCGCCCACGATGCCGCCGCCCGGCCCTCGACCATGCGAGGACCGGGCGGCGGCATCGTGGGGGTGTCAGTCTGCCTTGGGGATGATCAGCCAGGCCACGAGGTAGAAGATTGCCTGCGGACCGGGGATCAGCAGGGAGAGGATGAACAGCAGGCGCACGCGGGCGGGGGACCAGTCCAGGGACTCGGCGATGCCGCCGCACACGCCGGCGATGATCTTGTGGGTGCGGGAGCGCTTCAATGCCATGCCCTCACTCTAGGCCCTGTCCGCCGGCTCCTCGCCGGGTCGTCCGGGCTGCTCCCAGGTGCGGGCCGGCTTGGAGCCTGCGGACCACTCGAGCAGCCAGCCCGGCACCTCGCGTCCGGCGGGCAGGGGGCCGGTGAGCTCGAGGACCTCGTCGTGGCTGACCGAGCCCCCGCCGCGGCGCAGGAAGCGGGCGCGCACCGCGGCCTGCGCGTACAGGTCGGCGCCGACGGCGAAGGTCTGCTCCAGGTAGATCCACCGCTCATCCAGACCGAGGACGCGGGTGTGCACCGTGAACCTCTGGCCCAGGGTGAGGGAGCGGCGGTAGCTGATGGTCTGCCCGGCCACGACCGGATACCAGCCCCGACGCCGCAGCCGGGCCCAGAACCCCGAGCGGGTCATCAGGTCCAGCCGCGCCAGATCCATGATGGTCAGGTACCGGCCGTTGTTCATGTGCCCGAGCACGTCCAGGTCGGTGGGGGCCACCCGGAAGGCGGTGGCGGCGGTGTCCCAGATGCTCAGCGGGCGGTCCCGGCGGCCGGCGCGGGTCCGCAGGGTCATCAGCAGCAGACGCAGGTACAGGTTCACGGGTGTCCCTTCGGGATCGGATGCGACGTGGATCACTGTACCGGAGTCCCCGGGGCCCGGGATCCGCGATCCGGGCCCGAGGGCGCGACGCCGGGGCGGAGGGGGTGCTGATAGGCTCATCACCAGGCGCGATGCCTCGTCCGACGGGGACGGCACCGCCCTTCCGCTCGCGGCGAGGAGGTCCCGATGCAGCACGGCCAGTACCTGCTCCTGCTCGCCTCCTGCCTGCTGCTGACCCTGCCGCTGGAGTTCGTCTTCCGCGCCCGGGTCTACCGCCGCCCGCTGCTGACGCTGCGGGTGATCGGCGTCGTGCTGATCCTCTTCGGCGCCTGGGATGTCCTCGCCTACCACCGCGGCCACTGGACCTACGACTCCCAGTACTTCTCGGGGATCGCGATCCCGGGCGGGCTGCCCCTGGAGGAGATCCTGTTCTTCGTGGCGATCCCCCTGTGCGCCCTGCTGACCTACGGTGCCGTGGACACCTGCCTGGGCTGGCTGCGCCGCCTGCGCCGCGGGTCGGCAGCACCCGCGCGGGATCGCCGGGATCGGCAGGTCCCGGAAGCAGGGGAGGGGCCGCATGCCTGAGTACACGCTGTGGACCCTGCTGGGCATGGCCGCGGTCCTGCTCGCGGAGATCCTGTGGCTGCGCACCGGGGTCTTCCGGCAGCCGCGCTACTGGATCTCCCTGGCCATCATCCTGGGCTTCCAGGTGCTGGTCGACGGCTGGCTGACCAAGCTCTCGGCGCCCCTGGTGATCTACAACCCGCGGGAGTTCTCCGGGATCCGCTTCCCCTGGGACATCCCCCTCGAGGACTTCGGCTTCGGCTGGGCCATGGTCACCCTCGCCATCATCCTGTGGAACCGGTGGGGCGGGGCCGACGACGCCGCGGCCGAACGCCCCGCCCCCGACGATCGGGAGATCCGATGACGCACCATCGCCCCGCCCCGGGCATCCGGGACCGCCGCGCCGAGCTGATCCCCGGGCCGCAGGGAGCCGAGCGGCCGGATCGGCGCCGCCGGGTGCTGGTCATCGGCGGCGGCATCGCCGGACTGGCCGCGGCCACCGGACTGGCCGAGCGCGGCGTCGAGGTGCACCTGGTGGAGGAGCGCCCGCAGCTGGGCGGGCGGGTGCGCTCCTGGCCCATCACGACCCCGCAGGGGCCGGCCACGATGGGCCGGGGCTTCCACGCCTTCTTCCGGCAGTACTACAACCTCCGAGCGCTGCTGCGGCGCCTGCCCCCGGAGGCTCCCGGGCTGGTGCCGATCGCGGACTACCCGCTGGTCTCCTCCACCGGGCTCGCCGACTCCTTCCGGCGCATCCCCCGCACCCCGCCGTTCAGCTTCATCGGATTCGTCCTGACCAGCCCCAGCTTCCGGCTCACGGACCTGCCGCGGGTGGACCTGGACGCTGCCCTGTCCCTGCTGGACGTGGACTTCCCGGACACGTTCCGCCGCTGGGACGGGGTCAGCGCCCAGCGGTTCCTGGATGAGCTGGGCTTCCCGCCGCGGGCCCGGCACCTGGCCCTGGAGGTCTTCGCCCGCAGCTTCTTCGCCGACCCCCGGGACTTCTCCGCCGGTGAGCTGGTGGCGATGTTCCACACCTACTTCCTCGGCTCGGCCGAGGGCCTGCTGTTCGACACCGCCGCCGAGGACTTCGACACCGCCCTGTGGCGGCCCCTGCGCGGGCACCTGGAGGGCCTGGGCGTGCGGTTCGCGACGGATCGGGTGCAGGCCCTGGACCTGCGCGGCCCCGCGATCCGGGCCCGCTTCGACGACGCGGCGCCTGAGGGGTACGACGCCGCGGTGCTCGCCGCCGGCCCGGAGGGCATCCGCCGGCTCGTCGAGACGGCCGAGGGCGTGGAGGATGCGGACTGGCGTTCGCGGGTCGGGCGGCTGCGCACCGCCCTGCCGTTCGCGGTCTGGCGCCTGTGGCTGGACCGCCCGGTGCACCGTGAGCGCCCGGCGTTCCTGGGCACCACCGGGTACGGCCCGCTGGACAACGTCAGCGTGCTGGAGCGCTTCGAGGCCGGGGCGGCCCGGTGGCGCGCCGAGCACGGCGGCAGCGTCGTCGAGCTGCACGCCTACGCCCTGCCCGAAGGCAGCGACCCCGAGCGGCTGCGCACGCGGCTGCGCGCGGAGCTGGCCCGGGTCTGGCCGGAGACCGCCGCGGCCGGGATCCGGCACGAGGAGCTGCTGATCGAACGGGACTGCCCGCTGATCGGCACCGAGCCGTGGGAGCGCCGACCCACCGTGGCCACCCCGGATCCCCGGCTGATGCTGGCCGGTGACTGCCTGCGCACGGACCTGCCGGTGGCGCTGATGGAGCGGGCCGCGACCACTGGCTGGCAGGCGGCCAACGCCCTGCTGGAAGGGTGGGGTGTGCGCGGACACGACCTGCTGTCCCCGCCGCGCACCGCCCGCGCCTCCTGGCCGGGGTGGGCCCGCCGGGCCCTGGGTGCCCTGCCCGGGGCGGGACGCGGCCGGAAATCCGAGGAGAGGCGCGGATGAGACCGACCGGACTGGACCTGTACGACGCCGCGGCCTCGGCCGGAGCCGGCACCGTGATCCGCCGCTACTCCACCTCCTTCGGCCTGGCCAGCCGCCTGCTCTCCCGGCGGATCCGCCCGCGCATCGCCGACGTCTACGCCCTGGTGCGGGTCGCCGACGAGATCGTCGACGGCCCCGCCGAACAGGCCGGGTTCGATGCGGCCCAGCGCCGCAGCGAGCTGGATGCCCTGGAGGCCCGCACCGAACGCGCCCTGCAGATCGGCTTCAGCGGGGACCTCATCGTGCACGCCTTCGCCCGCACCGCCCGGGAGCACGGGATCGGCGTCGAGCTGACCCGGCCCTTCTTCGCCTCGATGCGCACCGACCTGCACCGACGCGAGTTCAGCCCGGAGCAGGCCCGGGACTACGTCTACGGCTCCGCGGAGGTCATCGGACTGATGTGCCTGCGGATCTTCGAGGCGGGCCGGCCCCGCACCGCGCAGCAGGAGCGGATCCTCGCCGACGGCGCCCGGTCCTTGGGGAGGGCCTTCCAGCGGGTGAACTTCCTGCGGGACTGGGCCGCGGACACCGGCCAGCTGCACCGGGTCTACCTGCCCGAGGCGGCCGCGGGCCTGGACGGGCCCGCCCGGGACGCCGTCGTCGCCTCGATCCGGTGCGACCTCGCCGAGGCCGACGCCGCGATCCCGCTGCTGGATCCCGGCGCCCGCCCCGCGGTGCAGGCGGCCCGGGACCTGTTCGGGGAGCTGACCGACCGGCTGGCCCGGACCGACCCGCAGCGGCTGCGCCGGGACCGCATCCGCGTGCCCGCACCCCGCAAGGCCGCCCTGCTGCTGCGCGCCGCGACCCGAAGGAGCCGCGCATGATCCCCCGCCCCGGCCGACGCCGGAACCGACCTCGCCCGCAGACGCGCCGCCCCGCCGAGGAGCCGGTGATCGTGATCGGCGGGGGCATCGCCGGGCTGGCCACCGCCTGCCTGCTGGCCCGGGACGGGCACCCGGTCACCGTGCTCGAGCGCAACGAGCGGGTCGGCGGCCGGGCCGGCACCTGGGCGCCGGAAGGCTGGGTCTTCGACACCGGCCCCTCCTGGTACCTCATGCCGGAGACCTTCGACCACTTCTTCGCGATGCTGGGCACCAGCACGCGCCGGGAGCTGGAGCTGACCCGGCTGGACCCGGCCTACCGCGTCTACCCGGCTCCGCGGGACGACGGGCCCGCGGACCCGGTGGACGTGATCACCGGGGACGGGCCGGCCGGGCGGCTGTTCGAGCGGCTGGAACCCGGATCGGGGCCGCGGCTGCGCCGCTACCTGCGCTCGGCCACCCGCGCCTACCGGGCCGCCCTGGCCGCCTTCCTGTACAACCGGTTCTCCACCGTGCGGGACCTGACCCACCCGCGGGTGCTGGCGGCCCTGCCGGCGGTGCTGCCGCTGCTGGGGCGCTCGCTGTGGTCCTACGCCGCCGCCCGCTTCCGCCATCCTGTGCTGCGCCAGATCCTCGGCTATCCGGCCGTGTTCCTGGGTGCCTCGCCCTTCCGCGCCCCAGCCCTGTACCACCTGATGAGCCACCTGGACCTGCGCGACGGCGTGCGCTGGCCGCGCGGCGGGTTCACCGGCGTCGTGCGGACGCTGACCCGGCTGGCCGAGCGCGAGGGGGCGGAGATCCGCACCGGCTGCGAGGTCACCGCGATCACCTCCCGCGCCGGGCGCGCCGAGTCCGTGACGTACCTCCAGGCCGGTCGGGAGCACACCCTGCGGGCCCCGATCATCGTCTCCGCCGCGGATGAGCACCACACCGAGACCGAGCTGCTGGCCCCTGAAGACCGCACCCATCGGAGCCGACGGTGGTCCCGGCAGGTCTCCGGGCCCGGGGCGGTGCTCGTGCTGCTGGGGGTGCGCGGGCAGCTGCCGCAGCTGGCCCACCACACCCTGTTCTTCACCGAGGACTGGCGGGAGAACTTCGCCGCGATCTTCGGGCCGCGGGCGCACGTTCCGGACCCGGCGTCGATCTACGTGTGCCGGTCCTCGGCCACCGACGACGTCGCCCCGCCCGGGCACGAGAACCTCTTCGTGCTCGTGCCCGTCCCGCCCGATCCCGGAATCGGGCGCGGAGGTGAGGAGGGGTCGGGCGATGCCCTCGTGGAGCAAGCCGCGGACCGGGTCATCGAGCAGATCTCCGAGTGGGCGGGGATCCCCGATCTGGCCGAGCGGATCGTGCTGCGCCGCACCATCGGTCCCGGAGATTTCGAGGCCGACTACCACGCCTTCCGCGGCAGCGCCCTGGGACCCGCCCACACCCTCGGGCAGTCCGCGTTCTTCCGCGGACGCACCGTCTCCCGCCGGGTGGCCGGCCTGTACTACGCGGGCTCGACCACCGTGCCCGGCGTGGGGGTGCCGATGTGCCTGATCAGTGCCGAGCTGGTGCTCAAGGCCGTGCGCGGGCGCGGCGGCCCGGGGCCCCTGCCGGAGCCGGCCCCGGACGGCGAGACCGCCCCGGACGGGGAGACAGCCCCGACCCCGGGAGAGCCCGGGTGAGCGGGCGGGCCGAGAGCACGGGGGCGAGTGCGGACGTGAAGTCAGAGCCGGGTTCGGAGGTGAGCGCGGAGCTGGGCGCCTGCCCGATCACCCGGATCCGGTCGATGGTCCGGGCCCGCCAGGTGCTCGGGCTCCGCGGGGCGAGCACCCAGGCCGGGTTCACCGCGGAGAAGATCCCCGAGGGGCTGTTCCGCCGTCGTCCCCTGCTGATCGCGGACGATCCCGGCCGGGACGAGCGGCGCCGGGAGCTCGGCCGGTTCTTTGCCCCGCCGGCCCTGCGGGGAGCCCACGAGCGGTTCATCCGGGCGATGGCCCGGCGCACCGCCCGCCAGCTGAGTGCGGACGGCGCCCCGCGGTGTCTGGACGAGGCGGCCCTGCGCTACTCGGTGGCGGTGGCCGCTCGGGTCGTCGGGCTGCCGGAGGACCGCATCCCGGCCACCGCGCGCCGCCTGGAACGGTTCTTCACCCAGCCGCCGGTGGATTACGCCCGACGTGACTACGGCCGCACCCGCCGCCAGTGGATCCAGGCGGCCGTGCGCGGGCTGCGGGCCGTCCTCGGTTTCTGGCACGGCGACGTCGCCCCCGCGATCCGCGCCCACCGACGGTCCCCGCGCCGGGACCCGATCGGGACCCTGCTGGCCCACGGGGCGGGCCGGGTGGAGATCCTCGCCGAGGCGATGACCTGGGCCACGGCCGGGATGGTCACCACCCGCGAGTTCATCACGATGGCGACGTGGCGGCTGCTCGAGGATCCCGCCCTGGCCGAGGCCTACCGCGCCGCGGACGCGGACGGTCGGGATCTGCTGCTGCGCGAGATCCTGCGGGTGGAGCCGGTGGTGAGCCACCTGTACCGGCGGGTGCGCGAGCCCATCTCCGGCGCGGGCGGGCAGGCGCAGCTGCCGGTCGGGGCGTTCCTGGACCTGGACGTGCGGGCGGCCAACCGGGACCCGGAGGCCGTGGGGGAGCGTCCGGATCGGATCCGCCCGGACCGGGGCCTGCCGGGGTCCCGGGCGGCCGGGCTGAGCTTCGGGCACGGCACGCACCGCTGCCCGGGCGAGCCCCTGGCCCTGCTGGAGACGCGGCTGCTGATCGACGAGCTGCTGGCCCGCGGCGTCCGGATCGTCCGGGAGCCGCGGCGCGCGGAGGACCCGCTGATCGCCGGGTACCGGCTGCGCGGGATGCTGGTGCGCGTCGGCCCCGCGCCCACCCGTCCGGGGGGAGCTGGTCAGCGCAGGCGCAGCCCCCGGTAGCGGGAAGCGGCGGCGAGGATCTCCTGGCGCCGCGGCATCGCCAGGTCCCCGCGCGGGTCCCGCCGGGCCCCGCTCAGCCCGTCCAGGCCCTCCTGCTCCAGCAGCTCCACCACCCGGTCGGCCAGCTGCGGCAGGGAGGTCCGCCCGTCGGCCCACCGGGCCATCATCTCCAGGGACAGGGCGATCGCCGCGGTCTGCGGGGTGCCGGCCAGCTGCGCGAGGAAGGCCAGGTCGATGTCCTGGCGGCCGAACTGGATCGTGTGCTCCCCGCGGGCCCGGGCCGGCTTGCGCTTATCCTGCGGGTTCAGGCTCGCCGGGTCCGGCACGCGGGCCGGCACCGGCCGGGCGAAGACCTCGCCCCGCCCCTCGTCCGGGGCGGGACCCTCGTCGGGGAAGCGCGCGGCGATCCCCCGGGCCCGGTCGGTGACCTCCCGCGGCTCGTAGGCCTCCATCGCGATCACGTGATCGGCCACGGGGAAGAACGCCCCGGAGCCTCCGGCCACCAGCACCGTGGAGATCCCGCGCTGCTCATACAGGGCGCGGATGCGCTGCACGAACGGGGTGATCGGCTCGGATCCGGCCGGGATGAGCTCGCGCATCGCCGCATCCCGGATCATGAAGTTGGTGGCCGAGGTGTCCTCGTCGATCAGCAGAGCGTTCGCCCCGGCCTCGAGGGCTTCGGCGAGGTTGGCGGCCTGGGAGGTGGACCCGGAGGCGTTCGCTGTGGAGAAGGCGGTGGTGTCCGTCCCGGAGGGCAGGTTCGTGATGAACGCGGAGATGTCCGTGCCGGTCACGGCCCGCCCGTCCTCGGCGCGCACGCTCACGGCGTCGGGATCGGTGAGCACCCACTCCCGACCGTCCCCGCCGACGTGCGGGTACACGCCGCGTTCGATCGCGCGCAGCAGGGTGGACTTGCCGTGGTAGCCGCCCCCGACGATCACCGTGATCCCGCGGGGCACCCCCATCCCGGTGACGGTGCGCCCGCTGGGCAGCTCGAAGCCCACCCGCAGGGAGTCGGGGCTGCGGAAGGCGACGGCGTCGGGCAGGGGCTCATCCGAGACCCCGGAGGAGCGCGGTAGCACGGCCCCGTCCCCGAGGAAGGCCACCAGGCCCCGGTCCCGCAGGCCCTCGCGCAGGGCCAGCTGGTCCAGGTGCAGCGTGACGTGCTCGCGCAGGGCGGCCTCGTCCAGGCCGCCGAACAGCGCCGAGGCGCGCACGGCCTCCGGCAGATCCCCGGTGAGCAGTCGGGCCGCCGCGCGGCCCTTGATCCGGCGGCCCGCGGCGGGCAGGGCGGCGTTGAAGCGCACCTCGATGGTCTCAGCAGGCCCGTCGGAGTCTCCCAGCAGCACGACGCTGCTGCGCTCCAGGACCTCCTGCCCCGGTGCGGACAGGCGCAGGTCCCGGCTGGCTCGGTGCAGGCGGGTGTGCAGGTCCCGGGCCAGGAAATCCGCGACGGCGGTGCGCTGGGCGCGGGTGCGGGTCAGCTCGCCGGGCACCGCGGAGTCGGCGAGGCGCACGGCCAGGCGCAGGGAGGACGGCGGGGCGTAGGGATCGGACTGGACGTGGTCGATGATCAGCTCCGCCTCGCCCAGGTCATAGCGGCCGGTGATGCGCTTGTAGCCGCCGTAGCCGGAGCCGTCCAGGCGGTGCAGCGCGTCGATGAGGTCCTGGCGTGTGCGTGTCATGCCTCGATGGTAGACACACGGGCCTGGCGGGACGGGGCGGGGCGTCACCTCAGGAACAGCTCGGCGATGGGCTCGCGGATCAGCAGCACCCCGACGATCGCGGCCACCCACAGCAGGGTGTGCTCCGCCTGGCGCATCATCCACTCGGTGAAGCGCTGCAGCCGGGCGGTGAAGCCCCGGCCCAGGCTCAGGCGCAGCCCCGTCAGCAGCAGGGCCGGCAGGAACATCACCAGGCAGTAACCCGCCAGCAGGCTCATCTTCGCTGCGGCGGGCAGCTACGCGGCGGTCAGCATCCCCAGGGCAGCCAGGTACGGCAGCATCCCGGCCAGCTCGATGACGCCCGCGGTCAGCCCCAGCCCGGCGGCACCCCGGCGGGTCAGCGGCCGGTCCAACCGGGACCGCCAGCGGGTCAGGCTCTTCTCCGGGTCCGGGTCCTTGGTGAGCACGCCCCACAGCACCAGTGCGGCCCCGACGATCAGCTGGACCCACAGCCCCAGGTCCGTGGTGCGCAGCTCGGAGGCCGCGCCGATCAGGTCCAGCCCGCCCAGCCCGAGAAGGCCGATGAGGAGGTAGAAGAGGAACAGCGTCCCGGCGTACCAGGGCAGCGCCCGGTAGGGCGGGGTGGACCGGGCCAGCAGCAGCCCCGGGATCACCAGGGTGCCGACGCTCGTGGAGTCCAGCAGGGCCAGGCCGGCCAGGGGCAGCAGCAGCGTGAGCATCTTCGCCCTCCTTTCCCCGGGGCCGGAGCCCGCGGCGGTAAAAAATACGACTGTGTTGAAAAGATAGCAGAGGCCCGCGCCTCTTAGGATGCGGATATGCCCAAGATCGTGGATCACCGCGTCCGCCGCGAGGAACTGGCCCAGGCGGCCATCGACCTGATGGCCGAGCAGGGCCTCGCCGCGGCCTCCGTGCGCGCCGTCGCCCAGCGGGCCGCGTGCTCGGCCGGGGCGATGCGCCACTACTTCCCGGATCACCAGGGCCTGCTGCGCTTCGCGGGGGAGCACCTGACCGAGCAGCTGGCCCAGCGGATCGGGGCCATCGGCTTCGAGGGCGCCGAGGAGGACGCCCCCGCCCGGGTCTGCCGCCTGTGCGAGGAGCTGCTGCCCCTGGATGAGCGGCGCCGTCGGGAGCTGATCGCCTACGCCGAGCTGGCCTCACTGGATCGGGAGGACGCCTACTGGCGCGGGTACCGCCAGGAGCAGAACCGCCGCCTGCGCGCCTTCGCCGCCCGCTGCGTCGGACTGCTGGCCGCGGCGCGGGAGCGGGGCGGACGGCAGCCGGAGGTGCCGACCGGGACGGATGGCGGCCCGGCGGGGGAGCGAGGCCGGGCCGAGCGGACGCAGCGCCTGGCGCGGCGGCTGCACTGGTGCCTGGACGGGCTGGCCGCCCAGGAGATCATCTATCCCGGGGCGCTGGACCCGCGGCAGATGCGCGAGCACCTCGCGGAGGTCGTCGCGGATCTCGACGCCGAGCTGGCCGGCCGCACGTGAGCCGAGACGGATGAACGGGAGCCTTCCGGTGTTTCGGGAGCACGCGCAGTGCTCCCGAAACACCGGAAGGCTCCCGAAACGGGGCCGGCGGCGCTGGGCCCGAAGGCGGGGTCAGGCCGGCAGGGTCACGACCTGCCCGGCGTAGGTGAAGCCGCCGCCGAAGCCCAGCAGCAGGGCCCTGCCGCTGCGCGGCAGCTCACCGCGGTGCCAGTACTTGGACAGCGCCAGCGGCACGGAGCCGGCCGAGGTGTTCCCGGACTCGACGATGTCCTGCAGCACCACCTGGTCCTCGCGGGCGCCCAGGGCCTTGGCCAGCGGCTCGATCAGTCGCAGGTTGGCCTGGTGGAAGGCCAGCACGTCGATGTCGTCCATGCTCAGTTCGGCGGCCTCCAGCACCCGCTGGGCCTGCTTGGCGGCCTCGGTGAAGGCCCAGCGCATCACCTGGCGCCCGTCCTGGCTGAAGGTGGTCGGGTCCCCGTCGATGGTCACGGCGTCGGCCATCTGCGGGACGGAGCCCCAGATGGTCGGGGTGATGCCCGGGGTCTCGGCGGCGGTGAGCACGACGGCGCCCGCGCCGTCGGCCACCAGGATGCAGGTGCGCCGGTCCGTCCAGTCCGTGACCGCGGAGAGCTTATCCGCCCCGATCACCAGGGCGGTGGAGGCCGAGCCGGCCCGGATCGCCTGATCGGCCACGCCCACGGCGTACTCGAAGCCCGAGCAGGCGGTGTTCACGTCCATGATCGCCGGGGCCGTGAAGCCCAGGCGCTGGCTGATCCGCCCGGCGGTGTTGGGGCTGTGCTCGGTGGTGGTCGTGCTGGCCACCACCACCAGGTCCACGTCCGTGAGGCCGGACTCCTCCAGGGCCATGCGCCCGGCGCGCTCGGCCATGTCCAGGACGGTCTCATCCTCGGCGGCGATGTGCCGCTCGCGGATGCCCGTGCGGGTCTGGATCCACTCGTCGTCGGTCTCCACCAGCTCGGCGATATCGAAGTTGGTCATCACGCGCTCGGGCTGGTAGTGCCCGAGGCCGATGATCGTGGAACCATGGTGCGTAGTCGACATGCCGTCGATTTTATCCTCCCGGGCCGCTCGGGCGCGCATCCGCCGCCCGGAGAGGTCCGCCCGCGTCCGCCCTCGAACCTCAGGAGCCCCGTGACCGTCCTCGCCCAGATCCTCGCCCTGCTCGCCGCCGCCCTGCATGTGGTGATCTTCGTCCTGGAATCCCTGCGCTGGGAGAGCCCCCGGGCGCGCGGGGCCTTCGGCACGAGCCCCGAGGAGGCCGCGGCCACCCGCGAGCTCGCCTTCAACCAGGGCTTCTACAACCTCTTCCTGGCCGTGCTGGCAGCGCTCGGGGCGATCTGCTGGTTCGCCGGGGCGGATACCGTGGGCCTGACCCTGGGCATCGCGGGACTGGGCAGCATGCTCGGGGCGGCCCTGGTGCTGTTCTGCTCCTCACCCGGCCAGCGCGGCGCGGCCATGAAGCAGGGGACCCTGCCGCTGCTGGCCCTGCTGTGCCTCGGTGCGGGGGCGCTGCTGGCCTGAGGGCCGCCCTGTTCGCCGTTGACCTGGGACGACGCCGCTTCCAGGTCTCGTCT
The DNA here is from genome assembly GCF_056173115.1 of Rothia sp. QJM3NY_36. Classification (NCBI taxonomy): domain Bacteria; kingdom Bacillati; phylum Actinomycetota; class Actinomycetes; order Micrococcales; family Micrococcaceae; genus Rothia; species Rothia sp. QJM3NY_36. The sequence continues at coordinate 891,715 of NZ_CM149658.1, forward strand.
CTGCGCGAAACGCCGGGGCGAGCTTCCGCGGGCGGGAGGACGATGGGGGGATGAGTCAGAACCAGAGCATCAGCACCCAGATCCAGCTCGTGCACCGGCCCACCGGATGGCCCGAGGAGACCGACTTCCGCACCGTCAGCGTCGAGCTGCCGGACCTGGCCGAGGGCCAGGTGCGCGTGCGCAACGAGTTCATCTCCGTGGACCCGTACATGCGCGGGCGCATGGTAGATGAGAAGAGCTACGTGGAGCCCTTCGCCCTGGGGGAGACGATGGACGGCGGGGCCGTCGGGCGCGTGATCGCCTCGCGCAGCCCCGACCTGTCGGAGGGCACCCTGGTCAGCCACCAGCAGGGCTGGCGCGACCTGGCCCAGGGCGATGCCGCGGACTTCCGCGCCGTGCCCGAGCCGGGGGGCCTTCCGAGCTCCGCGTACCTGTCCGTGCTGGGCATGACCGGGCTGACCGCCTACACCGGTCTCACCCGCGCCGCCTCCTTCCGGGAGGGGGACACCGTGTTCGTCTCCGGGGCCGCCGGTGCAGTGGGTTCGATGGTCGGACAGATCGCCCGCCAGCTCGGCGCCGAGCGGGTCATCGGCTCCGCGGGCTCGCCCGAGAAGGTCCGGCTGCTCACCGAGAAGTACGGCTTCGACGCCGCCTTCGACTACAAGCAGGCCCCCGTGCGCGAGCAGCTGCCCGAACACGCCCCCGACGGCATCGACGTCTACTTCGACAACGTCGGCGGAGACCACCTGGAGGCCGCCCTGGACGTGCTCAACCGCGGCGGCCGGGTCGCCGCCTGCGGGGCGATCAGCCAGTACAACGAGACCGAGCGTCAGCCCGGCCCGGACAACATGGTGAACCTCATCAAGAACTCCCTGACCCTGCACGGGTTCACCGTGGGCGACTACCTGGACTGTGCCGAGGAGTTCAACCGGCGCATGAGCGGCTGGCTGGCCGAAGGGAAGATCGTCTGGGATGAGACGGTGGTGGACGGCCTGGACCACGCCGTGGAGGCCTTCCTGTCCATGATGCGCGGGGCCAACACCGGGAAGATGGTCGTGCGCATCTGACACGGGTGCGCCCGCGTCACGGAGGCTGGCCCGGGCCGCCGCCCGGGATAGGGTGGATCGAGGCCGCAACGACGAGGACGGGGAGCTGGAGCGACGTGCAGGACGGCGAGAAGAGCTGGGATGACACGCCGGCGGGCATGGACCGGGATCAGTACCGGGCCGGGGAGCTGATCGTGCGGGCCAGCAGGTTCGTGCGGGCCGCCTCCCGACACCGCGGACGCGAGCGCTCCGCCGTCGTGCTGCGGACCCTGTCCAACCTGCAGGCCAAGGGCCCCATGCGCATCGGGGATCTGGCCCACGCCGAGCACATCACCCAGCCGACCATGACCGGAGTCATCCAGCGCCTGCAGTCCCAGGGGCTGGTGGACCGGATGGATGATCCCGACGACGGCCGGGCCCGGCTCGTGCTGATCACCCCGCGGGGCCGCGCGGAGCTGCAGGAGTTCCGCCGATTGGCCTCCGACCGGGTGAGCCCGGCCATGGCGCAGCTGAGTCCCGAGGAGCGCGAGACCCTGTGGGAGGCCACCAAGATCCTGCGGCGGGTCACCCGCGAGCTGGACAGCGACGCCGACTGACCCGGGTCCCTGACCCGATCCGCCGAGGCGGGCAGCTGCGCCGCTCCGCTCAGCTCGACGGCCTGGTTCCCTCCGGGGAGAAGATCCCGGAGACCCCTCGCCGGTGGCTGCCGACCCAGTGGGTGTCCACCATCCCGATCGCCTCCATCAGCGCGTAGGCGCTGGTGGGCCCGATGAACCGGAAGCCGTTGCGCTTGAGCGTCTTCGCCAGGGCCGCCGAGACCGGAGAGCTGGTGGGCACCTGCTCCGGTGACTCCGGGTGCGGGGTGGTCTGCGGGCAGAAGGACCAGATCAGCGCGGGCAGGCCGGACGGGATCTTCAGGGGCTCGCCCGCCCACCGGGGCAGCGCGAAGCCGGTCAGCGGCACCGTCCCGGTGGCGTCCAGCCCGGTCCCGGGCCCCGGACGCTCCTCGGCCTGCCGGACCCGCTCCCGCAGCTGCAGCACGGCGCGGGCGTTGGTCACGGCGGCGGTGATCTTGGGCCGGGAGCGGATGATCGCGGCGTCCTGCATCAGGGCCTGGATCCGGTCCTCGTCGAAGGCGGCCACCGCCTCCGGGTCGAAGCCGTCGAAGGCCTGGCGGAAGGCCTCGCGCCGGGAGAGCACCGTGGCCCAGGACAGCCCGGCCTGGAAGCCCTCCAGACACAGCCGCTCGTAGAGCCCGCGCTCATCCGTGACGGGCAGGCCCCATTCGCGGTCGTAGTACGAGCGCATCATGGAGCTCGCCGAGGCCCACGGGGTGCGCGGCGGCGCCGTCTCCGTCGCCTCCGGCACGTCTGCCTGCCGTGGAGCATCCTCCCGCACGGTCTCCTCCCGCGCGCTCCCGTTCTGCCTATCGGTGGTGGGCCGCATCGTCGCCTCCTGTGCTGCCGCCGGGGTGGCGGCCTCCTGCCCCGGGACGCTATCACCGGCGCGAGTTCCGCAGGCGCCGCACACCCCCGGGAGACCGCACCCGCCCCGGCCGTCGGTGGATCCCGCGGGATCGCGGGCGGGCCGATCCACAGGATCCGGCCCCGGCCCGGGCATGCGCGAGGGGCCGGGGCACCTCGCGGTGCGCCCGGCCCCTCACCTCACCTCCTCGCCCCGCGGGCGCGGGGCGCGCGGGGTGAGGTCAGTGCTGCTCGACGTCCTCGTCCACCCAGTCCAGGGTGCGCTGCACGGCCTTCTTCCACAGCCGGTACTGGCGCTCGACCTCCTCCTCGGACATCTCCGGCTCCCAGCGCTTATCCTCCTGCCAGTTGTCCGTGACGTCCTGCTCGCCCTCCCAGAAGCCGACGGCGATCCCGGCCGCGTACGCAGCACCCAGGGCCGTGGTCTCGGTGACCTTCGGGCGGATCACCGGAACGCGCAGCAGGTCCGCCTGGAACTGCATGAGGAACTCGTTGGCGGTCATCCCGCCGTCCACGCGCAGCTCGGTCAGCTCCACGCCGGAGTCCGCGTTCATCGCGTCCAGCACCTCGCGGGTCTGGAAGGCCGTGGCCTCCAGGGCGGCGCGGGCGATGTGGGCCTTCTTGACGTAGCGGGTCATCCCCACCAGCACGCCGCGGGCGTCGGAGCGCCAGTGCGGGGCGAACAGCCCGGAGAAGGCCGGGACGAAGTAGGTCCCACCGGAATCCTCCACGGAGGTGGCCAGCTCCTCGGTCTCCGCGGCGCTGCCGATCAGCTCCAGGTTGTCCCGCAGCCACTGGATCAGGGAACCGGACACGGCGATCGAGCCCTCCAGAGCGTAGACCGGCTTCTGATCCCCGATCTTGTACGCCAGAGTGGTCAGCAGGCCGTTCTCGGAGATCACCGGCTCCTCGCCGGTGTTCATCAGCATGAAGTTGCCGGTGCCGTAGGTGTTCTTGGACATGCCCTTCTCGAAGCAGGCCTGCCCGAAGGTCGCGGCCTGCTGATCCCCGAGGATCCCGGCGATCGGCACCCCGCGCAGCAGGCCGCGGGCCTTGCGTCCGCGCCCGTAGACCTCGGCGGAGGAGCGGATCTCCGGCAGCATCGACATCGGGATCCCGAAGTCCTCGGCGATGTCCTCCTCCCACTCCAGGGTGCGGAAGTTCATGAGCATGGTCCTGGAGGCGTTGGTCACATCCGTGACGTGCACGCCGCCGTCGGTGCCGCCGGTGAGGTTCCACAGCACCCAGGTGTCGGTGGTGCCGAACAGCAGGTCCCCGTTCTCGGCCTTCTCGCGCGCGCCGTCGACGTTGTCCAGGATCCACTTGATCTTGGGTCCGGCGAAGTAGGTCGCGAAGTCCAGCCCGACGCGGTCCCGGTACTTGCCCGGCCCGTCCTGACCGGCCAGCTCCTCGCAGATCCGCTGGGTGCGGGTGTCCTGCCAGACGATCGCGTTGTACACCGGCTCCCCGGTGTTCTTATCCCACACCACGGTCGTCTCGCGCTGGTTGGTGATGCCCACGGCGGCGATGTCGTGGTGGTTGACCTCGGCCTCGGACAGGCAGTCGCCGACGGCGCGGCGGATGTTGCGCCAGATCTCCTGCGGGTCGTGCTCGACCCACCCGGCCTTCGGGAAGATCTGCTCGTGCTCCAGCTGTCCGACGGAGACGATCTCTCCCTTCCGGTCGAACAGGATCGCCCGGGAGCTGGTGGTGCCCTGGTCGATGGCCAGGACGTAGCGCTTCTCCTCGTCGTTGGTCTCGGAGTACAGGTGCTCGTTCTTCTTCTCGGTCATGGCGTCGGTGCCTTTCCAGATCGGCGGCGGCGGAGGGGGCCCTCCGGTCACCGCGGGGTGGGGGGGGTCGCGGCCGCCGTGGGGACGGTCGCGGCGGTTGCTTCAGGGGAGGGAGTCGGTCACAGACTGACGAACAGGGGCACGATCAGCGCTGCCAGCACGCCGCCGACGATCGGGCCCACCACGGGGATCCAGGAGTAGGCCCAGTCCGAGGTGCCCTTGCCCTTGATGGGCAGGATCGCGTGGGCGATGCGCGGGCCCAGATCCCGGGCCGGGTTGATCGCGTAGCCGGTGGGCCCACCCAGGGACACCCCGATCGCCACGACCACCAGGGCCACGGCCAGCGGACCGACCTCGGTGGGGGTCTTCCCGGCGACGATGACGAAGGCCACCAGCACGAAGGTCGCCACGATCTCGGTGAGCAGGTTCCAGCCGTAGGAGCGGATCTCGGGTCCGGTGGAGAACACCCCGAGCTTGTCCGCGGCCGGAGCCTCCTCATCGAAGTGCTTCTTGTGGGTCAGGTACACGATGATCGCGCCGATGATCGCCCCGACCATCTGCCCGGCGATGTAGTAGAGCATGTTGGCCGCGGTGGCCGGCACCCCGTCGGTCAGCTGCCCGTCGCGCAGGGCCAGGCCGATGGTCACCGCCGGGTTCAGGTGCCCGCCGGTCAGGTACGCGGCGTAGACGCCGGCGTACACGGCCAGGCCCCAGCCGAAGGCCACCATGAGCCAGCCGCCGCCGTGGTTCTTGGTGCGCGGCAGCACCTGCCCGGCGACGACGCCGCAGCCCAGGACGATCAGGATCAGCGTGCCGAGGAATTCGGAGGCGAACATGCCCCAGCCGGTCGGCACCCCGGCGTCGGTGACCAGCCCGCCGGCGGTCAGGAGGGGGCCCGCGGAGACCGCGGACAGGACGGAAGCGAACATGGCGCTGCTTTCCGGCACGTCATCGTGCCTTGTCTCGAAAGGATCCGGCCGCGCCCCCGCCCGCTGCGCTCGGGGACCGGGCGCAGCGGGCGGGGTTTCGGCTCGGCGTCTTCAGGTGAAGTCGGGGGGGGGGAGGAGGCTACTTCCCGGAGCCGAAGGTCCTGCGGGGTACGATCTCCGGATCCGCGGTGATGATCCCGGAGGCCCCGGCATCGTCATCCAGCTCCTCGGCGCGCTCGATGTCGCGCACGCGGGTGGCATAGGAGTCCTTCTCCTTCGCGATCCGCTGCTCGTCCCAGCCCAGCTCGGCCGCCATGATCTCGAGGATCTCGTCGGCGGCGGCCAGGCCGCGGTCGCGCTGCTCCAGATCAAGGCGCACCCGGCGCATCAGGACGTCCTCCAGATGCAGGGCGCCCTCGTGGCGCACGGCCAGCAGGGCCTCGGCCCGCAGGAACATCGGGGCGTGCTCCAGGGGCCGGCCCCAGGAGGAGTCCTCCCGGATCAGGTCCAGCACGTCGTCGATCTCGGCGCCGTAGCGGTCCAGCAGGGAGTCCACCCGGGCGGCGGTCCAGCCCTGCTCCTCGGCGATCCGCCCGGCGCGGGCCCGAGCCGCCTCGTAGCCGTGGGCCCCGACCAGCGGGGTGTGCTCCGTGATGGAGGGACGGATCTTCGCCGCCGAACCGAGGGCGAAGTCCACGGCGTCGCGGGCCATGACGCGGTAGGTGGTCAGCTTCCCGCCGGCGATCGCGGACATGCCCGGTGCGACCTCGGTGACGGTGTGCTCGCGGGAGACCTTGGTGGACTGGGTGTCATCGCCCTTGGTGCCCGGCTGCAGCAGCGGGCGCAGCCCGGCGTAGGTGGAGACGATGTCCTCACGCGTCAGCGGCTTGTCCAGGATCGCGTTGGCGTGCTCCAGGATGTAGTCGATGTCCTGGGAGGTGGCCACGGGGCGGGCGACGTCCTGGTCGTAGGGGGTGTCGGTGGTGCCGATGACCCAGTACCGCTGCCAGGGGATGATGAACAGCACCGACTTCTCGGTGCGCAGGAAGATCCCGGCCTCGGCGTTGATGCGCTCGCGGGGCACGACGATGTGCACGCCCTTGGAGGCCAGCACCTGCAGCCCGGAGTCCGGAGCGGCCAGCTTCTCGGTCTCCTCGGTCCACACGCCGGTGGCGTTGATGACGTGCTTCGCGCGCACGGTGTGCTCCCGCCCGGTCTCCAGGTCCGTGACCACCGCGCCCTCGACCCGCCCGGTGGCGGACTTGATGATGCGGGTGACCTGGGTGCGGGAGGCCGCCAGGGCGCCGTAGCCGGCGGCGGTGCGGATCAGGTCGATGACCAGGCGGGCGTCGTCCACGCGGGCATCGTAGAAGCGGATGGCTCCGGTCAGCTCGGAGGACTTGATGTCAGGGAACAGCCGCAGCGCGCCCTTCTTGGAGTAGTGCTTCTGGGTGGGTACGGTCTTCTTCCCGCGGGCACCGGCGATGGCCATCGCGTCGTACATGCCGATGCCGATCGCCGAGTAGGAGCGCTCGATGACCGGCATCTTCAGGGGCCACAGGAAGGGCTGGGCCTTGACCAGGTGCGGGGCCAGCGACGTCAGCAGCAGTCCGCGCTCCTTCAGCGCCTCGGCGACGAGCTTGAAGTCCAGGTTCAGCAGATAGCGCAGCCCGCCGTGCACGAGCTTGGAGGACCAGGCGGAGGTGCCGGAGGCCCAGTCCCCGGCGTCCACGACGGCGGTGCGCAGCCCGCGGGTCGCGGCGTCCAGGGCGATGCCGGCGCCGGTCACGCCGCCGCCGATCACGAGGACGTCCACGCCCTCCTCGTCGGACATCGCCGCCAGCGCCTCGGCGCGGGTCTCGGCGGTCAGGTGGGTTGCGGGGGTATTCACGGGTGCTCCTTGCGTCGCGGACGTGGTTCGTATCACTGCCCACCAGTTCTACCGCGTCATGAAAGGATGGTCAGCACCAGTGGAAGAATGTGCAGGTGCGGAGGGTGCTCGGTGAAAGAACGTGATGATCTGGCGTGGGAGGTGGCCTCGAGCTACTACCGCCAGGAGCGGACCATGGACTCCATCGCCCACGACCTGGGCATCTCCCGGGCCACGGTCTCCCGCCTGCTCAAGCACGCCCGGGCCACGGGCCTGGTGCGCATCGAGATCGCCCCGCGCTCGACGGGCCGCACGGCGCTGGCCGATCAGATCCAGCGTGGCTTCGGGGTCACCGCCGACGTCGTGCCGGTCGCGGCGGGGGTCTCCGAGCTGGTGCGCCTGGAGCAGGTCTGCCGGGTCGCCGCCGAGCACCTGGACGGGCTGCTGGAGCCCGGCACCGTGCTGGGCCTGGCCTGGGGCTCGACCATCACCGAGTTCGCCCGGCACCTGTCCCACCGGCACATGCCCGACTCCGTCGTCGTCCAGCTCAACGGGGCCGGCAACGCCAGCCGCACGGGCATCCCCTACACCGGGGCCATCCTGGATGCGGTGGCCGAGGCCTACGGCTCCCGCGTCGTGCACTTCCCGGTCCCGGCGTTCTTCGACTACCCCGAGACCAAGCAGGCCATGTGGCGCGAACGCAGCATCCGCGGCGTCTTGGAGGTCCAGCGCGGCGCCCGCGTGGCCGTGTTCGGCGTGGGAGCGCTGCACGGGGCCGTGCCCTCCCACGTGTACAGCTCCGGGTACCTCGAGGAGCGCGACTACGCCGCGATCGCCCGGGACCGGGTGGTCGGCGACGTGTGCACGGTGCTGCTGCGCGAGAACGGCACCTGGGCCGACGTCGAGCTGAACCGCCGGGCCACCGGTCCGACCCCGGAGCAGCTGGCCCGGATCCCACGGCGGCTGTGCGTGGCCTCCGGGGCGCACCGGGTCCCCGCCCTGCTGGGGGCGCTGCGGGCCGGGGCCATCACGGACCTGGTGATCGACGAGGCCACGGCCCGCCTCCTGCTGGAGCGGGCCGCCCCCGCCCGCGGCTGACGCCCGATCCTCCGGGCGCCCGGCTCAGCGCCGCTGCCAGGGGTGCGCGTGCGCGGGGGCCGGGCGCAGCAGCCGGTCCAGGCGCGCGCGCCGGTCGGCGTCCAGGTGGCGCCAGGCGATCCGCTGCAGCAGCAGGGTCGTGACGCCGGCCACCAGCAGGCCCAGCACGTTCAGACCCAGCTGGGAGGCCGAGCCGGCGATCTCCGCCGCCGAGCCGATGGCCACCCCGAGGGCGAGGTTGCCCGCGGCGGGCACCGTGGTCACCGAGATGAAGACCCCCACCATCGCGCTGGTCTTGTCCGTGGTCTGGGCCCACACCCCGGCGGCGCCGGCCAGCAGAGCCACGACGAAGGACCAGATGTCCGGGCGCCAGATGAAACCCGTCTGGGGTCGGGCGCGGGTGACCTCCTCGGGGGTGAAGGCCCCCGCGTGCAGGGCGGCGAAGGCCGCCACCGCCACCACCGCCGTGACCAGGGCGAAGCTCCAGACCAGCAGCCACAGGGCCCGCCCGGCCAGCCGCCACCGGCCCAGCACCGCCCCGGTGCACGCCGCGGCCACGACGGAGAAGTCCGGGCCCACGACCATCGCCCCGACCACGAGCACCGCGGAGTCGGTGAGCACGGCGATCCCCGCCAGGGCGACCGCGATGAGCAGGAACACCAGGTAGCTGGGGGTGGCCCGGCTGGCGGCCTGCGCCTCGTCCTCGACCAGGGACCAGATCACGGCATCATCCGGATCCCCGCGGGCGGCCCGCTCGGCGTCCTCGGCGGCGGTCGACGGGGTGCCCAGCGGCTGGCTGATCGCGACGCCGCCGCGCTCGCGCACCCCGGCCCGGTCCAGCTGCTCGAGGATGTCGCTGGCCGCCTCGCGGGCGACGTCGGCCTCCAGCAGATCCCCCGAGGGGCGCACCGCCCCGGGCAGGTGCACGACGTCGATCAGGCGCGGATCGTCCAGCCAGCGGCGGAGGATGTCCCGGGCGAGGTCGGCGGGGGCGGTGACGCGGAAGTGCACGAGCATGGCTGCGATTATCCCCGATGCCCGGTCATCGCCGGCCGTCGTCCTCCGGCCGATGACCGGAGCCCGAGGCCGGAACCGCACAGTGCGGAGGGTCTCAGCCGTGAGCCAGCATCTCCAGGCCGATCACGGCCAGGCCCAGCACCGACTCGGCCCCGAGCAGGAGCAGACGCTGCCAGCGCGGCAGCCGCGTGGTGCGCACCGCCAGGCGGGCGACCACGGCCAGTCCCGCGATGAGGGCGATCATGCTGCCGGTCAGGGCCGCAGCGACGTCCCACACGCCCAGCCAGCCCAGTCCCAGGAAGATGATGGGCAGCGAGACCGCATCGATCGCCCCGAAGGAGACCGCGGCCTGGCGCCTGAGCGCGGCAGCATCCGGCAGCCGCCCGGTCACGGCGGTGGTCGAGATGACGCCCGCGGTGAAGACGGCCAGCAGGGTGCCCAGCAGGGTGATGACGAAGGTCAGCAGCGCCTCGGAGGCCTCCGGGAGATGACCGTGCGAGCGCATGGTCGGCCCCGCAGGGCCTCACCCGGGCAGGGGCAGGGCCTGCGCGGCGTCGTGCAGGCAGGAGCGCACCGCCTCGATGGCCGGGCGCGGGGCCATGTCCCGGCGCGCGGAGGTGAACACCTCCCGGTGGGGGTCCCCGGGCAGCGGCACCCACCGGATGCCCGCCGGGGTGTTCACGCAGGCCAGCCACGGCAGCAGGGACACCGCGTGCCCGGCGGCCACCAGATCCGCGTGGGCCCGCACGTCGTCGAACTCGAAGCGCACCTCCGGCTCGAAGCCCGCCGAGCGGCACACGTGCAGGGCCCAGTCGCGGCTGGCGTTGCCCGCCGGCTCCATGGCCCACGGCAGGTGGGCCGCCTGGGCCGGGGAGGCGATGTCGGCGTCGCCCGGCACCGCCAGACGCACGGGGTCGCGCAGCAGCCGCCGGGAGTCGACCTCCGGGAACTGGGCCACCGCGTGGTGCGGGTACTGCTCGGCCACCACCAGGTCCACCTCTCGCAGCTGGGTCTGGGCCAGGGCCGCCTCGGGCTCGCGCTGGACCACCTGGACCCGCACCAGCGGATGCCGCCGGGCCAGCAGGTCCAGGGCGCGGGGCAGCAGGGCGGAGGCGGCGGTCTGGAAGATGGCCAGGCGCACCCGCCCGGCGGGCTCGTCCTGGGTGCTCTGCAGCGCGGTGACGGCCAGGTCCATCTCGTGCAGGATCCGCTCCGTGTGCTCGATCAGGGTCCTGGCCTGCGGGGTCAGCACGAGGGCGCGGCCCTGCCGCTGCACGAGGGGGACCCCGCACTCCCGGGCCAGGGCGGACAGCTGCTGGGAGACCGCCGAAGGGGTGTAGCCCAGGGCCCGGGCGGTCTCGGTCACCGTCTCGCGTCGGGACAGCTCCTGCAGCACCCGCAGCCTCTTGACGTCCAGCATCGGAACCTTTCAGAAGATCTTCAGATGAACTGTCAGAAAGTGTCATTTCTGCTTCATCGTGTTCTCGACCATACTGGATCCCAGCACCCGGCGGACCGCGCGCTGGGCACCGTGCCCCGCCGGATCGCCCCGGCGAGATCTCGAGGAGGAGTCCCCATGACCACCCACCCCTTCGACGCCCCCGAGCTCCAGCGCCTGGCCGAGCAGGCCGGTGAGCTGGTCTCCCGCTGGGTCGAGGCCTCCGCCGAGATCCCTGAGGACAAGGCCGCCGAGCAGCTGGCCGGGGTCCTGAAGGACCCGCACGGCCTGGAGTTCACCGTCGGCTTCGTCGACGGCGTGATCCGCCCGGAGGACGACGCCGCGGCCGGGCACAACCTCGGGCGCCTGGCCCCGATCGTCCCGAAGTTCCTGCCCTGGCACCTGCGCGCCGCCGTGCGCGCCGGCGGGCTGGTGGCGCCCAAGGCCTCCTGGCCGACCATCCCGCTGGCCCGGCGGGCCCTGCGCGAGATGGTCGGGCACCTGATCGTGGACGCCCGGGACGAGAAGCTCGGCCCCGCCATCGAGCACCTGACCGCCGGAGGCAACAAGCTCAACATCAACCTGCTCGGAGAGGCCGTGCTGGGCGATGCCGAGGCCGAGCGGCGCCTGCGCGAGACCGAGCGGCTGCTGCGCCGCGACGACGTCGACTACGTCTCCGTCAAGGTCTCCGCCGTCTCCGGCCCGCACGCCCCGTGGTCCTTCGACGAGGTCGTGGACACCGCGGTGCGCCGCCTGACCCCGCTGTACGAGTACGCCGCCTCCGCCCCGACCCCCAAGTTCATCAACCTGGACATGGAGGAGTACAAGGACCTGGACCTGACCATCGCGGTGTTCACCCGCATCCTGGATCAGCCGCAGCTGCGGGGCCTGGAGGCCGGCATCGTGCTGCAGGCCTACCTGCCGGACACCCTGGCGGCGATGCAGCGGCTGCAGGAGTGGGCCACCCGGCGCGTGGAGACCGGCGGCTCCCGGATCAAGGTGCGCCTGGTCAAGGGCGCCAACCTGTCCATGGAGCTGGTCGAGGCCGCCGTGCACCAGTGGCCCCTGACCACCTGGGACTCCAAGGAGGCCACGGATGCCAACTACAAGCGGGTCCTGGACTGGGCGCTGCGCCCCGAGCGCACCCGCAGCATCCGCCTGGGCATCGCCGGGCACAACCTGTTCGACATCGCCTTCGCCCACCTGCTCAGTCAGCAGCGCGGGGTGCAGGAGGACGTCGAGTTCGAGATGCTCATCGGCATGGCCGCCCAGCAGGCCGAGGTGGTCCGCCGCGACGTCGGCGCGCTGCTGCTGTACACCCCCGTGGTGCGGCCCGAGGAGTTCGACGTCGCCATCTCCTATCTGGTGCGTCGGCTGGAGGAGAACGCCTCGAGCGAGAACTTCATGTCCGCGGTCTTCGACCTGGCCGACAGCCGGTTCCTGTTCGACCGGGAGAAGGTCCGCTTCCAGCGGGCCCTGGCCGCGGTCACCGACGAGGTCCCCGCCCCCAACCGCACCCAGGATCGCGCCGCGGAGACCGAGCAGAGCGTGTTCCGCCCCGAGGACGGCTTCGCCAACTGCCCGGACACCGACACCTCTCTGGCCGCCAACCGGGAGTGGGGCCGGCGGATCCTGGAGCGGGTGCCGGGATCGAGCCTCGGGCAGGAGCTGATCGAGGAATCCTTCCTGACGGACGAGGAGCAGGTCCGGGAGGCCCTGGCCACCGCCCAGAGGGCGGGTCGGGCCTGGGGCGAGCGCCCGGCGGCCGAGCGGGCCGCGATCCTGCGCCGGGTCGGCGTCGTGCTGGGGCTGAAGCGGGCCGAGCTGCTGGAGGTCATGGCCAGCGAGGCCGGGAAGCTGCTGGATCAGGGCGACCCGGAGGTCTCCGAGGCCATCGACTTCGCCAACTACTACGCCCAGCTGGCCGAGGAGCTGGAGCGGGTCGACGGCGCGCAGTTCCACCCCGTGGACGTCACGCTGGTGACCCCGCCGTGGAACTTCCCCGTCGCGATCCCCACCGGATCCGCGCTGGCCGCCCTGGCCGCCGGCTCCGCGGTGATCTTCAAGCCGGCCGCCGAGGCCCAGCGCTGCGGCGCCGTGATCGCCGAGGCCCTGTGGGAGGCCGGGGTCCCGCGGGAGGCGCTGCAGCTGGTCCAGGTGGACGAGAAGGCCCACGGGCGCCAGCTGGTCAGCGCCCCGGAGATCGACCGGGTGATCCTCACCGGCGCCTACGAGACCGCGGAGCTGTTCCGCTCCTTCCGCCCGGACCTGCAGCTGTTCGGGGAGACCTCCGGGAAGAACTCCATCATCGTCACCCCGCACGCGGACCTGGACCTGGCGGTCAAGGACGTCGTGCAGTCGGCCTTCGGCCACGCCGGGCAGAAGTGCTCCGCGGCTTCCACCGTGATCCTCGTCGGCACGGCAGCGACCTCCCGGCGCTTCCGCAACCAGCTCGTGGACGCCGTGCGCTCCCTGCACGTGGCCCACCCCGAGGACATCACCGCGCAGATGGGTCCCGTCATCGCCGCCCCCGAAGGCAAGCTGCTGCGCGGACTGACGCAGCTGGGGGAGGGGGAGCACTGGGTCATCGAGCCGCGGCAGCTGGATGAGACCGGGAAGCTGTGGTCCCCCGGGGTGCGCGCCGGGGTGCGCCCGGGCAGCGAGTACCACCTCACCGAGTACTTCGGGCCGATCCTCGGGGTCATGACGGCCGAGACCCTGGAGGAGGCCATCGAGCTGCAGAACGCCCCCGAATATGGGCTGACCGCGGGGCTGCACTCACTGAACTCGGAGGAGCTGGCCCTGTGGCTGGACCGGGTCCAGGCCGGCAACGTCTACGTCAACCGCGGCATCACCGGGGCGATCGTGCGGCGCCAGTCCTTCGGCGGCTGGAAGAAGTCCTCCGTGGGCACCGGCACCAAGGCCGGCGGGCCCAGCTACCTGATGGCCCTGGGGGAGTGGACCTCGCGTCCGTCCACCGCGATCGCCACCCCCAGCGCGGAGCCGGTCAAGGAGCTGCTGCGCCGCGTGCGCGAACCCCACGCCCTGAGTGCCGTCCAGCGGGAGTTCCTGACCCGCGCGACCAGCTCGGATGCGGCCGCCTGGGCGGCGGAGTTCGGCCTGGGCCACGACCCGTCCCAGCTGGGCGTGGAGCGCAACATCCTGCGCTACGTCCCCCAGCCGGTGCACGTGCGCGCGGATGCGGACGCGGACCTCGCGCACACCCTGCGGGTCCTGGCCGCGGGCCTGGCCGCGGGCGCGCCGATCACCTTCTCCACGGCCCGGCCCGTCCCCGTCTCGGTGGCCGGGGCCCTGGAGCAGGCCGGGGTGCGCATCGTCGAGGAGTCCGACGACGCCTGGCGCGACGCCCTGCGCGGCATCCGCCGGCGAGGCCCCCGGGAGCTGGCCGGAACCCGCTTCGAGGGCATGCGCATCCGGCTGATCGGCGCGGATCACGCCTCCGTGTACGAGGCCCTGGAGGGGCGCCCGGATCTGGGGATCTACCACGGCCCGGTCACCGAGGCCGGGTGGGTCGAGATGCTGCCGTTCCTGCGGGAGCAGGCCGTGTCCATCACCGCCCACCGCTTCGGCAACCCGGACCGGTTCTCCGAGGGCGTCATCTAGGCCCGGTCGGGTACGCGCCCTCCGGGCTGTGACCGGCGCGGCAGGGTAATGTGTCCTGTGCAATTCGAGCGCGTCCGCCCGCAGCGAGTTCCCTCGGGATCCTGCGGGCGGGCGCGCAGCGATCCCCCACACCCACGCATGAGAAGAGGCCATCGCCGATGAGCGCCGTCCCCACCGAGTTCTCCTACACCGCCGAGCACGAATGGATCTCCGCGGCCGATGCCGACGGCGTCGTCACCGTGGGGATCACCGACCACGCCCAGGACGCGCTGGGCGACGTCGTCTACGTGGACCTGCCGGAGGTCGGGGACTCCTTCGCCGCCGGGGACTCCTTCGGCGAGGTCGAGTCCACCAAGTCCGTCTCGGACCTGTACCTGCCGGTGGCCGGGGAGATCGTGGCCGTCAACGAGGCGCTGGGGGACAACCCCGGGGCCGTCAACGAGGACCCCTACGACGCGGGCTGGCTGATCCGGCTGCGCCCGGATGATCCCGCGGACCTGGCCGGTCTGCTGGATGCGCAGGCCTATCGCGACCAGCTGTCCTGACCGACGCGGCGCGGACCGGGCCGGCACAGACCGGGGCCGAGGGCTGAAGCCCGCGCCCGCGCCGCATCGGCCCGCTAGACTGGGGATCCGGGATCTTCCCCCGCGCCCCCGATCGGTCGGCGCCGGGGTGGGACCCGCCGCGGCCGCACCACGGATCCGGGAGACCGGGACCGTGCCGGCCGGAACCGACCGCCGCTCATGACCCGAGGGGAAGACATGTCAGAGCACGAGCAAGCATCACCGGAGACCACCGTCATCCGGGTCAACCCGTCGCAGGAGCGCCCCGTGCGCCGCCGCCTGGCCGACGAGGAGGCCGCCGCCGTCGCGGCCCTGCCCGCCGATTCGGCGCTGCTGATCGCCCAGTCCGGCCCGCACGGCAGCGCCCGCTTCCTGCTGGATGCGGACGCCGCGAAGCCGGATCACGGCATCGTCGCCGGGCGCCACCCGGACGCGGACATCTTCCTGGACGACGTCACGGTCTCCCGGCGCCACGCCAGCTTCTCCTTCAACGCCGGGGCCTTCGAGATCACCGACGCCGGCTCCCTGAACGGCACCTACGTCAACGGGGACCGCGTGGATCACGTGAGCCTGCAGGACGGGGACGAGGTGCGCATCGGCAAGTTCGTCTTCGTGTTCTGCGTCGGGCGCAGCCGCTGAGGCGGGCGAGCCCACCCATGGACGCCGCCGAGGACGCCACCGCACCGGAGCAGGTGACGGATAAGACCATCGGCCAGGTGCTCAGCCACCTGGACGCCGAGTTCCCGGGACTGAGCGCCTCCAAGGTGCGCTTCCTGGAGGACCGCGGCCTGATCTTCCCCCAGCGCACCGCCACCGGCTACCGCAAATACTCCGCGCAGGACATCGTGCGTCTGCGCTACATCCTCACGCTCCAGCGTGACCGCTATCTTCCCCTCAAGGTCATCAAGGAACAGGTGGACGCGGTGGAGCGCGACGGCGGGGACTTCGCCCTGCCCGAGGCCGAGGGCCCCGGCCCGGCCCCGGAGGTGGCCACGCCGACGGCGCGGACGGCCGGGGCGCGCACCTGGTCCATGCGCGAGCTGTCCAAGCACACCTCGGCCCCGCTGCCGCTGCTGCGGGAGCTGATCTCCTACGGGCTGATCAGCGAGGGGCCGGAGGGCACCTTCGACGAGCACGCCGCCCAGACGGCGACCCTGTGCGTGCGCCTGACCTCCCACGGCCTGCAGCCCCGACATCTGCGCTTCTTCCGGGCGGCGGCCGACCGGGAGGTGGGGCTGGTGGAGCAGGCCGTGGCCCCGCTGGCCGGGCGCCGCGACGAGCAGTCCCGGGAGCGGGCCGCGGCCACCGCCCGGGAGCTGTCCGGGCTGTGCACGCAGCTGCACGCCGAGCTGGTGGCCGACCGGGTCCAGCGCACCTGGTGAGCCCGCCCCGGCGGACACGCGGGGCCCGGTGGGCCGATGTCTTTGACCGGACCCCGGGTTGCCTCTAACGTCGAGGGAGTGGATCCGGATCCCGTCCCCGACGGCGCGCCGGGCTCACCGGCCGGGGCGGGAGCGCCCGCCCCGGACGTGCTCTTGCACCACCGCGCGCCAGCGCCGACCGAGGAGACGACCAGGGTGAGTCGAGACGGATCCCAGCAGGACCCCCACCGGAACCCTCCGGCGTCCCTGCACGCGGCCCCCGCGCCCTCCTACCAGGAGCAGCAGCTACCCGGGATGGAGACGGCCGCCCCGCCCACCGGCCGCCAGGGGCTGCTGTTCGACGAGGACCTCGTGGCCCTGGACGAGAGCATCGGCTACCGCGGCCCCGTGGCGTGCAAGGCCGCGGGCATCACCTACCGACAGCTGGACTACTGGGCGCGCACCCACCTCGTGGAGCCCACCGTGCGCGGGGCCAAGGGCTCCGGAACCCAGCGGCTGTACGCCTTCCGGGACGTCCTGGTGCTGAAGATCGTCAAGCGCCTGCTGGACACCGGCGTCTCGCTGCAGCAGATCCGCTCCTCCGTGCAGCACCTGCGCTCGCGCGGGGTCGAGGACCTCGCCCAGATCACCCTGATGTCCGACGGGGCCAGCGTCTACGAGTGCACCTCCCCGGATGAGGTGATCGATCTGGTCCAGGCGGGGCAGGGCGTGTTCGGCATCGCCGTGGGCCGGGTCTGGCGGGAGCTGGAGACCAACCTCTCCAGCATGCCCGGGGAGGATCTGCGCGCAGCGGAGCACTCCGCGCAGCAGCAGCCGGCCCCGTCCGCGCCCGACGAGCTCTCCGCCCGGCGCGCGCGGCGAAACCTGGCGGGCTGAGCCGGACTCGTCCGCGGCGACGCCGAGCTCTCGGCCGGCCGGTTGTCAGCCCGCCGCCGTCGGTGGGGTGGCTGCGGGATCAGCCCCGCAGCAGTCCGGCGAGGATCGCGTCGTAGGCCTCGGCCAGGGCCCTGGCCTCCGCCCCGCCCCAGGCGTGCACGGGGTGCGCCGAGCCCTGGATCTGCTGCCACACCGGAGACTGCGGGATCGCGGGGGAGACCAGCAGGCGCCCGAACATCCCCTCCATCTCCTCGATGCGGTAGCGGTGCTCGGGCCAGTCCTCCTGCACCTTGTTGACCACGACGCTGGCCGCGCGCACCTTCAGGGAGCTCTCCGACTCGAAGCGGGCGATCGCGCGCATGGTGCGCTCGGTGCCGGCCACCGAGAACAGGGAGGGCTCGGCCACGGAGAGCACCTTGTCGCTGGCGGCCCAGGCGATCATCGTCAGGGTGTTCAGCGCGGGCGGGCAGTCGATGAGCACCAGCTCGTAGCCGGAGGCCCCGGCCAGGGCCTCGCGCAGGCGGCCCAGCTGCCGCCGGTTCGGGCGCAGGTGCTCGTAGGCGGCCGAGCGGGCGGAGCCGGCCAGCACATCCAGCCGGGTCCCGGACGCGGCGTCGCTGCGGCGCAGCCACCCGGCCGGGGTCGCGGCGCGGGCCACGGCCCGGCGTCGGCCCGGGGCTGCCAGGACCTGCGCGACGTCGGTCCCGTGCGCGTGGGTCGCGGACAGTCCGAGCCCCGTGCTGGCGTCCCCGTGCGGATCCAGATCCACCACGAGCGTGTCCACCCCGCGGTGCAGGGCCGCGGAGGCCAGGCCCAGGGCCACGGAGGTCTTGCCGACCCCGCCCTTCAGGGAGCTGACGCTGACGATCTGGGACACACACACCTCGCGCGGGATGGGCCGGGTTTTTTCGGAATCGGCCCCATCATAGCGGCCCGGGCGCCCGATGCCGTGTCCCGAGGGTGCGGCGGATTCCTCCCCGGGGTGTGATCTGACATATATTGTTCGGGACACCTCCTGTCCGGCCAACCAAGCTCCCGCGCGTCCCGCTTCCGGTCGGAAGCGGCGCGATGCGGGACGGAAACGGTGGAATCCCCGATGTTCTCCAAGATCCTGGTCGCCAACCGCGGCGAGATCGCGATCCGCGCCTATCGCGCCGCCTACGAGCTCGGCGCCAAGACCGTCGGCGTCTTCCCATACGAGGACCGCAACTCGATCCACCGCCAGCAGGCCGATGAGGCCTACCCGATCGGGGAGGAGGGCCACCCCGTCCGGGCCTACCTGGATGTGGACGAGATCATCCGGGTGGCCCGTGAGTCCGGTGCGGACGCGATCTACCCCGGCTACGGGTTCCTGTCCGAGAACCCCAAGCTCGCCCAGGCCGCGGCCGAGGCCGGGATCACCTTCATCGGCCCGCCCCCGGAGGTCCTGGACCTGGCCGGGAACAAGGTCGCGGCGCTGAAGGCCGCCCGGCGCGCCGGGATCCCCGTGCTGGATTCCACCGAGCCCTCCGCGGACCCGGAGCAGCTGCTGGCCGAGGCCGGGCGGATCGGCTTCCCGATCTTCGTCAAGGCCGTGGCCGGCGGCGGCGGTCGCGGCATGCGCCGGGTCAACACCGCCGAGGAGCTGCCGGATGCGCTGGCGGCGGCGATGCGCGAGGCGGAGACCGCCTTCGGGGACCCGACGGTCTTCCTGGAGCAGGCGGTGCTGCGGCCCCGGCACATCGAGGTGCAGATCCTCGCCGACGCGCAGGGGCACATCGTGCACCTGTTCGAACGCGACTGCTCCCTGCAGCGTCGGCACCAGAAGGTCGTGGAGATCGCCCCGGCCCCGCACCTGGACGAGCGGATCCGCCAGGCCCTGCACCGGGATGCGGTGAAGTTCGCCCGGGAGCTGGGCTACGTCAACGCCGGCACCGTGGAGTTCCTCGTGGACACCGCGGGGGAGCGGGCCGGGCAGCACGTGTTCATCGAGATGAACCCGCGCATCCAGGTGGAGCACACCGTGACCGAGGAGGTCACGGACGTGGACCTCGTGCAGGCCCAGATGCGCATCGCCTCGGGGGAGACCCTGGAGGACCTGGGCATCTCCCAGGAGACCCTGAGCGTCAAGGGTGCGGCCCTGCAGTGCCGGATCACCACCGAGGACCCCACCAACGGGTTCCGGCCCGACGTCGGGAAGATCAGCGCCTATCGCTCCGCCGGCGGTGCCGGGGTGCGCCTGGACGGGGGCACCGTGTACGCCGGGGCGGAGATCTCCCCGCACTTCGACTCCATGCTGTGCAAGGTCACCTGCCGCGGCCGGGACTTCCGCACCGCCGTGCAGCGGGCTCAGCGGGCCCTGGCCGAGTTCCGCATCCGCGGGGTGGCCACCAACATCCCCTTCATCCAGGCGGTGCTGGAGGATCCGGTGTTCCAGGCCGGGGACGTCTCCACCCCCTTCATCGACGAGCACCCGGAGCTGCTGACCAAGAAGCACTCCTCGGACCGGGGCACCCGGGCCCTGAGCTACCTCGCCCAGGTCACGGTCAACCGCCCCCACGGCCCCCGCATCGAGGGCATCGACCCGCGGGACAAGCTGCCCCGCTACCCCGGGGACAAGATCGCCGAGCCGTACCGCAACCCCTTCGACGGCGGGCACCACACGCCCCCGGACGGGTGGCGCCAGGTGCTGCTGGAGAAGGGCCCCGAGGGCTTCGCGAAGGCGCTGCGCGAGTCCGAGGCCCTCGCGGTCACCGACACCACGTTCCGCGACGCCCACCAGTCCCTGCTGGCCACCCGGATCCGCACCCGGGATCTGCTGGCCGCGGCCCCGGCCTACGCCCACGTGCTGCCCGGGCTGTTCTCGGTGGAGGCCTGGGGCGGGGCCACCTACGACGTCGCCCTGCGCTTCCTCTCCGAGGACCCCTGGGAGCGCCTGGCCCACCTGCGGGCGGCCATGCCCAACCTGCCGATCCAGATGCTGCTGCGCGGGCGCAACACGGTGGGCTACACCCCGTACCCCGAGGAGGTCACGGAGGCCTTCGTCAAGGAGGCCGCCGAGACCGGGGTGGACATCTTCCGGATCTTCGACGCCCTGAACGACGTCTCCCAGATGGCCCCGGCGATCCGGGCGGTGCGCGAGACCGGCACGGCGGTGGCCGAGGTGGCCATGTGCTACACCGGCAACCTGCTGGACCCGCAGGAGCGGGTCTACACCCTGGAGTACTACCTGGATCTGGCCCAGCAGATCGTCGACGCCGGCGCGCACATCCTGGCGATCAAGGACATGGCCGGCCTGCTGCGCCCGGAGGCGGCCCGACGCCTCGTCGCGGCGCTGCGCGAGCGCTTCGATGTGCCCGTGCACCTGCACACCCACGACACCGCCGGCGGGCAGCTGGCCACCCTGCTGGCCGCCGCCGAGGCCGGGGTGGACGCCGTCGACGTCGCCGCCGCCTCCCTGGCCGGGACCACCAGCCAGCCGGCCGCCTCCTCGCTGGTCGCCGCGCTGGCCGACACCCCGCGGGACACCGGGCTGGGTCTGGAGCAGGTCAGCTCCCTGGAGCCGTACTGGGAGGCCGTGCGGGCGATCTACCGGCCTTTCGAGATGGGACTGAGCTCCCCGACCGGGCGGGTCTACCGCCACGAGATCCCGGGGGGTCAGCTGTCCAACCTGCGCGCCCAGGCCACCGCGCTGGGCCTGGCGGAGCACTTCGAGGAGATCGAGGACATGTACTCCGCCGCGGACCGGATGCTGGGGCACATCGTGAAGGTCACCCCCTCCTCGAAGGTCGTGGGGGACCTCGCCCTGCAGCTGGTGGGCATGAAGGCGGACCCGGCCGAGTTCGAGCAGAACCCGCAGAAGTTCGACATCCCCGACTCCGTGATCGGCTTCCTCAACGGGGAGCTGGGCACCCCGCCGGCCGGCTGGCCCGAGCCGTTCCGCACCAAGGCCCTGGAGGGGCGCCACGCCAAGCCGAAGATCACCCAACTGTCCGAAGAGGACCGGGAGGGTCTGACCGGGGACTCCCCGACCCGCCGCGCCACCTTGAACCGGCTGCTGTTCCCGGGCCCGGCCGCGGAGTACGCGAAGTCCAGAGAGGAGTACGGGGACCTGTCCGTGCTGCACACTCGGGACTTCCTCTACGGCATGGTCGAGCACCGCGAGCACGTGATCTCCCTGGGCCGCGGGGTGCGGCTGCTGGCCACGCTGCAGGCGATCTCCGAGCCCGACGAGAAGGGCTACCGGACCGTGATGTGCACGCTGAACGGCCAGCAGCGCTCGATCGACGTGCGCGACGAGTCCGTGGAGACCAGCTTCCAGGCCGCGGAGAAGGCCGACGCCTCCCGCCCCGGGCACGTGCCCGCCCCCTTCGCCGGGGCGGTGAGCGTGATCGTGGAGGAGGGCCAGGAGGTGGCCTCCGGCGAGCAGGTCGCCACGATCGAGGCCATGAAGATGGAGGCCTCCATCACCGCGCCGGTGGCCGGGACCGTGCAGCGGGTCCTGGCCCGGGAGGTCACCCAGATGCACGGGGGAGACCTCGTCATCGTCATCGATCCCGCCTGATCCTTGCGCGCCCGCCTCCCGGCGGGAATGCGCGGCTACGGTCCGGACGTTGAGCCGAGGGACGGGGCCGCGCGCCCCGGGCCAGGGCCCCGACGGACCGCGCGGGGCCGGCGCGACCACGAGGAGGACCATGTCCGAGACCCGCGAGTACGATCTGGTGATCCTGGGATCCGGATCCGGCAACACCATCATCGACGAGTCCTGGCGGGACCGGCGGGTCGCAATCGTGGATTCCGGGATCTTCGGCGGCACCTGCCTGAACGTCGGGTGCATCCCCACCAAGATGTTCGCCTACCCGGCGGCCACTGCCCTGCACGGGCTGGACCTGGAGCGGCTCGGCGTGCGCATGCGCCGCACCGGGGCGGACTGGCCGGGCCTGCGGGACCGCATCTTCGGCCGGATCGACCCGATCTCCGAGGGTGGGCTGTCCTACCGGCAGGGCCAGGACTTCGTGGAGGTGTTCACCCAGGAGGCCCGCCTGCAGGATCCGCACACCCTGGTGCTGGACGACGGGACCCGGATCCGCGGGCGGCAGCTGGTCCTGGCCGCCGGCGCCCGGGCCGTGCTCCCGCAGATCCTCGGCATCGACCTGCCCGGGGTGCACACCTCGGACACGATCATGCGCCTGGAGGAGCTGCCGGAGACCGTGGTGATCGTCGGCGGCGGGTTCATCGCCGCGGAGTTCGCGACCGTCTTCACGGGGCTGGGCTCGCGGGTGATCCAGGTCAACCGCTCCGAGCGGCTGCTGCGTGAGCACGACGCGCAGATCGCCGAGCGCTTCCGCCGCGAGGCCGCCCGGCGCTGGGACCTGCGCACCGGGACCGAGATCGAGCGGATCGAGCAGGGCCCGGAGGGTGGCCTGCAGGTGCACCTTCTCGACGGCGAGGGCTCGCGGGAGGCGGTGTGCGCGGACGTCGTCCTGGTGGCGACCGGGCGACGGTCCAACGCGGACCGGATCGGGGCGGCGGAGGCCGGGCTGGACGTGCGCGACGGGGTCGTGGCCGTGGACGCCCAGCAGCGGGTGCTGGCCGACGGGCGGCCCGTGACCGGGGTGTGGGCGCTGGGGGACATCTGCTCCCCGGTGCAGCTGAAGCACCTGGCCAACGCCCAGGCCCGCACTGTGGCCCACAACCTCACCCACCCGCAGGACCTGCGGGCCACCGACCAGCGCTACGTGCCCCACGCGGTGTTCTCCGACCCGCAGATCGCCGCCGTGGGGCTGACCGAGGAGCAGGCCCGCAGGCTCGCGGAGCGGGAGGGCTTCGCGATCACCGTGAAGGTCCAGGACTACGGCGACGTCGCCTACGGCTGGGCCATGGAGGATTCGGCCGGGCTGGTCAAGCTCATCGCCCGGAAGGACACCGGTCAGCTGCTCGGGGCCCACCTGATCGGCACGGAGGCCTCGATCCTCATCCAGCCGCTGGTGCAGGCGATGAGCTTCGGGCTGGACGCGCACACGATGGCCCGGGGGCAGTACTGGATCCACCCGGCGCTCAGCGAGGTCGTGGAGAACGCCCTGCTGGGCCTGGACGTGCCCGGCACCCCGGGGCTGCCGGACTGACCCGCACCCCGCGGCCGGACCGACGTCGGTCCGGCCGACCGCGGCCCCGCCGACCGCGCGGCGGCCGACGTGCGCCGCGGGACCGGGGAGCATCCGGTCCCGCGGCGGGTGGCTCAGGCGTCGTTCCCGGTGGGCTTGGGGCTGCTGTAGATCTCCTCGATGACGTCCTGGTAGTCCCGCATCACCTGGGGGCGGCGGATCTTCATCGAGGGGGTCAGGTGTCCGGACTCCTCGGTGAAGTCCCGCGGGATGATCCGGAAGGCCCGCACGGATTCGGCCCGGGAGACGGATTCGTTGGCCCGGTCCACCAGCCGCTGCACGGCCTCGCCGACCTCCTCGGTCTGGGCGGCCTGCTCGGCGGTGAGATCCGGGTCCAGTCCCAGCCTGCCCAGCTCCTTCGGCAGGGTCTCCTCGTCCAGGGTGATCAGGGCCGCGATGAACGGCTTCCCATCGCCCAAGACCACGCACTGGGAGACCAGCGGGGAGGCCCGGATCAGATCCTCGTAGGTGGCGGGGATGACGTTCTTCCCGCCCGCGGTGACGATGACTTCCTTCTTGCGCCCGGTGATCTTCAGCATCCCGCGCTCGGTCAGCTCCCCCAGATCCCCGGTGCGGAACCAGCCGTCCTCGGTGAAGGACTCCGCGTCGGCCTTCTCATTGCGCCAGTAGTGGGCCATGATCCCGACGCCGCGCAGCTCCACCTCGCCGTCGGCGACGATGCGCACCGAGGTCCCCGGCAGGGGCGGGCCGACGGTGCCGATCTGGAAGTCCTGCACGGTGCCGACCGTGGCCGGGGCGGTGGTCTCGGTCAGCCCGTAGCCCTCCAGGATCTTCAGGTGCGCGGCGTGGAAGAAGTGGGCCAGACGCACCGCCAGCGGCCCCCCGCCGGAGACGGCCCATTTGACCTTCCCACCCAGGGCCCGGCGCAGCTGGGCGAAGACCAGTCGGTCCGCTGTCGCGTACTGGGCGCGCAGGGCCAGGGAGGGCCGCCGCCCGTCCATGACCGTCTCGGACCAGGCCACCCCCACCCGCTCGGCCCAGTCGAAGATCCGCCCCTTGACCGCGGAGGCATCGTGGGCGCGGGAGCGCGCCCCGTTGTAGATCTTCTCGAAGACCCGCGGGACCACCAGCAGGAAGTCCGGGGAGAGGCTCGCGATGTCCTGGGTCAGGTACTTCAGATCGGGGGAGTGGCCCATCGTGATGCCTGCGTCCAGGGCCACCACGTGGATGAAGCGGGCGAAGACGTGGGCCAGCGGGAGGAACAGCAGCGTGGTGTTGCGCTCATTCGCGACCTCGGGCACATTCTGGCGCACCGCCGCGGACAGGCGCACGAAGTTCCCGTGGGTCAGCGCGCAGCCCTTCGGGCGCCCCGTCGTGCCGGAGGTGTAGATGATCGTGGCGGTGTCCTCCAGTCCCGCAGCACCGCGGGCGGCCTGCACCTGCTCCTCGGAAACTCCTTCCCCGGCGGCCCGCAGGCTGGCCAGGGACTCCGGGCGCTGGTCGTCGGCGTCGATCTGCCAGACGGTGCGCAGGGCCAGCTCCTCGTGGCGGGCGGCCCTCTTGACGGCGGCCAGGTGCTGGCTCGTCTCCACGATGATGGCCTTGGCACCCGAGTCGCTCATGTTCCAGGCGATCTGGGAGGGGGAGGAGGTCTCGAAGATCGGCACCGTCACCGCCCCGGCGTAGAAGATCGCGAAGTCCGCGACGGCCCATTCGTAGCGGGTGCGCGACATCAGTCCGACGCGGTCGCCGGGTTCGATGCCCTCGGCGATCAGCCCCCGGGCCAGGGCGATCACCTCCTCGCGGAACTCGCGCGCGCTCACCTCCCGCCAGGTGCCGCTGCCGGGCTCATCCTGCACGCGGAAGAGCACCTGCTCGGCGTGTTGGGGCAGCTTGGCCTCCAGCAGGTCCGTGAGATTGGACTGCGGGTCCGTCTCGATGGTCAGCTCGGTCGAGGTCTCGTCCATGAGATCCTTTCGGTCGTGGACCGCTCCTTCCGCGAACGGGGGAGGGGTCAGCGGGCGTCCCTGCGGACGTCGGCGGGCTGCCCCGGCCGGGACTCCCGCGCGGTGTGGTCTGGGGTGGCGCGCAGCCGGTGGTCGGCGAAGAACCGTGTGGAGGCGGCGAAGATCAGCGGCGCGTCGTGATCCAGGGTGGCCACGTGCCAGCTGCGCGGCAGCGACACCACCTCCGGGGCCTGGGGCAGCCCGGCGCGCAGCGCGCGGAGACTGGCCTCGGTGACCACGTGGTCCACCTCCGAGCGCAGCACCTGCACCGGGGCGCGCACCGCGCCCAGGCTCCGGCGGGCCGCGGCGAACAGCCGGTGCATCTGCCCCGCGGCGGCCACGGGCACCCGCGGATAGGCCCCTTCGCTCACGCCCTCCCGGCGGATGTCATCGCGCACCCCGGGCACCGTCGGCACCACACGGGACAGCGGCCCGCCCAGGGCGCTCAGCGGCTGCGGAGAGACCAGGCCGGGGTTGACCAGGCTCAGCGCGGCGACCGGCCGGCGGGCCGCCAGATGCAGCGCCAGCGCCCCTCCCATGGACAGCCCCGCGACCCCCACGCGCTCGCAGCGGGCGGCCAGGCGCCAGTAGGCGTCATCCACCGCCGCGGCCCACTCCCGCCAGTTCCGGGTGGCCATGTCCGCCACGGAGGTGCCGTGCCCGGGCAGCAGCGGCAGCTCGACGGCGTAGCCGCGTCGGGCCCACTCCCGGGCCCAGGGGCGCATGCTGTGCGGCGACCCGGTGAACCCGTGCAGGACCAGCACGCCGTCAGGCCCCCCGTCCCAGGACTGCGCCCGCACGTCGACGCCCTCCGGCAGCTCGCCGACCCCGGGTCCGGGGGCGGCGCTGCGGTGGCGCAGGTACGTGATCAAGCCCATACCCACGATTCAACCACGGTCCCACCGGCCCGGGGAAACCCCGCGCGGTACAGTGGCCCCACCGCCCGTTCCCGGACCGAAGGACCCCTGTGCCGACGCTCTACATGGCCCTCCGACGCGGCGTCGTCGGGCCGCTGGTGAACCTCCTGCTGCGCCCCCAGGTGCACGGCCTGGAGCACGTGCCCTCCACCGGTCCCGCGATCCTGGCCTCCAACCACCTGTCCTTCCTGGACCCGGTGCTGCTGCCCGTCGCGGTGCCCCGCCCGGTCAGCTTCCTCGCGAAGGCCGAGTACTTCACCGCCCCGGGGCCCCTCGGCAGGGCCATGGCCGCGTTCTTCCGCGCCATCCACCAGATCCCCCTGGACCGTTCCGGGGGCCAGCGCTCGGCCGGGGCCCTGGAGGCGGCCCGGGCGGTCTTAGCCGAGGGGCAGCTGCTGGGCATCTACCCGGAGGGCACGCGATCCCCGGACGGGCGGCTGCACCGGCCCAAGCTCGGGGTGGCCAGGCTCGCATTGGAGGCGGGGGTGCCCGTCCTGCCGGTGGCGATGATCGGCACGCAGCGGCTGCAGCCTCCCGGGGCCCGGCTGCCCCGGCTGCCGCGGCCCCTGCTGCGCCCTGCGCCCGAGCAGCGTCCCCGCACCGTGATCGGGGCGCCGCTGGACCTGTCCGCCTGGACCGGGCCCGACGCCGGCGCGCACGCCGCGCGGGGCGCGGCCCAGCAGATCATCGCGGCCATCCGCGAGCTGTCGGGGCAGGACTACGTCGACGAGTACGCCCCGCGCCGTGGCGGCCACGGCAGGACTCGGCGGCCACCCGTCTCGTAGACTGTTCGCATGTCGAACGAGATCCGGACCGAACTGTCGAGCACCCCCGCCGCCCCCGCACCCTCAGCCCAGGACTACCCAGGTCTGGACGAGTGGCGGACACGGGCCGCCGGACAGCAGCCGGACTGGCGGGGTCACCCCGATTTCGACCGCGTCGTCGCCGACTTGGAGGCCGTGCCCCCGCTGGTGTTCGCCGGGGAGGTGGACCAGATGCGCGCCCGCCTGGCCGAGGTGGCCGCGGGACGGGCGTTCTTCCTGACCGGCGGGGACTGCGCGGAGACCTTCGCCGCGGCCACCGCGGATAGGATCAGCGCCCGGGTGCGCACCCTGCTGCAGATGGCGGTGGTCCTGACCTACGGGGCCTCGATGCCGGTGGTCAAGATGGGGCGGATGGCCGGGCAGTTCTCCAAGCCGCGCTCCTCGGACACCGAGACCCGCGGGGAGACCACCCTGCCCAGCTTCCGCGGGGAGATGGTCAACGGCTTCGACTTCACCCCGGAGTCCCGCGCGCACGACCCGAACCGCATGCTCGCCGGATACCACACCTCCGCCTCGACGCTGAATCTCATCCGCGCCTTCACCACCGGCGGCTTCGCGGACCTGCGCCTGGTGCACGCCTGGAACCAGGGGTTCGTGGCCAACCCGGCCCACGCCCGCTACGAGTCCATGGCCGCGGAGATCGACCGGGCCATGAAGTTCATGGCCGCCTGCGGGGCGGACTTCGAGGCCCTGCGCTCCACCGAGTTCTACGCTGGGCACGAAGCCCTGCTGCTGGACTACGAGCGGGCCCTGACCCGCATCGACTCCCGGACCCACCGGCCCTACGACACCTCCGCGCACTTCCTGTGGATCGGGGAGCGCACCCGCGGGCTCACGGACGCCCACGTGAACTTCCTCTCCCAGGTGCGCAACCCCATCGGCGTCAAGCTCGGGCCCACCACCACGGTCGAGGAGGTGCTGCGGCTGATCGACGTGCTGGACCCGCAGCGGGAGCCGGGACGCCTGACCTTCATCACCCGGATGGGTGCCGGGAAGATCCGGGAGAACCTCCCGCGTCTGGTGGAGGGGGTGCGCGATGCCGGGGCGAGCCCCGTGTGGGTCACCGACCCCATGCACGGCAACACCATCTCCGTGCCCTCCGGGTTCAAGACCCGCCGCTTCGAGGACGTCATGGACGAGGTCCGCGGGTTCTTCGAGGTGCACCGCGAGCTGGGCACCTTCCCCGGCGGAATCCACGTGGAGATGACCGGCGACGACGTCGCCGAGTGCCTGGGCGGCTCGGACCCGGTGGATGAGACCGCCTTCGCCGAGCACTACGAGACCCTCTGCGATCCCCGCCTGAACCACCGGCAGTCCCTGGAGATCGCCTTCCTGGTGGCCGAGGCCCTCTCAGGCCGCAGGTGAGTCCGCTGGGGTGAGTCCGCTGGGGCGAGCCGGGCCGCGGATGGGTCGGGCGGGCTACCCGGCGGGTGGCCCCGCCCGGCCCCCGAGGAGGGCGGCGGCGGCCCCTGTGCCGTATCCCGAGCCGATCAGCTGCAGGCCCAGCAGCCAGCCGAGGTAGCCCACCGCGCAGGCGACCAGCAGGAAGATGAGCAGCAGGATCCAGCCGCGGTAGGGACCGCCGCGCCCGAGCACGACCCGCGGGCTCCGGGGGTCCCGGGGCGCCTCCGCGTCTCGGATGACCCGGTCCTGTCCTGCGGCGGGTGGGCCTTCCGCGGGGACCGCCGCCTGCGCGGGCGCGGCCTGGAGGTGCCGCGTCAGGGCGGTCGGGGACCGATCGGTGCGGGGGAGCTCGTCGAGGTCGGTGTCCGGGGGCAGCAGCCGGGTCGGCTGGGTGCGCGGAGGCGGTGCGGCATCGGGGTCGTCCTGCTCGGCGGGGACCGCGCGCAGACCGGTCGGATCGGTGTGGCTGTCCGTGCGCAACACCGAGAACAGGTCCTCGGTCTCCGGCCGGTGCCCCGGGGGCGCCAGATCCAGCGCGGCCGGTGTCAGGCTCTCGCGCAGGTGCTCCAGCTCCCCGAGCAGATCCGCCGCCCGCTGCGGTCGGTGCTCCGGGTCCTTCTCGCAGCACCAGACCACGATGTCGGCGACCTCCGGATCCACCCCGGGGAAGCGCCGCTGCAGCACCGGGAAGGGCTCGTCCACGTGGGCCATGGACACCGCGTAGGGGGAGGGACCGCGGAAGGGCGGGACCCCGGTGAGCATCTCGTAGAGGATCACCCCCAGCGAATACAGATCCGCGGGCGGTCCTGAGCTCTCCCGGCGCACCACCTCCGGGGCGATGTAGTTGGCGGAGCCGATCAGGGTCAGCGTCGCGGAATCCTCCTGCACCGGGCGGGTCAGCCCGAAGTCGGCGACCTTCACCGACCCGGTGGGGGAGGTCAGCACGTTCTCCGGCTTGATGTCCCGGTGCACCAGCCCGCACCGGTGCGCGGCGGCCACCCCGGCCGTCATCGGCACCGCGACCCGCAGCATCTCCCGCACGGTCATGGGCGAGCGGCGCTTGATCAGATCCCGCAGCGTGGCCCCGTCCACCAGCTCCATCACCAGGAAGGCCAGCGGCTCCGGACCCGTCTCATCCACCCCCTGATCCCACACGGCCACCACGTGCGGGTCCGCGACGGCCGCCGCCGCCCGGGCCTCCGCGGCGAAGCGGTCCGTGCGCCGGGGGTCCGCGGCCACCGACTCCTTGAGCACCTTGACCGCCACCGGGCGGCCCAGGCGCAGGTCTCGCCCGCGGTAGACCGTGCCCATCCCTCCGCGGGCGATCAGATCCCCCAGCAGATAGCGTCCCTCCACGGTGCGTCCGCTCAGGGGTCCGGGTCCGGTGGGTCTCATGCCCCCGAGTGTAGGGGATGGTCCCGGACAGCGGCCGGGAGCCCCGCGCCCGGGCTGGACTACCCTGGAGATCGTGACTTCCACCGAGAACACCGAGAACCTCTTCGACCTCGTCGGGCAGTGGCTGAGTCTGCCCGACGTCGCCGAGACCCTGGACCTGAAGGTCACCCGGGTGCACGCCCTGATCGGCGAGGGCGCGCTGATCGCCGTGCGCGATGCCGAGGGTGTGCGCCGGATCCCGGCCCTGTTCCTGCGCGAGGACCGCGTCCTGGAGCCGCTCAAGGGCACCCTCACGGTCCTGCGCGACGCCGGCTTCGACGACGCCGAGGCCATCCGCTGGCTGTGGACCGAGGACGACTCCCTGCCCGGGCGTCCGATCGACGCCCTGCGCGAAGGGCGCAAGACCGAGATCCGGCGCCGGGCCCAGGCCCTCGCCTGGTAGCCGCCCGCCCCGGTCCCGGTCCCTGGCCAGGAGTCAGGAGCTGCGGTGCAGAGCCCGCTCGCTCAGCCGCTCCAGCCCGGCCCGAACCTCGGAGTCGACCTCGAGCCGATCCAGCGCCCGCCGGGCCAGCTGCTCGCGCTCGCGGATCAGCTCCTCGGTGCGGGCCAGCGCCCCGGTGTCGCGCAGGATCTCCCGCAGCCGGCGCACCCCGTCCTCGGTGAGCCGCGGGTCTCCCAGCCCGGCCTCCAGCTCCCGGGACCGCTGGGCGTCGGCCCGCTCGTGGGCCAGGGCCACCAGCACGGTCCGCTTCCCCTCGCGCAGATCGTCCCCGGCGGGCTTGCCCGTCACGGCCGGCTCCCCGAACACTCCGAGCACGTCGTCGCGCAGCTGGAACGCCTCGCCCAGCGGCAGCCCGACCT
Organism: Rothia sp. QJM3NY_36; assembly: GCF_056173115.1. Classification (NCBI taxonomy): domain Bacteria; kingdom Bacillati; phylum Actinomycetota; class Actinomycetes; order Micrococcales; family Micrococcaceae; genus Rothia; species Rothia sp. QJM3NY_36. The sequence goes on from NZ_CM149658.1 coordinate 922,346, forward strand.
CGGATAAGCCCGTCAGCAGGGCCTCATCGGCCCCGGCCAGGCTCGCCCCGATCAGCAGCGGATGCTCGCAGGTGTACTTCGCCGCCTTGTAGCGGATGACCCGCAGAGCCCGCTCCAGGGCGGCTTCGGGCTCCTCCCGGCCGAGGTGCTCGCTCAGCCCGTCCAGGTACTGCCCGCCCATGACCTCGGTGCGCATCAGATCGAAGATCTTCCGGGCCCGGCCCGGCTCCGCCGCCGGATCGGCATCCGCGCACAGCGGAGCGAACAGGGCCTCGGAGAAGGACAGGCACAGGTCACCGGCGAGGATCCCGCCCATCAGCCCGTAGTCCCGGGCCTCCAGGGACCACCCGCGCTCGCGGTGGGTCGCGGCGAAGCGGTGGTGCACGGAGGGGCGTCCGCGGCGGGTGTCGGAATGATCGATGATGTCGTCGTGGATCAGCGCCGCGGATTGGAACAGCTCGATCGCCGCCCCCGCCTGCACCGGCCGCGGGTCCTGGGCGCCGCCGCCGGCGGCGCGCCAGCCCCACAGCAGCAGCAGGGCCCGCAGCCGCTTGCCGCCCGCGGACAGGTCACGGATCGCCGCGATCAGAGGCTCGGTCTCGGGGGAGACGGCCGCGAGCACGCGCTCCTGCTCGGCGAGAAACCCCAGGAGGCGATGCTGCACGGCGTCGAGGAAGGCGGCCTCCACGGCGTCGGGGGATCCGGCGGCCCCCGGCTCGGCGGCGCGGTCATGGGTCATGGAAGGCTCCTCGGGTGGTGGGGTGGACCGCCCTGCGCGAACGCGACCGCGGTCGGCTCGATCGCGGCGGGTGCGGTGGCGGATAATGGCCGTGGCGGCGCCTCGCGGGAGCCCGGATGGGACGGCGGCCGCCACCCCGCCCAGTGTACAGCCTGCCCTGCTTCCGCCGCGGTCCCGGCGTCGGCGGCGCTCCCCGGCATCCCGTCGGCGCCGGCGTCCCCGTCGGGCTCCATCCCACCGCATCCCGTCCGTGAGGAGTTCCCCGCCGTGCCCGCCGTCCCCTCTCCCGACTTCCCGCATCGGGTGATCCTGCACGTGGACATGGACGCGTTCTTCGTCGGGGTCGAGCTGCTGACCCGGCCCGAACTGGTCGGGCGGCAGGTGGTCGTGGCCGGTTCCGGCAGCCGCTCCGTGGTGCTGTCCGCCTCCTACGAGGCCCGTGCCCTCGGCGTCCATTCGGCGATGCCGGTGGCGCGCGCCCGACGACTGGCGCCGCGCGCCGTGTACATCGAGCCCTCCCACTCCAGCTACTCCGCCTACTCCCGGCAGATCATGGCCGTGCTGCACGAGGTCACCGACCTGGTGGAGCAGGTCAGCGTGGATGAGGCCTTCCTGGACGTCACCGGGGCGCAGCGGCGCCTGGGCTCGCCCGTGCGCATCGCCCGCGGCATCCGGACCCGGATCCTCCAGCGCACCGGGCTGGTGGCCTCGATCGGGGTCGCCTCCAACAAGTTCATCGCCAAGATGGCCTCCACGGGGTCCAAGCCGGATGGGCTGTGGGTGGTGCCCGAGGCGCGGATCGGGCAGTTCCTGGATCCGCTGCCGGTGGGGCGACTGTGGGGTGTGGGGGAGAAGACCGCGGCGCATCTGCAGGAGGCGGGCCTGCACACGGTGGGCCAGCTGCGCCAAATGTCTCTGGAATACCTCCAGCGGCGTCTCGGGCGCGCCTCGGGGGCGCACCTGTGGGAGCTGGCCCGCGGCATCGACGAGCGGCCGGTGCAGTCCCACCGGGTCGAGAAGTCCATGGGCGCCGAGCACACCTTCGCCGCTGACACGGACGACGTCGTCGAGATCAAGGCCGCGCTGCTGCAGCTGAGCCACGACGTCGCACGGCGGCTGCGCGCCTCCGGTCGCACGGCCGCGGCGGTCTCCCTGAAGCTGCGGGACCAGGACTTCCGCACGCTGACCCGCACCCGGACCCTGGAGCGGGCCGCGGGGACCGGACGGGAGATCAACGCCGCCGCGGTGCGGCTGTTCGAGGACCTCGGCCCGCTGGCCGGCCGGGTGCGACTGGTGGGGGTGCGGGCCGAGCGGCTGGAGGAGGGCGCCGCCGGGCGCCAGCTGAGCCTGTGGGAGGAGGCCGACGGCGATCGGCTGCGCGCCGAGGCCGAATGGGGCGGGGCGGAGAGCGCCATGGATCGGATCCGCGATCGCTTCGGTCCGGCCGGTCTGCGCCCGGCCCGGCTGGTCAGCGGCGGATTCGCCCGCCGCTACCGCCCCGAGGCCGGCACCGGTGCGCAGGAGGGCGCCGGGGCCCGTCCGGATCCGCGCGGACCCGGTGAAAACCCGCGGGAAAAAGGCTAGTCTGAGCTGGACGGAGACCCTCGGCCCAGGCGAGGCGGGGGATCCACCATCTTTCCGGGAGAAGGACGCACCATGGCCCTTTCTGAGCGCGAACGCCAGCTGCTGGAGCAGCTCGAACAGCAGCTGAACGTCGAGGACCCCACCTTCGCGGACACGATGCAGGAAGAGCGCCCGCGCCCCCGCCCGGGTGCTGGCCTGTCCGGGCGCAATCTGGTGCTGGGGATCGTCGTGGCCGTGCTCGGCCTGGGCCTGGTGCTGCTGGGTGTGTCCACGCAGCTGATCCTCGTCGGGGTCCTGGGCTTCCTGGTCATGGCCGGCGGGGTCTATCTGGCCACGCTGCGCCGTCGCGAGGGCGGCGGCCGCTCGGAGGCCTCCGGGCGCACTAACCGCCCCCGCGCCGGCGAGCGCGGCGTCTCCTTCATGCAGCGCCTCGAGCAGCAGTGGGAGGATCGCCACCGGGAGCGCTGAGCCGCTCCACTTTCCTCCATGATCAGCCCTCGACAGGGGCCGGATCCCGCAGATCGGCGGGATCCGGCCCCTTTTTCCGTGCCTGGCGAGACCGTGCTCCCTCCGCGTCGCGCATGGGAATCGGCTGGGAATGGCCCTTCGGGGCGGTTGTGGGGAGGGAAGTGGAGTAAAGTGGGGCGCGTCGGGTGCTCCCGGGGTTCCAGTGGATCCCGGTGCGCATCGCGGCAGATCAGATCAACCTCGGACGCGGGAGGCGGTGGGCCGGTGTTTCTGGGCACCTACTCTCCCCGGCTGGATGAGAAGGGTCGGCTGATCCTGCCCGCCAAGTACCGGGAGGAGCTGGCCGAGGGGCTCGTGCTCACCCGGGGGCAGGAGCGCTGCCTCTACGTGTTCAGCCAGGCCGAGTTCGAGCGGGTCCACGAGCAGCTGCGCCAGGCGCCGCTGTCCTCGCGCCAGGCCCGGGACTACATCCGCGTGTTCCTCTCGGGGGCCTCGGATGAGGTGCCGGACCGGCAGGGCCGGGTGACCATCCCGACACCGCTGCGCGAGTATGCGGGGCTGGGGCGGGAGCTGGCCGTGATCGGGGCGGGCACCCGCGCGGAGATCTGGGATGCCGAGGCGTGGAACGCGTACCTGACGCAGAAAGAGACGGAGTTCTCGGAGACGGATGACGAGGTGCTGCCCGGCCTGCTGTGATCCCCGCCCTGCGATCTTCCGCCCGACGCATCGACCTCGTGGTCGGTCCTGACTCACCTTCCCCTGAGGCAGGCCCGCACGGGGGTGGCGTGCGGGAGGAGGATCGGATGGCGGGGGCTGGGCAGAGGCGGCGGCTCCCATCCGGTGGGGCAGACGCAGGGAGGAGGACCCCGATGACGCAGGAGCGCGAGTGCCCGGAGCGATCCGATGCGCGGCGACGGCACGTCCCGGTGCTGCTGGACCGGTGCCTGGATCTGCTGGCCCCGGCTCTCGAGGGGCCGAGTCCCGTGGTCGTGGACGCGACCCTCGGAATGGGCGGGCACACCGAGGCCCTGCTGACCCGCTTCCCCCGGCTCACCGTCCTGGGGATCGACCGCGACCCGCAGGCCCACGCACTGGCCGGTGAACGGCTGGCCCCGTTCGGCGACCGGTTCCGCCCGGTCTGGGCGGTCTACGACGAGATTCCCGAGGTGCTCGCCGAGCGCGGCATCGACCGGGTGGACGGCGTGCTGTTCGACCTGGGGGTCTCCTCCCTGCAGCTGGATGAGCGCGAGCGCGGCTTCGCCTACTCCTACGACGCCCCGCTGGATATGCGCATGAACGCGGAGGACGAGCTCACCGCGGCTCACATCGTGAACACCTATGACGAATCTCACCTTCGACGGATCCTGCGGGACTGGGGTGAGGAACGCTACGCCGGACGCATCGCTCAAGCTCTGGTAGAGGTTCGTCAGGAGACCCCGTTTTCCAGGACCGGTGAGCTGGTGGAGGTGGTCACCCGGGCCGTTCCCGCGGCGGCGCAGCGCTCCGGGGGGCATCCGGCCAAGCGGACCTTCCAAGCCCTGCGCATTGAAGTCAATGCTGAGCTTGAGGTTCTGCAGCGCGCCGTGCCCGCCGCTCTGCGGGCGATCCGGGTGGGCGGCCGTGTCGCGGCGCTGAGCTACCACTCCCTGGAGGACAGAATCGTCAAGAAGGCGATGGCGAGCCTGGCCGTCTCCCGGGCCCCCAAGGGGTTCCCGGTGGAGCTGGAGGAGCATCGTCCCGAGCTCCGGATCCTCACCCGGGGGGCCGAGCCCCCGAGCCCCGAGGAGATCGACGCCAACCCCCGCGCGGCCTCAGCTCGTCTGCGTGCCGCCGAACGCATCCGCGACCCGAGGACCACCCCATGAGCGCAGAACCCCAGCAGCCCGACAGCGCGCACGATGACTCCGTCTCCCCGGCGCTGCATCTGCAGGCGGTGCGCCAGCGGCGGCTGCGACTGGTCGGCGGCGGGGCGCAGGAGGTCGAGACCTCCGAGGGTGTCCTGGAGACCGCTCAGGATGCCGATCGGTCGACCGGCTCCGCCCGCGCCCGCCGTCGCCCGCTGGCCTCGGCGCCGGCACGGGCCCGACGCCGCAGGATCCCGCTGATCATCGCGACCTTCCTCGGGGTCCTGCTGACCCTGGGCTTCGCCCTGCTGATGAACATCACCATCTCCCAGAACCAGTACGACCTCGTCCAGCTGCGCGCGCAGGAGCAGGACCTCACGGAGCGGAACCAGGCCCTGAGCCAGGAGATCGAGTTCCAGCAGGCCCCCCAGAATCTGGCCGCGCGCGCCTCCCAGCTGGGGATGGTCTCCCAGGCCCAGCAGGCGCAGCTGGATCTGCGCACCGGCAAGCTCAACGGCACCCCGCAGGCCGCCGAGGCGGTGGGGGAGGATCCCAAGGAGGCGGCCGAGCAGGGCCGGACCAACCTGATCGATCCGCCGAAGGGCAGCGACACCGAGGCCGCCCAGCAGGCCCAGCAGCGCGCCGCGGAGCAGCAGAAGAAGGACGAGGCGGCCCAGAAGAAGGCCGATGAGCAGAAGAAGGCCCAGGAACGGGCCTCGGCCAGCCCTGCGGCGTCCCAGTCCGGGCAGGCCGGGGACGACCGCGGCCGCTGAGCCGTCCCGTACTCACCGCAGTTCCCCACCCCGACGACGGCCGGAGCAGCTCCGGCGGAAAGGCAGCGCCCGTGGACCCCACCCAGGACGGCAGCGCCGACCCGGAGCACCCGCAGCGGCCCCGCGCCGACCGGGAGGCCGGCAGGGCCGCGGAACCGGTGGCCCCGGAGTCCTCGGGACAGCCGGCCCAGGGGATCCTGCGCCGCAGCTTCCTGGGGATCTCCGGATTCCTGGGGATGCTCGGCCTGCTGGGCGCGCGGCTGTTCTACGTCCAGGCCATCGACCCCTCCGGTCGGGCGGACAAGGCGCTGGCCGAGCGGCGTCGGCAGGTTGTGGTCCCGGCCCTGCGCGGGGAGATCCTGGACGCCACCGGGACCGTGATGGCCCGCTCCATCCAGCGCTACCGGATCGTGGTGGACCAGACCGCCGTCGCCGCGTTCAAGCGGCTCAAGAAGGACGGCAGCAGCACCGAGCAGGTCACCCCCCAGCAGCTGGTCTACGAGCTGGCCGACCTGCTGAAGAAGCCGGACGAGGAGGTCAAGAAGGCCCTGGACGGGGACAAGCGCTACGCCGTGGTCGCCGACGAGGTCACCCCCGATGTCTACAACGCGATCACGGACCTGGGAGCGACCTTCCTGTCCGGGGAGTCGGTGTCCAAGCGCACCTACCCAGACGGGTCGGTCGGCGGCTCTGTCATCGGCTACCTCAACGCCCAGGGCGCCCAGGGCGGGATGGAGCTGCAGTTCGACCAGCAGCTGTCCGGGCAGGACGGCGAGCGAGTCTACGAGATCTCCGCGGACGGGGTGCGCATCCCCGTGGGCGAGGAGCTGGACACCCCGGCGAAGAACGGCAGCACCGTGAAGCTGTGTCTGAACCGCGACATCCAGTACTTCGCGCAGCAGCAGGTCACCGCCCGGGCCCGGCAGCTCGGCGCCGAATGGGGGACCTGCGTGGTCATGCGCGTGAAGGACGCCGCGGTGCTGGCCCTGGCCGACTCCTCCATGATCGACCCCAACGACTACTCCAAAGCCGACACCGACGACTTCAGTCCCCGGGCCGTCACCAGCATCACCGAACCCGGCTCCACGGAGAAGGTGCTCACCGCCTCGGCCGTCATCGATGAGGGGCTGTCCCAGCCGGAGACCGTCTTCGACGTTCCCGCCGAGCTGCGCATCGACGGTCAGCTGATCACCGACTCCTTCGAGCACCCCGCCCAGAAGCGGACCCTGGCCGGGATCATCGCCGACTCCATGAACACCGGAACCGTTCTGGCGGGGAAGCAGCTGACCAAGGACCAGCGCCATGACTGGCTGGCGAAGTTCGGGATCGGCCGACGCACCGGCATCGAGTTCCCGAACGAAGCCCAGGGCCTGCTGGCCGCCGCGGATGATTGGGATGTCCGGCAGCAGTACACGGTGCTGTTCGGCCAGGGCGTCTCCCAATCCCTGCTGCAGACGGTCACCGCCTACCAGGCGCTGGCCAACGACGGGATCCAGCTGACCCCGCGCCTGGCCGACTCCGTGACCGACGCCGAGGGGGTCGCCCAGCCTCGTCCGACCCCCGAGGGGCGGCGCATCGTCTCCGCGGACACCGCGAAGAAGCTGCGCCAGATCATGGAGACCGTGATCACCGGCGGACACGCCCCCGATGCCGCCGTGGAGGGCTGGCGCGTGGGCGGCAAGACCGGCACCGCGGAGGCCCCGGCCGAGGACGGCAAGGGCTTCGACGGGTTCACGACCTCCTTCGTGGGCATGGCCCCCATCGAGGATCCGCAGTATGTGGTCGGCGTGCTGCTGCAGCGGCCCGAGGGCGCCGTCACCGAGATCGGCACCACCGGGACGTTCTCGAAGATCATGCAGAAGGTCCTGGAGTACTACCGGGTCCCGCACTCCACGACTCCGCCGCAGAAGCTGGACAAGTTCGCCCCGGGGGACCCCCAGAACGACGATTGAGCTCGCCCCGGCCCGGTCCGGCTGCGAGCTTCGGACTAGGATGTGAGTTCGGGTCGGCCCACCCGGTGAGCCGACCCGAGGCCCGGAACCAACGCCCCCGATACGACAGGAAGTGGCTTCCCCATGACACCGAAGGACCCGGAGCAGGGGCATCCCGACCTCCAGGGTGCCAGCGCGCAGGACCTGCGTCCGCGGCGCGTCCCGGCCCGGGAGCTCGGGCAGATCGCAGCACACCTGGAAGCCGCCGGCGTCGAGGTTCGCACCCGTCCCGGTGCCGAGGGGCAGGCGGTGGTGACCGGCATCAGCATGGACTCCCGCGAGGTGCAGGCCGGGGACCTCTATGTAGCCCTGCCCGGGGCCAACGCGCACGGGGCCCAGTTCTCCTGCGCCGCCCGACGCGCCGGGGCGGCCGCGGTGCTCACCGACGCCGCTGGTGCCGAGATCCTGGACCGGCAGGGCAGCCCACTGCCCCTGCTGATCGTTCCCTCCGTGCGCGAGGCCGTGGGGCCCCTGGCGGCCTGGATCTACGGCAGCCAGCCCGAGCGGGGCCGCCAGCGCCTGTACGCCGTGACCGGGACCAACGGGAAGACCACCACGACCTACATGATCGACGGCCTGCTGGATCGGCTCGGGGAGACCACCGGGCTGATCGGGACCATCGAGATCCGGGCCGGCGCGGAGGTCATCCCCTCGACTCTCACGACCCCGGAGTCCACGCACGTGCACGCCCTGCTGAGCGTGATGCGCGAGCGCGGGATCACCGCCGCGGCGATGGAGGTCTCCTCCCACGCCCTGGACTACCGCCGGGTGGACGGGGTCGTCTACGACGTCGCCGGGTTCACCAACCTCACCCAGGACCACCTGGACCTGCACGGGTCCATGCAGGCCTACTTCGACGCCAAGGCGCAGCTGTTCACCCCGGCCCGCACCCGGCGCGCCGTGATCATCGTGGATGACGAGTGGGGCCGGCGCATGGCCGAGCACGCCCGCCGCGAGCTCGGCGCGGATCGGGTGGTCACTCTCGCCACCGGCTACGGCCGCGGCGCCCACGGGGAGGCCGAAGCGGACTGGACGGTCCGGGAGGTGCGCGCCGAGGGCATCGGCCACGGCTTCGTCCTGCAGCACCGGGACGGCACCCGCATCCCGACCGGCACCGGGCTGCCCGCCGACTTCAACGTCTCCAACGCGGCGCTGGCCGCCGTCATGGTCCGTACCGGGCAGGCCGAGCCCCAGCGGGTCGCCGAGCAGCTGGCCGACCCGGAATCCCTGACCCCGCTGGTGCCCGGGCGCATGCAGGTGATCGGGCAGCGTCCCCTCGCGATCGTGGATTTCGCCCACAACCCGGACGCGCTGCAGCGGGCCCTGGAAGCCGTGGGCCTCGGTTCGGACGGCCGGGTCATCGTGGTCTTCGGCGCCACCGGGGAGCGGGACCAGCTCAAGCGCCCCATCATGGGTCGCATCGCCGCGGAGCACGCCGACGTCGTGATCGTCACCGACGATGACCCCCACCGCGAGCCGCCTGCGCCGATCCGCGGTGCCGTGGCCGAGGGCGCCCGGGCCGCCGCGGCCGACGGGGCCCGCGCCGAGGCCGTGGAGGACATCGCCCCGCGTGCGGACGCGATCCGCCGCGCCGTGGAGCTGGCTGGGCCTGGAGATGCGATCCTCGTAGCAGGGCGCGGACACGAGACCAGCCAGGACGTGGACGGGGCGGACCTGGAGCTGGACGACCGCGAGGAGCTGCGCGCCGCCCTGGCCGCACACCGCCCCGCACCGACCGATACCCCCGAGGACCCCGCAGGAGAACGCGCATGATCGCCCTGACCGCCGCCGAGATCGCCGAGGCCGTGGGCGGGCAGCCCGTGGGGCTGGAGGCCGCAGACCTGGGGTCGATCACGTGCACCGCCGCGACCACCGACTCCCGGGAGGTCGGCCCCGGTGCGCTGTTCATCGCCAAGCCCGGGGAGAGCACCGACGGGCACCGCTTCATCCCCCAGGCCCTCGCCGCGGGCGCCGTGCTCGCCCTGGCCGAGCGGGAGACCCGCGACGAGGAGGGCCGGACCCACCCGGCGATCCTGGTGCCCGACGTCGTCCTGGCCATGGGGGCCCTGGCCCACGCGATCGTCGTGCGCCTGCGCGCGACCGGTCCGCTGAGAGTCATCGGCATCACCGGCTCCGCCGGGAAGACCACCACCAAGGACCTGCTGGCCGGGATCCTCTCGACCCTCGGGCCCACCGTGGCCCCCCAGGGCTCCTACAACGGGGAGGTCGGGGTGCCCCTGACGGTGTTCCGCGCCGAGCACGACACCCGGTACCTGGTCATCGAGATGGGCGCCAACGCCGTGGGCAACATCCGCTACCTGTGCGACATGGTCCTGCCCGACGCCGGAGCCGTGCTGAAGGTCGGCACCGCCCACCTCGGGGAGTTCGGCTCGGTGGAGAACATCGCCCGCACCAAGGCGGAGCTGGCCTCCGGGGTCGCCGCCGACGGCGCGGTCGCCCTGAACCTGGACGATCCCCGGGTCGCCCGCATGGCCGAGGTGGCCGGCGCCCCGGTGACCTGGTTCGGGGTGGCCGGACGCCACCAGGACCGGCCTGCCGAGGGCGCCGGGATGCTCGAGGCCCGGGACCTGCGCGCCGACGCGCAGGGCCGGCCCGTGTTCACCCTGGTGCTGCCCGACGGCTCCCAGCACGCGATCACCGCGCGGCTGATCGGCGAGCACCACGTCTACAACTTGCTGGCCGCGGCCAGCCTCGCCCTGGCCGTGGGCGCCCCCGTCGAAGCCGTGGTGCGCGGGCTGAACACCCTGGGCCCGCGCAGCCGCTACCGCATGGAGCGCACCGATCGACCCGACGGGGTGACCGTCATCAACGACGCCTACAACGCCAACCCGGAGTCGATGGCCGCGGCCCTGCGCACCCTGGCCCAGATGGGCCGAGACGCCCGACCACCGCGGCGGACCTGGGCCGTGCTGGGTCCGATGCTGGAGCTGGGGGCTGCCTCGGCGGCCGAGCACGGCAAGATCGGGCGCGACGCCGTCCGGCTGAACATCGCCAAGCTCGTGGCCGTGGGCCCGGAGGCCAAACCCATCTACAGCGACGCGCTGCTGGAGGGCTCCTGGGGCGAGGAGGCCTGCTGGGTGGAGACCGTGGAGCAGGCCGAGCAGCTGCTCGGCGAGCAGCTGGCCCCCGGGGACATCGTGCTGGTCAAGTCCTCCAACGGGGCGGGACTGCGGTTCCTGGGCGATAGAGTGGCACGAGGCCTCCCGGACGGCGCGTCGAACGCGCCCCGGCAGAGCTCCGAGACCGCTGAACCGCAAGAAAGGCGCTGATCACCGCATGATCTCCATCCTCCTGGCGGTGGCCTTCGGTCTGGTCCTCTCCCTCGCCGGAACCCCGCTGTTCACCAAGCTGCTCGTGCGGCGCCACTACGGCCAGTTCATCCGCGAGGACGGCCCGACCAGCCACCAGACCAAGCGCGGCACCCCGACCATGGGCGGCGTCGTGATCATCGGCGCGGCCGTGCTGGCCTTCCTGATCTCCCTGCTGATCACCGGCGGACTGCTCGGCGGGCAGAGCGCGGTGCCCTCGGCCTCGGCGCTGCTGCTGATCCTGCTCATGGTGGGCATGGCCGGGGTCGGGTTCATCGACGACTACAAGAAGATCGCCAAGAAGCAGTCCCTGGGTCTGACGCCCAAAGGCAAGATCGTGCTGCAGGGCGGGGTCGGCGTGGTCTTCGCGGTGCTGGCGCTGCTGCTGCCGGATGAGCGTGGCTGGACCCCCGCCTCCACCCGGATCTCCTTCACCCGGGACATCCACGCCCTGGACCTGTCCTTCGGGGTGACCGCCGTCGGGGTGATCCTCTTCGTGATCTGGGCGAACCTCATCGCCACCGCCACCACCAACGCCGTGAACCTCACCGACGGGCTGGACGGGCTGGCCACCGGCGCCTCGATCCTCGTGTTCTCCGGCTACCTCATGGTCTCCATGTGGCAGAACAACCACCTGTGCTCCCCGGGATCCTCGGATCCGGTCTGCTACGAGGTGCGCGATCCCGGGCAGCTGGCGGTGCTCGCCGCGGCCCTGATCGGCTCGCTGATCGGCTTCCTGTGGTGGAACACCTCCCCGGCGTCGATCTTCATGGGCGACACCGGCTCCCTCGGCCTCGGCGGGGCCCTGGCCGGCTTCGCGATCCTCAGCCGCACCGAGCTGCTCCTGGTCCTCATGGCGGGGCTGTTCGTGATGATCTCCGCCTCCGTGATCATCCAGGTCGGCTACTTCAAGCTCTCCGGAGGCAAGCGCATCTTCAAGATGGCCCCGCTGCAGCACCACTTCGAGCTCAAGGGCTGGAAGGAGGTCACGGTCGTGGTCCGCTTCTGGATCATCGCCGGACTGTTCGTGGCCGCGGCCCTGGGCGTGTTCTACGGCGACTGGCTGCTCAGCCACGGAGGAGTGATCACCCGATGAAGGCCACCAACGCCAACCCCGTGCTTCAGGACCCCCGCCTGGCCGGGCTGACCTCCTGGGACGCCGACTGGGCCGGGCTGCGCGTGGTCGTGGCCGGGATCGGCACCTCCGGCTTCGCCGCGGCGGACACCCTGATCGAGCTCGGAGCGCGCGTGGTCGTCGTGGACGGGAAGGACACCGAGGAGAACCGCTACAAGGCCCAGACCCTCGGGATCGTCGGCGCCGCGCAGACGATCCTCGGGCAGCAGGCCATGGACGCCCTGCCCGAGGTGGACGGGCAGGCTCCCGAGCTGGTCGTCACCTCCCCGGGGCTGCGGCCCACCCTGGGCATCCTGGCCGAGGCCGTGGACCGTGGCATCCAGATCTGGGGGGATGTGGAGCTGGCCTGGCGCCTGCGCGAGCGGGCAGGCCGGAAGACGGCCGAGTGGCTGTGCATCACCGGAACCAACGGCAAGACCACGACGGTGGGGATGACCGCCTCGATCCTGCAGGCCGCGGGACTCAAGGCCATCGCGGTGGGCAACGTCGGCACCCCCATCCTGGACGCCCTGCGGGACCCGGTGGACTACGACGTGCTGGCGGTGGAGCTGTCCAGCTACCAGCTGCACTGGTCCCACTCCCTGGCCCCGCTGGCCTCCGTCGTGCTGAACATCGCCGAGGACCACCTGGACTGGCACGGCTCCTACGCCAACTACGCCGCGGACAAGGCCCGGGTGTACGAGAACACGCGGGTGGCCTGCGTGTACAACGCCGCCGTGCCGGACACGGAGCGGATGGTCGAGCAGGCCGAGGTTCAGGAGGGCTGCCGGGCGGTCTCCTTCACCACCGACACCCCGTACCTGTCCCAGCTGGGCGTGGTGGACGGTCTGCTGGTGGATCGGGCCTTCGTCGAGCAGCGTCGCACCGAGGCCCTCGAGCTGGGCGCCGTGCGCGACACCGGGCCGCTGCCGACCCGCCACACCGTGGAGAACGCCCTGGCCGCCGCGGCCCTGACCCGCGCGGCCGGCGTCTCCCCGGAGGCCGTGCGCGACGGCCTGCGCGCCTTCGAGCCCGGGGCCCACCGCATCCAGCCGGTGGCCACGACCCACGGGGTGCTGTGGGTCAACGACACCAAGGCGACCAACCCCCACGCGACCGACGCCTCGCTGTCCTCCTTCGACCCCGTCATCTGGATCGCCGGCGGCCTGTCCAAGGGCGTGCACTACGGGGACCTGGTGGCCGCGCACGCGCACCGGCTCAAGGCCGTGGTGCTCATCGGCACGGACACCGCAGGGCTCGAGCAGGCCCTGGCCGAGCAGGCCCCGCAGGTCCCCGTGCACCGGGCCGCCGAGGGCATCGACGCCGCGCCGACGGACGGACGGGCCGTGCTGGCCGAGGCGGTGCGGATCGCCCACGAGCTGTCCGAGCAGGGGGACACCGTGCTGCTGGCCCCCGCCGCCGCGTCCATGGACCAGTTCGCCTCCTACGCAGATCGCGGCGAGGTGTTCATCGACCTGGTCGCCGATCTCGTCCGGCGCCTGGGCCCCACCGAGCAGGACCGGGACGAAGAGGGGCCGCGCCCGTGAGCACCGCGGCCCCCGAGCGCACCCCGCGCACCACCCCCCGCGGCCCCTGGCGGCGCTTGACCTCCGCGGCCCGGGCCGCCGCCCGCCCCGTCTACCAGTGGATCGCCGCCGGCTCCCTGTCCAGCTCGGCGGTGGGGATCTGCGTCAGCGCCCTGGCCCTGACCATCCTGGGCTCGATGATGGTGCTCTCCGCCTCCTCGGTGGAGCAGATCTCCAAGGCCCAGTCGCCCTACGCCCTGTTCGCCCGGCAGGTGGGCTACGCCCTGGTCGGCATCGTGGCGATGTTCGCCGCCTCCCGGGTGCCGCTGCGCTGGTGGAAGAGCCGCACCCTGATCTTCTGGCTGATGGGCGGCACGATCGCGCTGCTGCTGCTCGTGCTCAGCCCTCTGGGCGTGGAGGTCTACGGCAACCGCAACTGGCTGGCCCTGGGGCCCCTGCAGTTCCAGCCCTCCGAGATCGGCAAGTTCGCCCTGGTCCTGTGGGCCGCGTGGGGCCTGGCCAAGACCCCGCAGGTCGCGGTCAGCGTGCGCGCCGCCCTGCTGCCCTCGATCCTCGGCTTCCTGGCCACCTTCGCGCTGGTCATGGCGGGGGGCGATGCCGGCACCGGCATCGTCTTCGCCCTGATCTACGCCGGGGCCCTGTGGTTCGCCCGCGCCCCGATGAAGATCTTCCGCTGGTCCGCGATCCTCGGGGTCGCGGCGGCGGCGCTGATCGTGGTCGCCAGTCCGCACCGCATCCAGCGCGTCATCGGCTGGCTGGTGCCCTCCCGCTGCGGAGCCTCGGATGCCTGCTACCAGTCCAACGCCGGTCTGGCCGCTCTGGCCAGCGGCTCCTGGTGGGGCGAGGGCCTGGGGGAGTCCCGGCAGAAGTACAATTACCTGCCCGAAGCGCACAACGACTACATCTTCGCGATCCTCGGGGAGGAGCTGGGGTTCATCGGCTCGCTCGTGGTCATCGCCCTGTTCACCGTGATCGCACTGTCCCTGGCGCGGGTCATCCTGCGCTCCTCGGACCGCTTCGTGCGCATCGCCGCCGGGTGCATGCTGGCCTGGTACATCGGCCAGGCCTTCGTCAACATCGGCATGGTCACGGGGCTGCTGCCCGTCATCGGGATCCCCCTGCCATTCATCTCCTACGGCGGCACCTCGCTGATGATGTCCCTGTTCGCTGCGGGCTTCGCGATGTCCCTGACCAGGGCGCCCACCCATCCGGCGCTCGAGTTGTCCGCGCTGGAGGAGCCCGAGCGGACGTCTAGACTGGAGAACTGACCACGCCCGCGCCGAGAGAAACCGGGGAGCCGCAGTTGAATCCTTCACCGTCCGTCATCGTCGCCGGGGGAGGCACCGCGGGACACATCACCCCGATGCTCGCCGTGGCCGACGCCGTGCGACGGCTCCGGCCCCAGGCGCGGATCACCGCGGTGGGCACGGCGGATCGTATGGAGGCCCGGCTCGTGCCCGAGGCCGGATACGATCTGGAGTTCATCGACCGGGTCCCGATGCCGCGCCGGCCGTCGGCGGATCTGCTGCGCCTGCCGCTGCGATTCTCCCGGGCGGTCGGCCAGGCCCGCCGGATCCTGCGCCGGCACGAGGCCGACGTCGTCCTGGGGGTCGGCGGCTACGTGTGCACCCCGATGTACCTGGCCGCCGCCCGCGAGGGGATCCCCGTGGTGATCCACGAGGCCAACCGCCGCCCGGGCCTGGCCAACCGCGTCGGGGCGCGCCGGGCCGCCGTCGTGGCCGCGGCCTTCCCGGATACGCCGCTGCGCGGGGCCCGCACCGTCGGGATGCCGCTGCGCGGGCCGGTGGCCGCCATGGATCGCGCCGCAGAGCGCGCCGCGGCCCGCCGGGACCTCGGCCTGCGGGAGGAGCTGCCCACGATCGTGCTGACCGGCGGGTCCCTGGGGGCCGCGGCGATGAACCGCACGGTGCGGGCGGTCCTGCAGACCCCCGCCTGGCGCCAGGCCGGGGTGCAGCTGCTGCACATCACCGGGCGCGGCAAGCAGCTGCTGGACGATCAGGGCCAGCCGGTGCAGGCCCCCCGCTACCACCAGGTCGAATTCGTCGACGGGATGCACCGGGCCTACGCCGCCGCGGACCTGCTGGTGGCCCGGGCGGGAGCGGCGACCGTCAGCGAGGCCGCGGCCGTGGGCTGCCCCTCGGTCTTCGTCCCCCTGCCCATCGGCAATGGGGAGCAGGCCCTGAACGCCGAATCCCTCGTGGCCGCCGACGCCGCCCTGCTCGTCCCGGACGCGCAGTTCACCCCCGGCTGGTTCCTGGACCACGTCCTGCCGCTGGCCCAGGACCCCGAGCGCCTGGAGCGGATGAGCCGCGCCGCGAGCCGCCTCGGGGTGCGCGATGCCGCCGAGCAGATGGCCCGCCTCGTGCTGGAGGCCGCCGAGTCGTCGCAGAACCCGAAGGAGCAGAGCCGATGAGCACCCCCGAGCCCACCGCCGAGCAGGCCCGGCTGCCGGAGTCTATGAACCCGCCGTTCCCCCCGCGCCCGCAGCTGTCCGGGCTGGGCCGGGTGCACTTCATCGGCATCGGTGGCACGGGTATGTCCGCGGTGGCCGAGCTGCTGCTGGAGCACGGGCTGAGCGTGTCGGGCTCGGACGCCAAGGACGGCCCCGTGCTGGATGCGCTGCGGGAGAAGGGCGCGCGGGTCTTCGTGCCCCAGGCCGCGGAGAACATCGAGCAGGCCGACACCGTCGTGATCTCCACGGCCATCCGCGAGTCCAACCCCGAGCTGGCCGCGGCCCGGGCCCGGGGGCTGCGGGTCCTGCACCGCTCGGATGCCCTGGCCGCGGCCATGGGCGTCCAGCGCACGATCGCGGTGGCCGGGACCCACGGCAAGACCACGACCAGCTCGATGATCGCCGTGATGCTCGACGCCGCCGGTGCGGACCCGTCCTTCGCCGTGGGTGCGCGCATCGCCGCCCTGGGCACCAACGCCCGGCTGGGCCGCACGGACGACGACGCCTGGTTCGTCGCCGAGGCGGACGAATCCGACGGCTCCTTCCTGAAGTACGCGCCGTCGATCGCGGTGGTCACCAACGTGGAACCGGACCATCTGGACTTCTACGGCACTCCCGCTGCGGTGCACCTGGCCTTCGAGCGCTTCGCCGAGACCCTCGGGCAGGACGGGGTGCTGGTGATCTGCGGGGATGACGACGGCGCCGCGCAGCTGGCCCGGGCCCGACGCCGGGCCGGGGCCCGGGTGCTCACCTACGGCACCGACGCCGCCGCGGACCTGCGCATCGAGGACATCACCGGGGAGGGCACCGCCAGCTCGGCGCGCCTGGCCTGGCAGCTGCCCGAGGCCGCGGGGGGTGCCCGGGGCGGCGTCACGCTGCACCTGGCCGTGCCCGGCACGCACAACCTGCGCAACGCCGCCGCGGCCATGGCCTGCGCCCTGCTGGTCGGCGTGGATCCGCAGGCCGCGGCTCGGGGGCTGTCCGAGTTCACGGGCTCGGCGCGCCGCTTCGAGCGTCGGGGGCAGGCCCGCGGGGTCACCGTGTTCGACGACTACGCCCACCACCCCACCGAGGTGGCCGCCGCCCTGCAGGCCGCGCGTACCGTGGCCGCCGGCGGCACGGTGTACGCGATCTTCCAGCCCCACCTGTTCTCCCGCACCCGGGCCTTCGCCCGGGAGTTCGCCGAGGCGCTGTCCCTGGCCGACCGGGCCTTCGTCGTGGATGTGTTCCCCGCCCGGGAGGAGCCGATCGAGGGGGTCTCCAGCCACCTGATCACCGATGCCGGGTTCAGCGAGGTCCGCTATGCGGCCTCCGGGCGGGAGGCCGCCACGCGCATCGCCTCCTCCGCAGCCGCCGGGGACATCGTGCTGACCATCGGGGCCGGTGACGTCACGACCTACGGCGCCTTCGTGCTCGAGGCCCTCGCCGAGGACGAGCGGCGCGCCCCCGGAGATGCGGCCCAGGACCCGGCGGAGTCCGCCCGGTGAGCGCCCGACGCCGCCCCCGCCTGCCCCGCTCCGCCCACGAACACGCCCCGGAGGGGGCCCCGGCGGCCGCCGAGCGGGAACCGGAGGAGCCCGACGAAGCGACCCAGGAACCGGAGGGCGCGCCCGTCGAGGCGCGCCAGCGCCTGGCCCGGCGCGCCCGGGAGAACTCCCGACGCAGCGAGGAATCCCCGGCGCAGGCCGCCCGGCGCTCGCTGGAGGCCGTGCGCCGCGAGCCGGAGGCCGCCACGGGAGCGATCCCGGTGCGCGCGAGCAATCCGGCGGCGGTCAGCGTCGAACCCGCCCACGCCGGCTCCGACGCACCGGGCGCGCCCGAGCGAGATGAGGACGGGTGCACAGGGGACGAGGGCGCACCGGACGAGCGCGACGTCGTGCGTCCGCTGGGCCGCCCCGGCTCCGCGGACCGGCCCGCCGCGGCGGGTCCGGGGGAGCCCGGGGGCTCGCATCCAGGCGAGGACGGGGCGGACGGCGCCGCCGGGAACGGGGCGAGCGTCATCGCACTGACCTCGCGACGCCGCACGGAGGGATCCCGGGGCGCTCGGCGCACGAGCCGGCTGCGCCGCCTCGTGCCGCGCACCCGGCTGGGACGCATCGGGGCCGGCCTGCTGACGCTGGTGGTCGTGGCCGCGGTGTTCCTCGGGGTGGTCTTCGCCTCGCCGCTGCTGGCGGTGCGCACCATCACGGTGGAGGGCACGGGGGCCGCGGATCGCGCCGAGGTGGCCCGGAAGCTGGAACCGCTGGAGGGCACGCCGCTGCCGCGGGTCACCCAGCAGCAGGTCCGGGACCTGATCGGCCAGGATGTCGTGATCCGGGACGTCTCGATCGAGGCCCACCCGCCCCACGAGCTCGTGGTGACCCTGCAGGAGCGGGTGCCGGTGGCCGCCGTGAAGGACGGGGACCGCTACATCCTGGTGGACCGGGACGGCACCGCCGTGGGGGCCGCGGATTCGGTGGAGCAGGCCAAGGTCCCGCTGATCGACGGCGGGCGCCAGGCGGTCACCCAAGATTCCTTCCGGGACGTGGTGCGGGTGCTGCAGGCCCTGCCGCAGTCCCTGCTGCAGCAGATGACCGCGGCGAAGGCGCAGTCGGACACGGACATCCGCCTGGAGATGAAGGACGGCTCCACGGTGCTCTGGGGCACGGCCGATGACTCCGAGCAGAAGGCGCAGGTGCTGCGCGCCCTGATCCAGGCCGTCGGAGGGGACGGGGTCTCGACCTACGACGTCTCCAGCCCGGATCACCCGGTCACCGAGTGACCCCGGCAACCATTCAACCTGCACTCGAGGTCCATGCACGAGGCGGGCCGGGGCGGCGGCGAGGCCCGCACTCTGCGGGAATTCCCGGCCCTCGATCGGCCCGCGGGAGCGACACCGCCGCGTGCGGTTGGTAGTCTGGATGCCGTATAGGAACCGGCCGTCGACGCCGAACGACGCAATCGTCTGAACCTTCGATCGAGGGTTTCAGGATAGGGATCGGCGGCGGCCATCACTGCGAACGAGGATCACATGGACATCACCACCCCCCAGAACTACCTGGCCGTCATCAAGGTCGTCGGCATCGGCGGCGGCGGCGTGAACGCCGTGAACCGCATGATCGAGGTCGGCCTGCGCGGCGTCGAGTTCATCGCGATCAACACCGACGCCCAGGCGCTGCTGATGTCCGATGCGGACGTCAAGCTCGACGTCGGTCGGGAGATGACCCGCGGGCTGGGCGCCGGGGCCAACCCCGAGGTCGGGCGCCAGGCGGCCGAGGACCACGAGGAGGAGATCGAGGAGGTCCTCAAGGGGGCCGACATGGTCTTCGTGACCGCCGGTGAGGGTGGCGGCACCGGAACTGGCGGCGCCCCGGTCGTCGCGCGCATCGCCCGCTCCCTGGGGGCCCTGACCATCGGCGTGGTCACCCGCCCGTTCACCTTCGAGGGTCGCCGCCGCTCCAACCAGGCCGAGACCGGCATCGAGGCCCTGCGCGACGAGGTGGACACCCTCATCGTCATCCCGAACGACCGCCTGCTGTCCATCTCCGACCGCAACGTGTCCATGCTGGACGCCTTCAAGTCCGCCGACCAGGTGTTGCTCTCCGGCGTGCAGGGCATCACCGACCTGATCACCACCCCGGGCCTGATCAATCTGGACTTCGCCGACGTGAAGTCCGTGATGCAGGGCGCGGGTTCGGCGCTGATGGGCATCGGCTCCGCCCAGGGCGAGGACCGCGCGGTCAAGGCGGCGGAGCTGGCCATCGCGTCCCCGCTGCTGGAGGCCTCCATCGACGGCGCCCACGGCGTGCTGCTGTCCATCCAGGGAGGTTCCGACCTCGGCCTGTTCGAGATCAACGAGGCCGCCCGCCTGGTCCAGGAGGTCGCCCACCCGGACGCCAACATCATCTTCGGCGCCGTGATCGACGACGCCCTGGGCGATGAGGCACGGGTCACCGTGATCGCCGCGGGCTTCGACTCCCTGAACCCGGAGACCAACTCCAACTCCACCAACGCCGCGGCCAACCAGGCCCAGCGCACCCAGCAGGCCTTCGGCGGCTCCGCCTCCCAGCCGGTCCGGGTGGCCTCCAACCCGCAGCGCGGCGGCTCCTACGCCGGCGGCGCGCCGTCCTACTCGGGCGGCTCCTCGAGCCAGTGGGGTGCTGACGACGACGTTCCGGCCAACGCCGGGTTCGACGTCGATCTGCCCCCGACCGAGGAGGAGACCGGGCGCGGCTCGGCCCGCAAGGACTCCCTGGATGTGCCCGACTTCCTGAAGTGAAGTGACCTGACCCGCGGTTCCTCGCCGCACGGGTGAGCGCCCCGCACGGCGCCGCGATTCCCCGGTCTCCCGCGTCGGGACCGGGGAATCGGCGCACCCGGGCCCCGGTGCTCCCCGCGGGGCAGACGCGACCCGGGGAACGGGCGCCGCCCGCGAAGCACCCCTGACGTCTCCGATGAAGCAGGTCCCATGCGCATCCTCACCGAGCCCGACGGCCCGAGGCTGGCCGTCACCGATCGCGGCGACGGCAACCTCGCCCTGCACGCCGGTCCCGATCCCGCGGCCGCCCAGGCCCGACGACGCCGGATGGAGCGGGATCTGGGGGTGGCCGCCGGGCGGCTGCTCTTCCTCGAGCAGGTGCACGGCACGGCCGTGGCGGACGCCGATGAGGCCCCGACCATCCCGGCCCGGAGTGCGCCGGCCCGGGAGCGGGAGCTGGCGCCGGTCGCCGACGCCGCCCTGACCCGCACGGGGCGCCCGCTGGCGGTGCTGACCGCCGACTGCCTGCCCGTGCTGTTCGCGACCGAGGACCCGAGCCTGGCGGCCGTGGCCCACGCCGGGCGGCGGGGACTGCTGGACGGGATCCTGCCTCGGGTGCTCGAGGTGCTGGCCGCGGCCGGAGCCGGGCGGATCCGGGCCTGGATCGGGCCCGGGGTGTGCGGCTCCTGCTACGAGGTCCCCGAGTCCCTGGCGGCCGAGGCCGAGGCGATCCTGCCCGGGATCGCCGCGCGAACCTCGTGGGGCACCGCCTCCCTGGACCTGCCGGGAGCGGCCCGGACCCAGTTGACAGCCACCGCCGAGCGGCTCGGCCTGCGCCTGGAGGTCTCCGCGGAGCTGTCCGCCTGCACGCTGGAGGATCCGGGCCAGTTCTCCCACCGGCGCGCCCCGGGCGAGGGGCGCCTGGCCGCGATCCTGGTGCCCCAGTCCCCGTCCGAACCACCAGCCCGGACCAAGCCCCAAGCCCAGCCCCGGCCCGACGACGAGGACCCCGCACCGCACCGAGACGATCACGAGCAGCAGCGAGGAGGACACCGCAGATGAGCCAGGAGCACCCGACCCAGCCTCGAGAACAGCAGGAGCGGGGGAGGCCGCCGCACCCGGATCCCCGGCGCGCCGAGGAGCTGGCGCAGCGCCTGCGGCAGGTGAGTGAGACCGTGCAGTCCCTGGCCGCCCAGACCCCGGCCGATGTGCGGGATCCCGGGCAGCCGGTGCGGCTGCTGCCGGTCACCAAGTTCTTCCCGGCCGCCGACGTCGCCGCCCTGTGGGAGGCGGGCGTGCGGGCCGTGGGGGAGAACCGCGAGCAGGAGGCCTCCCGCAAGGCCGCCGAGCTGGCTCCGCTGACCGGTTCGGGCCTGCGCTGGGAGCACATCGGACAGCTGCAGACCAACAAGGCGAAGTCGGCGGTGCGCTGGGCCGGGTCGGTGCACTCGGTGGATCGGCCCGGACTCGTTCAGGCCCTGGGTCGGGCCTGGTCGCTGGCGGTCTCCCGCTGGGAGGCCGAGGAGGGCCCGGCCCCGGCGGCGCACGCCGAGGGCGGCCTGGAGTGCTTCATCCAGGTGGGTCTCAGCGCGGCCTCCGCGCCGGGGCAGGCCGCCAGCGGGGCCCGGGGCGGGGCCGACCCGACGGAGGTGGCGCGGCTGGCCGAGGCCGTCGCCGCCACCCCCGGCCTGCGCCTGGCCGGGCTGATGGCGGTGGCCCCGCAGGCGGAGGATCCGGCGGCGGCCTTCGCCCGGCTGCGCGAGCTCAGCGCCGCACTGCGCCGGGAGCACCCGGAGGCGGTGGAGATCTCCGCGGGGATGAGCGCGGACCTGGCCGACGCGATACGATGGGGCTCGACCCGGGTGCGCGTGGGCTCGGCCATCATGGGGCCTCGTCCCCGGGGCTGAGGCCCCCGGCCGTCCGACATCACCGAAACAGCACAGCAGCGAATCTTCGAGGAGTTCAGATGGCGGGAACACTGCGCCAGGCCATGGTCTTTCTGGGACTGGCCGACGACGGCTACGAGCAGTCGGGGGAGCAGACGGGATCCCGCCGCGGCTCCGCGGAGCAGGCCCCGGCGCGCACCCCGCGCGGTGAGCGCGTGGAGGGCGAGGTCATCGAACCGGAGCCCAGCACCGAGGCGCATCCGGTGATCACCCGGACCCCCGCCCGCTCCTCGGCCCAGGAGCAGGACCAGACCGAGACCCCCCGCGGCTCCCACGCCGACGGGCGGCGCCCGGCGGCCCTGGAATCCCGCCGCGCCGAGCGCGAGCCGCGCTCGCGCTCGGCCGTGCAGCCCGCCGCCTCCGCCCGGGAGGCCGCCCCCGAGCGCCGAATCCCGGCCCCGATCGAAAGCGACAACGAATTGCGACGCATCACCACCATCCACCCGCGCTCCTACAACGACGCCAAGGTCATCGGCGAGTCCTTCCGCGAGGGCATCCCCGTGATCATGAACGTCACCGACATGGACGTCACGGAGGCCAAGCGGCTGGTGGACTTCTCCTCGGGGCTGACCTTCGCCCTGAACGGCAGCATCGAGCGGGTCACCGAGCAGGTGTTCCTGCTGACCCCCGCGACCCTGGAGGTCCTCGCTCCGCAGGAGGAGCAGCGCGAGCAGCACGCGCCCGAGGACGACGTCGCCCAGCACGACCCCTTCGACCAGCGCTGAGCCCATCCCGCCCGGGCCCCGCCCCTGAGCTTCGACCCCGAGGAGACCTGTGATCACGGTTCTGGCGCTGATCCACTTCGCCCTGTACCTGGCCATGCTGCTGCTGATGCTGCGCCTGATCCTGGATTGGGTGGACGGCTTCGCCCCGCGCTGGCGCCCCCGCGGCGTCGTGCTGGTCGCCGCGATCGGCATCCGGCGGGCCACGGAGCCGGGGATGCGGCTGATGCGCCGGATCATCCCGCCGCTGCGGCTGGGCGGAGTGTCCCTGGACATGGGCTTCCTGGTGCTGCTGCTGGTGCTGAGCCTGCTCAACTCCGTGGTCATGAGCCTGCTGGGCGCGGCGCTGTCCCGGGTCTGACCGGGGCCTGGAGCCTGCGCCCAGCCCCACCCACTAGGATGAGGGGTGAACAACCGTCCGACGCAGCGCCGACCGACGCGGCAGGCGCACAGACACGAGGTGACTTTCATGGCACTGACCCCGGAAGAGGTCGTCGAGAAGACCTTCCAGCCCACCAAGTTCCGCGAGGGCTACGACCAGCAGGAAGTCGATCTCTTCCTGGACGACGTCGTGGCCGAGCTGAAGCGGCTGAACGAGGAGAACCGGACGCTGCGCCAGGCGCTGTCCGAGCACGGCATCCCCGACCCGACCGCCGAGGGCGCCGCCCAGACCGGCACCGCCGGGCAGGCCTCGGATGCCGCTGAGGAGTCCGGGGCTGGCGAGGGCGCCAGCTCCGTGGCCGCCCTGTCCCAGCCCGCCGAGGAGCAGACCGTGAGCGCCCCGGCCGAGCAGGACCTCACCCCCTCCGGTGACGCCCCCGCCGAGGACGCCGCCGCCGAGCTGACCGCGGACGCCGACGTCGTCGAGGAAGCCGAGACCGTGGAGGCCCCCGCCCCGGCCGAGTCCGCCGCCGACTCCGCCCCCGCGACCCCGCAGTCCGCCGCCCCGGCCGGGTCCACCGAGTCCGCCGAGTCGGCTGCCGCGGTGATCGCGATGGCCCAGCGCCTGCACGACGAGTACGTCTCCGAGGGCCGCTCCGAGCGGGCCCGCCTGATCTCCGAGGGCCAGCTGCAGGCCGAGACCCTCGTCGCCGAGGCCGAGGCCCAGCGCAAGGAGGTCATGGAGAACCTGGAGACCAACAAGGCCGCCCTGGAGTCCGACGTCGAGGCGCTGCGCGCCTTCGAGGCCAGCTACCGGGCCCGCCTGCGCGAGCACCTGGAGTCCCGGCTCACCGAGCTGGAGAACACCGCCGGGCTGGAGCCCGACGCCGCGTGAGCTCCCGCAGCACCGCGAGGCCGACCCGTGCGCGGGTCGGCCTCGTCGTCTCCGCCGTGGTCCTGGGCGCCCTGCTCTACGCGGCGGACCAGGCCAGCAAGGCGTGGGTCGTCGCCCACATGGTCGAGGGCCAGCGGATCACCGTGATCCCCGATCTGCTGTGGTGGCGCTTCCTGCGCAACCCCGGGGCCGCGTTCTCCCTGGGGGAGTCCGTGACCTGGGTGTTCACCCTCGTGCAGGCGGCGGTCGCCGTCGTGGTGATCCGGCTGTTGCCGCGCGCTCGCAGCGCGGCCTGGCTGCTGAGCCTGGCGGGCCTGCTGGCCGGGGTGCTGGGCAACCTCACGGACCGGCTCTTCCGGGAGCCGGGCTTCGGGCGCGGGCACGTCGTGGACTTCATCTCCGTGCCGCACTTCGCGATCTTCAACATCGCCGACTCCTGCATCTGCGTGTCCATCGCCGTCATCGCCGTGCTGACCCTGCGCGGCGTCCCGCTGGAGGGCCGGTCGCCGGAGTCGGGTACCCTCGCGCCCGCCGATGACGGGCGGGCCGCCGCCGAGCATCCCGAGGAGACCCGCCCATGAGCGCTGAGCAGACCATCGAGTTCGCGGTGAGCGACGAGGACGACGGCGCCCGCCTGGATGCGCTGCTGGCCCGGGAATCGGGTGGTTCCCGCAGTGCCGCGGCCGCCTGGTGCGAGCAGGACCGGGTGCGCGTGCGGCACGAGGGACGGCAGCTGAAGCCCGCCAAATCCCTGAAGGTCCCGGCCGGCGCCGTCATCACCGCCCGGGTGCCGGAGCCCGAGGAGGCCGCGCGCGTGGTCGCGCAGGTCGTGGACGGGTTCTCCATCGTGCACGAGGACGCCGACGTCGTCGTGGTGGACAAGCCCACCGGGGTCGCCGCCCACCCCAGCCCCGGCTGGCACGGGCCCACCGTGGTCGGGGCCCTGGCGGGTCTCGGGGTGAACATCGCCACCAGCGGGGCACCGGAGCGCCAGGGCATCGTGCACCGGCTGGACGTGGGGACCTCCGGGCTGATGGTGGTCGCCAAGAACGAGCCCTCCTACGCCGCGCTGAAGCGGGCCTTCAAGGAGCGCACCGTGGAGAAGGTGTACCACACCCTCGTCCAGGGCATCCCGGACCCGCTGCGCGGGACCATCGACGCCCCGATCGGGCGGCACCCCGGGCACTCCTGGCGCTTCGCCGTCGTGGAGGACGGGCGGGGCTCCGTGACCCACTACGAGGTGCTGGAGGCCTTCGGCCCCGCGAGCCTCGCCGAGGTGCACCTGGAGACCGGGCGCACCCACCAGATCCGCGTGCACTTCTCCGCACTGAACCACCCCTGCTGCGGGGATCTCACCTACGGGGCGGATCCGCGCCTGGCCGCGGACCTGGGCCTGACCCGCCAGTGGCTGCACGCGCACCGGCTGGGCTTCGACCATCCCGGCACGGGGCGGCGGGTGCGCTTCACCAGCGAGTACCCGGCGGATCTGAGCTTCGCCCTGGAGGCCGTGCGCAGCGGGGATGTCCTAAACTAGGGCGGTGACTTCAGCGGCCAAGACCAAGGGCTTCACCCACCTGCACGTGCACACCGAGTACTCGATGCTCGACGGCGCCGCCCGCCTGGACGACCTGTTCGAGCACGCCCACGAGCTGGGCATGGACTCGATGGCCACCACCGACCACGGCTTCCTCTTCGGGGCCTTCGACTTCTGGAACCGGGCCCGCAATGCCGGGATCAAGCCGATCATCGGCGTCGAGGCGTACCTGACCCCGGGCACCGCCCGGCAGGACCGCACCCGCGTGAAGTTCGCCGACGGCGGGCGCGACGACGTCTCCGGCGGCGGCGCGTACACCCACATGACCCTGCTGGCCGAGACCACCGAGGGCATGCACAACCTGTTCCGCGCTTCCTCCCGGGCCTCCCTGGAGGGCCAGCTGTACAAGCCGCGCATGGACCGGGAGCTGCTGAACACCTACGGCAAGGGCCTGATCGCCACCACCGGCTGCCCGTCGGGGGAGGTCCAGACCCGTCTGCGCCTGGGCCAGTACCGGGAGGCCCTGGATGCGGCCGCGGAGTTCCGGGACATCTTCGGGGCGGAGAACTTCTACTGCGAGCTGATGGACCACGGGCTGGGCATCGAGAAGCAGGTGACTCAGGACCTGCTGCGCCTGGCCAAGGAGCTGAACCTGCCGCTGGTGGCCACCAACGACCTGCACTACACCCGCGCCGAGGACGCCAAGGCCCACGCGGCCCTGCTGTGCGTGCAGTCCGGCTCCACCCTGCAGGACCCCAAGCGCTTCAAGTTCGACGCCGATGAGTTCTACCTGAAGTCCCCGGCGGAGATGCGCGAGCTGTTCCGGGACTTCCCGGAGGCCTGCGACAACACCCTGGAGATCGCCGAGCGCTGTAACGTGGAGTTCGACACCTCCGCGAACTACATGCCGGACTTCCCCTGCCCCCCGGGGGAGAACGAGGAGTCCTGGTTCATCAAGGAGGTCGAGGCCGGGTTGCACTATCGGTTCCCCGACGGGGTCCCGGACGAGGTGCGCAAGCAGGCCGAGTACGAGCAGGGCATCATCATCCAGATGGGCTTCCCCGGGTACTTCCTGGTGGTCGCGGACTTCATCAACTGGGCCAAGAACAACGGGATCCGGGTGGGTCCGGGCCGAGGCTCCGGTGCCGGGTCGATGGTCGCCTACGCGATGCGCATCACCGACCTGAACCCGCTGGAGCACGACCTGATCTTCGAGCGGTTCCTCAACCCGGACCGCGTGTCCATGCCGGACTTCGACGTCGACTTCGACGATCGGCGCCGCTCCGAGGTGATCCACTACGTCACCGAGAAGTACGGCGAGGACCGCGTCGCGATGATCGTGACCTACGGGACCATCAAGGCCAAGCAGGCCCTGAAGGACTCCTCCCGGGTGCTGGGCTACCCGTTCTCCACGGGGGAGAAGCTGACCAAGGCGATGCCGCCGGACATCATGGGCAAGGGCATCTCCCTGCAGGACGTCTACGACAAGGACGCCAAGCGCTACTCCGAGGCCGAGGAGCTGCGGGAGCTGCTGGCCACCGACGAGGATTCCGCGAAGGTCTTCGACACCGCCCAGGGCTTGGAGGGGCTCAAGCGGCAGTGGGGGGTGCACGCGGCCGGGGTCATCATGTCCAGCCACGACCTGATCGACGTCATCCCGATCATGCGCCGCGAGCAGGACGGGCAGGTCATCACGCAGTTCGACTACCCGACCTGCGAGGGCCTGGGCCTGATCAAGATGGACTTCCTGGGCCTGCGCAACCTCACGATCATCTCCGACGCCCTGGAGAACATCGAGGCGAACCGGCAGGAGACCCTGGATCTGGAGACCCTGCAGATCGACGACGCCGCCAGCTACGAGCTGCTGGCCCGCGGGGACACCCTCGGGGTCTTCCAGCTCGACGGCGGGCCGATGCGCCAGCTGCTGAAGATGATGCAGCCGGACCACTTCGAGCACATCTCCGCGGTCCTGGCCCTGTACCGCCCGGGCCCGATGGGCGCGAACTCGCACATCAACTACGCCCTGCGCAAGAACGGCCAGCAGGAGGTCACCCCGATCCACCCGGAGCTGGCCGAGCCGCTGGCGGAGATCCTGGACACCACGTACGGGCTGATCGTGTACCAGGAGCAGGTCATGGCCATCGCCCAGAAGGTCGCCGGGTACTCCCTCGGCGAGGCCGATATCCTGCGCCGGGCCATGGGCAAGAAGAAGAAGGCCGAGCTGGACCGCCAGTACGCGACCTTCCACCAGGGGATGCTGGACAACGGGTACTCGGAGAGCGCGGTCAAGGCCCTGTGGGACATCCTGCTGCCCTTCTCCGACTACGCCTTCAACAAGGCCCACACCGCCGCCTACGGGCTGGTCTCCTACTGGACGGCGTACCTGAAGGCCCACTACCCGCAGGAGTACATGGCGGCCCTCCTGACCTCGGTGGGCGATGACAAGGACAAGCTGGCTCTGTACCTGAACGAGTGCCGCCGCATGGGCATCACGGTGCTGCCCCCGGACGTCAACGAATCCGCCCTGAACTTCACCCCGGTGGGTCGGGACATCCGCTTCGGCATGGGTGCGGTGCGCAACGTCGGGGCGAACGTGGTCCAGGCGATGGTGGACACCCGGCAGGAGAAGGGCCGCTTCACCTCCTTCCACGACTTCCTCAAGAAGGTCCCCGCGGTGGTGTGCAACAAGCGCACCGTGGACTCCATGATCAAGGCGGGCGCCTTCGACGACCTCGGCCACGGGCGCCGGGCCCTGTCGATGATCCACGAGGAGGCGATCGACGCGACCGTTTCCGTCAAGCGCCAGGAGGCGGCCGGGCAGTTCGACCTGTTCGGCGGCATCGGGATGGAGGAGGAGGACCCCTCAGCGGAGCTGACCGTGGCGATCCCGGACGTGCCCGAGTGGGAGCGGCGGGACAAGCTGAACTTCGAGCGCGACATGCTCGGGCTGTACGTCTCGGACCACCCGCTGCGGGGGCTGGACGAGGTGTTGGGCCAGCTGGCGGACTCCTCGGTCCAATCCCTGCTGGACGAGGACGGGAAACCCGACGGCGCGATCGTCACCGTGGCCGGGATGATCACCTCGGTGCAGCGCAAGGTCGCCAAGACCTCGGGCAACGCCTACGCCCGCATCGAGCTGGAGGACCGCACCGGGTCGATGGAGGTGATGTTCTTCGGGAAGGTGTACGCCCCGATCGCCAGCCTGCTGGCCGAGGACCTCATCGTGACCATCAAGGGGCGCCTGCAGCGCCGCGACGACGGCTCGGTGACCATCAGCGCCCAGGAGATGAAGATCCCGGACATCGACGCCGAGGGCCAGCAGGGTCCGATCGTGCTGTCCCTGCCCGAGCACCGGGCCACGGAGCGGACCCTGCGGGAGCTGGAGGGCATCCTGCTGAACCACCGGGGCGAGGCCGAGGTGCGCATCAACCTGGCCTGCCGCGGCAAGGACGTGCTGATGCGGCTGTCCCCGCGGCTTCGGGTCAACCCCAACCCGGCGCTGTTCGGGGATCTGAAGGTGCTGTTCGGCCCGGCCTGCCTGGAGCGGGCCTCCTGATCGGTCAGGCGCGGGCGCGGCTAGAATGGCCAGGGTGAGCACTTCGATCCCTGCTGAGACCGCCCCGACCGAGGGCCCCGCGATGCGCGTGCTGGATCTGCGCGGCCGGGACCTGGACCCCGCCGCCCTGGCCGGGCTGCTGCCGCGCCCGTCGGGGGAGTACCTGGCCCACGCCGAGGAGTCCGTCGCGCAGATCATCCGGCGGGTGCGCGCCGAGGGGGCGCCCGCCCTGCGGGAGCTGTCCGCGCGCTTCGACGGCGTCGAGCAGTCCGGCCTGCGGGTCCCGCCCGAGGCCCTCGAGCGGGCGCTGGCCGAGCTGGACCCGGGCGTGCGCGAGGCCCTGGAGACGGCGATCGGGCGGATCCGCGCCTTCGCCGCCGCGCAGAAGCCGGCCACCACCGAGCTGGAGGTCGCCCCGGGGGCGCGGCTGGTCAACCGGTGGACCCCGGTGCGCCGGGTCGGCCTGTACGTGCCCGGCGGGCTGGCGGTGTATCCCTCCTCGGTGGTCATGAACGCGGTGCCCGCCCAGGCCGCCGGCGTCGAGTCCGTGGTGCTGTGCACCCCGCCGCAGCGGGAGTTCGGCGGTCTGCCGCACCCCACCACCCTGGCGGCCGCGGCGCTGCTGGGCATCGAGGAGGTGTGGGCGATCGGCGGGGCGCAGGCCCTGGCCGCGATGGCCCACGGGCTGCGCCCGGACGAGCAGCAGCCGCAGCCCCTGGAGCCGGTGGACATCCTCACCGGCCCCGGCAACGTGTACGTGGCGATGGCCAAGCGGCAGCTGCGCTCAGTCGTCGGGGTGGACGGGGAGGCCGGGACCACGGAGATCGCGGTGATCGCCGACGCCGCGGCGGACCCGGTGTACGTGGCCGCGGATCTGATCTCCCAGGCCGAGCACGACCCCCACGCAGGCTCCGTGCTGATCACCGACTCCGCCCCGCTGGCCGAGGCCGTGGCCCGGCAGGTGCGGGTCCAGGCCGCCCGCACCCGGCACGCCGAGCGGGTCGCGCAGGCCCTGACCGGCCCGCAGTCCGGGGTGGTGCTCACCGACTCCCTGGAGCACAGCGTCGCGGTGGCCGACGCCTGGGCGCCCGAGCACCTGGAGATCCAGACCGCGGACCCGCGGGCGGTGGCCGCGCGGATCCGCAACGCCGGGGCCGTCTTCCTCGGCCCGCACTCCCCGGTGCCGCTCGGGGACTACGCCGCAGGATCCAACCACGTGCTGCCCACGGGCGGCTCCGCCCGGTGGGCCAGCGGCCTGAACACCGCCACCTTCATGAAGGTGGTCCAGCTGATCGAGTACTCCGCCGAGGCTCTGGCCGCCGTGGCCCCGACCGTGCGGGCCCTGGCCGAGGCCGAGGATCTGCCGGCCCACGGCCGGGCCGTGGCCGTGCGGACGGAGCCGACCGGGGCGGGGGAGTAGCGCCGTGCACTGCCCGTACTGCCGCCACCCCGACTCGCGCGTGGTGGACTCGCGGGTGGCCGATGACGGCTCCGCGATCCGCCGGCGCCGCCAGTGCGCGGCCTGCGGGCGGCGCTTCTCCACCCTGGAGACCACCGCCGTGAACGTCATCAAGCGCTCCGGGGCCACCGAGCCGTTCAAGCGCGCCAAGATCATCTCCGGGGTGCGCAAGGCCTGCCAGGGCCGCCCGGTCAGCGAGGACGATCTGGCCCTGCTGGCCCAGGAGGTCGAGGAGTCCATCCGCGCCAAGGGCCTGGCGGAGATCGACGCGAACGACGTCGGCCTGGAGATCCTCAAGCCGCTGCAGCGTCTGGACACCGTGGCGTACCTGCGCTTCGCCAGCGTCTACCAGGCCTTCGAGGGGCTGGACGACTTCGAGTCGGCCATCCGCTCCCTGCGGGCCGAAGCCGGAAGCGGGCCCGAGGACACCGCCCCCGAGGACGCGGCACCCGAGGACTCAGCCCCCGCGGCCGGCACCCGCGGAGCCGAGCGGAGCGAGGAGGACGGCCCGCAGCAGCAGACCCTCATCTGAGGCACGCCCGCCTGACCGGGTTGGCCGGGGCTCTGGCGCGGCGGGCGGCCGACGGGGTAAGCTCGAATCAGGAGCCGGTACGTGCGGAGGGGAAGCCGTCACGTACCGGCTCTTCCGCTGCCTGCGGACCTCCCACGGGCAGGCCCAGCGGCGCTCAGCCCGCGGTGCGGTCGTGCTTCTCCTTCTCCCCGGGCTGGCCCGCCGCCCACAGGGCCGCCCCGACGATCCCGGCGTTGTTGCGCAGCACCGCGATCTCGATGGGCGTGCCGATGTCCTCCAGATACGGCAGGAACTTCTCCGGCTTCTTGGACACCCCGCCGCCGATGATGAACGCGTCCGGGGAGAACAGCCGCTGCACGTGGGAGAAGTAGCGGTGCAGCCGCTTGCCGTACTGCTTCCAGGACAGGTCCTCGCGCTCGCGGGCCCGCACCGAGGCGCGGGTCTCCGCGTCGTGCCCGTCGATCTCCAGGTGGCCCAGCTCCGAGTTGGGCACCAGCTGGCCGTTGTTGATGATCGCCGAGCCGATCCCGGTGCCCAGGGTGATCATCATGAGGAAGCCGGAGCGGTGCCGGCCCTGTCCGTAGATCGCCTCGGCCAGACCGGCCGCGTCGGCGTCGTTGACGGCGTGGACGGGCCGTCCCAGGGCCTCGGCGACGGGCCCGGTCAGGTCCGCCCCGATCCAGGACTCATCCACGTTGGCCGCGGACCAGGTGTGCCCGTCCTTGATGATCGCGGGGAAGCCGACGCCGATCGCGGAGTCCGGCTCGGCGGTGAGCTCCCGGGACTGCAGCTCGGCGACGATCGTCTCCACGACGGGGATGACGGTCTCCGGGGTGGCCGGCTTCGGGGTGTCGATGCGGTAGCGCTCGGAGACCAGGTCCCCGGTGCGCAGGTCCACGATCCCGCCCTTGATGCCGGTGCCGCCGATGTCCACCCCGATGGCCAGCTCGTGGGGGGCGGGCAGGGACTCCTCCCGGTCCAGGTCGGCCTGCACGGCCAGCTCCGGGCGGTTCACGTTGGTCTTCTCGGTCACGGCTGCTCCTTCTGCTGCGTCGGGTCTGTCGCTGTCGGGTCGGGTTCCGGCCCCTGCGGCGGGACCGGCCGGGGTCGGTGCGCTCAGGGGAGGGTGAGGACGTCCACTCCGTCGGCGGTGACCACCATGGTGTGCTCGAACTGCGCGGAGCGCCTGCGGTCCTTCGTCACGACGGTCCAGTCGTCCTCCCACATGTCCCAGGAGATCGTCCCGAGGTTGAGCATGGGCTCGATGGTGAAGACCATGCCCTCCTGGATCAGGGTGTCATAGGCGGGGGCGGCGTCGTAGTGGGGGATGATCAGCCCGGAGTGGAACTCCCTGCCCACCCCGTGCCCGGTGAAGTCCCGGACCACCCCGTAGCCGAAGCGGGCGGCGTACTTCTCGATGACCCGCCCGATCACGTTGATCTCCCGGCCCGGCTTCACGGCCTTCATGGCCCGGCGCAGGGCCTCCTCGGTGCGCTCCACGAGCAGGCGGGACTCTTCGTCCACGTCCCCGACCAGCAGGGTGCGGTTGGTGTCCCCGTGCATGCCGTCCTTGTACGCGGTGACGTCCAGGTTGATGATGTCCCCGTCCTCCAGGACGGTGGAGTCCGGGATGCCGTGGCAGATGACCTCGTTCAGGGAGGTGCACACGGACTTCCAGTAGTTCCGGTAGCCCAGGGTGGAGGGGTAGGCGGCGTGGTCGCAGATGTACTCGTGGACCACCGCGTCGATCTCATCGGTGGTGGTTCCCGGCACGCAGTGGGCCTCGGCGGCGACGATGGCGCCGGCGGCGATCTTCCCGGCCGCGCGGATCAGCTCCACCTCCTCCGGGGTGTAGAAGTCCGAGCCCTGGCCCTCCCGGGCGGTGGGCTTGCCGACGTACTCGGGTCGCGGGATCCAGGAGGGCACCGTCCGCACGGGTCCGACGACGCCGGGGGTCAGGGCCCCGAGCGGGGCCTTCCCGGGTTCGGTGGGGATGTTGTGTCCGGTGGTGGCTTCGGAGGGTGCAGACATATCATCAACTCTAGGCCACCGGCCCCGCAGAGCCGGATCGAGACGACCCCGCGAGGAGGCACCCCATGGCGCTGAACGACGCCGCTGAACTGCCCGAGGACCAGCAGTACTGGTTCAACACCTACACCCGCGAGGTGGAGCATCCGGCCTCGTCGGACTACCGCAAGCTGATCGGACCCTACGCCAGCTATGCCGAGGCCAGCCGCGCCCTGGAGAAGGCCGAGCAGCGCAATGAGGCCTGGGATGAGGCGGACCGGGAGTGGCGCGAGGGCTGAGCCCCTCATCGGCGCCTCGGACGGGCTGAACGCCCGTCGTCGGGTCTGTCAGCCGGGTGCGCCCCGCCGAGCTGCTGCGCGGGTGAACCCGCAGCCTTAGTCCTGGAAGGTCTGCACAGGCCCCGGGAACACGCCCTGGACGACCTCCGCCCGGTAATCGCGGGCCGCCGCGGTCAGCGCCGTGCGCAGGTCCGCGTAGCGCTTCACGAAGCGGGGGGTCCGCCCAGTGGTCAGACCGGCCATGTCCTGCCACACCAGCACCTGCCCCGTGGTCTCAGCCCCCGCGCCGATGCCGACGGTCGGCACGCTCAGCGCCGCCTCCACCGCGGCCGCCGCCGGGGCCGCGGTCATCTCCAGCAGCACCGCGAAGGCCCCGGCCTCCTCCAGCCTGCGGGCATCCTCCACCAGCCCCTCAGCCTGCGCGTTGCGGCCCTGCACCCGGAAACCGCCCAGCACGTGCTCCGACTGCGGGGTGAAGCCCAGGTGGGCCATCACCGGAACCCCCGCCTGGACCATCGCCCGGACATGCTCCGCGTAGAAGGCCCCGCCCTCCATCTTCACCGCGTGCGCCCCGCCCTCGCGGACCAGGCGCACCGCGGCCTCCACCGCCTGCGCGGGGGAGGCCTCGTAGGTGCCGAAGGGCAGATCCGCCACGACCATCGCCCTCCGCGCCGTGCGGGAGACCGCCCGCACGAACGGCAGGAAGTCCTCCATCCGCAGCTGCGTGGTCGACTCCAGCCCCAGCACCGTGTTGGCCGCGGAGTCCCCGACCAGCAGCACCTCCACCCCGGCCTCGTCGAAGATCCGGGCGGTCATCGCGTCATAGCTGGTCAGCATGGAGAACCGCGTGCCCTCCTCCTTGCACCGGCGCAGATGCACCGTGCGGATGCGGGAGACGCCCTCCAGGCCGTTGGCGGGACCGGAGGGGGCGGCGGGGGAGTCGTCCTCGGAGGACAGGTACGTGCTCATGGCCTGCCATCCTAGTGCCCGGGCGGCACGCGGGCAGGCCGACCCGAAGCAGAGCGGGGTGCGGATACAGTGGGGGCAGACGGCCCCCGCGCGCCGCCCCGCCCGACCCAGCCCCAAGGAGGCACCCATGGACCGCCAACAGGAATTCGTGCTGCGCACCATCGAGGAGCGGGACGTGCGCTTCGTGCGGATGTGGTTCACCGACGTCGTCGGCACCCTCAAGTCCGTGGCCCTGGCCCCGGCCGAGGTGGAGGGCGCCTTCGAGGAGGGCCTGGGCTTCGACGGCTCCTCCATCGAGGGCCTGTCCCGGGTCTCCGAATCGGACATGCTCCTGCAGCCGGATCCCTCCACCTTCCAGCTGCTGCCCTGGCGGGGAGAGCAGGAGCCCACCTCCCGGATGTTCTGCGACATCCTCACCCCGGACGGCGAGCCCTCCGCCGCGGATTCCCGCGGGGTGCTCAAGCGGATCCTGGCCAAGGCCGGGGACATGGGCTTCACCTGCTACACCGCCCCGGAGGTGGAGTTCTACCTCCTGAAGTCCCCCGAGCTGAACGCGGACGGCTTCCCCGAGCCGGTGGACCGGGAGGGCTACTTCGACCACGTCTACGGCGGGGTGGTCCAGGATTTCCGACGCCGGGCCGTGACCATGCTGGAATCCGTGGGGATCTCCGTGGAGTTCAGTCACCACGAGGGCGGCCCCGGGCAGAACGAGATCGACCTGCGCCACGCCGACGCCCTGCAGACCGCGGACAACATCATGACCTTCCGCTCCGTGATCAAGGAGGTCGCCCACACCCAGGGCATCTACGCGACCTTCATGCCCAAGCCGTTCACCGATCACCCCGGCTCCGGGATGCACACCCACTTCTCCCTGTTCGAGGGGGACTCCAACGCCTTCTTCGAGGCCGGAGCCGAGTACCAGCTCTCCCGCACCGCCCGGCACTTCATCGCCGGGGTGCTGCGCCACGCCCCGGAGTTCACGTCCGTGACCAACCAGTTCGTGAACTCCTACAAGCGCCTGTGGGGCGGCGGGGAGGCCCCCTCCTACCTGTCCTGGGGCCACAACAACCGTTCCGCCCTGGTCCGGGTGCCGCTGTACAAGCCGAACAAGATGCAGTCCGCGCGCATCGAGTACCGCGGCCTGGACTCGGCGGTGAACCCCTACCTCGGCTACGCCGTCGTGCTGGCCGCGGGTCTGAAGGGCATCGAGGAGGAGTACGAGCTGCCGATGGCCGAGTCCGACGACGTCGCCTCCATGACCGCCCGCGAGCGGGCCAGCCTCGGACACGACCCGCTGCCGGCCTCCCTGCACGACGCGATCCGCCAGACCGAGGACTCCGAGTTCATGGCCGAGGTGCTTGGCGAGCAGGTCTTCCGCCAGTTCCTGCGCAACAAGCAGGAGGACTGGACGGCCTACCGCCGCGAGGTCACCCCCTACGAGCTGAAGTACAACCTGGGCCTGCTCTGAGCCCGTCCCCGTCCGACCCGCCAGAAAGGATCCAGATGACGCACGCGGCCTCCGGCAAGACCCGCCTGGCCGGCATCGGCTTCGAGGACCTCACCGGCGCCCAGCGCTGGCTGCAGGCCCGCGAGCTGGAGGGCATCGATCGGGAGGCGCTGCTGGAGGGCCTGCGGCTGAGCCCCTCCCCGGACGCGGCCCTGAAGTCCCTGGTGCGCCTGCTCGGGGATCACCCCGCCGGACTGGCCGAGGCCGTGGACCGCGGCAGTGCGGCGCCCGCCCTGTACCGGGTGCTCGGCGCCTCCGAGGCGCTCGGGGACTTCCTGCTGCGCCGCCCCGAGCACCTGGACCTGCTCACCGGGGACCCGCAGCGCCTGCCCGAGGTCCGCGGTCAGGAGATGGCCCGGCAGTACCGGGAGGACCTGCTGCGCTGCGTGGGGGCCGATCCCGACCACCGGATGCCCGTGGCCGAGACCACCGGGGAGCAGGCTCAGCTGGCCCTGCGCACCGCCTACCGGGCGGCGCTGACCCGCATCGCCGTCGCGGACCTGCTCGCCGAGGACCCCCTCGCCGAGCTCGAGCGGATCGCGGCGTGCCTGGCCGACCTGGCCGGGGCCGCGCTGGAAGCCGCCCTGGCCGTGGCCCGCGCCGAGATCGCCCAGACCTACCCCGAGGTCTCCCGGGTGGCGCTGGCCGTGATCGGGATGGGCAAGTGCGGGGCGCGGGAGCTGAACTACATCTCCGACGTGGACGTGATCTACGCCGTCGGACCCGCCCAACCGGACCCGGACGAGGCCGACGGGGCCGACGACGCCGACGATGCGCAGCCGCTGGAGGAGCAGCGGCTCGTGCGACTGGGTGAGGAGCTGGTGCGGGCCCTGACCCAGGTGATCCACGGCGTCGGCCCGGAGCCGGCCCTGTGGGAGGTGGACGCCAACCTGCGCCCCGAGGGCAAGGACGGCCCGCTGGTGCGCACCGTGGACTCCCACCGCGCCTACTGCCGCCGCTGGGCCGAGAACTGGGAGTTCCAGGCCCTGCTCAAGGCCCGCCCGATCGCCGGGGACCCGCAACTGGGGCGGCAGTACCTGGAGGCCGTGACTCCGTTCGTGTGGGAGGCATCCAGTCGGGAGGGCTTCGTCGGCTCCGTGCAGGCCATGCGCCGGCGGGTCAGCGACCACATCCCCGAGGCCGAGCGGGAGCGGCAGATCAAGCTCGGGATCGGCGGGCTGCGGGACGTGGAGTTCACCGTGCAGCTGCTGCAGCTGGTGCACGGGCGCACCGATGAGCAGGTGCGCACCCGCGGCACCCTGGAATCCCTGCGCGCCCTGGCCGAGCGCTCCTACATCTCCCGGGAGGACGCCCGGGCCTTCGCCGACCGCTACCGCTGGCTGCGCCTGCTGGAGCACCGGGTGCAGCTGCGCCAGCTGCGCCGCACGCACCTGATGCCCGCCCGGGAGCGGGAGCAGCTGGCCGTGGCCCGGGCCATGCAGGCCCCGCAGGAGCGCACCCGCACCACCGCCGAGGAGCTGCTGACCCGGTGGCGCGAAGCCAAGCGCAGCGTGCGCGGGCTGCACGAGGCCCTGTTCTTCCGGCCGCTGCTGGCCGCCGTCGCCCACCTGTCCGCCGCGGAGGTAGCCCTGAGGCCCGACGCCGCCCGGGACCGGCTGGCCGCCCTGGGCTACCTGGACCCGCAGGGGGCCATGCGCCACATCGAGGCGCTGACCCGCGGGGTCAGCCGCCGGGCGGAGATCCAGAAGACCGTCCTGCCGGTGCTGCTGGGCTGGTTCGCCCGCGGGGTGGACCCGGACGCCGGGCTGCTGAACTTCCGCCGCGTCTCCGAGGAGCTCGGACAGACCCCCTGGTACCTGAAGATGCTGCGGGACTCCGCGACCGCCGCGCAGCGGCTGTGCGAGATCCTCTCCTCCTCCCGCTTCGCCACGGACCTCATCGAGGTGGAGCCGGAGGCCATCGCCTGGCTGGACAAGGACGAGCAGCTGCGCCCGGAGACGCTGGAGGAGCTGTGGACCGAGATCCGGGCCAAGGTCTCCCGGCACCGGGACGCCCAGGAGGCCGTGCGCGCGGTGCGCCTGATCCGGCGCCGGGAGATGCTGCGCACCGCGATGGGGGAGTGCACCGGGGTCCTGGACGCCGAGCAGATCATGCGGGGCCTGTCCGACGCCGACCAGGCCGCGATCCTGGGCGCCCTGCACGTGGCCGAGCGGGAGCTGTACGAGGAGCAGGGCGAGCCGGTGCTCACCGATGTCGTCATCATCGGGATGGGTCGGCAGGGGGGCGCGGAGATCGGCTACGGCTCGGACGCCGACGTCATGTACGTCCACCGCGCCCGCGACGGCGCCGGGGAGCAGGAGGCCCTGCGCCAGGCCGAGCGGCTGGTGACCCGCACCGTGCAGCTGCTCAAGGGACCGGTGGAGCCGGCGATCCGCGCGGAGCGGACCCTGGTCATCGACGCGGACCTGCGCCCGGAGGGCCGCTCCGGGCCGATGGTCCGCTCCCTGGACTCCTACGCCGAGTACTACGCCCGCTGGTCCGACACCTGGGAGCACCAAGCGCTGCTGCGCGCCCGCCCCCTGGCCGGCTCCGACGAGGTCGCCGAGGCCTTCGTGCGGATCATCGACCCCTACCGGTACCCCGCCGAGCTGCCGCCGCGCCGGATCCAGGAGATCCGGCGGATGAAGGCCCGCGTGGAGGCCGAGCGGATGCCCCGCGGGGCGGATCCGACCCGTCAGCTCAAGCTCGGCCGGGGCGGGCTGTCCGACGTCGAGTGGCTCGTGCAGCTGCTGCAGCTGCGCCACGCCCACGAGCACCCCGAGCTGCGCACCACCAGCACGCTGCGGGCCCTGCGCGCGGCCGTGCCCCTCGGGCTGATCGGCGCGGAGGACGTCCACGTGCTGGAATCCGCGTGGCTGCTGGCCACGCGCGTGCGCGGCGGCGTCGTGCTGCGCACCGGGCGCGCCTCGGATTCCCTGCCGACCGCGCGCCGGGACCTGGAGGCCATCGCCCGCTGGGTCGGCTGCGCCGAGGGCGGGGCCCGGGTGCTGGAGGAGGACTACCTGCGCCTGACCCGCCGGGCCCGCGGGATCTACGAGAACCTGTTCTACGGGCCGCTGACCCGGTGAGGGCCCGCGGTCGGGCTCAGTGCTTCTCCGCCCGGGAGATCTGATCCGCCAGATCCTCCGGGGACAGATCCGCCGCGGAGAACTCCGGGGTCACCGGCAGGTGCAGGCGCAGCTCCGTGCCGGGGCAGATCTCCACCCGCGCCTCCTTCAGCTTGAAGTCGATCACGTGCCCGCCCACCTGGCGGGTGGAGTCGATGAAGTGGGCGTGGCAGCCCGGCACCGAGATGCCCTGCTCGTAGATCGGGGTGCGGAAGGCCACGATCGTGCCGATGAGGTCGTCGAACTGCACGATGTCCTCGTTGTCCGTGGCATCGACCATCTTCGGGTACGGCTTGGACTGCTTGATCACCGTGCGGGTGCGCACCCACTCGAAGGAGCCGCGGATCTTCAGCGCGTACATGTAGTTCTTCGACACCGTGAGGTCGTCCAGGATCTGCGAGGCGGTGGCCCGCAGCAGGTCCCGCGGCAGATCCCGGCGGATGGTGGGCACGAAGTTGGTGACCACGGCGTAGGGGGTCCGCTGGGACAGGGCGGCCTCCTGCACGGAGCCGTCGTGGCGCATCTGGTAGGCGGTGCCGTCCAGCACGATCATCTCCCCGTCCAGCCCGTCGAAGGTGCCCAGACCGAAGTTGCCGTGGCCCAGCAGCTCGCCCACGGTCATCTCCCCGTCGTAGATCCCGTCCAGCAGGCCCGCCATGAGCCCCGTCTGGAAGACCTCGTTGCGGTACATGATCTCGCCGTGCAGCTCTTTGGGGGACCGGGACATGGGGGCTCCTTCATACGCTCAGACAGGATGCGCGGCGGGACTCGCCCGACGCTCACCTCCCACTCTAGGGCCGTGCGGCCGCGGGCCGGCCGATACCATGGTGGGCATGGATTACCTCTCCACCCGCGACCCCGAGGCGGCCCCCGCGTCCTTCACCGACATCCTGCTGCGCGGACTGGCCCCGGACGGCGGCCTGTACCTGCCGGTGCGCTACCCGCAGCTGGACGCCTCCACCCTGCGCTCCTGGCGCACCCTGCTGGCAGAAGAGGGCTACGCCGCGCTCGCCGCGCAGATCATGGAGCTGTTCGTGGACGACATCCCCGCGGAGGATCTGCGGCGGATGGCCGAGCGGGCCTACGCCCCGGAGAAGTTCGCCGACCCGCAGATCGTGCCCGTCACCCCGCTGGAGGACGGTCTGCACCTGGCTCACGTCTCCGAGGGACCCACCGCGGCGTTCAAGGATATGGCGATGCAGCTGCTCGGCGAGCTGTTCGAATACGAGCTGGCCCGGCGCGGGGAGACCCTGAACATCCTGGGGGCCACCAGCGGGGACACCGGGTCCTCCGCGGAATACGCGATGCGCGGGCGCGAGGGCATCCGGGTGTTCATGCTGACCCCGAGGGGGCGGATGACCCCGTTCCAGCAGGCCCAGATGTTCGGGCTGGATGACCCGAACATCGTCAACGTCGCCGTGGACGGGGTGTTCGACGACTGCCAGGACCTCGTCAAGGCGATCTCCGCGGATGCGGCGTTCAAGAGGAAGCACCGCATCGGCGCGGTCAACTCCATCAACTGGGCCCGGCTGCTCGCCCAGATCGTCTACTACGTCTCCTCCTGGCTGCGGGTGACCACCGCGGAGGACCAGCGGGTGAGCTTCTGCGTGCCCACCGGGAACTTCGGGGACATCTGCGCGGGGCACATCGCTCGGCAGATGGGGCTGCCGATCGACCGGCTGATCGTGGCCACCAACGAGAACGACGTGCTCGATGAGTTCTTCCGCACCGGGAACTACCGGGTGCGCTCCGCCGCGGAGACCGCCGAGACCTCCAGCCCGTCCATGGACATCTCCCGGGCGTCGAACTTCGAGCGGTTCGTCTTCGACCTGCTGGGCCGGGATGCGGCTCGCACCTCGGATCTGTTCGGCACCCAGGTGCGCCGCGGCGGGTTCAGCCTGGCCGGCACCGAGGAGTTCGAGGACGCCGCAGGCCGCTTCGGCTTCCTCTCCGGGCGCTCCACCCACGCGGATCGGGTCTCGACCATCCGGGACGCCCACGAGCGGCTGGGGGTGCTCATGGACCCGCACACCGCGGACGGCGTGACCGTGGCCCGGCGGCACCGCGATCAGGTGGACACGCCCATCGTCTGCCTGGAGACGGCCCTGCCGGTGAAGTTCGCGGACACCATCCGCGAGGCCATCGGCCGGGATCCGCAGATCCCCGAGCGCTTCGCCGGGATCATGGAGGCC
This sequence comes from Rothia sp. QJM3NY_36, assembly GCF_056173115.1. Classification (NCBI taxonomy): domain Bacteria; kingdom Bacillati; phylum Actinomycetota; class Actinomycetes; order Micrococcales; family Micrococcaceae; genus Rothia; species Rothia sp. QJM3NY_36. The sequence goes on from NZ_CM149658.1 coordinate 963,572, forward strand.
CCGCGGCACGTGGTGGACCTGCCCGACGACGCCGAGGCCGTGAAGGACCTGATCCGCGAGCGCATCGCCGCCGTCGACGTGCGCTGAGGACCCGGACGCCGCTCGATAGGGGAATAGCGCGGCAGACTATAGGCCGTATTCCATGTAGCAGCTCTGGATCTCCCCGGAGGTGGCGGTGTCGTGATCCAGGTTCTCGCAGTACGCGCGGGGGATGGTTGGTTCCTCCGCGTCGGGTGTGTGGTCCTCGGGGTTCCCGAGGTTGGCGGGGTCGCGGGGGTCGACGCCGCTGGCCCAGTCGCCCAGTCGGTTCGCCGAGCAGTAGGCATAGACCTGCTCCGCCAGCTCCGGCGAGTACGGTGCCGCGTCCTCCTTCCAGACGTCCGCGATGCATCCGCCGCCGTTGGCGAAGTAGGACTGCACCGTCGCGGCCGCCGACTGCTGCGTCTGAACCTGCTCTGGATCTGGAGCCTCCGCAGCTTGAGCGGGTTCGGTGGCGACAGCCTCCGTGGTCTCCGGAGCCACCGGTGCAGACTCGGTCGCGGCGGTGGTGGGGGCCTCGGCGGGTGTCGCGCTCGCGGACGCTGCCGCCGGTCTCGCGGACATACTCGGGGAGGCGCTGGCCGACGCCGAGCTGCTGGTGTCGGTGGCGTCGTCGCCGCCTCCACAGGCGCTCAGCGCGAGGGGCAGCAGGGCCAGCGCGGCGAACCCGCGGGTGCGAGTGGTCATGGGTGCTTCCTTGCTTTCGGGAGGATGATGGGCGGGAACAGTGAGTTGGTCTCGAGGTCCAGCATGACAGGCCCGCGGCCAGTCGGCGTACCGTGACGCGCCATCGGCGGTCCTTCGCAGGCGGGCCCGCTCCTCGAGCGGTAAGTCCGCGGATCCGGTCATGTAGCACACCCAGGGGGACTTCCAGTGCGTCCGCGGTGGTTGCTAGTGTCGCGCGTCATTAATTCGTTGACAGTATGGGATGATGGCATATGCCGTCACCTGTGCTGGAGATCAGCGAAGAGGACCGTGCGACCCTGACCTCGTGGACACGGTCGCGGACGTTGCCGGCGGGACGTGCGCAGCGTGCGCGGATCGTGCTGGCCGTCGCGGCGGGGACGGGCACCTCGGCAGTGGCGCGGCATGTCGGGGTCTCGCGTCCGACTGTGATCAAGTGGCGTGACCGGTTCGCCGTCGACGGGCTCGCTGGCCTCGAGGACGAGGAGCGTTCGGGCCGACCGAAACGCATCGATGATGCCGTGATCATCGCCACCACGCTCGAGCCGCCACCGGCCAAACTCGGGGTGACGCATTGGTCCTCGCGGTTGCTGGGCAGGCACTTGGGGATCGGGGATGCCACCGTCGCCCGTGCCTGGCGCAAGTACGGGGTCAAGCCATGGCGGCGGGAGACGTTCAAGTTCTCCACAGACCCGGAGCTGGAGGCCAAGGTCCGCGACGTGGTCGGGCTGTACCTGAACCCACCGGAGAAGGCGGTCGTGCTGTGCGTGGATGAGAAGTCCCAGATCCAGGCCTTGAACCGGACCGCGCCGATCCTGCCGCTGCGACCAGGCTTGCCGGAGAAGGCGACCCACGACTACAAGCGCAATGGCACCACCACGCTGTTCGCCGCTATCGAGGTAGCCACCGGTGCGGTGACCGACCAGTGCTACGACCGGCACGGTAAGGCCGAGTTCCTCGACTTCCTCAAGAAGGTCGCCAGGGCTTACCCGCGCCGGGAGCTGCACGTGGTCCTGGACAACTACCACACCCACAAGCACGAGGACATCAAGCAGTGGCTGGCCAAGCACCCGCGGATCACGTTGCACTTCACCCCGACCAGCGGGTCCTGGCTCAACCTCGTCGAGGTTTTCTTCGGGATCATCACCCGACAGGCCATCCGCCGCGGCTCCTTCGACAGCGTCAAGCAACTCGTCACAGCGATCAGCACCTTCATCGACGGCTGGAACGAGCGCTGCCACCCATTCATCTGGACCAAGACCGCCGAGGAAATCCTGCCCCACGCCACCCGTCAAACCAGTTCAGGCGCGTGACATCAGAGACCGAACGCGCCGCCGCCGACGAGGATTGCGACGCCCAGTCCGATCAGGACGATGGGGAAGAGGATGTGCTCCCGCCGTTCGAGGACCTCGGCGATGGGTCGACGCGTGGCGACGAACTTGGCGGTGGCCACCAGCACTGCCACGAGCACGAGGAAAACGATGCAGAAGGTGATGACAGCGGGAGTACTGATGTTGAGGAAGACCGGGACGTAAACGCCGATGTTGTCCCCACCGTTGGCGAAGGTGACGCCGGCGACGGTCGCCACGGCAACGCTCTTACCTGACACGGCGGCATCATCGTCGTCGCCCTCGCCGCGGTAGACCTCCCACGCAGCCCAGAGACCCAGCGCGAGGGGGATGAGCCCAAAGTAGGGAATCGCCTCCTCTGGCAGCGCCCACCCCGCCCCCAAGGTCACCACGAGTGCGGCGGCGAGGATCCCGACGAAGCCAAGGTATTGCCCGGCCAAGATCTTCGCGGTCGTCCCGGGGCGTCCGGCACCTCGGGCGAAGAAGAGCGAGAGCACGATGATGTCGTCGATGTTGGTCGCGATGAAGAGCCCGATCGCTTGGAGCAGCGCCGCGGCCGTCATGCGCCGGACCTGCCGTCGTGGCAACCAGGCACCTCGCAGGCGACGTCGAGGCAGGGGGCGTCCGCGTCGACGGCCAGCTTGACCTCGACCAGCTCGGTGAGCGCACGTGCGAGGTGGGGGTCAGCGATCTCGTAAAGGGCCTGGCGGCCCTCATGGGTGGCGACCACGATCCCGCAGTCCCGCAGGCAACCCAGGTGGTTCGACACATTCGAGCGCGTCAGGTCTAGCGCGTTGGCGAGCTCTGCCGGATGCGCGGGGCACGCCAGAAGCGACAGAAGGATCCGTGAACGCGTGGGGTCGGCCATCGCCCGGCCCAGACGCTGCATGGCGTCTAAGCGGGAAGCAAGAGTCAGCATGCACTGAACGATACAGTAACCGCTGAACTACAATCGCCCCACCCAACTCGTCAAACAAGTTCAGACGCGTGACACTAGGTGCCCCGTTCCGACTGGCATTGCGAGCCGTCCCGCATCGTGGGTCGTTCGGTGGGCTGCTGCGCACGGTTACGGCCATCGTCTATTCCCGGCCGCACCGCATCATGTTGCATCCGGCGTTCGGCATCCCGCTATTCCTGCTCACCTACTACGGCCTCTACCTCAGCGACCTCGGCTCCCGGCTCCTCGGGACCTGGGCGGGCCACAACGGCCTCGAGATCGGCTTCCTGGCCGCAGGGGTCCTGTTCGCCGTCCCGATCCTCACGGTCGGACCGGGGCCGGTCCACCCCACCCATCTCGGCCGGATGCTCGACGTCTTCGCCGAGATGGCCCTGCACGCGTTCTTCGGCGTGCTGATCATGATGACACCGACGACCGTGGTCGCCGCGTTCGCCGCACCCCCACGGTCCTGGGGAATCGATCCTGTCGCCGACCAGCAGATCGCCGGCGGGCTTGCCTGGTCCTACGGCGAGGGACCCGCCACCGCGATCGTCGCATATCTGGTGTGGCGATGGTACCGCTACGACTCTGCCAGGTCCGCTTCAGCCGACCGCGACGCCGATCGGAGTGGGGACCCCGAACTGGCCGCGTATAACCGATACCTGGCCGTCCTCGCAGCACGTGACGGCCGTGGTGATACCGAGACGACGCAGGCGGGACGGGGCTCAGATCGGTAGTGCCGGCCCGGACCTGCGATAGTGCCGACTCCCTCGCTGTGAGAAGCGGACTCGACACCGTCGCAGCGTCGAGATGAGGCCCCCCTGCCTGAATTGCGGACGGCTGGCCTGGCGTTCGTCCGCGGGACGGGCAAGTTCCTCGCCGGGCGGTCGGTCCTGTGCCTTGCCTACGATGGGGTTTCGGGGTCATCCTCGCGGTGCAGCAGCCGGGCCTGCGGGACTGGTCGGACACGGCCCCCGGGACGGTATCAGCCGGCGCGGGCGCACGACAGCTGATCCGTCCACGCCGCGAGTGCGCCGGAAAGCGGCGACCAAGTGTGGCGACCGCATGAGTGGGGCCGGCCGGCACCTCGGAACTGGTCGGCCGTTGATCATTCTTGCCTGTGCGAGGCAGAGTCGCCGCGCCCGGCCGGCTCCGGGGAGCCGCCCATCATGCGCAGCATGCCGATACTGCCGGTGCGGAGGAACACGGTCAGCAGGGCGGCGGCGAGTGCGAGGAAGGCGATGTTCAGCCAGGTGGTGTAGTTCCAGCTGATGCCGGTCTCGGCGACCGCCAGGCTCCGGTCGTGCGGGACCATGCCGAGCGGGCCGAAGATCAATTCGACGGCGTACCCGGCGATGACCATTGCGGCGTAGAAGACCAGGCAGATCCGGGACGTGGCCTTCCAGCCGTAGTACTTCTTGTAGATGAGGATGATCGGGATGATGATCAGGTCGGCGAACAGGAAGCTGACCACGCCGCCGAAGCTGATCCCGCCGTTCCACAGCACCGCCGCCAGTGGCACGTTCCCGACCGAGCAGACGAAGCTGATCACGGCCAGCAGTGGCCCGATCAGCGGGCCCAGCACGAACGAGGCGACCGGGTCTTCGGTGAAGAACACTGCCTGCAGCCAGGCCTTGGGCACCCAGGCGGCGAACGCGCCGGCGATCAGCAGGCCCAGCACGATGTCGCGGAGCACGGCCGCCCAGTCCATCACGAAGTAGCGCGAGACCGCGGTCACGCCGTCCCGGGAGAGCAGCCGGGCCCAGAATCCGGCGTCGCCCTGGACGGACATGTCCATGGCGGCGTGGCCCTCCATCGACCCGGCGAGCCTCTGCTCGGCCTGCCGCCGCGCCGCCTCGACGATCCGGCCGCGCATCCAGAGCCTGAATCCGAGCGCGACCAGCACGATCATGATCGGGCCGCCGACGAACTCCGCGGCGGTGAACTGCCAGCCCATCACGAACCACAGGACCAGCCCGAGCTCGAGCACCAGGTTGGTCGAGGCGATCTCGAAGGCCATCGCCGCCGCGAAGTCCGCGCCCTTGCGAAACAGCGCCCGGGCCAGCGCGACCGCGGCGTAGGAGCAGGACGAGGACGCCGCGCCGAACAGTGCGGAGACCGCGATCGATCTCGGCGAGTCGTCGGCCATCAGCTGCGTGACGCGCTCCTTGCGCACCACCGCCTGGATGACGCCGGACAGCGTGAAGCCGAGCACGAGGGGCCAGAGGATCTGCCAGCCCATCGAGCCGGCCATCGCCAGCGCGTCGACGGCTGCGCTCAGGACGTCCATCAGGATTCGTTCCTCCCGGCAACACGGTCAGCGACTGTTCGGCCATCCGGTCCCGTACCCGGACGCGGCCCGTCCACGCGCGGATTGCGCCGAGCTGCCTGAGAAACCGGGACGACGATGCTGGTGGCGCATCGGCGTCGCCGCGGCCAGCGGCTGGCCCCGAGCACCTACCTAGCCGATGCTGAGACCAGCGAGCTGCTCAGGGGTGCCGGTGACGACAAGGCGCAGGTCGGCGTGGTCGTCGTCGATCTGCCAGTCGACGAACGAGCAGCAGGCGCTCTCGGTCGCGACCAGATCGCGCAGCCGCCGCGCTGAGTCGCCGGTCCGGGCGTAGTGCACGACCAGTCTGGCCTCTCCGCGCTCGACCTCGAGGAGGTAGTCGTCGTCGAAGGCTCGCCACCTCTCGAGCTGCTGCTTGCCCGCGGTCGGCGCGAGCGCGCAGGCGATCGGCAGCCCGCCCAGCGGTCCGACCGGCGACTCGAGCCCCGTCACCGCCGACGTCGGCGCGCGACCGATGGCTGCGCGCAGCTGATCGACGGTCGGCGACCCGGCCAGCCCGGCAGGAGTGCGGAACACCCGGCAGGCGAGCCCGACCGGTGTGTGCTCGTCGGCGAAGGGGTCGACGCCGTCGACGAGGACGGTCGGGGACCCGTGGAACTCGAGGCGGGCGGCGTCGTCGGCGGTCTCGACTCGCTGATGCGCGACGCGGACGTCCGATCGGCCGTCGAGGGCCTCGGCGAGCCGCCGGTCGATCACCTCCCAGTTCGGGCACCCGTCGAAGTACTGCAGCGTGATCTCCAACATCTTCTCCTCTCAATCCTGTCTGCGGCTCGGCAGCCGTCGTCAGCTCCGCTCGCCAGCCTCTTCGGAACTGAGCCGTGCCGAAGAACTCGGGGAGTCTTCTGGCGATGAGCCGTCGTGGAGCATCAGGAACGCCCCGGTGACCGCGCCCACGACGATGACGATGTCGGCGACGTTCCCGATGAACCAGTCGCCGTAGGCCAGGAAGTCCACGACGTGGCCGCGGGCGAAGCCGGGGGCGCGGAAGAGCCGGTCCCCGGCGTGCGAGGCCGCCGCACCGCCGACGGCACCGATCACGACCGCCCACCGAAGACGCCGGACACGGAACGCGAAGACGACCGCGGCGACCGCGGCCGCGACAGCGACCAGCGCGAACACCCAGGTCGAGCCCTCACCGAAGGAGAACGCCGCACCGGGGTTGTACGCCAGCTGGAGTCCCAGCAGCTCGCCGACGAGCGGGATGCGCTCCTGCGTCGAGAGGGTGGCCTCAGCCCATGCCTTGGTCCCTTGGTCGACCAGGACGACCAAACCGCCGAGCAGGAAGGTCCCCGCTACCAGGAGCGTCCGCCTCGGACCATGAGCGATCCGGGCAGTGGACCCGCGGACCGCGTCCTTCGCCCGCATCAGCCCGCTGCCTGAGGCTTGCGGGCACGCGCGGCGCGCAGCCCGTTGGCGATGACGACGACCTCGGCGACCTCGTGGACGAGGACGACCGCGGCCAGGCCGAGCACGCCGGTGATGGCCAGGGGCAGCAGCACGGTGATGATCGCCAGGGACAGCACGATGTTCTGGTTCATGATCGCCCGGCCGCGGCGGGCGTGGCGCAGCGCCTGCGGGATCAGGCCGAGGTCGTGGCCGGTGAAGGCGACGTCGGCGGACTCGATCGCGGCGTCGGAGCCGGTCGCTCCCATCGCGATGCCCACGGTCGCCCCGGCCAGGGCGGGAGCGTCGTTGATGCCGTCGCCGATCATCGCCGTGGGCGAGGCCTCGGAGAGCTGGGCGACGATGCGGGCCTTGTCCTCGGGCCGCAGCTCGGCGTGCACGTCGCCGATCCCGGCGCGCTGCGCGAGCGCGTGCGCGGTGCGGGCGTTGTCGCCGGTGAGCATGCTCACCTCGACGCCCTGGGCCCGCAGCGTGCGCACGACCTCGGGGACCTCGGGGCGCAGCTCGTCGCGGACGCTGATCGCCCCGGCCAGGCGGCCGTCGACGGCCACGAGCACGCAGGTCTGTCCCTCGGCCTCCAGGTCCTCGACCCGGGCCTTGAGCGCCCCCGCGTCGATCCAGCGGGGGCTGCCCACCGTCACCCGGCGGCCGTCGACCAGGCCGCCGATGCCGTGCCCGGCCTCCTCGGCCACGTCCTGCGCGGCGGGGGCTGCCTGGCCCGCGGCGGCGATGGCGGCGGCCAGCGGGTGCGTCGAGTGCTGCTCGACGGCGGCGGCCCAGGCGAGCACCTGGGCGTCGTCGAAGCCGTCGGCGGCGACGACGGCGGTGACCTCGGGCCGGTTGCGGGTCAGGGTGCCGGTCTTGTCCACGGCGAGGTGGCGGATGCCGCCGAGGCGCTCGAAGGCGGCACCGCTCTTGATGACGACGCCGAACTTCGTCGCCGCCCCGATCGCGGAGACCACGGTGACGGGCACCGCGATCGCCAGCGCGCACGGGCTGGCGGCGACGAGGACGACCAGGGCGCGGGTGATCCAGGTCTCGGGGTCGCCGAGCAGCGAGCCGAGCACGCCGACCAGGACGGCGAGGACCATCACGCCGGGCACCAGCGGGCGGGCGATCCGGTCGGCGATGCGCGCGCGTTCGCCCTTCTCGGCCTGGGCCTGCTCGACCAGCTCAACGATGGTGGTCAGCGAGTTGTCGGTGCCCGCCGCGGTCGCCTCGACCTCCAGCACACCCGCGGTGTTGATCGCGCCCGCCGACACCGCGTCATCGGGGGCGACCTCGACCGGGATCGACTCGCCGGTGATCGCCGAGGTGTCCAGACTGGAGCGGCCGGACCGGACAGTCCCGTCGGTCGCGACCCGCTCGCCCGGGCGGACCAGCAGCACGTCGCCGACGGCGATCTCCTTCGCCGGGATCTCGACCGAGGCCCCGTCGCGCAGCACGGTCGCGGTATCCGGCACGAGCTTGAGCAGCGCGCGCAGGCCGCCGCGAGCGCGGTCCATCGCCTTGTCCTCCAGGGCCTCGGCGATCGAGTAGAGGAACGCCAGCGCGGCGGCCTCCTCCACGTAGCCGAGGATCACCGCGCCGACGGCGCTGATCGTCATCAGCAGCGCGATCCCCAGCCTCCGCCTGACGACCAGGTTCCGCAGCGCGCCGGGCACGAACGTGTACGCGCCCAGCAGCAGCCCCGCCCAGAACGCGACCAGCGCCGCGACGTGCAGCCCCGACCACTCCAGCACCAGGCCGGTGCCGAACGCGACGCCGGAGAGGATCGGCACGACCAGTCCCGGGTCGCGCCACCAAGGGCGCTCGGTCTCCTCGGCTTCCTCGGATGAGCTGGTGGTCGGCTCGTCGCAGCCGCAGGCGGCGCTCACGAGGCGTCCCCCGAGCCGGTCGCGGCGCAGCAGCCCGGCACCGAGCACTGCGGGTCGATGCACGGCGCGCTCTCGTCCACGGCCAGCGTCACGTCCACCAGCGCCGTCAGCGCCGCGGCCAGGTGCGGGTCGGCGATCTCGTAGCGGGTCTGACGGCCCTCGGGCTCGGCGACCACGATCCCGCAGTCGCGCAGGCAGGTCAGGTGGTTGGACACGTTCGAGCGCGTCAGCCCGAGCTCGCGCGAGAGCACGGCGGGGTGGCTCGGGCCGTCGAGCAAGGACATCAGGATCCGGGAGCGCGTCGGGTCCGCCATGGCCCGGCCGAGCCGGTTCATGACGTCGAGACGCGAAGCAATAGTCAGCACACGCTGAACTATACAGTGATCACTGACCAGACGGCAAGGTTGGCGGGCCGATCCAGCGGGGAGCCGCGGCCGCATAGGCGTCGAAGGCGGCACCGAACTTCTCCCGCAGGGCGCTCTCCTCCGCCGGGATCTGGATCCGGTCGATCAGGGCGACGAAGCCGGCGGCGGGCAGGAGCGCCGCCCACGATCGGCGAAGGGCCGCGTGGGCGAGGAGCAGCCCGGCCATGACCGTGTACATCGGGTTCCGCGTGAGGCGGAACGGCCCGGTCGTGACCAGCGCCTCTGCCCGGTCGACGGCGAGGGGGTCGACGGTCGTGCCCCGGCGTCGGAACGCCGTGGTCGATGAGAGCAGCAGCCCTGCCGATGCCGCGGCCATCGCGCCAGCCGTTGCCCGCGACAGCGCGGTGCTCGCCGACCCCCGCGCGATCAGCCCCTGAGCCGCGGCCGCGCCGGCGGCCAGAAGGAGCGGCGGGACGCGCGTCATGATCGAGACCCCTCGGCGGTCCGAGCAAGAATGGTCATCATGCGATGACCATACAGGATGCGCTGACGCATCGGTCATGCGATAATCTGCGCATGGACGCAGATAAGCAGATGTGCGGGCTGGACCCGGACTCGCCGTTCGTGGAGCTGGCGGTGGAGGTGTTCGGGCTGCTCGCGGACGCGACGCGGGTGCGGATCATCCTGGCGCTGCGCGGCAGCGGGGAGGTGTCGGTCAACCATCTGGCCGACATCGTGGACAAGTCCCCGGCGGCGGTGTCGCAGCATCTGGCGAAGCTGCGGATGGCGCGGATCGTGTCGACCCGGCAGGAGGGGCAGCGGGTGTTCTACCGACTGGAGAACGAGCACGCCTCGCAGCTGGTGTCCGACGCGATCTTCCAGGCCGAGCACTCCATTGCGCAGGGCCAGCCCCCGGCGCACCACCACCAGGAACGGGAACGAGCATGACCCGGCACGACCACGCCCATCCGCACGACGCCGTCGAAATCGAGCCCGGGCACGATCATGACCATGAGCCCGACCACGATCATGATCGCGGCGATGGGCATGGCCACGGCCACTCGCACCCGACGGGACTCAAGGGATTCCTCTACGGGATCTTCGTGCCGCACTCCCACGACGCCGCGGACTCGATCGACGACGCGATGGAGGCGAACGCAGAGGGCGTCCGGGCGCTGAAGATCAGCCTCGTGATCATGATCGCCACCACCGTGGTGCAGGCGGTGATCGTCGCCTTCTCCGGCTCGGTCGCGCTGCTGGCCGACACGATCCACAACCTCTCCGACGCGCTCACCGCGATCCCGCTGTGGATCGCGTTCGCACTGTCAAGGCGGGCCGCGACGCGGAAGTACACCTACGGCTTCAACCGGGCCGAGGACCTCGCCGGCCTGTTCATCGTGCTGATGATCGCGCTGTCCTCGATCGTGGCCGCCTACGAGGCGATCGACCGGATGATCAACCCACGCCCGATGGAGAACATCGGCTGGGTGATCGCCGCAGGGATCGCCGGGTTCCTGGGCAACGAGGCGGTCGCGGTGTACCGGATCCGCGTGGGCCGGAAGATCGGCTCGGCCGCGCTGGTCGCCGACGGCGTGCACGCCCGGACCGACGGGTTCACCTCGCTGGCGGTGGTCGCCGGCGGGATCGGCGTGCTGCTGGGCTTCCCGCTGGCCGACCCGATCGTCGGGCTGCTGATCTCGGCGATGATCGCGGTGCTGCTGGTCGGCACTGTCCGATCGGTCGGCCGGCGGCTGATGGACGGCATCGAGCCCGAGCTCCTCGACCGGGCCGAGCACGCCCTGGAGCACCTGACCGAGGTCGAGTCGGTGGAGCAGGTGCGGCTGCGGTGGGTCGGCCATCGCCTGCACGGCGACGCCCTGCTGCGCACGCGGTCGCTGAGCCTGGCCGAGGCCGACCGCGTGGCGGCAGAGGCGGAGGCGTCGGTGAAGGAGCGCATGCCGAACGTGGACGAGATGGCGGTGCGGGTCACGGGGTCTGCGGCCTGACACCGAAACGCAGATGACGCGCCCTCACTTGATGCCCTCACTTGGTGAGAGGCAACGCGGCTGCCCGCACGGGTGGTCGATGCCGGAGCTGCCGATCATGACTCCTGCTGCCCATCGCGGCAAGGGTGCCGCGGCCAGCAGTCATCACCTCACCTGCCCGAGCCCGGGGCGGCGAGCCGGCGGGTCGGGCTCGGAACGCGGTCAGATCACGGTGACGAATCCGCTGACGACCTGCCGGATGACGCCCATCAGCCAGCCCCAAACGCCGGTGATCATCAGCGCCCCGGTCGCGATCATCAACAGGCCGCCGATCCGCATGATCAGTTCCTGCCGGGCCCGCAGGAAGGCGACGGCACGGCTGATGCGCTGGAAGGCCACCGCTGCGACGATGAACGGCACGCCGAGCCCGAGGGTGTAGGCCACGGCCAGCCATGCGCCCTTGGCCGCGCTGCCCGCGTTCAGCGCCATCGTCAGCACCGCGCCGAGCGTCGGGCCGGTGCAGGGCGTCCATCCCAGGCCGAAGATGAGACCGACCAGCGGAGCAGCGGCGAGGCCGACCCGAGGCAGCCGGGTGGGCCGTAGGTCGCGCTGGCCGAAGCGGACCAGGCCGGCGAAGATCAGGCCAAGCACGATCATGATCGCGCCCATCGCGCGGGTGAGGGGTCCCTGCCATCGCAGGACGATGCCGCCGAGAGCCCCGGCCAGGGTGGCGCTGCCGACGAACACGACGCCGAAGCCGGCGACGAACAAGACGGTCCCCGCCAGCGCGCGCCACATCCTCGTCCGCGGTCGAGCGGCCACGATCTCGGCGGCCGACAGGCCGGTTGCGTAGGAGATATATCCCGGCAGCAGCGGCACCACGCAGGGCGAGAAGAACGACACGAGGCCGGCCAGGAACGCGACCGGCAACGCCAATGGCATCGCCCCGCTGACCGTCTGCGCGGCCCAGCTTCCCAGTGACTCGAGCACCAGATTTCCTTTCTCGTGGTCTGTCGACTCCCGGGCCGGCCGCAGCGCTGGTCGATGCCTGGGGCCGGTCGGCTACTTGCCGTTGGCGGTGTCGGTGATGAGCGCGGCGAGGGTGTCGCGATCCACGGGTCCGGTGATGCGGGCAGCGCTGCGCCCTGCGCGGTCGATCACCAGGGTGGTCGGGATGGCCGTGGTGGACAGCTGCCCGGAGAACTTCACCAGCTGCTTGCCCTCGGGGTCGAAGATGCTCGGGTAGGGGGTCTTGAAGGCGCGGGTGAAGGCCTGCGCGGCTTCGCGGTCGTCGCGGATGTTGAGGCCGACGAACCGGGCCGTCTTGGCCGTGTCACGGCTCGCGGCGGCGAGGTCGGGGGCCTCCTTGCGGCAGGGCCCGCACCAGGACGCCCACACGTTGACCACGACCACCTTGCCGGGATGGTCGGTGGTCACGTTCCCGCCGGTCCTGACGTCGGGCCCTTCGGCGGTCGAGGCGGGCTTGCGCTGTCCGGGTTGATAGAGCTGCACACCACACCGGAGGCCGGCCCGGCGGAGCCGTCCTTCGACGGCGAGGCGGGGTCTATGGACTTCGTGCAGCCCGCGGCCAGCCCCAGGCTCAGCACGGCGGCGGCCAGCGCAACGGTCCGGGCCGCGGTCTGTGGTCCTCTCGCTGGCATCGTCTACTCGCCCTGCTCGAACGCGTAGCTGGCCGCCGGGTCGTCGGTGGCGTCTCGCGGCCCGTAGACCAGTGAGATCTGCCGGTGGGCGGTGAGCTGGATCGTGGCGGGGTCTCCCTGGAATCGCTTCCCGTCGACGTAGGCGCGCAGGCTGTCGGTGTTGCTGTTGTCCAGTCCGCCGATGCCTTCGGCGTCGAGGCGGACCTGCCACTCGGTGAAGACCTGGCCGAGGGTGTAGCGGCCGTCGGCGGTGGGGGCCTCGACGTGCAGCACGCCGCGTTCGTCGTGGGTGTGGAGCTCCGACATCTGGCCGCTAGCGGGGTCGACGCCGATGTTGGCCGGCACGGCGATGGGCTGCCCGTTGACGCTGATGTCGAGGTGGGAGTGGAAGTGGGCCGCCGTTCCCTCCATCGGGCCGACTCGGAGGCCGACGGCCTTCGCCGCGTCAGAGGTGTTGGCGGGCAGCGACCATGGCGGCAGGTCCCGACGCCCCGCGGCGGCAGCCCCGCCGGTGGGGCCGTCGGATCCACCGCCTTGGAGGCTGGCGATGACCACCGCTCCGGCGGCGACGGCCAGCACCACGACAGCGATCGCGGCACCCGTGATCAGCCGTCGCGCCCGTCGGGCCTTGGCCTCCTGGAGCTGCATCTGCCGCAGCCGGTCCCGCGCGGACCGGCTGCTGGCCGTACGCCCGCCGGTCGAGCGCTGCGATGGCGACGATTTCGAAGACTTAGTGGATGATTTCTGGTTCTTGGTCATGGGTCTCTCAGCTGGGATGGTCGACGGCCACCGGGGAAGACGTGCCCGACGTCGCCGAGGATGCATGGACCGCTCAACTCCAGCCGGTGGGGTCGTCGCGAGTTGTCAAAGGAGTCGTCAGAGAATGGACGCCGGGGCGTCGCGAGCGTCGCGGGTCGGCACACCCGCCCACAGGTTCCGTGGTTACTTGCCGGTTCTCCGGCTGGGAACGGCCACGGCTGCATGTCTGCTGCCCCGAAACGGGCGCGGATGGACCTGCGACCGGCTCAGGTGCGACTGATCGACAGCTCGGCGAGGCTCAGCGGAGGGCGAGCCCAGCAGCGGAGGACCAACGATTCCATAAGAGTGCGCCGTGATGGGCGCGGAAGCGACCAGCCGCCTCCGCGGGCTGCCGGCCGCAGGCCTCCGATCCCGACCAGCAGCACCAGCAGGATCAGGCAGCCCGCTGCGACGCAGTCCATCGGACCCGGGGACGGGCTCGCCGGCGAGCCGCAGTCCGGGCCGCAGCCCGACGCCATGCCCATCCCGGAGGACACGGTCCCCATGGACAAATGGCCGGCGGCCGCGGCCGCCTGCTGGTCACCGACGTTCTTGGTCGAGAACTGGCCGTGGACCACAATGGGAGCGCTGTTCTCCGGGGAATGGCCGGTCGCCATCTCGGCAGCGCCGGCATCGGCGGCGGCGGTGCCCAGTGACGCAGACATCGAGAAATGGTCAGCGGCGCGAGCCGGCGGCTGCAGCATCAGCAGAGCTGCGACGGTGAGGACCGCGAGCACCGGCGAGAAGCGGCGCGCGATGCTCAGGAAACGCTGCACTGCCTTCCCGCCTTCCGCTCGATTCGGTGGCCCCAGAGTGCCGCGGAGCACGCCGTGGCCCCGGACAAGTATTCGGCAAACACCGGCGACATGCCAATCCGACCCGGGAGCTGACCGCCAGACCCCGCTCTGGCCGAGGCCAGGGCGACTGCTGCGAGCACGGCTCCCGCTGCCAGGCCAGCCGGTGCGAGGCCGACGACGCGGCCCGCACCCGCCGGTCGAAAGGCCCCGTGCACAGTCGGGTCGCCGAAGAGAATGCCCTCGGGCGTCAGTGCTGGTCCTCGGGTCCCAGCCCGGCGACGAGGTTGAACGCGCCGGTGAGGATGTTGAGCGCGACGACGCCGACGACGTCGGCGATCGCGCGGTCGCTGTAGCCGAACGCGCGGAGCTGGTCGATCTGCTCGTCGGTGACGGAGGTCGGCTCCCGATAGACCTGCCGCCCGAGCCGGATCATGGCCGAGATGGCGGGATTGCTCGACGTGCCCTGGTGGGCGAGGCTGATCTCCTCCTCGGCGACGCCCAGGGAGCGGGCGGCCGCGACGTGGGCGTCGAGGCACAGGCCGCAGCCCTGCTGCGCCTGCACCGCGATGGAGAGAAGCTCGCTGATTCTCCGGTCGAGCTTGGCGCGGCGCATCGCTCTACTCAGCTGCAGGTAGCCGCCGAGGACGGCCGGGGAGTGGGCCATCGTGGAGACCATGTCGCCCACGGTGCCGTGGCGCTCGACGAGCTCGCCGAGCAGGTCCCGGGACGCGCCGACGGCGGTCTCCGCGGTCAGCGGGGCGAAACGGGGCATGGGTCCTTCTCCTTCGTGTGCGCGGGTGCGCTGCTCGTGAGCCTCAGGAGCGGACGAGGCGGTTGATCGCGTCGGTGGCTTCCTGGATCTTGGCGATCGCCGCGTCGTCGTCGCCGAGCTTGGCGGCGTCGAGGACGCAGTGCTTGAGGTGGGCGTCGAGCAGCCCGGTCGCGACGCCCTGCAGGGCTCGGGTGAGCGCTGAGACCTGGGTGAGGATGTCGATGCAGTACTTCTCGTCGTCGATCATCTTGGCGATGCCGCGGGCCTGGCCCTCGATCCGCTTCATGCGCGTCAGGTAGCGGTCCTTGTCGCTGATGTAGCCGTGATGGTGGGCCGCGGCGGCGGCGACTTCGGTGCCGGGGCTGGCGGTGCCGGTGCTGTCAGTGGTGTCGGTGGTGGTGTCGAGTGTCATGGGCGTGTCCTTCACTTCTGACGCTCCAGGATCGAGCGGGTGCTGGCTTGGGGGGTGAGGTCGATGCGCCGCAGCAGCTGGGCGTTGAGGGCGACGACGACGGTGGACAGCGACATCAGGATCGCGCCGACCGACATCGGCAGCACGAAGCCGACGGGTGCGAGGACGCCGGCCGCCAGCGGGACGGAGATCAGGTTGTACCCGGCGGCCCACCACAGGTTCTGCTTCATCTTCCGGTAGGCGGCCTTCGACAGCTGGGTGACCGACAGAACCGAGCGGGGGTCGGAGCTGGCCAGGATGACGCCGGCGGAGGCGATGGCGACGTCGGTGCCCGCGCCGATGGCGATGCCGACGTCGGCCTGGGCCAGCGCCGGGGCGTCGTTGACGCCGTCGCCGACCATGGCGACCTTCTTGCCCTCGTGCTGCAGCTGGGCGACCTTGGCCGACTTGTCCTCGGGGCGGACGCCGGCGAAGACGCGGTCGATGCCGAGCTCCTGGCCGACCTCGTTCGCCACGGCCTCGGCGTCGCCGGTGATCATGACGACCTCGACACCCAGTTCGTGGAGCGCGTCGACGGCGTCGCGGGACTCCGGGCGGACCTCGTCGGCGAGTTTGAGGCCGCCGATCACCTGCCCGTCGCGCAGGACGTGCAGGATGATCGCGCCCTCGCCGCGCCAGGCTTCTGCGGATTCAGTTTCGTGCTGGCCGGTCTCCTCGAGCAGCCGGGGGCCGCCGACGCGGATCTCGTGGCCGGCCACGGTCGCTGTGACGCCGACGGCGGGCGAGGAGGAGAATCCGGTGGCCTGCTGCAGGGCGAGGCCGCGGTCCTTGGCGGCGGCGACGATGGCCCGGGCGAGCGGGTGCTCGCTGTCGGCCTCGGCCGATGCGGCCAGGGCGAGGACCTGGTTGGCGTCCAGGTCTCCGGTCGGTTCGACGCCGGTGACGGTGGGCTCGCCCCTGGTGAGGGTGCCGGTCTTGTCGAACAGCACGGCATCGACCTGGCGCATGGACTCCAGCGCGAGGCGGTCCTTGACCAGGACGCCGCCGCGAGCGGCGCGCTCGGTGGCGATGGAGACGACCAGCGGGATCGCCAGGCCCAGGGCGTGGGGGCAGGCGATCACGAGCACGGTGATGGTGCGGACCACGGCGTCGTCGGGGGACCCGGCCAGCGTCCAGACGATCGCGGTGATCAGGGCAGCGCCGAGGGCGAACCAGAACAGCCAGGCGGCGGCGCGGTCGGCGATGCGCTGAGCGCGGGAGGAGGAGCCCTGCGCCTCGGCGACGAGCCGGTTGATGCCGGCCAGGGCGGTGTCGTCGCCGGTGGCGGTGATCTCGACCCGCAGGCCGGAGTCGGTGGCCACCGTGCCGGCGGTGACCGGGTCGCCCTCGCCGCGGGCGACGGGCCGGGACTCGCCGGTGATCATCGACTCGTCCATGTCGGCGTGGCCGTCGACGACGGTGCCGTCGGCGGGGACGCTGCCGCCGGGGCGGACGATGACGACGTCGCCGACGCGAAGCTCGGCGGGGTCCACCTTGACGATGTCGTCGCCCTCGACACGCTCGGCCTCGTCGGGCAGCAGGGCGGCAAGCGAGTCGAGCGCGGAGGTGGTCTGGGCCAGGGAGCGCATCTCGATCCAGTGCCCCAGCAGCATGATGACGATCAGCAGCGCCAGCTCCCACCAGAACTCCAGCTCGTGGTGGACGAGCCCGAGGGTGGCGGCCCAGGAGGCGAAGAACGCCACGGTGATCGCCAGCGCGATCAGCAGCATCATCCCCGGCTTGCGGCTCCTCAGCTCGCTCCAGGCACCGGTGAGGAACGGCTTGCCGCCCCAGACGTACATGACGGTGCCGAGCACCGCTGCGACCCACCCCGCCCAGCCGGGCACGGAGTACCCGAGCAGCATGGCGAACATGGGCGAGAGCCCCACCACCGGGGCGGCGATGACGAGGTTGATCCAGAACAGCCGACGGAACTGGCCGACGTGGTCCCCGTGGCCTCCATGACCGCCGTGACCGGCGTGGTCTCCGTGCTGCCCCTGGTGCGCGACGTGGCCTGCGTGCCCCGCGTGCGGATCTTCCCCGTGGCCGGGCGCGGTGGTCGCGACGGCGTGCCCGCTGTGGGCGGGCGCGTCTGCGGTGTCGCCGTGGTGGTGCTGATGCGCGTTCGGGTCTGTCATTGCTGCTTCCCTTGTCCGGGCCCTGCTCTGCGGTGGTGGCCGGCTCAGGAGGCCGGCTTGATCTCGCTCTCGACGACCCACTTGTGGTTGGTCATCTTCATGCCGCCTGCTTCGTAGTCGACCATGTAGACGGTCTCGTCGGTGGAGGAGGCGATGGTGGCCTTCGCGCCCTTCATGCCCTTCATGTGCTCGGCCTCCAGGGTGACTTCGGTGCCGTCGGCCAGCTGCTTGCTGCCGGCGTCCTTGATCTCCTGCTGGACGACCCACTTGTGGTCCTTGACCGGTTCGCCGCCGGTGGTGGGCGTGAAGTTCACCGCGTAGGTGTAGGTGTCGTACGCGCCGACGATCGTGGCCTTCGCGCCGTCCATGCCCATCATGTGGTCGGCGGTGAGGATCACCTGGGTGCCGACCGGGTACTTGGGGGAGGCGGCCTTCTCGATGCCGGCGGGCGCTGGGCCGCCGTCCATCGGGTGCTCCATCGAGGAGTGGTCCATCCCGCCGTCGCTGCTGGCCGGGGAGCTCGTCGAGCTGCTGCCGCCGTGGTGCGGGCCGGCTTTCGAGGGGTCCTGGTCGCCGGAGCTGCAGCCGGTCAGCAGGAGTGCTCCGCCGAGCACTCCTGCTGCGAGGGTCATGGTGAGGCGCTTGCGCATGTGGTCTCCTGTTCGTTGCCTTGTCCATCTCCGACCATATACCCCGGTGGGGTATATCGCAATCCTGCTGGTCCGCCGGAGCGTCTATCCGGGCGCTCCGATCCGGTGCTCGGACTACGCCATGGCGGCGGCGTACTTGGCGGGGTCGGCGTCGAAGGCCGGCCCGCAGCCGGCGCAGCAGAACCAGTAGCGCTGGCCTCGGTAGTCGCGGAAGAGGCCTGCCGCCTCGGCCGCGGTCTTGCTGACCCGGCTGCCGACCATGACGGGGCAGGTGGTCATGTCGTCGCTGCCGCTCAGCAGGTTCTCGCGGCCCTCGGCGTCGACCGCCGGGTTCGCGGCGCTGGAGGTGCTGCAGCAGCTGGCGTGGGCGTGGGAGTCGTTCGTCATCGTCGGATGCCTCTCGTGCGATCAGTTCAGTTCGGGTGGGTGGTTGTGCGGGTCAGTGCGGGGTGACGCTGCGGAATCCGCGCAGGCGGAGGCTGTTGCCGACGACGAAGACGGATGAGAACGCCATCGCCGCGCCCGCGAGCATGGGGTTGAGCATGCCCAGCGCCGCGACCGGGATGGCCGCGACGTTGTAGGCGAAGGCCCAGAACAGGTTGGCCTTGATGGTGCCCAAGGTCCGGCGGGACAGCCGGATCGCGTCGACGGCGGCCCGCAGGTCCCCGCGCACCAGAGTGATGTCGGAGGCCTCGATGGCGACGTCGGTGCCGGTGCCCATCGCCAGACCCAGATCGGCCTGGGCGAGGGCGGGGGCGTCGTTGACGCCGTCGCCGACCATCGCGACGACCTTGCCTTCGCCCTGGAGGCGGGCGACGACGTCGACCTTGTCCTTGGGCAGGACCTCGGCGATGACCTGGTCGATGCCGACCTCGGCGGCGATCCGCTTCGCGACGGCCTCGTTGTCTCCGGTGAGCAGCACCGGGGTCAGGCCCAGGCCCTTCAGGCCCTGGATCGCCTCGGCGCTGGTGGGCTTGACCGTGTCGGCCACGACGAGGACGCCGCGGGCCTGCCCGTCCCAGCCGACGGCGACGACGGTCTTGCCCTCGGCCTCGGCTGCGGCCTTGGCGGCGGCGACGTCAGGGGAGAGGTGCTGGGACCAGTCGGCCAGCAGGGACTCCCGGCCGACGAGCACGGCGTGGCCGTCGACGACGCCCTGCACGCCCTTGCCCTCGACGTTGGCGAAGTCCTCCGGCGTCGGGAGCTGGCCGGTCTCCTGGACCGCGCCCTTGGCGACGGCCTGGGCGATCGGGTGCTCGGAGGCGTCCTCCAGGGCCCCGGCCAGGCGGAGCAGCTCGGCGCGGTCGGTGCCGGCCTCGGCGATCACGTCGACCAGGGTCATCCTGCCGGTGGTGACGGTGCCGGTCTTGTCCAGCACGACGGTGTCGACCTTGCGGGTGGATTCGAGGACCTCGGGGCCCTTGATCAGGATGCCCAGCTGCGCGCCGCGGCCGGTGCCGACCAGCAGTGCGGTCGGGGTGGCGAGGCCCAGGGCGCAGGGGCAGGCGATGACGAGGACCGCGACCGCGGCGGTGAACGCCGTCGAGACGCCGGCCCCGGAGATCAGCCACGCCGCCAGGGCGACGAGCGCGATGGCGATGACGATCGGGACGAACACTCCGGAGATCCTGTCGGCCAGCCGCTGGACAGCGGCCTTGCCGGACTGGGCGTCCTCGACCAGCTTGGCCATCTGCGCCAGCTGGGTGTCCGAGCCGACGCGGGTCGCCCGGACGACGAGCCGGCCGCCGGCGTTCACGGTGGCCCCGGTGACCGGGTCGCCTTCGCCGACCTCGACAGGCACGGATTCGCCGGTGAGCATGGAGGCGTCCACCGCGGAGCTGCCGGAGACGACCGTCCCGTCGGTGGCGATCTTCTCGCCGGGCCGGACGACGAACTCGTCGCCGACGGCCAGTTCGGAGGTCGGGATCTTGATCTCGGTCCCGTCCCGCAGCACCGAGACCTCCTTCGCGCCGAGCTCGAGCAAGGCGCGTAGCGCGGCACCGGCCTGGCGCTTGGAGCGCTTCTCGAAGTAGCGGCCGGCGAGGATGAACATCGTCACCCCGGCGGCCGCCTCGAGGTAGATGTTGCTCGCGCCGTCGGAGCGGGCCAGGGCGAACTCGAACGGGTGCTTCATGCCCGGCATGCCGGCGTGTCCGAGGAACAGGGCGTAGAGCGACCACAGGAACGCCGCCGAGGTGCCCATCGAGACGAGCGTGTCCATCGTCGCGGTGCCGTGCTTGAGGTTGGTCCATGCGGCCTTGTGGAACGGCCAGCCCGCCCAGACGATCACCGGCGCGGCCAGGGTCAGCGAGGCCCACTGCCAGTAGGTGAACTGCAGGGCAGGGATCATCGCCATCGCGATCACCGGCACGGTGAGCACGATCGACCCGATCAGCCTCTGCCTCAGAGAGATCAGCTCAGGGTCGGCGTCCGCGCCTCCGTCGGAGGCGTCATCGGTCTTCGCGTCCGGGGGCTCGGGCAGGGCGGCGGTGTAGCCGGTCTTCTCGACCTCGGCGACCAGCAGCTGCGGGTCGTAGCCCGCGGGCACGGTGACCTTGGCCTTCTCTGTGGCGTAGTTGACCGACGCGGTGACGCCGTCGAGCCTGTTGAGCTTGCGCTCAATCCGGTTCGCGCACGAGGCGCACGTCATCCCGCCGATCTCCAGCTCGATGCCGGCGTCCGTGCTGAGCGGCGCTGGTGCAGTCATCCTCTGCGTCCTTTCTTCTCCGGGCTTTGAGACGTCCGGTTCGTGCGCAGGGGCGGTCATGTCGCCGATGCGGTCAGTGGTGCGCGCTCCGCCCCCGCCGCCGTCGGGGTCGACGGGGAGCGTGAGCCGCGCTGGTGGTGGTGTCGTCAGGCGCGCACGGCCGTGTAGCCGGCCTCCTCGACGGCGGCCAGGACCTTCGCGTCGTCGATCTCGCCGGAGCCCGACACGACGAGCTTGCCGGTCTGCGCGCTGACCTCGACGTCCTCGACGCCGGGGATCCCGCTGACCTCCTCGCGGACCGACATCTCGCAGTGCCCGCAGGTCATGCCCGTCACCTGGTACTCGTTCGCAGCCATCGAATGCCTCCTCAGCAGAGATACCCCCAGTGGGTACCGCGTACGAGTAACCGTATACCCCTGCCGGGTATTCCCGCAACGCGGGGGGTGCGCCTCGCCGACGGATCCTCCCTTGGAGACGGGATACGCCACCGGGGTATGCTGTGCAGCGTGGAGACCGCGACCGACGAACCCCGCCGCAGCCGGCACCGGCTGCAGCTCCTCGTCCTCGCGGCCCTGCTGATCGCCGGCCTCCTCGGAATGCACTCGCTGGCCAACGGTGCCGGGGCCACGGCCATGAGCGCCCCCATGGCCTCGATGAAGCATTCCGCCCCGGCGACGCCAGCTCTGACCGCAGAGGCGGCCGTCGCCCCCTCGTCGTCGACGTCCGGATCGCATGGCATGGTCCACGGCTCCGGCGGCTGCGCGGGTGCCATGAGCAGCGGCTCAGGCTCCACCTGCGTCCCCGGGCCGACCGGCAAGAGCATCCCCGTCCTTCCGGCCCCGCTCGCCGCGACCCTGCCCGAGCTCGGCCGCGCGCCCGAGCCGGTGCCGCCTCTCCAGACGCCCCGCCGATTAGCGCTGTCGCACCTGGAACTGTCGATCTATCGAACGTGAGCAGCGGGGAGCGCCCCCCAGCGGCGCTCCTGCCCATCGGGGCATGCCCATGCGCCTGCCCTGCATCTGCGACGGCATCGCGCCCAGATGGCGCTGACCCCTCTCCCGAGAGCCCTCGAGCCTGCGCATCCGATCACCCGTGGTCGTCGAGCGCGTCCAGGCCGATGCCCGTGGCACCGCTCACCATCGACACAGAAGGACACCGTTCAACCATGCACACCGACCTGAACCGCCGCCAGTTCCTCGCCGCCGGCGCACTGACCCTCACCGCCGCAGGCCTCGCCGGCTGCACCTCCACCAGCAAGAC
Organism: Rothia sp. QJM3NY_36; assembly: GCF_056173115.1. Lineage (NCBI taxonomy): Bacteria > Bacillati > Actinomycetota > Actinomycetes > Micrococcales > Micrococcaceae > Rothia > Rothia sp. QJM3NY_36. Next base: position 985,796 of record NZ_CM149658.1, read on the forward strand.
GACCTCGTTCGTCGGGCCCGACAGCGCCGCCGTCGAGAAGGCCGAATCCAAGCGCCGCCGCACCGGCACAACCGTGCAGCGTGCGCTGACCGCCGAGCCGACCACCGTGGACCTGGCCGGGAAGGAGGCGAAGACCTGGGCGTTCACCGGCGCGTCGGCGACCGAGCCGATCCGCGGCAACATCGGCGACACCCTGAAGGTCGCCCTGACCAACGATCTACCCGACCCGACCACCGTGCACTGGCACGGCCTGGCACTGCGCAACGACATGGACGGCGTGCCGAACCTGACGCAGAAGCCGGTCGAGCCAGGCGGCGCGTTCTCCTACGAGTTCGTGCTCCCGCACGCCGGGACCTACTGGTTCCACCCGCACGTCGGCGTCCAGCAGGACCGCGGCCTGTACGCCCCGCTGATCATCGACGACCCGAACGAGAAGGGCGACTACGACCAGGAGTGGATCATCGTCCTGGACGACTGGCTCGACGGCGTCATCGCGACGCCCGACCAGGTGATGAAGGAACTCGGCAAGGGCATGATGGACCACGGCGGAATGGACATGGGGCCGATGCGGATGGGCAACACCCTGATGGGGGCGACCTCGCCGCTGCTCGGCGGCGACGCCGGCGACGTCTACTATCCGCTCTACCTGATCAACGGCAGGCCAGCGGCCGACCCGGAGACCTTCACCGCGAAGCCGGGCCAGAAGATCAGACTGCGGATCATCAACGCCGGCGGCGACACCGCCTTCCGGTTCGGCGTCGCCGAGCACCCGCTCACCATCACCCACACCGACGGCTACCCGATCCAGCCGTTCGAGGCCGAGAGCGTCGTGCTCGGCATGGGCGAGCGCTACGACGCCGTCATCACCGCCGGCGACGGCGCGTTCGCCGTCGTCGCCGAGGCCCTTGGGAAGCAGGACCAGGCCGTCGCCGTCCTGCGCACCGGATCCGGCAGCGCCCCGGCCAAGGACGCGAAGCTCCCGCAGACGAAGGCTCCCGCCACCGCGGCCGACCTCAAGGCCATCGATGCGGTCGCCCTGCCCCAGCGCGCCGCCGACCGCACACTCGTCCTCGAGCTGACCGGGGGCATGGAGAAGTACGACTGGGCGATCAACGGCAAGCGCATGGACATGGAGCAGCCCATGCGCGACGCCCTCGGCCTCAAGGAGGGCGAGCGCGTCGCGCTGGAGTTCAAGAACTCGACCAAGATGTGGCATCCGATGCACCTGCACGGCCACACCTACCAGCATCCCGGAGGCGGGCCCCGCAAGGACACCTCGATCGTCCTGCCCGGCAAGACGCTCCGCGTCGAGTTCGACGCCGACAACCCCGGCCGGTGGCTCAGCCACTGCCACAACGTCTACCACGGGGAAGCCGGCATGATGACGACGATCGCCTACCAGCAGGGCTGAACTCCGGCCGGACGTTTCTGGGTAGGACCAGTCATCAGCGGCGGGGCCGCGTGCTCTGTGGTTGCACGGCCCCGCCGCCGTTGCCGTACCGCTCGCTAGTGTGCATCGCGGATGCGAGACAGCAGCGCGACCGTTCTTTGACTGCTTTCGCGTCCCATCGAAGATGCAGCGTCGACAATGGCAGGTTTCGGCGGTGCTCCGAAGACGCGTCTCGAAGACATCTCCTTGACGGGACGAGACGAGGCCCCCGCAGTCATGCGGGGGCCTCGGTCTCAGAACTCTGTCTCACTGCCCCTGTCTCAACAAGCACCTTTACGAGACTTGATCGGCGTCGAGCTCACCGCCACAGGTCCAGCGACTCCCAGCCGTCGGGGACGCCGATCGATCCGACCGTCAGGGCGTGCGACGCTGGGAACGCTTCGAGCAGCTCGGCTAGCCGGCGAGGCCACCCGGACTCCGGGGCGACCGTGAGCAGGAGGTAGGCGATCACGGCCAGCGCGTTGTAGGTGCCGAAGTCCTTCTTCGGCGCTTCCGGCGCACGGAGGTGATCGAGCATCGACACCAGCCCTGAAGCAGGACGCGACGGCGCGTTCTGAAGCTTCCGATTGAACAGCCGCGAGTGGTGGGCCGCCACGTTGCGCACGTAGTTGAGGCTGGCGAGCCAGCTGGCCATGAGCTTCTTCCTCGGGACGCCGAACGCGAGGGCGAGCTCTTCGGCATCCGGCTGGAGCATTCCCCTGTACAGGCTCGACAGCTGTCCGAGCTCGAGGAGCTCGGTGAGGGCCCAGACCGGCATGCGATCGTCGTACTTCTCCCGGAAGTGCGCGACGAACTGCTCGTCGGACCCGTCCCGCCGATCCTTGACGCGCTGCAGCCACTTCACGTGCGAGCTGGGCTGCGGATCGCGGCTGTCCGTGCCCGCCTTCGTGAACGAGTCGTCGAAGGCCGCCGGGTCCTCATGGGCGAACGCGGAGGACCTGCCGAGGACGTACCCCGCCTGCATCCGCACCGCGACCTCGATGCGCTCGACGCCTTCCATGACCAGCATCCGCAGTCGGCGGTCGAAGTCGATGATCGTCTCGGCATGGTGAAGCGCGGTGCCGGGCAGATACCTGTTCAGTACCCGAGTTCGCTCGCGACCGTCGTCGGTGTACTCCTCGGCCTCGAGGAAGGGGTACAGGTAGCCGGTGAGTCGGTAGTAGCCGATCGACTGCAGCAGTCGGAGCGCTCGTTCTGGGTCGTCGACCGCGAGGCCGCGGTCGATCAGCCGCTCGACCTGCTGGTCGAGCGGAAGCCACTCCTTCGTGTACTCGACCACGAGCTTCCTTCAGATAGAAAATCAGCCCGCGCCTTGCGGCAACGGGCTGATCGTGATGACTCGACTCTAGCACGGGGAGCCGACGACGGGCTCCTACGAACCGGCCTGCGCCGCCCGGTGGCGATAGTAGGTGGCCTTCGACCAGCCCACCGTCTTTGCGGCCTCGACCACGCCCAGGCCTTCCGAGTCGATGAGGTGCTGGACGGTCCTCAGGTTCCTAGTGTCACGCGTCTGAACTTGTTTGACGAGTTGGGTGGGGCGATTGTAGTTCAGCGGTTACTGTATCGTTCAGTGCATGCTGACTCTTGCTTCCCGCTTAGACGCCATGCAGCGTCTGGGCCGGGCGATGGCCGACCCCACGCGTTCACGGATCCTTCTGTCGCTTCTGGCGTGCCCCGCGCATCCGGCAGAGCTCGCCAACGCGCTAGACCTGACGCGCTCGAATGTGTCGAACCACCTGGGTTGCCTGCGGGACTGCGGGATCGTGGTCGCCACCCATGAGGGCCGCCAGGCCCTTTACGAGATCGCTGACCCCCACCTCGCACGTGCGCTCACCGAGCTGGTCGAGGTCAAGCTGGCCGTCGACGCGGACGCCCCCTGCCTCGACGTCGCCTGCGAGGTGCCTGGTTGCCACGACGGCAGGTCCGGCGCATGACGGCCGCGGCGCTGCTCCAAGCGATCGGGCTCTTCATCGCGACCAACATCGACGACATCATCGTGCTCTCGCTCTTCTTCGCCCGAGGTGCCGGACGCCCCGGGACGACCGCGAAGATCTTGGCCGGGCAATACCTTGGCTTCGTCGGGATCCTCGCCGCCGCACTCGTGGTGACCTTGGGGGCGGGGTGGGCGCTGCCAGAGGAGGCGATTCCCTACTTTGGGCTCATCCCCCTCGCGCTGGGTCTCTGGGCTGCGTGGGAGGTCTACCGCGGCGAGGGCGACGACGATGATGCCGCCGTGTCAGGTAAGAGCGTTGCCGTGGCGACCGTCGCCGGCGTCACCTTCGCCAACGGTGGGGACAACATCGGCGTTTACGTCCCGGTCTTCCTCAACATCAGTACTCCCGCTGTCATCACCTTCTGCATCGTTTTCCTCGTGCTCGTGGCAGTGCTGGTGGCCACCGCCAAGTTCGTCGCCACGCGTCGACCCATCGCCGAGGTCCTCGAACGGCGGGAGCACATCCTCTTCCCCATCGTCCTGATCGGACTGGGCGTCGCAATCCTCGTCGGCGGCGGCGCGTTCGGTCTCTGATGTCACGCGCCTGAACTGGTTTGACGGGTGGCGTGGGGCAGGATTTCCTCGGCGGTCTTGGTCCAGATGAATGGGTGGCAGCGCTCGTTCCAGCCGTCGATGAAGGTGCTGATCGCTGTGACGAGTTGCTTGACGCTGTCGAAGGAGCCGCGGCGGATGGCCTGTCGGGTGATGATCCCGAAGAAAACCTCGACGAGGTTGAGCCAGGACCCGCTGGTCGGGGTGAAGTGCAACGTGATCCGCGGGTGCTTGGCCAGCCACTGCTTGATGTCCTCGTGCTTGTGGGTGTGGTAGTTGTCCAGGACCACGTGCAGCTCCCGGCGCGGGTAAGCCCTGGCGACCTTCTTGAGGAAGTCGAGGAACTCGGCCTTACCGTGCCGGTCGTAGCACTGGTCGGTCACCGCACCGGTGGCTACCTCGATAGCGGCGAACAGCGTGGTGGTGCCATTGCGCTTGTAGTCGTGGGTCGCCTTCTCCGGCAAGCCTGGTCGCAGCGGCAGGATCGGCGCGGTCCGGTTCAAGGCCTGGATCTGGGACTTCTCATCCACGCACAGCACGACCGCCTTCTCCGGTGGGTTCAGGTACAGCCCGACCACGTCGCGGACCTTGGCCTCCAGCTCCGGGTCTGTGGAGAACTTGAACGTCTCCCGCCGCCATGGCTTGACCCCGTACTTGCGCCAGGCACGGGCGACGGTGGCATCCCCGATCCCCAAGTGCCTGCCCAGCAACCGCGAGGACCAATGCGTCACCCCGAGTTTGGCCGGTGGCGGCTCGAGCGTGGTGGCGATGATCACGGCATCATCGATGCGTTTCGGTCGGCCCGAACGCTCCTCGTCCTCGAGGCCAGCGAGCCCGTCGACGGCGAACCGGTCACGCCACTTGATCACAGTCGGACGCGAGACCCCGACATGCCGCGCCACTGCCGAGGTGCCCGTCCCCGCCGCGACGGCCAGCACGATCCGCGCACGCTGCGCACGTCCCGCCGGCAACGTCCGCGACCGTGTCCACGAGGTCAGGGTCGCACGGTCCTCTTCGCTGATCTCCAGCACAGGTGACGGCATATGCCATCATCCCATACTGTCAACGAATTAATGACGCGCGACACTAGGCGCTTCTGGGAGTCCCGGCATCCCAGCAGACGCTGCATCGGGATCAGCCGCGTCGTCACCTGCACGCGCACCCAATCCACGACCTCGGGGGACTAGTGCCCGGCGGTAAGCTACTCGAGCTCGTGCGTCAGCGTGGATCGCGCCCTCACCCAGGTCAAGACAGGCGAGTGCCACATAGGCTCATTATCGGTCACCCCGGGCAGGTGGGACGGCTGGAGACCGACCCCTCTGCTGCGCATCGCGTATCCGCTGGATGCCCTGTTGACGGAGGTGGCCAGAAGTTCCCACCAGATGCAGGGGAAACTGGCGAGATGCTGGCGGTGTCATGAGCCAGGCTCCAACGAGCTGAAGGCCGAACAGATCGTCGCCGCGCTCCACCAGATCGGGATGATGACCTCAGATGCGTTGAGCAGGTGCGGGCCCTCGAACGCAGTCGCACCGTCCCAGAGCACGGGAAAGCCCCCGCTCCACCGGCCCGTGAGGGCGGGGGAGCGGGGGCTTTCCGGCGTCGAGGGCTCAGACCCCGTAGTACATCTGGAACTCCAGCGGGTGGGGAACCTGGGTGAGCGGCTTGAGCTCGTTCTCCCGCTTGTACTCGATCCAGGTGGAGATCAGGTCCTCGGTGAACACGTCCCCCTCCAGCAGGAAGTCGTGGTCCGCCTCGAGGGCGTCCAGGGCCTCCTCCAGGGAGCCCGGGGCCTTCTTGATGTCCTTGGCCTCCTCCGGGGGCAGCTCGTAGAGGTCCTTGTCGATGGGCTCCGGCGGCTCGATCCGGTTGCGGATCCCGTCCAGCCCGGCCATCAGCTGCGCGGCGAAGGCCAGGTACGGGTTGCAGGAGGGGTCCGGGGCGCGGAACTCCAGGCGCTTAGCCTTGGGGTTGGAGCCGGTGATCGGGATGCGGATGCCCGCGGAGCGGTTGCCCTGCGAGTAGACCATGTTCACCGGGGCCTCGAAGCCCTTGACCAGGCGCTTGTAGGAGTTCACCGTCGGGTTGGTGAAGGCCAGCACGGCCGAGGAGTGCTCCAGCAGGCCGCCGATGTACCAGCGGGCGGTGTCGGAGAGGTTGGCGTAGCCGCGCTCGTCGAAGAACAGCGGCTCCCCGCCCTTCCACAGCGACTGGTGGCAGTGCATCCCGGAGCCGTTGTCGCCGAAGACCGGCTTGGGCATGAAGGTCGCGGACTTCCCGAAGGCGTCCGCGGTGTTCTTGACCACGTACTTGAACTTCATCAGGTCATCCGCGGCCAGGGTCAGCGTGGAGAACCTGTAGTTGATCTCCGCCTGCCCGGGGGCGCCGACCTCGTGGTGGGCACGCTCCACCTCCAGGCCGACCTCGTCCAGGGCCACGGAGATCGCATCGCGCAGATCCCCCTGCTTGTCCACCGGGGCCACGGGGAAGTACCCGCCCTTGGTGAGGGTCTTGTTGCCGAGGTTCCCGCCCTCCTCCTCGCGCCCGGAGTTCCACGGGGCCTCGTCGGAGTCCACGCGGTAGAAGGTGTGCTGCGGGGTGACCTGGAAGCGCACATCCTCGAAGATGAAGAACTCGGCCTCGGAGGCGAAGTTCGCGGTGTCCGCGATCCCGGTGGACCTCATGTAGGCCTCGGCCCGCTCGGCCACGCCGCGGGGGTCGCGGTGGTAGGGATCGCCGGTGCGCGGGTTGACGATGGAGCAGGAGACCACGAGGGTCTTCTCCACCCGGAAGGGATCCACGAAGGCGGTCTTCGGGTCCGGGATCAGCTGCATGTCCGACTCGGCGATGCCCTGGAAGCCGCGGATCGAGGAGCCGTCGAACAGCTGCCCGTTGACGAAGAAGTCGTCGTCCACGGCCTTGGCGGGGAGGTTGAAGTGCTGCTGCACGCCGGGCAGGTCGGTGAAGCGGATGTCGACGAACACGACATCCTCTTCCTTCAGATAGTCCAGCACTTCCTGGCCGTTCTGGAACATGGTCGGGGCTCTCCTTCGGGTAGCTTGCGGCGACCGCGCGGCGATCCCGGAAGCGGCTTCCGGGCCGTGCGCCGCGGTGCGGGTGGCCCCAACCTAGGGTGACGACGTTGCCCCGCCGTATCCCGAGTGTTTCCCCGCGGTAACGCGGGCCCGGGGCGAGGCGGCGACGCGGGTCGGCGGCCGGCCTGTGGCTCCCACCCTACCGCGGGGGACCCCCGGCCTCCGGGAGGCGGCGGCTCTCGGCTATCCTGGGCCATCATGGCTATCCCCGATCCCCCCACCTCCGAGCACGACGCCGCGGCCCCGGACTGGCCGGGTCAGCGCCTGGGCCGTCCCGCGGCGGGCCCGGGCTCCGTGGCGCGCTTCCCCCGGCGCCTGCTGGCCCTGGCCCTGGACTGGTATCTGTGCTTCGGGATCTGCTGGCTGGCCGTGGGCACGGTGCAGGGCTGGGCCGGGATCTGGCCGCTGGTGGTCTTCCTCGCCTACCAGAGCCTGCTGGTGGGGATGTGGGGCCACACCCTGGGCCACCTGCTGTGCGGGATGCAGGTGCAGACCCTGCGCGGGACCCCCGCCGGATTCGGCCGGGCCGCGCTGCGGGCCCTGCTGGTCACCCTGGTGATCCCCGCCGTCGTCATGGATGAAGACCAGCGCGGGCTGCAGGATCGCCTCAACGACACCGTGCTGGTGCGCATCCGCTGAGGATCCCCTGCGGCGAGCCCACGGACGGTGAGCCCACCGCCCGTGAGGGCGCCCCCGATGACGCCGGCGGCCCGGTCTCCACCCCTCGGGGAGGGGAGGTGGAGACCGGGCCGCTCAGGTCGATGCGGTCGCAGGGCGCCTTCAGCGCATCATCTTCCGATCCGGGCGGGCCCGCATGGGGTCCACGCCCTTGGGCACCGGCAGGGACCGGTTCAGGGAGGACAGGCGCTTGGAGACCTCGTGGACCTCCTGCTGGGTCAGCTTCTTGGGCAGGGCGCGCACCGTCTTGCTCACGCGCTTCAGGGCCACCTGCCCCTCGCCGTCGCCGGTGTTGACCACGTGCACGGGGACGTTGGGGGCCAGCCGGTGCAGCCTCTTGCGCTCCTGACCCACCAGGGAGCGCACCCGCTGGGTCGGACCTTCGGTGACCAGCACGACGCCGGGTCGTCCCAGGGCCCGGAACACCAGGTCCTGGGTGCGCGGGTTGAAGGCCACCGGCTGCTCCTCGATGATCCAGCCGCGCCCCAGGTCCTGCAGCGTGGCGCCGGCCGCGCCGGGCTGGCCCTCCACCTGGGCGTAGGCAGCGCGCCGGGCCCGCCGGGAGAGGATGATGACGGCGACCAGCACCGCGACGGGGATGCCGATGATCAGCCAGGTGATCCAGTTGTGCAGCAGGACGCCGATGAGCAGGAACACCAGGAGGGTCGCCAGGGCGGACAGCAGCAGGATCCAGGTGATGTTGGGATCCGACTTCTTGGTCATCCCGTAGACCTGCTTCATCTGGGAGAACCAGCCGGGCCCCTTGTTCTGCTTCCGCTGCCGCTTCTGCTCACGCCGCTCCTCGCGGGTGGGCGCGGGCTTCCTGTTCGACGACGTCGACGCCAAGTCCATACCTCGCTAGCACTGCTGATGATGGGTGTCCGCCTCCGCCCCGGCGGCCGCAGCGCGATCCCGGGAGCGGAAGGGAACGGAGAAAGACGGGGTCCAGTCTACGCGAGGCTCTTCAGCAGGGAGGACGCCTCCTGCCGGGCGCTGCCTTCGTCGGCGATGTGGGCCAGGTGCTCCGGGATCTCCCGCCCCATCTTGCGCATGGCCCGCGCCCACAGGCGCCCGGCCCGGTAGGAGGAGCGCACCATGGGTCCGGCCATGACCCCCAGGAAGCCGATCTCCTCGGCCGCCTCGGACAGCTGCACGAACTCCTCGGGCTTGACCCACCGGTCGATCGGGTGGAACAGCGGAGACGGACGCAGGTACTGGGTGAGGGTGATGATGTCGCAGCCGGCGTCGTGCAGATCGCACAGCGCCTCGTAGATCTCCTCGTTGGTCTCGCCCATCCCGAGGATCAGGTTGGACTTGGTGACCAGCCCGCGCTCCTTGCCGTAGGAGATCACGTCCAGGGATCCCTCGTAGGAGAAGGCGGGGCGGATCTTCTTGAAGATCCTCGGGACGGTCTCGACGTTGTGCGCGAAGACCTCCGGTTCGGCGTCGGCCACCAGCTTCAGCCGCTCGTGCTTGTCCTGGAAGTCGGGGATGAGGATCTCCACGCCGGTGTTCGGGTTCTGCTCGTGCACGGCCTCGATGACCCGCCCGTAGTGCGCGGCCGAGCCGTCGTCCAGGTCATCCCGGGCCACACCCGTGATCGTGGCGTAGCGCAGATCCATCTGCCGGATGGAGCGGGCCACCTTCATCGGCTCCAGCGGGTCCAGGGCGGAGGGCCGCCCGGTCATGATGTCGCAGAAGTCGCAGCGTCGGGTGCAGGTGTCCCCGGCGATCAGGAACGTGGCCTCCCGGTCCTCCCAGCACTCGTAGATGTTGGGGCAGCCGGCCTCCTCGCACACGGTGTGCAGGCCCTGGCTGTGGGTCAGCTGCTTCAGCTCCTGGTACTCCGGGCCCATCACGGCCCGGTTCTTCATCCAGCTGGGCTTCTTCTCGATGGGCGTCTCGGCGTTCTTGCGCTCGACGCGGCGCAGCCTGCGGTCCTTGTCCGCGGCGCGTCCGGAGCGGGCCTGCACGCTCAGCAGCCGACGGCCTTCGGGGGCGATGGTCATGGGTGCTCCTCCTGCGGGGGCGGGTGGGCCGCACGGGCCCGACGACGATGGCGGGGCCTCAGGCGGCCGTGGTGGGGCGGGCGGGTTCGAAGGATGCTGCCAGCAGGTCGGCCCGGCGACGCAATGCGTCCTCCACCGTGTCAACGATGTCCTCGGGGGTGATATTCCGCCCGGTGACCCGGCTGATGGTGGTGACCCCGGCGTCGCTGATCCCGCACGGGACGAAGGTGTCGAAGGCATCGAGGCTGTTGCTGCAGTTGATCGCGAAGCCGTGCATCGCGGTGCCGCGGGCCACGCGCAGCCCGATCGCGGCGATCTTCCGGTCCGGGGCGGTGCCCTCGCCGCGGATCCACACCCCGGAGCGGCCCTCCACCTGCTCGCCGTGCACGCCCAGGGAAGCCAGGACCTCGATGATGGCCTCCTCCAGGATCCGGACATAGCGCACCACGTCCAGCGGCTCCGGCAGCTTCACGATGGGGTAGCCGATGAGCATGCCGGGTCCGTGCCAGGTGATCTTGCCGCCGCGGTCGATGGGCACCACCTCGGTGCCGTCGCGCGGATACTCCTCGGGCAGGGCGCGCTTGCCCGCGGTGTAGACCGGGGGGTGCTCCAGCAGCAGCACGGTGTTCTGGCGGCGCCCGGAGGCGACCTCCTCGTGCAGCCGCTCCTGCAGGGCCAGGGCCTGTCGGTAGTCCACGAGGTCCGGGGCGAAGCCGACCCGCCGCATCTCAAGTGCCATGCCGTCCAGCGTACTCCCGGCCCGCACGCGCCCCAACCGGAGTCGAGTCCGGGACCCTGCGATCGGGGGCAGCCTGTGGACAACGCCGTCGTCGGCGGCTTGCGGCCGGTAGAACTGGGCCCATGAGACCCCAGGACTCCGACGCCACCCCCTCCGCCCGACGACTGCGCGCGCTGCTCGACCCCTCCGCCGGCCCCGGCCACCCGGAACCGCCGCCACCGACCCCGCAGGCCCCGGCGGTCCCGCAGGCCTCATCTGCAGCGGCGTCACCCGCACGGGAGTCATCCGGGCCGCGCGGGCCCGTGCTGCCCGAGGTCCAGGCGCCGGGTGCCCCGCCTCCGGAGGACGATCCCGAGCCGGGGGAGTCCGCGGGAAGGGGTGGCGACTACGAGCTGGTCACCCGGCTGCGTCGGGAGGAATCCTCCGTGCTCTGGTACGCCCGGTGCACGGCGGAAGGGGACGACCCCGCCGCACCGGATCCGCGCACCCGCATCGGGGAAGCCGCCGCCGCGCGCGGGCCCGTGCGCGCCCTGGAGCGCGGGTACCTCGACGCCGCCCGACGCCGCCTGGCCCGCGAGCGCATGGTGCGGGTGTACCTCCCTCCGGAGGGCGCAGCGGCCCAGGAGCAGCTGATCCGCAGCGCGACGCGGTGGGCCGAGCAAGTCAGCGCCCGGGCCCCGGGCCTGCGCCACCCGCACCTGCTGCACGTGTACGGCGCCGATGCCGCAGACCCCCTGTCCCCGCTGCTGATCAGCGAGTTCCCGGAGGGAGGCGGGCTCGCGGAGGTCCTCGCGGCCAGGGAGCGGATCAGCCCCGCCGAGTGCGCCGGCGTCGTGGCCCACCTGTGCCGGGCGCTGTCCTGGCTGCACGCCCAGGACCTCGTGCACGGCGGCCTGGACGCGGGGGCGGTGTTCTTCACCCGCAGCTCCCAGACGCTCCTGCGCCCGCCCCTGCCCGATCCGTGGCGGGAGGCCGAGGAAGGTCTCGAGCCTGCGGAGGACGTGTGGGCCCTCGCCGAGCTGGCGTGGCTGATGCTCACCGGCCGGCCGCCGGGGCCCGAGGCCCAGCGGGCGCCGCTGCCCCTGATGTGCCCCGGAATCGGCTCCCAGGTGGTGGCGGTCCTGGAGGAGGCCCTGGACCCGGATCCGCAGCGGCGCCCGCGCGTGCAGGAGATCGTGCAGGTCTTCCGCGGCGCCCTGCAGGCCGAGCCCGTGGATCTGCACGCCTCCGTGCGGGAGGAGTTCGCCGGGCGCCTGCCCCGCCAGCGGGAGGGGCATCCCGGCGGGGCCGGGCCTCGCCGGGCAGGCCCGGGATCGGGCGAGCAGGTCGAGGAGGCGGAGCAGTCCCGGGACCGGCTGGTCTACGACGTCGAGGATCCGGGCACGCGCAAGCTGCGCCGCACCGGGCGATCACGACGTCGCTCGGCCGCGGCGCTGCGCCTGTCGGCCCCGGCCCGGCGTCGGCGCGCCCTGGTGCTCGGCGCCGCGGGGCTGCTGGGTCTGTCCGCGCTCGCCGTCGGAGGCGGCCTGCTGCTGCGCGACGGGCAGGAGCAGGTGCAGCCGCTAGCCCAGGCGAGCGCGGAGACCGCCGATCCCGCGTCGACGGGCGGGGGCTCGGAGGGCGGCTCGGGCGCCTCGGAACACGCGGTGTCCTCCGCCGAGCCGCGGCGATCGGCGGAGGGGGAGTCGCCCGCGGCCGCCGAGGATCCCGCGGCGGCCCTGGGCGGGCTGCTCGCGGCCCGTGACGAAGCGCTGCGCTCCCGGGACGCCGCGCTGCTGGCGCGTTACGCGGTGCCCGACCAGGAGCTGGCCACCCAGGATGCGCAGCTGATCCGGCGGCTGCAGGAGACGGACACGGACTGGTCCGGTCTGCGCTCCACGGTCCAGGACCCCGAGCCGATCTCCCGCAGCGGATCCGAGGCGATCGTGCGCACGACGCTGCGGGTGCAGGGGTATCGGACCCAGGAACCCGCCCAGGCCGGGGAGGGGCGGGCGCGCGGAGACAAAGACGGCGCCGAACCCGATGAGCAGCGGATCGAGGTCCGGCTGCGCGCCGAGTCCGGCGCCTGGCGGATCGAGAGCGTGCGGGTCCTGTGACCGGCCCGCCGGATCCCGGGGGGGGGGGCGTCAGTGCAGCAGCGTGGCCACGGCGATGTTGATCAGCGCGAGGCCGCCGACGGCGTGGGCCAGGCCGGTGGACACGGTCTCGCCCCGCTTGTCCTTGCGCTGGCCGATGTAGGCCAGGACGGTGATGACCAGGCCGAGGATCAGCTTGATGCCGATCCAGGTGTAGGAGTGGGAGCTGCCGCCGTGGGCCTCGCTGATGCCCACCATCGCCAGTCCCGTGATCAGCTGCAGCAGGGCGGCGTGGAACTGGCCGGGCAGGACCCGCGGGGTCCGCAGGTGGGCGACCCACAGGCCGAAGACCAGGGCCGCGCCGACGATGTGCAGGAAGAGTAGGAGTGACATGAGCACAGACATGCCTCCAGCATAGGCAGGCTCGGACGATCTTGGCGACATGGTGTCACCATGATGTCGTGCGGTTCACGCCCCCAGCTCCCCGGGTCCCGGACCAGTGGAGACGAAGGACGCCGGGCCGGCGACGACGCCGGGTGCCGGTGGAGACGGCGACGGTCCGCCGACCCCGCCGTGGGCGGGAGTCAGCGGGCCGTGGAGTCCGGGATCCGGGAGCCTCAGAGGCCGAGCTCGGCCTCGAACTGCCCCTCCTCGAGGCGCTTCTTCACGGTCGCCAGGAAGCGTCCGGCGTCCGCGCCGTCGACCAGCCGGTGATCGTAGGTCAGCGACAGGTAGCACATGTGGCGGATCGCGATCGAGTCGTTGCCGTCGGCGTCCGTGACGACCATGGGCCGCTTCACGATGGTGCCGGTGCCCAGGATGCCCACCTGCGGCTGGTTGATGATCGGGGTGTCGAACAGGGCCCCGAAGGAGCCGATGTTCGTGATCGTGAACGTGCCGCCGGAGAGCTCATCCGGGCCGATCGAGCCGTCCTTGGTGCGCGCCCCGACGTCGGCGATCTTCTTGGCCAGACCGGCCAGGTTCAGGTCGCCCGCGTTCGGGACCACCGGGACCAGCAGACCCCGCGGGGTGTCCACGGCGAAGGCGAGGTCCTCGGAGGCGTTGTAGGTGATCTCCTTCTTCTCCTCGTCGAAGGAGCCGTTGAGCACCGGGTGCTGCTGCAGCGCCTCGGCCACGGCCTTCGCGAAGAAGGGCAGGAAGGTCAGCTTGGCGCCCTCGCGGGCCTGGAAGTCCGCCTTGGCGCGGTTGCGCAGCATCGCCACCCGGGTCATATCCACCTCGGTGACCTGGGTCAGCTGCGCGGAGACCTCCAGGGACTCCTTCATCCGCTTGGCGATGACCTGGCGGATGCGCGGGGCCTTCTCCGTGGTGCCGCGCTTGGCCGACGGCTTCGGGGCCTGGGGCGGCTTCTCGGCGCGCGGGGCGGCCTGAGCCGGTGCGGAGGCGGGAGCGCTCTGCTCGGCGGAGGCGGGGCCCTGGCTCTTCTTCGCCTCGACCGCGGCCTGCACGTCCTGCTTGCGGATGCGACCGCCGACGCCGGTGCCCTCGATGGTGGACAGGTCGATGCCCTCCTGCTTGGCCAGCTTGCGCACCAGCGGAGTGACGTACGGGGTCCCGGAGGACTGTCCGGCGGCGGGGGTGGCAGCGGCCGGCTCCGGGGCCTTGCTCTGCTGCTTCGCGGAGCGCTGCTCGGCCCGGGCCGCGGAGGACTCCTGCTTCGGCTGCTCGGCCTCCTTCTTCTCCTCCTTCTGCTCGGCCGGGGCCTGCTGCTCGGGGGTGGGCTCCGGCTCGGCGGACCCCGCGGAGGCACCCTGCTCGCCGACCAGGGCGAGGACCTGGCCGACCTCGGCCTCCTCGTCCTCCTGGACCTTGATCTCCAGCAGCGTGCCGGCCACGGGGGAGGGGATCTCGGTGTCGACCTTGTCGGTGGAGACCTCCACCAGCGGCTCGTCCACCTCGACCGTCTCGCCGATCTCCTTGAGCCAGCGGGTCACGGTCCCCTCGGTCACGGACTCGCCCAGAGCCGGGAGGGTGACCTCCTGGGCCTCACCGGAGCCGCTGGAAGCGGAGGACGACTCCTCGTCCTTCTGCTCCTTCTCCTCGGCCGGGGTCTCGGGTTCGGATTCGTTCTCCTGCTGCGCGGAGTCATCAGACTCCTCGGCCGCGGCGGAGTCCTCGGCGGCGTCATCGTCGGAGGAGGAGGCGCCGGAGCCGTCGCCGATCTTCACCAGCGGGGCGCCGACCTCCACCTCCTCGTCCTCCTCCACGAGGATCTCCTCGATGACCCCGGCCACGGGGGAGGGGATCTCGGTGTCGACCTTGTCGGTGGAGACCTCCACCAGCGGCTCGTCGACCTCCACGGAGTCGCCGACGGCCTTGAGCCAGCGGGTCACGGTTCCCTCGGTCACGGATTCGCCGAGTGCGGGCAGTTCTACGGTTTCGGACATCGTCTTCCCGTTTCTCCTAGTGATTTGTGCCTGTGCGCGGGGTGGTGCGGTGGCTCAGCCGTGCAGCGGGTGCCCGGCCAGCATCATGGCCGCCTCGCCGAGGGACTCGTTCTGCGTCGGGTGGGCGTGGATGAGCTTGGCGACGTCTTTGGGGTAGGCCTCCCAGTTCACGATCAGCTGGGCCTCGCCGATCTGCTCGCCCATGCGCCGGCCCACGGCGTGCACGCCGATGATCGGGCCGTCCTTCTCCCGCACGAGCTTGACGATGCCGCCGGTCCCGAGGATCGAGGACTTGCCGTTGCCGGCGAGGTTGTACTCGGAGACCTCGATGTTCTCCTTGCCGAACTTCTCCTCGGCCTTGGGCTGGGTGTAGCCCACCGAGGCGATCTCCGGATCGCAGAAGGTGACCTTGGGGATGTCGATGTCCGCGACGACCACCGGGTTCAGCCCGGCGATCTCCTCGGCCAGGAAGATGCCCTGCTGGAAGCCGCGGTGGGCCAGCTGCAGACCCGGGACGATGTCCCCGGCGGCGTAGATGTTCCCCACGCCGGTGTGCAGGCGCTCGTCGGTGATGACGAAGCCGCGGTCCATCGTGATCCCGGCTTCCTCGTAGCCCATGTCCTTGGTGTTCGGACCGCGGCCCACGGCCACCAGCACGATGTCGGCGTCGAACTCCTTGCCGTCGGCCAGGGTCACCTTGGCGCCGTCGTCGTCCTGCTCGACCTTCTCGAAGAAGGTGCCGAGGTTGGACTTGATGCCGCGCTTCTTGAAGGAGCGCTCCACGACCTTGATGATCGCCGGATCCTCGTTGGGCACCAGGTGCGGCAGGCCCTCGATGATCGTGACGTCCACGCCCATCGAGTTCCACATGGAGGCGAACTCGGAGCCGATCACGCCGCCGCCGAGCACGATCGCGGACTTCGGCAGGTAGTCCAGCTCGAGGGCCTCGGTGGAGGTCATGATCCGACCTCCGATCTCCAGCCCCATGGTCTTGGACACCGAGCCGGAGGCCAGGATGATGTGCTCGCCGGTGTACTCGGTGCCGTCCACCTCGATGGTGCGCTCCCCGGTCAGGCGGCCCCAGCCGTTGATGACGGTGACCCCGCGCATCTTCAGCAGGCCCTGCAGGCCCTTGAACTTGCCGGCGATGATCTTGTCCTTGTAGTCCCGCACGGCGGCCATGTCGATGCCCTCGTAGGAGAGCTTGACGCCGTACTTCTCGGACTCGCGGGCCTCCTCGGCGACCTCCGCGGAGTGCAGGTACGCCTTGGTGGGGATGCAGCCCCAGTGCAGGCAGGTGCCGCCGACCTTGGAGCCCTCGATCAGACCGACGCTGAAGCCGAGCTGGACGGCGCGCAGGGCGGCGGCGTAGCCCGCGCTGCCTCCGCCGAGGATGAGAATGTCGAAAGCTTTGGGCGAATCGGCCACGTGGACGCTCCTCGAGTGTGGATCGGACCTCCATCGGTCCGCGACGTGTGGGTCAGTCACCACCTACCCTATAGTGCCGTCCGGCACCGCTCCACCTGCCGCGCCGCGTCCCGACGAAGCCCGACCCCCGACGGAGTCCGATCCCGGCGGCCCCCGAAACCGGAGGCGCCGCGGGACCGGTCGAGACCGACCCCGCGGCGCCACCGAGGAGGAGAGGGGCTCAGGCCCCCGCGATGCGCTCGGCCAGGGTGACTAGGGTGCGCACGGCCACCCCGGTGCCCTGCTTCGGGGTGAACCCGTACTCCGAGCCCTCGTTGAAGGACGGCCCGGCGATGTCCAGGTGGGCCCACGGGATCTGCTGCCCGTCGACCTCCCCGACGAAGCGCTGCAGGAACAGCCCGGCCGTGAGCATCCCGCCGGCCCGGCCCGCGCCGATGTTCTTCAGATCCGCCACGGGCGACTTCAGCCCGGCGCGCAGCTCCTCCGGCAGGGGCATCGGCCAAAACGGCTCGCCCGCCTCCGCACCGGCCTCGGCGACGGACTCGCGCAGGGACTCCTCGCCCATCACCGCCGCGTACCGCTCGCCCAGGGCCACCACCTGCGCCCCGGTCAGGGTGGCGACGTCGAGCAGGCAGTCCGGGGACTGCTCGGAGGCGTAGGCCAGCCCGTCGGCCATCACCAGGCGACCCTCGGCGTCGGTGTTGAGGACCTCCACCGTGGTGCCCCCGCGCATGACCAGCACGTCCTCCGGGCGGGTCGCCCCGCCGCCGGGCAGGTTCTCGGCCAGGCACAGGTACCCCGTGACCCGCAGGGGAAGGCGCAGCTCCGCCGCGGCGGCCACCGTGTTCAGCACGGCCGCGGCCCCGGCCATGTCCGACTTCATGGTCATCATGCCGGTGCCCGGCTTCAGGGACAGTCCGCCGGAATCGAAGGTGATGCCCTTGCCGACCAGGGCCATGTGCTGCCCGGCGTCCTCGGGACGGTAGTCCACGACCACCAGGCGCGGCGGGCGGTGGGAGCCGCGGCCCACGCCGAGGATCCCTCCGAAGCCGCCCTCGGCCAGGGCTTCCT
Organism: Rothia sp. QJM3NY_36; assembly: GCF_056173115.1. NCBI lineage: Bacteria > Bacillati > Actinomycetota > Actinomycetes > Micrococcales > Micrococcaceae > Rothia > Rothia sp. QJM3NY_36. Next base: position 1,003,291 of record NZ_CM149658.1, read on the forward strand.
CGTCCAGGACCTCGACCTCGACGTCGTCGATCCCGGCCACCCGCTCCAGGACCCGGCCGGCGAAGGAATCGGGGTACAGGTGGTTCGGGGCCTCGTTGACCAGGCGGCGGGTCGAATCCACGGCCTCGCCCAGGATCAGCGCCCGGGTCAGGACCGGCTCGGCCTCCTCGGCCTCCACCTCCGTGATGATCACGACCTCGCCCACCGGGGTGCGCTGCCGATCCTCCTCGGAGGTCCGGTGCATCGGGTCCACGAAGGCCCCGAAGGCCGCCCCCTCGGCCAGGGCCCCGACCTCCGCGACGTCGCCCGCCGGCAGGTCCAGGGCCGCGCTGTCCATGCCGTGCAGCTGTCGGATCGCGGAGCCGGCCGCGTAGCGCAGGGCATCCAGGCGCGCCCGGCCCTCCTCGGGCAGCTCGCCCATGCCGACCAGCACCAGCACGTCGGCCCCGGTGGACTCGGCCCCCGGCAGGCGGCGGACCTCATCGCGGGCCCCGGTGATGCCGAGGTCCGCCAGGACGGCCTGCAGACCCTCCGCCGTCTCCTCCGGCAGGTGGTGCGGGGCCAGCCGGGCCCCCTGCCCCGAGGGCAGGACGCCGACGACGAGCGCCCGGACCTCGAGACCGTCGTCGGGGGCCGTGACGGACAGGGCCAGATCGTGGGATTCGGTCATGGAAGCTCTCCTTGCTCGGAAAACGGGGATGCAGTCAGCGCCGCCGCAAGCCGGTGCACTGCGCCGCGGCTCACCCGGAGGCGGGAAATACCGCGGGCGCCGGTACCGTTGCTACAGACACGGGACGTCGAGCCATCCGGCGGCGCCCCGCGGCGCGCACACCACAACCTTAGGCCCTCACCGGGCCGCAGGTGTCGGGCGGATCACCCCGAAAGGCCCTCTTCCGGTGGGCCGGAACGTGTTCCCCGCCCGGACGCGCCGGGATCTGGATCAGGCCGTGTCGCCGCTCATCGGGCCCTCTCACCCGTCGGGCCCGGGGGCACGTGAGGAAGGGGAATCGGCACCATGCACGAATCGCACAAGCTCTACCTGGGTCACGCGGGGCTGCTGGGCGATCCCCGGCTGAAGGGCCTGCCGCTGGTCGTGGCCATGACCGGCTACGCCGAGGCCGGGCAGGCTGCGCGCCAGGTGGGGGAGGAGATCCTGGAGACGCTGGATTCCCAGCAGGTCGCCGAATTCGACGTCGACCGGCTCTACGACTACCGTTCCCGGCGCCCCCGGGTGAAGTTCATCGAGGACCACTTCGAGGACTTCGACCTGCCGGAGCTGTCCCTGCGGGCCGTGACCGACGGGCTCGGACAGCCGTTCCTGCTGCTGTCCGGGCCCGAGCCGGACCTGCTGTGGCAGCGGTTCGCGCAGTCCGTCGTGGAGCTGGCCGAGACCCTCGACGTCTCTCTGGTGGCCTCCGTGTCTTCGATGCCCATGCCCGTGCCGCACACCCGACCGCTGCCGGTGACCGCGCACGGCAACCGGGAGGACCTGATCGCCGGGATCTCCCCGTGGAAGCCGATCGCCGAGCTCGGCGGCTCCGCGGCTCAGATGCTGGAGGTCGTCCTCGGCGAGCGGGGCTTCGACACGATCGGGTACACGGTGAACGTCCCGCAGTACCTCGCCGACGCCGAGCTGCCCCAGGCCGCGCTGATCGCCCTGGAGCACCTGGGGGCCGCGACGCACCTGAACCTTCCCACGGACCGACTGCGGGAATCCGGGCGCGAGGTCGAGCAGCAGATCGACGACCAGGTCAGCGGCTCCCCGGAGGTTCAGGCCATCGTCACCCACCTGGAGCAGCGCTACGACGAGCACGTCGGAGGCTCCGCCCAGCGGTCCCTGCTGGCGCGGGACGAATCCGAGATCCCCGACGCCGACGAGCTGGGCGCGACCATCGAGGCCTTCCTGGCCGAACAGGACGAAGACTCCTCGGAGGACTGAGCCCGAGGCTCTGGTGGCGCCGCAGCGGGGACGGGAGTTTCCCCAGGCGCACGATCTCCGGCGGGATCCGCCCGCCCATCCACAGGGACGCCGGAATCGCGCGGCCTCGCTCGGGGACGGGGTCTGGGCCCTCGGGCACCCTGGGGCCATGACGACATCCCCAGCCTCCGACCTGCCCCTCGACGCCGAACCCGGCACCCCGATCACCCGGGCCCAGGACGTGATCGCCCTGCTGCCCCTGCACTCCGGCCGCTGGCCGCAGGAGTGCCTCGCCCTGGTCTTCTTCACCGACCAGCGCCTGGGCCCGTGCCTGACCCTGCCCCTGCCGGATCCCGACGAGGACATCGGCTCCTGGGCCGGGTGCCTGGAGCCCGTGCTGGAGCAGGTGCAGCGTAGCAGCGCCCCCGACGGGATGTTCACCGTGGCCTACACCCACCGCACGGCCCCGCTCGCGCCCGAGGCCCGGCGTCTCCTGGACACCGGGCGGCCTCCCGAGGCCGCCTCCTTCCTCGCCGAGACCGCGGTGCTGCTGGCCAGCATGCACGCGGCGGCCGCCGCGGGACTGCGCGGGGCCCGGCCCCGGGAGCTGCTGGTCATGGACCGGAGCGCAGGGCGCTGGGGGCGGCTGAGCGTGGGCAGCGCCGACGGGGAGTTCGCCCCGCTGCTGGCCCCGCCCGAGCACCGCGTGGGCGAGGCCTGCTGGCTGGTGGACGGCGGCGGGACCCTGGAGGACGTCCTCGCCTCCCCGGTGGCCGTCGCGGCGGCCGTCGGCGGTCATCCGCTGAGCGCCCGGTCCCCGGTCGGCGCGGTGCAGCCGCTGCCGGGCATTCCCGACCTGGAGGCCCTGTGCGGACGGGACCGGGCCCGGGCCTGGCGCGACTCCTTCCGCAGCCGCTGCGCCGAGATCTTCCTGCGCTTGGCTGCCGATCACGATCCCGACACCGGATGCTGGCCGCCGACCCCGCAGGGGCCCCGGCGGGCGCCGGCCCTCGAGGAGCAGCGGCGCCTCGGCGACGCGCTGGATCGCATGGCCCGGCTGTGTCGAGCCCACCGCGTGCGGGCCGAAGAGCAGGGCTGGTCCCCGGACGCCGCCAGCCCCGAGGCCGCAGTCCTGCGCGCGAGTCTGGCCGAGGCCACCGCGCCGGAGGATGCCGCGGCCCTGGGCGCTCGCCTGCCGGGCATCTGCGGGGTGCTCACGATGCTCGCCGCGGCCCAGCTGGGCCCCCGGCACGGCGAGGCCCTGCGGGGGTGGCTGGAGCGGCGCCTGGACACGCTCACCGAGGCCGCGGAGAACCAGCCCGTCTCCGACGCCGACCCGGAGCCCGCGGGTCCGCCGGAAGACGACCCCCTGACGGTCTCCGCCCTGGAGCTGATCTTCGGTCGGGGATCGACCGCACCCGATCCGGACCGGCGCTGCGCCCTGCGCTTCCTGCTGGGGCTGATCGCCGCCGACGGCGAGCAGCCCTGGGCCTCGGGGGCCGAGGTGGGGCTGTCCCTGCTGGCCTGGCAGGAGGGGTGCACCCGGGAGGCCTACCGTCGCCTGGAGGCGGCGCAGGACCCGATCCTGGGGCAGGCCGTGGTGCTGGTGAGCGGACTGCTGGATCGGGGATACCTGCCGGAGTGGCTGTTCCACCGGGACTGACCCCCCGGGCTGCTGCGGGGGGGGGGAGTCCATTACCCCCGCGGGATCGCGGCGTCAACAGATCCGTCGGAGAAATCTGCGCCGACGGGAATAAGCGGTGCGGCCCCGGGCGTTGTCACCACCGAACGACCTTGCGGGCCCGGCAGTGGGAATCGTCCTCACGGAGGACGCCGGACTTGACAGGGTCATAGGCGTTTCGGGCGCATCTGACGTCCGACCACCGGGAAGAAAGGCTCTTGAGTGTCTCCTGCTGCCCAGAAGACGACCGCCGAGCGGACCGACTCCGCCGCGGCCACCACGACCACGACGTCCGCCGGCACCACCACGGCCCGGCGTTCGAGCGCGCGCTCCGCGTCCGCGGCGAAGGCCGGCGGAACCAAGACCGCGGCCGCCAAGAGCGGCGCCCAGTCCACCGCCACCAAGCCCGCCGGCAAGACCACCGCGCGCAAGAGCGGGACGAAGACCGCCGGGACCGCTGCGGCAAAGACCGCGGCCGCCAAGACCGCTGAGTCCGGGACCGACGCCGGTCAGACCGCCGCCAAGGCCGGTGCGGGCAAGACCGGCGGGACGAAGACCGGTGCCGCCAAGACCTCCGCGGGCAAGACCACGCGGGCCAAGTCCGCCGCGAAGTCGGGCACCACGGCGAAGTCCGGGACCCGCACCGCCACCGCGAAGAAGACCTCCACCCGCTCGCGCTCGGCCGCTAAGGCCGCCCCGAAGAAGGGTGCGCGCAAGACCAAGGCCGATGAGATCGAGGAGCTGGCCAACAGCGCCGACGTCGAGGACCAGGCCGAGGAGACCGAGGAGGAGGTCGTCGAGGACGAGGACAAGAAGGAGAAGAAGACCGTGGCCGCGCGCGGCAACGGCTTCGTGATCTCCACCTCCGACGACGACGACGAGCCGGCCCTGCGCGTGCAGGCCCCCGGTGCCACCGCGGACCCGGTCAAGGACTACCTCAAGCAGATCGGCAAGGTCTCCCTGCTGAACGCCGAGCAGGAGGTGGACCTGGCGATGCGCATCGAGGCCGGGCTGTACGCCGAGCACAAGATGAAGACCGAGGGGGACACCCTGGACCCGCAGCTGCGCAAGGAGCTGCGCTGGGTCATCCACGACGGCAAGCGGGCCAAGAACCACCTGCTGGAGGCCAACCTGCGCCTGGTGGTCTCCCTGGCCAAGCGCTACACCGGGCGCGGCATGCTCTTCCTGGACCTGATCCAGGAGGGCAACCTGGGCCTGATCCGCGCGGTGGAGAAGTTCGACTACTCCAAGGGCTTCAAATTCTCCACCTACGCCACCTGGTGGATCCGGCAGGCTATCACCCGGGCGATGGCCGACCAGGCCCGCACCATCCGCATCCCCGTGCACATGGTCGAGGTCATCAACAAGCTGGCCCGCGTGCAGCGGCAGATGCTGCAGGACCTCGGCCGCGAGCCCACCCCGGAGGAGCTGGCCAAGGAGCTGGACATGACCCCGGAGAAGGTCGTGGAGGTCCAGAAGTACGGCCGCGAGCCGATCTCCCTGCACACCCCGCTGGGCGAGGACGGGGACTCCGAGTTCGGCGACCTCATCGAGGACTCCGAGGCCGTGGTCCCCGCCGACGCCGTGTCCTTCACCCTGCTGCAGGAGCAGCTGCACTCCGTGCTGGACACCCTCTCCGAGCGGGAGGCCGGCGTGGTGGCCATGCGCTTCGGCATGACCGATGGTCAGCCGAAGACCCTCGATGAGATCGGCAAGGTCTACGGCGTGACCCGCGAGCGGATCCGCCAGATCGAGTCCAAGACCATGTCCAAGCTGCGCCACCCCTCCCGCTCCCAGGTGCTGCGGGACTACCTGGACTGAGCCGGACCCGGGTCGGGGAGGCCGCTGGTGCGGCTCACCGGCCCGCCGGGATCCTCTCGGACCCGCCTCAGAGCGCGAAGAACCCCGCACCGCCGTGTCGGCGATGCGGGGTTCTTCGCGTGGCTGCCCGAGGAGATCTCAGACCGCGGCGGGCGTGGTGAGCCGATCCCGCTCGTCCTGCCAGAGGCTGGCCATCGGGCGCAGCTTGGCCTCGTTGGCGCTGGCGTGGTGGGCGCAGAACAGCAGCTCCCCGCCCGATTCCAGCACGACGCGCACGTAGGCCTGGGCTCCGCAGGAGTCGCAGCGGTCGGTCGCGTCGAGCTGGCGTGCTTCCAGAGTTGCCGTCATGATGGTCCTCCTGACGAGTCGTTCCCGCCCCTGCACCCGCACGCGGCGGGGGATCGGGGCGGCGCTGATGTCCATCCATGCAAACACGGAGCACCCCCGATGTCATCCCGGCCCCGTCCAGTTCGCTGTGGGCATGGGTGCTGCCCGCGCCCGTCGTAGACTGGGGCACTGTCCCGACCCCGCCCGCACCCGCCCGTCCCCGTGAGGAGCACCGTTTCCGTGAGTCCCCAGCAGTCCGAGTACACGGCACGTCAGCTCTCCGTCCTGGAGGGCCTGGAGGCGGTGCGCAAGCGCCCCGGCATGTACATCGGCTCCACCGACTCCCGCGGGCTGATGCACTGCCTGTGGGAGATCATCGACAACTCCGTGGACGAGGCCCTGGCCGGGTACGGCCAGGCCATCGGCATCGTGCTCAACCGGGACGGCTCCGTGGAGGTGCGCGACGACGGGCGCGGCATCCCCACCGACATCGAACCGCGCACCGGACTCACCGGCGTCGAGGTGGTCTTCACCAAGCTGCACGCCGGCGGCAAGTTCGGCGGCGGCACCTACAACGCCGTCGGCGGCCTGCACGGGGTCGGCGCCTCCGTGGTCAACGCCCTGTCCTCCCGCCTGGACGTGCAGGTGGACCGGGGCGGGAAGACCCACCAGATGTCCTTCCGCCACGGCATCCCGGGGACCTTCGACGACACCGGAGCCCCCTCCCCGGACGCCCCCTTCACCCCGGCCGAGCCCGGGGAAGCCCTGCGGGTGGTCGGGAAGGCCCGCCGCGGGGCCACCGGCACCCGGGTGCGCTACTGGGCCGACCGGCAGATCTTCACCCCGGACGCCGCCTTCGGCTACGAGGACCTCGTGCAGCGGGCTCGCCAGACCAGCTTCCTGGTGCCCGGCCTGCGCCTGTCCATCACCGACGAGCGCAGGCTTCCCGGCACGGCCGGGGCCGAGGGCCCGCACGAGGAGGTCTTCCAGCACGACGGCGGCATCGCCGAATACGTGGAGTTCCTCGCACCGGACGCGCCGGTGACCGACGTCTGGCGCTTCCAGGGCACCGGGGCCTTCACCGAGACCGTGCCCGTGCTCGGGCCCGACGGGCGCTCGCAGCTGCAGGAGGTGCAGCGCGAGTGCGAGGTGGACGTGGCGCTGCGCTGGGGCATCGGCTACGAGACCACCGTGCGCTCCTACGTCAACATCATCGCGACCCCCAAGGGCGGCACCCACCTGACCGGCTTCGAGCAGGGGCTGCTGAAGACCGTGCGCAAGCAGATCGCGGCCAACGCCCGCAAGCTCAAGGCCGGCACGGACAAAGTGGAGAAGGACGACGCCCTGGCCGGACTCACCGCCGTGCTCAACGTCCGCCTCGTGGAGCCGCAGTTCGAGGGCCAGACCAAGGAGATCCTGGGCACTCCCGCGGCCCGCCAGATCGTCTCCAAGGTGGTCTCCCAGCAGCTGGAGAAGACCCTGACCTCCTCGGCCCGAGCGCAGAAGCAGCAGGCCGGGCAGGTGCTGGAGAAGATCGTCGCGGAGATGAAATCCAGGATCTCCGCGCGGGTGCACAAGGAGACCCAGCGGCGCAAGAACGCCCTGGAGACCTCGCAGATGCCGGCCAAGCTGGTGGACTGCCGCACGGACGACGTCGCCCACTCCGAGCTGTTCATCGTGGAGGGCGACTCCGCGCTGGGCACGGCCCGCCTGGCCCGGGCCTCCCACTACCAGGCCCTGCTGCCCATCCGCGGGAAGATCCTCAACGTGCAGAAGGCCTCCCTGACGGACATGCTGGCCAACGCCGAGTGCGCGGCGCTGATCCAGGTGATCGGGGCCGGCTCGGGGCGCACCTTCGACCTCGACGCCGCCCGCTACGGCAAGGTCGTGATGATGACCGACGCCGATGTGGACGGCGCGCACATCCGCACCCTGCTGCTGACGCTGTTCTACCGCTACATGCGCCCGCTGGTGGAGGCCGGGCGGGTCTACGCCGCGGTGCCCCCGCTGCACCGGGTGGAGATCGTGCGCCGGGGCAGGGACAACGAGATGGTCTACACCTACTCGGAGAAGCAGCTGCACGAGGTGCTGGCCCGCCTGGAGGCCGAGGGGCAGCGGTACAAGGAGCCGATCCAGCGGTACAAGGGCCTGGGGGAGATGGACGCGGACCAGCTGGCCGAGACCACGATGGACCCGCGCCAGCGCCTGCTGCGCCGGGTGCGCATCGAGGACGCCCAGGCCGCCGAGCGGGCGTTCTCCCTGCTGATGGGCTCCGAGGTGGCCCCCCGGAAGGACTTCATCATCTCCCACGCGGACGAGCTGGACCTGGAGCAGATCGACGCCTGAGCCGGCGGGTCGTGCGGCTTGACGAAGGTCACGCCGTCACATACTGCGTTCGTGTGGGTTTATGTGGGTTCGTGAGTGTTCTGCTGGGTAGACTCGGGTCCGGAGGATCCCCGGCACGCGTGGACGATGGCGCTCACGGACGGGGCCTTCCGAGAACACGAAAGGCTCGCACCGGACATGTTCCTGCAGCACTACGACCCGCTGGGCTCCCTCTGGCTCTCCGCTCTCGTCGCGGCCCTGCCCATCCTCGTCTTCCTCCTCGGATTGACCCTGTTCAAACTCAAGGGCATCACCGCCGCGATCATCGCCCTGGCGCTCACCGCCGTGCTGGGCACCGCGGTCTTCGGGCTGCCCGTGCCCTCGGCCGCTTCGGCCGCCGTCTACGGTGTGCTCAACGGCCTGTGGCCCATCGGCTGGATCGTGCTGATGGCCGTCTGGCTGTACCGCATCGCGGTGCGCGCCGGGAAGTTCGAGACCATCCGGGCCTCGATCGCCGCGATCTCCACGGACCAGCGGGTGCAGGTCCTGCTCATCGCCTACTGCTTCGGCGGCTTCCTGGAGGGCGCGGCCGGCTTCGGCATCCCCATCGCGATCTGCGCGGCGCTGCTGGTGGCTCTCGGCTTCGAACCGCTGCGCGCGGCCATGCTGGCGCTCGTGGCCAATGCCGCGGCCGGCTCCTACGGGGCCATCGGCATCCCCGTGATCGTCGGGGCCCAGCAGGGCGGGGTGGGCCTGCACGAGCTGTCGGCCATGATGGTGCTGGTGACCATCCTGGTCACCGCCGCCGTGCCCTTCCTGCTGATGGCCATCATGGACGGCTGGCGCGGGCTGCGCGAGACCTTCCCCGTGGCCCTGGTCTCCGGGCTGGTCTTCGGCGGGCTGCAGGCCGCGGTCCTGCTGCTGCTCGGCCCGGAGCTGGCCGACATCGTCCCGCCGCTGGGCGCGATGGTGGCCCTGACCGTGACGATGCGCCGCTGGCAGCCGAAGCGGATCTACCGCGAACCCGGCGCCCCCGAACCTGCGGCTGCGACCGGCGGGGATCGCCCCGCCGGCAGGCAGGTGCTGGCCGCCTGGAGCCCCTTCTACATCCTCTCCGTGCTGATCCTGCTGTGGTCCCTGCCGGGCGTGAAGGCTCTCACCGCCCCGGGCGGGCCACTGTCCTTCACCTCGCTGTCCCTGCAGATGCCCGCCCTGCATCAGGCGGTGGCCCGCACCACCCCGATCGTGGAGCAGGACGCCCCGCTGACGGCGGTGTGGAACCTCAACCTGCTCTCCGCCAGCGGCACCGCGATCCTTGTCGCGGCGATCATCACCGTGCTGAGCACCCGCGCCATCGGCTGGCGCGAGGCCGGTCAGGAGCTGGCCGGGGCCTGGCGGCAGCTGTCCACCCCGATCCTCATGATCTGCCTCGTCATGGCGGTGGCGAACATCATGAGCTTCGCGGGCATGTCCTCGACCCTCGGCCTCGCTCTGGCCGCGGCCGGTTCCGTCTTCCCCCTGCTGTCCCCGATCATCGGGTGGATCGGCGTGTTCGTCACCGGCTCGGTGGTCAACAGCAACACCCTCTTCGCGGGCCTGCAGGCCGTGACCGCCGGGCAGATCGGGGTCAACCAGACCCTGCTGGTGGCCTCCAGCACCGCCGGCGGGCTGATGGCGAAGGTTGTCTCCCCGCAGTCCATCGCCATCGCCACCGCAGCGGTGGACCGCTCCGGGCAGGAGTCCCGCCTGATGCGCCTGGCCCTGCCCTACAGCCTCGGCCTGCTCGCCTACGCCTGCCTGTGGGTGCTGGCCCTGTCCCTGGTGCTCTAGTCCCCGGTGCTCCGGCCCGACGCCGTCGCCGGCCCATCCCTGTCGCCCCGTCGGCCCCGCGTCACACACGCGGGGCCGACGGGGCGGATCACTAGCCTGGGAACCATGCAGACCAGCACCACGACCACCGCCCGACTGCGCCGGGACCCCGTGACCGTCACCGTGACCGGGGCCGCCGGGCAGATCGGCTACGCCATCCTCTTCCGCATCGCCGCCGGTGAGATGCTCGGTCCGGATCAGCCGGTGCGCCTGAAGCTGCTGGAGATCCCCGCGGCCCTGCCCGCCGCCGAAGGCACCGCCATGGAGCTTGCGGACTGCGCCTTCGGCCTGCTGGACTCCGTGGAGATCACCGACGATCCCGAGGTCGCCTTCGACGGGGCGAACCTCGCCCTGCTCATCGGCTCCGCCCCGCGCCGACCCGGCATGGACCGCGGGGACCTGCTCTCCTTCAACGCCGCGATCTTCGCCGAGCAGGGTCGGGCCATCAACGCCGCCGCGGCCGAGGACGTGCGGGTGGCCGTCGTCGGCAACCCGGCCAACACCAACGCCCTGATCGCCGCCAGCCACGCCCCGGACGTGCCCCTGGGGCGCTTCACCGCCCTGTCCCGCCTGGACCACCTGCGGGCCGAGGCCCAGCTGGCCGAGGCCGCCGGGGCGCCCGTGCGGGACGTCTCCCGGGTGATCATCTGGGGCAACCACTCCGGAACCCAGGTCCCGGACCTGGACCACGCCCGCATCGGCGGACGCGGTGCCCGCGAGGTGCTCACCGAGCGGGGCCTGGGACAGGAGTGGATCACCGAGACCTTCATGCCCACCGTGGCCATGCGCGGACACGCGATCATCGCCGCGCGCGGCGGCTCGTCGGTGGCCTCCGCGGCCCACGCGACGCTGCGCCACGTGCGCGACTGGGTGCACGGCACCCCGGAGGGCACCTGGACCTCCATGTGCGTGCCCAGCGACGGCTCCTACGGCGTCGAGCCCGGGGTCATCTCCTCCGCCCCCGTCATCTGCTCCGCCGGCGGCTGGCGGGTCGTGCCGGACCTGGAGATGTCCGAGGACATCACCACCCGGCTGGAGGCCTCGGTGCGGGAGCTGCGCGCCGAGCGCCAGGCGGTGCAGGACCTCGGTCTGCTGGGTCCCCGCACCCGCTGAACCCGACATCGGGCGGCCGCGTCGATCCGCGCCCGGACCCCGTCTGCCGGACGGGGGCGGGGCGTGCGGCCGGAATCACCCCTGATCGCTGCGCCACACCCCGCAGCCCTCGGCGGCCCGGCTGCCGCAGGATCCCGCGGTGCGCCCCCGGTCACCCAGGCTGGATCCCAGGAGGCGGTGCTACGGTCTGGCCCATCGGCGCGCCCGCGCCCGCAACCGCCTCCCGACGGGCGGCGCGATGCCACGGGAGCGCCGCGCATCACCCTCTTCACGATCCCTCGAGGAGCAGCGTGGACATCGTCGACATCGCACGGTGGCAGTTCGGCATCACCACCGTGTACCACTTCATGATGGTCCCCCTGACCATCGGCCTCGGCACCGTCGTGGCCACCCTCAACATCGCGTGGGTGCGCACCCGCAGACCCGAGTACCTGAGGATGACCAAGTTCTGGGGCAAGCTCTTCCTCATCAACTTCATCATGGGCGTGGCCACCGGGCTGGTCCAGGAGTTCCAGTTCGGGATGGCCTGGTCCGAGTACTCCCGCTTCGTCGGCGACGTCTTCGGCGCGCCGCTGGCCATGGAGTCCCTGCTGGCGTTCTTCGTCGAATCCACGTTCCTGGGCCTGTGGATCTTCGGCTGGGATCGGCTGAAGCCCTGGGTGCACGCCGCGTGCCTGTGCTGCGCGGTGGTCGCCTCCCTGCTGTCCGCGTACTTCATCATCGTCGCCAACTCCTGGATGCAGCACCCGGTGGGCTACGAGATCGTCGACGGGCGCCCGGTGCTCGACGACATCGCCGCGGTGCTGACCAACAACACCGCGATCGTCGCGATCATCCACACCCTGTTCGGCTCGATCGCGGTGGCCGGATCCTTCCTGCTGGGCATCGCCTGGTACAAGCTGTGGCAGCGCCGCCGGGCCGGCATCGACACCGTGGATGCGCAGGGCCGGGTGGTCGTGGGCGAGGAGCCCACCGGCGCCCGGGACCGCACCGACTACCGGGTCTGGTGGCGCTCCCTGCGCATCGGCTGCCTGATCGGCATCGTCGGCTTCCTCGGCACCGCCTTCTCCGGGCACGTGCAGGCCCAGCTGATGATCCACCAGCAGCCGCTGAAGATGGCCTCCGCCGAGGCCGCCTGCCACGACGGCACGGCCTTCTCCGTGTTCACCTTCTCCAACCCCGGGGCGCGGGACTGCAACAACGTGCACACCGTCATCGAGATCCCCGGGCTGCTGTCCTTCCTCGCCCACGACAACTTCCACACCGACGTCGCCGGGATCAACACCCTGGTGCCCCAGTACGAGAAGGAGTACGGCACCAACCTCGCCCAGGACGCCAAGTACGGGGACCGAGCGGGGCAGGAGATCAACTACGTCCCGCTGATGATCGTCACCTACTGGGGCTTCCGGATCATGATCACGTTCGGCGGCCTGGCCGCGCTGGCCTGCGCCCTGGCGTGGTGGCTGACCCGCAAGGGCACCGTGCCGGAATCCCGGTGGCTGATGCGCCTGGCCGTGTTCGGGATCCTCGCGCCCTTCGGCGCCAACGTCACCGGGTGGGTGTTCACGGAGATGGGCCGCCAGCCCTTCGTCGTCGCCCCCAACCCGGATCTGCCGGCCAGCCAGCGCATCCACATGTTCACCGAGGCCGCCGTCTCCCCGACGATCACCCCCGGCGAGCTGCTGACCTCCCTGATCTGCCTGTGCCTGGTCTACCTGGTGCTGATGATCGTGGAGGTCTGGCTGCTGGCCAAGTACGTGCGCACCGGCGTCGTGGCGGCCATGCCGGAGCTGGTGCGGGACCCCGAGCACGATGACGACGACGCGGACGCGCCTGCCGGCCGACGCTCCGACGACGTCCTGGCCTTCGCCTACTAGGAGCACCCGATGATCGAGACCCTCGCGAACGAACCCGCGCTGAACACCGCCTGGTTCCTGGTGATCGGCCTGTTCTGGACCGGCTACCTGGTGCTGGACGGCTTCGACCTCGGCGTCGGGATGCTCATGGGCCGCATCTTCGCCCGGGACGAGAAGGAGCGGCGGCTGCTGCTGAACACCATCGGACCGGTCTGGGACGGCAACGAGGTCTGGCTGGTCACCGCCGGTGCCGCGACCTTCGCCGCCTTCCCGTTCTGGTACGGCGCCCTGTTCTCCGCCCTGTACCTGCCGCTGACCCTGCTGCTGCTGGCGCTGATCCTGCGGGCCGTGTCCATCGAATACCGGGGCAAGGGCTCCTCCGCCCGGTGGGCGCGCACCTGGAACGGGATCCTGGCGGTCTCCTCCGGGGCGATCGCCTTCCTCATCGGCGCGGCCCTGGCCCTGACCACCATCGGCCTGCCGCTGGATGCGAACGGGGACCGGATCGGCGGGGCCTTCGCGTGGCTGACCTGGCCCGCGGTGCTCGGCGGCCTCGGCTTCCTCGGCTTCGCCCTGGTCCACGGGCTGGCGTTCCTGGCCCTGAAGACCTCCGGGCCGGTGCAGGAGCGGGCCCAGCGGGCCCTGGTGCGCCTGCTGCCGGTGGGCCTGCTGCCCCTGGCCGGGTGGGTCCTGCTGGTGCAGGTGCGCGACGGCGTCGGCCCGACTTGGGCGCTGACCGGACTGGCCGTGCTCGGGGCCGTGCTGTCCTGGGCCTTCGCCCGCGCCGGGCGCGACGGGGCGAGCTTCGCCGGCAGCGCCGTGTTCCTCATCGCCGGGGCGGCGGCCGTCTTCCTGGCCGTGTTCCCCGTGGTGCTGCCCACGACCCTGGCCGGAGGAGCGGATCTGACCGTGACCAGCGCCGCCTCCTCCCAGTACACCCTGAAGATCATGACCATCGTGGGCTGCTTCGGCCTGCCCGTGCTGTTCCTGTACCAGGGCTGGTCCTACTGGGTGTTCCGCAAGCGCCTGCGCACCGAGCACATCCCGGACGCCCACGACGTGCGGGAGCTGGCCGAGCACCCGACCCGCACCGCCTGAGCCGCTGATGAGCCCGGCCCGCCCCGGCGTCGACCCCGGCGCCGATCCCCACCTCGCCACCGAGGCCGCCCCCGGTGCGCCCTCCGAGGCCGAGTCCCGGGGTGGGTCGTCCGCGCGGCCCCCGCTGGGGCCGAACGCTCGCAGGGCCCTGCCCGCACTGGGGCTCCTGCAGGCGATGCGCGCGGTCGGCACGGTGCTGTTCAGCCTGGGCCTGGCCGTGCTGCTGACCGGACTGGCCCAGGCGGGGCTGGCCGGCCTGTCGGATCCCGGCGCCGCCGGGCCCCTGCCCGAGTACATCGGCACACAGGTCCTGCGCGATGACGCCCTGCTGCCCGGGCTCGGCGGGTCCTGGACGCCCGGCGGATTCCCCGCGCAGCGTCTGAGCGCGGCCCTGGCGATCGCGGTCGGCGGCCTGGCGCTGCGGGCGGCGGGTGACTGGCTGCTGGGTGTTGCCGCCCGGCGCGCGGCCCGCGGCGCCCAGACCGAGCTGCGCGAGCGGCTGCTGCGCCGCGAGCTGCTCGGCGGGCACCTCGGCGCGGGCGGGGCGGCCGTGCTGATCACCCGGGGACTGGACGCCCTGGACGACTACTACACCCGGTCCGTGACCGCCCTGGTGGCCACCGGCGTCGTCCCCGTGATCCTGCTGGGCGTGGTGGCGCTGGTCGATCCGATCAGCGCGCTCGTGCTGGTGCTGACCCTGCCGCTGGTGCCGGTGTTCATGGTGCTGATCGGCAAGACCACCCAGCGGGACACCCGCACCGCCCAGGCCGGGCTGCTGCGGCTGTCCTCGCACCTGGCGGAGCTGGCCCGGGGCCTGCCCGTGCTGGTGGGGCTGAACCGGGATCGGGCGCAGCGGCGCGCTCTGGCCGAGCTGGGGGAGCGTTACCGGCGCACCACCATGACCACCCTGCGCTCGGCCTTCCTCTCCTCCCTGGCCCTGGAGCTGATCACCACGCTGTCCGTGGCGGTGGTGGCCGTGACCATCGGGGTGCGCCTGGTCAACGGGAGCCTGGGGCTGGACACCGGGCTGCTGGTGCTGCTGCTGGCCCCCGAATGCTTCCAGCCCCTGCGCGACGTCGGCACCGCCTACCACCAGTCCCAGGACGGGGTCGCGGCCCTGCGTCGGGCCGAGGAGATCCTCCGGGAGGACCCTGCGGCGACCGGGCAGGAGGAGCCGGGGGACGCGGCCGATGCTGCGCCGGGGGACGCGCCGGGCGCAGCGGCGGGTCGCCCGGTCCTGGCCGTCGAGGGGCTGAGCGTGACCTACCCCGGGCGCACCGAGCCCGCCGTGCACGACGTCGAGATGACCGCCCGGTCCGGGGAGATCACCGCGCTGGTGGGTCCCTCCGGGGCGGGCAAGACCACCCTGCTGCGCGCGGCCGCCGGGCTGCTGCCCGCGGGGTCCGCGGTGACCGGATCGGTGCGGGTGTGCGGCCCGGTGGCGTGGGTCGGGCAGGATCCCCGCTTCCTGGCCGAGACCGCCGCGGCGGAGACGGCCCTGTACGCCGAGCCGTCTCGGGCCGGGCAGTGGCTCGCGGCCGGCGAGGGCATCGGATCCCTGCCGGGGGAGAAGGACCGGGACCGGGGAGCCCTGGCGGTGCCCGGGGTGCGGGCGGCCCTGGAGCGGCTGGGCCTGCTGGGCCTGGCCCGGGTGGCCCCGGCGGCGCTGAGTGCGGGCCAGCAGCGGCGGCTGGCCCTGGCCCGCGCCCTGGCGCCCCTCCTGGCTCGCCGCGCGGACCCCGCCTCTGGCGCCCACGGGGTGAGTATCGATGGGCCAGGAGCCGACGGAACGGGAACCGAGGGGCCGGTGATCGACGCGCCCGGTGCTTCCGGGCCGGACGCCCACGGGCTGGTGCTGGTGGACGAGCCCACGGCCCACCTGGACCCGGCGGCCGCCGCGCGGGTGCTGGACAGCCTGCGGGCCCTGGCCGCCGCGGGGGCCGCCGTCGTGGTGGTCACCCACAGCCCGCGGGTGCGCGCCGTGGCCGATCGGGTCCTGCGCGTGGACGCCCGGGGCGCGCTCGGCCCGGACCCGGCCCCGGAACCCGCACCCGACGCGGCGGACCCGGCCAGGCAGGGGAGGACCGACGAGGAGCGAGCCCCGCGGGAGGCCGGGGCGCCGGACGCCGTCGCGGGGCCTGCCACCGCGGGTCCCACCGCCGCGGCCGACGGCTCCCGGCCCCGGGTGCGCGAGGTGCTGGGGATCCTGCGCCGGGTCACCGGCCTGCGCGCCCGCGCCCTGCTCGGGGCCCTGACCCTGAACACCCTGGCCGTCCTGGCCGGGGCCGCCCTGACCGCGCTGTCCGGGTGGCTGATCGTGCGCGCGGCCCAGCAGCCGGGGCTGATGTACCTGCTCGTGGCCATCACCGGGGTGCGCTTCTTCGGCCTGGCCCGGGCCGGGTTCCGCTACGCCGAGCGGCTGCGCACCCACGATCTCGCCCTGCGCGCGGCCGATGCGCTGCGGCTGCGCACCTGGAGCGCGACCGGCGCCACCGCCCTGGGCCTGCGCTCCCTGCTGCGCGGCCGGGAGTTCCTGCGTCGGCTGATCGCCGACGTCGAGGACCTGCGCGATGCCCTGCCCCGGGTGCTGCTGCCCGCCGCGACCGCCGTGCCCGTCCTGGCGGTGGCCGTCATCGCCACCCCGGTGTGTCTCCCGTCGGCCGCGTGGCTGATGGCCGGAGCCTGCGTCCTGGGGCTGATCGTGATCCCCGGCCTGGCCCTGCGGGCCGACGCCGCGGGGGAGGGGACCCAGCGGGAGGTGCGGGCCCGCGCCCTGGGCCTGGCCGCCGGGGTCCTGGAGAACCGGGAGGATCTGCGCGGCAACGGCGTGGTCGAGCCCGTGCTCGCGGTGTTCCGGTCCGCCGACGCCGCCGCGCACGCGGCGGCCCGCCGGGCGGCCTGGGCGACGGGCCTCGGTTCCGGCGGGCAGGTGCTGCTGTGGTGGGGCACCGCCCTGGGCACGGCGGCCCTGGCCTGGCCGGCCGTCTCCTCCGGTGCGGTCTCCGCACCGGTGGCGGCGATCCCCGTGCTGCTGGCCACCGCCCTGGTGGAGCCGATGACGGCGGCCACCGAGGCGATCCGCGCGTGGCCCGCCTTCGCCCGACTGACCCGGCGGGTCGGCTCCCAGGCGCAGGAGGGCACCCCGTCGGAGGTCGGAGATCGGACGGAAGACGCCGTCCGGGCCGGTGCGCAGGACCGCGCCCCCGCCGCACCCCAGGGGAGGGACCGTGCCGAGCGGGATGACGTCGAGCCGGCGGGCCTGGTGCTGCGGGAGGTCGCCGCGCGCTGGCCCGGGATGGACCGGCCGGCGGTGCGCGGGCTCACCGGAACCGCGGCCCGGGGACGCTGGTGGGGCATCACCGGGCCCTCCGGCTCCGGGAAGTCCACCGCGCTGGCGGTGCTGCTGGGCTTCCTGCCCCGCGAGTCCGGCAGCATCCGGGCGCTGGACCCCGCGGTCTCCGCCCCCGCCGATCCCGCCTCCTCCGCGGCGGGGCCCGAGCTCGGTCCGTCCCGGCTGCGCGGGCTGGCCGCCTGGTGCCCGCAGGACGCCTACGTCTTCGACTCGACCGTGCGCGGGAACCTGTCCCTGGCCCGGGACCGGGAGCACGCGCCCACCGACGATCAGCTGTTCGCCGCCCTGGAGCGGGCCGGTCTCGCGCAGGACGTCGCGGCCCTGCCGCAGGGCCTGGACACCCGGGTGGGCCCGGCCGGCGGCCTGCTGTCCGGGGGTCAGCGCCAGCGCCTGGCCGTGGCCCGTGCGCTGCTGACCGAGGCGCCCCTGCTGTACCTGGATGAGCCCACCGCCCACCTGGACGAACCCACCGCGCGCGCCATGATGGCCCGGCTGGCCGCGGGTCTGAGCCCCGGCCCGGGGGAGAACGACGCGACGGCGCCCGGCGTCATCGTCATCTCCCACCGCCCGGCGGACCTGGCACACTGCCGCAGCGTCCTGCGCCTGGCTCCGGGCACGGCCGACGCCCGGGAGCCGCACCCGGTGCCCGGCGAGGCGTCCTGAGGCCGCTGCGCTGGCCGCCCGCCGCCCGCGGGCCCGGCCTACGACGTCGGGCTCTGCCGCTGCCCGGCGTCGAGGCCGTCCAGGGAGGGGCCGACGGCGACGATGCCGCGCTCCAGCGGCACCCCGGACCCGTCCCTGGCACCGTGCTCGGTGGGCAGGGACCGGGCCACCCCGGACTTGGACACGGCCCGCACCGGGCCGGGCCCGGCGAAGGCCAGCGCCAGTCGGGACTCCCCGCGCAGGAAGCGATGCGCCCGCACCCCGCCGGTGGCCCGGCCTTTGGCGGGGAACTCCTCGAAGGCCGTGACCTTCGCGGAGCCGGCGCCGGTGCCGGGCAGGGAGTCGTCCTGGGCGGCGATGGTGACGACCTCGGCCCGCTGACCGGGGCGCACCACCCCGAAGGCCAGCACGGCGTCGTCCTCGGCCAGCTTGATCCCGGCCACCCCGGAGCCGGTGCGGCCCTGCGGGCGCACCTTGGAGGCGTCGAAGGTCAGCAGTTTCGCCGCCCGGGTGATGAACACCAGGTGGTCGTCATCGGCGGCCGCGGCGCACCCGAGGACCTCGTCGCGGCCCTTCAGGGTGATGACCTCCCAGTCGTCCCGGTTCAGCGGGTAGTCGGGATTCACCCGCTTGACCACCCCGTCCCGGGTGCCCAGGGCGATGACCTCGGAGGTCGGCACCAGGCCCACCACCCGCTCCCCGCGGGCCAGGGTCAGGAACTCCGCCACCGGCACCCCGGTGCCCAGGTTCGGCGCCTGCCCGCTCAGCTGCAGCACCGGCAGGTCCATCACGTTCACCCGCAGCATCCGGCCGGCACTGGTCACCGCCCCGACCTCCCCGCGTGCGGTCGCGGGGATGCAGGAGACCAGCGCGTCGTGCTTGATCCGCTGGCCCGGATCCGCCAGCCGCTCCCGGCCGCCGGGGGCCCCGGGGGTGCGTCCGAGCAGACCCGAGGCGGACAGCGCGACCCAGCACGGGTCGTCCGCGGTCTCCAGGGCCAGGCCCAGGCCCTTCCCGGTCTTCTTCGCCCCGGCCGGGGTCGCCGCCTTCGCCAGCTGCGCCAGATCGTCCGTCTCGGTGAGCACCGTGCGCCGGTCCGTGCCGTACTTCTCGGCCACCTCGCCCAGCTCCGCGGAGACCACCGAGCGCAGCGTCGCATCCGAACCGAGGATCTCCTCCAGCTCGGCGATGCGCGCGCGCAGCTCCTCCTGCTCCCGCTCCAGCTCGATCCGGGAGAACTTGGTCAGCTGCCGCAGCCGCAGCTCCAGGATGTGCTCGGCCTGCACCTGGGTCAGATCGAAGACCTGCATGAGCCGCGTGCGGGCCTCGGCGGTCTCCTCGGCGGCGCGGATGATCTGGATGACCTCGTCGATGTCCACGATGGCCAGCAGCAGGCCCTCCACCAGGTGCAGCCGGTCCTTGGAGCGGCCCAGCCGGTGCTCGGTGCGCCGGCGCACGACGTCGATCCGGTGGTCCACGTACACCCGCAGCAGCTCCAGCAGGCCCAGGGTCTGCGGCTGCCCGTCCACCAGCGCGACGTTGTTGATGCCGAAGGAGTCCTCCAGCGGGGTGTGCTTGTACAGGCTCAGCAGCACCGCGTGCGGGTTGAACCCGTTCTTCAGCTCCACGACCAGGCGGGTGCCGTGCTTGCGGTCCGTGAGGTCCACGACGTCGGAGATCCCGGACAGCTTCTTGGCCTGCACCCCGTCCTTGATCTTCTCGATGATCTTCTCCGGGCCCACCATGTACGGCAGCTCGGTGATCACCAGGCCCTGCTTGCGGGCGGTGACCTGCTCGATGCTGACCTTCGCGCGGGTCTTGAAGGAGCCGCGCCCGGAGGCGTAGGCGTCGCGGATCCCGGACAGCCCGACGATCGTGCCGCCGGTGGGCAGGTCCGGGCCCGGGATGAAGGCCATGACGTCCTCGAGGGTGGCCTGCGGGTGGGTGATCAGGTGCTGGGCCCCGGCGATCACCTCGCGCAGGTTGTGCGGGGCCATGTTGGTGGCCATGCCCACCGCGATCCCCGAGGAGCCGTTGACCAGCAGGTTCGGGAAGGCCGAGGGCAGCACGCCGGGCTGGGTGAACTGGTTGTCGTAGTTGGGCACGAAGTCCACGACGTCCTCGTCCAGGTCCCCGGTCATCGCCAGGGCCGCCGGGGCCATCCGCGCCTCCGTGTAGCGGGCCGCGGCCGGGCCGTCGTCCACGGAGCCGAAGTTCCCGTGCCCGTCCACCAGCGGCAGGCGCATCGCGAAGGACTGGGCCAGGCGCACCATCGCGTCGTAGATGGCCGCGTCCCCGTGCGGGTGCAGCTTGCCCATGACCTCCCCGACCACGCGAGCGGACTTCACGTGCCCCTTGTCCGGGCGCAGGCCCATCTGGGTCATCATGTACAGGATCCGCCGCTGCACGGGCTTGAGCCCGTCCCGGGCATCGGGCAGGGCGCGGGAGTAGATCACCGAGTAGGAGTACTCCAGGAAGCTGGTCTCCATCTCCGCGGAGACGTCCACGTCGACGATGTTCTCCACGACGTCGACCGGGAACTCCTCCTGCATACTCGAGCTCTTGCGGCGAGGGGCCATCGGTGATCCTTTGCGCTTCGGGGGTGGGCGGGGACGGTGCCGCACCAGTCTAGGTCACGCCCCACCCGGGCGGACCCGGGGCGACGCCGCGTCGTCACGCCCACCCGGAAGTGTGATGTGCCCGACTAGGATGGGGTCATGGCCGAGTCCGAGCAGCCCCCGTACCCCGCCCACTGGGAGGCCGACGTCGTCCTGCGCGACGGAGCCACCGCCCACCTGCGCCCCGTCCTGCCCACCGATCGGGACGCCCTGGAGCGGATGTACGCCGGGCAGTCCGAGCAGACCATCTACCTGCGCTTCTTCACCTACAAGTCGGCGCTGACCGCCAAGGAGCTGACCCGCTTCACCACCGTGGACCACACGGACCGGGTGGCCTTCGTGCTGATGCTCGGGGAGGAGATGATCGGCATCGGCCGCTTCGACCGCACCGGGGATCCCGCCGAGGCCGAGGTCGCCTTCTTCATCTCCGACGCCCACCACGGGCGCGGCATCGGCTCGATCCTGCTGGAGCACCTGGCCGCGGCCGGCCGGGAGCGGGGCATCCGCAGGTTCACCGCCGAGGTGCTGCCGGAGAACCGGAAGATGCTCAGCGTCTTCTCCGAGGCCGGCTACGAGCTGTCCCGCGGCTTCGACGACGGCGTGGTCATGGTCCACTTCGACATCGACCCCACCGAGCGCTCCCGCGCCGTCATGGAATCCCGGGAGCACCGCGCCGAGGCGAAGTCGGTGGCCCGGCTGCTCACCCCCTGGTCCATCGCGGTGATCGGGGCCAGCCGGGACTGGACCAGCCCCGGCCACGAGGTCCTGGTGAACATCGTGGAGGGTGGGTACACCGGCTCCGTCTACGCCGTGAACCCCGAGGCTCTGGAGGTCGCCGGGATGATGGCCCACCCCAGCATCGCCGAGGTCCCGGAGACCGTGGACGTGGCGATCATCGCGGTGCCCATCGACCGGGTCGCGCAGGTGGTGCGCGAGTGCGGGCGGGCCGGGGTGCGCGGGGTCCTGGTGATCACCAGCGGATACGCCGACGACGGCGCCCGCGGCCGGGCCCGCCAGCGGGAGCTGGTGCGCATCGCCCGGGACCACGGGATGCGCGTGATCGGCCCGGCGTCGATGGGCATGGTCAACACCGACCCCGAGATCCGCCTGAACGCGACCTTCGGCGAGCACGCCCCCGGTGGGGGCGCGCTGGGGCTGTTCAGCCAGTCCGCGGCCATCGGCGTGATGATGTACACCTCGGCGTTCCGCCGCAGCATCGGCGTCTCCTCCGCCTTCTCCGCCGGCAACCGCGCGGACGTCTCCGGCAACGACCTGATGC
Organism: Rothia sp. QJM3NY_36; assembly: GCF_056173115.1. Taxonomy (NCBI): domain Bacteria; kingdom Bacillati; phylum Actinomycetota; class Actinomycetes; order Micrococcales; family Micrococcaceae; genus Rothia; species Rothia sp. QJM3NY_36. Next base: position 1,025,211 of record NZ_CM149658.1, read on the forward strand.
AGTACTGGGAGGACGACCCGCGCACCCGGGCCGTGTGCCTGTACCTGGAGTCCATCGGCAACCCCCGCAAATTCTCCCGGATCGCCCGGCGCCTGGCCCGCACCAAACCCGTCATCGTCGCCAAATCCGAGGTCACCGGGCGCCAGCTGCCCCCGGGACACACCGGGCGCACCAGCTCCGCCCCGCCGGAGGCGCTCAACGCGATGATGCGCCAGGCCGGGGTGATCCGCGCGGACACCTCCGAGCACCTGATGGACATCGCCCAGATCCTCGTCTCCCAGCCCCTGCCGCGCGGGCGCGGGGTCGCGGTGGTCTCCAACGCCTTCGCGCTGAGCCGGGTCATCGAGGACGCCTGCACGGCCCACGGGGTGGAGGTCCGCCGCCGCGAGGACGCCCTGGACACCTCCGGGCTGGAGACCGACCCGCGCGAGATCATCCGCGAGGCCCTGCTCGCGGCCCTGCGCGCCCCCGACGTCGACGCCGCCATCGTCACGCTGCTGCCCACGCCCCTGGCCGATCCCGACGAGATCGCCGCGGTGCTGATGGACTGCGCGGCCCAGACCGGCACCCCCGTGCTCGCCGCGTTCGTCGGGGTGCTGGACTCCTCGGCCTCGCGCCGCGGCATCTTCCCGTGCCCCCGCACCCTCGAGGAGTCCGCCGCGGGGCAGGAGGAGCCTCGGGAGCTGCCGGGGCTGCCCTGCTTCGAATCCCCGGGGGCCGCGGTCGGCGCGCTCGCGGCGATCATGGACTACGTCGACTGGCGGGAGAAGGAGGAGGCCTTCCTGGCCGAGGTGGACGGCACCGACGCCAAGGCGGTGCGGCGGCTGCTGCGCGAGGAGGCCCCGAGGATCCCGGGGGAGGGGCTGCTGGAGCTGGATCAGCAGCGCACCCGGCAGCTGCTCGGGGCCTACGGCATCGAGGTGCTGGAATCGGTGCCCTTCACCACCGAGGAGGAGGCGGTGCGGGCCGCCGAGCGCCTGGGCTACCCGGTGGTGCTGAAGACCACCGACGCGACCCTGCGCCACCGCCTGGACCTGGGCGGGGTGCGCCTGGGCATCGAGGACGAGGCCGCGCTGCGCCGGGACATCGCCCTGATGCGCCGGACCCTGCGCCCCTACGGGGAGGTCGGCCTGGAGGTCCAGGCGATGGGAACGCCCGGGCAGAACTGCGTCATCCGCGCCACCGAGGATCCCCTGCTCGGGCCCGTCGTCTCCTTCGGGATGGCCGGGGACGCGGTGAACCTGCTGGAGGACTGGGCCCACCGCGTCCCGCCCCTGACCCAGCGGGACGTGCGGCTGATGGTGCGGGCGCCGCGGGCCAGCCGCAAGCTGTTCGGCTACGAGGGGCTGCCGGTGGTCGCGGTGTCCCTGCTGGAGGAGCTGCTGGCCCGGGTGGCGCAGCTGAAGGACGCCCACCCGCAGATCGCGCGCCTGGAGCTGAATCCCGTCATGCTCTCCGCCGACGACCTCACGGTGCTGGGCGCCCGGGTGGATCTGGGCAACCCCCAGCGGCGCACGGACTCCGCCCGGCGCACCATGACCCGGTGATCCACAGGGCCTCCCGGGGCGGGCCGGGCGGGACGTAGAATGTCCGGACGGCGGGGTGCCGCGCACGGCGCGCGCCCCGCGCAGAGGATCAGCGGCACCAGGAAAGCGAGTCGATGGCAGAGTCGGGATATCAGGGACGGAAGCTGGAAGAGGACATCATCAACGCGGGCTTCTACCCGCAGCTGGTCATGGACGTGGTCACGGATGCCCTGGACGGGGCCGTGCCCACCTCGCACCTGGTGCAGGTGGAGACCCACTTCGATCAGACGGAGGTCCACCGGCACGTGACCGTCCTGGCCCTGGCCGGCGAGGTCGTGCAGGTGACCCACGTGGATGACCAGGCGCTGGACGAGGACGGCCAGGACGTGGTCGCCCACGTGTCCACGGAGACCGTCCCGATCCGCAACCTCACTTCCGTGACGCTGTCCTTCGCCTACCGCCAGCCCCAGGAGTACACCCCCCGCACCCCCGCCTCGGAGGTCACGCTGATGATGTCCTGGACCGGATCCCAGCGCATCGACGTGCAGCCGGCCGACTGCGCGGATCCCGCCTGCGAGGCCGACCACGGCTACACCGGGGTGGCCCCCCGGGAGGACGTCGTGCTGCGGATCTCCGCGGAGGCGGACGGCCCACAGGCGGTGGAGGACGCCAAGGAGTTCGCCCGGGCCCTGCGCCGGGCCAACACCGCCCTGTCCGGGACCTCCCACCTGTGAGCCCGAGCCCGCTGCGGGACCTGCTCGGGCGCGAGATGCCGCCCGCCCCGGCCTACGGCACCGGCGCCGTCGCCGACGCGCTGGCCTCCGCGGCCGCCCTGCACCGCCCCGTGCAGGCGCTTCCCGAGGATCACCGGCCCGCCGGGATCGGGGACCGGCTCGGCCTGTCCGCCGCGCTGGAACGGGCCGGGCGGCCCCCGGGCTCCTACCGCAACGTGTGCCTGGTCCTGGTGGACGGGCTCGGCGCCGAGCAGCTGGAGCGGCACCTGGGCTACGCCCCGACCCTGCGCCGGGCGGCCCGCCTGGCGGATCTGGACGCGGCCTTCCCCTCCACCACCGCGGCGTCCCTGGCCACTCTGGGCACCGGGCAGCCCCCGGGACGGACCGGGATGGTCGGCTACGACGTCGTGGACCCGTCCCGGCGCGTCGTGGTCAACCAGCTCTCCGGATGGGATCCGCAGGTGCTGCCCGAGGACTGGCAGCCGCTGCCGACGATCTTCCAGCAGCTGGAGGGCCTGACCGACGTCGTGACCGTCTCCCAGCGCGCCTACGCCGGGTCGGCCCTGACCCGGGCGGCCCTGCGCGGCGGGGACTTCGTAGCCGCCGGCTCCACCGTGGCCCGCGTGGCGAAGGCCGCCCAGCGGCTGCAGAGCCCGGAGCCCACCCTCATGTACCTGTACTGGCCGGAGCTGGATCAGGCCGGGCACCGGTACGGCGTGGATTCCCCCGCCTGGCGCGAGGCCCTGGAGGAGCTGGACTCCGGGCTGCGGCGGCTGCGCTCGCGGGCGGGGGAGGAGACCCTCATCCTGCTCACCGCGGATCACGGGATGGTCGACGTCGCCGCCGAGCACCGCATCTCCTACGACGAGCACCCGGAGCTGGTCGCCGGGGTGGAGCTGACCGCCGGCGAGCCGCGCCTGGTCCAGCTGCACCTGGCCGACCCCGAGGACGAGACCGCGCGGGGGCGCCTGATCGCGGCGTGGGGGCAGCGCTTCGGGGACCGGGCCTGGATCCTGGACCGGGAGGACCTGGTGCGCGCGGGCTGCTTCGGCGACCTGCGCGAGGGGGTCCGCGGACGCATCGGGGATCTGCTGATCGCCGCCTCCGGGGAGCTGGCCCTGTACGACCTGCGCCGGGTCTCCCCGCTGGCCAAGGGCATGGTGGGTCAGCACGGCTCCTGGACCGACGCCGAGCGGAAGGTTCCGCTGCTGGCCCTGTGAGCCGCAGCGGGGCGGGCCGGTGCCCGCTCCGAGGGTCGCCCAGAGCGGGCGCAGGGGATCGTCGGAGGATCGCCGGGGCGATGCCCCGCCTCAGGCGCGCACGGCGCGCTGCAGGTCGGCGAACATGCGGGCGTTGAGGTCGAAGCCGGCGACGGCTTCCTCGACCAGCGCGGCACGCTGGTCCTCGCTGAACTGCGCCCGGTCCAGCAGGGTGCGGTAGCCGTCCTTGAACACCTTGGGCTTGGGCAGGTCCGGGAAGCGGTACATGCTCAGCGCCTCGGCGGGAAGTCCGTAGTGCCGGGCCATCAGCGCCGCCACCGCCTGCCCGCCGGAGAGGTCCCCGAGGTAGCGCAGATAGTGGTGGGCCAGGAACCGCTCCGGGCTGGTGCGGGTGGTCCGGATGCGCGCGACGTACTCGGCGGTGCTGAGCAGGGCCGCGAAGAGAGGATCTCCGTCGACGTCGAGCGGGCGGCCCACCAAGTCGGCGAGCACCGCCAGATCCGCCTCGATCGCGGACAGCCGATCCAGCCCGGGAAGGACGAACGGGTTCGTCAGCGGCTGGGGGTCCTCGCGGAAGGAGCGGGCGACCTCCTCGAGTGCCGCGTAGATGTGGCGGTACTGCGCCAGCAGCCGGAGGTAGGCGCTCGCATCCAGGGTGCCGCCCATGAGGTCGGTCATGAAGGTCGAGTGCTCGGCGGAGGAGTGCCGCTTGGCGGTCGAGCGGCGCAGGCGCGCGGAGAAGGTCTCCTCCTGCGCGGCGTCGGTGCGGGAGCGGTGGGCGGTGGTGACGGACATCGGGGCCTCCGGGCACTCGGTCGGGTGAACAGGGTTGGTGACAGGGTGTCGCCAACATGTCTTGATGACAGTCTGTCACCGAAACATGACGCGATTAGAGGGTGCCCTTGAATTCTGCTGAGCCACACCTTAGTTTGGGTTGTGCCGGTCCTCGTCCGTTGCACAGCCGCGCCTGCACAGGAACCGGACCCTCCCCGTCACTCGACCCGAAGGCATCATGAACAACTCCAGCACCTCCCGCCGCGTCGGCACCGTCGCCGCCGCGGCCGTCATCGGGCTGGCGGGCCTCGCGAGCCTGCCCGCCGTCGCCGATGCGAGCCCGGTCCCCGCCCAGGCCCAGGTCCAGCCCGCCGCCCAGACCCAGCAGGACACCCTGACCCAGGCCACCATGGACTAAGGCGTCAAGGGGTCCTTCCGTCGCTACATCAAGGGCCCCATCGCCCGCGGGGAGATCGCCGTCTCCGGCGGGCTGACTCAGAACGCCGACGGCACCTACCACTGGAGCGAGGGCACCGGAACCTGGAACGGCACCTCCGGGGAGGTCGCCCTGCCGGGCGCCGTCACCTTCACCGGGCACAAGGGCATCCTCGAGACCACCCTGAGCAACCTGCGACTGCGCATCGACGGGACCAAGGGCACGCTGATCGCCGACGCCCAGGCGCGGCCGTTCATCGACACCACCACCAAGGGCGAGCTGGAGGACTACCGGAGCCTGGAGCTGGCCGACGTCGATCTCAAGGGCCTCACCGGCGCCGACGGCCAGCTCCGCCTCAAGGACGCGAAGGTCACACTCAAGGACTCCGGGCGCGCCGTGTTCGGGCAGACCTTCTACGACGCGGGCCAGGAGCTGGATTCCCTGAGCTTCACCGCCGACTACGCCGCCGCTCAGGAGCCTTCGGCCCAGCCCAGCGAGCAGCCGCAGCCCACCCGCACGTCCACGCCCGCGCCGAGCTCGAGCCCGAAGCCCAGCACCGCGGCCCCGCGGTCCACCGCCGAGTCGTCCGAGAATCCCGCCGCCCAGCCCACCCGGGATTCCGGCCAGGGCACCGCCCAGGAGGGGAAGAAGACCGAGACCACCAAGCGCACGGTGGACTCCGGGTCCATGTCCTGGGGCGTCAAGGAGTCGTTCCGCAAGTACATCAAGAGCCCCATCGCCCGTGCCTCCTGGACCGTGTCCGGAGTTCAGGATCGCAACGGGATCTTCACGTACGACAACGCCAGCGGCTACTACGATCCGGCCACCCGCACCGGCCAGATCGACTACCCCGGCACGCTGCACTTCACCGGGCACAAGGGGCTGCTGGACCTGACCATCGCCAACGCCCGCCTGCAGATCCGGGACGGCCAGGGCACCCTCGTCGCGGACGTCGACTCCCGCGAGCTCAACGACGACTACAAGACTCCCGGGAAGATGATCTCCTACAAGAGCGTCGCCCTGGCGCAGGTGGATCTCAGCGGGGCCACCCTGACCGGCGACGTCATCTCCGCGCAGGACGCGCGCACCACCCCCACCAGCAAGGGCGCGGATGCCTTCGCGGGCTTCTACGAGGCCGGCCAGGAACTGGACCCCCTGAGCTTCACCGCGCGCCTGGGCGCCGCCGTGCAGAACCCGGATGAGGCCACCCTGGACGAGGCCGACACCTCCGCCGGTTCCGGCAAGACCGCCTCCGCCTCCACGGACGATGCCGCACAGACCGGGAGCTCCAACGGCAGCGGGACCGGGTCCGGCTCCGGGGCCCAGAGCGGGACGAGCGCCGGTGGTGCCGGGGCCGTCTCCACGGATCCCGGGCAGGCCGAGCTGCAGTGCGTGCCGGTGACCGTCACGGAGACGGCGACGCCGGCGGCCGCCTCCGGCGCGTCCTCGGCCCAGGGCACCGTCTCCGCGGCCACCATGGACTGGGGACTGAAGACCTCCTTCCGCAACTACATCTCCGGTGGCATCGCCAAGGGCAAGTGGGACCTGACCGACGTCAGCTACGCGAACGGGAAGTACTCCTGGTCCGGAGGCACCGGGACCTTCAAGGACGGCTCCGGCTCCCTGAAGTTCCCCGGCACCCTGCACTTCACCGGGCACAAGGGCATCCTGGACACCAAGCTCTCCGACTTCCACCTGGAGATCGACGGCAGTCACGGCAAGCTCTACGCGACCATCTCCTCCAATGACATGGAGGGCAAGAACAAGGACTACGGCGACGTCGTGTTCGCCAACGTGGACCTGTCCGGGATCCAGGCCGACGGAGGCTCCGTGTCCGTCAGCGACGCGAAGACCACCCTCACCCAGACCGGTGCCGATGCTTTCGCCAACTTCTACGAGGCCGGCCAGGAGCTGGATCCGCTGAGCTTCTCCGCGTCCCTCACCGGGGATGCCGCCGCGCCGGCCGCGGACGCCTCCCCCCAGGTGACCACCCGTGTGGAGTACCAGGGCCCCGGTTGCGAGAACCTGGCTGAGACCGGCGCCCAGCGTCCGCAGCAGCTGGCCGCGGTCGGCCTGGCGGTGCTGGCCGTCGGCGCGGCCGCCGTGGTCATCGCCCGGCGTCGCGTGAACGGGCGGCAGCGCTGATGCGCCCCGCACCGAGCACCCGCCCGGGGGCCGCCGACCCCCGGGCCCTGCGGGGACCGGCCAGGGTCATCACGGCCCTGCTGCTCAGCCTGCTCCTGCTGCTCACCGCCTGCGGTGACCAGGGCGGCGCGGCGGGCTCCTCCGCCAGCGGCGGGGGCGGGGGCGGGGCCGACTCCGAGCAGTACGCCGCGTCTCTCGAGAAGGCCGCCACCGCGCTGAAGCAGAACGCCGTGGATGACCCGAAGTCCATCACCGGCCCCACCGAGGCGGCCTCGGTTCCGGACGTGGAGCCCATCTCCGATCCCAGCTAGCCGAAGCTGCCCGTGACCGTCAAGGACCATCAGGGCACCGAGGTCACCGTCACGGACACCTCACGGATCCTCGCCCTGGACCTGTACGGCACCCTCGCCCAGACCGTCGAGGCCCTGGGCCAGGGAGACAAGCTGGTCGGACGGGTCACCTCATCCACCGAGGAGTCCCTGAAGGATCTGCCGCTGGTGACGGAGAACGGTCACGATCTGAATGCCGAGGCCATCATGAAGACGGCCCCGACGGTCGTGCTGATGGACACCACCAACGGGCCCACCGAGATCACCGAGCAGCTGCGCTCGGCGGGGATCACCGTGGTGCACTTCTCCCCGGACCGGCGCATGGACCTGATCGACGGGCAGATCCAGAAGGTCGCCGACGCCCTGGGGGTTCCGGAGGACGGCAAGCGCCGGGGGGGGGAGCGGGTGCAGAAGGATCTGGACCACGCGATCCAGACGATCCGCGACGTCGCCCCCGGTGAGGACGGGAAGAAGCTGTCCATGGCCTTCCTGTACGTGCGCGGCAACGCCGGGGTGTTCTTCATCCTGGGCAAGGGCAGCGGGGCGGATGACCTGATCACCTCCCTGTCCGGGGTCGACGCCGCGACCGAGAAGGGAGTGGAGGACATCGTGCCCGCCACCTCCGAGGCTCTGGTCAAGCTCAACCCGGATCTGATCCTGGCGATGAGCAAGGGCATCGAATCCACCGGCGGCATCGACGGGTTCCTGGCTCGTCCGGGCGTCGGGGAGACCACGGCCGGGAAGAACCGGCGCGTCGTGTCCATGGCCGACGGACAGATCCTGTCCTTCGGGCCGAACACCCCGGCGGTGCTGCTCTCCCTGGCCCAGGCCGTCTACGCCCCGGACGCGGTGTCCGGGGACGGGACCTCCTCCTGATGCCGCAGAGGGGCCGCGCCGGGCGTATCGGGGGGACCCTCGTCGCGCTCGGCGTCGTCCTGGCGGTGCTCTGCCTGCTCTCCGCGGGTCTCGGCCAGTACGAGATCCCGGCCAGGGACGTCCTGAGTTCGGTGACCCGGCGCCTCGGGTGGTCCCCGGTCCAGCCCTCCCTGCAGCTGGCGGATGCGACCCTGTGGAACATCCGCTTCCCCCGCATCGTCCTGGGCGTGCTGGTCGGGGCGGCCCTGGGCTGCGCCGGGGCTGTCATGCAGGCGGTGTTCGGCAACCCGCTGGCCGAACCCGGTGTCATCGGCATCTCCGCGGGGGCCGCCGTGGGGGCGTGCCTGGCCATCGTGCTGGGCCTGAGCTTCCTCGGGATCTTCACCGTGCCGCTGCTGGCCTTCGTCGGGGCCATGGTCACCACGGTCGTGGTCTACGTCCTGTCCCGCAGCGATGGCCGGGCCGGGGTGATCACCATGATCCTCACGGGCATCGCGGTGACCGCCGTGGCCAATGCCGCGATCGCCTTCCTGGTGTTCGTCGCCAGCCCCACCGACCGGGATCAGATCGTGTTCTGGCAGATGGGGTCCCTCAACGGCTCCACCTGGAAGGCCGTCTTCTCCGCGGGCCCGATCATCCTCCTCGGCCTCGTCGTCGGTCTCGTCATCGCCGGAAGGCTGAACCTGCTGGCTCTGGGCGATCGGGCGGCGCGGCACACGGGCGTCGACGTCGAGCACCTGCGCATCGCCGCCATCACCAGTGCGGCCCTGCTCACGGGGGCGGCCGTGGCCTACGCCGGGATCATCGCCTTCGTCGGGCTGATCGTCCCGCACGTCCTGCGCCTGGTGCTGGGTCCCTCCAACCGGGTGCTGCTGCCGGCCTCGATGCTCGGCGGGGCCGTGCTCATCGCCGCCTCGGATCTGGCGGCGCGCACGCTGGTGCCCTTCGCGGACCTGCCCATCGGGATCTTCACGGCCCTGGTCGGGGGTCCGACCTTCTTCGTGCTGCTGCGGCGCACCCTGCGCAAGGGGGTGAGCCTGTGAGTCTGCTGCGCGCCGAGGGCATCGGCCACGGCTTCGGGGAGCGGTCCGTGCTCGAGGACATCACCGTGGACGTCGAGGCGGGGGAGGTGCTGGCCCTGATCGGGCCCAACGGCGCAGGGAAGTCCACCCTGCTGTCCGTGCTGGCCGGGGACGTCGTGCCGCGTCACGGCACCGTCCGGGTGGGGGAGAAGTCCCCGAGCGGCTGGAGTCCCATGGAGCTGGCCCGACGACGCAGCGTCCTGCTGCAAATTCCCAGGTCGCGTTCTCCTACCCCGCGGAGGAGATCGTGGCCATGGGGCGGACCCCCTGGAAGGGCACGCCGCTGGCGGAGCAGGACGAGCAGGCCTGCGCCGAGGCAATGGAGACGACCCGCACCCGGCTGCTGCGCCATCGGGACGTGACCACGCTGTCCGGCGGGGAGAACGGCCGGGTCCAGCTGGCCCGGGTCCTCGCCCAGCGCACCCCGCTGATCCTCCTGGATGAGCCCACCGCGGCCCTGGACATCCTGCACCAGGAGGAGACGCTGCGCACCTGCCGGGAGCTGGCCGCGGATGGGGCCGGCGTCGTCGTGGTCCTGCACGATCTGGACGTCGCCGCGGCCTACGCCGACCGGATCATCCTGTTGGAGCACGGCCGGATCGTCGCGCAGGGCACCCCGGAGCAGGTGTGCACGAGTCAGCGGCTCACCGAGGTCTACGGCTGGGACATCGAGGTGCTGCGCCACCCCGTCTCCGGGCGCCTGCTCGTGCTGCCCCGCCGCTGATCAGGCACCCCCGCTCCACCGTCCGCGGCAGACCTACCCGCCGGAGCCGCCCGCGGTGCCCGCGTCCTGCCCCGACTGCGCGTTCTCATCCTGCGCGCCCTGATCCTGTCCACCCTGCCCGCGGGTGTCCTGGGTGGGCTGCTGCCCGCCGGGGTTGGTCGGGGCCGGGGCCTGGGTGCTCGGGGCGGGCGCCTGGGTCGTGGGCTCGGGCGCCGGGGCGGATGTCGGCTCCTGCGTGGGCTCCTGGGTCGGCTCCGGTGTTGTAGGCTCCTCGGTCGGCTCCGGGCTCGGCGCGGCGCTGGTGGTCGGCGCCTGCGTGGGCTCCTGGGTCGGCTGCGGCGCTACCGAGATCTCCCCCTGCTGCGGAGGCTCGATGACCGTGGGCTGCGGGGCCGGGCTGGTCTCCTGCCGGGTCGGCTGCGCGCTGCTGGGGGAGGGTGAGCTCGAGGTGGTGCGCGGCGCCGAGGAGGTCGGGGCGGGGGCTGGCTGGTCCCCGCGCTGCTGGTAGAGGTAGGTCGCCCCGGCGCCGATGCCGAGACCGATCACGGCCAGACCGGCCAGGGCCGCGATCCGCCCGGCCCGCCCGCGCCGAGCCGGGGCCGGCCCCGCATCCTGATCCGGGGCTTCCGGCGCCGACTGCTCGGGAGCCGAGGCGGTCTCCCGGGCGGCCGTGACGGGTGCGACCCCATCGAGCCCCGGCGTCGCCCCGGTCCTGGGGGAATCCGTCGCGGATGCCGCGGTCTGCTGCCGGCGTCGGCGCGCCCAGCGGCGCCGCTGAGCGGTGGCCTCCGGATCGTCGGGCAGCTGCGGGCCGAACAGCTCATCGTTCAGACTCACCATCGGCTCGGTGGGCTGACCCGTCGCGGTCTGTGCGGTCGCATCGTCCACGTACTCGTAGCCCGGTGCCAGCGCCTCGCGCTCCTCCTGCGCGGCGACCTGCTCGGTCGCCTCCGTCTGCGGAGCCGACTCCTCGGCGCCCGCGGCCTCCCGGGCGGCGGAGTCCTCGGATCCGCCGTGCGGGGCCGCGGGGTCCTGTGCGCTGTCGCGACGACGCCGTTTCTTGGCCATGAAGTCACTGTCCCATATCAGGTGCGGTGGTGGTCGATGCCGATCCCGTCCGGCGGGCGGCCCGGGAGCGTGCGGGGGTGTGGATCAGTGCCGACCGCCGAAGACGATGTCGTCCCAGCTGGGCACGGAGGGACGCCGGCCGGAGCCCCGCTGAGCCCCGGCGACGGGGTGCCGGCCGTGGTCGGCGTCTTCGTCGGCCCGAGGATCGGTCTCCTCCGGGGCGGAGGCATCCTCGCCCATCCGCTCGGCGAGGCTCTGCACGCGGGCGTCGGAGGAGGGATCGGTTCCGGCCGCCCGGCCGCGACGCCGCTGCAGCTCCTCCAGCAGCTCGTCCTGGGCGTCCTGCGCGGGCTCCGGCACCGTGCGCAGCTCCGCACGCTCGGCCGGGTCGGTCTCGGCCGTCGCGGATTCCGACGGGGCGGGATCCTGCCCGGCCGGGGCGGACTCGTCCGCCTCCGGGGCCTCCGGATCCTGCGCCTGATCGTCCAGCTCCTGCGGGCCGGGGGAGGGCTGGCCCGCCGCCTCCTGCCCTCCGGTCTCGCGGCCCAGGAGGAACTCGGCGACGGCGTTGGCCGCGGTCACGGTCTGGTTGGCGGGGTTGTAGACGAAGCGAGCCGGGAACTCGGCGCCGTCGGGCAGCTGCCCCAGGGCCGCGGGGGAGTAGTCCACGGACACCGAGACGTTCCACTGCCCGTCCTCGCGCTGCCAGGAGTTCCACTGGGCGTCGCCCTCGGCGAAGCCCCAGTCCTCCCGCACGGCCACGATCTGCTCGTGCAGGCTCGGACGGGTCGAGACGGCGGTGCGCTCGGCGTGCAGCGGGGTCACCGCCACGGCCTTGGCCTCGGCGACGATGTGGGAGCGCTCGGCGAGGATCGGCCATTCGTAGCGGCGCACCCGCTCCGGCTTCCACCCGGACTCGGCCACGATCTCATCCACGCTGGCCCCCTGGCGGAACCGGGTCTGGATGTCCCGGGGCCCGAAGACCCCGTTGCCGGACAGCCCCCGGGCCGGATGGGCGCGACGGGCCTTGACCACGGCGTTGCGCAGGTCGGAGTCGAGGGGCGCGCTGAAGCGCTGCTCGCCATCCGGGGTCTCCAGGATGAGGTGCTGCCCGTCATCGTGCACCCCTACGAATCGCAACTGCTGCATCGGCTCTCCTTCGACATCGTGACCGTCCGCCGGTCCCGCCGCCCCGGCGCCGGGCTCGGCGATGACGGCTCCCGCGAGGGTATCACTGACCAGAGTACCCGTTCGCTCCGCGCGGATTCGGGCAGGTGCGGGGCCTGTTTCCGCCCCTGACGACGCCGTGCGCGCGCCACGGCTGGACACGGTGTGTCCGATGGTGTTCAATCGTCGCGTTACCGGCGCCGCACCGTCCCCTGCACCGCGAATCCGAGGGGCAGCATCGCGTGCCGAACGGACCGCACATCCGTCACGACCGGCTCTCATCGAGGAGAGCGGGTCCCCCGACATCGAAAGGGTGACTCACCCAATGGCCACCGATTACGACGCCCCCCGCAAGCAGGACGAAGAGACCAGCGCCGACTCCATCGAGGAGCTGAAGTCCCACCGCGGGGATCAGCAGTCCAACGTCGTCGACGAGGACGAGAACGCCGCCGCGGAGAGCTTCGAGCTGCCCGGGGCGGATCTGTCCCACGAGGAGCTCTCCGTCGTCGTGCTGCCCGCCCAGCAGGACGAGTTCACCTGCGCCTCCTGCTTCCTGGTCCGCCACCGCTCGCAGATCGCCCGCGAGGAGGACGGCCTGTACTACTGCGTGGAGTGCGAGGGCTGAGGCTCGCGCCTCCCCAGACCGGCGAGGGCCCGGCGGATCCGCCATGATCCGCCGGGCTCTCGCCCGTTCCGGCTGCGTCGGCGGCGCCGCCGGACCCGAAGGCCGCCGTTCGCGCGGGCAGTCTCAGCGGCGCCACCCGGGGTTGTCCTCCGGGGAGGCGGCCGGCTCGGTGTACTCCAGGGCGTGCTCGTCCTGCTCGTCCGGATCCCCGCCCAGGGCCCGCACCAGGTCCTCCGGGTGCCGGGCGTTGGCCAGCCAGTAGGGGGTGGGGTCCGCGGGATCCTCGATGCGGATGCGCACCACGGGGGAGACCCACGGGCGGAAGCACATGTAGGCCCGTCCGTCCGCGGCCGGCCCCGCCGCGATCCGAGCGGCGTCCCCGCGGAATGCCTCGGCCCGCCCGACGTAGCGCCGTTCGATGTGGGCCCGGCCCACCTGCAGGGAGTCCTGGGTGACCTCCAGGACCGGGGAGGTGGCCGTGAGGATCACCCCGAGCAGGCCCGCCAGGACGACGGCCACGGCGGTGCCGATCGGGATGCTGATGGGGGCCCCGATGAGGAACACGGCCAGGCCGAAGACCACCACCAGGATCCAGGTTCCCACCGAGGGAACCAGCTTCTCCCGGAACAGCACCTCCCCGGGAGCCGTCACGGCCGGGGAAGAGGCGGGGGCGTCATCGTGCGGGGTGGGCAGGGATGCTGACATGCCTCCAGGATCTCACGAACCCGACCCCCGCACGCCCCGCGGCCCGGGGGCCGGGCGGTGCGGCAGGGTCCCGCCCCGCCGGTTCCCCGTCCGGTGAACTACAGTGGCCTACGGGCCCCCGACGCCGTCCGCGTGCCGCGGCGCGAGCGGTAGACGGGAGGCTGGCGCCCCGGCCACACGCCGTCTTTTCGCATCCCGTCCACCGAGGAAGTGCTCCCGAGACCATGAGCCAGACCACCGAGATCCCGCTGCAGCTGCTGGACCCCGAGCTGGACCCGCCGAGCTACGCCCACCCCGGAGACGCCGGCGCGGACCTGCGCAGCCGGGTGGACCTCGTGATCGAACCGGGCCACCGGGCCGCCGTGCCCACCGGCGTCGCCCTGGCCCTGCCCCGCGGCCTGGTGGGGCTGGTGCACCCGCGCTCCGGACTGGCCCTGAAGCACGGCGTCACCGTGCTCAATGCCCCCGGCACGGTGGACTCGGGATACCGGGGAGAGATCGTGGTGACCCTGCTGAACACCGACCGCAGCGAGCCCTTCGCGATCCGCCGCGGGGACCGCATCGCGCAGCTGGTGGTGCAGCGCCACGAGACCGCCGCGTTCACGCTCGTGCCGACGCTGGCCGCCGAGGACGAACCCGCCGCCCGCGGCGCCGGCGGCTTCGGCTCCAGCGGGACCCGCTGACGACACCACCGACGCGACCCGGCACCGGGTCGGCACACGACCGAGACGACGAGGAGAGGCTGAGGCAGCATGCTGGGATTCGGCAGGAAGAAGAAGGACCAGGCCGAGCAGGAGCCGGCGGTCGACGAGCAGAAGGACGCCGCGCGGAAGGATGACGCACGGAAGGACCCCGCGGCGTCGCAGGCCGAGGTCAGCGACGCCGCGGGGGAGGCCCAGGCCCCTTCCGAGACCGAGGAGCGGACCTCCCAGCGGGCCCAGACCGGGCCCTTCGACCTCGCCGAGGTCGACGCGGCGGACCTGGAGGGGTTCATCGACCTGGGCGGGCTGCGCATCCGCCGCGAACCCGGGGTGAACCTGCGCCTGGACGTGGATCAGAAGTCCCAGCGGGTCGTGGCCGTGACGCTGGAGGATGGTCAGGCCAGCGTGCAGGTCCAGGCCTTCGCCGCGCCGAAGTCCCGCGGGCTGTGGCCCCAGATCCGCACCGAGCTGGCCGAGTCCGTGCGCTCCCAGCAGGGCATGGTGGACATCACCGAAGGGCCCTTCGGGCGCCAGGTGCTGGCCAAGATCCCGGCCAGCCTGCCGGACGGGCAGCGGGGCCTGCGCGTGGCCCGCTTCGTCGGGGTGGACGGGCCGCGCTGGTTCCTGCGCGGGGTGTTCACCGGGGACGCGGCCGTGCAGGAGCAGGCCGCCGCCCGCATGGAGGAGCTGTTCCGCGGCATCGTCGTGGTGCGCGGGCGCGAGCCGATGGCCCCGCGGGACCTGCTGCCCCTGGAGGTCCCCGCCGAGGCCGTGCGTCGCACCGAGCCCCAGGAGGAGCCGGACCTGCAGGTCCCGCAGCGCGGTCCCGAGGTCACCCAGATTGGCTGAGGTGCCGACCCCGCCCCGGCCCGAGCGGCGCGGCGGCACCGCCGAGTACCTGCCGGTGCACGGGTCCATGTCCCACCAGCCGGGGATGAGGCCGCGGGTGCGGGTGCTCGTGGAGGGGCGGATCAGCGAGGTGCGCCTCCAGCCGATCGGGGCCCTGCCGCGCTACGAGGCCGAGGTGGAGATCCGCCAGTCCCTGCGCACCGTGGTCAGCGCCCAGACCAAGGCGGCCCGCGGCTCCTTCGCCGCGCCGACCTCCGCGATCGCGATGGACACCCCGGAGCTCTCCGACGCCCCCGGTCCGCTGGCCCCGGGGGCCCGGGTCCGCCTGATCTGGCACGGCCAGCGCAGCGTCCCCGGGCTCGACGCCGGGACGCGGCTGCGCTGCTCCGGGATGCTCGCCCGGGATGCGGTCGGCCCGGTCATCTACAATCCCCGCTACGAGATCGTCTCCCGGCACACCCCGTGACCGGCGTCGACCGACCCGCCCAGGAAAGGACCCCGGACCCGTGACCCAGGACCCCGGACAGCGTTCGCCCCAGCACCCCGAGTCCGACGGGGCCTCACCGGACTCCCTCGGGCGCACCCTGGCCGCCTCCTACGGCGCCTCCGGAACCTTCCGCCGGGACGAGCAGGGCCGCATCGACCTGCTGCACGCCGTCGGCGGGTGGCGAGGGATCGCGGAGTCCGTGCTGCCCAGCCTGGTCTTCCTCGTCGTCTACCTTTTCACCCAGCACCTGGGCCACGCCCTGTGGGTGGCCGTGGCCGCGGCCCTCGCGGCCGCCCTGCTGCGCGTGGCCCAGCGCGGCAGCCTCCTGCAGTCCCTGGCCGGGGCCGCGGGAGTGCTGGTGTGCGCCGGATTCGCTCGCTTCACCGGCCAGGCCGCGGACTACTTCGTGCCCGGCTTCTGGATCAACGGCCTCTATCTGCTCGGCGCCCTCGTCTCGATGGTCGCCCGCTGGCCCGTGATCGGGCTGTTCTACGGTTTCCTGCGCGGGGAGGGCACGGCCTGGCGCTCCCGGCCCGAGCGGCTGCGGGCCTACCAGTGGGCCACGGTGGTCTTCGCGGGGATGCTGGCCCTGCGCCTGGCGGTGCAGCTGCCCCTGTACGCGGCTGATCTGGTGGGGCCGCTCGGGGCCGCCCGGATCGTCATGGGCACCCCGTTCTACCTGCTCGTGCTGTGGCTGGGGTGGCTGATCTCCCGCCCGGCTACAGCTCCTGACCGTGGGCCGTCTGATCGCGGTCCGGAACCTGCCTGACCCCCTGATCCTCGGTCCCGGCCTCGCCCGCGGCGCGGTTGAAGGTCAGCTGCAGCTCCCGCTCCCCGTGGGCGGTGGTGATGAAGAACAGCTCGTCATCGCCCTCCAGGACGTCGTCGTCGCTGGGGGTGATCGGGATCCCGTCGCGCAGGATCGCCACCAGGGTGGTCTGCTCGGGCCACTCGATCGCGCCGACCTCCGTGCCGATGAACCCGTGCCCGTGGGGCACGGTGTACTCGATGAGGGTGGCCCCGCCGGCCTGCAGGTTCAGCAGCCGCACGACGCCGCCGACCTCCACGGCCTCCTCGACCAGCGCCGTCATCAGCCGCGGGGTGGACACGGCCACGTCCACTCCCCAGGCGTCGTCGAACAGCCACTCGTTCTTGGGGTTGTTGACCCGGGCGATGGTGCGCGGCACCCCGAACTCGGAGCGGGCCAGCAGGGAGACGACGAGGTTGGACTTGTCATCTCCGGTGGTCGCGACGATCACGTCCGCGGACTGCGGGGCGGCCGCGCGCAGCACGGACAGCTCGCAGGCGTCCCCGATCAGCCACGAGGCGCCCTGCAGGTTGGAGCGCCCGATGGCCTCGGGCTTCTCGTCCACGAGGGTCACCTCGTGGCCGTGGGTCAGCAGCTCCCGGGCGATCGAGGATCCCACGGATCCCGCGCCCACGATCAGCACCTGCACCGCTAGCTCCTTCCCTCCCCGCGCCGGCGCAGCGCCCGGCGGGGCCGATCGTCCTCCCGGTACTCCTGCTCCTCCGGATCCTGCGGCGGATTCGCGAAGACCTTCGCGACCTCGTCCACCTCCTGGGTGCGCAGCATCGCGTGCACGACGTCGCCCTGCTGGTAGCTGGTGTCGGGGCCGGGCAGCTGGCCCTCGCCGAAGCGGGTGATGAACGCGATGCGCACCTCCGCTGCGGCCTCGATGCGCTCCAGCGGCAGGCCCGCCCAGGCCGGGTGCAGCTTCAGCTCGGCCAGCACCAGCCGCCCGGAGGCCTCCCGGTAGTCCCCGGTGACGTCCTGCTCGGGCAGGATCCGGCGCAGCACCTGGTCCGTGGACCAGCGCACCGCGGCGACCGTGGGGATGCCCAGGCGCTGGTAGAACTCCGCGCGATTCGGGTCGTTGATCCGGGCGACCACGTGCTGGACCTTGAAGGTCTCCCGGGCCACCCGGGAGGCCAGGATGTTGGAGTTGTCCCCGGAGGAGACGGCGGCGAAGGCGTAGGCCTGCTCGATGCCGGCCCGGCGCAGCGTGTCCCGGTCGAAGCCGATGCCGGTGATCTGGCGGCCCTGGAAGTCCGCGCGCAGGCGCCGGAAGGCCGCCTCGTCCCGGTCGATCACGGACACGGTGTGCCCGGCGGTCTCCAGGGAGTGGGCGAGCATCACGCCCACGCGCCCGGCACCCATGATGACGAAGTGCGGCACGGCGGGATCAGTCCTTCCGGGGCGGTACGGGGGCGGTGAGCGGTCGGGTCCGAGCTCCACAGTAGTGCACCCGTCCCCTCCCGGCGCACCCCGAGGCGGTGGGGTAGCGTGGGCCTGTGCGAACCCCGGGCTCCCGTCTGCGCGACGCGGTCCTCGGCGCTCCCCAGGAGACCGAGCGGCTGCGTCGGCTCTCCCTGCCTCGGCGCCAGGCCATGCCCGTGTTCGGCGCCGACGGCGTCTCCTCCCTGGCCTACTCCCCGGACGAGGTCGTCATGGTCCTGGCCCTGGCGGGCACGGCCGCGCTGAGCCTGGCCCCGTGGGTGGGACTGCTCATCGCGGTGACCCTGCTGCTGGTGATCGGCACCTACCGGTACAACCTGCGTGAGGTCGCCCGCTCCGGCGGGGACTTCCAGGTGGTCTCGGATCGGCTGGGACCCCGGGCGGGCACCGCGGCGGGGGTCAGCCTGCTGTTCGACTTCGTGCTGACCGCGGCCGTCTCCGCCGCGGCGGCCTCCTCCTACCTGGTGACCCTGCTGCCCTCGCTGGCCGGGCACCGGGTGGGGATCTGCCTGGTCATCATCGCCGTGCTCACCGCGGTGCGCCTGCGCGGGATCGGCCTGATCGGGCGGCTGAACCCCGTGCCCGCATACCTGTTCGTCCTGCTGGTGGCGGTGCTGGTGGCCGTCGGGCTGGCCCAGGACGCCGCGGGCACCCTCGGACCCGCCCCGAGCGCGGACTACGGCATCCAGCCGGGCCGCCAGGTGGAATCCGTGGTCACCGGCGCCGGGCTGGCACTGCTGGTGCTGCGGGCCTTCTCCTCGGGCGCGGTGGGCCTGACCGGCGTGGAATCGGTGTCCAACTCCGCCCGGTTCTTCCGCCGCCCCCGGGCACGCGGCGCCTCCCAGACCCTCCTGGCCATGGGGCTGGTCTCCGCGGTCTTCCTGGTCGCGGTGCTGCACCTGGTCCGGGCCACCGGCGCCGTCGTCGTCATGGATCCGCGCCAGCTGGTCATCGACGGGGCGACGGCCCCGGCGGACCTGCACCAGATGCCCCTGCTGGCCCAGGTCTCCCGGGCGGTCTTCGGCGACGGGCTGCTGGGGGCGCTGGTGCCCATCGCCACGGTCCTGGTGCTGCTGGTCGCCCCGGCGGCGGCCTACTCGGGCTTCCCGGTGCTGGCCTCCGCGATGGCCCGGCGCGGCTACCTGCCCGTGCACCTGAACGCCCGGCTCAACCGCGCCGTCTACGCCAACGCCGTGCTGCTGCTCGGGGTCGCGGCCTGCCTCGTGGTCCTGGCCTTCGGCGCCCAGGTCAACGACCTCATCCAGCTGTACGTGCTGGGCGTGCTGTTCTCGATGTCCCTGACCCAGGCGGCCGTGATCCGCACCCGCCACCGCAGCATCCGCCTGGTCCTGGACCGGCTGCCCCGCAAGCGGCTGATCCGCGACCAGCTGGTCACCTGCGTGGGCTTCGCCGCGACCGTGCTCGGGCTGCTGATCGTGCTGGTGACCAAGCTCGTGCAGGGCGCCTGGGTCACGGTCCTGGTCGTGCTCGTGGGAACCTGGCTGTGTCTGCGGATCAAGAGCCATTACGAGCGAGTCGATGAGGAGTTGGCCGTGCGCGAGAACAACCCCCTGAAGGCCCTGCCCTCCCGGGTGCACGCGATGGTCGTCATCCCGCGGCTGCGTCTGCCCGCGCTGCGGGCCCTGGCCTACGCCAGGGCCTCCCGGCCCTCCAGCATCGAGGCGCTGGTGCTGAACATCGACGAGACCCGCACCCACCGCATCCGAGCCCTGTGGGACCGCTACGAGGTGCCCGTGCCCCTGACGATCCTCGCCGCGCCCTTCCGGGACCCGGTGGCCCCCGTGGTGCGCCACGTGCGCCGCTTCCTGAAGCGCTCCCCGCGCGACGTCGTCGTGGTCTACATCCCGGACTACGTGGTGGAGCACTGGTGGCAGGCCCTGCTGCACCACCGGCTCTCCCGGCGGCTGGTGCGGGCCCTGCGCCGCGAGCCCGGGGTGATCACCGCGGTGGTGCCCTGGCGGCTGGGCCGCGAGGACGGGCAGGACGTGCCCGATCCGACGCAGACCCCGCGGGTCGTGGACGGGCAGGCCCCGGGCGAACCGGCGGCCTCGGAGACGACGCAGACGGCGGAAGGACAGCGATGAGGATCGGCGACGAGTTCGCGGTGCGCCTGACCGGCATGGCCCACGGCGGGGCGGCGCTGGGTCGGCACGAGAACCGCGTGGTGTTCGTGCGCCACGGGATCCCCGGCGAATCCGTGCTGGTGGAGGTCACCGGCCTGGGCCCGAAGGGCCGCTACGCCGAGGCCCGGCTGCTCGAGGTCCTGGAGGCCTCCCCGGACCGGCGCGAGCACCCGTGGCCCGCCGCCGATGCCCTGCTCACCCTGCACCCGGTCGGCGGCATGGAGTACGGGCACATCCGCCCCGAGCGCCAGCGCCTGCTGAAGGCCGACGTGCTGCGCGAGCAGCTGGTGCGCCTGGGCGGGATGGATCCCGCTGACCCCCTGCTGGAGCAGCTGACGGTCGTCGATCCCGCGGCGCTCGCGGACCCGGCCGTGCTGGCCGCCGCGGGGAGCTCGGACCGGCAGGGGCACTCCGACCCGGAGCCCTCCGGGGCTCACGGCGGCTGGCGCACCCGGGTGCACTTCGCCGTGGACGACGAGGGCCGCCCCGGGATGCACCCCTACCACGAGGAGCGGGTCATCCCGGTGGAGCGCTTCCCCCTGGCGGTGCGGGAGATCCAGGAGCTGGGCCTGGGCGCGGGGCGCTTCCCCGGGGTCTCCCGGATCGACGTCGCCGCCCCCTCGGCGGGTGCGGGCTCGGCTAGCCGGCCGCTGATCCTGTTCACGGCCGCCCCGGACACGCAGGATCTGGCGCCGCTGGGCCGGGAGCTGGATGTGGCCCTGGACGCCTGCCCGGCCGACGTCGAGGTCTCCGCGGTCCTGCAGCCGGCGCGCATCTCCGGACGCCGCGGCCCCCGGCCCCAGCCGATCGTGCTGCGCGGGGATGACCACGTGGTGGAGACCCTCCCCGTGCCGAGCCCGGACCGGCCCGATGCCCCCGCCCCGCTGCGCTTCCGCGTGGGTGCGGGCGGGTTCTGGCAGAACCACCGGCTGGCCCCGGCCGCCCTGACCGAGACCGTCCGGCAGCTGGCCGACGTCCGCCCGGCGGATACCGTGTGGGACCTGTACGGCGGGGCCGGGCTGTTCGCGGCGCTGGCCGCGGACCAGGTGGGTGCGGGCGGCACGGTGTGGTCCGTGGAGGGCTCCCAGGTCACCTCCGGGGACGCCCGGCACAATCTGGCAGGACAGGGTCCGGCCCGCACCGAGGGCTCGCGGGGGGCGAAGGTCATCGCCCAGCGCGCCGCGGTGGAGCGGGCCCTGACCGGCAGGCCCCGTACCGGGACCCCCGACGTCGTCGTGCTGGATCCTCCGCGGGACGGGGCCGGGCGCGCCGTGATGCGGCGGCTGGCCGCCTGCGGGGCGCGGCGCATCGTGTACGTGGCCTGCGACCCGGCGGCCCTGGGCCGGGACGCCGGCTTCCTGCGCGCGGACGGCTGGGAGCCCACGGCGGTGCGGGGACTGGACCTGTACCCCGAGACCCACCATCTGGAGGCCGTCGCCGTCTTCCAGCCGGGCCCGGACCGCTCCCGCTGAGCGCGAGCTGAACGGTGGGCCGCGTCAGGGGAGGGGCCGCGCCGTGCCCTGCCGCCGGACGCGCCCCGACGGATGTGGCCTCGGCTACGTCCCGATGCTGGGATGGCTGGGGTGAGCGGGTAGACTGCACGGCGAAGGCTTAGCGTCACTGTGTCTCCAAAGGTCTGCATCACACACCGGAAGAAGGCGAAGGCGCCCCACTCACGGGCACGCGACCGCTGGGATCCCACCGGACGAGGACGGCAGCTGGGCCTGGACCATGAAGCGGCGAGAGGAGTGCCACGCAATGAGCACCGTGGACAGCTTCGGTTCCAAGGACGTCCTGGACGTCGACGGCACCGAGTACGAGATCTACCGGCTGGACAAGGTCGAGGGTTCCCAGAACCTGCCCTACAGCCTCAAGGTTCTGCTGGAGAACCTGCTGCGCACCGAGGACGGTGCCAACATCACCGAGGACCACATCCGGGCGCTGGCCTCCTGGGACCCCACCGCGGAGCCCGACACCGAGATCCAGTTCACCCCCGCGCGGGTGATCATGCAGGACTTCACCGGCGTGCCCTGCATCGTGGACCTGGCGACCATGCGCGAGGCCGTCAAGGAGCTGGGCGGGGATCCGAACAAGATCAACCCGCTGGCCCCGGCCGAGCTGGTCATCGACCACTCCGTGCAGATCGACTCCTTCGGCAACAAGGACGCGATCGAGCGCAACATGGACATCGAGTACCAGCGCAACGGCGAGCGGTACAAGTTCCTGCGCTGGGGCCAGACGGCCTTCGAGGACTTCAAGGTCGTGCCCCCGGGCATGGGCATCGTGCACCAGGTCAACATCGAGTACCTGGCCCGCACCATCATGGCCCGTGAGGTCGACGGCGTCCTGCGCGCCTACCCGGACACCCTGGTCGGCACCGACTCCCACACCACCATGGTCAACGGCCTGGGCGTGCTGGGCTGGGGCGTGGGCGGCATCGAGGCGGAGGCCGCTATGCTCGGCCAGCCCGTGTCCATGCTGATCCCGAAGGTCGTGGGCTTCAAGCTCACCGGCAAGATCCCGGCCGGCTCCACCGCGACCGACGTCGTGCTGACCATCACCCAGATGCTGCGCGAGCAGGGCGTGGTCGGCAAGTTCGTGGAGTTCTACGGCGAGGGCGTCTCCGAGGTGCCCCTGGCCAACCGCGCGACTATCGGCAACATGAGCCCCGAGTTCGGCTCCACCGCCGCGATGTTCCCGATCGACGAGGTCACCCTGGACTACCTGCGCCTGACCGGGCGCTCGGAGGAGCAGGTGGCCCTGGTGGAGAAGTACACCAAGGAGCAGGGCCTGTGGCACGACCCCTCCCAGGAGGTCGCCTACTCGGAGTACCTGGAGCTGGACCTGTCCACCGTGGTCCCGTCCATCGCCGGCCCGAAGCGCCCGCAGGACCGCATCGAGCTGACCAAGGCCAAGGAGCAGTTCCGCTCGGACCTGACCAACTACGTGCACGAGGACGTCTCCGAGCAGGAGAAGGAGTCCTTCCCCGCCTCGGACGCCCCGAGCCACTCCGCGACCGAGGAGCAGGAGGAGCAGGAGCGCCCGCGCGCGACCGTCTCGGCCGCCGCCGGGGCGGAGGGTCGCGCCTCGGATCCCATCGAGGTCTCGATGCCGGATGGCCGCGAGTTCGAGATGGACCACGGCGCGGTGGCGATCGCCTCGATCACCTCCTGCACCAACACCTCCAACCCGTCCGTGATGATGGCCGCCGGTGTGCTGGCCCGCAACGCCGCGGCCAAGGGTCTGACCTCCAAGCCGTGGGTCAAGACCTCGATCGCCCCGGGCTCCAAGGTGGTCACGGACTACTACGAGAAGGCCGGGCTGCTGCCGGACCTGGAGAAGGTCGGGTTCTACGTGGTCGGCTACGGCTGCACCACCTGCATCGGCAACTCCGGGCCCCTGGAGGACGAGGTCTCCCAGGCGGTGAACGAGAAGGACCTCTCGGTCACCTCGGTGCTCTCCGGCAACCGGAACTTCGAGGGCCGGATCAACCCGGACGTGAAGATGAACTACCTGGCGTCCCCGCCGCTGGTCATCGCCTACGCCCTGGCCGGGTCCATGGACTTCGACTTCGAGAACGACCCCCTGGGCCAGGACCCGGACGGCAACGACGTGTTCCTCAAGGACATCTGGCCGGACCCGACCGAGGTGCAGAAGATCATCGACGACTCCGTGTCCACGGAGGCGTACACCACCGAGTACGGCACGATCTTCGACGGCGACGAGCGCTGGCAGTCCCTGGACACCCCCACCGGAGACACCTTCGAGTGGGATGAGGAGTCCACCTACGTGCGCAAGCCCCCGTACTTCGAGGGCATGGCCATGAACCCGGAGCCGGTGGAGGACATCCACGGCGCCCGGGTGCTGCTCAAGCTCGGGGATTCGGTGACCACGGACCACATCTCCCCGGCGGGCTCCTTCAAGACGGACACCCCCGCGGGGCAGTACCTGACCTCCCACGGGGTGCAGCGCAAGGACTTCAACTCCTACGGATCCCGGCGCGGCAACCACGAGGTCATGATCCGGGGCACCTTCGCCAACATCCGCATCAAGAACCAGCTGCTGGACGGCGTGGAGGGCGGGTTCACCCGCGACTTCACCCGCGACGGCGAGCAGGCCGCGGTCTACGACGCCGCGCAGCACTACGCGGAGGAGAACACCCCGCTGGTGGTGCTCGGTGGCAAGGAGTACGGCACCGGGTCCTCCCGCGACTGGGCGGCCAAGGGCACCCGGCTGCTGGGGGTGCGCGCGGTGATCACCGAGTCCTTCGAGCGCATCCACCGCTCCAACCTGATCGGCATGGGCGTGCTGCCGCTGCAGTTCCCGGCCGGGGAGTCCCACGAGTCCCTGGGCCTGGACGGCACGGAGACCTTCTCCATCACGGGAGTCACCGAGCTGAACGAGGGCCGCACCCCCAAGACGGTGCACGTGACCGCCGAGCACCCGGAGGGCAAGACCACCGAGTTCGACGCCGTCGTGCGCATCGACACCCCGGGGGAGCGGGAGTACTACCGCAACGGCGGGATCCTGCAGTACGTGCTGCGCAACCTGGTGCGCCAGCAGTAGGGCCCGTTCCACCGACGACGGCAGGCCTCCGGCCCGGATCGATCCGGGCGGGAGGCCTGCCGTCGTCTCCGTCCCCTGTGCGCGGGGGGGGTCAGCTGCTGACGATGATCCGCCCGTTCTTGACCTGCGCGGTGAACTCGGGCAGCGGCTTCTGGGCGGGCCCGGCCTGCACGGAGCCGTCTTCGATGGAGAACACGGAGTGGTGGCACGGGCAGGTCAGCTGGGCGCCGTCGGCGTTCACGGTGCAGCCCTGGTGCGGGCACACGGTGGAGAACGCCTTGAACTCGCCCTTGCTCGGCTGGGTCAGCAGCACGGTCGTGCCGTCCTTCGCCTTCTGCACGGACCCGCCCTCCGGGACCTCGTCGGTGCCGGCGAGGTCCAGGGGCTCGGCGATGGTCTCCGCATCCGTCGCGGAGTCCTTGCCGTCACCGCAGGCTGCCAGCAGCGCGGCGGCCCCGGCCGCGGCCCCGGCACCGGCCAGGGCCCGACGCCGCGTGGTCGTGCGGACTCCTCCGTCGGATCCGCAGGCGGGGGCTGAATCGGTGTGGCCGCAGGCGCAGCCGGGGGCGGCCTCCGCGCGGGCGGCGTTCTCGGCGGCGTCCTCGGGGCGGGGGCGGGGGTTCTCGGCGGGCATGGCAGGGGCCTTCCTCATCGTCGCTGGGTCATCGCGGTCGCTGTGTATGCGGCGCGGCGCCCCGGGGACGGTGCGGAAGGCCCCGTGCGGAATCCTCGCGGGAGCCGGTGCCTCAGATCCGGTCGAAGGCGCCCACCCGGTCCAGGTAGCGGGTGATGCCGCCGTTGAAGAAGGGCCAGTTGGCGCCGAGGATCATGGCCAGGTCGATGTCCGCCCGATCCGGGACCACGCCTTCCTCCAGCATACGAGTGATCTCCCGGGCCAGGGCTTCTTCGGCGTCCGTGCGGATCGTTTCAGCGTCCTTCCCCTCGCCCTCGGCCTCGATCAGCTCCTGGGCCTGCGGGGTCAGCCCGCCGGAGCGGTCCGCGATGGGCCGGATCTTCTCCTCGGCGAGCCGGCGGAAGTTGCCCGAGACGTGGAAGCGCTCACCCTGGTAGGTGCGCAGGGACTCCAGCAGGTGCACCCCGATGGGCAGGCCGACCAGGTCGATCAGGGTGAAGGCGTCCATGGGCAGGCCCAGGGACCGCAGGGCCTCGGAGATCCGCTGCGCCGGTGCGCCTTCGTCCAGGTCCCGGCCCACCTCGGAGAGCACCACGCCCAGGATGCGGTTGACGATGAACCCGGAGGAGTCCCGGGCGCCCACGGCCACCTTGCCCAGGCGCTGGGCCAGGTCGAAGGCGGTGGCCACGGCCTGATCGTCGGTGTGCTCGGTGCGCACGATCTCCACCAGCGGCATCACGGCCACCGGGTTGAAGAAGTGGAAGCCGATGACCCGCTCCGGGTGCGCCAGGTCCTCGACCATCTCCGAGACCAGCAGGGAGGAGGTGTTGGTGGCCAGGATGCAGTCCTCGCCCACGCTGCGCTCCAGGTTCGCGAAGACCTCCTTCTTCACGGAGGTCTCCTCGAACACGGCCTCAATCACCAGGTCGCAGTCGGCGTAATCGGACGTGTCCACCGTGCCGGAGACCAGCTCGCCCAGCTGCCCGGCCTGCTCCTCGCTGAGCCGGCCCTTGGCCACGAGCTTGTCCAGCTCCCCGCGGATGGTCTCCAGGCCGTGATCCACCCGGGAGCGCTCCACATCGGAGATCATCACCGGAACCTGCAGGCGGGTCAGGAACAGCAGGGCCAGCTGCGAGGCCATCAGCCCCGCGCCGACGACGCCGACCCGGCCGATCCGCCGCGGCTCGGTGCTCGGGGGCACCATCGAGGGGTGCTTGGCCCGGTGGGTGACCAGATCCAGCATCGCGTACAGGGCCGAGGGCAGCTGATCCCCGGCCACCAGCTCGCCCATCGCCTCGATCTGCGCGGCCCGGGAGTCCGCGCGGGTCTGCTGGGGCCCGGCCGCGAACAGCTCCAGGGCGGTGTTCGCCGCATCCGAGGCGCCGGCGGTCTTGCGGGCCACCACCTGGCGGGCCCGGGTCACGGCCTGCTCCCAGCGTTTGCGCAGCGCGGGGTCATCCTGCGCGCCGGTGTCCGCGGCGAACAGGGCGGCGTCGGGATCGACGGCCTCCGGGCGGTGCACCTCGGTGCGCCCGGTCACCACCTCGCCGAACCAGGCCAGGGCCTCGGGGCGGGCGGCATCGTCGTCGGCGCCGGCCTCGGTCAGGGCGTCGAGGATCCCGGCCTCGCGGGCCTGCTCCGATGTCAGGGTGCGGTTGCTGTTCAGCGGGTTCTCGAAGATCACGGTCACCGCCTGCTCCGGGCCGATCAGGCGGGGCAGATCGAAGATCCCGGCCCAGCCGGGGAACAGGCCCAGGCGGATCTCGGGCAGGCCGATGTTGCGGGTTCCGGGGTGCCCGATCCGGTAGTCCGCGGCCAGGGCCAGCTCCAGGCCGCCGCCCAGGGCGGTGCCGGTGACCCGGGCGAGGGTCGGCACGGACAGCTCGCGGATCGCCTCGACGAACTCGTGGCCCATGGACCCGATCATCTCCAGGGGCGCGTCGGTTCCGCGCAGATCGCGCACCAGGGACAGGTCCACCCCGGCGGCGAAGGTCGGGGCGGTGCCCTCGATCATGACGGCCTGCACCCGGCCCTCCTCGGCCAGCTCCCGGACCTCGCTGACCGCCTCCAGCAGGGCGTCGATGGATCGCGGCCCGAGGGTCTCCGGGCGCTTGTCGGCGTCGTTGTGCAGGGTCAGGACGGCGACCTTGCCGTCCGTTCCGGGCAGATCCAGGATCTCCCGGCGCACCTGGGTGACGACCTCGTCGCCGCAGTGCTCGGTCAGGGGGGTGTGGTCCGTGGTGGGGGTGGTGGACACGGGGCATCCTCTCGTTGTGTCGGATTCCCCACCAGCCTAGCTGTAAGACGCGTCACGAGGTAATCGGTACGGGCGGTATCGCATGACGCCGCGGATGGGCCCCGCGGAGGCCGATCCGCCTTAGGCCGGGGTGTCCGCCCAGACCTCGGCCAGCGGCGCCGCGCACAGCTGGATCTGCCACGGCCGGGCCCCCAGCTGCTCGAGCTGCGCCCCCAGCTGGCCGGGATCCTCCTGGGCGTGGTCCCAGCACAGCCGCCGCAGGTGATCCGGGGTCAGCAGGTTCTCCACCGGGGTGCCGGTCTGCTCGGCCAGCTCCGCCAGGCGGGCACGGGAGGCGGTGAGCAGGGCGAGGGAGCGGGGCCGCTTGGGCTCCCAGGCCTTGATCGGCGGCGGGGTGTCCGAGGGCACCGTCATCGGCACCGGGTCCGGATCCTGGGCGGCCTCCCGGATCGCGCTCACCCAGCGCACGGCTTCGCGCTTGATCAGCTTGGTGTGGAAGCCGGGGATCTGCACCAGCGCGGGCACCGAGCGGGGCATGGCCTTGGCCCCCGCGATCAGCACCGAATCCTTCATCAGGCGCTTGGGGGCGATGTCCTTGGCCTCGGCCAGCTTCTCCCGCTCCGTCCACAGGTTGCGCAGGGCGGTGAGCTGACGGCGGGTGCGCAGCTGACGCAGCCCCTTGGTCCGGCGCCACGGATCCTTCGCCGGGGCCGGGTGGGCGGCCCGCTCGATCTCGTGGGCGAACTCCTGGCGGGCCCACTCCAGCTTGCCCTGGGTATCAAGCTGCGCGATGGTGGCCTCGCGCAGATCCGCCAGCAGCTCCACATCCAGGGCGGCGTAGACCAGCCAGGACTCCGGCAGGGGGCGGGTGGACCAATCCGCGGCCGAGTGCTCCTTGGCCAGGTGGTAGCCCAGCAGATCCTCCGTCATCGCCCCCAGCCCCACATGCGCGTAACCGAGCAGGCGCCCGGCAAGCTCCGTGTCGAACAGCGCATCCGGGGCCATCCCGACCTGGCGCAGACTCGGCAGATCCTGGGTCGCGGCGTGGATGATCCACTCGACCCCGCGCAGGGCCTCCTGCAGCGGGAGGAGATCCGGGAAGGCCTCCGGATCCACGAGCAGGATGGGGGAGTCCCCGCGCTTGAGCTGGACGAGGAAGGGGCGCTGACCGTAGCGGATGCCGGAAGCCCGCTCCGTGTCGATGGCCACCGGCCCGGTGGCCTCCGTCAGCATCCGGGCGGCGCGGGCCAGCCCCTCGGGGGTGTCGATGACCCGCGGCACCCCGTCGTGCGGGCTGTCGAGGGGAACCACCTCCGGGATGCTCAGGGTGGGATCCAGACCCAGCTGCCCGGGATCGGGGGTCGCGGGGGAGGAGGCGGAGGGGACGGAGGCGGTGGCTTCGCTCATGACCATCCCAGTGTAGTTGCCCCCGCGCGCCAGCGCGTGGGGATCAGGCCTGCTCCGGGGTGAAGTCCAGGCTCACCGAGTTCATGCAGTAGCGAAGATCCGTCGGCGTGCCCAGCCCCTCGCCCTCGAAGACGTGCCCCAGGTGCGAGTCGCAGGACGCGCAGCGCACCTCGATCCGCTCCATGCCCAGCGAGGAGTCCCGGATGTAGCGGACCCGATCCTCGGCCAGGGGCGCGAAGAAGGACGGCCAGCCGCAGCGGGCGTCGAACTTGGTCTGGGCGGAGAACAGCTGCGCCCCGCAGGCCCGGCACGAATAGGTTCCGGGCGAGAACTCGTCCCAGTAGCGGCCCGTGAAGGGACGTTCGGTGCCGGCCTCGCGCAGCACAGCGTACTCCTCGGGGGAGAGGATCTCCCGCCAGTCCGCCTCCGTGCGCCGCCCGGGATCACCCAGCGGCCCGGGGGCCCGACGGTCGAAGGGGCTGTTCTGCTGGTTCTGCTGCTCAGTCATCCACATGTCCTGTGCCCCAGTACAGGTGCAGCACGGGCACCCCCAGGGTCTTCTCCGCGGTGTTGGACCAGCCGATGTTGAACGTGTCCTGCACCGGGTGCGGATCCGTGATGATCAGCGCCTGGGTGGCGCCATCCCGGATCTCCTCGGCCATGGCCTCCACCGGGTCGCCCGTGCTGGTGCGTCCCGAGGCGGTCAGTCCCGCGCCGCGCAGCACCTCGAGGGAGGTATCCAGGATCTCCTGGGCCTCGGCCTCCAGGGTCTGCGGGCCCTTCTCCGAGGAGGAGAACACGTCCGCGGCCTCACTGAACTGCAACAGCGTGAGACGGTCCAGGAATTCCATCCACTGCGGCTGGCGCAGCTGGGCCGGGACCAGCAGGCGCACCGTCGGGGCGGGGCGTCCCGGATCCGCGTCCCCGCGCGGGTCGGCCGCCGCGCCGCCCGCGATGCGGATGTTCTCGATCTCCTGCTCGCCGAGGGTCTTCTCGGTCACCACCAGTACTGTGCTCATGGGCACAGCCTACCGATCTCCCCGCGGGATCGGCGATGATGGGGGAGTCCGCGCCCGCGTCCCCGGCGGGCGGGAGAGGAGAGCCATGACGAGCACCGCGTCGACCCCGCACACCGGCCTGCGCCGAGCCCTGGGCTCCCGGTCCTGGCGGGCCGGCCTGCGCACCGGCCTGATCGCCGGTGGCGCCCTGACGGGTCTCGGCGCCACCGCCGCGGCCGGCATCGCCGGCTACTACGCCCGCATGGCCGTGACCCCGCCGACGCCGACCAGCAGCGAGGTGCTGCCGATCCTCGGCGTCGGCTTCGACACCCCCGACCCGGAGGAGGGCAGAACACCCACCAGCGTCACGCTGCCGGCGAACGCGGAGACCCTGGTCCCCGGGCGGTACCAGATCTCCTTCGACGGCGGGCGCTCGCAGGCCCGTCTCGGGGAGATCCTCTCCTACTCGCCCAAGCTGGGCACGGTGGTGCGGGCCGTGGAGCACGTGGAGTCGGGGGATCTCGGGGCGGCGAAGAAGGTCCGCTGGTCCGGGGCCATCTGGCGGGATCCGGCCGACGCCGGGTACCCGTTAGAGGAGGTGACCCTGGACCTGCCGGTCGGGGAGGCCCCGGCCTGGCTGGTCCCCGCCCCCGCCGGCTCCTCCGGGCAGACCTGGGCGATCATGGTGCACGGGCGCGGGGCCAGCCGTCAGGAGACCCTGCGTGCTCTGGCCACCACCCAGCGGCTGGGCCTGACCAGCCTGCACGTGACCTACCGCAACGACTCCGACGCCCCGGCCTCCGCCGACGGCCGCTACGGCCTGGGCTTCACGGAGTGGCAGGACGTGCAGGTGGCCGTCGAATACGCCCTGGCCCACGGGGCCCGGGACCTCGTGCTGTTCGGCTGGTCCATGGGCGGGGCGATCGTGCTGCAGACCGCGGACAAGTCCCCGGACGCCGAGCGGATCCGGGCGCTGGTCCTGGACGGGCCGGTGGTGGACTGGTTCGAGCTGATCCGCTTCCACACCCGGCAGTACCGCCTGCCCCTGCGCCTGGGCCAGCTGGTGGCCGATCTGCTCAGCGCCCAGCGGGCCACCCTCATGACGGGGCTGGACCACCCCATCCGGCTGACGGATCTGGACTGGGTCACCCGCAGCGCCGAGCTGCGCGTGCCGACGCTGATCCTGCACTCCGTGGACGACGAGTATGTGCCGGCTTCGGCGTCGATGGAGCTGGCCGAGCGCAGCCCGCGGGTCACGCTCGTGCCGTTCCAGAAGGCTCGGCACACCAAGGAGTGGAACGTGGACCCGGCCCGCTGGGAGGCCGCCGTCCTGGAGTGGCTGCCGGCCCAGCTGGGGTGAGGGGCGCGGCTCAGCCCTGGGCGATGGGCGCGTAGCGCCCGCCGGTGACCGCCAGCAGGTCCGCCGGGGCCAGCTCAACGTCGAAGCCGCGCTTGCCCCCGGAGACCAGCACGGTCTCGAAGGCCTGGGCCCCTGAGTCCAGCAGCACCGTGACCGGGGTCTTCTGGCCCAGCGGCGAGATCCCGCCGACCACGTATCCGCTGCGCTTCTGCGCCACCGCCGGATCCGCCATGCTCGCGGACTTCCAGCCCATCGCCACCGCGGCCGCCTTCATGTCCAGCTTCCCCGCCACGGGCACCACCCCGAGGGCGAACTGGCCGTCGTGGGTGATCATCAGGGTCTTGTACACCTGGCCCGGGTCCCGGCCCAGCTTGGCCGCGGCCTCCGCGCCGAAGCCCGCGCCCTCCTCGTGCTCGTAGGGCAGCTCGGTGAACGCCACCCCCGCCTCGGTCAGGGCGCGCACCGCCGCCGTCGCCCCGTGCTGTTGCTTCTTCTTGGCCATGGGAACCGCTGCCTTTCTCCCGGAATCGGGGACGATGCTCTGGATGCGCAGTGCCGGGCCCGGACCGATCCCGCGGGAACGGGTCCGGTCCGGACGCCGTCGGCACCACTGTAGGCACGGGCAGGGGATAGACTCGGCGTGGCGATCCGCACACCCGCGGCGCGCCCGCCCCTATCCGCAGCCATCCCCCGTCCCCCGAGGAGTCCGGTGCCTGAGACCGTCCACCTGACCGACCGCCGCCCCCGCGTCTCCGCCGAGCAGCTTCTGGAGGGCTTCCGGCCCTCCGAGCGCTTCGGCGAGGTCTCCTTCGACACCTACATCCCGGACCCCGACCAGCCCTCGCAGGCCGCCGCGGTCCAGGCCCTGCGCGACTTCGCCCGCGGCGTCGGCCGCGGCGGCGGTGGGGGCGGGGGGCTGTTCGGGAAGCTGTTCAGGCGCGGCGGCAAGGGTGCGGCCGGCAAGGCCGGGATCTACCTGGACGGCGGCTTCGGCGTCGGCAAGACCCACCTGCTGGCCTCCCTGTTCCAGGCCGTGCCGGGGCCCGCGGCCTTCGGCACCTTCGTGGAGTACACCAACCTGGTGGGGGCCCTGACCTTCCGCAAGACCGTCGAGGCGCTCAGCGGCTACACCCTGGTGTGCATCGACGAGTTCGAGCTGGACGACCCCGGGGACACCGTCCTGATGTCCCGGCTGATGCGGGAGCTGTCCGACGCCGGGGTGAAGCTGGCCGCGACCTCCAACACCCTGCCCGGATCCCTCGGGGAGGGCCGCTTCGCCGCCGCGGACTTCCAGCGGGAGATCCAGGTGCTGGCGGACCAGTTCGAGGTCATCCGCATCGACGGCGAGGACTACCGGCACCGCGGCCTGCCCGAAGCGCCCCAGCCGGTGGAGGCAGCCGGGTTCGACGACGCCGTCGCCGCGGCCTTCGAGCCGGAGCAGACGGTGGCCGTGGACGACTTCTCCGCCCTGATCGAGCACCTGTCCCAGGTCCATCCCAGCCGCTACCGGCAGATGATCGACGGGCTGGATGGGATCGCCTGGCGCGGGGTGCAGACCATCACGGCCCAGGCGGTGGCCCTGCGCTTCGTGGTCCTGGCCGATCGCCTCTACGACAAGGACCTGCCGATCGTCTCCTCCGGGGTGCCCTTCGACCGGGTCTTCACCGAGGAGATGATGGCCGGGGGCTACCAGAAGAAGTACTACCGGGCGGTCTCCCGCCTCACGGCACTGGCCCGCGAGGGCGGCACCCCCGGGACCGCTTGAGCGGCTCGGGTCGGATCCGTGGCCTGGCTGGTGCTGCCCGCCGTGCTGGTGGGCACCGTGCTGCAGCGCATCTGCGGCACCGGGGTGGGCCTGCTGGTCGCCCCCGTGTTCGCGCTGCTGCTGGGCGGGGCGGACGGGGTGCTGCTGACGAACATGACCACCTTCGTCTCCGCGACGATGCTGACCGTGGCGATGCGCCGGGAGGCGGACTGGGCCACCTGGGCCCGCCTGTTTGCGTGGTCCCTGGTGGGCACGGTGCCCGGGGCGCTGCTGGTCCGAGCCCTGCCGGCCGCCGTGCTCCAGGTGGTGGTCGGCGGGGTCGTGCTGCTGGCGATGGCGGTGATCCTCACCTCGGCGGCCCCGCGCAGGAGGCGCGGCCCCGGGGCGGGGGTCGCCGCTGGAATCGCGGCGGGGCTGCTCAACGTCACCGCCGGGGTGGCGGCCCCCGCCGTCGTGCTGTTCGCGCGGATCACCGGCTGGGATCAGCGGGCCTACGCCGCGACCACGCAGCCGCTGTTCATGAGCCTGGCCGTGACCTCCGTGGGGGCGAAGCTGCTCCTCGGGGCGGCCCACCCGGCGCATCTGCCCTCCGCGTGGCTGTTCCTCGGGATCGCCGCGGCCGTCCTGGTCGGGCTGCCGCTGGGCGCCCGGCTGGGCAGGGTCATCGCGGCGTCGGCGGCGCGCACGCTGTCCCTGCTGCTGGCCGGGGCCGGTGCCGTGCTGGCCGTGGTCCGGGGCGTGGCGGGCCTGATCTGAGGCGGACGCCGGAGCAGCACGGGCAACTCGTGAGGGGTGGCCACGCGAGGAGTGCGCCGGGGGAGGCCAGCGGGCGCGGAGACGGAGAAAGCCCCGGATCCTGGAGGGGATCCGGGGCTTTCTCCTTGAAACGTGCGCGATACTGGGATCGAACCAGTGACCTCTTCCGTGTCAGGGAAGCGCGCTACCGCTGCGCCAATCGCGCGAGAAGCATGAACAGCGTCATGATCTGCGAGGTGAGGACGGGATTCGAACCCGCGTACACGGCTTTGCAGGCCGCTGCCTAACCACTCGACCACCTCACCATCGTCCGGTCGGGGACTTAGGGGTCCGTGCTCCACGCGAAGCGGAGCGGTATCCGAGCGGTTGACGAGACTTGAACTCGCGACATCCACCTTGGCAAGGTGGTGCTCTACCAACTGAGCTACAACCGCATGTCTGCCTGCCGCTCATATTCGTGCGGCTCGCCGTCCTCCGGGGGAGTCCGTCGCGCTGACAGGTGAATACTCTACACACCCGGCGCGGAGATGCAAAATCGAGGCCCCGGCGCCGGTCGAACCCCGCGTCCGCCCCGGAATTCCGCGGATCGCGCCGCCTCGACGGGCCGCGGTCAGGGGCCCTGACCGCCGACGCCTCACTGTGGGATACGCCATGTGAAGAAGGGGATCTCCGGATTTGCGGGCCCTCGACCCGGTGTGTATAGTTCTGGGAGTGCCGAGCGCGATTGGCGCAGTGGTAGCGCGCTTCGTTCACACCGAAGAGGTCGCTGGTTCGAACCCAGCATCGCGCACGAACAGGCTCCCCGCCGGAGCCGCGAAGGCCCCCGCCGGAACCGATTCCGGCGGGGGCCTTTTCCGTTCACGCTGCCCGGCGTCGCGCCCGGTGCGTGCCGCGCCATCCGGCGGCGACCCTTCCGTCCCCTGCCCAGGAGCACCCCTTCCATGACCCAGCCCCGGCTCGCCACGCAGACCGAGCACGGTCGCATGTACGCCCGCGCGGACGGCGGCGAGCCCGAGGTCCCCTCGATCACCACGGTCATCGGCCAGCAGGCCACGGACCTGGGCGGCTGGCACGGGTACATGGCGGCCAAGGCCGTGCTGGAGGATGACCGGGCACTGCGCGCCGGGCGCTCGGCGGGGCTGCGCCACGCCGTCATCCGCGACGCCGCCCTGGCCGCCGAGCGCTACCGGGACCAGGCCGCCGCCCGCGGGGATCGCGTGCACGCCTACTGCGAGGCCGTCGCCCTGCGGGCCATGGGCCGGGAGCACGACGTCGACGGCGCCCGGGAGGCGCTGATGCTGCATCAGGAGACCGCCTGGGCTGATCGCTTCGACGAATGGTGGGAGGCCTACCGCCCGGAGCCGCTGGCCCCGGAGATCACCGTGTGGAACCGGACCGTCGGCTACGCCGGGACCCTGGATCTGGTCGCCCGGATCGGCGGGCGGGTGTGCATCATCGATTACAAGACCAAGGGCACCGACCGCAAGGGCCGCGTCAAGCCCCTGGACGAGAAGGTCATCATGCAGCTGGTGGCCGGGGTCAAGGCCGAGGAGTCCCTGGTGGATCCCGCCGCCGGCACCTGGGAGCCGTGGGCCTACGGCGACGCGCCGGTGCTGCTGGGGGTGGCCCTGGGGGAGACCGAGGTCCGGGCCCAGCAGGCCAACCCGGAGCTGCTGCGCCACCACTGGCGCTCCTTCTGCGCGCTGCGCCGCGTGTGGCAGCACCACCACGAGCTCGCCCAACTGACCCGCGAGGCCGCCCTGCCGCCGCTGATGGCCGTCGTGCCCCCGCCGCGCCGGGAGCCCGCCGCGACGCCGTCACCCGAGACCGCCGATCCCACGACCACCAGGAGGGCCTCATGACCATCCTCCCCGTGCGCACCATCGGAGATCCCGTGCTGCGCACCGCCTGCCGCCCCGTCGGGACCCCCGACGCCGAGCTGGCCAAGCTCATCGAGGACATGCTCGAGACCATGTTCGACGTCGGCGGGGTCGGCCTGGCCGCCCCGCAGGTCGGCGTGGAGCTGCGCTTGTTCGTCTGGGGCCTGGAGGGCCCGGGCGGTCCCGTCGGGCACGTGCTGAACCCCGTCCTGGAGGTCTCCGAGGACCCCCAGGAGGGCGGGGAGGGCTGCCTGTCCGTGCCGGGGCTGTCCGCCGAGACCCCGCGGGCCCGCTGGGCGCGGGTCACCGGCACCGACGTGCACGGGCGACCCGTGGACGTGGCCGGGGAGGGACTGCTGGCCCGGTGCCTGCAGCACGAGACCGACCACCTGGACGGCACCCTCTACGTGGATCGGGTGCGCGGGGAGGACCGCCGCCGGATCATGCGCCAGCTGCGGGACCGGGACTTCTGGAACCGCTCCCAGGCGGTCACCGGCCAGCGCTCCGGCCGGGTCTCCTCCGCCTTCGGGGCCGGGGCCTCCGTCGCACCCGGCGCCTCCTTCGGGGGTGGCCGCTGATGCGCGTGCTCTACGCCGGAACCCCGGCCACTGCCGTCGCCCCCCTGGAGGCCCTGCTGGCCGATGCCACCGGGCGGATCGAGGTCGTGGGGGTGCTCACCCGGGAGGATGCCCCGGTGGGGCGCAAGCGCGTGCTCACCCCATCCCCGGTGGCCGCCCGCGCCGAGGAGCTGGGCCTGCCGGTGATCCGGGCCAACCGCTACGACGACGCCGCGCACGCCGCGGTGACCGCCCTGGCCCCCGAGGCCGCGGCCGTGGTCGCCTACGGGGCGATCCTGCCTGAGCGCGCCCTGGAGGCCGTGCCGAAGGGGTGGATCAACCTGCACTACTCGGACCTGCCGCGCTGGCGCGGGGCCGCCCCGGTGCAGCGGGCCCTGATGGCCGGGGAGCGGGAGCTGACCGCCTGCACCTTCCGGATCGAGCGGGGCCTGGACACCGGTCCCGTCTACCACCGCCTCACCGAGCCGGTGGGCCCGGAGGACGACGCCGGGACCATGCTCGAGCGGCTCTCCGCGGCGGGCGGGCCGCTGCTGGCGCGCACCCTCGGGGAGATCGCCGAGGGCACCGACCGCCTCACCCCGCAGGAGGGGGAGCCCATCACCGCGGCCAAGCTCACCGCCGAGCAGGCCCGCATCGACTGGCAGGCCCCGGCCGAGCAGGTGGCCGCCCTGGTGCGCGGCACCACCCCGGAGCCCGGGGCGTGGACCACGCTGGAGGGACAGCGGGTCAAGGTCGCGGGACTCGTGCCTGTCGGCGCCTCGTCGGGGCACCGCCCCGGCACCGTGCGCCTGGAGGGCCGGGACGTGCTGGTCAGCGCCGGGGACGGGGATCTGCGGCTGGGCAGGATCCAGCCCGCGGGCAGGAAGATGATGGCCGCGCCCGACTGGGCGCGCGGATCCGCACGGCTGGATGAGGGGAGCGTGGAGTTCGCATGAGTGCACAGCAGGGCCGCGGACGCGGCGGGAACGCGGGCTCCGGGCCCGGACGCGGTGGGCAGGCCCGCCCGGGGGAGCGGCGCAACGCCAAGGGGCGCCAGCGCCACCGCGGGGCAGGCCCGCAGCGGGACTTCTCCCGCACCGCCCCCAGCCAGCGGCGTCGCACCGGGGACCCGGCGCGCCTGGTCGCCTTCGAGACCCTGCAGGCCGTGCAGACCGAGGACGCCTACGCCAACCTCGTGCTGCCCCGGGCCATCCGGCGCCACCGCTTGGATCAGCGCGACGCCGCCTGGGCCACGGAGCTGACCTACGGCACCCTGCGCGAGCAGGGGCTCTACGATGCGATCCTCTCCCGGTGCGTGGACCGGCCCCTGGCGCGCCTGGACGCGAAGGTGCTGACCGTGCTGCGCCTGGGCGCCCACCAGCTGCTGGGCATGCGCACCGCCGCCCACGCCGCGATCAACGAGACCGTGGGTCTGACCCGCGCCGTCGTCGGGGCGGGCCCGGCCGGGATGGTCAACGCCGCGCTGCGCCGGGTCAGCGAGAGGACCCGGGAGCAGTGGCTCACCGAGCTGACCGCGGATCTCACGGATGAGACCCGCCGGCTGGCCCTGGAGCGGTCCCACCCGGTGTGGATCGTGCGGGCCCTGCGCCAGGCCCTGGCCGCCCACGGCCGGGTGCCCACCGAGATCGAGCAGCTGCTGGCCGCGGACAACGCGGCCCCCGTGGTGCACCTGGTGGCCCTGCCCGGGCTGGGGTCCCTGGAGGAGGCCGAGCGCAGCGGCGCCGAGGCGAGCACCCTGGTGCCGGGGGCCGCGACCTACCGGCACGGGGACATCGGCCGCCTGGAGACCGTGCGGGAGGGGACAGTGCGCGCCCAGGACGTCGGCTCCCAGCTGGTGGCCCGCGCCCTGGCCGCCGCACCCCTGGAGGGGGAGGACGGGCGCTGGCTGGACCTGTGCGCCGGTCCCGGCGGGAAGGCCGCGCTGCTGGGGGCCCTGGCCCAGCAGCGCGGCGCGGAGCTGGTGGCCAACGAGTCGGCCCCGCACCGGGCCGAGCTGGTGCGCACCTCCCTGCGGCCCCTGGACCCCGCCCGGTATGCGGTGCTGACCGGGGACGGGCGGCGGATCCGGGAGACCCTGGCCGATGCCGAGCAGCTGCCGGAGCAGACCTCCCTGGCCGTGGAGGCCTTCGGGGAGTCCGGGGAGATCTTCGACCGCGTGCTCGTGGACGCCCCGTGCACCGGCTTGGGGGCGCTGCGTCGTCGTCCCGAGGCGCGCTGGCGCAAGCAGCCCGCGGACGTGGCCGAGCTGCTGGAGCTGCAGACCCAGCTGGGCCGGGCCGCGATCGAGGTGACCCGCCCCGGCGGGGTCATCGCCTACGTGACCTGCTCCCCGCACGCCGCGGAGACGCAGAACGTGCTGGCGGACCTGCTGGAGACCGGGCAGGTGCAGCTGCTGGACACCGCGGCGATCACCCGCGACGCGGCCCTGCCGCACGCCCTGGACGGGGAGAAGGACCCGGGGCTCACGGCCCCGGACCTCGCCCCGGCCGAGGGTCAGGACCGGGCCTCCACGGTGCAGCTGTGGCCGCACGTGCACGGCACGGACGCGATGTTCCTGGCGCTGCTGCGCCGCATCTGATCAACGGCGGCTGCTGCGCCGCGTCTGATCGGGCGGTTGCTGCGCCGGAGCTGAGGCCGACCCGCCCGACCTGGAAGAATGGGCCGGGCATCGACGACCCGAGGAGCACCCGCCGTGACCCACCTGCGCATCCACCCCTCCATCCTCTCCGCGGACTTCGCCCGGCTGGGTGAGGAGCTGGCCGCGATCTCCACCGCCGACGCCGCGCACATCGACGTCATGGACAACCACTTCGTCCCGAACCTCACGTGGGGTCCGCCGGTGGTGCAGCGGCTGCGGGAGGTCTCCCCGGTGCCCTTCGACGCGCACCTGATGATCGAGGACGCGGACCGCTGGGCCCCGCGCTACGCGGAGATCGGCTGCGAGTCCGTGACCTTCCACGCCGAGGCCGCGATCGCCCCGATCAAGCTGGCCCGGCAGCTGCGTTCGAACGGGGCGCAGGCCGGGATGGCCCTGCGACCGGCCACGCCGGTGGAGCCGTACCTGGATCTGCTGGCCGGCGGGGAGCTGGACCTGCTGCTGGTGATGACCGTGGAGCCGGGCTTCGGCGGGCAGGCCTTCCTGGAGGTGACCCTGCCGAAGATCCGCCGGGCGGCGCAGGCCCTGCTCGGCTCGCAGGTTCCGGTGGCCCTGCAGGTGGACGGCGGGATCACGGAGGAGACCATCGCGCGGGCCGCCGAGGCCGGGGCGGACGTGTTCGTCGCCGGCTCCGCGGTCTACGGCGCGCAGGATCCGGCGGAGGCCATCGCAGCGCTCAGGCGATCCGCCGCCCGCTCATGACCTGCTCCAGGCTCAGCGGGGGATGCCCAGTGAGCCGTTCGACGTCGTCGGTGACCTCCGCGAGCTCACCCGCGGCGATCGCGGTGTAGGTGGAGATCCAGGCCTCCAGCTCCCACTCCGGGGCTCCGTATCCGGCGCGGGAGGCCCGGGCCTGCTCGAGGGTCTCATCCTGAAACCGGTAGTCCTCACCCGTGGCCTCGGACATGATCCGGGCCGCCTCGGTCATGGTCAGCGCCTCCGGGCCGGTGAGCGTGTAGGCGCGGTCCTCGTGGGCGCCCGGATCGGCGAGCACCGCGGCGGCGGCGTCGATGACGTCGGTGCGGGCCACCGCCGCGACCCGCCCGGTCCCGGCGGGCCCCCGGATCACCCGGTCCTGCCCGGCGAAGTCCTCGAACACGTCCAGGTAGAAGTTGTCCCGCAGGAACGTGTGGCGCATGCCGGTGGCCCGGATCGCGGCCTCGGTGATCCCGTGGGTGCGGGCGAAGGTGAAGGTGGCCTCCGGGCCCGGGTGGGCGAAGGACAGGTAGACCAGGTGGCGCACCCCGGCGGCGGAGGCGGCCGCGACGGCGTCGATCTGCTGCTCGTCCCGGTGCGCGGCCTCGGTGATCGAGACCATGAACACGGTGTCCAGCCCGGTCATGGCCTCGCGCAGACCTGCCGGGTCGGCGAAGTCCCCGCGGGCGGCCTCCAGCAGACCCTCGGAGTCCTCCACCCGCTGCCGCACGGCCTCGGGGCGGCGCACCAGCAGGCGGTGGGGGATCCCGCGCTCCTGCAGCAGGCGGGAGACCCCGCCGCCGATCAGTCCCGTGGCCCCGGTGATGCCCACGCGCACCGGCTGGGCGTCGGGGTGCTCCTGGGAATCCTGGTGGTCGGCGGCGGCTTTGCGGGCGGAATCGGCGGGGTGATGGCTCATGGATGCTCCTCGGGATCGACGGTGAGGTGGCGGTCTCTTGGGTGCAACGGTGCGGTGCGACGGATTGTTTCCTCGGGTGTCCGCGGATGATGCCGCATCGTGGCCTGCGGCACGCCTTTCGGGAGGGTGTGGCATAGTGGGTGGC
Source organism: Rothia sp. QJM3NY_36 (assembly GCF_056173115.1). Classification (NCBI taxonomy): domain Bacteria; kingdom Bacillati; phylum Actinomycetota; class Actinomycetes; order Micrococcales; family Micrococcaceae; genus Rothia; species Rothia sp. QJM3NY_36. The sequence continues at coordinate 1,065,677 of NZ_CM149658.1, forward strand.
GCAATCGTGCTCCGGGGGTCGGTGAAACTCCGAACCGGCGGTAGAGTCCGCGAACCGGGACGGCCCTGAGATCAGGGGCCATCCCGGCTGATCCGGTGGAATTCCGGAACCGACAGTCACAGTCTGGATGAAGGTGCACGAGCCCACCGCGACCCGTTGAACGGGGTGCGCGCGGGGTGTCGCCGTCGTCCCGTCCAGGGGCGTCCGCCGACGCACCCGGCGCAAGACCCGCCAGCTCGGCGCGCGTGTGTTCTCCCCGGGGCCTCCGCGGTCCTCGAGAAGGAGAGAACATGGACTTCCTGCGGTGGCTCTTCGACGCCCAGCTCACCATCGGCGGTGGGTTCATCCTGTGGCGCGAAGTGATCGGCAACCTCTTCGGCCTGGCCTCGGCCCTGGGCGGCATGCGCCGGAAGGTCTGGGCCTGGCCGGTGGGCATCATCGGCAACCTGCTGCTGTTCACGGTGTTCCTCGGCGCCGTGTTCGGCTCCCCGAATCCCGTGAACATCCTCGGCCAGGCCGGGCGCCAGGTCATGTTCATCATCGTCTCCGTCTACGGCTGGTGGCAGTGGCGGGCAGCCCGCGGGCAGGACGGCGCCGCCGTCACCCCGCGCTGGGCCAGCACCCGGGAGCGGGTGCTGCTGGTGGTCCTGCTCTTCGGCGGCACCGCCGCCCTGACCCCGGTGTTCCGGGCCCTGGGCTCCTACGAGCCGGTCTGGTCCGACGCCTGGATCTTCGTCGGCTCCCTGCTGGCCACCTGGGGCATGGCCCGCGGCTGGGTGGAGTTCTGGCTGATCTGGGTGGCCGTGGACGTGGTCGGGGTGCCCCTGCTGTTCTCCGCCGGGTACTACGCCTCCGGGCTGATGTACCTCTTCTACGGCTGCTTCACCCTCACCGGCTTCTTCGTCTGGTGGCGCACCCGACGTCGTGCAGACCGGGTGCGAGTTGAGACCCGCTTCCCGGACCCCACCGTGGAGGTGGCCGGCGGCGCAGCCGAGACCCCCGCCGAGTCCTCCACCGAGCGCCGATGAGCCCGGCACCGAACGCCCGTGCCGGGAGCGGGCGATCGTCCGGGTCGAGCGCGGAGGAGCGGCTGATGGGCCTCGCCCTGGCCGAGGCCGCCCGCGGACCTCGTGGGGCCAATCCGCTGGTCGGGGCGGTGCTCGCGGATCGGGACGGCACCGTGCTGGCTGTGGGCCACCACCGCGGGGCCGGCACCGCCCACGCCGAGCCGGACGCGCTGGCCGCGGCTCGGCGCGCCGGAACCGACCCGCGCGGGGCGACCCTGTGCGTGACGCTGGAGCCGTGCGATCACACCGGGCGCACCGGCCCGTGCACCGAGGCGATCCTCGCCGCCGGTGTCACCCGGGTGATCATCGGCGCCCCGGATCCCACCGGGGACGGCGCCGGGGGAGCGGCCCGCCTGTGTGCGGCCGGCGTCGAGGTGATCACCGGGGTGCTGCCCGAGCAGGCGCGGGAGCTGAACCACCGCTGGACCCGCGCCCGCGCCGAGGACCGTCCCTTCGTGACCGCCAAGACCGCGAGCACCGCCGACGGCTTCGTCGCCGCGGCCGATGGGACCAGCCGGTGGATCACCGGGCCCGAGGCCCGCGCCCACGCCCACCGGCTGCGCGCCCGGGTGGACGCGGTGCTGGTGGGCACCGGCACCGCCCTGGCCGATGACCCCCGGCTCACCGCCCGGGACGAGACGGGCGCGTCCCTGGCGCATCAGCCGCTGCGGGCGGTCATGGGACGCCGCACCCTGCCGGACACCGCCGCCCTCACCCGCGACGGCGGAGCCCTGCGCCTGGACACCCGCGACCCGGTCGAGGCCCTGCGGCGGCTGCGCGAGCGCGGCGTCGAGCACGTGCTGCTGGAAGGTGGGCCCACCCTGCTCACCGCCTTCCTCGCCGCGGACCTCGTGGACGAGCTGTGGTGGTACCGCGCGCCCCTGCTCCTCGGGGAAGGCGCCCCCGCCATCGGCCCGCTGGGCGTGGGCGGGCTGGGCGAGGCCCGGCGCTGGCGCACCGACCGCACCGGACCCGGCATCTCCGACGCCGCGCGCGGCGTCGAGATCCTCGGCCCCGACGTGCTCACCCGCTGCGAACCTCAGCCCCGGCCCGCGCCCTGACCACCCCTCACCCACCTGAGACCCCACCCCTCGAGAACGGGCGCGCCGCCGACGACGCGCCGGAGAGGACCCCATGTTCACCGGAATCATCGACCACCTCGGCACCGTCGAGACCCTGGAGCGCACCGGCGACGCCGCCCGGCTGCGCCTCCGCGCCGGAGACCTCATCCGCGACCTGCCGCACGGCGGCTCCCTGGCCGTGGACGGCGTGTGCCTGACCGCCGTGCCCGACCCCGAAGCCGGCGAGGGCGTCTTCCTCGCCGACGTCATGGGCGAGACGCTGCAGCGCACCACCATCGGCCGCCTCGCCCCGGGAGATGCGGTCAACCTGGAACGCTGCCTGCCGGCCGGCGGGCGCTTCGACGGGCACATCGTGCAGGGCCACGTGGACGGCACCGGGAGCGTCATGGCGATCACCGAGCACCCCGCCTGGACCGTGCTGCGCATCGGCATCCCCGAGCGTCTGGCCCCGCAGCTGGCGGAGAAGGGCTCGATCGCCGTCGCCGGGGTCTCCCTGACCGTGACCCGCACCAGCCCCGCCGGCACCACCCCCGCCTGGTTCGAGGTCGGCCTGATCCCCGCGACCCGCACCGCCACGACCCTCGGGAGCGTGCGCATCGGGGATGCGGTGAACCTGGAGACCGACGCCGTGGCCAAGTACCTGCTGCGCTCGCGGGAGTTCGAGCGGGCGCTGCTGGGAGCCGACAGCGCCCCCGAGGACGACACCCCCGCGGCGGACGCACCGGACCGCCCCGTCGCCTCGGGGTCGGCCGCCGCACCGCACCGCGCCCCCGCGGCGATCGACCCCGACGCCGCCGCCGAGCCGGTGCGCCTGGACCGGGTCCAGGAGGCCCTGTCCGCCCTGCGCACCGGCGGGCTCGTCGTCGTGGTGGACGATGAGGACCGGGAGAACGAGGGCGACCTGATCGGGGCGGCCGCGACCCTGGATGCGGCGGGGCTGGGCTTCATGATCCGGCACACCTCCGGGGTGGTCTGCGCCCCGATGAGTACCGCGAGGGCCGACGCCCTGGGGCTGCCGCCGATGCTCGCGCGCAACGAAGACCCCAAGGGCACCGCCTACACTGTCACCTGCGACGCCGCCGCCGGGATCACCACCGGGATCAGCGCCGCGGACCGGACCCGCACCCTGCGGGTGCTCGCCGACCCCGCGAGCACCCCCGCGGACCTCACCCGCCCGGGGCACGTGCTGCCGCTGCGGGCCGTGGACGGCGGGGTCCGGGACCGTCCCGGGCATACCGAGGCCGCGGTGGAGCTGATGCGCCTGGCCGGGCTGCCCGAGGTCGCAGCGATCGCCGAGGTGGTGCACGAGGACGGCTCGATGCGCCGCAGCCCGGACCTGCGGGCCTTCGCCGATGAGCACGGACTGCCGATGATCTCCATCGAGCAGCTGATCGCCCACCTCGACGCCGCCCCGACCGCGCCTCCCGCGCCCGAGCCGGTGCTGGTGCCCACCGAGCACGGACTGTTCGCGGTGCGCGCCTGGCCCGGGGCGGGCGGGGTGGAGCACCTGTCCGCCACCGCCGTGCACCCGGACGGCACACCCCGCACTGGCCCGGGCGCCCCGCTGGTGCGCCTGCACTCGGAGTGCCTGACCGGGGACGTGCTGGGCTCGCTGCGCTGCGACTGCGGACCCCAGCTGCGCCAGGGGCTGGCGATGCTCGCCGCACGCGGCGGCACCCTGGTCTACCTGCGCGGGCATGAGGGCCGCGGCATCGGCCTGGGGGAGAAGCTGCGGGCCTACGCCCTGCAGGACGCGGGCCTGGACACCGTGGAGGCCAACCTGGCCCTGGGCCACCCGGCCGATGCCCGCACCTGGGAGGAGGCCGCCGCGATCCTGCGGGCCCTGGGCCTGCACACCGGGATCCGGCTGGTGACCAACAACCCCGCCAAGGCCGACGGGCTGCGCGCCGCCGGCATCCCGGTGCACGAGCTGGTGCCGGATGAGATCCCCCCGCAGGAGCACAGCGCCCGCTACCTGCGCACCAAGAAGGAGCGCATGGGCCACCTGCTGGACCTGACCATGACGACCGAGAGGACACCCCGATGAGCGGACACGGAGCACCCCGACGCGACCCGAACACCCCGAGAGATCCCCGCGCGCGCACCCTGCGCGTCGGGATCGTCGCGGCCAGCTGGCACGAGGAGGTCATGGGCGGCCTGCTGGCCGGGGCCCGCCGCACCCTGGCCAAGGCCGGAGTCCCCGAGCCCACCGTGGTCCGGGTGCCCGGCTCCTTCGAGCTGTCGGTGGTCGCCGCCCGGCTGGCCCGCACCCACGACGCCGTCGTCGCCCTGGGGGTGGTCATCCGCGGCGGCACCCCGCACTTCGACTACGTCTGCTCCGCGGCCACGGACGGGCTGACCCGGGTGGCCCTGGAGACCGGAACCCCCGTGGGCTTCGGCCTGCTGACCTGCGATGACGAGGAGCAGGCCCGGGACCGGGCCGGGCTGGAGGGCTCCCGGGAGGACAAGGGCGCGGAGGCCGCCGACGCCGCGGTGCGCACCGCCCTGGTCCTGGCCGACCTGGACTGAGCCCGCCCGGATCCCTCGCAGCCCCTCCGGAGGGGTCCCGGCCCCGCCCGATGGGTGAGACGCTTCAGCCTGCGGCCCGCGCACCCGGTGCGCGGGCCGGTAGGCTGGGGGACCGTGAAGGATTTCGAGACGCTCTACGCCGAACTGGCCGAGAAGGCCGCCACCCGCCCCGAGGGCTCCCGCACCGTCGCCGAGCTGGACTCCGGGGTGCACGGCATCGGGAAGAAGATCGTCGAGGAGGCCGCCGAGGTGTGGCTGGCCGCCGAGTACCAGTCGGATGCGGAGCTGGCCGAGGAGGCGTCCCAGCTGATCTACCACCTGCAGGTCATGCTCATCGCCCGCGGGCTGAACCCCGCCGACGTCTACCGCTACCTCTGATCCCGCCCCTCCCGGAAGGACATCCCACGGATGCTGCGCATCGCCGTGCCCAACAAGGGCTCCCTCTCCCAGGCCGCCCAGACCATGCTCACCGAAGCCGGGTACCTCCAGCGTCGGGACTCCCGCGAGCTGGTGCTCGCCGATGAGGCCAACGACGTCGAATTCTTCTACCTGCGGCCCCGGGACATCGCCGTGTATGTCGGCTCCGGGACCCTGGACGTCGGGATCACCGGGCGGGACCTGCTGATGGACTCCCCGGGCGGGGCGGAGGAGACCCTGCCCCTGGACTTCGCCCGCTCCACCTTCCGCTTCGCCGGGCCCCGCGGGGCCTTCGCCAGCGTGGAGGACCTCGCGGGTCAGCGCATCGCGACCAGCTACCAGAAGCTGGTCACCGACCACCTCACGGCCCGCGGCATCGAGGCCGAGGTGGTGCGCCTGGACGGGGCCATCGAGTCCTCGATCCGGCTGGGCGTGGCCGATGCGATCGCCGACGTCGTGGAGACCGGCAACACCATGCGCGCGGCCGGACTGGAGCCCTTCGGGGAGCCGGTGATGCGCTCCGAGGCCGTGCTGATCCGTCGCCCCGGCACCCCGGACACGGACGCCCTGCAGGTGCTCTCCCGGCGGCTGCGCGGGGTCCTGGTGGCCCGGCAGTACGTGCTGATGGACTACGACGTCGCCGAGGAGCACCTGCAGGCCGCCACCGCCCAGACCCCCGGGCTGGAGGCGCCCACCGTCTCCCCGCTGCAGCGGGAGGGCTGGTACGCGGTGCGGGCCATGGTGCCCAAGAACATGACCAACCGGATCATGGACGGGCTCTACGAGGTCGGGGCGCGGGCCATCCTCGTCTCCCCGATCGCCGCGGCCCGGCTTTGACCGGACGCCGCACCGCACACACCGGAACAGGAGGAGGAAGCCGATGGGGCTGGCCGTGCGTGTGATCCCCTGCCTGGACGTGGACGCCGGGCGGGTGGTCAAGGGAGTGAACTTCGAGGGCCTGGTGGACGCCGGGGACCCCGTGGAGCTGGCCGCCCGCTACCACCGGGCCGGGGCCGATGAGCTGACCTTCCTGGATGTGACCGCCTCCTCCGGGAACCGGGAGACCACCTGGGAGGTCGTCGGACGCACCGCCGAGCAGGTGTTCATCCCGCTGACCGTCGGCGGGGGAGTCCGGGGCGTGGCGGACGTGGATCGGCTGCTGCGGGCCGGGGCGGATAAGTGCTCCGTGAACTCCGCGGCCGTGCGCGAACCCGGGATCATCGATGAGATCGCCCGCCGCTTCGGCAATCAGGTGCTGGTGCTCTCGGTGGACGCCAAGCGCACCGGGAACACGGCCTCGGGCTTCGAGATCACCACCCACGGCGGGCGGCGCCTGACCGGCATCGACGCGGTGGACTGGGCCCGGGAGGGTGCCTCCCGCGGGGCCGGGGAGATCCTGCTGAACTCGATGGACGCCGACGGCACCCGGGACGGCTTCGACCTGGAGATGATCCGGGCGGTGCGCACCGTCGTGGACGTCCCGCTGATCGCCTCCGGCGGGGCCGGCCAGCCCGCCGACTTCCCGCCGGCCGTGGACGCCGGGGCCGACGCGGTACTGGCGGCCTCGGTGTTCCACTTCGGCCCGGAGAACGCGATCGCCGAGGTCAAGGACGCCCTGCGGGCCGCGGGGCACGAGGTCCGCTGATCCCCACCCCGCCGGGATCAGCTCAGCTCGACGTCGGCCTTGCGGCCGAACAGGTGCAGCAGCAGCTCCAGGGGCCGGCCGGTGACCGTCACGGGCTCCTTCTCCGGGGCGCGCACCACCGCCTGCACCGCCCGACCCGGCAGGGACTCGCGCGCCGGGCGGCGCAGCACGCGCTCGCCGAACACCGGCTCGCCGTCGGCGTCCGTGCCGACCAGGCGCAGCCCGCCCGGGTGGCGCAGGGCCGAGATCAGGCCGACTCCGCCGAGCTTCCCCCAGATCAGCTCCTGCTCATCGGGGCGGAACGGAGTCAGGGCGGCCAGCTCGGCCCGCCCCTCCTCCTGCCCGCGCACCACATCCTCGCGGTGCACCAGGTACTCGATGGTGTTCATGCCCGCATCCACCCGGCCGATCGCCCGGGCCGGGGTGCGCGCCCCCGTGAAGCGGCGCAGGCCGTCGGCGTACTCGTCGGGGGAGGCCAGCTGGTCCCCGAGCTGCCGAGTCAGCCGCTCGGTGCGCGCGGCCAGCGGCGGCAGCGCGACCCCGGCCGCGACATCCGGGCGGGTCTCGCGCAGCAGCAGGTGGGCCAGCAGGTCCCGGGTCCGCCACCCCTCGCACAGGGTGGGTCGGTCCGGTCCGGCGGCCTTGAGAACCTCGGCCAGGTGGGCGCGCAGCTCGGTGATCATCGTCATCTGCCCATGGTAGGCCCGGAGCCCGCACCGCAAGCCCCGCCACGGCGGGCGGGGGAGCGGGGCGGGTACAGTGGCCGGGTGATGAACACCCCCGAGACCCCCGCGCAGCAGCCCGCGCAGGACGCCGCGCAGCAGCCCGAGCTGGACCCCGCGATCCGCGAGCGGCTGAAGCTGGACCCGCAGGGCCTGCTGGCCGCCGTCATCCAGCAGCACGACACCGGCGAAGTCCTCATGCTCGGCTGGATGGACCCCGAAGCCCTGCGCCGCACCCTGACCACCGGGCGGGTCACCTTCTGGTCCCGCTCCCGCCAGTCCTACTGGCGCAAGGGGGACACCTCGGGGCACCGGCAGTACGTCCGCTCCGTGGCCCTGGACTGCGACGGCGACGCTCTGCTGGTGCGCGTGGAGCAGATCGGGGCCGCCTGCCACACCGGCACCCGCACCTGCTTCGACGCCGACCCGCTGCCCGCCGTCGTCGGCGACCCGCAGCAGACCCCCGCAGACCCCGCAGCACCCGCCGCCGACCGTCAGCCGCCGAAGGAGGACCGGCCATGACCCGCACCCCCGAGATCCGCCCCACCCGCGAGGAGTTCCGGGAGCTGGCCCGCACCCGCCGGGTCATCCCCGTGCGCGCCAGCGTGGTCGCCGACGCGATGACCCCCATCGGCCTGTACCGGGCCTTGGTCGCCCGCGACGGGGACCCCCGCCCCGGCACCTTCCTCCTGGAATCCGCGAACGAATCCGCCTCCTGGTCTCGCTGGTCCTTCATCGGCGTGAGCTCCCGGGCCACGCTGACCGCCAAGGACGGTGCCGCCCACTGGCAGGGCACCGTGCCCGCCGGGGCCCCCGAGGGCGGGGACCCGGTCGAGGCGATCCGGGAGACCCTGCGCATCCTGCACACCGAGCCCTTCGAGGACGTGCCCCCGCTGACCTCGGGGCTGGTCGGCTACCTCGGCTGGGACGCGGTGCGCCACTGGGAGCGCCTGCCGAACCCGCCGGCCGATGACCTGCACCTGCCGGAGTTCGCCCTGAACCTCGTCTCGGACCTGGCCGTGCACGACCACCGGGACGGCACCGTGACCCTGGTGGCCAACGCCGTGAATTGGGACGGCACGGACGCCCGCGTGGACGAGGCCTACGACGACGCCGTCGCCCGCGTGCACGCCATGCTGGCCGACCTCTCCCGGCCCCTGCCGCGCACCACCGTCTCCACCGCCACCGCCCCGCAGGACGTGGAGCAGCGGTTGGAGGAGGAGGTGCAGGAGAGCTGGGAGCGCCAGCAGTTCCTCAATGCGATCGTGCAGGCCAAGCACGCCATCCGGGACGGGGACATCTTCCAGGTGGTCCTCTCCCGCCGCTTCGAGGCCCCCTGCGAGGCCTCCCCGCTGGAGGTCTACCGGACCCTGCGCCGCACCAACCCCTCCCCGTACATGTACCTGTACACGTTCGCCGCCGACGACGAGGCCGCCGAGCCCTTCCACATCGTCGGCTCCTCGCCGGAGGCGCTGGTCACGGTCCAGGGCCGCACCGCCACGACCCACCCGATCGCCGGCTCCCGGCCCCGGGGTGCCGACCGCACCGAGGATCTGGCCCTGGCCGAGGAGCTGCTGGCCGATGAGAAGGAGCGTTCCGAGCACCTGATGCTCGTGGACCTGGCCCGCAACGACCTCTCCCGCATCGCCCGGCCCGGCACGGTGGCGGTCACCCAGTTTATGGACATCGAGCGGTTCAGCCACATCATGCACATCTCCTCCACCGTGGAGGCGCAGATGGCGGAGGAGGCCACGGCCTACGATGTGCTGCGCGCGACCTTCCCGGCCGGCACCCTCTCCGGGGCGCCCAAACCCCGGGCCCTGCAGATCATCGACGAGTACGAACCGCACCGGCGCGGGGTCTACGGCGGGGTGGTCGGCTACTTCGACTTCGCCGGGAACATGGACATGGCCATCGCCATCCGCACCGCGGTGCTGCGCAAGGGCCGCGCCTGGGTGCAGGCCGGGGCCGGGATCGTCGCCGACTCCGTGCTGGAATCCGAGGCCGCGGAGACCGTCGCGAAATCCGCCGCCCCGTTGCGGGCGGTGCTCGCGGCCCGGGACCTCACGCCCCTGGACGCCGACGCCGACGGGGCGGGCCCCAAGGCCGACGCGGTCGATAGCGCCCGGGACGGGGCGGCCTCGTGAGCGCAGCACGGACCCCGGCCCCCACGATCGAGGGGGAGGAGGACTCCCGGACCCCCCGGACCCGCGGGGCGGGCCGCCTGATCCTGCTCAGCCTCCTGGTCCCGGCCCTGGCCTTCGCGGCGACCCTGCCGACCTGGGTCACCGCCCAGGTGGATACCGTGCTGGCCCAGCGCCAGGACATCAACGTGCCCGGCACCACCGCGGCCCCCGCGGTCTCCGCACTCGCCCTGGTCGCGCTGGCCGGGGTGCTCACGGTGCGCATCGCCGGGCCCGTGCTACGCACGGTGATCTGCGCCGTCATCGCCTTGGCCGGGATCGGCACGGTGCTCGCGGCGCTGAGCGTGCCCCTGGACCCGGAGGGCGCCGCCCGCTCCAGCGTCGGGCAGCGCACCGGCGCGGTCGGAGCGGGCGGGGATTACACGGTGCACCCCTGGCCGTGGGTGTGCCTGGTCTTCGCCGTGGGCATCGTCGTCATGGCCGTGGTCCTGTGGCGGGCCTCCCGCTCCTGGCGCGGGGCCGGGCGCCGCTTCGAACGCCCGGAGCAGCGGGCCGCGGCGACCCGGGAGACGGCGCCGGCGCCCGAGCAGGCCCCGCACGCGCGGGACATCGACGCCTGGGATCGGCTCAGCCGCGGCGAGGATCCCACCGCCTGAACCGGCATGCACTAGACTGAGTCGGAGCATACGCATCGCACCCTGGGCGCAGAAGGAGCACTTCCCGTGACCTATGACAACCCCGACGTTCTGGTCTCCGAGCCGGTGGAGGGCCACGGCAGCACCGTGGCCGCCTGGTTCCTGGTCATCGTCACCACGATCGGGCTGATCGTGGCCACCGTCGCCTTCGACACCTTCCACCTGGTGGGCATGTGCGTGGGCTTCGGCATCATGATCGTGGGCCTGGGCGGCTCCGCCGTGCTCAAGGCCCTGGGCTACGGCAAGGACGGCAAGCACACCCTCGCCCGGGCCCGCTCCGCCGAGGACTAGCCCCATCGTCTTCCGACCGCAGCGCCCCCTGACCCCGCGCCACCACGGCGCCCGGGGCTCCAGAGGGGCGCTGTCGGCTTAACGGCTTCCCCACCGTTCCCCGCACCCGATCCGAAAGCGACGCACCACCCCCATGACAGTCCTGGACGAGATCATCGCCGGAGTCCGCGAGGACCTGGAGGCCCGCCGGGCCGAGATCAGCCTCGAGGAGCTGGCCAAGAAGGTCGCCTCCGTCTCCCCGACCCGCGACGCCCTGGCCGCCCTGCGCGGCGCCGGCGTCGCCACCGTCGAGATCATCGCGGAGGTCAAGCGGGCCAGCCCCTCCAAGGGGGACCTGGCCGAGATCCCGGAGCCGGCTCGTCTGGCCCACGAGTACGAGGCCGGCGGGGCTGCGGCGATCTCGGTGCTCACCGAGTCCCGCCGTTTCCAGGGTCGCCTGGCGGACCTGGACGCGGTGCGCGCGGAGGTCTCCATCCCGCTGCTGCGCAAGGACTTCGTCATCGACCCGTACATGATCTGGGAGGCTCGCGCCCACGGGGCGGACCTGGTGCTGCTGATCGCGGCGATCCTGGATGACGAACAGCTGCGCGAGTACCTGGAGCTGACCCACCGGCTGGGCATGAACGCGATCGTGGAGGCCCACACCGAGGAGGAGGTGGACCGGGCCGTGGCGACCGGGGCGAAGATCATCGGGATCAACACCCGCAACCTCAAGACCCTGGAGACCGACCCCGCGCACTTCGCGACCCTGGCGGACCGGATCCCCGAGGGGCGCCTGATCGTCGCCGAATCCGGGGTGACCGGCCCCGAGGTGGTCGCCGACTACGCCGCGGCCGGGGCCGACGTCGTGCTGGTGGGGGAGGCGCTGGTGCGCACCGAGGACCCGCGCGAGGCCGTCTCCGAGTTCCGCAACCACGGACGCCGGGCCCGCGCGGCCCGGCTGGAGAGCATCGAGGAGGAGCGGGCATGAGCGAGCAGCCGCGCGACGGCGCCAGCACGGCAACCCCCCAGGACCCCGGAGCCCGGGACGCCGGGGATGCCGGGCTGGCCGAGGCCTTCCTCGCCGGGGACCGCCCCGACGGCTCCGCGGGCGCGCACTCCCTGCGCGATGCCCCGGGGCCGTACTTCGGGCGCTACGGCGGCCGGTGGATGGCCGAATCGCTGATCCGGGCGATGGACGAGCTGGAGGAGACCTTCGAGAAGGCCAAGGCGGATCCGGCCTTCGCCGAGGAGTTCCAGCGGCTCTCCCGCGAGTACTCCAACCGCCCCTCCCTGCTCACCGAGGCCGCACGCCTCAGCGAACGGGCCGGCGCCCGGATCTTCCTCAAGCGCGAGGACCTGAACCACACCGGCTCCCACAAGATCAACAACGTCATGGGTCAGGCCCTGCTGGCCCGGCGCATGGGCAAGACCCGCCTCATCGCGGAGACCGGCGCCGGCCAGCACGGCGTGGCCACGGCGACCGCAGCGGCGTACTTCGGCATGGAGTGCGTGATCTACATGGGCGAGGAGGACACCCGGCGCCAGGCCCTGAACGTGGCGCGCATGCAGCTGCTCGGGGCCCGGGTGGTCGCGGTGCAGACCGGCTCGCGCACCCTGAAGGACGCGATCAACGAGGCCCTGCGGGACTGGGTGGCCCATGTGGACACGACCCACTACCTGCTGGGCACCGCCGCCGGCGCCCACCCGTTCCCGGCCATGGTCCGGTACTTCCACGACGCGATCGGCACCGAGGCCCGCGCCCAGGTGCGCGAGGCCACCGGCGCCCTGCCCGACGCCGTCGCGGCCTGCGTGGGCGGCGGCTCCAACGCGATCGGCATCTTCCACGCCTTCCTGGATGACCCCGTGGACCTGTACGGCTTCGAGGCCGGCGGAGACGGGGTGGAGACCGGTCGCCACGCCGCGACCATCACCCTGGGGCGCCCGGGGATGCTGCACGGGGCGATGACGTACCTGATGCAGGACGAGGACGGGCAGACCATCGAGTCCCACTCCATCTCCGCGGGCCTGGACTACCCGGGGGTGGGCCCGGAGCACGCGCACCTGGCCGACATCGGGCGGGTCTCCTACCAGCCGGTCACGGACACCGAGGCCATGGACGCCCTGCGCCTGCTGTGCTGCACCGAGGGCATCATCCCCGCGGTGGAATCCGCCCACGCCCTGGCCGGGGCGCTGCGGGTGATCGAGCAGTGGAAGGCCGAGGACCCGGAGGCGGCGCGGGAGAAGGTCATGGTCGTGTGCCTGTCCGGACGCGGGGACAAGGACATGGACACCGCGGTGCGCTGGTTCGGGCTGGGCGAGGCCGAGCCCAGCTCCCAGCTGCACGGGGCGGGCACGCAGACCCAGACCGACGCCGTGCACGCCGCGGACCCGCAGGCCGCCGAGCAGCTGCCGACCGACAAGCACGAGGACACCGCCGAAGGGATGCAGCGATGAGCACCGACCCGACCGCAGCCCGCCGCGCCGAGGCCGCACCGGAAGGGGCAGAGCAGGCCGCACCCCGCGGGATCCGGCTGCCCACCGAGTTCCCGCCGGCCCCCGAGCACTCCCGGCTGGCCGAGCGCCTGGCGGCCTGCCGCGAGCAGGGCCGCCCCGCCCTCATCGGGTACCTGCCCGTGGGCTACCCCAGCACGGAGGAGTCCATCGCCGCGGCCATCGAGCTGGGCCGATCCGGGGCGGACATCATCGAACTCGGCGTGCCGTACTCGGACCCCGTCATGGACGGGCCCGTGATCCAGGAGGCCACCGCGATGGCCCTGGCCCACGGCTTCCGGGTGGACGAGCTGTTCCGCGCGGTCCGGGAGATCACCGCGGCCACGGACGCCGTCGTCGTGGTGATGACCTACATCAACCCGGTGCTGCGCCGCGGCGTGGACCGCTTCGCCCGGGAGCTGACCGAGGCCGGGGGAGCGGGGATCATCACCCCGGACCTGGTCCCGGAGGAGGCCGAGCAGTGGTTCGCGGCCAGTGCCGCGCACGGGCTGGACCGGATCTTCCTGGCCGCTCCCTCTTCCACCGCCCAGCGCCTGGAGATGATCTCCCGGGCCTCCAGCGGCTTCGTCTACGCTGTCTCGGTGATGGGCGTGACCGGGGCCAGGGAGAAGGTCTCCGACGCCGCCGAGAAGCTCGTGGCGGACCTGCGCGCCGCCGGGGCGCCCGCGGTGTGCGTGGGCCTGGGCGTCTCGCGTCGGGAGCACGTCGAGCAGATCGGGGCCTACGCCGACGGCGTCATCGTCGGCACCGCCCTGGTGCGGGCCCTGGGCGAGGGTGGCCCCGAGGCCGTCGGGGCGCTGACCCGGCAGCTGGCCGGGCGCGAGCCCTCCGGGGACGACGCGGCCGAGCCCGCCCCCAGCACCGCTCCGCGGGATCCGCGGGTCCCGTCCGGGGAGTCCCGCCTGTGAGCCCGCTCGCCGTGCTGGCGGCCATCCCGTCGCCGTCCTGGAGCGCCTTCCACCTCGGCCCGCTGACGATCCACGCCTACGCGCTGTGCATCCTGCTGGGCATCGTCGTGTGCCTGTGGCTGACCTCCCGGCGCTGGGCCGCGGCAGGGGAGGACCCGGACACCCTCTGGGACATCGCCTACGTCGCGATCCCCCTCGGGCTGGTCGGGGCCCGGCTGTACCACGTGCTGATCACCGCGCCCGAGGACTACTTCGGGCCCGGCCGGAACCCGTGGGATGCCCTGAAGATCTGGGAGGGCGGCATCGGCATCATGGGGGCGATCTCCTGCGGGGCGCTGGGCGCCTGGATCGCCTGCCGGCGCCTGGGGCTGTCCCTGACCAAGTTCGCCGACGCCGCGGCCCCCGGGATCCTGCTGGCCCAGGGCATCGGCCGCTGGGGCAACTGGTTCAACCAGGAGCTGTTCGGCAAGCCGACGACCCTGCCGTGGGGCCTGGAGATCGACCCCACCAGCTACAACTTCCCGCACCAGTACCCGCCGGGCACCCTGTTCCACCCGACGTTCCTCTACGAATCCCTCTGGGACGTGCTCGGGGCGCTGCTGCTGCTGTGGATCTCCCGCCGCGGGCTGCTGAAGCTGGGCCAGACCTTCTGGGCCTACGTGGCCTACTACGGCTTCGGTCGGCTGATGATCGAGCTGTTCCTGCGCATCGACCACTCCCAGGAGCTGCTGGGGCTGCGCATCCACGTGTGGACCGCCGGGCTGCTGGTGGTCCTCGGGCTGATCATGCTGGGGGTGTTCGGGCGCCGTCCCCGGGACTCGGAGGAGCGTCCGGATGCTGGAACGCAGGGTCACACTTTGGAGAACGCCGGGGACCCGCGGTAGTTTTGCATCACATCACCTGAGGAGAATCGGTCGTCCAGTGCGCCCCACCGGCGCCGCACGGCCCACTCGACCCTCCCCGCCGCCGCATCCGGCCGGACGGGATACGAGCGGACGAGCCTCGTCCACGCTGCAACGACGCGGCCACCGTGGAGACACTGGTTCGGAAGAGATCGCGCCGGCGCGTCCGCGCGGGCCCGGTTCCCCCAGGGCCCGCCGCCTCCTCGCCCGAGGATCTCACCTCGAGGGTCCGGGTCGGCGCACCCGACTCCACGGTGGCCCCGACCGGGAGGAGTCCGCGACCATGCCCGACGTCGACCAGACCGGTGAGCGCGCCCGCTCGCCCTTCGAGACCTTCTCCGCCGCGCCCCGGGACACCGGGCTGTACCACCCCGACCAGGAGAAGGACGCCTGCGGGCTGGCGATGATCGCCACCCTCAGCGGGGAGGGCTCCCACGAGATCGTCGACCAGGCCCTGATCGCCCTGCGCGCCCTGGAGCACCGGGGCGCGGTGGGCGCGGACGAGGGCACCGGCGACGGCGCGGGGATCCTCCTGCAGATCCCGGACGCCTTCTTCCGGGCGGAGGCCGACTTCGCCCTGCCCCCGCTGGGGGAGTACGCGGTGGGCACCGCCTACCTGCCCACCGACGGCATCGGCGCCGAAGAGCACCTGCAGGCCCTGACCGAGCTGGCCGAGGCCGAGGGGCTGCGGGTGCTGGGCACCCGGGTGGTGCCCATCGTGGAGTCCGTGGTGGGCAAGAGCTCCCGCGCCGTGATGCCGCACTTCGTGCAGATCTTCGTCGCCGAGGGCGGCGGCCAGGAGGCCTTCACCGGGCACATCCCCGTGGTGGGTCTGGACGAGGACGCCCGCCGGCGCCAGCTGGACCAGAAGGCCTTCCGGGTGCGCAAGCGCGCCCAGCACAAGCTCGGGGTGTACTTCTCCTCCTTCTCCAGCCGCACCATCACCTACAAGGGCATGCTCACCACCGCCCAGCTGGAGCCGTTCTACCCGGACCTGTCCGATCCGCGGTTCACCACCCGCCTGGCGATCGTGCACTCCCGGTTCTCCACCAACACCTTCCCCTCCTGGCCGCTGGCCCAGCCCTTCCGCACCATCGCGCACAACGGCGAGATCAACACCGTCAAGGGCAACCGCAACTGGATGCGGGCCCGGCAGTCCCAGCTGAAGTCCCCGCTGCTCGGGCGCAACCCGGAGGAGCTGTTCCCGATCTGCTCCGTCGGGGCCTCGGACTCGCAGTCCTTCGACGAGGTCGCCGAGCTGCTGATGCTCTCCGGGCGCTCGCTGCCGGAGGCGATCATGATGATGATCCCCGAGGCTTGGGAGAACCACGAGACCATGGACGAGGACCGGCGGGCCTTCTACCGGTACCACTCCACGCTGATGGAGCCGTGGGACGGCCCCGCCGCGGTGACCTTCACCGACGGCGCCCTGGTCGGCTCGGTGCTGGACCGCAACGGGCTGCGCCCGGGCCGGTACTGGGTCACCGAGGACGGTCTGGTGGTCTTCGCCTCGGAGGTCGGCGTCGTCGAGCTCGGGGATCGGAAGGTGGTGCGCAAGGGCCGAGTGTCCCCGGGGACCATGTTCCTCGTGGACACCGAGGCCGGGCGGATCGTCCCGGATGAGGAGATCAAGGCGGAGGTGGCCGCGCGCAACCCCTGGAAGCAGTGGTGCGAGCAGAACATCACCACCCTGGAGTCCCTGCCCCAGCGGGAGCACCAGCAGTCCTCCCCGCGCTCGATCCTGCTGCGCCAGCAGACCTTCGGGTACACCCACGAGGAGCTGAACAAGATCCTCAAGCCGATGGCCCGCACCGGGGCGGAGCCGATCTACGCGATGGGCACCGACACCCCGATCGCCGCTCTGGCCGAGCGGCCCCGGCTGCTGTTCGACTACTTCGTGCAGTCCTTCGCCCAGGTCACCAACCCCCCGCTGGACTCGATCCGCGAGCAGCTGGTCACCTCCCTGGGCACCAGCATCGGCCCGGACGGCAACCTGCTGCGCAACGGCTACGTCCCGACCCACCACCTGGAGCTGCCGTTCCCGGTGCTGGACAACGATGAGCTGGACAAGATCGTGCACCTGGAGGACGAGGACGGGATGTCCACGGCCCTGAAGGTGCGCGGGCTCTACGACCCGGCCGGCGGTGCCGCCGCCCTGCGCGCCCGGATCACCGAGATCTGCGAGAAGGTCTCCGCGGCGATCCACCGCGGGGTGCAGTACATCGTGCTGTCCGACCGCAGCTCCTCGGCCACCTGGGCCCCCATCCCGTCGCTGCTGCTCACCGCGGCGGTGCACCACCACCTGCTGCGCTCGGCCACCCGCACCAAGGTGGGCCTGGTCGTGGAGGCCGGGGACGTGCGCGAGGTGCACCACGTGGCCTGCCTGATCGGCTACGGCGCCTCCGCGGTCAACCCGTACCTGGCCATGGAATCCGTGGAGCACCTGGTGCGCACCGGGGAGCTGACCGAGGTCAGCCCGCAGCAGGCGGTGCGCAACCTCATCACGGCCCTGGGCAAGGGGCTGCAGAAGATCATGTCCAAGATGGGCATCTCCACGGTCAGCTCCTACACCGGCGCGCAGACCTTCGAGGCCCTGGGGCTGTCCCAGTCCCTGATGGACGAGTACTTCACCGGCACCCACTCCCAGCTGGGCGGGGCCGGGCTGGAGGTCATCGCCGAGGAGACCCGGGCCCGCCATGCCCGCGCGTACCCCGCCGACGGCGTCTCCGTGCCCTTCCGCGCCCTGGAGACCGGCGGGGAGTACGACTGGCGCCGGGACGGCGCCCCGCACCTGTTCGACCCGCACACGGTGTTCCGGCTGCAGCACGCGACCCGCACCCGCCGCTACGACATCTTCAAGTCCTACACCCGCCGGGTGGATGACCAGTCCGAGCGGCTGATGACCCTGCGCGGGCTGATGGCCTTCCGCCCGGACCGCGAACCGGTGCCGCTGGAGGAGGTGGAGCCGGTCTCCTCGATCGTCAAGCGCTTCTCCACCGGGGCGATGTCCTACGGCTCGATCTCCCAGGAGGCCCACCAGACCCTGGCCATCGCGATGAACCGGCTGGGCGCGAAGTCCAACACCGGCGAGGGCGGGGAGGACCTGGAGCGGCTGCTGGACCCCGAGCGGCGCTCGGCCATCAAGCAGGTGGCCTCCGGGCGCTTCGGGGTGACCAGCCTGTACCTGACCCACGCCGACGACATCCAGATCAAGATGGCCCAGGGCGCCAAGCCCGGGGAGGGCGGGCAGCTGATGTCCGCGAAGGTCTACCCGTGGGTGGCCCGCACCCGGCACGCGACCCCCGGGGTCTCGCTGATCTCCCCGCCGCCGCACCACGACATCTACTCCATCGAGGACCTGGCGCAGCTGATCTACGACCTCAAGCGCGCCAACCCGAAGGCGCGGGTGCACGTGAAGCTCGTCTCCGAGATCGGGGTGGGCACGGTCGCGGCCGGGGTGACCAAGGCCAAGGCCGACGTCGTGCTGATCTCCGGGCACGACGGCGGCACGGGGGCCGCCCCGCTGAACTCCCTGAAGCACGCCGGGGCGCCGTGGGAGCTGGGCCTGGCCGAGGCGCAGCAGACCCTGATGCTCAACGGGCTGCGCGACCGGGTGGTCGTGCAGGCCGACGGGCAGATGAAGACCGGGCGCGACGTCGTCATCGCGGCCCTGCTGGGAGCCGAGGAGTACGGCTTCGCGACCGCCCCGCTGGTGGTGGAGGGCTGCATCATGATGCGCAAGTGCCACCTGGACACCTGCCCGGTGGGGGTGGCCACCCAGAACCCGGTGCTGCGCGAGCGGTTCACCGGCAAGGCCGAGCACGTGGTGAACTTCTTCGAGTTCATCGCCGAGGAGGTCCGCGAGCACCTGGCGACCCTGGGCTTCCGCAGCCTCGAGGAGGCCATCGGGCACGCCGAGGTGCTGGACACCGAGCGGGCCGTGGCCCACTGGAAGGCCGAGGGGCTGGACCTGACCAACGTGCTGCGCTCCACCGCGGTGGAGTATGGCGGGCAGGGGGTGCGCAACCTGCGCGGGCAGGACCACGAACTGGACAAGCACCTGGACGCCGAGCTGATCCGCCTGGCCGCCCCCGCCCTTCAGCAGCGCACGCCCGTGTCCCTGGAGCACACCGTGATCAACACGGACCGCGCCGTCGGCACGATGCTCGGCAACGCGGTGACCGCGACCTTCGGCCCGGAGTTCCTGGACCCGGACACCATCACCGTGAACCTGTCCGGGCAGGCCGGGCAGTCCCTGGGCGCGTTCCTGCCGCAGGGCATCACCCTGCGCCTGGCGGGGGAGTCCAACGACTACGTCGGCAAGGGCCTGTCCGGCGGGCGGATCATCGTCCGGCCCCACCGGCAGGAGGGCTACCTGCCGCAGGAGAACGTGATCGCCGGCAACGTCATCGGCTACGGCGCCACCAGCGGGGAGCTGTTCCTCTCCGGGCAGGTGGGCGAGCGGTTCCTGGTGCGCAACTCCGGGGCCACCGCGGTCGCCGAGGGCATCGGAGACCACGGCTGCGAGTACATGACCGGCGGCACCGCGGTGATCATCGGACCCACCGGGCGCAACTTCGGCGCCGGGATGTCCGGGGGCACCGCCTACGTGCTGGACCTGGACCCGGTGGACGTCAACAGGGCCGCCCGGGAATCCGGGGAGCTGACCTTATCCGGACTGGACGAGCAGGATGAGCAGGTGGTCACCGCGCTGCTGGAGAAGCACTGGGCGGAGACCGGCTCCCCGGCGGCCCGCGCCCTGCTCGACGACGTCCCGGCCAGCCTGGCCCGATTCACCCGCGTGCTGCCGCGCGACTTCGCGGCCGTGCGGAGCATCCGCGAGCGCGCCGAGGAGAACGGCGCGGATCCGGACGGGGACGCCGTCTGGCAGGAGATCCTGGAGGTGACCGCCCGTGGCTGACCCCCGCGGCTTCCTGAAGCACACCCAGCGTCAGGACCGGCCCAAGCGCCCGGTCCCGGTGCGCATCCGGGACTGGAAGGAGGTGCAGGTCGAGCAGGACTCGGCCGTGCTCAAGGAGCAGGCCTCCCGCTGCATGGACTGCGGCGTGCCCTTCTGCCACCAGGGCTGCCCGCTGGGCAACCTCATCCCGGAGTGGAACGACCTCACCTGGCGGGGGCTGACCCGCGAGGCCGTGGACCGGATGCACGCGACCAACAACTTCCCGGAGTTCACCGGGCGGGTCTGCCCGGCCCCCTGCGAGG
The DNA here is from genome assembly GCF_056173115.1 of Rothia sp. QJM3NY_36. Taxonomy (NCBI): domain Bacteria; kingdom Bacillati; phylum Actinomycetota; class Actinomycetes; order Micrococcales; family Micrococcaceae; genus Rothia; species Rothia sp. QJM3NY_36. Next base: position 1,085,795 of record NZ_CM149658.1, read on the forward strand.
CCTCCTGCGTGCTGGGGATCAACCAGCCGCCGGTGACCATCAAGCAGGTGGAATACAGCATCGGGGAGTCCGCGTTCGAGGAGCACGTGATCACCCCGCAGGTGCCGGAGCGGCTCGTGGACCGCACGGTCGCCGTCGTCGGCTCCGGGCCGGCGGGTCTGGCCGCCGCCCAGCAGCTGACCCAGGCCGGGTTCACCGTCGCGGTGTACGAGCGGGAGGACCGCATCGGCGGCCTGCTGCGCTACGGCATCCCGGACTTCAAGCTGGAGAAGGAGGTCATCGAGCGGCGCCTGCGGGTCATGGAGGCCGAGGGCACCCGGTTCCGGCCCGGCGTGGAGATCGGCCGGGACATCACCTGGGATCAGCTGCGCCGCCGCTACGACGCCGTCGTGGTGGCCACCGGGGCGACCAAGCCGCGGGATCTGCCGATCCCGGGGCGGGAGCTTTCCGGGGTGCACTTCGCGATGGACTACCTGGTGGCCTCCAACCGGGTGCAGGCAGGCGACGAGGTGCCCGAGGCGATCGACGCGGCCGGCAAGCACGTGGTGGTCCTGGGCGGCGGGGACACCGGTGCCGACTGCATCGGCACCGCCCACCGGCAGGGCGCGGCCTCGGTGACGACCCTGGCGATCGGGCGCAAGCCCCCGGAGGAGCGGGCCGAGCACGAGCCGTGGCCGATGTTCCCGAACCTCTTCGAGGTGGCCAGCTCCCACGAGGAGGGCGGGCGCCGGAACTACCTGGCCTCCACGGTGGAGTTCGTGGGCGAGGACGGGAAGCTGACCGGGATCCGGGTGGCCGAGACCGAGTACCGCGAGGACGGCAAGCGGGTGCCCAAGGCGGGCACCGAGCACGTGATCCCCGCGGACCTGGTGTTCGTGGCCCTGGGCTTCACCGGCCAGGACTCCGAGGCGATCACCGAGCAGCTGGGGGCGCCGCTGGATTCGCGCACCAACGTGGCCCGGGATGAGCGGTACATGACCGCGGTGGACGGGGTGTTCTCCTGCGGCGACGCCGGGCGCGGCCAGTCCCTGGTGGTGTGGGCCATCGCCGAGGGGCGGGCCTGCGCGGCGGCGGTGGAGCGGCACCTGCTGGGTGCGACGGCGCTGCCGGAGCCGGTGCGGCCCAGCGACCGGCCGATCGACCTGCTCTGAGCCGACGGCGCGGGGGGGGGGGGCTGGGCGCGGTGGGTCAGACGCGATGGGTCTGCCCCCGCCGCGTCGGGCCGCGCGGCGTCGCTCCGGCCGGGTCTCTCCGTCTGGGGCGCTCCGTCCGGGTCAGCCGCGCTGGGCCCGCACCGCGGCCACGAAGTCCGCGGTGCTGGCCCGGTCCGAGTAGTCCGCGGATCCGCCGTAGGAGTCGATCATCTGCTGATCGGAGACGGACTTGTCCGGCTTGGCCTTCAGGAAGGTGCGCACCCCCATCATCGCGGTGCGGTGGGTCCGGGACAGGCGCGAGTAGTCGATGCCGCCGCGGAAGTGTCCGGTGGGCACCGTGCCGCGGCGCGGGGCGTAGGCGGTGGGCAGGTTCTTGGCCAGCTGCCCGTCCAGCTTCTCGGCGGTCGCGGAGACGGTCCCGGAGAAGGAGACCGTGAAGAAGCCCAGGGCCCGCCCGTCCAGGTGGGGTGCCAGGCGCTCGGCCTCGGCGGCGTCGGTGAGCTTGCCGGCGTAGTCGCTGAAGCCCAGCACGACGGCGTCGGCCTCGGCGACGTCGTCCGGGGTGGCCGAGGCCAGGTCCAGGGCGGTGCCCTCGAGGTCCTCGGCGATCCACTGGGCGTAGGTGCGGGTGTAGCCGTAGTGGGAGCCGTACAGCACGAGGGCGCCGGACATGTTCTCCTCCTGGGGTCTCTCGGATCTTCCCTCAGCCTAACCCGCGGTGTGGGAATGTGTGGGATTGAACGCGGACACGGTGGGTTCACCCGGCGCCGATGACTGTTCATGTGGCTTTGCGAGAACTAGAGTGGAAGCCATGAGACGCGCAAAGATCGTATGCACCCTGGGTCCGGCACTGTCCTCCTACGACAAGCTCTCCGAGGCCATCTCGGCCGGATTGAACGTCGCCCGCCTGAACATGAGCCACGGCGACCACGATGTCCACACCGCCAACTTCAACAACGTCCGCCGAGCCTCGCAGGACCTCAACAAGAACGTCGCGATCCTCGCCGACATCCAGGGGCCCAAGATCCGCCTGGAGACCTTCGTCAACGGCTCCGAGATGCTCGAGCCCGGCGACATCTTCAAGATCACCGCCGAGGACGTGCCCGGCACCAAGGAGATCTGCGGGACCACCTACAAGGGCCTGCCCGGGGACGTGCGCCCCGGGGACCTGCTGCTGATCGACGACGGCAAGGTCCGCCTGGAGGCCACCGAGGTCTCCGCGACCACCGTGACCACCCGCGTCGTGATCGGCGGGAAGGTCTCCGATCACAAGGGCATCAACATCCCCAACGCCGCGGTCTCCGTCCCGGCGCTGACCGAGAAGGACGAGAAGGACCTGCGCTGGGCGCTGCGCACCGGCGTCGACATCATCGCCCTGTCCTTCGTCCGCTCCGGGGACGACATCCTCCGCGTGCACGAGATCATGGAGGAGGAGGGGCTGAAGCTGCCCGTCATCGCCAAGATCGAGAAGCCGCAGGCGGTGGACAACCTCCAGGACATCATCGACAAGTTCGACGGCATCATGGTCGCCCGCGGCGACCTCGGCGTGGAGTACCCGCTGGAGGAGGTGCCGCTGGTCCAGAAGCGCGCGATCGAGCTGGCCCGCCGCTGGGCCAAGCCCGTGATCGTGGCGACCCAGGTGCTGGAGTCCATGATCTCCAACCCGATGCCGACCCGCGCGGAGGCCTCCGACTGCGCCAACGCGATCCTGGACGGCGCGGACGCGGTCATGCTCTCCGGGGAGACCTCCGTGGGCCAGTACCCGATCATCACCATCCAGACGATGGCGCGGATCGTGGAGTCCACCGAGGCCCACGGCCTGGACCGCGTCCCGGCCCTGGGTTCCAGCCCCCGCACCCGCGGCGGCGCGGTGACCCTGGCCGCGGTGAACATCGCCCAGCAGCTGGACGTCAACTTCATCTGCACCTTCACCCAGTCCGGCGACTCCGCCCGGCGCCTGTGCCGCCTGCGTCCGTCCAGGCCGATCCTGGCCTTCACCCCGGACCCCAAGGTGGCCGCGTTCATGGCCCTGTTCTGGGGCGTGCAGGCCGTGGTGGATCAGAAGGCGCAGTCCACGGACGAGATGCTCGCCGAGGTGGATCGCTACCTGATCTCCAAGGGCATGGCCACCAAGGACGAGATGATCGTGATGACCGCCGGCTCCCCGATGGGCGTGGCCGGCTCCACGAACATGGTCCGCGCCCACCGCGTGGGCGACCTGGACGACAACGGCGCTCCCGTGCCCGAGGAGCACGAGAAGCTGGGGCCGTACCGGGACTGATCCCGCGGTGATCCAGCGGTGACACCGGCCCGGGCGACGGGCTCGTGTACAGTGGGGGCGTCCTGCCGGGCAGCGATCCGGCGGACGCCCCCTTCCGCGCCCAAGTGGCGGAATCGGCAGACGCGCCGCACTCAAAATGCGGTGTCTTCGGACGTGTGGGTTCGAGTCCCACCTTGGGCACCACGGCCGCTCTGTACGGTCTCGACGGCGGCTGGTCAGGCGCGCGGTCTTGCGGCTGAGGGCGAACTCGGCCCCGCGCTCCCGGCCGCCGACTAGGGTGGATGGTGACCGCTGTTCCCTCACCCAAGGAGCAAGAGATGACCGACCAGACCTCGATCACGGTGACCCGCACCATCGACGCCCCGGCGAAGGACCTCTTCGACGTGCTGTCCAACCCCGAGCGGCACCAGGAGCTGGACGGCTCCGGGTTCATCGTCTCCGACGACAAGACCGACCGCATCCAGAAGGTCGGCGACGTCTTCCGCATGAACATGCACGGGGACCACATGGGCGGGGACTACAAGACCGAGAACCACGTGACCGGCTTCGACGAGAACAAGCTGATCTCCTGGAAGACCGCCCCCGAGGGCACCGAGCCCCCCGGCTGGGAGTGGGTCTGGGAGCTGGAGTCCACCGGCTCCGACTCCACCGATGTGCGCCTGACCTACGACTGGTCCGCCGTGGACCCGCAGTTCGCCCGCGAGGTCGGCTTCCCGCTGGTCAGCGAGGAGCAGCTGGAGTCCTCCCTGGACAAGCTCGCCGCCGCCGTCGCCGGCGCCTGAGCCGCCGTCGCACCCGACGCCGCCTCACCCTCTGCGCATGTCCCATCCCGCCGTCCGAGCGGGTGGGCGTAAAATGCGCAGAGGGTGAGGCGCTGTCCGTCCCGGGTCCCTTCCCGAGACGCGTGCGCTCACCCCGCACCCTTTTTCCGTGACCGTCCGCATCACCCAAGGAGACCGCCGATGTCCGAGAACAGCTCCACTCCCCAGGACTCCGCGGAGACCATCGACGTCAGCGCCGCGGCCGAGCCCGCCGCGGCCGAGACCACCCGGGCCGACTCCAACCGGCCGGTGCGCCGCGTCGTCGTCGCCGAGGACGAGGCCCTGATCCGGCTGGACATCGTGGAGATCCTCTCCGCCCGGGGATTCGACGTCGTGGCCCAGGCCGACAACGGCGAGGACGCGGTCTCCCTGGCCCAGGAGCATCGCCCGGACGTGGTGCTCATGGACGTGAAGATGCCCAAGATGGACGGGATCAGCGCCGCGGAGCACATCGCCAAGGAGCGCATCGCCCCCGTGGTGCTGCTGACCGCGTTCAGCCAGAAGGAGCTCGTGGACCGGGCCACCGAGGCCGGGGCGATGGCCTACGTGGTCAAGCCGTTCACGGAGAACGACCTCATCCCCTCCATCGAGGTCGCGATCAGCCGGTACGAGCAGATCAAGGCCCTCGAGCACGAGGTCACCGACCTCAAGGAGCAGTTCGAGACCCGCAAGCTCGTGGACCGGGCCAAGTCCCTGCTGATCACCAAGATGGGCCTGACCGAGCCGGAGGCCTTCCGCTGGATCCAGAAGACCTCCATGGACCGGCGCCTGTCCATGCGCGAGGTGGCCGAGACCATCATCGCCCAGGTCGCCTGAGCCCACGCACCGGGCGGGGTGACCCGCGCACAGCAGCCCCCGACGCCGCGATCCCGCGGCGTCGGGGGCTGTCCGCTTCCGCCGGAGGCCGCCCCGGAGGCGCCCGTCTCGTCAGCCCTTCCGGTCAACCAGCAGATTGGTGATCCGGGCGGTGGACAGGCGCCGGCCGTCGTCGTCGGTCATCACGATCTCGTGCACGCACAGGGTGCGGCCCAGGTGGATCGCCGTGCAGGTGCCGGTGACCCAGCCGCTGCTGGCCCCGCGCTGGTGCGTCGCGTTCACATCCAGCCCCACGGCCATCTTCTCCGGGCCGGCGAACACGTTGGCGGCCATCGACCCGAGGGTCTCCGCCAGCGCCACGTGCGCCCCGCCGTGCACCAGGCCGTAGGGCTGGGTGTTGCGCTCCACCGGGAAGCGGGCGACGGCGCGCTCGGCGGTGAGCTCCTCGAAGACGATGCCCATGTGCTCGGCCATCGTGCCGATGCCGTGCGCGGGCAGCGCCTCCTGCACCTCGGGCGGCACCCCCATCGCGGTGAGGCGATCGGCGGACTGGCGGGGGGAGTCTTCCATGGCGGGCTCGGCCTTTCGAGAGGGGATGCGGGCCCGGACGGGCCGCGACGGGTGTGCTTAGGATTGTAGGGTGACTTCCACCCAGCAGCCCCAGCCGTCCGACGCCGCCGCGACCGATCCCGCCGAGCAGCCCGCCGCCGAAGGCCTGGAGGAGGTCAGCCGCCTCCTGCTGGTGGACGGGCACTCCATGGCCTTCCGCGCCTTCTACGCCGTGCCCGAGGGGTCCTTCGTCACCACGGCCGGGCAGCACACCAACGCCGTGCACGGGTTCACCGCGATGCTGCTGACCATGATTCGGCAGCTGCGCCCCACCCACGTGGCCGTGGCCTTCGACCTGTCCGGGCCCACCTTCCGCTCCGAGGAGTACCCCGAGTACAAGGCCGGGCGGCAGAAGACCCCGGAGGAGTTCGCCGGGCAGATCGAGTACATCCAGCAGACCCTGGACACCCTGAACATCCCGTGGATCACCGTGGAGGGCTTCGAGGCCGACGACATCGTCGCCACCGGGGCGCACCTGGCCGAGAGCGCGGGGGCGGAGGTCGTCGTCGTCTCCGGGGACCGGGACGCCTTCCAGCTGATCTCCGAGCGCACCAGCGTGCTGTACCCCACCAAGGGGATCTCCGAGATCCCGCCGCGCACCGCCGCGGACATCGAGGAGAAGTACGGGGTCCCGCCCCGGCTGTACCGGCACGTGGCCGCCCTGGTGGGGGAGTCCGCGGACAACCTGCCGGGGGTGCCCAAGGTGGGGCCCAAGACGGCCGCCAAATGGCTGGGCCAGTACGGGGACCTGGAGGGGGTGCTGGCCCACGCCGAGGAGATCCGCGGCAAGGCCGGGGAGAACCTGCGGGCGCACCTGGAGGATGTGCGGCGCAACTTCCGCCTCAACGAGCTGAGGCGGGACCTGGACCTGCCGGTCAGCTTCGCCCAGATGGCCCGGCGGGAGCCGGATCTGGAACGCATGGACGCGCTGTTCGACGAGCTGGAGTTCCGCACCCTGCGGGACCGGGTCCGCCGGGACCTGTCCGCCGCCGAGCCCGAACCGCAGATCCAGATCCCGCAGCGGCAGGACCTGCCCGACGCCGCGGCCATCGAGGCGGCCTTCGGGCAGCCCGGCACCACGATCGCGCTGACCCTGCAGGAGGACTACCGCCTCGGCCCCGTGCTGCAGATCGCGGACCCGGAGGCGGTGGGCACCGCGGTGCTGGAGGAGCTGGATGAGGCCGCGAGCAGCACCCTGCAGCGGCTGCTCACCGAGCGGGCCGCGGACCTGCTGGTCAGCGACCTCAAGGGGCTGGTGCGCCGGCTCGGGGAGCTGGGCTACCGCCTCGCCGACGCCGGCCGGGACGTGGCCCTGGAGGCCTTCGTGCTGCGCCCGGGGGCCCGCGGCTACGACCCCGAGCAGCTGGGCGGGGAGTTCACCTCCTACTCCTTCGGCCCCAAGCTGAAGAAGCCCACCCAGGCCACCCTGCGCAAGGAGACCCCGGAGCAGCGCCGTCAGAAGGCGGTGCCGTGGCTGGATCGCTTCGCCGCGGCCGCGTGGCTGCTGCACGACGTCGCCCGGACCGTGCGGCAGCGGCTGGGCGAGCACCCGTGGGCCCAGCGGATCCTCACCGAGCTGGAGATCCCGCTGGCCGAGATCCTGCTGCGCATGGAGCTGGCCGGGGTGGCCGTGGAGCCGGCCCGGCTGGAGGCGCTGATCGAGGCGTACCAGGCCGAGATCGACACCGCCCAGCGCAACGCCGAGCAGGTGCTCGGCGGCCAGACGGTGAACCTCTCCTCGCCCAAGCAGCTGCAGACCGTGCTGTTCGAGACCCTGGGGCTTCCCACCACCCGGAAGATCTCCTCCGGGTACACCACGGATGCGACCTCCCTGCAGGAGCTCAGCCGCACCCTGGAGCCGGGCACCGCCGGGTACGACTTCATGGCCTGGCTGCTGCGCTACCGCGAGTACACCAAGCTGCGCCAGGCCGTGGAGGGGCTGCGCGACGCCTTATCCGCCCAGGACCGGGTGCACACCACCTTCGGGCAGACCACCGCGGCCACCGGCCGGCTCTCCTCGATCAACCCGAACCTGCAGAACATCCCCGTGCGCACCGCAGAGGGCCGCAAGATCCGGGCGGCCTTCGTCGTCGGCGAGGGGTACCAGGAGCTGCTGACCGCGGACTACTCCCAGATCGAGATGCGCATCATGGCCCACTTGTCCCAGGATGAGGGCCTGATCCAGGCCTACCGGGACGGGGAGGACCTGCACCGCTTCGTCGGCTCCCAGGTCTTCGGCGTCACCCCGGCCGACGTCACCCCGGAGATGCGCGCCAAGGTCAAGGCGATGAGCTACGGCCTGGCCTACGGGCTGAGCTCCTACGGGCTGTCCAAGCAGCTGGAGATCTCCGTGGACGAGGCCCGCGGGCTGATGTCCAGCTACTTCCGCCGCTTCGGGGCGGTGCGCACCTACCTGCGCCATATCGTGGACGAGGCCCGCAAGAGCGGATACACCGAGACGATGTTCGGGCGCCGCCGCTACCTGCCGGAGCTGACCAGTTCCAACCGCCAGACCCGGGACATGGCCGAGCGCGCCGCGCTGAACGCCCCGATCCAGGGCTCGGCCGCGGACATCATCAAGAAGGCCATGCTGGGGGTGGATCGGCGCCTGCGCGAGGAGGGCCTGTCCACCCGGATGGTCCTGCAGGTCCACGACGAGCTGATCCTGGAGGTGGCCCCGGGCGAGCACGACGCCGCCGAGGCTATCCTGCGGGAGGAGATGTCCGGGGCCGCCGAGCTGCGGGTGCCCCTGGAGGTGCAGGTGGGCCGCGGGCCGTCCTGGAACGACGCCGCCCACTGAGCCCGCCCGATCCCGCCGAGCCGAGACACCGCGCACCCGAGACCCAGGAGACCCCATGACGCTCACGCCCTTCGAGCTGACCCGCTTCCTCGACGAGGACGGCGAGCCCACCGCCCTGTACCGCGCCGCGACCCGGCGCATCGCCCTGGGCTTCTACGAGGACCCGGGGGACGCGAAGCTGCAGCGCTGGAACGCCGAGCACGAGCAGCAGATGCGGGCGGTGATCCGCGGCTTCACGGATGAGGACACCACCCTGGCCGGGCTGCCCAGCGCGCAGGGACCGCACCCGGTGGCCACGATCTTCGGCTTCCCCAACACCGTGGAGGTCGGCGCCGGGGCGGTGCCCGCGTGGATGATCACCGGGGTGGGTGTGGCCCCGACCCACCGGCGTCGGGGGATCCTGCGCCGGATGATGGAGCCGGAGCTGGCCCGGGCCCGGTCCGAGGGCTGCGGGATGGCCGCGCTGACCGTCTCCGAAGGCGAGATCTACGGTCGCTTCGGCTTCGGGCTGTCCACCCGCATGATCACCTACGAGCTGGACCTCACCGCGCGTCCGCGGCTGCTGCCCGGCGTCGCCGAGCGCTCCGGGGCCCGGCAGGGCCGCATCCACCAGGCCCAGGGCAAGGAGCTGGTGGAGTTCGGGCTGGCGCTGCGCGAGCCGATCGCCGGGTTCCGGGCCGGGCAGGCCGTGCGCCCGCGCGGGGTCGTGGAGAACGCGGTGGGCGCGGTGAACCTCTCCGAGGATCAGCTCAAGCCCGACGGCGCCCGGCAGGCCCTGGTCTTCGAGGGCCCGGACGGGGTGGAGGGCTACGCCGCCTTCAACCACCAGGGCTGGGGCTCCTCCTCTCCGGGGCCCAACCGGGTGGTGGTCAAGGACTTCCAGGCGGTGAGCACCCGGGCGCGGGTGGCCCTGTGGGAGCAGCTGCTCAGCCTGGACCTGGTGGACTTCCTGGAGTTCCGCGCGGCCCCCGGCAACGAGCTGGCCCGGGCCCTGTCCAACCCGCGGGCTGTTCGACAGATCCGGGAGACCGACGTGCTGTGGACGCGGATCCTGGACGTGGCCCGCGTCCTGGAGCACCGGGAGTACCTGGCCGACGGCGAGCTGGTGCTGCTGGTGGATGACCCGCTGGGACTGGTCACCGGCGCGTACCACCTGCGCATCCGCGACGGGCGGGCCGAGGTGGTGCCCGGGCGGGCCGTGTCCGAGGTCGACGCGGCCCGGGCCGAGGAGGGCGCCGAGGCGGCGGTTGGTGCTGGGGAGTCCGCGGGATCCGGCACTGCCGATGGCGCCGGGGCCTCGACCGAGCTGCCCGGGGCGCACCTGCTGGCCGCGCGGGACGAGCGGCGCACCGAGGCCGAGGACGAGTCGGAGCTGGCCCCGCAGGCCGCCCGGGTGCGCTTCCCCGTGCAGCTGCTGGCCTCCGCGGTGTTCCAGGGCTGCGAGCCCGAGGTGCGCTTCGGCCTGGTCACGGGCGAGGGCGCGGAGGAGGCGGCGCGGCTGTTCGCGGTCCGCCGGGAGCCCTACTGCGACTTCATCTTCTGACGCCGTCGACGGTCTCGGCCGTCATGGTGTGGCGCGCGGGGCCCCGGCCATTGACCCGAGGCCCCGCGCGCCCATAGACTTGACGGGTACGCCCAGGCGTACGCCCTATCAGTAACCAAGCACATGTCCGTGCCGTGCGTCCTCGTCCTGCCCGCCAGGAGGGGGATCACCCGCCGGGAGGCGGGCCGCGGCGTCGGACCCGTTCGACCAACGATCCACATCGGAGCCCCTACTACATGACCACCAACACCCCCCAGGTTGCCATCAACGACATCGGAACCGAAGAGGACTTCCTCAAGGCCGTTGATGAGACCATCAAGTACTTCAACGACGGTGACCTCGTCTCCGGCGAAGTCGTCAAGGTCGACCGCGACGAAGTTCTGCTGGACATCGGGTACAAGACCGAGGGCGTGATCCCCTCCCGCGAGCTGTCCATCAAGCACGACATCGACCCGGACGAGGTCGTCGCCGTGGGTGATGAGGTCGAGGCTCTGGTCCTCACCAAGGAGGACAAGGAAGGCCGCCTGATCCTGTCCAAGAAGCGCGCGCAGTACGAGCGCGCCTGGGGCGACATCGAGAAGATCAAGGAAGACGACGGCGTCGTCGAGGGCACCGTCATCGAGGTCGTCAAGGGCGGGCTCATCCTGGACATCGGGCTGCGCGGCTTCCTGCCGGCCTCCCTGGTGGAGATGCGCCGCGTGCGCGACCTCGCCCCGTACATCGGGCAGAAGATCGAGGCCAAGATCATCGAGCTGGACAAGAACCGCAACAACGTGGTCCTGTCCCGTCGCGCCTGGCTCGAGCAGACCCAGTCCGAGGTCCGCTCCAACTTCCTGCACCAGCTGCAGAAGGGCCAGGTCCGCACCGGTGTGGTCTCCTCCATCGTCAACTTCGGCGCCTTCGTGGACCTGGGCGGGGTCGACGGCCTGGTGCACGTCTCCGAGCTGTCCTGGAAGCACATCGACCACCCCTCCGAGGTCGTCGAGGTCGGCCAGGAGGTCACCGTCGAGGTGCTCGAGGTGGACATGGACCGCGAGCGCGTGTCCCTGTCCCTGAAGGCCACCCAGGAAGACCCGTGGCAGACCTTCGCCCGCACCCACGCCCTGGGCCAGGTCGTGCCCGGCAAGGTCACCAAGCTGGTGCCCTTCGGCGCGTTCGTGCGCGTGGAGGACGGCATCGAGGGTCTGGTGCACATCTCCGAGCTGGCCGTGCGCCACGTGGACATGGCCGAGCAGGTCGTGTCCGTGGGCGAGGAGCTGTTCGTCAAGGTCATCGACATCGACCTGGATCGCCGCCGCATCTCCCTGTCCCTGAAGCAGGCCAACGAGGGTGTGGACCCGGACGGCACCGAGTTCGACCCGGCCCTGTACGGCATGGCCGCGGAATACGACGAGCAGGGCAACTACAAGTACCCCGAGGGCTTCGACCCGGAGACCAACGAGTGGCTCGAGGGCTACGAGGCCCAGCGTGCCGCCTGGGAGCAGGAGTACGCCAACGCCCAGGCTCGCTGGGAGGCCCACAAGGAGCAGGTCCGCAAGGCCCTCAACGAGGACGCCGATGCCGCCGCTTCCGCGGCCACCGGCGGCCGCGGCGGGTCCTCCGCGCAGACCTCCTACTCCTCCGAGGCCCCGGCGTCCGACGCCGGCACCCTGGCCTCCGACGAGGCCCTGGCTGCTCTGCGCGAGAAGCTCACCGGCGGCAACAACTGATCTCCTCGGCACTCGCCGCGCCGCCCGTCAGGGGCCCGCGGTGAGGCCGTGAGATGAGGCGAAGGCCCCGTCCCCGTGATGATTCACGGGGGCGGGGCCTTCTCTCGTGCTCGGGGAGGGCGGTCAGCCGTCGATCCAGGTGACGGTGCCCCAGGTGATGCGGGCTTGCCCGGAGCTCAGCGCGGCCAGGCGGGCGGCGGCCTCCTCCTGGGCGGCTGGGTCGTCCGGGACGGACAGGTGCAGGACGGCGTGATCCGGGGCGTATTCGGTGTCCTGCAGGGCGAAGCCGTGGGCGCGCAGCTCGTTCTCCAGCTGACCGGCGCGGGCGTGCTCCACCGGGACGGTGCCCAGGCGGCGTCGGGAGCGGGTCACCAGGTGGGCTTCATCCAGGGTCTGGGTGACGGCCTCGGTGTAGGCGCGCACGAGACCGCCGGCACCGAGCTTGATCCCACCGAACCAGCGCACGACGATCGCGCACACGTCCGTCAGATCCGCCTGCTCGGGGTCCAAGGGGTCGGGACGGTGGGACAGCAGGGCCTGCAGCATGGGGATGCCCGCGGTGCCGGCCGGCTCGCCGTCGTCGGAGGAGCGCTGCACGTCCCGGTCCGGCCCGAGGACGAAGGCGGAGCAGACGTGGCGGGCGTCGTGGTGACGGCGGCGGATCCGCTCGATGTGCTCCCGGGCTGCCTCCTCGGTCTCCACCCGGACCAGGTGCCCCAGGAACTCGCTGCGCTTGATCTCCAGCAGACTCTCCACCGGCTCGGTGTCGGCCAGGACGGTGCAGCGGCGCGCGCGAGTCTCGGCCTGCGGGGCGGCGTCAGTCGGTACCGAGGCGCTGGCCTGATCGGCTGGTTCGGCGGGAGCGTCGGGGGAGGAGTCGGTCACCAGGCCAGTCTACGAACCTCGCGCTGCGGATCCGGTGCGCTGGCTTCGGCACCGGATCTTCGACGACACCGCGTGCGATGGTGCGCGTGGCAGCCCGGATTCGGTGCGGTGAACCCGTATCGGGGATCTCGAGGGTCGGCGGGCGGGCTCGACGCCGGGGTTATCCACAGCCCGACCCCGAGAGGATGAGGTGTCTCACTAGACTGCGGAGCACCCGGCGCCCCAGGACCGGCGCTACTCCAAGGAGGCATCCCATGACCCAGCAGCCCCCGTTCGATCCGCACCACCCACCGGGCCAGATCCCGCCCGAGCAGCAAGCCCCCTACGGCCAGCAGCCTCCGCCGGAGGGCCCGGGGAGAGCCGGAGCCTGGCGGGCGCCGACCCTGCGAGAGCAGTGGCATCGACTCACCCACCCGGCCGTGCTCGGTCAAGGACACCCGCTCCCACCCGGTGCGCCGCAGGAAGGGCCGGGCTTCGGCGCACCGCCGCCAACGGATTCCGCCGGAGCGGAGCGTCAGGTCTCCGTCGATCAGCTCGTGTGGCAGATGGAGGAGCGTCGTCTCAACGCCCGGAAGGAGCTGGGACGCCGCACCAAGGGGGCGCTGGTGTGGTACCCGCTGCCGGAGGGCCCCGGGCACATCGTGCTCGCGGTCCTGCTCTTATTGGTGGGGATGGGAGCCTCCGCCGTGTGCCTGCTCGGTCCGGGGCTGATCGTGCTCTTCTGGGCATTCATGGCGCTGGTGGCCCTGCTCTTCGGTGCCCCGCCGAGTCAGGCGGGGCCCGCGCTCATGGAGGAGACGGGTCCGGCCCTGGTCTGGGCCATCGTGATCGTGGCGCTGGTGATGCTGGCGGGTCTGCTGGGAGCGGTGGCCAACGTCATCGTGAACACTGCCCGGCGGCATCGGGACGCCGTGGTCTGGCCGGGGCAGGTGCTCAGCGCGGCCATCCCGGTGGTCCTGGCCGTGTGGTGGGTGTCGATGCTGCCGCCCACCATCCTCGGGTGACCCCGGCCGGCACGCAGCGGCCGGTCCACCGCCCCGGGCCACCATCCCGGGCCATCGCATCGTGAACGACGCGTCGGGAGCGTCGCCTCAGGCCCGTCGCATTGGGGACGCCGCGTCGTGAACGCCTTGTCGGGACCGTCGCCTCAGGACCGTCGCATCGCACAGGGAGGGCCTGCCTGCGAAGATGGCCTGGACAGGACATCGACGAAGGGGGACGGGCTGTGACGCTGCACATCGGACTGACCGGCGGCATCGGATCGGGGAAATCCACGGTGGCCGCGCGGCTGGCGCAGCTGGGTGCCGTGGTGATCGACGCGGACCGGATCTCCCGGGAGCTGATGGCCCCCGGCTCACCCGTGCTGGAGCAGGTCACGGAGGTTTTCGGCTGCGAGATCCTGGATGCGGACGGCGCCCTGGACCGCCCGGCCCTGGCCCGGCGGGTCTTCGGCGACGAGGAGGCCCGGCAGCGACTGAACGGCATCGTGCATCCGGCGGTGCGCGAGGAGGCCGCGAGTCAACGGGTGGCCGCCGCCCAGCGCCCCGGATTCGCGGGGGTGATCGTGGAGGACATCCCCCTGCTGGTGGAGACCGGGCAGGCTGACCGCTTCGACGGCGTCCTGGTGGTCACCGCGGAGGAACCGGAGCGGGTGCGCCGCCTGGTCGAGGCCCGGGGGATGGATGAGGGGGACGCCCGCGCCCGGATCGCTGCGCAGGCCACCGACGCCGAGCGGGCCGCGGTCGCCACCTGGACTGTAGACAACTCCGGAACACCGGAGCAGACCCGCACACAGGTGGACCGGATCTGGGCGGACTGGCAGGAGAAGCTCGGACGCGCCGACGGCTGAGCGCCGGGCGCCGCCTCGGCGCGGGTCTGTGTTCGGTGCTCAGGCTCAGGCACTCAGCCGCAGGGCCACCTTGCCCCACCCCAGCTGCTCCACGCGCACCCGGCTGAAACCAGCCTCCCGGGCCATGGCGAGAAGTCGCTCCTCGGAGCGCGGGGCCGCCCCGGTCAGGGCCACGGTCATGAGCTCCTGCACCGCGGCCGACGGCGCGAGCTCATCCGGGCACGGGGCGTCGATCACCACCGCCCGCTCCGAGGCCCGGCGCAGCGCCCGCAGGTGCGCCAGCGCCTCGGTGTCGTCCAGGAGACTCAGCCACAGCACCGAGACCACGGGCGGACCACGGGCCGGCAAATCGGCGTCGTGGGCGTCAGTGAGGACCACGGGTTCGCTCGGGTCCACGACCTTCTCCGGCCTCGAGGCCTCCTGCTCGCGGTCCGCCAGCATCCCGGCGAGGACCTCGGCCCCCGGCCCCACGAGGGCGGGGGAGCCGGCGCCCATCTCCGCCAGCACCCTGAGGATGGGGTGCTGCAGGAAGGGCAGGGTCGCGGCGCGCTCGACCATCTCCTCCCACAGCTGCGACCGCTGCTCGATGCTGCGGGCGAAGCCCTCGCCGTGCTGACGCCGCCACGCGGAAGCGCCGCCGCGCAGGGCCTGCGGCAACCGGGTCAGCGCGGCGATCTGGTCCAGGGCGAAGGACTCGAAGCCCTCCCGCTGGTGCTCATCGGCCACCAGCTCCCGGCCCAGCTCGGTCAGGGACCACCGGGTGACACCCACTTCCCTGTGCGCCGCGGATGCCCGGTCGGCCGCGTCCTGGTCGTCGACAGCGGAGCCCCCGGACGTCGGGAGGTTGGGGGCTTCGGTCCCGGCAGCGACGGAGTCGGAGACCTCGGTCCCGGGTGCGGAGGTGCCGGGGGAGTCCCGTCGGGTGAGCAGCCCCTCTCGGGCCAGCAGATCCAGCAGCGGGAGCAGGAGCGCGGCGTCCAGGCCCGCGGCCTCGGCGATCTGCGCGGCCTCGAGTCCCTGTGCGCCCTCGAGTCCCGGCGTGTTCTGGACCCCCTGAGAAGCCTCGGGCTCCGGGGACGCTTCGGGGCCCTGCGCGGATTCGGCCTCCTCGGCGTCGGCCAGGGCGTCCAGCAGGCCGGTCTGCACGGCAGCGGCCACCGCGAACCAGGCCACCGGGGCGACGGGCAGGGTGGTCGGCGCGGCCGGTCCCCGGTCCCCTCGCGGCCCGTCGGTCCCAGTGCCGCTCGCGGACTGGGCGGCGCCGGCGGCCCTTCCGCCCTGCCCGCGCCCGGCGGCGCGTCCGGAAGAACCCGGCGCGGCGTCGGCGGCGCGCCGGGAGCTGTCCATGGCGACGTGCCAGTATCCGGTCATGGACTGGTGGGTCTTGGGGATGACCCGCTCCCGGCTGGCCCATCGGCGCAGCGGCAGCAGACTGCGCGCCTCGCCCGCGGCCCACAGGAACGGGTCCGGCCCCAGCTCCAGCCCGGCGAAAGTCTCGCGCACCGCGCGCAGCAGCCCCGGCCCGTCCGGGCGCTCCTTGCGCACCCACGTCACGGAATCCCCCTCGCGCAGGGCGAGCTCCTGGCGGGCCGCGTCCTCGGACACGGTGATCACCGCGTGCGCCGGGGCCTGCACGGGGCGTTCGTCGAAGAACCGCCCGATCGCCGGCAGCGCGGTCTCATCCCCGACCAGCAGCATCGCGGAGATCTCCGCAGGAAGGTGCATCGAGAACTTCGGGCCGACGAAGCTCAGCTCGTCCCCGGGTCGCGCTGCCCGGGCCCAGGCGGCCGCCGGACCGTGCCCGTGCAGCACGAAGTCCAGAGTCAGCTCCCCGGCGTCGGTGTCCACCGCGCGCGGGGTGTAGTCCCGGGTGATCCGCGCCGAGGCCGGGGTCCACTCGATGCCCTCGGACAGCTGCCGCGGCAGCACCGCCTGGACCGGGCCGTTCTCGGCGAAGATCAGCTTCACGTGGTCATCGAAGCTCGGGGCCCGGAAAGCCGGGGCGGTCGTCTCCAGCCCGGCCGGGACGAAGGAGCTCAGCTGCTCCCCGCCCAGACGGATCCGCCGCATCCGCGGGGTGACCTCCTGGACGGAGAGCACCCGGACGGTGCGGACCACGAGGGGATGGACGCTCATCCGATGCTGGGCCATGGCTTCCTTCCGTCGCCGGGCGAACCGGGGAATCTGCAGGTGAGGCCAGGCTAACCCATGGGGCGGCGTCGGGGGCCGGCGTCGGATTCTGCCCGGAGCCGACTCCGCACCCGGTGATCAGGTGCCTTATGATGTTCGGATGCTTCACTCGCTGCATCGACGCCTCGGTCTGAAGACCACCCCGGGGATCTTCTTCCCGTCCGCCGCGTTCATCCTCCTGTTCTCCGCGGCGACCATCGCCTTCCCCCAGACCATGATCGACGTGTTCGGTGCGGTCTCCGGGTGGATCCTGACGTACCTGGGCTGGTTCTACGTCCTGGGCACGGCCCTGTGCGCCCTGTTCCTCGTCTACGTCTGCGTCAGCCGCTTCGGCCGGATCAAGCTCGGCCCGGATGACTCCGAGCCGCAGATTCCACCCTGGCCTGGTTCGGCATGACCTTCGCCGCCGGCGTCGGCGCGATCCTGATGTTCTGGGGTGCCGCGGAGCCGCTGACGCACTTCGCCCGCCCGCCCTACGACGGCGTCGAACCCGGCAGCCAGGAGGCCGCCCTGGACGCGCTGTCCATCGCGGACTTCCACATCGGCCTGGGCGTGTGGGTGCTGCTGACCGTGCCGGCGCTGGGCTTCGGGTACTTCACGTACAAGCGGCGCCTGCCCCCGCGCGTGTCCTCCTCCTTCCAGCCGCTGCTGGGCGACGGGATCCATGGGCCCTGGGGCAAGACCATCGACGTCATCTCCCTGATCGCCTCCGTGTTCGGCATCGCCGTGTCCGTGGGCCTGGGTGCCCTGTAGCTGAACTCCGGGGTGACCATCATGTACGGGGTGCCGGTGGCGGGTTGGATGCAGGCGGTGATCATCGCGCTGATCACCGCGGTGGCCCTGACGTCGGTGCTCAACGGCATGGACAAGGGCGTGAAGCGGCTGTCCACCTTCAACATCGTCCTGGCGATGGCGTTCCTGCTGTTCATCCTCATGGCCGGTTCCACCATGTTCGCGCTGCGCGGCGTCGTGGAGTCCGTGGGCAACTTCCTGTACATCCTGCCGAAGATGATGTTCTTCAACGACACCTTCGCCAACACCGGGTGGCTGGGGCAGTGGCCGGTGTTCTACTGGGCGTGGACCATCTGCTGGGCGCCGTTCGTCGGGCTGTTCCTGGCCAAGATCTCCCAGGGCCGCACCATCCGTCAGTTCGTGCTGGGCGTGGTGGTCCTGCCGACCGCCTTCACCATGGTGTGGGTCGGGATCTTCGGGATGAACGCCTTCGACATCGAGATGCACGGCGAGGGCGGCCTGGTGCACACCGTCGTGGCCGAGGGGGACATCCCCGGGGCCATGTTCCAGTTCCTCGGCAACTTCCCGTTCCTGCCGGTGGTCGCGGTGGTGGCGATCGTGCTGATCTTCATCTTCTTCGTCACCTCCATCGACTCCGCCTCGATCGTCATGGACTCCATGGCCAACGGGCACGAGGACGAGTCCCCGATCCGCCAGCGCGTGTTCTGGACCGTGTCCATCGGGCTGGTGGCCGCCTCCATCCTGCTGTTCGCCGGGGAGCTGGGACTGGACGCCCTGCAGAACGTGGTGATCATCATCGGCCTGCCGGTGTTCATCCTGACCTTCGTGCAGGCGTGGATGATCGTGCGCGCCTTCAAGGAGGACGCCGGGGAGCTGCCGCCGCTGCGCACCCGGCAGTGGAAGCAGGTCCTGCCGGTGGAGGAGTACCGGCGCCGCGCCCAGGAGGACTTCACCAGCGTGCAGGAGTACTCCATCCACCCCGAGTACGACGAGACCACCGCCCCCGAGTACGAATCCCTGGTGCCGAACACCTACCAGGAGATCCGCCGCCAGCGCACCGAGGGCGGCGCGGATGAGGCCGCGGAGCTGGCCGAGGGTACGGGCGCGGGGGAGATCCCGGCCGACGACGTCGTGACCGGTGCCGAGCAGACGGTGGAGCCGCGCGAGCGCGGGTGAGGTCGGTGCTGCTGGGTAAGTGAACGGAGGGAGACCCTCCCGGCCCCCGAGTGCCGATTCGCATGTGAACCCCTGTGGGTGACGTTACACTTCCCGGTATGGATGCAGCAGCATGGATCGAGCTGGTGGGGGCCTTGGCGGCTTTGGCGGGAGCCGCGGTCTCCGTGGTCGCTCTGTACCTGTCGTACCGGGCCAACAAGGCGGCAGAGGCCGCTAGGGAACGCTCGGAGGAGATCAACAAACAGGCACAGAGACGAGAGGATGAGCGCAATCGGCGCGAGCAGGAGCATGAGGAGCGCGAGGAGGAGCGCGAGAAGCGGCTGATGGCCGGCTGTCTCCAGGCCTGGTGGTGCAAGGCCACGATCGAGGGCAGGGAGAGCTGGGGTGTGCTGGTCAGCAACGACGGCCCCTACTCGGCGGTCTTCCGCAATCTGATCGTGAAGCTGTCCGATGAGAACAATCCGCAGACCACGGAGCTTCGTCTGAGGATGATCCCTCCCGGTTTCTACTACTGCGCCTCCAACTCCAAGGCTCTGACGGGCTGGGATTTTCCGAAGCGCCTCGTATCCCTGGACGGGCTCCAGCCTGCGACGCAGTCCAATAAGCACCGTATTCACAGCATGACCTTCGACGATCAGCTGCATAGCCGCTGGGAGTGGACCGAGGCCGGGCAGCTCAATCGGATCAGGCGGGAAGGGTGATCACGGCTCGGCCTGTCGGCTCACAGCGGAGCTCGTCGAACACCTGTGCGATCCGGCGTAGGCTGGGCGTATGAGTCTTGCGCAGGAGATCCATCGCGTCGTCGCGCCCTTCGAGGTCGTCTCCGAGTACCAGCCGGCCGGTGACCAGCCGAAGGCCATAGAACAGCTCACCGAGCGGGTGGAAGGCGGCGAGAAGGACATCGTCCTGCTCGGTGCCACCGGCACCGGCAAATCCGCCACCGCCGCGTGGCTGATCGAATCCGTGCAGCGGCCCACCCTGGTGCTGGTGCAGAACAAGACGCTGGCCGCGCAGCTGGCCAACGAGCTGCGGGAGCTGCTGCCCAACAACGCCGTCGAATACTTCGTCTCCTACTACGACTACTACCAGCCGGAGGCGTACGTCCCGCAGACGGATACGTTCATCGAGAAGGACTCCTCGATCAACGAGGAGGTGGAGAGGCTGCGCCACTCCGCGACCAACGCGCTGCTGACCCGGCGCGACGTCGTCGTGGTCTCCACCGTCTCCTGCATCTACGGCCTGGGTACGCCCGAGGAATACGTGCGGCAGATGGTGACTCTGCGGCAGGGGGAGGAGATCGACCGGGATACCTTGCTGCGCCAGTTCGTGAACATGCAGTACGCCCGCAATGACGTGGACTTCCACCGCGGGACCTTCCGGGTGCGCGGGGACACCGTGGAGATCATCCCGATGTACGAGGAGCACGCGATCCGCATCGAGTTCTTCGGGGATGAGATCGAATCCATCCATACCCTGCACCCGCTGACCGGAGAGGTGATCCGGGAGGAGACGGAGATGTACGTGTTCCCCGCCAGCCACTATGTGGCCGGTGCGGAGCGCATGGCCAAAGCCATCGACGGCATCCAGCACGAGCTGACCGAGCGGCTGAAGGAGCTGGAGAACCAGAACAAGCTCGTGGAGGCCCAGCGGCTGCGGATGCGCACCACTTACGACATCGAGATGATGGAGCAGATGGGCTTCACCTCCGGGATCGAGAACTACTCCCGGCACATCGACGGGCGCGCGGCCGGCTCCGCACCGCACTGCCTGCTGGATTACTTCCCGGATGACTTCCTGCTGATCATCGACGAGTCCCACGTGACGGTGCCGCAGATCGGCGGGATGTACGAGGGCGATATGTCCCGCAAGCGCACCCTGGTGGAGCACGGCTTCCGGCTGCCCTCGGCCCTGGATAACCGGCCGCTGAAGTGGGACGAGTTCCTGGAGCGGATCGGGCAGACCATCTACATGTCCGCCACGCCGGGCAAGTACGAGCTGTCCCAGGCGGACGGGTACGTGGAGCAGATCATCCGCCCGACCGGCCTGGTGGACCCGCAGGTGACCGTCAAGCCCACCAAGCACCAGATCGATGACCTGCTGGAGGAGATCACCCGGCGCACCGACCGGGATGAGCGCGTGCTGGTCACGACCCTGACCAAGCGCATGGCCGAGGACCTCACCGACTACCTGGTGGAGCACGGGGTCAAGGTGCAGTACCTTCACTCGGACGTGGACACCCTGAAGCGGGTGGAGCTGCTGCGGTCCCTGCGGCTGGGGGAGTTCGACGTGCTGGTGGGCATCAACCTGCTGCGCGAGGGCCTGGACCTGCCGGAGGTCTCCCTGGTGGCGATCCTGGATGCGGACAAGGAGGGCTTCCTGCGCTCGACGACGTCGCTGATCCAGACGATCGGGCGGGCGGCCCGCAACGTGTCCGGGGAGGTGATCATGTACGCGGACAAGATCACCGACTCGATGCGCACCGCGATCGACGAGACCAACCGACGCCGGGAGATCCAGGAGGCGTACAACCGGGAGCACGGGATCGACCCGCAGCCGCTGCGCAAGCGGATCGCGGACATCACGGACCAGCTGGCCCGGGAGGACGAGGACACCAAGGAGCTGCTGGCCATGCGGGCCGCGGCCAACAATCACACCGCCCCGGTCAAGGGGAAGAAGGCCGGGGCTGGCGCTGACGCGGTTGCTGGTGCCGGGTCCGGTGGGGGAGCGGGGAGGAAATCCGCGACACATAGTGACTCGGACAACGTGGCGCTGGCCGCAGCTGCTAGGATCCGAGAAGACGGCTTGGCCGCAGCACCCGCGGAGGATCTTCTGGAGCTCATCGAGCAGATGAACGAGCAGATGCGGAACGCGGCGGCGGAGCTGAAGTTCGAGTTGGCCGCCCGCCTCCGGGACGAGGTGGCCGACCTGAAGAAGGAGCTGCGTGCCATGCGGGACGCGGGACATGCTTAGGAGTGTTCTAGTGGAAAATACAAACACGTTGAAACTTGAAAATATCGGCGAAGGATCGGCCTGGGCGCACCTTGCGACTCGAACAGATTTGATGGAGTACGTAAACAGGGCTCTTGGGGTAAATAATTACGGTTGCCAGATTGCACTGTTCGCAGCTGCACTCAAATACCGCATTGAAGATATGGAGAGCTTCGCTATAGAATCACTGACCGACGGTTATAAAGATAAAAAATGTGACTTGGTTGGAGTGATGCGTGATGATAGAGAGATTGTTATTGCGCAGGCATACGCAACTACTAGTCCAAGAAAACGAGATCGGTGTCCTATAGGAAAGGTTGATGATCTGAACACAGGTGTTTCTTGGTTGCTTGCCGGTGATTTAAAAGATATGTCAGACATTTTGGCGCAGCAGGCACTACAGGCGCGAAGTGCCATAGATGATGGCGATATCGATAAAATTACCATTTGGTCGGTGCACAATTGCCATGAGAGTGAAGATGCTAAGAATTCGCTTGCGCAGTGCAGAAGATCTACCCTGAGTGTTCTTAGTAACAACTTTAAAGATGCCAGCGACATCACTGTTGTTGCAGAAGAGGTGGGTCTCGAGGAGATCAATAGTCTCTATGAGAGAACCAAAACCCCGATCTTGGTTTCAGATATTCTAGAATTTGATGTGCCTGGCAGTTTTGAGACCTCAGGAAAGGACTGGTCAGTCCTTCATACCGTCATTAAGTTGTCAGATCTCCAAAAGCTTTGGAAGAAATACAACACAAGGCTGGTTTCACCAAATATTCGTGACTATTTGGGTTTCAGAAACTCCGAGAAAAATATTAATAATGGGATTAGGAATACCGCAGAAACAGAACCTCATAATTTTAGCATCTACAATAACGGTATTACTGCCCTAGTTAATGATTTTGAAAAAGTTAACGAGAGTAAATGTAAAGTTGAGGGCATGGGAATTGTTAATGGAGGACAAACTACAGGGTCTATCGGCAATTTAACTAATCCAATTGAAAAAGACTCTGATGGATTTGTTCAAATTCGTTTCGTAAAAATTGATAACAATTCGATTCTAGACAACGTTATTAAGTTCAATAATACTCAGAATAAGGTTGAAGCCTCTGATTTTCGCAGCAAAGATAAAGTGCAAAATCGGCTCCGCGAAGAGTTTGAGAAAATCGAAGGGGTTCAATATAATGGTGGCCGGCGTGGAGGTGTAAATCCGGCAATGAAAACTCCTCCTGAGGTGTTGCCGGACAAGACTGTCGCCCAGGCTTTGATATCATTTCACGGAGACCCCAATCTTGCATATAATAAAACGCGCACTGTTTGGGAAGAAGATAAAGTATACTCACGTTACTTTAATGAGAACTTAACTGCTGATCATGTAATTTTCTGCGCATCATTATTGAAAGTAATTGAGGATAGGAAGGCATACTATAGATCCAAAGACGAATCGGATCTTACCAAACACGAAAGTAAGATCCGCGAATACTTTTCGAGTCGCGGCGCAGTTTTTGTTATGACGGCGGCACTTGGAAAAAACCTTGATAGTATCCTTGGCAGGTCAATTCCGGATGAGTTTTCTCTTAAATTCTCAACGAGTTATAATCTTGCAGAGGCAAAAAAAGCATGGGAGCCTATTGTTAATAAGTATATACATTTTGCAGCGACTTTGAAATCCGCCACGGATGCAGGGTTGAAATCCAAGGAAAGAATTACTAATGTAATAGAGCAGTTTGGCGCCCAGGTGAGTGCAATTAATTCCTCTGGCGCTGATGATGAAGTAGTTGAAAACTTTAAAAAGTTGCTATAATAGTTATAGTGTCCCTGCCCATTTGACGGTAGAGATCGGTCTAGTGGGTACACGTTGAGGTCTCATGATCGTGGAAGTTCTCACTTTCGCCATTTGGTAGACTTCGACGTGCCCGTAACGCCGACGCCGCCGATTGGCTTCGCCTGCCTGGACCTGATCGCCTTAGCTTGATTCTTTGGCCTCCGCTTGTTCCTGACCAACCGTCTCTTCGAACCCAATCATCTCCCTTTCGCTTGGCGTGTCATCGAACCCGTTCGGTGGCGTGGCTGCTGTGTGTATGTGCGGGCGGGCTTCTATGGTTTGCGTCAAGCGGCCAAGGCCATGCCGGGGCCGGGGGCAGGTTCCTGGTAGAAGGACCCATTCCGGATCATCGCATACAGGGCGTCCACCCTGCGCCTGGCTAAGGCGGTGACCGCCTGGCTATGCCGCTTACCCTCAGCGCGCTTCCGGCCGTAGTAGGCCCTGGATGCTGGGGAACCCTTCAACGACGCGAACGCTGAGAGGAACAGCGCACGCTTGAGGGTCTTGTTCCCCCGGCGGGACGGTGCCTCCCCGCGGATCGAGGCCCCCGAACGCCTGGTCACCGGCGCGATCCCAACGTATCAATCCAGATGGGCCGCATCAGCGAAGTCCTTGCCCACCACCTCGGTGAGGATCCTGGCCGCCGTCCTGACACCCACCCCGGCATGGATGTCTTCGACCTCGGTAAGAGGGTGGGCATCAACCACCCGTAAGGATCTCCACCTCGATCTCGGCCCGCTGGGCACCCAGCTGCTGCAGCTGGGCGGCTAGCCGACCGATGATCTTCCCAGCCGCACCGGTGCCGGTGACTTCCACGCTCTGCTGGCCTAAGGCATCGAAGATCTCCTCGGTCAGTTTCGTCGCTAAGCGGGGAGCATGCTTGCGCAGCAGGGCCTGCACGTGGCCCCGCCCCCGCTGCAGCCAGTCGCTGCGGACACGGGTAACGGCACAGCAGTGCGATGACCGCCGGGTAGGACAGCCTGGGCCCGAGCACCCGCTCCAGGGAAGGGCGGATCTGGGTGAGGAAGCCACGCAGCCGGTCGCTGACCTGGGTCATCTGGGCGGCCGGGTCATCATCGAACCCGCACAGCAGCGAGAAGTTCGGCGATGCTCTGTTCCGCCACGGTGATCCCACGCAGGGTGGCCGGCATGGTCCTGGCCGTCTCGGCGATGATGAAGGCATCCCTGGCGTCGGTTTTGGCTTGGCCGGGGTGTAGGTCCGCGACACGGCGCATGGTCAGCCCGGGCAGGTAAGCCACGTCCACGCCGAGGCTGGTGGCTACCGCGATGGCCAGGGTGCCGATGGTCTTGGGCTGATCCACGATCACCAGGATCGACCCGTAAGTGCTTCGCAGTTGCTCGAGCAGGTCTCGGATGGCTGGTTCGGTCTGGGGTAGGGGTGTTCCGTCCCGTGTTTGATAGAGGGTGGATGACAGTGCGCCATTTCCGACGCGATGAGCGCGGCCTCTTGTGGCGACAAGCAATTCACCGCGCAGTTGAGTCAGGAGCGACGCTGTCGCGGACCGGCCTGCCGTGAGAGCTGACCGGGATCGAGGTCCAGCACCTCGCGGTGGTCCGGTCGCCGGGGGTCTTGGGGGTCGCGAGGGACACCGCGGTCAACGCGGTCCTGGCCGAAAGTAGGCGCAGGTTGACCAATGACCTGGCCGGGTTCGACGGGCCGGCTGCGACATCGCCGACACCGACGAAGCCCGCCGCAGACTCGGCGGACGCCGCGAGTACGAGCCCGGCATGTGCGCCCAGCGCCTGCTCCTCGCCGAGACCCGCCGCCTCGGCATCGGCCCTTTCCCCTCTGCACCGGGCCGACCCGCAGACCCCGGCGCGCCGCGTTCGCAGATACTTCACCCGGCAACTAATCTGGCCACAAGACCCCCACCCCGTCAGGAGACCCCATGACTGACAGCACCCACCGCCTCGCCCACCTCGGCTTCCTGCACATCGCCCCCTTCTCCCCGGAGGACCCGGGGGCGGGCCTGCGCGAGGCCATCGAGCTCTTCCGGTTCGCCGAGGGCCTCGGCCTCGACTCCGGCTGGCTGCGCACGCGCCACCTGCAGTACGGGGTCACCGCGCCCGGGGTCATGCTCGGCGCGCTCTCCCAGGCCACCGAGCACATGGAGCTCGGCAACGCCGTGATCCCCGTTGAGTGGGAGAACCCCTTCAGCCTCGCCGAGGACCTCTCCGTCGCGGACGTGCTCTCCGGCGGACGTCTGCGCCCGGGGCTGTCCGTGCACCCGCCCCGCCTGGACGAGGAAACCGCCGACGCAATCTTCGGCCCGGCCTGGCGCCACGAGGACTACTCCTACGAGCGGATCCTGCGCCTCAAGCGCATCCTGGAGGGCGAGAAGCTGCGCAGCCTGGAGGAGTACCAGGGCTACGGCGGGGACATGGACTCCGAGACCCTCCAGCCGTTGAGCCCCGGCCTGTCCTCGCGCCTCTCCTACGGCGCCGGCTCGCTGAAGTCCGCCGCCTGGGCCGGGGAGCACGGGCTGGGCCTGCTGGTGAGCAACATCAGCTCCACCGAGAACGGCGTCCGGGACTTCGACCAGGCTCAGGCCGCGCAGATCCGCGCCTACCGCCAGGCCTTCGAGGCCCAGCACGGCACCGCGAGCCTGGGCGGGCCGGGGCAGGGTCCCGCGGACAGCGACGCGGTGGGTCGCGGGCGCGTCGCCCAGGCCCGGGTCGTCATCCCCACCGGCGGGACCACTCGCGAGCAGAGGCAGCGCTTCGAGGACTACGTGGCAGCCCGCACCCCGCGCACCACGAAGGTGCTGGGGGAGAAGACCATCATCTCCCCGGACCGCATCGGATCCGCGGAGCAGATCGTGGACGGTCTGCTCGCCGACCCGTCCTTCCTGGCCGCCGACGACTTCATCGTGGAACTGCCCTTCGAGCTGGGCGTCGAGGACTGGAAGCACATCCTCAAGCAGTTCGCCCAGGAGATCGGCCCGCGTCTGGGCTGGCAGCCCCGCCGATGACGGCCGCAGCCCGCACGCGCTCCCTGGTCCGAGAGCTCGACCAGCGGCATCCGGGCGCCGACGTGGTCCTGGTGGCCCACGGGGGCATTCTGCAGATCACCCCGGCCTGGACGGCCGGCCGTCCCCCGGCCGAGCACCGGTCGCTGCCACACCTGGGCAATGCCGAGCTGCGGCGGCTGCTCCCTCGGCAGTCCTAGCGAAGCAACGTGCTTCTATGGTTTTCGTCAGGCTGCCAAGGCGGCCGCAGGTGCGATGGGCTCGCGGTCGAGCGTCCGGGGAAGCCGAATTCCGCGGCCTTCTCCTTCGCCTCCGAGATCATGATGCTGGATGCTCTGGAGGTCGTGGCCGGTGCAGAGACCCGGGAGCTGGTCTACGACGAGCCGGATCCGCGCGTCGCGGAGATCGTGTGCTCCTGGCCGGGCGAGTTCGACATCTCCCGCGCCCTGGCCCTGGGGCTGGCCGTGGACGAGGACTTCGCGGACGTGGTCCGTGCCCACGCCCGCCTGGAGTAGTCGCCCTCTGGGTTCCTGGATCCTTCCTGCGGGAGCTGAATATTCATCTGCCGGGGCGGGACGGCGGACGCGGCGGAAGCTGAATATTCAGCTGGCCCGAGCGCTAGGTGCGCTTCTGCGGCAGCTGAATTTTCAGCTCCAGGGGCGACGCTTGAATATTCAGCTGCGGCGAACATCGTCATCGACCGGGCGGGTTGAAAATTCAACCGGGCCGGGGAGGGGTCGGGGTGAGACGGTCACTCCAGCAGCTGCGCCATCCGGTACTTCACCAGGGTCCGCAGGTAGAGGGAGGTGCGGGTGCGCAGCACGCCCGGGCACAGGCGGATCTCCTCGGAGACCCGGTACAGGTGCTCCTCATCCCGGGCCACCACCCGCACCAGCAGGTCCGTCTCCCCGGCCGGGGCCTGCACCTCCACCACCTCCGGGATCTGGGTCAGCCCCGCCACCGTGTCATCGATCTGGCGTTGATCCAGCTCCACCGCCACGTGCGCGCTCACCCGATACCCCAGCGCCTCCGGCTCCACCCGCACGCTGGGGGAGCGCAGCGCCCCACCGGCCTGCGTCCGCTCCAGATGCGCCTGCACCGTGCGTCGGGCCAGGCGCGTGCGCTCCGCGATCGCCACCACCGTGGCCCGCGGATGCTCCTCCAGCACCCGCAGGATCCGCAGATCCGTCCGATCCAGCGACGTCGGTGCGCCCGCCCCGCCCCGTGTGTCCTGAGGCACCAGAAACCCTCCCAATGAACGATCTGCGCAGAAACAGTCACCACTACCCGCACAGAGTGAGCAGAATGAGCACTATTCTGGCACAGGTTTGCCCACTCTGCGGAGGGTCCCCACCATGGAGAGGTCCCACCCGCCGTCGTCGTCTCATCCCCGAGGTTCGCAGCCAGGACCCCGGGGTCAGAGCTCGACGGCGCACCCACGACCGCGAAGGACCCATCCGCCCGATGTCCACCACCACCGCACCCGAGCGCGCCCAGCCGCCGCAGGGCTCCGCCTCACCCGCGCCCGCCCGCCGCAACTCGCCCGGGCGCGTCATCTTCTCCAGCCTCATCGGCACCACCGTGGAGTACTACGACTTCTACATCTACGCCACGGCCGCCGTGCTGGTGTTCCCCTCGCTGTTCTTCCCGCACCAGTCCGGCATCACCGGTCTGCTCGCCTCCTTCGCCGTGTTGGGCGTCGCCTTCATCGCCCGACCCCTGGGCTCCGTGATCTTCGGGCACCTCGGGGACCGCCTCGGGCGCAAGAACACCCTCGTGCTCGCGCTGCTGCTCATGGGCGGCGGCACCTTCCTCATCGGCTGCCTGCCCACCGCGCTGACCCCCGGCTGGGAGGTCGCCGCCCCGACCATCCTCGTGCTGCTGCGCTTCGCCCAGGGCATGGCGCTGGCCGGGGAATGGTCCGGCGCCGTCCTGCTCGCCACCGAGAACGCTCCCGTCGGCAAGCGCGCCCTGTACGGCTCCGTCCCGCAGCAGGGGGCACCGGCCGGCTTCATCGTCGCCAACGGGCTGTTCCTGATCATCACCTCCCAGATGGCTCCCGAGTCCTTCGAGACCTGGGGTTGGCGCGTGCCCTTCTGGGGTTCGGCCATCCTCGTGTTCGTGGGCCTGTGGACCCGGATGAAGCTGCTCGAATCCGAGTCCTTCACCCGCGTGCAGGAGAGCGGGAAGGTCGCCAAGGTGCCCGCCCTCGAGGTGCTGCGCCGCTCCTGGAAGACCGTGGCCATCGGAACCATCGCCACCGTCTCCAACTACGTCACCTTCTACTTCCTCACCACCTTCACCCTCACCTACGGCACCACCGCCGCCACCGAGGACGCCGCCCGGGCCGCCGCGGAGAAGACCGGCAAGGCCTTCGACGCCGCCTCCTTCGTCCCCGGGCTCGGCTTCAGCCGCTCGGAGTTCCTGCTGCTGATGATCGGCGCGGTGCTGCTGCTCGTCGTCGGCAACGTGGTCGGCGCGGTGCTCGCCGAGCGGTGGGGCCGGCGCAAGGCCATGATCGGCTTCCACGTGGTCGTCGCCGCCTTCGGGCTGGCCGTGCCGTGGCTGCTGCGCGGTTCCGACGGCGAGGTGTTCTTCGCCCTGGCCCTCGGGTTCTTCGTCTTCGGGCTGATCTTCGGGCCCCTGGGCGCCCTGCTCTCCGAGCTGTTCCCCGCCAACACCCGGTACACCGGCAGCGCGCTGTCCTACAACATCGCCTCGATCCTCGGGGCGGCCGTCGCCCCGTTCATCTTCATCTGGCTGTGGGGCATCACCGGCGACATCCGCCTGGTGGGCCTGTACGTGGCTGGTGCCGCGGTGCTGTCCATCATCGCGCTGCTGTTCGTCCAGGAGCACACCTCCACCCAGGACCTGGCCGAGCGGATCCACGACTGATCCCGACCGGATCAGCCTGCCCGGCATGACGGAAGGCCCCGCGCCCCATCGAGCGGAAGCTCGAACGGAGGCGCGGGGCCTTCTCGCGTCTCGGGCCGGCCGGAGCCGGGGGAGTGCGGGGCCTCAGTGGTCCCCGGAGACCTCCACATCCGTGCCGTGCTCCACCGGGCGGACCCAGCCGTAGATCGCGGCGGCCAGGGAGAACAAGGCGGTGAAGCCCAGGAAGATCTGGCCCCACAGCACGAAGTCCGGGTTGTCGGTGGGCATGGCCCACAGGAACAGGGCGACCCCGACGCAGAACACGGCGATCAGGATGAAGCCGGTGACGTGGGCGGGCTGCTTCTGGCGCTGCTCGGACAAGAGGGGTACCTCCGGGAAGGATCGGCGGGACGGATGCTCAGTCACCAGGGTACGGCATCCCCGGGGCCCGCGGTGAGGTAGCATATCCCCTCGAGCAAGGGAGTATCCCCACCACCCCGCAGACGTCAGCACGTCGGGCGCCGTCGCCCGGCCGGATGCGGGGGCCGCCCCGCCGTCGTCGGGCCCCGGCGCCGCAGCGCGGAGCCGACACAGCACGGCAGGGACGGCGGGAGAGACTTGTGCGGCTTGCCGCACCCACCTCACCCACCCCTGAAAGCCCGAGGAGGCTTCGTGGAGATCTCCGCGCTGCAGTGGACCATCACCATCTGCGTCATCCTGGCCCTGCTGGCCTACGACTTCATCTTCCACGTGCGCAAGGCGCACGAACCCACCATCAAGGAAGCGGCCATCTGGTCCGCCGTGTACGTCGGCATCGCCCTGCTGTTCGGCATCCTCATCTTCTGGATGGACGGCGCCCAGTACGGGGCCGAGTACTACAGCGGCTACATCACGGAGAAGGCCCTGTCCGTGGACAACCTCTTCGTCTTCCTCATCATCATGGCCTCGTTCAAGGTGCCGCGGGCGGACCAGCAGAAGGTCCTCCTGTTCGGCATCATCTTCGCCCTGATCATGCGCACCGTGTTCATCTTCGTCGGTGCCGCGGCCATCAACCGGTGGTCCTGGGTCTTCTACCTCTTCGGCCTGATCCTCATCTACACCGCCGGCAACCTCGTCAAGGACGAGGTCACGGACAAGGACGAGGAGAACGAGGCGGACAACAT
The DNA here is from genome assembly GCF_056173115.1 of Rothia sp. QJM3NY_36. Lineage (NCBI taxonomy): Bacteria > Bacillati > Actinomycetota > Actinomycetes > Micrococcales > Micrococcaceae > Rothia > Rothia sp. QJM3NY_36. The sequence goes on from NZ_CM149658.1 coordinate 1,116,218, forward strand.
CGTCATCCGCCTGGCCAAGCGGTTCATGCACACCTCGGACGAGTACGACGGCGACAAGCTGTTCACGCACATCGACGGCAAGAAGGTCATGACCCCGATGCTGCTGGTCATGGTCGCCATCGGCGGCACCGACCTGCTGTTCGCCCTGGACTCCATCCCCGCGATCTTCGGTCTCACACAGGACCCGTACATCGTGTTCACCGCCACCGCCTTCTCCCTCATGGGCCTGCGCCAGCTGTACTTCCTCATCGACGGGCTGCTGGACCGGCTCATCTACCTCTCTTGGGGCCTGTCCGCGATCCTCGCGTTCATCGGCGTCAAGCTCATCCTGCACGCCCTGCACGAGAACACCCTGCCGTTCGTCAACGACGGCGAGCCCGTACACGTCGTGGAGGTCTCCACGGGGCTGTCCCTGATCGTGATCATCGGGGTGCTCACCGTGACCGTGCTGGCCTCCCTGTTCACCCCCAAGGGGCAGGCGGTGCGTGCGATCAACGGTGCCCGGGAGGCCGCCGAGGCCTACCTGAACCTGCCCGACGACGCCCCGGACGAGGAGCGGATCCGGCTCAACGCCAAGCTGGAGAAGCACCGGCGCAAGCTGCCCGGCATCAAGCAGAAGCACCGGGACGAGCTGATCGAGTCCGAGACCCGCTACCGGGACCTGCTCGAACGCGCTCGCGGGGAGCACGAGGCCTCCTCCGCCTCCTGACCCCGCCTTCCCTCCGATCCGCGGCCCCGTCCGCGCCGCCCCTGACCCGGGTGGTGCGGGCGGGGCCGCTTCGATCTGTCAGTCGCCCCTCCTAGCGTTTCGAACTCATCTTCGAAACGAGGGGGTTCCATGGTTACGGCACGGGTCAGGACGACGACGGCGGGCCAGCCGCTGCGCGTGGAGATCGACGGTGCGCGGTACCGGGTCGCGGCGGACCCGGTGCAGTGGTTCGAGCGCCGGGCGTGGTGGGAGGAGGTCACCCGCGCCCCGAAGGACCGATGCCCGCACCTGGTGGACCGGGAGCTATGGCAGGTGCAGGTGGCCCCGGAGGCGGGCCCGGGCTCCGGGCGACGCCGCGCCGGGGCGGCGGCGTCCTTCCAGGTGGCGGCGGAGGACCTGCGTACGATCTCCCTGGAAAGGGACCGCAACACGGGGACGTGGATCCTCCTGGGTCGGTACTCTTGACCAGGACATCCATCACCGATGCTGGGGAGAACATGAAACTGGGACGCGCTTACGTGGAGAGCCTCTTCGAACAGCACACGGGCATCTACACGTGGGTGGAGATCGAGGGGCAGCGGTACTACCTCCGCGAGCTCGGCACCGCCTCCGTGGTGGACACCGACTTCTTCCACAGCGGCCTGGTCCGCGAGCAGATCAACTACTTCTCCGGGGTGGGTCAGACCGAGCTGACCCACCCTCGCAAGATCATCCCCACCATGCCCATCAAGCCGGGCAAGATCCTGTGCATCGGGCTGAACTACCACGACCACGCCGCCGAGGTGGGTGTGCAGATCCCCGAGCACCCCACCGTGTTCACCAAGTTCCGCAACGCCCTGGTGGGCCCGGCCGACCCCATCGCCCTGCCCCCGGAATCCCAGAAGGTGGACTACGAGGCGGAGCTGGCCGTGGTCATCGGCAAGAACGTGCGCCGGGCGGACGAGGCCCAGGCCCTGGAGGCCATCGCCGGGTACACCATCCTCAACGACGTCTCCGTGCGGGACTGGCAGGGCCGCACCTCCGAGTGGTTCCAGGGCAAGAACTGGGACAACTGCACCCCGGTGGGCCCGTACGTGGTCTCCCGAGACGAGGTGGATCCGGTCGCGGGCCTGCGCATCGAGTGCCTGATCGACGGGGAGACGGTCCAGTCCGGGACCACCGCGGACATGATCTTCACCCCCGCCCAGCTGGTCTCCTACATCTCCACCTTCATGTCCCTGGAACCCGGGGACGTCATCGCCTGCGGCACCCCCGCTGGGGTCGGCATGTCCAAGACGCCGCGCCGCTGGCTGCGCCCCGGCGAGGAGGTCACCACCCGCATCGAGGGTATCGGGGAGATCACCAACATCTGCCGTCCCGAAGCCCAGACCGAGGACCACTTCCAGGACAAGGCGTGGTGGGGTCCGGTGCTCTCCGAACGGGAGGCCGAGGCCGCCACGGGCTGCTGGACCGAGGACGACTGAGCAGAGACGACGGGGTGGGGGTCCGGTGCTGAAGCTCTGCGTCAACGGCGCCAGAACACCTGCGGAGCATCCGCTGCTCAGCGCGGATCCCGCGGACCTGCTCGACGACGCCGTGGAGGCAGCGGCCTTGGGTGCGGGTCCCGTGCATCTGCACCCTAAAGACCGGGCCGGACGGGACAGTCTGCGTGCTGAAGATGTGGCGCGGTGGGTCGGTGCCTTCCGTCGAGCCCTCCCACGCATCCGGATCGGCGTGACCACCGGCGCCTGGGCTGAGACCGAGCCTGCTGCGCGGATCGAGCGCATCCGGTCCTGGACCGCGCTGCCGGACTTCGCCTCGGTGAACTGGCATGAAGACGGCGCCGAGGAGTTGGCGTCTGCTCTCCTCGCGCGGGGGATCGCCGTGGAGGCTGGTCTGTGGGACGCCGGGGCCGCCCGGGCATGGGTGGACTCGCCCCTGAGGCGGCGCTGCCTCCGTCCACTGCTGGAGGTCCAGGACCTCCCGGCTCCCCGCGCTGCAGCAGAGGCGCACGAGATGCTGCAGGTGGTGCGCGAGAGCGCACCGGAGTCCGTCCCCCTCCTGCACGGGGAGGAGCGCAGCGCCTGGCCCGTGCTGCGCATCGCCCGGGAACAGCACCTGGATACCCGGATCGGCCTGGAGGACACGCTGGTGCTGCCGGACGGAACCTCCGCCGCGGGAAACTCCCAGCTGGTCGCCTCCGTGCTGCGCATCTCGGCAGCGGGCGCGCCGTCGGCAACCTCCGATTGACTTAAGATTCGAACACCTGTTCGATAACGGGTGTGACGTTCCCGCACCTGGTCTCCTACAGCGCCTACAGCGCGCACTACGGCGTGTGCACGCCGGAGGAGATCGTCGCGGCCGCCGCCGCCCACGGAGCCACCCACGTAGGGCTGACCGACCGGAACGGGCTCTACGGCGCCGTCAAACACGTCCGGGCCTGCCTGGACCACGGCATCGCCCCCATCCTCGGGGCGGACCTCGCGCTCGCGGACCCGACCCGGCAGCGACTGATCGGGCGGATCGTGATCCTGGCCGAAGGCCACGACGGCGGCGGAGGCTACGGTGACCTGTGCGCCCTGATCTCCCGCGCCCACGGCGAGCACCGGGCCGCAGCCCTCGGCGGATCACCCCACCTGGGGGAGGTGGGCGGCGTCGGGCGCAGCGGCCTCCCGCCCCTGCGCACCCGGCCCCACCTGAGCCTGGCGGACCTCGCCGAAGCCGCGGCCGCCGGGCACGGCCGGTTCGTCGTGCTGCTCGGCCCGGACTCCGACGTCGGGCGCCTGGCCGCCGCCCGCCGATACCGCCGGGCCCGGGCGGCCCTGGCCGCCTGGCGCGCCGCGCTGGGGGCCCACCGGGTGCGGGTGCACCTGGTGGATCGGCTCACCCACCCCGGCGCCCCCTACGGCCTGTCCCACGCCGCCCGCCTGGCGGACCTGGCCGCCGAGGCCGGGGTGCCGGCGGTGCTCAGCAACGCCGCCCGCTACGCCACCGAGGACCAGGCCGTCACCGCGGACGTGCTCGACGCCGCCCGCGGACTCACCCCGCTGGGCGAAGCCCACCACCAGCCCAACGGGCAGGGCTGGCTGAAGGATCCGGCTGCCATGCACCGCATCGCCGGGCGCATCGCCGCGGCGGCCACCGGCCCGGTGAGCGCCACCGGGCTGCTCGGGGCCACCGCCGAAACCGCCCAGCGCTGCGCCCTGAGTCCCGCCGCGGACCTCGGCTACGGCACCCCCACCGTCCCGGAGGCGCACCTGACCGGCACCCGGGACACCCCCATGCGGGAGCTGCGGGCCCGATGCGAGGCGGCCCTGCACCGGATTTACGGGGCGGAAGCGCAGCGCACCGTGCGGGGGCCCGGCATCGCCGCGACCCACTGGGAGAGCCCCCGGGGGCGGATGGAGAGGGAGCTGGCCGTCATCGAGACCCTGGGATTCAGCTCCTACTTCCTCACCGTCGCCCACGTCTCCCGGCTCATCGGGGGACTGGGCATCCGCCACGCCGCCCGCGGCTCCGGGGTCTCCTCCCTGGTCAACCACCTGCTCGGGATCTCCGTGGTGGACCCCCTGGAGTACGGGCTGGTCTTCGAGCGGTTCCTGTCCACCGAGCGCTCGACCCTGCCGGACATCGACATCGACGTCGAATCCGCCCGCCGCCACGAGATCTACCGGGCCGTGCTCGAGCACTACGGGTCCCAGCGGGTCACCCTCATGTCCATGCACAACGGCTACCGGGCCCGCGGGGCGGTGCGCGACGCCGCCCGCGCCCTGGGTCTGGAGCAGGCCACCACGGACCGGATCGCCCGGGCCATCTGGCGCATCCCCGCCGGGCGGCTGCGCGAACAGCTGGCTCACCAGCCGGAGCTGGCCGGGCTGCGGGAGGAGGCCGCGCGCAACCCGCGGGTGGACCTGCTCATCGACCTCGTCGAGCGCCTGGACCGCCTGCCGAGGCACCTGTCCATGCACCCGTGCGGGGTGATCCTCTCCAACGCCTCCCTGCTGCGGCGCACCCCGGTGCAGCCCTCCGGCATCGGCCTGCCGATGAGCCAGTACGACAAGCACGACATGGACCCGATGGGCCTGCTCAAGCTGGACATCCTGGGGGTGCGGAGGCAGTCCGCGATGGCTCACACCCTCGAGGAGATCGAGCACACGCTGGGCCACCGCCCGGACCTGGAGGCCATCGACACCCGGGATGAGGAGACCTTCGAGCTGATCCGCTCCACCCAGACCCTGGGCTGCTTCCAGATCGAATCCCCGGGGCAGCGGGAGCTGATCGGGAAGATGCAGCCGCGGGAGGTCGGGGACCTGATCATCGACATCTCCCTGTTCCGCCCGGGGCCCATGCACTCGGACATGGTCCGGCCCTACCTGGAATCCCGCCACGGCTTCGCCGCGCCCTCCCTGATCCACCCGGATCTTGCCCCGTACCTGCGGGAGACCGGCGGGGTCATGGTCTTCCACGAGCAGATCATCAACATCGTGGACCGGATGACCGGGTGTGGGCTGGCCGCCGCGGATGAGCGCCGTCGCACCCTCGGCGGCCCGCGGGAGCCGGAGACCGAGGCGTTCTTCCGGAAGGCCGCCGCGGCCCGCGGGTACCCCGGGCCCGTGATCGACCGGGTGTGGGAGGCCCTGGCGGCCTTCGGCTCCTTCGGCTTCTGCAAGGCCCACGGCGCGGCCTTCGCGATCCCCACCTACCAGTCCGCGTGGCTGAAGACCCACTACCCGGCGCACTTCATGGCCGGGGTCCTGGAGCACGACCCCGGCATGTACCCGCAGCGGCTGCTGCTGGCCGACGCCCGCCGGATGGGGGTGGGCATCCTGCCGGTGGACGTCAACCGCTCCGGGACCAGCTACCGGGTGGAGCATCGGGGGAGCGCCGAGGACGCGGAGCCGGGGCGGGCGCGGGACTGGGCGATCCGGCTGCCCCTGACCCAGGTCTCCGCGCTGTCCGCCGCGGAGATCGACCGGATCATCGCCGGCGCGCCGTACACCTCCGCGGCGGATCTGCGGGCCCGGGTCCGCCCGCACCGGCCCTCCCTGGAGCGCCTGGCCGCGATCGGCGCCCTGGACCCGGCCGTGTTCGACGGCGTCGCCGCCCCGGGACAGTGGGCCGAGGGCCAGCGGGGCGAGGTGCGGCGGAGCGAGGACCTGCGGACGACGTCGGTGCGCGCGATCCCGCTGCAGCTGGCCCTGCCCCTGGGGGCGGCGGAGAACCCCCACCCGGCGCGGGAGAGCGCGGATCTGGCCGCGACCCTGCGCACCGAACTGGACGTGCTGAGCCTGGATGTCTCCGCGCACCTGATGGCCGGGTGGGCGGGCCGGCTGGCGGACTGGCCGCTGACCCGCGCGGCGGACCTGCTGAGCCTGCGCAACAGGACCGAGGTGTGGGTGGCCGGGGTGCGGGTCTCCACGATGACCCCGCCCATGAAGTCCGGTAAGCGGGTGGTCTTCGTCTCCGTGGACGACGGCACCGGCTGCGTGGACGCCGCCTTCTTCGATGACGCCCAGGCCCTGTCCGGACCCGAGCTGTTCGGCACCCCCATGCTCCTGATCCGCGGCACCACCCGGCGCACCGGGCCCCGCGGCATCTCCGTGACCGCCCACCAGGCCTGGGACCTGCGCCAGCTCATGGACGGGACCGCGCCCCTGCCCTTCGCCCCGGCGCGCACCCGCCCCCTGGCCGCCGGCTGAGCCGGCAGACGGATCGGGGCCGGGGACTCACTGCCCGTAGTGATAGCGGCACGCGGCGATGAGCACCTGGCGGTCGGTGAGTTGATACACCAGTCGGTGTTCCGCAGTGATCCGGCGGGACCAGTATCCGGCGAAGTCATGACGAAGCGGCTCCGGTTTGCCGATGCCCTCATTCCCGTGGCGTTGGATGTCCCGGATCAGCGTGTTGATCCGACGCAGCACGGCGCGATCCTGACGCTGCCACCACAGGTAGTCCTCCCAGGCGTCAGGGTCCCAGGTCAGCAGCAGGTCAGGCATCGGGGTCCACGAGCTCGTGGCGCTCGCCCTCTCCTGCCTCCAAACGCTGCATCGCATCCAGCAGCCGACGGGCGTTGGAGGGGGAGCGCAGCAGGTGCGCCGTCTCCTTCAGCGACTCATACTCCGCCAGGGAGAGGATCACTACCGGGTCGTGACCGCTGCGGGTGATCACCACCTCCTCCCGGTCCTGCACCACGCCGTCCAGCACCTCGGCATAGCGCGCCCGGGACTCCGTATACGTCATCGTCTTCACTGCCGCCCCTCTCCCCGCGGTATCTGTACAGAAAAGAGTACAGACGGGCAGGGACGATGGGAAGAGACTGGCCCCCAGGAGCATCGCCCTACAATGGATCTCCGGGTGGCGCGCATCGCAGCCCGCCGCCGCACGCCTCACACACCCCGCAGCACCCGACCGGGGCCTCCGCACCGACCCCGGCCCCGCGCCGCACCACCGAAGGGATCACCGTGGATCCGGTCCAGACACTCTCCCTCGCGCTGCTCGCCCTCGCCCTCATCCTGGCGATCTGGCGGCGCATCAACATCGGCCTGCTCGCCCTGGCCGCGACCTTCGTCCTCGCCCTGACCGCCCACCTCACCGCCGAGGACGTCTACGAGGCCTTCCCCGGCTCGATCTTCGTGCTGCTGGTCGGGGTCTCCCTGCTGTTCGGGCACCTCGAGCGCTCCGGGGCCCTGACCTGGTTCGTGGACCGGGTCTACCGCCTCATCGGGGAGCGCACCCACCTGATCCCCTGGGCCGGATTCCTCATCGGCGCCGTCCTGTCCTCCCTCGGCGCCTTCGCCACCGCACCCATCACCCTGCTCGTGCCGACCATCGCGCACCTGTCCCGCCGCTTCCCCCGCTCCTTCCTCATCAGCGAGCTCGCCGTGGTCATCGGCGCCAACTCCGCCGGACTCTCCCCGCTGAACCCCGCCGGCGCCGTCATCCGCAAGGTCGCCGACCAGCACCACATCAGCTACCAGCCCTGGCTGATCTGGGCCCTGAGCCTGGCCATGGCCGCCGCCGTCGTCCTCGTCCTGCAGATCGGCCTGGCCCGCTTCCGCGGCCCCGCCGCCGGGCAGAACCCCCAGGACATCGCCGCCGACGCCCAGCCCTACACCCGGCCCCTGGTCATCGTCGACGAGGACGCCGCCCGCGGGCTGCGCCCCGCCTACGCCATCACCGCCGCCGCCTCCCTGCTGGTCTTCGTCCTGTTCGTCGTCTTCGCCAAGACCGACGTCGGACTCACCGCCGTCGCCCTGGTCATCGTGCTCCAGCTGCTCTTCCGGCCCGAGGAGAAGAAGCTGCTGCGCTCCGTGCCCTGGCCCTCCGTGCTGCTGCTGTGCGGTCTGCTGACCTACCTCGGCGCCCTGCAGAGCATCGGCACCATGGACACCATCCAGGCCGGCCTGGAATCCACCGGCAGCCAGGTGCTCCTGGTGTTCCTGCTCGCCTACATGACCGCCGCCCTGTGCAACATCGAATCCTCGACCCTCGGGGTCCTCGGCCTGGTCATGCCCCTGGTCTTCTCCGCCTTCGGGGAGAACCCCGCCCTGACCTGGGTGCTCGCCGCCGTCGCCGCCCCAGCGACCCTCACCGTGATGAACCCCATCCACGTCGCCGGGACCCTGATCATCTCCTACACCGACGAACGCGACCAGCAGGCCCTGTTCCGCCGCCTGCTCGCCCTGTCCTTGGGCATCACCTGCGTGGCCCCCGGCCTCGCCGCGATCGTCCCGGCCCTGCTCATCTGATCCCCCCGCCCTCTCCCCGGGGACCAGGCACGCCCCGGCCAGGAGCGCAGACGGTAGAATGGCCACGGTGCTCGCCCATCCGAGGCCGGCCCGCACCCGAACCAGCACGCCCCCGGTACCGGCGTGCCACCGAACAAGGAGTGAACGCCCATGGCCGCACCGGCCGAGACCCTGCACCTCTACGTCGACGGCGAAGCCCAGCAGGCGACCCCCGGGACCACCGCGGCCGAGCTGTTCGCCGATGAGCAGGACATCGTCGTCGCCCGCATCAACGGCACCCTCAAGGACCTGTCCACCGAGCTGGCCGAAGGCGACGACGTCGTGCCCGTGCGCATCCACGAGCCCGAGGGCCTGGAGGTCCTGCGCCACTCCGCCGCCCACGTCATGGCCCAGGCCGTCCAGCAGCTGCGCCCCGATGCCAAGCTCGGCATCGGCCCCTACATCACCGACGGCTTCTACTTCGACTTCGACGTCGCCGAGCCCTTCACCCCCGAGGACCTGAAGAAGCTCGAGAAGTCCATGATGAAGATCGTCAAGTCCGGGCAGACCTTCCGCCGCCGCGTCGTCACCCACGACGAGGCGCTCGCGGAGATGGCCGAGGAGCCGTACAAGATCGAGCTGCTGGGCCTGTCCCAGGGGCCCGGCTCCGGGGCCGACGCCGCCGAGGGCGCCTCCGTGGAGGTCGGCGAAGGTGAGATCACCATCTACGACAACGTGGACCGCAAGGGCGAAACCGTCTGGAAAGACCTGTGCCGCGGACCCCACCTGCCCAACACCAAGCTCATCGCCAACGGCTACGCCCTGACCCGCACCGGCGGGGCCTACTGGCGCGGGTCGGAGAAGAACCCGATGCTGCAGCGCATCTACGGCACCGCCTGGCCCACCAAGGAGCAGCTGCAGGAGTACAAGGACCGCCTGGCCGAGGCCGAGCGGCGCGACCACCGCCGCCTGGGGGAGGAGCTGGACCTGTTCTCCTTCCCCAAGACCATCGGCCCCGGCCTGCCCGTGTTCCACCCCAAGGGCGGCATCATCCTGCGGGAGATGGAGAACTACGTGCGGGAGCGGCACATCGCCGAGGGCTTCCAGTACGTGAAGACCCCGCACATCTCAAAGGAGGATCTGTTCTACACCTCCGGACACCTGCCGTACTACGCCGACGGCATGTTCCCGCCCATGGAGGAGGAGTCGGTGAAGTACCGGCTCAAGGCCATGAACTGCCCCATGCACAATGAGATCTTCCGCTCCCGCGGCCGCTCCTACCGCGAGCTGCCCCTGCGGTTCTTCGAATTCGGCACCGTGTACCGGGACGAGAAGTCCGGGGTGCTGCAGGGCCTGACCCGCGTGCGGATGATCACCCAGGACGACTCCCACAGCTACGTGACCAAGGAGCAGGCCCCGGGCGAGGTGCGCCACCTGCTGAACTTCATGCTCTCCCTGCTGCGCGACTTCGGCATGAGCGACTTCTACCTGGAGCTGTCCACCCGGGACACCGAAGGGGAGAAGAAGGACAAGTTCATCGGCACCGACGAGCAGTGGGAGGAGGCCACCGCCATCCTGCAGCAGGTGGCCGAGGAGACCGGGCTGGACCTGGTCCCGGATCCGGGCGGGGCCGCGTTCTACGGGCCCAAGATCTCCGTGCAGGCCAAGGACGCCATCGGGCGCACCTGGCAGATGTCCACCGTGCAGTACGACTTCAATCAGCCGGCCCGCTTCGGCCTGGAATACCAGGCCGCCGACGGCACCCGGCAGGAGCCGGTGATGATCCACTCCGCGAAGTTCGGCTCCCTGGAGCGGTTCTTCGGCGTGCTCACCGAGCACTACGCGGGGGCCTTCCCGGCCTGGCTGGCGCCGGTGCAGGTCATCGGGATCCCCGTGGCCGAAGCCTTCAACGACTACCTGGCCGAGATCGCCGCGAAGCTGCGCGCCGAGGGCATCCGCGTGGAGGTGGACGAGAGCACGGACCGCTTCCCCAAGAAGATCCGCAACGCCGCCAAGGAGAAGGCGCCGTTCGTGCTGATCGCCGGGGGAGAGGACGCCGAACACGGTGCGGTCTCCTTCCGCTTCCGCGACGGCTCCCAGGACAACGGCGTGCCCGTGGACGAGGCGGTGGCCCGCATCGTCGAGCACGTGCGCTCGCGCAACAACGCGGACCCGACGGCGGCCTGAATAGCAACGGGGGAAGCCCAGCATGGAGCAGCTTTGGACGTACCTGATTCCACCGATGGTGGGAGCCCCCGTTACTCTCTTGGTGTGGCTAGTTCAGAAAATTGTAACGAGCTATTGGGACGCCTCTAAGAATGCCGGCCAGAAGAGACTGGGATTCCCATTGTCTGACTCTGAGCTGGATTATTTAACTAAATACGACAATCTTCTTAAGTCAAATGGAAACGTCGGGTGGCGGAGAGGAGGGAGAAGTTCAAAAGCTAGTGAAAAAGAGGTTGTTGAACAACTTTTTACGTGGAGTCAAAATGCGATGTCGCGGGCCCAGGGTAACCATTACCTAGCGAAGAGAATCAATGCGATAAGAAGCTCCTGGAAATTAGGGTACGACAAATATCCAGTCCCATTTATCAAGCGGAGTGCGTTCGCATTCACATTTGCGATTCTTATATTTGTTGCATCAATAATCTCATTCGTAATATTACCAATAATAATCACATTACAAGCTCTCTATAATTTATCACAGGAATACGGCTTTAGCAGCTTGTTTCAGGATGGCTTGATTCCGATTCTGGTTATTATTTTAATATACTATCCCCTGCTTTATCTCTTCTGGGTTGTTACGGTTGAACGTGACCCACTCGGGGCTTTTGACGGGTTGAGGGCTCAGCGGATTGCATACGACATAAGATTTCAACTGTCTGGGATTAGAGGATATGGGCGAATATCTGGAAGCGATATCCGAAATCTCATACGAATCTCCGGTTCAATGCCCAGGGACTCCCAGAGGATTAAGGTAATTCTCGACATCCCGAGACGCTTCAAGTCGAATCGCCTTATTTACAGGGCCTACTATAATCTTATTTCTGCATTTCTGACCATGCCACCCATTCAATACATCCCTGCGGTGCATCAAATTTTGAATCGTTGGGCTAGGCCATATTATATGCTGTATTTTTCAAATTGCGACTCTAAAAATAGCACACGGTGAGTTAACTGGACCGAAGCTCAGCCTTCCTCGGCCAGGCGGTCGATGAATCCGCGGGCGTTGGCCAGGGTCCGCTCCCGGCGGTCCTCCACGGTCATGGTCTCCTCCATCTGCCGGACCCCCTCCGGGCGGCGTCGGCCCAGGGTGTAGTCCGTGCAGCGCAGGTCCTGGCACAGGTAGGTGCCCACCGAGCTGTAATGGCCCTTCCCGCCCTTGGCGGAGGGGCGCGCTGCCGAGAACAGGGACACCCCGGAGCCGGAGTGCAGGGTCAGGCAGAACTGGCACATCTGCGCCGATCCCCGCCCGCGGTTGGTCGCTTTGGTCAGCACGACCCCGCGCAGGGAGCCGTCCTCCTGGGGCACCACCGCGTAGCCGCGCTGCGGGGACTTCGGGTCGATCCACCCGAGGAAGACCTCCGCCTCCCAGTCCCAGGCGCCCAGCCCCGCCGGCAGGCTCAGGCGGGAGGCCTCGCCCTTGGTGCAGTTGATGAAGCTGGAGCGGATCTGGGATTCGGTCAGAGGACGCATGGCTCCCAACCTATACCCGGCCCAGCGCCGACGGTCGGGCAGGTTCACCGGCCGCCGAATCCGCCGCCGTCGCACACCACCGGCACGGGCGCGCCACGGGCTAGTCTGGGAGCCATGAGCCAGCCGCAGGACACGGACCAGATCACCGACGACTTCCAGCTGCCCGGCGTGCCGGACGCCTTCCAGCGGCTGTGGACCCCGCACCGTCGGGCCTACGTCTCCGGCGGGCAGCAGGACTACGACGAGCACACCTGCCCCTTCTGCGCCGCCCCCACCCGCAAGGATGAGGACTCGCTGATCGTGCACCGCGGGGAGCACGCCTTCGTCGTGCTGAACCTCTACCCGTACAACCCCGGGCACGTGCTGGTCTGCCCGTACCGGCACATCGCCGACTACGACGAGGCCACCGAACAGGAGACCGCGGAGATCGCCCGGTTCACCCAGATCATCATGGGCGTGCTGCGCGAGCAGTCCCATGCCGCCGGGTTCAACATCGGGATGAACCAGGGCAAGATCGGGGGAGCGGGGATCGCCGCGCACCTGCACCAGCACATCGTGCCCCGTTGGAGCGGGGACACCAACTTCCTGCCGATCGTCGCCGGCACCAAGACCGTTACCCAGACCCTCGCCGAGATCCGCGAGCTGCTGGCCAGGGCCTGGCCCGCCGACGACGACGACTGAACCGGGCCTCGCCTCAGCGCCCCCACTTCGGTGCGGCCGGGCGCCAGGCCCGCAGCTTGCCCAGCAGCTCGTCCGGCTCGCTCGCCACGATCAGCCGATTCCGGAAGGACTCCCGGATGAACCCGCGAGCCACCATCTCGTCCAGCATCGCCAGCATCGGGGACCAGAAGCCGCCGACGTCGTAGACCGCCACCGGCTTGCGGTGGAAGCCCAGCTGCTGCCAGGTCCACATCTCGAACAGCTCCTCCAGGGTCCCGGCCCCGCCGGGCAGGGCCACGAAGGCGTCCCCGAGTTCGTTCATCCGCTGCTTGCGCCGGTGCATATCCGGGACGATCTCCAGGGCATCCAGCCCCTCGTGGGCGATCTCCCCGCGCACCAGGCCCTCCGGGATGACCCCGCGCACCCGACCGCCAGCCGAGCGGGCGGCATCGGCCACCACGCCCATCAGTCCCACGTTCCCGCCGCCGTAGACCACCCCGAGGCCCTCCCGCGCCAGGTGCTCGGCCAGGCGGCGGGCCTCGCGGGCGAAGGCCGAGTCATCACCCAGGGCTGAGCCGGTGAAGATCGTGATGGCCGACAGGGCCGGGGCGTCGGGATCGTCGTGCTGCTCGGTGCTCATGCGCTCATGCTAACCACCGCCCCGCCCGACCGAGCCGCCCGGAAGGGTGGGCCGGGGTGACGAACGGGTGAACATCCCGCGGGGAGCGCGTCACCCCCAGAGGGCGGTGCCGCACCCGGCGGGTCGTGCGGTCACCGCCGGAGCACGACCTCGCGGTGCTTGAACTCCGCGGTGCTGACCAGCGCGGGCGCCTCACCGACGGCGCGGGAGAGGGCCAGGAACGGGCCCGCCGCCCCCAGCAGCTCGCCTCCGGATGATTCGATCTCAGGTGCAGATTGATCGGCGAAACCTTTGACCTGTTGCAGAGGTTGAGTGGTGTCCCTGTCTAGCGCGGCGTAGATCCGCGCCATCACGGGGGACGGTTCCCACGCCTGATGGACGAGCTCCACGCCGTCCAGGGAGGATCCCACCTCCGGGGGCGCGTACCCCGCTGCTCCGGAGACACCGCTCGAGACTTCGCCGGACACACCGCCCGGAACGGCCTCAGCGGTACTGTCCGACGCCGCGCCCGCCGTCGGGCCCTGTGCAGCGCCCCAGTCGGCCAGCAGCCGCCGGGCAGCCCGCACCGCACTGTCGTGCGCGGCGTCGAGCTCCTCCGCCGGCCGCGGGGCGGCCCACGCCCGGTGCTTGGTCCGCACCTGCTTGAACTGGGTCAGCCCCTGCTCGCTCCCCACGGCGTCCTCCAGTCGGCGCACCAGGATCCCGTCTGGGGCCAGCGCGATCCAGGTGGCCCGGGCCGCCGCCTGCTGATCCAGGCGGGTCACCTGGGAGCGCTCATGGGCCGTGCCCACCTTGGAGGCGGCATCCGGGAAGGTCGCGATGTACAGCCAGTGCGGACGGCTCACATAAGCCAGCGCGGCGTCGGTCAGCCGTGCCCCGCGGTGCACCCGGTGCAGGGGCCGGAAGCGGTCCAGGTGCCGACACAGCCCGCACTGCTGGCCGCTGCGGATGCGCTGGTGCTTCGGGCAGGCCACCGTGCGGAACCGCGCCGTGCCCTGCTCATCGACCTCGGCGTGGGCGAAGCCGGCGCACCAGCGCGGCTCGACGCCGTCGGGCACGGGCAGGGCCCGCACCAGCGGGGCGTCCCCGAGGTCCAGCCGGGTCCGCAGCACCGTCCCGCACGGCACGCCGTCCTCCACGGGCTCGACGGCGACCACCGGCTCCCGCTCCCGCCAGGACAGATCCCGCCACACCACCGGGGCACCGTCCAGATCCCGGATGAGCGCGGACCAGGAGGATACGGCCTCACTCATCGGCGCCGGTCCCCTCGGCACCTTCTCCTGCGGCACCATCCCGCTCGGCGTCGTCATCCACCAGCCCGCGACGGCGCAGCAGCGGCCCGATCTGCGGGTCCCGGCCGAGCAGATCCCGGAAGGACTGCGCCGGATCCTGCTCGGAGCCGCGGGCCAGCAGCCGGTCCCGGAACACCTGCCCGTTCTCCCGGCGCAGCCCGCCGCGGGCGCGGAACCAGTCCACGGTCTCCGCGTCCATCATCTCGGAGAAGATGTACGAGTAGTACCCGGCCGAATAGCCGCCCTCGAAGATGTGCTTGAACATCCCGGTCGCATACCGCGGGGCCACCGGAAGATCCGCCAGCCCGTACCGGGCCAGCACCTCCCGCTCGAACTCCCGCACCTGCTGCGGAGTCTCCAGCGGCTCGGCGTCGGTGCCGCGGGTGTGCCAGGCCATGTCCAGCAGGGCAGCCCCCAGGTACTCCACGGTGCGGAAGCCCTCACCCCACCGGGCCGCCTCCTGCAGGGCGCGTGCGGCCTCGGTCGGCAGCGGCTCGCCCGTCTCGTGGTGGCGGGCGTAGTGGGGCAGCACTTCCGGGTGGAACATCCACATCTCGTTGACCTGCGACGGGTACTCCACGAAATCCCGGGGCACGTTGGTCCCGGCCGCGGTGGGCCAGACCACCGTGCTCAGCAGGGAGTGCAGGGCGTGGCCGAACTCGTGGAACATCGTGCGCACGTTGTCCGCGCTGAGCAGCTTCTCCTCGCCCTGCCCGGGACGGGTGAAGTTCAGGGTGTTCATCACCACCGGGGTCTGGCCGACCCGGGCGTCCCGGGGCACGATCTCGTGCATCCACGCCCCACCCTGCTTGGTGGGTCGGGCCCACGGATCCAGGCCGAACAGCCCCAGCAGGCGGTCCTGCTCATCGCGGACCTCCCAGAAGCGCACCTCCGGGTGGTATCCGGGCAGCTGCGGGCGGGCCGTGAACTGCACCCCGTACAGCCGCGAGGCGGCCGCGAACACGCCGTCGACCAGGGTCCGCTCGAAGGAGAAATATGGGCGCAGCGCCTGGGCATCCACGGCGTAGCGCTCCCGGGCCACCCGCTCCAGCAGCACCGGGACATCCCAGGGCTGGATCTGCCCAGGCTCGACGCCGGCGACCTCCGCCATCACCGCAAGCTCCCGCTGGAACGCCGCCCGGGCCCGCGGGGCCAGCTCCTCGAGCATCCCCAGCGCCCGCTTCGGGGTCCCGGCCACGGAGCGGCGCAGCTGCAGCTCGGCGTGGGTGCGGGCCCCGAACAGCTCGGCCCGGCGGGCCCGCAGCTCAGCGATCCGCGCCGCCGTCGTCAGCAGCTCCGGGGTGTCCGCGGCCCCCTCGTCCCGGGCTTCGCCCCGCCCCCGGTTCACCGAATCCCGCCACAGCCGACGCCGCGTGTCCCGGTCCAGCAGCGAGGACAGCACCGACGGCACCGCGAACAGGTCCTGCACCAGCAGGTAGCTTCCCGGGTGCCCGGCCAGCTGCGCCGCTTCGGCGGCCTGGCGCACCCGATCCTCGGGCAGACCGGCCAGCTGCCTCTCGTCCTCCAGCAGCAGGCCCGCCTGCTCAGCCCCGGCCAGCAGCCCGGCGCCGAACCGGGCGGACAGCTGCGCCAGCTCCTGCTCGATCCGCGCCACCTCGTCCCGGGCGGTCTCCTCGAGGAAGGCCCCGCGGTCCTCGAAGTCCTCGCGCCAGCGCCGCAGCACATGCCGCCGCACCGGATCCAGCCCCTCCTCCTCGACGGCGGCCAGCCGCCGGGCCAGACGGGGATCCCGGGCGGAGGCCGCCTCATGCTCGGCCAGGGGGCCGGCCCAGCGGCGATGCAGCTCGAGGACCTCCTCGGTGCCCATCGCACTGATGAAGGTGTGGAAGATCCCGGTGACCCGGGCAAACTGCGCGGCCGCCGTCTCCAGCGGCTCGATCACCGTGGCGAAATCCGCCGGGGCGGAATCTGCGGCGATCCGCTCCCAGGCATCCCGCTGCGCGGCCATCCCGGACCGCAGCAGACGATCCAGCTCCTCAGGACCGGTCTCGGACAGATCCGGCAGTCCACCGGGCAGATCGGAGGGTCTCAGCAGGGGCGATGTCTCGGGAATCTCAGGTGCCATGGACCACACCCTAGCTTCCGCCCGGGCCCCGATCACCCCACCCGGCCCGCCCGTGCCCCTCCACAGCGCACCCGTTCACGCCATCCCGGCCCGAGGGGAGAGCGTGGAACGTCCCGGTCCGAGCGGTTCGCCCCGATCGGTAGGATGGTCCCCATGCCTCACCCCCTGCGACCCCGAGCCCTCACGCGCCTGATCGGGCAGGGCATCCGCACCGCCACCCGCCTGCGCGGCGGCGGCTCCGCCTTCCCCGGACTGTTCATGGAGAAGGCCGACCCCGGCTTCGTCGCCCGCGAGCTGGCCCGGCTGCCCCACGGCGTCGTCGTGATCTCCGGGACCAACGGCAAGACCACCACCACCAAGATGACCGTGCAGCTGCTGGAATCCCAGGGGCTGCGGGTGTTCACCAACCGCACCGGCTCCAACTTCGTGCGCGGGGTCGCCGCGGCCCTGCTCGGGGAGATGGACCTGCGCGGGCGCCTGGAGGCGGACATCGCCGTGCTGGAGCTGGACGAGGCCCACGCGGTGCACTTCGTGCGGGCCGTGAAGCCCCGCCACGCCCTGCTGCTCAACGTCATGCGCGACCAGCTGGACCGCTTCGGGGAGATCGACACGACCCGCAAGATGCTCACCCAGGTCGCCCAGGCCACCACCGAGGCCGTGGTCCTCAACCGGGAGGACCCCCGGATCCGCCGGATCGCCGCGGACCTGACCCCCGGCACCCGCGCCGTCTACTACGGCCTGTCCGAGCAGCTGCGCGCCCGCTTCCCCTCCGACGATGAGATGCGGGACAAGGCCCCGGCCCGCCAGGCCGCGGACCTGCCCGAGGCCGACGTCGTGCTGGAGGCCTTCGAGGGCACCCGCAGCGTGCTGTCCATCGCCGGGCGGGAGGTCACCGCGCAGATCACCCTCTACGGCATCTACAACATCTACAACGCCGCCGGCGCCCTGGCCCTGACCCGCCAGATCATGGGGGAGCGCACCGACGAGGCGGCGCTGCTGCGCGCCCTGTCCGAGGTCACCCCGGCCTTCGGGCGCGGGGAATCCGTGCGGATCGGGCAGAGCACCCTGCAGCTGCTGCTGGTGAAGAACCCCGCCGGCTTCCGCCTGTCCCTGGCCTCGGCCACCGGGGACGACTGGGCCACGATGATCACCATCAACGACGAGTACGCCGATGGGCGCGACGTCTCCTGGCTGTGGGACGTGGACTTCGACGTCCTGCGCGAGGGCGGCGTGGACGTGGTCGGCGGGACCCGCGCCTGGGACATGGCCCTGCGCCTGGAGCACGACGACGTCCCCGTGCGCGAGGTGCACCCGGAGCTTCCCGAGGCCCTGCGCGCCTTCCTGGACGGGGCCGGGGACCGCCCGATGCGCGTGTTCTGCACCTACACCTCCATGCTCGTGCTGCGCCGCGAGCTGGGGAGGATCACCGACGTGGAGGAGATCTGACCATGACCGAGCGCACCGCGCCCGCCGCGCAGTCCCACCAGCCCGACAAGGTAGCGGCCAAGGGCCACCTGCGGATCCTGCAGCTGTACCCCCGGGACATGAACATCTACGGGGACTGGGGCAACGTGCTGTCCCTGTCCCGGCGCGCCCAGAAGCACGGATACACCACCGAGATCATCGACTACAACCCCGAGGACGAGTTCCCCGAGGACGTGGACATCGTCATCGGCGGCGGCGGCCAGGACTCGGGGCAGTCCGTGATCCAGGAGGATCTGCACGCCATCGCCCCCCGGCTGCGCCGGATGGCCGAGAACGGCGTGCCCATGCTGGTGATCTGCGGGCTCTACCAGCTGTTCGGCCACGAATTCACCACCGTGGACGGGCAGGTCCTGGAGGGCATCGGGATCTTCGACGCCCGCACCGTGGGGGGCAGGCAGCGGCTGATCGGCAACATCGTCCTGGACACCCCGGAGTTCGGGCAGGTCGTCGGCTACGAGAACCACTCCGGACTGACCTACCTCGGCCAGGACGTCCAGCCCCTGGGCACCGTGACCCTGGGACAGGGCAACAACCTCGACGACGCCGGGGAGGGCGCCCGGGTGCACCACGTCATCGGCTCCTACCTGCACGGCTCCCTCCTGCCGAAGAACCCCCGGATCACCGACTACCTGATCGGCCAAGCCGCCCGGCGCCGCTGCGGCTCCTTCGACCCCGAGCCGATCGACGACACCCTGACCGAGCGCGCCCGCGAGGTCGCCGCCTCCCGGCCCCGCTGAGTCGGCCGCACCGCACCCCGCCCCCGGCGCCGTCCGAGAGCCGTCAGCGAGTCGTCCGGTAGCCGTCCCGGGGCGGGGCTGGACAGGCGCACTAGACTGGGGAGCAGCCGTGCCCGCGGGCCCGCGCCCCTCGGCGCGCCCGCGGCACCCCGATGATTTTCCGACGATTCCCCGACGCACGAAGGAGACCCCGTGTCCGGTCACTCCAAATGGGCCACCACCAAGCACAAGAAGGCCGCGATCGACGCCAAGCGCGCCAAGGCCTTCGCCAAGTACATCAAGGGCATCGAGGTCGCCGCGCGCATGGGCGGGGCCGACGTCGCCGGCAACCCGGCCCTGGACCTGGCCGTGTCCAAGGCCAAGAAGAACTCCGTGCCCAACGACAACATCGACCGCGCGATCAAGCGCGGCGCCGGGCTGACCGGCGAGGTCGTGGACTACTCCGAGATCCTCTACGAGGCCCGCGGCCCCCAGGGCTCGGCTCTGTACATCGAGTGCCTGACCGACAACAAGAACCGCGCCGCCGCGGACGTGCGCACCGCGGTGACCCGCTCCGGCGGCACCATGGCCGATCCCGGCTCCGTGTCCTTCATGTTCGAGCGCAAGGGCGTGGCCGAGGTGGCCAAGAAGGACGGGCTGACCGAGGACGACGTCCTGATGGCCGTGCTCGACGCCGGGGCCGATGAGGTCAAGGAGGAGGACGAGGTCTTCGAGGTCATCTCCGAGGCCTCCGACCTGCCCGAGATCCGCAAGGCCCTGGACGCCGCCGAGCTGGAGTACAACAACGACGACCCGCAGTTCCGGCCCACCATGACCGTGGACCTGGACGCCGACGGGGCGAAGAAGTTCCTCAAGCTCGCCGACGCGATCGAGGCGCTGGACGACGTGCAGAACGTCTACTCCAACGTGGAGATCTCCCCGGAGGTCATGGCCCAGCTCGAGGATGCCGAGTAGCACCCGATCCCTGCGCATCCTCGGGGTGGACCCGGGGCTGACCCGCTGCGGGTTCGGCGTCGTGGACATGGACGCCACCCGGAAGGCGAGCCTCGTGCGGGTGGGGGTGGCCGGGACCCAAGCCGCCGACTCCCTGGACGCCCGGGTGCTGCACATCCAGGAGCACGCCCTGGCCTGGATGCGCGAGCTGCGCCCGGACGTCATGGCCATCGAGCGGGTCTTCGCCCAGGAATCCGTGAACACGGTCATCGGCACGGCCCACGCCTCCGGGGTGGTCATCGCCGCGGCCGCCTCCCTCGGCATCCCCGTGGCCTGGCACACCCCCTCCGAGGCCAAAGCCGCGGTGACCGGCGACGGCCGGGCGGACAAGGCCTCGGTCGGGCGGATGGTGACCCGCATCCTGGGCCTGGAGGCCATGCCGCGCCCGGCCGACGCCGCTGACGCGCTAGCCCTGGCGATCTGCCACGGCTGGCGCTCCGGCGGGCTGGGCACCGGCTACGACATGACCGCGGGCGTGCAGACCCACCAGGGCTCGATCCCCGCCCGGGCGACCCGCACCGGGCTGACCCCGGCCCAGCGCGCCTGGCGGGAGGCCGAGCGCTCCGGGCGCCGCGGCGCAGGATCCGGCGGGGTCGGCCGCCGCTGAGCCCGCGGCCGACGCCGAGGCTGGGATTCGCAGATGTGTTCGAATAGGATGGGTGCATGATCTCCACGCTGTCCGGAACCGTGGCCCACGTGGGCCTGCACGAGGCCGTCCTCGAGGTGGGCGGCGTCGGCCTGCTCGTGGCCGCGACCCCGGCCACCCTCGCCGGCCTGAAGGTGGGGGAGACGGCCCGGGTGCAGACCCACCTGGTGGTCCGGGAGGACTCTCTGACCCTGTTCGCCTTCCGCACCGCGGAGGAGCGGGAGGTGTTCACCACGATGCTCGGGGTCTCCGGAATCGGCCCGCGCATCGCCTTGGCCGTGCTGGCCGTGCACTCACCGGCCGACGTCGCCCGCGCGGTGGCCGCCGGAGACGACAAGGCCTTCTCCCAGGTCCCCGGCATCGGCCCCAAGGGCGCCCGGCGGATCGTGCTGGAGCTGGCCGGCAAGCTCGTGCTGCCCGAGGAGGAGCCCGCCCCGCAGGGCGGGACCGGCTCCGCCGACGGGCCCGCCTGGGCCCCGCAGGTCACCGAGGCGCTGATCGGGCTGGGCTGGTCGGAGAAGGACGCCGCGACCGCCGTGGACGGCTATGTGCGCACCGACCCGCAGGCGGCGGACCTGACGGTGCCGGCCGCGCTGAAGGCCGTGCTCGCCGGACTCGGCGCGGCCCGCCGCTGACCCACCGCCACCCAGAGCCCTGCCGCCGCGAGGTGCGGCGCAGGATCGACCACGCGGCGGACCCGCCGGCCCGCCAGGAGGAGCACCCCGCATGAGCCAGCAGCCAGCAACCGGCGGCCCGGCGCCGCACGAGCGCCTCGTGGACGCCCAGGCCGAACCCGAGGACCAGGCCATCGAGGCGGCCCTGCGCCCGCGCACCCTGGACGACTTCGTGGGCCAGCAGCGGGTGCGCGAGCAGCTGTCCCTGGTGCTGCGGGCCTCCAAGCTGCGCGGGCGCAGCGCGGACCACGTCCTGCTCTCCGGCCCGCCGGGGCTGGGCAAGACCACCCTGTCGATGATCATCGCCGAGGAGATGGGCGCCCCGCTGCGCATCAGCTCCGGCCCGGCGATCCAGCACTCCGGGGACCTCGCCGCGATCCTGTCCTCCCTGACCCCCGGGGAGGTGCTGTTCCTGGATGAGATCCACCGGATGTCCCGCCCGGCCGAGGAGATGCTCTACATGGCCATGGAGGACTTCCGGGTGGACGTCGTCGTCGGCAAGGGCGCCGGGGCCACCTCCATCCCGCTGGAGCTGCCCGCCTTCACCCTGGTCGGGGCAACCACCAGGGCCGGGCTGCTGCCGGGGCCGCTGCGGGATCGCTTCGGCTTCACCGGGCACCTGGAGTTCTACGCCGTGGAGGAGCTGGAGCTGGTGCTGCGCCGCTCCGCAGGCCTGCTGGATCTGGACATCTCCGCGGAGGGCTACCGGGAGATCGCCTCCCGCTCCCGGGGCACCCCGCGCATCGCCAACCGCCTGCTGCGCCGGGTCCGGGACTGGGCCTTGGTGCACGACGTTGCCCGGATCGACGCCCGCGCCGCCGGGGCCGCCCTGGACATGTACGAGGTGGACGCCCGGGGGCTGGACCGGCTGGACCGCTCCGTGCTGCAGGCCCTGGTGGGCACCTTCGGCGGGGGACCGGTGGGCCTGTCCACCCTGGCCATCGCCGTGGGGGAGGAGACCGAGACCGTGGAGACCGTCGCCGAGCCGTACCTGGTGCGCGAGGGGCTGATGGGCCGCACCCCGCGCGGGCGCATCGCGCTGCCGGCGGCCTGGGAGCACCTGGGCCTGGACCGACCGGAGCAGTGAGCCCGCGCGATGCGCCCCGGAACGGGACGCATTCGGTGGGCACCCAGTTGCGTCCTCTAGGATGGGCGGGACCGTCCGCCACCTCCCCGATCCTCGAAGGAAGACATGCACCTGTTCGCTGACCCGTCCGCCGGCACCCTGCAAGCAGCCGAAGGAGGTGCCGCGGGAGGCAACCTGATGTTCCTGCTCATCGCGGTCGTGTTCATCGTGCTCTTCCTGGTGCTGCCGGCCCGCCGGCAGAAGAAGATGCGCCAGGAGATGCAGCGCAAGCAGGAGGCCATGGGCCCGGGCACCCCCGTGATGACCCAGTTCGGCCTCTACGGCACCATCGCCTCCGTGGACCGCGACAACGCCACCGCGATGCTCGAGGTCTCCCCGGGCACCACCGTGAAGGTGCACCTGCAGACCGTGACCACCATCCTCGATGAGAACGGCAACGTGCCGGGCTCCCCGCAGGCCGCGGCCGCCGGGGCCCGCCCCGAGCAGGAGGTCACCGGGCACAACGACGCCGAGGGCACCGGGCAGCAGCAGGTCCGCGGCGGCACCACCGTCAACGGCGAGACCGTCGACCCCGAGGACCCGCGCGGCACCGACCGCTGACCCGCCTCACCCCCTCCCACCCCGCCAGGTGCCGGATGACCGCCTCCGCGCGGCCCGGCACCTGCGCATGAGCACTTCAGGACCTCCCTCCATGGCAAGGAAGAACCGCACGGCCGGGGCGCGTCGCGCCCTGATCCTGCTGACCGCGATCATCGCGATCATGATCGGGGCGATCGGGCTGAGCGCCGCCAAGTTCGGCGGCAGCTGGACCCCCAAGCTCGCCCTGGACCTCTCCGGCGGCACCCAGATGATCCTCTCCCCGGAATCCACCGACGGCGGGAGCATCTCCTCCGATCAGCTGGACCAGGCCGTGGAGATCATCCGCCAGCGCGTGGACGGGGCCGGGGTCTCCGAGGCCGAGGTCACCACCCAGTCCGGGCGCAACGTCGTCGTGTCCATGCCCGGCGTGCCGGATCAGCAGACCCGCGACCTCATTCAGGCCTCCGCCCAGATGTCCTTCCGCGCGGTGCTGGCCTCCGGGGACGGCAAGCCCGTGCCTGAGGGGCAGCGCACCGACTACGCCAAGCTCAAGGAGCCCACCGAGAAGCCGAAGAACGGCTCCGACCAGAACTGGATCACCCCCGCGCTGCAGAAGGAGTACGAGCTCAAGGACTGCTCGGCCACATCCTCCCAGCAGGGCCAGCGGCAGCTGCCCGCGGACCGCGCCGTCGTCGCCTGCTCGGCCGACGGCTCGCAGAAGTACATCCTCGGGCCCGTGGAGCTGAAGGGTCAGGACATCAAGGACGCCTCCTTCTCCCAGGTCACCTCCGGCAACGGCATGACCACCACCGGGCAGTGGGGCGTGGACATCACCTTCGACGACGCCGCGAAGAGCACCTTCAAGGACGTCACCACCCGGCTGTACCAGATCTACGGCCAGGACCCGAACAACCCCCGCGCCTCCTTCGCGATCATGCTCGACGACGAGGTGCTCTCCGCCCCGCGCGCCGAGGCCGTGATCGCCGACGGGCAGGCGCAGATCACAGGGAACTTCACCGAGGAGACCGCGAAGAACCTCGCCGAGCAGCTGAAGTACGGGGCGCTGCCCATCAGCTTCCACATCGAATCCGAGCAGCAGATCTCCGCGACCCTGGGCACCGACCAGCTGGAGATGGGCATCATCGCCGGACTGATCGGCCTGGCCCTGGTCTGTGTGTATTCCCTGTTCCAGTACCGCCTGCTCGGCTTCGTGACCATCGCCTCCCTGGTGGTGGCCGGGGTGATCTCCTTCGCCGCGATCATCCTGCTCGGCTGGGGCATCAACTACCGGCTGTCCCTGGCCGGGGTGGCCGGGCTGATCGTGTCCATCGGGCAGACCGCGGACTCGTTCATCGTCTACTTCGAGCGCATCCGCGACGGCCTGCGCGATGGGCGCAGCGTGCCCTCCGCGGTGGATCACGGCTGGCTGCGGGCCCGGCGCACCGTGCTGGCCTCCAAGGGCGTGAACCTGCTGGCCGCCGTCGTGCTGTACTTCGTGGCCGTGGGCAACGTCCGCGGCTTCGCCTTCGCCCTGGGGCTGACCGCGGTCGCGGACCTCATGGTGATCTTCTGGTTCACCCACCCGGTCATGGTGCTGCTCTCGCGCACCCGCTACTTCGGGCAGGGCCGCAAGCACTCCGGGCTGGACGCCGAGGCCCTGGGTGCGGTGCCGCTGTACCGCGGGGCCGGGCGGCTGCGGGACCCGCAGGACGCCCCGCGGCGTCGGCGCCGGAGGAAGGGCGCCGCCTCGGAGGAGCCGGCGGCCCCGATGACCATCGCCGAGCGGCGTCGGGCCGAGGCGTGCGCGGCCGAGGACGCACCGGCGCAGGACGCGCAGGATGAGCAGGACGCGGCGGGCGAGAGCCCCCGCACCGAGCAGACCCCGGGCGCCGGGACCGACGCCGAGGACACGGAAGGAGCCCGCCGTGGCTAGATTCGCCGAGTTCGGCAGCAACCTCTACACCGGGAAGACCTCCATCCCCTTCGTGCCCAAGCGGCGCCTGTGGCTCAGCATCGCCGCGGCCCTGGTGGTCATCTCCGTGCTCATCCCCGTATTCGGGGGCGGGCTGAAGTTCGGCATCGACTTCCGCGGCGGCTCCGAGTTCACGGTCTCGGACGTGTCTAACACCGACGTGAAGATCGGGCAGCAGGCCGTGGCCGATAACGCCCAGGCCGAGCACACCGAGGTCACCAACATCGCCCCGGGCACCATCCGGGTCCAGACGGACCAGCTGGATGACGCCCAGACCCTCGCCGTCAAGCAGGCTCTGAAGGACGCCTACCACGTCACCGACGACGAAGTGACTTCCTCCTTCGTCGGACCCTCCTGGGGGGCCGGGGTCACCCGGCAGGCCACCTGGGGGCTGATCGCGTTCGTCGCCCTGGCCACCGTGGGCATGGCCCTGTACTTCCGCACGGTCAAGATGTCCCTGTCCGCGATCGCGGGCCTGCTGTTCACCGTGATCACCACGCTCGGGGTGTACGCCGCATGCGGCTTCGAGATCACCCCCTCGGCGATCATCGGCTTCCTCACGATCCTCTCCTACTCCCTCTATGACTCCGTGGTGGTCTTCGACAAGATCCGCGAGAACACCCAGGGCTGGCAGACCAACCGGCGGCGCACCTTC
This sequence comes from Rothia sp. QJM3NY_36, assembly GCF_056173115.1. Classification (NCBI taxonomy): domain Bacteria; kingdom Bacillati; phylum Actinomycetota; class Actinomycetes; order Micrococcales; family Micrococcaceae; genus Rothia; species Rothia sp. QJM3NY_36. Next base: position 1,141,835 of record NZ_CM149658.1, read on the forward strand.
GCCGAGGAGGTCAACCTGGCCGTGAACCAGACGCTGGTGCGCTCCATCAACACCTCCGTTGTCGGGATCCTGCCGGTTGGCTCGATCCTGTTCATCGGCGCCATCCTGCTGGGGGCCGGGACCCTGCAGGACCTGTCCCTGTCCCTGTTCATCGGCATCATCATGGGCACCCTCGGGACGCTGTTCGTCTCCGCCCCGCTCTACGCGGTGCTGCGCGGGCACGAGGCCGGGATCCGCGAGCAGACCGCCGCGGTGCTCACGGCCCGTGAGAACGGGCAGAGCCCCGAGGAGGAGGCTCAGCCGGAGGCCTCCGAGGGCACCGGCAGCGGGTCCCACCGCGCCGGGGACCCGGAGACGGGGGAGGAGGAGCAGGCGCTGCCGGTGCCGCGCTTCGAGCCGCAGGCCAAGGGTCGGCCGGACAACGGCGCCGTCGTCTGAGCGGGCTTCCGCGGCCGACTACACTAGGTCCATCACACAGACGGGACCCGCCGCAGGCGGGCGCGAGGAGGCCGATGTGAGCACACAGCACGACGGTGAGGGCCACGGGACCCACCGGGTCATGTCCGCGTCCGCGCGCACCCCGGTGCGCCGATCCTTCCCGACCCTGAAGAAGCTCGAACCGGGGGCCGGCACCCTGACCAGCCAGCTGCCGGCCATCTCCCCGGTGCTCGTGCCCCTGCTGCGCACCGTGATGCAGCACAATCCGCAGGAGGACATCGGGCGCATCGAGAAGGCCTTCAAGGTCGCGGACCGGTGCCACACCGGGCAGAAGCGCAAGTCCGGGGACCCGTACATCACCCACCCGGTCGCGGTCACGACGATCCTCGCCGAGCTCGGGGCCTCCGGGGCCACGCTGATCGCGGGGCTGCTGCACGACACCGTGGAGGACACGGACTACACCCTGGAGCAGCTGACCGAGGACTTCGGGGCGGAGGTCGCCGAGCTGGTGGACGGGGTGACCAAGCTGGACAAGGTCACCTACGGCGAGCACGCCCAGGCGGAGACCGTGCGCAAGATGGTCATCGCCATGGCCAAGGACATCCGGGTGCTGGTCATCAAGCTCGCGGACCGGCTGCACAACGCGCGGACCTGGCGCTTCGTCTCCCCGGAGTCCGCGGCCAAGAAGGCCAAGGAGACCCTGGAGATCTTCGCCCCGCTGGCCCATCGCCTCGGCATCAACACCATCAAGTGGGAGCTGGAGGACCTCTCCTTCGCGGCCCTGGAGCCGCGGATCTACGACGAGATCGTGCGCATGGTGGGGGACCGGACCCCCCAGCGGGAGAAGCAGCTGCAGCAGATCCGCACCGGGGTGATCGAGGAGCTCGAGGCCGCCGGCATCGACTGCCAGGTCACCGGGCGGCCCAAGCACTACTACTCCATCTACCAGAAGATGATCCTGCGGGACAAGGAATTCGACGAGATCTACGATCTGCTGGCGATCCGCGTCCTGGTGGACAGCGTGCGGGACTGCTACGCCGCCCTCGGGGTGGTGCACGAGAAGTGGAAGCCCCTGCCCGGGCGCTTCAAGGACTACATCGCCGTGCCGAAGTTCAACACCTATCAGTCCCTGCACACCGCGGTGATCGGGCCCAGCGGACGCGCCGTGGAGGTGCAGATCCGCACCCACGACATGCACCAGAAGGCCGAATACGGCATCGCGGCGCACTGGAAGTACAAGGCCGCCGCCCGCGGGGAGGCCACGGGCCGCGATGCCCGCACGGAGGAGTCCGCCGAGGGCATGAAGTGGCTGCAGTCGCTGATGTCCTGGCAGTCCGAGACCCAGGACTCCTCCGAGTTCCTGGACTCCCTGCGCTACGAGGTCAACGCCCAGGAGGTCTTCGTCTTCACCCCCGCCGGGGACGTGCTCTCCCTGCCGGCCGGCTCCACCCCCGTGGACTTCGCCTACGCGATCCACACGCAGGTGGGGGACCACACCATCGGCGCGCGGGTCAACGGCAAGCTCGTGCCGCTGTCCTCCAAGCTGCAGCACGGGGACCGGGTGGAGGTGCTGACCACCAAGGCTGAGGATGCCGGACCCAGCGAGGACTGGCTGAAGTTCGTCGCCAGCCCCCGGGCCCGCACCAAGATCCGCCACTACCTGACCAAGGAGCGCCGCGAGGGGGCGATCGAGAAGGGCAAGGACAACCTGACCCGCTCGATGCGCCGGCACAGCCTGCCCCTGCAGAAGCTGCTGACCTCCCAGCTTCTGGTCTCGGTGGCCGAGGAGCACGGCAAGTCCGACGTCGCGGCCCTGTACGAAGCGGTCGGCGAGGGGCAGATCAAGGCCCAGGACGTCATCGACCGCCTGGTGGACCTGCTGGGCGGGCGCGCGGGCACCGAGGAGGACCTCGCCGAGGAGACCTCCATCACCACCCGCTCCCGCCCGCAGTTCGGGGACTCCGGGGTGATCGTGGAGGGCGCGGACAACGTGTTCACCAAACTCGCCCGCTGCTGCACCCCGGTGCCCCCGGACGAGATCATCGGGATCGTGACCCGGGGCAAGGGCATCTCCGTGCACCGGGTGGACTGCCCGAACATGCGGGGAGCCCAGGACGACCCGCGGCGGATCGCCGTGCGCTGGGCGCCGACCTCCTCCTCGGTGTTCCTCGTGGAGATCCAGGTGGAGGCCCTGGACCGGCGCTCCCTGCTCTCGGACGTCACCCGGGTGCTCTCCGAGTCCCAGGTCAACATCCTCTCCGCGACGGTGCACACCAACGTCTCCCGGCTGGCGATCTCCCGCTTCGCCTTCGAGATGGGGGACCCCCGCTACCTGGACCACGTGCTCACCGCGGTGCGCAACATCGACGGCGTCTACGACGTCTACCGCATCACCGGCTCCCGCCCCGCGCCGGACCAGTGATCACGGACCGATGAGTCCGGTTCGGTGATCCCGGCTCCGTGATCTCCGGCGCGGCGTCGGATCGGGCGGCGTCGGGCGGGGGCAGCGCGCCTGCGACCTCCCGCAGGGTCGCCAGGGCCCGGTCCCTCGCGCTGAGCCGGGGCTGGGCCCGCAGCGCCACCGCGATCGCCTCGGGGCTGACCCGCAGGCGCGGGTGCAGCATCAGGGTGGCCAGCGCCGAGCGCGCCGCGGGGCTCAGGGGACCCCGGGTCAGGTCCACCGCGGTGCGCAGCGGCGTACTCACCCGCACGGGGCCGATGCGCTGATCCTCGTAGCGGGTGTGCCGCAGGTACCGCCGCTGCACGTGCAGCAGCTCCAGCGGGTGCAGGCGCCGGGCTCCGCGGGCCGCCGCGATCTCCAGGGTGCGCGGGGCCGCGGCCGCGCCGTGCACCCACGCGGCGGACAGCCCGCAGATGACCGCCTGCTCCCGTGTCCCCGGGCGCAGGTGCAGCCCCGCCGCCCAGGCACGCAGCAGCGGATCCGGGCAACGGGGGCTCCACAGGCCCGGCATGAGGGGGTGCAGCAGCCCCCGGGCGTCCAGGGCGGAGGCCTCCCCGGGGCTCAGATCCACCCCCTCGCACAGCAGCTGGCGGGGAGGCAGCAGCCCGGAGATCATCCAGAGGCGTCGGGGGTCCATGACGGTGGCGCTCATGCCACCATCGAACACGCCGTCGCGGCCCGCCCGCTGCCTCGGACCGGCCCCCTGTGGATAACGGGGCCGGTGCGGCTACCGGTCGGCGGCCTCCAGCTGCGCCAGCCAGGCCCGACGGGTTTCCAAGGCCTCCCGGGCCTGGCGGGCCCGGCGCTCGTCCCCGGCCTGCTCGGCCTCGGCCAGGGCGCGCTCCTCCTGCGCGATGGTCTCGCGCAGCTGACCCAGCATGGAATCGGCCCGGGCCCGGGTCTCCGGGTCCGAGCGCTCCCACTCGCGCTGCTCGGCCTCGGCCACGGCGTTCTGCACCTTCTGCAGCTCGGATTCGATGCGCCGGAAGTCCGTGCGCGGGACCATCCCGGTCTCGTCCCAGGCCTCCAGAATCGGGGCGAGCTGCGCCTTGGCCCGCTCCGGGTCCTGCACGGGCAGCACCGCCCGCGCCCGCTGAAGCAGCTCCTCCTTGACCCGCAGGTTCTCCCGGAACTCCTGCTCGGTTTGCTCGTTTGCGGCGGTGCGGGCGGCGAAGAACACGTCCTGGGCGGCCCGGAAGCGGGCCCACAGGGCGTCGTCCTCCCGGCGGGCCGCGCGCGGGGCCTGCTTCCACCGCTGCATCAGCTCCCGGTACCGCCCGGAGGTCTCGCCCCAGTCGGTGGACCCCTGCAGGGCCTCCGCCTCCGCGATCAGCCCCTCCTTGATGCGCACGGCCTGGGCGTTGCGCTGATCGAGGTCGGAGAAGTGCTCCTTGCGCATTCGCTCGAACCCGGAGCGGGCGGCCCGGAAGCGGGCCCACAGGGCGTCATCCTGCGACTTGGGCAGCCGCTGGGTGCGCTGGGCCTGCTTCCAGGCGTCGAACAGCTGGTTCAGCCGGGTGCTGGAATCCTTCCAGTGCAGGGTCTGCGGATCCTGGGCGGCCACCTCCTCGGCCGCGGCGACGATCCGCTCCCGCTCGGCCACGGCCTCCTCCCGGGCCCGCTGGGCGGTCTCCCGCTGCTCGGCCTCCAGGGCATCGATGCGCGTGTGCAGCTCCTCCAGCCGCGCGTCCAGGGCGGCGAGATCCCCGACGGTGCGCCGGGCCGCGGCCTGCTCGCGCAGGGTCGCCAGGGCGCGGCGGGCCTCCTGGGCGCCGGCCCCGCGCTGCACCCGCCCCTCCAGCAGGGCGATCTGGGCCAGCAGCTCCAGGTGCTTGCGGGCGAAGTAGTGCAGCGCCTCCTCGGGTCCGGCCTCCGGGTAGGCGCCCACCGGCACCTCCTCGCCGGCCACCACGACGACGACCTGCCCGTCCTCGCGGACCCTGCCGTGGGAGGCGGCCTCGGCCAGGGCCGCGGGATCCTCGGTGGAGGGCGCGTGCACCGGGGTCGTGGCGGCGGGGCGGGCACCCGGCGTCGCCGCGGGCCGCGGGGCGGGACCGCGACGCAGGGCCGAGGGCTTCGGCGCGGCCGGCTTCGGCGCAGCGGGTTTCGGAGCGGTGGACTCCGACGCAGAGGCGTTCGGCGCGGAGGAGTCGGGGGCCGCGGCGTCGCGCGGTGCGGAGGCGGGCTGCGAGTGATCATCGGTGGGGCGCATCCCTCCAATATATCTGTCGCGTGCATCACGCGGAGAATCCTCGAGGCCCCGTGACGGGTCCGGCGCCGTCGTGCCCGGTGCGCGCCGGCGGTACAGTGGTGGGGCGCGCGGCCCATCCGCGCGGTGTCGACCCCGAACCCCGTGGAGGAGAGGCCCATGGCCCGCAAGGCGTCCCTGTCAGGTTTCCCGGAGCTGCTGCCGGAGGAGCGGGTGGTGGAGAACCACGTGCTGGACACCCTGCGCCGGACCTTCGAGCTGCACGGCTTCTCCAACATCGAGACCCGCTCGATGGAGACCCAGGAGCAGCTGCTGCGCAAGGGCGAGATCGACAAGGAGGTCTACGCCGTCTCCCGGCTGCAGGAGGACGGGCCCGCCCCGGAGCGCCGGGCCAAGGACCGCCTGGCCCTGCACTTCGACCTGACCGTGCCCTTCGCCCGCTACGTCGTGGAGAACGCCGGGCACCTGGACTTCCCCTTCCAGCGCTACCAGATCCAGAAGTCCTGGCGCGGGGAGCGGCCCCAGGAGGGCCGGTACCGGGAGTTCACCCAGGCCGATGTGGACGTCGTCGGCGACGGCGCCCTGCCCTTCCGCTACGACGTCGAGCTCGCCCTGGTCATCGTGGACGCCCTGTCCGCCCTGCCGCTGCCGGCCTTCCGGATGCGGGCCAACAACCGCAAGCTCTCCGAGGGCTTCTACCGCGGCATCGGGCTCACCGACACCGCCGGGGTGCTGCGCAGCATCGACAAGCTGGACAAGATCGGCCCGGAAGCCGTCGGGAACCTGCTGCGCGAGGAGCTCGGGGCCACCGAGGAGCAGGTCGGCAAGGCCCTGGCCCTGGCGGAGATCACCGCGGAGGATCTGTCCTTCGTGGACCGGGTGCGGGCCCTGGGCGTGCAGGACCCGCTGCTGGAGGAGGGCCTGGCGGAGCTGGCCGAGGTCGTCGGCCAGGCCGCCAAGCGCGCCCCGGGCCAGGTCACCGCGGACCTGTCCATCGCCCGCGGGCTGGACTACTACACCGGCACCGTCTACGAGACCGTGCTGGTCGGACACGAGGAGCTCGGCTCCATCTGCTCCGGCGGGCGCTACGAATCCCTGGCCTCGGACGGCAAGCGCACCTTCCCCGGCGTCGGGCTGTCCATCGGGGTCACCCGCCTGGTGGCCCGCATCCTCTCCCAGCACCTGGCCGCGGCCAGCCGCAAGGTCCCCACCGCGGTCTACGTGGCGCTGACCGACGAGGACACCTGGTCCGCGGCGCAGGACGTCGCCCAGCAGCTGCGCGCCCGCGGAATCCCCACCGAGGTCTCCGCGCAGGCGGCGAAGTTCGGCAAGCAGATCCGCCACGCCGACCGCCGCGGCATCCCCTACGTCTGGTTCACCGGCAGCGACGAGCAGGGGAACCCGACCCACGAGGTCAAGGACATCCGCTCCGGCGAGCAGGTGCCGGCCGATCCCGCGACCTGGATGCCCCCGGCCACGGACCTCGCCCCCCAGGTCACCGCCCCCGCCGCAGACTGAGCCGAGCGCTGCCCCTCCCGGGCGGGGCGTGAGCCCGCGCGATAGACTCGATCACCAGAACCCGCCGTCCCGTACGCCGTCCCCCTCGGGGCCGGCGCGCGGTCCGGCACGCACCCCACCGAAAGGCCGTAACCCCCGTGCTGCGCACCCACACCCTCGGCGAGCTGACCGCCGAGAACATCGGAGAGACCGTGACCCTGGCCGGCTGGGTCGCCCGACGCCGCGACCACGGCGGGGTGGCCTTCGTGGACCTGAGGGACCGCACCGGCATCACCCAGTGCGTCTTCCACGACGAGGCCGACTTCGACGCGCTGCGCAACGAGTACGTCCTGCAGGTCACCGGCACCGTGCGCGCCCGCCCGGAGGGCAACGAGAACCCGAACCTGGTGACCGGGCAGATCGAGGTGGAGGTGGCCTCCACCGAGGTGCTCAACACCGCGGCCCCCCTGCCCTTCCAGATCGACGAGCACGTGGAGGTCGGCGAGGAGGCCCGGCTGCGCCACCGCTACCTGGACCTGCGCCGCCCGGAGCCGGCGAAGATCATGCGGCTGCGCTCCGAGGCCAACCGCACCGCCCGCGAGCTGCTGCACGAGGACGGCTACGTGGAGGTGGAGACCCCCACGATGACCCGCTCCACCCCGGAGGGCGCCCGCGACTTCGTCGTCCCGGCCCGCCTGGCCCCGGGCTCCTGGTACGCCCTGCCGCAGTCCCCGCAGCTGTTCAAGCAGCTGCTGCAGGTCGGCGGGATCGAGAAGTACTACCAGATCGCCCGCTGTTACCGGGACGAGGACTTCCGGGCGGACCGCCAGCCCGAGTTCACCCAGCTGGACATCGAGGCCTCCTTCGTGGAGGAGGACGACGTCATCGACCTCGGGGAGCGCATCGTCGCGGCCCTGTGGAAGCTGATCGACGTCGAGGTGCCCCGCCCCATCCGCCGGATGACCTACGCCGAAGCCATGGAGAAGTACGGCTCGGACAAGCCGGACCTGCGCTTCGGCCTGGAGCTGACCGAGCTGACCGAGTACTTCCAGGACACCACCTTCCGCGTGTTCAAGGCCCCGTACGTGGGGGCCGTGGTCATGCCGGGCGGGGCCTCCCAGCCGCGGCGCACCCTGGACGCCTGGCAGGAGTGGGCCAAGCAGCACGGGGCCAAGGGCCTGGCGTACGTGCTGGTCCAGGAGGACGGCACCCTGACCGGCCCGGTGGCCAAGAACATCACCGACGCCGAGCGCGAGGGCCTGGCCGCCGCGACCGGTGCCGAGCCCGGGGACTGCATCTTCTTCGCCGCGGGCGAGGCCAAGGCCTCCCGCGCCCTGCTGGGCGCGGCCCGCGTGGAGATCGGGCACCGCACCGGGCTGATCAAGGACGGCGACTGGGCCTTCGTGTGGGTCGTGGACGCCCCGCTGTTCGAGCCGGCCGCCGACGCCGAGGAGTCCGGCGACGTCGCCCTGGGCCACTCCGCGTGGACTGCAGTGCACCACGCCTTCACCTCGCCCAAGCCGGAGTTCCTGGACACCTTCGACCAGGACCCGGGTGCGGCCCTGGCCTACGCCTACGACATCGTGTGCAACGGCAACGAGATCGGCGGCGGCTCCATCCGCATCCACCGCCGGGACGTGCAGGAGCGGGTCTTCCAGGTCATGGGCATCTCCGAGGAGGAGGCGCAGGAGAAGTTCGGCTTCCTGCTGGAGGCCTTCAAGTACGGCGCGCCCCCGCACGGCGGCATCGCCTTCGGGTGGGATCGCGTGGTGGCCCTGCTGGCCGGCACGGACTCCATCCGCGAGGTCATCGCCTTCCCGAAGACCGGCAACGGCTACGACCCGCTGACCGCGGCCCCCGCCCCGATCACCGCGCAGCAGCGCAAGGAGACCGGGGTGGACGCGAAGCCGGAGCCGGCGAAGGACTGACCGACGTCGGCGAACCCGCCGAGACCGCACATCATGGCCGAGACCGCGCCCGACGGGTGCGGTCTCGGCCGTTTCGTGCGGTCTCGGCGGAGGTGAGCTCGGCGCCGTCGGCTACGGTGGGACCATGCGCATCGTCCTGCAGAGAGTCAGCACCGCCGAAGTCACGGTCGTCCCCGAGGACGGGGGAGAGCCCGAGGTCGTGGGCGCGATCGAGGGCCCGGGCCTGCTGGCCCTGGTGGGCGTGACCCACGGGGACGGACCCGACGAGGCCGCCAAGCTCGCGGAGAAGACCTGGCGCCTACGGCTGCTGGACGGGGAGCGCTCCTGCGCGGACCTGGACGCCCCGATCCTGGCCGTCAGCCAGTTCACCCTCTACGGGGACGCCCGGAAGGGCCGGCGCCCCTCCTGGTCCGCGGCCGCCCCCGGGCCCGCCTCCGAGCCGATCGTCGACGCCTACGTGCAGGCCCTGCGGGATCTCGGGGCTACCGTGGCCACCGGGCGCTTCGGCGCGCACATGCGGGTCCAGCTGACCAACGACGGGCCGGTCACCCTCATCCTGGACACCGCGGACCTGTGACCGGCGGGAAGGCCGAGCCCTCACCATGACCCAGTCCCTGTTCGGCGACGACGACGCCGCGACCGCCCCCGCCCGCGGGAGTACCGGACGCGGCGGATCCCGCACGCCCGCCCCCGGCCCTGCGAACGGCCGGTCCGCCGGCGCCCGCAGCCCGCTGGCGGTGCGGATGCGCCCGCGCACCGTCGAGGAGATCGTGGGGCAGGCCCATGCTCTGAAGCCCGGCTCCCCGCTGCGGGTGCTCGCCGGGGAGGACGCCGGCCCGGCCGGACCCAGCTCCGTGATCCTGTGGGGCCCGCCCGGCACCGGCAAGACCACCATCGCCCACGTCATCGCCCGCGGTTCCGGGAGGAAGTTCGTGGAGCTGTCCGCGATCACCGCCGGGGTCAAGGATGTGCGCGCGGTGATGGAGCAGGCCCTGGATGACCGGGACCTGCACGGCATCACCACCGTGCTGTTCCTGGATGAGATCCACCGCTTCACCAAGGCCCAGCAGGATGCCCTGCTGCCCGGGGTGGAGAACCGCTGGGTGGTGCTGGTGGCCGCGACCACCGAGAACCCGAGCTTCTCGGTGATCTCCCCGCTGCTCTCCCGCTCCCTGCTGGTCACCCTCACCCCGCTGGAGGACGCGGACATCGCCGCGCTGATCGACCGGGCCGTCGCCGATCCGCGCGGGCTCAACGGGACCGTGACGCTGGAGGAGGAGGCCCGGGATCACCTGGTGCAGCTGGCCTCCGGGGACGCCCGGCGGGCCCTGACCACCCTAGAGGCCGCCGCGGCCGTCGCCTTCGGCCACGCCGAGGCCGCACACGACCGGGCCGAACCGGTCGGCGAGGAGGCCGGGGACGAGGCCGCGGAGGCGACGCAGCCGGGGGCCGAACCCGCCGCCGTGGTGGTCACGGCGGCGCACGCCGAGGAGGCCACGGACCGGGCCGCGCTGCGCTACGACCGGGCGGGGGATCAGCACTACGACGTCATCAGCGCGTTCATCAAGTCCATCCGCGGCTCGGATCCGGACGCCGCCCTGCACTACCTGGCCCGGATGATCGAGGCGGGGGAGGACCCGCGGTTCATCGCCCGGCGCATCGTGGTCCACGCCAGCGAGGACATCGGCATGGCCGATCCCACCGCGCTGCAGACCGCGGTGGCCGCCGCCCAGGCGGTGCAGCTGATCGGGCTGCCCGAGGCCCGGATCAACCTCGCCCAGGCCGTGATCCACCTGGCCACCGCCCCGAAGTCCAACGCCGTCATCCGGGCGATCGACGCCGCGCAGGCCGACGTGCGCGCCGGGCGCTCCGGCGTCGTGCCCCCGCACCTGCGCGATGCCCACTACGGCGGGGCCGCCGCCCACGGACACGGAAAGGGGTACGTCTACCCGCACGACGTGCCCCACGCCGTGGCCCCCCAGCAGTACCTGCCGGACACCCTGCGCGACGCCCAGTACTACCGGCCCACTGAGTACGGGGCGGAGCGGACCGTGAAGCGGCGACTGGGGATCCTGCGCGACATCCTGCGCGGCCGCCGACCCCGAGCGGGCGGGGACGCGGGCGGGACGCCGTGACCAGAGGCACCCTCGCCCGGTCGGCCCGGTGACCTGACAGCCCGGCCCGCGTGCCGTAGAGTGGGGCGCTGTCTGGCACGCCGTGGACGAAACGCATCCCGACCCCCGGGATGATCACCGACCGCGGTGGCAGCAAGGGTAGCGGCTGACCCGCGCTCTCCGCCGCGCAAAACCGTGCGCGGATCCCGGAGGCCAGTTGACACCAGAACAAATGGGGCGGGCTCCCGCTGAGCCCGCGCCAACCGCATGAAAGGCAATCCTTGGCTACTACCACCAAGACCAAGCGGGCGCGCAACCTCGTCCGCAAGTCCCGCGCCCTCGGGATCCCGCTGACCCCGAAGGCCGAGAAGTACTTCGAGCGCCGCCCCTACGGCCCCGGCCAGCACGGGCGCGCCCGTCGTCGGCAGGACTCCGACTACGCCGTGCGTCTGCGCGAGAAGCAGCGTCTGCGCGCGCAGTACAACATCCGCGAGGCGCAGATGCGCCGCGCCTACGCCGAGGCCAAGCGCACCGAGGGCCAGACCGGTGAGAACCTGGTCGAGCAGCTCGAGACCCGCCTGGATGCCCTGGTGCTGCGCTCCGGCTTCGCCCGGACCATCACCCAGGCCCGCCAGATGGTCGTGCACCGTCACATCATGGTCGACGGTGTGCGCGTGGACCGCCCCTCCTTCCGCGTGAAGCCGGGCCAGCTGATCCACGTGCACCCGCGCTCGGAGAAGATGGACCCCTTCCAGGTGGCCGCCACCGGCGCCAACCAGGACGTGCTGCCCCCGACCCCGCCGTACCTGAACGTCGAGATCGACAAGCTGCACGCCAAGCTCGAGCGCGCCCCCAAGCGCCCCGAGATCCCCGTCACCTGCGAGGAGCAGCTGGTGGTCGAGTACTACGCCCGCATGGCGTAGCCCGATCCCCACGGGAGACGGCCCGCGACGCAGCCCGCGTCGCGGGCCGTCCCCGTTCCCGTCCCGTGCCGAGGACCGGGGGAGCGCGTCGGACCTGCTGATAACCTAGGCTGGAAACGGTCACGGTTCGGTCACGACGCCGGGACCCGGCGGTCCTGCCCGGACCGCCGCAGCACACCTTTGACCACCACCTGCGAGGAGACGGTTGCGCACATGACGGTCGGATCGATCGCGGGGCTCATCGCCGCCGGCGTCTTCGCCGTGCTGGTGGCCCTGCTGGCCCTGCCCATCGTCAAGCTCGGACGGGTCTTCGATGAGTTGCGCGTGACCGTGCGCCAGCTCAACGAGGGCACCGGCCCGCTGATCGACGAGGTCACCCGCACGGTGGCCACCACCAACACCCAGCTGGAGAAGGTGGACGGGATCACCGACAACGTCTCCGACGCCTCCGCGAACGTCTCCGCCCTGTCCAGCCTGGTCGCCTCCACGGTCGGCCAGCCCCTGATCAAGGTCGCCTCCTTCTCCTACGGCGTGCGCAAGGCCTTCCGCGGCCGCGACGGCGAGACCCAGGCCGCCGATCCCGCAGGCCCCACGGAGGAGAGCGCATGAGCTTCTGGTCCAAGGCCGCACTGACCCTGGCCGGTGCGGCCGCGGGATACTTCGCGGCCCGCCGCGGCCCCGCCGTCGTGCGCACCGGACGCGAGCTGGTGCTGCGCGGGCCCTCCGCGCTGTCCGAGCAGACCCCGAGCCCGGGAGGAAACGCCATGGCCCGCTTCTGGAGCTCCTCCGCCGCCGCCCCGCTGCGCGCCGGGGCCCTGAAGGCCGTGCGCTTCGCCGCGACCGTGAAGCAGGGCATGGCGGAGAAGGAATCCGAGCTGAACCGCCGCTACGCGGCCCAGCAGCGGGACCTGCGCTCCGGCTCCCTGGACAGCTGGGACCGGCCCCTGCCGCCGCAGCCGCCGCAGCCGCCGCAGCACATCGCACCCCGAGACGTCAGCGCCGCGCCGCCCCCGCAGGCCCACGACGCCGAGACCACCACGAGCCCCACCGAGAAGGACGACCGCTGAGCATGCTCTCCCAGGAAATCTCCCAGCGCTGGACCGACTACTTCGCCGAACGAGGCCACACCGTGGTCCCCTCGGCCTCGCTGGTCTCCAACGCGCCCGGCTCGATGTTCACCATCGCCGGCATGGTCCCGTTCATCCCCTACTTCCTCGGCCAGGAGACCGCCCCGTACTCCCGCGCGGTCTCCGTGCAGAAGTGCATCCGCACCCTGGACATCGAGGAGGTCGGCAAGACCGCCCGGCACGGCACCTTCTTCCAGATGGCCGGGAACTTCTCCTTCGGCGACTACTTCAAGGCCGAGGTGATCCCGTGGGCCTGGAACCTGCTGACCTCCCCGGTCTCCGAGGGCGGCTACGGCCTGGACCCGGAGCGGCTGTGGGTCACCGTCTACGAGGGAGACCAGGAGGCCTACGACCTGTGGACCCGCGAGGTCGGGGTGCCCGCGGAGCGGGTGCAGCGGATGGACATGAAGGAGAACTACTGGTCCACCGGCCAGCCCGGCCCCGCCGGCCCGGACTCCGAGATCTTCTACGACCGCGGCCCCGCCTACGGCAAGGAGGGCGGGCCGGCGGCCGACGACGACCGCTACATCGAGATCTGGAACCTCGTGTTCATGCAGTTCCAGCGCGGCGAGGGCATCGGCAAGGACGACTTCGAGATCCTCGGGGAGCTGCCGAAGAAGAACATCGACACCGGCCTGGGCGTGGAGCGCCTGGCCATGCTCCTGCAGGGCGTGGAGAACTTCTACGAGACCGACCAGGTCCGCCCCGTCCTGGACGCCGCGGCCGAGCTGTCCGGCAAGCGCTACTCCGGCTCGGAGTCCGCGAAGGACCCCGGCTACGAGGACGACGTGCGCATGCGCGTGGTCGCCGACCACGTCCGCTCCTCCCTCATGCTGATCAGCGACGGGGTGACCCCCTCCAACGAGGGCCGCGGCTACATCCTGCGCCGCCTGCTGCGCCGCGCCATCCGCGCGATGCGCCTGCTCGGGGTCACCGAGGCCTGCCTGCCCGTGCTGCTGCCGGCCTCCCGCGACGCCATGAAGGGCGCGTTCCCCGAGGTCGAGCGGGACTTCGAGCGCATCTCCCGGGTCGCCTACGCCGAGGAGAAGGCGTTCCTGCGCACCATCGAGTCCGGGACCAGCCGGCTCAACGAGGCCGTCACCGCGGCCAAGGCCGAAGGCCACGCCGTGACCGGCGAGGACGCCTTCACCCTGCATGACACCTACGGCTTCCCCATCGACCTGACCCTGGAGATGGCCGCCGAGGCCGGGGTCTCGGTGGATGAGGCCTCCTTCCGCGAGCTCATGGAGGAGCAGCGTCACCGCGCCCAGGCCGATGCCCGGGCCAAGAAGGGCGGGCACGCGGACCTGCACGTGCTGCGCCAGCTGGCCGACGAGCGCGGCTCCGTGTTCACCGGCTACACCCAGCTGCGCACCGAATCCGCGATCCGCGCGATCCTGGTTGGCGGGGCCACCGTTCCGGCCGCCTCGGCCGGGCAGGAGATCGACCTGGTGCTGGATGAGACCCCGTTCTACGCCGAGGCCGGCGGTCAGGCCGCCGACACCGGCACGATCTCCGGCAACGGCTTCTCGATCCGCGTCAAGGACGTGCAGCAGCCGGTCAAGGGCCTGAGCGTTCACCGCGGCGTCGTCACCGAGGGCGAGGTCCCCGCGGGTGCCGCGGCGGTCGCCCAGGTGGACGTGCAGCGGCGCAAGGACGCCGAGAAGGCCCACTCCGGCACGCACATCGTGCACGCGGCCCTGCACCGGGTGCTGGGCCCCGAGGCCGTGCAGCGCGGCTCCTTCAACAAGGAGGGCTACCTGCGCTTCGACTTCGCGTGGAACGAGGGGCTGTCCGAATCCGTGCAGGCGGAGGTCGAGGAGGTCTCCAACACCGCGATCCGCGACAACTACGAGGTCATCACCCGCGAGATGCCGCTGGCCGAGGCCAAGGCCATGGGCGCGATGAGCCTGTTCGGGGAGAAGTACGGGGACATCGTGCGCGTGGTGGAGATCAACGGGGACTTCTCCCGCGAGCTGTGTGGGGGGACCCACGTCGGGTCCTCCGCGGAGATCGGCTCCCTGTCCCTGCTCTCGGAGGCCTCCGTGGGCTCCGGGAACCGGCGCGTGGAGGCCCTGGTGGGCCTGGACTCCTTCAACCACCTGGCCGCCGAGCGCACCCTCGTCAACCAGCTCACCTCCCTGATGCGGGTCCAGTCCTCCGCCGAGCTGCCCGAGCGCATCGGTCAGACCCTGGAGAAGCTGAAGTCCGCGGAGAAGGAGCTGGAGAAGCTGCGCCGGGAGAAGCTGCAGGCCGAGGCCGGCAAGCTCACCGAGTCCGCCGAGCTGATCTCCGGGATCCGCGTGCTCACCCACGACGCCGGGCAGATCCCCGCCGACGACGCCCGGGGCCTGGCCACGGATCTGCGCCACCGGCTCGGGGAGGACCCGGCCGTGGTGGCGGTGGCCGCCGAGGCCAAGGGCCATCCCGTGATCGTCGTGGCCACCAACCAGGGCGCCCGCGACGCCGGGATCAAGGCCGGTCAGCTGGTGCGCACCGCCGCCGGGATCCTCGGCGGCGGGGGCGGCGGCAAGGATGATCTGGCCCAGGGCGGCGGTCAGAACCCGGCCAAGATCGCCGAGGCCCTGGAGGCCGTCGCCGGCCAGATCGCGACCGCGGCGAAGTAGCCGCCGCACCACGGGCCGGGAGGACACGGGAATGGGATTCAGCCGAGGCGTGCGGATGGGCGTCGACGTGGGCAACGCCCGCGTCGGCCTGGCGCTGTCCGATCCGGACGGCATCCTCGCGACCCCGTTGAAGACCCTCAAGCGCAACCTCAACACGGATTCCGATCGGCGGGTACTGCGCCGCCTGCTGGAGATCCACGAGGTCGCCGAGGTCTACGTCGGGCTGCCCCGCACCCTGTCGGGGGGCTCCTCGGCCTCCACCCAGATGGCCGAGGACTACGCCTCCGGCCTGGTGGCGGAGCTTGCCGCCGAGGGACGCGAGATCCCCGTCTGGTTGGTCGATGAGCGGCTGAGCACCGTCTCGGCCCAGCGGTCCCTGCACGAGGCGGGGGTCTCCTCCCGCCGGTTCAAGACGATGGTGGACCAGGTCGCGGCCGTGGCCATCCTGCAGCAGAGCCTGGACGCCCTGAAGGCCGATCGCGCCGTGGCCGGGTATCGTGTGGAAGCGCCCACCGTGCCGCGCGAGGACGCCCGGTCCCAGCACCTCGATCCGACCTCGGAGCCGAGGCCCGAGCAGAACGGAGATCCCGCGTGAGCGACGACTCGACACGCCGACGCCCCACCTCGTCCGAGGACGAGGCCGGGTTGCACGACATCCTCGCGCCCAGCGACGCGGACCGACGCGATGGGGTCCTCGGGCTGCGGGTGGAGGACGAGGACATCACTCCGGAGCAGGCCCGGCGACGCCGGAAACGGCGCCAGCAGTCCCTGGTGGCCGCGGTGCTGGTCTTCGTCCTGGCCCTGGTGGTCTCCGGGGCGATCGTGGGGCCCAAGCTCGGATTGTTCCAGGCCAAGGACTACGACGGGGACGGCAACGGCACGGCCGTGACCTTCACCGTCAGCTCCGGGGAGACCAACCAGCAGATCGCCCAGGGCCTGGAGGACAAGGGCGTGGTGGCCGACGCGGGCCGCTTCGTGGACGTCTACGAGGAGAAGTCCGACGGCTCCTTCATCCAGCCCGGCACCTTCCAGCTGCAGGAGCGGATGAGCTCCGAGGCCGCCGTGGACGCCCTGCTGGGCACCGGTGGGGAAGCGGTGCACTACGTCGCGATCAACCAGACCCTGCGCAAGGACGAGGCCTTCAAGGCCCTCGCCGACGGCACCGGCATCCCCGTCTCGGAATTCGAGCAGCTGGACAAGGACCCGGCGAAGTTCGGCATCCCCTCGCAGTTCCCCTCCCTCGAGGGCTACCTGCACCCGGGGGAGTATCGCTTCAAGACCGACGCGACCGCCGAGGACATCATCCGCGAGATGGTGGATAAGACCAAAGCGGATCTGAAGAGCGCCGGGGTCACCGGGGACCAGCACACCTTCGACGTGCTGACCATCGCCTCGATCCTCGAGTTCGAGGCCACCCCGCAGGACTACCGCGCCGTGGCCGGGGCGATCCACAACCGCATCGACAACCCCGGCGGGGAGACCAACGGGTACCTGCAGTCCGACGCGACCGTGGCCTACGGGCTGGGGGAGAAGACCTACCAGATCACCGCGGAGCAGAAGCAGGACGCCTCCAACAAGTACAACACCTTCGCCAACAAGGGCCTGCCCGAGGGGCCCATCGGCTCGCCGGGACTGAAGGCCATCCAGGCCGCGCAGAACCCCCAGAAGAACGACTACTACTACTGGGTCACGGTCAACCTGGACACCGGCGAGACCAAGTTCGCCAAGACCTACGCGGAGCATCAGAAGAACGTGGAGGAGTACCAGAGCTGGTGCTCGGATCACGAGGGCAAGTGCTCGTGAGCCCGGAGCCCCCGAAGGAACCGGACCCAGCCGCATGGGCGGCGGTGCTGGGCAGTCCGGTCGGGCACAGCCTCTCCCCGGACCTGCATGCGGCCGCCTACCGCGAGCTCGGCGCAGCCGTGCGGTACCGGCGTCTCGAGACGCCTCGGTCCGAGCTGGGGGCCCGGCTGGCCGCCGCGGCCGAGCCCGGATGGCGCGGCTACTCCGTGACCATGCCCCTGAAGGCCGACGCGGCCCGGGCGGTCTCCGCGCTGACCCCGTTCGCCCGCGCCGTCGGGGTGGTCAACACGGTCGCGGCCGCGTCGCGGGGCGCCGACGGGGCGGCCCGGGGCCTGCTCGGGCACAACACCGACGTCGCCGGCATCGTCAACGCCCTGCGCGACCTCGGGCCCGCTGAACCGGAACCGGTCGCCCCCGCGGCCGTCATCGGCGGCGGCGGGACCGCGACGGCCGCCGCGGCCGCGCTGCGGCTGATGGGCTGGGAGGAGACCTTCGTGTACGTGCGCGACGCCTCCCGCACCCGCGAGCTGCGCGCGGCGGCCGAGCGGCTCGGGCTGCGGCTGCGGATGCGTCCCCTGGAAGACTGCCCGGCGGAGCTGGACGGGATCGGCACGGCCGTGTGCACCCTGCCGGCCCGCGCCTTCGACCCGCACGCCCGGCGGCTGAGCGGGGACCTGTCCGGGCTGCGCCTGCTGGACGTCTCCTACGATCCCTGGCCCTCCGTCCTGGCCGAGCGCGCGCAGCAGCGGGGGGCGCGGGTGGCCTCCGGGGCGCACATGCTGCTGCACCAGGCGGTGGACCAGGTCAAGCTGTTCCTCGGCCTGCCCCTGGACCGCCCGCTTCCGCACCAGCAGACCGTCCTGGAGGCCATGGCTGCGGCGATCGGGCTGCCCGCTCCCGTCCGGGAGCCCGTGCCGGTGCATACTCTGGATGGGCTGACCGAGACCGCGCCCTCCGAGGACGGGTGAGCGCCGCACCGAGAGGACCCGCACCGGCAGGCGCTTGCGGCCGGAGCCCGCGCCCGCGGAGAATGGGACGACCCCCGATGACGCCGCCCGGCACCGTGCCCCATGCACGGCCGGGCGGGTTCGCCGAGACGAGACGAAGGAACGTGACCAGGTGACCCTACGCTGGCTGACCGCAGGAGAATCCCACGGCGAGGCGCTCGTCGGCATCATCGAGGGGGTGCCCGCCGGCGTGGAGCTGACCACCGGGCAGCTGCGCGAGGCCTTGGCCCGGCGCCGTCTGGGCTACGGGCGCGGGGCGCGGATGAAGTTCGAGGAGGACCGGGTCCGCATCCTCGGCGGCGTGCGCCATGGGCTGACCCAGGGCGGGCCCGTGGCCGTGGAGATCGCCAACACCGAGTGGCCCAAGTGGACCGAGGTCATGTCCGCGGACCCCGTTAACCCGGCGGTGCTGGAGGGCAGGGCCCGCAACGCGCCCCTGACCCGTCCCCGGCCCGGCCACGCCGATCTCACCGGCATGCAGAAATACGGCTTCGACGAGGCCCGCCCGGTGCTGGAGCGGGCCTCCGCGCGCGAGACCGCGACCCGCGTGGCCCTGGGCGTGGTCGCCGCGCAGATCCTGGACAGCCTCGGCGCGCAGCTGGTCAGCCACACCGTCGCCCTGGGCGGGGTGAGTCTGCCGGAGGGCCACCCGGCCCCGGTGCCGGCGGACACGCCGACCCTGGACGCGGATCCCCTGCGCTGTGCCGACCCGCAGACCTCCGAGGCGATGGTCCGGGAGGTCGACGCCGCGCACAAGGACGGGGAGACCCTCGGCGGCATCGTCGAGGTCCTGGCCTACGGGCTGGTGCCCGGGCTGGGCTCCTACGTGCACTGGGACCGGCGCCTGGACGCGCGCCTGGCCGGAGCGCTGATGGGCATCCAGGCGATCAAGGGGGTCGAGGTCGGCGACGGCTTCCGCACCGCCGCCCGGCGCGGCTCCGCCGCCCACGACGAGATCGTCCCGGACGCCGAGGGCGCCGCGCACCGGACCTCCAACCGGGCCGGGGGCATCGAAGGCGGGATGAGCATCGGGGACGTGCTGCGGGTGCGCGCGGCGATGAAGCCGATCGCGACCGTGCCCAAGGCCCTGCGCACCGTGGACACCACCACGGGCGAACCCACCCGGGCCCACCACCAGCGCTCCGACGTCGCCGCCGTGCCGGCCGCCGGGGTCGTCGCGGAGGCCATGACCGCCCTGGTGCTGGCCGACGCGTACCTGGAGAAGTTCGGCGGGGACTCCATCGCGGAGACCGCGTGCAACAAGGACGCCTACCTGGCCGCGATCCCGGCCTCCCTGCGCACCGTGGGCGACGGGCGGGACCCCCGCGCATGAGCGAGGTCCCGACCGCACCCGACGCCGCCGTGCACCCCCGGCCCGTCGTGCTGATCGGGCCGATGGCCGCCGGCAAATCCGCCGTCGGACAGACGCTGCGCACCCGCCACGGCTACCGGCTCATCGACTCCGACGCGCGCATCGTCGCCGCCCAGGGCACGATCCCGGAGATCTTCGCCCACCACGACGAGGCCCACTTCCGGCGCCTGGAGGCCGCCGCGATCGGCGAGATCCTCGCGGATCCCGACAGCGTCGGCGCGATCGTCTCCGTGGGCGGGGGCGCGCCGATGACCCCGGCGGTGGCCCGCCTGCTGGCCGAGACCACCGTGGTCTACCTGCTGGTGGACGAGCAGACCGTCGCGGAGCGGATCCGGACGGAGGGGGACCGGCCGCTGCTGGCCGGACACCCCCTGCAGCGCTGGCGGCAGATGTACGCCCAGCGCCACGAGACCTACGAGCGGCTGGCGGACCTGGTCGTGGACGCCCGCGGGCACCGGGACCTGGTCACCCTGGCCGATGAGATCCACGAGCACCTGGCCCGCGCGGCCGGGAAGGAGCAGCGATGAGCAGCCAGCCCAGCGGCGAACCCGAGCCGATCACCCGGATCCCCGCGACCGGTCAGCGTCCCGGCGAGAGCTACGAGGTGCTCATCGGCCATGACCTGCTGCGCGAGCTGCCCGGGATCCTGGGCCCCCGGGTGCGCCGGGCCCTGATCGTGCACCCGCGGGCCCTGCGCTCCACCGGCGAGCTGGTCATGAGCGATCTGCGCGCCGCCGGATACGAGGCCTTCTCCGCGGAGATCCCCGACGCCGAGGAGGGCAAGCACGCGCAGGTCGCGGCCTTCTGCTGGCAGGTGCTCGGGCAGAACGACTTCACCCGCTCCGACGTCGTGATCTCGGTGGGCGGGGGAGCGGTCTCCGACCTCGCCGGCTTCGTCGCCGCGACCTGGCTGCGCGGGGTGCGGGTCGTGCACCTGCCCACGACGCTGCTGGGCATGGTCGACGCCGCGGTGGGCGGGAAGACCGGGATCAACACCGCCGAGGGTAAGAACCTCGTCGGGGCCTTCCATCCGCCGGCGGCCGTGCTGTGCGACCTGGGCACCCTGCGCACCCTGCCCGTCAACGAGCTGCTCACCGGGCTGGCCGAGGTCGTCAAGTGCGGGTTCATCGCCGACCCGAAGATCCTCGAGCTCCTGGAGGCCCACCCGCAGCAGCTGCGCGACTCCCAGTCCGCGGTGATCCGGGAGCTGATCGAGCGGGCCGTGCGGGTCAAAGCCGAGATCGTCTCCGAGGACCTGCGCGAGACCGGGCGGCGGGAGTTCCTCAACTACGGCCACACGCTGGGGCACGCGATCGAGCTGGCCGAGCGGTATCAGTGGCGCCACGGGGCGGCGGTCGCGGTGGGCATGGTCTTCGCCGCGGAGCTGTCCGCCGCGGCCGGCAGCCTGGACCCGGCCGTCGTGCAGCGCACCCGCGCGATCCTGGAATCCCTGGGCCTGCCCACCGGATACCGGGCGGATCGCTGGGCGCGGCTGCTGGAGGCCATGCACCGGGACAAGAAGACCCGCGGCAATCTGCTGCGCTTCGTCGTCCTCGACGGGATCGCCCGCCCGCGGATCATGGAGGTCCCGGACGAGACCCTGCTGTTCGCCACCTACCAGGAGATCGCCGAGGCCTGAGGAGGCCCCCGCCGACCGCGCCACGGGGGAAGCGGGCCGGGGAGGCGATACAATGGCACCTGATCCGCCGCCGCACGGATGCGCCCTCCCGCGCGTCCCCGGATGCGGCGAGAGCAGTACGAACCGAGAAGGAGTGTCCGTGGCAACGACCAACGACATCAAGAACGGGACCATCCTCAACCTGGACGGGAACCTCTGGGGCGTCATCGAGTTCCAGCACGTCAAGCCGGGCAAGGGCGGGGCGTTCGTGCGCACCAAGCTGCGCAACGTCAACACGGGCAAGGTCGTGGACAAGACCTTCAACGCCGGCGCCAAGGTGGACATCACCACGGTGGACCGCTCCGAGTACCAGTACCTGTACCAGGACGGCGAGGACTACGTCTTCATGGACAACAAGACCTACGACCAGGTCACCGTCCCCGCCGCCGTCGTGGGCGATGCCGCGAACTACATGCTGGAGAACCAGAACGCCACGCTGGCCTTCCACGAGGGCACGCCGCTGTACATCGAGCTGCCGCCGTCGGTGGTCCTGGAGATCACCTACACCGAGCCCGGCCTGCAGGGCGACCGCTCCACCGGCGGCACCAAGCCCGCGACCCTGGAGACCGGCGCGCAGATCCAGGTGCCGCTGTTCGTGGAGCAGGGCACCCGCGTCAAGGTCGACACCCGCAGCGGCGACTACCTGGGCCGCGTCAACGAGTGAACTCCCGGACGAAGGCGCGCGTGCGCGCCCTGGAAGTGCTGTTCGAAGCCGATTCGCGCGGCGAGGACACCCTCGAGGTGCTGCGTCGGCGCCGCGCCCACACCTCGGCCCTGATCTCCGACTACTCCGAGCGGATCGTGCGCGGGGTCCTCGAGCACGACGAGGAGATCGCCGAGGCCCTGGAGACCTACTCCAAGGGCTGGACGCTGGACCGGATGCCGGCCGTGGACCGGGCGATCCTGCGCATCGGGGCCTGGGAGCTGCTGTACAACGACGACGTCCCCGACGCCGTCGCCGTCTCCGAGGCGGCGGGCCTGGCCCGCACCCACTCCACGGATGACTCCCCGCGGTTCGTCAACGGGCTGCTGGGCCGGCTGCAGAAGGTCAAGCCGACCCTGCTGGCCTGAGCACCCGCCGAGGCCGCCCGGACCGATCGCGTCCGGGCGGCCTCGGCGCGTCCAGGCTCCTGTGGTAGGTTCGAGCCTAGCAGAGCACCCTTTAAGCTCCCGTCCGGTGAGGCGGGGAAGGAGGCCGAGTCCATGACCGATCAGCATAACCGAGAGGACCCCCCGAGGGTCTCGCCGCGAGCCCGGGTGATCCTGGACGCGGCCGACATCGACCGGGCCCTGACCCGGATCGCCCACGAGATCCTGGAGGCCAACAAGGGCGCCGAGGACCTCGTGCTGCTCGGCATCCCCCGCCGCGGGTATCCGCTGGCCCGGCGCCTGGCCCAGCGCCTGCACCGCATCGATCCCGCCTTCGACCCGGCCGCGGCCCTGGGGCAGCTGGACGTGACCATGTACCGGGATGACCTGCGCACCGGCACCTCCCGCACCCCCGAAGCCACCCGCCTGCCGGGCCTGGGGATCGACGGACGCCGCGTCGTTCTCGTGGATGACGTCCTGTACTCCGGGCGCACCGTGCGCGCCGCCTTGGACGCCCTGGCCGACTACGGCCGCCCCGCCCTGGTGCGCCTGGCCGTGCTCGCCGACCGCGGCCACCGGCAGCTGCCGATCCGCGCGGACCACGTGGGCAAGAACCTGCCCACCGCCGCCGCCGAATCCGTGCGGGTCTTCCTCGCCGAGACCGACGCCGCCCCCGCGCTGAGCGGGAAGGACGAGCGGGATCTCAGCGACTGCGTGCTGCTGGACCCGGCCCCGCCGCGCCCGGGCCCGCAGACGGCGCCGAGCGCGGGGGAGGCCCGGGCATGAGGCACCTGCTGGACACCCGCTCCCTGACCCGCGAGCAGGCCATCGCCCTGCTGGACACCGCGGACCGGATGGGGGAGGTCGGCTCCCGCGAGGTCAAGAAGCTGCCCGCCCTGCGCGGGCGCACCGTGGTCAACCTGTTCTTCGAGGACTCCACCCGCACCCGCATCTCCTTCGAGACCGCGGAGAAGCGGCTCTCCGCCGACGTCATCAACTTCGCGGCCAAGGGCTCCTCCGTGTCCAAGGGCGAATCCCTGAAGGACACGGCCCAGACCCTGGAGGCCATCAACGCCGACGCCGTCGTGATCCGCCATCCCGCCTCCGGCGCCCCGGCCCGCCTGGCGACCAGCGGGTGGATCCAGGCCCCGGTGGTCAACGCCGGGGACGGCACCCACGCCCACCCCACCCAGGCGCTGCTGGATGCGATGACCCTGCGCCAGCGTCGCGCCGAGCTGACCGGCACCGGCGCCCAGGGCACGGACCTGGCCGGGATGCGCATCGTGATCGTGGGCGACATCCTGCACTCCCGGGTGGCCCGCTCCGATGTGTGGCTGCTGAGCACCCTGGGCGCGCAGGTCACCCTCGTCGCCCCGCCGACCCTGCTGCCGGTGGGCATCGACGACTGGCCGGTGCGGGTCAGCTACGACCTCGACGAGGCCCTGGCCCAGGACCCGGACGCCGTGATGCTGCTGCGCATTCAGCGCGAGCGCATGCACGCGGCCTTCTTCCCCAGCTCCGAGGAGTACGCGAGGCTCTGGGGACTCAGCCCCGAGCGCCTGGCCGGCCTCAGCGCCCGCGGGGCGCAGACCGCGATCCTGCACCCGGGGCCGATGAATCGGGGCCTGGAGATCAGCGCCGACGCCGCGGACTCCCCGCGCTCCCTGGTCCTGCGCCAGGTGGCCAACGGGGTCTCCGTGCGCATGGCCGTGCTCTACCACCTGCTCACCGGCGCCCCGGACCCCGCCGGGGCCACCGGGGACCCGGAGGCCGATCGTGCCTGAGGGCACCGGAAAGGACACCATGACCGACGCCGCGATCCTCATCCGAGACGCCCGCCTGCTGGGCGAGCAGACCGTGGACGTGCTGGTGCGCGAGGGGCGCATCGCCGAGCTCGGCGAGAACCTGACCGCCCCCGAGTCCGCCCGGGTGATCGAGGCCGAGGGCCTCGTGCTGCTGCCCGGGCTGGTGGATGTGCACACCCACCTGCGCGAACCCGGCCGGGAGGACGCCGAGACCGTGCAGACCGGGACCCGGGCGGCCGCCGCCGGCGGCTACACCGCGGTCTGCGCGATGGCCAACTCCGATCCCGTCGCGGACACCGCCGGGGTCGTGGAGCAGGTCCAGCGGCTGGGCCAGGACGCCGGCTGGGTCGAGGTTCGACCGGTCGGGGCGGTGACCGTGGGTCTGCAGGGTGAGCGCCTGTCCGAGATCGGCGCGATGGCGGACTCCCGGGCGCAGGTGCGGATGTTCTCCGATGACGGCAGGTGCGTACACAACCCGGTGCTGATGCGCCGGGCCCTGGAGTATGTCAAGGCCTTCGACGGGATGATCGCCCAGCACGCCCAGGAGCCGCTGCTGACCGACGGGGCCCAGATGAACGAGGGCGCGGTCTCCGCGGAGCTCGGCTTGGCCGGCTGGCCCGCGGTGGCCGAGGAGTCCATCATCGCCCGGGACGTGTTGCTCGCCCAGCACGTCGGCTCCCGGGTGCACATCTGCCACCTGTCCACCAAGGGCTCGGTGGAGATCGTGCGCTGGGCCAAGCAGCGCGGCATCGCCGTCACGGCCGAGGCCACCCCGCACCACCTGCTGCTCACCGACGAGCTGGCCCGCACCTACGACCCCGTGTACAAGGTCAACCCCCCGCTGCGCACTGCCGAGGACGTCCAGGCCCTGCGCGCGGCCGTGGCCGACGGGACCATCGACGTGATCGGCACCGACCATGCCCCGCACCCGGTGCAGGACAAGGAGTGCGAGTGGGCGTGTGCGGCGATGGGCATGACGGGTCTGGAGACCGCTCTGTCCGTGGTCCAGCAGACCCTGGTGGACACCGGGCTGATCACCTGGGCCGACGTCGCCCGCATCATGTCCGCCGACCCCGCGCGTATCGCCCGCATCCCGGGACAGGGCCGTCCGATCGCGGTGGGGGAGCCGGCCAACCTCGTGCTGGTGGACCCGCAGGCCCGGCGCATCGTCGTCCCGGAGGAGCACCAGAGCAAGGGCCGCAACTCGCCCTACCGCGGCCTGGAGCTGCCCGGGCGGGTCATGGCCACCGTCTGGGAGGGCCACCCGACCGTCCTGGACGGGCGCATGGCGACCCCCCGCACCCCGGAGGCTGAGGGGGCGCGCGCATGACCTTCCACCACCTGCTGACCCTGCTCTCCTCGTTGCTGCTGGCCGGGATCGTGCTCGGGCTGATCGGACTGGGCTGGCGCCACCGCCGGGACCGGCAGTCCGGGATCGCCCGGCCCGCCCCGGTGCCCGAGCGCCTCGACGGGGCGCAGGCCTCCTTCGCCTGCCCCGCCCAGTACGTCAGCACCACCCGCGCGGGGGACTGGCTGGATCGGATCGCGGTCCACGGGCTGGGCGCGCGCGCCGACGGGCAGGCCCTGGTCCTGACCGAGGGCCTGATCATCGTGCGCGACGGCGCCGAGGACCTGTGGGTGCCCGCCGAGGCGATCCGGGTGTTGCGCCGAGAATCCGGGATGGCCGGGAAGTTCGTGGAGAAGGACGGGCTGGCTGTGATCACCTGGGACCTGGGCGGACTGCTCGTGGACACCGGGCTGCGCACCCGCCGCGCCGCGGACACCCCCGCCCTGCTGCAGGCCCTGCGCGCCATCGCCCCGCACGCCGCGGACCGCCTGCCCGAGCCCGCCCCGCCGGCACCAGCCGCCCCCGCCGATCAGACCACCGCCGCGACCTCGAGGAAGTAGCACACACCATGACCACCCACGCCATCCCCGCCCCCACACCGGCGGTCCTCGTCCTGGAGGACGGCTCCGCCTGGGAGGGCAGCGCCTACGGCGCCGTCGGCTCCACCCTCGGCGAGGCGGTGTTCTCCACCGGCATGACCGGCTACCAGGAGACCCTCACCGACCCGTCCTACGCCGGGCAGATCGTCATCCAGACCGCCCCGCACATCGGCAACACGGGTGTCAACGACGAGGACGCCGAATCCCGGCGCATCTGGGTCGCCGGCTACGCGGTGCGCGAAGCCGCCCGCATCCCCTCGAACTGGCGCTCCCAGCGCAGCCTTGACGAGGAGCTCACGGACCAGGGCATCGTCGGCATCCGCGGCATCGACACCCGCGCCCTGACCCGGCGGCTGCGCGAGGTCGGCGCGATGCGCGCCGGCATCTTCTCCGGGGACCAGGCCGATCGACCCCGCGCCGAGCTGCTGGCCGAGGTCTGGGACTCCGCCGGGATGCTCGGGCGCCGCCTGGCCGAGGAGGTCAGCATCACCGAGGAGCAGATCGTCGAGCCCTCGGAGTGGGGCTGGGAGGGCGAGCCCCGGGGCACCGTGGTCGCGGTGGACCTGGGCATCAAGTCCATGACCCCGCGCCGCTTCGCCGAGCGCGGGCTGCGCACCGTGATCGTCCCGGCCGACACCGGATTCCAGCGGATCCGCGAGCTCGGGGCGGACGGGGTGTTCTTCTCCAACGGCCCCGGGGACCCCGAGACCGCGGATGAGCAGGTCCAGCTGCTGCGCGAGGTGCTGCGGGCCAAGATCCCGTTCTTCGGGATCTGCTTCGGCAACCAGCTGCTGGGCCGGGCCCTGGGCTTCGGGACCTACAAGCTCCCCTTCGGCCACCGCGGGATCAACCAGCCCGTGCTGGACCGGGCCACCGGCACGGTGGAGATCACCGCCCAGAACCACGGCTTCGCGGTGGACGCCCCGCTGGATGGACCCGTCACCGCCCCGCAGGAGGAGTTCGGGCGGGTCGAGGTCTCCCACGTGTGCCTGAACGACGACGTCGTGGAGGGCCTGCGCTGCCTGGACCTGCCGGCCTTCTCCGTGCAGTACCACCCCGAGGCCGCCGCCGGACCGCACGACGCCGCCTACCTCTTCGACCGTTTCATCGACTCCCTCCCGGCCGCCGGATCCGCCGCCGCAACCGCGCAGAAAGCAGGAAAGTAACCCCATGCCCCGTCGCACCGATCTGCACTCCGTCCTGGTCATCGGCTCCGGTCCCATCGTCATCGGGCAGGCCGCGGAGTTCGACTACTCCGGCACGCAGGCCCTGCGCGTGCTCAAGGACGAGGGCATCCGCGTCATCCTGGTCAACTCCAACCCGGCCACGATCATGACCGACCCCGAGTTCGCCGACGCGACCTACATCGAGCCGATCACCCCGGAGACGGTCGAGAAGATCATCGCCAAGGAGCGCCCCGACGCGATCCTGCCGACCCTGGGCGGACAGACCGCCCTGAACACCGCGATCGCCCTGGACGAGCGCGGCGCGCTGGAGCGCTACGGCGTCGAGCTGATCGGGGCGAACATCGCCGCGATCAACCTCGGCGAGGACCGCGAGGCCTTCAAGGGCGTGGTCGAGCGCTGCGGGGCCGAATCCGCCCGCTCCGAGATCGTGCACTCGATGGACGAGGCCCTGGCCGCCGCCGAGCGGCTGGGCTACCCCATGGTCGTGCGGCCCTCCTTCACGATGGGCGGGCTGGGCTCCGGGATGGCCTACGACGAGGTCGACCTGCACCGGATCGCCGGGGCCGGGATCCAGTACAGCCCCACCAGCGAGGTGCTCCTGGAGGAGTCCATCCTCGGGTGGAAGGAGTACGAGCTGGAGATGATGCGCGACCGCAACGACAACGTCGTCGTGGTCTGCTCGATCGAGAACTTCGACCCCGTGGGGGTGCACACCGGGGACTCCATCACGGTCGCCCCGGCGCTGACGCTCACGGACCGCGAGTACCAGAAGATGCGCGACGTCGCGATCGCCGTGATCCGCGAGGTCGGGGTGGACACCGGCGGGTGCAACATCCAGTTCGCCGTGGATCCCGCCACCGGGCGCGTCGTCGTCATCGAGATGAACCCGCGGGTCTCCCGCTCCTCGGCCCTGGCCTCCAAGGCCACCGGCTTCCCGATCGCCAAGATCGCCACCAAGCTCTCCCTGGGCTATACCCTGGACGAGATCCCCAACGACATCACCCGCAAGACCCCGGCCTCCTTCGAGCCCACCCTGGACTACGTCGTGGTCAAGGTCCCGCGCTTCGCCTTCGAGAAGTTCCCGGCCGCGGACCCCACCCTGACCACCACCATGAAGTCCGTGGGCGAGGCCATGGCCCTGGGCCGCAGCTTCACCGAGGCCCTGCAGAAGGCCATGCGCTCCCTCGAGCAGAAGGACGGCGCCTTCGACTTCGCCGCCGAGACCCCGGACCGGGACGCCCTGGACGAGCTCGTGGAGGCCACCCGCACCCCCACCACTCAGCGGATCCACCAGGTGCGCCGGGCCCTGGCCGCCGGGGCCGGCGTGGAGCGGATGTACGAGGCCACCGGCATCGACCCCTGGTTCCTGGATCAGCTGCAGCTGCTCAACGAGGTGGCCGAGCGGGTCCGGGCGGATCCGGACCTGACCCCGGACACCCTGCGCGAGGCCAAGCGCCACGGCTTCTCCGACGCCCAGATCGCCGCCATCGCCCACACCCGCGAGGACGTGGTCCGGGGGGTGCGCCACGCGCTGGGCATCCGCCCGGTGTTCAAGACCGTGGACACCTGCGCGGCCGAGTTCGAGGCCTTCACCCCGTACCACTACTCCGCCTACGACCAGGAGGACGAGGTCGCCCCGCACGAGGGGGAGTCCATCATGATCCTGGGCTCCGGGCCCAACCGGATCGGGCAGGGCATCGAGTTCGACTACTCCTGCGTGCACGCCTCGATGGTGCTGCGCGAGGCCGGCTACGAGACGGTCATGGTCAACTGCAACCCGGAGACCGTCTCCACCGACTACGACGTCTCCACCCGCCTGTACTTCGAGCCGCTGACCCTGGAGGACGTCCTGGAGGTCATCGAGGAGGAGCGGCGCACCGGCGGACTGAAGGGCGTGTACGTGCAGCTGGGCGGGCAGACCCCGCTGAAGCTGGCCGCGCAGCTGCAGGAGGCCGGGGTGCCGATCCTCGGGACCACCCCCGAGGCCATCGACCTGGCCGAGGATCGCGGGGAGTTCGCCCAGGTCCTGGAGCGGGCCGGGCTGATCTCCCCGAAGAACGGCACCGCCTCCACCTTCGCCGAGGCCAAGCGCATCGCCGACGGCATCGGCTACCCGGTGCTGGTGCGTCCCTCCTACGTGCTCGGCGGGCGCGGCATGGAGATCGTCTACGACGAGGCGAGCCTGGCGGCCTACCTCGAGCACGCCACCGAGGTCTCCCCGTCCCAGCCGGCCCTGATCGACAAGTTCCTCGAGGACGCGATCGAGATCGACGTCGACGCCCTGTACGACGGCACCGACCTGTACATGGGCGGGGTCATGGAGCACATCGAGGAGGCCGGAATCCACTCCGGGGATTCCGCCTGCACCCTGCCGCCGGTGACCCTCGGCCCGGACGTCATCGACCGGGTCTGCGCCGCGACCCGCGGGATCGCCGAAGGGGTCGGGGTGCGCGGGCTGATCAACATCCAGTTCGCGGTGGCCTCGGACATCCTCTACGTCATCGAGGCCAATCCGCGCGCCTCGCGCACAGTGCCCTTCGTCTCCAAGGCCACCGGGGTGCAGCTGGCCAAGGCCGCCGCGCTGATCGGGGTGGGCCGGAGCATCCGAGAGCTGACCGAGCAGGGCGTGCTGCCCTCGCACATGGACGGGGCCCGCATCCCGGAGGGCACGGCGATCGCCGTCAAGGAGGCCGTGCTGCCCTTCAGCCGCTTCCGCACCCCCGAGGGCGTGGTGGTGGACGCGCTGCTGTCCCCCGAGATGCGCTCCACCGGCGAGGTCATGGGCCTGGACCCCTACTTCGACACCGCCTTCGCCAAGGGCCAGGCCGCCGTGGGCAGCCCGCTGCCCACCGAGGGCCGGGTCTTCGTGTCCGTGGCCAACCGGGACAAGCGCTCCGCGGTCGTCTACGTGAAGATGCTCCAGGACCTCGGCTTCGAGATCGTCACGACCGGCGGCACGGCCCAGGTGCTGCGGCGCAACGGGATCCCCTGCACCGTCGTGCCCAAGCTCGGCGACGTCGCCGAGGGGGAGCGCTCCGTGGTGGACATGATCCGCGAGGGGCAGATCGACCTGATCTTCAACACCCCCTCCGGCGGCTCGGCCCGCGGGGACGGCTACGAGATCCGCGCGGCGGCGACCTCGGTCGGGGTCCCGCTGATGACGACGCTGTCCCAGTTCGGGGCCTCCATCCAGTCCATCGCGGCCCAGCGGGAGCACTCCTGGGACGTGCTGAGCCTGCAGGAGCACGAGGCCACCCTGGCCCAGCGGGCCCAGGAGGCCCCGGCAGCTGAGGGGGACCGGGCGTGAGCGCGGCCCCGGTGACGGCCCGGAGCCCGCGCGGCGAGGCCGGTGACCGGCTGGTGCGGGCCATGGCCGAGCACGGCCCCCTGTGCGTGGGCATCGACCCCCACCCGGGGCTGCTGCGCGACTGGGGGCTGGCCGATGACGCCGACGGGGCCCGGACCTTCGGCCTGCGCGTGGTGGAGGCCGCCGCGGGGGCCGCGGCCGTCGTGAAGCCGCAGGTCGCCCTGTTCGAGCGCCACGGCGCGGCGGGCCTGGCCGCCCTCGAGCAGGTGCTCACCGCCGCCGCGGATGCGGGGCTGGAGCTCATCGCCGACGCCAAGCGCGGGGACATCGGCTCGACCATGGCCGCCTACGCCGACGCCTGGCTGCGCGAGGGCTCCCCGCTGGCCGCCGACTGGGTCACGCTCAGCCCCTACCTGGGCTTCGGCTCCCTGGATCCGGCCCTGAACCTGGCCGCCGAGACCGGACGCGGCGCCTTCGTCCTGGCCCTGACCTCCAACCCGGAGGGTGCCTCGGTGCAGCACGTCGGCGGCCCCGAGGCCTCGGTGGCCCGGGGAATCGTGGCCGCCGCGCGGGAGCTCAACGAGCGGCTGCGCGAGCCCGGCCCCGAGGGGGCCGGCGGGTGGGAGCTGGCCGGACCGTGCGGGCTGGTCATCGGGGCGACCGTGGGCGCGTCCCTGTCGCGCCTAGGCATCGACCTGGCGGACTTCCCCGGTCCGATCCTCGCCCCCGGCTACGGGGCGCAGGGGGCCACCGAGGAGGATCTCGCCCGCGTCTTCGCCGGGACCGAGCGGCGCCTGGTCGTCTCCTCCTCACGGGCGATCTTGCGCCACGGACCGGAGGTCGCGGCGCTGCGCAGGGAGATCCTCGGGACCAACCGGCGGCTGGCCGCGGGACTGGCACCCTCCTGAACCGAGGACGGGTGCGGGCCCGGCCGGGGTCCGCTGCGTCACGATTGGTCGCCGCGGGCCCTTTTTCGGTAATTTGATCTGCGTACCCGTCGTCGGCCGACCCCGGATCCCGCGAACCGAGGCGGGCCCACCCAGGCCACGAACGAGAGGATGGCTCCATGGTTCTGCAACCCCTCACCGACGAGCAGCGCGCGGCCGCCCGGGAGAAGGCCAAGCACTCCCGGCAGGTGCGCGCCGAGGCGAAGCAGGCCCTGCGCCGCAGGGAGATCACCGTGGCCGAGTTCCTGGAGCGGGCCGACGGGGACGAGGCCCTCGAGCGGATCCGGGTCGAGGACATGCTGAAGTCCATCCCCAGCATCGGCGACGTCCGGGCCCGCGCGATCATGCGGGACCTGAAGATCGCTTCCAGCCGCCGCCTGCGCGGACTGGGCACGCACCAGCGCAACAGCCTGATCTCCTATCTCGAAGGGTGAGTCCATGTCCGAGGGGAACCACCGCACGCTGACCGTCCTGGCCGGTCCCACCGCCGTCGGGAAGGGCACCGTCTCCGCCTACATCCGAGACCACTACCCCCAGGTGTGGTTCTCGGTCTCCGCGACCACCCGCGGGCCGCGCCCGGGGGAGCAGGACGGGGTGCACTACTGGTTCGTCTCCGACGAGGAGTTCGACTCGATGGTCGAGCACGACCAGCTGCTGGAATGGGCCACGGTGCACAACAGCCACCGCTACGGCACGATGCGCGCCAAGGTGGAGGAGGCCCTGGCCGCGGGTCGTCCCGTGCTGCTGGAGATCGATCTGCAGGGCGCCCGGCAGGTGCGCAACGCGATGCCGGACTCCCGGCTGATCTTCCTGGCTCCGCCCAGCTGGGACGAGCTGGTGCGGCGCCTGCGCGGCCGGGGCACCGAGTCCCCGGAGGAGCAGCGCCAGCGCCTGGAGACCGCCAAGGAGGAGCTGGCCGCGGAGCCGGAGTTCGACGTCACCGTGACCAACGACGAGGTGCGGCGCGCGGCCGAGGAGATCGTCTCCCTCATGGGGCTGGACCCCGCCGCACACCGCGACTGAGCCGCACCCCCGGCACCCGGGGGTACCCTGCCGACGCACCACGCGGTATGATGGCCGTTCGGTCCCCGCACCAGGCGGCGGCAGGGCCGATCCACACCCGACCAACGGAGCTAAACCCTTGTCACTTTCCGAACACGAAGGCATCATCGACCCGTCCGTGGATGAGCTGCTCGGCAAGGCCGAGTCCAAGTACGGCCTGGTGATCTTCGGAGCCCGCCGGGCCCGGCAGATCAACGCCTACTACTCCCAGCTGCAGGAGGGCCTGTTCGAGCATGTCGGGCCGCTGGTGGACACGGACATCAACGAGAAGTCCCTGTCCATCGCGATGCGCGAGATCGACGAGGGGACCATCGAGGCCCACCACGTCGAGGGCGGGAAGTTCAACGAGAACGGCCAGCTGGTCCACGACGACGCCCCCGCGGACTTCTTCGGCGCCGACTTCTTCCCCGAGGACGTCGAGATCAACGGCGACGCCTCCGTCGACTTCAGCTCCGGGCAGACCCCCGAGGTCATCGACCGGACCAGCCAGAGCGCCGAGCAGGAGCAGGCCGCCGAGGATCCCTCCGGCGAGCAGGCCTGATCCCGGCCGCGGCTCGCCCAGGGCCGCGGCGCGATCGCCACGGGCCGCCCTTCCCATCCTCACCGGTGGGCGGGGCGGCCCGTTCGCGTCCGCGATCGCCTGCTCCGCACCGGCGGGGGGCGGCCAGCGGTGCTCCCGCGTCGAACCCCGGTGCCCGGTAGCATGGGCCGGGTGCGCATCGTCTTAGGAATCGGCGGGGGCATCGCGGCCTACAAGGCCGCCATCCTGCTCCGCCTGCTCAAGGAATCCGGTCACGACGTCGTCCCCCTGCCCACGGACACCGCCCTGAGGTTCGTCGGCGCCCCCACCTGGGAGGCGCTGTCCGGGCATCCGGTGAACACCAGCGTGTTCGACGAGGTCCAGGCCGTCAACCACGTCCGCCAGGCCGAGGAGGCCGACCTCGTCCTGATCGCCCCGGCCACCGCGGACCTGCTGGCCCGGATCGCCGCCGGCCGGGCCGATGACCTGCTCAGCGCGACCGTGCTCACCGCGACCTGCCCCGTGGTGCTCGCCCCGGCGATGCACACGCAGATGTGGACCAACCCCGCGACGCGGGACAACGTCGCCCTGCTGCGCTCCCGCGGTCTGCGCGTGATCGAGCCGGCCGTGGGGCGCCTGACCGGGGCTGACTCCGGCCCCGGGCGCCTGCCGGAGCCGGCGGACATCGCTCGCCAGGCCCTGGCCGCCGTGTCCGCCGCGGGCCTCACCCCGAAGGAGGCGACCCGGCTGGCGCGGCTGCGCGTGCTGGTCACCGCCGGCGGCACCCGGGAGGCCCTGGACCCGGTGCGCTACCTCGGCAACCGCTCCTCCGGCAAGCAGGGCATCGCCGTCGCCCGGGCCGCCGCCGACGCCGGGGCCGTTGCGCACCTGGTGCTGGCCCACGCGGAGGTGCCCGCCCCGCAGCCCACCACGACGCTGAGCCTGTCCCGGGTCTCCTCCGCGCTGCAGCTGCGCGAGCGGGTGGGGGAGCTGATCC
The DNA here is from genome assembly GCF_056173115.1 of Rothia sp. QJM3NY_36. Taxonomy (NCBI): domain Bacteria; kingdom Bacillati; phylum Actinomycetota; class Actinomycetes; order Micrococcales; family Micrococcaceae; genus Rothia; species Rothia sp. QJM3NY_36. The sequence goes on from NZ_CM149658.1 coordinate 1,175,880, forward strand.
GGCAGGAGGCGCCCGACGTCGTCGTGATGGCCGCGGCCGTCGCGGATTTCCGCCCCGCCGCCTACGCCGAGACCAAGATCAAGAAGGACCCGGGCACCCAGGACGCCCCCGGCATCGAGCTGGTGCGCAACCCGGACATCCTGCGCGGCATCGTCACCGATCGCGAGAGCGACCGCACCCCGGAGCAGCCCGGGCCGGTGATCGTGGGCTTCGCCGCGGAGACCGGCTCCGCGCAGGCCAGTGTGGCCGAGCTCGGCCGCGCCAAGCTGGAATCCAAGGGGTGCGACGTGCTCGTGGTCAACGAGGTCGGCGCGCAGAAGGTCTTCGGCCGCGACGAGACCGCCGCGACCATCCTCACCCGCCGCCCCGACGGGGAGGTGGAGGAGCAGGAGGTCGCCGGGACCAAGGACGAGCTGGCCGCCGCCCTGTGGCGGGCCGTGCTGCGGCTGATCGATGACCAGTCGCGTCGCACGGCGTCATCCGCCTCAGCGTGAGGACTCCGCGCCCGGCGAGGGAGGAGACGACGCGGACCAGCGAGTACAGTGGTCGCGTGACTTCCGACCAGCGAGACCACCTGCGCCTGTTCACCTCCGAATCCGTCACGGAGGGGCACCCGGACAAGATCTGCGACCAGATCTCCGACTCCATCCTGGACGCCCTCCTGGACCAGGACCCCCTGGCCAACGTGGCCGTGGAGACCATGGTCACCACCGGGCAGGTGCACGTGGCCGGGGAGGTCACCACCAGCGCCTACGTGGAGATCCCCAAGATCGTGCGCGAGACGATCCTGGACATCGGCTACAACTCCTCGACCCACGGCTTCGACGGCGAGTTCTGCGGCGTCTCCGTGTCCATCGGGGAGCAGTCCCCGGACATCAACGCCGGGGTCTACACCTCCCTGGAGCAGCGCAGCGGCACCGCCCGGGACGAGCTGGACCACCAGGGGGCCGGGGACCAGGGGCTGATGTTCGGCTACGCCTCCAACGAGAACGCCGCCCTGATGCCCACCCCGATCTGGCTGGCTCACCGCCTGTCCGAGCGGCTGACCGCGGTGCGCAAGGACGGCACCCTCGCGGATCTGCGCCCGGACGGCAAGACCCAGGTGACCCTCGGGTACGACGGCACGACCCCCGTCTCGGTGGACACCGTGGTGGTCTCCACCCAGCACGACCGCGGCTACGCCCTGGAGGACCTGCGCCGCGACGTCGAGGAGCACGTGATCCGCCCGGTCCTGGCGGAGCAGGACCTCGACGCCGCGCAGGCGAAGCTGATCATCAACCCCGCCGGGCAGTTCGTGCAGGGCGGGCCCGTGGGCGACGCCGGGCTGACCGGACGCAAGATCATCGTGGACACCTACGGCGGGATGGCCCGCCACGGCGGCGGCGCCTTCTCCGGCAAGGACCCCTCCAAGGTGGACCGCTCCGCGGCCTACGCGATGCGGTGGGTCGCCAAGAACGTCGTCGCCGCGGGGCTGGCCGACCGCGCCGAGGTGCAGGTGGCCTACGCGATCGGGCAGGCCAACCCCGTGGGCCTGTACGTGGAGACCTTCGGCACCGAGCACGTGGACCCGGTGCGCATCGAGAAGGCCATCCGCGAGGTCTTCGACCTGCGTCCGGCCGCGATCATCCGGGATCTGGAGCTGCGCCGCCCGATCTACGCCAAGACCGCCGCCCACGGGCACTTCGGCCGCTCCGAGCCCGAGTTCACCTGGGAGCGCACCGGCCGGGTGGACGCCCTGCGGGCCGCCGTCTAGGTGAGCCCGGCCGAAGATCCCGGGGTGCTGCCCGGGATGGAGGAGCTGGGGGCACCCGAGCCGACGGCGCCCGGGACCTCCCCGGCGGCCGAACACCGACCGGTGGCCCGGGTGGCCATCGACACCCGGGTGCCTCACCTGGATCGGCTCTTCGACTACGAGGTGCCCGCCGAGCTGGACGAGCGGGCCCAGCCGGGCGTGCGCGTGCGGGTCAGCTTCCACGGCCGGGTGCAGGTGGCGTGGCTGGTGGAGCGGGTGGACACCACGGCCGCCGAGACCTCGCTGCGCCGGATCCTCGAGGTGGTCTCCCCGCTGCGCCTGCTCACCGAGCAGACCTGGGAGCTGGTCCGGGCGGTGGCCGCGCGCATGGCCGGTCTGGATGCCGATGTGCTGCGTCTGGCCGTGCCCCCGCGGGCCGCCCGCACCGAGCAGGCCTTCCTGCGCGAGCACCCCGGACTGCTCACCGGCCCCGAGCCGCCGCCCGCCCCACCCGTGGCCGACCCCGACTCCGACCCCGGTCCCGCCTCGACGGGTCCCTGGGGCCTGTACCGCGGGGGAGCGGCCTTCCTCGCCGCCCTGGGCGCCGAGCGCGACCCCGGACAGCCGACGCCGCGGGCCGTGGCCGCCCTGGCGCCGTCCGCCGAGGCCGACTGGGCCCGGCTGCTGGCCGCGGCCTGCCGCGCGGCGGTGAGCGCCGGGCGCCGGGCGCTGGTCATCGTCCCGGACGCCACCGCGCTGGATCGCCTCGCCGCGGCCCTGGCCCCGCTGTTCGACGCCGAGCGCATCGCCCGGCTGAGCAACGACGAAGGCCTCAGCGAGCGCGCCGGGGCCCACCTGCGCGCCCGCGCCGGCCTGGCCGACGTCGTGATCGGCACCCGCTCGGCCGCCTTCGCCCCCGTCCCGGAGCTGGGCCTGCTGGCCTGCTTCGACGACGGGGACCCCAACCTCACCGAACGCCAGGCCCCTTACGCCCACGCCCGAGACGTGCTGCTGCTGCGCAGCGCCCGGCAGGAGGTGCCCCTGCTGCTGAGCGGGTACGCGGTCTCCGCGGAGGCCCAGCGCCTGGTGGACACCGGCTGGGCCGTGCCGCTGAGCCCGGATCGGGAGGACCTGCGGCGCACCAGCCCCCTGGTGGTGGCCACCTCCGACTCCTACCAGCGGGCCCGGGACCCCCTGGCCGCCCTGGCCCGGATCCCGCAGCGGGCCCACCAGGCCGCCCGCCGCGCCCTGGAGCACGGGCCCGTGCTGGTGCAGGTGGCCCGCACCGGGTACGCCCCGACCCTGGCCTGTCAGCGCTGCCGCACCCCGGCCCGCTGCCCGCACTGCCACGGCCCCCTCGGACTGACCCGGGACTCCCGCTCCCACGCCGAGTGCCGCTGGTGCGGGCGGGCCGCGGCCGACTGGGCCTGCCCGAGCTGCGGCAACCGGACCTGGCGGCTGAGCACCGTCGGGGCGCTGCGCACCGCGGAGGAGCTGGGGCGGGCCTTCCCCCGGGTCCCGGTGATCTCCTCCTCCGGGGAGCACGTGCGCGCGCAGGTCCCGGACCGGCCCGCCCTCGTCGTGGCCACCCCGGGGGCCGAGCCGCGCGTGCCCGGCGGGTACCGGGCGGCCCTGCTGCTGGACGGGGACCGGATGCTGCAGCGGGACGCGCTGCGCAGCACCGAGGACGTGCTGCGCCGGTGGGCCAACGCCTGCGCGCTGGTGCGCTCCCGGCAGGAGGGCGGGGAGGTCGTGGTCACCGCGGAGCAGTCCTCGGTGCTGGCGGCACTGGTGCGCTGGGATCCCTCCGGATGGGCCCGGCGGGAGCTGGCCGAGCGGCGGGAGCTGGGCCTGCCCCCGGCGGTGCGCACGGCGGCGATCACCGGGCCCCGCACGGGCGTCGAGGCCTTCCTCCGCGCCCTGGACCCGCCCTCCCTCGGGCAGGCCCCGGCCCTGCGCGTGATCGACCCCATCCCGCTGGAGCCGGACGGAGAGGACCAGGAGCTCTACCGGGCGCTGGTGTTCATGTCCTACGGCATCGCACCGCAGGTCACGGCGGCCCTGCGGCGGGTGCGCGCGGCGTCGTCGGCGGCGCGTGAGCACGCCCCCGTGCAGGTGCGCTGCGACGGCTCCGACGTGCTCTGAGATCCCCGACCCCCTGACGCGGCCCCGAGGGCCCGCTACAATCTCATGCGGTGCCCGGGCCGAGGCGTCGACGCCGGGCGGGCACCCGGCAGCTCCCGCCGCGTCCGCTCGCTCCCGATCCCTTCCGGAAGAGGTCCCCGCATGTCCGTGAAGCGCACCGCGCGCATCGCCCTGTCCTTCGTCGGCCTGCTGGTCGGCGCGGGCTTCGCCACCGGACAGGAGGTGATCCAGTACTTCATCTCCTTCGGGTCCTGGGGCATCGCCGGGGCCGTGCTGGCCGGCATCGTCATGGCCGCCGCCGGCGCCGTGATCCTGCAGCTGGGCAGCTACTTCCTGGCCGATGAGCACAACCGCGTCTTCCGCTCCGTGTCCTACCCCGTGATCGCCAAGCTGCTGGACGCCTCCGTGACCATCACCCTGTTCGCCATCGGGTTCGTGATGCTCGCCGGGGCCGGCTCCAACCTGCAGCAGCAGTTCGGGCTGCCCGCCTGGATCGGCTCGGCCATCATGCTGGTGCTGGTCATGGTCACCGGCCTGCTGGACGTGGACCGGGTCTCCAACATCATCTCCGCGGTGACCCCGCTGATCATCATCGCCGTGTGCGCGGCCTTCCTCTGGACCCTGTTCCACCTGCCCTCGGACCTCTCGGCCCTGGACCATCTGGCCGCCGCCCAGGAGTCCCCGGTCTCGCCGTGGTGGGTCTCGGCCCTGAACTACAACGGCCTGGCGCTGATCCTGGGTGTGTCCATGTGCCTGGTCATCGGCGGGAACAACACCGACCCGCGGGAGGCCGGCTGGGGCGGTCTGGCCGGGGGCATCCTCTATACGGTCATGCTGATCATGGCCGCGGTGACCCTGTACGCCAACATCGCGGTGGTCGGGGACTCCTCCGTGCCGATGCTGAAGCTGTTCGAGCACATCCACCCCGTGCTCGCGCAGATCATGGTCTGGATCATCTTCCTGATGATCTACAACACCGCGATCGGCATGTTCTACGCGCTGGGTCGGCGCCTGAGCGCCGGGCGTGAGCAGCGCTACCGCCGGATCTTCCTCGTCGTGTGCCTGCTGGGCTTCGCGGTGAGCTTCGTCGGCTTCGAGACGCTGATGACCTACGTCTACCCCGTGATCGGGTGGATCGGTGCCGCGATGGTGCTGGTCCTGCTGGGCTGGTGGGTGCTCAACCGCCGCGACATCCTCGCCGAGGGGGACCGACGCCGGAACCTGCGCGCCCTGCTGTACCTGCGCGATCACCCCGAGCGGGAGTACAGCGACGCCCACGCCGCCCGGGCCGAGCGCATCGCCGAGGACTCGGTGGTCGAGGCCCCGCAGGTCACGGCCGCGATCGGCGTCGAGGTCCTGCGCGACCTGAACCGGGACGAGGACGTGGACTCCGAGCGGATCCACCGGGAGCAGGACCGATGAGCGCGCGCCGCACGATGCGCATCGCCCTGGCCTTCGTCGGGCTGGTCGTGGCCGCCGGCTTCGCCACCGGCCAGGAGCTGATCCAGTACTTCCTGTCCTTCGGGGCGATCGGGATCCTGGGGGCGCTGATCTCCGGGGTCGTGATGACGGTGGCCGGGGCCGTGGTGCTGCAGGCCGGCTCCTACTTCCTGGCCAAGGACCACCGGAAGGTGTTCCGCAGCGTCTCCCACCCGGTGGTCTCCGTGTTCCTGGACGTCGCGGTGACCCTGACCCTGTTCTCGGTGGGCTTCGTGATGCTCGCCGGCTCCGGGGCGACCCTGGAGCAGCAGTTCGGGCTTCCGGCCTGGGTCGGCTCCCTGATCATGGTGGCGCTGGTGATGCTCACCGGCCTGCTGGACGTGGACAAGGTCTCGCGCATCATCTCCTCGGTGGCCCCGGTGATCATCCTGGCGGTCCTGGTGGCCTTCATCTGGTCCCTGGCGCACGTGCCCGGGGACCTGGGGGCGCTGTCGCAGCTGGGCCGGACCCAGGAGTCCCCGGTGCACCCGTGGTGGGTCTCCGCCCTGAACTACACCGGGATGAACCTCATGGTCGGGGTCTCCATGTCCCTGGTGATCGGCGGTGCCGAACCCAGCCCGAAGGAGGCCGGCTGGGGTGGGCTGATCGGCGGGCTGATCTTCACTGCCCTGCTGCTGATGAACGCGACCACGCTGTTCTTCACCCTCGACGAGGTCGGCGACGCCCAGGTGCCGGTGCTGAAGGTCTTCGACCACATCAGCCCCGTCTTCTCCACGATCATGGTGTGGATCATCTTCCTGATGGTCTACAACACCGCGATCGGGATGTTCTACGCCCTGGGTCGTCGGCTCACCGCGGCCCACCCGCGGCGCTACCCCTGGGTGTTCCTCACGGTGTGCGCGATCGGCTACGCCGTGAGCTTCGTCGGCTTCGGCACCCTGATGTCCAGCGTCTACCCGGTGATCGGCTACGTCGGGCTCGTGCTGATCGCGGTGCTGGTGCTGTGGTGGTGGCCGCGTCGGCAACGGATCGGCACCGAGGACTCCCGGCGTCGGCGCATCGGCGCCCTGCTGCGGGTCAAGCAGGATCGCCGACGCCGATTCTCCCGGGGTCAGCAGGATCGGCTGGAGGCCCTGCTGGAGGAGTCCGAGACGGAGCCCGCGGCCGTCACGTCCGCGCTGGAGATCCAGAACCGCCAGCACGACGAGCGCGGCTGACCCGCTCGGCCAACTCCACCAGGGTGCGCGCCGAGGCCTCCCAGGAGTACCGGGCGGCGTCGGCGACGCCCCGTGCCGCGAGCTCGGTGCGCACCCGGGGATCCTCCAGGCGGCGCACCGCGGCAGGGAAGGCCTGCGGGTCCTCGAAGTCCACGTGCAGCCCGTGCGGGGCGACCTCCCGGAAGATCGGGATGTCGCTGAGCACCACGGGAACCCCCTGCGCCTGCGCCTCGACCACGGGCAGGCCGAAGCCCTCGGCCCGGGAGGCGCTGACCAGCGCCCGGGCCGTGCGCAGCAGCTCCCGGTACTCCGGCTCGGCGATCCCGTCGTGGAAGACCACCCGGTCCGGATGTCGGATCAGCGCGGCCAGCTCGCGTCGTCGGGCCTCGGGGTAGCGGGAGAGCAGGTGCAGCCGGTACCCGGGCAGCCGCTCCATGCCCGCGATCAGCCGCTCGACCCCCTTGTACGGCATCGCCGATCCCATGTAGAGCAGGTCCGTGCCGCGCCCGCGCGCCCGGGTCCGGGCCTCGACCGGGTCCAGCAGCACCCCGTCCGGGGCGGCATTGGGCACCACCGTGACGGGGCGGCGGGTCAGCCGGTGCTCGTCCATCAGCCCGGCGGTGGTGTCGCTGACCGTCACGACGGCGTCGGCCCGGTTCAGCAGCCACCGCTGCGGGGCGTAGCTGCGGTGGAACAGCCGCCAGCCCAGGCGCACCGGGGCCGGCAGGAACCCCGGCGGCTGCGGGTGGGCGTAGTAGATCAGGTCGTGCAGGGTGAGGATCTGGGCGTAGTCCCGGCCCCAGGTGCCGATGGTCTGCATCGGGGAGAAGACCACGTCCGGGCGCAGCCGGTTGATCCGCAGGGCGCTCAGCGGCTCCAGAGGACCGGTGGGGGAGAACCCGCGCACCGTCGGCAGCTCCGGCAGCTGCTTCCGCTGGGCCGGGTCGCTGATGAGCATCGCGACCCGCAGCCCCGGGGTCTGCCCGGTGCGGATCAGCGCATCCACCGCGTGCAGCAGCCCGGCCGTGTACCGGCTGATGCCGTCGTGCACAGGCCGGACGTAGCGGGCATCCACCAGCAGCCTCACGCCGCACCCCCGTTCCCGTCGGACCGAGCGGGTCCGGCCGCCGGGCGCGATGACGACGCCGCCGGCGCGGCCCCGGTCTCCGGGAGGGCCTCGGCGAGGAAGTCCCCGACCACCCGGGCCGCCCGGCGGGGTGTCTCGTAGTGGATCAGGTGCCCGACCTCGGGCAGCACTTCCAGGCGCGCCTGCGCCTGCGGTGGGAAGGTCTCGCGCAGCCGCCGCTGCCCGGCCACCGAACCGAGGTCGTCCCGCTCGGCGGCCACCAGCAGCGTGCGCACCGTGACCTGCCCGGACCAGTCGCCCACGGTGGCCCGGATCGAATCGGCGTAGGCCTGAATGACCACCCGACGGGAGGCGAAGGCCCCGAAGTACGCGGCGTGCTGACCGTTGATGAACCGGCGCAGGTGCGCATCGCGGGTCTTCATCATCAGCTCCGAGGAGATCCGGGTGATCGCCGCCGAGCGCACCAGCCGATCTCCCAGCGCCTCGGGCAGCACCGCGCACACCCTGTAGAACAGGGCGGCCCCCCGGGCCGGCAGGCGCTGGGCCGAGGCCAGGGCCGGTTCGCAGATGGGGTTGAGCAGGGCCAGCGCCGCCACCGCGTCCGGGTGCTGCGCCGCCAGGGCCGCGGCGACGACGGAGCCGTAGGAGTGCCCGAGCACCGCCAGGGGCAGCCCGTCCTGCGGCAGGGCTTCGAGCAGCTGCCCCAGGATCTCGGCGTAGCCGGCGACGTCGTGGGCGCGGGCTGGGAAGGCCGGGGAGCGGCCGAAGCCGGGCAGGTCCGGGACCACCGTCTCGACGTCGTCCGGCAGGGCGCGGGCCACCAGGTCCAGACCGTGGTGGTCCCCGCGGAAGCCGTGCACCGCGACCAGGCGCACCCGGGGCGAGGTGCGTGCCGGGTAGGTCCAGGTGCGCAGGACGCCGGCGGGCAGATCCCACCGGGTCTCGGCGGGCAGGTAGGCGCCGACGGGGGCGGATTCCAGGATGGAGCTCACGCCCTCCACTCTACGGTTCCTCCCCGGGCCGGGCGCCGTCGTCGGGGTCCGGCACCGCGTAGACTGGGACGGTTCCCGCGCTCACGCGCGGGCGCCCGCACCCCGATGCCGAGAACCGAAGGAATGATGGTGGCCCAGGTGAGTGACGCAGTCCGCGAGCAGGCGGCCGAGGAGAGGACCTACGACGCCGCGGCCCTGGAGGCCCGCTGGCAGGAGTACTGGGAGACCGAGCGGGTCTTCGTCCCCCTCGACGACGGCTCCAAGCCCCGCCGCTACGTCCTGGACATGTTCCCCTACCCCTCCGGGGACCTGCACATGGGCCACGCCGAGGCCTTCGCGATGGGCGACGTCGTCGCCCGCTACTGGATGCAGCGCGGCTACGACGTGATGCACCCGATCGGCTGGGACTCCTTCGGCCTGCCCGCGGAGAACGCCGCCATCAAGAACGGCACGCACCCGGCCGAGTGGACCTACCGCAACATCGAGACCCAGGCGGCCTCCTTCAAGCGCTACGGGATCGCCGTGGACTGGTCCCGGCGCCTGCACACCTCGGACCCCGAGTACTACCGCTGGACCCAGTGGCTGTTCCAGCAGTTCCACGCCAAAGGCCTGGCCTACCGCAAGGACTCCCCGGTCAACTGGTGCCCCAAGGACCAGACGGTGCTGGCCAACGAGCAGGTCGTCAACGGCGCCTGCGAGCGCTGCGGCACCCCGGTGACCAAGAAGTCCCTGAACCAGTGGTACTTCCGCATCACCGAGTACGCGGACCAGCTGCTGGAGGACATGGATCAGCTGGAGGGGCACTGGCCGGAGCGGGTCCTGGCGATGCAGCGCAACTGGATCGGGCGCTCCTCGGGTGCGCGGGTGGACTTCCGGATCCCGGCCGAAGGCGGCCGGTCGGAGCGGGAGGTCTCCGTGTTCACCACCCGCCCGGACACCCTGTACGGCAACACGTTCCTGGTGGTGGCCGCGGATGCGGACCTGGCCCTGGAGCTGGTCACGGACGAGCAGCGGGCGGCCCTGGAGGAGTACCGGGAGCGGGTCAAGGCCTTCTCGGACATCGAGCGGCAGGCCACCGACCGGGAGAAGACCGGCGTGTTCACCGGTCGTCACGCGCTGAACCCGCTGACGGGGGAGTCCGTGCCCGTGTGGGCCGCGGACTACGTGCTGGCCGACTACGGGACCGGGGCGGTCATGGCCGTGCCGGCCCACGACCAGCGGGATCTGGACTTCGCCCGCGCCTTCGACCTGCCGGTGCGCACCGTCGTGGACACCGGGGAGGAGGACCCCGCGGTCAGCGGCGTGGCCACCACCGGGGACGGCGTGCTCACCGGCTCCGGGCCGCTGGACGGACTGGACAAGTCCGCCGCGATCGCCCGCGCCGTGCAGCTGCTGGAGGACAAGGGCGCAGGGGCCGGCCAGACCATCTACCGGCTGCGGGACTGGCTGCTGTCCCGCCAGCGCTTCTGGGGCGCGCCGATCCCCATCATCCACTGCCCGGACTGCGGTGAGGTCCCGGTCCCGGAGGATCAGCTGCCGGTGCGCCTGCCGGAGAACCTGAAGGGCGAGCAATTGGCGCCCAAGGGCCAGTCCCCGCTGGCCGCGGCCGAGGACTGGGTCAACGTCGCCTGCCCGTCCTGCGGCGAGCCCGCCCGGCGGGACACGGACACGATGGACACCTTCGTGGACTCCTCCTGGTACTTCCTGCGCTTCGCCAACCCCCACCTGGACACCGCCGCCCTGGACCCGCAGGCGCTGCGCGACTGGGCGCCGGTGGATCAGTACGTGGGCGGTGTGGAGCACGCGATCCTGCACCTGCTCTACGCCCGGTTCTTCGTCAAGGTGATCCGGGACCTCGGGTGGGTCGACTTCGATGAGCCCTTCCGGGCCCTGCTGAACCAGGGTCAGGTGCTCAACGGGGGCAAGGCCATGTCCAAGTCCCTGGGCAACGGCGTGAACCTCGGCGAGCAGCTGGACCTGTACGGGGTGGATGCGGTGCGCACCACGATGGTCTTCGCCTCCCCGCCGGAGGACGACGTCGACTGGGCCGACGTCTCCCCGGGCGGGTCCCTGAAGTTCCTGGCCCGGGCCTGGCGGCTGGGACAGGATCTGACGGCCCCGCTGGGGGCGGATCCGGCCGACGGGGACCAGGCGCTGCGACGGGTCACCCACCGGATGCTGCACGAGGCCGAGCAGGCCCTGGAGTCGGGCAAGTTCAACGTGGTGGTCGCCAAGACCATGGAGCTGGTCAACGCGACCCGCAAGGCCATCGACGCCGGGCCCGGCGGGGCCGATCCGGCCGTGCGCGAGGCGGTGGAGGCCGTGGCGGTGCTGCTGAGCCTGTACGCCCCGTACACCGCGGAGGACCTGTGGCACCAGGTCGGACACGATGAGCCGGTGCTGCGCGCGGGCTGGCCGCAGGTCCGGGAGGAGCTGCTGGTCCAGGACACGGTCACCGCCGTCGTGCAGATCCGCGGCAAGGTCCGGGACCGCCTGGAGGTGCCCGCGGACATCGACGCCGAGCAGCTGCGCGAGCGCGCCCTGGCCTCGGATGCCGTGCAGCGGTTCCTGGACGGGTCCGAGATCCGCAAGGTCATCGTGCGCGAGCCGAAGCTCGTGAACATCGTCGCCTAGGCGCACGCGGGCAGCGGCCATGACCGAGACGCGGGATCCGGCAGGCACAACCGGGCGGGAGGAGACCGGCCCGGACGTTCCCGGGGCGGTCCTTCCCGAGACGGGCGCGGCGCGGTCGCGGCCGTGTCGGGTCGGGGTGCTCACCGACGCCGCGGCTGGCCTGCCCCGCACCCTGCTGGAGCGAGCACGCGCGGCCGGGGAGCTGATCTGCCTGGATCTGCCCCTGATGATCGAGGGCCAGATCTTCCCCGAGGCCGCGGACCCGCGCGTGCGGGAACACCTGGTGCTCGCCGCCGCCGAAGGCCGCAGCATGAGCACCTCCCGCCCCTCCCCGGGCGCCGTCTCCCGGGCTCTGGCGGCCCTGGCGGCGGCCGGGTGCACCGAGGTGGTGGCCCTGACCATCTCCGGGGAGCTGTCCGGGACGGTCCAGACCCTGCGCACCGCCGCCCGGGAATCCCCGATCCCGGTGCGCGTGCTGGACACCCGGACGGTCGCCGCAGCCCAGGCCGCCGGGGTGGCCGCCGCGCTGGCCGCCGCGCGCACCGGCGCGGATGCCGACCGGGTGCTCGAGGCGGCCCAGGCGGCCCTCGAGGCGACGCAGCTGCTGTTCTGGGTGCCCTCCCTGGAGCAGCTGGGCCGCAGCGGCCGGGTGCCCCGGGCCCTGGCCCGCGTCGGGCAGATGCTGCACGTCAAACCCATCGCGACCGTCGAGCAGGGGCGCCTGCGCTACCTGGAGCGGCCCCGGCAGGAGGGTCCGGCGGTCCAGCGCTTCGCCGAGCTGGTCGCGCAGCGCGCCACCCGGGCGGTCCTGGCCGACGCCGCGGCCCGCGGCGTGCCCGACGATCACGGGCGGGCGGTGTGCCTGATCCAGGACTTCTGGGGCCGAGAGGTACCCGAGCGGCTGCACCACCGGATCGAGGAGCAGCTGGGGGGCCGGGTGCGCGTGGTGCGGGCGGACCTGCCCGCTGCCCTGGCCGTGCACACCGGCCTCGGACCGACGGCCGCGGCGAGCATCCCCGGGCACCTGGCAGGGGCTCTGGCGGATCCGGCGCCCGACGTCGCGGGGGACTGAGCGCCCTACGGGTCCGCGCCGATGGGGGATGGACGCGGTGTCTTGGCCCCGTCATCCACCGAGGGGTCCTCCGGCCGGGTCGGATGTGCGGAGGCGGATCGCGGGTCCTTCTACGGTGAGGCCCATGAACCAGCGCATCGAGGAAACCGAGGACCCGTGGGAGGTCCCGGAGGATCACCGCGTCACCCGCCGCACGGTCCCGTCCCCGCGCCGGGCGGGTCCCACGGCCTCCCGGCAGCGGCTGACCGCGATGATCGAGGGCCTGGCCCCGGACGAACGGGGACCGGCCGCCGTCCCGACGCCGGGGGTCGGGTGGCTGCGCTTCTCCCCGTCACCAAGGGCGGTGCTGGGCCTGCTGGCCGTGGCGGCCCTGGCTGTGCTCGCGCTCGTGCTGTTCGTCCCCCGCGGGGAGCAGCAGGCCCCGAGGATCGCCGTGGCCGCCTCCGGAAGCGCCTCCCCGTTGGAGCTCGGTTCGCCCGACCCGGGTTCCGACGCCGCCCCGGCGGCCGGTGCCCCAGGGACTCCGGGTGCCACGGCGGCGTCGGGCGGGGAGGTCGCCGTGCACGTGGTCGGCGCGGTGAAGTCCCCGGGGCTGCAGCGGCTTCCGGCCGGGGCCCTGACGGCCGAGGTGATCCAGGCCGCCGGCGGGCCCACCGAGGAGGCCGGGCTGGAAGGGATCAACCTCGCGGCCCCGGTGCAGTCCGGACAGCAGATCCGGGTGCCCACCCGAGAGGAGGCGGCCGCCCAGGCCGCGGCACCGCCCAACCCCTCCGGGACCGCCGCTGCGGGAGCCGGGGATACCGGGACGGGTCCGGGAACGGCCGGCAGTGGTGCCGCGAGCGGGGAGCGGATCAACCTGAACACGGCCACCGCCGAACAGCTGGAGACCCTGCCGCGGGTGGGCCCCAAGCTGGCCCAGCGGATCCTGGACTATCGGCAGGTCCACGGGGCCTTCGCCTCGGTGGCCGAGCTGGATGCCGTTCCCGGGATCGGGGAGGCCATGCTCGCCGCCCTCGAGCCGCTGGTCATGGTGTGAGATGCCCGCGCCCGGGCTCGGTACCCAACCCGTGCGAGCCGTGGATCTGCGGCTGCTCAGCGCTGCGGCCGCGGCCTGGACGGCCGCACTCCTCGCCCCCGGCCACCAGCCCCGGGCCCTGCTGGCTGCCGCCGGGATCTGTGCTGCGGGCGCCCTGGTCGGCGCCGGACTGCTCATCCCGGCGGCCATCGGGCGCCGTCGCGGTCCCCGGACCCGAGGTGCGGTCCCGGAGGATCCCGGGGATGGGGGACGGGCGGGTCGGTCCCCGAGATCCGGTCCCCGCGGGCTGCTCCCGCGGGCTCGCGCCGTCCTCGGTGCCCTGGTGATCGCGGCGGTTGGGGCGGGCCTGGTGCTGACCAGCGCCGGCCTGCAGGCGAGGGACCCGGTGGCCCTCGCTCTGGCGGAAGCCGCCCGCGCGAGCACCGACGGCGAATCGGGCACCGACGCCGAGTCATCGGTCGACGGCGCCGCCACCGGGGCGGGGCAGACCCCGGCCTCGTCCGCCGAGACGAACCCCGCGGAGACCGCCGTCCGCCTGGTCGCGCGCGTCGCGGAGGACCCCAGGGAGGTGGAGGGCCGCTTCGGCTCCCGGTGGGCCGTGCCCACCACGGTCCTGGCCGTGCAGCGCGGGCCCACCGGGGAGACGGCGGCGGGCTCGGCGGCGGTGACGCTGTGGTTCGGCGCCGATCCGACGGCGCGCCTGGCCGAGGCCGGCACCGCACCGGTCCTGCTGGCCGGCGTCGTGAGCGCCGGGCGCGGTGGGGAGCCGCAGATCTCGGTGGCCGCCGTGATCGGCCCGGCGGACCCGGACCACGCCGGATCGGGCGGTGCGTCGTCGGGCTCCGCCGACAGGACCGGTGCGCGGCCGGGGATCCTGGAGCGGGCCCGGGAGCGCACCGAGGCCCGGGCCCGGGACCTGCTCGCCCCGGACACCGCCGCCCTGGTTCTGGGCATGGCCTACGGGGATGACGAGTCCCTCTCGGAGCCGACCGCCGAGGACATGAAGACCGCCGGGCTCACCCACCTGACGGCCGTGTCCGGGTCCAACGTCGCGATCGTGCTGCTGCTCGGGGTCCACGCGGTGCGCTGGACCCGCTGCCCACGGGCGGTGACCCTGCTCGCCGGGATCGCGGCGGCCGGGGCGTATCTGCTGCTGGTCGGTCCGGACCCCAGCATCCTTCGCGCCACCGTCATGGGGGTGCTCGGCGGGATCAGCGTGGCCGCCGGGCGCGGCGGATCCAGCGGGGCGGCCCTGTGGGTCAGCACCGTCGTGCTGCTCACGGTGGACCCGAGCCTGGGCGCCGACGCCGGGTTCGTCCTGTCCGTGGCGGCCACCGCCGGGATCATCCTGCAGGGCCCGGCCGTGTGCCGGCTGCTGTGCGGGGTGGCCTGGCGGTGGCTGGCCGAGGCGCTGGCCATCAGCATCGTCGCGAGCCTCTGGTGCGCGCCCTATCTGGTCCACCTGTCCGGGTTCTGGGGGCCGTGGACGGTCCCGGCCAACGTGCTGGCGGCCCCCGCGGTCCCTCTGGGCACGGTCTGCGGTCTGCTGGCCGTGTGCTCGTCCGGGGTGGGCCCGCTGGCGGATCCGCTGCTGCTGGGCGCCGGTGTCTGTGCCCGATGGATCGAGGCGGTGGCCCACGGGATCGGGCAGGCCCCGGCCGCCCGGGTGCCCACCGGGGACGGGCCCGGCGCCGTCGTCCTGGCCGGGCTGTTCGCGGGATTGGCCGCGGTGGCCCTGCAGCTGGCGGACCCGGCGCGCCGGGCTACCATGAAGGAGCTGCCCGACAGTCTGCGGGCCAGCCTGGCCGCCGAGGAGGAAGGACCCCCATGCCCCCGCGCCGCCGCAGCGCCGAGACCGAGCAGACCTCCTGGCGCAGCGTGGAACCGGCCCCCGTGATCTTGCTCAGCGGTTCGGAGGAGCACTTCGCGTCCCAGGCCCGACGTCGCGTGCTCGCCCGGATGCGCGAGCAGCGCGGGGAGGTCGAGGTCCACGAGCTCTCCGCCCGGGACTACGCCCCCGGAGCCCTGGCCCAGGCCACCGGCCCCTCCCTGTTCGGGGACGCCCGCCTGGTGCGGGTCCAGGAGCTGGAGCGGATGTCCGAGGAGTTCCTCACCGAGGCCCTCGCCTACGTCAAGGCCCCGGACCAGGAGTCCGTGGTCCTGCTGCACCACGGCGGCGGCAATCGCGGGAAGAAGCTGCTGGACGCGATCGGCAAGGCCGGGCACCCGGTGGTGTCCTGCCGGCCGCTGAAGACGGACCGGGACGCCTCGGAGTTCCTGCACGCCGTCGTGCGCGAGGCCGGGCGGCGCATCGAACCGGATGCCGTGCGGCTGCTGATCGCCGCGACCGGGCGCGACGCCGCCGAGCTGCACGCCGCGGCCCGGCAGCTGCTGGCCGACGGGCCCGCCACGATCACCGATGCCGTGGTGGAGCGGTACTACGGGGGACGCACCGAGGTCACGGCCTTCAAGGTCGCCGACGCCGCCGTCGCCGGGAACCCCGGATCGGCGCTGCGCGCGCTGCGCCAGGCCCTGGACTCCGGGGTGGACCCGGTGCCGCTGGTCGGCGCCCTGGCCATGCGGGTGCGCACGATCGCCCAGGTGCACGGACGCCGGGACAGTCCCGCCCAGCTGGCCCGGGACCTCGGCATGGCGCCCTGGCAGGCCGAGCAGGCCCAGCGGGACGCCCGCCGCTACGCCCCCGAGGCGCTGGGGGAGGTCATCCGGGCCCTGGCCGAGGCCGACGCGCAGGTCAAGGGCGAAGCCCAGGACCCGATCTACGCCCTGGAGCGGGCCGTGCTCACCCTGGCCACCGCGGGACGCCGCCGCTGACCAGCCGCCCGAGGCCTCCTCCCGCAGGATGGGTCTCCGGGTCTCCCACCCTGCGCGCGCAGCGGCGCGCCCGGGGCGGGGCCGAGCGGATGGGGGCGGGCCGTGCGGATGCGACGAGGCCCCGTCGCCTCCACCCCCGGAGGGGAGTGAGGGAACGGGGCCTCGAGCGGCTGGCCGTGAGGGGGCGTTACGCCAGGGAGTTCACCCGAGCGGCCAGACCGGACTTCTTGTTGGCCGCGTTGTTCTTGTGCAGCACGCCCTTGGAGACGGCCTGGTCGAACTTGCGGGAGGCGACGCGCAGGGCCTCGGCGGCCTCTTCCTTGCTGCCGGACTCCACGGCCGCGTTGACCTTGCGCACCGCGGTGCGCAGCTCGGACTTGTAGGCGTTGTTGCGCAGGCGGGCCTTCTCGTTGGTCAGGATGCGCTTCTTCTGGGACTTGATGTTCGCCACGTGAAAAGTTCTTTCTGTTCCGTCGAATGGGTCAGTGAGGGCAAACGCAGCGGATCGCGACTGAGCGGCGTGGGGATGCCGAGGGTTCCGTCATCGCTGCGCAGTGCCCGATGACCATCGGACACACAGCCGTCCACTCTAGCAGACCGCGGAGGTTCAGGCCACCGGTGGGGGAGCGCCGTCGGCCGCGACGACGAGGCCCCCGCCCGTCGCCTCAGCGGCGGCGGGGCACGGCGCGGACCACCCGCTAGAAGACCTCGCGCGGCAGCACCGCACCCTCCCGGCGCACAGTTCCGGGATCCACGCGGATCACCCGGTCCACCAGGATCTCGGAGGCCCGACCCTGCCGGTCCCACGGGCCGGAGCCGATGTCCAGGTAGCGGTCGTCGCGGTGCGCGGCGTTGGTGTGATCCTTGCTGGTCAGCATCAGCCCCAGCAGCCAGCGCCCGTCCCGACCCACCAGCAGCACCGGCCGGTCCTTGCCGCGCCGGTGATCCTCCTCGTAGGGCACCCAGGTCCACACGATCACCCCGGGATCCGGCCGCCCGTCCGGGCGCAGCCCGTAGACTGCATCCAGGGCCCCGGCGTAGTCCCCGGGATAGGCTCCGGTGTTCCCGGCGCGGTGCTCGGACGGGGCGGCGACCGCCCCGGAGCCCCGCCGCGAGGAGGAGCTGCGGGTGGTCTCCGGCTGCTGGGAGGCGTACCGGCGCCAGAGGCGCTGGGCGGTGCGCAGCACGCGGGTCACGGTGCGGCGATCGATCTGCATGCTCCTCACCCTAGGCCACCGTCGGTCCCGCACGGGGCCGCCGCCCCCGCCCCGCGTCCACCCCGGGGCCCTCGCGCGGCGAGGAGCGGATGCGGGGAAACGGGCCCGCTCGTGGGAAACTGGGGCGAGGCGCGGATCAGCGTCGGGTCCCGTGCTCGGACCCGCTCGGCATCCCCGCGCCTGCCGAAAGCACCCGTTGACGAGCGGCGCCGTCTCCCCGCGCCAGGAAAGGATGCCCGTGGCCCCCCAGGCAGCCCACGCCCCGCAGCCCGCGGCGACGGACCCCGCGGTCCTGCGCAACTTCTGCATCATCGCGCACATCGACCACGGCAAGTCCACGCTGGCCGACCGCATGCTGCAGGCCACCGGCGTCGTGACCCCGCGGGAGATGAAGGCGCAGTACCTGGACCGGATGGACATCGAGCGCGAACGCGGCATCACCATCAAATCCCAGGCGGTGCGCATGCCCTGGGAGGTGGACGGCACCGCCTACGCCCTGAACATGATCGACACCCCCGGGCACGTGGACTTCACCTACGAGGTCTCCCGCTCCCTGGCCGCCTGCGAGGGCGCCCTGCTGCTGGTAGACGCCGCCCAGGGGATCGAAGCCCAGACCCTGGCGAACCTGTACCTGGCCATGGAGAACGACCTCACCATCATCCCGGTGCTGAACAAGATCGACCTGCCGGCCGCCCAGC
Organism: Rothia sp. QJM3NY_36; assembly: GCF_056173115.1. Classification (NCBI taxonomy): domain Bacteria; kingdom Bacillati; phylum Actinomycetota; class Actinomycetes; order Micrococcales; family Micrococcaceae; genus Rothia; species Rothia sp. QJM3NY_36. Next base: position 1,193,982 of record NZ_CM149658.1, read on the forward strand.
CGGAGAAGTACGCCGAGGAGCTGGCCAACCTCATCGGGGTGGAGCCGGAGGGCGTGCTGAAGGTCTCCGGCAAGACCGGCGAGGGCGTGCCGGAGCTGCTGGACCGGATCGTGCGCGACCTGCCCGCCCCCCAGGGTCGGCCCGACGCCGCGCCGCGGGCCATGATCTTCGACTCCGTCTACGACTCCTACCGGGGCGTGGTCACCTACGTGCGCGTCGTGGACGGGCGGCTCACCCCGCGCCAGAAGATCCAGATGATGTCCACCGGCGCCGAGCACGAGCTGCTGGAGATCGGGGTGATCTCCCCGGAGCCCAAGCCCACCGAGGGCCTCGGCGTCGGGGAGGTCGGGTACCTGATCACCGGCGTGAAGGACGTGCGCCAGTCCCGCGTCGGGGACACCGTCACGGACGCGAAGAAGCCGGCCGAGCAGAACCTCGGCGGCTACGAGGACCCCAAGCCCATGGTCTTCTCCGGGCTGTTCCCCATCGACGGCTCGGACTACCCCGTCCTGCGCGACGCCCTGGACAAGCTCAAGCTCAACGACGCCGCCCTGGTCTACGAACCGGAGACCTCCGCGGCCCTGGGCTTCGGCTTCCGCTGCGGCTTCCTGGGGCTGCTGCACCTGGAGATCGTGCGCGAGCGCCTGGAGCGGGAGTTCGACCTGGACCTGATCTCCACCGCGCCGAACGTCATCTACGACGTCGTCGCCGAGGACGGCACCTCGATGCGGGTGACCAATCCCTCCGAGTTCCCCGAGGGCAAGATCGCGGTGATCGAGGAGCCGATGGTGGCCTGCACGATCATCGTGCCCAGCGAGTTCATCGGCGCGGTTATGGAGCTGTGCCAGTCCCGGCGCGGGCAGATGGGCGGGATGGACTACCTCTCCCAGGACCGCGTGGAGCTGCGCTACCGGATGCCGCTGGCGGAGATCGTCTTCGACTTCTTCGACCAGCTGAAGTCCCGCACCCGCGGCTACGCCTCCCTGGACTGGAAGCTGGACGGGACCCAGGAGGCCGACCTGGTCAAGGTGGACATCCTGCTGCAGGGGGAGCGGGTGGACGCCTTCTCCGCGGTGACCCACCGGGACAACGCCTACTCCTACGGCACGGCGATGGCCGCGAAGCTGCGGGAGCTGATCCCGCGCCAGCAGTTCGAGGTGCCCATCCAGGCGGCCATCGGTTCGCGGATCATCGCCCGGGAGAACATCCGGGCCATCCGCAAGGACGTGCTGTCCAAGTGCTACGGCGGGGACATCTCCCGCAAGCGCAAGCTGCTGGAGAAGCAGAAGGAGGGCAAGAAGCGGATGAAGATGGTCGGGCGCGTGGAGGTCCCCCAGGAGGCGTTCATCGCCGCCCTGTCCTCCGGGGAGCAGACCAAGGACAAGCCGAAGAAGTGAGCCCGGCCCAGCCCACGGGGGATCCGGCCCCGTCCGACGGCCTGCTGCCGGCCTCTGTGCTCGACGGCGCCGAGCGGCGCAGCCTGAGCCTCTACGTGCACGTGCCGTACTGCTCGGTGCGCTGCGGGTACTGCGACTTCAACACCTACGCCGCCGAGGACTTCGGCGACGGCGTGAACCGGCTCAGCTACGCCGAGGACGCGATCCGCGAGCTGGACCTGGCCGCCGGCGTCCTCACCCGCTCCGGCCTGCCGGCCCGCCCGCTGAGCACGGTGTTCTTCGGCGGGGGCACCCCGACCCGTCTGCCGGCCGAGGACCTGGCGCGGATCCTGCGCGCCGGGATCGAGCGCTTCGGCATCGTCGACGGCGCGGAGGTCACCACCGAGGCCAACCCGGATTCGGTGACCCGCGAGGACCTCGCCCTGCTGAAGGAGGCGGGGTTCACGCGCGTCTCCTTCGGGATGCAGTCCGCGGTGCCGCGGGTGCTGGCCGTGCTGGATCGCACCCACACCCCGGCCAACGTCCCCAAGGTGGTCTCCTGGGCCAGGGAGGTGGGCCTGCAGACCTCGGTGGACCTGATCAGCGGGGCGCCGGGGGAGACCCTGGCGGAATGGGAGACCTCGGTGCGCGCGGCCATCGACTGCGCCCCGGACCACATCTCGGCCTACTCGCTGATCGTGGAGCCGGGCACCAAGCTCGCCGCGCAGATCCGCCGCGGGGAGCTGTCCCCGGTGGACGACGACGCCCAGGCGGACATGTACCTGCTGGCCGACCGCCTGTTCGGGGAGGCCGGGTACTCCTGGTACGAGGTGTCCAACTGGTCCCGCTCCGAGGACACCCGCTCCCGGCACAATCTCGCGTACTGGCGCAACCGGGACTGGTGGGGGATCGGCCCCGGCGCGCACTCGCACATCAACGGCGTGCGCTGGTGGAATCTGAAGCACCCCGTGCCTTACGCCCATCGCGTGCGTCAGGGCCTGTCCCCGGCGGCGGCTCGGGAGCACCTGGATGCGGACACCCGCTACGTCGAGGACGTGATGCTCGCCGCGCGCATCCGGGAGGGCGTCGCGATCGAGGATCTGCGGGGGCCTGGCCGGGAGGCGGTGGGCTGGCTCGAGGGCCAGGGGCTGATCGAGCCGCAGGCCCGGGCCGAGGGCAGGGTCGTGCTCACGCTGCGTGGGCGGCTGCTGGGGGACGCCGTCGTGCGCACCCTGCTGGGGGACTGAGCCGCAGGGACGTCCTCCAGACGGGGCTCGGGGCGAGCCGACCCCGGGGTTCGACGTCGGGGTCCCGGATCCGAGCCCGGTCGGGATCAGCCGCGGCGGGCGGAGATCCGATCCAGCAGCCGGGTGTTGAAGCGGTACTGGTAGGGGTTGCCCCGGTTCACGTGCACCCCGGCCACCAGGGAGGACAGCGCGAGGAAGACCCAGACCACGGCCGCGATGAGGCCGAACAGCCACCCGATGGCGGGCACGGGGGACAGGGCCACGCAGACCACGATCAGCACGCTCGGCAGGAGGGTGAAGTTCAGGGCCTCCCGGGACTCCTGGGCCGTGAAGCGACCCCGGGCGCGCAAGGTCAGGTAGATCAGGCCGGAGGGGATGCACCCCACCACCCCGCCGAAGTGGGCGAGGGTGGCCATCGTGCGGTCATCCTTGACGCTCAGCGGCTGCGGCATCGCGTTGGTCCCCTCGAAGGGAGGAGTCTGCTCGGTGGTGGAAGTGGTCCCCAAAACTTCTCGCTTCATCCTGTCTCGTCAGCGGCCGCGCGGGTCGTGCGGGCATCGCCTCCAGCTTACCGGGCCCGAACCGGCGACGGCGGAGGCCGGGATCACCCATGGCGAAGATCACATGAGGCGGTGGGGGTCAGGGGTGATCGGTGAGGAAGTCGATGATGTGCTCCACGGGACCGAGGATCCCGGGATCCAGGTCCGTGTAGCTGTTCACCCCGGCCAGGATCCGGCGCCAGGCCCGGCCGCGCTCGGCCGCGCTGGCATGGGGCCACCCGATCCGCCGCAGCACGCCGGTCTTCCAGTCCTCCCCCCGCGGGACCTGCGGCCAGGCGGACAGCCCCACGGCGCGCGGGCGCACCGACTCCCAGACGTCCACGTAGGGGTGGCCCACGAACAGCACGTGCTCGCGGGCCCCGGGCAGGCCCAGAGCCTGCTCGGCCAGACGGGACTCCTTGGAGCCGGGCACCAGGTGATCGGCCAGCACCCCCAGGCGTCGGCCCGGACCCGGCTGGAAGTCGCGGATGGTCTGCTCGACGTGATCCAGTCCGTGCATCGGCTCCACCACGATCCCCTCGACCCGCAGGTCATCCCCCCAGACCTTCTCCACCAGCTCGGCGTCGTGCACCCCCTCGACCAGCATCCGCGAGGCCCGCGCCGTGCGGGCCGGGGCCTGGGGGAGGGCGACCGAACCCGACCGGGTCCGGGCGGGCCCGCTCGGGGCGGCCCGGGGCGGCGGGGGGACCAGGCGCACGGGGCGGCCCTCGTACAGGAAGCCGTAGCCCAGCGGGAAGGCCCGCACCGCGCCGTGGCGGTCCTCCAGGCTGACCACCCGCTGCCCGCCGATGGTCTCCAGGCGCACCGCGGCCCCGACCCACCCGGTCTCCAGCTCCTCCAGGACCATCCCGGCGCGCACCGGCAGGTCCTCGGTGCGCGGGCCGCGGCGGGCGGCGGAGAGCTCCTCGAGGGACTGCGGCCCCCAGTCCTGTGCGTGCATCCTCGTCGCTCCTCCCTCGGCGGCCCGGTCGGCGATCTGCGACCGGCGGATCATCCCGACGTCGGCGGCCGGCGCGCTCCGGACCCGGCCCGCGCTTTCCTCGATATCGGCACGGGCGTAGGATTAGCACTCGGGTCATCCGAGTGCCAGATCGGACCGCGCCGCGCGCCCCCGACTCTAGCGCCGCAGCCGGCCCCCGGCCCAGCCCGGGCCCCGCCGATCCGACCCGTGTCCTCGGCCATCGCCGTCCCCGGCAGAACACCAGGAGCCAGACCGTGAACCATCCGCGCCGCCTCGAGGTGCTCAGCGCCATCGTGGAGGACTACGTGCATTCGCGGGAGCCGGTGGGATCCAAGGCCCTCGTCGAGCGGCACCGGCTCGGCGTCTCCAGCGCGACGGTGCGCAACGACATGGCCGCCCTGGAGGATGAGGGCCTGATCGCCGCCCCGCACGCCAGCGCCGGGCGCATCCCCACGGACAAGGGCTACCGCGCCTTCGTGGACCGCATCGACGCCGTGCGGCCGCTGACCCCGGCCCAGCGCCGGGTCATCGTCGAGTTCCTCGGCTCCTCCCACGATCTCGACGAGGTCATGGCCCGCACGGTGCGCCTGCTCTCCCAGCTGACCCACCAGGTCGCCGTCGTGCGCTATCCCCGGCGCACCGGGGAGCGGGTCCGGCACCTGGACCTGGTGCCCCTGGAGCCGGACACGGCCCTGCTGATCCTCATCACCAGCCGCGGGCGCGTGCTGCAGCAGCCGGTGCCCCTGCCCGTCGACGCCGGGCACGCGGGGGAGGACCTCGCCCTGCTGCGCACCCGCCTGCTGGAGGAGCTGGTCGAGGCCCCGCTGGATGCGGCTGCGGCCCGCGCCGACACCGTGCTCGCCACCCTGCCGCCCGGGGCGCGCGAGGCCGGGGCGCGGGTGATGGCGGGCCTGGCGGGCCTGGCCGACGGCGGCGCGCAGGACCGGCTGCTGATGGCCGGGACCAGCTACCTCGCCCAGTCCACCCGGGACTTCCGCAGCAGCATCGCCCCGATCCTGGATGCGCTGGAGGAGCAGGTCGTCATGCTGCGCCTGCTCTCGGAGCTCGGGGAGGAGCACCCCGGAGCCACCGGCGTCTCGGTGCGCATCGGCGCCGAGAACGCCGCGACCCCCCTGACCGACGCCTCGGTCGTGGCCAGCGTGTACGGTCCGGCCGGCAGCGCCCAGCTGGGCGTGGTCGGACCGACCCGCATGGACTACCCCGAGACCATGGCCGCCGTGCGGGCCGTGGCCCGCTACCTCTCGCGCCTGCTGCGCGAGGACCAGCCCTGACCCGCACCCGACCCTGACCATCGACCCCGCCACGCGGTGAGCACACCGCGAGAAGAAGGAACGAGCACACCGTGAGCAGCCACTACGAAACCCTCGGCGTCTCCCGCGACGCCAGCCCCGAGGAGATCAAGAAGGCCTACCGGAAGAAGGCCCGCACCCTGCATCCCGACGTCAACCCCTCCCCGGAGGCCGCCGAGGAGTTCAAGCGCGTCTCCCACGCCCACGACGTCCTCTCCGACCCGGAGAAGCGCCGGATCTACGACGCGACCGGCAACGAGAACGGCACCGCCGGCGGCTTCGGCGGTGGCGGCGGATTCCCCGGCGGGGGCTTCGGCTTCTCCGACATCTTCGAAACCTTCTTCAACGGCGCCCAGTCCTCCCGCGGCCCGGCCAGCCGGGCCCGGCAGGGCCAGGACGCCCTGATCACCGTGCGCATCGACCTGCGCGAGGCCGTGTTCGGCGCCGAGAAGGAGGTCATGGTCGACACCGCCGTGACCTGCCCGGAGTGCTCCGGGAAGGGCACCCAGGACGGCACCGAGCCGGAGACCTGCGAGGTCTGCCACGGGCGCGGGCAGGTCCAGCGCCAGGTCCAGTCCATCCTCGGCAACGTGGTGACCACCGCCGAGTGCCCGCACTGCCACGGCTTCGGCACCGTCATCAAGCACCCCTGCCAGGAGTGCTACGGCGAGGGCCGGGTGCGCCAGCGCCGGCCGCTGACCGTGAAGATCCCGGCCGGGGTGTCCACCGGCACCCGCATCCGGCTGTCCGGGCAGGGCGAGGCCGGCACGGGCGGGGGACCCAACGGCGATCTCTACGTGGAGATCCGGGTCAGCCCGGACGAGGTCTTCACCCGGGAGGGAGACGACCTGCACGCCAGCATCACCGTCCCGATGACCGCGGCCGCCCTGGGCACCTCGGTCACCCTGGAGACCTTCGACGGACCGCGCGAGGTCACCGTGGAGCCGGGCACCCAGAACGGGCAGACCGTGACCCTGCGCGGCCTGGGCGCGACCCGCCTGCGCGGCAGCGGCCGCGGCGACGTGATCGCGCACCTGCAGGTCACGACCCCGACCCGCCTGAACGACGAGCAGCGCGAGCTGCTGCGGAAGCTGGCCCAGCTGCGCGGGGAGGACGACGGCGCCGGGCAGACCGTGCAGCGCGGCTCCGGGCAGGGCTTCTTCTCCCGGCTGCGCGACCGCTTCCAGGACTGACCCCGCCACCGCACAGGAGCCGCCATGACCCGCCCCGTCTTCCGCGTCCCCACCGATCTCCTGCGCGACGCGCGTTCGGAGGACTCCGTCGAACTGACCGGCCCGGAGGGCCACCACGCCCGCACCGTGCGTCGCCTGGGCCCCGGCGAGGAGCTGGATCTGGTCGACGGGCGCGGGCTGCGCGCCCCCGGCGTCGTCCGGGAGCTGCTGCCCGAGGGCCTGTTGGTGCGCCTGATGGCCGATCCCGCCCCGGAGCCGGTCGGCCGACTCGTGCTGGTCCAGGCCCTGGCCAAGGGGGACCGGGACCTGATGGCCGTGGAGATGGCCACCGAGCTCGGGGTCGCGGCGATCGTGCCGTGGCAGGCCGAGCGCAGCATCGTGCGCTGGAAGGGGGAGCGGGCCGCGCGCTCCCACGCCAAGTGGGAGCGCACCGCGGCGGCGGCCGCCAAGCAGGCCCGGCGCGCCGTCGTGCCCGACGTGCTGCCGCTGGCCGATCTGGAGGCCCTGCTCGGGCAGGTGGGCCCCGAGGACCTGGTGCTCGTGCTGCACGAGCAGGCCCGGAACCCGCTGAGCCGGGAGGTGCCCGCCCGCCTGCCGGATCCGCAGGGCCGGGGCCGGGTCCTGCTCGTCGTGGGTCCGGAGGGCGGGATCTCGCCGGAGGAGACGCGCCGGCTCGTCGCGGCCGGCGCGCACCCGGTGCGCCTGGGCCCGGAGGTGCTGCGCACCTCCACGGCCGGGGCCGCCGCCCTGGCCGTGCTGCAGGTCCTGTCCGGGCACTGGTCCCAGCTCGGCCCGGGGTCCGAGGGCGCCGATCCCGACGGGACGGATCCCCTGACCCCCGATCCCGACGAACCCGCCGCATCCTCCTGAGGATCCCTCCCGCCGGACCCCGGGCGCAGACGAGCCCGGGGGCGGGCGGGTAGGCTGGGATGGAGCATCCCGCCCCCGCGCACGCCCACCGTCGAAAGGCTCTCCGCCGCCGTGCTCTCCGATTCGCCGACCGGCGACTCCCGCCCGCTGTCCGTCTCCCGCACGTATGCCTTCGCCTCGCGCGAGGCGATGATCGGGGCCTTGGGCCCCCAGGACTCCTCGCTGCTGGTCATCGAACAGGCCTTCCCCGACGTCTCCCTGCACCTGCGCGGCCTGGAGGTCGGGGTCAGCGGTCCCTCCGCCCAGGTGCAGCTGGTGTTGCGTCTGCTCGAGGAGCTGGAGGCCCTGGCCCGGCAGGACACCCGCATCACCGTGCAGACCGTCCAGCGGCTCACGGACCTGCTCGTGCGCAACATGGCCCAGGCCGCGCCGAGCCTGACGAAGAACATCCTCTCCAGCCGGGGCCGGAAGATCCGCCCCAAGACCGTCAACCAGTCCGCGTACGTCGAGGCGATCGACGCGAACACGGTCGTGTTCGGCATCGGCCCGGCCGGCACCGGCAAGACCTACCTGGCGATGGCCAAGGCCGTGCAGGCCCTGCAGGCCAAGGAGGTCAACCGGATCATCCTGACCCGCCCGGCGGTGGAGGCGGGGGAGTCCCTGGGCTTCCTGCCCGGCAGCCTCAACGAGAAGATCGACCCGTACCTGCGTCCCCTCTACGACGCCCTGCACGACATGATGGACCCGGATTCCATCCCCCGGCTCATGGAGGCCGGGACCATCGAGGTCGCGCCGCTGGCCTACATGCGCGGGCGCACCCTCAACGACGCCTTCGTGATCCTCGACGAGGCGCAGAACACCACCGCGGAGCAGATGAAGATGTTCCTGACCCGCCTGGGCTTCGGCTCCAAGATGGTCATCACCGGGGACGTCACCCAGGTGGATCTGCCCCGGGGGGCCGCCTCGGGGCTGCGGCAGGTGCAGACGATCCTGCGCGATGTGCAGGACGTGCACTTCGCGCGCCTGGAGGCCGTGGACGTCGTGCGCCACCAGCTGGTCAGCGACATCGTCACCGCCTACGGGCGGTGGGAGCAGGATTCCGCCCACGCCCGGGACAAGCGGGCGCGCGACGCCGCCCGGGCGGGTTCCGCGGACTCCCGGAGAGACTCGCGGGACGCCGGGAGCGCCGGGGCGGATGCGGGGGAGCGGGCATGATCCTGGACATCGAGGTCTCCGAGCCGAGCACCGACGCCGAGCGCACGGCCTTCGCGGAGGTGGACCTGGCCCAGCTGCGCGCCCTGGTGGACTTCGCCGGCGCCCGTCTGCACCTGGGGGAGGAGGTCGAGCTGTCCCTGGCCGTGGTCACCGACGAGCAGATGGCCCAGCTGCACCGGCAGTGGATGGATCTGCCCGGGCCCACGGACGTGATGTCCTTCCCGATGGACGAGCTGAGGCCCGGCACCGCCGAGGACCCGGCGGCCGGGGTGCTCGGCGACGTCGTGCTGTGCCCGACGGTGGCCCGGGAGCAGGGTGAGCGCGCGGGGCACGGAACGGCCGATGAGCTGTGCCTGCTCACCGTGCACGGGATCCTGCACTGCCTGGGCTATGACCACGCCGAACCCGAGCAGGAGCGGGAGATGTTCGCTCTGCAGCGGCGGATCCTGGAGGACTTCCTCGGACACCCCGCCCCGGTCGAGACCCGCCACTAGAAGAAGGCCGTCATGAGCACCGTCCTGCTGATCCTCGCCGTCCTCGTCCTGCTGGGCCTGGCCTTCCTGATGACCGCCGCGGAGTCCGCGTTCACCTACCTGCCCCGCCACGAGGCGGAGACCGTCAGCCGGGAGGAGGGGCGGGCCAGCCTGCGTGCGGTGCTGGCCGATCCCCGGCCGCACATGTACGCACTGCGCTTCACCCGCATCGTGGGGGAGTCCGCGGTCAGCGTGATCCTCCTGCTGCTGCTGATGCGGGTGCTGCCCTGGGTCTGGCTGGCGGCGGTGCTGACCGTGCTGCTGGCCTCCCTGGCGGGCTTCGTGCTGGTCGGGGTCGCCCCGCGCCACCTCGGCCGGGCCCATCCGCTGCGGGTGGCCGGTGCCACGGCGAAGCTGCTGCGGGCCCTGACCCGAGGCATGGGGCCCGTGCCCCGCTGGCTGATGCGACTGGGGGCGCGGATCTCCCCGGCCACCGAGGAGAACGCCGGATTCTTCACCGAGGAGGAGCTGCGCGAGTTCGTGGACCGGGCCTCCACCACGGATCTGATCGAGGACAGCGAGGCGGCCATGCTGCACTCGATCTTCGAGCTGGACGACACCCGCATCCGCGCCGTGATGGTGCCGCGCCCGGACATCGTCAGCTTCGAGGCCGAGGACACCCTGGACAACGCCCTGAACCTCTTCCTGAGGTCCGGCTACTCCCGCATCCCCGTGCTGGGCGAGGACGTCGACGACGTGCGCGGCTTCCTGTACCTGAAGGACGTCGCCGAGGCGATGCTCGCGGATCGGGGCCGGGCCCGCGAGCGCGGCGTCGGGCAGCTGCTGCGTCCGGCCAGGTTCGTCCCCGAGTCCCAGAAGGTCTCGGAGCTGCTGCCCCAGATGCAGCGGGAGGGGACCCACATCGCCGTCGTGGTGGACGAGTACGGCGGCACGGCCGGGCTGGTCACGCTGGAGGATCTCATCGAGGAGCTGGTGGGGGAGATCGTGGACGAGTATGATGCCGCGGTCCCGGAGGTCACCGCCGAGGGGGATGCCTACCTGGTCTCGGCCCGGCTGTCGGTGGGGGACCTGGGAAACCTGTTCGACCTGGACCTGGAGGACGACGACGTGGATACGGTCGGGGGGCTGCTGGCCAAGGCCCTGGGGCGGGTGCCGATCGTCGGGTCGGAGGCGCAGATCTACGGGCTGAAGCTGAAGGCCGTTAGGCTCGAAGGACGCCGCAACCGGGTGGGCACGGTCCTGGCCAGCCCCGTCGCCCCGGAGCCGGCCGAGTCCGCCGCCGAGCACGAGGAGTGACCATGGAATTCGCCGCCGTTCCCGAGGGCTTCCGGGCGGGCTTCGCCGTGCTCGTCGGGCGCCCCAATGCCGGGAAGTCCACCCTGACCAACGCCCTGGTGGGTCAGAAGGTGGCCATCACGTCCAACCGTCCGCAGACCACCCGGCACACGATCCGGGGGATCGTGCACCGTCCCGAGCACCAGCTGATCCTCATCGACACCCCGGGGCTGCACCGGCCGCGCACCCTGCTGGGTCAGCGGCTGAACGACCTGGTGGCCGAGACCCTGGCGGAGGTGGACGTCATCGGGTTCTGCCTGCCGGCCGATGAGCGGATCGGTCCCGGGGATCGCTACATCGCCGCGCAGCTGGCCGCGGCCGGGAACCGGCCCGTCGTCGCGATCGTCACGAAGGCGGATGCGGTGCCTCCGCAGCGTCTGGCCGAGCAGCTGCTGGCCGTGCAGGCCCTCGGCGAGGAGACCATGGCCGCCGAGCAGGAGGCCCGCCGGCAGCGTCGGGCCCGACGCCGCGGCTCCGGCGCGGGTGCGCCGAAGGCCGAGTCCGATGCCGGTCGCTCCGGCTGGGCCGACGTCATCCCCGTCTCCGCGGTCAGCGGCTACCAGGTGGAGGCGGTCGCGCAGGTGCTGGGCTCCCACCTGCCGGTCTCCCCGCCGCTGTACCCGGAGGGGGATCTCACGGATGAGCCGGAGGCGGTGATGATCGCCGAGCTGGTGCGCGAGGCGGCCCTGGAGGGGGTCCGGGACGAGCTGCCGCACTCGGTGGCCGTCACGGTCGAGGAGATGGTCGACCGGGAGGGTCGCCCCGCCGAGGACCCGATGGTGGATGTGCACGTGAACCTGTACGTGGAGCGGGAGTCCCAGAAGGCCATCATCATCGGGCGCCGGGGCTCGCGGCTGAAGGAGATCGGCACCAAGGCCCGGGCCGGGATCGAGCCCCTGCTGGGGGCGAAGGTGTACCTGAGCATCCACGTGAAGGTCGCCAAGGACTGGCAGCGCGATCCGCGCGCCCTGGGCCGGCTGGGGTTCTGATCCCGACTCACGGGCGGCATTCAGCCGGGCGTCGTAGAATCGAGCGCGACCCCGGCCTCTTCCCCCAGGAGACTCCGTGCCAGAAACCTCCAGCGCCCCCGAGCAGGACGTCCGCGCCGTGCCCCGCGGTCGGCACTTCCGCAACGACGGACTGGTCTCGCGCAGCGGCCTGTGGGCCGCGCTGTGCTGCATCGCCCTGCTGCTGGTCGTGATGGGCGCCGGCGGCGTCGCGGCCCTGCGGCTGCGGCACAACGTCAGCACCGACGCCCTGAACCTCGGGGGCAGCGAGAACCTCGAGGACGGTCCCCTGGACATCCTGGTGATCGGATCGGACACCCGCGCCGGGGCCAACAGCGCCTACGGCGACGCCGCCGATGCCTCCTCGGGGGCCCGCTCGGATGTGATGATGCTGGTGCAGATCAGTCAGGACCGGCAGAACGTCAGCGTCGTCTCCTTCCCCCGGGACCTGATGGTGGACATCCCGCAGTGCACCAACCAGAAGACGGGGCAGACCTACCCTGAGTCCCCGGACACCCAGATCAACGAATCCCTGGATCACGGCGGGCCGGGGTGCTCGGTGGCCACGATCAACAAGATCACCGGGATCAACATCGACCACTTCATGCTCGTGGACTTCAACGCCGTCAAGCAGCTCAGCTCCGTGGTGGGAGGGGTGCAGGTCTGTGTGGACCAGGCGGTCGATGATCCCTACTCGGGGCTGAAGCTGCCCAAGGGGGAGTCGGAGGTGGAAGGGGAGCAGGCCCTGTCCTTCCTGCGCTCCCGCCACGGCTTCGGCGACGGCTCGGACACCACCCGGATCAAGGCCCAGCAGGCGTTCCTGGCCTCGCTGCTGCGCAAGGTCAAGGCGCAGGGGACCCTGACCAACCCGGGGACGATGTACCGGATCGCGGAGGCGATCACGCAGAACGTGACCGTGGATTCCGGGCTGACCGATCCCAGCACCCTCGTGTCGATCGGCAGCATCTTCGCCGGCGTCGACCTGGACAAGGTGGTCTTCGCGACGGTGCCGAACGAGGCCTATCCGGCCAACCCGAACAAGCTGCAGCTGTCCGACTCCGCGCAGCAGGTCTTCGCGACCCTGCGCAAGGACGGATCCCTGGCGGCGAAGGAGCAGCCCTCCGCCTCCGCCTCCGCGCAGCCCTCCCCGTCGGCGTCGGTGGACCGCTCCGTGCCGGTCTCGGTGATCGATGCGACCGGCACGAGCTCCCAGGGGGAGCACGTGGCCGACCTCGTGGAGAAGCTGGGCTACACGCAGGTCACGCACCAGCAGGCCCAGAACCAGCTGGCCGGCACGACCGTGTACTACAGCACCGGCTATGAGGAGCAGGCGGAGCAGATCGGTCAGGCCCTGGGGGTTGCGGCGGAGCAGATCCAGCCCAGCGAGGCCTACGCCGGGGTCGCGGTGCTGCCCGGGCTGGACTTCACCTCGGGCGACAAGGTCAAGGCCGATGACCAGGAGATCGTCGGCGGCGCCTCCGGGCAGACCGCGCAGGAGTCCCCCTGCCAGCAGGCCTTCGGGTACTAGGCCCGGGCGGCCCGCGCGGTGCGGGAACGCCCGAGCCGGTCCCGGTTCGTCCATTATCTGGACTCCGGGGCGGGCAGGGGGCGTGCGGCGGGGCACGGTGATACGTTGCTGATGTGATGCACACGGCAGTACTCCGACGCCTTAGCCGCCGCAGCGAGGTCAGCTTCCCCTAGGCCGACCCCCTCGCTGCGGAGCCGCCGCCCGCGTCGACCGCCCATCCTGACCCAGGAAGAAGGCGAGTGCCTTGCCCAACCGCCAGCAGCCCTCCCCGATGCCCACCCATCGGTATCGTCCCTATCTCGAGCAGCTGCCCGTGTCCCTGCCGGACCGCACCTGGCCGGACCGGGTCATCACTCAGGCCCCGCGCTGGTGCGCGGTGGACCTGCGCGACGGGAACCAGGCCCTGGCCGATCCGATGGACACCGACCGCAAGCTGGCCATGTTCAAGCTCCTGGTGGCCATGGGCTACAAGGAGATCGAGGTCGGCTTCCCCTCGGCCTCCCAGACGGACTTCGACTTCGTGCGCACCCTCATCGAGGGTCGGCACATCCCCGAGGACGTCACGATCCAGGTGCTGGTCCAGTGCCGGGAGCACCTGATCGAGCGCACCTACGAGGCCATCGAGGGCGCCCCCTCCGCGATCGTGCACTTCTACAACTCCACCTCGGTGCTGCAGCGCCGGGTGGTCTTCCAGGCGGATCAGGACGAGATCCTGGACATCGCCCTGCGCGGGGCCCGGCTGTGCGCCAAGTACGAGGAGCAGCTGGGCAGCGCCGTGCCCATCACCTACGAGTACTCTCCGGAGTCCTACACGGGCACCGAGGTCCAGTACGCGGCCCGGGTCGCCAACGCCGTCGCCGCCGAGCTGGGGGTCGGCGACGGCCGCGAGGTCATCATCAACCTGCCGGCCACCGTAGAGATGGCCACCCCCAACATCTACGCCGACTCCATCGAGTGGATGCACCGGCACCTGGAGCACCGGGAGAACGTGGTGCTGTCCCTGCACCCGCACAACGACCGCGGCACCGGTGTGGCCGCGGCCGAGCTGGGGTACCTGGCCGGGGCCGACCGGATCGAAGGGTGCCTGTTCGGCAACGGCGAGCGCACCGGCAACGTGGACCTGGTGACGCTGGGACTGAACATGCTGACCCAGGGCGTGGATCCGCAGATCGACTTCTCCGACATCGAGCACATCCGCCACACCGTGGAGTACGCGAACCAGCTGCGCGTGCCCGAGCGCACCCCCTACGGCGGGGAGCTGGTCTTCACGGCCTTCTCCGGGTCCCACCAGGACGCCATCAAGAAGGGCTTCGATGCGATGGCCCAGCGGGCGGAGCAGACCGGGCAGGACCCCGCGGACATGGAATGGGCGGTGCCGTACCTGCCGATCGACCCGAAGGACGTCGGGCGCGACTACGAGGCCGTGATCCGGGTAAACTCCCAGTCCGGCAAGGGCGGGATCGCCTACCTGCTGCAGCGGCAGAAGGGCCTGGAGATGCCCAAGCGGGCGCAGGCCGAGTTCTCCGCGCTGGTCCAGGCGCGCACCGACGAGCAGGGCGGGGAGATCACCAGCGTCGCCCTGTGGGAGATCTTCCGGGACGAGTACCTGCCGGCCGAGGAGCCGGGGGCTGCGCGCTGGGGCCGGTTCCGCATCGCCTCGATGACCACCGAGGCCGCAGACACGGGGGACACGACGCTGCGGGTGCGGCTGGAGGCCGGGGGCCGTGTCCTGGAGCGCTCCGGCACCGGCAGCGGCCCGATCGACGCGATGACGCAGATCCTCTCCCGCGAGGGAGTGGATGTGCGCGTGCTGGACTACTCCGAGCACGCGCTGAGCTCGGGGGAGTACGCCCAGGCCGCCAGCTACGTCGAGGCGGCCGTGGGGGATCGGGTGCTGTGGGGCGTGGGCATCGACGCCAACACCACCCGCGCCGGGCTGAAGGCCGTGGTCTCCGCGGTGAACCGCGCGCTGCGCTGAGTTGGGGCGTTCGGATCGGCCCGTGCCGTGGCCGCCGTCGGCCGGGACCCTGCGCTCCCGGCCTCGAGCGGGCTGCCGTGGGAGAATGGAGGCGTGCCTCTGACCGCGATCCCCGCCCGCAGCTCCCGGGACCTGCTGCTGATCCTCGCGACCCACCCCCTGGGGGAGGCCGACCGGATCATCGTGGGTCTCACCGCCCACCACGGGATGCTGCGCGCGGTGGCCAAGGGGGTGCGGCGGGCCTCGTCGAAGATGGGGGCGCGCCTGGAGCCGTTCATGGTCGCGGACGTCTCCTTCGTCTCCGGACGCTCCCTGGCCACGATCACCCAGGCCGTGACCGTCAAGGCCTACTCCGCCCCGCTGGTGGCCGATTGGGACGCGTATCTGGCGGCCAGCGCGATCTGCGAGGTCGCCGACCGCATCGGGCAGGGGGAGCAGGACACGGCCGCGGCGCTGTTCCCCCTCACGGCCGGGGCGCTGTCGGCCCTGGCGCGGCACCTGCACGATCCGCGCGACGTCCTGGACTCCTACCTGCTGCGCGCCCTGGCAGCGGCCGGCTGGTCGGTCAGCACGAACCGCTGCGTGCGCTGCGGGGGTGAGGCGGACCTTCTCGGGTGGTCCGTGCGCGACGGCGGCGCCGTCGGCTCCGGATGCCTGGAACCGGGGGACCGGCCCCTGCGCGCCGGGGATCTGGACCGCCTCGACGCCCTGGCCCGGGGTGACTGGGCCGCGCTGGACTCGGCGGACGACGATGCCTCGCGTCGTCGGACCGGGCGGCTGGTGCGGGCTTCGGTACAGTGGCACCTGGACCACGCGTTCCGGTCCTTCGATCTGCTGGAAGAAAGGCCTCGATGAATCAGCCGGTGCAGCCCTTCCCCCATCCCAGCGGTCGCACCGCGCCGGACATCCCCCGGCGCTTCGTGCCGCAGCACGTCGCGGTGGTCATGGACGGCAACGGCCGGTGGGCCAACGCCCGCGGTCTGCCGCGCAACGAGGGCCACAAGGCCGGGGAGCAGGCGCTGCTGGACGTCGTGGCCGGGGCCATCGAGATGGGGATCCCGTATGTCAGCGCCTACGCCTTCTCCACGGAGAACTGGAAGCGCTCCCTGGACGAGGTCAGCTTCCTCATGCGCTTCTGCACGGACGTGCTGGAGCGCCAGCTGGAGACCCTGAAGTCCTGGGGGGTGCGCATCCGGTGGGCCGGGCGCAGACCCCGACTGTGGACCTCGGTGATCCGGCAGCTGGAGCAGTGCGAGCGGGAGACCAGAGAGAACACGGTGTGCACGCTGGTGATGTGCGTGAACTACGGGGGCCGCGCCGAGATCGCCGATGCCGCCGCCGCCATCGCCGCCGACGCCGCGGCGGGGCGCCTGAAGCCGGGCTCGGTCACGGAGAAGACCTTCGCCCGGTACCTGGACGAGCCCGAGGTGCCCGACGTCGACCTGTTCCTGCGCACCTCGGGGGAGCAGCGCTTCTCCAACTTCCTCCTGTGGCAGTCGGCCTACGCGGAGATGGTCTTCATGGACGTGCTCTGGCCGGACATGGACCGGCTCGTGCTGTGGCGCGCGGTCGAGGAGTACGCCCGGCGGGACCGACGCTACGGGGCGGCCGTCGACAAGGCTTCAAGCAACACCTGAGATTGAACAACAGACCTTCAACTGCAACCTGAGATATAACGAGCGAGGATGAACATGGTGCGCTTCTACCCGACCTTCTTCCGCGTGGTCTTCTCCGGGATGGATCCCGAACGAGCCCACCGCATCGGCTTCGACGGCATCAAGGCGGCCCGGGCCACCGGCGCCTCCCGGCTCCTGCGGGTCCTGTGCGCCCCCCACCCGCAGCTGCGCACCCGCGCTCTGGGGCTGGACTTCCCGTCGCCCTTCGGTCTGGCCGCCGGCTTCGACAAAGGCGCAACCGGCGTCGCGGCGCTGGCGGATCTGGGGTTCGGGCATGTTGAGGTCGGCACCATCACGGCCCAGGCCCAGCCCGGCAATCCCCGCCCGCGGCTGTTCCGCCTCGTGCGCGACCGCGCCGTGATCAACCGCATGGGCTTCAACAACGACGGCGCCGGGGCCATCGGCCCGCGCCTGGCCGCGGCGCACGCGGACCTGGAGGGGGCTCGGAGCGGACGCCGCGTCCGCCCCGTGATCGGGGTGAACATCGGCAAGACCAAGATCGTGCCCCTGGAGGAGGCCACCGCGGATTACCTGGAGAGCACCCGCGCCCTGGCCCCGCAGGCCGATTACCTGGCCGTGAACGTCAGCTCCCCGAACACTCCCGGCCTGCGGGATCTGCAGACCGCGCAGAGCCTCGAGCCGCTGCTGCGCGCGGTCGGGGAGGAGGCGGACCGGGTGGCCGGGCGTCACGTGCCCCTGCTGGTGAAGATCGCCCCGGATCTGGAGGACGAGCAGATCCGGGAGATCGCCGAGCTGGCCGAGCGAGTCGGTCTGGACGGGATCATCGCGGTGAACACCACGATCGCCCGCGAGGGCCTGGGCCTGCGCAGCGACCCCGCGGAGGTGGCCGAGCGCGGTGCGGGCGGGCTCTCCGGCGAGCCCCTGCGTCGACGGGCCCTGGAGGTCCTGGATCTGCTGCGCGGCATCGTCCCGGAGTCCATGGCCGTCGTCTCGGTCGGCGGCGTCACCACGGCCCAGGATGTCTACGAGCGCCTGGAGCACGGGGCGGACCTCGTGCAGGGCTACACCGCGTTCCTCTACGAGGGCCCGTTCTGGGTCCGCCGGATCAACCGCGGCCTGCGCCGGCTGATGGCTCGGCGGGATCCCCGCCGCTCCCGCTGAGGCCGGGATCAGGCGGGGCGCTCCCCGTGGCGGACCTGGGGCTTGGGCAGACGCAGGCGGCGGATCATCATGGCCCGGTTCCACGCGTACCAGGCCGAGCCCTGCTGGACCGTGGTGAACTTCTCGACCAGGCGGGATTTCAGCTTCCGCCACATCAGCCAGGTGTCGATGATCCACACGAGGATCAGGATCCACATGATGTTCACCAGGATGGGCTGCTGGGCCGGCAGGAACATGCTTCCGATGAACAGGATCAGCAGCACGACGATGAAGAAGTCGCCGATGTTGCGCCGGGAATCCACGAAGTCGCGCGCGAAGCGGCGCTGCGGGCCCCGATCGCGCGCGGGCAGATAGCGTTCGTCGCCGGTCTGCATCGCCTGGTTCTGCAGGATCCGCGCCTCGCGGGCGGCCTCGCGGTTGGCTTCCTTGGCCGCCTTGCGATCCTGGGGGACCAGCGGACGACGCCGGGCGGCCTCCTGCTCCTTGCGGCTGGGGGTGGGGCGGCCCTTGCCGGGGGTCGTTCCGCGCCCGCCGTCGTGTGGGCGGGTCGGCGATTCCCGGACGCTCTCCTGGGCGGGATCGGGCCGATCTTCCTGGGCTTTCTTCTTCTTTCCGAACACCCGACCATGGTACCGGTCCGCCGTCCCGGTGCGGCCCGGGCGCACGACCTGCCGGGCGGGCCGGTGGGAAGCCCGCGCGGCGGCCCGGGCCGGTGCATGCGGGGCGGGCGCGGATAGGCTGGAGGGCATGAGCACCGATGCAACACCCCACACGCCCGCCGACCGCCCGCAGGAGCACGCCGCGCTGATGCGCGCGGTGGAGGAGGACTTCCCGCGGATCCTCGAGCAGCTCACCGAGCTGGTCGCCATCCCCTCGATCGCCTGGGAGAGCCACGACCTCAGCCAGGTGTCCCGCAGCGCGGAGGCCGTCGCCGAGCTGGCTCGCCAGGCCGGGCTGGAGCAGGTGGAGATCCTCACCGCCGCCCGCCCGGACGGATCCCAGGGGATGCCCGCCGTCGTCGCCTCCCGACCGGCCGCCCCGGGGTATCCGACCGTCATGCTCTACGCCCACCACGACGTGCAGCCGGTCTCCGATCCGCAGCAGTGGAACACCGAGCCCTTCGTCGCCACCCCGGTGGGCGATCGGCTCTACGGCCGCGGGGCCGCCGATGACAAGGCCGGGGTCATGGTCCATCTGGCCTCGGTGCGCCACCTGATCGACACCCTCGGGGATGACCTGCGCCTGGGCATCACCCTGTTCATCGAGGGGGAGGAGGAGGCGGGCTCGCCCAGCTTCGAGAACTTCCTGGCTCAGTATCGGGACAAGCTGGCCGCGCAGACCATCGTCGTCGCTGATTCGGCGAACTGGCGGGCCGGGGTCCCGGCCCTGACCTCGAGTCTGCGCGGGGTCGTCTCCGGCACGGTCACCGTGCGCACGATGGACCACGCGCTGCACTCGGGGATGTTCGGCGGGCCCCTGCTGGATGCGACCACCGTGATGGTCCGGCTGCTGGCCACCCTGCACGATGCCGACGGCGCGGTCGCCGTCGAGGGCCTCGTGCGCGCGCCGGAGCCGGAGCTGGACTACGACGAGGCCGACTTCCGGGCCGACGCCGGGGTGGCCGAGGAGGCGGCGCTGGCCGGGCGCGGATCCCTCACGTCGCGGCTGTGGGCCCAGCCGGCGCTGTCGGTGATCGGAATGGACGTGACCCCGGTGGAGCACTCCTCCAACACGATGGTCGAGACCTGCCGCGCCCGGGTCAGCCTGCGGCTGGCACCGGGCCAGGACCCGGCCGAGGCCCACCGACTGCTGGAGCGGCACCTGCGCGAGCACGCTCCCGCGGGCGTGCAGGTGACCTACGACGCGGGGGAGGCAGGCAGCCCGTTCGAGGCCGACACCTCCTCGGCCTCGGCCCAGGCCGTGCTCGCCGCGATGGGCGAGGCCTGGGGCGTGCAGCCGGTGCTGACCGGCATGGGCGGCTCCATCCCGTTCGTCGCCTCGCTGACCGAGACCTTCCCGCAGGCCGCGATCCTGATCACCGGCATCGAGGATCCGGACACCCGCGCCCACAGCGCCAACGAGTCCCTGTACGTCCCGGACTTCCGCCGGGCCATCGAGGCGCAGGCGCTGTTCCTGGCGCGGATGAACGAGAACGGCTCCGGGTCCGAGGCCGCCGGGGAATAAACGGAAGGCCCACCGCCGTTGGCCACAGGTGCACGGCGGACTAGGCTTTCGGAACACGAGGACGGATCCGCCAGATCCCCGATCGGGAAAGGAACACGACCATGAGCGTCGCCACCGAAGAGACTGCCACCGAGATGCCCACCCACGGGGTGACCCTGACCGAGGTCGCCGCCGAGAAGGTCCGCTCCCTGCTCGAGCAGGAGGGCCGCGAGGACCTGCGGCTGCGGGTCGCCGTGCAGCCGGGCGGCTGCTCCGGGCTGATCTACCAGCTGTACTTCGACGAGCGCGTGCTCGACGGCGACGCCGTGCGCGACTTCGACGGCGTCGAGGTCATCGTGGATCGGATGTCCGTGCCGTATCTGGACGGCTCGACCATCGACTTCGAGGACACCATCCAGAAGCAGGGCTTCTCCATCGACAACCCCAACGCCCAGGGCTCCTGCGCCTGCGGGGACTCCTTCCACTGATCCGCCCACGCGGATTCCCGAGCGTAACGTGGCCCGCATCCCCCCTCCCAGGAGGGCGGATGCGGGCCGCGTTCGCGTGCGGCTGCTGCCCCGGGATCACGCGGCGGCGCGGTCCTCGAGACCGGGATGTCGCAGCCGGGCGAGGCGCGCGACACGGGATATCCTGATGACACAGTGTCAGTGCGAACTCGCAGGTGCGGGTAAGCTTCTGAAGAGAAAACCAGGCTAGGGTCGGTCCCGGCTTCCCCTCCGGGAGGCACACCGGACCGCCCCTGCGCCGCATCACACGCATGGATTTAGAGGAAGGGCAGTCTGTGAGTTCGCAGCATCGAACCGGCTCCCGGTGGACCAAGACGCTCGTCGTCGGGGCATCGGCCGCGGCCACCCTGCTGATGACGGGGTGTTCGGACGTCGCGCAGCGAGGCTTCCTGCCGACGGAGCGGGGCACCACCAACCACGTGGACACGATCATGGATCTGTGGATCGGGTCGTGGATCGCGGCGCTGGCCGTGGGCCTGATCACCTGGGGTCTGATGCTGTGGTGCATCATCGCCTACCGGCGTCGCAAGAACGAGACCGGGTACCCCAAGCAGGTGGGCTACCACCTGCCGCTGGAGATCTTCTACACGCTGGTCCCGATCATCCTGATCGTCAGCCTCTTCTCTTTCTCCGATCGCGTCGAGCGCGAGGTGGACGCCCGCTACGACCACCCCGACGTCACCGTCGAGGTCTACGGCAAGCAGTGGGCCTGGGACTTCAACTACGTGGACTCCAACGTGCACACCTCCGGGGCGCAGGCGGACCTGACCGGCAAGGAGGGCGTCGAAGAGAAGCTGGACACCCTCTACCTGCCGGAGCACTCCAAGGTCGAGCTGCAGCTGAAGAGCCGCGACGTCAACCACTCCTTCTGGGTTCCGGCGTTCCTGCAGAAGCTGGACACGATCCCCGGCCAGACCAACTACATGAGCTTCACCACCGGCGGTACGGGGGAGTACCAGGGCAAGTGCGCCGAGCTGTGCGGTGAATACCACTCCGAGATGCTCTTCAAGGTCAAGGTGGTCTCCCAGGAGGACTACCGGAAGCAGATGGAGCTGTTCGCCGACGAGGATCACCCGCAGAACCACGGGATCCTCGGCGACGAGTACAACCGGAACCCGAACAAGACCAAGACCGACCAGTAGGGAAGCACCGATGTCTACCTTCGAGTATTCAGCGGACCAGACCCAAGTTGCTCCGCGCGCCGTGCCCCGCTCCCGCGGGCGCATCGTCGTCAACTGGCTGACGTCCACCGACCACAAGACCATCGGGTACATGTACCTGATCGCGTCGTTCACCTTCTTCTGCCTCGCCGGCGTCATGGCGCTGATCATGCGCCTGGAGCTGTTCGAGCCGGGGATGCAGATCCTGGAGACCAAGGATCAGTTCAACCAGCTGTTCACGATGCACGGCACCCTGATGCTGCTGATGTTCGGCACGCCCGTGTTCGTCGGCTTCGCCAACGTCATCGTGCCCCTGCAGATCGGCGCACCCGACGTCGCCTTCCCGCGGCTGAACGCGCTGGCCTTCTGGTTCTTCCTCTTCGGGTCGCTGGTGGCCATCGCCGGGTTCATCACCCCGCAGGGCGCGGCCTCCTTCGGCTGGTTCGCGTACGCACCGCTGAACTCCACGACGTACAGCCCCAGCGTGGGCGGCGACCTGTGGGTCTTCGGCCTGGCGCTGCAGGGCTTCGGCACCATCATGGGCGGCGTCAACTTCATCACCACGATCCTGTGCATGCGCGCCCCGGGCATGACCATGTGGCGCACCCCGGTGTTCACCTGGACCACCCTGATCACCGCGATCCTGATCATCATGATCTTCCCGCCGCTGGCCGCGGCGCTGTTCGCCCTGGGGATGGACCGTCGCCTGGGCGGTCACATCTACGACGCCGAGAACGGCGGGCCGATCCTGTGGCAGCACCTGTTCTGGTTCTTCGGGCACCCCGAGGTGTACGTCCTGGCGCTGCCGTTCTTCGGCGTCGTCTCCGAGATCATCCCGGTGTTCTCCCGCAAGCCGATCTTCGGCTACAAGGGCCTGGTGTACGCGACCATCGCGATCGCCGCCCTGTCGGTGACCGTGTGGGCGCACCACATGTACGTGACCGGCGCCGTGATGCTGCCGTTCTTCTCCTTCATGACGATGATGATCGGCGTGCCCACGGGCGTGAAGTTCTTCAACTGGATCGGCACGATGTGGCAGGGTTCGATCACCTTCGAGACGCCGATGCTGTGGGTGTTCGGCTTCCTGCTGACCTTCCTGTTCGGCGGCGTCACCGGCATCATCCTGGCCACCCCGCCGCTGGACTTCCACCTGTCCGACACCTACTTCGTGGTGGCGCACTTCCACTACACGGTCTTCGGCACCGTGGTGTTCTGCGCCTTCGCGGCCACCTACTTCTGGTGGCCCAAGTTCACTGGGAAGATGCTCAACGAGCGTCTGGGCAAGATCCACTTCTGGCTGCTGTTCATCGGCTTCCACACGACCTTCCTCATCCAGCACTGGCTGGGCGTGGACGGCATGCCGCGTCGCTACGCGGACTACATGGTCGAGGACGGCTTCACCTGGATGAACCAGATCTCCACGATCGGCTCGATGATCCTGGCGGTGTCGATGATCCCGTTCTTCTGGAACGTGTACATCACCACCCGCTACGGCAAGAAGGTCGAGGTGGACGATCCCTGGGGCTTCGGCGGCTCGCTGGAGTGGGCGACCTCCTGCCCGCCCCCGCGGCACAACTTCACGGCCCTGCCCCGGATCCGCTCCGAGCGCCCCGCGCTGGATCTGCACCATCCGGAACTGTCCACCAACCACGACGTCGCTGCCGCGGCCCGCCAGGCCGCCTCGGTCAGCGCCTAGGGGAGGAACACGCTATGCGCATCACCGGACTGCTCTTCGGAGGCCTCACGGTCTTCCTGGTCCCTGTGGCCATCGTGTACGGATTCATGACGGGCTTCGAGGAGTGGGTCGGATTCCCCGCCCTGCTGCTGACCGCCATCATGTGCGGGTTCCTGGCCTTCTTCATCTTCTTCACGGAGAAGCACCACCCCGATCAGCCGTCGGACAACCTGGACGGTGAGATCGTGGACGCCGCCGGGGACTACGGGTTCTACTCCCCGTGGAGCTGGTGGCCGCTGATGCTGGGCATCGTCTGCGCCATCGCCGTCGTCGGCATGGCTGTGGGCTGGTGGATCCTGGCGATCGCGGCCCCGCTGGCCGTGGTCGGCCTCGTCGGCTGGGTCTACGAGTACAACCGCGGGGCCCACGCCCACTGACACCCCTCCGCCGCGGATCCCCGGTGTGGGGAACCGCGGCCGCCGGGTAGGTACCGGCACGATACGGGAGCGTCCCCCTCGGCGCAGAGCATGCTCTGCACCGAGGGGGACGCTCCTTTTTCGTATGCTTGCGCCCCTGTGCCCCTGTCTGATGCCCTCGCGGGGCCGCTGCGCTCGGAAGCCGGTTTTCTTCTCCCGGCCCGCGGCCTTGCGGGGATGCGCACGCCTCGTGCCCGCGGACAGTCTGCCCGAGGGGCGTCCGTTCTCGTGGCGAGCAGCTGTCGCCGTGGCGCCCGTCGATGCCGGGCCCCGCCGGGCGCCATCGGCCCGGTGGGGGGCCGGGGACCATCTGCCGAGGGCTGCCTCATGCTGGAGCCCCCCGCAGGGTCCGATACCGGTCCCACGGGCCCCGGTTCTCCGCCGGAGGCAACCCTCTGTCTGTCCCCTACGGGCGAGCCAAGTCGGGGGATCCGGGTGGTCTCGTTCCCGGACTGATCCTGGGCCGATCCCAGACCGACGGGGGCGACGCTGGGCCGACCGGGGAGTGCTCCTCTGGTTTTCGCCAAACCGTCGGCGCCATGCCGGAAGCCGGGGCGGGTCCCCGGCAGAAGGACCTACCCCGGATCATCGGATGCAGGACGCCCGCCCCGCGTCCGGCTCCGGCGATGCCTTCCCGGTGATGCCGCGTGCCCGCAGCGTCGTGAGTGCAGCACTCCCGAGTGCGTTGAGATGAGGGTTTAGTGCTGACGTGCACTGTTCGTTCTCAGGTGCGTCCCGTCGTGCGGTATCCCAACACGATCCCCGCATCTCAGCACGCATCCGGTATCTCCGCGGGGGCGGGGAGAGAGACGAGTCAGGAAGCGACGCCCAGGACGCTGGATCGGCCCTGCGGCTCTCCCCGGCGGGGACCAAATCCACCGTGTGACCGCACGTACTCAACGTGATGACCGAGACCCGACCGAGAGCCTGCCCCTCGTCCCCTCTCGCGCTCCCACCTGGAGCCGGGCACCGCGCCGCAGCACCCGCCCAGCCCGGATATCGCACCCCCGGCCTGCGCCCGCCGCGCCGGCCCCGCGCTCCAGCGCCTCTCTGCGTCTGTGTGCGCCTCCGAACGCAAGTCAGCGGGCAGCCCCGCAAGAGTGGTGACGGTGGGCCGACGCCGCCAGAGGGGGCGCCGGATCCGCTCCGGGACAGGGCACCGGCTCCGGAACGGGGACCTCAGGGCCTCGCCAGTGCGGCGCAGGGCGACGTGGAGGCGAGGGCGGGTCCCCGTTCGGACCCGGTGGGTGTGTGCCGGCCGGGTCTCACGTCATGAGCACCAGGGGACCGGAACCGGCATCGGCCGCGTTTGGGGACGGGTTCGTCGCTTCGGGACGGGGTATTCCGGTCCCGAAACGACGAACCCCTCCCGAACGGCCCGCGAGGTGAGCCCGGTCCGAACCCGGCCCAGAGTATGCGAAGAGGCCCCGCGCATCAGCCGATGCGCGGGGCCTGTCCAGACCGGGGGAGCGGATCAGTGCTTCTCGTCGGACTCCAGCTCGTGGTGGTGCTGTGCCGCCTCCAGCTCACGCGGGGTGACCGGGGCGACCCGGTCGTGGAAGAACACGCGGGACAGGGCCCCGCGGATCTTCTCCTTGCCGCCGATCTTCCCCTCCTCATCCGGGGTGGCCGGCTGGTAGACGGGGGACTCGAAGGAGACCAGGCGGTACCGGTCGTACTCGTTCAGCGGCTCGTGGATCTCGATGAACTCGCCGTGCGGCAGCTGGACGACCCGACCGGACTCGACGCCGTGCAGGACCAGCTCCCGGTCCTTGCGCTGCAGGGACAGGCAGATCCGCCGAGTGATCTCGAAGGCGATGAACGGGCCGAAGAAGAACAGGAACCGCAGCACGTAGAGCACGTCGTTGAAGGCCACGTGGAAGTGGGTGGCGATCAGGTCGGAGCTCGCGGCGGTCATCATCACGGCGTACCAGGTGATCCCGGCGACCCCGGCACCCGTGCGGAACGGGGCGTTGCGGGGACGATCCAGGATGTGGTGCTCCCGGTTGTCCTTGGTCACCCAGCGCTCCAGCCACGGCCAGGTGAAGAACACGCCCAGCAGGATCGCGGCCGGGATCATCGGCAGCAGAACCGCCAGGACCCAGGTGCCGCCGGCCTGCAGCTGCCAGTGCCACGGCCAGGAGCCGGGCATCAGACGCAGCGCGCCGTCGACCCAGCCGATGTACCAGTCCGGCTGCGTACCGGCCTGCACGGGGGAGGGATCGTAGGGGCCGTAGTTCCAGATCGCGTTGATCGTGGTGGTCGCCCCGAGCAGGGCGATCACGCCGAAGACGATGAAGAAGAACCCGCCGGCCTTCGCGGCGTAGACGGGGCCCACGGGGAAGCCCACGACGTTCTTCTCGGTGCGGCCCGGACCCGGGTACTGGGTGTGCTTGTGCACGACGACCATGAACAGGTGGATGGCCACCGTCAGCAGGATCAGGGCCGGGACGATCATGATGTGCAGCGTGTACAGGCGCCCGATCACGTGGTGGCCCGGGAACTCCCCGCCGAAGAAGAACAGGGAGAGGTAGGTGCCGACCAGCGGGATCGCCTTCATGACGCCGTCGATGATGCGCAGGCCGTTGCCGGAGAGCACGTCATCCGGCAGGGAGTAGCCGGTGAATCCGGCGGCCATGGCCAGCACGAACAGCGTGCCGCCGACGACCCAGTTCAGCTCGCGCGGGCGGCGGAAGGCGCCGGTGAAGAACACGCGCATCATGTGCACCGCGATCGCGACGACGAACATCAGCGCGGCCCAGTGGTGGACCTGGCGCATGAACAGCCCGCCGCGGGTCTCGAAGGAGATGTCCAGCGCCGAGGCGTAGGCCCCGGACATCTCCACGCCCTTCATGGGCACGTAGGCGCCGTCGTAGACGACCGTGTCCATGGTGGGGTTGAAGAAGAAGGTCAGGTAGGTGCCGGACAGGATGAGGATGACCAGGCAGTACAGGGCCACCTCGCCGAACATGAAGGACCAGTGGTCCGGGAAGATCTTCCGCCCGAACTCCTTGATGATCCCGGACATCCCAACCCGGGAGTCGACGAAGTTGGCAATGCGGCCGGTGCGGGTCTCCGGCTGGTATTCGGTCACAGCGTTGGACATGATCAGGCCTCACTCGCCATTTCTTTTTTCTGCTTGCCGCGCTCCCAGTAGGCCGGGCCGACGGGCTCGTGGAAGTCGCTGCGCGCCTCCAGGTAGCCCTCGGCGTTGACCCGGATGGGCAGCTGGGGCAGCGCGTGAGCCGCGGGTCCGAAGACGACCTCGCACTCGTGGGAGGCGTCGAAGGTGGACTGGTGGCAGGGGCACAGCAGGTGGTGGGTGCGCTGCTCGTACAGGGCGATCGGGCAGCCGACATGGGTGCAGACCTTGGAGTAGGCGACGATGCCGTCCACGTTCCAGTCCTCGCGCCCCTCGGAGACGTGCATCTCCTCGGGCTTCATGCGCATCAGCAGCACGACGGCCTTGGCCTTCTCCTCCAGGTAGCCGTCCTGGTGGGAGATGCCGAGGATGTTCTCCGGCAGCACGTGGTAGGCGGAGCCGATCGTGACGTCCGCGGCGCGGATCGGGGTGCCGGAGGGATCCCGGACCAGACGCACGCCCTCGCCCCACAGGGTCTGCTTGAGCACACCCGGGTTGATCGGGCCGAGCTCGCGGAACAGCGTCACGAAGGTCAGCGGCGCGAGGATCACGGCGCCGATCAGGGTGTTGCGCAGCAGCGGGCGGCGCTTGACCCCGGACTCCTCGATGATGGTCTCCACGATCTCCTGGGCCTCGGCCCGGTCGGGCTCGGCGGAGATCTCGTGGCGCATCTCGACCATCTCGTGATCGGGCATCAGGCTGCGGGCCCACTGCACGATCCCGACGCCGATGCCGAACATCGCGAAGGAGATGCCCAGCCCCAGCAGCAGGTTCTGCAGGCGCAGCCGCGCGGTGGGATCGGGATCCATGACGTCGTAGATGTCGCCGTCCACGCGGACCCCGAAGAAGCCCACGAAGAACAGCAGCGAGCCCAGCATCGAGAGCACGAACAGCCAGGAGACGCGGTGCTCGGCCTTCTTGGCGGCCTTCGGGTCCACATCCGTCAGGCGCGGACGGTGGTGGGGAAGCCCCGGATCGGGGAACGAGCCCTCGCGGTGCTGATCGGAGGTAGCGACGGCGCCGGAGCTCTCCGGTGCTGCGTCACGATGGTTGCCCATGTGTTCCTCTATCTTCCTAGGTACGAATTCTTGTGTGTGAGCGCGGCCTGTCCGCTCAGGCGGAGCGGGAGGTCAGCCAGACGGTGAAGGCGATGACGATGCCCAGCCCGATGGTCCAGATGAACAGGCCCTCGGAGACGGGGCCCAGGGAGCCCAGCGCGAAGCCGCCGGGGGTCGTGTTGGTCTCCAGGGACTTCAGGTAGGTGATGACGTCGCGCTTCTCCTCGGGGGTGATGTTCGCGTCGTTGAACACCGGCATGTTCTGCGGGCCGGTCTCCATGGCCTCCCAGATGTGCTTCTCGGAGACGCCCATCAGGGTCGGGGCCCACTTGCCGCGGGTCAGCGCACCACCGGCGCCGGCCGCGTTGTGGCACATGGCGCAGTTGGCCAGGAAGACCTTGGCGCCGTTGGCGGCGTCGCCCTTGGACACGTCCACGTCCTCGTCGTCGGGCACCCCCGGGCCCGCGCCGAGGGAGGCCACGTAGGCGGCGAGCTGCTTGATCTGCTCGTCGTTGAACTGGCCGGGCTTGACCTGGGCCTGCACCCCCTGCATCTCCAGCGGCATGCGCCCGGTGCCGACCTGGAAGTCGACGGCGGCAGCGCCCACGCCGATCAGCGACGGGCCCGCATCGGTGCCGTCGGCCTCGGTGCCGTGGCAGGTGGCGCAGTTGGCGCTGAACAGCTTCTCACCCTGCTCGATGTCCTGGCTGGTGTACGCGGCGGTGTCAGCCTGGGCCTGGTTGGAGGCGGTGGCAACTGCGTAGAGACCGCCGGTGAGCACCAGGGCGATGGCCAGGAGGACGACGGCCGCCAGCGGGTGACGCCGCTTCTGGGAAAGTGCCTTCACGTCAATGATCCTTCGGTGTGTGAGTGAGTACGTGGGGGAGCCCGCAGGCCGGTGCTACTTCAGGAAGTAGACGACGGCGAACAGGACGATCCACACGACGTCGACGAAGTGCCAGTAGTAGGACACGACGATCGCGGAGGTGGCCTCGTAGTGCCCGAATCGCTTGGCCACCAGCGCCCGTCCGATGATGAACAGGAACGCGATGAGCCCGGCGGTCACGTGCAGCGCGTGGAATCCGGTGGTGATGTAGAAGGCCGAGCCGTAGGCGTTGGCGGCGATGGTCACGCCCTCCTGCACCAGGGTCGCGTACTCCATGGCCTGCAGGCTCACGAACACGGCGCCCATGATGAAGGTCAGGAAGAACCACTCGACCATGCCCCACTGGCCGATCTGGAAGATCGAGCCGGTGCGGCGGGCCTTGAGCTGCTCCGCCTTGAACACGCCGAACTGGCAGGTCACGGAGCTGAGCACCAGGACCACGGTGTTGCCGAAGGCCAGGGGCACGTCCAGCAGCTTCGTGTCCTCCGCCCAGACCTCGGGGGAGGTGGCACGCAGCGTGAAGTACATGGCGAACAGGCCGGCGAAGAACATCAGCTCGCTGGCCAGCCACACCACCGTGCCTACGGACACGATGTTGGGCCGGTTCAGGGTCGGTGCCGCCGACTGACTGGGGGTATGGGATGCAGTTGTCACACAGACATTATGTCGGTAAAACTCACAGGCCACCAACAGGCGCGCCCATGTCGACCCCTCGGCGTGTCCCTCACAGGGCCTGCGGCCCGCCGAATCCCGCGTGTTTCCGGCCCCCGACCATCGTAAAGATCACGTAACCCGTACCGGCGCGGATGGCAAGGGCAGGGGAGCGGTTCCCAGCAGACGCCCAGAACACGTGCGGATGCTCCCCAGGGTGGCGGCGCACCCTGTGCGCGTGTTCTCCTAGTCTTTAAGGCATGACGACGCAGCAGAGCACCGGGACCAGCTGGACGCAGCTCCTCCTCGCCATCGAACGGCGTGAGGACCTCACTGAGGAGCAGGCCGCCTGGGCCATGCGCGAGATGATGAGCGGGAGTGCGGACCCCGCGGTCGTGGCCGGCTTCCTGATCGGCCTGCGCACCAAGGGGGAGACGGCCGCCGAGCTGCGGGGCCTGGCCGAGACCATGCTCGCCATGGCTCGGCCCTATGCGGGGTCGCGGGAGGCCGTGGACATCGTGGGCACGGGCGGGGACCGGCACAACACGGTGAACATCTCGACGATGGCGGCCCTGACGATCGCCGGCGCGGGGGAGAAGGTGGTCAAACACGGCAACCGCGCCTCGACCTCCGCGACCGGCTCCGCGGATGCCCTGGAGCGCCTCGGGGTGCCCCTGGATGCCCCGCAGGAGCGGATCGAGGCGGCCGCCGACGCCGTCGGATTCAGCTTCCTGTTCGCCAACACCTACCACCCGGCCATGCGCCACATCGCCCCGGTGCGCCGCGCCCTCGGCGTCCCGACCGTGTTCAACGTGCTGGGGCCGCTGGCCAACCCCGCCCGGGTGCGCTCCTCGGTGATCGGCGTCGCGGACCCGAGGATGGCCCCGCTCATGGCGGAGGTCTTCGCCCGCCGCGGGGACCGCGCCCTCGTCTTCACCGGCGCCCGGAACCTGGATGAGCTCAGCCTGATCGGGCCCAACGAGATCTGGGAGACTGCGGACGGGCAGATCCAGCGGATGCGCCTGGAGCCGGCGGACGTGGACCTGCCCGGAAACACCCTGGAGGACATCACCGGCCGGGACGCCGCGCACAACGCGGAGGTGATCCGCCGGGTGCTGGCGGGGGAGCCGGGTCCCATCCGGGACACCGTCGTGCTCAACGCCGCCGCCGGGCTCGTGGCGCGCCGGGCGGACGTCGGCTGCCCGCTGGCCGAGCGGATCGGCGAGGCGATTCCGCGCGCGCAGCGGGCCCTGGATTCGGGGGCCGCGCAGCGGCTGCTGGAGCGCTGGATCCGGTTCCTGACCGATGGAGAGCTCGACGAAGACACAACCTCAGCTTGAGGTTGACCTCTGCCGGATGCCCTCAGGGGCAACGGCGGGCGAGCAGCCGCCCCAGCGCACGGTGCCCGAGCAGGAAGATCCCGGTGACGATCAGGGTCACGACGACGAAGCTCCAGTGTGTGCCCTCGCCGACGAGGCGGCGCAGCACCATGCCGAGCAGCACCGTGCCCAGCCACATGACGATCCCGGTGGGCCAGAGCCCGCCCGGGGCGCGCCAGGCGCGGCAGACCAGCCAGGTGACGGCCAGGCCGACGAGGAACGGCCAGGCCGTCACCGGGGTGCCCAGCAGATCTTCGCCGTGCGAGAGCCTGCCGAGGCCGGCGAACACCACGACAGCGAGAACGTCGGCCGTCAGAACGGGCCACACCGCCCGCGTCGGCGCGGCGTCGGAGGATGATGCGGTGGTGCGGGGATGCCGAGAGCTCATGATCTCCGAATCTACCGGGGACCTCGTTTCGAGCCGCATCCGCCGCCGCCGGAGGAGGGGCGCTCCGCGCTCTACTTTACATAATGTAGATTATCGGCGTGTTATGGGGCGGCGGGATCCCGCGCATGAGGTGGCCCTCGGTGCCCGGATTCGGCAGGATGGTGAGCACGAGCCGACATCGCCACCGGAGAGGAACCCACCCGCCATGTTCGACTGGTTCGCACAGAATCCCTGGGCCCTGTGGCTGCTGGTCGTGCTCCTGCTCGGCGTGATCGAGATGTTCTCGCTGGAGTTCGTCTGCCTGATGATGGCCGGCGGCGCGGCGGCCGCCGCGGTGACCGCCGTCGCCACCGGTTCCTGGCCGATCCAGGTGCTGGTGTTCGCCGCGGTCTCCCTGGCCCTGCTCGGTCTGGTGCGCCCGTCCATGGTCCGGCGGCTGAACCGCAACACCCCGGAGACCCGCAACAACGCCGAGGCGCTGGTGGGTCGACCCGTGCAGGCCCTGGAGCGGGTCACCGGCCTCCAGGGGCTGGTGCGCCTGGAAGGCGACGTCTGGACCGCTCGCAGCGCGGGCGGGCTGAGCCTGGACACCGGCGCCTTCGGACGGGTCGTGCGCATCGACGGGGCGACCGCTGTGGTCGACCCCGACGCCGATGCCGGCGAGTCCTCCGTCTCCGCCCACTGACCCTCGACACCATCCACCATCACCGGCGGGGCCGCGTCCCCTCCCTGACCCCCGAGGAGAAACCATGAACGGCGGAACCGCAGGACTGATCCTGCTGGCCCTGCTCATCCTGTTCGTCGCGGTCGTGCTGTTCAAGGCCGTGCGCATCATCCCCCAGGCTCGTGCCGGGATCGTCGAGCGCCTGGGCAAGTACCACACCACCTTGAACCCCGGTCTGCACTTCACGGTGCCGTTCATCGACCGGGTGCTGCCCCTGATCGACTTGCGCGAGCAGGTGGTCTCCTTCCCGTCCCAGTCCGTGATCACCGAGGACAACCTCGTGGTCGGCATCGACACCGTGGTCTACTTCCAGGTCACCGATCCGCAGGCGGCGACCTACGAGATCACCAATTACATCCACGCCGTGGACGAGCTGACCAGCGCGACCCTGCGCAACGTCGTCGGCGGGCTGAACCTGGAGCAGACCCTGACGTCCCGCGATCAGATCAACGCCGAGTTGCGCGGGGTCCTGGACTCGACCACCGGGCGCTGGGGGCTGCGCGTGTCCCGCGTGGACATCAAGGAGATCACCCCGCCGGCCTCCATCCAGGATTCGATGGAGAAGCAGATGCGCGCCGAGCGGGACCGGCGTGCCGCGATCCTGACGGCCGAGGGCGAGAAGCAGTCCCAGATCCTCACCGCGGAGGGTGAGCGCCAGGCCGCGATCCTCTCCGCGGAAGGCGACGCGAAGGCCGCGATTCTGCGGGCCGACGGCGAGGCTCAGGCCGTGCACAAGGTGTTCACCGCGATCCACCGGGCTAAGCCGACCCAGAAGCTGCTCAGCTACCAGTACCTGCAGACCCTGCCGAAGCTGGCCGAGGGCAGCGCGAACAAGCTGTGGTTCGTGCCGACCGAGCTCGGCGACGCCCTGCGCGGCATCGGCAAGGCCTTCGGCGACGGCACCCCCGGGGATCCCCTCTCCCCCTTCGGCGGGACGGATGAGCAGGAGCCCGCCCCGGAGCCTGAACCGGAGGACGAGCCGATCGTGGACAGCCCAGAGCTTCGCATCACCGATGAGGACCTCACCGCGGATCCCACGCGCACCAGCGTGGATCCCGACGAATTCGAGATGCCGCCCTCCAGCATCGACCCGGAGGCCCCGGCGTCCGCGGCGGATCCCTTCCCCCGCACCCCCGCCTCCGGCACCGCAGCCGAACCCGAGGCCGGCGCCGAGCCCGACGAGGGACCCGCCCGCTCCTGAACCGCCGGTGCGGGTCGGCCCAGGATGAACCGGGCATCCCGGGGAATAACGGGCCGGTCCGTCCGGTTGTAGGGTGACAGAAAAGCGCGTCCCCGGCTCGCGAGCCGGAGACCGGGACGAGACATGCGAAGGGATCACCGATGAGCGATCGCAGCCTCCGGGGCATGCGCCTGGGCTCTCAGTCCATGGAGACCGAAGCCGGTGTGGAGCCGGCCCCGCGCCAGCGGGTGGAGTACCGCACCGAGGACGGCGAGCGGGTCTTCGTGATCTTCGCCGCCGAGGCGGAGATCCCCCCGACCTGGACCGCCAAGTCGGGCAAGGAGGCCGTGCTGGTGGACGGGTCCAAGCCGGACGCCTCCCACGAGAAGCCCGTGCGCACGCACTGGGACATGCTGCTGGAGCGGCGCAGCATGGAGGAGCTGGAGCAGACCCTCCAGCAGCGCCTCGAGTACTACCGGGAGCGCCACGCCGTCTGAGGCGCCGGAAGACCCACGCCGCGCTCCTTGCGCCGCAGACGGTGCGACCGCGGAGCGCTGAGGGCGGCGAAAGGCCCCCGCCCACCCTTCACGGGTGCGCGGGGGCCTTTCTCATGCTGTGGGAACGGGCCCGACGGCGCCGGCTTACTCCCCTGCCGCCTGGGCTGCTCAGGCTCGGGAGAACAGCTGGCGCACGCGGCGGCCCAAGGTTGCGGCCCGCGCACTCAGGCCCCACCGGGCCACCTTCGTCATGGACTCCAGGATGACCCCGGAATCCATCTTGGAGTTGCCCACCTCGCGCTCGACGAAGGTGATGGGCACCTCCACCACGCGCATCCCGGCCAGCTCCGCTCGCCACCCCAGATCCACCTGGAAGCAGTAGCCCACGGATTCGACGCCGTCCAGGTCGATCCGCTCCAGGGTGGTCCGTCGGAAAGCCCGGTAGCCGGCGGTGATGTCCTTGACCCCGGTGCCCAGCATCACCTGGGTGTACACATTCGCGCCGCGGGAGAGCGCCTGCCGGTACCACGGCCAGTTCTCGGTCTCGCCGCCCGGGACGTACCGGGAGCCGATGGCCAGATCCGCGCCCCGCTCCACGGCCTCCAGCAGGCGGCCCAGCTGCTCGGGCTGGTGCGAGCAGTCCGCGTCCATCTCCACCAGCACGTCGTAGTCCCGCTCCAGGCCCCAGCGGAAGCCGGCCAGATAGGCCGCGCCGAGGCCGGCCTTACCCTGCCGGTGCAGGACGTGCACGTGCTCATCGGCGGCCGCGATCTCATCGGCCAGCTGTCCCGTGCCGTCGGGGCTGTTGTCATCGACCACCAGGATGTGCACCTGCGGCTGCGCGGCGCGCAGGCGACGCACCACCACCGGCAGCGCCTCCCGTTCGTCATACGTGGGGATCACGGTCAGGGTCTTCAGTCGCACAGGGCACTCCTCATCGCCGCGTCCCAGGGCGCGCGGCGAGCATAGTCTCGGGTCGCTGGCCAGTATATCGGCCAGCCCTTCCCCGCACCGACCCAGCGACCGGGCACCCCGTCCGACGGGCCTCTCACCAGGTCAGCTCCGAGGTGCCGATCAGGGAGAGGCGGGCCTGCGGGAGCGGGACATCCGGCCCCAGCGCGGGCAGCAGCGGGGTGCGGGCTCGGGGATCCGTGCTCCATGCGGCGATCCTCTCATCGGCGGTCTGCACCATGAGCGCCTCCGTGCGCCACCCGATGAGATCCGCGGGGGCCTCCGGCACGAGCTGGCCGCCGAAGGGTCCGTCGACGCCGCAGACCCGACGCACCCCGCGGGTCTGCAGCCCGAAGCAGCCGCGGGTGGAGATCCCGGGGCCCTGCTGCTCAAGGCGCAGGGCCGCCAGCGTGAGCCGCCACGGCCGCGGGGCCGTTCCGGGTTCG
Organism: Rothia sp. QJM3NY_36; assembly: GCF_056173115.1. Taxonomy (NCBI): domain Bacteria; kingdom Bacillati; phylum Actinomycetota; class Actinomycetes; order Micrococcales; family Micrococcaceae; genus Rothia; species Rothia sp. QJM3NY_36. The sequence goes on from NZ_CM149658.1 coordinate 1,229,157, forward strand.
AGGACCTCGGCCACGCCCAGGGGTCGCCCGGCGCTCAGGCCCGCCCGGGCCACGTCGATCCATCCGCCCGGCTCCGGTGCGTCCTCCGGGGCCAGCACGAGCAGCGGATCGCCCTCCGCCTGCTCGGCCTGCGCCGGATCCAGGGGTCCCTGCGGGCCCAGGCGCCGCACGCGCGCGGGAAGCGGGCTGCGCTGACCGGCGGCGTCCACCCACCCGCGCTGCGGATCCAGGACCGCGTGCACGCCGGCCCGCCGCAGGTCCAGCCAGCCCCGCTCTTCCGAGGGCTCCGGTCCGGCGGCCGCGAAGCTGGGGGTCAGCAGCAGGCCGTCCAGGTCCACGGTGTGCACGTGCACGTCCGTGAGGGAGTCGGCCCCGGCTTCCTGCCCGACCCAGCGGATCCGGCCGTCCTGGACCAGCAGCGCGGTGGCGAAGGGATCGACCGGCGAGTACACGGAGCCGTTCCGGTAGATCACCGTCGCCGCGCTCCGATCGGCCGTTCGTATCTGCTGCTGCGCGCTCATCGCCGCTCCTCCTCGATCGGTTCCTCCCCGCGCGGTGCCTGCGCGCGGGGCTCCTGCGCCGCGGCCTCATCGGGGGTGCGCGCCTGCGGGTCCAGCTCGTGCAGCACGACGCCGCGGCGCACGCGGGCCGCGGCAGCCTCGCACAGGGTGCGCCAGTCGGGATCCTCTGCGCGGGCGTGTCCGAGCTGATCCAGCGCGTCGATGACCTGCTTCGCGGCGCGTACGAAGTCCCCGGCCGCCAGCCCGGAGTTCTCCAGGGACTGCGCGAGGCTGTCCCCCCGGGCCCAGCGGTGCATGGACCACATCAGCCCGACGTCCGGCGCGGGGGTCTCGGGCAGGCGGTGGTGCCGCTCGGCCTCGGTCAGCCGCTGCCAGAGCCGGCGCAGCTGGGCCATCCGCTCCCCCAGGCCCGCGGGATACCGGCCGAGGAACTCCGTGGCCTCGCGCTTGCCCTCATGCACGACGGCGGTCACGGCCGCGGCCAGGGCCGCCGGGTCCAGATCGTCGAAGACCCCGTCGCTCAGGGCAAGGCTGGTCAGTAGGTCCCGCTCCCCGTAGATCCGGCGCAGCGGCGCCGCCAGCGGGGTCAGTCTCAGCTCCTCGCGCTCGCCGCCGCGCTCGACGTAGCCGTAGTCGGTGAGCAGGTCGGTGATGCGCTGGAACCGGTGGGCGATGGTGCTCGTGCGGGAGTCGATCTCCCGGCGCAGGGCGTCGGTCTCCCGGCGCAGGCGCACCCACCGGTTGAACCAGCGGGCGTGCTCCTCGCGGTGGGAGCAGCCGTGGCACGGGTGGGACTCCACCGCGGTGCGCAGTCGATCGATCTCCTCCCGGCGGGTGTCCCGGGCCGGATCGAAGTCGGCCTCCCGCGCCCCGGAGATCGAGCGGGGCGGTTTGTGCTCGCGCAGGGCGGCGAACATGCGCGAGGCCATATCCCGGCGCTCCTGAGCGCTGCGGGGGGCGAAACCCTTGGGCATCTTGGCCCGGGAGACCGGGCGCACAGCACCCGCGAAGTCCTCCGGACGCAGCTGACGCAGCTGAGCGGCCTCGGTGACCACCCCCACCTGCACGTCCCGGGCCTCCTGAGGCCGGGCGATCACGACGGCGTGCCCGGCGTGCTTCCCATGGGGGACCTCGAGGATGTCCCCGGGCTGCAGCAGCCGCAGGTCGTCCGCGGCGACGGCCCGGCGGGCGAAGCGGCGGTCCCGGGTGGACTTCTTCTCCAGCTGATTCAACCTGTACTTCAGGTCCGCATATTCCGCGTAGTCCCCGAGGTGGCAGGTCATGGACTCCTCGTACCCGGCGAGGGCCTGCTCCTGGCGGCGGACCTTCGCGGCCTGGCTGACCACGGAGCGATCCGCCTGGAACTGGGCGAAGGAGGACTCCAGAATGGTCATCGTCCGCTCGACCCCGAAGCGATCCAGCAGGTTCACGGACATGTTGTACGTGGGCTTGAAGCTCGAGTAGAGGGGATAGGTTCGGCGGGAGGCCAGCCCGGCGATGGACTTGGCGTCCATCCCGTCGTTCCACAGCACCACGGCGTGGCCCTCGACGTCGATGCCGCGCCGCCCGGCCCGCCCGGTCAGCTGGGTGTACTCCCCCGGTGAGATGTCCACGTGGCGTTCGCCGTTGAACTTGGTGAGCTTCTCCAGCACGACGGAGCGGGCCGGCATGTTGATGCCCAGGGCCAGGGTCTCGGTCGCGAACACGGCCTTGACCAGCCCCTGGGAGAACAGCTGCTCCACGATCTCCTTGAACAGCGGGAGCATCCCCGCGTGGTGGGCGGCGATGCCGCGGGTCAGGCCCTCCCGCCAGGTGTCGTATCCCAGCACGCGCAGATCCTTCAGCGGCACCCCGACCGTGGCCTCCGCGAGGTAGGCCCGGATGAGCCGGGCCTGGCGGTCGTCGGTCAGGCGCAGATCGGCGTCGATGCACTGGCGCACGGCGTCGTCGCAGGCGGCTCGGGAGAAGATGAACACGATCGAGGGCAGCAGACCCTCCCGATCCATCTCCTGCAGCACCACCGGGCGCGGGGCCCGGCGGGTCCGCGGGGTGCGGGGTCGCTGCCCGCCGCGGCGCCCGCGCCGGGGACCTGTGCGGTGGGAGGTGGCCTGCAGCAGGTCCGGGTTGACCCTCACCTGGTCGGCCCCGCGATCGCGCACGATGTCCGCGGCCTGGGCGATCGTGGTGTCCCCGGAGAACAGGTCGAACAACCGCGAGCCGACCATGACGTGCTGCCACAGCGGCACGGGCCGGTGCTCGGAGACCACCACGCGTGTGGAGCCGCGCACGGCGTCCAGCCACTGCCCGAACTCCTCGGCGTTGGAGATGGTCGCGGACAGGGAGATGACGCTGACCGAGGCCGGCAGGTGGATGATGACCTCCTCCCACACGGCCCCGCGGAAGCGGTCGGCGAGGTAGTGCACCTCGTCCATGACCACGTAGCGCAGGCCCCGCAGCGTCGGGGCGCCGGCGTAGAGCATGTTGCGCAGCACCTCGGTGGTCATCACGAGGATCGGCGCCTCGGTGTTGACCGACACGTCCCCGGTGAGCAGGCCGACGCGGTCCGCGCCGTGCACCCGCACCAGGTCCTGGTACTTCTGGTTGCTCAGCGCCTTGATGGGGGTCGTGTAGAACGCCTTGGCGCCCTCGGCGCGGGCCAGATGCACCGCGAACTCGCCGACGACGGTCTTCCCGGCCCCGGTCGGCGCCGCCACGAGCACCCCTTCACCGTCCTCGACGGCGCGGCAGGCCTGCAGCTGGAAGTCATCCAGCTCGAAGTCCAGTCCGGCGGCGAAGCGCCCCAGCGGGGTCTTGGCGAAGGAGGAGCGGTCCCGGGCGGCGAGGTACTGGTCGGCGTAGCTGGGCATATACCCATCCTATCGGCGGAGCTGTGCGGCTCATCCGGGATTCGGCGGGCGGCGGACAGCCCCGAGACAGGTTCAGCGGCCCAGGGTGCGCAGCTGATCCTCCGGGGTGGCCGCATCCGATCCGACGCCGGCATCGTCCAGCGCGGCGGCGGCCCTGCGGTCCCGTCGTCGGTCCCCCCACAGGCACAGGCCGATGGCCAGGAAGAACAGGATCAGCAGCGGGGCCATGAGGTAGAACATGGTCAGCACGTCCGAGCCGGGAGCCGCGATCGCGGCGAGCAGGGCCACCAGCACCACGACCCAGCGCCAGGACTTCAGGATGGTGCGGCCCCGGATCAGCCCCATCATGTTCAGCCCCACCAGCACGACCGGCAGCACGAAGGCCACGCCGAAGGCCAGCAGCAGGCGCAGCACGAAGGCGATGTAGGTCTTGGCGTCGATGAAGTTGTCCCCGCCCTCCGGCGTGAAGATGGTCAGGGCGATGACCGCCGCCGGCATGCACAGCCACGCGATGACCACTCCGCCCAGGAACAGCAGGACGGAGCTGCAGAAGAACACCAGGGCGTAGGCCTTCTCCTTCCGGTGCAGAGCCGGCAGGATGTACGCCCACAGCTGGTAGAGCCACACCGGGGAGGCCAGGATGACGCCGATGGTCAGGGAGACCTGCACCATGAGGTCGAAGGGGGACCCGACCGCGGAGTAGTTGATGGAGATGTTGCGGGAGGGATCCTGCGCGATCTGGTGCAGGGGCGCCTGGATGGCCTGCATCGCCGGGTCGTAGAGGAAGAACCCTCCGACCATGCCGGCCAGGGTCGCGACGGCGGATTTGATCAGACGGTTGCGGAACTCCCTCAGGTGCTCGCGCAGCTCCATCTGGGCGCCGGGCGTGCGCTTGCGACGGCGCGGGCGGTCCGCCCTCTGGGTACGTGCCATGGCTCCCGGTCAGCTGCGGGTGGAATCCGAGCCGGTGCTGGTCTGCTCGGCGCGGGACTGGTCGGCCGCGGTGGAGCCTTCGCCGGAGGAGGCGGACCCGTCCTTGACGACCTCGCCGTTGACCACGGTGGTGGACTGGCCGGAAGCGGGTTTCTTGTCGTTGCGCATCTCGGAGACCTCCGACTTGAAGATGCGCATGGACTGGCCCAGGCTGCGGGCCATGCCGGGCAGCTTGGGCGCCCCGAACAGCAGCAGCAGGACCACGAGGAGGATGAGCAGGTGCGTGGGGCTGTGGAAGAGGTTACCCATGGTTGTTTCCTTTCTGTGCGCCGCGGCGCAGGTCATCCACGCGCTGCGGCTGGCCTCGGCGGTCACGACGGGCGATGCGGCGGGCGGCCAAGCGGTCCCGACGTGCCTCCCGCCCGGTCAGGTACTCCCGCCGCGCCTGATCCAACGGAACCAGGATACCGGGCACCGGGGTCCGGCGGATGTGACGTGCGACCGCCGCGGAGCCCTGCTCCCAGCGGCGGGTCATGTCCTCGCCGAGCTCGGAGACGGCTTCCAGCGCGGCCAGGGCTCGGCGTCCGGTGCGCAGCGTCAGGATCGCGAGCACGGCGAGGCCCGTCAGCGCGAGCACGGCCCAGAGCAGGACCCAGAACCACCACGGCATGGGCCCCAGTATACGCAGACGAGGGGCGCCGGGACCGCAGCGGCGAGCACCGGATACCCGCTTCCGGGGCGGCTCAGGTGGCGGGTGTGACGTCGGGGATCTGCTCCCAGGCCGCCATCTGCCCGCCGTGGCGGCGCAGGACCCGGCGCAGCTGGTCGGGATCGCGCACGGGGATGCGCCAGAGCCCGGCCCGGGCCAGGTCCGCCGGGGCGAGGACCTCGGCCTCACGGATCGCGCCCAGCTCCCGGGCCGCGTCGGCCTCGACGTCGGGGTGCACCCACAGCAGCATGCTCGCCTGCGCCGCTGCGCCCGTCCGCACCCGGGCCCGCGCTTCCTCCGGCTCCGTGGCCGGGAGATCCGGCTCCCCGGGCCGGCCGGGGCCGGCGTCGTGCACGCCGTGCACCGCGTCCAGCCGGTAGGTGCGCTCCTGATCCCGGGCGAGGTCTCGGGCCCGCAGGTACCAGATGCCTCGCCGGGATTCGACCGCCAGGGGCTGGAGCAGCCGCTCCCGCGGTCGGTCATCGCCCCGCGAGCGGTAATCCAGCCGGACCCGTCCCCCCGTGCGGGCGGCCTCCCGCAGGCGTCCGGCGAGCCGACTGAGGTCCTCCTCCAGACGCACGGACAGGGCCGGTACGGGGGCGGCCGCCTCGTCCGGGCGCGGCAGCGTGCGGGCGAGCATCAGGGCGAGCTCGCCGAGCTCGGCGTCGTGGTCGGGCAGCAGCTCGGCCAGCAGGCGGGTGCCCAGCAGCAGTCGCAGGGTCTGCTGGGGCCCCAGGCGCACCGGGCCGGCCAGGCGGGTGCTCAGGCTCAGGCGCACGTCGTCCTCGTGCGCTTCGACCCGCAGGTCGGCACCGTCCCCCACGGCGTCGCCCGCGTCGGCCAGGATCTCCAGGTCCTTCACGATCCTGCGGCGATCCACCCCGAACTCCTCGGCCAGCTGCGAGACCTCCGCCCCCGGGACCTCGGACAGGCGCACGATCAGATCAGCCAGGCGGGCGAACCGGGCGTAGCGGCTCTCCCGCTCCGGGCTGCGGCGGACCGGGCGGGTGCGTACCCGGCCCTCCGCCCGGGCCCGGCGGATCAGCTCGCGTCGGTCCTGCGCCGCGTCCACCAGATGTCGGGCCCGGGTTCGCACCGCCTCCAGGCCTCGTGTTCCCAGCTCCGGGGACTCCACGGTGACGGCGCCGTCGGCTTCGGCCAGGCAGCGAGCCAGCTCCAGCACGTCGAGGATCCGCACAGGAACCCCGTCCTCCGGTGTGATCGGGGTCTCCGAATCCGCCCGCAGCGCCAGGCCCTCCTCGATCCAGTCCCGCACCAGCGGAGCGAGGGCGGCCGGTGCGCGCAGCACGGCACGAGGCCCGGAGACCTCGGTGATGCCGTCCAGCACGGCCGACAGGTCCAGGTCCGTCGGGACGGACCGCCCCTGGGCGGGGGCCCTCCGCAGCTGGGCCATGCGCGAGAGCCGGAACAGCCGGGGCGCCCGCCGCTGCGGATCCCAGCCGTGGACGTACCAGTGCCCGAAGCGCTGGCCCAGGCCCCACGGGCGCATCCGTCGCTCCCGCCCGGTCAGTTCCAGGGCGCCGCGGTAGGTGAAGCGCAGGTCCTCGCCCAGCGCCAGGGCATCCAGCACCTGGTCCAGCCCCGGGGCGGAGCTCAGCCGCACCTCGAGGCGATCCAGGCGCGCCGTGGTCACCGGGTCTTCATCGGGGATGTCGGTCACCGGCCCGGACTCCGCGGGCCCGGGGAGCTCGGCCTCGGCCTCTCGGTCCGAAGCGGCCTCGGGGGTCAGCACCCGCAGGCGGCGCAGGGCCTGGTCGCCCTCGCGCACCAGCTCCGGTTCCTCCCACAGTCGGGAGGCCAGGCCCAGGAAGAGCCGCTGGCGTGCGCTGAGACTCAGCCGGGGCAGCCACAGCCCGTCCTGATCCAGGACGTAGGCCGGGCCATCGGCTCGGTGCACAGTGCGCAGGGGGAGACCGACGGCGCGCAGGGCCGCCTTGTCCCGCTCGAAGCTGCGCTCGAAGGCCTCCTCGCTCGGGGCCTGCCGGTAGTCCTGGATGGCCTCGCGGATCCTGGCTCGGTCCGCGGGAAGCTCCCGGGTGATCAGGAAGGCGTACAGGGCCAGCAGACGCTCGGAGACCCCGGCCGGCACGGTGCTGCTCATCGGCGCCGCCTCTGGCGCGCGGCGGATCTGTGCCCCACGACGGCGGTGCCGCTCAGCGGGCGTCGACCAGATCGACGACGAAGATCAGCGCCTCGTTCGGTCCGATCACCCCGCCGGCCCCGCGCTCGCCGTAGGCCTGCTGCGCCGGGATCTCCAGGCGGCGGCGTCCGCCCACCCGCATCCCGAGCAGGCCCTGGTCCCACCCTTCGATGACCTGCCCGACGCCCACGGTGAATCGCAGCGGCTCCCCGCGGTTCCAGGAGGCGTCGAACTCCTCCCCGCCGGAGAAGGTGACGCCGACGTAGTGGCAGCTGACGGTGTCGCCGCGCTGCGCGGCCCGCCCGGCGCCTTCGATGAGGTCGGTGACCACCAGCTCGGTGGGCGCCGGGCCCTCGGGGAAGTCGATCTCGGGCTTGGTTCGATCCAGGGTGCGCTGGCCGAAGGACATGAGATGCTCCTTATCGTCGTCGGGGTGGGATGCTCACTTGCTCTCGGCCGAGGCCGAAGGAGCCACCGAGGCGGGGGCCGAGGAGGCCTGTCCGGAGGGGCTCGGGGAGGGTGTGGTCTGCTTCGGGGTGGGCTGGGTGCCGAGGATGTCCACCACGAAGACCAGGGCCCCGCCCGGGTTCTTCGTGCCCTTGACCTCCTCGTCGGTGCCGTAGGCCTGGTCCGCCGGGACCACCAGCTCCACCCGATCCCCGACGTGCTTGCCCTTCAGCCCGTCCTTCCATCCGGCGATGACCTGGTCCAGGGCGAAGCTGGTCGGGTCCTTCGTCCAGTTGGAGTCGAACTGCTTGCCGTCGGACCACTTCACCCCGGCGTACTTCACGAACACGGTGTCCGTGGCTTTGACCTCCGTGCCGGAGCCGTTGATGAGGTTCTGGGCGGTCAGCTCGGTGGGCTGCTCGGTGTCCTTCGGGATCGTGATCTTCGGGCCGTCGTCCTCGATCTTCACGCTGGGCAGCCCGGAGGGCAGGTCCTTGACCTCATCACCCTCGGCGTGGTCCAGGATCTTCTCGGACACGGTGTAGACCTCCAGCACGGAGGCGTCCTTCGAGCCGGTCTTCGCCTCATCCGGGGCCTGGGCGAAGGCGAAGGTCGTGCCGACCTTGGCGTTGACCAGCGCGTCGTAGAGCTCGGGCAGCTTGTCCTTCACGTCGTCGTTGAGCACGACGGTCATCGGCTGCTGGCTCTGGTAGGTGTCCTGCACCTCCTTGCCGTCCTCGCCGTTGTACAGCGCGGCGTTGACGATGACGGTGTCCCCCGGATCGACGTCGGCGCCGTCGCCTTCCTTGAGGACCTTGGTGGTCGCGTCGTCGACCTTGAACGGGGTCTGGAAGCTGACCTCGGGGGCCTTGTCCGCTCCCTTGTCCGTGTAGTCGATGGAGTCCATCGCGTGCTGGCCGCAGCCGGTCAGGGCCAGGGCCAGGATGGCCGCGGCGGCGGAGAGCTTGAGGGGTTTGCGCACTGGGATTCTTTCCTCGCTGACGGGATCGGTGGTCTTCGCGGTGCCTCACCGGTGGATGCGTGCCCGACTCTAGTACATGCGCCGGGGCGCACCCTGCGCCGGACTAGACCAGCGGGACGCCGGCCTGATCCTCGGGCGGGTCTGCCGGAGCCCGGCGACCCACCAGGGTGCGCACGGTCTCCTCGACGGCCGGGTCGCTGGCCGCGAAGGGATCCTGGCACACGTGGGAGAGGTCGGGACGCTGGTTGATCTTCAGGTGCACCCAGTCGACCGTGAAGTCCTGGCCGGCCTCGCGGGCGGCGCGGATGAATCCGCCGCGCACCCGGGCCCGGGTCCGCGGACCCTCGGCGATGGACTGGGCGATCTGCTCCTCCGTGACCCACCGCCGGGTCAGGCCCCGCCGCTGCAGGAGGTGGAACAGCCCCCGGGAGCGGTTGATGTCGTGGTAGGCCAGGTCCACCTGCGCCAGGCGCGGGTCGGCGGGATCCAGGCCGTGGCCCCGTGAGACCCGCTCCATCAGCCGGCGCTTGATGGCCCAGTCGATCTCCGTGTCGATCCCGGAGATGTCCTGGGTCTCGATCGCCTCCAGCGTGCGCTCCCACAGGTCCATCACGACGTCGGTCTCCGGGCGGTCCGAGCCCTGGGCATCGAGGAAGTCCGCGGCGGCCTCCAGGCAGATCCGCTGCAGCTGCAGCCCGCTGAGCCGGCGCCCGTCGGCCAGCTCCACCTCGGCGGCACCCGTGGGGTCGTGGGAGACCGCGCGCAGGGCCTGCCCGGGGTGGCGCAGCTGCAGATCCGGCAGGCCCACCCGGTGCTCGATCATCCGCAGCATCAGATCCGTCATGCCCGCCCGCGCCAGCAGGGTGGTCTCGGACATGTTGGAGTCCCCCACGATCACGTGCAGGCGCCGGTAGGCCGAGGGATCCGCGTGCGGCTCGTCCCGGGTGTTGATCAGGGGCCGGGAGCGGGTGGTCGCCGAGGAGGCCGCCTCCCAGACGTGGTCCGCGCGCTGGGAGAAGGAGTAGGACCCGCCCTCCCGGCCGGCCTGCACGGCGGCCGCGGAGCCCGGGGGATGCAGTCGGCCCGCGCCGACCACCAGCTGCCGGGTCACCAGGAACGGCACCAGGTGGCGCACCAGCCGTGGGAACTCCACGCGCCGGGAGATCAGGTAGTTCTCGTGCGAGCCGTAGGAGTTCCCGGCCGAGTCCACGTTGTTCTTGAACAGGTGCAGCCGGCCCGGACGGTCCCTCAGCGCCAGCGCGTCCTCGGCCTGCTCGGCGAGATCCTCGAAGATCCGCTCGCCGGCCTTGTCCTGACGGACCAGATCGGTCAGGCTCGCGCACTCGGCCGTCGCGTACTCCGGGTGGGAACCGACGTCGAGGTACAGCCGCGCGCCGTTGCCGAGGAACACGTTGGAGGACCGCCCCCACTCCACCACGGGCCGGAACAGCACGCGGGCGGCCTCCTCGGGAGCCAGCTGCCCCAGCCCGTCCGGGGCGAAGCGGAGGCCGAACTCGGTCTCGACGCCGAAGATCCTGCTGCGCATGGGGCCTACTGGCCGCCCTTCTGCACGAAGCCGCGCACGTAGTCCTCGGCGTTCTCCTCCAGGACGCTGTCGATCTCGTCGAGGATGTCATCGGATTCGCTCACCAGCTGCTGATCCACCGGGCGCGCGGCGCCCAGCAGCTCCTGGTCCGTCTCGGTACCGGTCTCGGTCTGCCGCTGCTGCGCGGCGTCGCGGAACTGCGCCATCTCGATCTGTCCTCTCCTCCGGGGTCGCGGGCCTGCTCAGCCCAGGGTCTGCATCCCGAGTCTACGCAGGGCCGCCACGGCGCTCGGTGAGGTCTCCAGCACGTGCTCGGTCTCGGCCCGGGTCCCGCGCAGCGGGTCATCAACGACCCAGCGGTGCACCCGATCGGTGTCCGGGTCGCGCAGCGCCAGCACCTCCCAGCCGGCCGAGTGCACCTGATCCGGCCAGAGGACGATCAGCCGACCCCGCAGCCACGCGCGGGTGTCCTCCGGGGGCGTGCGCACCGCCTCCTCGATCCGCTCCTGCGGCACCAGGGTGCGCATCCGACCCAGGGCGACCAGCTTGGCGTACAGGCTGCGCTCCGGGCGCAGATCCGCGTACTGCAGGTCCAGGGCCTGCACCTTCGGGTGCCCGACGTCGATGCCGCGCTGGGCGTAACCGCGGATCAGGGCGTACTTGGCGACCCAGTCCAGGCGATCCGCCTGGCTCAGCGGATCCCGCGCGAGCCCATCCAGCACCTCGAACCAGATCCGGAAGATCTCCTCGTCCCGCGGCTGCAGAGCGCCCAGGGCCTCCGCGCGCTCGCGGGAGGCCTCTGCGTAGATCCGCTGGATCTCCAGACCCGTCAGGCGCCGCCCGTCGGTCAGCTCCACGCGGGTGGTCAGCGAGGGGTCCCGGGAGATGAGCTGCATGGCATGCACGGGGGCGGCCAGCTCCAGGGCCGGGGCTGCGTCGTGCTCGATGAGGGTGAGCACGGCCGCGGTGGAGGCGAACTTCAGCAGCGTGGAGGTGTGGGAGAGGGTGGCGTCCCCGGGGATCACGTGCAGGCGCCGCCACCGGGCGGCATCGGCGTGGGGCTCGTCCCGGGTGTTGACCAGGGGACGCCGGATGGTGGTCTCCAGGCCGATGGTGCGCTCGAAGAAGTCCGCGCGCTGGCTGATCTGGAAGCCGGGGCGCACGCCCTGCGCCCCGAGTCCGGCCCGCCCGGCCCCGGCCAGGACGGGGCGGGTGGCCAGGAAGGGGATCATGACCGCGGCGATGCGGGAGAAGTCGATGCGGCGGGGCACGAGGTAGTTCTCGTGGTAGCCGTAGGACACAGCTTTGTTGTCCGTGTTGTTCTTGTGCAGCACCACCGGATCCGGCCAGGAGGCGCCGTAGCGGGCGGGCACCGCCTGGGCCGCCCGGCCGGCGATGAGGTCTCCGGCGGCGTCGCGCACCAGCGCCTCCCACGGGTGGGTGGTCTCCGGGGCGGAGTACTCCGGGTGGGCGTGATCCACGTAGAAGCGCGCGCCGTCCGGCAGCACGCGGTTCATCGCGGCCCGCTCCCAGAACCGCGGATCCGCGGCCTGCGGGGAATCGGCGATCAGCTCCCGGGCCACGTCCTGGCTGGTGAGCACCCGGCTGCGGTGGGTCAGCTGGCTCGGGTGGGCCTGCTCCTCCTCCATCCGCCCGCCGCGGGCATCGCGCAGCGGCGTCTCCCCGGCGTAGTCCCAGCCCGCGTCCCGGGCCGCATCCGGGTAGGAGTCGACGACCAGCGCGGACAGGATGGTCTCGTGGGCGCCGGGGCGCGTCGGGCAGCTGACCCCGAACTCGGTCTCGGAGCCCATGGGCCGGGTGAAGATCACGAGCGCCCCTCCCCCGACGCCGCCGCGGGCCGCTCCAGCCCCTGCAGGGCCACGGAGTGCCCGAGGCTCTTGAGCCAGTCCTCCACATCCGCCCGGGAGGCGGCGTCGCGCTGCTGGGCGAACTCCTCGGCCGCGCTGCGCACCAGGTGCCGGGTGGCCAGGCCCTTCTCCCCGGTCTCCAGGTACTCCTTGATCGCGTGCTTCTTGGCCCGATCCACGACGTTGCGCAGCAGCGCCCCGGAGACGAAATCCCCCCAGTGCGCCGGGATCCGGTGGCCGTCGGCGAGGATCGCGTCCAGGTACCGGTGCCGCTCGTCCCGGGCGAAGATCTCCTCGGCGGTGGTCTCGATCATCGCCGCGACGGCGGCCGCCCGGTCCCCGCCGTGGGCGCGCACCTCCTGCGCGTCCAGTGGCAGCTCGGTGGTCACGTAGAGTCCGAGGATCTGGGCCGAGCCCTCCCGGTCCGGGCGGTCCACCCGCACCTTCACGTCCAGGCGGCCGGGGCGCAGCACGGCCGGATCGATCATGTCCTCCCGGTTGGTGGCCCCGATGACGATGACGTTATCCAGCGCCTCGACGCCGTCGATCTCGGCGAGCAGCTGCGGGACGATGGTGGTCTCCACGTCCGAGGAGCGCCCGGCCCCTCGGGTGCGGAACAGGGACTCCATCTCGTCGAAGAAGATCACCACGGGGCTGCCGGCGTCGGCCTTGTCCCGGGCGCGGGAGAAGATCGCCCGGATCTGGCGCTCGGTCTCTCCCACGAACTTGTCCAGCAGCTCCGGGCCCTTGACGTTGAGGAAATACCCCCGCACATCGGCCCCGCCGGCGGCGGCCTCCATCCGCTGGGCCAGGGAGCGGGCCACGGCCTTGGCGATCAGGGTCTTGCCGTTGCCGGGCGGGCCGTAGAGCAGGATCCCCTTGGGGGCCTTCAGATGGTGCTCGCGGTACAGCTCGGGATGCAGGAACGGCAACTCGACGGCGTCGCGGATCTGCTCGATCTGCGCGGAGAGCCCCCCGATGTCCGCGAAGGTCGTCTCCGGGGTCTCCTCCAGGACCAGCTCCTCGGCCTCGGTCTTGGGCACGGTGCACAGGGCCAGGCCCGCCGCCGGATCCCAGGCCACCGCGTCGCCGATGCCCAGCGGGACCTCGGCCAGCAGCCCGGATCGACGGGCCACGGCCTGGGTGGACTGTCCGGTGCCCACCACGAGGCGGTCCTCGTCCAGGATCTCCCGGACTGTGGCGATCTCCCCGGAGAGCCGGTAGCCGAGGTTCGCGCAGGCCCCCGCGGACTCGGTGAGCAGCACGACCATCCCGGGGCGCAGCTGCTCCGGGTCCAGCAGGAGGCTGACCGGCACCCGCATCCGGCGCCCGCCCAGCAGCACGTCCAGGCTGGCCTGGGTCAGGATCGCCGGGGTCTCGGCCTCCTGGGTCAGCGCCCCCGCGCGCACCGGCGGGTTCACCCGCAGCACCAGCGCCTCGTTCATCGGGGCCTCGAGCTCCTGGGCCAGGGCCTGGCGCAGCCGGCGGATGTCGTCCTGGGCGGTGCGCAGGGTTCCGGTGAGCCGCTCGTTGCGGGCCATGGCCTCGCGCAGGGCGCGGTCCAGGCTCAGCCGCTGCTGGCGCAGTCCTGCGGCCTCGCGACGCAGCCGCTCGCGCTCTCGGTCGGCGGGGGGATTCTCGGCGGTGGACATGCCTCTCAGCATCTCACCACCGGGCGCACCGGGCCGAATCCGTTGCGCCGGGATGCGGCTAGTCCTCGTCCGCCTCTCCGGCGGCGTGGCGGGCCAGGGAGCGGGCATCGCGGGCGGCCCGACGCAGCTTCCGGTCCGAGACCGCCCGCTCCCCCAGGGCCTGCGGGGTCCAGGCCTCCAGGTCCTCCGCGGTGTAGTCGGTCTTGGAGGCCCGCCGCTTCGGAGCCAGGCGCTGCTCGCCGTCGGCCAGGCGCCGGGCGCTGATGAGGAAGCCGGTGTGCGCGACCATCCGGTGGTCCGGGCGCACCGCCAGCCCCTCCACATGCCAGCCCCGGACCATGGTCTCGAAGGACTCCGGCTCGGTGAAGCGGCCATCGGCGCGCATCGCCTCCGCGGTGCGCGAGAGCTGGGTGACGGTCGCGACGTAGCAGATCAGCACCCCGCCCGGGGCCAGGGCCGTGGCGACGGCGTCCAGGCACTCCCAGGGGGCCAGCATGTCCAACACGGCCCGATCCACGGTCCCGGGCTGCTCGTGCTCCCCGAGGGCCTCGGCGAGGTCCCCGAGAGTCAGCTCCCAGGCCGGGTGGGGCCCGCCGAACATCGTCTCAACGTTGCCTCGGGCGATCTCGGCGAACTCCTCGCGCCGCTCGAAGGAGCGCAGGTGCCCGGCCTCCCCGACCGCGCGCAGCAGCGAGATGCTCAGGGCCCCGGAGCCGACCCCGGCCTCGATGACCCGGGCCCCGGGGAAGATGTCCGCCATGGTGATGATCTGCCCGGCGTCCTTGGGGTAGACCACCGCGGCCCCGCGCGGCATGGACAGCACGAAGTCCTTCAGCAGCGGACGCAGCGCCTGGTACCGGAAGCCCGCGGAGTTCTCCACGACGATGCCCTCGGGCCGCCCGATCAGCTGCTCGTGGTGCAGCACGCCGCGGTGGGTGTGGAACTGCCCATCCTCGACCAGGGTGATGGTGCTCATCCTGCCCCGCTCGTCGGTGAGCTGCACCCGCTCCCCCGGGCGCAGCGGGCCGCGGCGGCGCGCCGCCCCCACCGGCTCGGCGGGGGCAGCCGGGCCCTTCCGCGCCTCGTCCGCAGCGTCGGCCGGGTGCGTGGGATTCTCGGGGCTGGGGGTCATGGGCGGGGCACCTGCTCCTGGTCGGGGTCAGCTCTCCCCGGAGCACGAGCTCCGGGCAGCTGCCAGTATCTCATGCGCCGCGGGAGCGGGAGCCGGCGGCCAGGGCCCCGGTCACGGCCCGGCGCACGTCCTCCTCGGCCAGGATCGCGGGAGCGGGCAGCCCCGTGACCGGCCACCACCCGCCGGGCAGCGCCTGGGCGGTGCGCACCAGCTCCTCCCCCGCCAGGTCGGCGGCGACGGCAGGGCCGAACGGCGCGCGGCGCAGCACCGCCTCGACCGGCGTCGAGACCGCACCCGCCTCGGCCACGCGACCCAGGGCCTGGGCGTCGACCACGCCCAGGGCCTCGGGACCCGCGGCGACCACCAGGACCGGGGCGGGCGCGCCGTCCGGCGGCACGCCCTCCTGCAGCCGCAGGGCCCGGGAGACGGGGTCCCGGGGATCCAGCACGCGCAGCGGACGGGCCAGGTCCCCCGCGCGCAGCGGGGCGAGCCGGTCGCGGGTGCGCTGGGCCAGCACGGCCCGGCGGGCCCCGTCGAGGAGGAAGACCGCGAGCAGGAACGTGATGACCAGCTCCGTCACCCCCGCCGCCCGTCCGGGCAGGAGCAGGCGCAGCACCAGGGCCGCGGCCACGAGCCCGCCGAGGACCGCCGCGGTGCGCACCCCGGCCCGGCGGGATCCGCTGATCCGCCAGATCAGGGCGGCGACGGCGTGCCCGCCGTCCAGCGGCAGACCGGGCAGGAGATTGAAGGCCCCGACCAGCAGGTTGGCGGTCGTGACCAGCTCCACGACCAGCCGCGGCAGGCCGCCGGGGTCCAGACTCCCCAGCAGGATCGCCCCCAGCAGGGCCAGCACGAGGTTCGCGGCGGGCCCGGCGAGGCTGACCAGGGCGGAGCGCCCGGGGGCCTCCCGCGCGGCGTCGAAGGCCGTGTGCCCGCCCATCAGGGTCAGCCGGATCTCCCGCACCTGCCAGCCGAAGGCCCGGGCGGCCCCGGCGTGGGCGAGCTCGTGGACCAGCACGGACAGGCCCAGCAGCACGGCGAAGGCCAGGGCCGCCAGATAGGCCCGGGCGCCGAGCCACGGCAGGCGCTGGTGCAGGTAGCCGCCGTAGCCGACGACGATCAGCCCGGTCAGCAGGAACCACGAGCCGGAGACCCGCACCACGGGAGTCCGCACCCCGCGTTCGGCTCCCCGCTGCGGTGCCACGGCGCTCAGAGGGCGACGCCGAGGCGGGCGGCGATCAGGTCCCGGACCAGACCGGCCTGGCCCGCGCCCTCGCCGCGCAGGGCCTGATCCGCCCAGGCGTCCACCGCGCGCAGCGCCCCGGGAGCGTCGAGGTCATCGCCGAGCCGCTCCCGCACCTGGCGCAGCAGCCGACGCGCCGGCGACTCGTCGGCTTCGGCCTCGCCCTCCCGAGGGCCGGTCAGTTCGGCCTCGCGGGCCGCCTGCAGAGCCTGGCGCCAGGTGCGCAGGCGCTCGCGGGAGCGCTCCAGCAGCTCGTCGGTCCAGAACCAGTCCTCCCGGTAGTGGTGGGCGAGGATGGCCAGGCGGATGGCCCGCGGGTCCTCCCCGCGCTGGCGCAGGGTGGAGACCAGCACCAGGTTGCCCCGGGACTTGGACATCTTCTCCCCGTCCAGCCCCACCATCCCGGTGTGGGCGTAGCGCAGGGCCATCTCCTGCCCGGTCACGGCGAAGGCGTGCCCGGCGCCCATCTCGTGGTGGGGGAAGCGCAGGTCGGAGCCGCCGCCCTGCACGGTGTAGGGCATGCCCAGGAAGCGGTCGGCGATCACGGTGCACTCGATGTGCCAGCCGGGGCGGCCCCGCCCCAGGGCGGCGCCGTCCCAGGACGGCTCGCCGTCGCGGTGGACCCGCCACAGCAGGGGGTCGAAGGGGTCGCGCTTGCCCGGGCGCTGCGGATCCCCGCCGCGCTCGGCGAACAGCGGGCGCATCTGCTCCTCGGTGTATCCGCTGACCCGCCCGAGGAACCACCGGGCGGGATCGTGCTCGGTGTCCGCGGCGGCGCGCACGTCGAAGTACACGTCCCCGTCCGGCTGGGGGACCCCGTGCTCGTCGGGGCCGCCGGGCACGCGGTAGGCGGTGCCCCGCTGCAGCATCGTCTCGACCCACGGCACGATCCACTCCACGGCTTCGGTCGCGCCGATGTAGTGGGCCGGCGGCAGCACGTTCAGGGCGCGCATGTCCGTGCGGAACAGCTCGGTCTGCTCGGCGGCCAGCTCCCGCCAGTCCACCCCGGTGGCTTCGGCCCGCTCCAGCAGCGGGTCGTCCACGTCGGTGACGTTCTGCACGTAGGTGACTTCCTGCCCGGCGTCGCGCAGGGCGCGGTGCAGGAGGTCGAAGGCCACGTAGGTCGCGGCGTGTCCCATGTGGGTCGCATCGTAGGGGGTGATGCCGCACACGTACAGGCCCGCGGTCGGGGCCTCCGGGAGGGCCTCGGTCCGGGCGAGGCGGGTGTCGTACAGGGTGGGGGCCGGCGCGTGACCGGGCAGCGGGGTCCAGGGGGTCGCGGTCCAGGACTTCATGGCGGGCGCCTTTCGTCGGGTGGGATCCGACGCCGCGGCGTCGGATCCCGGTGCGGATGCGGGGGATGCGGCGGGGATCAGGGCACGAGCACGCCGGTGCCCAGCAGCACGAAGACCAGCGCGCCGAGGCCGATCCGGTACCACACGAACAGCGTGTAGCTGTGGGAGCTGACGTACTTCAGGAACCAGCCGATCATGACGTAGCCGACGCCGAAGGCGACCACGGTGGCCAGCAGGGTCGGGCCCGCCGTGTAGTAGGCGTCGAAGCCGTCGCCGATGGACTTGGCGAATTTGTACAGGCCGGACAGGAACACCGCGGGGATCGCGAGGAGGAAGGAGTAGCGGGCCGCGGCCTGGCGGGTGTACCCCATGAGCAGGCCGGCGGTGATGGTCCCGCCGGAGCGGGAGACCCCCGGGATCAGGGCCAGGGCCTGCGCGAAGCCGTAGAGCACGCCATCGCGCAGGTTCAGGTCGCTCAGGCGCAGCTGCTCCCGGCCGACCCGGTCCGCCAGCCCCAGGAACACGCCGAAGACGACGAGCATGGTCGCCGTGATCCACAGGCTGCGGAACTCGGTGTCGATGTAGTCCTGCAGCAGCAGCCCGAGGATGCCGATGGGCAGGGAGCCCAGGATCACGTACCAGCCCATCCGAGCGTCGGGGTCGGAGCGGGGGACGGTGCCGCGCAGGGATCCGAACCACCGGGTGATGATCCGGACGATGTCGCGCCAGAAGAAGATCAGCACGGCCGTCTCGGTGCCCAGCTGGGTGATCGCGGTGAACGCGGCCCCGGGGTCCGAGTCATGGGGCAGCAGCTGCCCGACGATGCTGATGTGCCCCGAGGAGGAGATCGGGAGGAATTCCGTCAGGCCCTGCACCAGGCCGAGGATGAGTGCTTGTAACCATGCCACGGATGCTGACTCTACCGAAACGGCCCCGCCGCGCAGACACCGTCTGCGCGGCGGGGCCGCAGCATGGCCGCCATCCGCCGGGGCGGGTGGGGCGCAGATCACCCGAGGGGCTCAGTCGAGCTCGCCCTCCGGGTCCTCGTCATCGTCGTCCTCGAGGTCCTCCTCGTCGAAGTCCTCGTCGTCGTCTTCTTCGTCCTCATCATCGTCCTCGACGAAGACCTCCAGGGGCGTCACCTCGTCGTAGGTGACGTAGAGGGCGTCCTCGTAGACCTCGAAGGCGTCGGCGATGCCGAGATAGGCGGCATCCACGGCCGGGTCCTGGTCCCCGCGGCGGGAGGCGACCGCGTTCAGGTGCTCTTCCAGGGCTTCGGTCAGCTGGGTCAGCGCGGTGCGGGGATCTGTCGTCATGGTCTCCAAACTAGCCCCTTTCGGCGGTCAGGGGAACACGGGCACGCTGTGGGCGGACGCGGCGTCGCCGCCGTCCCCGGTGACCCGGAAGCGGACGGCGGCGACGCGGCGTCGGCGAGCAGCCGGATCGGCCTCTCGCTGGGGGTTTCGGCTGTCAGTACCCGAGGCTGGACAGGGACTCGCGCAGGGTCTGCGCGGAGGCCTGCAGCTTCTTGGTCTCGGCCTCGTCCATCGGCACCTCCAGCACGCGCCGGACGCCGCCGAAGCCGACGACGCAGGGCACGGACAGGGCCACCCCGTCGATGCCCTGGTAGCCCTCCAGCACGGTGGACACCGGCAGCACGGCGTCCTGACCCTGCAGCACGGCCTTGGCGATGCGGGCCCCGGACAGGCCGATCGCGTAGTTGGTCGCGCCCTTGCCCTCGATGACCTTGTAGGCCGCGCGCATGACGTCGTGGCCCAGGGTGTCCTTGACCTCGTCGGTGAACAGGGCGGAGCCGTCATCCCCGGTCCACTGGTCCACGGGGACCTGCCCGATCGTGGCGGAGGACCACAGCGGGAACTCCGAGTCCCCGTGCTCGCCGACGATCATGGCGTGCACCGAGTCGCTGGAGACCCCGGCGGCGTTGCCGATCAGCCAGCGCAGCCGGGAGGAGTCCAGCACGGTGCCGGAGGAGAAGACCTGGTGGGCGCCCAGCCCGGAGATCCGCTGGGCGACGACGGTGAGGACGTCGCAGGGGTTGGTCACGAGCATGTAGACGGCGTCCGGGGCCTGCTCCAGCAGCGTCGGCATCATGGACTCGAGGATCTTGACGTTGGTCCCGGCCAGCTCCAGGCGGGTCTGCCCGGGCTTCTGGGGGGCGCCGGCGGTGATGATGATCATGTCGCAGCCCTTAAGCAGCTCCGGGTCTCCCCCGCCGGTGATCCGGACGTTGGAGGCGAACAGCGAGCCGTGGGCGATGTCCAGGGCCTCGGCCTCGGCCTTCTGGGCGGCGATGTCGTAGAGGACGACCTCGCGGGCGACGTTCTGGATCACGGAGGCGTAGGCCATGGCGGAGCCGACGCCGCCCGCTCCGACGATGCCGAGCTTGGTGGACGGACGATCCTGGGTGACGGTCATGGTGTTCCCTTTCCTGCGACGTTCGGCCGCTTTCTTCGTCGACGGGCCGATACCACGCACCATGATGCCACCTGAGTGAGGGTTTCTGTGGGTTTCTGTGGGTTTATGACGTGGATGTTGCCGCGGCACCCCACACGAACCCGCACAGACGCGACCGCACCCCGCCGAGTACGGCGAAGGCCCCGGAACCTGGATCCGTTCCGGGGCCTTGTGATGACTCGCGTGCGCGAGGGGGGACTTGAACCCCCACCCTCTAATACGAGGACTAGCACCTCAAGCTAGCGCGTCTGCCTATTCCGCCACCCGCGCGAGTGCCGTCTGACGTCCCCTGGGGGCGCCGGACAACGAGTAGAAACTTACCTGCTGGCTCGACGCTGTGCAACTTCCGCATCGCCAGCCCCGCCCCCGCCCCGCGGAGCCGCGGGACGGGGGCGGGGGCCGCCTCAGGACGGACGGCCGAAGGAGACCTCGAAGTGCTGCCGGGCCCCGCGCCCGATGCCGCGCACGGCCGTCTGCCCGTCGGGCTCGGGATCGCATACCTTCCACAGGTCCACGGCGGCCGGCAGGAAGACCGGGGATCCGAAGGCCACCCGCCAGGTCCCGGCCGCGCCGGGATCGGAGACCAGCAGCCCCAGGGCCCGCGAGGCGCAGTACATCCCGTGGGCCAGGGAGGACTTCATCCCGAAGGCCTTGGCGCTCACCGCGCTGAGGTGGATCGGGTTGGCGTCGCCGCTCACCGCGGCGTAGCGGCGCCCGATGTCGCCCGGCAGGCGCCAGCGCCCGATCAGCCGGGCCCCCTCCCGCGGATCCGGCCGGTCGGTCTTCGCCGTCGGGGCGCCGTCGTCGCCTGCGGCCGTCTTGGACAGGTACAGGGATTCGTCCGAGAAGACCAGCCGTCCGGACTCGTCCCAGATCTCGGCGAGCACGGTGACGGTGATGCCGCGCCGGTGGCGCCCGAACTCCCGGATCCGGGAGCGGACCGTGAGCTGCTCGTCGGCGCCCACCGGGTGGTGCACCGTCGCGGTGTTCTCCAGGTGGATCAGGCCGAGCACCGGCAGCGGGAAGGCCTTGGCGGTGAGCACCCGCATGGAGACGGGGAAGGTCAGCGTGTGCAGGAATCCCGCGTGCACGTGCTCGGCCTGTGCGGCCCCCACGCAGCGGGCGAAGGCCGCCGCCCGCTCGGCGTCGGCCTGCACCCGCTGGCGCACGGGGGTGATCGCCTGGGGGTCGGGCAGGGCGTCCGGGCGGGTGCGGCCCCGCTCGGGCAGGCGCGAGCGCAGGGCGCCCGAGGCCTCGTGGCGCACCACCGAGCCCAGGGTCCCCAGGGGTCCGGCGGGCCCGGCCGAGCCGGTGGATCGGGAGGAGGAGAAGGACGTGGGCAGGGAGATCCTGGGCATCGCGCGGATCACGCCCCCACCATGGACTGCCCGCACACGCGCAGGGTCTGTCCGTTGACCCCCGCCGCGGCGTCGGAGGCGAGGAAGGCCACGGCCTGGGCCACGTCCTCCGGGCGCCCGCCCTGGGACAGGGAGTTCAGGCGGCGGGCGACCTCGCGGGTCACGGTCGGCATGGCCCGGGTCATCTCCGTCTCGATGAATCCGGGGGCCACCGCGTTGATGGTCCCTCCGGTCTCGGCGAGGTCCTCGGCTTCGGCCGCGACCATGCCGATGATCCCGGCTTTGGAGGCGGCGTAGTTGGTCTGGCCCTTGTTCCCCGCGATGCCGCTGGTGGAGGCCAGGCACACGATGCGCGGGTGCTGCCCGAGCGCCCCGGATTCCAGCAGCTGGCGGTTCATCCGCAGCTGGGAGGAGAGGTTCACGGCCAGCACGGAGCCCCACCGGGCGGCGTCCATGTTGGCCAGCATCTTGTCGCGGGTGATGCCGGCGTTGTGGATCACGACGTCGAGGGTGCCGAAGGCGCGCCGAGCGGTCTCGGCGATGCGCCGGCCGGCGTCCTCGGCGGTGATGTCCAGCTGCAGGGCCTGGCCGGAGACCTCGTTGGCCACCGTCGCCAGGGCCTCCCCGGCCGCGGGCACGTCTACGAGCAGCAGGCGGGCGCCGTCGGCGTGCAGGCGGCGCACGATAGCCGCGCCGATGCCCCGGGCGGCGCCGGTGACGACGGCGACCTTGCCTTCCAGCGGACGCTCGGGGTCCGGGGCGCCCGGGCCATCGGCGGCGGCGACCACCAGCGGCTGACCGGAGACGTAGGCGGAGCGGGCCGAGAGCAGGAAGCGCAGCGGGCCCTCCAGCGCCGGGGCGTCGAGGCCGAAGTCCCCGTCCAGCAGCAGCGCATTGCAGGTGGCGCCGCGGCGGGACTCGTGGGCGAGGGAGCGCATGAAGCCGACGACGCCGGCCTGGGCGGCGACCAGCTCAGGGTCGTCCTCGGTGCTGCCGGTGCGTCCCAGCACCACGATGCGCCCGGAGGAGCCCAGGCTGCGCAGCGCCGCACCGACGCCCAGGGCGATCTCCTGCAGCTGGCCGGGGTCGGTCACGGCAGTGAAGTCGGCGATGATCGCGCCGTAGGTGGTGCCGGGGCTGGGGTGCCGGTGCACCTCGAGGTCCCAGGCCAGCAGACGCCGGGCCAGCGGATCCGACGCGGGGCCGCCGACGACCAGAACGCGGGGGTCGGCCAGCAGCGGCGCGCCGGGCTCGTCGCGGCGCAGGGCGGTGGGTCGGGGCAGGCCGAGGGCTTCGGCCAGCTTCTTGCCGATCGGGGAGTTGACCAGCTGGGTGTAGGAGTCCTTCATGGTCTCTCGTCGCCTCCTGGGGCGTGGGTGGTGCGGCCCTGACGGGGGCCGCGGACGATGGGCGGGGCCGGGGATGATGGGAACCGAGCCCGGCGCCGGGAGGGGCGCCGGGCCGGCCCCCGGGGTGCGGATCAGGCGGATTCGAGGATCATGGCCACGCCGAGGCCGCCGGCGGCGCACACGGAGACCAGGCCGCGCTGGGGCTTGCCGGTCTGCTCGGCGCTCTCGTGCAGCTGCTTGGCCAGGGAGGCGATGATGCGTCCGCCGGTGGCCGCGAAGGGGTGCCCGGCGGCCAGGGAGGAGCCGTTGACGTTGAGCTTGGCGCGGTCGATCGCGCCGAGGGCTCCGTCCCGGCCCAGGCGGGTGCGGCAGAACTCGTCGTCCTCCCAGGCGGCCAGGGCGGAGAGCACGGTCCCGGCGAAGGCCTCGTGGATCTCGTAGAAGTCGAAGTCCTGCAGGCTCAGGCCCTGCCGCTCCAGCAGCTGGGGCACGCCGTAGACGGGGGCCATCAGCAGGCCCTCCGCGCCGGAGACGAAGTCCACGGCGGCGGCCTGCGCGTCCACGACCTTCGCCAGCGGGGCCAGCCCGTGGGCCTCGGCCCACTCCCGGCTGCCCAGCAGCACCGCGGAGGCGCCGTCGGTCAGCGGGGTGGAGTTGCCGGCGGTCATCGTGGCCTCCTCCGGCAGGGAGCGGCCGAAGACGGGCTTGAGCTTGGCCAGGGCCTCCATCGAGGAGTCCGGGCGCAGGTTGTTGTCCCGGGCCAGACCGTGGAAGCCGGTGAGCAGATCGTCGAAGAAGCCGCGGTCGTAGGCGGCGGCGAGGTTGCGGTGGCTGTTCATGGCCAGCTCGTCCTGGGCCTCGCGGGTGATGCCCCAGCCGGCGGTGGTGATGGCCTGGTGCTCCCCCATGGACAGGCCGGTGCGCGGCTCGCCGGTCCCGGGAGCCTCGGGCTTGATGTCGGCGGGGCGCAGGGCGGCGACGGCGGCCAGGCGCTGCTTGACGGTCTTGGCCCGTCCCAGGGCCAGCAGGGCGCGGCGCAGCTTCTCGGATACGGCGATCGGGGCGTCCGAGGCGGTGTCCACGCCGCCGGCGATGCCGGAGTCCAGCTGGCCCAGCCGGATCTTGTTGGTCAGGTTCCACACGGTCTCCACCCCGGTGGCGCAGGCCATCTGGACGTCGAAGGCGGGGGTCGCGGGATCCAGCGCGGAGCCGAGCACGGCCTCGCGGGTGAGGTTGAAGTCGCGGGCGTGCTTCAGGACGGCGCCGGCGGCCACCTCCCCGACCCGCTCCCCGGCCAGCCCGCAGCGGGCGACCAGCCCGTCGATGGCGGCGGTGAGCATCTCCTGGTTGGGCACGTCGGCGTAGGCGCCGTGGGAGCGGGCGAAGGGGATGCGGTTGCCGCCGAGGACGAAAGCTTCTGCTGCTGACAAGGGATCCTCCGGATCGTCGGGGCGTGCGGGTGGGTCCCGCGCGCCGGCAGATGTGACTGGACTGACACAGGACAGAGTACCTGATACTCTGCGTATCGTGAACACCGCAGCCCACCGCCCCGCAGGTCACGGCCCCTACCGCACCCGCGACGGCCGCAGCACCCGATGGGAGGCGCACCGGGTCGCCCGCCGCGAGGAGCTGCTGAGCAAGGCCCGACGAGCCATCCACGAGATCGGCGCCGAGGCCTCCATGGAGGAGATCGCGCAGTACGCCGGGACCTCCAAGTCCGTCTTCTACCGGTACTTCCGGGACAAGAACGGGCTGGGCCAGGCCCTCGGCGAATCCCTGCTGGCGCACCTGGAGGCCCGCATCGCCGAAGCGGTCCGGCGCGATCCGCAGGACAGCGCCCCGCCGCGCGCCGTCGTCGCCCGGATGATCGAGGTCTACCTGGTCCTCGTGCAGCGCTCCCCCGCACTGCACGCCTTCGTCACCTCCCAGGCGGGCCTGGGCTGGTCCCGACCCTCCGAGGCCCAGCGACCGACCGCGAGCCTGGGGCTGTTCGCCGACCACGTCTCGCGGCTGCTGCTGGAGGCGCTGGGCCCGGTCCCCGATCAGGCCCTCGCCGCCCGGCTGCCCGACCCCGACCAGGCCGCTCACCTGCTGCACTACTGGGCCCGCTCCGTCGTCGGCCTGGTGCACGCCGCGGCCGAGCAGTGGGCCGGAGAGGTGGCCGCAGGCACCGCCCCCGACCGCGACCTGCTGGTCCGGCAGCTGAGCGCCTGGGTGCTGTCCCCGATGCCCGCACCCACCGGCTGATCCCCCCCAACTCCCCTCCGCATCCAGCGGAATCCGACCCCGTCTGACACGAAGGAGTACCGCAGACATGACCCTCACCGAGCACCCCCGCACCGCACCCGAGCCGACCCCCGCCGACGATGCCGCCACCAACCGCGAGGTCCCCGAGCGCCGTCGTTCTCCCCGCCCGGACCACGCCCGCACCCTGGACACCGACGCCCTCTACGCGCAGCTGATGGGCCGCTGGCGGGCGGAGCGGGAGGACACCCGGAAGCTGATCAAGGACCCGGCGCTGTGGAAGCAGCCCGAGCTGACCTACCACGATCAGCGCCAGCGCGTCTTCGAGCAGCTGGGCATCCTCGTGCAGAACCAGTCCGTGCACCGGGCCTACCCCGCCTACGTCGGCGGCGGAGAGAACCCCGGCGGCAACATCGCCGGCTTCGAGGAGCTGGTCGCGGCCGACCCGTCCCTGCAGATCAAGGCCGGCGTGCAGTGGGGCCTGTTCGGCGCCGCCGTGCACCAGCTGGGCACCGAGGAGCACCACCGCAAGTGGCTGCCGGGGATCATGTCCCTGGAGATTCCCGGGGCCTTCGCGATGACCGAGATCGGGCACGGCTCGGATGTGGCCGCGATCGGCACGACCGCCACCTACGATCCGGACACGCAGGAGTTCGTGATCAACACCCCGTTCAAGGCCGCCTGGAAGGAGTACCTGGGCAACGCCGCGGTGCACGGTCAGGCCGCCACGGTCTTCGCGCAGTTGATCACCCGGGGCGTGAACCACGGGGTGCACTGCTTCTTCGTGCCGATCCGCGATGCGCAGCTGAACCTGCTGCCCGGGGTGCAGTCCGCCGACGACGGCATGAAGGGCGGCCTGAACGGCATCGACAACGGCCAGCTGGCCTTCGACCACGTGCGCATCCCCCGGGAGAACCTGCTCAACCGCTACGGCGACGTCGCCGAGGACGGCACCTACACCTCCCCCATCGAATCCCCCGGCCGCCGGTTCTTCACGATGCTGGGCACCCTCGTGCAGGGCCGGGTCTCCCTGGACGGGGCCTCGACCAAGGCGGCCCAGGTGGGACTGTCCATCGCGCTGACCTACGCCTACCAGCGCCGCCAGTTCGACGACGGCGCCGGGGAGGAGGCGACCCTGATGAGCCACCAGCTGCATCGGCGTCGGCTGCTGCCGCTGCTGGCCCAGACCTACGCCGCCTCCTTCGCCCATCACGACCTGCTGGAGGCCTTCCACGACGTGTTCAGCGGGGACAACGACACCCCGGAGTCCCGGGCCGAGCTGGAGACCCTCGCGGCGGGGCTGAAGCCGATCTCCACCTGGCACGCGCTGAACACCCTGCAGACCTGCCGCGAGGCCTGCGGCGGATCCGGATTCATCACCAAGAACCGCTTCACCGGGCTGTACCAGGATCTGGACGTGTACGCGACCTTCGAGGGGGACAACCACATCCTGCTGCAGCTGGTCGGCAAGCGGCTGCTCGGGGACTACTCCAAGGAGTTCGCCGGCGCCGACTTCGGCTCGATCACCAAGTACGTCTCCTCCCGCGCCGAGGACCTCGCCCTGAACCGCTCCGGTCTGCGCCGGGTGGCCCAGGCGGTCCAGGACACCGCCGACGCCCGGAAGTCCGCGAACGCGCTGAAGGATCCGGTGGCCCAGGCGCAGCTGATGCGGGCCCGGGTGGACAACCTGATCGGCCGGATCGCCGATGAGCTGCGCCCGGCCCGGAAGATGTCCAAGGCCGACGCCGCCGAGGTGTTCAACTCCCAGCAGGTGCGTCTGATCGAGGCCGCCCGCTCGCACGCCGAGCTGCTGCAGTGGGAGGCGCTGCACCGGGCGGTGCAGGAGGCCGAGGGCGTCAACGCCGAGGTGCTGACCTGGCTGCGGGACCTGTTCGGGATGACCCTGATCGAGAAGAACCTGGGCTGGTACCTCTCCCACGGCCTGCTCTCCACCCAGCGGGCCCGCACCGTGGAGTCCTACATCCTGCGCCTGATCGACCGGATCGAGCCCTACACCCTGGATCTGGTGGCCGCCTTCGGCTACGAGCAGGAGCACCTGCGCGCGGAGATCTCCTCCGGGATCGAGGCCGAGCGCCAGGAGGAGGCCCGCGCCTACTACCGCGATCTGCGGGCCAGCTCCGAGGCTCCGGTGGAGGAGAAGACGCTGCGGGCCCGTCAGGCCGGCGCCGGGAAGACCGCCCGACGCCGCTGAGCCACCCCCCCCCCCCGCCGAGTCGCGCTCGCCGATGCGCCGCACCCGGGTCCCTCCCCCCCACGGGACCCGGGTGCGGCCATGCCGACATGGTGCATCTCACGTGTGTTTTGATGAAGGGGTGCGAAACGACAACCTGACGGCTGAGGAAGCCCGCGACCGCTCGGCCCTGCTGCGCGTCGACAGCTACGACGTCCATGTGGACCTGACCCACGCCGTGGACCCCGAGCGCCTGGCCTACCCGGTGCGCGCGGCGGTCCGCTTCGAGGTGCTCGCCGAGGATCCGGCGGCTCAGACCACGTTCATCGAGTATCTGCACCATTCGGTCGAGGCGATCACCCTCAACGGCCGCCGCCTGGACCCCCGGACCGCGGTGGTCGGCTCGCGGATCACCCTGACGGGTCTGGAGCGCAGCAACGAGCTCGTCGTGCACGGCTTCTCCCTGTACTCCCGCTCCGGGGAGGGCCTGCACCGCTTCCTGGACCCGGAGGACGGGCGCACCTACCTGTACACCCAGTACGAGCCGGCCGACTGCCGCCGGGTCTTCCCGACCTTCGAGCAGCCGGACCTGAAGGCCTCCTTCCGCTTCGCCGTGACCGCCCCCAGGGACTGGGTCGTCGCCTCCAACACCCCGGTGGAGCGGGAGGATCAGGATCCGGTGGATGAGAGCGTGAGCAAGCGGATCTTCGCCCCGACGCAGCGGATCTCCACCTACATCACGACGCTGCTGGCCGGACAGTACCACGCGGTCAGCTCGATGTACCAGCCCAGCGCGGACACCGCGGTGGACGGCGTCGAGCCGAAGCCGATGACCCTGTACTGCCGGCAGGCGCTGGCCGCGCATCTGCCGGCTCGGGAGCTGTTCGAGCTGGTCGGGGCCGGTCTGGACTTCTTCCAGGACCTGTTCGACCTGGCCTACCCCTTCCCGCAGTACGACCAGGCCTTCGTCCCGGAGTACAACCTGGGCGCGATGGAGAATCCGGGGCTGGTGACCTTCACCGAGAACTACCTGCACCCGGGCGGGGCCACCGAGGCCCAGCGCGAGGCGCGGGCCAACGTCATCATGCACGAGATGTCGCACATGTGGTTCGGGGACCTGGTCACCATGAGCTGGTGGTCCGGCCTGTGGCTGAAGGAGTCCTTCGCGGAGTTCATGGGCGCCCTGGGGGCTGAGCGCGCCGGCGGCTTCGACCAGGCCTGGGTCAGCTTCGCCCACGGACGCAAGGCCTGGGCCTATCGCCAGGACGCCTACTCCACGACCCACCCGATCGTCGCGGACATCCCCGATGTGGAGGCGGCCAAGCAGAACTTCGACGGCATCACCTACGCCAAGGGCGCCTCGGTGCTCAAGCAGCTGGTGGCCCACGTGGGCTTCGAGCGGTTCATCGGCGCCGCCCGGGTCTACTTCCGCCGCCACGCCTGGGGGACCGCGCGCCTAGAGGATTTCCTGGCGGCCCTGGAGGAGTCCTGCGGGCGGGACCTCGCGGCCTGGGCGCGGCAGTGGCTGCAGACCTCCGGGGTCTCGGTGCTGCGCCAGGACGGCTCCCGCCTCATCCAGGAGCTGCCCGAGGGCGTCTCCCCCGAGCTCGGCCGGGCCCACACGCTGCACGCGGGCGTCTTCGACGAGATCGACGGCACCCTGCGCCTGCGCGAGGACCGGGCCCTGGAGGTGCCCGCGGGCCCCGAGGGCCTGGACCTGGAGCTTCCGGGCGCCCTCGCCGCCGCGGATCCGCGGGGTCTGCTGCTGCTGAACCGGGAGGACCTGACCTACGCCGTCACCCGGGTGGCCCCGGACCAGCTGGACACCTCGCTGCGAGCCGGACACACCCTGGAGGCCCCGCTGGATCGGGCCGTGCTCGGCTCCGCCCTGTGGACCATGGTCCGCGACGCGCAGCTGACCCCGTCCTCCTACCTCGACTACGCTCTGGCCGGGGTGCGCGCGGAGAACAGCGCGACCCTGTTGGAGACGACGGCCCGGCACGTGCACGAGGCCATCGAGGAGCTCTGCGCCCCCGCCCAGCGCCCGCAGCTGCGTTCCCGGGCCGCCGAGGCCTTCCTCACCGCCCTGGAGGCAGCGGCCCCCGAATCCGACGCGCAGCGCATCCTGCTGCGCCACGTCCTGATCCTGGCCCGCACCACCGAGGAGGCGCTGCCGGTGGCCGAGCAGGTGCACGCCGCCTGGTCTGAGGATCCTGGTGCGGCCCGCTGGGGCGGGCTGGAGCTGACCGACGAGTTGGCCTGGAGCGCCCGGCTCGCCCTGGCCCTGTCCGGTCGTCTCACAGCGGAGGACCTGGACGTCGCCCTGGATGCCCGGCGCAACCGGCACGCCGAGGTGGGCTGGAACCGGGCCAGGGCAGCGGTGCCGGATGCCGCGGCCAAGCAGTGGGCGTGGGCGCGGATCTTCTCCGGGCGTCTGTCCAATGACGAGCTCTCCGCCGCGGCCGCAGGCTTCGCCGACGGTCCGGCGCGGCTGCGCGCGGCCTACGCCGATCGCTACTTCGCCGCGCTGGAGTCGGTGTGGGCCGAGCACTCCATCGGCATGGCCTCCCGGATCGTGGGAGGGCTGTTCCCGGACCTCGACGCCGTCGAGGACTCCCCGCAGCGAGCCGGGGCCTGGCTCGAGGAGCATGAGCAGGCCCCCCGGGCGCTGCGTCGGCTGGTCATCGAGCACCGGGAGGACGCGCTGCGGGTGCGCCGGGTGCGCGCAGCCTGCGCCGGGGTGTGAGATTCTGGAGGGGCCGCCGCGCGCTGGTCCCCTCCACGTGCGGCATCCAACGGGCATGAAGGAGAACTGGCGTGACGCAGTACGCACTCAATGATCGCGGATCCCTGGAAGTGATCACGGACGACTACTACGACACCGAGATCCTCCGGCTCATGGACAATCTGCGCTTCGACCGGGAGCAGCACCACGACGGGCTGGCCCACCTGGTCCCGGAACCGGACAATCCGCACGCCCCCGGCTCCATCGCGGTGTGGGTGGACGGGCTGAAGATCGCGCGGATGTCCGCCGAGGACTCCCGCCGCTACCTGCCCGCGATCGCCCGCGTCGTGGTCTCCGGGCACGACCCCGTGGTCCCGGTGCGGGTGTGGGCCACGATGCGCGGGAAGGCGGGCCAGGTGCGCCTGGAATCCCGGGCGGTGCTGTCCATCGCCCGGCCGGATCAGCTGTTCCCCCTCAACGCCTGCCCGTCCCGGGCGGCCCTGCTGCCCCAGGGCCCCACCCTGAAGGTGCTGGACGAGAAGGACCACGCCGAGTACCTGCACTCGATCCTCCCGGTCTCCGGGGAAGGCCGGGTGATCCTGACCCTGGAGGCGGATCGGCACCGGCAACCCGACGGCACCGAGACGGACTCCGTGGACGTGCTGCACGACCGGCGGGTGGTCGGGCGCCTGTCCACGCAGATGTCCGAGCAGCTGGCCCCGGTGGTGCGCTACGCCTTCGAGCGGGACAAGCTCACCGCGGCCTGGGGCACGATCCGCGGCAACGCCTTCGAGCTGTCGCTGTCGGTGCAGACCGCTCGCGCCGAGGACCTGACACCTGCCTGGTTCGAGCAGCTGCCCCACGGCCTGCCCCCGCTGGTCCCGGAGCAGGAGCACTACGATCTGGAGGACGCCTACCGGCCCAGCCACGCCGAGAAGCACCCGGAATCCCGTCGCCCCGCCGCTCCCGCGCCCGAGGACCCGGCCCCGTCCTCCCAGCGCGCCCCGCGGCGGGAGGCGCAGCGTCGCCCCGCCCGACGGCGCGCGGGCAGCGCCTCCGCCCCGCGGGCCTCCCGCGCGCCGCGCGCCCAGCGGGGCCCGAATCAGCGGATCGGCTGGCTCATCGGGGTGCTGGGGGCGCTGGTGCTGCTGGCCGGGGTGGTCCTGCTGTTCGTCCGCCCGGTCCTGGGCATCCTGGGACTGCTGCTGGGCGGCTCCCTGGCCTTCTGCGGGCTGTACCTGGCCCGCCTGGACGTCGCCGAGCAGCCGGTGCCCATCCGGCATCCGGCCCTGGACCAGGACCCAGCCCCGATCGAGGAGACGGCTCCCGCCCCGACGGCGTCGGCCCCGCAGACCCAGGATCCCGCTCCGGACGCCTCGGCGGATGCTCCGGCGGCAGACTACCCCGGCGAGGGCTATGACTGGGCCCCGCAGCGCGCCTCCCGTCGTGCGACCCGGGAGACCGAGGGCGCCTGATGCTGGAGCGCGCCCGCACCCGCACCGACCGCTTCCTGCAGATCGGCGAAGTCCTGATCAAGCACGGCCTGGGGTCTCTGCTGGGCGGGGTGCTCTCCGCCCCGTGGGCCGCTCCCCTGCGGAAGGTGCGGCAGCTGGATCCGCAGCATCGGCACACCCAGGCCGAGCATCTGCGCCTGGCGCTGGAGGAGCTGGGCCCCACCTTCGTCAAGCTCGGCCAGCTCGCCTCCACCCGGCAGGATCTGCTGCCGGAGGATTACACGCGGGAGCTGGCCCGGCTGCAGGACTCCTCCCCGCCGGTCTCCTTCCAGCGTCTGATCGGGCAGTTCGACGGGCAGCCGGAGGAGCAGCTGCTGGCCTCCTTCGAGAGCATCGATCCGCAGCCGCTGGCCACCGGCTCCATCGGCCAGGTCCACGCCGCCGTGCTGGACGGGCGCGACGTCGTCGTGAAGATCCGGCGCCCAGGGGTGCTCGCGGGCGTGCACCAGGACCTGGACATCCTCGCCGAGCTGTCCAAGATGCTCTCCCGCTATGTCGGGATCGCCCGCGGCTACGACGTCGTGGAGCTGACCCGGCAGTTCGCTCAGCGCATCGAGGAGGAGCTGGACTACACGATCGAAGGCGAGCACTGCGATCGCTTCGCGGAGTTCTTCGCCGAGGACCCCTGGATCCGCATCCCCCGCATCCACTGGGAGGCCAGCAGCTGCGCGCTGCTCACCGAGGATCGGGTGCGGGGACTGAAGATCAGCGACATCCCCGCGCTGGATGCCGCCGGGGTGGACCGGCACCTGCTCGCGGTCACGGCCACGCAGGCCCTGTGCCGCATGGTCTTCCAGCTGGGCCTGTTCCACGCCGACCCACACCCCGGCAATCTGTTCGTGCAGCCGGACGGGTCGATCACCGTCATCGACTTCGGGATGGTCGGGGAGCTCTCGGAGCGGTTCCGGGACCGTCTGGTCCCGCTGCTGGTCGGGATCACCACGGGCAATGCGCGCCAGGCCGCGCGGGCGACGGTGCGCCTGACG
Source organism: Rothia sp. QJM3NY_36 (assembly GCF_056173115.1). Classification (NCBI taxonomy): domain Bacteria; kingdom Bacillati; phylum Actinomycetota; class Actinomycetes; order Micrococcales; family Micrococcaceae; genus Rothia; species Rothia sp. QJM3NY_36. The sequence continues at coordinate 1,261,355 of NZ_CM149658.1, forward strand.
GCCCGCCCCGAGCAGGAGGTCCGGGCCGCGGACCTGGAACCGGACATGCAGCGGATCATCTCCGGGTACACCGGGCGCAGCCTGCAGGAGCTGAACCTGGCCCAGCTGCTCACGGATGTGCTGCGGATGCTGCATCGACACCACCTGGTCCTGCCCCCGGAGGCGGCGATGCTGGTGAAGATGATCGCCACCGCCGAGGCGCTGGGCACCACCCTGGACCCGGGCTTCGACATCGTGGCCGTCCTGACGCCCTATGCGCAGCAGTACGTCCGCTCCCGGCTCAGCCCGGAGATGCTCCTGCGCCGGGCCCGGGAGGCCGCCAAGGAGGCCGTCTCGTTGGGCATGGACGCCCCGGAGTCCGTGCGCCGGGTCCTGGGGGTGCTGGAGAGCGGCGGCTTCGACGTGCACCTGCGCGCCGATGAGCTGGAGGAGCTCATGGGCAAGGTCGAGAAGCTGGGCACCCGGGTCGTGGCCGGAGCCGTGCTGGCGGCGGTGATCAACGGGTCTGCGCACATCGTCGCCTCGGACCCGGGCCGGTTCAAGTCCTGGTATCCGGCGCTGGTCGGGGCGGGGGCCGGCTCCGCCGGGATGATCGGCGGGTACCTGGCCTGGTCCCTGCGCCCGCGCCGACGCCGCTGATCCCCCGCCCCGCCGGCCCCGCCCCGGTGCGGACTCAGTCCGTCGGGATGGTCTTGACGTAGTCGGCCATGGTCCCGTTCTCCAGGGCCTGGGAGAGCCGGTGGATCGCGTCCTCATCCGGGATGACGATGGACTGCCCGTCCTCGGACCACCCGGTGCCTGAGTTGGGCAGGGTGAACATGGTCATGTTCCGCAGCCCGCTGGGTCCGGCCTTCATGCCCATCGCGACGATCTCGCGGGCCGTGAGGTCCTCGTCCACGGAGACGTACGGAGAGAACTTCTCCACGGCGTCGCTGAGCTTGGTGGGGCTGGAGAGGGTCTCGGGGCTGAGGATCTTCTTCAGGAGTCCGCGCAGGTAGATCCGCTGGTCGCGCACCCGCTGGTAGTCCCCGTCCTGGAAGCTGTACCGGTCGCGCACGAAAGCCAGCGCCTCGTCCCCGTCGAGGGTCTGCTCGCCCTTGCGGAACTCGTGGCCGTCGGCGGTGAAGTCCATGGGCACATCCACCGGCACCCCGCCGACGGCGTTCGTCAGGTCGCGGAAGCCCTGGAAGTCGATCTCTGCGACGTGGTCGATGCGCGTGCCCAGGAGCTGCTCGATCGTCCGCACCTCCAGGGGGATCCCGCCGTAGTTCAGCCCGGCGTTGATCTTGGCTTTGCCGTGACCGGGGATGTCCACCCAGGTGTCGCGCATGATGGACACCACGTAGGCGGCGCCGCCGTCGGAGGGGATGTGCACGAGCATGATCGCGTCCGAGCGCTGACCGCTCACGACCTTCTCGTCCGCCTCTCCTTTGCGAGAGTCGCTGCCCAGGAGCAGGATGTTGTAGGAGCCATCCTCCTTGGGCCGGCCGGCGTCATCCGAGGGCAGCGCCTGGGAGAGCTTGGGCGAGTCGGTGTCGAAGTCGTGGCCGAGCTTGTACAGGAAGCCGCCGACGATCAGCACCGGGATCAGCAGCAGCACCAGCAGAACACCGAGCAGGGTCAGCACCTTGCGCCGGCGCGACCAGGGCCTGCGGCGCGATGGGGTCTCGGGAAGGGCGGATTCCGGGGTGGTGGACATGGGTGCTCCGGTGGCTCGGGCTTGGCGGGGATCGGGTCGATCCCACTGTAGCGGCTCGGGGCTCACCCCGAGATCACCGGCACGGGCCCACCCGGTCGACCGCAGACGCCTCGGGCCGGGGCGCGCTCACCGATCCGGTGAGCGCGCCCCGGCCCGAGCCGGTGGTGGCAGTCGCCGCCTACTTGGCGGACTTGCCGAAGTTCTTGAACCGGGCGTTGAAGCGCTCGACGCGCCCGGCGGAGTCCATGATCCGCTGCTTGCCGGTGTAGAAGGGGTGGGACTCGGAGGAGATCTCGACCTCGACGAGAGGGTACTCGTTGCCGTCTTCCCAGGTGTCGGTCTTGGAGCTGGTGACGGTCGAACGGGTCAGGAAGGACTTGCCGGAGGCGAGGTCGCGGAAGATGACCTCGTGGTAATCCGGGTGGATATCGGTCTGCATGGTGTCTACCTCTCGCGGACTGGATTTTGCCAGGCCTGGGGACGCGGTGTCCCGCCCGGTCATCCGGGCGGGCGCCGTCGGAGTCGACGGCGACTCCCCAGGCTACCACGCGACGGCCCTCGCGGTCAGGGGCGCGCGCCGTCTTCCTCGGCGGACTCCCGCGGGCGGGTCTCCCAGAAGGCGACGGCCGAGGCCGCGGCCACGTTGAGGGAGTCCACGGCGTGGCTCATGGGGATGATCACGCGCGCATCCACCGCCGCCAGGGTCTCCGAGCGCAGGCCGTGACCCTCGGTGCCCAGCACCAGGGCGAGTCGCTGCGGGGCGGCCCGCCCGAGCCGGTCCAGGGTCACCGCGTCGTCGCTGAGGGCCAGGGCGGCCGTGGTGAATCCGCGCTCGCGCAGCAGGGACAGGTCCGCGGGCCAGGAGTCCAGCCGGGCCCAGGGGACCTGGAAGACGGTGCCCATCGAGACGCGGATGGAGCGTCGGTACAGGGGGTCGGCGCAGCGCGGGGTGATCAGCACGGCGTCCACGTCCAGGGCGGCGGCGCTGCGGAAGATCGCCCCGACGTTGGTGTGATCCACCACGTCCTCCAGGATCGCGACCCGCCGGGCGCCGTCGAGCACCCGCTCGACCGGGACGGGGGCGGGGCGGCGCATCACCGCGAGGGCGCCGCGGTGCAGGTGGAAGCCGGTCAGACCCTCCAGCACGGCGTCCTCCGCGACGTACGCGGGGGTCTGCGGATGACTGCGCAGCACGTCCGCCAGGTCCTCGGCCCATTTGTCCGACATGAGGAAGGAGAGCGGCTCGTGCCCGGCCGCCAGGGCGCGGCGGACCACCTTGGAGGATTCCGCGAGGTAGACGCCCCACTCGGCTTCCCGGGAGGTGCGCAGGCGCACGTCCGTCAGCCCCCGGTAGAAGCGCAGGTCTCGCAGCACCGGGTCCGCGGCTCGCCCGTCGGCGGCCTCCACCTGCTCGGCGTCGATCCGACGCACCGAGGGGATCGCATCGACCAGCGCCCGCCGGGCAGCCAGCTGGGCGGGGCCGTTCTGCGGGGTGCTCACGGGCGCGCGGCGAAGGCCGTGTGCCGCCCGTCGATGGTGCGCAGCCGCAGCGGGGTCTGGTAGGCGCGGGAGAAGCTGCGGTCCGTGAGGACCTCCTCCAACGGGCCCTGGGCGATGACCCGCCCGTGGCTGAGCAGCAGCAGGTGGGTGATTCCCTGCGGCAGCTCCTCGAGGTGGTGGGTCACCAGGACGCTCGCGGGCGCGTCCGGGTCGGCATTGAGCGCGGACAGACGCTGCACGAGGTCCTCGCGCCCGCCGATGTCCATGCCCGCGGCGGGCTCATCGAGGATCAGCAGCTCGGGATCCGTCATCAGGGCGCGGGCGATCAGGGTGCGCTTGCGCTCCCCGTCGGACAGCGTGCCGAAGGTCCGCTCGGCCAGGCGGGAGATGCCCCAGTCCACCAGCAGCTGCTCGGCGCGGTCGTGGTCGTCGGCGTCGTAGGATTCCCGCCAGCGCCCGGTCACCCCGTAGGCGGCGGTGACGACGACGTCGCGCACCGTCTCCCCCGCCGGGATCTGGGCTGCCACCGCGGCGGAGGTCAGCCCGATGCGCGGGCGCAGCTCGAAGACGTCCACGGCTCCGAGGATCTCGTCGAGGATGTCCACCGTGCCGCGCGTGGGGTGCAGCCGGGCGGAGGCGACGTTCATCAGCGTGGACTTCCCGGCCCCGTTGGGGCCCATCACGGCCCAGCGCTGCCCGTCCTCCACCCGCCAGGTCACCCCGTCCAGGAGGGCGCGCCCGCCGCGCACGACCGAGACGTCGACCAGATCCAGTACAGTGCTCATGCCTCGACCCTAAGCCACGGCGCGCGCACCGGCCCAACCGATCCGCGGTTCCGGTCGGCCGCGCGCGGAAGGACTCTTCTGCGATCCCGCCGAGGCATCAGCAGCCCCAGGCGCGGGGGTTCGCGGAGCAGCCGTCCTTCACCCACCCGGACTTCGTCCGCCACACGCTCACCGTCTGCGGTTGGGATGGGAGGGTCGCGGTACCCTCGACCGGCTGCCACTGCCCGTCCCCCACCCGGTACTCCCCGCGGAACTCGGTGGAGATGACGATGGCGTAATCCCCGGTCTCCCGGTACTGGTGGGAGGTGGAGGTGGGGGTGTCCCAGCTGTTCTCCGGCAGGGCCCGACCGGGGTCGGTGGTGGGTCCGGTGGTGGTGCCGTCGCCGTAGTCGAAGGTGTAGGAGACCGGGGTGGCCCGCACCCGCACCGACTGCCCCAACAGGGTGACCTCCAGTTCCTGGGGCCGGCTGTCGACGTAGATGTTGGTGTGGTAGTTCTTCAGCGTGTTGGGGCCGGGCTGGATGCTCACGGTCCCCGGGTGGATGGGCATCTTCTTCAGATCTTCGGCGGTGACGGTCGGGGTCGGCGGTGTGGTGACTCTTTCGGCGGCGTCTTCGGGGGACTGGGAGCCGGGAGACGCGCAGTATTGCGTTCCCGTGGACTCCCATTCGCCGCCTGATTTGAGGCGACGAAAGACTCGATGCAAAACGCCACGACCTCCATCGGGTCTAGCGCAGGATGGATTCAGGTTGCATGCGTCTCCGGGCACGTCCTCCCCGGGCCTCGGGCATCCGTAGTGTGCGAAGTATTCATAAGGGTCCTCCGGGATCTCATCGACAGAACCTCCTCCTTGGTCACCGCCGGATGGAGGCTGGCTCCCTGGTTCGGTCGGCCGTCCTCCGGGTTGGGTCTTCTGCCTCTTGATGATGAGGGAGCCGTTTCCATCGATCCACCCATCATCAGCGGACTTCTCTGCGAAGCTCGGGGGCAACGCGAACGATGAATATAAAAGGAGCGCCATTGCGATCAAGCACAGCCTTTTCCACTTACTCCGGATCGCCATAATCAACATCCTGGATGTGGTTGAATCCGCGGAACTTCCATTGGTCCTTCTCCCACGAGAGGACGGCAGTCATGGGTTGATTGTTGAAGTCTCTCCCGGGAGTGTCATGCTCGTGTCCTGATGGGGAGTACACCCCACCACTGAGTCGGTTGAGACGCACGTAGAGTTCCTGGTATTGGGGGTCGACCTTCTCCAGGGGCTGCGGCTCCAGGTAGATCTGCTGCTCCGTGCCCACGCTCCACTTGCCCTCGCGGTAGTACCGCTCGTAGTTCTCCATGACCTTGGTGAACTGGTCGTTGTCCGCCGACATCGCTTCGCGGACGTACTGCGGGTCCCCGGTCTGCAGGAGGTAGTTCAGGGAGTCCGCCCAGTACTGGAGGAAAGCTCTCGCCCCGGCGTCGGTCTCCTCCTTGCCCACGTCCGGCAGACTCGGCACCGGCACATTGCGGGCCGGGTGCTCCGGCGTCGCCTTCTCGTACCCGGTCGAGGACGCCGACGCAGAGGCGCTGGCGGAAACCGAGGCGCTGGCCGATGCCTGCGGATCCGCGGTGCCGACCACCTCACCGCTGCTCTCACCCCCGCAGCCGGACAGCAGGAGGGCGCCGGCCAGGACCAGCGGCGCCAGGAATGATGCGGGACGGTGCGAACGGGCCACGGGAGCCTCCGGGTGCTCGAGGGTCAGACGAGGATCATGCGATGTGAATCACTCAGGTCCCCCGAGACTAGCCCATCCCACGCCCCGGCCGGAAGGTTGTCCACAGCTCCGGGGGGGGGGCGACGCCTCCGCACCGGCGACTCAGTCCAGCCGCGTCGGGTCCTCCGGGTCGAAGCTGCCGTAGCGACCGAGCAGATCCCGCTCCCGCTCGCTCAGGGCCGTGGGCTCACCGGTCTCGGCATCGACCATGACCATCACCGTCAGGCCGTCGAAGGCCACCCGACCGTCCTGGATGCCGCGGCAGGTGATCGTGTACGAGCTGCGGCCCACGCGCCCGACGCCGAGCTCCACGCTCAGCTGCGGCCCGTAGACGACGGGGCGGCGGTAGTTCAGCTCCATCCGCGCCACGAGCGTCGGGCGATCCCGCACATCGGTCCGGTCCCAGGCCTCTCGGAGCCACCGGATGCGGGCCTCCTCGATCAGGGTGATCACCCGGGCGTTGTTCACGTGCCCCAGCAGATCCTGATCCGACCAGCGCACCTCGGGGGTGCACACGTACGCGGGATACTCGGCCATGACGTCCTCTTCCGACGAACCACCCGCGGGCATCCGAGGACGCCGGCGGCTTTCGATCACCGTACCGCCGCCCGGACGCCAGCCGCACCCGCGACCGCTCTCCGATCCCCCACCGACGGTCCCTCTCGGCACGGCACCTACGATGGGGACATGTCCGACCCCCGCCGTCTCATCGCCTTCTCCTCCCGTCCCCCGTCCGAGGAGAACCGGTCCTCCTCCGCCCCCGCCTCGGCCGCGCCGCCGCTGGGGCAGCTGCCCGTGCCAGCACCCGGGGAGAGGACGGAGGCCGTGCCCGGGCTGCTCGGATCCCGTACCCGGCCCACGGCGCTGGTGCAACGCGCAGCCGCCGCAGGAATCGGCCTTCCGGCGGGGGTCGAGGAGATCCACGTGCCGCCCCTTCCCCCGCGCGACGGCGGCACCTCCGCTCGCCGGGGACCCCGCCAGGCCCCCGGCCCCGGGTTCCGCGTGCTGCGCTGGCCCCCGACGCTCGCAGCCGATGCGGAGTCTTCCGCTCACGGAGCCGCCGCAGGGTCGGAAGCTGACGTGAACCTGGAGGTCCCGGACCCCGGCGTCGAACGGGTGCAGAGCGTCCTGGACGCCCTGGATCCGCAGGCGCGCTGGCAGGTCATGGCCGTGCCCGCGCTGCCGGAGGGCACCCCCCGACTGGTGGTCACGGACGTGGACTCCACACTGATCGGCCAGGAGGTCATCGACGAGCTGGGCGCCCGCGCCGGGGCCCGCGAGCGGATCGCGGCGATCACCGAGCGGGCCATGCGGGGGGAGCTGGATTTCGCGGCCTCCCTGCGCGAACGAGTCGCCGCCCTGGCGGGCCTGTCGGCCAGCGTGCTGGAGGAGGTGCGCGAGGACCTCGTCCTGAATTCGGGGGCGCGCGAGCTGGTGGCGCGGCTGCACGCCCGGGGGGATCGGATCGGCGCCGTCTCCGGCGGCTTCTGTGCGATCCTGGATCCCCTGGGTGCAAGCCTCGGGCTGGATCGGACCCTGGCCAACGGCCTGGAGATCGCCGACGACGGGTCCGGACCCCGCCTGACCGGTCGGGTGCTCGGGCCCGTGGTGGATGCCGCGGCCAAGCGCCGCGCCCTGACCGCCTGGGCCGGGGAGCTCGGCGTCGCCGAAGAGGCGACGACGGCGATGGGCGACGGCGCCAACGACCTGCTCATGGTCGAGGCCGCCGGACTGGGCGTCGCCTACTGCGCCAAGCCGACCCTGGACGCGGCAGCCGCGGCACGGATCCCCGTGCCGCGGCTGGATGCGCTGCTGGCGCTGCTGGGCTGAGCGCGACAGCACGGGTGCCGCCGATCCGGGACCGGCGGCACCGAGGCGGTGTCGATCAGTCTACGAAGCCCTTGGCCCCGCCGACCAGCTCCACGTGGCCGGTGGGAACACCGGCCGTGACCATCGCGGCGACCTCGGAGGCGAACTCCTCGACCGAGTACAGCTTCCCGGCCTCCGCCCGACGGGCCTCCAGCGCCCCGGGGCGAGCCCGGTTGAGCAGGGTCGCGGTGACGGTGCCCTCGATCATGTCCCCCGAGACGACGACGAAGTCGATGCCCCTCTCGGACAGCTGCGGGATCTCCTCGGTGAGGGCGTCCTCTCCGGCGCGCTTGGAGCGGGCGACGGCCTCGTACTCGGGCATCGTCTCGACCTCGCGGATGAAGTGCGCCTGGTGGCTGGTCACGTACACGACCCGACCCCCGGGGCGCATCACGGCGGCGGCGGTGCGCAGCACATCCAGCTGCGCGTCGCGGTTCAGCCGCAGCGCGTAGTCCTCCCCCAGATCGGTCTCCATGCCGCCGGAGGCGTTGAGCACCAGCACGTCCAGGCCCCCGTAGGTCTGCACCGCCGTGTCCACCAGGGTCTGCACGTCCTCGTGCTTCGTGACGTCCGCTCCCACGGCGACGGCGCGGCCCCCGGCCTCCTCGATCGCCTGGACCACCTTCTTGGCCCGCGGGGCCTTCTGCCGGTAGTTCACCACGACGCCGGCGCCCTCGGCGGCCAGCAGCTTGGCCGTGTCCGCCCCAACCCCCCGCGAGGAGCCGGTGATGATCGCGGACTTCCCGTCCAACTGTCCCATTGCTTCGTGTCCTTTCCTCGATGCCGCACCCGGGCCCGCCTCGTTCAGGCGGGCCCGGCTCGCGGCGGATGATCGGTGCGCGGGTCCCCCGGAGGGGATTCCCGCGATGTGTCTCAGTGGCCCATGCCGAGCCCGCCGTCGACGGGGATCACGGCTCCGGAGATGTACCCGGCGTCCTCCCCGGCCAGCCAGCGGACCACGCGCGCGACCTCCTCGGCCTGCCCGTAGCGCTTGGCGGGGATCGCCTCGAGGTACTTCTGCTGCGTCTCCTCCGGCAGGGCGTCGGTCATCTCGGTCTGGATGTACCCGGGGGCCACGACGTTGGCCGTGACGTTGCGCGACCCCAGCTCGCGGGTCAGGGAGCGGGCGATGCCCACCAGCCCGGCCTTGGAGGCCGCGTAGTTCAGCTGGCCCGGGGAGCCGTAGAGCCCGACGACGGAGGAGATCAGGATGACGCGACCGAACTTCTTCCGCAGGAACCCCTTGGCCGCCCGCTGCACCACCCGGAACGCGCCGGTGAGGTTGGTGTCGATGACCGCGGAGAAGTCCTCCTCCTTCATCCGCAGCAGGAGGGTGTCGCGGGTGATCCCGGCGTTGGCGACCAGGACCTCCACCGGGCCGAACTCGGCCTCGATCTCGGAGAAGGCCCGGTCCACGGAGGCTGCGTCGGTCACGTCGGCCTGCACCGCGAAGAAGCCCTCAGGCGCCTCGCCCGAGCGGTAGGTCACGCAGACCCGGTGCCCCTGCTCGCGGAAGGCCTCGGCGATGCTGCGTCCGATCCCCCGGTTGCCGCCGGTCACCAGCACGGTGCGGGGGGTCGTGGCGGGTTCGTCGGGGTGCTCGATGCTCATCGGGGTCCTTCCCGGGATGCGGTGGATGGAATCGCCCCCATCCTAGCCGAGGTCCCCTCCGGCCCGCCCGGTGGGATCCCGGACACCGGCCCCTGCCGATCGGAGCCGGAGGTGACACAATGGGCACGGTCATCAACCCAGCGGGTCCCCCTCTCCATGAGCACCGGGCGGGCGCCGCGATCATCCGGTGAGGAGGGCGGTGTCCCATGTCCGAGGCCACGACGTCGCGCTCCCGCGCATCCCGCCGGGAGGAGCCCGAGGCGTACTCCATCACCGGGGCGCAGGCCCCGCACAGCCAGGGCGTCGAGACGCGGATGCGCCGCTACGCGCTGAAGATGGCCCTGCGCCTGGTGTGCATCGTCCTGGCGCTAGTCACCGACGGCTGGATCCGCTGGACCTGCGTGGGCGCGGCCATGGTGCTGCCGTGGGTGGCGGTGGTCCTGGCCAACGGCAGCGATCGCGCGGAGGTGCGCGACGTCTCCGCCTACACCGATCCCGCGCCGCGCCCCCTGCCCTCGCCCGATCTCTCCGGGGATCACGCGAGCACGCCGCGGGAGGACGTCATCGAGGGCGAGTTCCGCGAGGGCCCGGGCGCCTCGCCGACGCGCGGAACCGGCGGGGACGGGCCGGATCCGCGCAAGGGGCGGTCATGGACCTGACCGACCTGCTCGGCGTCGGCCGGGAACCGCCCGCACCGGAGCGGCCCGTGTGCTCCCGCCGCGGGTGCACCGCCCCGGCCCGCTGGCGCCTGGAATGGAACAACCCGAAGATCCACGCCCCCGAGCGGCGCAAGACGTGGCTGGCCTGCGAGGAACACCGGGAGCACCTGGCGCGATTCCTGCGGGCCCGCGGATTCCTGCGGGACATCCGCCCGATGGACGCCCCCGACGACTGACGCCCGCCCTTTCCCCTCCCTTACCCTTTCCCGATCCGAGAGGAGCCCCTGACTTCCGTGTACCGATTTCTCGTCAGCGGCCGGTGGATCGCGGGCTTCCTGGTCTGCGTGCTGTTCTCCCTGCTGTGCGTGTACCTGGCCGGCTGGCAGATGGACCGCAAGGAGGCCCTGGATCACCGCAACAACCTGATCAGCGAGAACTACGACGCCCGCCCCCTGGAGGGCCAGGCCGCGCTGGAGCAGTTCGAGCGCTTCGATCCCGACCGGCAGTGGACCCCGGCCCGCGTGCAGGGGCGGTACCTGCCCGAGCACCAGGTGCTGGTGCGCAACCGCCCGCACGAGGGCGCCGTCGGCTTCGAGGTGCTGGTGCCGCTACGCACCTCGCAGGGTGAAATCGTGGTGATCGACCGCGGCTGGGTGCCCGCCGGGGACTCCAACGCGGCTCCGGCCCAGGCAGTGCCCGCCCCGCCGTCGGGGACGGTGCAGGTCACGGCCCGGCTGCACGCGGGTGAGCCCTCCACGGACCGCTCCGCCCCGGCCGGGCAGATCCAGTCCGTGGACCTGCCGGACTACGCCCGGCAGACGGGACTGGATCTGGCCGAGGCCGCCTACGGGATCATGGCCTCGGAGGATCCCGCCCCGGCCCAGCGGCCGCAGCAGCTGTCCGCCCCGGAGCAGAGCGCCGGACCCAACCTGTCCTACTCCCTGCAGTGGTACTCCTTCGCGGTGCTGGTGTACGTGGCCTACGGCTGGTGCGCCCGGCAGAAGGTGCGCAACGATCGCCTGGATGCCCAGCTGGCCGAGGAGCTGCAGCGCCGGTTCCGCAGCTACTACGCCGAGGACGGCACCTACATCGGCACCGAGGACGAGGCGGTGGTGCGCCGTCAGATGGAGATGATCGACGACATGCCCCCGCACATGAAGTCGATCGTGCGCCCCAAGCTCGCCAAGGCCCGCAGCCGTCCGACGGACGCCGAGGAGGAGGACGCCCTGCTGGACGCGATGGCCCGCTCCCGCGACGCGGACCCGGTGGATCGCGACTGAGCCGACAGAGCCGACGGCCCCGACGCCGACCCGGGACCGCCCCGGCCCGCCGGCTCAGGCGAGACTGATGAGGTCCTGGTACTCCTGGGACCAGTGGTCCTCCACCGCGTCGGGCAGCATGAGCACCCGCTCCGGGTTCAGCGCCTCCACCGCGCCCTCGTCGTGGGAGACCATGACGATCGCGCCCTCGTAGGTCTTCAGCGCGTTGAGGATCTCCTCGCGGCTGGCCGGATCCAGGTTGTTGGTCGGCTCATCCAGCAGCAGCACGTTGGCCGAGGAGGCCACCAGGGTCGCCAGAGCCAGGCGGGTCTTCTCCCCGCCGGAGAGCACCCCGGCGGGTTTGGCGACGTCGTCCCCGGAGAACAGGAAGGATCCGAGGATGGTGCGCACCTGGGTGTCCTGCAGATCCGGTGCGGCGGTGCGCATGTTCTCCAGCACGGTGCGGCTGCCGTCCAGGGTGTCGTGCTCCTGGGCGAAGTAGCCCAGCTTCAGCCCGTGCCCGGGCTGCACCTGGCCGGAGTCCGGGGCGGACACCCCGGCGAGCATGCGCAGCAGGGTCGTCTTGCCGGCCCCGTTCAGGCCCAGCACCACCACGCGCGAGCCGCGGTCGATGGCCAGGTCCACGTTGGTGAAGATCTCCAGGGACCCGTAGGACTTCGACAGCCCCTGGGCCCGCAGCGGGGTCTTCCCGCAGGGGGCCGGCGCCGGGAAGCGGATCGCGGCCACCCGGTCCTGGGCCTGCTCCGGCTCGACCTCGCGCATCAGCCGCTCGGCCCGCTTGATCATCTGCTGGGCGGCCACGGCCTTGGTCGCCTTGGCGCGCATCTTCTCCGCCTGGGCCATCAGGGCCCCGGCCTTCTTCTGCGCGTTGGCCCGCTCCCGCTTGCGCCGGGCCTCGTCCTGCTCGCGCTGGGCGAGGTAGTGCTTCCAGTCCATGTTGTATTCGTCGACCACGCAGCGCATGGCGTCCAGGTACAGCACCTTGTTGACCACCAGCTCCATCAGGGCGACGTCGTGGCTGATCACCAGCAGGCCGCCCGAGTAGGTGCGCAGGAACTCCCGCAGCCACTCGATCGAATCGGCGTCGAGGTGGTTGGTCGGCTCGTCCAGCAGCATGGTGTCAGCACCCTGGAAGAGGATGCGGGCCAGCTCCACACGACGCCGCTGCCCGCCGGAGAGGGTGGACAGGGGCTGGTCCAGGACGCGATCGGGCAGGTCCAGGTTGTGGGTGATGCTCGCGGCCTCGGATTCGGCCGCGTACCCGCCGCCGGCGATGAACTCGGCCTCCAGCCGGTCGTAGCGGCGCAGGGCCTTGGCCCGCACGGACTCGTCCTCGCTGGCCATCTCCTCCTGGGTGCGCCGCATCCGGGAGACGACCCCGGCGAGGTTGCGGGCGGAGAAGATCCGGTCCCGGGCGGACTGGGTCATGTCCTCGACCTTCGGGTCCTGCGGCAGGTAGCCGATGGACCCGGAGCGGGTGACCTCGCCGTCGGCGGGCAGGGTCTGCCCGGCCAGGACCTTGGTCATTGTGGTCTTGCCGGCGCCGTTGCGTCCGACCAGCCCGATCTTGTCCCCGCGGTTGATGCGGAAGCTCACATCCTCCATGAGCAGTCGGGCGCCGGCGCGCAGTTCGAGGTGGGAGACGGTCAGCAAGGGCTTACGGCCAGCCTTTCGGTTGCGGGAGTGGGATGGGGCGAGACGAGGGGCCGGCGGGCCCACAGGCGCCCGCCGACCCCTCATCCTAGCGGCGTGCGGTCACCGCGTCGGGTCGGTGCCGCGGGATCAGATGTTGAAGCCGAGGGCGCGCATCTGGTCCCGGCCCTCCTCGGTGATCCGCTCGGGACCCCACGGCGGCATCCACACCCAGTTCACGTGCCACTGGTCGATCAGCGGCTCGAGGTTCTGGGCGACCTGCTCCTCGATGACGTCCTGCAGGGGGCAGGCGGCGGTGGTCAGGGTCATGTCCATGACCAGGGCACCGTCCTCCTCGTTCCAGCGGGTCCCGTACAGCAGGCCCAGGTCCACGATGTTGACCCCGAGCTCCGGGTCGATGACGTTGGCCAGGGCGTCCTCGATCTCCTGGTCGGAGGGCCGCCCGGCGGGTGCGGTCTCGGTCATGCCTGGGCGGCCTCCCGGTTCTGGAGGTAGTTGACGTAGCCCTCCTCCTCCAGGCGCTCGGCCAGCTCGGGCCCGCCCTGGTCGGCCATCTTGCCGTCCACGAAAACGTGGACGAAGTCGGGCTTGATGTAGCGCAGGATGCGCGTGTAGTGGGTGATCAGCATGACGCCCATGTCGTTGGCGTCGTGGGCGCGGTTCACGCCCTCGGAGACCACCTGCAGGGCGTCGATGTCCAGCCCGGAGTCGGTCTCGTCCAGGATCGCGAACTTGGGCTTGAGCAGCTCCAGCTGCAGGATCTCGTGGCGCTTCTTCTCGCCACCCGAGAAGCCCTCGTTGACGTTGCGGGTCACGAAGTCCGGGTCGATCTTCAGCTGGCCCATGGCCGCCTTGACGTCCTTGGTCCAGGTGCGCAGGGCCGGGGCCTCGCCGTCCACGGCGGTCTTGGCCGAGCGCAGGAAGTTGGACATGGTCACCCCGGGGATCTCCACCGGGTACTGCATGGCCAGGAACAGCCCGGCGCGGGCGCGCTCGTCCACGGACATCTCGGTGACGTCCTCGCCGTCGAGCAGGATCTCGCCGGAGTCCACGCGGTACTTGGGGTGCCCGGCGATGGTCGAGGCCAGCGTGGACTTGCCGGAGCCGTTGGGGCCCATGATCGCGTGGATCTCGCCGGAGTTGATGGTCAGGTTCACGCCCTTGAGGATGGGCTTGGTGTTCTCGTCATCGAGGATGACCGAGACGTGCAGGTCCTTGATTTCCAGAGTGGACAAGGGATTCCTCCTTGGGAAGGGAAGTCGGTGCGGGCCGCACGGGCCCGAGGGGTCAGTTGTCGCTGATGGCCAGCTCGTCCTCGAGGGCGTCCATGAGCCGCTCCTCCAGCTCATCCACCCGGATCTGCTGGATGATCTCGTTGAGGAAGCCGCGCACCACCAGGCGGCGGGCCTGCTTCTCGGGGATGCCGCGGGCCATGAGGTACCACAGGTGGTCGCCGTCCAGCTGACCGGTGGTCGAGGCGTGCCCGGCGCCCTCGATGACGCCGGTCTCGATCTCCAGGTTCGGCACGGAGTCGGCGCGGGCGCCGTCGGTGAGCACGAGGTTCTGGTTCTTCTCGTAGCTGTCGGTGCCCTCGGCCTCCTTCTGGATCAGCACGTCCCCGACCCACACGGTGTGCGCGTCCTGCCCCTGCAGCGCGCCCTTGTAGAGCACGTTGGAGGTGTTGTTCGGGGCGTTGTGGTCCACGAAGGAGCGGTGCTCCAGGTGCTGGCCGGCGTCGGCGAAGTACAGCCCGAACAGCTGGGCGTCGGCGCCCTCCCCGGCGTAGCGGACGTTCGCGTTCAGCCGCACGATGCCGCCGCCGAGGGTCACGTTGACGTGGCGGTAGTGGGCATCGCGCCCGACCTGCGCGTCGTGCTGGCCCACGTGGATCGCGGAGTCCTCCCACAGCTGCAGGGAGATCACGGACAGGCTCGCCCCGTCGCCGACGATCACCTCGACGTTGCCGTTGTGGTGGGCGGTGCCGGTGTGCTCCAGGACCACGGTCGCGTGGGAGTTCGGCCGCGCCTCGATGACCAGGTGGGAGTTGGCTCGGCGGCCCTCGGCCTGTCCGCGCAGGCGCACGGTCACGGGTTGGCTGCGCTCCTCATCCTGCGGGATGACCAGGTGGGTCGCGGACTCGGCGTTGGCGGAGCCGACGACGGCGGCCCGGTCGGCCGGGCGCAGCACGGTCCCGCGCGGGGCCTCGGTGCGGCCCAGGGCCGGAGCCTGCCAGGCCTGCGGGGCGTCGACCTCGATCTGCAGGGCGCCGTCCTCGGTGGGGGCGTCGGCGAAGACGGGGGCGAGCTTCTTCACCGGGGTGAAGCGCCATTCCTCCTCGCGCCCGGTGGGCTCGGCGAAGTCGGCGACGTCGTGGCTCCAGGGCCGCTCGGCCCGGGAGTGCATGACCTGGGACCCGGGCTGCCCGGCGTTGGCGGACTTGCGCACCCGGATCGTGTCGTCGGCGGTCAGCTCCGGGGAGAGCTTCTCGCCCTCCTCGCTCATCCCGGGGATGGCCACCCGGGACTCGCCGGTGTGCACGCCGTCGACCTTCTCCGGTTCGGCGGCGGGGTGCTCCTTGTTGATCTGCTCAGTCATCGGGTTAGCCTACGGATCCTTCCATCTGGAGTTCGATCAGACGATTCAGCTCGAGCGCGTACTCCATGGGCAGCTCGCGCGCGATCGGCTCGACGAACCCGCGCACGATCATCGCCATGGCCTCGTCCTCGGGCAGGCCGCGCTGCTGGAGGTAGAACAGCTGCTCCTCGGACACGCGAGACACGGTGGCCTCGTGGCCCAGGGTCACGTCGTCCTCGCGGATGTCGATGTACGGGTAGGTGTCCGAGCGGGAGATGGTGTCCACCAGCAGGGCGTCGCACACCACGTTGTTCTTGGAGTTGTGCGCCCCCTCCCGGATCTGCACGAGCCCCCGGTACGCGGCGCGTCCGCCGGAGCGGGCCACGGACTTGGAGACGATCGAGCTGGAGGTGTTCGGGGCGATGTGCACCATCTTGGAGCCGGTGTCCTGGTGCTGGCCCTCGCCGGCGAAGGCGATGGACAGGGTCTCGCCCTTGGCGTGCTCGCCGACCATGTAGACGGCCGGGTACTTCTGGGTGACCTTGGAGCCGATGTTCCCGTCGATCCACTCCATGGTGGCGCCCTCGTGGGCGATGGCCCGCTTGGTCACCAGGTTGTAGACGTTGTTGGACCAGTTCTGGATGGTCGTGTAGCGCACGCGGGCGTTCTTCTTGCAGATGATCTCCACGACCGCGGAGTGCAGCGAGTCCGACTTGTAGATCGGGGCGGTGCAGCCCTCGATGTAGTGGACGTAGGAGTCCTCGTCGGCGATGATCAGGGTCCGCTCGAACTGGCCCATGTTCTCGGTGTTGATGCGGAAGTAGGCCTGCAGCGGGATCTCCACGTGCACGCCCTTGGGCACGTACACGAAGGAGCCGCCGGACCACACGGCCGTGTTCAGCGCCGCGAACTTGTTGTCCCCGACGGGGATCGCGGTGCCGAAGTACTCCTCGAAGAACTCGGGGTGCTCCTTCAGGGCGGTGTCCGTGTCCATGAAGATCACGCCCTGCTTCTCCAGGTCCTCGCGGATCTGGTGGTACACGACCTCGGACTCGTACTGCGCGGCCACGCCGGCCACCAGGCGGTTGCGTTCGGCCTCGGGGATGCCCAGCTTCTCGTAGGTCTCCCGGATGTCCTCGGGCAGCTCCTCCCAGGACTCGGCCTGCTTCTCCGTGGAGCGCACGAAGTACTTGATGTTGTCGAAGTCGATCCCGGACAGGTCCGCACCCCACGTGGGCAGGGGCTTGCGGTCGAAGAACTTCAGGCCCTTCAGCCGCAGCTGCAGCATCCACTCGGGCTCGTTCTTCTTCGCGGAGATGTCCCGGACGACCTCCTCGCTCAGCCCGCGCCGGGCGGCCTGCCCGGCGGCGTCGGAGTCGTACCAGCCGTACTGGTAGTTCCCGATGCCCTCGAGCTCCGGGTTCTTCTCCAGGATCTCGGAGATGACTCCTCCGTCGGCCTGGCGCTCAACCTGTTCAGTCATGTGAGCCTTCCTTGGTGGGTCGGACGTTTCTTCCTGAAACGCTGGCTTGTGCTCCCCGCGCGAGCGGGATGTGCGTGGTGCAGACGTGGGCCCCGCCGGCCATGGTGGACAGCCTGCGCACGTCCACCCCCAGCAGCGAGGCGATCATGCGGGTCTCCTCGTCGCAGAACTCCGGGAACTCCTCGGCCAGGTCCCGCACCGGGCAGTGGCCCTGGCACAGCTGGACGCTGGAGAGCAGGTGCTCCGGAAGCTCCACCGCCTTGGCGGCTTCGCTCATGGCCATCGTGGAGGTGCTGGCGACGAAGCCGTCGCGGGTCATCGCGTCCCCCAGGGCCCGGGCGCGGGCGCCGATGTCCGGGCCCGCCGCCTCAACGACGGGGCGGTAGCGCCGCTCCATCTCCTCGAAGCGCGACTGGGCGAAGCGCTCCAGGGCCCCCTCCCCGAGTGCCGCCCGCAGGGTGCGCAGGGAGTCCAGGGCGATGTCCAGGTAGTCGTTGCCCAGCTGGGCGTGACCCTGGGGGGCGACGACGTAGCGCCGGGCGGGCCTGCCGGCCCTCGCCCCGGGCTTGCGCACCAGGGTGACTTCCACGAGCTGGTCCTTCTCCAGGGCCTCGAGGTGGCGCCGGATGGCCGCCGGGGTGAGCCCGAGGGCGCTGGCGAGGTCGGCCGCAGATACCGGACCGTGAGCCAGCACGCCCTGGAGGACGCGGTCGCGCGTCCTCTCCTCGGGCTCCCCGGCACCGGCGGCGCGGGGCGCGGACTGCTTCTGCTTCACGGAATACACAACCAAAGTATGTGCTTATTTGTTCCGGGCGATCCAGTGAGGCAGACCTTTCCTCGTGCCACCCGCCCGCAGGGACCACTCGGTGGAGGCGCGGGCCCCGAGATGCCCCTGCCCTCCCGCCGCGGACCGTACACTGGGACGGTGCCGAACCACGGATCCACCCCGACCGCCGTGGCCCCCGCGGAGACCGCGCCGGGGCCCCTCGCCGACGAGCAACCCGCCGTGCTGGTGCAGCGGCTGCGCAAGGAGTTCCCCGCCGCCGGTTCCCGCCGGACCCGGGGCGGGCGCACGGTGTGCGCCGTCGACGGGGTGAGCCTGAGCGCGCGCGCCGGGGCCGTGACCGCCCTGCTGGGCACCAACGGCGCCGGCAAGACCACCACGCTGTCCTGCGCCCAGGGCCTGGTGCGCCCGAGCTCCGGTACCGTGCGCCTGCTGGGCGAGGATCCATGGCGGGCCGGGCCGCAGCTGCGCGCCCGCGTGGGCATCATGCTCCAGGACGGCGGACTGCCCCAGGCGATCCGGCCCGTGCCCCTGCTGCACCACGTGGCCTCGATGTATGAGGACCCGGTGGACATGGATGCCCTGATCCGGCGACTGGGCATCGATGAGTTCGACGGGACCACCATCCGGCGCCTGTCCGGCGGGCAGCGCCAGCGGGTCAGCCTGGCCGCCGCCCTGGCAGGCGGCCCGGAGGTGCTCTTCCTGGACGAGCCCTCGGCCGGGCTGGACCCGCACTCGCGCAAGGTGGTCTTCGACCTGATCCGCGAGGTGAGGGCTGCCGGGACCGCCGTCGTGCTGACCACCCACCTCATGGACGACGCCGAGCGGCTGGCGGACCAGGTCTACATCATGGACGCCGGGAAGGTGGTCCTGGAGGGCACGGTGGATCAGCTGCTGGCCGGCTCCCGCGACGCCCAGACCCTCGTGTTCACCCTGCCGCGCTGCGGGCTCGGGATCGAGGACCTCCTCCCCCAGCAGCTGCGCGCGGGGCTCACGCTGTCGGAGGACTCCCCCGGCGCGTACACCCTCACCGGCCCCCTGGGCCCGGCGCACCTGGCGGCGCTGACCGCCGGGTGGGAGCGGCAGGACGTGCTGCCGACGCACCTTGAGCTGACCCCGCGCTCCCTGGAGGACCTGTTCCTGGACATCTCGGAAGGAGAGCGGTCGTGAGCGCGACTCCCACGGACTTCACCCGCCGCACGGGCCGGCCGGCACCGGCCGCCCGGCGGATCCTGCGCCAGGGCGGATACGAGATCCTGGCGATGCTGAAGAACGGCGAACAGCTGCTGCTGCTCATCCTGTTCCCGCTGATGGCGCTGATCGGCCTGACCAGCACGGGTTTCCTCGACGGATGGGCCCGGGAGTTCGGCGCGTCCCGGGTGGACCTGGCGATGCCCGGGATCCTCGCCCTGTGCACGATCTCCACGGCCCTGTCCGGTCAGGGCATCGCCACCGGCTTCGACCGCCGCTACGGGGTCCTGCGCTTCCTGTCCACCACTCCCCTGGGTCGCGGCGGGCTGATCGCCGGCAAGGCCCTGGCGGTGCTGGGGGTCATGGTCGTGCAGTACGCCGTGATGGGCGCGGTCGGGCTGTTCCTGGGCTGGGAGCCGCGCCCGACGGCGGTGCTGGCCTCCGTGCCCACCCTGGTGCTCGGGGCCGCGGCCTTCACCGCCCTGGGGCTGCTGGTGGCCGGTACGATCCGGGCCGAGGCGACCCTGGCCGTGGTCAACACGCTGTGGGTCCTGCTGGCCACCGTCGGCGGCACGCTGCTGCCGGCCCGGCACTTCCCCGGCGCGGCCGCCGCCCTGATCGAGCTGCTGCCCTCCGGGGCCCTGGGCTCGGCGCTGCGCGCGGAGATGCTGGGCCAGGGGCCGCTGTGGGGTCCGCACCTGGTGCTGCTGGTCTGGGCCGCGGCCGCCGGGCTGCTGGCGCGCCGGCTGTTCCGGTGGTCCTGAGCATTCCCTGCGCCTGCCCGCCAGCGTCGGCGTCGCAGGCATCTGACGCGGGCATCACGGCGTCACGGTTGGCTCCGCGCACCACCGACGGCGGATAATCGACGGGGGCCCAGCGCCCCGCACGCACGCGGAAACCGGGAATGCGCCCCGGCCCCTTTTGACGATTCAGCCCACGACCAGGACGCGAGGTGTCCGCTTGAGCACGAGCAGCACACAGCCCCAGACCCGCACCCCTTCCGACTCCGCGCCGGCCCGCCTCTGGCGCGTGCTGACCCCGCTGACCGTCACCGGGTGGGTGCGCGGCACGGCCCTGGCGTCGGTGCTGGCGAACCTGCTGCTGGTGATCACCGGGGGGCTGGTGCGCCTGACCCAGTCCGGGCTGGGCTGCCCCACCTGGCCGCGCTGCACGGACGACTCCTGGAACAACGTCCCGGAGATGGGGATCCACGGCTTCATCGAATTCGGCAACCGCACCCTCACCGGGCTCCTCGGGATCGTCGCCGTGCTGACCGTCCTGGCCGTGATGCGCCTGCGCACCGAGTACCGCGACCTGTTCTGGCTGGCGATCCTGCTGTTCGCGGGGATCCCGGTGCAGGCCGTGGTCGGCGGCTTCTCCGTATGGCTGCGCCTGAATCCCTGGATGGTCGGGGTGCACTTCGTGCTCTCGGCCGTGATGATCGCGCTGGCCGCGGCCCTGTGGAGCCGCACCCGACGCTACTCATTGCCGCGGGTGCGCGAGGTCGAGCGGCTGGAGCGCCTCGAGGAGTCGGATCCGACGATGGGACGCCTGGGGGCGATCCTGCTGGCGCTGACGGGCATCGCCGTGTACCTGGGCACCCTGGTCACCGGCACCGGCCCGCATTCCGGGGACGCCACCAGCGCCCGCCACGCCTTCGACGCCGTGATGGTCGCCCGGATGCACTCGATCTCCGTGTGGTTGACCGTGCTGACCGTGGCCCTGGGCATCACCCTGTGCGTGCGCCGGGGCTGGGCCCCCGGGGTGCGGGCGGCGCTGCTGCGGATGGTGGGGGTGCTGGTGCTGCAGGGCGGCATCGGCTACCTGCAGTACTTCAACGGCCTGCCGATCTGGATGGTGGAGCTGCACCTGCTGGGCGCCGGGCTGACCGTGTGGGCCGCGGCCGCCGCCTACGACCGGATGGCGGTGCTGGCCCAGCCCACCCGTCGGGAGACGGCCCTGGTGCACACCGTCACGGCCCCGGAGTGGCGTGCGGCGCAGGAGATCGCGGGGACCGAGGCCTGACGCAACGCCGCCCCGGAACGCGGCGGGCGCCGTCCTCAGAGGACGGCGCCGCCGACGAAGGGGTCCACGGCCACCGCGACGAACAGCACCGTCAGGTAGGTGATGGAGGCGTGGAAGACGACCATCGCGGTGCGGCTGGTGGCCTGCTCGGCCATGGCCAGCGCGTGCAGCCGGTGGCAGGTCCAGATGAACCAGGCCCCGGCGCCCAGCGCCGTGAGGCCGTAGACCCAGCCGGCCCCGCCCACTGGGATCAGCAGCAGCGAGCAGATCACCGTGGCCCAGGCGTAGAGCACCACCTGCACGGACACGGCCTTGGCCGACGCGATCGCCCCGAGCATCGGGATCCCCGCGCGCTGGTAGTCCTCCGCGTACTTCATCGACAGCGGCCAGTAGTGCGGCGGGGTCCACAGGAAGATCACGAGGAACAGCACGACGGCGGCCCAGCTGAGGGTCCCCTGCACGGCGGCCCAGGCGATGAACACGGGCATGCACCCGGCGATCCCGCCCCAGACGATGTTCTGGGAGGTCCGGCGTTTGAGGAACAGGGAGTAGAAGACCACGTACAGCAGGATCGCGACGAGGCCCAGCGCCCCGGCCAGGAGATTCACGGCCAGGCTCAGGTACACCACGGAGACCGCGGACAGCGCCCAGGCGAAGATCAGCGCCTCGCGATCCGAGACCTCCCCGGTGACCAGGGGGCGGCGCTCCGTGCGCTTCATGAGCCGATCGGCCTCGCGGTCGATCCAGCAGTTGAAGGCGCCGGCGCCCCCCGCGGCCATCGCCCCGCCGAGCATCGTGTTCAGGATCAGCCACAGCGAGGGCATCCCGCCGGCCGCGAAGATCATGGTCGGCGCGGTGGTCACCAGCAGCAGCTCGATGACCTGCGGCTTGGTCAGCAGGAGGTAGGCGCGCAGCTTGCGGCGCAGGCCCACCCGGCCGGTCTTCCCGGCGGGGGCGGGGACGGCGGGCTTGGCCTCCAGGAGGGATCCATGGTCCGTGCTCTGGCGCTTCACAGGTGCTTCCTTACGCGATCGGTGCCGCTGTCCTCCCGGTCTCGGGGCGGGCGCGCACGACGGGCGCGCGATGGTCACAGCTTCCTTCGAGCATATATCCCAGCCCGCGCGGCCTTCCAGGACGGTGCGGTGATGTTTCACTCCCTCGGCGGGCCGCCCCCCCGGGACTCGCGGCGTCCGCCCACAGCGTCACCGACAGACGCGCGGCGCGGCGGTGGCCTAGAGTTGGGTGGAGCACCGCGGCCCCTTCAGGTACACGGTGGCCGCGCGGCGGGCTCGGGAATCGGGCCGGCGCCGCGGCGACGCCGTCGGACCGGGGCCACGCGAGACGACTTCCGAGACGAAAGGGGCATGCCTCGTGTCCGACGACCGCGAGAACCTCGAGTGGACCGACCTGGACCGACGGGCGGTGGACACCGCCCGGGTCCTCGCCGCCGACGCCGTGGAGAAGGTCGGCAACGGCCATCCCGGCACCGCGATGAGCCTCGCCCCGGTGGCGTACCTGCTCTTCCAGAAGATCATGCGCCAGGATCCCTCCGATGACCGCTGGACCGGACGGGACCGCTTCATCCTCTCCCCCGGCCACACCTCCCTGACCCAGTACATCCAGCTGTACCTCGGCGGGTACGGCCTGGAGCTGGAGGACCTGCAGGCCCTGCGCACCTGGGGGTCGCTGACCCCGGGGCACCCCGAATACAAGCACACCCGCGGCGTGGAGATCACCACCGGCCCGCTGGGGCAGGGCCTGGCCTCCACCGTCGGCTTCGCCTACGCCCAGCGCTACCTGCGCGGCCTGCTGGATCCTGACACCGCTCCGGGGCGCAGCCCCTTCGACCACACCGTGTTCACCATCGCTTCCGACGGGGACCTCGAGGAGGGGGTGACCAGCGAAGCCTCCTCCCTGGCCGGGCACCAGCAGCTGGGCAACCTCGTGGTCATCTACGACCAGAACCAGATCTCCATCGAGGACGACACCGACGTCGCCTTCACCGAGGACGTCGCCGAGCGCTACCGCGCCTACGGCTGGGACGTGCGCACCGTGGACTGGCGGGCCGGCGGGGAATACCGCGAGGACGTCCAGGCCCTCTACGACGCGATCCAGGAGGGTCGGAAGGTCACGGACAAGCCGACCTTTATCAGCCTGCGCACCATCATCGGCTGGCCCGCCCCGACCAAGCAGAACACCGGCGGGATCCACGGCTCCAAGCTCGGCGCCGACGAGGTGCGCGCGACCAAGGAGGTCCTCGGCTTCGATCCGGAGAAGACCTTCGACGTCGCCCCCGAGGTCATCGAGCACACCCGGGCCCTGCAGGCCCGCAGCGACGAACGGCGCGCCGCCTGGGATCGGTCCTACCAGCAGTGGCGGGAGGCGAATCCGCAGCGGGCCGAGCTGCTGGATCGGCTTCAGGAGGGCCGCCTGCCCGAGGGGTACAGGGACGCCTTCCCGGCCTTCGAGGCCGGCGGCTCCCTGGCCACCCGCGCGGCCAGCGGCCAGGTGATCAACGCGGTCGCCCCGCTGCTGCCCGAGCTGTGGGGCGGCTCGGCGGACCTGGCCGGATCCAATAACACCACCATCGAGGACGCCTCCTCCTTCAACCCCACCTCCCGCTCCACCGCCAAGTTCACCGCCAGCCCCTACGGGCGGGTGCTGCACTTCGGGATCCGGGAGCACGCGGCGGCCGCGATCGTCAACGGCATCGTGCTCTCCTCCCCCACGCGCGCCTTCAGCGGGACCTTCCTGATCTTCAGCGACTACCAGCGCCCGGCGATCCGCCTGTCCGCGCTGATGGGAGTCCCCTCCATCTACGTGTGGACCCATGATTCCATCGGCCTGGGCGAGGACGGGCCCACTCACCAGCCGGTCGAGCAGCTCTCGAGCCTGCGGGCCATCCCGGGCCTGGACGTCGTGCGCCCGGCGGATGCCAACGAGACCTCGGTGGCCTGGCGCACGATCCTGGAGCACCGGGACCGCCCCGCCGGCCTCGTGCTGACCCGGCAGAACCTCACCACCCTGGCCCGCCAGGACCTGCACCCGGAGGCGGACGGGGAGAAGTTCGCTTCCGCGGAGGGTGTCGCGCGCGGCGGCTACGTGCTGGCCGACGCCGAGGGCGAGCCCGACGTCATCCTCATCGCCACCGGCTCCGAGGTGGAGCTGGCCCTGCAGGCCCGCACCCAGCTGGCTGACGACGGCATCGCCGCCCGCGTGGTCTCCATACCCTGCCGGGAGTGGTTCGACGCCCAGGACGCCGAGTACCGCGAGCAGGTGCTCCCCCGCGGGATCACCGCCCGGGTCAGCGTGGAGGCGGGCCTGGCCCAGTCCTGGCACGACCTGCTGGGCTCGCGCGGGCGCGCGGTCTCCCTGGAGCACTTCGGTGCCTCCGCGGACTATCAGACCCTCTTCCGCGAGTTCGGCATCACGGCCGACGCCGTGGTCGAGGCGGCCCGGGAATCCCTCGCCGCCCGCTGAACCCCCACCGACATCCATCCCTCGAGCGAAGGAGCACGAGAACCCATGACCGAAGCGACCCAGAAGCTCTCCGACGCGGGAGTCTCCCTCTGGCTGGACGACCTCTCCCGTGAGCGCCTGGAGACCGGCAACCTGCAGGAGCTGGTCGAGACCCGCAACGTCGTCGGCGTGACCACCAACCCCACGATCTTCGCCCAGGCGCTCTCGCGCGGGGACCGCTACGACGCCCAGATGCGCCGCCTGGCCGAGGAGGGCCGCGACGTCGAGGAATCCGTGTTCGCGGTGACCACTGACGACGTGCGCGAGGCCTGCGACGTGCTCGCCCCGATCTACCGCCAGACCCGCGGGCAGGACGGGCGGGTCTCCATCGAGGTGGATCCCCGCCTGGCCGTGAAGGGCGAGGAGACCGCCGAGATGGCCCGGCGCCTGCACCGGACCGTGGACCGTGAGAACGTGATGATCAAGATCCCGGCCACCGAGGAGGGCCTGGAGCCGATCGCCGCGACCCTCGCCGAGGGGATCAGCGTCAACGTGACCCTGATCTTCTCCCTCGAGCGCTACCGCGCGGTGATCAACGCCTACCTCACGGGGCTGGAGCGGGCCCTGGAGCAGGGCCGCGACCTGTCCAAGATCCACTCCGTGGCCTCCTTCTTCGTCTCCCGCGTGGACTCCGAGGTGGACGCCCGCCTGGAGCAGATCGGCACCGAGCAGGCACTGGCCCTGAAGGGTCGGGCCGGCCTCGCCAATGCCCGGCTGGCCTACCAGGTCTTCCAGGAGGCCTTCTCCTCCGAGCGCTGGAAGCTGCTGGCCGAGGCGGGGGCCGTGGTCCAGCGGCCGCTGTGGGCCTCGACCGGCACCAAGGACCCGGCCTACCCGGACACGATGTACGTGGACGGCCTGGTGGCCCCGGACACCGTGAACACCCTGCCGGAGAAGACCCTGGAGGCGGCCGCCGACCACGCGGAGGTCACCGGGGACACGATCACCGGCACCTACGACGACTCCGAGCGGGTCCTCAACGAGCTGGAGCAGCTGGGCATCTCCTACCAGGAGGTCGTCGAGAAGCTCGAGCGCGAGGGGGTCGACAAGTTCGTGGCCTCCTGGGAGGAGCTGCTCGAGACCGTCACCGCCAATCTGCACGACTGAACCCCGCCTCCGCCCCGCCCGCCGGCCTCCTCTCGACGTCGGCGGACGGGGCGGGAGCGCGCCGCACCCATCCCCGACACGAGGAGCCCCTGTGTCCCCTTCCCCGGCTCTGCCGCCGGATCCCAATCCCCTGCGCGACCCGAAGGATCGGCGCCTGACCCGGGTCGCCGGTCCGTCGGCGCTGGTGCTGTTCGGCGTCACCGGCGACCTGGCGCAGAAGAAGCTGCTGCCGGCGATCTACGACCTGATGAACCGCGGCCTGCTGCCCCCGAGCTTCGCGCTGGTGGGCTTCGGGCGCCGGGACTGGTCCGATGAGCGGTTCCAGCAGGTGGTTCGGGAGTCGGTGGAGGCCCACTCCCGGACCCCGTTTCGGGAGGACGTCTGGCATCAGCTGACCACCGGCATCCGCTTCGTGCAGGGCGCCTTCGACGACGGCGAGGCCTTTCGGCGCCTGGGTGAGACCCTCGCGGAGCTGGACGAGACGCGCGGGACCCAGGGCAACCACGCCTTCTACCTCTCGATCCCGCCGAACGCCTTCGAGACGGTGTGCCAGCAGCTGGCCGACCACGACCTGGCGGGCCGGCACACGGAGCACGGGTGGCGGCGAGTGGTCATCGAGAAGCCCTTCGGGCACGATCTGGACTCCGCCCGGGAGCTGAACGCGATCGTCGAGCGGGTGTTCCCGGCCGACTCCGTGTTCCGCATCGACCACTACCTCGGCAAGGAGACCGTCCAGAACATCCTGGCCCTGCGCTTCGCCAACCAGATGTTCGAGCCGCTGTGGAACGCGAACTTCGTGGACCACGTGCAGATCACCATGGCCGAGGACATCGGCATCGGGTCCCGCGCCGGGTACTACGACGGGGTGGGCGCCGCCCGCGACGTCATCCAGAACCACCTGCTGCAGCTGCTGGCCCTGACCGCGATGGAGGAGCCGATCACCTTCGACGCCCAGCAGCTGCGGGCCGAGAAGGCGAAGGTCCTGGCGGCGGTCACCCTGCCCGAGGACCTCTCCGCCGGCTCCGCCCTCGGGCAGTACGAGGCCGGGCTGCAGGGCGGTCGCGCGGTGAGCGGATTCCTGCAGGAGAAGGACATTCCCCCGGATTCGCGCACGGAGACCTTCGCCGCGCTGAAGCTGGGCATCGACACCCGCCGCTGGGCCGGAGTGCCGTTCTACCTGCGGGCCGGCAAGCGGCTGGGGCGGCGGGTCACGGAGATCGCCGTCGTGTTCAAGCGCGCCCCGAACCTGCTGTTCCAGAAGAACGACCACGAGGAGTTCGGACAGAACGCGATCGTGCTGCGCATCCAGCCGGATGAGGGCATGACGATCCGCTTCGCCTCCAAGGTCCCCGGGACCCAGATGGAGCTGCGCGATGTGTCCATGGACTTCGGCTACGGCCAGTCCTTCACCGAGTCCAGCCCGGAGGCCTACGAGCGGCTGATCCTGGATGTGCTGCTGGGTGAGCCGCCGCTGTTCCCCCGCCACGAGGAGGTCGAGCTGTCCTGGAAGATCCTCGATCCCTTCGAACGGCACTGGGCCGAGCACGACGTGCGGCCCGAGCCGTACGCGCCCGGATCCTGGGGTCCGGAATCCGCTCATGAGCTGCTCGCCCG
Source organism: Rothia sp. QJM3NY_36 (assembly GCF_056173115.1). NCBI lineage: Bacteria > Bacillati > Actinomycetota > Actinomycetes > Micrococcales > Micrococcaceae > Rothia > Rothia sp. QJM3NY_36. Next base: position 1,288,465 of record NZ_CM149658.1, read on the forward strand.
GGACGGGCGGGCCTGGAGGAGGCCGTAATGAGGACCGAGCTGAAGGACACCACCACCTCCGAGGTGGACAAGGAGATCTCGCGCCTGCGCGGCGAGATCGGGTTGCGCACCCAGGGTCGAGTGCTCACGCTGGTCATCATGGCGGAGAAGGGGCACTCCAAGAACGCGGTTCAGGCCGCGATCTCCGCCAGCCGGGAGCACCCGTGCCGGATCATCGTGCACATCGCCCACAGCGTCGAGAAGCCGAACCGGCTGGACGCCGAGGTGAGCATCGGCGGGGACGCCGGAGCCAGCGAGGTCATCGTGCTGCGCGGCTGGGGGGAATCCTCCCACCCGACCGAGTCCCTGCTCTCCGCGCTGCTGCTGCCCGACGCGCCGATCGTGGCGTGGTGGCCGCACGCGCTGCCGGAGTCCCCGGTCGATCACTCGGTGGGCCGGATCGCGACCCGCCGGATCACCGACTCCGCCCGGGAGCCGGATGCGATGCGCGCCCTGCACCGGCTGCGCGAGGTCTTCGCGCCCGGGGACACGGACCTGGCCTGGACGCGGCTGACGCAGTGGCGCATCCAGCTCACCGCCGTGCTCGATGACCTGGAGCCCTCCCCGGTGCGCAAGGTCATCGTGGAGGGATCGGACCGGTCCCCCTCGGTGATCCTGCTCGGGGCGTGGCTGGGCCACCGGCTGGGCGCCCCCGTGGAGTTCTCCGGCGCAGACCAGCCGCGGGGCCTGTACCGGGTGCGGCTGGAGCGGGAGGACGGCGAGGTCGTCCTGTACCGTCCCGGCCGCAGCGTGGCCACGCTGAGCCCGCCCGGTGCCCCCGAGCAGCAGATCGCGCTGCCGGTGCGCACCCTGTCCCAGTGCCTGGCCGAGGAGCTGCGTCGACTCTATCCCGACGAGGCCTACGGCGAGGTCCTGATGGACGCCCTCACCTCGACGCCGCTGGACTGGTGCCGCACGCACCAGGAGCCCGCGGCGGATGAGGATCACTCTCGATACACGGAGGTCTTCGATGCCTGAGCAGTCCCCTCTCTCCCCCGCCGAGCCCCTGGTGCCCGCCCCGGCCCCGGTGGTCGTGGAGCACCCCGACAAGGAGGCCCTGGCTCAGGCGGCGGCGGCCCGCCTGGCGCTGACCCTCTCGGATGAGCTGGCCGAGACCGACGAGGACGTGCACGTGTGCCTGACCGGCGGTTCCCTCGGCATCGCCGTGTGGGAGCGGCTGGCCGACTCCGCGCTGCACCGGATCGTGGACTGGTCCCGGGTGCACTTCTGGTGGTCCGATGAGCGCTACGTGCCGGAGGGCCACGAGGACCGCAACGTGCAGCAGGTCCGCGAGGTCTTCTTCGACCGGGCCGAGGTACCGGCGGGCAACATCCACCCGATGGGTTCATCGGACGCCTACCCCACCCCCGGGGAGGCCGCCGAGGCCTACGCCCGGGAGCTGGCCGAGCACGCCCCGACCGGCGAGAAGGCCCCGGTGTTCGCGGTGTCACTGCTGGGCATGGGTCCGGACGGGCACATGGCCTCCCTCTTCCCGGGACGCCGGGAGATCCTCGACGACGCCGTGGACGTGCTGCCCATCGAGGACTCCCCGAAGCCGCCGCCGCGCCGGGTGACCATGACCCGACCGATGATCGACCTGGCCGCGCGCATCTGGTTCCTGGTCTCCGGGGCGGATAAGGCCGAGGCGTTCTCCCGGCTCGAGCAGGCCGCCCGCGTCGAGGCCCGGGACGGGCGCGCCCCGGATGAGCAGGCGCTGCTGGAGGCGCCGGCGGTGGCCGCCCGCGGCTGGGCCCAGACCCTCTACCTGGTCAGCCGGGAGGCGCGACCGGCCTCCTGACGACGGGTTCCAGGTCCCGGCCCGCGGCCGTCACGGGCCGCGGGTGCGGAGAAGGCCCCGGTGAGCCGAAGCTCACCGGGGCCTTGTCATACCGGGGTCCGGGCGACACCGCCCGTGGTGCTCACACCGCGTCGAAGCGCAGCACCAGGCCGTAGCCGATGATCGCGAAGACCCAGATGAGGATCGTCGTGACGGTCAGGCGCACCAGGTTGCGCGAGGCGACGCCGGAGGAGTTCAGGGAGCTGGTCATCCCGCCGCCGAACATGTCCGACAGCCCCCCGCCCTTGCCCTTGTTGAGCAGGACGAAGAAGATCGTCATGATGCTGGTCAGCACGATCACGCCCAGCAGGATCCAGCGCAGCGTCTCCACGGGTGTTCCAGGCCTTTCCTCGGCGGGCGGTGCCGGCGCCTCGAGCGCTCCGGCTCACCGCCGCGCATGATGTTCGCGGGTGTCCTCGCCCCACTGTACGCCATCGGGCGCGCGGGACTCGGGTGGGCGCAAGCCCGAGGCCGCCCGCGGGGATCATCCGATCCGACCGGGGCGGCCTCGGGCTCATGAGAGCGGGTGGCTCATGCCACCACGTGCTTCTCGAAGCGGGCGATGTTGGCGAACTCCTCCGCCTTCAGGGAGGCCCCGCCGACCAGGACGCCGTCGACGTCCTTCTCCGCCAGCGTGCCGGCCGCGGTCGCGGCCTTGACGGAGCCGCCGTAGAGGATCCGGATCTTCCCGGCGGTCTCCTCATCGAACAGCTCGGCCAGCTGCCCGCGGATGGCCGCGGACATCTCCTGGGCGTCCTCGGGGCCGGCGGTCTCGCCCGTGCCGATGGCCCAGACGGGCTCGTACGCGACGACGAGGCTTGCGGCCTGCTCCTTGGTGAGCCCGTCGAGGGAGCCGCGCAGCTGCTCGAGGGTGTAGGAGACGTGGTTGCCGGCCTTGCGCTCCTCCAGGCCCTCGCCCACGCACAGCACGGGGGTGAGCCCATGGCGGTAGGCCGCCTGGACCTTCTGGGCGCACAGCGCATCGGACTCGTGGTGGATGCTGCGGCGCTCGGAGTGCCCGACCAGCACGTAGGAGCACTCCAGCTTGGCGAGGAACTGCCCGGAGATGTCACCGGTGTAGGCCCCGGAGTCCTGCTCGGAGAGGTCCTGCCCGCCGTAGGCGATGCTCAGCTTGTCCCCGGCCACCAGGCTCTGCACGGAGCGCAGGTCGGTGAACGGCGGGAAGACGGCCACCTCGACGCGGTCGTAGTCGAAGTTCGCGTCATCCAGGGTCCAGGCGAGCTTCTGCAGCAGCGCCACGCCCTCGGAGTGATCCATGTTCATCTTCCAGTTGCCGGCGATCAGCGGCTTCCGGTCGAAGCTCCCGTTGGTCTGGGTGGTCATGCGGATGGTCCTTTCGGGTCGTCTGCTCTCGGTGCGGTGGGGATCCGGGCTCAGGCGCCCAGGGCCTCGAGACCCGGCAGGGTCTTACCCTCGATGAACTCCAGGGAGGCCCCGCCCCCGGTGGAGATGTGCCCGAACTCGTCGTCCGAGAAGCCGAGGTTGCGCACCGCGGAGGCGGAGTCGCCGCCGCCGATCACGCTGAAGGCGTCGGAGTCGGCGATGGCCCGGGCGATGGCCTCGGTGCCCTTGGCGAAGGCGGGCATCTCGAACACGCCCATGGGGCCGTTCCAGAAGATGGTGCGGGCGTCCTTGATCCGCTCGGAGAACAGCTTGACCGTCTCGGTTCCGATGTCCAGGCCCTCGCCCTCGGGGCCGATCTTCCCGCCCTCGAGGTCCTCCACGGGGCGGATCTCGTGCTCGGCGTCGGCGGCGAAGTCCGCGGCCCAGGTGACGTCCACGGGCAGCACGATCTCGGTGCCCTTCTCCTTCGCCTCGGCCAGGTACCGCTTGACGGTGTCGATCTGGTCCTTCTCGAGGATGGACTTGCCGACCGCGTGACCCTGCGCGGCGGCGAAGGTGTAGCTCATGCCGCCGCCGATCAGGAGGGCATCGGCCTTGCCGATGAGGTTCTCGATCACGGCGAGCTTGTCGGAGACCTTGGCCCCGCCCATCACGACCACGAAGGGCCGCTGTGGGTCCTCGGTGATCCGCTTGAGGACCTCCAGCTCGGTCTTGACGAGGTCGCCCAGGTAGGCCGGCAACTTCCGGGCGACGTCGTAGACGGAGGCGTGCTTCCGGTGCACGGCGCCGAAGGCATCGTCCACGTAGGCGCCGTCCTGACCCGTCAGGGCCACGAGCTCGTCGGCGAACGCCTCGCGCTCGGCGTCGTCCTTGGAGGTCTCCCGGGGGTCGAAGCGCACGTTCTCGACGACGAGGACCTCGCCGTCGGACAGCGCCTCGGCCTTGGCACGGGCGTCATCCCCCACGACGTCCTCCGCGAGCTGCACGGGGAAATCCGCGAGCTCACGGAGGCGGTCGGCCGCGGGCTTGAGGGAGTACTTGGGGTTGTGCTCCCCCTTGGGCCGACCGAGGTGGGCGGTCACGATGACCCGGGCACCGGCGCCGGTCAGCTTCTCGAACACGGGCAGGGACGCCCTGATGCGTCCGTCGTCCGTGACCTGCTGTCCGTCCAGCGGGACGTTGAGGTCGGACCGGACCAGGATCCGGCGTCCCTTCACGCCCGCGTCGATCAGTTCATCCAGTGCCTGTGCCATCGCTTGCTCCCTTGCCTCGCGTCGAAAGGTGATGTTCCCGCTCAGTCCGCGCTTACAGCGCGGCGGCGATCTTGTTGGTGAACTTCACCGTGCGGGAGGTGAAGCCCCACTCGTTGTCGTACCACGCGAAGACCTTGACCTGGCCGTTCAGCACGGAGGTCAGCTGCGCGTCGAAGACCGTGGAGATCTCCTCGCCGACGATGTCGGTGGAGACGATCGGGTCCTCGGTGTACTTGATGATGCCCTGGTACTCGCCCTCGGCGGCCTCCTTGACGGCGGCGTTGATCTCCTCGACGGTGGCGTCCTTCTCCAGGGTCAGGGACAGGTCCACGATGGAGCCGGTGATGGTCGGCACGCGGAAGGCCATGCCGTCCAGCTTGCCGGCGACCGGCTCGTAGACCTTGCCCACGGTGCGGGCGGCGCCGGTGGAGGTCGGGATCATGTTCACGGCCGCGGCCCGGGCGCGACGCAGATCCTTGTGGGGGGCGTCCTGCAGGCGCTGGTCCGCTGTGTAGGAGTGGATGGTGGTCATCAGGCCGGACTTGATGCCGAACTTCTGGTCCATCACCTTGGCCAGCGGGGCCAGGCAGTTGGTGGTGCAGGAGGCGTTGGAGACGACGTTGTGCTTCTCGGCATCGTAGGTGTCGTCGTTCACGCCCATGACGAAGGTGCCGTCCAGGTTGGTGCCCGGGGCGGAGACGATGACCTTCTTGGCGCCGGCCTCGATGTGGGCCTTGGCCTTGTTGCCGTCGGTGAACAGACCGGTGGACTCCAGGACGATGTCCACGCCCAGGTCCTTCCACGGCAGGTTGGCCGGGTCCTTCTCGGACAGGACCTTGATCTCCTTGCCGTCGACGACGATGTTGCCGTCCTTGACGGACACCTCGGCCTTCAGCGGCCCGAGGATGGAGTCGTACTTGAGGAGGTGAGCCAGGGTCTCCGGGGAGGTGAGGTCGTTGACGGCGACGATCTCGATGTTCTCGCCCTGCTCCCGCACGGCGCGGAAGTAGTTGCGCCCGATGCGTCCGAAGCCGTTGATGCCGATGCGTACAGTCACTGTGATCAAACTCCTCAGTTTGAGTATTCGTGGTCGAGGGGACCCGCGGGGGCCTCCCCAGGTCCGGACCCGGCGGCGGGTGGAACCGCCCTCGCATCCGGTGCTGGTTCCAGCCTAGTGGATCGCGTGTGTGTTTGGGTGCGATTCCGGGGGTGAATTTTGTTTCCGGTGGGATTTCACACCCTCCGAGCCCTCCTTCTCGTGACGCCCGCCACCGAAATGGCCGTCTCCCGGGCCGCTGAGCCGCCGGATCTGGGATCGTGTGGGTTTCTCATCGCCGATGGCGAACAGCGCGGGCGGCGCGGCGTCATCGACGCGCGGGCTCACCGGCCCGCGGCGTCCTGCTCCTCGCCCGCCCGCGCCTGCTCGGCCTCGGCCGTGCGCCGGGCCAGGGCCAGCAGCCGCCGGATCCGCCCGGCGATCGCGTCCTTGGTCAGCGGCGGATCCGCCAGGCGCCCCAGCTCATCCAAGCTCGCGTGTCGGTGCTCCAGTCGCAGCCTCCCGGCCTCGCGCAGATGCTCCGGGACGTCATCGCCCAGGATCTCCAGGGCGCGCTCGACCCGCGCCCCGGCGGTCACGGCCGCCTGCGCGGAGCGCCGGAGGTTGGCGTCGTCGAAGTTGGCCAGCCGGTTGGCCGTGCCGCGCACCTCCCGGTGGACGCGGCCCTTCTCCCAGCGGCGCAGCGCCCGGGTGGCCCCCAGGGCGCGCAGCAGCGCGCAGATCCCGGCGCCGTCGCGCACGAGCACCCGGTCAGCCCCCCGGGACTCCCGGGCCTTGGCCAGCACGTCCAGGCGCCGGGCGCAGCCGACCAGAGCCAGGGCCGCCTCGGAGCCCGGGCAGGTGAACTCCAGGGCGGCGGAGCGGCCCGGCTCCGTCAGGGATCCGCGGGCCAGGAAGGCCCCGCGCAGGGCGGCGGCCGCATCATCGACGGAGCCGTTGACCACGGCCGAGGGCAGCCCGCGCACCGGCCGACCCCGGGCATCCAGCAGGCCCGTCTGGCGCGCCAGGGCCTCCGCGCCCCGGTCGATGCGCAGGACGTAGTGCCCGCCCTTCTTCAGCGCGCCGCCGGCCACCGAGTACAGCCGTCCCGTCTGCCCGTACAGCTCCCCGATCTCCGCGAGCAGCCGCCGCCCGGTGGGCAGGTGATCCAGCTCGGCCTCGATGACGATGCGCCCGCCGACCAGGTGCAGACCCCCGGCGAAGCGCAGCAGCGCGGCGGTCTGCGCCTGGCGCGCGGAAGCCCGGGGCGTCTCCAGGCCTGCCAGCTCGTCCTTAGCCAGTGCGGTCAGGGCCATGGTGGGGGATTCCTCTCCGAAGGGGGTCTGGGCCGGGTGCCCGCGGTGAGACGGCGCTCAGCGGAGGCACCGGCCGGGATGGTCAGTGGGTGGGGTCAGTCGCGGGGCCTCAGTCGTGAGGCGCCGCGGGCGGGCTGAGCACGGGCTCCTCGGGCAGGCCCATGGCCTCCTGGTAGGCCGCGGCCAGGCGCAGGTGGCTGTGCACGTCCTCCCCGCGGCGCCGACGCAGCGACTGGCTGACCAGCCGCGCGCCGCGTTCGCGCACCGCCGCGTCGAACCCCTGCGGATCCGACAGGGCCGAGGGGTCCGCGACGACGGCGTCGATCTGCAGGCCGGGAGCGTACCGCTCCAGGACCTCCAGGTGCCCGACGGCACCCAGTCCGGCGGTCTCGCGCCGCTCCATCGCGAGGTTCATGCACACGCACACCCGCGCCGCGGAGGAGCAGATCGCCTCCCGCAGCTCCGGCAGCAGCAGGTGCGGGATGACCGAGGTGTACCAGGATCCGGGGCCCAGCACGAGCCAGTCCGCCGCGCGGATCGCCTCCAGCGCTTCGGGGCAGGCCCGGGCCTCGGCCGGCTCCAGGCTGATCCGCTCGACGCGCTCGGCGGTGGCCAGGCGCGCCTGGCCCGTGATCCGCTTCGGGGCGCCCTGATGGTCCCGCACCCACCCGGAGACCACGAGGGGATCCACCGCCATCGGCAGGACCCGCCCGCGGGCCTTCAGCAGCTGGGAGGCCCAGTCCAGTCCGGCCACCGGGTCATCCAGCAGCTGCCACAGGCTCAGCAGCAGCAGGTTGCCCATCGCGTGCCCGTCCAGCTCCCCCGAGGAACCGGGCAGGGTCGAGAAGCGATGCTGCATCGCCTCCCGCCACAGGTGCCCCCACGCGGAGTCGTCGCACAAGGCGGACAGCGCCATGCGCAGGTCCCCCGGCGGCAGCACGTCGAACTGCTCCCGCAGCCGCCCGGAGGAGCCGCCGTCATCGGCGACCGTGACCACCGCGGTCAGCTGCGGGGTGAGCAGGCGCAGCGCCGAGAGCGAGGCGTAGAGCCCGTGGCCCCCGCCGAGGGCGACGACGCGCGGGGCGCCGGCCCCGGCCTCCGGGACGGCCTCGCCCCGGGATCCGATCGCGGCCACGGCGCTACTCCCGCCCCAGATCGCGGTGCTGGACGTTCACGGTGACGTTGGGCAGGCCCTTGAGCCGCCGGGCCAGCTCCTCGGTCACCGCGACCGAGCGGTGCTTGCCGCCGGTGCAGCCGATCGCGATGGTCGCGTAGTGCTTGTTCTCCGAGCGGTAGCCGGCGATCACGGGCTTCAGCGCCTCGGCGTACTGGTCCACGAAGGTCTGGGCGCCGCTGTCCTTGAGCACGAAGTCCCGCACCTCCGGGTCCTGGCCCGTCTTGGGCCGCAGGGCGGGAACCCAGTGCGGGTTGGGGACGAAGCGCATATCGGCCATGAAGTTCGCATCGGCCGGCACCCCGTACTTGAAGCCGAAGCTCATGACCGTCAGGTTCACCACCGAGGGGCCCGTGGCCGAGTAGGTGCGGGAGATGACCTTGGACAGCTCGTGCACGTTGTACTCCGAGGTGTCCAGCACGACGTCGGCCCGGCGCTTGAGATCGGCCAGCAGCTCCCGCTCGGCGTGGATCCCGTCCAGGATGCGCCCCTCCCCCTGCAGCGGGTGGGGGCGGCGCTGGGCCTCGTAGCGGGCGATGATCGCCTGATCCGAGGCGTCGAGGAAGAGCACCGTGTACTCGACCGGGGCGGCGTTGAGCACGTCCAGGGCCTCGCGGAAGTTCTCGAACAGGGCGGTGCCCCGGATGTCGATGATCACGGCCAGGCGCGGCATGGCCTTGGGGCTGCGCGCCACCAGATCCACCAGGGGGGTGAGCATCTGCGGCGGCAGGTTGTCCACGACGTACCAGCCGTTGTCCTCCAGCGTGTGCGCGGCGGTCGAGCGCCCGGCCCCGGAGATCCCGGTGATCACGAGCATCTCCGACTGGGCGGCGGGCTTCTGGGGCACGAGCGGATCATTCCCGGCGTCGGGGGCGGGGGTCTCGGACCGGTCGCGGGGCGGTTGTGGGGCGGATGCTGAGGGGGGCTGCTGCGAGGTCACCGGGTGCTCGTCTCCTGCTGGGTCGTGCCTGTGGTCAGGGGCGCGTCCCCGGACGGGGGAAGCGGGACGCGGCTGCCCCTCCAGGATACTCCGGCGCCCCAAGACCCCAGGGCCCCAAGGCCCCGATCAGGCGCCGTCGGCGGCCGGTGCCGGTCCCGATGCCGATTCCGGCTGCGGATCCGGCGCCGGTTCCGGCTCCTCGGCGCGCAGGTGCTCCTGCACGGCCTCGGCCAGCTTCGGCCCGATCCCGCGCACCCGGGTGAGCTGCTCGACGTCGGCCTCCCGGATGGCCTGCAGCGTGCCGAACTGCGCCAGCAGCGCATCCCGGCGGGCGGCCCCGAGCCCCGGGATCCCGTCCAGGGCCGAGGAGAGCATGGCCTTGCCGCGCTTGGAGCGGTGGAAGGTGATCGCGAACCGGTGGGCCTCATCGCGCAGGCGCTGCAGCAGGAACAACCCCTGCGAGGCGCGCGGCAGGATGACCGGGAAGTCGTCGTCCGGCACCCAGATCTCCTCCAGGCGCTTGGCCAGCCCGACCACCGCGACGTCGGAGATCCCCAGCTCGTCCAGGGCCTGGCGGGCCGCGGCGACCTGCGGGGGCCCGCCGTCCACGACGACGAGATTGGGCGGGTAGGCGAAGCGCTGCGGCTCCGGGGCCCCGGCCTGCTCGGCGTCGATCTGCCCGGTGCGCACCCCCGCCCGGGCCCGCTCCTCCTGATCCGCCAGGTGGCGCTTGAAGCGGCGGGTGATGACGTCGTGCATCGAGGCGGTGTCGTCGCGGGCCGCCTCCCCGCGGATGGAGAACTTGCGGTACTCGGATTTGCGGGGCAGCCCGTCCTCGAAGACCACCATGGAGGCCACCACGTTGGTGCCCTGCACGTGGGAGATGTCGTAGCACTCGATGCGCATCAGCGGGTCCGGCAGCCCCAGGGCCTCCTGCAGCTCCTGCAGGGAGGCGCTGCGGGTGGTCAGGTCCCCGGCCCGGCGGGACTTGTGCAGCATCAGGGACTGCTTGGCGTTGTCCGCGACGGTGCCCATCAGCTGCGCCCGCTCCCCGCGCTGCGGCACGGAGATCCGGACACGCGAGCCGCGCAGTCCCGTCAGCCACTGCTCCAGCTGCTCGCGGTTGCTGGGCAGCACGGGCACCAGCACGGTGCGGGGGATCTCGTGGGCGCTGGTCTCGTCCTCATGCGGGGTGGAGGCCAGGGTCACGGCCGATTCCCCGTAGACCTGCTGCAGCAGCTGCTCGACCATCTCCCCCGGGGTGAGGTCCTCGACCTTCTCCACGATCCACCCGCGCTGGCCGCGGATGCGCCCGCCGCGCACGTGGAAGACCTGGGCGGCGGCCTCCAGCTCGTCCTCGTGGAAGGCGAACAGGTCCGCGTCCACCGAATCCGAGAGCACGACGGCGTTGCGCTCGAAGGCGGTGCGCAGGGCCTGGATGTCATCGCGCAGCCGGGCGGCGACCTCGAAGTCCATCTCCTCCGCCGCCCGGTGCATCCGCCGGGTCAGCTCCCGGATGAACCGCTCGGAGTCCCCCGCCATGAACCGGCAGAGTCGATCGGCCAGCTCTCGGTGGTCCTCCGCGGAGATGCGCCCGACGCACGGGGCGGAGCACTTGTCGATGTACCCGAGCAGGCAGGGCCGATCCTGCTGCTCGGCGCGGCGGAACACCGCCCCGGAGCAGGTGCGCACGGGGAAGACCCGCAGCAGGGCGTCCAGGGTCTCGCGGATGGCCCACGCCTGGGAGAACGGCCCGAAGTAGCGGGTGCCCTTCTTCTTCTCCCCGCGCATCACCTGCGCGCGGGGGTACTTCTCGGCCATGGACACCGCGAGGTACGGGTAGGACTTGTCGTCCCGGTATTTGATGTTGAACCGCGGGGTGTACTGCTTGATCCAGGTGTATTCCAGCTGCAGGGATTCCAGCTCGGAGGCCACCACGGTCCATTCGACCCCGGCCGCGGTGTGGACCATCGCGTAGGTCTTCGGCGCCAGCTGCTCGGGTTTGGCGAAGTAGCTGGTCAGCCGGTTGCGCAGGTTCTTGGCCTTGCCCACGTAGATGACCCGCCCGACGTCGTCCCGGAAGCGGTACACGCCGGGGTCGGTGGGGATGTCCCCCGTGCGGGGCCGGTAGGTCGCCGGATCGGCCATGGGAAGGGTGTCCTCCTGAGTGCTCGGGCACCGGGTCCTCCCCGCGGGACGTCAGGCGCCGGCGTCCTTGGCCAGGGAGGGCGAGGTGTTGTATTCGTTCTTGCGCGGCTGCCCGCACAGGCGGGCGATCTCGTCCATGATCGCGTCCGTGGTGGCCCGCCGCTGGGCCCCGGACTGCTTCTCGCCGAGCTTCTCGAAGCTCATCGGCTCGCCGACGCGCACCGTGAAGCGCACCGGGCGCAGCAGCTTCGTGCCGGGCGGCTGGATCCGCTCGGTGCCGATCAGCCCGACGGGGACGACGGGGGCGCCGGTCATGTGCGCCAGCCACGCCACCCCGATCTTGCCGCGGTAGAGGTAGCCGTCCAGGGAGCGGGTGCCCTCCGGGTAGATCCCGAAGACCCCGCCGCGCTCCAGGCGCTCCAGGCCGATCTCCAGGGCCTTGAGCCGTTCGATCTGATCCGCGCGGTTCACGGGGATGATGTCGATCAGCTCGAAGATCCGCTTCATCAGCCGACCCTTGAACCCCGGGGAGTTCACGTACTCGGCCTTCGCCAGGAAGGCCACCCGCCGCGGCATGAGCGCGGAGATGATGACGGAGTCCAGGAAGGCCCGGTGGTTGGAGGCCACGATCACGGGACCGGAGGCGGGGAAGCGCTTCAGACCGGTGACCCTGGCCCGGAAGACGGTCTTGATCAGGCCGGTCACGGCCGTCTGCGTCAGCCGGTACAGCTTCTCCATGGGTCTGGTCAGGGTCCTTCCCTCATCCGAGCCGGCGACCTCGCCGGTGTGGTGCGCGTGTCATGAACACTGTACATTTCCCCGACACCGGCTCCCACCCCCGGGCGCGGCACGTCACGGCGGCGAGGTCATCCCGTCCCCTCCAGCCGCAGGTCGCAGCGCCGGGCCAGCTGGGCCCGCAGCGCGTCGACGTCCTCCGCGACGGCGGCGGCCCCGTGTGCGGTGAGCTCTCCGGGGGCGGCGAACCCCCAGGCCACCCCGACGCAGTCCAGGCCGTGGACCCGGGCGCCCTCGACGTCGTACTCCCGGTCCCCGACCATCACGGTGCGCCGCGGATCGGCCGCCAGCCCGCGCCGGGCCAGCAGGTCCAGGGCGCGGGCGATGACCCCGGCCTTGTCCACGGGCAGGTGGGCGGTCTCCGAGCGCAGCTCATCCCTCGCCCCGGAGATGACGTCCGCGAGGGCGTCCAGCCCGAAGTGCGCGGCGATCCGCTCGGCGCTGGGCTGCGGCTTCTGGGTGGCCAGGGCCACCGCGGCCCCCGCGGCGCGCAGGTCCCGCAGCAGCTGCGCCACCCCGGGGTAGAGCCGGGAGTCCCGGGCAGCCCGGGCGGGATACGCCTCGCGGTAGGCGGCCAGGGCGGCGCGGCGCTCGGCCGGGGAGAGGTCCGTGTGCCGCTCCAGGCCCACCGAGGCGGGCGGCCCTACGAACCGGCGCAGCGTGGCCTCCTCCGGGCGCGGATGGCCCTGGGCCTGGATGGCCTCGGCGATGGTCTCGGTGATGGCCCCGGCCGGATCCAGCAGGGTCCCGTCCAGGTCGAACAGCACCGCCGGGACGGATCCGGCGGGAGCGCCGCTCACGCGCCGTGCCCGTCGTCGTCGGCCCCGAGGATCTCCGCCAGGAAGCGCCCGGTGTGGCTGCCCGGCTCCTGGGCGACCTGCTCCGGGGTGCCCTGGGCGATGACCTGCCCGCCGCCGGAGCCGCCCTCCGGACCCATGTCCACGATCCAGTCCGCGGATTTGATGACGTCCAGGTTGTGTTCGATCGTCAGGACGGTGTTGCCCTTGTCCACGAGGGACTGCAGGACCTTGAGCAGCTTGGCGATGTCCTCGAAGTGCAGGCCCGTGGTCGGCTCATCCAGCACGTAGATGGTCCGCCCGTTGGAGCGCTTCTGCAGCTCGGAGGCGAGCTTGACCCGCTGGGCCTCACCCCCGGAGAGGGTGGGGGCGGGCTGACCCAGCCGGATGTAGCCGAGCCCGACGTCGACGAGGGTGTTCAGGTGCCGGGCGATCGGGGTGAAGGCGGAGAAGAACTCGGCGGCCTCCTCCACGGGCATGTCCAGCACCTCGGCGATGTTCTTGCCCTTGTAGCGGATCTCCAGGGTCTCCCGGTTGTACCGGGCCCCGTGGCAGACCTCGCACGGCACGTACACGTCGGGCAGGAAGTTCATCTCGATCTTCAGCGTCCCGTCCCCGGCGCAGGCCTCGCAGCGCCCGCCCTTGACGTTGAAGGAGAAGCGCCCCGGCTGGTAGCCGCGCACCTTGGCCTCGTTGGTCTCGGCGAACAGCCGCCGGATGTGGTCGAAGACCCCCGTGTAGGTGGCGGGGTTGGAGCGGGGCATCCGGCCGATGGGGCTCTGATCCACGTGCACGATCTTGTCCAGGTGCTCCAGGCCCTCCACCCGCCGGTGCCGACCCGGAACCTGCTTGGCGCCGTTGAGCCGGTTGGCCAGCGCGGTGTAGAGGATGTCGTTGACCAGGGTGGACTTGCCCGAGCCGGAGACCCCGGTGACGGCGGTGAGCACGCCCAGGGGGAAGGACACCGTGACGTCGCGCAGGTTGTTCTCCTTCGCCCCGACCACCTTCACCATCCGCTTGCGGTCCACCGGGCGCCGCCGCGCGGGCACCGCGATCTGACGGCGCCCGGACAGGTAGGCCCCGGTCAGGGACTCCCGGTTCTCCAGCAGCTGCCGGTACGGCCCGGAGTGCACGATGCGCCCGCCGTGCTCGCCCGCGCCGGGTCCGACGTCGACCACCCAGTCGGATTCCCGGATGGTGTCCTCATCGTGCTCCACGACGATCAGGGTGTTGCCCATGTCCCGCAGCTTGGTCAGGGTCTCGATCAGCCGCCGGTTGTCCCGCTGGTGCAGGCCTATCGAGGGCTCGTCCAGGACGTAGAGGACCCCGACCAGCCCGGAGCCGATCTGGGTGGCCAGGCGGATGCGCTGGGCCTCCCCGCCGGACAGGGTCGCGGCCGCCCGGTCCAGGGTCAGGTAGTCCAGGCCGACGTCGAGCAGGAACTGCAGCCGGGCATTGATCTCCTTGAGCACCTGCTCGGCGATGTGCCGCTCGCGCTCATCCAGGCGCAGCCCGGCCATGAACTCCTGGGCCCCGGTCATCGGCATCGCGGTGACCTCGGCGATGGACTTCCCGCCCACGTGCACCGCGAGCATCGTCGGGTTCAGCCGGGCGCCGCCGCAGGCCGGGCACGGGGTCTGGCGCATGTACTGCTCGTAGCGGTCCTTGGCCCAGTCGGACTCGGTCTCCTCGTGCTTGCGCTGGATGTACGCGTAGACGCCCTCGAAGCCGGAGGTGTAGCGCCGCTCGCGGCCGAAGCGGTTGCGGTAGGCGACCTCCACCTTGAAGTCCTTGCCGTGCAGGATCGCCCGGCGGGCCTTCTTCGGCAGCTCCTCCCACGGGGTGTTCAGGTCGAAGCCGACCTCCCGGCCGAGCCCGCCGAGCAGACGCAGCCAGTACTCGGTGGTGGACTTGCCCTGGGACCACGGGGCGATGGCCCCCTCCCCCAGGGTCTTCTCCGGGTCGGGGACCACCAGGGACTCGTCGACCTCCAGCCGGGAGCCGATGCCGTCGCACTCGGGACAGGCGCCGAAGGGGCTGTTGAAGGAGAAGGAGCGCGGCTCGATCTCGGTCTGGCCCAGCTCGTGGCCGTTGGGGCAGGCGAGGTTCTCGCTGTAGGTGCGGCTGCGCGCCTCGGAGTCCTCGGGCTCGTCCACCCAGTCGATGGTCACTCGCCCCTCGGCCAGACCCAGGGCGGTCTCGATGGAGTCCGTGAGCCGCTGGTGGGCGGAGTCCTTGATGGCGATGCGGTCCACGACCACGGAGATGGTGTGCTTGTACTGCTTCTTCAGGCTCGGCGGCTCGGTGAGTCGGATCTGCTCCCCGTCCACCACGGCCCGGGAGTAGCCCTGCTGGGCCAGGGAGGAGAACAGGTCCTGGAACTCGCCCTTGCGGGCGCGGACCACCGGGGCGAGGACCTGCAGGCGGGTCCGCTCCGGGCGGGTCATCAGCTGGTCCACGATCTGCTGCGGGGTCTGCTTCTCGATCGGCTCCCCGCAGACCGGGCAGTGGGGGTGCCCGATGCGCGCCCAGAGCAGGCGCATGTAATCGTAGATCTCGGTGATGGTGCCGACCGTCGAGCGGGGGTTCTTGGAGGTGGACTTCTGATCGATGGACACCGCCGGGGACAGGCCCTCGATGAAGTCGACGTCGGGCTTGTCCACCTGGCCGAGGAACATCCGGGCGTAGGCGGACAGGGATTCGACGTAGCGGCGCTGGCCCTCGGCGAAGATGGTGTCGAAGGCCAGGGAGGACTTGCCGGAGCCGGACAGACCGGTGAACACCACCATGGCGTTGCGGGGGATCCGCAGGTCCACGGTGCGCAGGTTGTTCTCCCGCGCCCCCTTGACGATGATCTCGGTGGGGTCCTGGGCGCCCGCGGCGGGCGCGGCGGCGGTGGTGCTCATGGGTGCGGGAGGGCTCCCTTCCGGGTTGGGGGCGGCGCGGTCGCCGGGCATTCGAAGATCTATTCTACGGCTCGCGAAGCTGTCCGGAACGACCGCCGGGCGGATTTCCCTCACCGGCGAACGCACCGGCCCGCCCCTTCCGCGCCCCATGAGCCCGGCAGGGGTCGCGGCGTGTCCGAGGCTCACGGGCGCGGGTCCACGGGTGCGGAGGGGCGGTCGCGTTGCGCGTGCGTCACGCGCGTGTTGCGGGGGCGGGGCCGCGGGGCCCTAGAATCGTGCGCATGATGGCACTCGCGACCGAGAAGCTCGACCTGTCCGAGGTGACGATCCGGTGGATCAGCGTCTCCTCGATGGACAACAACGTGTACCTGATGACCTGCCGCTCCACCGGGGCCCAGCTGCTGATCGACGCGGCCGATGAGCCGGAGCGGATCTCCGGGTTGGTGGCCGCCGGGCGCGAGGACGTCTCCGGGTCCTGCACCTGCTGCGGCAACGTGCAGCTGATCGTGACCACGCATTCGCACTGGGATCACGTGCGGGCGCTGGCGGAGATCCGCTCCCGCTCGGAGGCCCTGACCGCCTGCGGGGCGCGGGACGAGCAGGACATCGACGTGCCGATGGACATCACCTTCCAGGACGGGGACACCGCGGATCTGGAGGGCTTCTCCCTCAAGGTCATCGAGCTGCGCGGGCACACCCCCGGCTCGATCGCCCTGGCCTACGAGGACCCGGCCGGGCGCACCGTGATCTTCACGGGCGACTCCCTGTTCCCCGGCGGGGTGGGCAAGACCGACTCTCCCGAGGCCTTCCGCGCCCTGCTGCACGATGTGCGCACCAAGATCTTCGACGTCTACGACGACGACACCCTCATCCTGCCCGGTCACGGCGAGTCCACGACTCTGGGAGCCGAGCGCCCGCACCTGGACGAGTGGGAGCGGCGCGGCTGGTGAGCCGCGGATCGGCAGCCGGGAGCGTGGTCTCGGCCGATCGCTGATCCCTCCCCCGCCCTCCCGACGACGCCGCGACGCCCCGTCGACCGCCCTCGTGCGAGCGGTCGACGGGGCGTCGTCGCGCCTGAACCGGCTCAGAACAGCCCGTGCACGGCGCCGTCGGCGTCGAGCCCGATGCGCTCGGCCGCCGGGGAGGCGGACAGCCCCGGCATGGTGCGCATGGTCCCGCAGATCGCGTAGACGTAGCCGGCCCCGGCGGCCAGGCGCACCTCCCGCACGGGCAGGCGCCATCCCGTGGGGGCGCCCTTCCGGGTGGGATCCGCGGTCAGGGACAGGTGCGTCTTGGCGATGACCACGGGCAGGTCCCCGTAGCCCTGCTCTTCGCAGCGGGCCAGCTGGCGGGCAGCCGCCGGGGCGATCTCCAGCCCGTCGGCCCCGTAGACCTTCCGGGCCACGGCGTCGAGCTTGTCCGTCAGGGAATCCTCGGGGGCGTAGGTGGGCACCAGCTCGTGCGGCTGCTCGCAGGCCTCGGCCACGGCGTCGGCCAGCTCGGTGGCGCCGTCTCCACCGCGGGCCACGCCCTCGTGCACGGCCACCCGCGCCCCGGCCCGCTCGGCGATCTCCCGGATGACGGCGTGCTCGCTGGGGTGGTCGGTAGGGAAGGCGTTGATCGCCACGACGGCGCTGATGCCGAAGCCGCGCAGGATCGCCAGGTGCTTGAGCAGGTTCGGGGCCCCGGCGCGCACGTCCTCGGGGTTCTCGGCCAGCAGCTCCTCGGGCAGGGGCTTGCCGGGCACGATCCGGTGGCGTCCGGAGTGGGCCTTCAGCGCCCGGACGGTGACCACGAGGACCGCGGCGTCCGGGGTCAGCCCGGAGACCCGGCACTTGACGTTGACGAAGCGCTCGGCACCCATGTCCGCTCCGAATCCGGCCTCGGTGATGACGTAGTCGGCGTGCTCCAGGGCGGCGTAGTCGGCGAGGATCGAGGAGTTGCCGGTGGCGATGTTGCCGAAGGGCCCGGTGTGGATCAGGGCGGGGACCCCTTCGAGGGTCTGCATCAGGTTCGGGTGGATCGCGTCGGCCAGCAGGGCCGCCAGCGCGCCGTCGGCCTTCAGGTCCTCGGCGGTCACGGGCGCGCCGTCCCGGGTGGAGGCCACGACGATGCGGGCCAGCCGGGCCTTCAGATCCGCCAGATCCGTGGCCAGGGAGAGGATGACCATGATCTCGCTGGCCGAGGTGATGTCGAAGCCGCTCTGGCGGGTGACCCCGTCCTGGCGCTCACCCAGGCCGATGACGACGTGGCGCAGGGAGCGGTCGTTGATGTCCAGGACGCGCCGCCACGTGATGCTGCGCTCGTCGATGTCCAGGGCGTTGCCGTGGTGCAGATGGTTGTCCAGCAGCGCCGCGAGCATGTTGTGCGCGGCGGTGACGGCGTGGAAGTCCCCGGTCAGGTGCAGGTTGAGCTTGTCCATGGGGATGACCTGCGAGTACCCGCCGCCGGCGGCCCCGCCCTTGATCCCGAAGGTCGGGCCCAGGGAGGGCTGGCGCAGGGTGAGCATCGCGGAGCGGCCGGTGCGCGCCATGCCCTGGGCCAGGGAGACGGAGGTGGCGGTCTTGCCCTCCCCCAGCGGCGTCGGAGTGATGGCGGTGACCAGGACGTAGCGGCCGCGACGCCGTTCGGGGGCGGCGTCGGCGGCGGGCAGGAGCTTGGCGACGTGGCGGCCGTAGGGCTCCAGCCGGTCGCGCTCGATGCCGGCGGTCGCGGCGATCTCCTCGATGGGCCGGGGCTGGGCCTGCTGGGCGATCTCGAGGTCGGAGGGCATGCTCATGGGGACTCCCGTCGTCGTGGGGATGGGTGCGTTCCCTCTCCAGTATGGTGGCGGCGGGACCCAACCCGGCCGAGGCGGCGGGGTCGGGTCGGGCGGGCGCAAGCGGGGCCGACCCGGGCGGGTCGGTAGACTCGGGCCCGATGAGACTGCTCGAAGCCCTGGACCCCCGCCTCGCCGATGACGACCGCCGCTACTTCCGGGGAGATTTCGCCTCGAATCCGCTGACCGCGGAGGAGATCGCCGACGGCTTCTCCCGGTGGATCGACTCCCGGGGGATGCAGCTGTACCCGGCGCAGGAGGAGGCGGTGCTGGAGCTGGCCTCCGGGGCCAACGTCATCCTGGCCACCCCGACCGGCTCCGGGAAGTCCACGGTCGCGGTGGCCGCGCACTTCACGGGCCTGGCCCGCGGGCAGCGCTCCTACTACACGGCGCCGATCAAGGCGCTGGTCTCGGAGAAGTTCTTCGACCTGTGCGCGATCTTCGGCGCGCAGAACGTCGGGATGGTCACCGGGGACTCCTCGATCAACGCCGGTGCGCCGATCGTGTGCTGCACCGCGGAGATCCTGGCGAACGTGGTGCTGCGCGAGGGCGCGGGGGCCGATCTGTGCCAGGTGGTCATGGACGAGTTCCACTTCTACTCGGATCCCCAGCGGGGCTGGGCGTGGCAGGTGCCGCTGCTGGAGCTGCCGCAGGCGCAGTTCCTGCTGATGTCCGCGACCCTGGGGGATGTGACCCGGTTCCGGCGGGAGCTGAGCGAGCTGACGGGCCGGGAGACGGCCTACGTGACCTCCTCGGAGCGGCCGATCCCGCTGCACTACTACTACTCGGAGCAGCCCGTGCACGAGGCCATCGAGGAGCTGGTGCGCACGGACCGGGCCCCGGTGTACGTGGTCCACTTCTCCCAGGCCCAGGCCATGGAGCAGGCCCAGGCGCTGATGAGCATCGCGGTGCTGTCCAAGGAGGAGCAGCAGGCGGTCTCCGAGGCGATCGCGGGCTTCCGGTTCTCGGCGGGCTTCGGCAAGACCCTGAACAAGCTGGTGCGCCACGGCATCGGGGTGCACCACGCCGGGATGCTGCCCAAGTACCGGCGGCTGGTCGAGCAGCTGGCCCAGCGCGGGCTGCTGAAGGTCATCTGCGGCACGGACACCCTCGGCGTCGGCATCAACGTGCCGATCCGCACGGTGCTGATCACGGCCCTGTCCAAGTTCGACGGACGCCGCACCCGGCGGCTGAAGGCCCGGGAGTTCCACCAGATCGCCGGACGGGCCGGGCGGGCCGGATATGACACGGCCGGGACCGTCGTCGTGCAGGCCCCGGAGCACGAGATCGAGAACGCGAAGCTGCTGGAGAAGGCCAGGAACCGCTTCGGGGAGGACGAGAAGCGGATCGAGCAGTCCCTGCGGGGCAAGCGGAAGAAGCCCCCGCAGGGCTTCGTGACGTGGTCGCGCCAGACCTTCGAGCAGCTGGTGGCCGCCGAGCCTGAGCCGCTGACCAGCTCCTTCGGGGTGACCCACTCGATGCTGCTGAACCTGCTGCACCGGCCCGGGGACCCCTTCGCCGCGGCCGGCCGGCTGCTGCGGGAGAACCACGAGACCCCGGCCCGGCAGCGGGAGATGATCCGCCGGGCCCTGGGCATCTACCGGGAGCTGCTGGCTGCCGGCGTCCTGCGCCGCCTGGATCGCCCGGATGAGGAGGGCCGCCCGGTGGCGCTGACCGTGCAGCTGCAGGAGGACTTCGCGCTGAACCAGCCGCTGTCCCCCTTCGCCCTGGCGGCCCTGGAGCTGCTGGATCGGGAGTCGCCGGACTACGCGCTGGACGCCGTCTCCGTGATCGAGGCGACCCTGGATGACCCGCGGCAGGTGCTCATCGGCCAGGAGCGCAAGGCCCGCGGGGAGGCCATCGCCGCGATGAAGGCCGAGGGCATGGAGTACACGGAGCGGATGAACGCCGCGGACCGGATCACCTACCCGCAGCCCCTGGCCGAGCTGCTGGAGCAGGCCTTCGAGACCTACCGCTCCGGGGCGCCGTGGATCGCGGAGTTCGAGCTGTCCCCGAAGTCGGTGGTGCGGGACATGTACGAGCGGGCCATGTCCTTCGGCCAGTACGTGCAGTTCTACGAGCTGTCCCGCTCGGAGGGCATCCTGCTGCGCTACCTCTCGGACGCCTACCGGGCCCTGCGCCAGACGGTGCCCCCGGCGGCGCTGACCGAGCAGCTGGAGGATCTCATCGCGTGGCTGGGCGAGCTGATCCGGCAGACGGACAACTCCCTGATCGACGAGTGGGAGCGAATGAGCGCCGGGCAGGACGCGGCACCCGCGCCGGAATCCCTGGAGGAGCTGGTGGCCGAATCCGCCCCGAAGGTCACGGACAACCCGCGGGCCTTCCGCGTCATGGTGCGCAACGCCCTGTTCCGGCGAGTGGAGCTGTTCGCCGACGAGCGCGAGCGCACCCTGGGCTCCCTGGACGGGGACTCCGGGTGGGATGCCGACCGGTGGGCGGATGCGATGGACGAGTACTTCGAGACCTACGACGACCTGTTCACCGATGCCCAGGCGCGCTCCCCGCAGCACCTGATGATCGATGACTCGCAGCCCGGGATCTGGCGGGTGCGGCAGGCCTTCGCGGATCCGGAGGAGGCCTACGACCACGGGATCACGGCGGTGGTGGATCTGGCGGCCTCGGATGAGGCGGGCGCCCCGGTGCTGCGCATCGGGCGCGTCGGTCCCTTCGCCGAGGCCGGACCGCTGGAGGCCGCGGAGGACCTGCTGGATGGGGAGTCGCCTCTCGATGGCACCTTGGGGGCACGGCGATGAGCCGGGTCCTGCCGGTGCCCGGTGCGGCACCCGTGCCCCACCGGGCCGGTCCCGTGCACGAGGTCGGGAGCCTGCGGCTGAGCGAGCATCGGTTCCGGGTGCCGCTGGCCCACGCCCGGGCTTGGACCCACCCGGAGGATCCGGCGGTGCCGGAGGCGGTGGCGGACCGGGAGATCGAGGTCTTCGCCCGGGTGGCCTCGAGCACGGATCCGGAGGCGCCGGTGCCGGTCCAGCGGCGGCCGTATCTGGTGTATCTGCAGGGCGGGCCGGGCATGGCCTCGCCGCGCCCGGCGTCGGATTCCGGGTGGCTGGGGCTGCTCGCCCCGCACTACCGGGTGGTGCTGCTGGATCAGCGCGGCACGGGCCTGTCCACCCCGCTCAGCGCAGGTTCCCTGGCGCGGGAGGGCGACGCCGCGGCGCAGGCGGCGTACCTGGAGCATTTCCGCGCTCCGGACATCGTGGCCGATGCGGAGGCGGTGCGCGCGACGCTGCTGGCCGGGGAGCCGGAGACCCGGTGGGCGAGCCTGGGGCAGAGCTTCGGCGGCTTTCTGACCCTGACCTATCTGTCCTTCGCCCCGGAGTCCCTGCTGCACTGCTGGATGACCGCGGGCCTGGCCCCGATCCATCGGAGCTCCGAGGAGGTCTACCGGGCGACGTACCGAAGGATGGCCGAGCGCAGCCGGGAGTTCCACTCCTGGTACCCGGAGGATGCCGAGCGGGCCGGGCGCATCGCGGATCTGCTGGCGGGGCGGGAGGTGCTGCTGCCGGATGGGTCTCCGCTGAGCCCGGAGCGGTTCCAGAGCGTCGGGATGCTGCTGGGCGGCACCGGCCGGGTGCACCGGCTGCACTATCTGCTGGAGTCGGCCTTCGCCGAGGGCCCGGACGGCCTCGCGGAGGGCTTCCTGGCGGAGGCGGCCGGCGTCGTCGGCTTCACGGGGCACCCGCTGTACGCCCTGATGCACGAGGCCATCTACGCGGATGGCCCGGGCACGGCGACGGCGTGGGCGGCGCAGCGGGTGCGGAAGGAGCTGCCGGAGTTCTCCCCGGCGGCCCGCCCGCTGCTGTTCACCGGGGAGATGATCCAGCCGTGGCACTTCCGCCTGGACCCGGCGCTGCGCCGGCTGCGGGAAGTCGCCGAGCTGCTGGCGGCCAAGGAGGACTGGGGACGGCTGTACGACCTCTCGGTCCTGCGGGGCAACGAGGTGCCGGTGGCGGCCAGCGCCTATGAGCATGACGTCTACGTGGACTTCGACGCGGCCCGGCAGACGGCGGCGTCGGTGGGCGCCCTGGACCTGTGGACCTCCCCGACGCTGCACCACGACGCCCTGGGCAACGACTCCCGGGAGGTGCTGCACGGGCTGGGTGAGCTCCTGACCCGGGCCGGGGCCCTGCCGGGCAATCCGGTGTCGCCCGCGTGAGGTCCGGGGCGGCCCTGAACGCGGCCCTGAGCGGACGCAGACGGTCATCTGCCCGGTCCCCATGTGGCGCCGGGTACACTGACGTGCAGGTTCCCGGGCGCCCACCCCGGTCCCGCCCGATCCTCGGCGCGGGACCCGAGGCACCCTCTCCCGGAAGGAGCAACCCATGAGCGGAAAGATCACGCTGATCGGGGACACGTGGACGTCCACCCGCCCGGTCACGGTCAGCACCCGTCCGGTGGCCCGCCAGGACGCCGACGGCCTGGCCCGGCTGTTCTTCACGGCCTACGATGACGGTTCGGTGACTTCCCAGGCCCACGCTCTGGAGATCCTGCACCACATGTTCGACGGCGAGTACGGCGCGGTGCTGCCGAAGGCCTCCCCCGTGGTGGTGGATGATGCGGGCCGGATCATCGCCGCCGCCCTGGTGCTGGAGTCCCGGGTGGGCGATGACCTACCGGATTCGCCGTATATCTTCGAGCTGTTCACGGAGTCCTCCCGGCGCCGGGAGGGCTTCGCCGAGCAGCTGCTGCGCGTGGCCATCACAGAGCTGAAGGAGGAGGGGTTCGAGCACGTGGCCCTGCGGATCAGCGAGGACAACGCCGCGGCGCTGGCCCTGTACCTGACCCTGGACTTCCACCGGTGGTTCCCCGAGGAGGATGAGCTCTAGGCTCCCACGGGACGCCGCCGCGCGGGCCCGATCGCACCGAGGTGCGCTCGGGCCCGCGCGCGTCTGACGGGTCTGCTGTGTCTGCCGTGACTGCTCAGAGCAGCCGCCGCTGCCCCGCCGGTTCCAGCAGCTCGGGCCCGTTGTTCCGGGGGCTGCCCACGGCCGGTCCCACCTCGCGCAGGCGCCATGCGGCGGCGACATCGTAGGCTCGTTCCCGCACCGCGTCGATGGCCCGCTGGGCGGCCTCGGCGCCCTCGGCGGCGGTGCGCAGCCAGGTGCTCAGCCCGTCCTGCGGGTCCCCGGTGGTCTCCAGGGGGATCGGCAGGCGGTCGTGCAGCCGGGAGAGCTGGCGCAGGGTCTCGGAGTTCCGGGTATCGGCCTCCTCAGCGGACGGCGAGTCCATGGTGAGGATGGTCGCCGAGAGCAGCCACTGTCCTTCATCGGGGCCGCTGGGGATGCGCCACCAGTCGTAGAGGCCGGCGAAGTAGATGCTCTGCTCCTCGGCGGGAGGGTGCACGTAGTACGGGGTCTTCTCGGGGGTCTTGCGGCCGGGAACCTCGGTGCGCAGCCACTCGTAGTAGCCGTTGGCGGGGATCGCGCAGTGCTGGGCACGGGCGGCGTGGCGGAAGGCGGGCTTGGTCGCGGCGGTCTCGCTGCGGGCGTTTAAGGTCCGGGAGGAGAAGGTCTCGTCCTTCGCCCACCGGGGCAGCAGGCCCCAGCGGGCCGGGTGGATGGCGCGGGACCAGGTGCCGTCCTCCTGGGCGTGGTCCACGATGATGGGCACCGTGTGCGTGGGTGCGACGTTGTAGTCCGCGCAGCTCTCCTCCAGCTCCACCCCGGCCAGCAGGTCCCCCGCCGCCCGGGCGATCACGTAGCGTCCGCACATCGCCGGTCCCCCTCTCCCAGTCCTCGGCGTCTCCCCTCGTCCGACGGCCATCATGCCACGCCGACGTCGCCTCCCCCACACCCTGGGAAAAACCTGTAAGGTTCTTCGGGTTCCCATCCATCTCGCACCAACAGGAGATCCCCCGTGTCCGAGAACCCCCACGGCTCCCACCCGAGCCAGGAGCCCACCCCCGAGGGCTACCCCACACCCACCCACCAGAGTGGCCAGCAGCAGGCCGGCTACCCGCAGGCCCCCTACGGCGCTCCCCAGGTTGCGCCCCAGAGCAAGGCGCGCAACGTCGTCGGCATCATCGCCATGATCTGCGCGATCCTCGGGACCATCCTGGCCTGCATCCCCGGGATCTTGGCCCTGGGATGGATTCTGCTTCCGGTGGGCTTCATCATGGGCATCGTCGCCGTGTGCCTGAAGGGCAAGGTCAAGTGGCAAGGGATCACCGCGATCATCGTGTCGGTGGTCGGGACGCTGATCGGCTTGCTCGTGTTCTTCCTCGTCATCGCCGACGCCGTCAACGACGCCGTGCAGGATAGTGATACCTCGCCGTCCACTTCAGCGTCCTCCTCCGCCGCGGCGGGTTCCGCCGCCGAGGAGACGGGCAAGTTCGGCCAGACCGTCCAGTGGGATGATGGTCTCAAGGCCACCGTGGGCGAACCGCAGGAGTTCACCCCCTCGGAAAGCGCTTCCGTCCAGGGCGATGGACAGGCTCGGAAGTTCACCATCACCGTGCACAACGGCACCGACAAGGCCATCGATGCCATGGGCATCAGCTCCACGGTCCAGTCGGGTGGAAAGCAGGCTGACTCCGTCTTCGATTCCGCGCAGAACATCGAGATTCCTTCTGGGAAGATCCAGCCCGGCAAGGATCTGACCTTCGACGTCGTCTACCAGGTGGCCGATCCGTCGGACATCAGCTTCGACCTGTCGATCATCGATCCGGACAGCTTGGACACCCATGAGGTGACCTTCGTTTCCTGATCGCCCTCGCGATCCGCCTCGGGCCCCGACATCCCAGCGATGCCGGGGCTCTTTGCGTCCATCCGGATTTTCCCTGCCGCGCAACATGGTCCTTCTTCCGCTCCCACGCGACGAAGACCCCTCCACGCCGTGTTCCGCGGGCTCGCGATGCCACGCCGACGTCGCCTCTCCCATACCGTGGGAGAACCCGGTAATGTCCTGTGCACCCTCATCCCGTCTCGCCCCGCGGGAGATGCCCCGTCTCCGAGACACCCCACGGTCCCCACCCGAGCTGGCAATCCGGTCCCGCGGGCCTACCCCTCCCGGGCGGCCACCCGCAGGTCCCCGACGGGACTCCCCCGTTCCCGCCGGGAAGGACCGGATCCAACGTCGTCGGCATCATCGCGCTGGTCTGCTCGATCCTCGGCACCGAGCTGATCTTCCTCCGTGTCCCCCTGCTGGGGCTGTTCGGCGTGATCCTGCTGCCGATCGCCTACTCCTGGGCATCATCGGCGTGTGTCAGAGACGGAAGGCCAAGTGGCAGGGCGCCACCGCGATCGTCGTGTCGGCGGCCGGCACGGTGGCCGGCTTCATCACGCTCACCCTGCTCATCGCGATCCCGATCTTCGGCCTCCACCTTAGACCTCCGACCCGATGCCATCCGCCGTGTGCACTTCGAGCTCACACGCCATCCGGGCGATGAGGCCGACCGCGCCCGCTCACCCGAGCCCGCCCCGGGCAGCCCGCTCCCACGCGGCGTAGCGTTCCAGCACGGCATCCTCGACGTCTTCGATCCTCGCCTCGGGGATCAGCTGCCGGACCGCTCCCACGGTGCCGGGATCCAGCTCGAGACCCAGGGCCGCATAGACCTCGGTGAGCACGGCGGCCAGCGGCTCCCGCCGGTCCACGACGACGGCGGCGGAGAACCACCAGGCGCCGGCCACCACCCGCTGCGCGGTGCCCACCAGCTTCGTCAGTCCGATGCCACCGGCCGCGCCGTGGACGCTGAACTCCCCGGGACAGTATTCGCCCGGCAGCTCCCCCACCCCGGCGTCGACCCCCAGGTCGGCCAGGGCCCGCGCCCACAGCGCCCCGAACTCGCGGTAGCGGCGCTGGTTGCCGCCGGTGGCATCGGCGTCAGGGCACAGGTGGTCCACGATCAGGCAGTCCCGGTGATAGGCCGCAGCCCGCCCGCCGACCTTGCGCACCCACGGTTCGAAGCCGTGAGCCGCGGCGGACGATGCCGCCCGGGCGAAGCCGGGGTTCAGCTCATCCCGACGCCCGAAGGCCACCACCGGCGCCGGACGGGACAGGCGCAGCACCTCCGGGTGCTCCCCGCGCCCGACGGCGCGCAGCAGCTCCAGGGTCCGCGCGTAGTCCGCGGCACCCGGGGCCGCGGCCTCGACCCGCTCGATGCGCACCGGCGCCTCCTTCTCCCGATTCCCGGCCAGCCTAGTCCAGCGCGGACGCTCGCTGTGGCCCCTATTCCGGTTCGGGGCACCGGGCAGGTGCCCGTCCCGGGCGCGGGGGTATCCTCGAACAGCGCCGCCCCCCTCATTCCCGTCTCGAACCGAGGTCTCCGCCCGTGCCCACCGCCACCCCGTCTTCCGGGCGCGATCAGACCGACCCGTCCGAAGGCGGCGCCGTCCTCAACGCGCTGCGTCACCCCCGGGTGCTGGGACGGGAGGTGACCGCCGGGTTCATGACCTCCCTGGCGCTGATCCCGGAGTCCACGGCCTTCGCGGTGGTGGCCGGGCTGGATCCGCGGATGGGGCTGTACGGCGCCGTCATCGTCGCGGTGGTGACCTCGGTGCTCGGCGGGCGCCCCGGCATGGTCTCGGCCGCGGCCGGCTCGGTCGCGCTGGTCGCCGCTCCCCTGGTCCGCTCCCACGGGGTGCAGGCCTACCTGCTGGCCGTCATCCTCTCCGGGGCGCTGCAGGTGGTGCTCGCGGTGTGCGGGGCGGCGAAGCTGATGCGGCTGATCCCGCCGGCGGTGATGCGCGGGTTCGTGGATGCCCTGGCCATCCTGATCTTCACCTCGCAGCTGCCGGAGCTGATCGGCGTCCCCTGGGCGGTGTACCCGCTGGTGGCCCTCGGGCTGCTCGTGGTCTTCCTGCTCCCCCGCCTGAGCACGGCCGTGCCGGGGCCGCTGGCCGCCGTCGTCGTGGTGACGGCCGCGGCGTGGCTGCTGGGGTGGACGGTGCCGACCGTCGGGGACCGCGGCGCGCTGCCCCACGGCCTGCCCAGCCTCGGGCTGCCGAGCCTGCCCACGGATGCGGGCGCGTGGACGGCGATCGTGCCGATCGCGGCCGCGATGGCCGTGGTCGGGCTGGTGGAGTCCCTGCTGACCGCCCGTCTGGTCGATGACATCACCGGCACGGGCTCGGATAAGACCCGGGAGGCCTGGGCGCTGGGCGCGGCGAACATCGCGGCGGGATGCTTCGGTGCGATGGGCGGGTGCGCGATGATCGGGCAGACCATGATCAACGTCCGGCACGGCCGGGCCCGGACCCGCCTGTCCACGCTGGCCGCGGCCGGCTCGGTGCTGCTGCTCGCCCTGGTGCTCGCGGACCTGCTGGCGGCGATGCCGATGGCGGCGCTGACCGCGGTGATGGTGTTCATCGCCGTGACCACCTTCGACTGGCGCTCGGTGGCCCCGCGGACCCTCAAGCGCTCCCCCTGGCCGGTCACCGTGGTGCTGGTGGCCACCGTCGGACTGACGGTGGCCACCCATGACCTAGCGATCGGCGTCATCGTCGGCACGGTGCTGGCCCGGCTGCTGCCGCGTGGGACCCGCCCGCAGGTCATCTGACCTCAGCGGGCGGGCCTCGACGGAGGGATGAGCGGGCGGCTCAGCCGAGCAGCCGCGCCGCGGCCTCGGAACGCTGCCGCGCGTCATCCTCCTCGGCGCCGGCGGCCACGTGCTCCTGACGCCAGGCCTCCACGAGCCGGCCGCGCAGGGCATCCTTGCCCTGTTCGGCGTGGATCTGCTCGAGGACTTCGCGGGTGTGCCCGATATTGCCGGACAGGTGCACGTCCAGGGCGGCCAGGGCCTCGTCCCACGCGACGCCGAGCTCGGCGGGACCGTACTGGCCCCACCGCTGGTCATCGGCCACGGTGTGCCGCACGGTCACTGAGGTCCCGGTGACCCCGGTGGTCACGGCGACGGCGACCTTGCCGGTGCGCTCGGCCTCGGTCCACTCCAGCTGCAGGGCGCGGTGGCGGTCGCAGTACTGGATGGTGCCGGTGACGCCGCGGTCCTCGACGGCGAAGCTCCCGCCGGTGCGCAGCTCCCCGGTGACGGTTCCGAACCAGTCGGCCAGGCGCTGCGGCTCGGTGAGGGAGTCCCAGACCTCGGCGATGGGGTTGGTGTAGTGGGTGGCCAGCATGACCACGTGGGTCTTCTCGTTGTCCTTGACGTGGCGGTCCACGCGCTCGAACTGCTCGGTGGGATCGGGAATGCTCATGATCTCCGTCATACAGGACCGCGGGCCCCGGCGCCACTCGTAAAGACCGGAGACGCCGAGGAGCCCGGTCTGCGCCCCCGGGTGGGGGCGGGCCGGGCTCCTCGGCGCCGGAGGATCCGCTCAGCGGATCAGAAGTCCCAGTCCTCGTCCTCGGTGTTCACGGCCTTGCCGATCACGTAGGAGGAGCCCGAGCCGGAGAAGAAGTCGTGGTTCTCGTCGGCGTTCGGGGACAGGGCGGAGAGGATCGCCGGGGAGACGTCGGTGACCGACGCCGGGAACATCGCCTCGTAGCCCAGGTTCATCAGGGCCTTGTTGGCGTTGTAGTGCAGGAACTTCTTCACGTCCTCGGACAGCCCGACGCCGTCGTAGAGGCTGTGGGTGTAGGCCACCTCGTTCTCGTACAGCTCGAACAGCAGCTCGAAGGTGTAGTCCTTGATCTCCTGCTGGCGCTCCGGGGACTCCTTCTCCAGGCCCCGCTGGAACTTGTACCCGATGTAGTAGCCGTGCACGGCCTCGTCGCGGATGATCAGGCGGATCAGGTCCGCGGTGTTGGTCAGCTTCGCGTGGGAGGACCAGTACATCGGCAGGTAGAACCCGGAGTAGAACAGGAAGGACTCCAGCAGGGTGGAGGCCACCTTCTTCTTCAGCGGGTCCTCGCCCTGGTAGTAGTCCATGACGATGTTGGCCTTCTTCTGCAGGTGCGGGTTCTCCCGGGACCAGCGGAACACCTCGTCGATCTCCTTCGTGGAGGCCAGGGTGGAGAAGATCGAGGAGTAGGACTTCGCGTGCACCGACTCCATGAACGCGATGTTCGTGTACACGGCCTCCTCGTGCGGGGTGAGCGCATCCGGCAGGAGGGAGACGGCCCCGACGGTGCCCTGGATGGTGTCCAGCAGCGTCAGGCCCGTGAAGACCCGCATGGTCAGCTGCTTCTCCTCCTCGTTCAGGGTGTTCCAGGACTGGACGTCGTTGGACAGCGGGACCTTCTCCGGCAGCCAGAAGTTCCCGACCAGCCGGTCCCAGACCTCCTGGTCCTTCTCATCCTGGAGGCGGTTCCAGTTGATCGCCTCGACCTGGTGGACCAGTTCGACCTTCTCGCTCATCATGGCGTTCTCGGTGCTCCTTGTGCGTGGTGGCGGATTCGACGACGGCGGCGGGCGGGGCCGCTCACAGCATGCAGGACACGCAGCCCTCGACCTCGGTGCCCTCCAGGGCCAGCTGGCGCAGCCGCGAGTAGTAGATCGTCTTGATCCCCTTGCGCCACGCGTAGATCTGGGCCTTGTTGATGTCCCGGGTGTTCGCGGTGTCCCGGAAGAACAGGGTCAGGGACAGGCCCTGGTCCACGTGCTGGGTGGCCGCGGCGTAGGTGTCGATGACCTTCTCGTACCCGATCTCGTAGGCGTCCTGGTAGTACTCCAGGTTGTCGTTGGTCAGGTACGGGGCGGGGTAGTAGACCCGGCCCAGCTTGCCCTCCTTGCGGATCTCGATCTTCGAGGCGATCGGGTGGATCGAGGAGGTGGAGCCGTTGATGTAGGAGATGGACCCGGTCGGCGGCACGGCCTGCAGGTTCTGGTTGTACATCCCATGGGCCTGCACCTGCTCGCGCAGCCGCTCCCAATCCTGCTGGGTGGGGATGTGCACGCCGTCGAACATCTCGCGCACCTTCTGCGTGGCCGGGGCCCACTCCCGCTGGATGTACTTGTCGAAGAACTCCCCGGAGGCGTACGCGGAGTCCTCGAAGCCCACGAAGGACTCCCCCCGCTCCTTGGCGATCAGGTTGGAGGCGCGGATCGCGTGGTAGAGCACCGTGTAGAAGTAGATGTTCGTGAAGTCGATGCCCTCCTCGGACCCGTAGTACACCTCCTCGCGGGCCAGGTAGCCGTGCAGGTTCATCTGCCCCAGCCCGATGGCGTGGCTCATCCGGTTGCCCCGCTCGATCGAGGGCACGGAGTCGATGTCGGACATGTCCGACACGGCGGTGAGCCCGCGGATCGCGGTCTCGATGGTCTTGCCGAAGTCCGGGGAGTCCATGGTGTGGGCGATGTTCAGGGAGCCCAGGTTGCAGGAGATGTCCTTGCCCACCTCGGCGTAGCCGAGGTCCGCGTCGTAGGCGGAGGGCTCGGAGACCTGCAGGATCTCGGAGCACAGGTTGGACATGATGACCTTGCCCTGGATGGGGTTGGCCCGGTTCACCGTGTCCTCGAACATCACGTACGGGTAGCCGGACTCGAACTGGATCTCCGCCAGCGTCTGGAAGAACTCCCGCGCGTTGATCTTCTTCTTCTGGATCCGGGAGTCATCGACCATCTCGTAGTACTTCTCCGTGACGGAGATGTCCGAGAACGGCATCCCGTAGACGCGCTCGACGTCGTACGGGGAGAACAGGTACATGTCCTCGTTGCGCTTGGCCAGCTGGAAGGTGATGTCCGGGATGACCACGCCCAGGGAGAGGGTCTTGATGCGGATCTTCTCGTCCGCGTTCTCCCGCTTGGTGTCCAGGAACTTGTAGATGTCCGGGTGGTGGGCGTGCAGGTACACCGCCCCGGCGCCCTGGCGGGCCCCGAGCTGGTTGGCGTAGGAGAAGGAGTCCTCCAGCAGCTTCATCACGGGGATGACCCCGGAGGACTGGTTCTGGATCTTCTTGATCGGGGCGCCGGACTCGCGCAGGTTGGTCAGGGCGAAGGCCACCCCGCCGCCGCGCTTGGACAGCTGCAGGGCGGAGTTGATGGAGCGCCCGATGGACTCCATGTTGTCCTCCACGCGCAGCAGGAAGCAGGAGACCAGCTCACCGCGCTGCTTCTTCCCGGCGTTGAGGAACGTGGGGGTGGCCGGCTGGAAGCGCCCGGAGATGATCTCCTCCACCAGCTCGGTGGCCAGCTGCTCGTCGCCGCGGGCCAGGGTCAGGGCGACCATGACCACCCGGTCCTCGAAGCGCTCCAGGTACCGCTGCCCGTCGAAGGTCTTCAGCGTGTAGGAGGTGTAGAACTTGAACGCGCCGAGGAAGGTCGGGAAGCGGAACTTCTTGGAGTAGGCCAGCTTGGACAGGCCCTTGATGAACTCGAAGCTGTACTGCTCCAGGACCTCCGGCTCGTAGTACTGGTTCTCCACCAGGTACTCCAGCTTCTCCTCCAGGTCGTGGAAGAACACGGTGTTGGTGTTCACGTGCTGGAGGAAGTACTGGCGGGCGGCCTGCCGGTCGGCGTCGAACTGGATCATGCCGTTCGCGTCGTAGAGGTTCAGCATGGCGTTGAGCTCGTGGTAGCCCAGGCCCTTGTACTTCTCGGGGATGGTCTTGTCGGCGGCGGGGGCCTCGTCGGTCATGCCGGCAGCGGCGGGCAGTTTCGTGTCCAAAACGCGGTGAGTCCTTCGTGTGCGCGGGTCACGTCCTCGGACGTGCCCATGAGTTCGAATTTGTAGAGTACGGGGACCTGGCACTTGGCGGCGATCTTGTCCGCGGCGATGCCGAAGTCCTCCCCGAAGTTGGTGTTGCCCGCGCCCATCACGCCGAGCATCAGCTCGCGGTTGCGGGGCTCGCGCAGGAACTTCATGACCTGCGGCGGGATGGTCTCCCCGGAGCGGGGACGCCCGTAGGTGGGCACGCACAGGACGAACGGCCGGTCCATGATCGGGGTGTCCTCCCCCGTGCGCAGCGGGATGCGCACGGTGGGGAAGCCCAGCTTCGCCACGAACTTGGCGGTGTTGCCGGAGATCGAGGAGAAGTAGACGACGAGGGGGTCCTGCGGTGCCGCAGCCCGGGGGTGCGGCGGGGTGTTCGGATCGATGGTGTGCGATGAGTCCGCGGCGGTGGACACTTCGACCTCATTCCTCACAGGGGTGGTGCGGTGGACGACGTCGGGCGGGCGCGTCCTGGGGTGCGTGCGCGGTCCGCGGGCGGCTCGTGGAGGAAGGCGACCGGCCCGGTGCCCGCGCGTGCAGGCGGGGGCTTCAGGAGACGAACGTGGCCTCCAGGGCGGCGATCTTGTCCGGGCGGAAGCCGGACCAGTGGTCGTCCTCGGTGATCACGACGGGGGCCTGCAGGTAGCCCAGTTCCTTGATCCGCTCGAGGGCGGCGGCGTCCTCGGTGACGTCGACGACGTCGTAGGAGATGCCCCGCTTGTCCAGGGCGCGGTAGGTCGCGTTGCACTGGACGCAGGCGGGCTTGGTGTACACGGTCACAGACATGGTGCTCCTCCGAAGACTGCTGGGATGGATCCGCTCGGAACGGGTGCGCGCGGGCCTGATGCGGCGGGTCGCGCTCGTGGGCGGCGGAACGGCTCCAATACTACATCTAGTGGCGACCCCCGCAAGGACCCCCAGATAGTGTGCTCAACACCCCTGTCCGGGGTTATCCCCAGGCGCGGCCGCGGGTTTCCGCGGGGCGGTCTCGGTTGTCCACAGCGGCGCCCCCGATGCCGCGCCGTCGGGAGGCCCGGCATGGAACATCTCACAGCCGGATCTGCCCGTCTGGACCCCCTCACGGGGGTAGTGGGAGCGTTCGGCGCGGGCCGGGTCAGAGCAGCCCGGCCGAGCCCAGCTTGTCCGACAGGCTCGCCCCGTCGTTGGCCTCCATCCACAGGGAGCCGGCGGCGATCTGCTTGGCCCGGTCATCGCTCCACACCCGCCCGGAGGCCAGCACGGACTCCCCCACCGTGAGGTTGCGGATCAGGATGGCGGCCACCCGGTCCGGGTAGCGCAGCGCGAAGCCGTTGTACACGTCCGGGTCCCGCTGCCCGTCGTCGCCGATGAGGATCCAGCGCACGTCCGGGAACTCCTCGGCCAGCCGGCGCAGGGAGCCGACCTTGTGCTCGGCCCCGGAGCGGAACCAGCGGGTGCGAGTAGGACCCCACTCGGTGAGCAGCAGGGTGCCCTCGGGGTAGGCGTTGCGGGACAGGAAGCGGCGCAGCGCCGGGGCCACGTTCCACGCCCCGGTGGACAGGTACATGATCGGCGCCTCGGGGTGGGCCCGGTGGATCCGCTCCAGCAGCACGGGCATGCCCGGGGTGGGCATGCGCGCGTGCTCGCTGAGCACGAAGGAGTTCCACGCCGCCAGCAGCGGGCGCGGCAGAGCGGTGACCATCACGGTGTCATCCACATCGCAGACCACCCCGATGCGCTGCCCGTCCGGGACCACGTACACCGTGGTCTCGGTGGGCTCGGCACCGGGCATGGTCAGGGTGACCCGGTGCTGGCCGGGGGCCAGCACGAGGGGCAGGCGCACGTCCAGCACCCCGCCCTCGTCGGCCCGCACTGGGAACTCCCGGCCCTCGATGCGCACCGTGATCGGCGCTTCGGAGATGGGCACGGAGGTGAAGGAGCGCCAGCCGCGGGCCGCGCTGGTGCGGCGGGGATTGCCGGTGAGCATCTCCGTGAGCTCGGTGAACAGCTGGGTCTTGTACAGCGTCCGGCACAGCACCCGCACCCAGGAGGTGGTGCCGTAGCCGACGAAGGGCACGATGACGGGTTCGTTGCCGGCCTCGCGGGCGGCCCTCTCCCGGTGCTCGTGCACCCGGTCCATGATGCGGTAGCCGAGGTTCAGGGCCTCGGCGCCGACGACGGAGGTCGAGGAGCCGCGGACGCGGCGGCGGGGCAGGCGCATGGGTTCCAGTCTGGCACAGGCGACCCGGTCGCGAATCCTTCGCCGCCCCCTCCACAGACGCACACGAACCCACGGAAACACAACAGAAAGCGGGTGCCGGCGGAGTAGCATCGGGGACGGGCTCGGTCCGCCGTCGGCCGAAGGCGCCGGGCCCGCGCACCGACGCCGAGATCGCCACGGGAGGGCCGCAACAGATGAGCGCCGAGAAGACCAGCACCACCGCCGCTTCGGAAGCCAGGCGACCGCCCACGGGAATGATCATCAAGATCGCGGCGATCCTCCTGGTCACCGTCGTCGTGTACTTCCTGCCCGTACCCGACGGCGTGGATCCGCGGGGCATGCACATGGCCGGGATCTTCGCCGGGACCATCCTCGGGCTCATCCTGCAGCCGCTGCCCACCGCCTCCGTGGCGCTGATCGGTCTGGCCGCGGCCATGATCACCGGCACCATGGACGCCTCCAAGGAGGCCCTGCAGGGCTTCGGCAACGCCTCGATCTGGCTGATCGTCGCGGCGTTCTTCATCGCCGACGGCTTCCTGATCACCGGGCTGGGCCGTCGCATCGCGCTGATGTTCGTCTCCGTGCTGGGCAGGTCCTCCCTGGGCCTGTCCTACGGGATGGCCCTGACCGACCTGATCCTCGCGCCCGCCACCCCGTCGAACACGGCGCGCGCCGGCGGCGTCGTCTACCCGATCATCAAGTCCCTGGCGGAGGTCAACGGCTCCCGCCCGGACGACGCCGAGTCGCGCCGTCGGCTGGGCTCCTACCTCTCCCTGACCTCCGTCCAGGTCAACACCATCACCTCGGCGATGTTCGTCACCGCCATGGCCGGCAACCCGCTGGCCGTGGGCTTCGCCGCGAAGCAGGGCGTGGAGATCTCCTGGGGCACCTGGGCCCTGGCCGCGATCGTACCGGGGCTGGTGGCGCTGGCGGTCATGCCCTGGCTGATGTCCAAGATCTACGCCCCGACCCTGAAGCAGACCCCCGAGGCCCCGTCCCGGGCGAAGCAGGAGCTGGCCGAGCTCGGGCCGATGTCCCGGGGCGAGTGGATCATGCTGGCCACCTTCATCCTCCTGCTGGTGCTGTGGGTCCTGGGAACCACCCTGCACGTCAACGCGACCGCGGCGGCCTTCCTGGGCATCGCGATCCTGCTGGTCACCAAGGTGCTGACCTGGAAGGACATGGCGAAGAACTCCGGGGCCTGGTCCACGCTGATCTTCTTCTCCGTGCTGGTGGGCATGGCGACCCAGCTGAACGACCTGGGCGTGATCGACTGGATCGGGCACGGCGTGGCCTCCCTGGTCGGCGGGCTGCCGTGGATCGCGGCCTTCGCGGTGCTGAGCCTGGTGTACTTCTACGTGCACTACCTGTTCGCCTCCAACACCGCCCAGATCGTCGCGATGTACTCGGTGTTCCTCGGGGCGGCGATCGCCACCGGCACCCCGCCGATGCTCGCGGCCCTGGCGCTGGGCTTCATCGGCAACCTCTTCGGCGGCATCAGCCACTACGCCTCCGGGCCGGCCGGGGTGATCTTCGGTTCCGGGTACGTGCCGACCAGCGAGTGGTTCCGGGTCTCGTTCATCGCCTCGGTGGCCAACATCCTCATCTGGTCCCTGGTCGGCGGCGGATGGATGTTCGTCCTGGGCATGTGGCACTGACCCTCCGTCCCCGCTCGAACTGACACCAGGGCCCCCGGCGCACCGCCGGGGGCCCTGGCCGTTTCCGTCCGGCCTGGCGTCAGTCGATCGATGGCGTCAGCCGATCCCGGCGTAGGCGGCGAACTCCCGGTGCCCGGTGACCCGCAGGTCCCAGGAAGGGCGCACGAACTCCTCGGCCGCCACCCGGTAGCGCACCTCCTCCTCGGCCTGCCGCCCGTGGGCGTCGGGCACCAGGTGGGTGCCGTTGGGTCGGTACCCCAGCTTCTCGGAGACCGCCCGGGAGGCGTCGTTCCAGGCGTAGGCGCCGCTGGATGCGGCCCGGGCGCCGAGGTGGTCGAAGGCCCACAGCAGCACGGCCTCGCGCATCTCCCGTCCCAGGCCCCTGCCCTGGTGGGCCCGGACCAGCCAGCTCGCCGTGCTCACCTGGTGCAGGAGGGTGAAGTCCCGGGCTCCCACGTCCTGCATCCCGATCAGCACCTCACCGGTGTCGGTCTTCAGGAACACGCCGAACAGCAGCATCAGGTCGGCCTGGTCCATCCGGGATCGGCATTCCCAGAGCCACGCGAAGCTGGCGTGCGCCTTCTGCTCCGGGGTCCCTTCGTTCCACGGGCTGCTGAAGGGATTGCTGCGGGTGTGGGCGATGGGCTCGGTGGTCGCGGCGAGGTAGGCCGGCAGGTCCGCGTCGCGCAGCAGCCGCAGCACCAGCCGCGGGGATTCCAGGCGCAGCCCGAACGGGGGCCACACCCGCTCCAGCGGCAGCGACGGGTCCCCGGCGGGGACGCGGAAGCCCGCGGGCTCCCCCTGCTCCTTCCCAGGCTGCGGTGACCGGTCACGGGGATCGGGTGTGGTGGTGCTCATCACCCTATTCCATCACAGGAGCCGAAGCTCGGATGCGGTGGGATGGCATTCTCGGCAGGTCACCTATGGTGTGATGTCATTCACCTCTGCTAACTTCAGGGGTGAAGAACCCCTCCTCCAGGAAGGTGCCGCAGATGCGCCCCTCGAGACTCTCGCCCCTGGCCCTGGCCGGACTGCTGCTGCTCAGCGGCTGCGGCACCTCCCCCGGGAGCGACGCCGATCCTTCGACGAGGAGCCCCGTGACGTCGTCGACGGCGTCGTCGTCGGTCGCCGCCCCCTCTCCCCCGGTGGCATCCCCTTCCGAGCCTGCGCCGGCGCCGAGCACCCTGGCCACCCTGGCCCCGGGACCGGGCCACACCGGGGACACCCTGCCCACGGATGATCCGACCGCGGCCGAGGCCTCCTGCGCCTCGGTGACCGCGCAGCAGGCGCTGGAGTCGGCCCTGCCCCAGGTCCCGCAGTTCGACGATGGCGAGCGGTGGGCGTGGGATGCGTCCACGGCGGACACCGGCGGCTTCAGCGACTGCGCGCAGCTGTCCTGGATCACGGTGGGCATCCAGGGTGCCACGGGGTCCTCCCCGTATCAGATCCTGCTGTTCCACCAGGGCGAGTTCATCGGGCCGGCCACCGAGCGGGCCTACGGCTTCGCCCCGCGGGTCCAGCGCATCGACGACGCCGCGATCCAGGTGACCTACCGCTGGGCCGGGCGCGGGGAGACCACCGCGGGGGCCTCCCGGACCGCGGTGTCGGTCTTCCGGTGGAATGAGCTGCGCGGCGCGGCGGACCGAGCCGGGGAGCTGCCACCGACCTGATCCTGACGCCCCGCGAGACCGTACATCGCCGCCCAGACCGTACGAACGTGCCGAGACCGCACCCGTCGGGTCCGGTCTCGGCACGTCTGTACGGTCTCGGCCGATCTGTACGGTATCAGCAGGGGTGCGCGCGGAGGAGAGGCTGCCCACGCGCCGTCGATCCCCTGGCGATCGGAGCCCCTCAGGTACCCGACTCCACCGCGGGTACCCGCACCGCGTCCTGGGCGGTGAGCAGCCGGGAGACCGGGCATCGCTGGTGGGCCCGCGCGGTCAACTCCCGCACCTCCTGATTGGGCAGCCCGGGAATGGCCACGACGGCGGTGGGTTCGAAGCGGTAGGAGCCGTCGGGATTCCGGTGCAGCTCGACCTCGACGCAGACCTCGGGCCGATGCTGCGCGGGATCGAGTCCCTGATCAGAGAGGACGGCTTCAAGGGTCGCGGCGAGACAGGTGGACCAGGCCATGCCCAGCAGCTGCTCGGGATTGGCGCCGGACGAGGTCCGCTCAGGCGGCCCGGTGCGCAGGCTGAGGCCGTCGTCCGCGGTGACGGTGTCCTGGATGCCGCCCCGGTTGGTCACGCGGGTGCGGTACAGGACAGGATCGGAGGATTGCGGCTGGCTCATGCCCCCACGGTAGACCCCGTACAACGCAGAAGATCCCGGGCCATCCGTGCGGATGATCCGGGATCTTCGATCGTGGAGCTGAGGGGACTCGAACCCCTGACCCTCTGCATGCCATGCAGATGCGCTACCAGCTGCGCCACAG
This sequence comes from Rothia sp. QJM3NY_36, assembly GCF_056173115.1. Lineage (NCBI taxonomy): Bacteria > Bacillati > Actinomycetota > Actinomycetes > Micrococcales > Micrococcaceae > Rothia > Rothia sp. QJM3NY_36. The sequence goes on from NZ_CM149658.1 coordinate 1,326,764, forward strand.
CCCCAACGGATGAAGACTATACCAGCTGCGGGCCGCCTGTCCAACTCGGCGGATCCAGGGTGGTGCGCGCCGGCCGAGCCTCCGGGAGATCCGCACCGCGTCTACCCTCCGCGTCCGCCCTCCGGGACCGGGCGACGTCGACGGGCCGCCTGCGCGTCCTGCGGTGCGACCCGCGTCTGACATGCTGGAAGACATGAACCACGAGACCCCCGCACAGCAGCCCGCGAAGGCCACGTCCGTCATCGTGCTGGCGCTGATGATCATCATCCCGCTGGCCGTCGGCATGGTCGGCTCCCTGGCCAGCGCCTCCGCCGTGGACGGCTGGTACGCCGACGCCGACAAAGCCCCCTGGACTCCCCCGAACTCCGAGTTCGGCCCGGTGTGGACCGTGCTGTACGTGATCATCGGGGTGGCCGCATGGCTGGTGTGGCGCGAGCACGGGCGCCCCGGACGACGCCGTGCCCTGACCCTGTACGTCGTCCAGCTGGTGCTCAACAGCCTCTGGACCCCGCTGTTCTTCAACGGCTACACCCACTGGGGCACCACCGGGCTGATCCTGGCCGCCCTGGACATCCTCCTGCTGCTGGCCTGCGCCCTGGGCACCTTCGCCGCGTTCCGGCCAGTCCAGAGGCTTGCGGCCTGGCTGCTGGTGCCGTAGCTGCTGTGGATCGCGTACGCGACCACCCTGAACCTGTACATGGTCTTCACCAACTGACCCACGAGAGGAGGGCCCCGGATGAAGCGCGCGCTGCTGCTGGTCGCCGCGATCCTCGCGGAGGTCTCGGCCTCGCTGAGCCTGAAGGCCGCGATGAGCGCTCCGTGGCTGTACGCCTGGACGGTCGCGGGATACATGCTGGCCTTCGTGCTGCTGGGGCTGCTGCTGTGGGCCGGCATGGCGCTGGGCGTGGCCTACGGATTGTGGGGCGCCGGCGGCGTCGCGCTCACGGCCCTGGCGTCCGCGGCGATCTTCGGCGAGGCCCTCTCCCCCCGGATGGGTCTGGGACTCGTGCTGGTGATCGCCGGTGTGCTGTGCGTGGAGCTGGGCTCCCAGCGGGTGCGCCGCCGGGCCCTGCGCTCGGTCGACGTCGGGCGGGCCGACGTCGGCCCGGCCGGGGACGCTCGGTACGGGAGGGTGAGGTAGGTGGCGTGGACCGTGCTCATCCTGGCGGTGGTGTGCGAGGTCGCGGGCACCTCGAGCCTGCGCCTGGCCGTGGATCGGGGCCGGGCCTGGTACGCGCTCACCGCCCTGCTCTACATCGCGGCGTTCACCGCACTGAGCGCGACCCTGCACCTGGGTATGCCCCTGGGCATGGCCTACGGGATCTGGGCGGCCCTCGGCGTGGCCCTGACCGCGGTGGTCAGCCGCGTGGCGTTCAAGGAGCCGCTGGACGCAGTGATGGCCGCGGGCATCGCCCTGATCGTGGGTGGGGTGCTGCTGCTGGAGACCGGCTCCTGAGCCTGGGCCGCGGGGAGTAGAGTATTCGGGCGCGCCCCGCCCCGGCTTCTTCGGGAGGGCGCCATCGCCGGAGGCGACGTCGTGCCGAACGCCGACCGTCTCCTGCCCCCCGTACCCACACACTTCTCCAGGAGGAACCATGCTGCGCACCGTGCTGGGCGCGAAGATCCACCGCGCCACCGTCACGCAGGCGGATCTGCACTACGTCGGATCCATCACCATCGACGCCGACCTGCTGCAGGCCTCCGGGATCGTGGAGGGTGAGCAGGTGCAGGTGGTGGACGTGACCAACGGCTCCCGCCTGCAGACCTACGCGATCGCGGGACCCGCCGGCTCCGGGGTGATCGGCATCAACGGGGCGGCCGCCCACCTGGTGCATCCCGGGGATCTGGTCATCATCATGTCCTACGTGATGGTCGATGCCCGGGAGCTGACCGAGCACGAGCCGCAGGTGGTGCACGTGGACGGGGAGAACCGGGTGGTCGCCCTCGGTGCGGACCCGGCGCAGCCGGTGCCCGGGGCCGAGGACCAGATCGACCCGCGACGCGCCGCCGTCGACGCCTGACGCGGGTCGGGGCGCCGCCATCGTCCGGCGCCGAGACCGCACGCGGTCGCCGAAACCGCACAAAACTGCCGAGACCGCACCCGACGGGTGCGGTCTCGGCGCGTCTGTGCGGTCTCGGCACATCGGTGCGGTTTCGGCGGTGAACGCCGAGGACGCCCGGACACACGACGAGGGCCCCACCGGATTCCTCTGGCAGGGCCCTCGTCCTCACTGGTGGAGCTGAGGGGACTCGAACCCCTGACCCTCTGCATGCCATGCAGATGCGCTACCAGCTGCGCCACAGCCCCAAGATCACTCTCGCGATCCCGTGTCACCTCGCGGCGACTCATCTACTGTACTCAGACCGTCTCCCCCGCGCCAAATCCGCGAAGGGTGATCTGTCACACCCGCGCCGCCCCATGCCGCGGACCCCGCACCGCGGGCCCGGCGTCGCGGCTCAGGAAGCCGGATCCTGGGCCAGTTCGGGGCTGTCGGGCATCTGCTCGGGATCGGCCAGCTCCTCCTCCACGCCCAGGGGGATCCGCGGGGCGTCGCTCCACAGCCGGTCGAGGGCGTAGAAGACCCGTTCCTGCTCGTGCTGCACGTGCACCACGATGTCCCCGAAGTCCAGGAGCACCCAGCGGCCCTCGGCCTTGCCCTCCCGGCGCACCGGCTTGATCCCGGCCTGCTCGCGCAGCTGATCCTCCACCTCGTCCACGATCGCGTCCACCAGCCGCTCGTTGGCAGCCGAGGCGAGCAGGAAGCCGTCGATCAGGCCCATCGCCTCGGAGACGTCGTAGGCGTTGAGCTGGGTGGCGTGCTTGTCGGCGGCGGCCCGCGCGGCGATGCGCAGGGCCTGCACGGACTCGGGTGCTGCGGTCATGGGAGGTCCTTTCGGTGGGGACGGCGGCGGGTGGCCGTCCGCTGACGGTTCAGTGGGTGCGGGCCGGGTCGGTCGCGGTGAGCACCGGGGTTACGGGATCAGGAAGATTACGCCGAGCACGACGGCGGCCACCAGCACCAGCAGGATCAGGGTGATCAGCCAGGCCCGGCCGGTGCCGCCCGGGGCCTTCGCATCCAGCCCGGACAGGTCCAGTCCGTGGGCATCCACCGCCCGGACGGGGCGGGCATCCTCGGGCTGCGCGGCGCCCTCCGCGGTCTCATCCTGGGCGGCCTCCGCCGGGGAGGTCTCCCCCGGCGAGATCTCCTCCGGGGCGCCCGCCTCCTCCGGATTCAGGCCGACCGGTTCGGACGGGTCGGTCTGCGGTTCCGGGGCGGCCACGGCGTCGTCGGCATCCGCCGACGCCGGCGCCCCGGCCCCCGCATGGGAACCCTGCACTCTCGGGGTGCTCCCGGTGATCACCGGGATCCCCATGGTCTGCGGGCCCAGCAGGCGCTCGTCGTAGAGGGTGCCGGCGAAGTCGGTGTTGCCCAGCCCCGACAGGTGCGCCGGATTCACCGAGACGATCCCGCCGGAGACCGTCCCCGGGCCGGCCCCGAGGATCTGGCGCTGCACGTCCTCCAGCAGGGCCCGGTCCCGGTAGGTGGTGGCGGTGCGGTCCCCGACGATCGCCGCGAACTCCTCATCCGCGCTGAGCCGGACGAACTCGCCCTGCTCGCTGATCGCCTGGAACCGCCGCTGGAACTCCAGCAGCCGATCATCCGGCTCCATGACCGGCACCACCGGAACCCCCTGGGTCGCGGGGTCCGGGGCGTTGCCGCGCAGGCGGTCCAGGTACTGCTCGCGGTAGCGTCGCAGCCTCCGGGGTCCCAGATCCTCCGGGGCGGGCGGGACCTGCAGGCCGTCCTCGGCCACGAACGTCTTCTGCGGGTCCGCGGTGATGTCCGTGGTGGTGCGCTGCGCGTTCAGTGCTGACTCCTTGACGAGATGCTGCCCTCCGGGGCCTCGGGGGCTCCGGTTCTCCCCGCCCGTGCGGGGACGGCGTCGTTCGGCTGCGATTCTACCGGCCGGGCCGCCGGATCCGCCCGGCATCCCGGCAGCTCATCGGGGCCCTGCCCGGCCCGCTCGGGCACCGTGACGTCCTCGCGGTGGTAGAGCTCGTACTTGTTGATGTACTGCACCACGCCGTCCGGGACCAGGTACCATACGGGCTTGCCGTCCGCGGAGCGGCGCCGGACGTCGGTCGAGGAGATCGCCATCGCCGGCACCTCCAGCAGACCCACCCCGGCCGCACGCTCCGGGGCGGCCAGCTCGTGGCCGGGTCGGGTGACCCCGACGAAGTACGCCAGGTCCCACATCTGGGCGGCGTCCTTCCAGGACAGGATCTGCGCCATCGCATCCGCCCCGGTGATGAAGAACAGGTCCGCGTTCGGGCGCAGCTGGTGCAGGTCCCGCAGCGTGTCCACGGTGTAGGTGGGGCCGGGCCGGTCGATGTCCACCCGGGAGACCGTGAACCGGGGGTTCGACGCCGTGGCGATCACGGTCATCAGGTACCGGTGCTCCGCCTCGGTCACCCGCTGGTCGGCCTTCTGCCACGGCGTGCCGGTGGGCACGAAGACCACCTCGTCGAGGTCGAAGACCGCCGCGACCTCGCTGGCCGCGACCAGGTGCCCGTGGTGGATCGGGTCGAAGGTCCCGCCCATCACGCCCAGCCGGGTCCGCCGGGGGCGGCGCGGCGGGACGGTCAGGGTGGTGTGCCCGGAGGTCTCCAGCTGGGGGTTCATGCGCTCCTGCCCGCGACGGCGCCCCGCGCGGGCGGGACGCCGTCGATCATGACTCAGTGCCGGTGGTACTCGGCGTCGTACTTCTCGACGGACTCCCGCTCAACCTCGCTGAGCTCGGACGGCGCGGAATCCGGGCGCACGACGCCGCGGCCGCTGTAGGAGTGGCAGATCAGGGCCAGCGCGATGAAGCCGACCATGAACAGGATGGCGAACCAGTGCGGCGCCAAGGGCAGCTCGTTGACCACGTGCTCCTCGGCCACGGTGGAGGCCAGGACTGCGATGCTCATGGGCGCTTGCTCCTCTCCGGCGGCCGGCGCGGCCGCGGCGTTCGGTGTGCGATGGATGCTGAAGGCCAGTCTAGCCCCTGGTCTGCCCCTGACCCCGCACGACCCACTTGCTCGTGGTCAGCTCCGTCATGCCCATGGGCCCGCGGGCGTGCAGCTTCTGCGTGGAGATCCCCACCTCGGCGCCCAGCCCCAGCTGGCCGCCGTCGGTGAAGCGGGTGGAGGAGTTGACCATGACCGTGGCGGCATCCACCCGGGAGACGAACTCGTCGGCCTCAGCGAGGTCATTGGTGATGATCAGCTCGGTGTGCCCGGTGGAGTGCCGCTGGATGTGGCGCAGCGCCTCCTCCATGTCCAGGACCACCCGCACGGACATCTCCAGGGCCAGGGACTCATCCGCCCAGTCCCCGTCCTGCGCTGCCAGCACCTGCTCCGAGAGCCCGCCGGCCAGCCGGGCCGCGGCCTCGTCGGCGTGCAGGCGCACCCCGGCCTCCAGCAGCCCGCGCAGCACGGCCTCGGCGGCCGGGGCGCCCTCCTGGATCAGCAGGGTCTCCGCGGAGTTGCAGGCCGAGGGCTTGTCGGTCTTGGAGTCCACCACCAGGTCCACGGCCATCTGCTCCGGGGCCGAGGCGCCCAGGTAGATGTGCACGTTGCCCTCCCCGGTCTCGATCACCGGCACCCGGGCGTTCGCCACGACGGACTGGATCAGCCCGCGCCCGCCGCGCGGGACCAGCACGTCCACGCGGCCGCGGGCCAGCATCAGGGCGGTGGCCCCGTCTCGGCCGTACTCGTCCACGGACTGCACGGCATCCATCGGGAACCCGGCGGCATCCAGGGCGTCGCGCAGGATCCCGACCAGGGCGGTGTTGGTCTCCTGGGCGGCCGAGCCGCCGCGCAGCATCGCGGCGTTGCCGGATTTCACGGCCAGCCCCGCGATGTCCACGGTGACGTTGGGGCGGGCCTCGTAGATCGCGCCGACCACGCCCATCGGCACCCGGATCCGGGAGACCCGCAGCCCGTTGGGCAGGGTCTGCCCGTCGATGATCTGCCCGACCGGGTCGGTCTGCCCGGCCAGCTCGTGCAGAGCCCCGATCAGCGCGTCGATGCGCGCATCATCCAGGGCGAGCCGGTCCAGCAGGTTCTCCGCCATGCCCTTCTCGCGTCCGCGGGCCAGGTCCCGGGCGTTGGCCTCCAGGATCACGGATCGTCCGGCGTCGATCCCCTCGGCCATCCGGCGCAGGGCGGTGTCCTTGTGGGAGCGGTGCGCGGTGGCCAGCACCCGGGAGGCGGCGCGGGCGTCATCGGCCATGGCCTCGACGGCCTCCTGCACCTCACGGGGCACGGTCGGAACGGACGGAGTGCTGCGATCGGTGTCGGTCATGGACCCGATGATAACGAAGGTGCCCGGCGGATTCAGCGGCGGCGCAGCACGGCCAGGTTGTCCACGTGCACGACGACGCCGTCGAACCCGTCGCCCAGCTCCTCCTCCGCGGCCGCGCTGGCCAGCCCCGCGATCCGCTCGATGTCCTGGCTGGAGTAGGCGGCCAGCCCGTGGGCGAAGGTGCGCCCCTGCGGGTCCTTGATCGCGATGGGCTCGCCCGGGCGGAAGATGCCCTCCACCCCGGTGATCCCGGCGGCCAGCAGGGAGGTGCGCCGGCGCACGGCCCGCTCCGCCCCGGCGTCGACGGTCACCGCGCCCTTGGTCTTGGCCAGCTGGGACAGCCACACCAGCCGGATCGAGCGGCGCCCACCCGTGGGCTGGAACCACGTGCCCACATCCGCCCCGTCCAGGGCCGCGGCGGCGTTGGCGGCGGAGGTGACCAGCGCGGGGATGCCGGAGGAGGAGGCGATCTTCGCGGCCTCCACCTTGGTGACCATGCCCCCGGAGCCGACCCCCGCGCGTCCGATCGTGCCGATCTCCACGCCCTCCAGGTCCCGCTCCGGGTCCGTCACGGTGCTGATCCGCTCCCCGCCCTCGGCCGGGTGCTTGGTGTACAGCGCATCCACGTCGGACAGCAGCAGCAGCGCGTCCGCCTTGATCGTGTGTGCGACGAGTGCGGCGATCCGGTCGTTGTCCCCGAACTTGATCTCGTGGGTGGCCACGGCGTCGTTCTCGTTGACGATGGGCAGCACGTTCAGGTCCAGCAGCCTCTCCAGCTGACGGTGGACGTTGTGGTAGCGGCTGCGGTGCATCAGGTCCTCCGCGGTGACCAGCACCTGGGAGATCGTGACGTCGTAGCGGGAGAAGATCTCGGTGTAGCGGGTCATGATCAGGGACTGCCCGACGGCGGCCGCCGCCTGCTGGGTGGCCAGGTCCTTGGGCCGCTTGGTCAGCCCCAGCGGGGCCAGCCCGGCCGCGATCGCCCCGGAGGAGACGAACACGACCTCCACCCCGCGCCCGTGGGTCTTCGCCAGCACGTCCGCGATCGTCGCGACGGCCAGCTCGTCCAGGGAGTGGGCGATCGAGGTCAGGGAGGAGGAGCCGACCTTCACGACGATGCGCTTGGCCTTGGGCAGATCCTCCCGCCGCTCGATGGGGCTGATCCTGTTCTTCCCCCGGGACTCGGCCGAACGCTGGATCTCGGCGCGGGACAGGGACGCGGACGGGGTGAGCATGGGTTCTCCTCTTCTGCGTGGGCGGCGATCGCGGGTCGGTATCAGACGGACGGTGTCGAAGCGGCCCCGGTGGGGTCGTCGCCGGGGGTCAGTCGGTGCCCTCGGCGCGACGGCGGGCGCGCCGGTCGCGGGCGGCGTCCACGGACTCCGTCCACTTGCCGGCCAGGCGCTCGGCCTCCAGCTCCTCGCGCGCGGCGGCCTTCGCGTCCTTGCGCTGCTGGTAGTCCTCCCGCTTCTCGGCGCGGGTGGGGCGGATGATCTCCTCGAGCCTGGAGTCGGTGCCGCGCGGGCTGGACAGCAGCTCCGCGCCGCCGACCATCGTCGGCTCCCAGTCGAAGACCACGGCGTCGGCCTCCTCCCCGATCACCACGGCGTCCCCGGGGGTCGCGCCCTGGGCGAACAGCTCGTCCTCGACGCCGAGCTTGGCCAGGCGGTCCGCGAGGAAGCCCACGGCCTCGTCGTTGGCGAAGTCGGTCTGCTTGATCCACCGCTCGGGCTTCTCCCCGAGCACCCGGAACAGCGGCTCCAGGTTGCGCTCCTCCCGGCGGATGCTGAACTCCCCGCGCCCGCCGCGGCGGCGGGACACGGCCCGCGGGCGCAGCACGGCCGGGGCCTCCTGCGTCTCCTGCTCCTGATCCTCCTGCGCGGCCCGGGCCTCGGCCACCAGCTCGGCCATCGCGAAGCCCAGGGCGCGCAACCCCTCGTGGGAGGCGGTGGAAACCTCGAAGACCCGCAGCCCGCGGGCCTCCAGCTCGGGGCGCACGAGCTCCGCCAGCTCTCTGGCCTCCGGGACGTCCACCTTGTTCAGGACCACCAGGTGCGGGCGCTGCACCAGGGGCGTGGCGGTGCCGGCCGTGGGATCCACGGAATAGCCGGCCAGCTCCTTCTCGATGACCTCGAAGTCCGAGATCGGGTCCCGGCGCGGCTCCAGGGTCGCGCAGTCGATGACGTGCACGATCGCCGCACAGCGCTCCACGTGGCGCAGGAACTGGTGGCCCAGCCCCCGACCCTCGGAGGCGCCCTCGATCAGCCCGGGCACATCGGCCACGGTGAAGCGGGTGTCCCCGGCCTGCACGACCCCGAGGTTGGGCACCAGGGTCGTGAACGGGTAGTCCGCGATCTTCGGGCGCGCCGCGGACATCGCCGCGATCAGCGAGGACTTGCCGGCCGAGGGGTACCCGACCAGGGCGACATCGGCGATGGACTTCAGCTCCAGGACGAGGTCCCGCTCCTCGCCGTCGATGCCCAGCAGGGCGAAGCCGGGGGCCTTGCGCTTCGGGGAGGCCAGGGCCGCGTTGCCGGCCCCGCCCTGCCCGCCGTGGGCGGCGACGAACTCATCGCCCATCCGCACCAGGTCCGCCAGCACCTTCCCGTCCCGGGTCTTCACGACCGTTCCCTGCGGCACGGACAGGACCAGGTCCGCCCCGTGGGTGCCGTGGGAGAGCCCGCCGCGGCCGATGTCGCCCTTGGGCGCGGTCTGGTGCGGCGAGTGGTGGTATTCCAGCAGCGTGGTGGACTGCCCGTCCACCCGCAGGATCACGTCTCCCCCGTTGCCGCCGTTGCCGCCGTCGGGGCCGCCCAGGGGCTTGAACTTCTCGCGGCGCACGGACACGCAGCCGTTGCCGCCGGCGCCTCCGCGGGCGTGCAGGACCACCCGGTCCACGAAATCGGCCACGTGCAAAACCCCTTCGGTCAGCGGATGGGAGGGGCGCCGCGGGGTGCGGCGCCGGACTCCGGCGGGCCCTTCGATCCTATCGGCCGCGGAGGTGATGGACGAGAAGAGGGCCCGCTCTCCCGTCAGGGGAAGGCAGGCCCTCTTCTGCATGGTCACCGGCTGGTTGCGGCCCCCGGTGCGAGCCGTGCTCCTCGCGGGGAGAACTACTCCGCGGCGGCGAGGATGTTGACGACCTTGCGGCCGCGGCGACGACCGAACTCGACCTGGCCGGCGGCCAGGGCGAACAGGGTGTCGTCCCCGCCGCGCCCGACGTTCTCACCGGGGTGGAAGTGGGTGCCGCGCTGGCGGACGATGATCTCGCCGGCGTTGACGGACTGGCCGCCGAAGCGCTTCACGCCCAGGTACTGGGGGTTGGAGTCGCGGCCGTTGCGGGTGGAGCTTGCACCTTTTTTGTGTGCCATTACTGCCTGCCTTCGTAGGGGTGACGGGTGGGTGAGCGGAGCCGATCAGGCGTCGATCGCGGTGACCTTGACCTGGGTCAGCTCGGCGCGGAAGCCCTGGCGCTTCTTGTAGCCCGTCTTGTTCTTGTACTTCTGGATGACGATCTTCGGGCCGCGCAGGTCCTCGACCTTCTCGGCGGTGACCTTCGCGGAGGCGAGGGCCTTCGGGTCCGCCTGGACCTTCTCGCCGTCCACCAGCATCAGGACGGGCAGCTCGATGGTGCTGCCGGCCTCACCGGCGACGCGGTCGAGGGTAACGAGGTCTCCCACGGAGACCTTTTCCTGGCGGCCGCCAGCGCGGACAATCGCGTACACCACTTGGGAACTCACTTCTCTCGACATTCAACGTACTGGGGTTCTGCTCAGAGCACCGCAACCACCGGGGACGTGGCCGCCGGACGTGGGACGCACCCGGAGGACGGGTCCGTCGAGGAAGGTCGCAATGAGCACCGACAGTCAAGGATACGGCACAGCCCCGCGCCCGGGCAAGTGTTCGCCCGGGCACGGCGGCCGCGACGCCGCTCGGCCGCGGGTCACTCGGGCCGGCGGATGTCCTCGGCCTTCACGCCGACGCCGAGCATCATGACCTCCTCGGCCTGTGCGGCCGCGGCGGTGGTGCCGTCGGTGCTGGGGGCGGCCGCGGCCGTGGCGACCCGGACCCCCGAGGCCTCGCCCTGCTGACCGGCGACGATGCTCCCGCCCTGCCCGCCGTCGGAGCTGGCCCGACGAGAACGGCGCTTGGGGCGGGAGGCGGAGGCCGGCCGGGCCCGCTCCTCCTGCGCCGGGGCAGCTAGTGCGGCCTGGGCGGACTCCTGGGCCTGATCCGGCTGCTCGGAGCGGCGCGAGGCGCCCGGTGTGGCGACTCCGGTGACCGTGGGCCGCTGCTCGGCCGGGTCCTGCGCGGTCCGCGCCGGGGACTGGGCCCGCCGGGGGGTGCGGGAGGTCCCGGACCGGCGGCCCTGCTCCTGCCGGTCCTCGCCCCGGGTGCGCCCACCCCGCTCCTGAGCGGAACCGGACTGCCCGGCGTCGGACTTCCCGGTGCCGGACGTCGCGGAGCCGGAGTTCTCTGCGCCGGACTGTCCGCCGCGCTCGGTCTGCTCCGAGCGGCGCGAGCGCCGGCCGGGCTTCATGTCCTCGAGGGCCTCGAGTGCGGCCTGGCGCGCGGCGTCGGCGGCCTCGCGTCCGGCCCGGCGGCTGTCCTCCCGGCGCGTGCGCCCGGCGCGTGCGGAGCGGGTGGTCCCGGCCCGGCGCGGCGCCGGCAGCCCGGTCTCATCCTCGACCGACGACGCCGAGTCCTCCCGGGTCCGGCCCCGGCGGGACTCGCCGCGGGGCGCATCCTCGCGCGGGGAATCCTCGGCGGCGGAGGACTCGGTCCCGGCCCCCTCACGGGGCGCCTTGCGGTCGAAGGCCTCGCTCAGCGAATCCAGGTCCAGAGACGGCTCGGAGCCCTCCTGCTCCTGGGCGGGCTGCTTCTGCTCGCCGTGGGGCAGGGTGACGACCTCGCCGTGGATGGTCACGACCATATCCGGGTCCTCCGGCAGGCCGCGATCCCGGCCGTGATCGGCGCCGTGCTCGGCGTCGTCCTGGGCCGCCGCACCCTGCGCGGACTCGGTCTGCTGGTTCTCGGTCTGCTCCGCCCGGGCGCGCCCGCCGCGCCGGCGGCGCTTGCGCTTCTTGGCGGCCTTGGACTCCTCGCCCTCGCCGTGGTGCTCGGCGTGGTCCTGGGCCTCGGGACGATGCTGCGACTGTTCGGTGCCGTCGGCCTCCTCGTGCTTGGAGGAGGCCGCCGCGATGGTCGCGAAGGCCGTGCGGGCGGCCTCGGCGCGCGCGTCGTCCTGCGGGTTGCGGGGGGTCTCCTCGCGCTGCTGGCGGTTGCGGGACCGCTTGCGGTCGTGCCGGTCATGGCGGTGGTGGGTCTCGGAGCCGTGACCGCCCGAGCGGCCCTTCAGCGGCTCGTCGTGCACGACGACGCCGCGGCCGTCGCAGGCCTCGCAGGGCTCGGAGAAGACCTCCAGCAGACCCGTGCCCATGCGCTTGCGGGTCATCTGCACCAGACCCAGCGAGGTCACCTCGGCCACCTGGTGCTTGGTGCGGTCCCGCCCGAGGCACTCCACCAGACGCCGCAGCACCAGGTCCCGGTTGGACTCCAGGACCATGTCGATGAAGTCGACGACGATGATCCCGCCGATGTCGCGCAGGCGCAGCTGGCGCACGATCTCCTCGGCGGCCTCCAGGTTGTTCTTGGTGACGGTCTCCTCCAGGTTGCCCCCGGAGCCGGTGAACTTGCCGGTGTTCACGTCGATCACGGTCATCGCCTCGGTGCGGTCGATGACCAGGGAGCCGCCGGAGGGCAGGAACACCTTGCGATCCAGGGCCTTGGCCAGGCCCTCCTCGATCCGGTAGTGGTCGAAGACGTCCTCCTCCTCGGTCCACTGCCGCAGCCGCCCCACCAGATCCGGGGCCATGTAGGTCACGTACGCCTCGATGGAGTCCCAGGCCTCCTGACCCTGCACGACCATCGCGGAGAAGTCCTCGTTGAACACGTCGCGCACGGTCTTGATGGACAGGTCCGGCTCCTGGGACAGCAGCTCCGGGGCGGTGGTCTTGCGGGAGTTCGCCTTCTTCTGGATCTCCTCCCACTGCACCCGCAGTCGGTTGATGTCGTGGGCGAGGTCCTCCTCGCTGGCGCCCTCCGCGGCGGTGCGCACGATGACGCCGGCGCCGTCGGGCAGGTGGTCCTTGAGGATCTTCTTCAGCCGGGCCCGCTCCGTGTCCGGCAGCTTCCGGGAGATCCCGGTCATGGACCCGCCGGGGACGTAGACGAGGAAGCGCCCGGGCAGGGAGATCTGCGAGGTCAGCCGGGGGCCCTTGTGCCCGATCGGATCCTTGGTGACCTGCACCAGCACGGAGTCCCCGGACTTCAGGGCCCGCTCGATGCGCCGGGGCGCGCCGTCCAGGCCCGCGGCGTCCCAGTTGACCTCACCGGCGTAGAGCACCGCGTTGCGCCCGCGGCCGATGTCGATGAACGCCGCCTCCATGGAGGGCAGCACGTTCTGCACCTTCCCGAGGTAGACGTTGCCGATCAGGGAGTCCTGCTGGGTCTGGGACACGAAGTGCTCGGCCAGCACCCCGTCCTCCAGGACGCCGATCTGGATGCGCTCGTCCTTCTGGCGCACGATCATCTGCCGGTCCACGGACTCCCGACGAGCCAGGAACTCGGCCTCGGTGATTCCGTGCCGACGGCGCCCGGAGGCGCGGGATTCCCGACGGCGCTGGCGCTTGGCCTCCAGGCGCGTGGAGCCCTTCACGGAGGTCACGGCGTCGGCCGAGGTGGACTCGACGATGCGCGGGGTGCGGACCTTGGTGACGGTGTTGGGGTCCTCCTCCTCGTCCACCAGCTCCAGGTCCGTGTCTCCGCGGCGCCGCCGACGGCGCTTGCGGGCCACGACCTCGCCGTCGTCCTGCGGCTCGTCCTCGGCGGCCTCGAGCTCGGCCTTCTCCTGCTGCTTCTTCGCCAGGGCCGCGGCCTTCAGCTCCTCGATGTCCGGGGCCTTGAACAGCACGGAGGTCGCGCCGAACGGGTCGGCGGCGACCTCCGGGACGGAGGAGGCGGCGGGTGCGGTCTCGGCGTCCTCGCCCCGGGGGGCGGCGCCGTCGTTCTGGGTGCTCATCGTCTGCGGATGCTCCTGTGGTGCGGCCGCGGAGCCGTGCCGCACCCGGTCCGCCGCCGCGGATGGTGGCCGGTCGGCGCCCCGCCCTGAGGCGGGCGGGACGAGCCGGAAGTCGTCTGGCTGCCCAGCACCGTCTCTCCAGCCGTGGCATCGCCCGGCGATCAGGCCCCGCCGGGGATCATCTCCCCGCGGGCCGCGGTGGGTGGGCCGATGGTCGCGCCGAGCTCCGCAGTCTCACGGGAGTCTTGCCCGGGTGGTCTTTGCCCGGGCGCTCGCTGGAAGCGCTGCCAGGCGGTGCACGACACCCGTCGGCGGCACATCGGACCGGAGGAGACCGCGTGCGGCGCGGCCCTCGGCCTCCCCCAGTATCGCACACCCCCGCCGCGGGAGGGAGGGGCGGGGCCCCGGTGCGTGCAGGACACATCCAGGAGACGCACGGTCGACGCCGCTAAGATGACCGACGCACGCCCACCGGCGGCGCCCCGGCGCCACCGGATCATCCCCGACCCATGAAGAAGGTGCCCGCGTGAGCGCAGCAGTGACCGAACTCCCCGAGGATTCCGCGTCGGAGGGGACCGAGACGCTCCCCCAGCGTCGGCGCCTGGCCTGGCTGATGGTCGTGACCGGCGCCGTCGGCTTCTTCGCCGCGGCGATGCTGGTGTGGGAGCGGCTGCAGATCTACGTGGATGCCGGCCACGTCTCCAGCTGCGACCTGAACTCCCTGGTCAACTGCGGCACCGTCATGCGCACCAGCCAGGCCGCGGCCTTCGGCTTCCCGAATCCGCTGATCGGCATCGTCGCCTACGCGATCATCCTGACCATCGCGACGGCGATGCTCGCCGGGGCGCGCCTGGCCCGCTGGTACTGGTGGTGCGTGCAGATCGGGGTGACCCTGGGCTTCGTGTTCATCTGCTGGCTGTGGTACCAGACCACCTTCCGCATCGACGCGCTGTGCCTGTACTGCATGATCGTGTGGATCATGCAGACCACGCTGTTCGTGCATGTCACGGTGCACAACATGCGCACCGGGGTGATCCCCGTGCCGCGGCGGGTCGCCTCGGCGATGACCGGCTGGGCCTGGTTCCTCACCGTGATGATCCTGCTGGTGCTGTTCGGGATCATCTTCATCCGGTTCTTCTCGGTCATCATGGGCATGTTCTAGGCGCCGGGTGCGACCCGCGCGGGTCGCCCGCAGGCACGGACGGGGCCCGTCCCGACGCACCGCTTCACGCGGTGGTCGGGGCGGGCCCCGTCGTAGTTCACGACACCGAGCCAGCCGCGGGGTGCTGCCCCGGGCGGGGCGCAGCGGCGGCGCACAGGCGGCGGTTCAGCCGAACCAGATGCCGATCTCGCGCTGGGCGGATTCCGGGGAGTCCGAGCCGTGCACGAGGTTCTTCTGCACGTCCTCGCCCCAGTCGCGGCCGAGGTCCCCGCGGATCGTGCCGGCCGGGGCGGTGGTCGGCTCGGAGGGGCCCATGATGGTGCGCAGGCCCTCGATGCAGCGGTCCCCCTCGATCACCGCGGCCACGACGGGCCCGGAGCCCATGAAGCGCACCAGCGGCTCGAAGAACGGCTTGCCGGCGTGCTCGGCGTAGTGCTGCTCCAGGATCTCCCGGGAGGGGGTGAGCATCCGCAGCTCGGCGATGCGGTAGCCCTTGGTCTCGATGCGCGAGAGCACCGCGCCGATGAGGTTGCGTTCCACGCCGTCGGGCTTGACGAGGACGAGGGAGCGTTCGGTCATGGGATCCTCCTGATCCGGAAGACGTGCGGACGGTATGACCCCATCCTAGCCAGCCGCACCCGCGCCACGGCGGAGGCGGAGGGTCAGCCGCGCGGGGTCTCGAGGCTCCACAGCCGCCGCACCTGCACCCCCAGCTGCCGCAGCACGGCCGTGCCGAAGGAGATCGTGCCCAGCGCGAGCTCGACCCGCGTCGGATCGGAGGCGGCGTCTCGGCCCGGCCGAATCCGCTCCAGCAGCTGCGCCAGCCCGATCACCGGGACCCTCTCCGTCAGCTCACCGGGCAGCCGGTAGTCCAGGTGCCCGTCCCGCCCCAGGTCCACGAAGGCGTGCTCGACGCCGCGGTCATCCAGCAGATCGGCGATGGCCCGCCAGTCCTTGGTCATCGGCACGGACCACCACACCCGCTGCACCCGCCCCGCATCGGAGACGGCCCGCGCGGCCTCCAGCGCGTGGGCCGCCCCTGCCGCGTCGATTCCCGCGTCCACGACCAGCAGGCAGCCGTCCGGAAGGCGGTGGGCGCTGCCGCGCCCGGGCCGACGCACCGGGCTGGACCCGAAGCCTTCCGGCGGTTCGTCCACGCCCAGGGCGCGGGCCGCCGCGCGCGCCGCGGCCAGCGCGACCCGTTCGTTCTCCACGAGGAAGTCACCCGCGGGCACCACCACCAGGGGTGCTGCGTGGCGGGCGCAGGTCCGGCGCAGGAGCCGGTCCGGGCCGGGCGCCTGCGGGACGCTGGCCACGGGGGCTGGCCCGTGCACCAGGCCGATCTTCTCCTGGGCCACGTGCATCAGGCTCGGTCCGAACACGTCCAGGTGCTCCGGGAGAATCCGGGTCAGGGCCACGGCCACCGGGTCGAACAGGCTCACGGCGTCGTGGGCCCCGCCCATCCCGGCCTCGTGGACCACGACCTGCGCCCCGGCCGCGCGCAGCATCGCATGCCCCAGCACCGTGAACAGATCCGTGGGCGCCAGATACGCGCCGGGGGCCGGGGCCGCCTCGGGCAGGACGGCGGCCAGGCGGTGCAGGCCCGCGCGGTAGGCCGCGGCCGGCAGCACCTGCCCGTCCAGGACGAAGCGGTCCCGGTTGGAGATGATCCCCGGGGAGCTGACCAGCCCGACCCGCAGCCCGCAGGCCTGCAGCCGCCAGGCGATCTCCGCGGCCGTCTGCCCCTTGCCCTTGGAGCCGGTCACCACCACGCTCGGCGCGGGGTCCCCGCCGCGCAGCAGGCCTTCCAGGACCCGGCCGGCCCCGGCGACGTCGCGCACGGCGTCGGCGGGCCGAGCCGCCCAGCCGGCGAAGACCGTCCGGGATTCCAGGGCCCGCAGGCCCTCATCCGTCGCGCTCACGCGCGCCCGTGGGTGCGCTCCCACTCCTGCTCGGCCTCGAAGCGCTCGGCCTTCTCCCGGTCCAGGCGCGCGCCCACGACCATCGAATACCACCAGCAGGCCAGGAAGCACGCGCCGATGAAGAACATCGCCGGCACCAGGAACCCCGTGGCCACCAGCAGCACCTGCAGCACCCAGCCGGCGGTGTACCCCCAGGGCCTGCGCAGCAGGGCGCACAGGGCGACGAAGGCCGCCGCGAAGATCAGGCCCCCGATCATCACCGCCGTCTTCAGGCCCGCCCCCGCGTGGAAGACCGAGAGGCCGAAGAACGCCAGGGTCGCGAAGAACACCACGAGGGCCTCGAGGACCAGCACGGTGGAGGCGAACATCATCCGCACGGAGCTGGGCTTCTTGACCTGCCCGGGCCGCCATTCCCGCTGCGCGCGCGTCAGCCGAGCCACGGGCCCTCCTCCCCTCCGGTCGGCTCCCCGTCGGCTCCCGTCAGACCGGATTCCGGCAGCGGGCCCAGCAGCATCCGGGCCTCCCCGGCCACGGTCACCGACCCGGTGATCAGCACGGCGGCGTCCAGCTCCTCGCGCACGGCGGCATCGGAGACGGCCGCGGTGATCGCCTCGTCCAGGCCGGCGAAGGCCTGCACGGCGTCCTCGTCGAAGCCCTCCGCCACGGCCAGGCGCGCCAGCTCCTCCGGGTCGATGGCCCGCGGGGAGTGGGAGGCGCTGACGTACAGGCGGGCGTCGAAGCGCTCGGACTCGGCGTAGGACTCGCGCAGGATGCGCAGCATCTGCGCCGCATCCTTATCCGCCAGGATCCCCAGGACGATCTCCAGCTCCCGTGCGGGCACGGTCTCCTCGACGGCGCGCACCTGCGCACGCAGCCCGTGCGGGTTGTGCGCGGCGTCGATGATGACGGTCGGGGCGGTGCGCACCGTCTCCATGCGGCCCGGGGAGCGCACGGCCGCCAGGCCCGCCCGCACCAGCTCGACGTTCAGCTCGCGTTCTCCCCCGCCCAGGAAGGCCTCGACGGCGGCGATGGCCAGTGCGGCGTTGTCCGCCTGGTGCTCCCCCGCCAGGGGCAGCGCCAGGTCCTCGTAGACCCCGGCCAGCCCCTGCACCGCGAGCACCTGACCGCCGGTTCCCGGGACCCGGGAGCGCACCCCGAACTCCACGCCGCCGAAGCGGAACGGAACCCCGGCCTCGCGGGCGGCCTCCAGCAGGATCTCGGCGACGGCCGGAGACTGGGCGGAGGAGACCAGGAATCCCTCGGGCTTGATGATCCCGGCCTTCTCCCGGGCGATCTCCTCCACGGTGTCCCCGAGCATGCGGGTGTGGTCCAGGTCGATCGGGGTGAGCACGGAGACCGCGGCGTCGGCGACGTTGGTCGCATCCCAGCGCCCGCCCAGGCCCACCTCCAGGACCATCACGTCCACGGGTGCCTCGGCGAACACGGCGAAGGCCAGCACGGTCATCGCCTCGAACTCGGTCAGCGGGACCTCACCGCGCTCGGCCAGCCGCTGGTCGGCCAGGAGCACGAAGGGCCGGATCTCGTCCCAGGTGCGCACGAAGGTCGCGTCGTCGATCGGGGCGCCGTCCACGGCGATGCGTTCGGTGACGCGTTCCAGGTGCGGGGAGGTGTAGCGCCCGACCCGCAGATCGTGGGCCATCAGCAGGGCCTCGACCATCCGGGCCGTGGAGGTCTTGCCGTTGGTGCCGGTCAGGTGGATCACCGGGGCGGCGTGGGCCGGATCCCCCAGCAGGTCCATGGCCAGGCGCATCGCGTCCAGGCGAGGCGCCATCTGGGTCTCCGGGGCACGCCCGCGCAGCTCCGCGGCCACCGACTCCGCGGAGAACGCGTCCTCGCGCGGGTCCGGGGCCAGGTGCGGCAGATCCACCTCGAGGTCCTCCCCGATGCCGTGGGGCACCGGGGAGGCGGAGCCGGTGCGCTCCATCTCGGTCAGCTCGCGGGCGATCGCCTCGTCCTCATCCTCCACCTCCTCCTCCCCGCCGAAGTGCGGATCCAGCGGATCCAGCTCCGGGGGGAAAGGCGCGGGCTGCCGCCCGGCGCCGTCGTGGTCCTCGCGGGGATCCTGCTCCTCGCGGAAGGGCTGCTCGGTCATGCTCTGGCTCAGTCCTCGGTCGTCACGGTCACGTGCAGGCCCTCGCCCGGCTCCAGCACGAGGTCATCGGTGAGGGTCTCGGCGGCCACCAGCTCGGCGTGGGACTCCACGGCGGCGCGGGTCGCGGCGTCGGCGATCACCACGGTGCGGATCCGGTCCGA
Source organism: Rothia sp. QJM3NY_36 (assembly GCF_056173115.1). NCBI lineage: Bacteria > Bacillati > Actinomycetota > Actinomycetes > Micrococcales > Micrococcaceae > Rothia > Rothia sp. QJM3NY_36. The sequence continues at coordinate 1,345,553 of NZ_CM149658.1, forward strand.
GACCATGAGGTCCTCGTCCTTGCGAGCCTGCTGGATCGCGCGGATGACGTCCCGGGCGGTGCCCTCGGCCTCCAGCTCCGGGGTCAGGTGCGTGTCCAGGACGAGGAAGCCGCCGTCGATCACCGCGACGACCCGCTCGGCCCCGGCGGACTCGTCCACCACGGTCTCCAGCTCGAACTCACCGGGCTGCAGGCCCAGGGGCTCCTCGAGGGTCTCGGAGCCCACCACGACCCCGTCGCCATCGGTCCGCCAGTCCCCCGCCTTCGCAGCGCGGATGGCCTGCTGCACGAGCCGACCCAGCCGGGGTCCGGCGGCCCGGGCGTTGACCTTCAGGCTGCGGGAGATGCCGTAGTCCTCGGCTGAGGTCTGCTCGGCGTCCAGCACGGTCACCGTCTTGATGTTCAGCTCTGAGGCGATGATGTCCGCGTAGGTCCCCGCCAGATCGGCCCCCCGCGGGGCGGCGACGGTGAGGGAGGCCAGGGGCTGGCGCACGCGCAGCCGGTGGGCCTTGCGCAGCGCCGAACCGGCCGAGCACACGGCCCGGGTGGTGTCCATGAGCTCGGACAGATCCGCCTCCTCGGCGAAGGCCCCGGCGTCCGGCCAGTCGGCCAGGTGCACCGAGCGGCGCCCGGTCAGCCCGCGCCACATCTCCTCGGCGGTCAGCGGCAGCAGGGGCGCTGCCACCCGGCACGCCGTCTCCAGGCAGGTCCACAGCACGTCGAAGGCGACGATGTCCTCGTCGAAGAAGCGCTGGCGGGAACGGCGCACGTACCAGTTGGTCAGGGCGTCGGCGTAGTGACGCAGGTGCTCGCAGGCGCTCCACACGTCGTAGGCGTCCATCGCCGCGGTGACGTCCGTGATCAGCTGGCGGGTGCGGGCCAGGATGAACCGGTCCATCACGTGGTCCGAGGTGTAGCGGGGCCGGGCCTCGTAGCCCTCCCCGTCGAAGGCCGCGTTCGTGTACAGGGTGAAGAAGTGGTACACGTTCCACAGCGGCAGCATCACCTGGCGCACGCCCTCGCGGATGCCGCGCTCGGTGACGATGAGGTTGCCCCCGCGCAGGATGGGGCTGGACATCAGGAACCAGCGCATCGCATCGGAGCCGTCCCGGTCCAGGACCTCGGAGACGTCCGGGTAGTTGCGCAGGGACTTGGACATCTTCTGCCCGTCCGAGCCCAGCACGATGCCGTGGGAGACCACGTTCTTGTACGCGGGCCGGTCGAACAGGGCCGTGGCCAGGATGTGCAGGGTGTAGAACCAGCCGCGGGTCTGCCCGATGTACTCCACGATGAAGTCCGCCGGGTAGTGGTGCTCGAACCACTCCTTGTTCTCGAAGGGGTAGTGCACCTGGGCGTAGGGCATGGACCCGGAGTCGAACCACACGTCCAGCACGTCCGGGACGCGGCGCATCGTGGACTTCCCCGTCGGGTCATCCGGGTTGGGCCGGGTCAGCTCGTCGATGAACGGCCGGTGCAGATCCGGCTCTCCGTCGTGGTTGAGCGGCAGGCGCCCGAAGGCCTCTTCCAGCTCCGCGAGCGAACCGTAGACCTCGGTTCGCGGGTAGTTCGGGTCATCCGAGACCCACACGGGGATCGGCGAGCCCCAGTAGCGGTTGCGGGAGATGGACCAGTCCCGGGCGTTCTCCAGCCACTTGCCGAACTGGCCGTGCTTGACGTTGCCGGGGATCCAGTTGATCTGCTCGTTGAGCTCGACCATGCGGTCCTTGAACTCGGTCACCGACACGTACCAGGAGGTGATGGCCCGGTAGATCAGGGGGTTGCGGCAGCGCCAGCAGTGCGGATACGAGTGCACGTAGGACTTCTCCCGGATCAGCGCGCCCTTGGCCTTCAGCGCGTTGATAACGGTGCGGTTGGCCTCGAAGACCTGCACCCCGGCGATCCCGGTCAGGGTGTCGTCCCCGGAGGCGGTGGGCTCGGCGAACAGCGGCAGGAACTTCGCGCCCTCGTCCACGGAGAGCACCACGGGGATGTCGTGGGCCTCGCAGACCTTCTGGTCGTCCTCACCGTAGGCGGGGGCCTGATGGACCAGCCCGGTGCCGTCGGTGGTGGTCACGTAGTCCGCGACCAGCACCTGCCAGGCGTTGCCAGTGCCGTAGGTCTCGGCGTCGACGAAGTGATCCCACAGCGGCGCGTAGCGCACCCCGGCCAGCTGGGCGCCGTCGTAGGTCCGCACGACGCCGGCCCGGGCCGCGGCGGCCGGATCCTCGGCGTCGGCGTACCCGAGGTCCTTCGCGTACTCGGCCAGCAGGTCCTCGGCGACCACGTAGCGGGCCCCGGCCCGCTCACCGGCACCCTCCACCAGCACGTAGCGGATGTCCGGGCCGACGGCGATCGCCTCGTTGGTCGGCAGGGTCCAGGGCGTGGTGGTCCAGGCCAGCAGGTGGGCACCGGCCAGCTGGCGGGCAACGTCGGGCTCGGCGGCCAGGGAGGTGTCCTCGGTGACCTCGAAGGCCACGGTCACCGTGGGGTCCTGCCGGTCCTGGTAGACGTCGTCGTCCATGCGCAGCTCGTGGTTGGACAGCGGGGTCTCGTCCTTCCAGCAGTACGGCAGCACGCGGAAGCCCTGGTAGGTCAGGCCCTTCTCGTGCAGCCGCTTGAAGGCCCAGATGACCGATTCCATGTACTCGACGTTGAGCGTCTTGTAGTCGTTCTCGAAGTCCACCCAGCGGGCCTGGCGGGTGACGTACTTCTGCCACTCGTCGGTGTACCTGAGCACGGAGGAGCGGCAGGCGTCGTTGAAGCGGTCGATGCCCATCTGTTCGATCTGCTTCTTGTCCGTCATGCCCAGCTGTTTCATGGCCTCCAGCTCGGCCGGCAGCCCGTGGGTGTCCCAGCCGAAGCGGCGGTCCACCTTGTGCCCGCGCATGGTCTGATAGCGAGCCACGAGGTCCTTGACGTAGCCGGTGAGCAGGTGGCCGTAGTGGGGCAGGCCGTTGGCGAAGGGCGGCCCGTCGTAGAACACGAACTCGTCGGTGGGTCCGTCCGGGTTCTCGCGCTGGTCGATGCTGGCCTGGAAGGTGCCGTCCTGCTCCCAGTGGGAGAGCACGGCCTCCTCGATCGCGGGGAAGGAGGGGGAGGCGGGGACGGCGTCGCCTGCGGCGGAGGACTTGGGGTAGTGGCTGCTCACGCGGACATCCTGAGGCTGGTCGGGTCTCTTGCTCGTCAGGACGCCCGCCGCCGCGGGACCGTTCGGGTCCCGGACCGCGCACGCGGTACCACCTCACTTGCCGGGGCCGAGGAGCCCGCGGCGGCGCACAGGGGCCGCCGCGGGAGGTTCTCGACGGTCCTCGACCGCTTCATTCGTCGGCTGTGACGGGCCTGCCCGTCCGGGTCTAATGAGGCTGTATCTGTTCCGCCTTCCCCCGCGCCGCAGCGCTTCGGTGGGGGTCGGCAGGTACCGCCCGTTCTTCCGGATTGCTCGCCGGTGATGGCCGGGTCATCGCACTGGCCCCAGTGTAGGCCCGCCCGCTCCGGGGTGTCTAACGCCGACCGCGCCCCCGCCGCGACTACGGTGGATGCATGGCCGATTCCCGCAAGACCCCGACCCCATCCGCCCACCCCCGCGCCGCACGGTCGGCCCGCCTCCAGGCCGGGGCGCTGACCGGGATGGGCCTGCTGCACTTCCTCCGCCCGGGTGCCTTCGACCCCCTGATTCCCCCGGCCCTTCCCGGCTCGGCCCGCGCCTGGACCTACGGCTCGGGGGCTGCGGAGCTCACCGTGGCCGCCCTGCTGGCCAGGCACCGCACGCGCCGGATCGGCGGGCGGGCGGCCGTCGGGCTCTACCTGGCGGTGTGGCCCGGCAACGTCCAGATGGCCTGGGATGCCCGGCACGACTCCCCCGCGCGCCGGATCATCACCCTGGCCCGCCTGCCGCTGCAGATCCCGATGATCCGCGCCGGCCTGCGGGTCGCGCGCGAGGCCTGAGGCACCCGCCCGCTGCCGCCCGGCTCGTCCCGCCCCGCCCGGCCCCTTCTGGTGTGGGCCGAGTTCAGTCGGTCGAGGCGCCCATCGCGGCCACGTCCCCGACGACGATCACCGCGGGGGCGCGCACCCCGCGCCGCCGAGCCAGCTGCGCGATGGTCTCCAGGGTGCCCACCGTGGTGCGCTGCTCGGGGGTCCAGCCGCGTTCGACGATCGCGACCGGGGTGAGCGGGTCGTGGCCCAGCTCGATCAGGTGCCGGGAGGTGTCGGCCAGTCGGCGCACGCCCATGAGCAGGATGAGAGTATGCGCCCTGTCGTGCGGGACCACCGGGAGCTCGGTGTGCGCGGTGACCACGCTGAAGCCGTGGGAGAGGTTCCGGTGGGTCACCGGGATGCCGGCCGCCGCCGGCACGGAGATGGCCGAGGTGATCCCGGGCACGACCTCCACGGGCACCCCGTGGGCCGCGCAGTATTCCTCCTCCTCGCCGCCGCGGCCGAAGACGAACGGGTCCCCGCCCTTCAGGCGGACGACCCGCAGGCCCTTCCGGGCCTCCTCCACGAGGGTCGCATTGATCCGGTCCTGGGTGACCTTGTGGTACCCGGCGCGTTTGCCGACGTCGATGATCCGGGCGTGCTCGGCCAGGCGCGGCAGCAGATCCACCGGACCGAGCCGATCGGCCACGACGACGTCGGCCTCGGCCAGCAGGTGCCGCCCGCGCACGGTGAGCAGCCCGGGGTCCCCCGGCCCGCCGCCGACCAGCGCCACGGTGCCGGGCGGCTGCCGCGCCTCATCCGGGGCTTCCCGCACCTGCGCCCGCCGGGCCCGGACCGGGGCCTCCCCCGTCTCCAGGCGCGCCTGGATCCAGGCGGCCACGGCCTTCGCACGGGCGGGGTCCGCGGCGGCGTTGACGCCCACGCTGACCCCGTGCGCCCGCGCCGCGGCCGCGGACCACGCGGTCGAGGCCTGGGGATCGCCGCCGATCACGGCGAAGATCCGACGGCTCTCGGCGGCCTCGGCCAGCTCCCGCTGGACCCGCGGGCTGCCCGTGTGGGCGAACAGGAGCCACACCCCGTCCAGATCCGCGGCCGCGGCCCGGCGCCGGTGCCACACCAGGTGGGGGTCCTGATCGGCCAGACGCGCCAGCTCCTCGGTGACCTCCGGGGCCACCAGCAGCACCCGGGCCCGCTCGATCAGCAGGGCCCGGACCCGCCGCTCGGCCACCGGGCCGCCGCCGGCAACGAGCACCGTCCGACCCGCCAGCCGCAGGCCGACGGGCAGGCTCACGCCACCAGCTCCTCGTCCGCGGTGCGCGCCCAGTCCGCGAAGCCCTGCTCGGGGTCCTCCCGGTGCTTCAGGTAGGAGCGCACGAGGCGCTCCACGTACTCGGCGATGCCCGTGGCCGGGACCTTCAGCCCGCGCACGGTGCGCCCGGTGACCCCGCCGTCGTTGGTGTGCCCGGACAGCTCCCCGCCGAGGTGCACCTGGAAGCCGGGCACCTGCTCCCCGGCGTCGTCGGTGATGATCTGGCCCTTCAGCCCGATGTCGGCGGTCTGGATCCGGGCGCAGGAGTTGGGGCAGCCGTTGATGTGCAGGGTCAGCTGCTCGGGCAGCCGATCGGCGACGTCGGTCAGGCGCTCATCCAGGTCCCGGATGACCCCCTCGGCGGTGTCCTTGGTGTCCACGATCGCCAGCTTGCAGAACTGGATGCCGGTGCAGGCCATCGTGGTGCGGCGGAACAGCGACGGCCGGGCCTCCAGGCCGATCTCCCGGGCCGCCGCGACGAAGGGCTCGACGTCCTCCTCTGGCAGGTCCAGGACCACGATCTTCTGGTAGGGGGTCAGCCGCAGCCGCCGCGAGCCGTGGGCCTGCATGAGCTCGGCCAGGCGGTTCAGCATCGTCCCGCCCACGCGCCCGACCATCGGGGACAGCCCGACGTAGTATCGGCCGTCCTTCTGCCGATGCACCCCGACGTGATCGCCGGTGCGGGTCGGGCGCTGGGGGGCGGGCCCGTCCGGCAGACGCCAGCCGAGGTACTCCTGCTCCAGGACCTCGCGGAAGCGCTCCGGACCCCAGTCGGCCATGAGGAACTTCAGCCGGGCCCGGTTGCGCAGGCGGCGGTAGCCGTAGTCCCGGAAGATGCTGGTCACCCCGTGCCAGACCTCGGCCGCGTGCTCCGGGGCGACGAAGGCGCCCAGGCGCTGGGCGAGATGGGCGTTGGTGGACAGCCCGCCGCCGACCCACAGGTCATAGCCGGCCCCCAGCTCGGGGTGGACCACCCCGACCAGCGAGATGTCGTTGATCTCGTGCACCACGTCCTGGCTGGGGTGACCGGTCACGGCGGTCTTGAACTTGCGCGGCAGGTTGGACAGCTCGGGGTCCCCGATGAAGCGCTCCTTGATCTCCCGGATGGTCGGGGTGGGATCCAGGATCTCCTCGGCGGCCACTCCGGCCACGGGCGAGCCGAGGATCACGCGGGAGACGTCCCCGCAGGCCTCCGTCGTGGACAGGCCCACGGACTCCAGACGCCGCCAGATCTCCGGGGCGTCCTCGATCTGCACCCAGTGCAGCTGGATGTTCTGCCGATCCGTGACGTCCGCGGTGCCGCGGCCGAACTCCTCGGAGATCCCCGCGATCACGCGCAGCTGCTCCAGGGTCAGCGCACCGCCGTCGATGCGCACCCGCATCATGAAGTACCGGTCCTCCAGCTCGGAGGTCTCCAGCTTGGCGGTGCGCCCGCCGTCGATGCCGGGGCGGCGCTGGGTGTACAGCCCCCACCACCGGAACCGGCCGTGCAGGTCGTCATCGGCGATCGCGTTGAATCCCTCGCGGGCGTAGACGGACTCGATGCGCTCCCGCACGTTGAGTCCGTCGTCCTCGAGCTTGAACTCCTCGTTGTGGTTCAGCGGGGCGCGTCCGTCGATCTTCCACTGGCCGTTCGGTTTGGCGGCGCGCTTGCGCTTCGGGGTGGGCTGCGCAGCCGGTGCGGTACCTGACATGGTTCGACCCTAGGGAACCCCCGCGGTGAGCGGAAAAATCGGCTCAACACGGAACAACGCGGGGACGCGCGGCGTCATCTGAGGTGATCCGAGCGAAACATGATGCCGCGCGAGCACCCCGGGGCGCGCGTCCGGCGAGGCGGGGGCCGCCCGGGGCGCCGTCGGTGCCGGGATCAGGTGGATTGGGTCTCGACCTCGACCTCGCCGCCCCCGGCGGCGGCCGCGGCCCGGCGCAGGGCCAGCAGGGCGACGGCGCGCAGCCCCGCCTCGTCCTCGGCCTCCACCAGGGGTCCGGCCAGGCGCTGCGGACCGGCGGCGGCCAGCCGGTCCTGGAAGGTCCCCGGGGTGAGCAGATAGGAGGAGCAGGCCACCGCATCCGCCTCGCTGCCGGCGGCGCGCACGACCTCGGCGATGCTGGGCCGGCCGGCGCCGTAGCCCAGGTGCACCGGCAGGCCCAGGGCATCGGCGAGCAGGTCCCGCTGCCGGGCGGCGGCCCGCCGGCCGGCGGTCACCGAGGAGCCGGCCGCCCCCATGACGACGGCGCCCGGCTCCACCTCGGGGCTCCACCCGGCCTCTCGCAGCCGCCGCACCTGCAGGGCCGCCAAAACCGGGTCCGGGCCCAGGGCCCGGGCCACGACCATGCCGTGTCCGCGGCGCAGTCCGGGATGCCGCCGGGCAGCGTTCTGCAGATCCACCCGCGTGTGGTAGCCGGTGGACAGCAGCAGCGGCTGGATGACCCCCGGGCGATCAGGGGGCAGGGCGCCGACCACCGCGTCGGCGGAGGGCTCCTGCACGTCCACCGAGGCGGCGTGCACCGGTCCGGGGGCGAGGGAGCGGATCGCATCCACCAGGGCGGCCATGGTCCGCTGGCCCAGCGCGCTGCGGGTGCCATGCCCGCACACCACCAGGTGCACCCCGGACAGGGCCCGCCGCTCGTCCGGGTCCAGCGGGTCCTGGGTGTCCGGCCGGGCCGGCCGGTGCCCGCTCACGAGGGGTCCCGGCGGATGACCTTGTGCTGGGCGGCCTGGGCCACCGGGCGCAGGGTCACGGTGTCCAGGGCGATGTGGTGCGGCAGGGTCACGGCCAGGACGTTGACGCGGGCGACGTCCTCGGCGGTCAGCGGCTGCTCGACCCCGCGGTACACGGCATCGGCGGCTTCCCGGGAGCCCAGCCGGTTCAGGGAGAACTCCTCGGTGCGCACCATCCCCGGGCGGATCTCGATCACGCGCACGTTGTGCTCGGCCTCCTCCAGGCGCAGCGCCTCGGTCAGGCCGCGCTCGGCGAACTTCGCGGCGTTGTAGCCGCCGCCGCCCTCGTAGCCGGCCTCCGCGGCGGTGGAGGTCAGATTCAGCACGGTGCCGCGCCCGTTGGCGCGCAGGTCCGGCAGGAAGGCGCGGACGGTGTTCAGGGTGCCCAGGACGTTGACCTCGTACATGGCCCGCCAGTCCTCGGGATCGCCGTCGGCCACGGCGTCCATGCCGATCGCGCCGCCGGAGATGTTCAGCAGCGCGTCCAGCGGTCCGTGCTCCCGCCGCACCCGCTCGGCCAGGGCCGCCACCGCCTCGGGATCGGTGACGTCCAGGGGGTGCGGGATCACCCCGGTCTGCTCGGCCAGCTCCTCCAGGCGCTCGGCGCGGCGGGCCGCGGCGTACACGGTCCAGCCCTCGGCGCGCAGCTGACGGGCTGTCTCCCGCCCGATCCCGGAAGACGCTCCGGTGACGACGGCGGTGCGGGTGGTGCTCGATGCGGTGGTCTCGCTCATGTCCCCCACCCTAGCGACGCCCGGATGACGATCGTGTGACCCGGACGATGGGAGGCTTTCTGCGGCGGTACCCTCGATGGGGTGAGCCTCCCTGCATCCGCGCCCGTGCGCCACCCGGTCGACCGCGTCCCTCCGTTCCCCCGCCTGGCGGCGCTGGGCGTCCAGCACGTCCTGGCATTCTACGCCGGCGCGGTGATCGTGCCGCTGCTGATCGCCCAGTCCCTGCACCTGGATGCGGCCACGACGATCCACCTGATCAACGCGGATCTGCTGACCTGCGGTCTGGCCACCCTGATCCAGTCGGTGGGTCTGGGTCGCCGGGTCGGGGTGCGCCTGCCCATCATCCAGGGCGTCACCACCACCGCCGTCGCCCCGATCATCGCGATCGGGCTGGGGGCCACGGACGGGCGCGGCGGCGTCGAGGGCCTGCCGATGATCTACGGGGCCGTGATCGTCTCCGGACTGTTCACGTTCTTCGCCGCCCCGGTCTTCTCCCGGCTGCTGCGCTTCTTCCCGCCGGTGGTCACCGGCTCGGTGCTGCTGTGCATGGGCACCTCGCTGCTGGCGGTCTCCGCGAACGACGTCGTGGACCACGCCCAGGACGCCCCGGACGCCAGGGCCATCGCCTACGCCGCGGGCACCCTGCTGGTGATCGTGCTGGTCCAGCGCTTCTTCCACGGGTTCCTGGGCACCCTCGCGGTGCTGATCGGGCTGGTGGCCGGCACCGCGGTCGCCCTGCTGCTGGGCGATGCCCACCTGGACGAGGTGGGTCGGGCCGATGCCCTGGGCATCACGACCCCCTTCTACTTCGGCATCCCGCAGTTCAGCGTCTCGGCGATCCTCATGATGGTCATCGTCATGATGATCACCATGGTGGAGACCACCGGGGACGTGTTCGCCACCGGGGAGATCGTGAAGAAGCGGATCCGGGCGAAGGACGTGACCGCGGCGATCCGGGCCGACGGCGTCTCCACGACCCTGGGCGGGGTGCTGAACTCCTTCCCGTACACCTGCTTCGCCCAGAACGTGGGCCTGGTGCGCATCACCGGGGTGAAATCCCGGTGGGTGGCCGCGGCCGCGGCGGTCCTGATGATCGTGCTCGGGCTGCTGCCCAAGGCCGGGGCCGTCGTCGCCTCGATCCCCTCGCCGGTGCTGGGTGCTGCCTCCCTGGCGCTGTTCGCCAACGTCGCGTGGGTGGGGATGCAGACCATCGGGCGGGCGGACATGTCCGACAACCGCAACGCGGTGATCGTCACGACCGCCCTGTCGCTGGCGATGCTGGTGACCTTCAAGCCGGAGATCGCCCAGGTGCTGCCCTCCTGGGCGCAGATCCTGCTCTCCTCCGGGATGATCGCCGGGTCCATCACGGCCATCGTGCTGAACCTGCTGTTCTTCCACGTGGGTCGCCAGAGCGGCGGGCTCATCGCTCGCTCCCCGGAGGGCGAGGGTCTGACCCTGGAGCAGATCAACGCCCTGGACCGGGAGGGCTTCGTGCGCGCCCTGGGTGAGCTGTTCAACCGCGAGACCTGGCCGCTGGAGCAGGCCTGGGAGTCCCGACCCTTCGCCGACGTCGCCGCGCTGCGCGAGGCGATTCAGGTGGCCGTGCTCACCGCGCCCCGCCAGCGGCGCGAGGCCCTGATCCACGACTACCCGGACATGGCCCAGCTGATCACCGCCCCCGAGGAGGAGCACGCCCGGATCTCCCGGGACCGCGGCTCCCTGGGGCTGGAGGACCTGGACGATGCGCAGCTGGCGGCCCTGCAGGAGCTGGCCGCCCAGTACCGCGAGCGCTTCGGGATGCCGTGGGTGGCGTACCTGTCCACCACGGATTCGGTGGATCGGGTGCTGCGCTCGGGGGTGCGGCGCCTGGCCAACTCGGCCGCGCAGGAGCACCGGGTGGCGCTGACACAGATCGTGGAGATCGCCAACGACCGCTTCGACGCGCTGCTGGCCGGGGCGAATCCGGTGCGGGCCTCCTGGGATCGGAAGTTCACCGAGCTGGACTGACCGGGCCGGAGCCGATCCGGACCGGGTGGAGCCGGGCCCGGTGGGCCGACGGCTCACGGTGGCGTGCGTGAGACAATGGGCGGCATGGCTGAGATCAACCAGGGCACAGACGCGCCCGCACGCACCACCGTCCCCGACAAGCCCGGACTGGAGGGCCTGGAGGAGAAGTACTCGCAGGCCTGGCGGAAGGCCGGGACCTATGCCTTCGACGCGCAGACCAGCCGCGAGCAGGTCTACTCCATCGACACTCCCCCGCCCACGGCGTCGGGCTCCCTGCACGTGGGACACATGTTCTCCTACACGCAGACGGATGTGATCGCCCGCTACCAGCGGATGCACGGGAAGAACGTGTTCTACCCGCTGGGCTGGGACGATAACGGCCTGCCGACCGAGCGGCGGGTGCAGAACTACTACGGGGTGCGCTGCGACCCGTCGAAGCCGTACGTGGAGGGGTATCGCCCGCCGGAGAAGCCGGCGCGCAACCAGCGGGACTGGGATGTGATCTCCCGGCAGAACTTCATCGAGCTGTGCGAGGAGCTGGCGGTCGAAGACGAGAAGGTCTTCGAGCACCTGTTCATGACCCTGGGCCTGTCCGTGGACTGGGATCGCACGTATCGGACCATCGACGCCCATTCCCGCCGGGTTTCCCAGCGGGCGTTCCTGCGGGATCTGGCGGCCGGCAACGCCTACATGGCCGAGGCCCCGACCATGTGGGACGTCACCTTCCGCACCGCGGTGGCCCAGGCGGAGCTGGAGGACAAGGAGCGCGAGGGCGCCTACCACCGGATCTCCTTCCACCGGCCCGACGGGCAGAAGGTGTGGATCGAGACCACCCGCCCGGAGCTGCTGCCCTCCTGTGTGGCCCTGGTGGCGCACCCGGAGGATGAGCGGTACCGAGAGCTGTTCGGCACCACCGTGACCTCGCCGCTGTTCGGCGTCGAGGTTCCGGTGAAGGCCCACGAGCTGGCGCAGCCGGACAAGGGCGCGGGGATCGCGATGATCTGCACCTTCGGCGACACCACGGACGTGACCTGGTGGCGGGAGCTGGATCTGCCGACCCGCGCGCTGATCGGCCGGGACGGGCGCTTCGCCCGGGAGGTCCCGGAATGGATCACCGACAAGGACGCCCGGGCCCGCTACGAGCGGATCGCCGGGGCCACCGTGTTCACCGCGCAGAAGACCGTGGTGGAGATGCTCGGGGAGAACGGGGAGATGGAGGGTGAGCCGCGGCGGATCACCCACCCGGTGAAGTTCTACGAGAAGGGGGACAAGCCCCTGGAGATCGTGACCTCCCGGCAGTGGTACCTGCGCAACGGCGGTCGCGACGAGGACCGGCGGAGGACGATGATCGAGCGGGGCCGGGAGATCTCCTGGCACCCCGCGTTCATGCGCAGCCGGTACGAGAACTGGGTGGAGGGCCTGAACGGGGACTGGCTGGTCTCCCGCCAGCGGTTCTTCGGCGTGCCCTTCCCCGTGTGGTACCCGGTGGATGAGCACGGGGAGCCGGACTACTCCTCCCCCGTCCTGCCCGCCGAAGAGCAGCTGCCGGTGGATCCGGCCGCGCAGGCTCCGGCCGGCTACGCCGAGGATCAGCGGGATCAGCCCGGCGGGTTCACCGCGGACCCGGATGTGCTGGACACCTGGGCCACCTCCTCCCTGACCCCGCAGATCGCGACCGGGTGGGGCGAGGACGACGGGCTGCACGCCAGCACGTTCCCGATGGATCTGCGTCCGCAGGGCCACGACATCATCCGCACCTGGCTGTTCTCCACCGCGGTGCGCGCGGATTCCCTGGAGGATTCCGTGCCGTGGCGGCACACGGCCCTGTCCGGGTGGATCCTGGATCCGGACCGGAAGAAGATGTCCAAGTCCAAGGGCAACGTGGTGGTGCCCCACGAGGTGCTGGACAAGTACGGGGCCGACGCCGTGCGCTACTGGGCCGCCTCGGCCCGCCTCGGGGCGGACACCGCCTACGACGAGGGGCAGATGAAGATCGGCCGGCGTCTGGCGATCAAGCTGCTCAACGCCTCCAAGTTCGTGCTCATGCAGGGGGTCACCGCGGATTCGGTGATCGGCCGCGGCGCGGACGCGACGGTGGTGGTCAACGGGCTGGATCGGGCCCTGCTGGCCCGGCTGGAGCAGGTGGTGCGGGAGGCCACGCAGGCCTTCGAGGACTACGAGTACGCCAAGGCCCTGCAGCTGACCGAGACCTTCTTCTGGACCTTCACGGATGACTACGTGGAGCTGGTCAAGGACCGGGCCTACGGCGGGCGCGGTGAGGCCGAGCAGGCCTCGGTGCACGCGGCGCTGGCCACGACCCTGGACGCGCTGCTGCGGCTGTTCGCCCCGTTCCTGCCCTTCGCCACGGAGGAGGTGTGGTCCTGGTGGCGCGGCGGCGTCGAGCAGGGCGCCTCGGTGCACCGGGCCGAGTGGCCGAGCACGCAGGCTTACGCGGGCGTGACCGGGCAGGCGGAGGTCCTCGACGTCGTCGGCCGCGCCCTGTCCGGGGTGCGCAAGGCCAAGTCCGAGGCGAAGGTCAAGCAGCGCACCGAGGTCCTCGAGGCCACCGTGCGCGCCGAGCAGGCCGTGCTGGACCTGCTGGCCGAGGGCGCGGAGGACCTGAAGGCCGCGGGCAACGTCCGCGAGCTGCGGCTGCTCGCGCAGACCGGAGCGGAGCTGGCCGTGGCCTCGGTGCACCTGGCCGCCGAGGACGCCGCCGATGCCCGCTGAGCGCTCCGAGACCGAGCAGCCGCGCCCGGCGGTCGAGGCGGAAGCCTCGCCCGCCGGGCGCGGCCCGTCCCGCTACGCCACCTCCGAGGGCCGCGGGCGGGACCCGCACTACCCCGAGTACCAGGGGGATACGGATCAGACTCAGCAGACCCGCTTGCAGCAGCAGCTGCAGGACGAGCGGCGCCTGATCGACGACTGGCCGGACAAGGTCTACTTCATCCTGGCCGGGCTCGCCTCGATCTGGCTGGCCGTGGTGGCCCTGACCCAGGCCGTGCACATGAGCTGGTGGTCGGTGCTGTTCATCCTGATCTTCTGGGGGCTGGCGGCGTACCTGGCCCTGCCGCGTTTCCACCGGATCATGACGACCATCTACGTCCCGGACTACTTCTTCGGCCGCACCCAGACCGGTGACGGCCTGCTCGGGGATCCGGTGAACCTGGCGTTCCTGGCGGAGGAGGACGACATCCACGAGGCGATGCGCCGGGCCGGGTGGACGATGGCGGAGCCGGTGACGCTGAAGAGCTCGTGGCAGATCATCATCTCCTCGCTGACCAAGCGCTCCTACCCGTCCGCGCCGGTCTCCCCGCTGCTGCTGTTCGGGCGCCGCCAGGATTTCGCGTACCAGCAGGAGGTGGACGGCAACCCGTCCAAGCGCCATCACGTGCGCTTCTGGAAGACCCCGGAGGACTGGATGCTGCCGGGCGGGCAGCGGGCGGACTGGGTCGCGGCCGCGACCTACGACAACGCCGTCGGGCTGTCCCTGTTCACCCTGCAGGTCACCCACAAGGTGGATGCGGCCACGGACCTGGAGCGGGATTACGTGGTCCAGACGCTTGGCTACACCAGCCCCGAGGCTTCGGTCCGGGTGCTGGAGGGGTTCATGAGCGGGTACAACTCCCGCAACGGCGGCGGGGACCAGATCCGCACGGACGGGAACCTGCCCATCGTGGACCTGGACGAGGTGGTGCCCGGGGACCACGAGGAGGATTCCGGGGAGCAGGCCCGCGGGCCGCGCGGACACCGGAACCTCTCCCAGCTGGCCGAGAAGGCGCCGCCGCAGGTCTGGCTGGCCGGGGCGCTGGTCTCGCTGGTGGCCCTGCTGCAGATGGGACGCAGCCTGTACCGGCTGTTCACCCCGGAGTTCACCCGGTCGGTGCGCGAGCAGCGGCTGATCGACGCGGCGGAGGCCTTCGCCGCGGACACGGGCAGCGACCTGTGGGATGTGACCCTTGCGCTGGTGACGGCGGCGATCGCCGTGATCGCGCTGGTGCAGGTGCTGCTGGCGATCAACGTGGTGCGCGGGCGGTACCGGGCCCGGCAGATCAGCCTGGCCCTGCTGCTGGTCAGCTTCGTGGCCACCGCGGTGGAGGTGTTCAACGGGACGGCGGACTCCTCGATCACCTACGCGGTGTTCGTGGTGATGGCCAGCCAGGTGTTCGCGATGATCGAGTACACCTCGGATGACGCGATCAACTACACGTGGGCGGCCCGCCAGACGCTGCGCCGGCGCAAGGCGCAGAAGCGGAAGGATCGGCGCGAGACCCGGAGCGCGGCGCGCGGCGGATCCTCCGACCGGGGGTGAGCCCCGGCGGGCACGAGGGCGCGGGAGCCGCCCCGATGCGCGCAGGCCCCGGCCGCCCTTCCCGGGATCGGGAATCGGCGGCCGGGGCCTTCGCTCGCGGCGGGGTCGGGCGGCTCAGTCGAACTGCGGTCCGCGGGTGCGGGAGCGCTTCAGCTCGAAGAACCCCTCGTAGGAGGCCAGGGCGAGCGCCCCGTCCCAGACCTTTCCGGCCTCCTCGCCCGTCGGCGCCGGGGACATGACGGGGCCGAAGAACGCCGCACCTTCCAACGCGATGATGGGCACGCCGACGTCGTCTCCGACCAGCTTCAGCGCGCGGGCGTTGGAGGCGCGCAGGGCGTCGTCGTAGGTGTCCTTCTCGGCCTCCTCGGCCAGCTCCGCCGGCAGCCCGGTCTGCTCCAGGGCCCGCTCGATGGCCTCGCGGAGGCGCTTGGTCTCGTCCTGCTCCCCGGTGTTCTCCGGGTGGATCGCGGTGCCGACGGCGTCGTAGAAGGCCTTGACCTTCTCCTGCCCCTGGGTCTCGCGCACGGCCATGGCCACGCGGGCCGGTCCCCGGGAGCGGTCCAGGTGGGCGCGGTAGTCGGCGGGGATGTCCTTGTCCTCGTTGAGGAGGCTCAGGCTGAAGGGATTCCAGGTGACCTCGACGTCGCGGATGCCCCCCACCTCGGTCATCCAGCGGGAGGTCATCCAGGCCCACGGGCAGATGGGATCGAACCAGTACTCGACCTTCTCGGTCATGGCGTGTGCTCCTTCTCGGGTCGCGTCGGGCCCCTTCCGGGGCCGCTGCCGTCCAGCACAGCCGCGCAGGAACCCCGATTATTCCCCGGCGGCGCTCCGACTGCGCAGCTGGCGCAGCTCCCAGCGGAAGCAGAGCGCCGCCGCGATCACCCCGACGGCCAGCTCCGCCCCGAGGATGATCCCGTCCACCGCGGTCACCGCCCCGCCGAGAAGCACGATGAGGCCGAACAGCGCCAGGCAGGCCAGCCAGGCGCCCAGCCCGCAGCCGATCCGCCAGCCGATCGCTTGCGGGCTGGTGCGGCGGTAGCGGGTTTAGGTGACCTCGGGGATCCATCGATTCATGGCTCACTCGATGAGGACGCCCACGACCACGGCCACGGCGAGGCCCAGCAGGGAGGACGGCGCGATCCACGGGTCATCCCCGCGGAACGCGGTCCACACCAGCACGGCCGCGACCACGCCGAGCGGCTGGGCGAGCCCGCGCAGCCCCAGCTTCCAGGGGGCCGGCGCCTCAGGTGCGGAGGGCGGGCTCATCATCAGGCCGTCTCCTCTCGGCGTGCTGTGATCTCCAGAACAACAGAGGTGGAACCGGAGAGTCAAGGCCGGTCCCGCCCCGGGCACGCGGCTAGAGGGAGGGCGACGCGTCGTCCCGCTCCCTCGCGATCTCCTCCATCCGGCGCACCCCGGCGAGGTAGGACACAGCGGAGAACACCGCCATGGCCGCGAGGACGATGATCATCAGGGTCGCGTTGCCGAAGATGCTGAAGCGGTAGGTCGCCGCGGTGCGGCTGACGATGAAGGCCGCTGCGATCCACGCGGTGACGAACAGGAACGGGACGAGGGCCCGCCAGAGGATCATCCGGCGGGAGGAGTACTTGGCCCGCTCCAGCTCGGGGTCCTTCGCATCGGCCAGCGTCCGCGGCAGCAGCGCCAGACCCGCCACGAAGCCGATCACGATCGGCACCAGCGCCCAGTTCTGGGAGCGCTCCTGCGGGATGCCCAGGACGACGCCGAGAAAGATCGCCGACGTCGTGAGAAACGGGGACCCGTATTCGCGGATCAGGACCTTGGGGATGCTGTGCACGATGCTGCGGACTCCTTGCGTTCATGGATGAGGTCTGACGACGGGATCGGCCGGAACAGTGTCCCGGTACCCTCGGACCGGGAAACTCAGGAGGCGCTCTTGCGCTGCGCCTCGAGCTCCTCCCGAGTGATGATCTCCGGCTCGCTCTGCCCGCGCACGGCCTCGGCGGTGACCACCACCTCGGCGACGTCCTCGCGGGAGGGGATCTCGAACATCACCGGCTGCAGCAGCTCCTCCATGATGGCGCGCAGACCGCGCGCCCCGGTGCCGCGGGAGATGGCCAGGCGGGCGATCTCCCGCACGGCGTCGTCCGTGAAGTGCAGGCGGACGTCGTCGAAGGAGAACATCCGCTGGTACTGCTTGGCCAGGGCGTTGCGCGGCTCGGTAAGCACCCGAGCCAGGTCCTCCTCCCCCAGCTCGGACAGGCTGGCCAGCACCGGCAGGCGCCCGATGAACTCCGGGATCAGCCCGAACTTCAGCAGATCCTCCGGCAGCAGCTTCTGCAGGATGTCCGTCTCCTGGGCTGCCTGCTCGATGGGAGCGCCGAAGCCGATGCCCTTCTTCCCGACGCGCGCCCCCACGATCTCCTCCAGGCCCGCGAAGGCACCGGCGACGATGAACAGGACGTTGGTGGTGTCGATCTGCACGAAGTCCTGCTGCGGGTGCTTGCGCCCGCCCTGGGGCGGCACGGCGGCGACGGTGCCCTCGAGGATCTTCAGCAGCGCCTGCTGCACCCCCTCCCCGGAGACGTCGCGGGTGATCGAGGGGTTCTCGGACTTGCGGGAGATCTTGTCGATCTCATCGATGTAGATGATCCCGGTCTCGGCCTTCTTCACGTCCCCGTCCGCGGCCTGGATCAGCTTGAGCAGGATGTTCTCCACGTCCTCGCCGACGTAGCCGGCCTCCGTCAGGCTCGTGGCATCGGCGACGGCGAAGGGCACGTTCAGCTTCTGCGCCAGCGTCTGGGCGAGGTAGGTCTTCCCGGAGCCGGTGGGCCCGACCAGCAGGATGTTGGACTTGGCGATGTCCACGTCCTCACCGCCGGAGGCCAGCAGCTGCTGACCGCTCACGGGGGTCGCGGAGTCCTTGGCCCGGATCCGCTTGTAGTGGTTGTACACCGCCACCGCGAGGGCCCGCTTGGCCGGGTCCTGGCCGATCACGTACTCCTGCAGGAACTCGTAGATCTCCCGCGGCTTGGGCAGCTCCGCGGAGGCCAGCTCCGTGACCTCGCTGAGCTCCTCCTCGATGATCTCGTTGCACAGCTCGATGCACTCATCGCAGATGTACACCCCGGGGCCGGCGATGAGCTTGCGGACCTGCTTCTGGGATTTGCCGCAGAAGTTGCACTTGAGCAGGTCGGCGGTCTCACCGAGACGGGACATGGTTCCTCACTTCACGCGGCGACGAGGGCGGGATGCGCGGGCGGTGGGCCCGCTCGCGCGCAGGGTCCGGGCCGCCGTCGGGCGGGCGCATCGGATACCAGGCTACCGGCTACGACGCCCCCGCGTCTGCCCTGTTGCGCAGGGTGTGGATATGACGCGGGGGCGCTGCGAGATGACGGATCCGAACGGATCAGTCCTGGGTGTTGATCTGCGGCTTGTTGATCTTGCGCGACTCCAGGACCTGGTCGATCAGGCCGTACTCCTGGGCGTCCTTGGCGGTGAGGATCTTGTCCCGCTCGATGTCCTTGTTGACCTGCTGGCTGGTCTTGTTCGAATGCAGGGCCAGGGTGTCCTCCAGCCAGGTGCGCATGCGCATGACCTCGTTGGCGTGGATCTCGATGTCCGAGGCCTGCCCGCCCTGCTGCCCGGCCAGGGCCGGCTGGTGGATGAGCACGCGGGCGTTGGGCAGGGCCAGGCGCTTGCCGGGGGTGCCGGCGGCCAGCAGGACCGACGCCGCGGAGGCCGCCTGCCCCAGGCACACGGTCTGGATCTCCGGGCGGATGTACTGCATCGTGTCGTAGATCGCGGTCATCGCGGTGAAGGAGCCACCCGGGGAGTTGATGTACATGACGATGTCCCGGTCCGGGTCCTGGGCCTCCAGGACCAGCAGCTGGGCCATGATGTCATCGGCCGAGGCGTCGTCGACCTGCACGCCGAGGAAGATGATGCGGTCCTCGAACAGCTTGGCGTAGGGGTCCTGGCGCTTGTAGCCGTACGGGGTGCGCTCCTCGAAGGAGGGCAGCACGTACCGGTCGGTGGGCATGGTCAGGCCGGAAGCCTGGGCCTGCGGGGAGGTGAAGTTCATGGAAGTCTCGTGTCTCCTGGGAAGAAGTGGGGTGTGCGTGGCGGACCGGGGAGGTTCAGGAGTCCTTCAGGGTCCCGCCGCCGCCGGAGACGGAGCCGGCGGACTGGGCGATGTGGTCGAAGAAGCCGTAGACCAGGGCCTCCTGGGCGGTGAACCAGTTGTCCCGGTCGTTGTCCTCGAGGATCTGCTCCACGGACTTGCCGGTCTGCTGCGCGGTCAGCTCGGCCATGCGCTTCTTCATGTCCAGGATCAGCTCGGCCTGGGTGCGAATGTCCGAGGCGGTGCCGCCGATGCCGCCGGAGGGCTGGTGCATCAGGATCCGGGCGTTGGGGGTCGCGTAACGCTTGCCCGGGGTCCCGGAGGAGAGCAGGAACTGCCCCATCGAGGCGGCCATGCCGGTGGCGATGGTCACGACGTCGTTGGGGATCAGCTGCATCGTGTCGTAGATGGCCATCCCGGCGGTGATGGATCCGCCCGGGGAGTTGATGTACAGGTAGATGTCCGCCTGCGGGTCCTCCGCGGAGAGCAGGAGCATCTGGGAGCAGATCAGGTTGGCGTTGTCATCGCGCACATCCGAGCCGAGCCAGATGATGCGCTCCTTGAGCAGGCGGTTGTAGACGTGGTCGTCCTGACCGCGGGGCTCGCGGCTCATCTGCGGGGCCGAACCGTGGGCGGAAAGCTGCTGTGCCATCGGTGGTGTGTCCTCTTCTCGTCGCTGAGCGGCAGGCCCCCGTCCACCCGGGACGGGGCGTCGGCGGGGGCCTTCTCCGCTGGTGTCTGTCTACGACAGTAGTAGGCCGACGCCCGCGCGCCCACGGGTGCCCGAGCCAGTTCGCTGTTGGCTTGCCGGGGGCTGGACGGCAGAACGACGCCGCCCCGAGCCCCTCCTCAAGGCGGGAGGGGGTCGGGGCAGCGTCGTCGCTCAGCGAGCGCGAAGGGGCGGAGGGGATCAGTCCTGCTGGGCGGTCTCCTCGGCGGTCTCCTGCTCGCCCTGCGGGTTGAGGTAGGAGCTCAGGTCCACGGCGTTGCCTGAGGCGTCCACGACCTCGGCCTGCTCCAGCACCTTGGCCAGAGCCTTGGAGCGGCGGACCTCGCCGACCATCATCCCGGCCTGCCCGGAGGAGTCCAGCATCTGGGCGAACTGGTTGGGGTCCATGCCGTACTGGGAGGACATCGTGATGATGTAGTCGATCAGCTCGGCCTGCTCGACGCCGATCTCCTCCTTCTCGGCGATCGCGTCGAGGATGACCTCGTTGCGGAAGGCCCGCTCGGTGTTCTCCCGGACCTCGGCGCGGTGCTCCTCGGAGTCGTGGTCGGCCTCGGCGTTGGGGTTGGAGAAGTGCTGCTCGACCTGCTCGTCGATGACCTTCTCCGGCACCGGGACCTCGACCAGCTCGACCAGGCGGTCCAGGGCCTTGTCCCGGGCCTCGGCGCCCTGCTCGGCGACCTTGGCCTGGGCGGCCTGCTTCTTCAGGTCCTCCTTCAGCTCGTCGATCGTGTCGAACTCGGAGGCCATCTGGGCGAAGTCGTCGTCGGCCTCGGGCAGCTCGCGCTCCTTGACGGCGCTCAGCTTGACCTTCACGGTGGCGTCCTCGCCGGAGTGCTCACCGCCGGCCAGCTGGGTCTCGAAGGTCGCATCCTCCCCGGCGGACAGGCCGGTGAGGGCCTCATCCAGGCCCTCGAGCATGGTGCCGGCACCCACCTGGTAGGACAGGTCGTTGGCCGCGTCGACCTCCTCGCCGTCGATCGTTGCCTGCAGGTCCAGGGTCACGAAGTCGTCCTCGGCGGCCGGGCGGTCCACGGCCTTCAGGGTGCCGAAGCGGGAGCGCAGCTCGTCCAGGGCCTTCTGCTCGTCCTCGGCGGTGACTTCGGCGTCGGCGACCTCGACCTTCAGCCCGGTGTACTCGGGAAGTTCGATCTCGGGGCGCACGGTGACCTCCAGGGAGACCTGGATGTCCTTCTCGCGCGCGTCAGACTCGGGCTTGGCTACGACGTCGACCTCGGGCTGGGCCAGCGGGGTCAGCTCGTTCTCGGCCAGGGCCTGCTGGTAGAAGCCGTTGAGGGCGTCGTTCAGGGCGTTCTCCACGACGAAGTCGTAGCCGACGCGCTGGTCGATCAGCGCCGCGGGGACCTTGCCCTTGCGGAAGCCGGGCAGCTGGATCTGGTTGGCCAGGTCCTTGTAGGTCTTGGTGAGAAACGGCTTGAACTCCTCGAAGGGCACATCGACCTGGATCTTGGCCAGGGTGGGGTTCTGCTTCTCGACGGTGGTCTTCACGTCCGTTGGTCTCCTACGGGTCGTCTTGGATGGAGCCCGCGCGGATGCCCGAGCGGGCGGGTTGCGGCGTGCTCGCCTACACGGCGGGATGCGCCGCGCACGTGTGATCGGAGAAGGGCCGCGCGAACGCCGCGTCGACGTCGCAGATCCGGCCCCTCCACCGTCGGGGTGACAGGACTCGAACCTGCGATCTCCTGCTCCCAAAGCAGGCGCGCTAGCCACTGCGCTACACCCCGTCAGCCTCAGGTCAGTTTAGCGTCTCGCCCTCGCATTGCGAATCATGCTCGCTCGGCCTCCTCACCGCATCCACCCGGAACGGCCACCGCAGGGCCCGCGCCCCGTCTCCTGTGGGTGGTGCTGGTGCCGCCCGGAGCGCGCCAGCGGATTTGACGCCCGGCGAGCCGGTGGTGTTCGATGAGGTGGTCCGCCGAGGCCCCCCGTTCCGGGGTCGGTTCCTCGCGCAGCGCGGGGATGTAGCTTAATGGTAAAGCCTCAGTCTTCCAAACTGATGACGCGGGTTCGATTCCCGTCATCCCCTCTCACGGCCCCGTCACCCTCCGGTGGCGGGGCTTCGTCGTCTCCTGACGCCGGTCGCGACGCCGCCGAGACCGTACGGTGCGGCCCAGACCGTACGACCGTGCCGAGACCGCACCCGTCGGGTCCGGTCTCGGCACCCTCGTACGGTCTCGGCGTGTGTGCGGTCTCGGGGTCCTCGCCTCCGGGGCCGCTCAGCGCGGGGCCTGGCAGACGGTGCACCAGTAGAGCTTGCGCCCACCCAGGTCCTCCACGACGATCGCGTCCTGTCCGCAGACCCGGCAGGGGCGTCCGTGGCGCAGGTAGACGTAGTTGGCGTGCTCGCGCCAGGCTCGCTCGGCCGGCACCCCGGGCCGGTGCTCCGGGGCGGTGGTCACGATCCGGCCCAGCCGCACGGCGGCCTCCATGAGGGTGACGTTGTCCCGCCACAGCAGCTCCAGCCGCTCCCGCGGGACCCGGGCTGCCGGGGTGTGCGGGTGCTGACCGGCCCGGAACAGGCTCTCCGCGCGGAAGATGTTCCCGATGCCGGCCACCGCCTTCTGATCCATCAGCACCGCGCCGATGGGTCGGGAGGTCGCAGCCGCCGCGGCGTAGAACGGCTCGGGGTCGGCCTGCGGGTCCAGGGGGTCCGGGCCCAGCTGGGCGTCCAGGGCCGCCACCCCGGCGGGTTCCAGGACCCGGCAGATCGTGGCCCCCACCAGGTCCGCGTAGCCGTGCTCCCCCACCAGGCGCACCCGGGTGGTGGGTCGCGGGGCCGGCGGCCCGGCGTAGGCGGCCGGGGCGTCGTCTGCCTCGGTGCCGGCGGTCTCCCGCTCGGCCATCCGTCGGGGCGCCCCGATCGAGGAGGCGGCGGCGAAGGTCTCATCCCCGCCGAAGGTCCACGCCCCGTACATCCCCAGGTGCACGTTGAGGGTGAGGTCGTTGTCGAAGCCGAGGAAGAAGTGCTTGCCGTGGGCCCGGGAGGTGATCGCCCGCGCCCCGTCCAGCAGGGCGGCTCCCTGGGCGAAGCGCCCCTGGGGGCTGGAGACCCGCAGGGTCTGGCCGAGGAAGCCCTCCGCGAAGCGGCGGGCGACCCGGTGGATCGAGTGGCCCTCAGGCATCCGCGTCCAGAACGCTGCCGGCGATCCCCCCGGTGCGCTCGTACTCGCCGATCTGGCCGATGCGGCGCACGTGCCGCTCGTCGCCGCTGAACGGGGTGGACAGGAAGACGCGGATGATCTGCAGGGCCTCCTCCTTCTGGTGCTGGCGTCCACCCACCGCGGCGATCTGCGCGTCGTTGTGCTCCCGGGCCAGTGCCGCGGTCGTCTCGCTCCAGATCAGGGCCGCGCGGATGCCGGGCACCTTGTTCGCGGCCATCTGCTCGCCGTTGCCGGAGCCCCCGAGCACGATCCCGAGGGCCTCGCGCCCGGCGTCGAGGTCCCGGCGCACGGCGATGGCGGCGTCGATGCAGAACGCCGGGTAGTCATCCTGCGGGTCATAGGTCTGCGGCCCGTGGTCGACCAGCTCGTGGCCGTCGGAGGTGAGGCTGTCCACCAGGTAGCGGCTGAGCTCCAGCCCGGCGTGGTCGGTGGCGATGTGGATGCGCAACGTCGCTGCTCGCTTCCTCGGTCGCGGCCTCCGCGAAGCGGCGGGGCCTGTGCGGTGCTAGGGGTGTGGGCCGCATGGGGCCCGGCCCCGCCCACACTACCCGGTGGGGTGTAATACCCTGAGAGTCAGGTTGAAACCGCTGTCCCCGATGAAAGGCCACGCGCCCATGCCCGGAATGAATCTGACGCGCCAGGAGGCGGCCGAGCGCGCCGACGTCGTCACCCGCGTGCACTCCTATGACATCCGCCTGGACCTGACCGGGTCCGCCCGGACCTTCGCCTCGACCACCACCGTCGTGTTCGACGCCGTGCCGGGTTCCTCCACGTTCATCGACGCGGTCACCGACTCGGTGCAGCGGGTGCGCCTGAACGGGCGGGACCTGGATCCCGCGGAGGTCTCCGACGGGGTGCGCATCCAGCTGCCGGAGCTGGCCGAGAGCAACGAGCTGACCGTCGAGGCCCAAGCCCTGTACACCAACACCGGCGAGGGCCTGCACCGCTTCGTGGACCCGGTGGACGACGAGGTCTACCTCTACACCCAGTTCGAGGTGCCCGATTCCCGGCGCATGTACGCCGTCTTCGAGCAGCCGGACCTGAAGGCCGAGTTCACCTTCACCGTCACCGCTCCGGCCGCCTGGACGGTGATCTCCAACCAGCCGGTGGACTCCCGCGAGGAGCAGGGCGAGCAGGCGGTGTGGCGCTTCCGCCCCACCCCCCGGATCTCCTCCTACATCACCGCCCTGGTGGCCGGGCCCTACGCCAAGGTCTCGGATTCCCTGACCAACGCCGAGGGCCGGGAGATCCCCCTGGACCTCTACGCCCGGCGCTCCCTGATCGAGCACCTGGACGCGGAGGACATCTTCACCCTGACCAAGCAGGGCTTCGCGTTCTACGAGGAGCAGTTCGGGGTCCCCTACCCCTTCGAGAAGTACGACCAGCTGTTCGTCCCCGAGTTCAACGCCGGGGCGATGGAGAACGCCGGGTGCGTGACCATGCTGGAGGACTACATCTTCCGCTCCAAGCCCACCGAGGCCATGGTGGAGCGCCGGGCCATCACCGTCCTGCACGAGCTGGCGCACATGTGGTTCGGGGACCTGGTGACCATGAAGTGGTGGAACGACCTGTGGCTCAACGAGTCCTTCGCCGAGTTCATGTCCCACCTGGCGGCCGTGTCCAACACCCGGTTCACCCACGCCTGGACCACCTTCGGCGCCTCGGAGAAGACCTGGGCCTACCGCCAGGACCAGCTGCCCTCGACCCACCCGATCGTCGCCCCGATCAACGACCTGCAGGATGTGCAGGTCAACTTCGACGGCATCACCTACGCCAAGGGCGCCTCCGTGCTGCGCCAGCTGGTGGCCTGGGTGGGCCAGGAGGAGTTCATGCGGGCGCTGCGCTCCTACTTCGAGAAGCACTCCTGGTCCAACGCGACCCTGGCGGATCTGCTCGCGGAGCTGGAGTCCACCAGCGGGCGCGAGCTGGATTCCTGGTCCAAGGTCTGGCTGGAGACGGCCGGGGTCAACACCCTGACCCCCTCCATCACCGCCGCCGAGGACGGCACCCTGGAGTCCGTGGAGGTCATCCAGACCGCCCCGAACGACTACCCGACCCTGCGTCCGCACCGGATGACCGCCGGGTTCTACGACCTGCGGGACGGGAAGCTGGTGCGCACCCACCGGGTGGAGTTCGACGTCGAGGGCGAGCGCACCGCGATCCCCGGCGTCGCCGGGCGGGCCCGCCCGGATCTGATCCTGCTCAACGACGAGGACCTCGCCTACGCCAAGGTCCGGCTGGATGAGCGCTCCTTCGATACGGCCGTGGCGCACCTGCGCGACTTCGAGGAGTCCCTGCCGCGCGCCGTCGTGTGGGGGGCGGCCTGGGACGGCACCCGGGACGGGCAGATCCCGGCCCGGCAGTTCGTGGACCTGGTGCTGAACAACATCGACGCGGAGACGGACTCCACCTCGATCATGACGCAGCTGCGCAACCTGGCTACGACCCTGAAGATGTACGTGCGCTCGGATGCCCAGGAGGCCACCCGGGAGAAGGCCGCACAGCGGCTGTGGGAGATCGCCCAGTCCGCCCCGGCCGGGTCGGACCGCCAGCTGCAGTTCGTGCAGGCCTTCGCCGCCCACGCCACCACGGAGGAGCAGAAGGACACCGTGCGCGCGCTGCTGGAGGGTCAGCAGCGGCTGGAGGGCCTGGAGATCGACCGAGACCTGGCCTGGCGTCTGCTGATCGCGCTGGCCGCGGCCGGGCGGGCCGACGAGGCGGAGATCGACGCCGCCGCGGCCGAGGACAACACCTCCACCGGCGCCCAGAAGGCCGCCCAGGCGAAGGCCGCGATCCCCACCGCGGAGGCCAAGAACCGGGTGTGGGAGCAGGTGGTGGAGCACCACGACCTGCCCAACGTCATCCAGCGCTCCGCGATCATGGGGTTCAACGCGACCACCAAGAGCTCCCTGCTGCGCCCGTTCATCCCCCGCTACTTCGCCGCGATCGAGCGGGTCTGGCAGGAGCTGTCCCACGAGATCTCCCAGCAGATCATCACCGGGCTGTTCCCCCAGGTGGTGGACCGGGACGTGCTGGAGGCCTCGGAGCAGTTCCTCAGCCAGCTCGGCGAGGGCCGGGACTCCCTGCGCCGCCAGGTGATCGAGGGGCGCGACGGCATCGAGCGGGCCCTGCGGGTGCAGGCCGCGGACGTCATCGGCTGACGAATCGTGAGCGCCCCGAGCCTATATGAGCAGATCGGCGGGCACGCGGCCTTCCAGCGGCTCACCCGGGAGTTCTACTCCCGGGTGGCCGCGGACCCGGAGTTCGCCGCGATGTACCCGGAGGAGGACCTGGAGCCGGCCCGGGTGCGCCTGGAGATGTTCCTGGAGCAGTACTTCGGCGGGCCCACCACCTACGGGCAGCTGCGCGGACACCCGCGGCTGCGGATGCGCCACGCCCCCTTCCGCATCGACTCCGCGGCCCGGCAGACCTGGCTGCGATTCATGCGCGAATCCCTGGACACCCTCGAGCTGCCGCAGATGCTGGACGGGCTGATGTGGGACTACTTCCAGCGGGCCGCCGTCGCGATGACGAACACCCCCGGATAGCCGGTCACAGGGAGGCGGCGGGGCGGGCCAGCAGGTGCCCAGCCCGGTTGGACAGGCGCCGCCACGGGCCCTGGGCGTGCACGACGACGTCGCCGCCGCCGAGGAAGCCCAGCGCCTTGGCCCCGAAGGCCGCACCGGCCACGAAGCCGCCGGGCTGCTCCACGGTGCCCCAGATCCGCGAGCGCACGGTGCTCAGCACCGCCGCCCCCGCCTGGGCCGGCAGGGCCTGCTCCACGGCCCGGCTGCCCTGCCGGGCGAGCTCCTCGAGCCGCTGAGCAGAGACCGTGCCGCACTCCTTCCAACCCGAGGTGCCGGGGATCGCCCCGGACCAGGCGGCCCGCACGGTGATCGGGGGCAGGGCCAGCGCCGTCCCGGCCCGGTCCACGCGGGCCATCCGATCCAGCACGGCCGCCGCCTGCACCGTGGCATCGGCTCGGGAGGGTTCGGACAGGTGCACGGCCCGCATGCCCAGGACCGTGGGCACCTGCTCCAAGAGGGTCTCCCCGCTCATCACGGGCACCCACACGGCCAGGACCGAGCCCACGGCCTGCAGGCGCACCGCGGCACCCTCGTCCAGGGCGCGGGCCCGGGAGATCAGAGTGGCCAGGTCCCTGGCCTGCCGGGGATCGGCCAGCCGCAGGACGGGGGCCGTGGACTGCTCGGGGGTGGGCCGGTCAGCGGCGGGGGCGTCGTCGTTCATCCTCCCCACCCTAGTCCGGACCCGCCGCGCGGGTGGAGCTGGGCGGTGGGGCTGGGTGACGAGGCGTCGCGGCTACGATGGGCGGATGAGCGAAGTCGATGACTCGGGTGCCCCCGCCGATCCCTCGGAGGCCACCGCGAAGCTGCTGAGCATGTTCCGCCTGGCTCCGGAGGAGCCGCTGCGCACCACGGAGGACGTCTTCGTTGGACGCACCGTGGGACCGGAGACCCCGCGGGTCTACGGCGGGCAGGTGCTGGCCCAGTCCGCGATCGCGGCCAGCCGCACCGTGGCCGAGGACCGGCCGATCCACTCCCTGCACGGGTACTTCCTGCGTCCCGGGGATGTCACCCAGCCCATCACCTTCGGCGTGGAGCGGATGCGCGATGGCCGCTCCTTCTCCGCCCGCCGGATCCACGCCTACCAGGAGGGGCGGGTGATCCTGTCCTGCCTGGCCTCCTTCCAGGTCCCCCAGCCGGGGCTGGAGCATCAGGAGCGGATGCCCGAGGGCGTGCCGGCCCCGGAACAGCTGCCCAGTCCGCGGCAGCTGCTGGCCGACGTCGACGATCCGCGGGCCCGGCGCATCGCCTTCGGGCGTCCCTTCGACCTGCGCTACGTCTCCGAGCCGATCTTCCTGGCCCCCGCCGGGGCCCGGGAGGCCTCCACCGCGGTGTGGTTCCGGACCTTCGGGCGGCTGCCGGATGATCCGGTGATCCACCGGGCCGCGATCGCCTACGCCTCGGACTACACGCCGATCGAGCCGATCCTGCGCCGGCACGGGAAGTCCTGGACCGAACCGGGCCTGGCCGCGGCCACCCTGGATCACGCGATCTGGTGGCATCGGGAGGCCAGGGCCGATGAGTGGCTGCTGTACACCCAGCATTCCACAAATGCCTCGGGTTCCCGGGGGCTGGCCTGCGGGAGGATCTTCGACTGCACCGGGCGCCTGATCGCCACGACGACGCAGGAGGCGATGATCCGACTGCCGGAGTGAGCCCCCGCCTGGCCTTATCCACCGAAGACGCCGATGGCGCCTGCCCCCGCGTGCTCGGGGACGGGCGCCATCGGCGTCTTCAGGTGCCGCTAGTCGCGGGTCAGGCGGCGGTGGGTGACCCGGTGCGGGCGGGCGGCGTCGGCGCCGAGGCGCTCGACCTTGTTCTCCTCGTAGGACTCGAAGTTGCCCTCGAACCAGTACCACCGGTCCGGGTGCTCCTCGGTGCCCTCCCAGGCGAGGATGTGGGTGGCGACCCGGTCCAGGAACCAGCGGTCGTGGGAGACGACCACGGCGCAGCCCGGGAACTTCAGCAGCGCATCCTCCAGGGAGGAGAGGGTCTCCACGTCCAGATCGTTGGTGGGCTCATCCAGCAGCAGCAGGTTCCCCCCCTGCTTCAGGGTCAGGGCCAGGTTCAGGCGGTTGCGCTCACCGCCGGAGAGCACCCCGGCCTTCTTCTGCTGGTCCGGGCCCTTGAAGCCGAATGCGGAGACGTAGGCGCGCGAGGGCATCTCCACCTGGCCGACCTTGATGAAGTCCAGCCCGTCGGAGACCACCTCCCACAGGGTCTTCTCCGGGTCGATGTTCTCCCGGTTCTGATCCACGTAGGAGATCTTCACGGACTCCCCGACCTTCAGCTCGCCGCCGTCCAGCGGCTCCAGGCCCACGATGGTCTTGAACAGGGTGGACTTGCCGACGCCGTTGGGGCCGATGACCCCGACGATGCCGTTGCGCGGCAGGGAGAAGGACAGGCCGCTGATCAGGCTGCGCTCGCCGAAGCCCTTCTGCAGGTTCTCCGCTTCGATGACCTGCGAGCCCAGGCGCGGTCCCGGCGGGATCTGGATCTCCTCGAAGTCCAGCTTGCGGGTCTTCTCCGCCTCGGCGGCCATCTCCTCGTAGCGGTTCAGGCGGGCCTTGGACTTGGTCTGGCGCCCCTTGGAGTTGGAGCGGACCCAGTCCAGCTCGTCCTTCAGGCGCTTGGCCATCTTGGCGTCCTTCTTGCCCTGCACCTCCAGGCGCTTCTGCTTGGTGTCCAGGTAGGTGGAGTAGTTGCCCTCGTAGCCGTGCAGGCGGCCGCGCTCCACCTCGCAGATCCACTCGGCCACGTGGTCCAGGAAGTAGCGGTCGTGGGTCACGGCCAGCACCGCACCGGGGTAGGACTGCAGGTGCTGCTCCAGCCACAGCACGGATTCGGCGTCCAGGTGGTTGGTGGGCTCATCCAGCAGCAGCAGGTCCGGCTTCTGCAGCAGCAGCTTGCACAGGGCGACCCGGCGTCGCTCGCCCCCGGAGAGGACCTTCACATCCGCGTCCCCGGGCGGGCAGCGCAGGGCGTCCATCGCCTGCTCCAGCTGGCTGTCCAGGTCCCAGGCGTTCGCGGCGTCGATCTCCTCCTGGAGCTTGCCCATCTCCTCCATCAGGGCGTCGAAGTCTGCGTCTGGGTTCGCCATCTCCTCGGAGATCTCGTTGTACCGGTCCAGCTTGGCCTTGATCTCGCCCACGCCCTCCTGGACGTTGCCCAGGACGGTTTTCTCCTCGTTCAGCGGGGGCTCCTGCAGGAGGATGCCGACGCTGTAGCCGGGGCTCAGCCGGGCCTCGCCGTTGGAGGGGGTGTCCAGCCCGGCCATGATCTTCAGGATCGTGGACTTGCCGGCGCCGTTGGGGCCGACGACGCCGATCTTCGCCCCGGGGTAGAAGGACATCGTGACATCGTCCAGGATGACCTTGTCGCCCACCTTCTTGCGGGCCTTGGACATCGTGTAGATAAATTCAGCCATGCCGTCCAGGCTACTATGCGCGCCAGCGGGCCGAATCGGGTGCCCTAGCCGGCGCGATGACCGGCGAAGCACCGGCCGTCGGACAGCGCGGGCCCGGTGCTCACGCTCACGGCACCGTCCGGTCGCACGTCGGCCAAGAGGCACTGATCCCGGGTCTTCACGGCCGCGTCCACGCTGTCCACGTCCAGCCCGGTGGGGGTGGTGTCCTGTCCGACCTCGACGTCCTGCCCGGACCAGCCGGCCTGCGCGATGCCGGAGCGCACCCGCTCGGCCGTGACCTCCTGGCCCTGCAGCGAACCGGTGAGCACCTCCTGCAGATGCCGGGCATCCTGCTGGAGCGGGTCATCCGAGGACGCCGCTGGAGCGGGGGTCTGCGCAGTCTGCGAGGACCCGGTGTCGGCGTCGGAGCATCCGGTCAGCGCCGTCGTCAGGGCCGTCACGGTGAGGACGGTCAGCACGGCGGCGCTGCGGCGGGTGACGGGCATCGGGGCTCCTGGGCGGGCGGCGTCGGGGACACGGACATTGTGCCACGCCCCGAGGCCTCCCGCCCCGCCCGGTCCTCTCGGACCGCATGGGCCGCATGATCCGCTCGGGTCGGAGCCTCAGCTCATGGCCGCCAGGGCCTCGTCCTCCTCGTCGGCCTCGGACATCCCGGTCGGCTCGGGGCCCGCCGCGCTGTCCGCGCCGGGGTCCTCGTCGGCGTCTCCGGTGGCGGTGCGGCCGGTCTCGGGGGTCGGGTCCGCGGGATCCGCCGGGTCCTCGAGGATCTGCCCGGTCCGGGCATCCACCCACTCCCCGGTCCCCGTCTCCACCTCGGAGGGCAGAGACCCGGCGGAGGCGGGACCGGTGTCCCAGCCGCTGCCGGACTCCCGGGGATCCTGGCGCCGCTCCCCGGGCTGGGGGCCGCTGCTGCGGGCGAAGCTGGCGGTGCCGAAGGCGAGGTCGTGGCCCACGCTGAGGGCCTCGATCTCCACCGTGGAGCGCTTGATGCCGCCGGATTCCCAGGTCTTCACGCGCAGCTTGCCCTGCACGATCACCGGCTGGCCCACCTTCACGGAGGCGGTCACGGTGCCGGCCAGGGCGCGGAAGGCGGTGACGGTGTACCAGTTGGTGTGGCCGTCCTTCCACTCCTTGGCTTGGGCGTCGTACCACCGCGGGGTGGAGGCCAGGCGGAAGGAGGCGACGGCGGTGCCGTTGCCGGGCATGGTCCGGGGGTCGGGCTTGGTGGCGACGAAGCCGCGGACGGTGATCAGGTCGGTCATGGCCGTGTCCTTTCGGGAGGGGCTGGTGCCGGCTCCCGCGGTGCTCGCGGGCGGTCCGGTACCGCTCATCCTGGACCCCTCGGGGTGCGTCCCATCCCCCGCTCCCCCGGATTCGCGGGGCTGCTGTGGATGCCGCCGGGAATCCCGCGGGAGATCCACCGATTCCGGAGCCGAAGGGATCCGGCCGGACGCGCCAGGCGCCGGCGATGACCGAGGGGGATGACCGGCCTCAAGGACGCCGCGCCGCGAAGAAACCGGATGATCTATCGCGTGCTCAGCTCCCGCGCCCAGTCGATGGCCTCCTGCACCAGCTCGTCTGTGAGCCCGGTGACCCGCCGCGGGTCGCGGTGATCCACCCAGGGTGCAGGCACCTCGATGACCCGGTGCGGCTGCGGGACCCGGGTGAGGTGCTCGCGGTCGGCCGGGGAGACGTCGTCGTCGAGCCAGACGAAGGGCCGTCCCGCGGCGACCTCCAGGATCCCGGGGACCTTGGCGGCGTCCACCCGGTCGATGTGGGCGACCGGCCAGGTGGTGGGCAGCCCGAGCTGCGGGGCGATCAGCCGGGGCGCGTCCTCTTCCCAGGTGGTGCCCCAGGCCATCTCGAAGTGGCGCGCCAAGCGCAGCACCCGGTCGCGATCGGCCGGGTCCAGGATCACGGTGAATTCCACGGGCAGGGACTGCGGCACGACGGTGATGCGGCGCAGCCCGCGGCGTTCGGCGAGGTCCGCGGAGACGAAGTGGTTCAGGACCCCGTCCACGTCGAGGAAGGCGAGGGGCCGGGCTGCCGCGGAAGCGCTCATGGCTGGAACCTCCTGCCCCGTCATGCGAACGGCCCGACCGCTGATCCGGTGCCCCAGGAGGGAGTCGAACCCCCGACCAAGAGATTAGAAGGCTCCTGCTCTATCCACTGAGCTACTGAGGCGCGTCCGCCGCGACGGCGGACTCCCCCACCATACCGCGGGTCCCGCCGCCCCGCATGCCGCCCGACCTCGGCCCTGTCCGGTGCCGGCCGGTGTCAGACGACGGCCGCGCCGCGGTGTCGGCGTCGGAAGACTCGCCGGGTGGAGGGGTCCAGGAACATCAGGTACACCGCGTAGACCAGGGCGACGACGATCGCCACGAGCCGCCCCATGTTCAGGTCCAGATCCAGGTAGGGGAACACGTCCAGCTGATCGGAGACGGCCCAGAGCATGAAGAACAGGGTGGTCAGGAAGTAGAAGTCCACGTGCCAGTCCGCCCGGATCCCGGTGGCCGCGAAGAAGGGGATCAGCCAGACCACGTACCAGGCCTGGATCATCGGGTTGAACATCACCACGAAGGCCAGGGCCAGGGTGAGGCGGCGGATGATCGTCTGATCCCGCCCGATCAGCGCCATGATGCCCGCCCCGAGCATGCCGAGCAGCTGCCCGATCTTCTGGATCGCGGACTGCACGTCCCCGCCGGGCCCACCCCACGAGTCCACGAGCACCTTGCCGAGGAAGCTCAGCGCCCCGATGGGCGCGTACCAGATCCACACCCCGCCGGTGGTCTTCAGGCCGTTGATCCAGTCGAAGCCGAACCCGTTCATCCGGCCCATGATCCACAGCTGCGCCAGGCACACCGCGAGGGTGAGAACCCAGAACAGGATCCGCCGCGGCCAGGAGGCGCCGCGCCCGGCCCACAGCAGGCCGATGAACGGCAGGGTGATGATCGCGATCGGCTTCACGGCGATGGCCAGGGTCACCAGGGTGATCCCCCCGATCCCGCCCGCCGTGGTGCGCCATCGGGCGCTGACCCACACCCCGGCCATCATCAGCCCGATCATCAGGGCGTCGTTGTGCGCGGAGATCACGAAGTGCACCAGGAACATGGGATTGGCCAGGCACAGCCAGCAGGCGCGCACCGGGTTGATCCCGTGCATCCGGGCCAGCTTGGGCAGGAAGATCGCGATCAGGGCGACCCCGATCAGGGCCACCAGCCTGAAGAGGTAGAAGGCGACGTCGGGCGAGGTTCCGGCCACCCGCACGACGAGGCCCTCGATCCACAGGAAGACCGCGCCGTAGGGCGGCGGGGACTGGCTCCACAGCGGGTCCGCCCCGGACTGGAAGAAGTTGTTGACCGAGGAGACCCCGGATTCGTACGGGTTCAGCCCGGACTCGTAGACCCGGCCCTGGGCGTAGTAGGAGTACACGTCCCGGCTGAACAGCGGGAAGGAGAACAGCATCGGGGTGACCCAGCACAGGATCGCCAGGGTCACCCACTTCTTCGCCGGGCGCCCCCAGTGGTCGATCTTCTGGCTCAGCCGCAGCCACTCGCGGGTCAGGGCCATCGCCCCGAGGGCGGTCATCACGATGCAGGCGACCACCGCGCCGTCGGTGTAGCGCAGCGCGATGATCACGGGGTCCTGGCGCAGCCGGGAGATGGGGGCCAGCCAGCCGATGCCGAAGGAGCCGACCATCATCAGCAGGGAGCCGATCGTGCCGATGACGATGGTGCGCATCGGGCTGCGCTGCACGAAGCGCGGCTCGGTTCTGGTCCGGGCTGCGGACGCGACGCTCTGGCTCACGTGCTCCCCTGGGTCGGTCTTGCTGGTGCGGTCGGTGCTGGTGCGGGAAAGATGCTCCCGCCCACTGTACCGATCCCCCGGCCTGCTCCGGTGTGTGGCGCCGTCGGGGTGGCGGGGCGATAGATTGGAGGGGTGTCTAAGAATCATGAGCGCATTGTGTGGATCGACTGCGAGATGACCGGCCTGGACCTGGAGAGGGACGCGCTGATCGAGGTCGCAGTGCTGATCACCGACGCGGAGCTGAACATCCTGGATGAGGGTCTGGACGTGCTGATCGCCCCGCCGGAGGGCGCCCTGGAGCAGATGGGCGACTTCGTGCGGCAGATGCACACCACCTCCGGGCTGCTGGAGGAGCTGCCCGGCGGGCTGAGCATGGCCGAGGCCACCCGGCAGGTGATGGAGCACGTCCGCCGCTACGTCCCGGAGCCCGGCAAGGCGCAACTGGGCGGGAACTCGGTGGGCACGGACAAGACCTTCCTGGCCCGGGACATGCCGGAGCTGATCGAGCACCTGCACTACCGGATCATCGACGTCTCCACGATCAAGGAGCTGGCCCGCCGGTGGTACCCGCGGGCCTACTACCAGGCGCCGGCCAAGACCGGGAACCACCGGGCCCTGGGCGACATCCGGGATTCGATCCAGGAGCTGCGCTACTACCGCGAGGCCGTGTTCGTCCCCCAGCCGGGCCCGGACTCCGAGACCGCGAAGGCGATCTCCACCAGAGTGTCCGAGGCGGACTGAATCCCGGCGTCTGCTGAGCACGACGCCGTCCGGGTACGGTGCCGTTCGAGCGCGCCTCCGACTGAGCCGCGTGCCGCTGTGCGCGGTCTCACGCCCGCCGCGGGCCGTGCTGATTCGCCGACGACGGGCGGGCTCGTGTAGTCTCTTGGATGTTGCCCAGCGGGCCGGAGCGATCCGGAACCCTCCGGGTAGCGATCTTGATGGTGGTCGTAGCTCAGTTGGCAGAGCGCCTGGTTGTGGTCCAGGAGGTCGCGGGTTCAACCCCCGTCGATCACCCCGAAGACAAGGCCCGGATCCTCACGGATCCGGGCCTTCGTCGTCCCCTGCCGCAGGTCTGCTCTCCGTGCCTGCTCGGCACCGACTCAGTCGGCGGCGCCGCGGGCCTGCAGAGCGTCCCCGACGTCGTCGGCGTGGCGCAGGGTCAGCACCAGCACCGGCATGACCCACGCCCACGGGGCCAGCCGAACACCCCGGCTGCGCTGGGCCTGGCGCACCTGAGTGACGATCCCGGCGACCTGCCCGATGGAGGTGATCGCCAGCGCCATCGCCAGGCCGACCGCCGTCGGGCTCACGCCCACCCGGCGCAGCGGACGCAGGCAGGTCTGGGCCACCTCCACCATCTCCTGCACCCGGGTGGTGCGGGTGAGCACCTGCGCCAGCAGCACCACCGCCAGCACCCGGGCCGTATTGCACACCGCGGCCAGGGGCGGGGAGAAGATCAGCTGGGTCCCCACCAGGAAGACCACCAGCACCAGCATCGCCCGCAGATCCCGCGCCATGATCCGTGCGCTCAGGCCCGCCGCGGCGTAGCCGAGGGCGGGCAGCAGGAAGGCCGCGGCGGCCAGCCCCCAGGAATTGGGCAGCAGGGAGAGCACGATGGCGCCGAGAGCCAGGACCAGCAGCTTCAGCCAGGCCGGGGCGCGGTGGATCGGGCTGGTGCCGGGCAGGTAGAGGCTGATCATCGGCCCGGTTCCTCGAGGCTGCGGTGGTAGCGGGCGATGACCTCATCCGGCGGCCCCTGGGCCTGAAGCTTCCCGTCGCGGATCAGCACGGCCTCATCGCAGCGGGCGGCCAGCTCCATGTCGTGGGTGACCAGCAGGACCTGGCGGGCGGCCGGGGCCAGCAGCCGGTCGGCGATGATCCTGCGGTGCCGGGCGTCCAGCATGCTGGTGGGCTCGTCCGCGATCACCAGGTCCGGGCCGCCCACCAGCACCGAGCACAGGGCCAGCCGCTGCATCTGCCCGCTGGAGAGGGACTGGCAGGCCCGATCGGCCAGATCACTCAGCCCGTGCTCGGCCAGCGCCGCATCCACGGTCCGCCGGATCTGCTCGGTGGTGAGATCCCGGCCGCGCAGGGTCAGGGCCACGTCCTCGCGCACCACGGGCATGATGGCCTGCGCGCCGGGATTGGCGAAGACGAAGCCGACGCACCGACGCAGCCGGCGGCGTTCGGCGACGGCGTCGATGCCGTGCACGGTGACGCTGCCCGCGGCAGGATCCATCAGCCCCGCGATGACGCGCACCAGGGTGGACTTGCCCGATCCGTTCTCCCCGATGACCGCGGTGCGCGCGGCCCCGAGCGTGCAGGTGAGCCCCTGCAGCAGCACCGACTCCCCCTCGGGTCCGTCCGCGGTGACGGTGAGGTCTTGCACCCGGATCACCGGGGGCTGGCCCTCCTCGGGGCGCGCCTGCCCGGATCGCGGGGCGGTGGCCTCCGGTGCCTCCGGATTCGGTCCGAGCGGTGCGCCGGTTTCCGGGGCGGGGGCAGTCCCACGGGTTGGGTGCCGGTCGGCCCGGCGGCGGCGCAGGAACCTGCTCATCAGGGCTCTCCTCTTCGGGTCATCAGGGGTCTTCTGCCGGGTAGTGCGGGACCGGTGCCGCTCAGTCGCCGCGCTGCAGCAGGACCGCGGCGGCCATCCCGCCGCCGATGGCGCAGGCCGCCGCTCCGAGCGTACCGGGAGGGCAGGCCAGCAGCCGGTGATGCAGCCGCACGAGCACGGCCGCCCCGGAGGCTCCCCACGGGTGCCCGAGGGCCAGCGCTCCCCCGGCGGCGTTGACCCGAGGATCGATCCGCTCCCCGTCGGCCAGGTCGAGATCGTCCAGGGTGGCCAGGACCTGGGCGGAGAAGGCCTCGACGATCTCCAGGGCGCCGAGCCGATCCAGCCCGATCCCTGCCCGGCGCAGCAGCCGCCGCAGGGCGCCGGTGGGTGCCGCCCCCGGCAGGGCCGGGTCCCCTCCGGCCAGGATGCCGGCCCGCACCAGGGTGTGCGGGCGCGCGGGCTGCCCGTCGACGCCGCGCGGGGCGGGGCCCAGCAGTAGCGCGGCCGCGCCGTCGGCGATGCGGGCGGTGTTCCCCGGGGTCACCGAGCCGAACCCGGGCCGAGACTGCGCCGGAGCACTCCTTCTTTCGACGGCGGCGGGACGCCCCGCGAGAGCATGCTCAGTCTGCGACCCGTCTCCCATCGGCTCCTCCGGGACGAGCGGGGCGAAGCGGGCCAGCAACCGGGCGGTCACCGCGCGGGGGCCGTCATCGGCGATGCCGCTGCCGTCGAGACGCTCGGCGGCCAGCAGGTCCGCGTGCTCCAGGGCCAGGCGGTGGCTGCGCTCGGCCAGGGCGTCCTGCCGCTGGCGGGTGATGCCCCGGACACGGGCCAGGTCCTCGGCGGCGTGCACCAGGTCAGGGTCCGGGAAGCCGCGCGGAACCATGGGCGCCTGGCGGTAGGCCACGCCGTCGATCCGGCGCTCCGGGGCGGTGGAGGGGCTCTCCACCCCGCCGGCGGCGATCAGTCCGCCGTCCAGACGGATGCGGTCCGCGGCCTGCTGCACCGCGAGCATCCCGGAGCCGCACTGGGCGTCCACGGACCAGCCGGGGCAGTCCAGACCGAATCCGGCGGCCAGGGCGGCCCGCCGCCCGACGTTCCCACCGGGACCGGTGCAGCTGCCGAGGATCACACCGTCCACCGCCCTCTCCGGCGAGGAGATGCCGGCCGCCGCGGTGAGGCCGGCGAGCAACGGGCCGGCCAGCTGGTCATCGGTGCGTCCGGCTTGGGCGCGGGAGCGCCCGGTGAAGGCGCTGCGGCCCGCAGCGAGCACGGCGACCTCAGGCATGGCCGGCCTCCTCTGCCCGTGATACTTCAACCTCTGGTTGAAGTGAAAGCGAATCATCTGAACCTTCACCTCCGCTTGAACCCTGCGACGGCGTCCAGGGCGGCAGGTCCGCCACCTCGGCCGGGCGCAGCCGCCGGGGTTTGCCACTGGGTGTGCGCGGCAGGGCTGCCGTGAACAGCCACCGGCGGGGGCGCTGGGCGGGATCCAGCCTGCGAGCGCACCACGCGCGCAGCTTCCGCCGGAGTCGCCGTTCGCTCAGCTCCGAAGCTGCCGAGCTCGGCTGGATGCAGGCGGCCACCAGCTGACCCAGCCGCGGGTGCGGCGCTCCGTAGACGAGAGCCCGGTCCACCAGGGGCGAGGCGAGCAGGACGGCCTCCACGGCCTCCGGGGTGACGGTGGCCCCGGCGGTGAGGATGGCCTGATCCTCCCGGCCGCACAGAGCCAGCACGCCGTCCTCGGACAGCCTCGCCCGGTCCCCGACGCTCAGCCAGACACCGTCCTCGGATTCCTCCCGGCGCAGGGTCGAGACGCCGCCGATCAGCTGGCGGGCCGCCTGCTCCGTGCGCACCCACAGCACCCCGCGGCGCACGCGCAGCCGGACGCCGGGGAAGGCCCGCAGACCCGAGCCGTCGTCCACGGCCACCAGGGAGAGCTCGGCCGCACCGTAGTAGCCGAGCACGGCGATGCCCCGCCGCTCGGCTTCCGCCCGCAGCGCGGGGTCCACCCGATCCCCGCCGATCACCGCGACCCGCAGCCGGTGGGAGAACGCACCCTGGGCGTCGAGCAGATCCAGGACCTCGCGCAGGTGCCACGGGGTGCCGTGCAGCAGATCCGCACCCGCGAGATCCTCGGCGGTGATGCGGACTCCGCGCGGCACGCGCAGGCGCATCCCGGAGTGGGCCGCGTGCACCGCGGCGAAGGGACCCATGGAGGAGACGGGATGCACGGGCAGCAGCAGGGTGCGACCGGCGGTCGTGGACCATCCGGCCACCCGGGCGATCAGCCGATCCAGCCCCGGGTAGGCGATCTCCCAGGAGGCCGGGGTGCGCAGCAGGATCTTCGGCGTCCCGGTGGAGCCGGAGGTGCACGCGGCCCAGCCGATGCCCTCCTTCGGGGATGCGGCGGCCGCGCGCTCCAGGATCTGCGCCCGCCGCTGTGGTGACCACCGCTCGTCGCCGATCAGCGGGATGCCGCCGTCGGCCCGCAGGCGCAGGGCCCGCTCGAGCACCTCGGCGTGATCCGCGCCGGTGATCAGGGTGATGCCGGAGGCGGTGGATTCCAGGTGCAGGCTCCCCCGCTCTCCCTCCCGCTGCGGCGCAGGATGGGTGGGCGTCATCGCAGGAACGCGCGCGGGTAGGCCTTCCACAGGCCCGTGGTGATCAGGGTGGTCAGCACCGCCTTGATGATGTCCCCGGGGAGGAAGGCGAAGGAGGCGTAGAGGGATTCGCGCAGGCCGATGCCCAGCCGCCAGGCCTGCACGGGCACCCCGAAGAGGTAGATCACCGCGATGCCGCCGATGAGGCTGGCCAGCAGCACCCGGATCCAGCTGGGCCTGCCGGCGCGGGGCAGGGCGATCAGCCCGACGACGAAGGCCCCCGCGATGTAGCCGATGAGGTACCCGCCGGAGACCCCGGCGAAGACGCCGATACCCCCGCGCCCGCCGGACAGCAGCGGCAGCCCGACGATCACGAGCAGCTCGAACAGCGTCACCGAAGCCGCGCCCCACACCGGTCCGAGCACCGCCCCGGCGAGCATCACGCCGAGGGTCTGGGCGGTGATGGGCACGGGGATGCCGGGCACCGGGATCGGGGCCATCAGACCGAGCACGGCGATGAGGGCGGCGAAGACGGCCACGCGGGCGATGATGTGCGCCGGAGAGAGGGTGCTGCGGCGCCGGGGCGCTGCGGGCTGGCTCATGGGGAGTCCTCCTGGAGTCCTGGCCGGGGGAAGCAACGATTGAACACCGTTCAACATAGCCCCTCCCCTGGTTGGAAGCACCTCCGGAAGGATCGGTGTGACGCAGCCGATACCCCGGGGCGGCCCGGCGGGTGGCAGCCCGCGCTGGGTTAGCCTGGTGGGATCGCACGCCCGTGCATCCGCCGTCGTCCCCTCAGGAGCGCCATCGTGACCATCCTGCCCATCGTCATCACCGGGGAGCCGGTGCTGCACCGACCCACCCGGCCCGTCACCGACTTCGGCCCGGACTTCCAGCGGCTGATCGAGGACATGTACGAGACGATGGACGCCGCCCACGGCGTCGGGCTGGCCGCGACCCAGGTGGGGTCGGGTCTGCGCGTGTTCGTCTACGAGTACGCCAACGACGACGCCGCGGACCGCGGCGTGATCGTGAACCCGCGGCTGAGCCTGGGGAAGATCTCCCAGGAGGACCCGGACCCCGAGGAGGAGTCCGAGGGGTGCCTGTCCGTGCCGGGACTGTCCTTCCCGCTGAAGCGGGCCGAGTGGGTGCGCGTGTCGGGTCAGGACGCCCAGGGCGCCCCGCTGGAGTTCGAGGCCCACGGCTGGTTCGCCCGGGTCATGCAGCACGAGACCCAGCACCTGGACGGGCAGCTGTACGTGGACCATCTGAACCGCCGCTGGTCCGCGAAGGCGCGCAAGGCCATCAAGCGCGAGGGCTGGGGCGTGCCCGGCAACACCTGGATGCCCGGCGTCGACGAGGATCCGTTCGGGCACTGACCATCCCCGGCGGACCCGCTAGCCGGCGGCGGGCACGATGACGCTCAGCTGCGCGGTGCCCCGGGTGTCCCGGGACAGCTCCACCCGGTGCTCCCGAGCGAGCAGGTCCGCCAGGGCC
Source organism: Rothia sp. QJM3NY_36 (assembly GCF_056173115.1). Lineage (NCBI taxonomy): Bacteria > Bacillati > Actinomycetota > Actinomycetes > Micrococcales > Micrococcaceae > Rothia > Rothia sp. QJM3NY_36. Next base: position 1,386,064 of record NZ_CM149658.1, read on the forward strand.
TCGGCGTCGGTGGGGTCCTGCCCGGAGAGCAGCAGGCTGCGGGTGATCAGGCCCCGGTAGTGCTTGGCCATGTGGGAGACGACCTTCCGGGTGCCGTCGGGACTCTCACGCTCAGCACGGATCAGCACGGTCTGCTCCGCCGGGGCGGGCCAGGCCGCCTGGTACCCGCCGGAGCGGCAGTCGATGATCAGCTCATCCGCCGCCCGCGACTCCAGGACCGGGCTCAGCTCCCCCTTCCACCAGGCGGCCAGGCTCCCCTTCGGGGCGATCTTCGCGCCCATGGACAGCCGGTAGGCGGGGATCCGGTCGGTCGCGGCGATCGCGCCCCACAGGGCCGAGGCGATGACGACGTCGCGCCCCGCCCGCTCCCGGGCGGCCGGGGTCAGGCTCGCGGCGTCCAGGGCGTCGTAGAGCACCCCGGTGTAGACCTGCAGGGCGGGCCCGGCCGGCAGCTCGCGCAGGTGCCGGTTGCGTTCGACCTCGGCGGCCAGGGAGGGCCCGACCTTCAGCAGCTGCCCGGCATCCTCCCGGGCGCTGACCTCCTCGAGTTGGGCCAGGAGGGTCTCGCGGGCCTCGGTGAGCTCGGGGAAGCTCAGGGCCCCGAGGTCCACGGGATCGCCGTCGGCGGGCTGGGTCTTGGTCTCGGAGGGCGGCAGCAGGATGAGCATGGGCCCCAGTGTAGAGTGGCCCCCGGACGGGTCGGCCAGACGATCGCGCGGCCCACGCTTCGTGGGTCTCGAGGAAAGTCCGGGCTCCGCAGGGCAGGATGGTGGATAACGTCCACTCGGGGCAACCCGCAGGCCAGTGCCACAGAGAACAGACCACCCGCCGTGCCGCGTGCAGCGGTCACGGCGGGCCAGGGTGAAAAGGCGGTGTAAGAGACCACCGGGCGCCTGGTGACAGGTGCCGCAGGGTAAACCCCATCCGGAGCAAGGCCAGACAGGATGCGTTCGAGGGCTGCCCGCCCGAGCATCCGGGTAGGCCGCTCGAGCCGCGGAGCGATCCGCGGCCTAGATGGATGATCGTCGCCGTGCGGCGGGTGACCGCCGCGCGGAACAGAACCCGGCTCATCGGCCGACCCGTCCACCGCTCCCTTCTCCTGCCGTGTACGCTCACAGGTGAGACACGACACAGCCAGACGAGGAGACCCCATGCACCACCACCGCGACGCCGAGAACCGATCCCCGGAGGACGACGCCGAGCAGCCGATCACCAGCCCCGGACCGGACACGGACCCGGAGGGCACCGAGCACGAGGTGAGCCCGGGGCCCGACAGCGACCCCGAGGGCACCGAGCACGAGCCCGGCATGGGCGCGGACAGCAACCGGGAGGCCACCGACTCCGAGCCCAGCCCCGGGCCGGATCTCGGCCAGCGCTGACCGATCCCCCGCCCCAGACCGCCCCGGAGCAGCCTCAGTACCGGGCAGCCTCGGCGTTCGTGGAGGCCGAGCCCGGGTGCCGCTCGGGGCGCACCGCGAAATCCCACGGATCGGTGTTCAGCTCGCTGAGCAGCATCTGCACCGCGAAGCCCTCCCGCGCCAGCTCCGCCTCCAGGGCCCGGGCGCCCTCGGTGAGCCACAGCTGCTCGGAGGCGAAGTGCGAGCAGTCGATCAGGTAGGGTCGGCCCCCGCTCAGCAGGGCCCGCTCGCGCGCCTCCGAGGCCGGGTGGTGGCGCAGGTCTGCGGTCACGTACACGTCCGCGTCCACGGCGCGCACGGCGTCGAACAGGGAATCCCCGGCCCCTCCGCACACGGCGACCCGCCGCACCAGCCCCTCCCGGGGCCCGGCCACCCGCACCCCGCCGGCCGTCGGGCGCATCGCCGAGGCCAGCCGCTGGGCCAGCGCCTCCAGGGTCACCGGCTCCGCCAGCTCCCCCACGCGCCCGATGCCGGTGCTGCCCCGCTCGGCGTCGGTCGGGTCCAGGGGCCGGGCGGCCTTCACCCCGCAGGCGCGGATCAGCGCATCCGAGACCCCGCCGTCGTAGGAGTCCGCGTTGGTGTGCGAAGCCAGCAGCCCGATGCCGTGCTCCACCAGCTCGTGCACCACCGCGCCCTTGTCCGTGTCCGCGGGCAGGAAGTGCGCCCCGCGCAGCAGCAGCGGGTGGTGGGTCAGCAGCAGCTGCGCGTCCCGGCGCACGGCCTCGGCGGCCACGGCCTGGACCGGGTCCACCGCCCAGAGGATGCGCCGCACCGGCGCGTCCGGGCGCCCGCACACCAGGCCGCTGGCGTCCCAGGACTCGGCCAGCTCCCGTGGCCACAGCCGGTGGGCGGCGGCGACGACGTCGGACAGGTGCGCGGTGGTGCCGGTGGTGCTCATGCCCGCCAGTCTAGGAGACCCGGTCGAGGAACCCGCGGCCCGGGCGGCGCCGCCTTCCCCCGCCAGCGAACCCCGCTGTCCTCCGACTGCCGGCCGGGTCCAGGATGGAGGACATGCGCGAACTGACTCTCGCGGCGGGGTGCTTCTGGTGCCTGGACGCCGTCTACCAGCGGACCCGCGGCGTGGAATCCTCCATCGCCGGATACACCGGGGGCGCCACCGAGCACCCCACCTACCGCGAGGTGTGCACCGGGCGGACCGGGCACGCCGAGGCCATCCGGGTGCGCTTCGACGAGGACGAGGTGCCCGCCGACGTCATCATGGACATGTTCTTCACGACCCACGACCCCACCAGCCTGAACCGGCAGGGCTACGACGTCGGCACCCAGTACCGCTCCGCGGTGTTCTACCGGGACGAGGAGGAGAAGCGGTTCTTCCAGGAGCAGATCGCCCGCGCCCAGCGGCTCTACGACCGCCCGATCGTCACCACCGTCGAACCACTGGGGACCTTCTGGGAGGCCGAGGCCGTGCACCAGGACTTCCAGCGCACCAACCCCGCCAACGGCTACTGCCAGGCGATCATCGACCCCAAGCTGGCGAAGGCCCGGGAATATTACCGCCCGTGGCTCGTTTCTTAAGCCAGGAAACGCCGCGTGGCTACGGTGGTCACGCATCCCACCCGGCCCGCTGCCCGAATCGTCCCCGCCGGGGACGACCAGCGGCCCCGGGCGCCACGACCCCAGGAAGGCTGACATGGCTAAGATCCTCGACAACGTCACCGAAGCGATCGGCGACACCCCGCTCGTGCGGCTGAACCAGCTGGACAAGGACCTGCCCGGCAACGTCGCCGTCAAGCTCGAGTTCTACAACCCCGCCAACTCCGTGAAGGACCGCATCGGCAAGGCGATCATCGACGCCGCGGAGGCCTCCGGGCAGCTCAAGCCCGGCGGCACCATCGTGGAGGGCACCTCCGGGAACACCGGCATCGCCCTGGCCATGGTCGGCGCGGCCCGCGGGTACCACGTCATCCTCACCATGCCGGAGACCATGTCCACCGAGCGCCGCGTGATGCTGCGGGCCTACGGCGCGAAGATCGTGCTGACCCCCGGTGCGGAGGGCATGCGCGGGGCCGTGGACAAGGCCGCCGAGATCGTGGAGAACACCGAGAACGCCGTGCTGGCCCGCCAGTTCGAGAACGAGGCCAACCCCAAGATCCACTACGAGACCACCGGCCGGGAGATCTGGGAGGCCACCGACGGCGCCGTGGACGTGTTCGTGGCCGGCGTCGGCACCGGCGGCACCGTCTCCGGCGTCGGCAAGTACCTCAAGGAGCGCAAGCCCGAGGTCAAGGTCATCGCGGTGGAGCCCTCCGACTCCCCGCTGCTCACCGAGGGCAAGGCCGGCCCCCACAAGATCCAGGGCCTGGGCGCCAACTTCGTCCCGGACACCCTGGACCGGGAGATCTACGACGCCGTCGCCGACGTCACCCTCGAGGACTCCGTGCGCGTCGCCCGCGAGCTGGGCGCCAAGGAGGGCATCCTCGGCGGGATCTCCTCCGGGTCCATCGTGTGGGCCGCACTGGAGGAGGCCAAGAAGTCCGAGAACGAGGGCAAGCTGATCGTCGCCGTCGTCACCGACTTCGGCGAGCGCTACGTCTCCACCGTCCTGTACGAAGACATCCGCGCCTGATCGTGGGCTTCCTCTCCCGCCTGCGCGAGGACCTGGACACGGCCCGGTCCCACGATCCGGCCGCGCGCGGCAGCCTCGAGATCATGATCAACTACTCGGGGCTGCACGCGATCTGGATGCACCGAGTCGCCCACCGCCTCTGGCAGCGGGACGCGACCAAGGCCACGGCGCGCACCCTCTCGCAGGTCTCCCGCTTCCTCACCGGGATCGAGATCCACCCGGGGGCGCAGATCGGCCGCCGGTTCTTCATCGACCACGGCATGGGCGTGGTCATCGGGGAGACCACGGAGATCGGCGATGACGTGATGCTCTACCACGGGGTGACCCTGGGTGGGCGCTCACTGGAGAAGGTCAAGCGGCACCCGACCATCGGGGACGGCACGACCGTGGGGGCCGGGGCCAAGGTGCTCGGGCCGATCACGATCGGCGCCGGCTCCGCGGTCGGGGCGAACGCCGTGGTGGTCCACGACGCCCCCGCGGATTCGATCGTCACCGGGATCCCGGCGGAGCACCGTCCGCGCACCCCGGAGAAGAAGCAGCCGCTGGTGGATCCGGCCACCTACATCGATCCCGCCATGTGGATCTGAGGTCCCCGCACGGGTGAGCCCGGCCCGAGGCCGTACGGTGCCCGCCCGCAGAAGACGACGCCCCGCCCTTCGCAGTGCGAAGGGCGGGGCGTCGTCGTGTTCCACGCTGGGACTTACTTGGAGGGCTCCTTGTTGACCCGCTCCGGGGTCGAGGGGGCGGTCTGCTCCTCGTCGGTGCGGATCTCGGTGCGGTCCCCGGACCACAGGGTGTGGAACGTGCCGGGGCGATCCACGCGCTGGTAGGTGTGCGCGCCGAAGAAGTCCCGCTGCCCCTGGATCAGGGCGGCGGGCAGGCGCTTGCGCCGCAGCGCGTCGTAATAGGACAGCGAGGAGGCGAACACCGGCACCGGCACGCCCAGCGCGGTGGCCTTGGCCACGACGCGGCGCCAGGAGGGAACCAGCTGCTCCATGACCTTCCGGAAGCCCGGGGCCAGCAGCATGTTCACGGGGGCGTCCTCCCCGCGGTAGGCCTGCATGATCTCCCCGAGCAGCTCGGCGCGGATGATGCACCCGGCCCGCCACAGGGAGGCGATGACGTCCAGCTTCAGGTCCCACCCGAACTCCGCGCCGGCCTTGGACAGCTCGTCCAGGCCCTGGGCATAGGAGACCAGCTTGGAGGCGTACAGCGCCCGGCGCACGTCCTCGATGAACTCCGGGTCCCCCTGGGCGACACCCGTGGTGGAGATCAGCCCGGCGGACAGATGCTCCTGGGCCTGGCGGCGGGCTTCCACATCCGAGGAGGACAGGGCGCGGGCGAACACCGACTCGGCGATACCGGAGACCGGGGCGCCCAGGTCCAGGGCGGACTGCACCGTCCAGCGTCCGGTGCCCTTCTGCCCCGCCTCGTCCTTGATGACGTCGATCAGGGCCTCACCGGTCTCGGCGTCCCGCTGGGAGAGGACCTCCGCGGTGATCTCGATAAGGTAGGAGTTCAGGTCCGTGGTGTTCCACTGCCGGAAGACCTCGGCCTGGGCCGCAGGCTCCAGGCCGACGACGGAGCGCAGCAGGTCGTGGGCCTCCCCGATGACCTGCATGTCGGCGTACTCGATGCCGTTGTGCACCATCTTGACGAAGTGCCCGGCCCCGTCGGTGTCGATCCAGGCGCAGCAGGGGGTGCCGTCGTCGGCCTTGGCGGCGATGGTCTCCAGCAGGGGTCCCACGGACTCGTAGGACTGCCGGGAGCCGCCGGGCATGATGGAGGGCCCGTTCAGGGCGCCCTCCTCACCGCCGGAGACTCCGACGCCGACGAAGTGCAGCCCGTTCGCGGCGCACTCCTGCTCGCGGCGGATGGTGTCCTTGAAGTAGGAGTTGCCGCCGTCGATGATGATGTCGTCCTCATCCAGCAGCGGGGTCAGCTGCTCGATGACGGCGTCCACGGGGGCGCCGGCCTTGACCATGACGAGGATGCGGCGGGGCTTCTCGAGGGAGTCCACCAGCTCCTGCAGGGTCTCGGTGCGCACGAAGTCGCCCTCGTCTCCGTGCTCGGCCAGCAGCTCGTCGGTCTTGGCGGTGGTGCGGTTGTGCAGGGCCACGGTGTACCCGTGCCGGGCGAGGTTCCTGGCCAGGTTGGCGCCCATCACGGCGAGTCCGGTGACGCCGATCTGCGCCCGTGCGGTGTTCTGGGAGTTCTCTTCTGCCATGCACCCCAGCCTACGCGGTGTGCGGCGGGTGCGGACAGTCCGGGCGGGCGCGCCCGCGGCGCGATCGTGGGTGGGTCCTACCGGGATCGAACCGATGACCTACTGGGTGTAAACCAGTCGCTCTGCCAGCTGAGCTAAAGACCCTGGCGAACGGGTGGGAGGCTTGCGCAGCCGCCGGCACCCGATCCGAGGGAACACCGTACCGGATGCACAGCCCGCAGGGGGAATCCGCCGCGGCCGCGAGGGCCTTCAGAACCGGGTGCCCACCAGTCGGGTCGCGGCCCACTCGGGGCAGGCGGCCTCGGTGGTGGTCACCCGCAGCCCGGCGGTGGGGGCGGCCTCCTGCAGGTCGGCCGGGGAGACGTAGCCGTCGCGCCCCGCCTTCGGGGTGAGCACCCAGACGACGCCGCCGTCGTCGAGGGTGGTCAGGGAGTCCACCAGCGCATCCACGAGGTCCCCGTCCCCGGCGCGCCACCAGAACAGCACCGCGTCAGCGACCTCCTGGGCGTCCTCGTCCAGCAGCTCCTCGCCCGTGAGGTCCTCGATGTCCTCGCGCAGGGCGAAGTCCACGTCCTCGTCGTAGCCGAACTCCTGGATGAGGTCGCCCTCCTTGAAACCGAGCAGGACTGCCGAGCGGTCCTCGGCGGTCGTGGTCTCGCTCACTGGTTCTTCCTCCTGAGGGGTCTGGGGATCGCCGCGGGGCCGATGCTCGCCGCGGGCGACGGCCGACGTCGCGGGGATGGCGCGCGCCGGCGTCGTCACACGTACCACCCAACACCGTCGACGCCGTCGGATCAAGTGTCGGCACCCGCCCGACGTGGCGCACGCCATGGGTCGGCGGGCTCGCCACGGAAGGGCCCGCACACCCCGGATATGACACCATGGAAGGTGACGCGGCGCGCCGACGAGGGCGCGCCGGGAGCGGCCTCTGACGGGGCGCATGCTCCCCACTGACACCGAGTGAAAGAGGTTCACCGTGGCTCCCTCAGCGACGAACGACCACATCCTCAGCCAGCTCACCGCCGGCATGGCCGACCAGGACCACGAGGAGACATCCGAGTGGATGGAGGCCTTCGACCAGCTCGTCGAGACCCAGGGCACCGAGCGGGCCCAGTTCATCGTCCGCCGCCTGCTGCAGCGGGCCGGGGCCAAGTCCGTTCAGGTCCCCACCGTGACCACCACCGACTACGTCAACACCATCCCCGTGGACCAGGAGCCGGAGTTCCCGGGCGATGAGGAGATCGAGCGCCGGTACCGCGCGCTGCTGCGCTGGAACGCCGCCGTCATGGTCCACCGCGCCCAGCGCCCCGAGATCGGGGTGGGCGGTCACATCTCCAGCTACGCCGGCGTGGCAACCCTCTACGAGGTGGGCCTGAACCACTTCTTCCGCGGCCAGGACCACCCCGGCGGCGGGGACCAGGTCTACTTCCAGGGCCACTCCTCCCCCGGCAACTACGCCCGCGCCTACCTCGAGGGCCGACTGACCGAGGAGGACCTGGACGCCTTCCGGCAGGAGAAGACCAAGCCCGGCCACGAGATGCCCTCCTACCCGCACCCCCGGTGCAAGCAGGACTTCTGGCAGTTCCCCACCGTGTCCATGGGTCTGGGCCCGCTCAACGCGATCCACCAGGCGCAGTTCAACAAGTACCTGCACAACCGCGGGATCAAGGACACCTCCGAGCAGCACGTCTGGGCCTTCCTCGGCGACGGCGAAATGGACGAGCCCGAGTCGCGCGGCGCCCTGCAGCTGGCGGCCAACGACAAGCTGGACAACCTCACCTTCGTCGTCAACTGCAACCTCCAGCGCCTGGACGGGCCGGTGCGCGGCAACGGCAAGATCATCCAGGAGCTGGAGGCGTTCTTCCGCGGCGCCGGCTGGCACGTCATCAAGGTCATCTGGGGCCGCGAGTGGGACGCGCTGCTGGAGAAGGACGAGGACGGCGAGCTCGTGAAGATCATGAACGAGACGCTGGACGGGGACTACCAGACCTACAAGGCGGAGAACGGCGGCTTCATCCGCGAGCACTTCTTCGGGCGCTCCCCCAAGACCAAGGAGATGGTCGCGGACATGTCCGACGACGAGATCTGGTCCCTCAAGCGCGGCGCCCACGACTACCGCAAGGTCTATGCGGCCTACAAGCAGGCCCTGGAGACCAAGGGCCGGCCCACCGTCATCCTGGCCCAGGGCATCAAGGGCTACGGGCTGGGCACCCACTTCGAGGGCCGCAACGCGACCCACCAGATGAAGAAGCTGACCCTGGAGGACCTCAAGGTCTTCCGGGATCGCCTGCGCATCCCCGTCTCCGACGAGGAGCTGGAGAAGGACCTCTACGGCGCCCCGTACTACCACCCGGGTCCGGACGCCCCGGAGATCAAGTACATGCTGGAACGGCGCAGGGAGCTCGGCGGGTTCATCCCGATCCGGGACGGACACCAGCGGCCCATCTCCCTGCCCCCGGAGAAGGCCTACGCCGGGGCCAAGAAGGGCTCGGGCAAGCAGATGGCGGCCACCACCATGGCCTTCGTGCGCCTGCTCAAGGACCTGATGCGGGACAAGGAGTTCGGCAAGCGGATCGTCCCGATCATCCCGGATGAGGCCCGCACCTTCGGCATGGACTCCTTCTTCCCCACGCAGAAGATCTACAACCCCAACGGCCAGAACTACCTGTCCGTGGATCGCGAGCTGATGCTGGCCTACAAGGAGGCCACGGACGGTCAGCTGCTGCACGTGGGCATCAACGAGGCCGGGGCCACCGCGGCGTTCACCGCCGTCGGCTCCTCCTACTCCACCCACGGCGTCCCGATGATCCCGGTGTACATCTTCTACTCGATGTTCGGCTTCCAGCGCACCGGCGACGGCTTCTGGGCCGCCGCGGACCAGCTCTCCCGCGGGTTCATCATCGGCGCGACGGCCGGGCGCACGACCCTGGCCGGCGAGGGCCTGCAGCACATGGACGGGCACTCCCCGATCCTGGCCTCGACCAACCCGGCGGTGCGCCACTACGACCCCGCCTACGGCTACGAGATCGCCCACATCGTCCAGCGCGGCCTGGAGCACATGTACGGCGAGGGCGACGAAGACCACGACGTCATGTACTACCTCACGGTGTACAACGAGCCGATCGTGCAGCCGGCCGAGCCGGAGGACGTGGACGTGGAGGGGATCCTCAAGGGCATCTACCTGCTCAAGCCCGCCGAGATCGACGGGCCGCGGGCCCAGCTGCTCGCCTCCGGCGTGGCGGTGCCGTGGGCCCTGGAGGCGCAGCGGATCCTGGCCGAGGACTGGAAGGTCTCCGCTGACGTGTGGTCCGTGACCTCCTGGAACGAGCTGCGCCGGGACGCCCGCAAGGCCGAGGAGCAGGCGATGCTGCACCCGGAGCAGGAGCAGCGGGTGCCGTTCGTGACCAGCCAGCTGGAAGGCGCCACCGGCCCGATCGTGGCCTCCTCGGACTTCACCTCCGACGTGCCCGATCAGATCCGCCAGTACGTGCCCAACGAGTTCGCGACCCTGGGTGCGGACGGCTTCGGCTTCTCCGACACCCGGGCCGGGGCCCGCCGGTTCTTCCACATCGACGCCCACTCGATGGTGGTGCGCGCCCTGGAGATGCTGGCGGCCCGCGGCGAGGTCGACGCCGACGCCCCGCGTCAGGCCATCGACCGGTACCACCTGCTGGATCCGGCCGCCGGGGTCTCCGGCAACTCCGGCGGGGAAGCCGCCTGAGCCCGACCCTGCTACCCGCGGGCCGGGACCGACGGGACCGTCAGTGCGACGGCCCCCGTCCGGACCCGGCCCGCGGGCGTCTGTGCGGGGGGTCTCCGCACGGGTCGCAGGGCGGGGCCGGGAAAACCGGAGCGCCCCACGGCCCGTACGGACATGATCTGCGCGCCGATTCGTGGAAAGCTGAGACCGTGATTGCCATACTCTGCCCTGGACAGGGCTCCCAGAAACCCGGATTCCTCTCGCCGTGGCTCGACGACGAAGCGCTGCGCACCCGCCTGGCGGGGCTGGGCGACGTCGTCGGACTGGACCTGGTGCGCTTGGGCACCGAGGCCGATGAGGAGACCATCAAGGACACCGCGATCGCCCAGCCGCTGATCGTGGCCGCGGGCATCGTGGCCGGCGAGCGGCTGAAGGAGGCCCTGACCGGCGAGGACCTGGTCTGGGCCGGGCACTCGGTCGGGGAGATCACCGCGGCCGCGCTGTCCGGCGTGCTCAGCGCGGAGGACGCGCTGCGCTTCATCAAGGTCCGCGCCGAGGGCATGGCCCGGGCCGCCGCGGCCGAACCCACCGGGATGGCCGCGGTGCTCGGCGGGGACGAGGAGCAGGTGCGCGCGGCCATCGAGGAGGCCGGACTGACGGCGGCCAACGCCAACGGCGGCGGTCAGATCGTCGCCGCGGGCACCGCCGCCCAGCTGGAGGCCTTCGCGGCCGCTCCCCCGGCCCGCACCCGCGTGATCCCGCTGAAGGTCGCCGGGGCCTTCCACACCCACCACATGCGCCCGGCCGTGGGACCTCTGCAGGAGCTGGCCCGCGGCCTGGAGCCCGCCGAGCCGGTCTCGACCCTGCTGTCCAACCGCGACGGCAAGCCCGTGACCTCCGGGGCCGCGGCCCTGCAGTCCCTGGTGGACCAGGTGACCCGCCCGGTGCGCTGGGACCTGTGCCAGCAGAAGCTGCTGGAGCTGGGCGTCGACTCCGCGTGGGAGCTGCCCCCGGCCGGCACCCTGACCGGGCTGGCCCGGCGCGCCATGAAGGGCGTGCCGGTCACGGCCCTGAGCTCCCCGGAGCAGCTGCCGCAGCCCTGATCCCCGACCCCCGCGGGGTGGCCGCTGACCGCGGGGAAGAAGCGGAGCGGCGCCGGGGCCGGTAGACTGGCCCCCGGCAGAGCGAAACCCATTCGGCCCGCGCGGCCCAAGCGCCGCCGGGAGACTGCAAGACAAGGAGAACCGATGGCTGACAAGAACGAGATCCTCGCCGGACTGGCCGAGATCGTCAACGAGGAGACCGGTGTGGAGACCGAGGAGGTCCAGCTGGAGAAGTCCTTCACCGAGGACCTGGACATCGACTCCATCTCCATGATGACCATCGTCGTCAACGCGGAGGAGAAGTTCGGGGTGACCATCCCGGACGAGGAGGTCAAGAACCTCAAGACCGTCGGCGACGCCGTCGACTTCATCGCCAACGCCTCCAACTGACGGCGGGCGGCGAAGCCGCCGCGTGGGGTGCGGCGCCCAGTCGGCGCCGTGCCCCGCGCGCTCTCGCCGCGAACCCCGGCCAGCACCATCCGCCCGCCCCGCGGGCTCCCCGCAACAGAAAGTTCTCGGCAGATGAGTCGCAAAGCAGTCGTGACCGGTCTCGGAGCCATCTCACCGATCGGCGCCAGCGCCCACCAGATGTGGGCCAACGCCCTGAAGGGAGTCTCCGGCGTCGTCCGTCTGGAGGACGAGTGGGTGCAGCAGCACCAGCTGCCCGTCTACATCGCCGGGCGGGTCAGCTCCCCCATCAGCGAGTCCGAGTACGTCTCCCGGGTGGAGACCAAGCGCCTGGACCCCTCGGGGCAGTTCGCCGTGCACTCGGCCCGTCAGGCCTGGGCCGACGCCGGGTTCACCGGTGAGGACGCCGAGGCCAGCGAGGAGCTGGATCCGGAGCGGGTGGCCGTGTCCTTCGGGACCGGGATCGGCGGGGTGTGGACCCTGCTGGACAGCTGGGACACGCTGCGCGAGCGCGGCCCCCGCCGGGTGCTGCCGATGACGGTGCCGATGCTGATGCCCAACGGGGCCGCGGCCGCCGTCTCCCTGAACCACAAGGCCCGCGCTGCGGCGCAGACCGTCGTCTCCGCGTGCGCCTCCGGCACGGAGGCCCTGCACGTGGCCCTGGACCTGATCCGCACCGGCAAGGCCGACGTCGTGGTCGCCGGCGGCACCGAGTCCGCGATCCACCCCCTGCCGCTGGCGGCCTTCGCGAAGATGCAGGCGCTGTCCACGCGCAACGACGAGCCGGAGCGGGCCTCCCGCCCCTACGACGTCGATCGGGACGGCTTCGTGATGGGCGAGGGCGCCGCAGCGCTGATCATCGAGTCGGAGGAGCACGCCAAGGCCCGCGGGGCGCGCATCTACGCGGAGCTGGCCGGCACCGGGGTCTCCTCGGACGCCTTCCACATCACCGCCCCCGACGCCGAGGGCCTCGGTGCCGCGCGCAGCCTGCGCGAGGCGATGGCCTCCGGGGACTTCACCGCCGCCGACGTCAAGCACGTCAACGCGCACGCGACCTCCACCCCCGTGGGGGACATCCCGGAGGCCACGGCCCTGCGGGCGGCCTTCGGCTCCGCGACCGATGACATGGCGGTCTCGGCCACGAAGTCCATGACCGGGCACCTGCTCGGCGCCGCCGGGGCGATCGAGGCCGTGATGACCGTGCTGGCGGTGCACGAGCACAAGGCCCCGGCGACCATCAACCTGGAGCACCAGGACCCGCAGATCGACCTGGATGTGGTCACCCAGGCCCGGGATCTGCCGGCCGGGGAGATCATCGCGGTCTCCAACTCCTTCGGCTTCGGCGGGCACAACTCGGTGGCCGCCTTCCGCTGGGTGAACTGACCCCCGCATCCCCCACGCGCACGACGGCGCCCCGGCTGGACAGATCCTGCCGGGGCGCCGTCGTCTCCCGTGGGTGCTTCTCTGGCTTTCCTCACGCCGCGGGTGCCATGCCGGGGGCCGCGGCGGGTTCCCGGCAGGCGGGTTTCGTGCTGAGATGCGCTGTTCGTGCTGAGATGCGTCCCGCCGTGCGGTATCTCAGCACGATCCCCGCATCTCAGCACGAACTCAGCATCTCAGCAGGGGGCGTTCCTGGGTGGTGCGGTGCCGCTGAGGCCGAGCAGGCTCGGGGTCAGCTCACCCGGTGCAGCACGCGCACGTTCTCCGGGGCGCTGACGCACTCGCGCAGGGGCTCCAGCTCCTCGTCCCACGCCTCCCCCAGCGCGAGGGAGAACTGGCGCAGCAGGGCCTGGGGATCACCCTGGGCGCTCTCGTATGCGCAGCGCACGCGGTCCTCGGTGATGACGGTGTTCCCGGCGGCATCCGTCATGGCCCAGAAGATGCCGAGGCCGGGGGTGTAGGCCCAGCGACCGGCGTCGGATCCGGGGCGGGCCTCCTCGTGGATCTCGAAGCGCAGATTCCCCAGCTGACGCAGGGCGGAGGCCAGCAGGGCACCGGTGCCGCAGGGGCCCTCCCATTCCAGGGTGGTGCGCACCTGTCCGGGCAGGGCGAACTGCGGGGACCACTGGGGCTCCGGGGTGCGTCCGACCACGGATTCCAGGGCCCACCGGATGTGCGGGCACAGCGAGGCGGGGGCTGCGTGGATGTGCAGCACCCCGTGGGTGCGGGGGGTGTTCACGTCGTCTCCTCGGGACACGGGACAGATGCGTCTTCCCCTACGATCTGTCGCCCCGACGGCGGACGTTGCGGGCCCTCGCCCGGGCACCATTGTGCCCCACCCGCAGCGATGGGCCAACCGCGACCCGGCGCGCTCAGGCCCGTGGGTGGGCCCCGCGGTAGGTGTCGGCCAGGCGCTGCACCGAGACGTGGGTGTAGATCTGGGTGGTCGCCAGGCTGGCGTGTCCCAGCAGCTCCTGGACCGCGCGGATGTCGGCCCCGCCGTCCACCAGGTGTGTGGCCGCGCTGTGGCGGAAGACGTGGGCGCCGGTCACCCCGGTGTCCGTGGCTCGGGTGAGGGCCGCGTTGATATCCTCCCGCAGCTGCCTCGGGTCCGCCCGTCCGCCGCGGGGCCCGAGGAACACCGCCGACGCGGCCGACCCCTCGGGGTGGGCACCGGCCCAGCGGGGGCGGCCCTGCTCCAGCCAGGCACGCAGGGCGGCGACGGCCGGGGCCCCCAGGGGGACGGTGCGCTGCCGGTTGCCCTTGCCGGTCAGGGTCAGGGTGCGCCGCTCCCAGGAGATGTCCCCCAGATCCAGGCCGGCCAGCTCCGCGATGCGCGCGCCGGTCGAATACAGCACCTCCACGACCGCCAGCGTCCGCAGCCGGCGGGTGCGGGCCGCGGGAGGCTCTGATCCTTCGCTGCCGGGGCCCGCGGACGCCCCGGACTCGGCCGCCGCAGCTTCGGCCGCGTCGGAACGGGCGCGCTCGGGCTCGCGCAGGTGGGCGATGACGGCCTCGACCTGCGCGGCGGAGAGCACCGGCGGCAGGCTGCGGGGGCGCTTGGGCGACTGCAGGCGCACGGAAGGGTCGACGGGAACCAGCCCCTCCCGCTGCGCCCAGCGGAAGAAGCCGCGCGCCGCGGAGGCCCGACGGGCGGAGCTGGTCCGGGCGGCACCGTCGTGCCCGGCCAGCCAGTCCCGCAGGTCCTCCAGGGTGATCTGCTCCGGGCTCTCGCGTCCGCGGCGCTGGGCGTGGCGCATCAGGTCCGCCAGATCCCCCAGATACGCGGCGATGGTGCGCGGGCTGCGATGCCGCTCCCACCGCAGGTGCTCCTCGTACTCGCCCAGGGCGCGGGCGTGGGCCTCCCCCAGCTCCGGCTCTCCCGACCGGTCCTCCCCGGGCCGGTCGGCCGTCGGGGCGCTCACGGCCGCTCCCGAGGTGATCGACTCTGCGCCCATGTACCGACCTGCCGCAGCATCGCCCCCAGCCGGAAGCGCTCGGGGTGCTGCACGGTGAAGCCGTGCTCCCGCAGGGGTGCGGCGGTGACCGCCCCGACGGCGAACAGGCCGAGGTCCCCCGAGGCGCTGCGCTCGGCCAGGCGGCACCGCTGCTCGGCGTCGGCCGCCTTCAGCCACGCCGCGGCGGCCCCCGCGGAGGTGAACAGCACGGCATCGGCCGATCCGTCGGCGGCTTCGCGCACGCTGCGCAGCACCGGCTCCGGATCCGCGGGCTGGGCATAGCGGTACAGGACCACCCCGTGCACCTGCGCACCCCGTTCGCGCAGGTCCCGGGCGTCGCGGCCGTCGTCCATCCCGTGGTGCTGGATCGCGACGGTGCGTCCGCTCAGCCCCTCGACGGTGAGGTGTTCGATCAGCTCGCTCGTGCTCTCCCCGGGTGCGACCCAGTCGGCCGTGAGCCCGGCTGCCCTGATGGCCCCGTGGGCCTTGGCCCCGCGGGCGAGCAGGCGGGTCTGACCGAGCAGGCGGCGCAGCGGCTCTCCGAGCTCGAGCGCATCGGCGGCCGCCAGCCACGCGCGCAGCCCCACCCCCGTGGTGATCAGCACCGCCTCGGGACGCGCGGCGAGGATCGCGCGGGTGTCCCGGGCGATCTGCTCGTCCCGCTCGGCCGGCACCACCACCAGGGCGGGGCAGTGGAAGACCTCCGCGCCGAGGCGGGTCAGGGCCTCGTCGATCTCCCGGGAGCGTCGCTGGGCCGTCAGGTGCACGCGCAGCGGCGCTCGGGCATCGGTGTCGCTCACGTCAGAGACCTCCTGGGTCGATGGGTGCGCCGTCGCCCCGGGTCGAGGGAACCGGGGCGACCTCCTGCCCTTCACACTGTATCCACCGGGGTGCCCGATCCCGCACGCTGCGCCGGACGGGAGTCCGGGTGCAGCCGCCAGGTGCCGTCCTCGCGCCGCTGGGCCAGCCCCCGGCCCTCCAGCACAGACAGGCTCGGCAGCACCTGGCGGATCGCCAGCCCGGCGACGGCGCACAGCCGATCCGCGGGCACGGCGCGGGCCACGGGCAGGGCATCCAGCACCAGCCGCTGCACCTCGTCCAACCCCTCCCGCGGATCCGGCTCCCCGGGACCGGCACCGGTTCCCGCGACGCCGCCGAGCCCGGAGCCTTCAGGCCCCGACGCCTCGGGTCCGGCCGCGCCGGCCCCCGACCCGGGCATCGGCAGGAGTCCCTGCCCCGCGCCGCTCAGGCCCGGCAGCTGCGGGGAGCCGATGAGCTCCCGCAGGTCCCGGGTGCTGGTGACCATGCTCACCGGCTCCTCCTGCAGCAGCCGGTGGCAGCCCGCCGACTGGGCGCTGAACACGCTGCCGGGGACCGCGGCCACCGTGCGCCCCCATTCCAGGCCGTGGTGGGCGGTGTTCAGCGCCCCGGAGCGCCACCCGGCCTCCACCACCACGATCACCTCCGCCAGCCCCGCGATCAGCCGGTTGCGCTGCAGGAAGCGGTGGCGCATCGGGGAGCACCCGGGAGGGACCTCGGTGAGCACCAGCCCGCGGTCGGCGATCTCGCGCAGCAGGTCCTCGTGCCGGCGGGGGTAGAAGCGGTCGATGCCGCAGGCCAGGAAGCACACCGTCGCCGGGTCCCGGACGGAGGTGGCCAGGGCGGCCCGGTGCGCGGCGGCGTCGATCCCGAAGGCCCCGCCGGACAGGATCCCGTAGCCTTCGGCCGCCAGATCGCCGGCCAGGTGGGAGGTGACGGCGGTGCCGTAGCCGGTCGCGTCCCGGGAGCCGACGAAGGCGATCTCCCCGACCCCGCACCGGGCCAGCCGCTCCCGCTGCCCCCGCCCCCACAGCCCCCACGGCTGGGCCGGGCCGAGGTCCAGGAAGGGCTCGGGCCAGTCCGGATCCTCCGGGCAGGCGAACCAGGCGCCGTGGTGGCGGGCGAGGGTCTCCTCGAGGGCCTCGACACGGCGCAGCCCGACCCGTGGCTGCCACCGTCGCACGGCCTGCTCCAGCGCCTCCTCGGTGAGGCTGCGGGCGTATTCGGGCCAGGCTTCGGCCGCTTCGCGCCGCTCGGCCGGGCTCGGTCGGTCGCGGCCCTCGGCGATGGCCAGGGCACGCTCCGGCCCGAAGGCCGCGACCAGGACGATGGCCACCGCGTCCTGGGGTTCGGCGATCTGCATCAGGCGCTGCCGGGCGGTGCGCACGGCGGCGGGGGCGAGGGAGGTCATGGCGGTCTCCTGGGGCTGGGGATTCGGTGTGCGGGACGTGAGGGTGGGGGTGGATTCAGGCGGGGGCCAGCTGGGAGGTCAGGCGCAGGCTGATGGCGGTGTCGATGTCCTGGCGCGCCGGGGAGGTGCGTCCCTCCAGGTCCGCGATGGTCCAGGCCAGGCGCTGCACGCGGTCGCAGCCGCGCAGGGTCAGCTCGCCGCGGTCCAACAGGCCCTGCAGCGGGGTGAGCACGCTGGGCTCCAGGCGCAGCGCCCCACGCAGGTGGGTGCCGCCGAGCTGGCCGTTGGTGGACAGGCCGAGTCCGGCCAGCCGCTCGGCGGCGATCGCGCGGGCCTGCCGGACCCGGGCGGCCACGGCGGCGCTGGTCTCGGCCTCGCCGCGGGTGCGCATCTGGGCGTAGGAGAGCTTGGGCACCGTGATGTGCAGGTCCACCCGGTCCAGCAGGGGCCCGGAGAGCTTGGCGAGGTAGCGACGCCGCTCCACCGGGCCGCAGGAGCAGCGTCCCCCGCCCATCTCCTGGGAGCGTCCGCAGGGACACGGGTTGGCGGCCAGCACGAGCTGGAAGCGAGCCGGGTACTGGGCGCTGGCCCGGGCCCGGTCGATGGTGATCAGCCCGGATTCCAGGGGCTGGCGCAGGGCATCCAGGACCCCGCGGCGGAATTCCGGGGCCTCGTCGAGGAAGAGCACGCCGCGGTGAGCCCGGGAGGCGGCACCGGGTCGCGGCAGCCCGCTGCCCCCGCCGACGATCGCCGCGGCCGAGGCCGTGTGGTGCGGTGCCTCCCACGGGGGATCCTCGATCAGCCGGGTCAGCGGGGCGGTGCGCTGGCCGATCGAATGCACCGCGGTCACCTCGTGGGCTTCGGCAGCACCCAGCCGCGGGAGGATGCCCGGCAGCCGTTCGGCGAGCATCGTCTTCCCGGAGCCGGGCGGCCCGACCATGGACAGGTGGTGGCCTCCGGCGGCGGCGATCTCCAGGGCCCAGCGGCCCTCCTCCTGCCCGACGACGTCGGCCAGGTCCTTGGGCGCCGCGGGGGCAGGTTCCGCTGCGACGGCGCGCGGGCGCTGCGGCGGGCGGATCAGCGTCTCGGTGCGGGCGCCGGCCCAGGCCAGGACATCGGCCAGGCAGGAGAATCCGTGCACGACGGCCCCCTGGACCAGCTGCGCCTCCGGCAGGTCCTCCTCCGCCACCACGACGTGCTCGTGTCCGGCGGCCACCGCCGCGGCGACGCTGGGGAAGACCCCGGGCACGGGACGCAGGCAGCCGTCCAGACCCAGCTCGGCCAGGTAGACGCACCCGCCGGTGGGCTCGGTGGCGCCGTCGGCCTGCACCGCGGCCATGACGATCGCGAGGTCGTAACCCGAGCCGGTCTTCGGCAGGGTCGCCGGGGTGAGGTTCACGGTGATGCGGCGCGGGGCCAGGGCGCGACCGCTGTTCTTGGCCGCCGAACGGATCCGCTCCCGGGACTCCATGAGCGTGGCGTCCGGCAGCCCCAGGAGCACGAAGGACGGCAGCGAGGCGCCGATGTCGGCTTCCACATCCACCAGGTGGCCCTCCAGGCCCAGCAGGGCGACGGTGTGCGTACGGGCGAAACCCATCTCAGCCCACCCCTTCCAGCTGCTCGTAGGTGAAGCCCGTCGGGGTGCCGGTGATGGCCACCGCGTCGATGCGCACCCGCCCCGGGCGCAGCCCGCAGCCGCGGGTCCACTCCCCCGTGAGCCGGCGCAGGCTGCGGATCTTCTGCTCGTCGATGGCTTCGAAGGGATGCCCGCAGTCTGCCGTGGTGCGGGTCTTGACCTCGCAGATCACGTATCCTTCCGGGGCACGGCAGATCAGGTCCAGCTCCCCGCGCGCGGGCTCGCCGCGCTCGGCCTGCGCGCCGGCGGGCGGCCGCCAGTTGCGCTCCAGCACCTCCCATCCGCGTCCGATCATCACGGCGGCGGCGATCTGCTCGCCCCACCGCCCGGTCTGTGCTCGCTCGTCCATGTCGGCACCTGCCTTTCCGTCGGCACCCATCGTGGGCGCAGCGCGGCAGGCGCGGACCGGAAACCGCGGATTCGAGGCGGCGAAAGTGGATGGGAAGCCCGGATCACGGCCGCGTCCACCGGTTCGGGAGACCGGTCCCCCATCGTCCCCGGGCACGGGCGCACGGACCGGACGGCCGGTCGAGGGGTTCGGCGGCGCAGGCGCGACGCGGGGAGGGGCGAGGAAGGGGCGGCGCAGGTGCGAAGCCGAGAGGCGTGTTGCGAGCGCGCGGACCTGGAAGGGAGGGCCCGACGTCGGCAGTGGGGGTCAGCCGCGGGCGGCCCGGGCCGCCTCGAGAGCCTCGGAGGCGGCACCGAGCTTCCAGCTGAGCCGATGCTGCGGCGTCGGGCCCAGGGCGGCGATGGCCCGCCGGTGGGCCGCGGCGCCGTAGCCCTTGTTCCCGGCCCACCCGTAGCCGGGGTGGGCTGCGTCCAGCTCGAGCATCAGGGCGTCCCGATGCACCTTCGCCCAGACGGAGGCCGCGGCCACGCTCGCGCAGGCCACGTCCGCCTTCACCCGGGTGCTCACCCTCCCGGTCCACGCGGGCAGGTCTTCGCCCTCCAGAGCCTGCGCCACGGGATCCGGCTCCGCGAACAGGTCCGGGGCAGGCGCGGTGAGCCAGTCATGGCTGCCGTCCAGCAGGACGGCGTCGGGCCGGTGCCCTGCCGCGCCCAGCTGGGCCAGCGCACGCTGCCCGGCCAGGCGCAGGGCCCCGGTGATGCCCAGCAGGTCGATCTCCCGGGGCGAGGCGCAGCCCACGGCCGCGGGGATCCAGGCCGCGATCTGCTCGGCCATCGACGTGCGTCGGGCCGGGGAGAGCAGCTTGGAATCCGTCAGGTCCGGGATGGTCAGCCGCGTGTGCGCGTCCACGACGGCGGCTCCGACCGCCACCGGCCCGGCCAGGGCGCCTCGGCCCACCTCGTCCATGCCGGCCACGGATCGGCACCGCGGGCCCAGCAGGCTGCGCTCCAGGTCCAGGTCCGCCATGGGGCGCACCGTGTGGGGCCTTCCGGTCGCGGGCCGGACGTGCTCGGCGTCGGGCATCAGGACTTCGAAGGGGCCGGCACGTCGGCGAAGACCTCGTGGTGGTCGTCCAGCAGGTGGAAGCGGTTCAGCGGCCACGCGGTGACGAAGGCCCGGCCGACGACGTCGTCCGCCTTCACGAACTCCGTCTTCTGCTCGATGTGGTACCGGGAATCCGCGGAGGCGTCCCGGTGGTCGCCCATCACGAAGAACTCGCCGTCGGGCACCGTCACGTCGAAAGGCATCCCGCAGGGGTGGGAGCCGGGGTACAGGTAGGAGGATTCGTCCAGGGTCCTGCCGTTGACGGTGACCTCGGAATCGGCGTCCTTGCACACCACGTGGTCCCCGCCGGTGCCGATGACGCGCTTGATGAGGTAGTTCTCCGAGGCATCCGGCATGACCCCGACGAAGGACAGCGCCTGGCGCACCGGGGAGACCTGGCCCTGCTCGGAGGCGGGGATCCATCCCTGGGTGTCCTCGAAGACGATGATGTCCCCGCGGGAGGGGTCGTGGAACCAGCTGCCGGCGACGTTCACGAAGATGCGGTCGTTCAGCTCGAGGGTGTTCTCCATCGAGCCGGAGGGGATGTAGAAGCCGCGCAGCAGGAAGGTCTTGACCAGGAAGGCGATGAGCACCGCGTAGAGGATGACCAGCAGGGTCTCCCGGATCTTCCCCCAGGCCCCCTGCGGCCGCTCCTCTCGCTTCCGACGCCGCAGAGCTCTCCGGGAGCGGTCCCCGGCCGCGGGGGTCGGGGCGGCGTCGTCGGGGTGGGAGGCCGCGGGCGTGGCCGGATCTGCCATGGGATTCCTTCATGGGCCGGGTCGGCGGGGTCCCGCCGGGTGGTGGATGGGGCTACCGCAGTCTAACGGTCCAGGCTGTGAATGCGGTGCAGCGGCCAGACGACGGCCACGGGGGTGCCGATGATCCGGTCCTCCCGGATCATCCCCCCGCCGGGGGCCCCGAGCAGCGCCCGGGAGTCCCGGGAACCGGAGCGGTGGTCCCCCATGACCCAGAGCCGCCCCGCGGGGACCCGCACGGAGAACTCCTGCTCGGAGGGCTTCTCCCCGGGAGGCAGGTACGGCTCGGTCAGGGGCTGGCCGTTGACCTCCAGGCGCCCGTCCGCGGAACAACAGCGCACCGTGTCCCCGCCGACGCCGATCACGCGCTTGACGAACACATCCTCGCGGGTGCGCAGGCCCGTCCAGGCGCCGGCGACTTCCAGGGTGTGGCCCAGCCACCCGCCCTCGGAGCGGTAGGGGGCCAGCGAGCCGGTGCCGTCGAAGACGATGATCTGCCCGCGCTCCGGGTGGTCCTGACCTACCCGCCAGACCGCGATCCGATCCCCGGGCATCAGGGTGTCCTCCATGGACCCGGAGGGCACGGTGAAGATCTCCAGCAGCAGGCAGCGCACGAGGATCATCAGCGTCAGGGCCAGGGCCGGGACCGCAACGACCAAGCGCCGACCCCCGAGCGGGAGTCGGCGCTTGGCCTCAGGGGCGGAAGCCTCCGCCCGAGATGAGGGTGACAACCCTACGCGTTGTCGCGCTTCTCGCGGATGCGCGCGGCCTTGCCGTGGCGCTCGCGCATGTAGTACAGCTTCGCGCGGCGCACGTCACCGCGGGTCAGCACCTCGATCTTGTCGATGATCGGGGAGTGCACCGGGAAGGTGCGCTCCACGCCGACGCCGAAGGAGACCTTGCGGACGGTGAAGGTTTCGCGCACCCCGGCACCCTGGCGCCCGACGACGTAGCCGCGGAACACCTGGACGCGGGAGCGGTTGCCCTCCACGATGTTGACGTGCACGTCCAGGGTGTCGCCGGGACCGAAGTCCGGGATGTCCTGGCGCAGGGACTTGCTGTCGATGAAATCGAGAGTCTGCATGACTGTTCGCTTCTCCTCGGCCGCCGCCGCAGGTCGCCGACCGATGCTCACGCCGCCCGTCTGCCCCGAAGATCCGGGGGTGGGCGGTGCTGCTGGGTATCCGAGGCAGGATCGGTGCCTCGGTGCCGTGTCCGTCAGGTCGCTCTTCCCCCTGCGGCAGGGGCGTGCCCGAACACGGCGCAATCGCCTATCCTAGCGGGTCGGCGTCCTCGCCGCCAGTGTCGCGGGCGGCTTCCTCGAGCACCGTGCGGTCGCGTGCGTCCAGGCGCTGCGGGGGCAGCGCCTGGATCAGGTCCGGGCGGCGCTCCAGCGTGCGGCGCAGCTGCCAGTCCCGGCGGGTCCGGGCGATCAGCGCGTGGTTGCCGGTCAGCAGCACCTGCGGCACCTCCCGGCCGCGCCAGTCGGCCGGCTTGGTGTACACGGGGTACTCCAGCAGTCCCTCCGCGTGGGATTCCTCGACCAGCGAGGCGGGGTTGCCGATGACCCCGGGCAGCAGCCGGGCCACGGCCTCGATCATCGCCATCACGGCGACCTCTCCCCCGTTGAGCACGTAGTCCCCGATGCTCACGGGGCGCACGCGGAAGCGCTCGGCGGCCCACTCCAGCACGCGCTCGTCGATGCCCTCGTAGCGCCCGCAGGCGAAGACCAGGTGCTCCTCCTGCGCCCAGGCCTCGGCGGTGCGCTGGGTGAAGACCTCCCCGGCCGGGGAGGGCACGATCAGCAGCGGGCGAGGATCCGGCTGCGCGGGATCGGTCGAATCGGCGGGTTCGTCGAGGATGGCCTCCAGGGCCTCGGCCCACGGCTCGGGCTTCATGACCATCCCGGCCCCGCCGCCGTAGGGGGTGTCGTCCACGGTGCGGTGGCGGTCGTGGGTGTGCTCGCGCAGGTCGTGCACGCGCAGATCCAGCAGACCGGCGCGGCGGGCCTTGCCGATCAGGGACAGCTCCAGGGGCGCGAGGTACTCCGTGAAGATGGAGACGACGTCGTAGCGGTGCCTCACGGCCGCGGCTCCCCGTCCTGAGCGCCGCCGGCCGGCGCGCCGCCGGCCTGAGCGTCCCCGTCCTGAGCGCCGTCCTCGGCCGCTAGTCGCGACGCGTCAGCGTCCTCCCGGTTCAGCTCCAGCAGCCCCGGCGGGGGCGTGATGACGATCCGCCCGGCCTCCAGGTCCACCTCCGGGACGATCTCGGCCACGAAGGGCACCAGGGACTCGGAGCCGTCCGCGAGGGTCACGGCCAGCAGGTCCTGGGTCGGCAGGGTCTGCAACCCGGTGACCGTCCCGACCGGCTCCCCCAGCCGGGCGCGCGCGGGGTCCTCACCGGCGCGGGCCCGCTCCTCGGGGTCCACGGCGTACACGGCCAGGCCCGTGAGCTCGTGTTCGTAGTACCCCTCGGTCTCCTCCGCCTCCTCGGTGTCGATGAGCAGGTGGTGGTTGCGCAGGGTCTCGGCGCCGTTGCGGTCGGAGACCTCCTCGAAACGCAGCACGAGGATGGACTTGTTCCACCGGGCGCCGGCCACCGTGAGGGTGCCTTCGGGGGCCAGCGGGCTGGCCGGGTCCAGAATCAGAACCTCCCCCCGGGCGAAGCGGGTCTCGGGGTCGTCGGTGAGCAGCTGGACGGTCACCTCCCCGCGGATGCCGTGGGGCTTGCCGATGCGGGCGGCCTGGACGCGCACTGGTCCTCCTGGGGATCGGGATGGGTGGGTGGGGACGGCAGAAGGCCCGCGGCCGCCGGAGTGCGGCGGCCGCGGGCCTTGGTTGCGTCGGCTCCCGCGGCGGTCGATGACGCGCGGGTGCGGTCCGACGACGGCGGGGATCAGCGGCGGTCGGTGTCGACGATGTCGACCTTGACCTGCTCATCCTCCGCCAGCGCGCCGATCACGGTGCGCACGGATTTCGCGGTGCGCCCGTTGCGCCCGATGACGCGGCCGAGGTCCTCGGGGTCCACTCGGACCTCGAGGGTCTGGCCGCGGCGGCCGCTGTGGGAGCGGACCTCGACCTCCTCGGGGTCATCCACGATGCCCTTGATGAGGTGCTCCAGCGCGTCGGCGAGCATGATTACTCCGCGGACTCCTCGGCCGGGGTCTCGGTCTCCTCGGCCTTCTGCTCACCCTTGGGGGTGACGGCCTCGGTGATGATCACGGAGCCCTTCTCCGGGACGGTGAACTCGGGCTTGGGCTCGACCGGCTTGACGGAGGACTCGGTGGAGCCCTCGCCGGTGAACTTGGCCCAGTCGCCGGTCAGCTTGAGAAGCTTCAGCACCTGCTCGGTCGGCTGGGCGCCGACAGACAGCCAGTGCTGGGCGCGCTCCGAGTCGATGCGCACGAGCGAGGGGTTCTCGGTCGGCTGGTAGATGCCGATCTCCTCGATCGCGCGGCCATCGCGCTTGGTGCGGGAATCCATGACCACCACGCGGTAGCGGGGGTCACGGATCTTGCCCATACGCTTCAGACGGATCTTCGTAGCCACTGTTGTGGACTCTCCTGTTTCTGTACATGGTGAGCCGGTCGCAGGCGGTACGCGCCGTGGGGTGGGCGGTGGTGCCTGGCGGCTCGATGCGGACACAATGAACACGCGGTGAGAGGGGCCGCGCGCATCGAGTACCCGTCAAGTATGCCAGATGGGTCAAGTCCTGGCCAGCACCGCGCGCAGCCGCCCTCTCCCCGCCCCGGTGTCAGGACCGGCCGGTGAGCACCTGCCCCCAGCGCAGCCGGGTCCCGGTGCGCAGCACCGCCCGCCGGTACACGCGCCCGGCCCACGCGGTGATCAGCACCAGGGCCAGCAGACCCAGGCCCAGGGAGGCCGCACCCTCGACGGGCCCGGCGGTGCCCTGCACCAGGCGCAGCGGCATCACCACCGAGGAGGCCAGCGGCACCCAGGACAGCACGGTCTGCACGGTGCCGGAGGCGAACAGCCCGGCGAAGTACAGGACCATGAGGATCGTGGTCAGCGGGGTGGAGGTCGCGGAGAGGTCCTCGGGGCGATCCGCCATCGCCCCGGCCACCGCCCACAGCGCCGCGAGGATCGAGAAGCCCACGAGGAAGAAGGCCAGGAACCACCCCGAGCCGCGCAGCACCCAGCCCATCTCCAGGCCGACGTCGAAGAGGTTCATCGCCAGCAGTCCGGCGGCCAGGTAGAGGACCAGCTGGCCCAGGGCCAGCCCGATGTTGGCCGCGAGCTTGCCGATGAGCACCTGGCGCACGGGTACGGCGGCCGCGATGATCTCCACGACGCGGTGGGACTTCTCCTCGAGGATGGACTGGGCGATGCCCATGCCGAAGACGATCGCGGCCAGGTAGAACAGGATCGCGAAGACGAAGCTGAGCACCCGACCGGCGGCCACCTGCTGGGAGGACTCCGTGCCCTCCAGGGACACCCGGGCCTCGGCGCGCAGGGCCGTGAGGTCCACTCCCTGTTCCGCGGCCGCCCGGGCCTCCAGATCCTCGGTGACGACCTCCGTCAGGATGCGGGAGTGCTGCGTGGCGGACCCGTCCGGGGTGATGATGCTCCAGCGATCCCCGCGCTGGATGAGGGCCAGGTCCGCCTCGTCCCGTTCGACGCGGTCGATGGCCTCCTGATCGCTCCCGACCCGCTCGGGGGTCAGGGAGTCCTGCGCCGAGCTCTCGTGCAGCGTCGTCTCGGCCTGCTCCACGTACTGCTGGGCCTGGGAGGAGGAGACCGCCACGGTGGTCTCGGTGCCGCGGTCGGAGAACCAGGAGTAGGCGGCGATGCCGCCGATGATGAGGACCAGCGTGACGACGAGGCTGGTCAGGAAGGATTTCGCGGTGGCGCGCACGGCGATCTCGCGCAGCGCCACGGTCTGCCAGGCGGTGGTCATCGGGTGGCCTTCCGGTAGATCTCGCTGAGGGTCGGGTAGATGCGGGTGAAGCCGGTGAGCCCGCGGGGCACGAGGTCGGCCAGCAGGCGCGAGCGCGTCCGATCGCTCTCCCCCGGGTCCTCCGGGAGCTCCACGAGCGCCTCTCGCCCGGCGACGTCGAGCACGTCCAGTTCGGGGACGTCCCGCAGCCAGCCCAGGTCCGCCTCGGCGGTGATCCGGTAGCGGGCCGGGCCGGTGCTGCGCAGGGTCTCGGCGCTCCCGGCGACGGCCACCGTCCCCTCGTGGAGGATGACGACGTCTTCGCACAGCCGCTCCACCAGGTCCAGCTGGTGGCTGGAGAACAGCACGGGCACCCCGCGGCGCAGCAGGCGACGCAGCATCTCGACCATGGAGTCCACGGCCGCGGGGTCCAGCCCGGAGAACGGCTCGTCCAGGATCAGGGCCTCCGGCTCGTGGATCAGGGCCGCCGCGATCTGCACGCGCTGCTGGTTGCCCAGGGAGAGGGATTCCAGCAGGTCGCGGCCCCGATCCGCGAGGCCGAACTCCTCCAGGAGCCGCCCGGCCCGGTCGCGGGCCTCGGCTCGGGCCACACCCTGCAGCTGGGCGAGGTAGACCAGCTGGTCGATGATCCGCTGCTTGGGCCACAGCCCGCGCTCCTCCGGCATGTACCCGAAGCGGCCGATCTGCTCCGCGCCCAGGGGCTCACCGCGCCACAGGACCTCCCCCGCCGTGGGTTCCAGGATCCCCATGATCATGCGCAGGGTGGTGGTCTTCCCGGCGCCGTTGGCGCCGAGGAACCCGGTCATCGTGCCGGGGCGCAGGGCGAAGTCCAGCCCGTCCACCACGGTCCGCTCGCCGAAGCGGCGAGTCAGGCCGTGCACGCGCAGCACGGGGTCATCGGGCATCGGGGGCATGGGGGTCTCCTCAGGGCTTCGGATGCGGCGGATGCGGACGCGCACGGCGGTGCGGGCCGCGTCATCCACGCTAGGCCGAGCGATTCCGGCCTCGCCTCCCCCCGGAGGATGAATCCGCCTCCGGCGCCCCTCCCCCGGCGGGGGGATCCACGCGGATCAGTCCCGGGCGCCGAGCCCGGCCCGGTGCGCGAGCACGACCGCCTGCACCCGGTCCCGGGAGCCCGTCTTGGCGAAGACGGCGGAGACGTGGGTCTTCACGGTGGCCTGCCCGAGCCACAGCTTCTCGGCGATCTCGCCGTTGGACAGGCCCTGGGCCATCAGCCCGAGGATCTGCGTCTCGCGCGGGGTCAGCGTGGCCAGGCGACGGCGGGCCTCCTCCCGTTCGGCCTCGCGCGCGGGGTCCGGTTCCGCCCCCGCCCCCGGCTCGACGGCGTCGGGCGAGGAAGCGCACCCACCGGCAGCCTTGCCGGTGCGGCCCTCCCCGGCCAGGCCGTGTTCGGGCGCCCCCTCCCTGGATTCCCCGGGCATCCCGGCCACCCGCCGGATCAGCGGGAGGGTGACCTCGGGGCTGAGCAGGGCCTGCCCGGATCCCACGGCGCGCACGGCCGCGACGAGCTCCTCCGGGGTGGCCGTCTTCAGCAGGAAGCCGCTGGCCCCGGCCCGCAGGGCGGCCATCAGGTGCTGGTCCTCACCGAAGGTGGTCAGCATCAGGACCCGGCCGAGCTGGCGTCGAGTCACCTCCCGGGTCGCCTCGATGCCGTTGACCCCGGGCATCTGGATGTCCATCAGCACGACGTCGGCGGGCCGCTCGGCCAGCAGCCGCAGAGCCTGACCGCCGTCGGCCGCCTCCCCGATGACCTCGATGTCCTCCTCCAGCTCCAGGACCAGGCGGAATCCGGCCCGGACCAGCGCCTGATCGTCCACCAGAAGCACCCGCAGAGTCTGCGCCTCAGCCACGGGAGACCCCCTGCGCCGCTTCGAGCTGCCCGTGCGCCTCCTCGGGCGGCAGGGGCAGGGCGAAGCGCACGAACCATCCGCGCCCGCCGACGCGCGGACCCCAGCAGGCGTGACCGCCGTGGGCCTCGGCCCGCTCCCGCAGACCGCGCAGCCCCCGGCCGCCGGTCCCGCCGATCACACCTCCCACGGGTGCGGGCCCGCCGCCGTCGTCGGTGACCTCGCCCTCCAGCAGACCTGCCTCGGCGCGCAGGCGCACGACGAAGGCCGCGGTCCCGGAACCGGCGTGCTTGGCGGCGTTGGTCAGGGACTCCTGGGCCATCCTCAGGAAGGCCAGCTGGGCGGGCAGGCCCATCGTGCGCAGAAGGGTCTCCCACGTCGCCTCGGGCACGGCCAGCTCCCAGCGCACCGTGAGCCCGGCCCGCTCCATCTCCCGGGGCAGGCGCAGGGTCCGGGCGAGTCCCGGTTCCTCCTCCGCGGACTCCGGGCCCTCGTGGGGGGTCGCGCAGGACGGCGAGGATCGTGCGCAGCTCCGCGACGCCCTCCCGGGTGGAGCCCTCCACGCGCAGGAGGGCCTCGCGCAGGGCGGAGGCCGTCGGGCCCGTCAGGTGAGCCTCGTCGGGGGCGCCGGCCTTCTCCAGGCGCCGGCGGGCACCGCCGGCGAGCATCCCGACCCCGGTGAAGTGGTGGCCGATCGCGTCGTGCAGCTCTCGGGCCAGGCGCACCCGCTCCTGCAGGACCGCCTGCTCGCTCAGCCGCTGGGACTGCGCCCGGATGGTCTCGGCCTGCTCGGCCAGCAGGGTCGTGCGCAGGGCGGCGCGCCAGGAGGCCCGCCCGAAGGCCGCGGCGCCGCCGAAGTAGGCCAGGTTCATCGCGGCGAAGACGAGGACGTAGGAGACCACCGGATCGAAGGGTCCGGCGCCGTCACGGGGCACGCGGTCCATGAGGATGGCCACGGACTGCCGCATGGACAGGTCCAGCAGGACCCACAGGATCATCACGAGGATCACCGCGAGCATCGCCGTCCACACCGCGGCCCGGTGCCGGGCCCAGGCCACCGCAGAGTAGATGGTCGTGAAGTAGGCGATCTGGAAGGTGACGGTCATGCTGCCGGCCGGACCCAGGTACGCCCCGCCGATGAACAGGGCTGTAGCCGCCAGCATCGTCGCGACCGGGTGGGAGCGACGCAGCGCCAGCAGTGCCGCCATGAGGAGCACGACGGCGTAGTCCCGCGGCCGCACCGCGTGATCGCCGTATTGGCCGACGGACTGCGAGGTCGCGATGTTCAACGCGCTCAGCGCGGCCATCCCCGCGGCGATCAGCGCATCCGCGCGCCGCTGCCGGGCCGTGGGGGCCGGTCTCACCCAGTCCGGGTGCTGGGGGTCATCCAGTCGGGCGCGGATCCGCTCGGTCCAGGGCGATGCCGCCGGGCTCACCGGTTCCGACGCCCCAGCCAGGTGCCCACGCCCCAGCCGAGGGCCGCGGCGGCGCTGACCGCGGCCCCGCGCACCAGGCGGGCGGGCAGGTGGTGCTCGGGCAGGGCGGGCCCGTGCGGGCCGATGCCCCCGGCCCGGGATCCGGCGCCGACGCCCGGGCTCATCGAATCCGGGTTCTGGTCCGTCCGGACACCGCGCACCCCGTCCAGCAGGGTCTGCGCGCCATCGCGCACGCGCTGGGCCACCGCGCCGACCGGGCCCTGCTCGGGGGCGATCACCTCGTGCTCCGGCAGGTCCTCCGGGGTGCGCCGCCCGTCCAGGATCTTCGCTGCGTCCTCCGGCAGGCCCAGCAGCTGGAGCACGGATTCGGGGGCGTAGCGCCCGGTGGCGTCCTCGGCGTATCCGGCCAGGCGCCGGGCGGAGGGAGCGTCCAGGCGGAAGCGCTCGGCCAGGGCGGCGACGGCGCCGCGGCGGGCGGCGTCGCGACGGGGCTGGGAGGCCAGCCCGGAGACCTGGGCCTGCAGCCGCCCCGCGGGGGAATCCTCGGGGTAGGTCGCCACGGAGGTGCGCACCGGGCCCCATTCCAGGGTCACCGGGTCCGCGTCCTGACCGAGCACGGTCAGGGCCCGGTGCTCCCCGTCCGTGTCCAGCAGAACCGCCGGGGCGTCGACCGCGTCCAGCAGCTCCACGAGGTCCTCGTAGTCGGTGCCGGCGGCCAGGGACCAGCCCGCGGCGGGGGCGGCGAGCTGGACGGGTCCGCGGCGTCGGGTGCGCAGCAGGCGTCGGCGCAGGGCGGGCACCGGGAGGCGGACCTCGGCGACGGCGGTGGGGGCGGCCTGCGGGGACGGGCCGGTCTGCCAGGAGGCGTATTCCAGCCCGGGGAAGGCCAGCAGCTCCTCCATGAAGTCCTCCAGGCCCGCACCCAGGGTGAGCCGCCCTTCCGCGTCGGCCCGGGCCACGCGCGGATCAGCACCGGGGCCGGTGACCGGCAGCATCAGGTCGATCGTGCGCTCGGCGGCGCTGTACACGGCCGGCACGGACTGCTCACGCAGCACCCGCAGGATGCTCTCCTGCTCGGCGGGACCGCCGCTGGGGTCCACGGACACGGCGCCGTCGGCCTGCTCGGTGAGGGGCCGGTGCAGGTCCAGGCGCACAGGCACCCACTGCCAGCCCGCCGCCGCGGGGTGCGGGGTCTGGGCCTGGGGCCGGTGCGGCGGCCGGGCGGATGCGGGATCCTGCGGGTCCACGACGACCTCCTCCTTCTCAGCGGTGGGCGGGCAGCCGGAGAGCATCGGCTCCGCTTCCTCGAGCGCCTCGGCGGCGTTCGGATCCTCGATCGGATCCTCCTGCGGGCTCAGCCCCAGCTGGTGGAGCTCAATTCTACGACCTCACCGGTCTTCCGGGCTTCCAGGGCACGACGCAGGCGCCCGGCGAATCCCGGACCCACGTACGCGTCCAGCTCAGCCGCGGGGACGAAGCGGTATTCCAGCAGCTCCTCGGCCTGCAGCCGGATCGGCGCGTCGGCAGGGATGGTGCCGCCGTCGTAGAGGAAATAGGCCGAATCCCCCCACTCGCCCATCGACAGGCCGTGGAAGATCAGCAGCAGCCGGCCGGGCTCCAGGCGCAGCCCGGTCTCCTCCACGACCTCCCGGAAGCAGCCCTCCTGCGGGGCCTCGCCGGCCTCCACCGTCCCACCGGGCAGGGTCCAACCGTCCTTGTAGTTGGGCTTGGCCACCAGCACCGACCCATTCGGATCGGTGATCAGGGCGCCTGCGGCCAGGCGACGGCGCGGCAGGGAGGCGACGAAGGCCCGGAAGTCCTCCGGGGAGAGGTAGGTATCAGCCATGCTTCCGGTCTACTGGTCCCCGAGGAACTTCTCAAACCCCTTGGGCAGGTTGGACAGGTCCAGGTCCTGCTTCTGCTGCTGACCGAAGGAGGACCCGCGGGCCGCGGCCGGCTGCTGCAGGCCCTTGCGCTGGGCCTCGCGCTTGGCCGGGTTGCCGGAGCCTTTGCGCTTGGCGTTCTTGCCCTTGGCCTTCTTCTTGGACCCGCCGCCGGGCCCGCCCATCCCGGGCATGCCCGGCATCCCCTGCATACCCGGCATTCCAGGCATGCCCTTGCCGCCGGCCATGCGCTTCATCAGCTTCTGCGCCTGGCCGAAGCGCTCCATGAGCTGGTTGACCTCGGAGACGGTGACGCCGGAACCGCGGGCGATGCGCGCGCGGCGGGAGCCGTTGATGATCTTCGGAGCCACCCGCTCGTGCGGGGTCATGGATCGGACGATGGCTTCGACGCGGTCGATCTCCTTCTCGTCGAAGTTCTCCAGCTGCTGGCGCATCTGGGCCGCACCCGGCATCATCATCAGCAGCTTCTTCATGGATCCCATCTTGCGGATCTGCTGCATCTGGGCCAGGAAGTCCTCGAAGGTGAAGTCCTCGCGATCCTGGAACTTCTTGGCCATCCGGTCGGCTTCGGCCTTGTCCCAGGAGGCCTCGGCCTGCTCGATGAGGGTCAGGACGTCGCCCATGTCCAGGATGCGGTCGGCCATCCGGTCCGGATGGAACTGCTCGAAGTCCTTCACGCCCTCGCCGGTGGAGGCGAACATGATGGGCTTGCCGGTCACGCTGGCCACGGACAGGGCCGCACCACCGCGGGCGTCGCCGTCGAGCTTGGACAGCACCACGCCCGTGAAGTCCACGCCCTCGTCGAAGGCCAGGGCGGTGTTCACGGCGTCCTGGCCGATCATCGCGTCGATGACGAACAGGACCTCGTTGGGCACGATCGCATCGCGGATGCCCCGGGCCTGCTTCATCAGCTCCTGGTCCACACCGAGCCGTCCGGCGGTGTCCACGATGACGACGTCGTGCAGCTTGGCGCGGGCCTCGGCCACTCCGTCCCGGGCCACCTGCACCGGGTCCCCCGTGGGGTCGTCGAACTCGCTGGTGGTGCCCGGGTGCGGGGCGAAGACGGGGACGCCGGCGCGCTGGCCGACCACCTGCAGCTGGGTCACGGCGTTGGGCCGCTGCAGATCCGAGGCGACCAGGATGGGCTTGTGCCCCTGAGTGGACAGCCAATGCGCGAGCTTCCCGGCCAGGGTGGTCTTGCCGGCACCCTGCAGACCGGCGAGCATGATGATGGTCGGACCGGTCTTGGCCATGCGGATGCGCCGGGTCTGCCCGCCGAGGATCTGCTTGAGCTCGTCGTTGACGATCTTCACGACCTGCTGGCCGGGGTTCAGGGCCTCGGAGACCTCAGCGCCCAGGGCGCGCTGCTTGACGGCGCCGGTGAACTCGCGGACCACGGGCACCGCGACGTCGGCGTCGAGCAGGGCGCGACGGATCTCGCGCACGGTGGCGTCGACGTCGGCTTCGCTCAGGCGGCCCTTGCCGCGCAGGTTCTTGAAGGTGGCCGCAAGACGGTCGGACAGGGAGTTGAACACGAGGCGTGGTCTGCTTTCGTCGGGTCCGGGCGGACGCCACCGGGATCGGGGCGGCGGAATCTACCGCAGCCGCCGGCGACGTCGTGGCAGTCAGCTTCCCAGAATAGCATCGGATCCCCCGGGCAGCCCGGGGGATCCGATGGGAGTGCGATCGTGTGTGGGTCCCGCTACTTCGAGTCGTACAGGGCCTTCTCGTCGGCCTCGCCGGTGCGCACGCGCTTGACCTCGTCCACCGGCTGCACCCAGACCTTGCCGTCGCCCTGGCTGCCGGTGTGGGCGGCCTTGACGATCACGTCCACGATCTCCCGGGCCCGCTCGTCGGTGGTGAGGATCTCCACGCGGATCTTCTGCAGCAGATCCACGGTGTACTTGGCGCCGCGGTACACCTCCCGGTGTCCGTGCTGGATGCCGTAACCGGCGGCGTCGGAGATGGTCATGCCGTGGATGCCGTACTCCTCCAGGGCCTCCTTGACGTCCGTGAACATCTCCGGTCGGACCACTGCGGTGATGAGCTTCATCTGTTCTCTCCTGAGGATCGAATGGGTCTGGAGGTGGGCGGGCTCAGCCCCGCACCGAGAACTGGCCGGAGGTGCCGGAGGCGAAGGAGTAGGCGGTCTCCGCGTGGGCGGCCAGGTCGATGCCCTGGATCTCCGAGCGCTCGGGGACCCGGAACCCGATGGTCTTGTGGATGGCCAGGCCGATCACGGCGGTGACGATCCCGCAGTACACGATGGTCACCAGAGCCGCGACCACCTGGGTCAGCAGCAGCTCGAAGCCGCCGCCGTAGAACAGCCCGGCGGTGCCGGTCTCCGGGGTGGCGATGAACCCCAGAGCCACGGTGCCGATGATCCCCGAGACCAGGTGCACCCCCACCACATCCAGGGAGTCGTCATAGCCCAGCCGGTACTTCAGGCCCACCGCGAAGGCGGAGCCGACGCCGGAGACCACGCCGAGCACCACGGCCCAGCCGGGATCCACGTTCGCACAGGCCGGGGTGATGGCCACCAGGCCGGCGACGACGCCGGAGGCCGCGCCGAGGCTCGTGGCGTGCTTGTCCCGGATGCGCTCCACCGCGATCCAGCCGAGCATCGCCGCGGCCGGGCACACCAGGGTGTTGATCCAGGTCAGCCCCGCCTGAGCGGGAGTCGCGGCGGCGCCGACGTTGAAGCCGAACCAGCCGAACCACAGCAGCGCGGCACCCAGCATCACGAAGGGCAGGTTGTGCGGACGCTGGTTGGCGTCCCGGCCGAAGCCGCGGCGGGCGCCGATGATCAGGCACAGCACCAGACCGGCCATACCGGCGTTGATGTGCACCACCGTGCCGCCGGCGAAGTCGATGGCCTCCCCCAGGGCCGAGCCGATCGCGCCGTCCTTGAGCAGGCCGCCGTCGGCCCACACCATGTACGCCACGGGGGCGTAGACCAGGGTGACCCACAGGGGCACGAAGATGCACCAGGCGCCGAACTTCGCGCGGTCCGCGATGGCTCCGGAGATCAGGGCCACGGCGATGATCGCGAAGGTCGAGGAGAAGGCGATGCCCAGCAGGGAGCCGTCGTGGGTGGCCGGCTCGGATCCGAAGTCCGTGAAGGGGTTGCCGAGGATCCCGGGGATCAGCTCATCCCCGCCGGCCACCGACGAGCCCCACAGCACCCAGACGACGCCGATGATGCCGATGGACACGAAGCTCATCATCATCATGTTCAGGGCGGCCTTGACGCGGGTCATGCCGCCGTAGAAGAAGGCGAGTCCGGGGGTCATCAGCAGCACGAGAGCGGCGGCAACGATCGTCCAGACGTCCTGGGCAGTCAGTTCTTGCATAGCCGGGGGTCCTTACGAGTGACGGATGCGGGGCAGGTGCCCCCACGATGCCGTCATCGTGTTTCGCTCTCCCGACCGCGCCGGTAACGGCCGTGTTTCGCAGACCACCCCGATGTTCCGGGGAGGTAAAACCGCCGGCTCAGTCCAGCAGTGCGTCCACGAAGCCCTCCGGATCGAAGGGCGCCAGATCATCCGGGCCCTCACCCAGGCCCACCAGCTTGACCGGCACGCCGAGCTCGTTCTGGATGGCCACCACGATGCCGCCCTTGGCCGTCCCGTCCAGCTTGGTCAGCACGATCCCCGTGATGTCCACGACCTCGGAGAACACCTTCGCCTGGACCATGCCGTTCTGCCCGGTGGTCGCATCGATCACCAGCAGCACCTCGGTCACCGGGGCCACCTTCTCCGTGACCCGCTTGACCTTGCCCAGCTGATCCATCAGCCCGGCCTTGTTCTGCAGGCGCCCCGCGGTATCGATCATGACGGTGTCCGCCCCGCGCCGCTTGGCCTCGGTGACGGCCTCGAAGGCCACCGAGGCCGGATCCGCGCCCTCCTTCTCCGAGCGCACCGTGTCCACCCCGACCCGGTTGCCCCAGGTCTGCAGCTGATCGGCCGCCGCGGCCCGGAAGGTGTCCGCGGCCCCCAGCACCAGGGACTTCTCCTCGGCGACCATGACCCGGGCGAGCTTGCCGACCGTCGTCGTCTTCCCGACGCCGTTGACCCCCACCACCAGCACGACGCCGGGATCCTCCCCCGCCCCGTCCAGGGCGAGGCTGCGGTCCATGGTGGGATCCACCAGCTTCAGCAGCTCCTCGCGCAGCATCGCCTTCACGTGCGCCGGATCCTCGGTGCCTTCGACCCGGACCCGGGTCTGCAGGGCCTCCACCAGCCGCTGGGAGGGCTCCGAGCCGAGGTCCGCCAGCAGCAGCGTCTCCTCGATCTCGTCCCAGACGTCCTGGTCGATCCTCTCTCGGGAGAGCAGGGTCAGCAGGCCCTTGCCCAGCATCGAGTTGGAGCGGGCCAGGCGCTCGCGCAGCCGCACCAGGCGCCCGGCCACCGGCGCCGGCTTCTCGTAGCGGGGACCGGCCGGGGCCTGCTCCTCGGCGGCGACGTCGTCCGGCTCCCGGGTCTCCGGATAGCCGCCCTTCGGGGCCTTGGGGCCCTTGAGCAGCACGAAGGCCAGGCCCCCCAGGACGATCACACCGAGAGCGATGAACAGGATGAGGATCAGGGAATCATTCACGTCCCCCAGCTTGCCACAGGGCGCCCCGCCCGGCGCGGGTACAGTGGGCGGCTGTGCCCCGACACCTCCCCTTCCGACGTCGACCTCCCGCCGAGGACCCGCAGACCGACCGCACCCCGGTGCCCCAGGACCTGAAGGTCATGATCGTCGCGGCGTTCGTGATCGCCGTCGGCTACGGACTCGTCGCGCCCGTGCTGCCGCAGTTCGCGGCCTCCTTCGGCGTGGGGGCGGCCGCCTCGGGTGCGGTGATCAGCGCCTTCGCCCTCATGCGGGTGGCCGGCGCTCCGGCGGCCGGGCCCCTGGTGAGCCGCTTCGGCGAGCGCGCCGTGTACCTGTGGGGCCTGGGGATCGTGGCCGGCTCCTCCCTGGCCACGGCCTTCGCCCCGAGCTACCCGCTGCTGCTGGTGCTGCGCGGGATCGGCGGGGTGGGCTCGGTGATGTTCACGGTGTCCGCGATGGGTCTGATCGCCCGATTGTCCCCGCCGGGCATCCGCGGGCGGGTCTCCGGGTACTACGCGACGGCCTTCCTGACCGGGAACATCATGGGGCCGGTGATCGGGGCGGCCGCGGCCGCGCTCGGCCTGCGGGCCCCGTTCGCGATCTACGCCGCGGCCCTGGCGGTGGCGATCGCGGTGGCCGCGTGGAAGCTGCGGCCCACGGCCCCGACCACGGACACCGGCTCGATCCCCCTACCGATGCGCATCCGGGAGGCCTGGGCGCGTCCGACCTACCGGGCCCTGCTGGTGTCCTCCTTCGCCAACGGCTGGACCAACCTCGGCGCACGCGTGGCGATCATCCCGCTGCTGGGCGCGGCGGTGGCCGGGGCCTACGGGGCATCGGTGGCCGGCATCGCCCTGGCGGTGCTGGCCGCGGGCGCTGCGATCTCCCAGATCTTCCTGGCCGGCACCTCGGATCGGATCGGCCGGCGACCGGTGATGCTCACCGGGCTGCTGGCCGCGGCCGGGCTGACGGCGCTGACCGGCGTCGTGCCCGGGCCGTGGGCGCTGTGGGGCGTGTGCCTGCTGACCGGGATCTGCACGGGCTTCTACGCCCCGGCGCAGCAGGCCGCGCTGGCCGACGTCGTGGGGACCCGACGCTCCGGAGGTGCGGTGATGGCGCTGTTCCAGGCCTCCAGCGACGTCGGGCAGATCCTCGCCCCGGTGCTGCTGGGTGCTGTGGTCGACGCCGCCGGGTTCGGCCCGGCCTTCCTGATCAGCGCGGCCCTGCTGGTGCTCGCCCTGCTGGCGTGGCTGCCGCGCACCGCGGAGCCCGCCCGCCCCTGACCGGGCCCCACCCTCCGCGCCCTCTACGGCTGTTTGGGAGGGATTTCGGTGTCTGGGAGCGTCCTCGTGGCTCCCAAACACCGAAACCCCTCCCGAACGCGGCGGATCGGGACCGGGGGCCCGCCTCAGCGGAGGTCGGCCAGGCGCTGGGAGATGACCTGGGTGATGCCGTCCCCGCGCATCGAGACCCCGTAGAGAGCGTCGGCGATCTCCATGGTGCGCTTCTGGTGGGTGATGATGATCAGCTGCGAGGACTCCTGCAGCTCCCGCAGGATGGTCAGCAGGCGCCCCAGGTTCCGGTCATCCAGGGCGGCCTCCACCTCGTCCATCACGTAGAACGGGGAGGGCCGGGCCTTGAAGATCGCCACGAGCATCGCGATCGCGGTCAGCGAGCGCTCCCCGCCGGAGAGCAGGGACAGCCGCTTGACCTTCTTGCCCGCGGGCTTGGCGTGCACCTCGATCCCCGTGGTGAGCAGGTCCTGCGGGTCGGTGAGCACCAGCTTCCCCTCCCCGCCGGGGAACAGGGTCCCGAACACGCGCACGAACTGCTCCTGGGTGTCCGCGAAGGCCTGGGCGAACACGGTGCGCACGTGCTCGTCCACATCCCGGATGATCTCCTCCAGGTCCGCCCGGGACCTCTTGAGGTCCTCCAGCTGCTGGGCCAGGTACGTGTGCCGCTCCTCCAGGGCGGCGAA
Organism: Rothia sp. QJM3NY_36; assembly: GCF_056173115.1. Classification (NCBI taxonomy): domain Bacteria; kingdom Bacillati; phylum Actinomycetota; class Actinomycetes; order Micrococcales; family Micrococcaceae; genus Rothia; species Rothia sp. QJM3NY_36. Next base: position 1,423,678 of record NZ_CM149658.1, read on the forward strand.
CTCCTCCAGAGCCAGCGGGTTGACCTTGCCCAGGGCCCTCAGCTCCCGGCGGGCCCGCTCCAGGCGCTTCTCCTGGGCCGCGCGCTCGAAGGGCTCCTGCCCCGCGGCTTCCCCGTCCTCATCCAGCACGGGGATGGGCAGGTGCGGCCCGTAGTCCGCCACGAGGGTCTCCACGGTCAGGGACAGCTCCTCGTGCACGGCCTCGCGCAGGGATTCCAGGCGGGCCTCGCGGGTGGCTCGCTCCAGCTCCCCGGAGTGGGTGGTGCGCCGCAGCTCGTCCAGCTGAGCGCGGTGCTCGCGTTCGGCGGAGCGGGCCTCGTGCAGGCGGGTCTCGACGGCGGCTCGGCGGGTCTGGGTCTGCTCCCGGATCCGGGAAGCCTCGGTGAGGGAGACCTCGATGCGCTCGGCGACCCGCGCGATCATCTCCCGCACGCCGCGTCGGGCGCGCAGCCGGGCGGCCTGCCGGGCCTCCTGACGCTGGACCTCGGCGCGGGCGGTGCGCTCGGCGGCCACGGCCCGGCGGGCGGCCTCCAAGCGCCGTTCGGCCGCGCGCAGCCCGGATTCGGCAGCGCGCACGCCCAGCAGGGCCTCGGTCTCGGCGGTGCGGGCCGCGGCCGCGGCGTCGGCGGTGCGGGTGCGCTCGGCCTCGGCGGCGTCCACGGCCTCGGTGCCCTCCTGGCGCTGCAGCTCCAGGGCGGCGGAAACCGCGCCCACCGCCTTCTTCAGGGTCGCGGCCAGCCCCGGCTCCCGGGCATCCAGCTCCTGCAGGTGCTCCCGGGCCGCGGCGAGCTCCTCCTCGGTGGTGCCCACCAGGGTGCGGGCCCGGGACAGGGCCGCCGCACTGGCAGTGGACTCCCGGCTGATGCGGGCGAACTCGGCGCGGGCGGTCTTGGCCTGCTCGCGGGCGCGGCGGTGCGCCGCGGAGGTCTCCTCGTGCCCGGCCCTGACCTGTTCGTGGGCCTGCTCCAGGTCGACGACGGCGGCGCGGGCCGCCTCCAGGCGGCTGCGGATCTCCAGCCCGGTGACGGCGTCGGCGGACCCGCCGCGGGCGGTGTGCGCCTCCAGCACGGTGCCGTCCGCGGCGGCGATCCGCCAGACCGGCCCGGCACCGGCGGGCAGGTGCCGGCGCAGGGCCTCGGCGGCGGCGGCGTCGGGCACCAGCGCCGTGCGGGCCAGGAGGCGCCGGATCCGCGGGGCGAGGTCCCCGCCGACGACGGCCCGCGGGGCCCAGTGCGCCGGTATCCCGGCGGCCGCGGCGGCGCGGGCGAGCGGGGCGGGCATCTCGCCGCCGTCGATGTCCCCGTCCTCGGCGGCATCCCCCAGGGCGTCATCGGTGAGCACGCTGACCACGCCGAGATCCCGCTGCCGAGCGGTCTGAAGGATCGGGGCGATCCCCTCCCGATCGGCGGATGAGCTCAGGGCCAGGCCCTCGGCCAGCGGCCCGAGGGCGGCGGCCACGGCCGCGGCGTGCTCGGGGGCGGTCTGCAGGTGCTCGGCCACGGCCACCAGCCGGTCGGGGAACGCGGCGAGCACGGCATCGGTGCCGTCGGCGGCCGGCATCGCGTCGGTCAATGCCGCGACGCGGGCCCGGGCGGCATCCAGCTCCCGGCGGGCGCTCGCGGCCTCGGCGGCGGCCTCGTCCAGCCGGCGCTGGGTGGTCTCGGTGCGGGCCTCGGCCTGCTCGGAGGCCTCCGCGGCCGCCCGATGGTCCTCCTCCGAGGGTCCCGCGGCGGCCGTGAGCTGCTCGAGCTGTTCCTGCTGCTCGGCCAGGCGCCGCTCCAGCTGGGCGATCCGCTCGCGCTGGTCCTCCCGGCGGGAGAGCAGCGCCTCATGTTCGGAGCGGGCGGTGGCCATCCGCCCGCGCAGGGCCGCGATGTCCTCGCGGCGGGAGGCGGCCTGAGCCACCAGGGCCGCGTGGTGCTCCTGGGCCTCGGCGGCGGCGGCCTCCGCCTCGGCGCGGGTGCGCCCGGCCCGCTCGTGGTCGGCTCGGGCCTGCTCCTGCCGTTCGGTCAGTCCCGTGAGCTCCTCCTCCAGCCGCCGCACGGCGGCCTCCAGCTGCTCCGGATCCCGCAGGTGCGCCCGGGCCACCGGCGCGGAGGCGGCGCGCACCCGCTCCTCGGCCAGCTGCGCCAGGGAGGCGAAGCGCTCCGTGGTCTGGGTCAGGGCGTAATAGGCATCCCGGCTCGCGGCGACCTCGGGGCCCAGCCGGGCGGCCTCGGCCTCCAGCTCGGTGATCCGCCCGGTGAGCTCCTCGTGCACGGCCTCGGCCCGGCGCAGCTTCTCCTGGGCTTCGGCCAGGGCCTCGGCGTCGGCCTCCAGGGCGGTGGAGGCCTGCACCCAGTCGTCGGCGAACAGCCGGGCCCGGGCGTCGCGCACCTCGTGCTGGATGCGCTGGGCGCGCCGGGCCACCTTCGCCTGGCGTCCCAGCGGGGTCAGCTGTCGGCCGATTTCCCCGGTCAGATCCTCCAGCCGGGAGACGTTGGCCTCCATCGAGGCCAGCTTGCGCAGGGTCTTCTCCTTGCGCCGCCGGTGCTTGAGCACCCCCGCGGCCTCTTCGATGAACCCGCGCCGCTCCTCCGGGGTCGCGTGCAGGATCCGGTCCAGCTGCCCCTGGCCCACGATCACGTGCATCTCCCGGCCCAGTCCGGAGTCGGAGAGCAGCTCCTGGATGTCCAGCAGCCGGCAGGAGGAGCCGTTGATCGCGTACTCGGAGCCGCCGCTGCGGAACAGGGTCCGGGAGATCGTCACCTCGGAGTACTCGATGGGCAGGGCGCCGTCGGCGTTGTCGATGGTCAGGGACACGTGCGCCCGGCCCAGCGCCTGGCGGGCGGAGGTCCCGGCGAAGATGACGTCCTCCATCTTCCCGCCGCGCAGGGACTTGGCCCCCTGCTCGCCCATGACCCACGCGAGGGCGTCCACCACGTTGGACTTGCCCGAGCCGTTGGGGCCGACGACGGCGGTGACCCCAGGTTCGAACTCGAAGGTCGTCGCGGAGGCGAAGGACTTGAAGCCGCGCACGGTCAGGGTCTTCAGATGCACGGTGCTCCTTCCACGGCTCACGGTTGCCTGCCCGACGCCGGGCGGCGGCCGAGCCTGCACCACTCTATCGACCCGCCCCCACCCCGCCGGCGACGGGTGGCCGCCCGCGGGAAATGACGGGAGCCCACTCCGGGGGCTGTAGAGTTGATCAGCGGACTGCCGCGCGTCCGTCTCGTCCCACCCCGAGGGGTGCGGCGGCAGGGTCGGGGCCGGTCCCCACGATCTTCGGCTCGCACCCGCATCACACCACTTCGTCGCGAAGGCACGATTCATTGACCTCTAACTCCTCGATCCGCCATCGGAACTCATCGCTGCTCTCGGTGACCAGAGTGGAAGCCGAGGAGGCCGTGCCGTCCTCCTGGTTCGATGACCAGCTGGCGGACACCTACCGCCGCCTGCGCATGCCCCGGGGCCTGCTGGAGCGCCTGGCCGGGATCCGGGAGCGGCGCGGATGGGCCGAGGGCTCCAGCTTCGACGACGGCGCGGCCCGCGCCGGACGCGCCGCCCTCGAGCAGGCCGGGGTGGCCCCGGAGCAGATCGGGCTGCTGATCAACGGCTCCGTGACCCGCGACAACTTCGAACCGGCCGTGGCCGTGGGCGTGCACCACGCCCTCGGGCTGCCGCGCCACGCGCTGAACTTCGACATGACCAACGCCTGCCTGGGCTTCGTCAACGGCATCACCGTGGCCTCCTCCATGATCGACGCCGGGGCCATCGACTACGCGCTGATCGTGTGCGGGGAGGACCCCTCCCCCTGGCACGAGACCGCGTTGCGCATGCTCAACCGCCCGGACTCCACCCGGGACGAGGTGCTCGCCCAGTTCGCGACCCTGACCCTGGGCTCCGGGGCGGCCGCGGCCGTCATCGGGCGCGCCGACCGCCACCCGGAGGGCCACCGCATCCTCGGCTCCGTCTCCCGCGCCGGCACCGAGCACAAGGACCTGTGCATCGGCGGGGACGCCGGGCAGGGCATGGCCACGGACGCCACCGGCCTGCTGACCCACGGGCTGAAGCTGGTCACCGACGCCTGGGAGGAGGCGCACCGGGAGGGCTGGGACTGGACGGACATGGACGCCTACGTCACCCACCAGATCTCCACCTCCCACACCAACGCCATCGTGGACGCCGTGGGCATCGACAGGGACCGGATCCCGCTGACCTTCCCGTACTGGGGCAACGTCGCCGCGGCGGCCCTGCCGATGACCCTGGCCCTGCAGGCCGAGACCCTGGAGCCCGGGCAGCGGGTGCTGTGCATGGGCGTGGGCTCCGGGCTGAACACGGGGCTGATGGAGATCGCCTGGTAGGGCCCGCAGACCCCACCACCCGAGCAGCGAAAGGCCAGGAGACGATGAGCACGCAGACCCCCGCCCGCCGGACCGCGCCCCAGCCGGGGCCCGTGCCGCTGAAGCCGTGGCCGGGGGTGCGCCGCGCGGACAGCCGCACCCTGCGCGTGGTCTCCTCGGCCGCCGTCGACGCCGGGACCGAGCGGACCTGGCACTACCTGGACAACGCCGCCGAGCTCGCCGAGCGCGGCCTCACCCCCGTGGGAACGCTGCTGTGCGTGCACGGCAACCCCACCTGGTCCTACCTGTGGCGGCGCCTGGTGCGCGCCGGGGCGGACTTCGCCCAGCCGTGGCGCGTGGTGGCCGTGGACCAGCTGGAGATGGGCTTCTCCGAGCGCACCGGACTGAGCCGCACCCTGGCCGATCGGGTCGCGGACCTCGGGGACTTCACCGCCGCCCTCGGACTGGAGGAGCAGGCCGGGGAGCACGGAGTGGTCACCGTGGCCCACGACTGGGGCGGGCTGATCTCCCAGGGCTGGGCGGCCGCCCACCCGCGGCTGCACGCCGGGCGGATCCTGACGAACACGGCCCTGTCCCAGCCGGACGATGCCGCGGTGCCCAGTGCCCTGCGCCTGGCCCTGCACCCGGCGGTGCACGGGTGGGGCACCCGCTCCACCACCGCCTTCCTGGACGTGACCCTCGCCCTGCACCGCGGGGACTGGGATCCGGCCGTGAAGGCCGCCTACCGCGCCCCCTACGGCGACGCCGAGAAGCGCGACGGGATCCGCGGCTTCGTCGAGGACATCCCGGCGGATCCCGGGCACCGCTCCCACGCGGCCATGCGCGGCATCGCCGAGGCCGTGGCGGGCGATGAGCTGCCGGGGCTGATCCTGTGGGGTCCGCACGATCCGGTCTTCCAGCAACGCTACTTCGACGACCTGCTGCACCGGATGCCCCACGCCCAGGTGCACCGCTTCGAGAAGGCCGGGCACCTGGTGGCCGAGGACGAGGACATCGTCCCCCTGGTGCGGACGTGGCTGGCCGAGACGTACGGTGAGGCGGAACCGGTCATCGCCCGGCACCGCCGGGTGCGCGCCGAGCGGGAGGCCCGCTCCCCGCTGGCCGCGGACTTCCGCCCCATGACCGCCGAGCTGGAGGCCCGCCGGGAGGACGACGCACCGGCCGTCGTGGACATGGGCCGGGTCCGACGCCGCGCGGGATCCGGGCGCCACGGGGCCGCCCCGGTCAAGCGGCGGCTGAGCTGGCGGGAGCTGAACGCCGAGGTGGATCGCACCGCCGCGGTGCTGCGCGGACTGGGCGTGCGCCGCGGGGCGCGGGTGAGCCTCATGGTCCCGCCCGGGGCGCGCCTGACCGTGCTGATCTACGCCTGCCTGCGCGTGGGCGCGGTGATCGTCGTCGCGGACACCGGGCTGGGGCTGAAGGGCCTGACCCGGGCGCTGCGCGGGGCCTCCCCCGAGTTCCTCATCGGCATCCCGCAGGCCCTGGCCGCCGCGCGCGCCGCAGGCTGGCCCGGGCGGCGGATCCTCGCCGGCTCCGCGGACTCGGTGAGCACCCGTGCGTTCGGGCTGATCGGAGCCACCGACGACGCCGCCCCGGCCGCCCCGGCCGGCACCCCCTGGGACGCGCCGCGCCCGGAGGATGAGGCCGCGATCCTCTACACCTCCGGGTCCACGGGGCCCGCCAAGGGGGTCTCCTACACCCAGCGGCAGCTCAGCGCGATGCGCGACGCGATCCAGCGGACCTACCGGCTTCAGCCGGGTTCGGGGCTGGTGGCCGGCTTCGCGCCCTTCGCCCTGCTGGGCCCGGCCTTGGGCGCCACCTCGGTGACCCCGGACATGGATGTCACCCGGCCCAAGACCCTCTCCGCCCGGGCCCTGGCCCAGGCTGCGCAGGCGATCGAGGCGACCATCGTCTTCGCCTCCCCCGCGGCCCTGATGAACGTCGTGGCCACGGCCGAGGACCTCGCCCCGGCCGAGGCCGAGGCCCTGGGCCGGGTGCGGCTGCTGCTCTCGGCCGGAGCGCCGCTGACCCTGCCGCTGCTGCGCCGGGTCTCCGCCCTGGTGCCACGCGCCCAGGTGCACACCCCCTACGGGATGACCGAGGCCCTGCCCGTGGCGGACATCTCCCTGACCCAGATCGAGCAGGCCGAGCGCGACGCCGCCTCGGGGATGCGCGGCGCGGGCGGCGGGGTGTGCGTGGGGGTTCCCGTGCACGGGGCCGAGCTGGCCCTGGGGCTGCTGGACGAGAAGGGGGTCCCGTCCCGGGAGCCCTCCCACGCGGAACGGCGCACCGGGGAGATCCTGGTCAGCGCCCGGCACATGAAGGACCACTACGACCGGCTGTGGTGGACGGAGCGGGACTCCTCGGCCATCCCCGGCTGGCACCGCACGGGTGACATCGGGCATTTCGACGCCGCGGGCCGGCTGTGGGTGGAGGGCCGCCTGGCCCACCTGCTGCGCATCCCCGAGGCTGTGGTGACCCCCGTGGCTGCGGAGGCCGCGGCCGAGACGCTGCCGGCGGTGCGCCGGGCCGCGCTGGTGGGGGTGGGCCCGGCCGGCACGCAGGCGCCCGTCGTCGTCGTGGAGCCCCAGCAGCCGCGCGGGGTCCGCCCGGGGCCGGCGCCGCTGGAGCTGGCCGACGCCGTGCGGGCCGTGGTGCGCGGACGCACCGGGGTGGTCCCGGTGGCCGTGCTGCAGGTGCCGGAGCAGCCCACGGACATCCGGCACAACTCGAAGATCGACCGCCCGCGCCTGGCCGCGTGGGCCGAGAGCACCCTGTCCGGGGGGAAGGTGGCCAAGCCGTGAACCAGCACCAGCACCGCCGCAACGGCCATGCCGGAGGTCCGGGTCGGGAGCAGAACCCCGGGTGGCGGGCCCCGGATCCGGATGAGCGCCGGGAGATCCTGCCCGATGCCCGGCTTCCCGAGCCGAATGGGCGCACGGTGCTGGTCACCGGGGCCTCCGGGATGCTCGGGGCCCGGACCGCGCTGGAGCTGATCCGCCGCGGCTGGAACGTGATCGCCCTGCAGCGCTCGGATGCGACCGGGGTGCGCAAGTCCCTGCAGGCCAAGGGCGCCGAGCGCTTCGAGCAGCGCCGCGGCTCGATCACCGACGCCGAGGCCGTGGCCCGGGCGATGGACGGGGCCGATGCGGTGGTGCACCTGGCCGCCAAGGTCAGCGTCTCCGGGCCGTGGGCCGAGTACGAGGAGGTCAACGTCCGGGGCACCCGGGTGATGGTGGAGATGGCCAAGCGGGCCGGGATCCGCGACTACGTGCAGATCTCCTCCCCGTCCGTCTCCCACGCGGGCTCCGCCTTTATGGGCCAGCCGAATCTGACCGCCGACCCCGACCACGCGCGCGGGAACTACGCCCGCTCCAAGGCCTACGGGGAGCTGCTGGCCCTGGAGGCCGACGGCGAGGACTTCCGGGTCGGGGTGATCCGCCCGCACCTGGTGTGGGGTCCCGGGGACACCCAGCTGGTGGAGCGGATCATGGAGCGGGCCTCCCGCGGCGGGATCCCCCTCCTGGATGCCGGAGCCGCGCTGATCGACACCACCTACGTGGACAACGCCGCCACCGCGATCGTCCGGTGCCTGGAGCGCCTGGAGACGGTGCACGGGCGTCCCCTGGTGGTGACCAACGGGGAGCCGCGCACGGTGGGCGAGCTGATGGCGGCGATGTGCCGGGCCGGCGGGGTGCCCGCCCCCACCCGGCGGGTCCCGGCGTCGCTGGCGAAGCTGGCCGGCCGGGTCATCGAGAAGGTCTGGGAGAAGCGCCCCGGCGAGGATGAGCCGCCGATGACGGAGTTCCTGGCCGAGCAGCTGTCCACCTCCCATTGGTTCGACCAGCGCCGGACGCGCGAGCTGCTGGACTGGGAGCCCGCGGTCTCCATCGACGAGGGGATGCGCCGCCTCCGCGAGTACTACGCCCCGCAGGCCTGACCCCCGCCGCCCCTTCTGCCGGTTTGGGAGGGGTTTCGGCGTTTGGGAGCGTCCTCGTGGCTCCCAAACACCGAAACCCCTCCCAGATTGCCCCTCCGGAGGCCCCGGCGCAGTGGTGGTCAGGCGAAGGCGCCGCTGTCCTTGAGGTCGCCCAGGCTGGTGCCTTCGGCATCCGCCCAGGAGCGGTTGCCGTTGCGGGGATTGCCGGATACGAAACTCGCGGCCGCGCTGGCCGAGGTGAAGGAGATCGCCGCGGTGGTCCTCTCCCCATCGACGGCGGCGGCATGGACCGATCGGATCCGGCCGATGCGCCGGTCGGTGCACTCGCCCTTGATCGTGCTGCCCGCCTTGAGCACCCAGCTTCCAGCCGAGTGCACCAGCACCGCCGGCTCGGTGCTGCCGCGCAGGCGCATGAACAGCTCCGTGCTGCTGGCCGCACGGGCGGGTTCGGTCGCTGCGCTCAAGGGGTCTATATCACTGCCGCTTTCGCTGCCAGCCAGCGGTGGTTCGAGGAAGAGCATGCGCATGGAGGCGATCATCAGACGGGCATCGGCGAGAACCGCCCTGAGGTCGTTGTAGACGTCGTCCTCCACGTCGCCCGCCGAGGGAGTATCGATGTTCTCCGGTGAATTGCGGCCCGCCTCGCGTGCCATGCGGATGAGATGAGACTCCAGGAACTTCAGCTCGGTGGCGGTGAAGTTCCTGGGCTCATCCACCAGAAGGACGGCGGTGTGGCACCACCGGTGGCGTCCTTGATCCCGGTGCTCGATCACGCGGCTCAGAGCGCCCTTGCCGTTGGCACGCAGATCCGCTTTGCCGATGTACAGACGCGGATTGTCCGCGCTCGGATCCTCCAGAAGCATGTACACACCCGGCTGATTCATCTTCTTGTCGCAACGCCAGGCGTCGAAGGAGCTGGCGGGGACCAGATACACGCTGTAGGTGCGACGAGGAAGCCGCACTCGCTGAGGACCATCGAAGCGACCTTCGAGCAGCGTCAGCTCGAGGCGGCGAGCATCGTGTTTTGCCATCGACAAGATCACCTCGGTCATCGGGATATTCAGCTGTGCCTCTCATCTTCGCGCGCATCGCGGCCGGCGACAGACCCTGAGCGCGGGGTTTGGGAGCGGTTTCGGTGTTTGGGAGCGTCCTCGTGGCTCCCACACGCTGAAACCCCTCCCAAGCGCGCTGCCGGGGCCGCGTGGGGGGGGGCGGAGTCAGAGCGCGCGGGGGGCGCGCTGGCAGCGCGGGCAGCGGTAGGAGGAGCGGTTCATGAACGGCTCCCGGCGGATCGGGCGCCCGCACCGGCGGCAGGCCAGACCCTCCCGGCCGTAGACGTTCAGCCCCCGCGCGAAGTAGCCGGACTCCCCGTTGACGTTCACGTACAGGGCGTCGAAGCTCGTCCCGCCCTCGGCCAGGGCCTCGGTCATCACCTCGGTCACCGCGCCCAGCAGGTCCCGGGTCTGCGCGGCCGTGAGGCTGCGGGCCGGTTTGGCGTAGTGCAGCCGGGCCCGCCACAGGGCCTCGTCGGCGTAGATGTTGCCGACCCCGGAGATCGCGGTCTGATCCAGCAGCACCCGCTTGATCCCGGAGTCCGTGCGCAGCAGCCGACGCCGGAAAGCGCGGGCGTCGAAGTGCGGGTCCAGCGGGTCCCGGGCGATGTGCGCCACCGACGCCGGGATGCTCGCCTCCCCGAGCTCGGAGGCGCCGGCCCCGGGCACCGGGGAACCGGCGGCGTCGTGCACCGGCAGCAGCCGGTCCAGGAACATGCCGCCGAAGATCCGCTGGTCGACGAAGCGCAGCTGGCCGCGCCCGCCCGGGAAGGACTCCCCCGCCTCCGCAAGATCGCAGCGCAGCCGCAGGTGCCGGGGATCCGGGGCGTCGGGCCGAGCCAGCAGGGCCTGCCCGCTCATGCCCAGGTGCACCACCAGGGCATCGTCCAGACGGTGCCCCTGCGGATCCGCGAGCAGCAGCCACAGGTACTTCCCGCGCCGGGCGACGTCGTCGATCCGCGCGCCACTGAGCCGGGCGCGGAAATCCCCCGGTCCGGCGTCGTGGCGGCGCAGGGATCGGGGATCCAGGACCTCGACGTCGGTGACGCGGGCGCCGAGCACGTGCGCGGCCAGTCCGGCGCGCACCACCTCGACCTCGGGCAGCTCCGGCACCTCAGGCGCCGGTGACCACGCCGTGCAGGGCGCGGAAGGCGACCTCCGCGGCCGCCCGCTCCGCCTGCTTCTTGGCCGGACCGGAGCCCTCCCCGTGGGCGGTCCCGCCCAGCAGGACGGTGGCCCGGTAGATCCGGGCGTGCTCGGGGCCCTCGCCCTGGACCTCGTAGCTGACCTCGCCCAGGCCGCGGGCGGCGGCCAGCTCCTGGATCTCGGTCTTCCAGTCTCGCCCGGCGCCGAGCACGAACTCGTCGTCCAGCAGGGGCGAGGTGAAGCGCAGCACCAGGTCTCGGGCGATCTCCGGACCGCAGGTGAGGAAGGCGGCGCCGAACAGGGCCTCCATCGTGTCGGCGAGGATCGAATCCTTGTCCCCGCCGTGGGAGATGGCCTCCCCCCGCCCCAGGCGGATGTGCTGCCCCAGGCCGATGCCGCGAGCCAGCACCGCCAGGGACCGCTCGGAGACGACGGCGGCGCGGCGCTTGGCCAGCTGCCCCTCGGGCAGGTGCGGGAAGCGGTGGTACAGCTCGGTGGTCACGGCCAGGCCGAGCACGGAGTCCCCGAGGAACTCGAGGCGCTCGTTGTCCGGGGTGCCGGGGTGCTCGTGGGCGTAGGAGCGGTGGGTCAGCGCAAGCAGCAGCGTCTCGGCGTCGATGTCGACGCCGAGACGCTGCAGAAGCTCTCCGTGGGACGCGGTGTCCATGGTGGGAACCTGGATCAGGCGTCGGCCACCTTGCGGCCCTTGTACTCGAAGTACAGCGGGGTGCCGGCGGAGTCGGTGACGACCTTGGCCTGGTGCGGGAGGCTGTAGGTCACCTTCCCGTTCTCCACGGTCTTGACCAGCTGAGGCGCGGTCGCCTTCCACTGGGAACGGCGTGCGCGGGTGTTGGCACGGGACATCTTCCTCTTGGGAACAGCCACTGCTATCTCTCTTCTCTCGTCGTTGTCGTCTCGTTCGCGGCATCCTCGGTGCCGAGCAGCCCCGACAGGGCGGACCAGCGCGGATCCACCACGTCGTGGTGATGCTCCGGATCCTCCTCCAGGCGCGCCCCGCAGACGGAGCACAGGCCCGGGCAGTCCTCCCGGCACACGGGCTGGAACGGAAGCTGCGTGATCACCGCGTCCCGCAGCACGGGCTCGAGGTCGATCGCATCGTCCTCGACGGCGTGCTGCTCGTCCTCCTCGTCCGCTGCGGGCTCGGGGTCCAGGACGTACAGCTCCTGGATGTCGGCCGTGACCGGAACCTCGAGAGGATCCAGGCAGCGGCTGCATTCACCGTGGGCCGTCACGGACGCGGTGCCAGAGACCAAGATACCATCATGCACGGATTCCAGGCGCAGATCCACGGTGATGTCGGAGCCGGCCGGCGCCCCGATCAGGGCGTTGCCGAAGTCCTCGGGGGCCGGCAGGGCCCGCCGAAGCGTCTCCATCGTCCCCGGCCGGGCGGCCAGGGCCTTCACGTCGACCACGAGGGCCGATGCCTTCTCACGCGTGATGATGCACTCCTGTTCGAGGTTGGACCGACGTCCCAGCATACTCGAGACGCCGAACCGGGACAACCCCCGCCGCGGCAGCCGTCGATCCCACCGGCCGGCGGAGCCTCAGCCGTGCCCCAGCAGCCCCTGCTCCAGCAGGTGCCGGTGCACGCTGCGCGGCAGGTAGTCGGAGACGTCCCCGCCCAGGGAGGCGACCTCCATGATCAGAGAGGAGGAGAGGTGCCCGTGCTTGGGGTCCCCGGCCAGGAAGACCGTCTCGACGCCGGCAAGGTTGCGGTTCATGGTCGCCATCGGGGCCTCGTACAGGTAGTCCCGGTCATCGCGCAGCCCCTTGACGACGGCCCCGGCCCCGCGGGAGCGGGCGAACTCGGCCAGCAGGCCGGCGCCCATCGGCTCCACCGTGATCCCGTCCAGCCAGGAGAAGACCTCCTGGACCATGGCCACCCGCTCCTCCAGGGGCAGGCGGAAGGTCTTCTGGGGGTTGTGCGCGACGGCGACGATGACCCCCTCGGAGAAGATCTTGGCGGCGCGGGCGATGATCTCGATATGGCCGTTGTGGATGGGGTCGAAGGATCCGGGGCACACAGCGAGGGTCATGTCTGCCAAGGTACCAGGGCCGGGCCCGTAGCATGGCAGGCATGTCTGCGAACACCGGCGCCTCGCGCCTGCCCGAGCCCGTGGATCCCGCCAGCCCATCCCCCGCACCCTGGCGGCGCCTGGCCGATGCGGCGGGTCTGACCGATGAGCGGGGACGACTGTCCTCCACGATCTTCGAGGAGATGAGCTTCCTGGCGGCCCGGCACGGGGCGATCAACCTCGGCCAGGGCTTCCCGGACACGGACGGCCCCGAGATCCTGCGCGAGGCCCTGGCCGAGGCGGTGGCCGGCGGCGGCAACCAGTACGCGACCATCGCGGGCGACCCGGACCTGCGCCGGGGCGTGGCCGAGGCCGAGGAGCGGGCCGGGCGGCGCCGTCCGGACCCGGAGACCGAGGTCACCGTGACCGCCGGGGCCACCGAGGCCCTGGCCGCGGCGATGCTGGCGCACCTGCGCCCGGGCGATGAGGTCGTGGTCTTCGAACCCTTCTACGACCTGTACCCGGCCGTGGCCGCGCTGGCCGGGGCCGCCGTGCGCACCGTGCCCCTGCGCCCGCCGCACTTCCGCCCGGACCCCGAGGACCTGGCGGCGGCCTTCACCGAGCGGACCCGCATGGTCGTGGTCAACGACCCGCACAACCCCACGGGCACGGTGCTGGGCGAGGAGACGGCGCGGCGCGTCGTGCAGCTCGCGGCGGCCCACGACGCGCTGATCCTCACGGACTCGGTGTACGAGCACCTGCACTACGACGCCGACCCCGTGGATTTGGCCGGGCTGCCCGGTGCCGCCGAGCGCACCATCCGGGTCTCGGCCGCCTCGAAGACCTTCTCCGTGACCGGCTGGCGGGTGGGCTGGGCCATCGCCCCGCAGCCCCTGACCCGCGCCCTGCGGGTGACCAAGGGCTACCTGTCGCATTCGGCGGCGGCCCCGCTGCAGGCGGCGGTGGCCCGGGCGCTGGCCTGGGCCGAGCAGGGCTCCTTCTACCCCGAGCTGCACGAGCGCTACCGTCGCCAGCGCGACGTGCTGCTGGAGGGCCTGTCCGCGACCCGCCTGGAGGTCTGCGCGCCGGAGGGCACGTTCTTCGCCGTGGCCCGGGTCGGCCGGGACGCCCCGGAATGGGCCGGCACCGGGGCGCAGCTGGCCCAGGCCCTGCCCGAGCGGGCCGGGGTCGCGGTGGTGCCGCTGAGCGCCTTCGCCACGCAGGCCAATGCCCACCTCTACGCGGACTGGGTGCGCTTCGCCTTCTGCAAGCGCCCCGAGGTGCTGCGCGAAGCCACGCGACGGATCGCCGCCGCCGGGCTGTGAGCCGGTCCCCGGGGAGTCTGGTGCGCGGGGATCCGGGCCCGAGGCACCCCGAGGCTGGGCCCGCTCAGGCCTCGGCCGGCTCCGCGAACCACAGGGCCGTCTCCCCGTAGGTCCGGTGGGAGAAGCGCTCCAGACCCGCCGGCCACACGGGCTCCTCGTCCCGGGCGGAGCGCTCCACGACGACGACGCCGCCGGCGTCCAGGCGGGGGGCCACCCGCATCAGCAGGTCCGCCAGCTCCTCCCGGCCCATCGCGTACGGCGGGTCCAGGAAGACCAGATCCCATCGGGGCTGCTCGGGGAGCCGCTCCAGCCAGGGGCGGGCCGCGGCGTCGTGCACCGTCACCCGCGCGGGGGCGCCGGCCCGGGTCAGGACCGCCAGGTTGGCCCGGCAGGCGCTCAGGGCCGCGCGGTCCCGGTCCACCAGGTCCACGCTGGAGGCGCCCCGGCTGGCCGCCTCCAGGCCCAGGGCCCCGGAGCCGGCGAACAGGTCCAGCACCCGGGCGCCGGCCAGCACGTCGTAGCCCTCCAGCCGGGAGAACAGGGATTCCTTGACCCGGTCCGTGGTGGGGCGGGTGTTCTGGCCTCGCACCGGCTGCAGCCGGGCGCCCCCGGCGATCCCGGCGATGATCCTGCTCATTCTGCGCTCCCTCCGCCGCCTCGCATCTTCTCCTTCCAGGCCCGCTGCGCCGTCACCGCTGCCCGACCCGCCGCGCGGCTCATCCGCGCTCCAGGTAGCGGCTGGCCTCATCCGAGTCCGCCCGCTCCACGGCGGCGGCCAGATCCGGCCACCGGGACAGCTCGGGGTCCTCGGCCACCAGCTCCCGGGCATCGGCGCGGGCCTGGGCGATGATCTGGGGGTGGCGCAGCACGGAGAGGGTCTTCAGGGTCGAGTGCGTGCCGGACTGGCTGGCGCCCAGGATGTCGCCTTCGCGGCGCTGCTCCAGATCGGCCAGGGACAGCGCGAAGCCGTCCCGCGTCGAGGCCACCGCGTGCAGGCGCTGCATCGAGGGCCCGTCCTCCTCCTGCTCCGTGACCAGCAGGCACGTGCCGGGCAGGCTCCCGCGCCCGATGCGCCCGCGCAGCTGGTGCAGGGTCGAGATGCCCAGCCGGTCCGCGTCCATGATGACCATCAGCGTGGCGTTGGGGACGTCCACCCCCACCTCGATCACCGTCGTCGCGACCAGCAGGTCGATCCGCCCGGCCGCCATCTCCTGCATGATGCGGGTCTTCTCCTCCCCCGGGACCCGGCCGTGCAGGATGCCGATGCGCACCCCGGCCAGCTCCGGCATCCCGGCCAGGCGGGCGGAGAGACCCTCCACGGACTGCAGGGGCGCGCCGGTGCCGGGGCGGGCGGGGCCGCCGTCCTCGATGGTCGGCACGACCACGAACACCTGGTGCCCGGCCTGGGCCTCCTCCCGAGCGCGCTGCCAGATCCGCTGCTCCCAGCCGGGGTGCGCGGCGAGGGAGACCACGTGGGTGGCGACCTCCCGGCGCCCGGCCGGCAGCTCGTCCAGCACGGAGGTCTCCAGGTCCCCGAACACCGTCATCGCGACCGAGCGCGGGATGGGGGTGGCCGTCATGACCAGCCGATGGGCCGGGGCCTGGTCGGAGCCGCTCAGGGCGTGGCGCTGGGCCACCCCGAAGCGGTGCTGCTCATCGACGACCACGAGCCCGAGGTTCTCGAAGATCACCTGCTCGCCGAGCAGCGCGTGGGTGCCGACGACGATCTGCGCGGCGCCGGTGGCGATGTCCAGCAGGGTCTGGCGCTTGGCGGCGGCCGGCTGGGAGGCGCTGAGCAGCGCCACGTGAACGGGCCCGGTCGGGGCGGCCAGGTCCCCGAGGGCGGCGGTGAGCGAGCGCAGGTGCTGCCCGGCCAGCACCTCGGTGGGCGCCAGCAGCGCCGCCTGCGCCCCGGCGTCGGCGACCTGCAGCATCGCCCGCAGGGCCACGAGGGTCTTCCCGGAGCCGACGTCGCCCTGCAGCAGCCGGTTCATGGGCCGGGTGCCGGCCAGGTCCGCGGCGATCTCCTCCCCGACCCGCACCTGCCCGTCGGTGCGGCGAAAGGGCAGGGCGGCGTCGAAGGCGGCGAGCAGCCCGTCCTCCCGGGCCGGGTGGGCGCTGGTGCGCCGGGACTCCCACCGGTGGGCGCGCCGGGCCAGCACGGTCTGCAGGATCAGCGCCTCCCGGTAGCGGAAGGTGCGCAGACCCCGGTGCGGCTGCTCCTCATCGTCGGGGCGGTGCGCCGCCTCGTAGGCCGCGGCGATCGGCATCAGCCGGTGACGGCGGCGCAGGGCCTCCGGGACGGGGTCCTCCAGCTGGGTCAGATCCGTGCCGTCCAGCACCGCGGCGACGGCGGCGGCGATCCGGTCCGTGGTGTATTTCGCGGTCGCGGGGTACACGGGGATCGGCGCCTGGGCGGCCTGCGGGTCCGCGGCGGCCGCGAGGTCCGTGAGCACCGCGTAGTGCGGGTTGGTCAGGGTGAGTCGGCCCCGGTACTCGGAGACCTTCCCGGAGAACATCACGTGATCCCCGGGGTGCAGGTCCTTGGCCGCGGTCCAGGCGTTGAAGAAGGACAGGGTCATGGTCTGTCCCGGGTCCGCCGGGGCCACGCCGATGTCGGTGCCCGCCAGGCCGTCCAGGCGCGCCGCCGCCGTGTCCGGGGCGGGTGCGGGGCCGGTGCCTGCGGGGTCCAGCTGGTCCGTGACGGTGACCTCGGCGATCGAGCCGCGGCGGGTGTGCAGGGAGCGGGTGTGCACGGAGAGCACCCGGGAGATCAGGGAGACCTCCTGGCCCTCCTGCAGCTCGGCGAAGCTGGTCAGCTCCCCGCGGGGCAGGTAGCGCCGCGGCAGGTGCTCCAGCAGGTCCCCGACGGTCTCCAGGCCCAGGTGCCGGCTCAGGGCCTTCGCGGTCTGCGGGTGCAGGACCTCGGTGAGGGGCCGGTCCTCCAGGCGGGTCACGAGCGCTCTCCCGGGGCGAGGGTCTCGGTGGTGATGCCGGTGGGTCGGCCGTGCCGGGTGAGCACGGCCATCGCCTCGGCGGCCGTGCCCACGTGCACGTGCACCTTCCAGCGCATCCTCGGCCCGGTGGGGTCGATGGCGGTCATGATCACGGAGTCGCCGATGCCGGTCAGCTCGTGGCGCACGGTCGCCGCGGCCAGCGGGTCCAGCGCGATCGTGCACATGAACTCGACGGCGTCGGGATCGGTCGCGGGCCCGCGCGAGGGATGGGCCGACGGGTTCCGGTCGGCGGGCTCGGGGGTGGTGAGCCACCTCCCGTAGGGGCGCTCGGGGGCCCCGGGGTAGGCCTTCCCGGCCACAGTGTGGCTCAGGCAGTCCAGGACGATGAGCACGCCGAGGGCCCCGGCGTCCACCCGTCCGGTGCCGCGCAGCACCTCCAGCTGCTCCCCGGAGGCGGCCACGGCCCGGCAGCCCTCCTCCACGAGGTGCTCGAGCAGGGCGACCAACCCCCGGTGGGAATCCGGTTCCTCGGTGGATCGGGCCACCCACTCCTCGGAGGCCTCGGCCACGGTGCGCACGAGGGTCCAGATGGTGCCCTCCACGGGGTCGTTCAGGGCGGAGGTGACGCGCACCCGCGCGTGGTCCAGGGCCGCGGCCAGCTCCGGTGCGCTCAGGCGCTTGGCGTCGGTCAGGGGCTCGGCCATCCCGGCGAGCATGACCGCCAGGAGGGTCCCGGAGTTGCCGCGGGCCTCCTCCAGGCAGTGCTGGGCGCAGATGCCCAGCAGCTCCCCGAGCAGGCTCGTGCCGACCAGCCGGGCGGCGTCGGCCCCGGCGCGCACGGTGGCGGCGAGGTTTCCGCCGGTGTCGGCGTCGGCCACGGGGAAGACGTTGAGGGCGTCCAGGGGTTCGCGGACCTCCTCCAGGGCCGCGGCGGCGGTGCTCAGCCAGTCGCGCAGCGCCTCCGCGCCGGTCGCCGTCCTACCCGCCAAAGTGATCCCATCCCAGGTGCTCGGGGACGCCTCCGTCCAGGGTCACGGGCGGGTCGTCCCTGTGCTCGTCGTCGCTGTGGTTCTTGCGGCACGAGCCTATCGCACGCACCCCGGGGGGCAGGGGCGCCTGTGGAGGCAGGCAGGCCAGCAGCCCGTGGTCCTCTCCCCCGGTCAGCACCCAGTCCATCGGGTCCCGTCCGAGGAGGCGCCCGGCCGGCTCCAGGTCCGCGCGCAGCCCGCTCAGGGCCGGGGAGTCCAGCCGCACCTGCACCCCGGAGGCCCGGGCCAGCCGCCCGGCGTCGCGCACCAGGCCGTCGGAGACGTCGATCATGGCCCGGGCCCCGGCACCCGCCAGGGCCGGGCCCGCGCCCAGGGGCGGGCAGGGGCGCAGCTGGGTGGCGGCCAGGTCCGCCAGGGCCCGCCGATCCGCATCCCGCGCACCCGGCCGGGCGTGCGCGGTGTCCTCCTCGGTGGGGATGTCCCCGGGGTCGAAGTCCTCGTGCAGCAGCAGGTCCAGCCCCGCCGCGGCGCGTCCGAGCGTCCCGGCCAGCACGACGACGTCCCCGGGCCGGGCCCCGTCCCGGCGCACCGGCATCCCGCGGCAGGCGCCCAGGGCGGCGACGGTCGCGGACAGCTCCCCGGCCCCGCCCAGGTCCCCTCCGTCCACCGAGCAGGCGTCGGCCCCCAGCGCGCGGATCGCGGCCACGTAGCCGCGGGCCATGTCCTCGAGGAAGTCCACCGCGGTGGTCCCGGGGAAGCTCAGGGAGATCACCAGGCTCAGCGGGTCCGCGCCCATCGCGGCGAGGTCGGCGAGGTTCTGCGCGGCGGACTTCCAGCCCAGCTCCGCACCGCGGGTGCGGTGCCCGCACGGCCACCGGAGCAGGTGGTCCTCCCCCTGGGTCTGGGTGTCGGTGCTGAGCACCGCGAGGCGTCCGGCCAGGTCGTAGACGGCCGCATCGTCCCCGGGGCCCTCCACGACGCGCGGGCCCTCCGGGGAGCGGCCCGCCGGCTGCGCGGCGAAGATCGGCAGGATCCGCCGCAGGATCCCCTCCTCCCCGGTCGCCGCGGCCGTGCCGGGGGCGGGCTCCCGCCCCTGCTGGGCCGCGTGGTGGGCCGGGGTCATCGGCGTCCGGCCCGACGGGGCCCGCCCAGCGTCCGGGAGGAGCGGTGGATGACCAGCACGATCCCCCCGAGGGCCAGGGCGGAGAACACGATGATCGGGATCGGTCCGCGCAGCGCGGAGAGGTCCGGGGTCCCCGCGCCGGCCTCGGTGCTCAGGCCCGCGTCCCCGGATTCCCCGCGCACGGCCTGCACGCCGGCGTTGTCATTGGAATCCACGGGGGCCCCGCCCGAGGTCCGGTCCGAGCGGGCGGAGCCGTCGTCGCGATCCAGGTAGTAGCTGACCCAGCCGGAGACTCCGGCCAAGGTCGGCTCTCCGCCGTGCTCGCGCAGCGGGGAGAACCCGCCGTGCTCATCGGCGCGTCCCCGCGCCTGGGGCCGAGTCGAGGAGCCGCCCGTACCCTCGACCCGCGCCTGCGACTCCCGGGTGCCGGGAGTGTAGGGGACGGCCGCCTCCTGACGTCCGGGCGCGACGTCGGAGGCCGCCGAGCCGCCGTCCGACCCGCCGGAGGACGGCGCGCCGCCCGCACCACCGGAACCGCCGGTGGCGCTGGGCTGGGGCGCCGGGGCGCGGGTGGGCTCCTGCGTGGGCTCGCGGGTCGGCTCACGGGTGGGCGTGGGCTGCGCGGAGCGGGTGGGCGAGGCCGACGGGGATCGGCTCGGCGCGGGGCTGGACGTGGGGGATGCGCTGGGCGCGGGGGTCGCGCTCGGAGCGGTGGGGGCCGGCGTCGGCTGCCCCGCCGGGGTGGCGCTGGGCGCGGTGGTGGGGACCGCAGGGGCCGTGGGCTCGACGCTCGCGCTGGGCGCGGGAGCGGTAGTGGGCTGCGCGGTGGGGGCAGGGGCGCCCGTGGGATCGGGGGCCGCGGAGGCGGATGCGCTCGAGGTGGCCTGCGGGGCGGGGGTGGGCTGTCCAGGCGCTTCCTGGGCCAGGGCGGCGCCTCCCACGCAGGTGCCCACGAGGCAGGTCAGCGCGCCGACGCCGAGGGCCCGCGCGCGGGCTGCCCGCCGGGGGTGGGCTCTGCGGTCCATGGAAGCTCCTTCCTGCGCACGGCACGGCGGTTCTCTCGGCGGCGACGGGCTCGGGCGCCGTCTCCCGGGGCCTGGTGCCGCCCCGGCGTCGGCCGCTGCGGTGGACTACCCTGGGGACCGTGTCATCCCCAGCCGCCGCCCTGCCCTCGCCGTCTGACAGTGTACGGACCGCCCCTCGGAAAAGACAGACCCGCCGGGTCCTGATCCTCACGGGCACCCTGGCGGGGGCGCTGCTGCTCAGCGGCTGCGCGGGGGCGGCCGTGACGCTGGATCCGGCCCCCGATGCCGCGGATCCCGCATGCGCGCCCGCGATGGTGGCCATGCCCACCCAGCTGACCGGTCTGGACCAGCGCGAGACCACCGCCCAGGCCACCACGGCCTGGGGGGATCCGGCGGCGATCGTGCTCAAGTGCGGGGTGCATGTGCAGGAGCCGGTCGCGGATCCGTGCGTGAGCGTCAACGGGGTGGATTGGATCCTGGCCCGGGAGGACGATCAGGCGGACCCGGCGTCGGCGGCCTCGGATTCCCCCACCCGCGCCACCTCCGGCAGTCCGAGCCCCGCGGCCTCCTCCGCGTCGGCAGGCGAACGGTCCGAGGACCCGACGGGCACGTGGACCGCGACCACCTTCGGGCGCACCCCTGCGATCCGGGTGACCTTCGACGCCTCGAAGGTGCCCTCCTCCTCCCTGCTCACCGAGCTGGACTCCGCGGTCTCCCAGATCCCGCAGACCAAGAGGTGCCAGTCCGTGCAGGATCTGCAGTACCACCGCTGAGCCCGCAGCGCGCCGGGCTCAGCGCAGTCCGACGGGGCGCTCCAGGGCCAGGCGCAGCAGCTCGTCGACCAGCTGGGCGTAGCCGATGCCGGTCTCCTCCCACATCAGCCGGTACATCGAGATCGGGGTGAACCCGGGCAGGGTGTTGATCTCGTTGATCACGACGCGCTCATCCGTGGTCCAGAAGAAGTCCGCCCGCGCCAGACCCTCGGCGTCCACGGCGAGGAACGCCCGCACGGCCTGCGCGCGGATGTCATCGCGCACGGGCTGCGGCAGGTCCGCGGGGCAGCGCAGCACGGAGTCCTCGGTCTGGACGTACTTGGTCTCGAAGTCGTACCAGGCGTCCTCCTGCCCGACGACGACCACCTCCCCCGGGTGCGAGGCCCGCGGGGTGTCGTGGTGGTGCCCGTCGAGCACGGCGCACTCGATCTCCCGGCCCTCGATCCCGGCCTCGACCACGACCTTGGGGTCGAACTCCTGGGCCTCGGCGACCGCTGCCTCCAGGTGGGCCCAGTCCTCGACCCGGGTGATCCCGCAGGAGGATCCGGCCCGGGCGGGCTTGACGAACACCGGCAGCCCCAGCTCCCGGACCCGCTCGATGCTCTCCTGCCGGGACCGCTCCCACTGCCGGGCGGTGATGACCCGGTAGGGGCCCACCTGCAGCCCGGCGGCCTCGAAGGCCATCTTCATGAAGTGCTTGTCCATCCCGACGGCCGAGGCCGTGACCCCGGAGCCGACGTAGGACAGCCCGGCCATCTCCAGCAGGCCCTGGAGGGTGCCGTCCTCTCCGAAGGGACCGTGCAGCAGGGGGAGGACCACGTCCAGGCGGGGGCCCTCGCGGAAGGATCCGTCGGCCTCGCGCAGCACCAGGTGCTCCCGGTGGGCGGTGGGCCCGCCCAGCGGCAGGTGCACCTCGGGGCCCTGCCCGGTGAACTCCGGGAGAGTGTCGGCCTCGCGGGTCGCGGTCAGCTCCCGCTCATCGGACAGGTGCCAGACCCCGTCGCGTGTGATCCCGATCAGCACGGGCTCGTAGGTGCCGCGATCCAGGGCCTGCAGCACCCCCGCGGCGGTGATCACCGAGATGGCGTGCTCGGAGGAGCGTCCGCCGAACAGGATCCCCACGGTCGTGCGGTCGGTGGCCTGGCTGGTCGCGATGGTCATGGATGCCCTTCGGGTTCACGGGTGCGGCGGACGTCCCCGATCCTACCGCGGGTGGCCCGCTCCGGACCCAGTCCCGGCCGCGACCGGGCCGCCGCTCAGCCGCGGGAGCGGCGATGCAGCGCCGCCCGGGCCCGCTCCCGGTTGACCGCGCTGATCGCGGACAGCGGGATCCCCGCCGGGCAGACCACCGCGCACTCCCCGTACACGGAGCACGGGCCGAACTCCTCCTCGATCTGCCCGACGACGCCGCGAGCGCGCTCGGTGCGCTCCGGGGCGCCCTGGGGCAGGGTGGCCAGGTGCTCGAGGATGGACCCGGCGTAGAGGTTCGCCGCCCCGTTGGGGCAGGCGGCGATGCAGGCCCCGCAGCCGATGCATGCGGCGAAGTCCAGGGCCCGCTCGGCCTGGTCGTGGCCGATCCGGTCGTCGTCGGCGTCGTGGGCGGTGCCGGCGTCCACGGCGACGAAGCCTCCGGCCTGCACGACCCGGTCCAGGGCCGAGCGGTCCACCACGAGGTCGCGCACGACGGGGAAGGCCCCGGAGCGGAACGGCTCCAGGCGCACCGTGTCCCCGTCGGAGAAGGAGCGCAGGTGCTGGCGGCAGGAGGGGGTGTTGGCCTCGGGGCCGTGCGGCTGGTCGTTGACCGTGATCCCGCAGGTCCCGCACACCCCTTCGCGGCAGTCGGAGTCGAAGGCCACCGGCTCCCGGCCCTCGGCCACCAGCTGGGCGTTGAGGTGGTCCAGCAGCTCCAGGAGGGACATCTCCTCGGCGGCGTCCTCGATGCTGTGGGTCTCGAAGCGCCCGGGTTCCTCGGGTCCGTCCTGGCGCCAGACTTCGATGGTCAGTCTCATGAGTAGTTCCTCGTCTGCAGGGGTACGGCGGTGAAGGTCAGCGGCTCGGCGCGGCGGATGTGCTGCCCGTCGGCTCCGCGCTGCCAGGCGGAGACGAAGCACCAGTGCTCGTCGTCGCGCAGGGCCTCGCCCTGCTCGGTGCGGTGCTCCTCGCGGAAGTGGGCCCCGGCGGATTCGTCCCGGTCCAGGGCGTCCACGCACATCAGCTCGGCCAGCTCCAGGTAGTCCTGCACGCGCCCGGCGTGTTCCAGCTCCTGGTTCAGCCGCTCGCCGGTGCCGACCACGCGCAGGTCCCGGTGGAAGCGCTCGGACAGCTCCCGGATCTCGGCGATGCCGCGGCGCAGCCCCTCGGCGGTGCGCGAGACCCCGCAGCGCCGGTAGAGGATCTCCCCCAGCTGCGCGTGGAAGCTCTCCGGGCTGGTGCTCCCGCCGATGCCCAGCAGGTGCTCGATGCGCTGACGCACGTCGTCGACGGCGGCGCGCACCGCGGGGTGGTCCCCGTCCAGCGGCTGCTCGCCGAGGTGCCCGGCGAGGTAGTTCGGCACGGAGTACGGGAGGGTGAACCAGCCGTCCACGCAGGCCGAGAGCAGGGAGTTGGCCCCGAGCCGGTTGGCCCCGTGGTAGGCCCAGCCGGCTTCCCCGGCCACGAACAGCCCCGGGATGCTGGACATCTGGTCGTAGTCGGTCCACAGCCCGCCCATCGAGAAGTGCGCGCCGGGGGCGATGCGCATGGGCACCTCGTGGGGGTCCTCCCCGGTGGCGTCGCGGTACATCGCGAAGAGGTTGCCGTAGCGCTCGTCGATGACCCTGGTGCCCAGGCGCTGCAGGGCGTCGCGGAAGTCCAGGTACACGGAGTTGCGCAGGGGCCCGACGCCGTGGCCGGCCTCGATCTGCTCCCGGGCGGCCCGGGAGGCGATGTCCCGCGGGGTGAGGTTGCCGTAGGCGGGGTACTTGCGCTCCAGATAGTAGTCCCGCTCCTGCTCGGGGATGTCCCCCGGGGCGCGCTCGTCCCCGGCCTCCTTCGGCACCCAGATCCGGCCGTCGTTGCGCAGGGATTCGGACATCAGCGTGGTCTTGGACTGCCACGAGGCGCTGACCGGCAGGGCGGTGGGGTGGAACTGGATGTAGCAGGGCGAGGCGAACAGGGCCCCGCGCCGGTGGGCCCGCCAGGCGGCGGTGGCGTTGGAGTTGCGGGCCAGGGTGGACTTGTGGAACACGTTGCCGTACCCGCCGGTGGCCAGGACCACGGCGTGGGCGGTGTGGGAGAAGACCTCCCCGGTGATCAGGTCCCGCAGCACGACGCCGCGGGCGACGCCGTCGTGGACGATCACGTCCAGCATCTCGCAGTGGGTGTGCAGGTCCACGGAGCCGGCGGCCACCTGGCGCTGCAGGGCGCGGGCCGCGGAGACCTGCAGCTGCTGCCCGGTCTGCCCGCGGGTGTAGTACGTGCGCGAGACCTGCACGCCGCCGAAGGATCGGGTGGCCAGCTGCCCGCCGTACTCCCGGGCGAAGGGCGCGCCGATGGCGTTCATGTGGTCGATCACGCGCACGGACTCCTCGGCCAGGCGGAAGGCGTCGGCCTCCCGGCCGCGGTAGTCCCCGCCCTTGACGGTGTCCTTGACGAAGCGGCGCAGGGAGTCGTTATCCACCTTGCGGGCCCGGGCGGCGTTGATCCCGCCCTGGGCGGCCACCGAGTGGGCGCGGCGGGCGGCGTCGTGGAAGGTGTAGGCCGTGACCCGGTAGCCCAGCTCCCCCAGGGCCGCGGCGCACCCGGCCCCGGCCAGGCCGGTGCCGATCACCACGACCTCGAACTTCCGGCGGTTCAGCGGGGAGACGAGCCGGTACTCGTCGCGCCGGCGGGCCCAGGCGGTGGCCGGGTCTCCCTCCGGGACCTTCCCGTCCACGGGCTCACCGTGCACGATCCGGGGGTCCACGGCGTCCACGTCGATCCTCTGGCTCATCGCACGACTCCTGTCAGTACGGCTAGGGGGATGGAGATGTTGCCGATCATCACGGCCAGCCCGTACGCCCCGCACAGCAGCATCACGGTGCCGCGCACGCGCTCGGCGACGGTGATCCCGACGTCGCACAGCGCGGACCACAGCCCGTGGGCCAGGTGCAGGAAGAGCATCACCATGGCCACGATGTACACCGCGGCGGCCCAGGGCCGGGAGAAGCTGGCGACGAGGTTGGCGTAGGCGTGGCTGGCCTCGGGGGTGGTGTGCTGGAAGCCCTCCGGGGCCACCCCGACCCCGGCGGTCAGATCCAGCAGGTGGAAGACGATGAACAGCAGCAGCACGATGCCGGTGACCGGCATGGTGCGCGCGGCGAAGGAGTCCATCCCGCGCAGGCCGCGCCGGCGGTGGGGGCCGCGGGCGATCCTGGCCCGCCGGGAGATCACCACCGCGCACCACACGTGCAGCACCAGGCAGATCAGCAGCACGGTGCGGAAGATCCACAGGAAGCCCTCATAGGGCAGCAGCGGCTCCAGGAGCGTGCGCAGCCACAGGGCATAGGCGTCGAAGTGCTCGGGCCCGGTGTAGACCTTCAGATTCCCGATCATATGGACCAGGACGAACAGCGCGAAGATCACCCCGGTGACGGCCATGATCCATTTCGCCAGGACCGTGGAGGGCCAGCCCGCGCGCAGCCGGCGGGAGCGCTCGGCGGCGGGCGTCGGTCTCGTGGCGCGGTCGGGCGGTGCGACGGTGCGGGTGCTGGGGCTCATCGCGGGCTCCTGGGCGAGGGCGGTCAGGGTGGGCGGCAGCGCGGGTCTCCGCGATCGCGGAAGCCCGGTCTCACCTGCTGTCGCAACCATTATCTGCATCATCGGCGCAATATTCGGGGATATCGGCGAAGATGACGGCGATGTGACGTCGCGGATATGCTCGGGAGAATTAGCGAAGAATGTTCTGACGCAATTCCCGCGCGGTGCGGATATCCGCCGTCGCCGGGCTCAGCGGCCCGGAGTGCGGGGATCAGTCCCGGTGCGGGGTCTCGGCCTTCAGGCGCCGGCCCAGCAGCATCGGCTGCAGCTGCTCCACCGCGACCCGCCCCTCCAGCACCGCCACGACCGCCTCGACGATCGGCATCTCCACCCCGTGGCGCCGGGCCAGCTCCAGGACCACCCGGGCGGACTTCATGCCCTCCGCGGTCTGGGTCATGCGCGCGGCGACCTCCGCTTCGCTCAGCCCCGCCCCGAGCAGGCGGCCCGCGGTGTGGTTGCGGGACAGCGGGGAGGAGCAGGTGGCTACCAGGTCCCCCATCCCGGCCAGTCCCGCCATGGTCTCCGGGCGCCCGCCCAGGGCCAGGGCCAGGCGCGTGGTCTCGGCCAGGCCGCGGGTCATCACGGAGGCCTTCGAGTTGTCTCCGTAGTCCCGGCCCTCGCAGATCCCCACGCACAGGGCGATGACGTTCTTGACCAGTCCGCCGATCTCCGCCCCCACCACATCCGCGGAGGTGTACGGGCGGAAGTACGGGGCGTTGCACGCGGCCGCGGCCCGCGCGGCTACGTCGGCGTGTCGGGCGGCCACCACGGAGGCGGTGGGCTGCTCCTGGATGATCTCCCGGGCGAGGTTCGGCCCGGAGAGCACGGCGACCCGCTCGATCGCCCCGGGCAGCACCTGGTCGACCACCTCGGACATCCGCAGGCCGGTGCCCCGCTCCAGGCCCTTGGCCAGGGAGATCAGCACGGCCTCGGGGGCCACCGCCTCGCGCACGGCCTCCAGCTGCGCGCGCAGGGCCTGGGCGGGCAGCCCCAGCACGACGACGTCGGCCCCGTCCAGCACGGCCGCGGCGTCGGAGGAGAACTCCAGCGCCTCGGGCAGGCGGGTGTGCGGGAAGTAGCGGTCGTTGGTGCGCAGGCGCTGGGCCTGTTCCATGGCCTGGGCGTCCCGGCCCCACACGGCCACCGGCCAGGGGCTTCGGGTCTGGGCTCCGGCGTCGGCGGTGATCTTGGCGAAGGCCGTGCCCCAGCTGCCCGCCCCCAGCACCGCCACCTTCCCCGGGAGCCCGCCCTGCGGGGCCGGGTCCGGGGCGAGGTCGGGGTGCGGTGCTGCGTCGACGTGGCGTGCGGCGTCGGGGTGCGGTGCGGGCTGTGCGGTCATCGTCGTCCTCCTCCATCCCGGACCGTGGGCCCGAGGATCAGCCGGGGCCCGGTCTGGCACCGGACTCCCGGGATTCAGCGCTCGGGGTGGCTCACGCGCCGGCCCTGTCGGGGATCCCAGCGCCCGGGCGGGGCGCTCTCCCCGCGCAGCTGCTCCAGCAGCTGCGTGATCGCGGACATCATCCGCTCGGTGGTCTCGGTCAGCACCGCGCGGTCCACGTGCTGGGTGCGATCCTCGCCCACCAGATCGGACAGCTCCAGCGGCGCCCCGATGAGGGTGCGCACGCTCTTGCGCGGCAACAGGCGGGGCCAACTCGCGTGCGGGGGCAGCAGCTCCTGGTCGCCCCAGTGGGCCACCGGGATCACCGGCGCCCCGGTGGCCAGGGCGAGCCGGGCCGCCCCGGTGCGCCCGGCCATGGGCCACAGGTCCGGGTCCCGGGTGAGGGTGCCCTCCGGGTAGATGATCACCGCTCCCCCGGCGTCCACCACGGCGCGGGCCGCCTTCAGGGACCTGCTGGCGTCCATGGACCCGCGGAAGACGGGGATCTGGGCGGTGGCCCGTAGCAGCGCGCCCAGCACCGGGACCCGGAACAGGGACTCCTTAGCCAGGAAGCGCGGGATCGTGCCGGAGCGGTAGACGGGGTAGGCCACGGTCAGCGGATCCACCTCGGTCACGTGGTTGGCCACGACGATGTAGCCGCCGTCGCGGCGCAGGTGCTCTTCACCCGACCAGGATTTGCGCAGCGCCAGGGAGTACACCGCGCGCACCACCGTGGCCGCCACGTGGAACAGGGCATCCCCGGCCCTAGTGGGGCCGTTGCCGGTGGCGCGGGCCGCCGCCGCGGTGCCGTGACCGCTCGGGCCGGGCTGCTGGGAGGCCATCCGGATCAGCGTCCCGCGGCGTCGTCGACGTCGAAGCGCGCGCCCAGGGCCTGCAGCTTGTCCACGAAGCGCTCGTAGCCGCGGTTGATCAGCTCCACCCCGGTGACCTTCGAGTCGCCCTCGGCCGCCAGGGCCGCGATGAGGTGGCTGAAGCCGCCGCGCAGGTCCGGGATGTTGATGTCCGCCCCGTGCAGCGGGGTCGGTCCGGAGATGACGGCCGAGTGCAGGAAGTTGCGCTGCCCGAAGCGGCAGGGCACCGAGCCCAGGCACTCGCGGTGCAGCTGGATGGAGGCGCCCATCCGGTTCAGGGCGGTGGTGAAGCCGAAGCGGTTCTCGTACACGGTCTCGTGCACGATGGACACGCCGTCGGCCTGGGTCAGGGCCACCACGAGCGGCTGCTGCCAGTCCGTCATGAACCCGGGGTGCACGTTGGTCTCCACGATCAGCGGGTTCAGCTTGCCCCCGGGGTGGAAGAACCGGATGCCCTCGTCGGTGATGTCCAGGCCGCCGCCGAGCTTCCGGAAGGTGTTCAGGTAGGCCATCATGTCCCCCTGGCGGGCCCCGCGCACGAAGATGTCCCCGCCGGTGGCCAGGGCCGCGGAGCCCCAGGAGGCCGCCTCGATGCGGTCCGGCAGCGCCTTGTGGTTGTACCCGGACAGCTCGGGCACGCCCTCGATGTGGATGACCCGGTCCGTCTGCACGGTGATGATCGCGCCCATCTTCTGCAGGATCGCGATCAGGTCCATGATCTCCGGCTCGGTCGCGGCGTTGCGCAGCTCGGTGTTGCCCTCCGCGCGGGTCGCGGTCAGCAGCACCTGCTCGGTCGCCCCCACGGAGGGGTAGGGCAGCTCGATCTTGGCGCCCTTCAGACCCTTGGGGGCGATCATGCGGATGCCGGAGGGCAGCTTGTCCACCTCGGCGCCGAAGTTGCGCAGCACCTGCAGGTGGTAGTCGATGGGCCGGTCCCCGATCTTGCATCCGCCCAGATCCGGGATGAAGGCCTCGCCGATGGCGTGCAGCAGCGGGCCGCACAGCAGGATCGGGATGCGGGAGTCCCCGGCGTGGGCGTCGATGTCCGCGTGCTGGGCCACGGAGACGTTGGTCGGGTCCAGGGTCAGGTCCCCGTTGTCCGGGTCCTTGGTGACGGTGACCCCGTGCAGGGACAGCAGGTCGGTGACGACCGTGACGTCCTTGATCTCCGGGACGCTGCGCAGGACCGAGGGGCTGGCGCCCAGCAGCGCCGCGACCATGGCCTTGGGGACGAGGTTCTTGGCCCCGCGCACGGCCACCTCACCGCGGAGGGGCTCACCGCCCTTGATGTTCAAAGCGCCGATCATAGCTGTCCAATCGTGAGGGGAACGCCGCGCGGTCTGGCCGCGGCCCGAGCAGCCCTCACCAGCGCCGATGGTCGCGGAAAGGACGTCCCCAGATTATTTCAGTTTCACGTCCAGGCCAATTCCCCGGACCGGCGACCGGGGTGGATTCGCCCCGCGCGCACCGGCTGCGGGGCCGGCGCGACCCCTCAGGTGCGCACCGGCAGGGTGCGGGGCTTGAAGCTGGCCCGCCGGGCTTCGAAGTCCTCGATCTCCTGCTCGTGGGAGAGGGTCAGGGAGACGTCGTCCAGCCCCTCCATCAGCCGCCAGCGCGTGTACTCGTCGATCCGGAAGGGCACCTGCAGCCCGCCGCAGACCACGGTGCGCTCGGTGAGGTCCACCGTGATCTGCCGGCCCGGCTCCTCCTCGATGGCCTTCCACAGCAGCTCGACGTCGGGCTGCTCGACCTGGGCGGCCACCAGTCCCTGCTTGCCGGCGTTGCCGCGGAAGATGTCGGCGAACCGGGCGGAGATGACCACGCGGAAGCCGTAGTCCTTCAGCGCCCAGACGGCGTGCTCCCGGGAGGAGCCGGTGCCGAAGTCCGGTCCGGCCACCAGCACGGAGGCGGCCCGGAAGGCCGGCTGGTTGAGCACGAAGTCGGGGTCCTTGCGCCAGCCGGCGAACAGGGCGTCGTCGAATCCGGTCTTGGTGATCCGCTTCAGGTAGACGGCGGGGATGATCTGATCGGTGTCCACGTTGCCCGCGCGCAGCGGGGCGGCGATGCCGGTGTGGCGGGTGATGGGTTCCATGACGGGGCCTTCTTCGACGAAAGGGGCGGGGATCGAGGATCCGCTCGGGAGCGCGGCGGGGCTCAGGCGGGCACCGGCTGTGCGGCGGGCAGGTCGGCCGGGGAGCTCAGGGTCCCGCGCACCGCGGTCGCCGCGGCGACCAGCGGGGAGACCAGGTGGGTGCGTCCGCCCTTGCCCTGGCGTCCCTCGAAGTTGCGGTTGGAGGTCGAGGCGCAGCGCTCCCCCGGGGCCAGCTGGTCCGGGTTCATGCCCAGGCACATCGAGCAGCCGGCGAAGCGCCATTCCGCGCCGAACTCGGTGAAGATCCGATCCAGGCCCTCCTCCTCGGCCTGCAGGCGCACCCGGGCGGAGCCGGGCACGACCATCATCCGCACCCCCTCGGCCTTGGTGCGCCCGCGCAGGATCTCGGAGGCCGCGCGCAGGTCCTCGATCCGGGAGTTGGTGCACGAGCCGAGGAACACGGTGTCCACCGGGATCTCCTTCATGGGGGTCCCGGGCCGCAGGTCCATGTACTGCAGGGCCTTGGCCGCGGAGGCCTGGGCGCTCTCCTCCGCGAAGCTGCCCGGATCCGGCACGGCCTCGGACAGCGGCACCCCCTGGCCGGGGTTGGTGCCCCAGGTGACGAAGGGCTCCAGGGCGTCGCCGTCGATGACGACCTCGGCGTCGAAGCCCGCGCCCTCGTCCGTGCGCAGGGAGCGCCAGTACTGCACCGCCCGCTCCCATTCCTGCCCCTGCGGGGCGTGCGGGCGGTCCTTGAGGTAGGCGAAGGTGGTCTCATCCGGGGCGACCATCCCGGCCCGGGCTCCGGCCTCGATCGACATGTTGCAGATGGTCATCCTGCCCTCCATGGACAGCTCCTCGATCGCGGATCCCCGGTACTCCAGGACGTATCCCTGCCCGCCGCCGGTGCCGATCTTCGCGATGACCGCCAGGATGATGTCCTTGGCGGTGACCCCGGGCTTCAGGTGCCCGTCCACGGTGATCGCCATGGTCTTGAACGGGGCCAGGGACAGCGTCTGGGTGGCCATCACGTGCTCGACCTCGCTGGTGCCGATGCCGAAGGCCAGGGCCCCGAAGGCCCCGTGGGTGGAGGTGTGCGAGTCCCCGCACACCACGGTCATGCCGGGCTGGGTCAGCCCCAGCTGGGGGCCGACGACGTGCACGATGCCCTGCTCGGCATCGCCCAGGGAGTGGATGCGCACCCCGAACTCGGCGGCGTTGGCCCGCAGCGTCTCGATCTGCTGGCGGGAGGTCTGGTCCGCGATGCGCCGGAAGATGTCCTGGGTGGGGGTGTTGTGGTCCTCGGTGGCGATGGTCAGGTCCGGGCGGCGCAGGCGCCGCCCGGCCAGGCGCAGCCCCTCGAAGGCCTGCGGGGAGGTGACCTCGTGGAGCAGGTGCAGGTCGATGTAGATGAGGTCCGGCGCGCCGTCCTGCCCGGTGACGACGCGGTGGTCCTCCCAGACCTTCTCGGCCAGGGTGCGGGGGCGGGATGCCTCGGCCATGTCCTTGCTCCTTCTCGATGCCGCGCCGCGAGGGGCGGCGCGAAGTGTGCTCGGTGACTCATTGTGCCGAGGGATCGGGTAGGCTTCCAGGAAATGGACCAGCCTTCCACCATTTGAGATCGGAGACGTCGACCATGAGCACCAGCACCACGCCGAGCGACCCCGAGGGGCCCACCGGGATCCACCCGGAGGAATCCGGGGAGCGCATCCTCGGAGGCCTGGGCACCGCGGATCCCATGAGCGTGGCCGTGCGGCCCAGCGGCGTCGGGGTTCTGGACAAGGCCACCCACATCCTGGACTGCCTGGAGGCCGGCCCGGCCTCCCTGGCGCAGCTGGTGGAGGCCACCGGGCTGGCCCGGCCCACCGCGCACCGCCTGGCCGTGGCCCTGACCCATCACCGCCTGGTGGCCCGGGACGTGCAGGGCCGCTTCGTGCTGGGCCCGCGCCTGGGAGAGCTGGCCGCCGCCTCCGGGGAGGATCGGCTCTTCGCCGCGGCCGGGCCGGTGCTGAACCAGCTGCGCAACGCCACGGGGGAATCCGCGCAGGTCTACCGCCGTCAGGGCGAATGGCGGATCTGCGTGGCCAGCGCAGAGCGCCCCATCGGGCTGCGGGACACGATCCCGGTGGGCACGCAGCTGTCCATGAAGGCCGGATCGGCCGCGCAGGTGCTCATCGCCTGGGAGGATCATCACCGGCTGCTGGAGGGGCTGCGCCAGGCGCGCTTCTCGGCCACGGTGCTGGCGGCGGTGCGCCGTCGGGGCTGGGCGCAGTCGGTGGGCGAGCGGGAGCGGGGCATCGCCTCGGTCTCGGCCCCGGTGCGCAACCCGGCCGGCAAGGTGATCGCCGCGGTGTCGATCTCCGGTCCCATCGAGCGGCTGTCCCGTCAGCCGGGGCGCCTGCACGCCGACGTCGTCTGCCAGGCCGCCCGCCAGCTCAGCGACGCCCTGCGCGCCCAAGCCTGAGCGGGGCGGGTGGGCGGCGGGCAGGCCCGGGCCGTCCGTTCGCAACCGGCGGCCCGGGCGCCCGCCCCCGAGACCACCGAGTCCATACCGGCGGCATGACGGAGGACGGACGGAAGAATCTGGGCGGAGACGAGAGAAGCCCGGCAGAACATCTGTTCTGCCGGGCTTCTCATCTTAGGCCGTGACCCCAACCGGATTCGAACCGGTGTTGCCGCCGTGAGAGGGCGGAGTACTAGGCCGCTATACGATGGGGCCGGAAGCATTTCCCCGGGGAATCCCCCGGCGTTCTGCGCCTCGAAGAACTCTACCGAATCCGTGAGATCCTGCAAAATCCATTCTCGGTGAAGCTTCTCACATCCGAGCTTTCAGATGCCTGAGCGCTTCGCTGGGATACCAGGACTCGAACCTAGAATGACGGTACCAGAAACCGTTGTGTTGCCAATTACACCATATCCCATCGCTGCCGGATGGCCGGCCTTTCGGCCCGCTTCCATCGCTGCAACGGACATTCACTCTACCGACACCCCGCGGGGCGCGCAACTCGAGGCCGCGTGTCCTCCCCCACAGAGCAGCGCCGCCGCGCCCTCCCCGCTGCGGGACGGGCGCGGCGGCGTCGGCCGGGTCAGTCCGCGGTCCCGCCGAGCTCGACGCGCAGCGCGTCGATGCGCGCCAGGGAGGAGTCCCGGCCCAGGATCTCCAGAGACTCGAACAGCGGCGGGGAGATCCGGGCCCCGGAGACCGCGATGCGCACGGGCCCGAAGGCCAGGCGCGGCTTGATCCCCAGACCCTCCACGATGGCGTCTCGCAGGGCCTGCTCGATCGGGGCGGCCTCCCAGGTCTGCAGGTCCCCCAGCGCGGCCCGTGCGGCGTCGAGCACCTGGGGGGCGGACTCCTTCAGCTGCTTGCGGGCGTCCTCGGCGATCTCGATCTGGTCGTCTGCGCGGAACAGGAACCCCAGCAGCCCCGGGGCCTCCCCCAGCAGCTGCATCCGCTCCTGCACCAGCGGCGCCGCCGCGTGCAGGATCTCCCGCTCCCGGTCGCTGAGGCTCTCGTGCACGATGCCGGCCTCGCGCAGATACGGGATCAGCCGCTCCTCGAACTCATCCCGGCCCAGCAGGCGGATGTGGGAGCCGTTGATCGCCTCGGCCTTCTTCACGTCGAAGCGCGCCGGGTTGGCCAGCACGTCGCGGACGTCGAAGTGCTCGACCATCTCCTGCAGGGAGAACACGTCCTGATCCGAGGACAGGGACCAGCCCAGCAGCGCCAGGTAGTTGACCAGGCCCTCCTTGATGAACCCTGCCTCGCGCAGCAGGAAGAGGTTGGACTCCGGGTCCCGCTTCGACAGCTTCTTGTTGCCCTGGCCCATCACGTAGGGCAGGTGGCCGAACTCCGGGATGAACTCGGCGACGCCGATCTGCACCAGCGCCCGGTACAGCGCGATCTGCCGCGGCGTCGAGGAGAGCAGGTCCTCTCCGCGCAGCACGTGGGTGATGCCCATCAGCGCGTCGTCCACGGGGTTGACCAGAGGGTACAGGGGCTTGCCGTTGGCCCGGACCACCACGTAGTCGGGCACGGAGCCGGCCTTGAAGGTGATCTCCCCGCGGACCAGGTCGTGGAAGGTGATGTCCTCATCCGGCATCCGCAGGCGCAGCACCGGCTGGCGGCCCTCGGCGCGGAACGCGGCCTTCTCCTCCTCGGTGAGGTTCCGGTCGTGGTTGTCGTAGCCGAGCTTGGGGTCCTCGCCGCGCTCGCGGTGGCGCTGCTCGACCTCCTCGGGGGTGGAGAAGTCCTCGTAGACCAGGCCCGCGGCCACGAGCTTGTCGATGACCTCGGCGTAGATCTCCCCGCGCTGGGACTGGCGGTACGGCTCGTGCGGCCCGCCGACGCCGACGCCCTCGTCCCAGTCGATGCCGAGCCAGTGCAGGGCCTCGATGACCTGCTGGAAGGACTCCTCGGAGTCCCGGGCGGCGTCGGTGTCCTCGATGCGGAACACCAGCGTGCCGCCGGTGTGCCGGGCGTAGGCCCAGTTGAACAGGGCCGTGCGGACCATGCCCACGTGCGGGGTGCCGGTGGGCGAAGGGCAGAAGCGCACGCGCACGGGGCGGTTTCCGCTCACGGTGGGGGTGATGGCGTCGGACATATCGGTGTTCAGCTCAGCTCTCTCGTGCGATGTTTCGGTGCGATGGTTCGTGTGATGGCGGGAGGGGGGCGCCCGGGAGGGGGTGCTCGGCGGCTCAGGCGTCCCGGAAGGTGTTCACCAGCGGCCCGCCGATCCCCTCGATCTCGATCTCGACCTCCTGCCCGTCCCGGACCAGGCCCACCCCGTCCGGGGTGCCGGTGAGGATCACGTCCCCGGGCAGCAGGGTGAAGGCCTCGGAGACGGCGGCCACCAGCTCAGGCACGGAGAAGACCATGTCCGCGGTGGTCCCGTCCTGCACGAGGTCCCCGTCCAGCCAGGTGCGGATGGACAGCTCCTCGGTGTTCAGCTCGGTCTGGATCCACGGGCCCAGCGGGCAGGCACCGTCGAAGCCCTTGGCGCGCGCCCACTGCAGGTCCGTGCGCTGCAGGTCCCGGGCGGTGAGGTCGTTGGCCGCGGTGTAGCCGAAGACCACCTCCGGCACCCGCTCGACCGGCACGGACTTGGCCATGCGCCCGATCACCACGGCAAGCTCGGCCTCGTAGGAGACCTCCTCGCTGGCTTCGGGCAGGGTAATGGGGTCCCCGGGCCCGGCCACCGCGGTATTGGGCTTAAGGAACAGCTGCGGGGTGCTCGGGGTCGCGTTTCCCAGCTCCTCGGCGTGCCCGCTCCAGTTGCGCGCGACCCCGACGATCTTGGAGCGCGGGATGATCGGGGAGACGAGGCGGACGTCGTCGATCGCGTAGGTCTGCCGGGTGGGCTGGATGCCGGTGTAGAAGGGATCGCCGGCCAGGACGGTCAGGATCTCCTCCCCCGGCCCACCGTCCACGCGGCCGAAGTGCAGTTCGTTCTCGGCGGTGAATCTCGCGATGCGCATGGCTCCCAGCCTAGCGCGTGGCCGCCCGGCCGACGCCGCGAGGGTGCGGCGCCGGCCGGGCGGGAGGCGGCCGTCAGGTCACAGGACCCGGTGCATCCACCCGTAGGGGTCCTCGACGGTGCCGTGCTGGATGCCCACCAGCTGATCGCGCAGCCAGGTGGTGATCTCCCCGTTGGTCTGCGCCGGGGCGGGGATCTCCCCGCGCTCGGAGAGCAGCCGGCCCATGGGGGCGATCACCGCGGCGGTGCCGCAGGCGAAGATCTCGGCGATCTGCCCGGAGGCGACGCCCTCACGCCACTCCCCCAGGGTCACGGTGCGCTCCTCGACCTCGATCCCGTGGTCCTGGGCCAGGTGGATCACGGAGTCGCGGGTGATGCCGGGCAGGATGGTGCCGGTCAGCTCCGGGGTCACCAGCTTCCCATCGCGGGTGACGAAGAACACGTTCATTCCGCCGAGCTCCTCAACGGCGTCCTCGCGGTTCCGGTCGGTGAAGATCACCTGCTTGCAGCCCTGCGCCTCGCCCTCCAGCTGGGGCAGCAGGCTGGCAGCGTAGTTGCCGCCGCACTTGGCGAATCCGGTGCCGCCGGCGTGGGTGCGCGCCCAGGTGGTGGACAGCCAGATGTCCACCGGCTCGGGGGTGCCGAAGTAGTTGCCCGCCGGGGAGGCGATGACCTCGTAGAGCACCTCCCGGGAGGGACGCACCCCGAGGAAGGGCTCGGTGGCGATCATGAAAGGCCGCAGGTACAGGGAGGTGCCCTCCCCGTCGGGGATCCAGCGGTGATCGCGGCGCACGAGCTCGTCCAGGGAGGCCAGGAACAGCTCCGGGGGCAGGGCGGGCAGGGCCAGGCGCTCGGCCGAGCGGTTCAGCCGAGCCGCGTTGGCCTCGGGGCGGAACAGCCACACGGAGCCGTCGGCGTGCCGGTAGGCCTTCAGGCCCTCGAAGACCTCCTGGCCGTAGTGGAACACGGCGCTGGCCGGGTCCAGCGGCAGCGGCGCGCGGGGTTCGATCCGCGGGTCGGTCCAGGTGCCCTCCTCCGGGCTGCGCCCGCTCCACCGGATCGCGGCGACGTAGTCCGTGGCGTGGTCCCCGAAGCCCGGATCGGCGAGGATCTCCCGACGCCGGGCATCGCTGACCGGATCGGTGTTCTCGACGAAGCGGAAGGAGGGCTGGGGCTGCTCGGTGGTCATGGGAGGGGTTCCTCGTTTCGGTGCTGGGATGGCGGGTTTCTCGGGGGCGGCGGGCGGTCGGGCGGTCACAGGCGGGTCAGGATGGCCTCCCCGATCTCGGCGGTGGAGCGTTCGGCTCCGGAGCGCTCCCGCAGGTCGGCTTCCACGGCCCGCTCGATGCCGGCGGCCGCCGCCTCCATCCCGCGGTGGCGCAGCAGGAGCGCGCCGGCCAGGATCGCCGCGGTGGGATCGGCGATCCCCCGTCCCGCGATGTCCGGGGCCGAGCCGTGCACGGGCTCGAACATCGAGGGGTGGGCCCCGGAGGCGTCGATGTTCCCGCACGCGGCGTATCCGATGCCTCCGGTGATCGCCCCGGCCTGGTCGGTGAGGATGTCCCCGAAGAGGTTGTCCGTGACGATCACGTCGAAGCGGGAGGGGTCCGTGGTCAGGAAGATCGTCGCCGCATCCACGTGCAGGTAGTCCACGGCGACGTCGGGATGCTCGGCGGCCAGCTCGTCGAGGATCCGGGAGTACAGCCGCCCCGCGTGCACGAGGACGTTGGTCTTGTGCACCAGGGTCAGGCGCCGGCGCCGGGTCTCGGCCAGCTCGAAGGCGTAGCGCACGAGGCGGCGGATCCCGTGGGCCGTGTTCACGGAGACCTCGGTGGCGATCTCGTGATCGGTGCCGGTGCGCAGGGAGCCGCCGCTGCCGGTGTAGGGCCCCTCGGTGCCCTCGCGCACGACGACGAAGTCGATCTCCCCCGGATCGCGCAGCGGCGAGACGGCCCCGGGCAGCAGCCGGGAGGGGCGCAGGTTGACGTAGTGGTCGAAGGCGAAGCGCAGGCGCAGGAGGATCTCCCGCTCCACGAGCCCGGAGGGCACCTCGGCCGAGCGCGGATCCGCCCCGACGGCGCCGAACAGGATCGCGTCGTGTTCGGCCAGCCGAGCGAGGGTGCCCTCGGTGAGGGTCTCCCCGGTGCGCAGCCAGTGCTCGGCGCCCAGGGCGTACTTGGTGGAGCGCACGGCGACGCCCTCGGTCTCGGCCGCGCGCACCAGCACGCGGTGGGCCTGCTCGGTCACCTCGGGGCCGATCCCGTCCCCGGGGATGACGGCCAGGTCCAGCGCGGCGGAGGAGGGGGCGGGGGGCTCAGACGTGGTGGGCATGACACCACGGTAGTCCTCGGGTCCTCGCGGAAACCGCATCCTGGACACCCCGTCTCACGATGTGAACCCCAGTGCCCCGTGGGCGGCCCCGCGCACGGCGAGCCAGGCCAGCCCGGCCCAGGCGGCCGCCCACAGCACCGAGGCGAAGGTGCCGACGATGAAGCGCTCGGCTCCCGCCCCGCCGCGCAGCTGCCCGAGGCGTCCCAGTCCCTTGATCGCCGCGATCACGCCGAGCCCGGCCGGCCAGCCCAGCAGCAGC
The DNA here is from genome assembly GCF_056173115.1 of Rothia sp. QJM3NY_36. Classification (NCBI taxonomy): domain Bacteria; kingdom Bacillati; phylum Actinomycetota; class Actinomycetes; order Micrococcales; family Micrococcaceae; genus Rothia; species Rothia sp. QJM3NY_36. The sequence goes on from NZ_CM149658.1 coordinate 1,461,572, forward strand.
GCGGCGAAGACCGCGGCCCGCTCCAGCAGCCCGATCCACTGTCCGCCGCGCAGCACGGGATCCCGCTCCGGATCCTGCGGCTCAGACGGGCCGGCCGAGCCGTCGGGAATCGTCGTGCGGTGGGCCAGCCCGAGCACGGCGGCGCTGACGACCGATCCGCCCGGGACCGCCGCTCCCGCGCACCCGAGCACGAGCAGCAGGACCTCGACGGCGCCGAGGCTGGGCGCCTGGCCTGCGAGCGTGCCGGGATCGGCGAGCAGCAGCACCGCGCATACCACCAGCAGGGCCAGCAGCACGGCGGCCCAGGCCATCCGCCACCGCGTGGAGGCCAGCGGCACGCGCAGGCAGGTGACGGCCCCGATGAAGGCGGCGGTCAGGGACAGGACGAGGGCGATGAAGGTTATGGTCTGCTCCCATCGGTCGGTGTGCCGGAGGTCCGAGGATTCGAGGCCCGGGCCTCGGAGCCCTCGCGCGCTTCGAGGGCCGCGGCCAGCGCGACGGCGTGGCCCATGACCTCCTCGAGTGGGCGGTACAGGGCGGTGTCCAGCCGCTCGGAGACGGCCTGCTGGGTGATGCCCAGCCGGGCCGCGGCCTCGGCCTGGGTCAGGCCGGTCAGCGCCAGGTCGTAGGCCTGCCGCGTGGTCTCGCGCTGCCGAGCGCGCACCCGCAGGATCAGGCGCAGCTGGGCCTGCACGGCGGCGGCCAGATCCGGTGCACCCGGCCGGGGTGCATCCGGGTCTGGTTCCGCGGAAGATGGCCCGGCAGGGTCGGCGTCGGCGGGGCCACCCTGGAAGCCCAGGTGCGAGGGGTCGGCCTTGGCCTGCTCGACGGCGGTGCGCGCCCGGAGGAAGGCGGGGCCGCGCCCGGCCCGGGAATCCGGCTGCCCCGCCGGGAGGCGGGCCGGGCCCTGCCCGATCCCGCAGTGCCACCGGCCGGTCAGGGCCAGCTCCACCGCGCAGCGCAGCGCGTCCCGGGCCTCATCGAACACCGCCTGGGCCTCATCCCCGGCGGTCCGGGCGAAGGGCAGGCGGGCGCGATCCGCCCAGGGGGCGCCGTCCAGCTCCGGGATGCGATCCGGGTGGTGGCGGGAGTCGATCTGATCGACCGTGAGAACGAACACCATGGAACGATCCTACAAGGCCATAGCCTTGTGTGCACCCCTCACAAGGCAGGAGCCTTGTCTGCTCAGGACTCGGGCAGCTCCACGCGGGGGAAGATCCCCTGCGGACTGGGCAGCTCGGTGCCGGGGCGGATGCGCTGCTCGACGGCGGAGAACATCCGCGCCGAGCCCTCCTCTTGGCCCAGCTGATCCAGGAGCCGGGCCATCGACGTCGGCATCACCGGCTGCACCAGCAGCGCCACGATCCGCAGGACCTCCAGCGTCGTGGCCAGCACGGCCGCCATCCGCTCCGGGTCCGCCTTGCGCAGCTTCCACGGCTCCTGGGCGGTGAAGTAGCGGTTGGCCTCGGCGATCACCCGCCAGATCCGATCCAGCGCGCGGTGGAAGTCCAGGACCTCCAGGTCCCGGCGCACCGCCGGCAGCAGCGCGTCGGCGGCCTGAAGCAGGGCGGCGTCCTCCGGGGTCGGCTCCCCGGCCTCCGGGACCTTTCCCCCGCAGTTCTTCGCGACCATGGACAGCGAGCGCTGGGCGAGGTTGCCCAGGTCGTTGGCCAGGTCCGAGTTGATCCGCGAGACGATCGCCGGGGCGCTGTAGGAGCCGTCCTGGCCGAAGGTGACCTCGCGCAGCAGGAAGAACCGCAGCGGGTCCACCCCGAAGGAGTCCACCAGCTGCGCCGGATCCAGCACGTTGCCCACGGACTTGGACATCTTGGCCCCGTCCACGAGCAGGAAGCCGTGGGCGAAGACGTTGCGGGGCAGCTCGATGCCGGCCGACCAGAGGAAGGCCGGCCAGTAGACCGTGTGGAAGCGGATGATGTCCTTGCCGATCACGTGGAAGTCCGCCGGCCAGTAGCGGCGGAACATCTCGCCGTCGACGTCCGGGAAGCCCAGGCCGGTGAGGTAGTTGGTGAGGGCGTCCACCCACACATACATGATGTGCTTCGGATCCCCCGGCACGGGGATGCCCCAGTCGAAGGTGGTCCGGGAGATGGACAGATCCCGCAGCCCCGAGGCCACGAAGGAGGCGACCTCGTTGCGCCGGTGCTCCGGCATGGCCAGGCCCTCGGTGCGGTACAGCTCCAGCAGGCGGTCCTGGTACTTGGAGAGGCGGAAGAAGTAGGACTCCTCCTCCGTCCACTCCACCTCGGTGTCGGTGGGGATCGCGTAGCGCACCCCGTCCGAGCGCAGCTCCGTCTCCTCCTCGGCGTAGAAGGCCTCATCGCGCACCGAATACCACCCGGCGTAGGTGTCCAGGTAGATGTCCCCGTTGGCCTCCATGCGCCGCCACATCTCCTGGCAAGCGGCCGCGTGGTCGGGATCCGTGGTGCGGATGAACCGGTCGTAGCTGATCCCCAGCAGATCGTCCATGGCCCGGATCTTCGCGGAGTTGGCGTCGGCCAGCTCCTTGGCGGTGATGCCCTGCTTGGCCGCGGAGGTCTGCATCTTCTGTCCGTGCTCATCCGTGCCGGTCTGGAATCGCACGTCGTAGCCGTCCAGGCGCTTGAACCGGGCCAACACGTCGCAGGCGATGTGCTCGTAGGCGTGGCCGATGTGCGGATCCCCGTTGGGGTAGACGATCGCGGTGGTGAGGTAGTACGGATCGGCGGGTGAAGTCATGGCTCCCACTGTATCGAGGTGGCGGATCCTGCGGGCTCAGTCCGTCAGGGACACGGCCGCGGCCAGGCCGGCGCGGATGGTGTCCCGGATGGAGGCGACCATCGCGGGGGCGGCCGGGGAGTCCAGGGCGAGCACGGAGAAGGCCCGCTCCTCGTTCTCGGCCCGCGAGACCTGCATGCCGGCGATGTTGACCCCGGCGGTGCCCAGCAGGGTCCCCATCGCGGCGATGATCCCCGGGCGATCCCGATAGTCCAGCAGGAGCATGTGGTCGGTGAGGTTGACCTCGAAGTCGAAGCCGTTGATCCCGGTGAGCTTCTCCACCAGCTTGGGGCCGGTGACCGTGCCGGAGACGGACAGCCGGGTGCCGTCGGCCAGGATCGCGCTGATCGTGGTCTCGTTGCGGAAGCCCTCGACCTCGGGGGTGGTCACCAGGGAGGTCTCCACCTGCCGCTGCTCGGCGATCATGGGGGCGTTGACGTAGGAGACCTTCTCCGAGACCACGTCGGTGAACACGCCTTTGAGGGCCGCCAGGCGCAGGGAGGAGACGTCCTTCTGCGCGATCTCCCCCGCGATGCGCACCTCGATGCTGGTCAGCGGCGAGTCCGTGCTCAGGGCGGTGAGCACCCGCCCGAGCTTCTCGGCCAGCGCGATGCCGGGGCGCACGTCGGCGTCGATGGGTCCGCCGGCGATGTTGACCGCGTCCGGGACGAGCTCGCCCTCCAGGGCCAGCTTCACGGAGCGGGCCACGGACACCCCGGCCTTCTCCTGGGCCTCGCGGGTGGAGGCGCCCAGGTGCGGGGTGGTCACCACCTGCGGCAGGTCCACCAGGTCCAGCCCGGTGTCCGGCTCCGTCTCGAAGACATCCAGCGCGGCCCCGGCGATCTGCCCCTCCTTCAGGGCCTGGGCCAGGGCACGCTCATCCACCAGTCCGCCGCGGGCGACGTTGACGACGACGGCCGTGTCCTTCATCGCGGCGAAGGCCTCGGCCCCGAGCATCCCGATGGTCTCGGGGGTCTTGGGCATGTGGATGGTGATCACGTCGGCCTCGGCCAGCAGGGTCTCCAGGTCCGTCAGGCGCACGCCCAGGGAGGCCGCGCGCGGGGCGGTGACGAAGGGGTCGTAGGCCAGCAGCTCGGTGCCGAAGGGCGCCAGGCGCTCGGCCACCAGCCCGCCGATGCGCCCGAGGCCGATGATGCCGACCTTCTTCTCGTACAGCTCGGTGCCGGTGTAGGCCGAGCGCTTCCACTCCCCGGCCCGCAGCGAGGCGTTGGCCTGGGAGATGTTGCGCAGCAGACCCAGGATGTGCCCGACGGTCAGCTCGGCGGCGGAGATGATGTTGGAGGTGGGGGCGTTGACCACCATGATCCCCGCGGCCGTGGCGGCGGGGATGTCCACGTTGTCCAGGCCGACCCCGGCGCGGGCGATGACCTTCAGGCGGTGGGCGGCGGCGATGGCCTCGGCGTCCAGGGTCGTGGCCGAGCGGATCAGGATCGCGTCGACCTCGGCGATGTCGGCCAGCAGCCGGGTGCGGTCCGCGCCGTCGGTGCGGCGGATCTCGAAGGCCGGGCCCAGGGCCTCGACGGTCGCGGGAGAGAGCTCTTCGGCGAGCAGGACGACGGGCTTGTCGCTCACGGGGGTTCCTTCGCTTGGGGTGCGGCGGGGTGTGGGTATCCGCGGATGCGGGGTGGAGTGGTGCGGCGCTGGGGGTGCCCCGCGAGGGCGGGGCGGCCGGGGCGGAGGAAGCTTCCTCCGCCCCGGCGCACCGGAGGGGATCAGCGGGCGGCGGAGCCGTCCGTGTAGTCCTCATCGGCGGACTTCCAGGAGAACAGCTTGCGCAGCTCCTGGCCGGTCTTCTCGATGGGGTGGGCGGCACCGCGCTCGCGCAGCCGGGTGAACTCGGGGGCGCCGGCCGCCTGGTCGTCCATGAACCGCTGGGCGAAGGAGCCGTTCTGGATGTCCGCCAGGACCTCCTTCATGTGCTCCTTGACGTCCGGGGTGATGACCCGCGGCCCGGAGACGTAGTCACCGAACTCGGCGGTGTCCGAGCAGGACCAGCGCTGCTTGGTGATCCCGCCCTCGTTCATCAGGTCCACGATGAGCTTCAGCTCGTGCAGCACCTCGAAGTAGGCGATCTGCGGCTGGTAGCCGGCCTCGGTCAGGGTCTCGAAGCCGTACTGGACCAGCTGGGACACGCCGCCGCACAGCACGGCCTGCTCGCCGAACAGGTCCGACTCGGTCTCCTCGGTGAAGGTGGTCTTGATGACCCCGGCGCGGGTGGCCCCCAGGGCCTTGGCGTAGGACAGGGCCAGGTCCATGGCCTTCCCGGAGGCGTCGACCTCCACGGCCACCAGCGCCGGCACGGCCCGGCCGGCCTCGAACTCGCGGCGCACCGTGTGCCCGGGGCCCTTGGGGGCGACCATCGCGACGTCGATGCCCTCGGGCACCTCGATGTAGCCGAAGCGGATGTTGAACCCGTGGGCGAAGAACAGGGCGTCCCCGGGCTGCAGGTGCGGCTGGATGGACTCGCGGTAGATCTGGGCCTGGACCTGATCCGGGGTGAGGATCATGATGACGTCGGCCTCGGCGGCCGCCTCGGCCACGCTGAGCACGCGCAGCCCCTCGGCCTCGGCCTTGGCCTTGGAGCGGGAGCCCTCGGCCAGTCCGATGCGCACGTCCACGCCGGAGTCGCGCAGGTTCAGGGCGTGGGCGTGGCCCTGGGAGCCGTAGCCGATGATGGCGACCTGGCGGTCCTGGATGATCGACAGGTCGGCGTCGTCGTCGTAGAAGATCTCGGTCATGGGGTCAGCTTCTCCTTGCTGGTCGGTGGGTGGGTCTGCGGACCCGGTATGCGCCCTGGCGGGCGGGCCGGGTGGTTCGGTGGGTCAGCGGCGCAGGGCCTTCTCGGACAGGGAGCGGGGACCGCGGGAGACGCCGAGGGTCCCGGCGCGCACGATCTCGCGGATGCCGAAGGGCTCCAGGACCTCCAGCAGGGCCTCGAGCTTGCCGGCCGGTCCGGTGGCCTCGATGACCACGGATTCGGTGGAGACGTCCACCACGCGGGCGCGGAACAGCTCGGCGGCCTGGGTGACCTGGGTGCGGGTCGCGGCGTCGGCGCGGACCTTGACCATCACGTGGTCCCGCTGCACCGAGGTCTCCGGGGGCAGCCGCACGACCTTCAGGACGTGGATGAGCTTGTTCAGCTGCTTGGTGACCTGCTCCAGGAGGACCTCGTCGGCCTCGACGACCACGGTGATCCGGGAGATCCCGGGCACCTCGGTGCCCCCGACGGCCAGCGAGTCGATGTTGAACTGTCGGCGGGCGAACAGCCCGGAGACCCGGGTCAGGACGCCGGGGGTGTCCTCCACGAGCACGGACAGGGTGTGGGCGGCCATGGGCGCTCAGTCCTCTCGGTTCCAGTCGGGTGAGGTGTCCTTGGCGATCTGGATCGCGTCGTTGGACACCCCGGCGGGCACCATCGGCCAGACCATCGCGTCCGGGCTGACGGTGAAGTCCACGACGACGGGGCGGTCGTTGATCTCCAGGGCCCGGGCGATCGCCTCGTCCACCTGGTCGTCGCCTTCGCATCGGAAGCTGGCGCAGCCGTAGGCCTCGGCGAGCTTGACGAAGTCCGGGATGCGCCGGGAGGCGTGGCCGGTGTTCAGGTGGGTGTTGGAGTAGCGGCCGTCGTAGAACAGCGTCTGCCACTGCCGGACCATCCCCAGCGAGGAGTTGTTGATCACCGCGACCTTGATGGGGATGTCGTTCAGGGCGCAGGTGGCCAGCTCCTGGTTGGTCATCTGGAAGCAGCCGTCGCCGTCGATGGCCCACACCACCCGGTCCGGGCAGCCGACCTTGGCGCCCATCGCCGAGGGCACGGCGTAGCCCATCGTGCCCAGGCCCGCGGAGTTGATCCACTGGTGCGGGCGCTGGTAGCCGATGAACTGCGCGGCCCACATCTGGTGCTGGCCCACCCCGGAGCAGTAGATGGCCTCGGGTCCGGTGAGCTCGCCGATGCGGCGGATGACGTGCTGGGGCGAGCCCAGCCCGTCCTCGGTGGGCACCCACCCCAGGGGGTACTCCTCCTTGAGCCGGTTCAGCACGGCCCACCAGTCCCCCAGGTCCGGGGTGCGCCCGGAGGTCTGCGCGCGGTAGGCCTCGATGAGGTCCGGCAGCACGGCCTTGAGGTCCCCCACGATGGGCACGTCCGCCCAGCGGATCTTGGAGATCTCCGCCGGGTCGATGTCCACGTGGATGACCTTGGCGTGCGGAGCGAAGGAGTCCAGCACGCCGGTGACCCGATCGTCGAAGCGCGCGCCGAGGGCCACCAGCAGATCGGCCTGCTGCATCGCGGTAACGGCGGGCACCGAGCCGTGCATCCCGGGCATGCCCAGATGGTGCGGGTCCGCGTCCGGGAAGGCCCCGCGGGCGGTGAGGGTGGTGACGACGGCGGCATCGGTGGCCGCAACGAGCTCGGCCAGCTCGGCCCCCGCATGCGAGCGCAGCATGCCTCCCCCGACGTACAGGACGGGGCGGCGGGCCTCGGCCAGCAGCTGCGCGGCCTCGCGGATCTGCTTGGCGTGGCCCTTGAGCACGGGGTGGTAGCCGCGCAGCTGCAGGGGCACGGGCCATTCGAAGTCCATCTGGCCCTGCTGGGCGTCCTTGGTGATGTCCACCAGCACCGGGCCCGGGCGCCCGGAGGCGGCAAGGTGGAACGCCTCGGCCAGCACCCGCGGGATGTCCTGGGCGCGGGTGGCCATGAAGGAGTGCTTGGTGATGGGCATGGTCATCCCGACGATGTCCGCCTCCTGGAAGGCGTCCGTGCCGAGCACCGCGGAGGAGACCTGCCCCGTGATCGCGACCATCGGCACGGAGTCCATGTGGGCGTCGGCCAGCGGGGTGATGAGGTTGGTGGCCCCCGGCCCGCTGGTGGCGATGCACACCCCGACCCGGCCGGTGGCCAGGGCGTAGCCCTGCGCGGCGTGTCCGGCCGCCTGCTCGTGGCGGACCAGGATGTGATTGATGGACTCGGAGTCCAGCAGCGGGTCGTAGGTCGGCAGGATGGCCCCGCCGGGCAGGCCGAAGACGTCGGTGACCCCGAGCTCCTCGAGGGTGCGGATCACGGCCTGGGAGCCGGTCATGCGCTCGGGCGGGCGGGTCCCGGTCGGAGCGGTCGGGGTGGGTGAGGAGGCGGTGCTCATTGCGTTCGTCCTCATTCTGTGGGTGGTCTTACCGGATGGTGCGTTCGGCCTTCGACCGCTGCTGTTCCTCGGCGGATGGGCCGGTGCGACGGGCGGATCGCGAAAGACCCCTCGGCCCGGGTGCGGGGCGAGGGGTCCGTGTCAGCTGTTCGGCCGCCGCCCGACTCGGTGCGGCGGTGGCGGCCGGCAGGCTGCCGTCCTCTAGCGGACGCCACGGACCCCGCGCTCCGCCGGAATGAGCGGAATGCGTGCGTCCGTGAGGGCTGAGGATGCGCGGCGTGCCATGTGCTCCATACAACGCCGGGGCATCCAGGAGATCAAAAACGTTTCATAATGTGAAACAGCCCTCCCGAGGCCCGCGCCGGGGGGGGGTGACTCCGGGCGTCACCGGGGCACGGACCCCTCCCCTGCAGGGGCCGGCCCGTCTAGACTCGCAGACATGTCTCTCAGCGGACCCTCGGTCGCCCTGCAGGATCGCCTGCGCAGCATCTTCGATGCCCAGGTGATGAACTACGGCGCTTACAACCTGGTATGCACCCCGGGAGACGCCGCCTCCGCGACGGGGGGATCCCCCGCCGAGGAGCACGCCGCCGCCGGGCACTTCCTGGTGGGCTATCGGCGCGGACCCGCGGAGCTGATCATCGCCCCCTTCGACCCGAAGACCCTCGAACCGCTCGCCCCACCGATCGCCGTGGACAACACCAACATGCTGCGCGGCGAAGCGCTCACCGACCGCTCCATCCTGCTGGAGACCACCTCCGGGGCTCGATTCCGACTGGAGATCTCGTCGCTGATCGAGGTTCCCACCGCCGCCGGGAACGAGGTGCTGGAGCAGGAGGCCGACGTCGCGGACCTGCTGGAGTTCCTCGCCCAGCTGTTCGGCCCGGCCCAGCGACCCTGAGGTCGGGCCCTCCAGAGCCCTTGATACGCCCGCGTCGGGACGGATTTGCCCGATGGCCGATCCCGGCGTAGAGTATCCATTCGTTGCCGCGCGGTGCGGATGCCGACCGACCGGGTCGGAGCCGTCGCGCAGCGGTGAGCGCCTCTAGCTCAATTGGCAGAGCAATTGACTCTTAATCAATGGGTTCCGGGTTCGAGTCCCGGGGGGCGCACCAGGCGGTGTCCGCGCGGACGCCGTCGACGATCGCCCTCAGGGCGAGCGCCTCTAGCTCAATTGGCAGAGCAATTGACTCTTAATCAATGGGTTCCGGGTTCGAGTCCCGGGGGGCGCACCGAGAAACGCGAGCAGGGGCCCGATCCGCCGAGGATCGGGCCCCTGCTCGTCGGGTGTCACCCCTGACGGCCGTGCCATCCGGCCGTCGGCTAGCCCCGCGGCTCCGACGATGCCGGGGAGATCCCGGACACCAGCCCGGAGCCCTCGGCGCGCACGACGTCCAGCGGCATGGTGTCGGTCTCGGACAGGTCGCGGATCACCTGCTCCAGCGCCTGGCGCAGCTCCTCGTGATCCAGCACGCCGGTGCCGGCCAGGTCGTGCTCGATCTCGGCGGCCTCCGCCAGCGCACGGCGACCTTTGTCCGTGAGAACCATCACGTAGCTGCGACGGTCCACCGCATTGCGCTCCCGAGCGATGTGCCCGTGCGCCTCCAGGCGCGTGAGGGTCTTGCCCATGGTCTGGGCCTGAACGCCGACCTTGTGCGCCACCTGCGCCTGGGTCAGCCCGCCCTCGCGGCTGATCACGTCCAGGGCCATGACCCCCGCGTGGGTCAGTCCCAGCGCCTGCAGCTTGCGGTTCCAGTTGTACTCGAACATGCGCGCGGCCGTGGACATCAGGCGCGAGATCGACCATTCCCGGATTTGTGGCATGCCCAGCAGTATAGACTGTCGCTTTCACGCCATCCGAGCCCCCAGGAGGACCCCGCCGTCATGACCGAGAGCCGTCGCCTGAGTCCCGGAGACCGGGCCCCCGAGTTCACCCTCCCCGACGCCGACGGGCACCCCGTGAGCCTGAGCGCACTGCGCGGGCAGCCCGTCGTCGTCTACTTCTACCCCCGCGCGGAGACCCCGGGGTGCACGACCCAGGCCTGCGATTTCCGCGACAGCCTCGCGGCACTGGGCGCGGCCGGCTACCGCGTCGTGGGCATCTCCCCCGATTCCCCGGCCAAGCTGCGCTCCTTCGCCGAGCACCACGACCTGGGATTCACCCTGCTCAGCGATGCCGACCACGCCGTGGCCGAGGCCTACGGCGCCTGGGGGGAGAAGACCAACTACGGACGCACCAGCGTGGGCCTGATCCGCTCCACCGTCGTCGTCGATGCCGAGGGCGCCGTGCGCCTGGCCCAGTACAACGTGCGGGCGAAAGGACACGTGGCCAGGCTGCGCCGCGAGCTCGGCCTGTCCGACTGAATACCCCGGGCGGGGGCCCTGCCGGACCGCGGCGAGGCCGAGCCGGTAGACTGCGAGGGCCGACCCCGGCCCCGCACCTCCCTCAACCGGGAGGACGCGCCGGGGCCAGCGAGCGCGAGTGGTGGAACTGGCAGACACGCAGGATTTAGGTTCCTGTGCCCTGCGGCGTGCGGGTTCGAGTCCCGTCTCGCGCACCGGCACCCCGGTACCCCTGAGGAAGGAGCCCCCGTGAGCACGAGCCGTCGAGGATTCCTGGGCGGCTGCCTCGCCGCCGGGCTGGCGCTGAGCGGGTGCTCCGGGGAGGAGCCCTCCCCGGCGGCCAGCGCCTCGGCGGATCCGACGCGGCTGACCTTCGCCGACGCCGCCCCGGCCCCCAGCCTGGACCCCTCCACCGACGGCCGGCTGGAGACGGCGCGGATCAGCGCGCAGGTGCTGGAGCCGCTGGTGCGGGCCAACCCGGACACCGGGGAGGCCATGGCCCATCTGGCCGAGTCGTGGAAGATCTCCGGGGACGGGCTGACCTACACCTTCCGCCTGCGCTCCTCCCCCCGATTCCACGACGGGCGGACCTTCGATGCCCAGGCCGTGCGGGCCAACGTCCTGCGCTGGGCGGAGGCGGCCCGCACCCAGCACCACCCGCCCACGGCCTTCCAGACCGTGTTCCGGATGCCCGGCACCGCCGAGGCACCGGCCCTGTTCGCCGAGTGCACCGCCCCCGACGCCCGCACCGTCGTCCTGCGGCTGAACCGCCGGCACCCGGCGCTGATCCGCGCCCTGACCCAGCCGGCCTTCGGCATCGCCTCCCCCGCCTCCTTCGCGGACGGGAAGGACCCCGGTGGGCACCCGGTGGGCACCGGGCCCTTCGTCTTCCAGCAGCGCGAGGACCAGACCGTGCGGCTGCGCCGCAACGAGGACTACTGGGGGGACGCCCCACAGGTGCAGGAGCTGGTGTTCCCCACGGTCATCGGGGCCCAGACCCGCTACTACCGGCTGCTCACCGGCGAAGCCGATGCGATCGACCTGGTGGGCACGTCGGATTTCGTCAGTCTCGCCCGACGCGGCTACCAGATCCAGCAGCGGGACCCGTACAACCTGGCGTTCCTGGCGATCAACCAGCGACACCCGGTCTTCGCCAGCGTCCAGCTGCGCCGGGCCGCCGCCCACGCGATCAACCGGTCGGACATCGTGCGCTCCTACTACCCCGAGGGCACCGAGACCGCCAACGACTTCACCCCCAAGCTCTTCGACGTCAGCGGCAGCGGCACCGGATCCGCCTACCGCTACGACCTCGGGCTGGCCCAGCGCCTCGTGCAGGCCTCGGACTATGACGGCCGATCCCTGCGCTTCTGCTATCCCACCGACGTGTCCCTGCCGTACCTGCAGAAGCCGGAGGCGATCTACGCGCGGATCGCCGAGGGGCTGACCAAGGCGGGCTTCACGATCGAACCGGTGCCGATCCCCTGGTCCGAGGACTATCCGGCGCGCATCCACGCCGAGGACCCGGATCGGGCCCTGGCCCTGACCGGGATCATGGGCACCTACCGGGATCCGGACGCCTTTCTGGCCCCGCTGTTCTCCCGTCGCACCGATCTGCTCGGCGCGCAGGAGTCCGAGCTGTTCGAGGCCGTCGAGGACGCGGCCGGCCAGCAGGACGGGGACACCCGCAAGGACGCCTACCGGCGGATCAACGAGATGGTCTCCGAGACCGTGCCGGCGGTGCCGCTGGCCTATCCGATCTCCGCGGTCGCGCTGAGCTCGCGGGTCACCGGGTACCCGCTGGCCGCCACCGGCGTCGCCGAATTCGACCGGGTCACCCTCAGCGATTGAGCCCGCGCACCCGGCCCAGGGCCGGGCGCGTTCGATTTCCGCCCGCGCGGAGGGCTACGCTGAGGGGAGCCGAGGCCGTCCCGGAGGCTTGAGCGGTGCGCCCCGCGCATCGCGCGTCCGCCCCGCGGACGGCCCGCAGGCGCGGTCGCCGTCGGCCCCGCCTGCCGCACCGTCGAGCACAGGAGAACAGGACTGCCGTGACCAAGACCCTGAAGACCGACGTCGCCCTGGTGGGCGGCGGAATCATGAGCGCGACCCTCGGGGTCCTGCTCCAGGAGCTCGAGCCGGACTGGGACATCACCCTGTTCGAGCGGCTGGACAAGGTCGGTGCGGAGAGCTCCAACCCGTGGAACAACGCCGGCACCGGGCACTCGGCCCTGTGCGAGCTGAACTACGCCCCGCTCGGGGCCGACGGCACGGTGGACCCGGCCAAGGCCCTGAACATCAACGAGCAGTTCCAGCTCAGCCGCCAGTTCTGGGCCACCCTGGTGGAGGAGGGCAAGCTCGCCGACGCCGGCTTCATCAACCCGGTGCCGCACATGTCCCTGGTCTTCGGGGACGCCCACAGCGACTACCTGAAGAAGCGCTGGGAGGCCCTGCACCCGCAGACCCTGTTCTCCTCGATGCGCTTCACCGAGGACCGCGACCAGATCCAGCAGTGGGCGCCGCTGACGGTGCGCGGACGCGACGCCTCCCAGCGCATCGCCGCCAACTGGTCCCCCGAGGGCACGGACGTGGACTTCGGCAACCTGACCCGCCAGCTCACCGAGCGCCTGACCGGGCAGGGCGCCTCCGTGCGCTACGGCCACCAGGTGCAGGACCTGCGCCAGGAGTCCGACGGCTCCTGGTCCCTGCGGGTGCGCAACCTGCTGGACTCCGATGACGACCTGCTGGTGCGGGCGAAGTTCGTCTTCCTCGGCGCCGGCGGCTACGCGCTGCCGCTGCTGCAGAAGTCCGGGATCCCCGAGGGCCGCGGCTTCGGCGGCTTCCCGGTCTCCGGGCTGTTCCTGCGCAACACCAACGAGGACACCGCCTCCCAGCACGACGCGAAGGTCTACGGCCAGGCCTCCGTCGGGGCCCCGCCCATGTCCGTGCCGCACCTGGACACCCGGTGGGTCGACGGCAAGCGGTCGCTGCTGTTCGGGCCCTATGCCGGATTCAAGACCAACTTCCTCAAGCACGGCTCCCTGCTGGACCTGTTCCGCTCGGTGCGCGCGGACAACGTCTACCCGATGGCCCGCGCCGGGCTGGACAACCTGGATCTCGTCAAGTACCTGCTCAGCGAGCTGGTCAAGACCCGCTCCTCCAAGATCGCCTCCCTGCGGGAGTACTACCCGGAGGCAGACGCGGATGAGTGGGAGCTGATCGAGGCCGGCCAGCGCGTGCAGGTCATGCGCAAGGACGCGAAGAAGGGCGGGGTGCTGCAGTTCGGCACCGAGCTGATTACCCATGGGGACGGCTCGATCGCGGCCCTGCTGGGCGCCTCCCCCGGCGCCTCCACGGCCGTGCCGATCATGCTCAACCTCATCAAGAAGTGCTTCCCGCAGCGCATCGACGCCTGGTCCTCGCGGCTGAGCGAGCTGGTGCCCACCTACGGTCACCGTCTCAACGACGACGCCCGACTGGCCGAGGAGACGATGTCGCGCACCGCGAAGGTCCTCGGCATCCACCACGAGACCCGCTGACAGAGCCCCGCTGCCCCGCGAGCCGATGCCGCCCGAGTCGTTCGGGCGGCATCGGCCCCGGCGACCACCCTGCGCGGTCCCCGCGCCGACCCCCGACTGGAGCCACCGGTGAACCTGCCCGAACAGACCATCGCCAAAGCCGAGATCGACGAGGAGCAGTCCTCCTCGCCGCATCGGCACAAGACCCGCAAGGTCACCAGCATCTCCAAGCCCGGCTGGGGCTACATCCTCAAGCGGACGCTGAACTCCTTCACCTCCAAGGGCTGCACGGACCTCGCGGCGACCCTGACCTACTTCACGGTGCTCTCGGTGTTCCCGGGGCTGCTGGCCGTCGTGTCCCTGCTGGGCGTGTTCGGCCAGGGTGAGCAGACCACCGAGACGATCCTGGACCTGATCCAGCCGTACGCCCCCAGTCAGCTGATGGACCTCATCGAGCAGCCCATCCGCCAGCTCACGGAGGGCAACGGCGCCGGCCTGGCCCTGATCACCGGTATCGTCGGCGCCCTGTGGACCGCCTCAGGGTACACCGGCGCTTTCGGTCGTGCCCTGAACCGGATCTACGGCGTCGTGGAGGGCCGGCCGATCTGGAAGCTGCGCCCCTGGAACCTGCTGGTGACCTTCACGATGGTCATCCTCGTGGTGCTGACCATGCTCACCGTGCTGCTCTCCGGCGGGGTCATCGAATTCTTCTCCGACCACCTGGGCATCGGCGACCAGATCACCCAGATCTGGAACTGGGTGCGCTGGCTGATCACCCTCGTGCTGGTCGTGGCCCTGATCGCGCTGCTGTACTACGCGACCCCCAACATCAAGCAGCCCAAGCTGCGCTGGATCAGTCCCGGCGCCGCCATCGCGCTGGTCATGATGGGGGTGGCCGGGGCGGCCTTCGGGTTCTACGTCTCCAACTTCTCCAACTACAACGCCACCTACGGCACCCTCGGTGGCGTGATCGTCATGCTGCTGCTGATCTGGATCATGAACAACGTCCTGCTGCTCGGGGCGGTGCTGGACTCCGAGCTGGAGCGGGCCCGCCAGCTGGAATCCGGCATCCGGGCCGAGGAGGACATCCAGCTGCCCCCGCGCGGCATCCGCCAGGCGGAGAAGATGCGCGACGCCCACGCCGATCTGGTCAAGCAGGGCCGGCAGCTGCGCCTGGACAACGACCACCTGGACTACTCCGAACAGGACTGAGGTGACCGGCCTGCGCTGGAGCCTGCACCGGGCCCGCCCCGCAGCCCCTTCCGGGGCGGCGGGGCGGGCCCTCTCGCCTGCCCAGCCGCCGGTGCTGCTGGTGCACGGGCTGGCGGTGACTGCCGCGCAGTGCTGGGTGCGCACGGGGTGGACCCGTATCCTGGCCCACCGGGACCTGGTGCTCATCCAGCTGCCCGGACACGGGGATCCCGCCCCCGCGGCCGGGGCCAGCGCTTCCGGTGAGATCCCCCTGGAGGAGGCCGACGGGGTGCCGGGGCTGCTGGCGGCCCTCCTGGAGGCCGGAGCCGAGGCCTGCGAGAGCCTCGGGGCGCCGGTGCTGCTGGACGGGCTGGGCTACTCCCTCGGTGCCCGGCTGCTGTGGCAGCTGGCCCGGGAGGAGCCGGAAGCCCTCCGCCGCCTGGTCCTGGGCGGGCTGCCCGCCCGCGATCTGCTGGCCGAGCTTCCCCCGGCGCGGACAGGCGGCCCCTCCCCCGCACCCGACCCCGGCACCGGTCCACGAGAGTCTGCGGGCCTCCTCGGGCCCACCGAATCGGGAGTCCTTCCGGGCCCGCGGGACCCGGATCCCGCACTGGCCGAGCTGGGCGGGGTCCTGGCCCGCTCCACGATCCCCCGCGATCGCATCGCCGCGCTGCTGCCGCTGGTCACCCACCCGCGGTTCGTCCCCGCCCCGGGACCAGGCCAGCCGCTCCTGCTGGCGGCCGGCGCGAATGACGCCATCGCCGGGCCCGACCTGGCGCGGCTGGCGGCGCTGGCACCGCGCTGCACCGCCCTGCCCCTGCCGCAGCGCACCCACGCCGACGCCCTGACCAGCGGAATCTTCCGCCGGGTCGGCGCGGCCCATCTGGGCGCGGCAGCGGCTTCTCGTGATTGACTGGTCATGGACCGCCGCCGTGCGCGCCCGCCGAGAGGCCGGGTCGATCGGGTGCGCGCACGAGGCCACCCCAACCGTTGAGGAGGAACCATGCAGCAGGTCAAGGCCGTCATCGTGCGGGAGAAGGACGCTCCCGCCGAGCTGACCACCATCACCGTCCCGGATCCGGGCCCGGGTGAGGCCCTCGTCAAGGTCCTCACCTGCGGGGTCTGCCAGACCGACATGCACTACCAGAAGGGCGGGGTCGGGGACGACTTCCCCTACCTGCTGGGCCACGAGGCCTCCGGGATCGTCGAGGCCGTGGGCGAGGACGTCACCGGCGTCGCCGTCGGCGACCACGTGATCCTCAACTGGCGGGCCGTGTGCGGCCAGTGCCGCGCCTGCCGCCGCGGGGAGCCCTGGTACTGCTTCGACACGCACAACGCGCACCAGAAGATGACCCTGCAGGACGGCACCGAGCTGGAGCCGGCCCTGGGGATCGGCGCCTTCGCGGAGAAGACCCTCGTGGCCGCCGGCCAGTGCACCAAGATCGAAGGGGACATGGACCGGGACCAGTACGCCGCCGTCGGGCTGCTGGGCTGCGGCATCACCGCCGGGATCGGGGCGGCGCTGAACACCGGGGCCGTGCGCCGCGGCGAATCCGTGGCCGTGATCGGCTGCGGCGGGGTCGGGGTGGCGGCCGTGGCGGGTGCCGCCCTGGCCGGGGCCACCACGATCATCGCGGTCGACGTGGACGGACAGAAGCTGGCCGCCGCCGAGCGCCTGGGCGCCACCCACACCGTGGACTCCTCCGAGCGCGACGCCGTGGAGGCGATCCGCGAGCTGACCGGCGGGCACGGCGCCGACGTCGTCATCGACGCCGTCGGGGTGGCCGAGACCTTCCGCCAGGCCTTCGAGGCCCGGGACCTGGCCGGTCGCCTGGTCCTGGTCGGCGTGCCGAACCCGGGCACCGAGCTCACCCTGGACCTGGCCGACGTCTTCTCCCACGGCGGTTCCGTGCGCCCCGCCTGGTACGGGGACTGCCTGCCCACCCGGGACTTCCCGATGCTCGTGGACCAGTACCGCCTGGGCCGGCTGGACCTGGATGCGTTCGTCACCGAGCGCACGGACCTGGAGCACATCAACGAGGCCTTCCAGAAGATGGCCGACGGGGCCGTGCTGCGCTCCGTGGTGGACCTGCCGGGAGGTGGCGCGTGAGCACCCGCATCGAGAACACCGTCACCGCGGGCACCTTCTCCCTGGACGGGGGGACCTGGGAGGTGGAGAACAACGTCTGGGTGATCGGCGATGACGAGCGCTGCGTGGTCATCGACCCGGCGCACGACCTGGAGGCCGTCGCCGGGCTGGTCGGGGATCGGGAGGTCACCGCGATCCTGCTGACCCACGCCCACGACGACCACGCCGGACTGGCTCCGGAGGCCTCCCTGCGCTTCGGCGCGCCGGTGCTGCTGCACCCGGAGGACCGCCCGCTGTGGCTGCTGGCCAACCCGGACACGGACGTGCAGCCGCAGCCGCTGTCCGAGGGGCAGCGGATCCCCGCCGGCGGGGCCACCCTGACCGTGCTGCACACCCCGGGCCACTCCCCCGGCTCCGTGTGCTTCCTGAGCGAGGACCTGTCCTGGGAGGGCTCCTCCCCGGTGGTGTTCTCCGGGGACACCCTGTTCCAGGGCGGACCCGGGGCCACGGGCCGCTCCTTCAGCGACTTCCCGACGATCATCGACTCGATCACGGAGAAGCTGCTGAGCCTGGACCCGGGCACCGCGGTGCTCACCGGTCACGGGGAGACGACGACGATCGGGGCGGAGGCCCCGCACCGACAGGAGTGGATCGACCGCGGCCACTGAGCCGGTCCTGCACCGCACGGGGCCGCCCCGCGGCGAGATCGGGCCGGAGCATCCCTCCCAGCTGAGGGGGGGCGCTCCGGCCCGCTCCGCGTCCTGGGCCAGCGTGCTCGGCCTGTCTCGACCCGCTGGGGTCACCGTCCGTCGCGGCGGGCGAGGTGCCGGGCCAGGCGCGCGTCGGTCTCCCGGCGCTCGAAGCGCTGGCGCCACAGGTACCCGTACAGGTGGGCCAGCAGCAGGTAGGCCCCGGCGGAGAGCACCGGGAGCATCAGCGCGGAGTTGTAGCCCAGGGAGTCCCCCAGCACCGCGCCCCAGGCCAGCCCCAGGGCGTTGCCGGCCAGCAGCGAGGCCAGCGCCGAAGTGAGCACGAGGTCCAGGCAGCGCACCGGGGTGATGGACATCACCACGGAGTCGGTGACGATCAGGGCGACCCCGACCACCGCCCCCTCCACGACCAGGCTCAGCGCCAGCGTGGCGTCCCCGGTGGGCATGGACACCGGCATCCCCACGAGGGTCAGCAGACACGCCCACAGCAGCCACGCCCCCCAGGTGTTGGTCCGGGCCCGCAGCCCGACGACGATGACCGCCGAGACCAGGCTGGATCCGCCGAGCACGGCGTAGAGCAGCCCCACGTACTGCACGGCGTCGAAGTTCATGGTGTAGCTGACCAGCGAGGACTGCATGGATCCGAGCAGCAGCCCCAGGGCGCCCATGCCCACCACCGGCAGCCACATCAGCGAGCGCCTGGCGGCGTCCTCGGCGGCCGCCTCCGGCTCCGGCGGCGGGCTGGTGGGGCCGAGGGCGTGGCGCAGCCGGAAGAACGCGAAGGCCAGCACTCCGACGACGTTGACCGGCACGACCATGAGCAGCCCCGTGTGCGGGCCGCCGATGACGCAGCTGAGCCCGGTCACCGCGGCCCCGAGCAGCAGGGCCAGCACGTCCGCGACGGATTCGAAGGCGAGGGAGGAGTTCAGCAGGCTGCGATCGGCCAGGCGCTGGGATTCCCCCGCCCAGCGGATCCGGGCCAGGGCCGCCACGGGAGCGCAGGTGGCCCCGGTGACCGCGCACGCGGCCAGCAGCAGCCCGATGCCGATCTCCGGGTGACGCTGGACCCGGTCGGCCTCGTGGATCAGCCACAGCAGCGCGGCCGTGTTGGCCACCGAGCAGAACAGCAGCACCACCCGCTGACCCACGCGCCGGGCGAGCATCCCGTACAGCGGGACCGAGACGGCCAGCGCCAGGGCCACCGCCCCGGCGGCGTATCCGGCCAGCAGCACCTGCCGGGTCCAGGAGGCGATCATCACCAGCGTGCCCAGCGGCAGCATCGCCACCGGCAGGCGAGCGAAGACGGTCACCCCCAGGTAGCCCAGCCCGACCAGGCGCGCCAGGACGCGCAGCCGGGCCCAGGCCGTACCGGCCCGGGCGGCCGGGGGGATGCGGAAGGACCCGGTGGACCCGGGTGCCGTGGCGGGTGGGGTTCTCATCCTGCGTCGCTTTCGATCAGGGATCCGGCCGGGGTGCGCCGGACGCGCAGGTGCTGCGGGATCCGGGCGCGCAGGTCCGCGACGTGGCTGATCAGCCCGATGACCCGCCCGTTCTCGCGCAGTCCGTCGATCGCGTCCATGACGTCCTCCAGCGTATCCTCGTCCAGGCTGCCGAAGCCCTCGTCGACGAACAGGGTGTCGATCTGCACCCCGCCGGCCCGGGCCTGCACGACGTCGGCCAGGCCCAGGGCCAGGCACAGCGAGGCCATGAAGGACTCCCCTCCGGACAGGGAGCTGGTCGGGCGGGCCACGGAGGACCAGGCGTCGAAGACCTCCAGGCCCAGCCCGGAGCGGCGCCCGTGCCCGGCCGCGGCGTCGGAGTGGCGCAGGGTGTAGCGCCCCGAGCTCATCTGCTGCAGCCGCAGGCTCGCGGCCTCGGCGATCTCCTCGAGCTGGGCGGCCAGCACGTAGGTGGTCAGGGACATCCGCTGCAGGTTCTCGGCCCCGTTGCCGGCGGCCACCTCCGCGAGGTCCCCGATGCGCCGGGCCCGCTCGGCCCGCCGCCCGGAGCGTCGGGCCCAGTCCCCCCAGCGGACGGCCAGCTCCCGCAGATCGGCCAGCAGCTGCTGGGCCCGCTCCCGGGTGAGCAGGACCCGCTCGTGCTCCTCCTGGGCGGCGGCCTCGCGCCGGGCGGCCTGCTCGACCAGCTCGCCGCGCCGCTGCGGATCGGTGATCGACGCCGCATCCAGCCCCTCGGCCTCGGCCCGCTGCGCCTCCTCCAGCAGCCTGCGATGGGCCGGGGCCTGCCAGGCCTCCTCCAGCCGGGCCCGCTCCTGCTCCTCGGCGGCCACGGTCCGGCGCAGCTGTCCGCGCCGCTGCGGATCCAGGGACCGCGCCAGCGCCTCGGGGACATCGGCGAAGCCGGCCTCCCGCGCGGCCTGCGCGCCCGCGCGGGCAGACCGGGTTCGACGCCGTGCGGTGCGGGAGCGGGCTTCCAGACCGCCGAGCACCCGCTCGAGCAGCCGCTCCAAGTCCTCCGCGGCGGCCAGTCGGGTGCGCAGCGTCGAGGAGTCGAGCAGGTCCCGGGGGTCGCCGCCGCGCCGGGCCCGAGCGGAGCGGGCCCGCTCCCGAGCCTGGGCGCCGCGGGTCTGCAGGTCGCGGTGCTCCAGCTCCTGTCCCCGCAGGCGCTCGCGCAGCCGGTCCAGCTCCTGCGCCAGGCGCTGGGCCCGGCCCCGGTGCTGCTCGGCCCGCCGCTCGGCCTGCTCGGCCGCGCGCACCCGCGCTGCCGCCGCGTCGAGGCCCTCCTGCGCCTGCTCGGGGGTGGGCGGGGTGCCCTCGGCGTCCAGGGCCTCGAGGGCGGCGTCGACCCGGGCCAGCGCCTCGAGGATCCGCTGGGCCTCGGCCAGGGCGGCGTCGCGGCGCCGCCGGGCCTCCTGCAGAGCCCTGGGACTCAGATCCGGGGGCGCGGCCTGCCCGCTGCCGTCCCACGCTCCCCGGTCGAGGCCCGCCTCGGTCTGCCCCGGCGCGGAATCGGCGCCGCCGGGGACAGACCCGGGCATGGCTCCGGCATGCGGGTCGGGATGCTCCCGGCTGCCGCAGACGGGGCACGGACGCCCCGGGACGAGGTCCTCGGCCAAGGTCGCCGCGGCATCGCGCAGGCGCGCGCTCTGCAGGCGCTCGTAGCGCTCCAGGGTCTCGGTGCGCTCGTGTTCGGCCCGTTCGTGGCGTTCGGCCAGCTCCCGCCGCTGCTCCAGGTGACGGATCCGCTCGGTGCTGCGCCGTCGAGCCCGGGTGGCCTCCTGCTCCTCCTGCCGGGCCGGCGCAGCATCTGCGGCGAGGTGCTCCTGGGCGGCGACGGCCTCGGCCTCCCGCTGCGCGGCGGCCTGGGTCCGGTCGATCTCCTCCCGGGTGGCCCCGACAGCCTCCTGCGCACGGCGGATCCGCTCCACCAGCCCGCGGGCCTGCTCCTCGGCCGCGGCCTGCTCCTCGGCGGCGCGCAGCTCGGCCTCCAGGGCTCGACGCCGCTCCCGCAGCCGCACCCGGTAGGGATGCTCCCCCTGAGCGGAGGCCTCCTGCCCCTCGGCTGTAACCGCATCCGAACCGGCCTGCGCGCCCTCGGGCGCGTTCTCGACCTCGGCCGCGTGCTCGCCGTCGGAGGCGAGACCGGAGGCGGCATCGTCCTCAGCATCCGGGTCGGCGTCGGGCTCGGCCCCGACCTGCTCCCAGAACCGCTCGTCCAGGGCCTGCTCCCGCGCATCCGGCGCGACGGCGTGCGGTCCGGACTGGCGCAGCCTGCGGGCCCGGCGGGTCAGGTCGGTGAGCTCCTGCTGGATCTGGTGCAGTTCCTCCTCTGCGGCGCGGCGCTGATCCTCGGCCGCGCGCACGGGCTCGGCCCGCTCGGCCGCGGCCAGGCGCTCGGTGCGCTGGCGGTGCTCGGCCTCCCGGGCGCGCAGGTCCTCGGCCCGCCGCTGCAGGACGGCGTGCTCCCGGGCGGCCTCCAGCGCGTCGCGCTGCCGGGCCGTCTCCTCCCGATGCCGGGTCCAGGCCGCGCGCGCGGAGCCGAGGGCCTCCTCCAGACCGGCTGCGGCCTCGGCCAGACGCCGCTGGGCCCGGTGGATCCGGCGGGCCGGCTCCTGCTCCCCCGAGTCCTCCTGTTCCCCCGGTTCTTCTCGTTCCTCCGGCGCCTCAGGCTCGGTTGTCTGCCGTCCGGGCGCGCCGAGCGCACCGGGGTGATCGCCGTGCTCCGGGGTCAGGAGGCCGCGCTCCCGCTCCTGCAGCCGAGCGAACTCGGCCAGCAGGTGCTCACGCTGCCGGGCGGCATCGGCCAGCTCCTCCCGGGCGGCCCGCGCCTGCTCCTGCAGCACCCGCTGCGTTTCCGCGTACAGGTCCGTTGGGAACAGCCGCCGCAGCAGCTCCTCGCGGTCCGAGGAGGAGGCCTGCAGGAACTGGGCGAAGCGACCCTGCGGGAGCATGACCACCTGGGCGAACTGCTGACGGGTCAGGCCGATGGCCTGGGCCAGGTGCTCACCGGCCTCATCCATCCGGGTGGAGACCACCTCCCACTCGGCCTCCGGATCCGCCTCGGGACGCCGGCGCACCAGCACCGTGGCGTGCTGCTCGACGTAGCCGGCCTTCGCCCGGGTCGAGGGCCGGTTCCAGGCGGGGCTGCGCTGCACGAGGTAGCGGTGCTCTCCGATGCTCACCTCCACCTCCACCGAGGGCTTGGCCGCGGCCTCGGCGAAATGCGATTTCAGGCCCTTGGCGTTCTCCGGGACGGTGGTCGTGCCGTACAGGGCGAAGGTGAGCGCCTCGAACACCGTGGATTTGCCGGCGCCCGTGGGCCCGGTGAGCAGGAAGAGCCCGGCCTCGTTCAGCGGCTCGAAGTCGATCTCCTGGGCCTGCCGGTACGGGCCGAAGGCCTCCAGTCGCAGCCGGTGGATCCTCATGCCCGCTTCCCTTCCGTCGCGTCCGTCGCCTCCGCCTCGTGCGCCTGCTCGTCCCGGGCCCGGTCCAGGGCCCCCTCCACCAGCCGCCGCTCCGGCTCATCCAGGGGGCGGCGGCGGACCTGCTCGTAGAACTCCGCGCACACCTGCTCCGGGGTGCGGGCCCGGGCCAGGCGCTGGGCGTAGAAGCCGGCCGGGCGGGTGCGCAGACCGTCGAAGAGCAGCTCCACGGTGTGCGGGAAGCGGGTGCGCAGCCGCTCCATCGGATGCGCCGGCCGCTCGGCGTCGGTCAGGGTGATCTGGCACATCCGCTCCCGGGCCCAGTCCAGCTCCGGGTCCTCCAGCAGCTCCTCCAGGCGCCCCCGCAGCCGGGCCAGCGGCACCTGGTGCTCCCAGGCCCCCGGGGTCGCCTCGATCCCGCCCTCCGTGCGCTCCAGCATCCAGTAGCCCTTGACCTGGTCCGTCTCGGAGAAGGAGAAGCGCAGGGGCGAGCCGCTGTAGCGCACCGTCGGCGTGATCTGCTGGCGCCCGTGCAGATGCCCCAGGGCGGCGTAGTCCAGGCCCCGGAACACCGACGCCGGCACGGCCCCGAGGCTGCCCGATTCGATGGCCCGCTCCGAATCCGTCGGCTCGGCCCCCACCGCGAAGCAGTGCGCCATGACGATGCCGCGCACCCCCGGGCGCCGGGCCAGATCCGCCCGGATGCGCTCGGCCACCGCCTCCAGCACCGCCGCGTGCGTGGGCTGCACCCCCAGGCTGGGGCCCGCGGCCCGCGGGTCCAGGTAGGGGATGCCGTACACCGCGGTGGACTCGTCCAGCAGCACCGGCCGCGCGGCGTCGGCCAGGCGGGTGCGCAGGTGCACCCCCGCCCCTTCCAGGATGGTGTCCCCGAAGCCCAGGCGGGCCGCGGAGTCGTGGTTGCCGGAGGTCAGCACCACCGTGGTGCCCTGGGCGTTGAGCTCGCCCAGCAGCCGGGAGAGCAGCTGGATGACCTCGATGCGCGGGGAGGCCTGATCGTAGACGTCCCCCGCGATCAGCACCGCATCCACCTGCTGCCGGGCGCAGACCCGCACCAGCTCGGCGCAGATGGCCTCCTGATCCGCCTGGAGGGAGCGGCCGTGGAAGCTGCGCCCCAGGTGCAGGTCCGAGGTGTGCAGGATCTTCATGGCTCCAACGTAACCCGGGCGACTGACAGAATGAGCACCATGGATTCCCTGCCCATCCCCTTCCCCGACGCCGCCGAGTACCCCGCACTGGTGCGCGCGGCGCTGCGCGCGCAGGCCCGGGCCCGCCCCGAGCTGCTGGGCGCGCTGGCCGCCGGCATCGAGGGGCTGCGCGAAGCCCTGGACTGGTCCGCGCAGGGGGTCGGCGCGGACGAGACGGCGTGCGTGTGGCTGGGCGATCTGCGGTGGGCCCGGGCGCTGGGTCTGAACCCCGAGGAGGCCGCCCCGATGCCGCCGAGGGCGTGGTGGGAGCCCGAGGCCGCCCGCCTGGCCCCCGCGGACTTCGCCGAGCGGCACCCGCTGCTGGCCCGGGCCCTGTGCGCCGGTAACATGCCGTATCCGGCGCGCACCCCCTTCACCGAGCTGGCCGATGACGCCTTCCTCCCCCGCCTGGCAGTGCTCCCCCTGCACCCGCGCGAGGGCCTGGAGCAGCTGGGCCAGCTGGCCGTGAACCTCACCGCCCTGACCCACGGTCACCCGGAGGCCCTGGCCGCAGGCCTGGTGATCGTGCTGCATCGGCGGGCCCTGCTCGGGCTGGACGCCGAGGCCGTCGGGGATGCCGGGAACGGCGCGGACCCGCGGCGTCGTGCTCCGGCGCAGCTGCGGGAGCGGGCCCGGCGCCGCGTGCTCGAGCTGCTCAGCCCTCGGGATCCGGGCGGATCCGCGCCGTCCGCCGGGCTGCTCGCCTCCTACGGGGCCACCGGCGCCACCCGCTCCGGTCTGGCCCGCGTCCTGGCGGCGGCACCGCTGAGCGCGGCCGTCCTGGCCGATCCCGACGCCGCGGGGACCGCGCAGGGGCGGGGCGGGGATCAGGTGCCCGGGTGCGTGCGGGCCCTGGCCCGCGAGCTCACCGGAGCGGGCATCGCGCGACCGGAAGCGGACGCGGCGGACGGCGGGGCCGCGGCCGACTCCGAGGCCCGGTCCGAGGCGGATTCCGACGAGGCCTCCGAGACGTCACAGTCGCCGATGGCGCGGGCCGGGCTGGCGCCGACATATCCCTCGGCCGAGCAGCTGGCCGATCGGCTGGCCGAACGCTGGGTCGAGACCGCGCGGCGGTGGTGGGGGGTCTGGGGCGCCTCGGGAGGGTGACCGGCCGCCCTGCCCCTCAGGCCTCCGCTTCGATCCAGCGGTCGGCCCGCTCCACGGCCTGACGCAGGGTCGCGCCACCGTAGCCGTGGATCATCGCATACCCCACGGCCTGCAGGGGCATCAGCCGCTGCAGCACGCGGCCGCGCTCGGCCCAGTCGCGTCCCACCACACGGGTCACCGCCTCCCAGCCGAACCAGTTCCCGGCCGCGGCGATGTCCCAGCCGGGATCCCCGACGCTGGCATGATCCCAGTCGATGACCCCCGAGATGCGCTCCCGGTTCCACAGGATGTTGTGCCCGGCGAAGTCGGAGTGGATGAACCGGGGGGTCACCGGGTCCAGGGCCAGGGCATCGTCCAGCAGGCGCTCGGCGCGCTCCCGGTTGCCGTGCAGTAGCTGGGGGATGATCCGCTCTCGGACGGTGCGCGGCCAGTGCGAGCCGCCCCAGTGGGACTGGGAGGGTTCGAGCATCGCGGACAGGGGCGCGGGGTCGATCGCGTCGATCGCGCGCAGCGCCCGGCCCAGGGCCCGCGCCGGGGCGGGGCCCACCTCGCGGGGCCGCCCGGGCACCCAGGTCAGCCCGACGGCGACGTGCCCGCCGCGTTCCAGCACCCGGGTCAGGGGGCGGGGCACCTCGAAGGGCAGGTCCGCAGGCAGGGCGCGCAGCAGGTCGGTGCGGCGCTGGACCTGCCGGCCCACCAGGTGGTTCTTCGCCACCCGCACGCTGACCCGCTGACCCGCGTTGACCACCAGGTGCGCGGACCCGTTGGAGTGCACGTCCCATTCGGTGGGCGCGCACCGTACCCCGGCCTGGTCGAGGACCGCCTGGATGAGGGGTCGGAAGCGCATCAGCGCGAACGGGGACATGCGGGCCACGGCGGGCTAGACCTTCTCTCCGCCGGCCCCGTCCAGCAGGGCGGCGATGTGCGGGATCAGCGCGGTGAAGGCCCGGGCGCGGTGGCTGATCGCGTTCTTCAGCTCCGGCGGGATCTCGGCGCAGCTGGCCCCCTCCCACGCGGCGGGAAGCTCCTCGGGCACGAGGATCGGGTCGTAGCCGAAGCCGTGCTCCCCGCGTGGCTCGGTGAGCAGCCGCCCGGTAAGGCGCCCGGTCTGCACGACCTCGGTGTCCGGGCCGACCAGGCTCGCGGCGCACTCGAAGGCGGCACCCCGATGCGGATCGGGGATGTCGGACAGCTGAGCCAGCAGCAGGCGCAGGTTGGCCGCATCGTCGCCGTGGCGCCCGGACCAGCGGGCGGAGAAGATCCCCGGCGCCCCGTGCAGCACGGCCACGGACAGCCCCGAGTCATCCGCGATGGCCGGCAGGCCGGTGGCCTCATAGACGGCGCGGGCCTTGAGCAGGGAGTTCTCGGCGAAGGTCGTGCCGGTCTCGGGCACGTCCGGGACGCCGAGGGAGCCGGCGTCGACCACCTCCGCGTCCACCTCCAGGCCCGGCACGGCATCGCGCAGGATCTCGCGCAGCTCCCGCAGCTTGCCGGAGTTGTGGGTGGCCAGGATCAGCCGCGGCTCACTCATGGGCACCGGCCAGCGTCTGCGACTGGATCCTGGACAGCTCGGCCGTGCCGATCAGGGCCAGGTCCAGCAGGCTGTCCAGCTCAGCCCGGTCGAAGGGCGCGCCCTCGGCGGTGCCCTGAACCTCCACGAAGCTGCCGGAGCCGGTGACCACCACGTTCATGTCCGTCTCGGCCCGCACGTCCTCGGTGTAGGGCAGATCCAGCATGGGCACCCCGTCGATGATGCCCACAGACACCGCGGCCACGGAGTCGGTCAGGGGCTGGGCGCCCCGGGGCAGGATCTTCTCCCGGCGCGCCCAGTCCAGGGCGTCGGCCAGGGCGACGTAGGCCCCGGTGATCGCGGCGGTGCGGGTGCCGCCGTCGGCCTGCAGGACGTCGCAGTCCAGGACCACGGTGTTCTCCCCGAGGGCCTTCAGGTCGATGATCGCGCGCAGGGAGCGCCCGATCAGCCGGGAGATCTCGTGCGTGCGTCCGCCGATCTTGCCTTTCACGGATTCGCGGGCGGAGCGGGTCGAGGTGGCCCGCGGCAGCATCGCGTACTCGGCGGTGACCCAGCCGCGGCCCTCGCCCTTGAGCCACCGGGGCACGCCCTCGGTCAGGGAGGCGGTGCACAGCACCCGGGTGTCCCCGCACTCGATGAGGGCCGAGCCCTCGGCGTTGCGGGACCACCCGCGGGTGATGGAGATCGGACGCAGCTGGTCGACGGCGCGCCCGTCCGCGCGCGTGAGGGTCTGGGGGGACTCGGTGCTCGTCATGTCCCTCACTGTACCCGGGCCGCCCCCGGCCGCGCCCCGCAGGAGCCCGGGGCGCGGCTCAGCGGGGCGGGATCGCGTAGGTGCGGGAATCCTCGGCCACGCAGATCGGCCCGGCGTAGGTGCGGGAGGCCTCGGCGCGGGCCACCTCCGGGTCGTTCCACACCGGCAGGTGGGTGAGCATCAGGTGTCCGACATCGGCCTCGGCCGCCACCCGCCCGGCCCGCACCCCGGTCAGGTGCACCCCGCGGATCGCGTCGTCGCGCCCCTCCTGGAAGGCGGCCTCGCACAGGAAGAAATCCGCCTCTCGGGCGGCCTCGACCAGCCCGGGGCACGCGTCCGAGTCCCCCGAGTAGGCCAGGACGCTGCGGCGCCCGGCCAGCTCGTGGGTCACCCGGATCGCGTAGGGCTCGGGGGCCGGATGCAGCACGGGGAAGGCCTGCACCGTGAACGGCCCCAGGCGCACCGGCTCCCCGGGGGCCCAGGGGTGGAAGCCGAAGGAGCCGGTGAGCCCGGGCTCCAGGCCGATCCCGTGGGTGCGGGCCAGGTACGGGTGGGTGTCCGCCGGTCCCCACAGCGGAATCGACGGCCCGGGCCAGCCGCGCGGATCCCAGCGCACCGCGATGTGCAGGCCGGCCAGGTCGATGCAGTGATCGGGGTGCAGGTGGGAGATGAAGATCCCGTCGATCTGCGGCAGGCTCAGGTGCCGCTGGATCGCCCCGAGCCCCCCGCTGCCCAGGTCCAGCAGGATGCGCCAGGTGCGCCCGGCCTCATCCTCGCCGCTGACCAGATAGCACGAGGCCGCGGAGTCGGGTCCGGCGAAGGAGCCGCTGCACCCGATGATGGTCAGCTCCATGCCCGTCCCTCCTGCGCCCCAGACTCGGCGTCCGGTTCCGGGGCCCCCGCGGAGCGGGGCCCGGGACCCGTCCCCGCGGCTCCGGCGACCTCGGCCGCTGCACCCGATGTCGCGGCCACGGCGCTCAGGTCCACGCTGGCGGTGCGGATCATCTCCGGGGTGACCACCGCCAGGGAGC
The DNA here is from genome assembly GCF_056173115.1 of Rothia sp. QJM3NY_36. NCBI lineage: Bacteria > Bacillati > Actinomycetota > Actinomycetes > Micrococcales > Micrococcaceae > Rothia > Rothia sp. QJM3NY_36. The sequence goes on from NZ_CM149658.1 coordinate 1,489,861, forward strand.
CGGTGGGGTAGGACTCGGCGATGCTCGCGGAGTGGCGCACCCCGAGGACCTCCGGGCCCAGGAAGCGCCGGGCCAGGGCCTGGAAGCGCCCGGGGTCCCCGGTGGCCACGAATTCGTGGCGCGGGGCGGGGGCGTCGGCCGGGCGCTGCAGGTCCTGGGCCATCAGCGCCCGGAACAGGTCCTTGGCGGTCTCCTCGGAGGAGGTCACCAGCGTGACCTCCTCCCCCAGGACGTAGGAGATGACGCCCGTGAGCAGGGGGTAGTGGGTGCAGCCCAGCACGACGGTGTCCACCCCGGCCTCCTGCAGCGGGGCCAGGTGGGTGCGCACGGCCTCCAGGAGCTCGGGCCCTGAGGTGATGCCGCGCTCCACGAACTCCACGAACTCCGGGCAGGCCTCGGAGACGATCCGCAGCTGCGGGGCCGCGGCGAAGGTGTCCTCGTAGGCGCGGGAGGAGACCGTGGCCACCGTGCCCAGCACGCCGACGACGTCGTTGCGGGTCGCGGCCACGGCCCGGCGCACGGCCGGCTGGATCACCTCGACCACGGGGATCCCGTAGTGGCGGGTGTAGCGCTCGCGGGCGTCGCGCAGCACCGCGGAGGAGGCGGTGTTGCAGGCGATGACCAGGGCCTTGACCCCGGAGTCCACGAGGTCGTCCATGATGCGCAGGGCGTTGGCGCGCACCTGGGCGATGCTCAGCGGTCCGTAGGGGCCGTGGGCCGTGTCCCCGACGTAGAGGATCTGCTCGTGGGGCAGCTGGTCCATGATGGCCCGGGCCACGGTCAGTCCGCCGACGCCGGAGTCGAAGACCCCGATCGGGGCCCCGGGGGTGGGACGGGCGGGGGCGGCGCTGCCCCAGGCGGTCACGGCATCGGTCTGGTCGGGAAGCGAGTTCATGATGCCTTCGAGGATAGCCGCTGCGCGAGCGGGCCCCGGCACGAGCTCGACCACGTGGCCGGGGCGACGAGAGACCGACCACAGGGGGAAGGTCCGGGGATCACAGTCGCTGGAGCATGGCCTCCATCAGGGAGTCCTGCAGCCAGGAGACGAACTGGTACACCAGGGACATGTAGGACTCCACGTCCGTGGCCTGGTTCCAGTCGGTGTAGCCGGCCACGCGCTCGGCGTCCTGCTCGTCGCGGATCCCCAGGCGCGCAGCCAGGACCAGGCGCACGTCGTTCAGGGCCGCGGCGAAGGCCCGGGCGTGCTCGTCGTCCAGCTGCAGCTTCGGGGCCTCGCAGTCCATCGCGGCCATCCGCAGGCGCCCGATCTTCTCCTCGCGGATGCCGAGCTCGGTGAAGCGGCGGAATTCCGCGGCCTCGCCCTCATCGGCCGCGGCCTGCGGCAGCAGGCGGGCCAGGGCCGGATCCTCCGGCGCCTCGGCGTCCTCGGTGATCCCGAGCATCGCGGCCAGCGGGTCCTGATCCGGATCCTGCCGCGGCTCCAGGGTGGTCACGACGTCGCCGAACAGCTTGATCAGCAGCTCCCGCTCGGGCTGCTCCAGGTGCCCGGTGATGCCGCGCCGCCCGGCGCGGAAGGGACGAGCCATCTCACTCACCGTCCTTCTCGAAGGTGGCCCACAGCCCGTAGCCGTGCATCGCGGCGGTGTGCCGCTCGGCCTCCTCGCGGCTGCCGGTGAACACGACGGCGCGCCCGTCCTCGTGCACCTGGAGCATCAGCCGGTGGGCCTGCGCCTGGGAATGCCCGAAGTGGGTGCGGAACACCCAGGTCACGTAGCTCATGAGGTTCACGGGGTCGTTCCATACGAGCACCCGCCACGGGGTCTGCTCCTGGGGGCGCTCGAGCAGCCCGAGCCCGCCCTCCGGGGTGGTCTCGGGGGCCGTGGGGCCGGTGACGGCGGTGCGGGTCGGTTGGGTGCGCTGCTGGGCCATGACCCGCCCGAGTCTACCCGGCACGCGGGTCCCGGGGCGGGGCGGGTTCGCCGTCGGCGTCGCACCGGGTGGCGGCGCAGCGCTGGCCAGCCCGGGTGCGGGGAGCCCAGCGGAGGGCGCCGCAGTCCTTGGCCGGGCCAGGCGCGGTGGCTACAGTGGGAGGCGTGATCGAGACTACTCCCGCCCTGCTCACGGATCACTATGAGCTGACGATGATCGAAGCGGCCCTGCGGGCCGGAACCCACGAGCGCCGCAGCGTGTTCGAGACCTTCACCCGCCGCCTGCCGGCCGGACGCCGCTACGGGGTGCTGGCCGGGACCGGTCGGTTCCTGGAGGAGCTGGCGGACTTCCGCTTCACCCCGGAGCAGCTGGATTTCCTGGGCCGCACCCGGGTGGTCGGGGATGCGACCCTCGAGTACCTGGCGGACTTCCGCTTCACCGGCTCGGTGCGCGGCTACGCCGAGGGCGAGGCGTTCTTCCCCCACTCCCCCGTGCTGCAGGTGGAGGGCACCTTCGCGGAGGCCTGCGTCCTGGAGACCCTGATCCTCTCGATCCTCAACTACGACTCGGCCGTCGCCTCCGCGGCCTCGCGCATGGTCGGGGCGGCCGCGGGTCGGCCCTGCCTGGAGATGGGCTCGCGCCGGGCCCACGAGGCCGCCGCCGTCTCGGCGGCCCGCGCCGCGGTGGTGGCGGGATTCGCCGGGACCTCCAACCTGGAGGCGGGGATGCGCTACGGGATCCACACCATCGGCACCTCCGCGCACGCCTTCACCCTGCTGCACGACGACGAGCGCGCGGCCTTCGCGGCCCAGCTGGCGGCCCAGGGCGCGGGCACCACGCTGCTGGTGGACACCTACGACGTCGAGGCCGCGGTGCGCACCGCGGTGGAGCTGGCCGGTCCGCAGCTGGGCGCGGTGCGCCTGGACTCCGGGGACCTGGGCGCCCAGGCGGTGTGGGTGCGCGCCCTGCTGGATGAGCTCGGCGCGAAGGACACGAAGATCACCGTGACCTCGGATCTGGACGAGTACGCGATCGCCGGGCTGCGCTCCGCGCCCGTGGATTCCTACGGGGTGGGCACCCGGCTGGTCACCGGCTCCGGGGCGCCGACCACCTCCATGGTCTACAAGCTCGTGGCCCGGGAGGGCGCTTCCGGGCAGCTGGAGCCAGTGGCCAAGCGCTCGGCCGGCAAGGGCTCCACCGGCGGTCGCAAGCACGCCGTGCGCCAGCTGGGCGCGGACGGCCGGGCCGTCGCGGAGGTGGTGGCCTCCAGCGAGCAGGCCCTGGATCGGGCCAGCGGAGACCTCCCCGAGGGTGTGCGGACGCGGGAGCTGATGACGGACCTGGTGCGCGAGGGTGAGATCCTGCCCGGGGCGACCGGGGCCGAGGGGCTGAAGGCCGCCGCCGCGCGCCACGCCGCATCCTGGGCCGAGCTGCCCGCGGCCTCCCGGCGGCTGTCCGAGGGGGAGCCGGCCATCCCCACGCAGCTGCTGTCCTGACCTCCCGGGGACGCACCGCCTATCCTGGTGCCGAACCGGATACCGCAGGTGCGCGGCGCCGCGCCGCGCACCTGGACCATCGCTCCTGGAGGATTCCATGACCCGTGCCCTGATCATCGTGGACGTGCAGAACGACTTCTGCCCCGGCGGCAGTCTCGCCACCGAGCGGGGCGCGGAGGTTGCCGGCGGCATCTCCGAGTACCTGCTGACCCACGGTCCCCTCTACGACGCCGTCGTCGGCACCCAAGACTGGCACGTGGATCCGGGCGAGCACTTCTCCGAGACCCCGGATTTCCGCACCTCCTGGCCGGTGCACTGCGTGGCCCACTCCCGCGGCGCGGCGGTGCATGAGGACCTGGACGCCGACGCCGTGGATGCCTGGTTCCGCAAGGGCGCCTACGAGGCCGCATACTCGGGCTTCGAGGGCCTGCTGGTCCCGGAGGAGGCGGTGGCCACCGGCGAGCGGGAGCCCGGCGCGCAGACCGAGGATACGGTCAACGTGTCCCTGGACGACTGGCTGCAGGAGCAGGAGATCGACGCGGTGGACGTGGTCGGCATCGCCACGGACCACTGCGTGAGGGCCACCGCCCTGGACGCGGTGGACGCCGGATACGAGACCCGAGTGCTGCTGGACCTGACGGCCCCGGTGGCCCAGGAGACCGCCGAGGAGGCGGTCGCGGCCCTCCAGGAGGCCGGGGCCGAGGTCATCGACTCCTCGGAGATCCGCCGGTAACGGACCCTTCTCTGCCCCTCTCGGATCCGGGGTCGCCCCGATTATAGACGGATCGTTCTAGAACGTTTAGTATGGAACCATGGCGAGGCCCCGGGGATTCGACGAGCAGGAGGTGCTGCGGCAGGCGACGGCGCTGTTCGGGCACGAGGGATTCGACGCCGTCTCCGTGGACCGGCTGACCTCGGTCCTCGGACTCAGCCGCGCGAGCTTCTACAAGATCCACGGCTCGAAGCACGGACTGATGCGCGCCGCGCTCGAGCAGGTCTGCGACCGAGCCCGGGCGGGTGAGGTCACCCACGACGCCCAGGATCTCGTCCTGGTGGCCCTGTTGGAGCTGGCTCCGCACCACGACGGCCTGCGCGCCCTGACCGAACGCGCCGTCGGACTGTGCTTCGACGACGATCCCCGCCGCCTCGGCGAGCGCCTGCTGATCCGCGCCCGCCGCACCCCACCGCACCGAGAGGAAGGCGACCGAGCATGAGCAACGCCATCGAGCTGACCGAACGCGAGCTGATCATCACCCCGCGGGGCCTGGACAAACTCTGGTCCTTCACCCGGCGGGTGGCCGTGCCCTGGGCCCACGTGCGCGGGGCCACCCACGACCCCGGGATGCGCGATGAGCCGAAGGGGTGGCGCGGGCCCGGGCTGCGCGTAGGCGGCAAGCTCAGCGGCACCTTCCACCGCGACGGCCAGCGGCACTTCCTGAACGTGCGCGGCTACGAAGACGCCGTGGTCATCGAGCTGACCGACGAGCCGATCCAGCGGATCATCGTCTCCCTCGCCGATCCCGCCGCGCAGGTCGCCCGGATCAACGCCCGCGCCGCGGCCGCTTGATCCGCCGCCGACGGGCGCCGGATCCATCGGCTCCCACCCGTCTCGAGCGCCGCCGGGGCTGCGGGCCGGGGCCTACCGGCGCCCCACGAACCAGTTCTGCAGCTTGTCGATCCGGGCCTGGATCTGCTCGGCGGTGGCCTGGGCCACCGGCGGGCCGCCGCACTCCCGGCGCAGCGCGTTGTGCACCGAGCCGTGCGGCTGCCCGGTGCGCGCGGCCCAGGCGGAGACGTTCTTCGCCAGCTTGTTCCGCAGCTCCTTGAGCCGCCGGTGATCCGGCACCGCCGGGGACTGCCGCGGCGGCTGAGCCGGTGCCCCCGCCCGGGAGCCGCGCTGGCGCTCCTGCAGCAGCGTGCCCACCTGCTCGGCGTCCAGCAGCCCCGGGATCCCCAGGAAGTCCTGGTCCTCCGCGCCGATCTCGAAGCCCTGGTAGTCCTGCCCGTCGTAGAGCACCCCGTGGAAGGCCGCCTGGGAGCCGATCGCCTCGAACCTGCCCGCGGCCAGAGCCGAGCTGGCCTTCTCCTCGCGGTTGGCCTCCTCCAGGGCCTCATCGTCCAGACCCTCGTCGGCGGCGATGATCGCCTCCTCGTCGGGCCGGGTGCCCAGGTCCAGGGCGTGGTCCCGCTCGGCCTCCATCTCCTGGGCCAGGGCCATCAGCAGCGGCACCGAGGGCAGGAACACCGAGGCCGTCTCCCCGCGACGCCGGGCCCGCACGAAGCGCCCGATGGCCTGGGCGAAGAACAGCGGGGTCGAGGTGGAGGTCGCGTACACGCCCACGGCCAGGCGCGGGACGTCCACCCCCTCGGAGACCATGCGCACCGCGACCATCCAGCGCTCCTGCTCGGAGGCGGAGAAGCGGTCGATCCGCCCGGAGGCGGTCTTGTCATCGGAGAGGATCAGGGCCGGCTTCTGCCCGGTGATCCTCTCCAGCCGCGCGGCGTAGGCGCGGGCGTCCTCGTGGTTGGAGGCGATCACCAGCCCGCCGGCATCGGGCACGGTGCGGCGCACCTCCGAGAGCCGCTGGTCCGCGGCCTGCAGGACCGCCGGGATCCACTGGCCCCGCGGGTCCAGGGCGGTGCGCCAGGCCTGGGCGGTGATGTCCTTGGTGAACCCCTCCCCCAGCTCGGCGGCCATCTCCTCGCCCTCGGCGGTGCGCCAGCGCATCTGCCCGGAGTAGGCCATGAAGATCACGGGGCGCACCACGTGGTCCTTCAGGGCGGGCCCGTACCCGTAGGAGTAGTCCGCCTGCGAGCGCAGCAGCCCCTCCTGGTCCTGCTCGTAGCGCACGAAGGGGATCTGGGAGGAGTCCGAGCGGAAGGGGGTGCCGGTCAGGGCCAGGCGCCGCTGCGCGGGCTCGAAGGCCTCGCGCAGCCCGTCCCCCCAGGACAGGGCGTCCCCGGCGTGGTGGATCTCGTCGAGGATCACCAGGGTGCGGGCGTTCTCGGTGCGGGCCCGGTGCAGCAGGGGCTTGTTGGCCACCTGCGCGTAGGTCAGGGCCACCCCGGAGAAGCCGCGGGCGTGGTGCCCGTCGGCGTTCTTGAAGTTCGGGTCGATCGCGATGCCCACGCGCGCGGCGGCGTCGGCCCACTGGGACTTCAGGTGATCCGTGGGGGCGACGACGGTCAGCCGGGACACGGTGCCCCGGTCCATCAGCTCCTTGGCCACCCGCAGGGCGAAGGTGGTCTTGCCGGCCCCCGGGGTGGCCACGGCCATGAAGTCCCGGGGCTGCTCGGCGAAGTACTTCTCCAGGGCCTCCTGCTGCCAGGCGCGCAGCTTGGGGGCGGTGCCCCACGCGGCCCGGTCCGGGTAGGCCGGCGGCAGGTCCGCTCCGGCGGCGAACAGGGACGGCTGCTCCGGATCGTCGGTCACTGCGGGGTCATCACTCCTGGTCGGGCCTCGGTCGGTCGGTGCGCGGAAGGAAGGTCAAAGAGTGCGGGTCAGTCCTGGCCGCCGTCATCATCCTTGCCGCCGCGCATGGACTCGTAGATCTCCTTGCACAGCGGGCACACGGGGAAGCGCTGCGGGTCCCGGCCCGGCGTCCACACCTTACCGCACAGGGCGATCACGGGTTCGCCGGTCATCGCCGACTCCATGATCTTCTCCTTGCGCACGTAGTGGGCGAAGCGCTCGTGGTCCCCGGGCTCGATGAGCTGGCGCTGCTCCTCCCGCTCGATGGTCGCGGCCCCGCCGGTGCGGGTGCCCTCCAGGGGCTCGGCGGTGTCCAGGATCTCCGGGGCGGTGCGCAGGGTGCTGGTGCTGATCATGCCCAGCATTCTACGCGCCCCGCCTCGCTCGACGGCAGCCGCCCGGTCAGCGGAACACGGAGACCTGCGCCAGCAGCTCCGGGGCCCGGGCGTCGTAGCGGCGCGCCCCCAGGCGCACCCCCAGGCCGAGCACCGCCAGGCCCAGTCCGATCCCGACCGCCAGGGCCACCCAGCCCAGCCATCCCAGCCCCGGGACCAGGCTGACCAGGTACAGGATGATCGCGGGCAGGTTCAGCGCGAGGCAGACCAGGGCCGCCAGGAGCATCCCCATCTTGGCCCCGGAGCCGGCCCCGCCGCCGGCCCGCTTGAACGGGGAAGCCCCCGGCGGCGGCACCGGAGCGGCCCACAGCGCCGAGGCCACCGCCCCGACGCCGGTGCCGATCAGGCAGAACCCGAGGCTGACCCCGAGGTTGGCCGGCACCTGCTCGGGGAAGCCCGCCAGCACGGTGCACGCCGCGGAGACCACCAGCGTCGCCGGCAGGTACACCCCGAGAACCCCCAGGGCCCGGCCCCAGCGATCCTGGCGCCCGGTCAGCGGGGCGAGCAGGTGCAGACTGAACGCGGAGTTGTCGTAGGCGGTCAGATAGCAGGCGATCGTGCAGGCCGTGAGCCCAGCGAAGGGTCCGGCCATCAGGGCCTGGGCGCCGTCCTGCAGCGCGGACAGCCCGGTGAACAGCACCGCGATGCCCAGCACCCCCAGGAGGCTGAAGGACATGCGGGGATCGCGCAGCAGATCCAGGCCCGTGCGCACGGCCACCGCGCTCACCGGGCCGCGGGCAAGGGCCAGGCCCGTGCCCGGCGCGGCGTCGTCCGCCCGGCGGGTGCGCCCCCGCTGCGCACGACCCGACGAGCCCGCACTCACGGTGAGCAGCTCCCCGCGCAGCAGCGCGCTCAGCAGCCACAGGCCGATCCCGATGCCCAGCACCGGCAGGCCCAGGCGCACCGGGAGCAGCGTCGGGGTGCCCGCGGCGTCGGCGACGGCGAGGTACCCCGCGGACCAGGGGATCCAGCCGGCGATGCCGGCCGCGGCCTGCCGGGCACTCGGCCGCAGCAGGATCAGGCTCAGCAGACCGAACAGCAGACCGGAGAACATCAGCAGCACGTAGCCCAGGGCGGACAGCACCGTGGTCAGCCCCCGACGCCGGCGCAGTCGGCGCCCGCAGGCCGCCGCGATGCGCGCCCACACCACGAAGCAGACGAAGCCGAGGACCCCGGCCACCAGGGACAGCAGCGCCTGCCCGGGCCCGTGGGCGGACAGCACCGGGGTGAGCATGCCCAGCAGGCTCAGCGGACCCAGCACCCCCACGAGGCTCGAGGCCACCTGCGCCAGCACGATGTCGCGCAGCCGCAGCGGATAGGGGCTGAGCAACTCGGGGTCCAGGGTCTGGTCCTCGCTGGCCACCACCACCGGCACCAGGACCCAGACCAGGCCCAGCAGGGCACCCAGGCACGCGGCGATCTGCGCGGCGACCAGCGGACCCGCCTCCCGCAGGGCCAGGAACCCCGCGGCCGCGGCGAGCACCGCGCACCCGGCGATCACGAGGGAGACCACGGTTCCGGCCACGACCCAGCCGCTGCGGCGGAAGGAGGCGCGGAACAGGGCCCCCTTCAGGCTCAGGAGCCGCCCAACCATGAGATCCCCTCCGTCTGCGCGCGCCCGCCGACCAGCTCCACGAAGGTCTCCTCCAGGGAGCGCTCCCCGCGCACCTGATCCACGGTTCCGGCCGCCAGGATCCGCCCCTCGCCCATGATCGCGACGTGGTCGCATAGTCGCTGCACCAGGTCCATCACGTGGCTGGAGATCACCACGGTGCCGCCGCGCCGGACGAAGCCGGTGAGGATGTCCCGGATGTTGGCCGCCGAGACCGGGTCCACGGCCTCGAAGGGCTCATCCAGGACCAGCACCGAGGGGGCGTGCACCAGCGCCGAGGCCAGCGCGACCTTCTTGCGCATCCCCGCGGAGTAGTCCGCGACGGTGCGATCGGCGGCGTCGTGCAGGTCCAGGGCCACCAGCAGCTCCTGGGCCCGCTCGGCCACCAGGTCCCGGTCCAGGCCGTGCAGCAGCCCCGAGTAGGAGATCAGCTGGCGACCGCTGAGCCGGTCGAACAGGTGCACCCCGTCGGGCAGCACCCCCAGGGTGGCCTTGGCCCGCAGGGGCTCGGCCCACACGTCGGTGCCGCGCACCAGGGCGGTGCCGCCGTCCGGGCGTAGCAGGCCGGTGGCCATGGACAGGGTCGTGGTCTTCCCGGCGCCGTTGCGTCCGACGAGGCCGTACATGGATCCGGCCGGGATCTGCAGATCCACGCCGTGCACCACCTCGACGCCGTCGTAGACCTTGCGCAGGCCCCGCAGGGACAGGGCCGGGGCCGACGCCGCAGCGGCGGGGTCGGGGATGCCGGCGGCGGGCCCTGGAACCTCGGGTCCGGGAATGGGGGCTCGGGGTTCATCGGTCGGGACCTCCTCTAGAACAGCGCCCGCATCAGGGCGGCCCGGGCGGAGACCACGCGCGGGTCCTCCGCTCCGACGACGTCGAACAGCTCCAGCATCCGCTCGCGCACGCGGGACTTCTCCTCGGGGGACGCGGCGGTGAACAGCTTCAGCAGCCGGGCGAAGGCATCCTCGACGTGCCCGCCGGCCACGTCCAGGTCCGCCACGGCCAGCTGCGCGTCCACCTCCTGCGGAGCTTCGGCGGCCCGCTGACGCACGGCCTGGGCATCGGCGACGGCCACACGGGCCAGCAGCCCCACCCGGGCCAGGCCGAGCTTGGCCTCCCGATCCCCCGGCTGCTCGCTCAGCGCCTGCTCGTAGGCGGCCCGGGCTCCGTCGTAGTCCTGCTCGGCCAGGGCATCCTGGGCCTTCTGGTGCAGCGGCGGCAGCGGCTTCTCGGCCGGGGCGCCCTTGGTGCCCACCGGTTCGAAGGAGCCGGTCAGCTGCGCCTGCTGGGCCAGCTGCAGGACCTGGCCCAGCACGGACTGCATCTGCTCCGGGGAGACGGGCTGGTCGAACAGCGGCGCCGGGCGTCCGCCGAGCATCGCGATCGCGGTCAGGGAGGTGGCCGCCTGCAGCGCCTGGGCGATCTCCGGGGACTGCTCGATGTCCGCGGCGGCCAGCAGCAGCCGTCCCTGCGCGGAATCGATGAGCTGCTCCAGCTGCTCCACGTTGCGCACCGCCGCGGCGTCCGAGCCGCGGTACAGGGCGAAGATCACGGGGCCCTGCCCGGACAGCTGGGCGTACTGCTGGAACTGCTCGCCCGTGGTGATCTCCGCGCGGTAGCTCGGCTGGCCCTGCCCCTGCTCGGGGGCGGTGGCGCCGCCCTGGGTCCGCTGGGCCAGGTCCGGGGCGCGGCGGGCCGAGGCCGGGATCTGCGGTTCCTCGGCAGGGGCCGGTGTCCCGGGGCCGGAGGCCGCGGGGTGCGGCTCGGGGATGGTGGTCATCGAGGTGTCCTCTCTGCAGCGGGGGTGTCCCGCGGGGCACCGCGCTCGAACGGCCACGGCGCGCCCCGATCGGGATCCGGTGATCGGCGTTGCCGCCTCCAGTATGCCCACACCGGCGTCGGGCCGCTCCTCTCCCGGCCCCGCCCGTTCTCGGATCGCGCAATCGGCCGGGGTCGGCGCGGGTAGTCTCGAAGGATCACCGCCGTGCCGTCCGAAGAGGAGACGATCCGTGCCCGGTACCCCGCGTCCCGAGTCCCCGCGCCTGCGCCGCATCCTGGACCGGCTCCGCCTGGCCCACCGCTTCCAGGAGCCCGGGCACGCCGAGTTCCCCGCCATCCCCGGGGCCAAGCCCCGCCCGCGCTTCGACATCCCGGAGGATCCCCGACCGGAAGCCCAGGTCCGCACCGACGCCGCAACCCACCTGGACGAGGGGGTCCTGGGTGCCGCCGCGGCCCGCGACCGGCCCGCGGCCGACCCGGGCGCCGCTCCCTGGGCCACCGCGGGATCGACCCCGGAGCCTTCCGAGCCCGGCCTGTTCGCCCGCCCCGTGTACGCCGGATTCATGGCCACCGTGGGCGTCGGGATCGCCCTGCTGTGCTGGTACGTCGCGGTCAACGTCGGGGCGTTAGGCGGCTGGATCACCGGGGCCATGTTCATCGCCCTGGGCCTGGATCCGGCCGTGCGGGCCCTGGAGAAGCGGGGCCTGCCCCGCGGCGTCGGGGTCGCCGGGGTCCTCGTCGTGCTGGCGGGGCTGGTGGCCCTGCTGGCCACCGTCATCATCCCCGCGATCGCCGGGCAGGCGGTCTCCTTCGTCCAGTCCTTCCCGCAGAGCTTCCAGCGCTTCCTGGACTCGGACTTCGTGACCACCGTGGACCGGCAGTGGGGGGTGCGCGGGCGCGTGGAGGCCGAGGCGGAGCACATCGTGGACTCCGTGCTCAACGACCGCAACATCATCGGCGGGTTCCTCAACAGCCTGGTCAACGCCGGCTCCACGATCGCCCAGGTGATCACCGGGACGCTGGTCGTGCTCTTCCTGGCCCTGTACTTCCTCGCCTCCCTGCCGGTGATCAAGGCGTGGTTCGTGCGCCTGGCCCCGGCCTCCAAACGCGAGCGGGTGGGCGACCTGACCGAGCGGATCACCATCTCGGTGGGCAACTACGTGCTGGGGCAGGCCTGCGTGGCGATCCTCAACGCGAGCTTCGCCCTGGTGCTCATGCTGATCCTGGGCCTGCCCTTCCCGATGCTCAACGCCTTCGTGGTCCTGCTGCTGGCCTTCGTGCCCCTGGTCGGCGGGGTGAGCGCCGGGATCCTGATGAGCGTCATCGCGCTGATGCAGGGCTGGCAGACGGCCCTGGTCTACGCCATCTGCTACTTCGCCTACCTGCAGGTGGAGGCGTACTTCATCTCCCCGCGCATCATGAAGCGGGCCGTGGCCGTGCCCGCGGCGGTCGCGGTGATCGCCGTCGCCGGGGGCGGGGTCCTGTGGGGAGTGCTCGGGGCGATCATCGCGATCCCCGTGGCCGCCTCGGGCCTGCTGCTGGTCCGGGAGGTCTTCGTCCCGCGCCAGGACGCCCGGTAGCCGCCGACGACCGCCTCAGCGGGTCTCCCAGCAGCGCAGGTGCCAGTGCCGGCGCTCCTCGATGCCCCGCTCGTCGCCGAAAAGGTGGTCCGTGCGCCACACCACGCAGTGCGCCGTGCCCGGCGCGATGGGCCGGGTGCAGCCCGGGCAGGTGTAGGTCTTGCGCGCATTGACCGCCGGGATGAAGCGCACCGCCCAGGAGCCGAACCGATCCCGCTCCACCCGCGGGGCCGGCTCCAGGACCCGGGCGATGTCCCCGCCGCCCGGGGCGCTGCGCTGCCACTTGCTGGGTCCGGCCTTGCCGTGGCCCAGCTGGCGACGGGGGCGGGAGGAACGCGAGCGGGACATGGCCTCCATGGTGGCACATCCCCGAAGCCCCGCGCGCTTGTACAGTGGGAGACCGTGCGACTCGTCATTGCTGAATGCTCCGTGGACTACATCGGCCGGCTCAGGGCCCACCTGCCGCTGGCCCGGCGCCTGATCATGGTCAAGGCCGACGGCTCGGTGCTCATCCACTCCGACGGCGGCTCCTACAAACCCCTGAACTGGATGTCCCCGCCGGCCGCGGTGCACGTGCAGCACGCGGACGAGCACGAGTTCGACGACGATGCCGCGGAGGTCTGGACGGTCCAGGCCGCCAAGTCCGATGATCGCCTCATCATCCGGATCTACGCCAAGGAGCACGAGTCCTCCCACGAGCTCGGGGTGGACCCGGGACTGGTCAAAGACGGCGTGGAGGCGGACCTGCAGCGGCTGCTGGCCGAGCAGATCGACGTCTTGGGCCCCGGCTACGCGCTGATCCGCCGGGAGTACCCCACGGCGATCGGGCCCGTGGACATCCTCGCCCGGGACGGCGCCGGGCACACCGTGGCCGTGGAGCTCAAGCGGCGCGGGGACATCGACGGCGTCGAGCAGCTGAGCCGCTACCTCGAGCTGCTCAACCGCGATCCCCTGCTGGCCCCGGTGCGCGGGATCTACGCCGCCCAGCTGATCAAACCGCAAGCACGCACCCTGGCCGAGGACCGCGGCATCGGCTGCGTGACCCTGGACTACGACGCCCTGCGCGGGGTGGACGACGCCGAATCCCGGCTGTTCTGACCCGGCCCGTCCGCGCACCACACCGGCCGCCCGACCTCGTCCGCGCTGTCCCGGCCGGCCCATCCTCGAAGCGCTTCACCCCTCCCCGCGGCACGCATGAGGGCCCGGCGCCACTCCCCTTCCGGGGGTGGCGCCTGGCCCTCTGAACAGGGTCGGAACCGGGGCGGTGGCCCGGGCTCAGGCCGCGGAGCGCTCCTTCTCGGCGTCGGAGGAGGACTTCGCGGCGATGACCACGCGGTTCTGCGCGACCGTCAGGAAGCCCTCCTGCAGCCGGGAGGTGTGCCGCTGCCCGTCGACCGGGTCGATGACCAGCTCGCCGTCCTCGGCCAGCAGCGCCATCGTGGCCACGTGCCCGGGCAGGATGCCCAGCTGGCCCTCGGCGGTGCGGGCCCGCACGTACTTCGCCTCCCCGCGCCACACGACGGTCTCGCGGGTGACGACCTCGACGTTGAGCACTGCCATGGCTACTTGCTCCCGCCCTCGGCCTTGAGCTCGGCCCACTTCTTCTCGACGTCGTCCAGGCCGCCGACGTTGTAGAAGGCCTGCTCCGGCACGTGGTCCAGGTCGCCGTCGCAGATCGCGGTGAAACCCTCGATGGTGTCCTTGATGGACACGGTCGAGCCCTCCACGCCGGTGAACTGCTTGGCGGTGTAGGTGTTCTGGGACAGGAACTGCTCGATGCGCCGGGCCCGGGAGACCGTGACCTTCTGCTCCTCGGACAGCTCGTCCACGCCGAGGATCGCGATGATGTCCTGCAGGTCCTTGTTCTCCTGCAGGATCGACTTCACGCGCACCGCGGTGTCGTAGTGCTCCTGGCCGATGTACTGCGGGTCCAGGATGCGCGAGGTCGAGGACAGCGGATCCACGGCCGGGTACAGACCGCGCGAGGCGATGTCACGGGACAGCTCGGTGGTGGCGTCCAGGTGCGCGAAGGTCGTGGCCGGGGCCGGGTCGGTGTAGTCATCCGCCGGCACGTAGATCGCCTGCATCGAGGTGATGGAGTGCCCGCGGGTGGAGGTGATGCGCTCCTGCAGCAGACCCATCTCATCGGCCAGGTTCGGCTGGTAGCCCACCGCGGAGGGCATCCGGCCCAGCAGGGTGGAGACCTCGGAGCCGGCCTGGGTGAACCGGAAGATGTTGTCGATGAACAGCAGCACGTCCTGGTTCTGCACATCGCGGAAGTACTCCGCCATGGTCAGACCGGTCAGGGCCACGCGCAGACGGGTTCCCGGGGGCTCGTCCATCTGGCCGAACACCAGGGCGGTGTCCTTGAGCACCCCCGCCTCGGCCATCTCGACCCAGAGGTCGTTGCCCTCGCGGGTGCGCTCCCCGACGCCGGCGAACACCGAGGTGCCGCCGAAGTTGCGGGCCACGCGGGTGATCATCTCCTGGATGAGCACGGTCTTGCCCACGCCCGCGCCGCCGAACAGGCCGATCTTGCCGCCGGAGATGTACGGGGTCAGCAGGTCCAGGACCTTGATGCCGGTCTCCAGCATCTGGGTGGAGCCCTCGAGCTGGGCGAAGTTGGGGGCCTTGCGGTGGATCGGCCAGTGGTCCTCGGCCTTGATCTCGTCGTTGTCCACATCCAGGGCGTCGCCCAGGACGTTGAAGATGTGGCCCTTGACCGCATCGCCCACGGGCACGGAGATCGCGGCCCCGGTGTCCTGGACCGGGGTGCCGCGGACCAGGCCGTCGGTCTGCTGCAGGGAGATGGCCCGGACGAGGTTGTCGCCCAGGTGCAGGGCGACCTCGAAGGTCACCGTGCGGGTCTTCCCGCCGATGGTCAGCTCGGCGGTCAGGGCGTTGTAGATGTCCGGGATCTGGTTGGCGGGGAACTCGACGTCGACGACGGGCCCGATGACTCGGGCGACGCGACCGACGCCGCCCTGGGTCGATCCGCTGACCGACTCGGTGATGGTGGCAGTCATGTGATCACTTACCTCTTGGAACGTGCTGGGACGAAAAAACGGTGGTTAGGACGCGAGGGAATCCGCGCCGGCGACGATCTCGGACAGCTCCTGGGTGATCTCCGCCTGGCGGGCGTTGTTCATCAGGCGCGTGTACTTCTTGACCAGCTCGTCGGCGTTGTCCCCGGCGGACTTCATGGCCCGCTGGCGCGAGGCCAGCTCGGAGGCGGCGGCCTCCAGGAGGCAGGAGAAGATCCGGGTGGCGATGTAGCGGGGCAGCAGGGCGTCCAGGACCTCCTGGGCGCTGGGCTCGAAGTCGAAGCTGGGGGTCTGGGAGAAGTCCGCGTCGGCGGCGTCGGCGCCGGGCAGGATCTCCTCGCCCAGCTCCTGGGCGTCGACGACCTTCAGCGGAAGCAGCCGCAGGATGCGGGCCTGCTGGGAGACCATGGACTCGAACTCGGTGTAGACGATGTGCAGGTCGTCCACCCCGCCCTCGGCCGAGTCGGCGTCGAAGCGCTCCAGGAGCGCGTCGCGGATCTGCACGGCGGTCTCCACGTCCGGGTTGTCGGTGTTGCCCGACCACACCTTCTCGTAGGGCCGCTCGCGGAAGTCGAAGTACTGCTTGGCCTTGCGACCCACGAGGTACAGCTCCACCTCGCGCCCATCCCGACGCAGCCGCTCGATCAGGCCCTCCGCCTTCTTCAGCACGTTGACGGAGTAGGACCCGGCCAGGCCGCGGTCGCTGGTCATGATGACCACGGCCGAGCGGCGCGAGGGCTTGTCGTCGTTGATCAGCGGGTGGCTGATCGAGGTCTGCGAGGCCACCGCGGCGACCGCGCGGGTCAGGGCGTCGGCGTAGGGGCCGGCCTTGTCCGAGCGGGTGCGGGCGCGGTTGATCCGCGAAGTCGCGATCATCTCCATCGCCTTGAAGATCTTCTTCATCGACGACGTCGAGGAGATCTTCTGGCGGTAGACCCTGATCTGGGCTCCCATAGAGCTTCCTTTCAGCCCCGAGGCGGGGCGGGCCGTCCAGCGGCCCGCTCCGCGTCAGGTCTCATCGCTTGACGATCTCTTCCTGGTCCACCTCGGAGCGCTCCACCGGGGCGTGCTCCTCGTGGCCGGGCTGGATCCCGCCCCCGTGGGGGCCCTCGGCTGCGAAGTCGCGCTTGACCTCGGCCACCGCGGACTTCAGCGCCTCCACCGTGGCGTCCTCGAGCTTGCCGCTGGAGGCGATGTCGGTGAGCACGGAGGTGTTCCGACGCAGGTGCTCCAGGAACCGCTGCTCGAACTCCAGGACGTCGGAGACCTCCAGGTCATCCAGGTGGCCGTTGGTGCCAGCCCAGATGGCGGCGACCTGGTCCTCGACGTTGTACGGGGTGTACTGCGGCTGGCGCAGCAGCTCCGTCAGGCGGGCGCCGCGGGTCAGCTGGCGGCGGGAGGCCTCATCCAGGTCCGAGGCGAACATCGCGAAGGCCTGCATGGACCGGTACTGGGCCAGGTCCAGCTTCAGCGTTCCGGAGACCTTCTTCATCGCCTTGATCTGCGCCGCACCGCCCACGCGGGACACGGACACGCCCACGTCCACGGCGGGACGCTGGTTGGCGTTGAACAGGTCCGACTGCAGGAAGATCTGCCCGTCGGTGATGGAGATGACGTTGGTCGGGATGAACGCGGAGACGTCGTTGGCCTTGGTCTCGATGATCGGCAGGCCGGTCATCGAGCCCGCGCCGAGCTCGTCGGAGAGCTTGGCGCAGCGCTCCAGCAGGCGGGAGTGCAGGTAGAACACATCGCCCGGGTACGCCTCGCGTCCCGGCGGACGGCGCAGCAGCAGGGACACGGCGCGGTAGGCCTCGGCCTGCTTGGACAGGTCGTCGAAGATGATCAGGACGTGCTTGCCGCCGTACATCCAGTGCTGCCCGATCGCGGACCCGGCGTAGGGGGCCAGGTACTTGAAGCCCGCGGCGTCGGAGGCCGGGGAGGCCACGATCGTGGTGTACTCCAGGGCGCCGTTGTCCTCCAGGGTCTGGCGCACCGAGGCGATCGTGGAGGCCTTCTGACCCACGGCCACGTAGATGCAGCGCACCTGCTTCTCCGGGTCCCCGGTCTCCCAGTTCTCCTTCTGGTTCAGGATCGTGTCGATCCCGATGGCGGTCTTGCCGGTCTGGCGGTCGCCGATGATCAGCTGGCGCTGGCCGCGCCCGATCGGGATCATCGCGTCGATGGCCTTCAGCCCGGTCTGCAGCGGCTCATGCACCGACTTGCGCTGGGTCACGCCCGGGGCCTGCAGCTCCAGGGCGCGGCGGCCCTCGGACTCGATGGGCCCGAGGTCGTCGATCGGGTGGCCCAGGGGGTCCACCACGCGGCCGAGGAAGGCGTCGCCGACCGGCACGGAGAGGACTTCCCCGGTGCGGTGCACCTCCTGGCCCTCCTCGACGCCGGTGAAGTCGCCCAGCACGATCGCGCCGATGTCGCGGGTGTCCAGGTTCTGCGCCAGGCCGAGGGTGCCGTCCTCGAAGCGCAGCAGCTCGTTGGCCATGACGGAGGGAAGCCCCTCCACTCGGGCGATGCCGTCGCCCGCGCTGGTCACGCGCCCGACCTCGACCCGGTCGGTCTCACCGGGCTCGTAGGACGCCGCGAATTCGTTCAGCGCGCTGCGGACATCATCGGCATTGATGGTCAGATCCGCCATCTCGTGTCCCTGCTCTCCTGTAGTCGTGGATCGATCCGCCGCGGCGGAGGATCCGTGTGGTCTGTCGGGTGGGGGCCGGTGCGGCCCGCCTCAGCGGCGGGTCCGCGGGCCTCCCGTGTCGGAAGGTGGTCGATGCGTCAGGACGCGGTCACGGTGCGATCCAGGTCCGCCAGCCGAGCCGTCATCGACCCGTCGATGACCTCGTCCCCGACCTGGACCTTGAGTCCGCCCAGGATCTGCGGGTCCACGACGACGTCGAGGGTCAGCTCCCGGCCGTAGACCCGAGACAGGGCCCGGGCCAGGCGCTGGCGCCGCGACTCATCCAGGGGGTGGCTGACGGTGACCTTGGCGATGGAGCGGCGCATCAGATGCACGAGGGCATCGGCGAAGCGCTGGGCCACCGCGTCCGGGGCCTGCCCGCGCGGGTGAGCCACGGCCTGGTCGATCAGCAGCCGCGCCTCCTCCGAGCGCACCGGGCAGATCCGCTCGGCCAGGCGGCGTCGAGCCTCCTCGCCCGCGCGGGCATCCGTCAGCGCGGACTGGATCCGCGGATCCTCCTGCGCGACGGCGACGAAGCGCAGCAGATCCTCGACGACCTCGGTGACGGCCTCCTGACCACCGCGGCGCGCGGCCACGGCGGCCGCGGCGACGGCCCCTAGGTGCTCGAGCGCATCGGCGAGATCGCGTTCGGCGCTCCAGCGCAGCCGGGCGGCGTAGGCCACCAGCTCGCGCACCACCGGGTAGACCCTGCCCTCCAGGACGGTCGCGGCGATGCTGCGGCGCTGCTCGGGCTGACGCGAGGGATCCGTCAGACCCCGGCGCAGGGCTCCGTCGGCGTCCAGGACGCCGACCACGGAGAACAGCTCCTCCG
Organism: Rothia sp. QJM3NY_36; assembly: GCF_056173115.1. Classification (NCBI taxonomy): domain Bacteria; kingdom Bacillati; phylum Actinomycetota; class Actinomycetes; order Micrococcales; family Micrococcaceae; genus Rothia; species Rothia sp. QJM3NY_36. Next base: position 1,508,653 of record NZ_CM149658.1, read on the forward strand.
CCGTCGTGGTGCTAGCATCCGCGGCCCAGCGCTGGTCGAAGGCCTCGACCAGATCCCGCAGGGACTGCCCCGATGCGCCGGCCATCAGCGGCTCACTCCCGCGTTGCGCTGCTGAGAGGCCTCCAGATCAGCCAGGAAGCGGTCGACCACCCGGTTGGAGCGGGCGTCGTCCTCGAGGGACTCCCCGACGATCTTGCCCGCAAGATCCGTGGCCAGGCTGCCGACCTCGGTGCGCAGGGAGACCATGGCGGCCGAGCGCTCGGCCTCGATGGTCCGCTGCGCGCTCTCGGTGATGCGCGCGGCCTCGGCGTTGGCGCGCTCCTTGAACTCGGCGAGGATCTTCTCGCCCTCCTCGCGGGCGTCCTCGCGGATCTTCTGGGCCTCCAGGCGCGCGGACTCCAGCTGCTGGCTGTACTCCTCGCGGGCGGCGGCCGCCTCGGCCTGGGCCTTCTCGGCCTTCTTCAGACCGCCCTCGATGGCCTCGGTGCGGTCCTGGTAGATCTTCTCGAAGGCCGGGACGATGTACTTCCAGACGATGTACAGCAGGATGAAGAACCCGAGCAGCGCGACGACGATCTCCCAGACGTCCGGGAGGAGGATGTTGTTGCCCTCCTCCGCGGCCATGAGATCAGACATGTGGGTGTCTCCTGTTCTTAGACGGTTCGGCTCTGAAGCGCAGCCGGAGGGCTACTTGATCAGGGCCAGAACGAAGCCCAGGATGGCCAGGGCCTCGACCACGGCGAAGCCGAGGAACAGCATGGGCTGCAGCACGCGCTGGGACTCCGGCTGGCGAGCCACGGAGGTCATGTACGCGGCGAAGATCAGGCCGACGCCGATGCCGCCGCCGATCGCTGCCAGACCGAAGCCGATGACGCTGAGCGAACCTACCATGGGATGTTTCCTTTCATCGTGCCCGGGAACGGGTGCCGGGCGCTGGTGCCGCAAGCGGCGGGTACGTAGGGGCGGGAAGACCGGATCCGCTCCGGCGGATTCCCGCAGACCGGCGCGCGAAGCGCCGGAAGTCTTAGTGGGCCTCGGCCACGGAGCCCTGGATGTACACGGCGAACAGCAGGGTGAAGACGTAGGCCTGGATCACCTGGATCATCAGCTCCAGGAAGTACAGGAACAGCCCGAACACCGCCGCGAAGGGGGCCGTCAGCCAGCCGCCGACCCCGCCCTCGGTGAGCAGGAAGCCCAGCATGTACGCGGCGATCATCAGCGCCAGGTGCCCGGCGAACATCGTTGCGAACAGACGCAGGGAGTGGGTCATCGGCCGGATGATCAGGTTGGAGAGGAACTCCAGCGGGATCAGGATGATGTAGAAGGGCCACGGCACGCCGGAGGGCATGGTCATGGACTTGAAGAACCCGCCCAGGCCCTTGTTCCTGATGCCCACGGCCACCCAGAAGATGTAGGCGAAGCCGGCCATCGCGTAGGCCGCGCCGATGTGGGAGAAGGCCGGCAGCTGGATGAAGGGGATCGAGCCCCAGAGGTTGTTCACCAGGATGAAGAAGAAGGAGGTGAACAGCACCGGCACGAAGGGCTTGAACTGGTGGGCCCCGATCAGGTCCCGGCCGAGGGAGTTGCGCACGAAGCCATAGCCGGCCTCCCCCACGAACTGCATCCGCCCCGGGACCATCGCGTGCTTGCGGGCCGCGGCCAGGAAGAACGCGGCGACGACGACGACCGAGAGGAGCACCAGCAGGGTCTGCTTGCCGAAGTCGAAGCTGCCGACGTGGAAGAACGGGGCGAGATGCATGTCCTCGACCGTGGGCGGTTCGAAGGCCGCGAGAACGAGCCCGGTATCCAGCACTGCGGATCCTTTCAGCAGGTACGGCGTGGTGTCAGGGCACGCGACGGCGAGGACCTCGACACTTGATTGATGTTCACCACTGCGGTCACGGCTGGCGCCCGGGGGCGTCGTCGTCCGTGGGCCGCATGTGCAGGTAGACCAGGTAGATGCCGGCGCAGGCTCCCACGCCGACGCCGAGCCACACGATCCAACGCGTGCCCAGCAGGTGGTCCGCTCCCCAGCCTACCAAACTCCAGAACCCGGTGCCGATCACCAGGTAGATCAGCGTCATGAAGGCCCCGGCGATCCCGCCCTGGCGCACCAGGTCCCCGGCGCTGCGCAGATCCTCCGAGCTGCGCGGCACCAGCGGCGGCTCCTGCGGCTCCGACTGCGATGCGTTCCTCATGCTCGACCCTCCCGTTCCGGATCACCACGATATCCCCGAGGGGTGCCCGCCGGTGCGAAGTACGGGATCCGCAGCCGCCGCACAGCAATCACCTCGGCCGCCAGCATCAGCACCACCCCGAGCACCGCACCGGCCAGGAACCAGCCGCGGGATCCCTCCTGCGGCCACGGGACGACCAGCAGCAGCGCCCCGGCCAGCAGGACCTTGACGGGGTAGGCGATCAGCAGGGCGGCCGCGGCCCGACTGCGCTGCTCGCCCACCAGCCGCACCAGCGCCCAGCTCGCGGCGACGGCCAGCAGCACGATTCCCCCGCCCGCGAGGGCGGAGACCGCGGCCTCGCTGCCGCCGAGCAGCAGCCCCGCCGCGGCCAGGACCAGGCTGCCCGCGGCGACGTCGCCCAGGGCCGCCAGGGCGGCGTCGGCCAGCGGGGTGCGGCTCTGGCGGGGTGTGCGGTGCCAGATCGGCGCCCTCACGCGGATTCCCCGCGGGCGCGCGCCGGGCGCAGCCTGGTCAGCAGCGTCGGCAGGCTCAGGTACAGCCCCAGGATGGCCACGGCCCCCGCTCCGGTTGCGGCGGCCGCGGGCCGGCTCAGATCCAGGGACCAGATGCTCAGCGCGGACACGGCCGCGGTCGCGGCGGTCACAACCGCCGCCGAGCCCAGGTGGGACAGCCCCAGATCCGTCAGCCGCTGGTAGACGTGCTGCCGGTGGGGGCGATACCACGGCTCCCCGCGGCGGATCCGCCGCAGCAGCGTGGTGCCGGTGTCGGCGAGATAGACCAGCAGCGGGCCCAGCAGGTACTCCACGTAGACCCCAGACAGGAAGGCCCCGACGGCGCAGCAGGCCAGGGAGCCGCCGAGGAAGTAGGAGCCGGTGTCCCCCAGGAAGACCCGCGAGCCCCAGAGGTTCCAGGGCAGGAAGGCCAGGTAGGCCCCGGCGATCGCGCTGGCCGCGACCACCAGCCAGGGGTGGTCCGTGACCCACCCGGCGTAGGCGTAGAAGACCCCCGCGGTCAGCCCGTGCAGACCGGAGATCCCGTTGATCCCATCCATGAAGTTCGCGACGTTGATGTAGCCGGCCACCGCGAGCACCCCCACCGGGATCCACCAGTAGCCGGTGCCCAGCACGAGGGTCAGGCCCAGCGTGACCGCCAGGCCGATCAGCAGCTGGGCGGCCGCCCGGACCCGCACCGAGACCCCGGCGGAGTCCTCCCGCCAGCCCAGCACTCCGCACGCGACCATCCCGGTCAGCACCACGAGCATCACCGAGCGGTCCACCGGCACCAGGCCCAGGACCAGGCCGGCCAGCGCCCCCAGCAGGGCGGCCGCGGCGGTGGCAAGACCCATCCCGCGCAGGGTCGGCACCGCGTGGGAGGAGCGCTCCCCCGGCATGTCCAGCACGCCCAGGCGGCGCAGCAGCGGCAGGACGGCCAGGGGCAGCACGGCCCCCAGCACCAGCCCGAGGCCGCCGGGCAGCAGGATCAGCGATGGCTGCATCGGGATCACCGCCGCGGCGCGTCCGCGGCCGGAGCCCCCGGGCCCGGAGGCTCCGTGTCCGGCCCGGAGGCGGCGTCGTCGACCTCGGTGCGCGGGGCGGGCGGATCCAGCACGGGCAGCTCCTGGGTCACGGGCATGTTGCCGCGCAGCTTCCACTCGTGGCGATCCAGGCGCCGCGGGTCCAGCTGCGGGGAGTCCGTGTGGGAGATCTGCGGGTGGCCGCGGTGCACGCCGCGCTCCCCGTCCCCGATCAGCTCCTCGTGCAGCTTCTCCCCCGGACGCAGGCCGGTGATCTCGATGCTCACATCGTGGCGCCCGCTCATCTCGATCAGGTGCCGGGCGATGTCGTAGATGCGCACCGGCTGGCCCATGTCCAGGATCAGCACCTCCCCGGGCTGACCGATCGCCCCGGCCTGGATGACCAGCTGGCAGGCCTCCGGGATGGTCATGAAGTAGCGGGTGGCCTCCCGGTCCGTGACGGTCACCGGGCCCCCGCGGCGGATCTGCTCGGTGAACAGCGGGAGCATGGACCCGCGGGAGCCGAAGACGTTGCCGAAGCGCACCGAGGTGTAGCGTCCGTCGGCGTGCCGGGACATCCAGGCGGTCATCTTCTCGGCCATCCGCTTGGAGTGGCCCAGCACCGTGGTGGGGTTGGCCGCCTTGTCCGTGGAGACGTTCACGAAGACCTCCACGCCCACCTCCGCGGCGGCCTGCAGGACGTTGCGCGAGCCCAGGACGTTGGTCTTCCACGCCTCGTCCGGGTACTGCTCCAGCAGCGAGACGTGCTTCAGGGCCGCGGCGTGGAAGACCACCTGGGGGCGGCGCTGGCGGAAGATCCGGCGCAGCGCCTCCTCGTCGCGGATGTCGGCCAGCACCGTGTCCGGCCCGTCCAGCAGGCCCCGGCCGGTGATGGAGATCTGGGTGGCCTGCACGTTGGACTCGTCGCGGTCGAGCATGATCAGCTCCCGCGGGGCGAAGTGGGTGATCTGCCGACACAGCTCCGAGCCGATCGACCCGCCCGCGCCGGTGACCAGCACGCGCTTGTCCGTGAGGTAGCGGGCGATGCCCTCCACGTTGATGTCCACGGGTCGGTGCCCGACGATGTCCTCCAGGCGGATGTCGCGCAGATCCAGCGCCCGCCGCGCGGAGGCGCCGAACATGTCCTTCAGCGGCGGGGCGGTGAGGATGCGCACCTGGGCATCACCGAGCTCCTCGCGGATCCGGTGCATCAGCTCGGGGTCCGGGTCGGCCATCGCGATGATGAGCACCTGGGCCCGCTCCCGGCGCAGCACCGCCGGCAGATCGGTGAGGTTCCCGGCCACCGGCACGGAGCTGATGCGCAGGTGCTTCTTGGCCGGGTCGTCGTCGATGATCGCGACCGGCAGGTACGGGGAGTCCTTGTCCTGCAGCATCTGGGTGACCAGGGTGTTGCCGAGGAAGCCGGCCCCGTACACGACGGCGTGCGGAGCGTGCTCGCTGGGCTTGGACTTGGATTCGACGTACATGCGCTTGAGGTAGCGCACCGCCGCCATGAACAGCCAGGCGAAGGGGAAGGCGATCAGGCCGATGGAGCGGGGCATGTGCAGCCACACCCCGAGGATCAGCAGGAAGGCCTGCACCACGATCGTGACCACGAGGGTGACCAGGATGAGGGCCTTGGCCTCGTCGAAGCTGCCGAAGCTGTAGCGCCCCCGATACAGGCCGAACAGGGCGCCGGCGATCATCTGCGCGACCACCGCGAGCACCACCACGGCGATCAGACCGGGCACGTGCACGAGACCGTAATCCATCTCGTAGCGCAGGAACAGCCCCAGCAGCACCGCCACGATCCACGCGGCGGAGTCCAGGAGCATCTGCGTCCACAGCCACGCCCGGGGCCGCTCGTAGGCGACCGTCGCCTCCGATGACGTTCCCGTCCCGGTCATGCCGGCTGCTCCCTTCCCTCGGTGGCCGGCCCCTGACCGCCGCGCAGTCCGCGCCGCGTGCGACCGGAGCCGATGAGGGCGCGGAAGGCGCGGATGCGCCATGCCCTCGGAATGACACGGTACCCGCCGCGCACGACGACGTTGCGCAGCGCGGTCGCCGGGCCGATGTGCCCGGCCTCGCGCAGATGCCGCTGCAGCAGCAGCTCCCGGCGCAGCGCCCCCATTCCCCCGCGGCGATCCCAGGCCGCGGCCCCGGCGCGGTAGACCACGAGCGGCTCGGGCAGGTTGCCCAGCCGGTCTCCGCGGGCCAGCAGACGCATCCACAGGGCGTAGTCCTCGGCCCCCGGGACCTCCTCGTAGCCGCCGACCTCGCGCACCGCCTCGGCGTCGAAGACCACGGTCGGGTGCGCGAGGGGGTTGCGCAGCCGCGCAGCGCGCCGGATCCGCCGGGGATCGGTCTCCATGCGCCGCTCGGCCTCGATCCGGGTCAGGCTCGCATCGGCCTCGCGCAGGCCGGCCCCGAGCACCGTGTACCGCCCCTCGACCACCGGCGGCACCTGACGGGCGAAGCGCTCGGGCAGCGAGACGTCATCGGCATCGGCCCGGGCGACCACCCGATGGGTGCACGCTGACAGCCCCTCGTTGAGCGTGCTCGGCAGACCGCGGTGCTCGGTCCGCTGCAGGACGACGACGTCGATCCCCGCCTCCCGCGCCCGGGCCGTGACCTCGCGGATGACCGCATGCAGGTCCTCGGGCAGCGCGCCGTCCTCGGCCAGGACCAGCTGGGAGGGGCGCAGGCGCTGCTCGAAGAGGTTGGACTCCAGGGCCCGGCGCAGACCCTCCGCGGTGTCTCCGCGGTAGACCGGCATCAGCACCGAGAAAACCTCATCCTCCACCTGAGCTTGTGGGTCAACCTCGGGTTCACGTTCGCCGGGCACCGCGTGTCGGCGCAGGTCGTAGCAGCCGCGCAGGACCTCGTCGGTCGGGCGCGGGGCCCGCAGCGCGTCGCGCACGCCCCGCAGCAGGCGCCCCGCCACGACGCGCCGATCCGAGGCCCCGCGGAAGGTGCGCAGCCACAGCCGCAGCGTCGCCCCGAAGTACAGGACCTTCTCCCACGGCGCCAGCGAGGCGCTGCGGGTGAACACCCACAGCTTGTTGCGCACGTCGAAGTAGAACCGCGGGCCCGGATCCGCATCCGTGGTCCCGAAGGTCTTGGTCCGGTGCACGGCCACGGAGGCGGGGGCCTGCACCGCGTCGCGGAAGCGGGCCAGGCGCGTGGAGTACTCGAAGTCGTCGTTCCAGATGAAGTACTCGGCCAGGGGCAGCCCGGTGCGGCGCATCGGCGTCGCGTCCATGAGCAGGGAGACGAAGGAGCCCGAGCGGATCGTGCGCGCCCCCACCCGCGCGGCCCGGCGGCGCCGGGCCGCGCCGGGCAGGATCCGCTCCCGCATGGAGTTCATCGGGTGCTCGCGCCCATCCGTCCAGACCACGCGGCTGGCCACGAAGGCCGGGCGGCGGGTCGGGTCCTCGGCGTAGTCCCGCCAGGTGCGCACCAGCTCGGCCAGCGTGTCCGGCTGGGGCTCGGTGTCATCGTCCATGACCCACACCAGCTCGGCGTCGTGCCGGTGCAGGGCCCGATCGATGCCCGCGGCGAAGCCTCCCGCTCCGCCGAGGTTCCGCTCCAGGCGCACCACGTCCAGGGGGACGCTCCCCCGGTGCTCGGCCAGCACGCGGGCGGTCTGCGGACCGGAGGCGTTGTCCACCACCACGACGGCCGCCGGCCTCATCCGCGCCCCGTCGATGCCCGCCAGCGTCAGGCGCAGCAGATCGGGGCGGTCGTAGGTGACCACCACCGCCACCACCCGGGGCTCCTGGCCCTCGGGGCGGGGTCGCGCGGGATGCTCTTGCGCGGCAGCTGGCACGTCGGATTCCTCTCCCCTCGGCCCGCCCGTGCGCGGGCTCGGACTGCCCCTGCTGGGCCGGCGCGCGAACCCCGGACCAAGGGCGCCCGAAGAGGCGTGTACGTCAGTAAGGTGGTCACAGGGCGTTCCGGCCGCGCCGGCTGAGCCGCCGGCACAGCGCGGACCCCCGCTGCAGATCACCAGTTTAGCGTGACCTCACCCGGCAGCCCCCCGGGTCGAGGCCCGCATATGAGGAGAGCGAGACCACATGAACCAGAGCACCTGGCGCGTCCTGGGGGCCACGGGCTTCGTCGGATCGGCCACCATGACCCGCCTGCAGCAGCTGGGCATCGGGGCCGCCCCGGTCGCAGCACCCCGCCTGGCGACCTCGGCCACCGGGGCCGGGCAGGTCATCGCCGAAGCCCGTCGCCTGGAGTCGGTGATCGACTACCTCGCGGATTCCTTCGCCGGCGCCGAGGTCGTGGTCAACGCCGCCGGCTTGGCGGCGCCGGGACAGCAGGAGCTGCCGCCCTTGGTCGGGGCGAACGCCTTGCTGCCTGCCGTCGTCGCCGTGGCCGCTCAGCGCACCGGGGTCACTCGGGTGCTGCACCTGAGCTCGGCCGCGGTGCAGGGCGCCCGGCCGCGCCTGGACGCCTCCCCCGACACCTCACCCTTCTCCGCCTACTCCTTCTCCAAGGCCCTGGGAGAGGACTGCCTGTTGCGGCTGCGCGAGTTCATCACGGCCACCGCCAAGGTGGGGGCCGCTCCGGGCTCGGCCGGCTCGGACTACCCGGCCGCCCCGAGCTCGCGTCCGGCCCAGGTGGCCGGGGACCACGCCGCGCAGCTGTGCATCATCCGCGCCACCTCCGTACAGGGATCCGGGCGGGACACCACGACGGCGCTGGCCCGCTTCGCCGGGTCCTTCCTGGCCTCGGTGGCGGGCTCCGGCACCCAGCACACCCCGGTCACCTCGGTGCAGGCGCTGGCCGAGTTCATCGTGGCCGCGGGACTGCGGGAGGAGCCGCTGCCGGAGATCCTGCTGCAGCCGTGGGAGGGTGCCACCACCGCCTCGGTGATCCGGGACGCCGGACGGCGCGAACCGCATCGCATCCCCGCTCCCCTGGCCCGGCTGCTGGTGCGCGCCGGTTACGCAGCCTCGGGGCTGTCCGGGGACCGCCTGCGCGCGGCGGTGCGCCGCGTCGAGCTGGCCTGGTTCGGCCAGGACCAGGACGACACCTGGGCCGAACGGCACGGTCTGCTGCCCGAGCGGCACGTGGGGTCCGTGCTGCGCCAGGCCCACCAGGCCGCGGGCGTCAGCCGACGCGGCCGGTGAGGCCGCGTCAGTCCCGGGCGGGCGGATCGAAGAACAGCGCGCGGGCCCGCTGCACCGAGACGGGGTCCACGCGCTGCCCGGCCGGGGCGGACCCGGCTCCCGGCCCCGCCGCGGCGGCCTCCCGGGTGCGCAGCTGATCCACCGCGGCACCCGAGCTCGGGCCTCCCGTGCCGAGCAGGCTCTGGGTGAGGCTGCCCGGCTCCGGGGCTTCCGCCCGCGGACCGTCGCCGGGCCCGCGGGTGCTCGTCGCGGCGTCGGCCCCGCCGCTCTCGGGGTCATCCGGGCCCTGCTCGTCGCTCGCGGCCCCGGAAGGGGTACCCTCGGCCGGATCCGGTGAGCCGCTCGCACACTGCGCCGGGTCCTCCGCCCGCAGGATCCTCTCGTGCTCCTCGCGGGTCAGCAGATCCGGGGCGGTCTCCCGCAGCAGGGCGAGGTCCAGGGCCCCGGTGCGCACCACCACGGGCCGATCGCCCGTGACGTCGATGATCGTGGAGGGGGCGACCTCCGTGCTGGGCGTCTGCTCGTCGCGGCCCAGCGGGCGTCGGCCGCCGTCCAGGATGGCCTCGACCCGCTCGCCCAGCTGGGCCATGGCCTCGACGGTGTCGGTCGCGGCCGTCTGCCCGGTCCGGTTCGCGCTGGAGACGGCCAGCGGCCCGGTAGCGCGCAGCAGCTCGCGGGTCAGCTCATCCGCGGGCACGCGCAGAGCCACGGTGCCCCGGGTCTCCCCCAGGTCCCAGTTCAGCGAGGGCTGGGCGCGCACGATCAGGGTCAGCGCGCCCGGCCAGAAGCGCTCGGCCAGGGCCCGGCCGGTGGCCGGGACGGTCTCGGCCAGGGCGTCGAGCACCCCGGGGTCCGCGATGAGCACCGGCGGGGGCATGGTGCGTGAACGGCCCTTGGCGGCCAGCAGCTGGGAGACGGCCCCCGGGGAGAACGCGTCCGCGGCGATCCCGTAGACGGTGTCGGTGGGGATCACCACGGTGCGGCCCCCGGCCAGCAGGTCCCTGATCCTCTCCAGGGCGCGGGTGCGGTCCTCGGCGGTGTCGGTGGTGTACACGGTGGCGCTCACGGTGCAGATGCTCTTTCGTCTCGGGGGTGCGCGGACTCCGCGCGCTCTCCAGGGTATCCCGGGGCCAGCCCGGCGGTGGCCCGGTCCCGTCCGGTCAGGTCCCGCACGGTGCGCACCCGGGAGAATCCGCGGTCGCGGAACAGGGCGGCCACGGCCGCGGCCTGGACCTCCGCGTGCTCCATGACCAGCAGCCCGCCGGGACGCAGCAGCCGCGCGGCGCGCTCCAGGAACGCCGTCGGGATCGCCAGGCCGTCCGGGGAGCCGCCGTAGAGGGCTTCGGGGGGATCGTAGCGGGCGACCTCGGGGTCCCGCGGCACGGCGTCCTCGGGGATGTAGGGCGGGTTGGTCACGATCGCCTCCACCGTGCCCTCCGCCTCCGGCAGGGCATCACGCGCATCCTCCCGACGCAGTTCGATGCGCACCCCGTGCTCCCGGGCGACGCGCCGGGCGTTGCGCTCGGCCCAGGCCAGGGCGGCCTCGGAGCGCTCGACGCCGATCACGCGGGCCCCGGGGCTCTCCTGGGCCACGGCCAGGGCCAGCGCCCCTGAGCCGGTGGCCAGGTCCACCACCAGCGGGGCGGGCTCGGATGCGGGCTCGGAGCCGGGGGTCTCAGAGCCCGGGGCCTCGGCGCGGCGGGCGGCCAGGTGCGCGCTGACCTCATCGACCAGCACCTCGGTCTCCGGCCGCGGCACGAACACACCGGGCCCGACGAGCAGCTCGAGCCGGCGGAACGGGGCGCGCCCGGTCAGGTGCTGCAGGGGCTCCCGGGCAGCACGTCGGCGGATCAGCTCGGCGTAGCCCGCGGGCACCGCCAGCCGCCCGGTGATCGCCCCGGCGGCCACCTCCCCGCGCCCCGGCGCGCGGCCCTCGGCATCGGCGAGCAGGTGCGCGGCCAGCAGCTCGGCGTCGGCCCGGGCCGAGGCGATCCCGGCCTCGGCCAGCAGCCGCTGCGCACACCGCAGCCCCGCGGACAGCGGGGCCCCGGGGGCCAGGGCCGGCTCCGGGTCCGGGCTCGCCGGTGCGGCGTCGAGCCCGGGGGCGGCCTCGGGGTGCGGGTGCTCGGGGCCCACGGGATCAGTCCTCGTGGCCCAGGGCCGCCAGCCGGTGCTCCTCGTCCATCTGGATCGCGGACTGGATGACCGGCTCCAGCTCCCCGTTCATCACCGTGTCCAGGTTGTAGGCCTTGTAGCCGGTGCGGTGGTCCGCGATCCGGTTCTCCGGGAAGTTGTAGGTGCGGATCCGCTCGGAGCGGTCCATGGTCTTGACCTGGGAGCGGCGGTGCTCGGAGGCTTCGGCGTCCAGCTGCTCCTGCTGCCAGGCCAGCAGCCGCGCGCGCAGCACGCGCATGGCCGCCTCCCGGTTCTGCAGCTGGGACTTCTCGTTCTGCATCGCCACGACGATCCCGGTGGGCAGGTGGGTGATGCGCACGGCGGAGTCCGTGGTGTTCACGGACTGCCCGCCGGGCCCGGAGGAGCGGTAGACGTCGATCTTCAGGTCGTTCTGGTGGATCTCGATCTCCTCGGGCTCATCCACCTCGGGGAACACCAGGACCCCGGCGGCCGAGGTGTGGATGCGGCCCTGGGACTCGGTGACGGGCACCCGCTGCACGCGGTGAACCCCGCCCTCGTACTTCAGGTGCGCCCACACGCCCTCGGCCGGATCGCTGGAGCGGCCCTTGACGGCCATCTGCACGTCCTTGTACCCGCCCAGGTCGGACTCGTTGGCGGAGATGATCTCCGTCTTCCACCCCTTCGACTCGGCGTAGCGGGCGTACATGCGCAGCAGGTCGGCGGCGAACAGCGCGGCCTCGGCCCCGCCCTCCCCGCCCTTGACCTCGAGGATGACGTCGCGCCCGTCGTCGGGGTCCCGGGGGATCAGCAGGCGGCGCAGGCGCTCCTGGGCCTCGGGCAGCCGCGCCTCCAGCTCCTTGAGCTCCGCGGCCATCTCCGCGTCCTCCTGGGCCATCTCCCGGGCGGCCTCGATGTCCTCCTCCAGGCCCTGCACCCGGCGGTGGGCCTCGACGATCCCGTTCAGCTCGGCGTAGCGCCGTCCCAGCTTGCGCGCCTTGGCCTGATCCGCGTGCACGGCCGGATCGGCCAGCTGGCGCTGCAGCTGCTGGTGCTCATCGAGCAGGGTCTGGATGGATTCGAACATGGCTTCCTCGGACGGATCGGGGGGTGGGTCGTCGGGCGGGTCCAGTATCGCACCGGATGAACCCGGCAGGGGCTCGGTCGGCTCCGCGCCCGAAGGCTGCGCTCTGCGGACGCGAGGACGCCGACGCCGCGATCTCGTCCGCGCGGAAGGGGACGGGATGCGGCGCCGGCGTCATCGGGTGGTGCTAGTCGTCGGACTTGGAGCCCAGCGTGGTCTTCTGCACCTGCATGAGGAACTGCACGTTGGTGGGCGTGTCGCGCAGCTTGGAGGTGAGCACCTCCAGGGCCTGCTGCTGATCCAGCCCGGCCAGCACGCGGCGCAGGCGCCACATGATCTTGACCTCGTCCGGGGAGAGCAGGTTCTCCTCCCGGCGGGTACCGGACTCGTTGACGTCCACGGCCGGGAAGATCCGCTTGTCCGCCAGGTGGCGGGACAGGCGCAGCTCCATGTTGCCGGTGCCCTTGAACTCCTCGAAGATCACCTCGTCCATGCGCGATCCGGTCTCCACCAGGGCGGTGGCCAGGATGGTCAGCGAGCCGCCGTTCTCGATGTTGCGGGCCGCGCCGAAGAACCGCTTGGGCGGGTACAGCGCCGCGGAGTCCACACCACCGGAGAGGATCCGGCCGGAAGCAGGGGCGGCGAGGTTGTAGGCCCGGCCCAGGCGGGTCATCGAGTCCAGCAGCACGACGACGTCGTGGCCCAGCTCCACCAGGCGCTTGGCGCGCTCGATGGCCAGCTCCGCGACGGTCGTGTGGTCATCGGCGGGGCGGTCGAAGGTCGAGGCGATGACCTCGCCGTTGACCGTGCGCTGCATGTCCGTGACCTCTTCGGGACGCTCGTCCACGAGGACCATCATCAGGTGCACCTCGGGGTTGTTCTCCTTGATCGCGTTGGCGATCGACTGGAGCATCAGCGTCTTGCCGGCCTTCGGCGGGGAGACGATCAGGCCGCGCTGGCCCTTCCCGATCGGGGAGACCAGGTCCACCACGCGGGGGCCGATCTTCTTCGGGTCGGTCTCCAGGCGCAGCCGCTCGTTCGGGTACAGCGGCGTGAGCTTGGTGAACTCGACGCGCTCGGTGAGCTCCTCGGGCTTCTTGCCGTTGACGCTGGTCAGCTGCACCAGCGCGTTGAACTTCTGCCGGGAGCTGTTCTGCTGCTCGCCGTCGCGGGGGGCGCGGATCGCGCCGACGACGGCGTCGCCCTTGCGCAGGTGGTGCTTCTTGACCTGGGCGAGGGAGACGTAGACGTCGTTGGGTCCGGGCAGGTACCCGGAGGTGCGCACGAAGGCGTAGTTGTCCAGGACGTCGAGGATGCCGGCCACGGGCAGCAGCACGTCGTCCTCGGTCAGCTCGGTGTCATCCACCTCGGGCCCGCTGTTGCGGCCCCGACGCCGGTCCCGACGGTCGTTGCGGTTGCGGTTGCGGCGGTTGCGCCCGCCCCGGCGGTTGTCATCATCCTCGGGGCCGTTGTTGCCGTTGTTGCCGCGGCGGTTGCCGCGCGAGCCCTTGGACTCGCCGTTCCGGCCGCCGCCGTGCTGGCCCTCGCCCTTGTCCCCGTGGTTCTTCTCGGAGCCGGACTTCTCGGAGTGCTTCTCCCCGCCCTTGTCCCCGGAGCCGCGCTCGGCGCTGCGCTCCTGGCGGGAGCGGCGGTTCTGCCCGCGCTCGCCCTTGGACTCGCGCTGGTCCTGCCCGCCGTCGTGGTCCTCGCCGCGGGAGCCGCGGCCGTTCTGGCCCTTGGCCTTCTCCTGCTTGTCCTGGGAGCCGTCCTGCTCCCCGGAGCGCTCATCTCCCCCGCGTCCGCGGCGGGAGGAGCCCTTCTGCTCGGCGTTCTTCTGCTCGGGGCTCTTCTGCTCGCCGCCCTGCTCGGCGCCGGATCCGGACTGCTCGGTCTCCGGGGCGGAGTCGGCCCGGCGGGAGCGGGTGCGCCGCGCCGGCTTCTGCTCGGCCGGGGCGTCCTGGCCGGTGACCTCGGCGGCCGCGGCGGCGGCCTGCTCGGCCTTCTTCTCCCGGTCGGCGACCGCGGAGCCGCGCTGGTGCGCGGAGATGGCGTCCACCAGCGCGGACTTGCGCATGCGGCGCGCGCCGGTGATCCCCAGCTGGGAGGCCAGGGACTGCAGCTGAGCCAGCTTCAGGGCGGACAGTCCGCCCTGGCCCTTCTGGCTCTGCTCGGCTCCCGCGGCGGCGCGGGAGTCCTGGGCCGGGGTCTCGCCCGGCTGGTCCGTACCCGTGGACAGGTCGGTCGTTTCGGTCACGAAGGATCCTTCCCCCTCGACATGGCCGGGGCTGTTTCGATGATGGCGCCCCAAGCCGAAGTTCATGGTGGCGTGCCCGCGGCGCAGGCGGCGTCGGGGCATCGGTCCCGCACGGCTCCCGCGGGCTGCGGGACGGTCGGTGCGGGTGGGTGGGCCTGGCGTCGGGCCGGGATGGACCTCAGCAGCGGCGACGATGGGAGCGCGTGCTCGTGGGGAGGACGCGGTGTCCGCGGAGATGACGCGAGGGGTCTCGCGACACGGTCGACGACCGGATGGGTGAGGGTCCGACAGCTCGACGTGCGACTCTCCCAGACGGGGAGAGGAGCCAGCCTCGGCAGGCCACGGGGTCAGGGGCTGACCGGGCCGTGCCGTCGAGGAGCGGGGCTGATCTCGAGCCTCTACCGGCGCCGGATCGGGCGCTCCTCGTCCACCAGTGTAACACCGGAGGCGTCGATGGCCAGCCCCTCGATCCGCCAGTGCGGCGCGGCCGGGTCCTGCCCGGCGGCCTCGGCACCCAGGTGCCGCATCTCGCGGGCGGCCTGCTCGGCCCGATCGGCGGACTCGGCCAGCACCAGCACGCTCGGCCCGGCCCCGGAGACCACGGCCGCGAAGCCCCGATCGCGCAGGGCCCGAACCATCCGCGCCGTCGGGACCATGGCCTCGCAGCGGTGCTCCTGGTGCAGGTAGTCCCGGGTCGCGGCCGGCAGCAGCTCGGGGGCCCCGCTCAGGGCCCGCACCAGCAGCGCGGCCCGGCCGGCGTCGGCCGCGGCCAGCGCGTGGGGCACCTGCGCGGGGATCAGCTCCCGGGCCAGCCGGGTGGAGACCTCGTAGTCCGGCACCGCGACCACGGGATGCACGCGCGGATCCACGGGCACCCGGGCGCTGCGCCAGCGCGGCCCCTCGGGGTGCTCCTCGCCCCAGGAGATCGCCAGTCCCCCGAACAGGGACGGGGCCACGTTGTCCGGGTGGCCCTCCAGGTCGGAGCAGACCTGCAGCAGAGCCTGCTCGCTCAGCCGCAGATCCTCCGGCAGCAGGGCGCTGCCGGCCACGACCCCGGCGACGATCGCGGAGGCGGAGGAGCCCAGCCCCCGCGAGTGCGGGATGCGCCCGCGAGCGCGGATGCCCAGCCCCGGCAGCTCACCCGTCAGCCCCGCCGCGGCCCAGGCGGCCCGGATCGCGCGCACGATGAGGTGCTCGGGGGTGCGGGGCACGGTCTGAGCGCCCTCGCCCTCCAGCTCGAAGGCGAGGCCCTCGGCGGTGCGGGTCACCGTGAGCTCGTCGTACAGGCCCAGGGCCAGGCCCATCGTGTCGTAGCCGGGGCCCAGATTCGCCGAGGAGGCCGGGACCCGGAGACTGACCCGCGCGCCGACGGGCACCGCCTCACCGGGGCTGGTCCCGGTGACGGGCCGGCCCGCGAAGGCAGCCGGAGAGGGAGACGGGGTCTGGTCCGAGCGGTGCATGGCCGGCCTCAGTCCTCCACCCGGATCACCGAGGTGATCGCATCCACGGCGTCCAGCCCGCGCAGCTTCTCGATGGTGGCCCGCACCCGCCGGTCCGCGGCCCGGTGGGTGACCACCCGGATCGTGGTCTCCGGCTGCCCGGCCCCGCGGTGGGGGCCGTGCTTGGTCTGATGCATGGTCCGGATGGAGACCCCCTCCTCGGCGAAGACCTGGGCCATCCCGGCCAGCACCCCGAGGCGGTCCTTCACCTGCAGCCCCATCGTGTAGCTGGAGACCACATCCTCCGGCCCGACGGCCGGCAGCTGGGCGTAGGAGAAATCCGGGACGGCCGGGCCGCCCAGCACCACCCGTCGGGCCAGGGAGACCAGGTCCCCCATGACCGCCGAGGCCGTGGGTGCCCCGCCCGCGCCGGGCCCGTAGAACATCAGCTGGCCGGCGTCGCGGGAGTGGACGAACACGGCGTTGAAGGCCCCGCGCACGCTGGCCAGGGGGTGCTCGTTCGGCACCAGGGTGGGGTGCACGCGGATGCTCACGCCCTCCTCCAGCCGCTCGCACACCGCCAGCAGCTTGATCACGCAGCCTTCGGCCTGCGCGGCGGCGACGTCGGCGGCGGTGATCCCGGTGATGCCCTCGCAGTGCACGTCCTCGAGGGTGAACTCGGCGTGGAAGGCCAGGGAGGCGACGATCGCGGCCTTCGCGGCGGCGTCGTGACCCTCGACGTCGGCGGTCGGATCCGCCTCCGCGTAGCCCAGGCGCTGGGCCTCGGCCAGGGCGTCGTCGAAGTCCGCCCCGGTGGTGTGCATCGCGTCGAGGATGAAGTTGGTGGTGCCGTTCATGATCCCGAGCACCCGCTCGACCTGATCCCCGGCCAGGGAGTCGCGCAGGGGCCGCAGGATCGGGATGGCCCCGGCCACCGCGGCGTCGTAGGACAGCTGCGCCCCGGAGGCGTCCGCCGCGCGCTGCAGCGCGGCACCCTCGCGGGCGAGCAGGGCCTTGTTCCCGGAGACCACGTGCTTGCCGGCGCGCAGGGCCCGCAGGATGCGGGTGCGGGCCGGTTCGATGCCGCCGGTCAGCTCCACGACGACGTCCGCGGCGTCGATCAGCGCGTCCGCGTCGGTCGTGTACAGCCCGGCCGGGGCGGCGTAGTCCCGGGGCGCCTGCGGATCCCGCACCGCGATGCCGATCAGGCGCAGGGGCGCACCGACGCGCTGGGTCAGCTCCTCGGCGTCCTCCAGGAGGATCCGGGCGACCTGGGAGCCGACGGTGCCGGATCCCAGCAGGGCGACGGACAGGGGCGTGTCGTTCATGGGCTCTCCTCGGGAGGGGTGCGGGGCGGGGGCTCGGTCGGGATTGGGGACGTCGGGCGGGGCGGCTTACAGCTCGGCGTCGCGGTCCAGCAGGTCCTGGATGCTCTGTCCGTGCACGATGACCCGGGGTTCGCGCCCGGCAGCGACGGCCACCACCGGGGGGCGAGTCAGGAAGTTGTAGTTGGAGGACAGGGACCAGCAGTAGGCGCCGGTGGCGGGCACGGCCAGCAGGTCCCCGGGGGCGAGGTCCGCCGGGAGCAGGCAGTCGCGCACCAGGATGTCCCCGGATTCGCAGTGCTTGCCGACCACCCGGGAGAGCACCTGCTCCCCCGCCGGGGGGCGATCCGCGCGGGTCACGGTGTACTCGGAGCCGTAGAGGATCGGGCGGGCGTTGTCCGACATGCCGCCGTCCACCGCGACGTAGCGGCGCACCGCCGGCTGACCGGCGTCGGCGGCGACGTCGGAGTCGGCCGCGGCCTCCAGAGCGACGTCCTTGATCGTGCCCACGGTGTAGAGGGTGACCCCGGCGGGCCCGGTGATCGCCCGGCCGGGTTCGAAGGACAGGTGCGGCAGGGGCAGCTCCAGCCGCGCGCAGGCCTCGGCCACCGAGGTCGCGATGGCCCGAGCCAGGTCCTCGATGGGCCTCGGGGAGTCCCCGGCGACGTAGCCGATGCCGTATCCCCCGCCCAGATCAGCTTCAGGCAGGACCCGGCCCAAGCGATCCCGCAGCCGCGCCATCGTCGCGAGCACGCGGCGGGCGGCCAGATCGAAGCCCTCCGGGGCGAAGACCTGGGAGCCGATGTGGCAGTGCAGCCCCCGCAGGTCCAGGTGCGGCAGGTGCTCGGCCAGCTCCGCGGCCAGCTCGGCCACGGAATCCTGGGGAGCCTCCTGCCGGCCCGGCCAGGCCTCGGCGCGCACCGCGGCCGGGATCTGCGCCCAGGCCAGGCGGGCCGTGTCCGGGGCGAGGGAGAGGCCGAACTTCTGGTCCTCGTGGGCGGTGGCGATGAACTCGTGGGTCTCGGCGTGCACCCCGGGAGTCACCCGGATCATCACCGGCGCGGTGACTCCCAGCTGCCCGGCGATCCGCTCGATCAGCAGCAGCTCCGGCACGGAGTCGGCGACGATGCGGCCCACCCCGGCCTCCAGGGCCTGCCGGATCTCCCGGGTGGACTTGTTGTTCCCGTGCAGGGCGATGCGGGCGGGCTCCATCCCGGCGGCCAGCCCCAGGGCCAGCTCGCCCCCGGAGGCGGTGTCCAGGTTCAGCCCCTCCTCGCGGGCCCAGCGCACGATGGCGGCGCACAGGAAGGCCTTGCCGGCGTAGTAGACGCTCACCTGCGCCCCGTGCTCGGCGAAGGCTCGCTCGAAGGCCGTGCGGAAGGCCGCGGCGCGGGCGCGGAAGACCTCCTCGGACTCCACGTACAGCGGGGTGCCGAAGCGCTCGGCGAGCGCACGGGCGCCGTGCCCGTCCAGAGTCAGCTCACCGTCGGCGGCGCGCCGGAAGGAGTCCGGCCAGATCACGGGGTCCAGGGCCGCCGGGTCCGGGGTCACTGCATCCGGGGTCAGTGCATCCGGGCTCGGCGGGTCCGTCCGCGCGGCGGGCGCGGAGGGGACGCTCGGGTCGGGCTGCCCGGGCATCACATGCGCTCCGGGGCGGACACGCCGAGCAGACCCAGCCCGTTGGCCAGGACCTGGGCGGTGGCGTCGTTCAGGGCCAGGCGGGTGCGGTGCACCTCGGAGACCTCGTCATCGCCCTGGGGCACGACGCGGCAGGAGTCGTACCAGCGGTGGTAGGCCCCGGCCAGGGCCTCCAGGTAGCGGGCCACCCGGTGGGGTTCGCGGAAGTGCTGGGCCTCGGCCACCGCGCCGGGGAACTGCCCGAGGGCGGCCAGCAGCTCCTCGTCCGCCGGACCGGAGAGCAGGGCGGCGTCGAAGGTGCCGGCATCGCGCATCACCCCGGCGTCGGCGGCGTTGCGGGCCACGGCCCGGGTGCGGGCGTGGGCGTACTGGACGTAGAAGACCGGGTTCTCGTTGGAGCGCTTGGTCAGCACGTCCAGGTCCACGTCGATGTTGGAGTCCACGGAGTAGCGGGTCAGCTCGTAGCGGGCGGCGTCCACCCCCACGGCTTCCACGAGGTCCTCCAGGGTCACCACGGTCCCGGCCCGCTTGGACATGCGCACGGCCTGACCATCCTTCACGAGGTTGACCATCTGCCCGATCATGACCTCCACGGCGTCCGGGTCGTCCCCGATGGCCGCGGCGGCGGCCTTCAGCCGGGCGATGTACCCGTGGTGATCCGCGCCGAGCATGTACACGGCCAGGTCCGCCCCGCGGGCGCGCTTATCCGCGATGTAGGCGATGTCCCCGGCGATGTAGGCGGCGTTGCCGTCGGACTTGATGACCACCCGGTCCTTGTCGTCGCCGTAGTCGGTGGAGCGCAGCCACCAGGCGCCGTCGGCGAAGTAGAGCTTGTCGCTGGTCTTCAGCTGTTCCAGGGTGCGTTCCACGGCCCCGGAGTCGAACAGGGAGTTCTCGTGGAAGAAGACGTCGAAGTCCACGCCGAACTCGTGCAGGGAGGCCTTGATCTGGGCGAACATCAGCTCGACGCCGTGGGAGCGGAAGACCTCCTGCGGGTCGGCGGCCTCCAGGGCGTCGGGGGCCTCGCGCAGCACGTCGGCGGCGATGTCGTGGATGTACTGCCCGCCGTATCCGTCCTCGGGGGTGGCCTCCCCGCGGGCGGCGGCCAGCAGGGACTTGGCGAAGCGGTCGATCTGGGTGCCGTGGTCGTTGAAGTAGTACTCACGGGTCACGGTGGCCCCGGAGGCCTCGAGGATCCGGGCCAGGGAGTCCCCGACGGCGGCCCAGCGGGTCCCGCCCAGGTGGATGGGTCCGGTGGGGTTGGCGGAGACGAACTCCAGGTTGATGTGGGTGCCGGACAGGTCCCGGCTGCGCCCGTAGGCCTCCCCCTGCTCGAGGATCGTCGCGGCCAGCGCGCCGGCGGCGGCGGCGTCGAGCCGGATGTTGAGGAAGCCGGGACCGGCGATGTCCACGGCGGCCACGCCGTCGATCGCCTCGAGGCGGGTAGCGAGGATCTGGGCGACCTCCCGGGGGTTGCGGCCCACCCGCTTGCCCAGCTGCAGGGCGATGTTGGTGGCCCAGTCCCCGTGCTCGCGGCTCTTGGGCCGCTCGATGCGCACCTCGGGGCGGGCGGCGCCCTCGGAAAGCGTCAGCTCCTGGGCCTGCAGGGCCTCGTCGAGGGCGGCGGATACGGCGCGGGTCAGTTCTTCGGGAGTCACGGTGTGCCAGTCTACCGAAGGCCGCGCCCGCCCCGTGGTGCGCGGCGCCCGGTTTTCCTGGTACGCTGTTCTGCGTTGCCCTCGTAGCTCAGTGGATAGAGCGCCTGCCTCCGGAGCAGGAAGTCGTAGGTTCGAATCCTATCGAGGGCACTTTCCATGCCCGGATGCGGCCGCGGCGACGCCGTCTCGCGGACCGGATCGTGCTTCGCGCGCCGGATCATCCGGTCCACGTCGCACGATCCGGCTCGCGAGTCGCTCGATGCCGCATCGGCGTCCGCGCCTCACTCCACCGTCCAGAGGCCGACGCTGGCCAGCACCGCGAACAGCGTGCCCCACAGGATGATGGACACGCACTGCCAGGCGATGATCTTCGTGCGGTTCGCACCCATGCCGGCCATCATCGCGGAGGTGATCTGGCTGGGCAGCACCGTCTGCCCCAGCAGGGACACCCCGGCCACGCCGTACTTGTCGAAGAGCCGGTCGAAGCGCTGCCGCCGTCGGCTCGGCGTGCGAGGCTCGCGCCGGGCGGTCACCGCGCCGCGCACCCGCCCGGCGCCCAGCACCAGCACGATCATGCAGATCATGTTGCCCAGCGAGGCCGCGGCGACCGCCAGCACCGGGTTGACCCCGGCGAGCACACCGACCGCGGAGCCGAAATAGGACTCCACGAAGGGGATGGCCCCGAGGCCCGCGAGCGCGAGGATCCTGAGGATCGCAGGGATGGTCTCGACGACGTGCTGGAGGTTCTCGATCATGGTCTCGAGGCTAGGAAGAACCCCGCGCCGCCCACATCCGCCCGAGGGATGAACTCTCCCTCCGCCTCCGGGAGGAGGCCGCCCCGCGGGCGGGATCAGTAGGATGGCAGGAAGTATGTCGAACAGCTCCCCCTCCCCCGCCGCGGGCGCGCCCGCGCCCTCCGATTCCGCGCCCTCCCGCCCCGAGATCGCCTATCCGGAGGCCCTGCCGGTCTCCGCGCGCCGCGAGGAGATCATGAACGCGGTCCGGGAGCACCAGGTCGTGATCATCGCCGGGGAGACCGGCTCCGGGAAGACCACCCAGATCCCCAAGATGCTGCTGGAGCTGGGCCTGGGCGAACGCGGGAGCATCGGGCACACCCAGCCGCGGCGCCTGGCCGCCCGCTCCGTGGCCGAGCGGATCGCCGAGGAGCTGGGCGAGCCGATCGGGCAGACCGTGGGCTACCAGGTGCGCTTCACCGCGCAGACCTCCCAGGCCACCCGGATCAAGCTGATGACCGACGGCATCCTGCTCGCGGAGATCCCGCACGATCCGCTGCTCAAGCGCTACTCGGCGATCATCATCGACGAGGCGCACGAGCGCTCCCTGAACATCGACTTCATCCTGGGCTACCTCAAGCGCATCCTCCCTCAGCGCCCGGATCTGAAGGTCGTCATCACCTCGGCGACCATCGACCCGCAGCGCTTCGCCCGGCACTTCGCGCCCAGCTTCGACCCGGTGGCCGAGCACCCCGAGGACGAGCCGATGCCGGCCGACGCCGCCCCGATCATCGAGGTCTCCGGGCGCACCTACCCCGTGGAGATACGGTACCGTCCGCTGACCGAGGACCCCGCGCTGCCGGATGAGGAGGACGACGTCGCCGGGGAGGACCGAGACCCGCTGGAGGCGGTGTGCGACGCCGTGCTGGAGCTGGCCGACGAGGCCCCCGGGGACCTCCTGATCTTCTTCGCCGGGGAGCGGGAGATCCGCGACGCCGAGGACGCCCTGACGGATCTGGTAGCCAAGGACCGCAGGCTCACCGGCACGGAGATCCTGCCGCTGTTCGCCCGGCTGTCCATGGCCGAGCAGCACCGGGTCTTCCGCCCCACCGGGGCTCGGCGGCGGATCGTGCTGGCCACCAACGTCGCCGAGACCTCGCTGACCGTTCCCGGGATCAAGTACGTGATCGACCCGGGGACCGCCCGGATCTCCCGGTACTCCACGCGCACCAAGGTCCAGCGCCTGCCCATCGAGCGGATCTCCCAGGCCAGCGCGGCCCAGCGCTCCGGGCGCTGCGGGCGCGTCTCGGACGGCATCGCGATCCGGCTGTACTCGCAGGAGGACTTCGACTCCCGGCCGGCCTTCACGGACCCGGAGATCCTGCGCACCAACCTGGCCGCGGTGATCCTGCACACCATGAGCATCGGGGTGGTGCGCTCCCCGCGGGATATGGAGCGCTTCCCCTTCGTCCAGCCCCCGGCCCGCCGGGCCATCGGCGACGGCGTCGCGGTGCTGCGCGAGCTCGGGGCGCTGAAGGAGAGGATCGAGGACACCCCCGGGGACGACGCCGCCCAGGCCCCCCGGCGCGGCGCCGGGAAGGGCAGGCGAGGCGGCCGGGGCCGGACCCGCGGCGGGCGCGGCGCGGGGGCCTCGCCCCTGACCGCGATCGGCCGGCGCCTGGCGGCCTTCCCCGTGGACCCGCGCCTGGGCCGGATGATCGTGGCCGCCCAGGAGCTGGGCGTGGCCAAGGAGGTCATGGTGCTGGCCGCGGCCCTCACCATCCAGGATCCCCGCGAGCGCCCCGCGGACAAGCGCCAGCAGGCCGATGAGCTGCATGCCCGGTTCCGGGATGACCGCTCGGACTTCTCCAGCTTCCTGCTGCTGTGGCAGCACCTGCAGGAGAAGCAGCGGGAGCTGTCCTCCAGCCAATTCCGGAAGCTGTGCCGCCGCGAGTTCATCAACTACGTGCGGGTCCGAGAGTGGCAGGACCTCTATGAGCAGCTGCGCCAGCTGGGCCAGCAGGCCGAGGTGCGCGTCGGGAAGGGCCGGGACATCGACCCCGGCGTCAACGAGGAGGCCGTGCACCGGGCCCTGCTGACCGGGCTGCTCAGCCACGTCGGGCTGCGCGATGAGCGCAAGCGCGACTACCAGGGGGCCCGCGGCACCCGCTTCGCGATCTTCCCCGGCTCGGGTCTGTTCAAGAGGAACCCGGACTGGGTGGTGGCCGCGGAGCTGGTGGAGACCTCCCGGCTGTGGGCCCGCACGGTCGCGGCCGTGCGCCCGGAGTGGATCGAGCAGGCGGCCGGGAACCTGCTCAAGCGCACCCACTCGGAGCCGCACTGGTCCGCCCAGCGCGGCTCGGTCATGGCCTACGAGAAGGCGACCCTGTACGGCGTGCCGGTCTACGCCGAACGTCCCGTGGACTACTGGCGGATCGACCCGGAGCTGTCCCGGGAGCTGTTCATCCGCAAGGCCCTGGTGGAGGGCGATTGGCGCACCCGGCACCGCTTCTTCCGGCGCAACCAGCAGCGCCTGGCCGAGGTCGAGGCGCTGGAGGCCCGGCTGCGGCGTCGGGACCTGCGGGTCGACGACGACGCCCTGTACGCGTTCTACGACGCCCGGATCCCGGCCGAGGTGGTCTCCGAGCGGCACTTCGACCGCTGGTGGAAGCGGGCCCGGCAGGAGGATGAGCACCTGCTGGATCTGGATCCGGAGCGGCTGGTGGACGCCGAGGCCGCCGAGTACGACGAGTCCGCCTTCCCCCGGGTGTGGGAGGTGGACACGGAAGACTCCACGCTGCGCCTGGACCTGCGCTACGAGTTCGCCCCCTCCGCCCCCGGCTCGGCGCAGACCAGCGCGGACGGGGTGTTCGTGCAGGTGCCCGTGGTGTTCCTGAACCAGCTGCGCCAGCGGCCCTTCGAGTGGATGATCCCGGGGCTGCGCACCGAGCTGGTCACGGCCCTGATCCGCTCCCTGCCCAAGGCCGTGCGCAAGTCCTTCGTGCCCGCCCCGGACGTCGCGGCCGCCGCCGTGCAGCGCCTGACGGAGGAGTTCGACCCCCAGACCGATGATCTGCTGAGCTCCCTGGAGCTGGCCCTGCGCCGGATCCGGGGCGTGGTGATCCCGCCGGGGTCCTGGGACTGGTCCAAGGTCCCCGAGCACCTGCGAGTCACCTTCCAGGTCCGGGATCCGCGCAACCGGGTGCTCGGCGAGGGCCGGGACCTGGAGGCCCTGCAGGAGCGGCTGGCCCCGCAGGTGCGCGAGGCCCTGGCGGCCTCGCTGGGCGCCTCGGCGGACGCGCTGCAGCGCATCGCCGCCGCGTCGGGCCCCGGTGGTCGAAACGGTGCCGGGCAGAAAGGCGCGGGTCGGTCCGCGGGCGCCGGTCACGACGGCGCGCCCGGCACGCGCGCTGACCGGAGGCCGCAGCCGGGTTCGGGGGCGGACCGGGCGTCGTCGGCCGGGGGGCCTGCGGTGCGGGAGGTCGGCGGTCTGCGCGACTGGCCCGAGCAGGAGGTGCCCACCCGCATCACCCGGGAGGTGGCCGGCCAGGTCATCGAGGGCTTCCCCGCCCTGGTGGATGAGGGGCAGACGGTGGCCGTGCGCGTGCTGGCCACCGAGGCTCAGCGGGCCCGGGCCCAGCGGGCCGGGGTGATCCGGCTGCTGGCCCTGAAGGTGCCGAGCCCGCAGAAGTACGTCTCGGATCATCTGCGCAACGACGAGAAGATCGTGTTCACCCAGAATCCGCACGGCTCGGTGGAGGCGCTGATCGCGGACTGCACGGTCGCGGCCCTGGACAAGCTGACCCCGGATCCGGCGCCGGTGCGCCGCGAGCAGTTCCAGCGGCTGTTCGAGCACGTCCGGGCGGAGCTGATCGACACGGTCTTCGAGCTGACCTCCCTGGTGGCCTCGATCCTGAAGGAGGCCACCGCGGTGCGCCGAATGCTCAAGTCCGGGGCCTCGCTGGCGGTGGTGACCGCGTACAACGACGTCAAGGCGCAGCTGGAGCACCTGATCTACCCCGGGTTCGTGGCGGCCACCGGGTATGCGCACCTGGTGCACCTGCCGCGGTATCTGCGGGCCATGCGGGTGCGCCTGGAGAAGATCGGCGAGCGGGTGAACCGCGACAACCAGCTGATGCTGCAGGTGCAGGAGCTGGAGGACGCCTACGACGCCGCGGCCCAGCGG
This sequence comes from Rothia sp. QJM3NY_36, assembly GCF_056173115.1. Classification (NCBI taxonomy): domain Bacteria; kingdom Bacillati; phylum Actinomycetota; class Actinomycetes; order Micrococcales; family Micrococcaceae; genus Rothia; species Rothia sp. QJM3NY_36. Next base: position 1,533,956 of record NZ_CM149658.1, read on the forward strand.
CACGCCGTCGACGGCGCGGTGCCCCCGGAGCTGGCGGAGGTGGGCTGGATGCTGGAGGAGCTGCGGGTCAGCTTCTTCGCCCAGGAGCTGGGCACGGCACGGCCCGTCTCGGTCCAGCGGATCCAGAAGGCGCAGAAGGCGGCCCTGGCCGGGCTGTGAGCGCCTTCGGGCCCGGCAGCGGCCCGGCGGTGAGCGCTCCTCAGGCCGATGCCCGCCCGACCGTGCGGCGGGGCGGGCATCGTCAGAGGGGGTGGGTCGAGCCCGGGGCGCTCAGTCCTGCTCGGCCAGCGCCCGGCGGATGCGGACCTGGGCGCGGTCCATGGACTCCTCGGCGGGGTCCTGGTCCACGTTGGCGAAGTCGAACTCCTCGATGGAGTCCGTGGGCCACACGTGCAGGTGGGTGTGCGGGACCTCGAAGCCCTGGATCATCAGGCCCACCCGGCGCGGGGAGTACGCGGTGCGGATCGCCCGGCCGATGCGCCGGGCCACGTCCATCAGGTGCTCGGCCAGCTCCTCGGGCAGGTCGATCCAGTGGTCCACCTCCTCGCGCGGGACCACCAGCACGTGCCCCTCGGACAGGGGCTGGATGGACAGGAAGGCCACGCAGCGCTCGTCCTCGTAGACGAAGCGCCCGGGCAGCTCGCCCTGGATGATCTTGGTGAACACGGTGCTCATGGACGGCTCCTCGAAGGGGTCGGAACAGCGGGTGGGGGTCAGGCCTCGACGCTTTCGCGCGGGTCCAGGTGCCGGTAGGCGGTGCCGTAGCGGCCGCCGAAGTTCTGCACGTGCCCCTCGATCATGCTCCGGCCGTTCTCGGCCAGCAGGGCGTCGTGGATCGGGTAGGCGTGCTCGGCGCCGACGGCGATGACGAAGTCGATGACCTCCTGGATCTTGTTCCAGGGCGCGTGGATCGGCACCAGCAGGGTGCGCACCTCGGCGTCGTCGGGCACCACGAAGCTGTCGCCGGGGTGGTAGAGGGTCCCGTCGATGAGGTAGCCGACGTTGGCCACCACGGGGACCAGCGGGTGGATCAGCGCGTGCTGTCCGCCCACCCCGCGGATCTGGAAGGGCCCGGCCTCGAAGCTCTCCCCCGCCACGGCCTCATGGATGCGCGCCGGATCCGCCACGGCCTCGCGCAGCTCCTCGACCACGGCGCCCGGGGCCCAGACCTGCACCTCGGGGTGCTCGGCCAGGAAGGCGTGCACGGGCTCGCGGTCGTAGTGATCCGGGTGCTCGTGGGTGATCAGCAGGAACGAGGCGCCGTTCAGGGCCTCGGGCAGCTCGGAGAAGGTGCCGGGATCCAGCACGAGCACGGTCCCGTCCTTCTCCAGCCGGATGCACGCGTGGGAGTACTTGGTCAGCTTCATGCCTCCCACCCTAGCCCCGATCAGCACAGCCCCGAACAGCTCAGCACCGACCGAACCGACCCCGACGCCGATCCCCGCCCAGGCTGCTCGCGGATCCGGGACCGCGGGCACGCCGAGGACGAACGCCGATGGCGTCGCGGTGCTCTCACGCGGCACAATGGCGGGAAGCGCCCGGAACCGGCCGAGAGCGGTCGGGCCGACGGACGCGCAGCTCAAGGCACGAAGGTACAGGGGGAGCACGTGAGCACGGCGCAGCGAGGCGGGACGGCGACGGACCGGGAGCACCGGGGCCAGGGGCAGCCGGTGCGGGCCACACCCCAGCGCCGGGCCGTCACGAGCAGTCTCGCCGAGCTGGACGGCTTCCACTCCGCCCAGGACCTGCACCGGCTGATCACCGAATCCGGGAAGAAGGTCTCCCTGGCCACGGTCTACCGGATCCTGCAGTCCCTCGAGGAGGCCGGCGAGGTGGACGTGCTGCCCGGGGAGGGTGGGCAGGCCCTGTACCGCCAGTGCGCGGCCGAGGAGCACCACCACCACCTGCGCTGCCGCTCCTGCGGCCGGGCCGAGGACATCGGCGCCGACGTCGTGGAGGCCTGGGCCGAGCAGATCGCCGGGCGCTACGGCTACACCGACATCCGCCACGTCGTGGAGGTCTCCGGGATCTGCGCCCAGTGCGCCGCCGCCCAGCGGCACTGAGACGAACCCGATCCGAGCGAGGCCGGTGGGGCTCAGGAGGCCCGGTGCCCGCGGTCGGCCACCGCCTTCTCCGCGGTCGTCTCCTCCGCCGGGGTGCGGCGTCCCGAGGCGCTGTGCCGACGCCGGATCGCCTGGATCCCCGTGCAGACCAGGAAGATCGCGAAGGAGATCGTCGTGACGTAGGGGCTGATCGGCAGGGAGCCTGCCAGGGCCAGCAGGATCCCGCCCACCATGGCCACCTCAGCGAACAGCACCGAGAGCAGCACCGAGCGCACCGGGGAGGCCGTGAGCCGGTTGGCCGCCGCCGCCGGGGTGATCAGCAGGGCCAGCACCAGCAGCGCCCCCACCACCTGCACGGACAGTGCCACCGCGACCCCCAGCAGCAGCATGTACACCAGGGACAGCGCCCGCAGCGGCACGCCCTTGGCCGCGGCCACCTGCGGGTCCACGCTGGCGAAGGTCAGCGGCCGCCACAGCAGCAGCAGTCCCCCCACCACGACGACGGCGCCCAGAGCCATCTCCCCGATCTGGGCGGCGTCCACGGAGACGATCTGGCCGGTCAGCAGCGAGAAGCGGTTGGCCGAGCGCCCCTGGTACAGGGACAGGAACAGGATGCCCAGGCCCAGCCCGAAGGGCATCAGCGTGCCGATCACCGACTGCTGGCGGCTGGTGCGCGAGCCCAGCAGCCCGATCAGCAGGGCCGCGGCCACCGAGCCGACCAGGGATCCGGTGACCACATCCGCGCCGATCAGCAGGGCCAGGGCCGCCCCGGCGAAGGAGAGCTCGGCGATCCCGTGCACCGCGAAGGCGGAGTCCCGCAGGGTCACGAACACCCCGGTGACCCCGCCGATCACCGCGAGGATGGCCCCGGCGATGATCGAGGGGTACAGCAGCTGCAGCAGCTCGCCGTAGTCCTCGAAGACGAAGACCCGCTGCCAGAAGCCGGTCTCCTGGCCCAGCAGGACGGACCCCGGGTGCGCCAGCGCGGCGAGGATGGCCGGTGACATCAGCGCATCCCCTCCGCATCGAGCTCCCGGGGTGCTGAGCCTGCGCAGTGCGGGGTGGCGGCGTCGTGCTCGGGCCCGCCGACCACGATGTAGCGCCCGCCGGAGCGCAGCACCTGCACGGGCGTGTCGTACAGGGCGGAGAGCACCTGCCCGCGCATCACCTCCGGCACGGTCCCCACGGTGAACCGGCCGTTGGCCAGGTACAGCACCCGGTCGACGTCGTCGATGATCGGGTTGATCTCGTGCGTCACGAAGACCACGGTGGCACCCTCGCTCCTGCGGTAGTCCTCGATCAGTCCGCTGACGGCCTCCTGGTGGCGCAGGTCCAGGGAGAGCAGGGCCTCATCGCACAGCAGCAGCCGCGGCCGGGCGGCCAGCGCCTGGGCGACGCGCAGCCGCTGCTGCTCCCCGCCGGAGAGCAGCCCCACGGGCACGTCCGCGTAGTCGGCGGCCCCCACCTGCTCCAGCAGCTCCTGCACCCGGGCGCGGCGGGCCCGCGAGGGCCACCCGGTGCCCCAGCGGTGCCCGTCCAGGCCGAGGCGGACCATGTCCTGGGCGCGCAGCGGGGTGTCCTGCGGCAGGATCCGCTGCTGCGGGATGTAGCCGATGCCGGGATCCCCGCGGTGCGGGGCGTGCCCGAGGACCCGGACCCGCCCCTCGGACAGGCGCAGCAGGCCCAGGATGGTCTGCAGCAGGGTGGACTTGCCGGAGCCGTTGGGCCCGAGCACTGCGAAGTACTCCCCCGGCGCGATCTCCAGGTTCAGGCCGCTCCACAGGGTGCGCTGGCCGAAGGAGAGCCGGGCGTCCCGGAAGGAGACGGCGGCCGGCTGGGTTCCGGGGGCTGGGGCGGGACGGGCGACGGCGTTCACGACGGGGGTCGGTGCTCCTCACGGGGGTCGGGGCTGGGGTGTCGGGCAGGGATGGACGCCTGGACTGCGGGGCGCGCTCCGCTCAGGCGAGGGCCTTGCGCAGGTTCTCGATGTTGCCGCGCATCCAGCTCAGGTAGTCCCTGCCCTCGGGAAGGGTCTCCGTGAAGTCTACGACCGGCACGCGCGCGGACTCGGCGGCGGAGCGCAGCTGCCGGGTCTGGGCCGTCTCGGTCTGCGGGTTGAAGGCCAGCAGGTCCAGCGATCCGCCGTCGATGATCCGGTGGACCTCGTTCAGCGTCGCCGCCGGCACATCCGACTCGGCCTCGACCGCCGAGGAGAAGGCCTCCGGGGTCTCGTTCTTCATCCCCGCGGCATCCAGCAGCCGGTCCGGGACGGGTTCGGTGGCCAGGTAGGTGCGTCCGGAGGCGCCGATGCCCTTGAGGTCGGAGCTCAGCTCATCGAGCTTCTGCTCGTAGGCCTGGGCGCGGTCGTGGTAGTCCTGCCGGTGCTGCTCGTCGATGCTCCCGAGGTCCTCGGAGATGGCGTGGGTGAGGTTCTTCATCGCGGAGACGTCGTACCAGACGTGCTCGTTGAAGTCCCCGTGATCGTGGTCGTCGTGCTCGTGGTCGTGATCGTGCTCCTGGGTCTCGGCGGCCTCCTCGGCCCCGGGCAGCCCGGAGACGGCCACGGCGTCGATGACCTTACCGTCGGCGCCCTCGGCGGCCTCGGACATGAAGGGGTCGTAGCCGCCGCCGTTGAGCACCACGAGGTCCGCCCGGCTGATCTTCAGCTTGTCCTGGGCGGTGGCCTCATAGGAGTGGGGGTCCTGGCTGGTGGAGTCCACGATCGCGGTGACCTGCGCGTCGTCGCCGGCCACCTGGCGGGCGATGTCGGCGTAGACGGAGGTGGTGGCCACGATGGTGGGCTTGCCCGTGTCCTGCCCCGCGTCCTCCTGCTGCGACGAGCAGCCGGACAGCGCGAGCACCGCGCAGCCCAGCCCCGCGACGATCCCCGCGGCGATCTTCCTCATGGCCTCCCCCTCGACGACGGACCGGACGGTCGGCGCCCGGCTTTGTTGTGAACGATTCGCAGCAAGCATCGCACTTGCTGCGAACCGTTCGCAAATCAGGAGGGGCTCACGAGCCCTCGGGGGCCCGCACGCTGCGGCGGCGGCCCATCGTCTGCGTCGAGTCCCGCACCTCTCCGATCAGCTCCTCCAGGACGTCCTCCAGGAACAGCACCCCGATGGTCTCCCCGCCCCGGGCCACCACGCGCGCCACGTGCCCGTGCGTGCGCTGCATCGTGGCCAGGGCGTCCTCCACGGTGGTCTCCGGGCGCAGGTTGATCAGCGAGCGCACCCGGGTCAGCGGGGTGGGGTCACGGTAGCGCTCATCCGGGATGGACAGCACGTCCTTGACGTGCAGGTAGCCCAGATAGGTTCCGTCCTCGGATTCCAGCACGAAGCGGGAGAAGCCGGTGCGGCCCACGGCCCGCTCCAGATCGTGCGGGGAGCTGTCCGAGGGCAGGCACAGCACCTGGTCCACCGGAACCATGACGTCGCTGACGGTCTTCTCGGAGAACTCCAGGGCGCCCGAGAGCATCCCGTCCGCGTCCGTGACCAGGCCCTCCGCGGTGGACTCCTCGAGGATCGTCTGCAGCTCGTCGGCGGTGAAGGTCGAGGAGACCTCGTCCTTCGGCTCGATGCGCATCAGGCGCAGCGCCGCGTTCGCGATCCAGTTCATGAACCAGATGATCGGGCGCACCAGCCGGGAGATGACCACCAGCACCGGGGCCAGCCACAGGGCGGCGCGGTCCGCGGTGGACACGGAGATGTTCTTGGGCACCATCTCCCCGAAGATCACGTGGGCGAAGGTGACCACCAGCAGCGCGATGAGGAAGCCCGTGAGGTCCGCGGCGGATTCGGCCAGCCCGAGGTGCATCAGCGGCTCGGCCACGAGGTGGTGCACGGCGGGTTCGGCGACGTTGAGGATCACCAGCGAGCACACGGTGATGCCCAGCTGGGAGCAGGCGAGCATGAGGGAGACGTGCTCCATGGCGCGCAGCGCGGTCTGGGCGCGCTTGTTCCCGGCTTCGGCCAGGGGCTCGATCTGCGAGCGCCGGGCGGACATGATCGCGAACTCGCTGGCCACGAAGAAGGCGTTGCCGATCAGCAGCACCACGAACCAGATCAGGGCGGTCCACTCGCTCATGCCGCACCTCCTTCGCGTCGGGGCTCGGGGGCGGCCGGCAGGCCCCCGGGGGTCGTGATGGCCCGCTCGGGCCCGAGGTCATCGCCCACGGTCTCCTCCGGCTCCTGCCGGGCCGGGGTGAACAGGATGCGGTCCACCCGGCGGTGGTCCATCCGCTCGACCTCCAGGATCCCGGTGTCGATGGCGACTTGGTCCCCGACCTGCGGGATCCGGCCCAGCCGGTCCATCATGAACCCGCCCATCGTCTCGTAAGCGGGGTCCTCGTCGATGTCCAGCGGGGTGACCCGCTCGGTCACCTCGTCCGGGCGCAGCAGGCCCGGGAAGTGCCAGCGCCCGTCGGCGGTCTCCAGCACCCCGGGCACGACGCGGTCGTGCTCGTCGGCGACCTCCCCGACGATCTCCTCCACGAGGTCCTCCAGGGTCGCGATGCCCGCGGTGCCGCCGTACTCGTCCAGCACGACGGCGACCTGCAGGTTCCCGGCGCGCAGCTCGCGCAGCAGGGCGTCCAGGTGCATGGTCTCGGGAACCCGCAGCACCTCGTCCATCAGGGCCCCGGCCTCGACCTCCTCGCGCTTGGCCGGGGGCACGCCGACGGCGCGCTTGATGTGCACGACCCCGCGCACGTCGTCCTGGTTCTCCTCGAACAGGGGAAAGCGGGAGTGCCCGGTGGCGCGGGCCTCGTCGATGATCTCCTGCACGCTGGCGGTGGTGGGCAGCATGTCCACCTGGCGCCGGGCGGTCATCACGTCCGAGGCCGTGCGCTCGGAGAACAGCAGGGTGCGGGCCACGAAGTTGGCGGTCCCGGCGTCCAGGGTCCCGAGGTCCGCGGAGCGGCGGACCATCGAGGACAGCTCCTCCGGCGAGCGGGCCCCGGACAGCTCCTCCTTCGGCTCGATGCCCAGCCCGTGCAGCACCGCGTTGGCGGTGCCGTTCATCAGCACCACCAGCGGCTTCATCACGGCGGTGAACATCAGCTGGGGGCGGGCGATGGCCCGGCCGACGGGGTAGCCCACGGAGATCGCGAGGTTCTTGGGGATCAGCTCGCCCATGGCCATGGAGAGCATGGTCGCCACGGTCATGGACAGCACGAAGGTCAGCGGGCGGGTCAGGGAGGGCTCCAGGCCGAGCGCCGCGATCGGCTCGGCCAGCAGCCCCTGGATGCCGGCGTCGAGGGTGTAGCCGGTGAGCAGGGTCGTGATGGTGATGCCCAGCTGGCAGCTGGACAGCTGGGTGGACAGGGACTTCAGGCACCGCAGCAGCGGCTCCGCCTTGGCGTCCCCCTCCTCGATCTTCCGGACCACCGTGGACTGGTCCAGGGCCACCAGGGAGAACTCGACGCAGACGAAGAAGCCGTTGCCGAGGATGAGGATCAGTCCGGCGAGGACGAGCAGCCATTCCACGGGCTCAGCGTCCTCCCTCGGCGGGGCCCCGTCCCGAGGGACTCGGGTGCAGGAGGGGCGCGGGCGGGTGGGAGACGGGACTCAGCGGGTCATCCATAGTGCGCCCAGTCTAACCGCACGCGGCCGGCTTCGGGCTCGGTCTCGGGCGCTCAGACCGTCCAGGAGCGCTCCCGGGGCCGGCCCTCGTCGTAGCCGGCGGCGGACTGGATGCCGAACACGGCCCGCTCCCGGAACTGCGCGAGGTCCGCGGCCCCGGCGTAGGTCATCGACGAGCGCACCCCGGCGGTGATCGCATCCAGCACGTCCTCCGCGCCGGGCCGCTCGGGGTCCAGGTACATCACGGAGGAGGAGATGCCCTCCTCGAACATCGCCTTGCGCGCCCGCTGGAAGGCCTCCTCCGCGCGGGTGCGGTGGGAGACGGCGCGGGTCGAGGCCATCCCGAAGCTCTCCTTGTACCGACGTCCTTGCTCATCCGTGAGCAGGTCCCCGGGGGACTCGTAGGTCCCGGCCAGCCACGATCCGACCATGACCTGGCTGGCCCCGGCGGCCAGGGCCAGGGCCGCATCGCGCGGGTGCTTGATCCCGCCGTCGGCCCACACGCGGGCCCCCAGCCGCCGGGCCTCGGCGGCGCATTCCAGCACGGCCGACAGCTGCGGGCGGCCCACGCCGGTCATCATGCGGGTCGTGCACATCGCCCCGGGGCCCACCCCGACCTTGACGATGTCCGCCCCGGCCTCCACGAGGTCGCGGGTGCCGGCCGCGGAGACCACGTTCCCGGCGGCGATCGGCACCTGCGGATCCAGGGCCCGCACGGCGCGCAGGGCACGCAACATCTTCTCCTGGTGCCCGTGGGCGGTGTCCACGACGAGCACGTCGGCCCCGGCCGCCAGCAGCCCCTGCGCCCGCTCGGCGACGTCGCCGTTGATGCCCACCGCGGCCCCGACCAGCAGTCGGCCGCGGGCATCCAGGGCGGGTTCGTAGATGCTCGCGCGCACTGCCCCGGCCCCGGAGAGCACGCCCCGGTAGACGCCGTCGGCGACCACGACCAGCGGCTGGTCCCCGGTCTCCTGGCTCAGCGCGTGCAGGCGCTGCAGCAGCCCGGTGCGTCGGGCCGGATCCTGTTCGCGCAGCGCGTCCAGCTCGCGGTGCTCGATCGTGTGGGCGACCGGGCGCATCACGGTCTGGACGTAGCCGAACCGGTCCTGGGCGCGGCAGTCCGCGGGCGCCAGCAGCCCCATCGGGCGCCGCTGGGCATCCAGCACGACGGCGGCGGCCTGGTTGCGCTTGCCGAACAGGTGCTGGGCCTCGTTGATGGTCGTCTCGGGGCTCAGGGTCACGGCCGACTCCACGAAGGGGTCCCGCCCCTTGACCCAGCGCAGCACGTCCGCGGCGACGTCGGCGGGGACGTCTTGGGGCAGGATGCCGATCGCACCGCGTCGGGCCAGGGTCTCCAGCATCCGCCGGCCGGTCACGGCGGTCATGTTCGCCGCGATGACCGGCACCGTGGTGCCCACGGCATCATCCGGTCGCAGGTCCACGGCGAAGCGGGAGGGCACCTCCGAGCGGGAGGGCACCAGGAAGACGTCGTTGTAGGTCAGATCGGAGGTGGGCTGGTTCAGGAATCGCACCCCCGCAGTCTACGGGACCCCGCTATGCCTGCCGTCACACCGGGCCCGGGGCTCGCATCCTGAGGCCCCGGGGCCCGGGAGTGGCCGGGAACGCGTCGGGCTCATAGACTGGAACGGTGATTCCGGCCGCACCGGGGCAGTGTCGCCCGATGCCGGCCGCTGCAGGAACCGCGTCCGATGTCGCCCCCGCGCGCGGCACACGCGGGCATCCCTGCTGCGGGATCCGCCCCGCGGTGCGCGACACCGGCTGCCCGAGAGCCGGCGCGCCGCAGAAGCATCCAGCCAACGGAAGAGGCGTGACCAAGTGCCAGATCAGCCACAGCACCAGATCCCCGAGGAGTTCGCCGGCAACGAATGGCTCGTGGACGAGCTGTTCGAGAAGTACCAGCAGGACCGGAACGCCGTGGACGAGAAGTGGTGGCCCATCTTCGAGCAGATGCAGGCCGCGGAGTCCGGCAAGCGCGGTGTCGACGCCGCAGCCCCCGCCGCGAAGACCTCCTCCGCGAAGGCCCCCGCTGAGAAGGCCTCCCCCGATCGCGCCCCGCAGCGCTCGTCGGGTGCGGCGGCGAAGGCGTCGGCCCCCGCCGAGCAGCCGGAGGCCCGCACCGGGGCGGGCAAGAAGGAGACCGAGGCGCCGAAGCAGGCCGGGACCCGGGAGAAGCGCTCCGGGCAGAAGCCGATCCCGGCCCAGCTGCCGCACAGCGAGCGCGAGGAGCAGGAGGAGTCCCAGGACCGGGTCACCGCCCTGCGCGGACCGGCCAAGGCGATCGCGTCGAACATGGAGGAGTCCCTCCAGGTGCCCACCGCGACCACGGTGCGCGCCGTGCCGGCGAAGGTGCTCATCGACAACCGCACCATGATCAACGACTACCTGCGCCGCTCCCGGGGCGGGAAGATCTCCTTCACCCACCTCATCGGCTACGCCGTGATCAAGGCGCTGAAGGAGTTCCCCTCCCAGAACGTCACCTACGGCCAGGACGAGAAGGGCCGCCCCGCCGTCGTGCAGCACGCGCACGTGAACTTCGGGCTGGCCATCGACATGCCCCGCCCGGACGGCTCCCGCAACCTCGTGGTGCCGAACATCAAGGCCGCCGAGACCCTGAACTTCGCCGAGTTCTGGGCCGCCTACGACGAGATGGTCGCCAAGGCCCGGGAGAACAAGCTCTCCGTGGAGGACTTCAAGGGCACCACCGCCTCCCTGACCAACCCGGGCGGCATCGGCACGGTGCACTCGGTGCCGAGGCTGTCGGCCGGGCAGGCCTGCATCATCGGTGTCGGGGCCCTGGACTACCCGGCCGAGCGCCGCGGCTCCTCCCCCAAGGTGCTGGCCCGGGAGGGCGTGTCCAAGATCCTGACGCTGACCTCCACCTACGACCACCGCGTGATCCAGGGGGCCGGCTCCGGGGAGTTCCTGAAGCTGGTGGACCAGTACCTGCAGGGCGAGCACGGGTTCTACGACGAGATCTTCGAGGTCCTGCGCATCCCCTACGAGCCGGTGCGCTGGGCCGTGGACAACCAGGTCAACCCGGAGACGGAGATCAACAAGGTCGCCCGGATCCAGCAGCTGATCCACGCCTACCGGGTGCGCGGCCACCTCATCGCGGAGACCAACCCGCTCGAGTACGTGATGCGCAAGCACCCGGACCTGAACATCGCCACCTACGGGCTGACCCTGTGGGATCTGGACCGGGAGTGGCCCACCGGCGGGTTCGGGGACGCCTCCCGGCTGCCGCTGCGCACCATCCTGCAGCTGCTGCGCGACGCCTACTGCGGCACGCTGGCCGTGGAGTACATGCACATCGAGTCCCCGCAGGAGCGGGAGTGGTTCCAGCAGCAGCTGGAGCACGGCTACACCAAGCCCAGCCGCGAGGAGCAGCTGCGGGTGCTGGGCAAGCTCAACGCCGCGGAGGCCTTCGAGACCTTCCTGCAGACCAAGTTCATCGGGCAGAAGCGCTTCTCCCTGGAGGGCGGGGAGTCCCTGATCCCGCTGCTGGACTCCATCATCTCGGGGGCCGCGGACAGCGCCCTGGCCGGGGTCGGCATCGGGATGGCCCACCGCGGGCGCCTGAACGTGCTGAGCAACATCGCCGGGAAGTCCTACGCGCAGATCTTCCGCGAGTTCGAGGGCGAGCAGGACCCGCGCCTGGTCGGCGGCTCCGGGGACGTGAAGTACCACCTGGGCACCGAGGGCGTGTTCACCTCGGATTCCGGGAACGAGACCCAGGTGTACCTGGCCGCGAACCCCTCCCACCTGGAGGCCGTGGATCCGGTGCTGGAGGGGATCGTGCGGGCCAAGCAGGACCTGCTGGACCAGGGTGCGGAGGGCGAGGCCGCCTACGGCGTGCTGCCCATCCTGGTGCACGGGGACGCGGCGATGGCCGGGCAGGGCATCGTCGCCGAGACCATGCAGATGTCCCAGCTGCGCGGGTTCACGGTGGGCGGCACGGTGCACATCGTGGTCAACAACCAGGTCGGCTTCACCACGACCCCCGGTGAGGGCCGCTCCTCGACCTACGCCACCGACGTCGCCCGGATGGTCCAGGCCCCCGTCTTCCACGTCAACGCGGATGACCCGGAGGCCGTGGTGCGCGTGGGCCGGCTGGCCTTCGAGTACCGCCAGCGCTTCCACCGCGACGTCGTCATCGACCTGCTGTGCTACCGGCGCCGCGGACACAACGAGGCCGACGACCCCTCGATGACCCAGCCGCAGATGTACCAGCTGATCGAGGCCAAGCGCTCGACCCGCAAGCTGTACACCGAGTCCCTGGTGGGCCGCGGGGACATCACCCAGGAGGAGGCGGACCGGGCGCTGAAGGACTACCAGGAGCGCCTGGAGCGGGTCTTCAAGGAGACCCACGAGGCCCAGCAGTCCAAGGCGCCCCTGGTCACCGGGGACGCGGCCGCGGTGTCGAACATCGAGCGTCCGGCGGCCCAGCAGATCGAGGACTCCGTGTACACCCCGGAGACCACGGCGATCCCGGCCGAGGCCGTGGCCCGCGTCGGGCAGGCCCACGGGCAGGCCCCTGAGGGCTTCCAGGTGCACAAGAAGCTGGGTCAGCTGCTGAAGAAGCGCCAGCAGATGGCCGAGCAGGGCGGGATCGACTGGGGCATGGGCGAGCTGATCGCCTTCGGCTCGCTGCTGATGGACGGCTTCCAGATCCGCATGTCCGGGCAGGACGTGCAGCGCGGGACGTTCACCCAGCGCCACTCGGTCCTGCACGACACCCGCTCCAACGCCGAGTGGGTGCCGCTGACGCACCTGTCCGAGGACCAGGGCAAGTTCATGATCTACAACTCCCTGCTCTCCGAGTACGGGGTGCTGGGCTTCGAGTACGGCTACTCCGTGGAGCGCCCGGACTCGCTGGTGGTGTGGGAGGCGCAGTTCGGCGACTTCTTCAACGGCGCCCAGACGATCATCGACGAGTTCATCTCCTCGGCCGAGCAGAAGTGGGCCCAGCGCTCCTCGCTGGTGCTGATGCTGCCGCACGGCTACGAGGGGATGGGTCCGGATCACTCCTCGGCGCGCATGGAGCGGTTCCTGCAGCTGTGCGCGGAGTCGAACATGACCGTCGCGGTGCCCTCGACCCCGGCCAACCACGCGCACCTGCTGCGCCGGCAGGCCTACTCCCGCCCGCACCGTCCGCTGGTGATCATGACGCCGAAGCAGCTGCTGCGCCTGAAGGCCGCGACCTCCTCGGTCGAGGACTTCACCCAGGGTGAGTTCCAGGAGGTCATCCCGGATCAGGGCGGGCTGACCGACGCCGCGGTGAAGAAGGTCGTGCTGGTCTCCGGGCGGCTGTACTACGACCTGGCCGCCCGCCGGGAGAAGCTGGGCCGCCAGGATGTGGCGATCGTGCGGGTCGAGCAGCTGTACCCGCTGCCGGCGGATCAGATCAAGGAGCAGCTGGCCCGCTACGCCGGGGCCGAGGTGATCTGGGCCCAGGATGAGCCCGCCAACCAGGGTCAGTGGCCCTTCATGGTGGTCAACCTGCTGCCGCTGCTGGATCGGCAGGTGCGGCTCATCTCCCGTCCGGCCTCGGCCTCCCCCGCCACCGGGGTGGGCAAGCGCCACCAGGCCGAGCTGGAGCACCTGGTCGCCCAGATCTTCGAGAGCTGACCCGAGGCACCTCCCGGCGCGCCCGTCCCCGCGGGGGCGGCGTGCCGGGAGGTGAGCCTGTGCCGCAAACCGTCTATCGTGGGGTCCTGAAGACCCGGCCCGCACGCTGTCCGTCGGGGCCGCCTCCTTCGGGGCGGCCCCCGTCCGGGTCAGCGGGACGTCCAAGACGACAGAAAGAGACTCGTGGAGCAACGAAACATCCGCATCGTGGCAGTCGGCGATGACCTCCTGGCCGGGATCGGCGATCCCCGCGCGCTGGGCTGGTTCGGCCGGGTCATGGCCCGCACCCCGCGGAACGTCGCGCCCCTGGTGTCCTACACCCTGGCCGCTCCCGGCGAGGGCAGCGAGGCGCTGAACGAGCGCTGGTTCGAGGAGGCGAGCCGCCGCTTCGCCGCGGGGGCGGATAACCGCTTGGTCATCGCACCCTCGGCCTTCGACATCGACACCGGGATCACCTCGGCCCGCAGCCGCCTGAACCTGGCCAACATGGTGGATCTGGCCTCCCAGAACAGCATCAAGGTGCTCGTCGTCGGCCCCCCGCCCACGCTGGATGCTGAGCGCAACCGGCGCATCGCGGACCTGAACGCCGCCTACGCGGACGTGACCACCCGGCGCCGCCACGTGTACGTGGACACCTTCAACCCGCTGCAGCACCACGAGCAGTGGCGCCAGGACCTGGCGGCCAACGACGGTCGGCCCGGTCAGGCCGGCTACGGGCTGATGGCCTGGCTGGTGCTGCACCGCGGCTGGTACTCCTGGCTGCAGCTGCCCGAGCAGCACTAGCCCAACGACGCCGCCGCGGTGCCGACCGAGCACTCCCGGGTGCACCGGGTGCCGCGGGTGTGCCAGAATGGTGGGAGGTGCCCGCGGTGCGCGGGCGAACACAGACCCCGCTTCCGCCCACCCCCGGGCCGGGCGGAGCATGCTATGAAGGAGGCCCGCTGATGAGCAAGCGCGGACGCAAGCGCAAGGATCGCCGCAAGAACGCCGCCAACCACGGCAAGCGGCCCAACGCCTGAGGACGCCGCGGCGGTCGATGACCGCAGCGGCACGCGAAGGGGCCGGGAGGATCAGTTGATCCTCCCGGTCCCTTCGCGTCTCTGCCCTTCCGTGTCTCTGCGGCTTCGGGCCCCCGCCCCGCCGCTCCCCCGCCTCCCGGGACACCGGGTCTCGACGGGGCGCGGCGCGGGATCAGTCAGTGGCCGTGGTCGGCGGTCTGGGGGCTGGCCCGCACGGCGTCGATCTTGGCCAGGATGGACTCCTTCAGCGCCTCCGGGGCGGGTTCGGCGCACGAGCGGCGCACGGCCGAGCGGATCAGCCGCTCGAGGTCGTACTCCCGGGAACAGGTCTCGCATTCCTCCAGGTGCGCACGGATCTCCACGATGTCCTCGGCGGACAGGGCCCCGTCGAGGTACTCGTAGATGCGGTGCATCTGCTCCTCACGGCACTGCGCGTCCTTGCACTCGGACATGGTCCTCACTTCCTTCGGGTTCTCACTGCCGGGCCCCGTCCGGGGCGCCGTCGGCAGCCGGTGTGCTCTCGGTGCCGCGCGATCGGCCGGAACGGCCGCCACGGCGAGTCGAGGTCTTGGGTGTGGTGTCGAAGCCGCGCTCGGCGGCGTAGTCGGAGAGCTTCTCGCGCAGCAGCCGACGCCCCCGGTGCAGCCGCGACATCACGGTGCCGATCGGGATGTCCAGGATCTCGGCGATCTCCTTGTACGCGAAGCCCTCGACGTCCGAGTAGTACACGGCCATGCGGAAGTCCTCCGGGATCGCCTGCAGGGCCTCCTTCACGTCCGTGTCCGGCAGGTGATCCAGGGCTTCGCTCTCCGCGGACTTCAGCCCCGTGGAGGTGTGGGCCGAGGCCTGCGCGAGCTGCCAGTCCTCCACGGTGTCCGTGTTGGCCTGGTGCGGCTCCCGCTGGCGCTTGCGGTAGAGGTTGATGTACGTGTTCGTCAGGATCCGGTACAGCCAGGCCTTCAGATTCGTGCCGGGCTTGTACTGGTGGAAGGCGGAGAAGGCCTTGGTGTAGGCCTCCTGGACGAGATCCTGCGCGTCGGCCGGGTTGCGGGTCATCCGCAGGGCGGCAGCGTAGAGCTGGTCCAGGTATTGCATCGCGTCCCGCTCGAACCGGAGCTTGCGCTCCTGGGCCGATTCCTGGGACAGGTCGATCGTGTCCACGGATTCCCTTCGCCTCGCCGTCGGTGTGCTCGTCGCTCCAGTCTACGAGACCGGGAGGGTTCGCTCCCCTGCTCGCCCGCATCGCCGGGCACCTCCTTTCCGTGGGCGCTGGCCGCGCGCCGACGCCATCGGCTTCGGCGCGTCTCGTGCAGTCCAACAACCGGGATCCCGGGGCGTATTCCGCCGGGAGCCCGAGGCGATCCCGACACCGAGACCCGGCGTCGGCCCCGCTGCGGCACCCGTGGATCCGATCACATAGACTGGGCAGGGAAACCACGCGGGTGCGCCGCGACCCGGCCCGAAGACGCCGGTGTCCGCGAGCGCCCCACCGAGGAGGAACCATGTCCCTGATCCGCAAGTTCGCCCGGCCCCTCCTGGCCTCGACCTTCGTCTACGACGGCCTGCAGCGGCTGCGCGCCCCCGAGGGGCAGGAGTACCTGAAGCCCCTGGTGGACACCGCCGCCACCGCCGTGCCCCAGCTGCGTCCGCTGAAGGGCCAGGAGCAGCTGATCGGCCAGGCCGCGGCCGGCGCGCAGATCGGGGCCGCCGCCCTGTTCGGGCTGGGTCGCTTCCCCCGCCTGTCCTCCACCGTGCTGCTGGCCGCCGGCGCCCTGAACGCCTACACGGACTTCCGCCGCGACCAGGCCCGCCACGAGGACGCCCTCGTCGCCGGCACCCTGAAGAACGTCTCCCTGGTGGGTGCGGTGGCCCTGACCGCCGTGGACACCGAGGGCAGCCCCTCCCTGAAGTGGCGGGCCGAGAAGCTCGGTCACGACGTCGCCAAGAAGACCGACAAGATCACCAAGGACGTGAAGAAGAAGTCCGAGGACCTGCTGAGCTGAGCCCGGCAAGACGCCGCCCGCAGCAGGAAGAGCGCAGGGCCCCGCCGGGCACGGCGGGGCCCTGCCGCGCACCATCCCCACCGCAGCCGGGTCGAGCCCGGCGCCGACCCAGGAGGATCCCGCCCGATCGTGAGCCCCCGTCACCCCGCCTCCGACCCGCAGCCGCATCACCCCGACCCCGCCGGGGCGACCGAGCACACGACTTCCGCCTCCGCCGATCCGATCCCCGATCCCTGGCCGGCCCCGCACCGCGGGACCGAGGGCCCGGTGCGCGCCGTCGTGGCGGTTCCCGGCTCCAAGTCCCTGACCAACCGCCACCTGCTGCTGGCCGCCATAGCCGACGCCCCGATGCGCATCCGCGGCGCTCTGGACTCGCGGGACTCCCGGCTGATGATCGACGCTCTGCGGGCCCTGGGCGCGCGCATCGAGCAGGAGGGGCGGGACCTGCTGATCACCCCGGTGCCCGAGGAGCCCTCGGGTCAGCCCGCCGTGATCGACGCCGGGCTGGCCGGCACGGTCATGCGCTTCATCCCCCCGCTGGCCGCGGCGCTGGGCCGCGGCCTCGTGCTGGACGGGGACGCGGCGGCCCGCAAGCGCCCGATGGGCCCGGTCCTGGAGGCCGTGCGCCAGCTGGGTGCCCGGGTGCACGAGGACGGCGAGGCGGGGGCCCTGCCGGTGCGGATCGTGCCCGGGACCGGCCCGGCCGCGTCCGAGCTGCGCATCGATGCCAGCGGATCCAGCCAGTTCCTCTCCGGGGTGCTGCTGGCGGCCGCCCTGCTGCCGGGGGGTCTCACGGTCCGCCACGTGGGTGAGCAGCTGCCCTCGGTGCCGCACGTGCGGATGACGGTGCAGGTGCTCGCCGAGTACGGCATCGACGTCGCCCACCCGGACCCGACCACGTGGGTGGTGCCCGCCGGGCGTCCGCGGGCCCACGACGCGGTGATCGAACCCGACCTGTCCAACGCCGGCCCGTTCCTGGCCGCCGCGGTGGTCACCGGCGGCGACGTCGAGATCCCCGACTGGCCGCAGCGCACCACGCAGGGCGGAGACGCCTGGCGGGAGCTGCTGCCCCGCTTCGGGGCGAGCGTGCGGCGCACGCCCGACGGCGGCCTGCGGGTCACCGGGCCCGCGGGCGGGGCGCGCGCGCTCACCGCACCGGGTGAGATCGACCTGCGCGCCGCCGGGGAGATCGCTCCGACCGTCGCGGCGATCGCGGCCCTGTGCCCGGGGACCACGCGCCTGAGCGGCATCGCGCACCTGCGCGGACACGAGACCGATCGGCTCGCCGCCCTGGCCGCGGAGCTGACCCGCCTCGGGGCCGGCACCGAGGAGACGGCCGACGGGCTGGTCATCACCGGGCCCGCGCACCGGGCGGCCCGGATGCGCACCTACGAGGACCACCGGATGGCCACCGCCGCGGCCGTGCTCGGCCTCATCGTGCCCGGGGTGCTCGTGGAGAACGTCGCCACCACCGGCAAGACCCTGCCGGACTTCCCGGGCCTGTGGCGCCGGATGCTCGGGGAGGAGCGGGCATGAGCCGGGGCATCCGCGGCTGGGACGAGTCCGATGTGCGCGTCCGCGCCAACAAGCGCGGCTCGCGCCCGCGCACCAAGGAGCGTCCGGCCCACGAGGACGCCGTCATCGGCCGGGTCGTGACCGTGGACCGCGGCCGCTACACCGCACGGATCGGCGAGGGCTCGACCGCTCGCGAGGTCACCGCCGTGCGGGCGAAGGACCTGCGGCGCACCCCCGTGGTCACCGGGGATCTGGTCGGGCTGGTCGGGGACGTCACGGGGGATCCGGGGAGTCTGGCGCGGCTGGTGCGCGTCCAGCCGCGGGAGACCGTGCTGCGGCGCAGCGCGGATGACACGGACCCGGTGGAGCGGGTGGTCGTCGCCAACGCGCAGATCCTGGTGATCGTCACCGCGGCCGCGGATCCGCAGCCGCGCACGGGCTTCGTCGATCGCTCCATCGTCGCGGCCGTGCACGCCGGGCTGCGCCCGGTGCTGTGCGTGACCAAGACCGATCTGGCCGACCCCGCGCCGCTGCTGTCCTACTACGCCGGCACCGACCTGCCCATCCTGCTCAGCCGCCGGGACGAGGCGCCCGAGGCGGCGCCGGAGACACCGGCGGCTCCGGCGAAAGCGACCGACGACGCAGCTGCTATCGACGAGGCACAGAGCCGGAGCCTGCCCCTGGACGGGCGGCTGCTGGCGGATCTGCGGGCGCTGCTGGATGGCCGGGTCTCCGTGCTGCTGGGTCACTCCGGCGTCGGCAAGTCCACGCTGGTCAACGCCCTGACCGGGGCGCGCCGCTCGACCGGCGGGGTCAACGCCGTGACCGGCCGGGGACGCCACACCTCCTCCTCCGCCCTGGCGCTGCAGCCGGCCTGGGGCGAGCCCGGCACGTGGATCATCGACACCCCGGGCATCCGCTCCTTCGGCCTGGCCCACGTGCCCGCCGAGGGCATCGTCGCCGCCTTCGAGGACCTGGCCCCCGGAGCGGCGGCCTGTCCCAAGGGCTGCACCCATGCCGCGGACGCGATCGGCTGCGGCATCGCCGAGCGGGTGGCCTCGAGGGCGGCGGGCCCTGCCGGTGCGGCCCGGCTGGACTCCCTGCGCCGGCTGCTCGGGGTGGAGGCGCCCGACGGCGTGGCGGGGACCAAGCGCTTGGGGGCCGGGGCCGACGAGGATCCCGTGCGATAGCCTGGTGGCCATGACTGCGACCAGCCCCTACAACGACGATCTGCGCCTGGCGCACGTCATCGCCGATGCCGTGGACCGCTACACCCTCGCGCGGTTCCAGGCCCAGGACTTCACCGTGGAGACCAAACCGGATCTGACCCCGGTGACGGAGGCGGACCGCGAGGCCGAGCAGCTGATCCGCTCGCATCTGGCCCGGGCCCGCACCCGGGATGCGGTGCTGGGCGAGGAGTTCGGCGCCAGCGGCTCCTCCCCCCGCCAGTGGGTCATCGACCCGATCGACGGGACGAAGAACTACGTCCGCGGGGTCCCGGTGTGGGCGACGCTGATCGCGCTGCTGGATCAGGGCGAGCCCGTGGTCGGTCTGGTCTCCGCCCCGGCCCTGCAGCGGCGCTGGTGGGCCGCATCGGGTTCGGGCGCGTACACCGGCCGGTCTCTGGCGAAGGCCCAGCGCATCCGGGTCTCGGAGGTCACCGACCTCGCCGACGCCTCGCTATCCTTCTCCTCGCTGAGCGGCTGGCGCCAGCTGGGGCTGCGGGAGCGGTTCCTGGAGCTGACGGATGCGGTGTGGCGGGTGCGCGGCTTCGGGGATTTCTGGTCGCACTGCCTGGTGGCCGAAGGCAGCGCGGACCTCTCCGCCGAGCCCGAGCTGAACCTGCACGATATGGCCGCCCTGGTGCCGATCGTCACCGAGGCCGGCGGGCGCTTCACCGCCCTGGACGGCACCCCCGGCCCGCACGGGGGCAGCGCGCTGGTCAGCAACGGCGCCCTGCACGAGGCGGCCCTGGATCTGCTGGGCACCCGGGCCGAGTCCCGGGACTGACCCCCTGAGATACCGGATGCGTGAGAAGCCGGGGATCGTGCTGAGATACCGCACGGCGGGACGCATCTGAAGCACCAACAGCGCATCTCAACAGGAACCCGCCCGCTCCCGAGTGTGCAGCGACCCCCGCGCCCCTCACGGGGCGCGGGGGTCGCTGCGGTTCCCGGGCCGAACCGGGTCAGATGCCGATACCGTCCTGGACGCACTGCTCGTAGCCGTACGAATCCGGGGAGCCGCACTCCTCGGAGACCTCGGCGTACAGGGCCGCGACGAGGACGATCATGAGGATCCCGAGGATCAGCCCCAGGCCGCCGGTGCACAGACCGATGATGCCCATGACCTTCCCTGAGCCGCCGCGGGTCCCGGAGCGACCCACCGCGCGCAGGGCGAGGATGCCCAGGACGATCGCGGCGATCGCGGCCAGCATCGGCAGGTAGAGCCAGAAGAAGACGAGGCTGACCCCGCCGCAGATCAGCGAAGCCAATCCGAGCCCCCAGCCGGCCGGGCGTCCACCGACGGAGCCCGGCACCCCATAGGAGGCCCCGTACGGGGCGTAGGCGGCGGGGTATCCGGAGGATGAGGATTCGCCGTAGCCCTGCGGGGCGGAGGTCGCGCCGACGCCGGGACCGGTCTGGGAGGGCTGCCCGTAGCCGTACGGGGCGTAGGAGGACTGGCCGTCGTTCTGTCCGTAGCCGTTCGAGGCGTAGCCGTTCTGCCCATAGCTGTTCTGCCCGTAGCCGCTCTGGCCGTAGGAAGGCTGACCAGAGGAGGGCTGCTGCCCGTAGCCGTACGGGGCGTAGGGCGGCTGGCCGCCGCCGGCTTGTCCGGAGGGGCCCTGTCCGTAGGGAGTCTGGCCGGAGCTCGCCTGCTCCTCGCCGGTGCGCTCGGAGGCGGCCTGGCCGTATCGGGGTGGGGTCGAGGCGCTCTCGCCGGGGGTCCCGGCGGCGTCGTTCTGGGAATCGCGGGGGTTCTCGGTCATGGCTCCTCCTGGAAGGTGGTCGCGGGATGGTGTGGGTACGGGGCGAAAGGGTGCCTTAACGACCGTGAGGCGCGGCATCGATCCCTCACGGGAACGACGCCGCGCCTCACGGCGACGGGGTGGAGATGCGGGGAATCGAACCCCGGTCCGATGCAGGATTGGCAGGGTTTCTCCGGGCGCAGTGTGCGTCACGGTGTTCTCGGCTCCGGCACTCCCGCACACGGGTTGCCGCCGAACCTATCCGCATGAGTGTTCCCCAGCCCCCTGCGGAGAGGGACTGGAGCAGTGGCTTCCTCAGCTGATGCTAGGAACCGGGGCGGAAGCGACCCCGGGCTAGCAGACTGCTCAGGCTACTTACGCAGCGAGAGCGAAGTCAGTGCGCTTTTCAGATTTGGCACTTATTGGTGTGCAGAGGACATTAACGAGATGACTCTGCGTTCTCGGCCCGCTTCACCTGCCGCAGCTGGCATCGTCGAAACCGATCATCCCCGTATGCGATTCTCAATCAGCATCCGCACCGCGACGGGACCGGAGGGCCCGTCGGTGATGCGGTTCCTCCTACTCTACCGCCTCGACGCGCGGAGGGGAAGGGGCTCAGCCGAGGTTCCGGTAGCGCATCGCCCGCTGGGCCTCACGCTTGTCCTGCGCCTCGCGCAGGGCGTGGCGCTTGTCGTACTCCCGCCTGCCCTGGGCCAGGGCGATCTCCACCTTGGCCCGCCCGTCCCGGAAGTACAGCTGCAGCGGGATGATCGTGTAGCCGGTCTCCTTGCCCTTCTGCTCCAGGCGCCGCAGCTCGGTGCGGTGCAGCAGCAGCTTGCGGCGGCGTCGGGCGGCGTGATTGGTCCAGGAGCCGTGCCCGTACTCGGCGATGTGGATGTTCTCCAGCCACAGCTCGCCACCGGTGAACTGGCAGAAGCCGTCCACGATGGAGGCCCCGCCGTCGCGCAGGGACTTCACCTCGGTGCCCAGCAGGACGACGCCGGCCTCGTAGGTGTCGATGAGGTTGTAGTCGTGCCGGGCCCGGCGGTTCGTCGCGATGACCTGGCGCCCGTCGGCCGTCTCGCGCAGGCCCTTCTTCTTCTTGGTCGCTGCCATTCCTCGGTCTCAGTCGTTCTGTTCGTGGCGGGTCCCGGCCCGCCAGCGGATCCCGGCGTCGATGAAGTCCTCGATGTTCCCGTCGAACACGGCCGCCGGGTTGCCCTGCTCGTGATTGGTCCGCAGGTCCTTGACCATCTGGTACGGATTGAGCACGTAGGAGCGCATCTGATCCCCCCAGGAGGCCTTGACGTCCCCGGCCAGCTCCTTCTTCTTGGCGTTCTCCTCCTCCCGCCGCTGCAGCAGCAGGCGGGACTGGAGCACGCGCAGGGCGGCGGCGCGGTTCTGGATCTGGGACTTCTCGTTCTGCATGGACACCACGATGCCGGTGGGGATGTGGGTCATGCGCACCGCGGAGTCCGTGGTGTTCACGGACTGCCCGCCGGGCCCGGAGGAGCGGAACACATCCACCTTGATCTCGTTCTCCGGGATCTCGATGGAGTCGGTCTGCTCGATCAGCGGGATGACCTCCACCGCGGCGAAGGAGGTCTGGCGCCGGCCCTGGTTGTCGAAGGGGCTGATGCGCACCAGCCGGTGCGTGCCGGCCTCCACGGACAGCCGCCCGAAGGAGTAGGGGGCCTTGACCTCGAAGGTCGCGGACTTCAGCCCGGCCTCCTCGGCGTAGGAGGTGTCCAGGACCTTGGTGGGGTACCCGTTCTTCTCCGCCCAGCGCAGGTACATGCGCATGAGCATCTCCGCGAAGTCCGCGGCGTCCACTCCCCCGGCCCCGGCGCGGATGGTCACCACGGCCTCACGGGGGTCGTACTCCCCGGAGAGCAGGGTGACGACCTCCAGGTCCGTCAGCGCCTTGGAGATCGAGGCCAGCTCGGTCTCGGCCTCGGCGAGCATCTCCGGGGCGTCCTCCTCCGCGGCCAGCTCCACCATGGTCTCCAGGTCCTCGATGCGCCCGCCCAGTCGGGTCAGCCGCTCCAGTTCGGACTGCTTGTGCGAGAGCTGGGAGGTGACCGCCTGGGCGGCGTCGGGATCATCCCAGAGATCCGGGGCCGCGGCGGCTTCCGAGAGCCGGGCGATGTCCTCGCGCAGGGCCGGGACGTCGCTGACCTGCTCGATCTGGGAGTACGTGTCCCGCAGCTGCTGGATCTCGGCGGTGAAGTCGGTGGAAGCCATAGGGCCCCATTCTAGCCGATGCCGACTGGGCGGGCCCCGAAGACTCCGGGGTCTCGTGGGCGGCCGAGGCGATCAGCACGCTCGTCGAGTCCCCGGCGGGGATCTTTCCGAAGGCGTCATTCACCACCGCCCGTCACCGTCACTGCGAACCGGGATCTGGCGTCGGCGCGCCGGGACGAGCTCACCCGATCCGCTCAGCTGGCCCCTTGCTCCGGAACGACGACTCAGCGGGTGAGCACCACTCGGGCGCTGCTCTCGGCCCGGATCCGCACCCCGTCGGGCACGACCCACCCGACCAGCGGCGGGTGGGCTCGCGCCGTGAGCTCGACCCTCGCGGTGCTCGCGTCCACGGCCCCGGTGCCCGGGGCGATGGCCACGGCATCCACCCCGTGGCCGACTCCTCCGATCACCTCCTGCGTGGCCGTGGTCACCTGTCCCGGATCCAGCATGACCCCGGATTGAGCTCCGTCCGCATCGAAGCCGGCGACCCGAGTGGTGGCGGCGTCCGCGCACTGGTCCGCCAGCAGCTGCAGCTTGCGCTGCTCGATGTACACGGAGCTGACGGCCATGACGGTGACGCTGAGCAGCAGCAGAATCACGCACAGCCCGAGGGCCAGGACCCCGACGGCTCCGCGCTCCGCCTCCTCGCCCCGGGTGCCGGCTCGCCGCCGACTCACCGTGCCTGGCGCCCGCGGTGCTCCGGCACGGCGGCCTCCGGCGGGCGTCATGCGGTCGGTGATGCTCATTCGTACTTCCCTCCCCAGGAGGCCAGCTCCGAGGTCATGGTCATGACACCGCGATCCGAGACCCAGCCGAGCAGCGGGGCATCCACCCCGACGCTGACCCGGACCCGGATGCTGCGCTGGCCCGAGCAGTCTCCGACGCAGGACAGCTCGGCGCTCACCTGCTGCGGGTCCACGCCGTAGTCGCGGGCCGCGAAGCGGGCGGCCTCCTGCGCCGCGGCACCGGAGACCTCCGAGCGATCCCCGGCCTCGATGACCTGCAGGGACTGCTGGGCCGCGGCGACCGCCGCGTAGGCCCCCGACTGGGCGTGGGAGATGGCCAGCAGGGCGTAGACCGTCGGGATCATCAGCATGACGGCGAGGAAGACGAACTCGATGATCGCGTTGCCCCGCTCGGCCGCGTGCCGGCCCCGCGGCTCAGGGGAGGATCGCATGGCCGCTGACCTCGATCCCCTCCGCCGGTCCCCACGGTCCCAGGACGGGCAGGGGCGTGGCGACCGTGATCTGCAGGACGCGCTGCGCGCCGTCGGAGGTCACCGAGGCCCGCACATCCTGGGCGTATCGCTGCGGCAGGGAGGCGCTCAGGATCTCCCGGGTCCGCTCCGCGCCGTCCTGGGGAGTCCGGTCGCGCAGGGCCCCATAGCGCGCGCCCGTCGAGCTGGCGTCCTGCACTGTGTTGCGCACGTGCAGGGCGAAGCCGATCTGCAGGCAGGCCATGAACAGCAGCATCAGCACGGCGCTGACCATGACGAACTCGGCCACGGCCGAGCCGCGCTGCGGGTCACCCGCCGCATCCGCCCCCGGCCCTCCCACACCGCGGCCTGCACGGGGCCGCTGCCCGACGCCGCGGATCCCGCGGGAGGCGGCGCCGGGGCCGCCGCGGACCATGCTCAGCCCACCTTGCTCATGGCGTTGTTGAACATGCCGGTCAGCGCGGGGATGGCGATGGCCAGCAGGGCGGCGACGAGCAGGGCGCTCATCATCGTGATCATCACCCAGCCCGGCACGTCCCCGCGGTCCCGGGATTCCCCGGGCTGGGGACGCAGCCGCAGGCTCAGCGCGTGCACGGCGGCCAGCAGGGTCAGGGTGAGGGTGCGGAGGGTTCTCATGATGTCGTCCTTTCCGGGACAGTCGGGTGATGGATGGGGAAGCTCTGAAGGGGTCTCACAGGCCGATGTCGATCGCTGCGAGACCGGGGAAGACGGCGAAGACCACGGTCAGCGGGAGGATGAGGAAGACGACGGGGGCCATCATCGCGATCTCCTTCTTGCCGGCGACCTCCATGAGGTCGCGCTTGGCCTGATCGCGGACGTCCTGGGCCTGGGAGCGCAGCACATCGGCCAGGGGCGTGCCGCGTTCGATCGCGACGGTGATCCCGTCGACGAAGCGGGACAGGGAGGGCAGGTCGATGCGCTGGGCGAAGGCCTGCATCGCCTCGACCACACCGACCCCCGCCCGGGCGTCGGCCAGCACGCTGCGGAACTCCTCGCTGAGCTCGCCGTCCGAGCTGCGGCAGATCCGCTCCAGGGCCGCCAGCGCGGACTCCCCCGCCGTGACGGACAGGGCCATCAGCTCCGCGATGACCGGGAACTCCCCGAGCATCCGCTTCTCGCGGGCGGTGATCCGGCGGGAGAGCAGGTAATCGCGGATCATGAACCCGCACACCGCGCACACCCCGACCAGGACGAGACCGGGCAGCGCGCCGATCACGTGGTTCGCCCACCCCAGGGCCACCAGGAGCAGCCCGACCCCCGCTGCGGCCGCGGCGCACATCAGCTGCTCTCCGCGGAACTCGACCGGGGAGATCCGCGCCCCGGCCTTGATCAGCCGCCGCTGCAGCGCTCGGGTCTCGGCCGGTCCTCCGCGCAGCAGCCGGCCCGCCGCCAGCCGCTGCACCAGGGGTCGCAGCACCCGGACGAAGGCGTTTCCCAGATCGGAGGCGTCGGGAGCCTCGCTGAGCAGGGAGGAGCGCAGGCCCGCGGAGCGCAGCTGCGGAGCGACGCGCTCCGCGAAGGTGATCCGGCGCCGCTGCGGCAGCCCGGCCCAGATCAGCCCCAGCCCCAGGGCCAGCATCAGCCCCAGCAGGATCAGCGCGGACAGCGGTGTGCTCGTCATCGCAGCACCCTCCGATCCGGGGGCAGCGCTCCGATGCGGAGCATGAGGCGGTAGGCCAGCACGGAGATCCCAGCCCCGCCGAGCATCACCACGTACCCGGTCAGGGAGTTGTAGGCCTGCAGGGCGGCCGGCTGCGTGGTCATGAGCAGCAGCACGATCCAGGGGGCGGCGATGGCCAGTCGGGCGGCGTTGACCGTCCACGATTGGCGGGCCTCCAGCTCGGCCCGGGTGCGGCTGTTCTCCCGCAGGAAACCCGCCAGCGTGCCCAGGAGTCTGCCCAGATCGGTGCCGCCGACCTCGCGGGTGACGCGCAGGGCCTCGACGATGTTATCCGCGATGGGATCCGACATCCGCTCCTTGAAGCGGTTGATGCACCCGTTGAAGTCCCCCGTCGCCCGGTAATCCGTGGCGAAGGCCGCGAACGCCGGCTTCAGCTGCTCCGGACCGCGGTACTGCAGCTGGATCATCGCCTCCGGCAGCGACAGCCCGGCCCGGATCGCGGAGCGCAGATGATCCACCACATCCGGCCAGAGCCGGCGCACCCGGGCATCGCGCTGCCGCGCCTGCCAGGCCACCAGCCCCCACGGGGCCCATGCCCCCAGCACCGCCGCGCAGGCACCCAGGGCATAGATCTGGGTCAGCGCCAGCGCGCCCAGCCCACATACCAGACAGCTTGCGGCGCACAGCCCCAGGAAGCCGCGCACCGAGACCCGATCCACCCCCGCGTGGCGCAGGGCCACGAGGATCCGGGAGGTGCGCACCGGGCGGATCCGCGTCGTCGTCGGGCGCGTCCAGCAGGCGCTCCACACCAGCAGCAGCCCGATGCCCAGCAGCAGGCCGACGGCGGCGCTCATCGGGCCGCCTCCTCGGACAGATCCGCCGCGGGCAGCAGTCCCTCCGTGCCGATCCCGCGGGTCTCGAACTTCAGGGAGCTGGGCACCTCGGCGGCGGTGCACACCAGCTCCGCGGCCATCCCGCCGATCCTGCGGAACATCGGCGAGGTCTCGATGACGCCGTTCTCCACCCGCTGCCCGATCGCCAGGATCTCCTGGACCCGTCGGGTCCCACCCGGTTCCCGCCCGCAGTGCACGACGAGATCGAAGCAGGAGGCGACGGTGGGCACCACGAACTGGCTGCTGATGTTCTCCCCGGCCAGCAGGGGCAGGGTGCAGATCTTGGTCACCGCGTCCCGGGCGGAGTTCGCGTGGATCGTGCACAGCCCCGGCAGCCCCGAGTTCAAGGCGATGAGCATGTCCAGGGCCTCCGCCTCGCGCACCTCCCCCACGATCAGCCGGTCCGGGCGCATCCGCAGCGCCTCCTTGACCAGACGCCGCAGGGGGATCTCCCCGTGGCCCTCCAGATTGGGCTGGCGACACTGCATGTTCACGACGTCGCGCAGCGGGACCTTCAGCTCGAAGATCTCCTCCACCGTGACCACCCGCTCCCGGGCGCCGATGCTGGCCGTGAGGCAGTTGAGCATGGTCGTCTTCCCGGCCTGAGTCGCCCCGGAGACCAGGATGTTCAGCCCCGCCCGCACCGCCGCGTCCAGGAAGCGGGCGGCCTCCGGAGACAGGGAGCCCAGGCCCACCAGATCCTGCAGCCGGCGGGCGCGGGCCACGAACTTGCGGATGTTCACGGACCAGTGCGTGCGGGTGATGTCCGGGATGGCCACGTGCAGCCGGGAGCCGTCCGGCAGGGAGGCGTCCACGAAGGGGCTGGACAGGTCCAGGCGCCGTCCCGAGCTGTTGAGCATCCGCTCCACCAGGTGCCGGATGCCCTCCGGGCTCAGCTGCATCCCGGTCAGCTGCGAATCCCCACCCCGGGAGACGAAGACCGAATCCGGCGCGTTGATCCAGATCTCCTCGACCGTCGGGTCATCCAGGTAGGGCTGCAGCGGCCCGAACCCCGTGATCGCGTCGTTGAGCCGGCGCTGGGCCTCCTCCGCCTCGCCCAGCGGCGGCAAGGTGCTCATCGCCGCCTTCTCCTCGTACTCGCGCACGGCCGTGCGGATCAGCTCCCGCACCCGCTCGGCGTCGCCGAGGGGATCCAGCCCCTGACGGCGCACCATCTCCCGGACATCGGCCTCGACGAGGCCCAGGGCCTCACCCGAGCCCCGGCTCTGAGCTCTGACGGCGGCAGCGACCATGACCTCCCCCTTGTGTCGCCTGGATCACTTGTAGAGAGAAGATACAGGAGATCCGCCGACATTCAAGGGGCCGGTCTCATACCTGTGGACAGTGATCCGGGCTCGACCTCCCCCGTGAGACGGCATCGGGCCCGGCCCCTCCAGCGGGAAGGGGCCGGGCCCGAGAGGCCGTGGCGGCAGCGAAAGGCGCGGGAGGATCAGCCGCGCAGGTGCTTCACCGCCTCCTCGATGGCGCCGTCCTTGACCACGTGGCCTTTCTCCAGGACCACGCCGCGCTCGCACAGCCGGGAGACCATGTCCAGGTCGTGGGAGACCACCACCAGCGTCTTCCCCCGCTCGGAGAGCTCCTTGATCTTGCGGATGCACTTCTTCTGGAAGGGCTCATCGCCCACCGCGAGGATCTCATCCACCAGGAAGATCTCCGGATCCGTGTGCACCGCGACCGCGAAGGCCAGGCGCAGGTACATGCCGGAGGAGTAGAACTTCACCTCGGTGTCGATGAAGTCCGCGATCTCGGAGAACTCCACGATCGAGTCGAAGTTCGCGTCGATCTCCTCCTTGGTCATCCCGAGGATCGCCCCGTTCAGGTACACGTTGTCCCGCCCGGTCAGGTCCGGATGGAATCCGGCGCCTACCTCGATCAGCCCCGCGATGCGCCCGCGGGTGCGGATGTCCCCCTCATCGGGATGCATGACCCCGGAGATCAGCTTCAGCAGGGTGGATTTCCCGGAGCCGTTCAGGCCCAGCAGCGCGACCCGCTCCCCCTGGTGGATCTCCAGGGAGACCCCGTCCAGGGCGCGGAACTTCTCCGAGAGGTCCCCCTTGCGGCCCTTGATCAGCCACACGAAGGCCTCCTTCATCGACCGGGTGTGGCGCAGCACGAACTTCTTGACCACGTGCTCGATGCGGATGACCACCGGCTCGGTGGAGGGGGAATAGGGCTCCCGGGGCGCGGACAGCTCCGGGTCGTCGTCGATCCAAGACACAGCGAATCAGAGCTCCTGGGCGAAGTTGCCCTCGAAGGCCCGGAAGAGCAGGTCCCCCAGGAACACGAAGGCGAAGGCGATCACGAAGGCCACCGGCGTCCAGACGCTGAGCAGGTGCGGATACACGTACCACGACGCCGGATCCGGCCCGTGCAGGGTCGCGCTCCAGAAGGCGTAGTGGAACAGCTCCACCGAGATCGTGATCGGGTTGACCATGTACAGGTGCAGCAGCCAGGCGCTGGCCTTCTCCTGGACCATCGTCCAGGAGTACATGATCGGGGACAGCCAGGTCAGCATCATCACCAGCAGATCCACGATGTTCTCCGAATCCCGGAAGAACACGTTGGCCACCCCGAAGATCAGCCCCAGCCCGTAGGAGAACACGGAGATCAGCACGATGCCGGCCAGCGCCGCGCCGATCTGCTTGGGGCCCGGGTGCCAGCCCACCGCGAAGCAGGCGATGAGCAGGACCAGCAGCTGCGGGACGAAGTGGATCAGCCCCACCCAGATGGTGGAGACCGAGAACAGCTCCCGCGGCAGGTAGATCTTCTTGATCAGCGCCCCGTTGCCCACGAAGCAGCGCGCCCCGTTGCCGAAGGCCTCACCGAAGAAGTTGATGAGGATGATCCCGGAGAACAGGTAGACGGCGTAGTTCTCCAGTCCCTTGTTCAGGCCCAGGAACACCCCCAGCGCCAGGTAGAACACCAGGAACTGGACCCCGGGCTTGATGTAGGACCACACGATCCCCAGCACCGAGCCGCGATAGCGGACCTGGATCTCCTTGTCCACCAGGAGCTTGAGCAGGAATCTGTTCTTGAACACGTCCATCAGCCCCCGGCCGCGGCCGGGGGTCTGGAACTCGCGCGCGCTGATCTCGGTCATCGGGTGATCTCGGAGTCCGTATGCTCGTCGAAGGTCTTCTTCCACGCCTCGAAGGAAGTGATCCGGGGCGCGGCCTCGCGGTACTGCTCGCGCAGCCGGGGCCACTGGCACAGGATCTGGGCGTGCAGGCGGGTGGCCTCGGTCAGCTTGGTGCGCAGCTGCTCCGGCCGACGCCGATACCAGGACACGGCGGTGCCCTCCGCGTTGGAGACCAGCGCGGAGTCGTACTGGGACATCCGCCACCAGCGGTTGTCCTGGTGGGCCACGTGCGCCTGCGGGTGCTCCCGGGTCTCCGGGTCCACCGGCTTGATCAGCTGCTTGGCCACGGTCTTGAGTGCCCACGGCACCAGCGTCTTGTAGGACGGCGCGGAGAAGCCGCGGCCGTTGCGCGGGGGCTTGGCCATGCGCGGCTCGGGGAAGGAATCGATGTCCTCGCTGAACTGCGCGTCCGAATACTCCTTCATCACCGCGCGGATCTGCGGCAGCCGCTGCGGCTGGATCTCGTGCAGCCGATCCGGTCCGGCCAGCACGTCGCGCAGGGCCATGATGCGGCCCTCCTCCGTGAAGTACTGCATGGAGATCAGGTGCTTGACGTCCTGATAGGAAGACTCGCGCAGCAGGCGTCCGCCCCGCTCGTAGGGCGAGTGCAGCAGCGCCGCGATGATGCGGTTGCGGATGTGGAAGTACGCCTGCCAGCCGACGAGGTCGTCCTTGTCGATCCAGGACACGTGCCACACCGCGGCACCCGGCAGGGAGACCGTGTGGTAGCCGGCCTCCTTGGCGCGCACGCCGTATTCGGCGTCGTCCCACTTGATGAACACCGGCAGGGACAACCCGATCTCCCGGATCACCTGGGTGGGGATCAGGTCCATCCACCAGCCGTTGTAGTCCACGTCCACCCGCCGGTGCAGCCACGGCGTCGAGCGCAGGTTCGCGTGCAGGAAGTCATGGCCCAGGACCTGCTCGGCCACCGGCTGATCCGGCTGGAACCGGTACTTGTTCACGATCTCGCCGAAGGTGTGCAGCACCGTGCGGTTGTACAGGTCGAACATGTGCCCACCCACGATGGTGGGCTTGCGGCACAGGTCGGCGAAGGTCAGCATCCGGATGATCGACTCGGGCTCCACCACGACGTCGTCATCCAGCAGCAGCGCGTAGTCCGAGCCGTTCTCCACGGCTTCGTACATGCCGCGGGCGAACCCGCCGGAGCCGCCCAGGTTGGCCTGGTTGATGATGCGCAGCTTCCCCTGCAGGGCGGCCGCGACCTCTTCGAACTCCGCCTGGTCCTGCACCTTGCGGGTGCCCTGATCCACGATGAGGATCTCCTGCAGGTGCTCCAGGATCTGGGGGTTGCTCCCCAGCGAGCGCAGGTTGTTCAGGCAGTAGTCGGGTTTGTTCAGGGTCGTGATCTCCAGGGTGATCCGCCCCGGTGCGCGCCCGATGCTCTGCGCCGTCTGCCATTCCGCCCCGCGCAGGGTCAGCGGCTGCGCCCCGGCCGCGAGGTCGAACCAGTACCAGCCGCCGTCGCCGAAGGGCTTCAGCGGCAGGTCGAAGGTGGACGACGCCGTGCCGGAGACCCGCCGTGAGGCGACCCGCTGCAGCGAGCCGCGGGCGTTGGACTTGTACACGATGATGGTGCCCTGGCCCTCCGTCTCCACGGCCAGGCGCACGTCGGTGACCGTGGTCCACCGCTTCCAGTAGGAGGCGGGGAAGGCGTTGAAGTACGTGGCGAAGGACAGCCGGGTACCCGGTCGCACCAGGGTGGAGCGGCGGTCGATGAAGTCCTCGGCGTGGGCATCCGAGCCCGACCCGGCGGCGGGTGCCGACCCGGAGGACGCCGGAGCCTGCTTGCCGGCGGACTCCGTGCTGCCGAGAGAACCGTTCATCGTGGACAGCTGCACGCCGGCGGTCTGCCCGGAATCCACATACAGGGCGACGGTGTCCATCTGCTCCGGAGCGGGGAAGATGACCCGCTGCAGAGTCGTCATCGGCTGTGCTGCGCGGCGCTTGTGAGCCGCGCCGGACGTGGTTGACTCGCTCATGCCTCGATCCCTCCGCTGACCAGCTTCTGCCCGCCCGAGAAGTGCGGGCGGATCTTGTTGTCGAACATGGACAGGGCCGAGCCGATGGCCATGTGCATGTCCAGGTACTTGTAGGTGCCCAGCCGCCCACCGAACAGCACGTCGGACTCGCCGGCGGCCAGATCCCGGTACTTCAGGAGCTTCTGCCGGTCCACCGAGGTGTTGATCGGGTAGTACGGCTCATCGCCCTTCTCGGCGAAGCGGGAGAACTCCCGCATGATCACCGTGGCGTCCTTGGTGTAATCCCGCTCCGGGTGGAAGTGGCGGAACTCGTGGATGCGGGTGAAGGGCACGTCCGGGTCCGGGTAGTTCATGACGGCGCAGCCCTGGAAGTCCTGCATCTCCAGGACCTCCTCCTCCAGGTCGATGGTCCGCCAGGACAGGTCGCCTTCGGCGTAGTCGAAGTACCGGTCCACCGGGCCGGTGTAGACCACGGGCACCTGGCCGAGCACCTTGGTCCGGGAGAACTCGTGGTCCTCATCGAAGAAGTCGGTGTCCAGGCGCACCTCGATGTTCGGGTGGCTGGCCATGCGCTCCAGCCACGCGGTGTACCCGTCCACGGGCAGGCCCTCGTGGGTGTCGTTGAAGTAGCGGTTGTCGTAGGTGTAGCGCACCGGCAGCCGCGAGATGATCGAGGCCGGCAGATCCTTGGGGTCGGTCTGCCACTGCTTGCCGGTGTAGTGCTTGATGAAGGCCTCGTACAGGGGGCGCCCGATCAGCTGGATGCCCTTGTCGTTGAGGTTCTGCGGGTCCGTGCCCGCCAGCTCCCCGGCCTGCTCCTGGATCAGGGCGCGTGCCTCGGCGGGCCCGTAGGCCGCGCGGAAGAACTGGTTGATGGTGCCCAGGTTGATGGGCATCGGGAAGACCTCATCGTTGTGGCGGGTGTAGACCCGGTGCACGTAGTCGGTGAACTTGGTGAAGCGGTTGACGTACTCCCAGACCCGCTCGTTGGAGGTGTGGAACAGGTGCGCGCCGTAGCGGTGCACCTCGATGCCGGTGCGCTCCTCCTTCTCGCTGTAGGCGTTGCCCCCGATGTGGGAGCGGCGGTCGAGGATGACCACCTTCAGCCCCAGTTCGGAGGCGGCCTGCTCGGCGATGGTCAGGCCGAACAGGCCGGACCCCACGACCACTAGATCTGCGTTCACGCGAAACTCCTGTCGCTCTGGCTGCTCCGGGCACGTCCCCCGCCCGCGAAGAGGTGGGAACCCGCCGGAGGCCGGTGTCTTCCGTCCCTGTCCCGTCCGACCGCGCACCGGGGCGCGGAGCAGGACAGCACTCCTACACGACTCTAATGGACCGGGCCGCGTGGGTCTTCCCGGGCGCCTGCGCCCCGCAGTTATCTCCCATCCCGGATGCCGGGCGTCATCGCAGCCGGTGGAGGAGGACACCTGTCAGCACGGGTCATCCACACCGGGCCCGGGCGCCCACCGACAGCCTGCCTCTCGGGGCCGCGCGGTGTGCTCCCCTGGTCCCATGCAGCTGCATCTGACGACCTTCGATCCCGTCTCCGCCCGCTCGGTGCGCCTGCGGGTGCAGGCCCCGCCCGCCTGCTCGGGCGCCGCGCTGGCCGAGGCCCTCGACGCCCATTTCGGCACGACCGGGGACTGGTCGGCCGACGGACGGATGCTGCGGCACCTGCAGGTGGGGACGGAGCCGCTGGTGGACGGGGCCGTGGTGACCCGCGGCCCGGCCGAGACCCTCCCGGGGGACGGACTGCTGGCGGTGGTCACGGAGGGCCCGGCCACGGGGGCCCACGCGACGCTGAGACGCGGCGTCCTGGAGATCGGCAAGGACGCCGCCCGGCTGTGCCTCGAGGACCCCTCGCTGCGTCCCGTGGAGGGCAGGCTGCGGGTGGATCCGGACGGTGTGGCCTGGGAGGACGCCGACGGCCGACGCCGCGTCCTGACCCCGAAGGACTCCTGCCCGATCGGCCGCTCCCGCCTCACGCTGACGGATCCCCGCGCGCCCGCTCCCCAGCGCACCCGCCGGGGCCCGATGCCGGTGCGCCCGGTCGAGCTACACCCGCCCGGCTCCGGATGGCGCACCCTCGCCGTGACGATGGCCCTCCCCCTGCTGATCGGGGGTCTCATGGCGTGGCTGCTGGACCTGTGGATAATCCTGATCTTCTGCGTGATGAGCTCCGCCATGGCCGCGGCGCACTGGCTGAGCCGGGGCAGCTCGACGGCGAAGAACCGACGTCTGTTGGAGCGGGCGTGCGCACGGGACCTCGGCGACTGCGCCGCGGCCGCCCCGCCGTGGGGCGCCCGCCTGTTGCCGGGCGTCCCGGCACAGCCGCCCGAGGAGGGTCCTCCCTGGGTGCGCTGGGGTCGCGGGCGCCGCGCCGCGCACCTGCGCCCCGAGGGACAGCGCCACCAGCAGGTGCCCCTGATGGAGGCCGTGCCCATCCTCTCCCGCCTGGACCGACCTCACGTGCTGCTGGGCCCGCCGGCGGTGCAGGACGCCCTGATCGCGCAGATCCTGCTGGCCGGCTGGGAGATCCAGATCCGCACGCGCCACCCGATGCCCTCCTCCCACCCGCTGCTGCGGTGGAGCGCGCACCCCGGCGTCGCGGTGGTCCACGCCGAGGCCCCCGAGCCGTCGAGCCCCCGGACGGTCCTGGTCCTCCTGGAGGCGGCCCCGGCCCCGAGCACGGCGCTGCCGCGCGTGCGCATCGCCGACCCGGCCCGCGGGGTCAGGCTGCCTCCGGAGCCCGAGGCCATCACCGTGCGCCAGGAGGAGGCCGGGCTGCGACTGAGCGGACCCGAGGCCGCGGCGGAGAGCCTGCCCGGGCTGCTCGGGGAGCACCCCGTCCTGTGTACCCGCCCCGATGGCCTGGCCCGCAGCGCCCGAGCCGAGCTGATCCGGCGAGCCCGCGGGCGAGGACTGGCGGGATCCGAAGGCTCGGCGCTGCTGTCCGCGCGGGAGGACCTGTGCCTGGAGGCCACCGCCGACCGGTGGCAGAGGAACCTGGACAGCTGGGCACTGGTGGCCGAGCTGGGCCGACGCACCGATGCGGCGCCCGGGGATGATCCTGCCCTGCGGGTGGATCTGAACGAGCACGGCCCGCACTGCGTGATCGCCGGCACCACCGGCTCCGGGAAATCCGAGTTCTTCCGGGCCCTGCTGGCCGGTCTCGCCCTGCGCTACAGCCCCGAGCGGCTGAGCATGGTCCTCATCGACTTCAAGGGCGGGGCCAGCTTCGGGGAGCTGGCCCGCCTGCCCCACGTGCACGGCCTGCTGACCGATCTGGAGGAGGCCACCGTGACCCGGGACCTGACCTACCTGCGCGCGGAGCTGCGCCGCCGCGAGCAGCTGTTCCGGGAACTCGGGGTCGGGTCCTGGATGGAGTTCGTGCGCGGTCCCGCGCACCGGGATCTGAGCGAGCCGCTGCCGGAGCTGCTGATCTGCGTGGACGAGTTCCGCATGCTCGTGGAATCCCTGCCGGAGGCGATGCAGCAGCTGCTGCGCATCGCGACCGTGGGTCGCTCCCTGGGGGTGCATCTGGTCATGTCCACCCAGCGCCCGCAGGGGGCGATCTCCGCGGACATCCGGGCCAACGTCGGCATCGACGTGTGCCTGCGCGTGGCCTCGGAGGCGGATTCGATGAACGTCATCGGCTCCGGGGAGGCCGCGCGCATCCCGAGCACCCGGCCGGGTGCCGGATTCCTGCGCGCCGACGGCGCGCTCTCCGCCTTCACCAGCCTGTTCGTCGATGCCTTCCCGCGGCGCCGTCTGGACACCGGCCTGCGGATCCTGCCCGAGCAGATCCTCGAGCCGGCGCAGCCGGAGTCCCCGGGCCGCGGAGAGCCGGGGACGGGTCTGCGCGAGGACATCCGGCGGCTGCGCCGGCTGCATCCCGGCACACCCCCGGTGGTGCCTCCCGCGCTGGGCGAGATCCAGCTACCCCCGGATCCCGACGGCGGGCTGGCCCTGGGCCCGGCCGAGGTGCCCTCCCTCGGGTGGCAGGGCCATCTGTCCTGGCGGCCCGAGCGCCACGGACCGATCGACGTGCGCGCCGGCCTGCCGGAGCAGCGTCGGTGGATCCAGCACCTCGTGGATGAGGCGCGGGCCAGCGGCCTCCCGGTCTACGCGCTGGTCGCGGATCGCTCGGCGCTCGAGGATCTCGTGCGGGCTCAAGCGCAGGGCCTGGATCTGCGCGGGCTGGCCGGTGCCCCGCATCGGGAGTTCAGCGCCGAGCTGATCACCGGGCTGCTGGCCGTGCTGCGTCGGAACCAGCAGGAGGCCGGGCCCCTGCCCCCGGCCCTGCTGATCGTGCAGGGCACGGAGAAGATCGTCGAGGACCTGGCCCGCTCGGGGGCGGCCCCGGAGGCGGCGGTGGAGGAGCTGCTGGCCCTGGCGGGTCGGTCCTGGCACCTCTGCCTGCTCGGCGCCAAGGCTCCTCCGCGCACCCTGCAGGGGCTGTGCCCCAATCGGGTACACCTGGGCGACGGTCCCCGCGCCGAGTTCCTGCTGTCCCATCCCCGTCAGGCCAGAGACCTGGTCGGCGGACTGGCGATCGTGGAGGGCCCGCTGGCCCCGGGCAGCGAACCCGCCGGACTGCTGCCCCCGGGAGTCGGCCCCGATCGATCGACGTCGGACCTTCCGCGACCGGGCTCGGCTCTGCCCTCCCCAGGAGCCGCACGGCGCCGGCGCCCGGTCGACGGCCTGCCGCGATTCGTCGATCTGCCGTCACGGCTGCAGTGGCCGGTCGGCGAGGCCGCGGATGGGCATCAGCGCCAGATCCGGCCCTCGCGCCACGTGCTGACCCGGCGCGACCGCTGGTTCGCGGTGCTGGGCGTGCAGGCCCCCTCGGGGGCCGAGGCTGGACTCGAGATGCGCCCGGGCGACGTCGTGGGGATCTCCTCGCGCTCCGCGGCCGAGTCCGAGGCGGCGCTGGCCGCCCTGCTCTCCTTCAACCCCCACCTGGGCTTCCGTGTGCACCGGCCCCCGGGCCCGGGTGATCCGACGGCAGCGCCCCGCGGCCCACGCTCCCGCCCATCGGCCTCCCCCGACCCGCACAGGCCGGAGATCGCCGTCGTGTGCGATGCCCACCTGTGGCCGAGCTCGCTGTGGCCGGCGCTGGAGGAGACGGTGGACGCGGCCGACGCCGCGGTGCTGCTGTTCGATCCGGGGCGCTTCTCGGCCTCGCGCACCCCGTGGGCTGCCCGGCTGCGGGCGGCGCCCTGCGGCGTCGTGCTCGGCCCGCGCAGCGGCTTGGAGGCGGACTTCCGCGCCGAGGTCTGTCCGCCGCACCCTGGCACACCCCCGGCGCTGACGGGGCTGCTGCTGCGACCCGACGGGGTCGTGCGCCTGCGCCTGGCCCAGCCGGTGCCCGCGGAGCGGGAGCCCGCGGGGGCAGGATCAGTCGCGCTCGGCCTCGGCGTCGCCGCCGATGCCGGCCAGCAGGTGGCGCTGGACCGGTGAGGAGAACAGCAGCATGAGGATCACCGCCCCCAGCACCCCGAGGAGCACCGCCAGGAGGCGGGAGGACGGGAAGATCAGCTGGATGGACACGAGGATCAGGAAGACCTGGGTGAGCAGGATCAGCGCGCGGGACCACAGCCTGCCGGCCCGCAGGCCGCGCGCGGCCGCCATCAGCCACACCCCGTAGCCCAGGTAGAGCAGCCCCATCAGCACGATGGCCCCGGCGGGCATCACGTGCGGGGAGAGGAAGGCCTGCACCGCCTGGATCAGGCCGACGACGATCAGCGCCGCCGCCTCCAGGGCCACCAGCGCGCACAGCAGCAGCACGGTCCGCGGCGGTCGGACTCGGGGGGCGTCGGCGGCTGAGGGGGTCGGGGGCGAGGTGTTCATGGATCCAGCCTAATCAGCCCGCCCCGACCGCCGACGACCCCCCGCTCCGACGAGCCTCGGCGCCGCTTTGCTTGTGCTGTCAAGGAAAAACCGATGTGAGATAAAACATCCGAGCGCATCGCCCGACCCTGGGCACACCCCTTGTTCACGCACTGTTTACGTGCG
The DNA here is from genome assembly GCF_056173115.1 of Rothia sp. QJM3NY_36. Classification (NCBI taxonomy): domain Bacteria; kingdom Bacillati; phylum Actinomycetota; class Actinomycetes; order Micrococcales; family Micrococcaceae; genus Rothia; species Rothia sp. QJM3NY_36. Next base: position 1,571,931 of record NZ_CM149658.1, read on the forward strand.
AACCTGTAACGAGTCACCGCACGAGGCCCCCGACCTGGCTTGGGGGCACTTCTGTCTGCCCTCCCGCCGCGCATCGCCTCCGTCGGGACGGCGTCTTCACACAAGGAGCGTTCATATGGATTGGCGCAGTCGCGCAGCCTGCCTCGACAAGGATCCCGAGCTGTTCTTCCCGGTGGGCAACACCGGACCCGCCCTCCTGCAGATCGAAGAGGCCAAGACCGTCTGCCGCAGCTGCACCGTCATGGACACCTGCCTGCAGTGGGCTCTGGAGACCGGCCAGGACTCCGGGGTGTGGGGTGGGATGAGCGAAGACGAGCGCCGCGCCCTCAAGCGCCGCGCAGCCCGCGCCCGCCGCGCCTCCTGAGATCCGCCCACCTGCATCGGGCAGTCTGAGGGCCGCCGACGGTCACCGCAACCGTCGGCGGCCCTTCGCGTCCGTCCGGGCCCTGCCCGGGCGGCTCAGGTCCCAGCCTCCCCCGGCACCTGCGCCGTGATGGTCACCGTCGTGCCGCCCCCGGGACGCGGCTGCCAGCGGATCGACCCGCGCAGCTCGCTGGCCACCAGGGTGCGCACGATCTGCATCCCCAGCCCCTCCCCGCGCTGCGGCGGGCGGTAGGCCGAGACCCCGGATTCCTCGATGGGCGCCTCGCCCATTCCCACGCCGTCGTCGCTGACGGTCACCACCAGCTCGGCCTCCTCCCCGGGGAGCTCCCGACGTCGGCCGTTCAGGGTGACGGTGCCGGACTCCCCGTCCAGACCGTGCTCCACCGCATTGGCCACGATCTCGTTGATGATCAGCGCCAACGGCGTCGCCAGCTCGCTGGGCAGCTGGCCGAAGCGGCCCTCCTTGCGCGTCGTCACGCTCTGCCCCGGGGAGGCCACCTCCGCGGCCAGGCGGAACTGTCGGGCGATCAGTTCGTCGAAGTCCACATCCTGGCTCAGCCCCTGGGAGAGCACCTCGTGCACCATGGCGATCGTGGCGACCCGCCGCATGGCCTGCTCGAGGCCCTCCCGGGCTTCCGTGGAGGTCATCCGCCGCGCCTGCAGGCGCAGCAGCGCGGAGACCGTCTGCAGATTGTTCTTGACCCGGTGGTGGATCTCGCGGATCGTCGCGTCCTTGGTCATCAGCTCCAGCTCGCGACGCCGGATCTCCGTGACGTCCCGGCACAGCAGCAGCGCTCCGAAGCGCTCCTCCCCGCGGCGGGTCTGCCTTTTCAGCGGGATCGAGCGGAAGGTGATGCTGACCTTGGCCGTGGCCAGCTCGCTGCGCCACGGCATCCGCCCGGTCAGCACCAGAGGCATGACCTCATCGGCTTTGTCGGTCTCCGGCAGCAGCCCCCGGGTCATCTCCGCCAGCGCGGCCCCGATCAGCGGGCCGGAGTATCCCAAGCGGCGGTACACGGACACGGCGTTGGGGCTGGCGAAGGTCACCCGCCCCTCGGCGTCCAGGCGGATGACGCCGTCGGAGACCCGCGGGTTGCCGTGCGTGGCGCCCACGGGCGCTGCGAATTCTGGCCAGGCTCCGCGCGAGACCATGCTCAGCAGCTCCCGCGCGGTCTCCCGGAACACCGAATCCAGCCGTCCGTACATGCGGGAGGCGAAATCTCCGCTGTGCAGGGTCAGCACGGCGATCGTGCGCCCGTGGCGCACCAGCGGATACACCACGACCTTCTGCAGGAACTCCCCGCCCCATTGGATCTCCTCCAGGGACTGCACGGTCTGGTCGAACCAGCACCGCAGCGCCGCCTCGCCGATCTGCGGGTCCATGGGTCGGCCCACCATGTCCCGGTCGAAGACGGTCTGGGCGCTGGAGGGCCGCACGTGGGCCAAGCCCTGGAATCCGCTCAACGGAGCCGGCCCGCCCTGGGCATGACCCGACAGGTCCACCGAGACGAAGTCCTCCGGGAACCACAGCACCAGGTCCCCGCGTGCCAGATCGGCCACCAGCTGCCAGTCCCCGACCAGCAGATGCAGCCACTCGGAGTCCCCGGGGCCGAATTCGCCGGTCTTCAGAAGCGGTTCTGCAAGCGTCATGGGAGCCTCGCTGACGGTGGTCTCGTGGCGATGGGGTGGGCCCTCCCATCGTAGGCACGGCCGGTGCGCTCAGCGCCGATGCCGCCGCGGCCTGCGTTGCCCGGCGCCGCGACGACCCCCGGAAGCCCTCGACTGCTCGGCGGCCTCGGATGGGGTCTGGCCACCGGTACCCTCCGGCAGCGGGCGGACCAGGGCCGCCAGATCGCGCAGGTCCGCCGTCAGCGGCGAGCGCGGGGCCTCCTCCGTGAGGGTCCTGCCGCGCATCAGGGCCCGGTCACAGGCCGGAGGGTCCCACCGCAGGAACGCAGCGATCGGCTCCCCCGGTCCGAAGCGCGCCCAGGCCCGGCCGATCTCCTCCGCGGCGCGCTCCTCCGCGGCACCGGCGGCCTCGGCGCGCAGCTTGTTGACCACGACGGTCGGGGACGGCATGCTCGGCTCGAGCTCACGCAGCCGCTGCAGGTCCTCGACGCCGCGCACCAGCCGGGGCAGGCCGATCGGATCCGCCTGCCCGACGGCCAGGATGCGATCCGCATCGGCCAAAGCAGTCAGCGTCGCGGTGCTGCGCTGCGGCGCCCCGGGGTCCAGGACCCAGGACTCCTCCTGCTCCAGGCTGTAGCCGACGTCGACGATCACCGCGTCGTACTCCTGCCGGGCCAGGCGCAGCACCTTCAGCAGGGGTGCCCGGCGCACCTCGATCCAGCGTTCGGGCCGGGTGATCCCGGTGAGCACCTCCAGCCGACGTCGGCCGATCCGCACGACGTCGACGCATTCGGTCAGGCTCCCCGCGTCCAGCACGTCGCGTTCGGCGGCCCGGCAGGCCCGGGAGAGTCCGGAGCTCTCCTCGAGCAGGCCGAGGAAGGCCGCGATGCCGGCGCCGAAGGTGTCCGCGTCCACGAGCAGGGTGCGGTGCCCGGCCGCGGCCAGCTCGGCCGCGATCCCGACGGCCGCCGTCGTCGTGCCCGGGGCCCCGAGCGGCCCCCACACCACGGTGCTCTCGCCCCGGGCAGGGCTCTCCCGCTCCGCCGCGGGCATCTCGGTCGAGGAGCTCGCCGCGGCCGGCTCGGACGGGAGCAGATCCTCGGAGCCGAGGTCCTCGGGCACCGCGGGCTCGGCCGTGGCCGAGGCGATCTCCGGCACCGGGGTCTCCAGGGCTTGGCGGATCACTTCGGCGGAGGCGGAGGCGGGGATCGTGACCAGCCCCCAGTCCCCTTCCCCGGCGTCGGCTCCCATGAGCACGACGGCGGCCCCGGCAGAGCGCAGGGTCTGGACCAGGGAGAGGGTCAGATCCGGGGTGGGGCCCACGATCAGCACGGCATCGGCCAGGCCGCCGGAGACCGTGGCCAGGACCTCCGAGAGCTCGAAGCAGCTGCGCACCACGGTCAGCCCGGAGCGGCTGTCCTCGATGCGCGCGAGCACCTCGCCCTCGTCGTCACCGAGCAGGACCACCGACCATCGGGCGCTCACGGCAGGCTCCGGTACGTGGGCACGAGGGTCACCCGGGCATCCGAGGCGGAGGCCCGGATCAGCGAGGGCAGGTCCTCCTCCTCGACCAGGACCTGCACGGTGACCTGGTCGGATCCGCCGATCGCGGTGTCATCTCGGGTGATGCGCGCGATCTCCGATCCGGTGACCGCCCGGGCGGGATCGGGGGTGTCCTGGCCGGCCTGCGCCTGATCGGTCACCCACACATCCACGCTCTGCCCGACCTCCAGACCGCCGGTCTGGTCCCGGGGCAGCGTCAGGGACATGGGTTTGCGGTGCAGGGCGTCGGCGGCACCGATGCTGCTGCGCGGGATGAGCTGGCCGGTGAAGATCGGCTGCGTGGCCACCGCCCCCTCGGCCAGCTGGGCATCCCGGGGCAGATAGCCCTCACCGGCGTCGGCGAGGCTGACGTCCACGGTGCGCAGATCCTCCGGTTTGACGGTCTCACCGACCCGGATGTCGTGCGCGGCGGCCAGATAGGCTTCGGTCCGATCCCCGGCCCGCACGATGCCGACGACCGCGATGACGGAGACGAGCACGAGCAGGATGCCCACGAGGAGGCGGGGATCCCGCCAGGTGGGTCGCTGCAGGCGCGGGGAGAGGGCGGCGGTGGGAGTCGGGTGATCGGGCACGGGATGGTCCTTCGCTCGGTCGGTGCCGGACAGGGGCGCCCGGACTCACCCGGGCGGCGCGGGGTGTGTCCCCTTGCCCGGCATCCTAGCGGGTATGTGAGACCGGACACCGTTTTCGTCCACAGGCTGGGTCGGTCCGCTCCTGGCGCCTCCGGTCCTTCCGGTCCGGCCCAGTCCAGCGCCCGGGCTGTGGATGGACGGCGACTAGACTGGGGAGCCGTGCGATGATGGGGCCCAACCCGGGCCCGACCGGAGACCGGTGAGAAAGGACTGCCAGCCGTGAGCGCTCCTCGCTTCCTGACGCTGACCGACGTCGCGGAGACCCTGAACATCTCGATGTCCCAGGCCCGCGCGATGGTGCGCTCCGGAGAGCTGCCCGCGATCCAGGTGGGCGGGCGCGGTCAGTGGCGGGTGGAGAAGTCCGTGCTGGAGGATTACATCGAGCAGGCCTACCGTCGCACCGCGGCGAGCATCCGCGAACACCAGGACACGCAGGGCTGACGCGGCAGACGACGCCGCCGGCTCGGCATCTCCTCTGCCGGGCTCAGCGCCCATCGGCCTCGGTGCCGCGAGCGGGCACCGCGAGCGCAGCGATCGCGCGGAAGGGATAGACCCGCCGACCCCGATCTGACCGGGTCGCGCCAGCGTGCTCGGCGCTGAGCCTGAGGATCAGGTGATCGGCGCCGACCCGCTCGATCACGCCCTCGCATTCGACCTCCTCGGCCCCGCGCAGGCTCAGCAGCCGCACCGGCTCCCGGTGCGCGGCCAGCGCCCGCAACGCCGTCGTGAAGCGCAGCGTGCCACCCGAGGCGCCGCGCCGGGGCGGTGAGGCGGGCTCCCACCAGGTGATCGCGCGGATCGGGACCAGATGCTCCTCCCCGCGCTGCAGGACCAGCACCCAGTCCGCCCCGACGCTCTCCAGCGCCCCCGCGACCGTGCGGCCGGAGGCAGTCATGAGCCGCAGCGCCGCACCCTGATGGGCGCCCAGCAGCTCCGTCATGGTGGTGCGCGCGGCGATGAGCCGGGATTCCTCCGCCGCATCCTCCTCGATGCCGCGCTGGCGCTGCGCGGCCCATCGGCTCTCGAAGTCCTCGAACAGGCGCTGCCATCTCATGCACCGATCCTAGGGCCCTCCGCCCCGTCCGGGCCGCCTCGAGACCCGACGACGGAATCGGGACAGCCGACCCCTTGACAGCCTCTCGACCCCGGGAGAGACTTCCAAACATCACCAAACGTCATCAAATGGAAGCATCGGTGATCATCATGGAACGACTTCAGGGTTCTGGGCCCCGTGGGTTCTGGCGCGTCGGGACGCTGCTGTGCCTGTTCGGGGCCATAGCAGTCGCGTCCTCGGCCGGGCTGGTGAGCCTGCTGGGAAGCCTCTCCTGGGCCGAGCTGACCTCCCCCGCCGCGGATCCGGAGCGCCTTCTGGTGCGATTCCTGCTCCTGGCGGCGCTGGGCCTGGTGCTGTGGTGGTCCTGCGGCGCTGCGGTCCTGGCGGTGCGCAGCCTGCTCGCCCGGGATCCGGGAAGCCCGCGGCTGCGCCCGGCCCACCACCGCCTCCCGCGCCCCGTCGCCCTGCCGGGGCCGGTGTACCGGGTCGTGCTGCTAGCCCTGGGGATCAACGCCGCGCTGCTGCCGGCGGCCCACGCCCAGCAGAACGAGGCGAGCCCCTCACCGACCCCGCAGCCCTCCGGGGCCGCGGAGACCTCCGCGTCGGCGGATCCGGTCGAGACCCCCGACGGCGAGACCTCCGCTCCGAGCACCTCCGCCGATGCCGCCGCGCAGACCGCCGCGGATGCGCCCGCCTCGACCCCGTCCGAGGGCCCGGAGACGCAGCTGAGCCCGCTGTTCCCGGCCACCGCCGCGATCCTGCCGGCGGCTCAGGCCGAACGGCTCGCGGCCCCGAGCACGGCCTCCCCCGTCGCCGTACGCGAGGCCGCCGAGCTCACGCCCCTATTCGGCGCCGCCCGCGCCGATACACAGTCCAGCAGCACCGACGTCGAATCCCCTGCGGACCAGGCGCCCCCGAGCTCACCGGACCGGACGGCGGCCGAAGCCGCCGACGAGGCTCTTACAGTCTCCGACTCCTCGGTCTCCGGTGACGCGTCCACGTGGGTGGTGCTGCGCGGACACACGCTCTGGCAGATCGCCGCGACCTGCACCGGAGACCAGGACGATGCCCGCACGGCCCGCGCCGTGCAGCGGATCTACGCCGCCAACGAGCACATCCTCCGGGACGGACCCGACTTCCTGCTGCCCGGCCTGGTCCTCACGATTCCACCGGAGGTCGCCGGCTGAACCGCCGAACGCCCCCGCCTCCCCGCTCCCGACCGAATGCTCAGCGGAGCCGACCGCCGCCGTGACGGATCCGGTCGGGCTCCCCACCCCGACGACGACCACCCATCGAAAGGACTCCCGCCATGTCCGCCACCCAGCTGCCCGCCCCGACCATCAGCCCGCGCACCACCGCCCCGATGCCGGGGGTGCCGCGCACCGGCACGGTCCTGTCCATCCGCTCCGTGCCCGGGACTCCCGGGGCACATCCTGCCGGGCCGCCCCCGTACTACCAGTGGCGGCGTCGGACCGTGGATCCCGAGGAGGAGCTGCGTCGCGTGCACGCGATCGCCGGCGCGGTCGGGGCCGCCATCGCGGAGGTCGTCGCCGGGCGGCGCCAGCTGCACCAGCTCTCCCGCTGGGTGCATCCCATGATCATGCATCGGATCAGGGAACGGCGCGACCTGGAGGCTGGGACCCCGGTGGCCCCCAGCCCCACGATCGTGGCGCTGGAGCAGGCCCCGCGCGGGTCCCGCTTCGCCTCCCCCGCCCGTCCCCAGCGGGTCCGGGCGGTGTGCGCGGCCCCCGACGAGTACGAGGCCGCCGTGGTCGTTCGGGTGGAGGATCGCTGCCGGGCCCTGGCCCTGCGCATCCACCGAGTCCGCGGTCAGTGGCAGATCGTGGCCGCGGAGATCGGCTGAGGCGCGGGGCCTCCGGCACTCACCGGCGTCGTGTGGAGCGTGCCGAACCGCGGCGGGCCCGGCGGGCCGCGCGGTTGCCGGTCGGCTGGCCCTCGCTGGCCTCCCCGTCGGCGGATCCGGCAGACCCGGAGGCATCCGCCCCGGCACCGGCGCCCTCCGACGCGGCGCGGTCGGCACCCGCAGCCTTGCCCGCCTGCTCCTCGGCAGAGCTCTCGCCGGTCGCCTCGACGCGGCTGAGCTGCTCCCCGGACTCCCCCGGGGCGGTGAAGCGCAGGAACTTCGGCTGCTGCGGCACCTCTAAGGCCTGGGAGGACATGCGCGTGCGCTGCTTGGACAGGTCCAGCTTGAACAGGTAGGCGACGGTCTCCTCGCGGATCGCGCCCATCATCTCCTGGAACATCGCGTAGCCCTCGCGCTGGTACTCCACCAGGGGGTCGCGCTGGGCCATCGCCCGCAGCCCGATGCCCTCCTTGAGGTAGTCCATCTCGTACAGGTGCTCGGGCCAGTGCCGCCCGATCACCGAGAGCACGACGCGCCGCTCGATGGTGCGCATCGTCTCCGAGCCGACCTGCTCCTCGCGCTGCTCGTAGATCACGCGGGCATCGGAGAGCACCTCGTCGATGATCATCTGCTGGGTGATCTTCCCGCGCCCACCGGCGGCCTCCTCGAGGTCCGCGACGGTGATGCTGATCGGGTAGATCCCGGCCAGCAGCTCCCACAGCTGCTCCAGATCCCAGTCCTCGGCGTGGCCATGGGAGGTCTTGTCCTCGATCGCGGAGGTCAGCACCTCGGTGACGAACTTCTGGATGTTCTCCGCGATGTCGTCGTCCTCGAGGATCCGGGCCCGATCGGCGTACATGGCCTCGCGCTGGCGGTTCAGGACGTCGTCGTACTTGAGGATGTTCTTGCGCTGTTCGGCGTTGCGCGCCTCCACCTGGTTCTGCGCCGATGCGATCACCCGGGAGACGATCCGGTGCTCCAGGGCGGTGTCGTCCGGGGCACCCGCCATCAGTCGGGCAGCCGCCGCGCCGTTGAACAGGCGCATCAGGTCATCCGAGAGGGACAGGTAGAACCGGGATTCCCCCGGGTCCCCCTGGCGCCCGGAGCGTCCGCGCAGCTGGTTGTCGATGCGCCGGGACTCGTGCCGCTCCGTGCCCAGCACGTACAGCCCCCCGAGCTCCTTGACCTCCTCGTGCTCCTTCTTCGTGGCCTCCTCGCAGGCGGCCAGGACCTCGGGCCACTTCGCCTCGTACTCCTCGGGCTTCTCGGCCGGATCCAGACCGAGCTCGGCCATCCTCTCCACGGCGTCGAACTCGGCGTTGCCGCCGAGCATGATGTCGGTGCCGCGCCCGGCCATGTTGGTCGCCACGGTCACCGCGCCCTTGCGCCCGGCCTGGGCGACGATGGCGGCCTCCCGGGCGTGGTTCTTGGCGTTGAGCACCTCGTGGCGCACGCCCTGCTTGGCCAGCAGCTTGGAGAGGTACTCGGACTTCTCCACGGAGGTGGTGCCCACCAGCACGGGCTGGCCCTTCTCGTGGCGCTTCGCGATGTCCTTGACCACTGCGGCGAACTTGGCGACCTCGTTCTTGTAGACCAGGTCCGGCTGGTCGATCCGCTGCAGCGGCTTGTTCGGGTCGATCACGGCGATGCCGAGGTCGTAGGTGTTCACGAACTCGGCCGCCTCGGTCTCGGCGGTGCCGGTCATCCCGGAGAGCTTGTCGTAGAGGCGGAAGTAGTTCTGCAGGGTCACGGTGGCCATGGTCTGGTTCTCCGCCTTGACCTCCACCTTCTCCTTGGCCTCGATGGACTGATGCACGCCCTCGTTGTAGCGGCGCCCGGGCAGGATGCGCCCGGTGTGCTCGTCGACGATGAGCACCTCGCCCTTGAGCACCACGTAGTCCTTGTTGTTCGCGAACAGCTCCTTGGCCTTGATCGCGTTGTTGAGGAACCCGATCAGGGGGGTGTTCTCCGACTCGTAGAGGTTGTCGATGCCGAGGTGGTCCTCGACCTTCTCGATGCCGGGCTCCAGCACGCCCACGGTCTTCTTCTTCTCATCGACCTCGTAGTCGCGGTCGCGCACCAGGTCGCGGGCGACCCGGGCGAACTCCCCGTACCAGCGGTTGGCCTCCCCCGCGGCAGGACCGGAGATGATCAGCGGGGTCCGGGCCTCATCGATGAGGATCGAGTCGACCTCGTCGACGATGGCGAAGTGGTGTCCGCGCTGCACCCGCTCGTCCACGGACCAGGCCATGTTGTCGCGCAGGTAGTCGAAGCCGAACTCGTTGTTGGTGCCGTAGGTGATGTCCGCGGCGTACTGCTTGCGTCGCTGCTCGGGGGTCTGCTGGGAGAGGATGACCCCCGGCTCCATGCCCAGGAAGCGGTACACCCGCCCCATCAGGTTGGCCTGGTATTCGGCGAGGTAGTCGTTGACGGTGACCACGTGCACGCCCTTGCCGGTCAGGGCGTTGAGATAGGCCGGCAACGTGGCCACCAGGGTCTTGCCCTCGCCGGTCTTCATCTCGGCGATGTTGCCCAGGTGCAGGGCGGCCCCGCCCATCAGCTGCACGTCGTAGTGGCGCTGGCCGAGGGTGCGGGCGGAGGCCTCGCGCACCGCGGCGAAGGCCTCGGGCAGCAGTCGATCCAGCTGCTCGCCGTCCTCCAGACGGGCCTTGAACGCGTCGGTCTCGGCACGCAGCTCGGCGTCCGTGTAGGCCTTGAAATCCTCTTCGAGGGAGTTGATCGCCTCGGCGTAGACCCGCAGCTTCTTGAGCAGCCGCTTGTCTCCGGTGCGAAGGATCTTTTCCAGGAAGGATGCCACGAGCGATGAACTCCTAGTCACGACGGCGGATGAGGGCGCCGGGAGGCACCCGTGCGGCGGGCGCTCGCCCGCAGTCCCGGGTCCGTGCGCGGCGTCGGCCGCCGCGGGGCGGGTGTGCCGGGCGGACCCATCAGCGCAGTCTACGCGATGCGCCGCACCGCGTCCGGTTCTCGCGCATGGGAATCCGCTGGGAGCGCGCGAACGGGGCCCGGGGAGGCGCCAGCCGCACCCCGGGCCCCGCCAACACGGTGACGGGTCCTCAGGAGGCCTGGTAGACCCGAGTCTCGGTGGTGCCCTCCTCGGGCGTGTCCTCCCCGAGGGTGATGACCCCATAGGTCCAGCCCTTGCGACGGTAGACGGCGGCCGGGCGGCCCAGCTCCTCGTCGATGAACAGGTAGAAGTCGTGGCCGACCAGCTCCATCCGGTCCACGGCCTGGTCCACGCTCAGCTGCTCCGCCGGGAAGGTCTTGCGCCGGATCTGCACCGGGGAGATCTCCGCGGTCAGCGGGTAGTCCTGGTCGAAGGCCGCCTCCTCCAAGGGGACCTCCTCGGCGGAAGCCTCCTCCGCGGGCAGCTCGATGCGGGCCTGCTGCTGCCCCGCCTCGATCACGGGCAGGGCGCCGGTGGCCTCGGAGACCGACTGGGGGCGGGCATGCCCGCGGCGGATCTTGCGCCGGTCACGGGCGCGGCGCAGGCGCTCCAGCAGCTTGCCGTAGGCATCGTCGAACACGGCGAACTTGTCCGCGCCGGTGGCCTCGGCCCGCAGCACCGGGCCGGGCCCGTGCACGGTGATCTCGACGGTGATGGACTGGGGCCCGCTGCCGACCTTCGCGACCTTCACGTCGATGGATTCCACCCGGTCGTTGAGCTTCTCGAACTTCTCGACCTTCTCCTCGACGTATTCGCGCATGCGCTCGGGGACCTTGACGTTGCGGCCGTAGACGGTGAGTTCCACGATGACCTCCCTGAGGGAAGAGGCGGGGTGCGGTCGGCCTGCCAGGGGCCGTCACGCCGGACCCGACAAGGGCCGCCGCACGAGGAGCGGATCTGACCGACTCCCTGTCCCCACCCTACCCGGGCGACGTCGGGCAGGTCACACCATGACGCCGCGAGATCCACCGCCCCGAGCCGCAGGAGGCGCCTCAATCGGGCAGACGGACCGCCGCGACGACGGCCGCCCCGAGCACCACGCCCCCGGCCTCGAGGATCGCCCGGCGGGCTTCCTCCAGGCTGGCCCCGGTGGTCAGCACGTCGTCGACCAGCACGCAGCGGGCACCGTCCAGCCGCACCGAGAAGCCGCACCAGGACCACGGCGGGCTGACGGCGGCGACCATGGAGTGATGGACCCGGGCCCGACGCTGCCCGGCCCCCAGACCCTTCTGCCCGCCGCGGGCGGCACCCCATGCGAGCTTCCCCGGGAGCCGCCCCCGACGGCGCAGGCACGGGACCAGTCGCAGGCGCACCCCGTCGGGACCGCCGCCGCGCCGCAGCTCGGCCAGCGCACCCCGCGCGAGGGCCTGTGCCGGGACGAAGCCGCGGCGGCGGAACGCCGCGGCGGAGGAGGGCACGGGCACGATCAGGACCTCGCGCGTTCCCGGCGCATCCGCCAGGGCCTCGGCCAGGGTCGCGGCCAGCGCCCGGGCCAGGGCCCGGGCGAGCACCGGCTGGGCGTCCGTGCGCCCGCCGTTCTTCCACGCCAGCAGCAGCCGTGCGGCCTCGTGGCGGTAGGCCCCGGCGGCCGCACAGGGCAGCGCATCCGGCCACCGCGGGGCCCAGGCCGCGGCATCGCACGGACGGGCCGTGAACCGGTGGAACAGCGCCGAGCACACCGGACACAGTCCCCGGATCCCCACGCCGCAGCAGGCGCAGGAGCGGGGCAGCAGCGCCTCCAGCGTCTGCCCGACCCAGTCCCCCGCCCGCAGGGCCCAGGCATCCAGGCGGCGCGAGACCGCAGCGTCATCGTCCATGCACCGAGACTGTGCCGCATCGACGCACCCCGGACAAGCCCTGCCGGCTCGCCTGTGGATGACCCCGCGGATCCCACCGGGGGCGGGCTCAGCCGGGGTAGGCCAGGTCTCGCACCGCCGTCTCGACGCGGGACCACGAGGCGCCGGAGAGACGATAGACGTCGGAGGAGGTCTGGGCGTAGACGCTCTGCACCCCGTCCCCGCCGCTGATCGCCTCGATCCCGGACAGCCCGTCCAGCTGATCCGAGCGGCCGGTCAGGTGCATGACCTCCACCCCGTCTCCGGCCGTGTCGGCGATGACCGCGGCCGAATCCGAGATCCACCGGGCTTGGGCGGGGTGCACCGTCGTGGAGACCCGCAGCGGATCGAGCAGGCGGGTGGGCGCCCCATTCTCCTCTCGCACGACGCCGGCCACCCACAGCCGGGCGGCAGAACCCTCCCCTGTGACCACCAGGGCCCGGGTGCCGTCCCGGGAGATCCGCAGGGAGGAGACGCTCTGACCCCGCAGCCAGTCGGCGGTGACGGTGCGCGGCTGCTGCTCATCCCGATCCCCCAGCACCGCGTGCACGGTGCCGTCGGCGGAGGCGGTCCAGACCCACCGTCGGAAGTCGATGCTGGGGCGGGTCAGCCGCCCCGGCAGGTCCAGGTCCAGGGCAGTGCCGTTCTTGGCGCGCACCCCGAGGTGGCCGCGGTTCTCATCCAGGTAGGCGTAGACCGAGCGGCTCGGATCCGTCCCCGGCTGGCGCGGTGCGCTCAGCGGCGCCTGCAGGTCGGAGATGGCGCGGACCTGGTCCGGCGCGTAGGAGACCAGCTCGTCCTCGCGCACCCCCACCTGCTGCTCGCCGACCTGGGGATCCTTCTGGGGCTCGCGGTAGTCGGAGACCTGGCCGACGTCGATCTTCTTGTCGTCGATGCTGATCGCCGCGTCCGAGATCGCCGTGATCCCGGAGAGGGTCTGGCGCAGCTGGGAGTGCATCCGCTCCAGGGTCAGCTGCCCGGCCTTCGAGATCTCACCTCCGGTCAGCCCCACCTGGGCCACACCCCCATCGACCGGCACCGAGGCTCGCTGCAGGGAGGTCCCCGCCGGGATCGGGGAGACCACGGCCCCGGTCAGGTAGGGGGCGGGACCCTGCAGCAGAACCCGCACCAGGGAGGTCGCCACGGTGGGCCGGCTGACGAACCAGCGGATGTCGGGCACCGCGTAGGTGTAGGTGGGGTCGTAGAAGTAGAGGGAGAAGGAGCGGAACAGCCGCTCGAACTGCGTGCGCGTCAGGGCCGTGCCGTTCGGGATGCTGCTGATCCGCCACTGCCCGTCCACCCGGGTGAAGCCCACGTGCAGGGTGCGGGTGTCCGGCTCGTCATAGGAGGTCGCGATGCCGCGGTCATCCACATGGGTGGCCACCGGGATCTCGGCTCGGAGCCGGTCCTGACCGCCGTCGCCCTCCACGGTGATCCCGTCCCGATACACCCAGGTCTCGTCCTCCGGGGACCAGCTGGCCGCCAGGTCCCGGGTCAGGAAGGAGCGTGCTACGGCGTAGTCGTCCTCCACGCCGGTGCCTGCTTCGAAGAAGCCGCGCAGGATCTGCTCCGGATCGTCTCCCTCTCGGGGCCCGGCGGGACTGTAGGCCGGGGTCGGGGTGGCGCTGGAGGTCTCGCCTTCCGCGTAGTGGTAGACCTGCCCGTCCGTGGGGATGCGGCCGCAGGCGGTCAGTCCCAGGATCAGGGCCAGCAGGGCCAGCAGGATCCTCCGGACACGCGGACGGCGTCCTGTCGGGATCGGGCGGGCGGTGATCATGCTCGGTCCTCCGTTCCGGGGTCGACGGGGCTGGAGTCGACGGGGCTGGAGTCGACGGGGCTGGGATCGTGAGCGGCCCCGCTCGCGGCGTCGGCCTGCGCATCTGCTGGGTCCGCCGTAGCCGACGGCGCAGGGTCCGGGATCCCATCCGGGGGCAGGCCCAGCGGGGAGTCGCCGGCCGTCTCGCCCTGGTGCAGCGGCAGGGTGAGGCGGAAGCAGGCGCCCTGACCCGGCTCTCCCCAGGCTTCCAGCCGGCCGCCGTGCAGGCGCACGTCCTCGGCCGCGATGGACAGCCCCAGTCCGGTGCCGCCCAGCGTGCGCTTGCGCGAGGGGTCGGCCCGCCAGAAGCGGTCGAAGACCCGCTGGGACTGCTCCGCGGTCATTCCGATGCCGTGGTCGCGCACCGCCACGGCGGCGTCGTGGGTCCCGGCGGCCAGCCAGATGTCCAGGGGCCGGCCCTCGGAGTGCTCGATCGCGTTGACCAGGAGGTTGCGCAGCACCCGCTCGATCCGCCGGGGATCCATCTGCACCGCGCAGCGCAGCTGCTCCCCGTGCAGGCGCACCGTCAGACCGGCGCGGTCCAGGTGCGGGCGCACGGATTCGATGGTGTCCTCCACGAGATCGGCCAGGTCCACCGTGGACACGTCCAGGGTCGCGGAGCCTGCGTCGAAGCGGGAGATCTCCAGCAGATCAGCCAGGAGGGATTCGAAGCGGTCCACCTGGTGGTACATCAGCTCGGTAGAGCGCTGGAAGGACGGCTCCATCCGCTCGCGCCCGTCGTAGAGTAGCTCCGCGGCCATCTTCACGGTCGTCAGCGGGGTGCGCAGCTCGTGGGAGACGTCGGAGACGAAGCGCTGCTGCATCTTGGACAGGGTCTCCAGCTGCTCGATCTGGTGCTGGATGGAGTCGGCCATCTCGTTGAACGACGCGCCGAGCACGGCCGCCTCGTTCTCCCCGCGGATGACGACGCGATCGTCCAGGTCCCCGTCGGCCAGACGCTCGGCGGCCGCCGCGGTCTGGGAGATGGGGCGGATCACGGAGCGGGTCACCCACCAGACGATCGTGGCGACGAAGACCAGCAGGATCGCGAAGCCCACGGTGATGACGAACTGGATGTAGTCCAGGGTCTGCTGGGAGGAGGAGAGGTCGTAGACCAGGTACAGCGCATACCGATCCCCCTGGTTCAGGTGCACCGTGGACCCGACGATCAGCACCGGCACCGGGGTGCCGTGCTCATCCACCGGCAGCGAGGCGGACTTCCAGAACACCCCGTCGCCTCCGGTGACCTCCTCCTGCAGGTCCTGCGGCACGCTGGAGGGGCTCATCCACCGGTTCTGCGCCTGGGCGCCCACACCGGCCTGATCCGAGCCTGCGCCGACGGGGATGAGGATCCATTGGCGCTTGGCGTCGGCCCCGTGGGTCTCGAGGATGGTCAGGGAGCTCTGGATGAGCTTCTGGATCTCCGCCTGGCTGGAAGCGTCCGAGCTGTTGAGGATGCCCTGCACATCGGAGAAGCCCTTGGAGGACTCCTCCAGCGCCTGGCTCTGCGACTCCCGGAACAGGCTGCTGGCGATCTGCGTGGACAGGAAGGAGCCGGCGAACAGGAAGGCGAGCAGGGACAGGGAGGTGGCCACCACGACCGCGGAGAACTGCAGGGAGGTGCGCCAGCGCTGGCGCAGGGCGCGCCAGAGTGCGGGCACGACGCCGAGGACGCGGCGCAGCGGGCGGGTGAGGTGACGGGCCATGGGGCGGGCGGCGGCTAGCGGCGGACCTGGTGGGCGTTGGCTTTGTAGCCCACCCCGCGCACGGTCTGGATCAGCTCCGGATTCTCCGGGTCCTTCTCGATCTTGGCGCGCAGACGCTGGATGTGGACATTGACCAGGCGGCGGTCGGCATCGGAGTCCATGCCCCAGATCCGATCCAGGAGCGTGTCCCGGGAGAGCACCTGCCCGGGCTCCTGGGCGAGGTTGACCAGCAGGTCGAACTCCAGGGGGGTCAGGCGCACGGTCTGCCCCTCGCGGGTCACGGCGCGTCCGGCCAGGTCCACGTGCAGGTCCCCGATCTCCAGGCGGTCCGCGGACCGGGTTTCCCCGATGCGCAGCCGGGTGCGGATGCGGGCCAGCAGCTCGGCCGGTTTGAAGGGCTTGGCGATGTAGTCATCGGCGCCTGCCTCCAGCCCCCGCACCACGTCCTCGGTGTCGGACTTGGCGGTGAGCATGATGATCGGCACATCCGAGGTCTCCCGGATCTTCTCGCACACCTGGATCCCGGTCATCCCGGGCAGCATGAGATCCAGCAGGATCAGGTCCGGGTCGTAGCTTTCGAAGGCGGAGACGGCGCGGCCCCCGGTCTCGCAGAAGGTCGGCTCGAAGCCCTCGTTGGACAGCACGATCCCGACCATCTCGGCCAGAGCCTCGTCGTCGTCGACCACCAGAATCCGCGCTTTCACTCGCGCCCCTTTCCCGCTCGATGCCGCTGTCGCCTCCCGGCCGCGGCCTGGCCCGGTTCCGCGGCGCACGGGAGCACTCCAACCCTACGTGATCCGCAGGGCTGACTCGGTACGATGCCGTGCCGAGACCGCTGCGGCGACGGCGCTCAGATGACGGCATGCGATAGCGACGCGAGAACCGCTGGCTGCGGAGGGCCTACGCGGCGTCCTCGGCGGCCAGCTCCGCCAGGATCTGCGCGGTGCGCGCCCCCACGCCCAGCAGCGACGCGACCCGTTCCGGGGCCACGGGATCCAGATCCGCCCGCTCCTCCAGCGCGATCCCCCGCAGGTGCTCCTGCCCCAGGCCCAGGCTGCGCCAGGTGCGCCACAGGGCTGCGGCCTCGCGCCCCGGGTCCGGCAGCCGTCCCCGGGTGTCCGGACCGGTGAGCACCCCCAGGCGCAGACCGAGACCGGTATCGTGCGCGGCGGCCGCGGCTTCCCAGTCCCGCGGGTCGGTGCTCGCCGGACGCACGGCCACCGCATCGAATTCCGCCCGCAGGTCCGGATCGGGTATGGGCCCGCCCTGATCGAGGATCGTGCCCAGGCCCAGCGACCGGGCCGCCAGGGCCAGCTCGCTCAGGGCCGCGCGGGCCTCCCCGCGGGGCACGGCGCGCAGGGTGCGCAGACCGGAGGCGGTGGGCACCCGGCCCGCCAGCACCTGCTCGGCGCGGAGCTCGCGCACCCGCAGGACCAGGTCCTCCCCCTCCACCGCGGTGCGCAGGGCCCGGACGTACTCGGCCAGACCGGCCCGCTGGGCCTCCCGCAGATCCCGGCGCGCCCCGTGATCGGCCAGGACGGCCCGCCCCTCCCCGAGGTGCAGCTCCGCGGCCAGGCTCAGCGGCCCGATGAGGTCCACCACGGTGGTGCCGCGGTGCCCGGCGGATTCCGCGCCGATCGCGTCGGCCAGTGCCTGCACATCCGAGCTCAGCCGCGCAGCGGCGGTGCGGGCCTCCCGGCCCGGGCTCTCCCGCAGCCGCCACCCGGCAGCCTGCAGGTCAGCGGACAGGCCGCCCAGGGTGGCCACCGTGCGCGCCAGGCGGGTTCCGGCCCAGCCGGTCTCCGGCAGCACGGGCAGCGCCCCCTGGTGCGGGTCACCCAGCTCCCCGCGCAGCATCCGCAGGGACTCGGGCATGTCGGTGCCCGGCAGGGATCCCCGGGTGCCCGCGCTCAGCCGCGCCGCGCCCAGCCGAGGCAGCGGGTCGGTCTCGGTCGGACCGGGTTCAGTCATTCCGGGCGCGCTCCTTCTCGTGCTGCTCCGCGATGCGCTCGTGGTGGCGGATCACCTCGCTGACGATGAAGCTCAGGAACTTCTCGGCGAAGGCCGGGTCCAGGTGGGAGTCCTCGGCCAGGGCCCGCAGGCGCCGGATCTGGGCGGCCTCCCGGTCCGGGTCCCCCGGAGGCAGGCGATGCTCGGCCTTCAGATGCCCCACCCGCTGGGTCGCGCGGAAGCGCTCGGCGAGCAGGTGGATCAGGGCGGCGTCGATGTTGTCGATCGTGCCGCGCATGGCCAGCAGCTCCTCGAAGACCTCGGGATCGATGTCGCTCAGGGAGCTGGCCCGCTCGTCGAAGGCGGGGGCGGCGGGGGTCTCGTCCTCGGTGTGGTGCGCGTTCATGCAGGGCAGTCTACGGGGCCGGAACCACGTCGGGCCGGTCCAGGGAGTAGGCGCGGTGGATCGTCGCCTGACCCAGCACCCGGGTGCCCTGGTAGATCACCAGGGTCTGCCCGGGGGCCACCCCGCGCAGCGGGCCGCGCAGGCGCACCACCAGCTGCACGGCCGTGCGCCCGTCCACCTCGGCCTCGCGCAGCCGGGCCGTGGCCGGCACCGGATCCGCGTGGGCGCGCACCTGCGCCATGACCTCGAAGGCCTCGGAGGCCTCCGGGGCCTCCCCGCGCGCACGGGCCTGCAGGAAGGCCTGCGCCTCGGGCACGGGGCGTCCGGCCCAGCTCTGCCGGATCCCGAGGATCTCCTCCACGGCCAGCATCTCCTTCGGCCCGACGACGACCTCGTTGGTCTTCGGGTGGATCTCCAGGACGAAGCGGGGCTTCCCGTCCGGGGCGGGCCGCCCGATCGCCAGGCCCTTGCGCTGGCCCACGGTGAAGGCCCGCGCCCCACGGTGGGTGCCCAGCACCTGCCCGGAGGTGTCCTTGATCGGCCCTTCCTGCAGGTCGATGCGCTCCTCGAGCCAGCCGCGGGTGTCCCCGTCGGGGATGAAGCAGATGTCGTGGGAATCGGCCTTCTTCGCGATCGCGAAGCCGCGCTCGGCGGCCTCGGCGCGCACCTCGGCCTTGGTGGGGGTCTCGGCCAGGGGGAACATCGCGTGCTCCAGCTGGGCCTCGGTGAGCACGCCGAGCACGTAGGACTGGTCCTTGGCCCAGTCCGCGGCCCGGTGCAGCTCGGGGCGTCCGTCGGGATCGCGCACGATCCTGGCGTAGTGCCCGGTGCACACGGCGTCGAATCCCAGCGCGAGAGCCTTCTCCAGCAGGGCCGCGAACTTGATCTTCTCGTTGCAGCGCATGCAGGGGTTGGGGGTGCGTCCGGCGGCGTACTCGCCGATGAAGTCATCCACCACGTCCTGCTTGAACCGCTCGGAGAAGTCCCAGACATAGAAGGGGATGCCGAGCTTGTCGCAGATGCGCCGGGCGTCCATCGAGTCCTCGATGGTGCAGCACCCGCGCGAGCCGGTGCGCAAGGTCCCGGGCATCCGGGACAGGGCCAGGTGCACCCCGACGACGTCGTGCCCGGCATCCACCGCGCGCGCGGCCGCCACCGCGGAGTCCACTCCCCCGCTCATCGCCGCCAGGACCTTCATGCTCCGCTCCTCCTCATGCTCGTCCGTCCGTTCCGCTGCCTATCTCTCAGACCCGGCCTCACCAGGCGCCACCCGGGACATGATCGGCCATCCCGGCGGCACTGGCCTGCCGATACGCCTGGGGCAGGGCCTCCAGGAGGGCCCGCACGTCCTGCTCGGTGCTGGTGCGGCCCAGGGTGAACCGCTGGGCCCCGCGCGCCTCGGCCTCCGTCAGGCCCATGGCCAGCAGGACCTCGGAGGGGCGGGGGACCCCGGCGTTGCACGCGGAGCCCGTGGAGGTGCGCACCCCGGCCATGTCCAGCAGGAACAGCAGGGAGTCCCCCTCGCAGCCGGGGAAGGTGAACAGGGCGTTGCCGGGCAGGCGGGAGTCCGCCCCGAGGTCCGCGGGTCCGCGCAGCACGGCCTGCGGGACGCGCTCGCGCACCCCGGCCACCAGGCGATCGCGCAGGCCGCGGATCCTCGCGGCCTCGGCCTCCAGATCCGCCAGCCCGGCCGCGGCGGCCCCGAAGCCCGCGGCACCGGGGGCATCCACCGTCCCCGAGCGCACGCCCCGCTCCTGCCCGCCGCCGTGGATCAGGGCCTGCAGCGGCGCGGTGCGCACGGCCACCAGGGCCCCGACACCGAAGGGCGCACCGATCTTGTGCCCGGAGACCGCCATGGTGGTCGCGCCCGAAGCGTGGAAGTCCACGGGCAGGCTGCCGTAGGCCTGCACGGCGTCGGTGTGGAAGGGCACGCCCGCCTCGGCGGCGATCTGCGCGAGCTCGGCGACGGGCTGGATGGTGCCGACCTCGCTGTTGGCCCACATCACCGCGACCAGCGCGTGCTGTCCCGGGTGGGCGGCCAGGGCCTCGCGCAGGGTCTGCGGGTGGACCCGACCCTCGGCGTCGACCTCCAGCCAGTCCAGTGCGGCACCCTGGTGCTCGGCCAGCCATTCCACGGTCTCGCGCACCGCCTGGTGCTCCACCGCGGAGACCGCGATGCGGGTGCGGCGGGGGTCCTGCTCGCGCCGGGCCCAGTACATGCCCTTGACGGCGAGGTTGTCGGCCTCCGTGCCGCCGCCGGTGAGGATGACCTCGGCCGGATCCGCCCCGAGGCTGGCGGCGATCTGCTCCCGCGCGGTCTCCACGGCGGAGCGGGCCGATCGCCCGGCCCCGTGCAGGGCGGAGGCGTTGCCGCCGGCGCGCAGCTGGGCGAGCATGGCCTCCAGGGCGCGCGGGTCCACAGGCGTGGTGGCGGCGTGGTCGAGGTAGGCCTCCCGGACCATGGCGGGCTCCTTCCCGGCGGATGCGGCGTGTGCGGCGGGTGCCGTGGATGCGGCTGGTGCGGTGGATGCGACGGATGCTTCGGCGACGCCGGGGGCGCCGCGGCGGACACCCCATGCTACGCGCGCCGTGCGCGTCCCGGGCAAGAGCCCTGCGTCACCGGGCGGGGGCCTAGACTGTGGGACCGTGTTCGACATCCTCTTCCACACCCCGGAGATCCCCGGCAACACCGGCAACGCGATCCGCCTGGCCGCGGTGACCGGGGCGCACCTGCACCTGGTGGAGCCGCTGGGCTTCGACCTCTCGGATGCGCACCTGCGCCGCGCCGGCCTGGACTACCACGACCTCGCGGTGATGACGGTGCACCCGGACCTGGATTCCGCGTGGGCGGTGCTGGCCGGGCGCCGGATCTTCGCCTTCTCCACCACGGCCCGGGTCAGCTACGCGGACATCGCCTATGAGGAGGGGGATGTGCTGATGTTCGGTCGGGAGTCCGTGGGCCTGCCGCGGCAGGTGCAGGAGGATCCGCACGTCACCGAGCGGGTGCGCATCCCCATGCTGCCCGGGCGCCGCTCCCTGAACCTGGCCAACTCCGCCTCCATCGCGATCTACGAGGCCTGGCGCCAGCACGACTTCGGCGGGGTGCTCTAGCGCCCAGCCCCGCGGTCCCGCACCCCTCGGGGTGGCTTCACACGGGGTCGCCCGCGCAGGGTTCGGCCGCGCACGCGAGACGACGCCGCGCCGGCCCCGGAAGGATCGGGGTCGGCGCGGCGTCGTCGACGCGGTTCAGCCGCCTCAGCGACCGGAGGAGGAGCTGTCCGAGGCGCTGCCCAGGGTGACCTCCGCGGTCTTCTCGCTGCCGTTGCGCTGGTACTTCACCGTGACCTTCTGCCCGGCCGCGGCCTCGCGCACGCTGGCGGTCAGGGATTCGGCGTCGGTGATCTGGCGCCCGTCCAGCTCGGTGATGACGTCGCCGGTGGACAGCCCCGCCTGCTGGGCCGGGCCGTCGGAGCTCAGCCGCTTGATGACGGCGCCGTCGCTGAAGGTCTGGGACTTGTCCCCATCCGCGGGGCTGGAGGCCACCGAGGCCCCCAGCAGCCCGTGGGTCGCGTGCCCGTCGTCGATGATCTCCTGGGCCACCCGCTTGGCGTAGTCCACGGGGATGGAGAAGCCGACGCCGATGTTGCCGGTGGAGCCGCTGGATTCGGAGCCGCTGCTGGACCCGGCCGAGGCGATCGCCACGTTGATGCCGATGACCTCGCCGTCCTTGTTGACCAGGGCCCCGCCGGAGTTGCCGGGGTTGATCGCGGCGTCGGTCTGCAGCACCGCCAGGGAGATCGTGGAGTTGGACTGGGTGGTCTGGGTGCGCCCGTTCTTATCCGGGAACTGGAACTGGAAGGGCGAGCCCTGGGAGGAGTCCTCGGTGTCCCCGCCCTCAGGGGCCGCGGAGGAGGCCACGGAGATCGTGCGGTTGAGGTTGGAGACGATGCCGTCCGTGACGGTGCCGCTCAGGCCCAGCGGGGAGCCGATGGCCACGGCCGTGTCCCCGACGTTGAGCTTGCTGGAGTCGCCCAGGGTGGCCGGGGTGAGGTCCAGGCCGTTCGCGTCGATCTTCAGCACGGCCAGATCCGAGGTGGGATCCGTGCCCACCACCTGGGCGGAGCGCACGGAGCCGTCGGACAGCTGCACCTCGGCGGTCGCGTTCGCGGTGGCCCCGTCCAGGGTGACCACGTGGGTGTTGGTGAGGATGTGGCCCTGTTTGTCCAGGATCACCCCGGAGCCGGTGCCGGACTCCCCGCTGCCGGTGACGGCGATGGTCACCACGGAGGGCGAGGCCTTCTGCGCCGCGGCGGTGACCTCGTTGACCGAGCTGTGGTCGTTGACGATGGTCGTGCCGCCGCTGCCGGAGGAGGAGCTCGTGGAGGCGGAGTTCGCCTCGATCAGCCCCGTGGTCCCTGCAGCAGCACCCCCGCCGATCAGCGCGGCCACCGCCATCCCGGCGATCAGGGTGCCGGCGCCGAACCGGCGGCGATCCCGCCGCGGTGAGGCGGGCTGGTAGATGGGCTGGCCCGCGGTGCCCCAGCCGCCGTCGCCGCCGCCGTATCCGCCCTCGCCGTAGCCGTATCCGTAGGCCGCGGTCTGGGTGGCCTGGGTGGGCTGCTCGGCGGTGGCGGCCGCCTGCTCCTGGGTCCTCGCCCCGGAGGCCTGCCCGGCCCAGGTGGGGTAGGCCGCGGTGCTCTCCTGCGCAGTGCCCTCCTGCCCGGAGCCTGCCGGGCGGGTGCCTTCCTGTGCGGTGCCTGCGGGGCGGGTGCCCTCGATGCGCTGGGCGCCGGCGTCGGCGCCGATCGGGCGGGTGGACGGCTCCTGTTCGGCCCACGGGTGGGGCCGGGTCCGGTCCTCGTGACCGTCGGGCTGGTGGGGGTCCTGGGGCGGGGTGGTCATCCTCGAGCCTTTCATGCCGGGTCCTGCTGATGGGGGGCGGTGCGACCGCGCCGGTGCGCACGGCGCCCCGATGCTCGCTTCCACTGTGCTCCGCTCGGCTGTGCCCCCTGTGTGCGGATTCTGGACGTTTCCTGATCGTCACCTTGCCGCGTCGGCCTCGTCTGCGCCGACGGTGGACAACCCGTGATCCCCGCGCCGCCGTGGCCTAGTCTGGTGCCATGGAGCATCCAACCCGCCCCACCGCCGAGAGCCGAGGACGCCACCGGTCCGCCCTGCTGGTGCTGGCCGCCGTCGGCGCGAGCACCGCGCTCGGCGCCGCGCCCGCTCTGGCGCAGGCCCCGATGGATGTCTCCCCCGGACAGCGCGTGGTCGACGAAGCCGGGGTCCTGGGCTCAACCCAGACGCTGGATTCATCGATCGACCGGCTGGCCGAGGACCAGCACCTGACCCTCTACGTCATCACGGTGGATGAGTTCACCGACCCCTCCGGTGCCGATGCCTGGGTGAGCCGCTTCTCCGAGCTGAACGACCTCGGCGCCACCGACGCCGTGCTGGTCATCGCCACCCAGGCCCGCCAGGCCAAGTTCGAGGCCAGCTCCTCGGGCCCGATCACCCAGGAGCAGCAGCAGCGGATCTACCAGGATCGGATCTTCCCGAAGCTGCGCGACACCGACTGGACGGGTGCCGCCGAAGCCGCGGTGGACGGGATGCGCGAAGCCGCGCAGTCCTCGCGCACCTCCAGCGGCGGGGGCGGCGGCAGCCAGGGACTGATCAGCGGCGGCTGGCTGCTGGCCGCCGGCGGCGCGGGGGCCGTGGGTGTGTGGGCGTGGCGGCGGCGGCGTCGGCGCGCCAACGGAACGAGCGCCGGCACCCCCGGCACGCCGTCTCAGGCCGCGGGTGCCCCCGGTGCCGCCCGGGTCCCGGGCGCTGCCCCCGCGGATCCGCTGGACGCGATGGACCTCGCGCAGCTGCGCGCCGAGGCCGGGCCCCTGCTGGTGGCCGCGGACGACGCCGTCGCCCGCAGCGCCGAGGAGCTGGAGTTCGCCCGCGCCCAGTACGGCGACGAGGCTGTGCGACCCTTCGAGACCGCCCTCGCCCAGGCCCGGGAGAGCCTGACCCGCAGCTTCCAGCTGCAGCAGCAGCTGGACGACGACATCCCCGACACAGAGCAGCAGCAGCGCTCCTGGCTCACCGAGATCATCCGCGGGTGCCGCGCCGCCCAGGCGAGCCTGACGGCCAAGCAGGAGGAGTTCGCCCGGCTGCGCCGACTGGAGGACTCCCCCGCCGAGGCGATCTCCGCGGCCGGGAGCGGCGTCGAGCAGGAGCGCGCCCGGCTGGAGCGCACCCGCCCGAGGATCCGCGAGCTGACCGGACGGTTCGCCGTCGGCGCGGTGGAGCCGATCCTGGACTCCCTGGACGAGGCCGAGCGGCGGCTGGAGCTGGCCGCGGAGACCGTGGGTCAGGCCCGCACCCACCTGGAGGCCGGGGAGGTCTCCGCCGCCGCGCTCGCGGTGCGCGGCGCGGAGGAGGCCACCGGGCAGGTCCGCTCCGTGATCGCCGCGGCCGAGCGCTCGGCCGGCGAGCTGGAGCAGGCCCGGGCCTCCCTGGAGGAGGCGCTGGAGCAGGCCGAGGCCGACGTCGCCGAGGCGCAGGCCCTGCTGGGCCGGGGCGGCTACGCGGATCTGAGCGGGGCGGCGGCCCGCGTGCGCCAGGCGGTCTCCGCGATCCGCGCTGAGCTGGCCGCAGGCCCCGTGGATCCGCAGGCCCAGGCCCGGCGCCTGCGCGAGGCCCGCGTGCAGCTGGATGAGGGCCTGGCCAGCGTGCGCGATGCCCACGCCCGGGATCGCTCGGCCCGCCAGACCCTCGCCCACACCCTGATCTCCGCGCAGACGGCCGTCGCTGCGGCCACCGACTACGTGGCGGCCCGCCGCGGCGGCGTCGGCCAGCAGGCCCGCACCGCCCTGCACGAGGCGCAGCGGCACCTGGCCGAAGCGCAGCGGCTGCGCGACGCCGAACCCACCGCGGCCCTCACCGAGGCCAACCAGGCGCTGCTGCGGGCCCAGCAGGCCCAGTCCGGGGCTGATGCGGACGTGCGCAGCTTCCGCACCGGCCCCGGGGCCGGCGGATCGAACCGGAACTCCGCCCTGCTGGGCGGGCTGCTGCTGGGCACCCTGCTCGGCGGCGGGAACCACGGCGGCTTCGGCGGCGGTGGCTCGGGGGGCTTCGGCGGCGGCGGCTTCGGCGGCGGCGGCTTCGGCGGCGGCGGGGGCGGCTTCGGCTCCGGCGGGGCCGGAGGAAACTTCTGACACCAGCTCCTGAGCCGAGCTCCGGACCCGAAGGGACTCTCGACCGAGGACCCGCCGCGGAAAGCACCGGGGTTCCGCCCCACAGACCAGCACACAGAACACAGCCACCCACCACGACCAGGAGGAACATCCCATGGTGAAGCAGTCCATCTTCGGCCGGATCGCGCAGCTGGCGAAGGCCAACGTGAACGCGATGATCGACGCGGCCGAGGACCCGCAGAAGATGCTGGACCAGATGGTCCGGGACTACCGGAACAACATCGCCGAGGCGGAGCAGGCGGTGGCCCAGACCATCGGCAACCTGCGCCTGCTGGAGGAGGACCACGCCGAGGACCTGAAGGAGGCCCAGGAGTGGGGCCGCAAGGCCCTGGCCGCCTCCCAGACGGCGGACCGGCACCGGGAGCAGGGCGATGCCGCGAGCGCGGACAAGTTCGACGGCCTGGCGAAGATCGCGCTGCAGCGCCAGCTGGCCGCGGAGCAGGAGGCTCAGGCCGCCGAGCCGCAGATCGCCGCGCAGACGGAGGCGGTGGACAAGCTCAAGGACGGGCTGAACCGGATGCGCTCCAAGCTGGATGAGCTGACCCGCAAGAGGGATGAGCTCTCGGCCCGGCAGAAGTCCGCGGCCGCGCAGAACCAGGTCAACGACGCCCTCAAGGCCTTCGACGTCATGGACCCGACCAGCGAGGTCAGCCGCTTCGAGGAGAAGGTGCGCCGGGAGGAGGCCCGGGTGCGCGGGGCGCAGGAGCTGTCCGCTTCCTCCCTGGACGCGCAGTTCGAGTCCCTGGAGGATCTGTCCCGGGAGTCCGAGGTGGAGGCGCGCCTGGCCGCGCTGAAGAAGTCCCAGGGCTGAGCGGCGGGGCCGGCGTCGCGGCCGACGGCCTCCAGCGCGTGCCTCCGGGCGGGTGACGCCGGGATCATGGTCGGCTATGATGTGGATCATGCCTGCCCCCGCCCCTGCCGCCGTCGCCTCCGGTCTGACCAAGGCCTTCGGGCGGTTCACGGCGGTGGACGGCATCGACTTCCGGATCGAGGCCGGGGAGGCCTTCGGGCTGCTGGGCCCCAACGGGGCGGGCAAGTCCACGACCATGAAGATGCTCGGGGCCACCTCCCGGCGCACGGGCGGGCACCTGGAGGTGCTCGGCGCGGACCCGGACGTTCAGGGGCCCAGCATCCGGGCGCGCATCGGCGTCGTCCCGCAGGAGGACCGGCTGGACCTGGACCTGACGGTGGCCAAGAACATGGCCGTGTACGGCCGGTACTTCGGTCTGCCCCGCTGGTATCTGCGGGAGAAGATCCCCGAGCTGCTGGACTTCGCGCAGCTGACCGACAAGCGCGACGTGCGCGCCGATGACCTCTCCGGCGGGATGAAGCGGCGCCTGACCATCGCCCGGGCGCTGATCAACGAGCCCCGGCTGCTGATGCTGGATGAGCCGACCACGGGCCTGGATCCGCAGGCCCGGCACCTGCTGTGGGAGAAGCTGTTCCGACTGCGCGAGAGCGGGACCACCCTGCTGCTGACCACGCACTACATGGACGAGGCCGAGCAGCTGTGCGATCGGATCGTGGTGATCGACCACGGCCGGATCATGGCCGAAGGCTCCCCCGCCGCCCTGATCCGGGAGCACGTGAGCCGGGAGGTGCTGGAGCTGCGCCTGGATCGAATGGTCCTGGACGAGCAGGCCGCGCTGCTGCGCGAGCGCGGCGGGTTCCGGCGGGTCGAGCGGCTGCCGGACCGGCTGCTGATCCACGCCGAGGACGCCGATGCGGCCCTGACCCGCAGCCACGACCTCGGGGTCCCCGTGCGCTCCAGCCTGGTCCGGCGCGCCTCCCTGGAGGATGTGTTCCTGACCCTGACCGGACGGAGCCTGATCGAATGAAGGACGCCGTCGCGGATCCGCAGCCCACCGCGCAGTCGTACTCCCCGGCGGCCCGACGAGCCGGCCTGGACGATCCGCAGGTCGCGGCCCGACGCCGCCGCACCGCCTTCTGGGGGGTGACCGAGCACATGCTGTGGGTGTACTGGCGCTACCGGCTGACCCTGCTGACCTCCGCGCTGGGTGAGCCGGTCCTGTACCTGCTGGGCATGGGGCTGGGACTGGGCGCCCTGATCAGCCACGGCACGGGGGCGGACACCTACGGGGTGTCCTACGTGGTGTTCGTCGCCCCGGCCTTGCTGGTCTCGGCGGCCGTGATGGTGGGCGTGGAGGAATCCACCTACCAGGTGCTCGGCGGCACGCAGTGGGACGCCAAGACCTACTACACGATCTACCAGGCCGCCGTCTCCCCCGGGCAGCTGACCCTCGGGGTGCTGCTGGCGATCCAGGTGAGGGTCGCCGCGGTGGCGGGGCTGTACTGGATCGCGATGCTCGTCTTCGGGGTGCTCCCGCAGCCGGGCACGGGGCTGGCGATCCCGCTGGTCGCGATGCTCGGGGCCCTGGCCTTCGGGGCGCCGGTGGCCGGGTACTTCGCCGGTCTGGACCGGGAGGGCGGCAGATCCACCATGGTGCGCCGCTTCGTGCTGATGCCGCTGGTGCTGTTCTCCGGGGTGTACTACCCGCTGAGCGTGCTGCCGTGGGGCATCCAGTGGATCGGATGGATCTCCCCCGTGTGGCACGCCGCCGAGCTCTCCCGCGGACTGGCCTTCGGCCATGCCGAGCCGGCGTGGCTGGTGGCCGCGCACCTGCTGGTGCTCCTCGGACTGTCGGTCCTGGGGATCCTGTGGCTGCGCCGGTCCCTGACCCGGAAGCTGGAGGACCGATGAGCCGCCCGCCCGCCCACATCCCCGGCATACGCTCCCGCGCCGGTTCCCGCTCCCACGGTGCGACGTCGGCCCCCGCCCGGCCCGCAGCGGGAGCTCAGACGCTGCTGGCCCACCGGCGTCCGGCGCCCTTCGCCCAGACCGTCTACTCCGGCAACGCCCGCTCGGTCTTCGAGCACGGGCTGGCCACCTCCTACGGGTCCAACTGGCTGATCATGGTCTCCGGCGTGCTCGAGCCGATGCTGTACCTGCTGTCCATGGGCATCGGCGTCGGCGCCCTGGTGGGGGCGGTGCAGTACCAGGGGCAGGACCTGCCGTACCCGGCGTACATCGCCCCGGCCCTGCTGGCCACCTCCGCGATGAACGGGGCGATCTACGACTCCACGTGGAACGTGTTCTTCAAGCTGCGCTTCTCCAAGGTGTACCAGTCCATGCTGGCCACGCCGCTGGGGCCGCTGGACGTGGCCCTGGGCGAGATCTCCTCGGCCCTGTTCCGCGGGATGCTCTACTCCTGCGCCTTCATGGCGCTGATGAGCGTGCTGGGCTACAGCCTGGCCTGGACGGCGGTGCTGGCGATCCCGGCGTGCCTGCTGATCGCCTTCGGCTTCGCGGCCCTGGGCATGGCCGTGACCTCGTACTGTCGCACCTTCGTGCACATGGACTGGATCATGGTGGTGCTGCTGCCGATGTTCCTGCTTTCCGCGACCTTCTTCCCGATCACGGTGTACCCGCCGGCCCTGCAGTGGGTCATCATGGCGTTCCCGCTGTGGCATGCGGTGGAGATGGTGCGGATGCTCAGCACCGGGCTGCTCACCCCGGTCTTCGCGGTGCACGTCGGCTACTTCGCGGTGCTGGCCGGCGTCGGCATCGTGCTGGTGACCCGGCGGCTGAGTGCCCTGTTCCTGCGCTGACCCGGCCCGTCCCTCGGCCGCGGCCAGCCGCGGCACGGCCGGCTTTGGGAGGGGTTTCGGTGTGTGGGTGTGTCTTCGGGGCTCCCAAACGCCGAAACCCCTCCCAAACCGGCCGGGGGCGGGGCGAGGCCGCACATGCGACGAGGCCCGGTTCCTGGTGATCCAGGAACCGGGCCTCGTGCTTCTCGTTGCGGGGGCAAGATTTGAACTTGCGACCTCCGGGTTATGAGCCCGGCGAGCTACCGAACTGCTCCACCCCGCGGCGACCTGTTCAACTATACGGACCCGCCCCACCCTGCGCAACTCCGATCGGGCATCTGTGGCGCAGAACATAGAATGACGCCGCGGCCGCCCCTCCGCGAGGGAGGGTGCGTCCGCGGCGTCGGCCAATCACGCGGCCCGGACGATCAGCGCCCTGGCCGGCTCACCGGTCCGCCGAGGCGCTGGCGGACGGCGACGGGCTGGCCGAAGCCGTCGCGCCCTCGGCTTCCATGGCCTCGTCCAGGGCCTTCTGCAGGCGGTCCTGGGCCTCGCCGTACTTGGCCCAGTCGCCGTCCTTGCGGGCCTGGTCCGCGTCCTTCATGGCCTGGCTGGCCTTCTCCAGCGCGGAGCCCAGATCCCCGGAGGCGCTGCTCCCGGAGCCCTGCTGGCCGCTCTCGCCGTCCTGGGCGTCGGCCTCCTGGGCGTCCACCCCGGCGTCCTGGGTGGTCTGCGCTCCGGAATCGCCGCCGAACACCTGGTTCAGCGCCTCGTCGAGGGTCGGGGCGTAGCCGACCTTCTCGCCGAAGCCCACGAGCACGCGGCGCAGGGTCGGGTAGGCGGAATCCCCGCTGGACTGCACGTAGACGGGCTGGACGTAGAGGATGCCGTCACCGACGGGCAGGGTCAGCAGGTTGCCCTTGACCACCCGGGAGCCGCCCTGGCTGAGCAGGTTCAGCTCGGAGGAGACCTCGGTGTCCGAGTTGAAGTTGTTCTGCGCCTGACCGGGACCGGGCACCACGGAGGAGCGCGGCAGCTCCAGCAGCCGCAGCTTCCCGTAGTCCGGAGAGCGCTCCCCGTCCTTGCCGGTGCCGGCATCCCCGTTGGCCGCCAGATACCCGTACATCACGTTGCGGGTCGAGCTGTCCGACTGCTGCGGGATGAAGGAGCTGGTCAGGGAGAAGGAGGCCTTGTCCTCCCCCGGCATCTGCAGGGAGAGGTAGTACGGGGGCAGCTCCGTGTCCGAATCCGTCGTGGGGTCGTTCGGGACCTTCCAGACGTCGTCCCCGGCGTAGAAGCTGTTGGCATCCGTCACGTGGTAGCGGTTCAGCAGCTCCCGCTGCACCTTGAACAGGTCCTCCGGGTAGCGCACGTGCGCCATCAGGGCCGCGGACATGTCCTTGTAGGACTTCACGGTGTTCGGGAAGACCTTCTGCCAGGACTTCAGCACCGGGTCGTCCTCGTCCCACGCGTACAGCTGCACCGAGCCGTCGTAGGCGTTCACGGTGGCCTTGACCGAGTTGCGGATGTAGTTGACCTTCTCATCCGGCAGGGCCTGGGCCTGCCCGTTCTGGGTGCGCGAGTCCTGCGTGGCGCTGCCCAGGGAGGTGGGCGCGGAGTACGGGTAGGAGGACGACGTCGTGTACGCGTCCACGATCCACTGCACCTTGCCGTCGATGATCGCCGGGTACGGGTTGCCGTCCACCGTCAGGTACGGGGCGACCTTGCGCACCCGCTCGGCCGGGTCCCGGTCGTAGAGGATCTGGGACTCCGGGCGCACCCCGTCGGAGAGCAGCAGGTCGGAGGACTGGTACTTGATGGAGTAGGCCAGGCGGTTGAACCAGTTGCCGACGTTGGGCCCGCCGTTCCCGCTGAAGGTGGTCTTGGCGTCGTTGGAGTCGGAGTCGTCCGTGGTCTGCGGGCGGTCCAGCTCCAGGTGCTCGTCGCCTTCCGAGCCGCCGACGATCGAGTACTCGGGGGAGGACTGGCCGAAGTAGATCCGCGGCTCGTAGTTCTCCGAGATCTCGCCGGTGGCGTTGATGCCGGACTGCATGAACTTGGGCTTGCCGTCGGCCTCCACCTGGTTGCCGTAGGCGGCGACGACGCCGTAGCCGTGGGTGTAGACCACGTGCTGGTTGTACCAGCCCTGGTCCTGGTTCTGCCCCGGGTTCAGCTCGCGCGCGGAGATCACGGTGTCCTGGGTGGTGCCGTCGATGTCGTAGCGGTCCACGGACAGGGTCTTGCCGAACTGGTAGTAGGGACGGAACTGCTGCAGCTGGGCGAAGGCGGAGGAGACCACGTTCGGGTCCAGCAGGCGGATGTTGGAGATGGACTGCGAGTCGTTGCGCAGCGCGCCCTTCGCGGAGTCCACCGTGGCGTCGTAGTTGGTGGATTCCAGGTCCGAGAGCCCGTAGGCGTCCCGGGTCATGTCGATGTTGCGCTGGATGTACGGGTTCTCCATGGACTGCTCGGTGGGCTGGACCTGGAACCGCTGCACGATCCACGGGTACAGCCCGCCGGCCACGAGGGAGACCACCAGCAGCATCGCGGTGCCGATCATCGGCAGGCGCCACCGGCCCACCACCGCGCCTACGATGCACATCACCGCGACCAGCACGGCCGCGATGGCCAGGATCGCCTTGGTGGGGATCACGGCGTTGACGTCGGTGTACATCGCTCCGGTCCAGTCCCCGGAGTCGTTCTGCAGCGTCGCGTAGCGGCCCAGCCAGAAGTTCGCGCCCACGACCAGGAGGATCGCGGCGGCTGTGATGCCCATCTGCACGGTGAAGGCGCGCGAGACCCGCAGGCCCCGCTCCCCCACCGAGATCCCGCCGTACAGGTAGTGCACGACCAGCGCGGCCAGGCCCGCGAAGATCAGGGTGGTCAGCACGAAGCCGGTGACCAGGCGCAGGAACGGCAGGGTGAACATGAAGAAGGACAGGTCCAGGCCGAACTGCGGATCGGTGCGCCCGGAGGGCTCCTGGGCGAAGAACAGCACGACGGTGTCCCAGCGGGTGAGGAACGTGGCCGCGCCGAACAGCCCGATGACCAGGGGCACCGCGATCAGCAGCACCCGGCGCATCGGCTCCAGGGCCTGCTGGTAGCGGGCCATGTTCTGTTCGAAGGCCGCGCGCAGATCCGCCATCGGATCCTGTCCGGCCCCCTCCCGGCGGGCCTGCTCCCGGGCGGGGTCGCGCCCGGCCCGCGAGCGCCCGGCGGCCGGACGCGCGGGACGGTGGCGCCAGGCCAGGCGCATGCTCAGCCACACGACGAAGGCCATGAGCACCGCGGCGGCGAGGAAGACCCCGACCTTGATGCCGTTCTCCCGCAGGAACACGGTGAGGTAGCCGACCTGGTCGTACCAGAGCACCTCGGTGTACACCTGGGTCGCGGCCACGAAGGCGATGATCAGGGCGATGACGATGATCGCGGTGATGATCAGGGGCCGACGCCGCGAGGAGGCGGGGCCGCGCGCGGCACGGTCGGGGCGGGAGGATCCTCCCGCATCGGGCTGGTGGGGTCCTTGGCTAACGGATGTCCTCGAGGTCGCAGGCGGTGGATGCGTCCCCCCGCCGCCCCGGGGCCGATCACCCGCGTTGCCGAGGCGGCTGCGCGGGTGCTCCCGATGCGGATCAGGGGCCGTGGACGCCGCGCGAGCAAGCCCGGCCCGGCGTCGTGCCTCCCATTGTGCCCGGAAAGGGGTGCCGCGGACCATTCCGGTCAGGGATGCGAAGCGCCTGCGGCCCCCGGACCCGGAGACCTCAGGAGCCGCACTGCGGGTAGGAGGCGGGGTCCTTGCCCTCGCCGACGCCGCGCACGGCCTCCACGGCCTCGTCCAGCGTGGAGACCTTGACCACCGACAGCCCGTCGGGGATGTGCCCGGTGACCTCGTCGCAGTTGTCCGCCGGGGCCAGGAAGAGGGTGGCCCCGGCCTGCCGGGCCCCGATCATCTTCTGCCGGATCCCGCCGATGGCCCCGACCTTCCCCTGGGCGTCGATCGTGCCGGTGCCGGCCACGTGCTTGCCGCCGGTCAGGGAGCCGGGGGTCAGCTCGTCGATGATCCCCAGGGCGAACATGGTGCCCGCGCTCGGCCCGCCGACGTCCTGCAGCCCGTAGTCCACGGTGAACGGGAAGTGGTAGTCCGGCTTCAGGTACAGCCCCAGCACCCACCGACCCGAGGCGTCGTCGCGCCGCGGGGTCAGCCGCACGGTGCGCTGCTCGTCCTTGCCCCCGGGGCGGTAGACGACGTCGACGGCCTTGCCCTCGGTGCGCTGCAGGGCGTCGGTGAGGTCCTGGTAGGTCTTCAGCCGGGTGCCGCCCACGGCCACCAGCACGTCGCCCTCCGCCAGGGGCCCGGCCGCGCTCTGCGGGGCCCGCCCGGCGACCCGCAGGGTCACGGAGTAGTCGATGCCCAGGTGCTCGGCGGCTGCGGCCTGGGCGGCGGACTGGGAGTCGGTCATGTCCGCGCTGTTGCGCGCGGCGACCTGCGCCGAGCTGGTGCCGGGGGCGTAGAGGGCGTCCGCGGGCAGCGCCGTGCGCCCGGGGTCCAGGAACGCGCCGAGCACGGCCAGCGGGTTGGTCTGGGAGTTGGGCCCGCCTGCGACGGAGACGGTGGTCATGTCCAAGCTGCCGCTGACGGGATAGGTCTTCGCGCCGTCGATGCGGATCAGCTGGTGCCCGTTCCACTCGCCGATCGTGTTGAAGGTGGGGCCGGGCGCCTCGGTGACGAACGGCGGGGCCAGCAGCGCCCCCGCGGCCAGGATCCCGACGGTGGCCGCACCGCACAGGCCGGTCAGGCGGGCCCGACGCCGCTGGGCGCGGCGAGGCCGCAGCGTGAGGGTGCGCGGGGCGGACCCGGTCTGCCCCGCGGAGTCGGGGTCGTGCTGCTGCGGAGTCTCGGGCATCGTGCGGGGCTTCCTGCTCGGGCGTGGCCCGCGCGGGGCTGCTGGCGACGCGCGGGGGCGGGGGCAGCCGGGC
The DNA here is from genome assembly GCF_056173115.1 of Rothia sp. QJM3NY_36. Taxonomy (NCBI): domain Bacteria; kingdom Bacillati; phylum Actinomycetota; class Actinomycetes; order Micrococcales; family Micrococcaceae; genus Rothia; species Rothia sp. QJM3NY_36. The sequence continues at coordinate 1,605,571 of NZ_CM149658.1, forward strand.
CGGGACGGCTCACGGGCGTGGCCCATCCTAGCCCACAGCGGCCTGGGCGGATCCGGCGCTGATCCGGCGTCGGTCCGGCGTCGGCCCGGCGGGTGGGACTGTGCCAGGAGCGGACACGGGCTGACGGGCGGGCCTGGGCTGGCCTTTAATGGGGGCTGAGCCCGCGCGGCGGATCGCACCGTCGCCTCCGACCGACCCTTCGAGGTGCCATGAATCCCCAGAACCCCGACGACCGCGAGTCCCACGGCGAGGGGGACGGCAACCCCTTCGAGGAGCTGTTCCGCCGCCTGTCCTCCGGGCAGGGGCTGAACCCCGAGGATCTGCGGGGGATGTCCGTGCCCATGGACCCGGCGATGATGTCCGGGCTGTTCTCCCAGATCCAGGCCATGATGTCCGGGATGAGCCGGGACGGCTCCGTGAACTGGGAGGCGGCCCGGGATCACGCCCGCCAGCTGGCCGCCGCCGAATCCGACCCCTCCCTGACCGGCAGCCGCAAGGCCGCCGTGCGCGATGCGATGCAGCTGGCCGGGCTGTGGCTGGACGCGCAGACCCAGTTCTCCCGTCCGGCCGTGCCGGAGGATGCCTGGGTGCGCGTGGAGTGGGTGGACCACTGCTTCGACACGTTCCGCCAGATCGCCGAGCCCGTGGCGGCGTCGGTCTCGGAGGCCATGGGCCAGGCGATGACCCAGCAGATCCCGCAGGAGCTGCAGGCCATCCTGGGGCAGGGCGCGTCCATGCTCAGCGGGATCAGCGGGATGATGTTCGCGATGCAGCTGGGTCAGGCCGTCGGGCAGCTGTCCCGCGAGGCCGTCTCCTCCACGGACATCGGCATCCCCCTGGCCCCGGAGCGCTGCGCCCTGGTACCCACCAACATCGCCGCCTTCGGTGAGGGCCTGGACCTGCCGGAGCAGGAGATCATGCTGTTCCTGGCCCTGCGCGAGGCCGCCCACCAGCGGCTGTTCCACGCCACCCCGTGGCTGCGTCAGGACATCCTGGAGCTGATCCGCCGCTACTCCCGCGGCATCCACGTGGACATGGACCGGATCGAGGAGGCCACCCGCAGCCTGGATCCCACCGACCCCGAGTCGATGCGCACCATTCTGTCCGGGGATCTGTTCACCCCGCAGCTGACGGAGGACCAGGAGGTCACCCTGCGGCGCCTGGAGACCCTGCTGGCCCTGGTGGAGGGCTGGGTGGACGACGTCTGCGCACGGGCCGCCGGCAACCTGCCTTCCGCACCCGCGCTGACCGAGACCCTGCGGCGTCGTCGCGCCGCGGGCGGACCTGCGGAGAAGACCTTCGGGTCGCTGATCGGCCTGGAGCTGCGGCCGCGGCGCCTGCGCGAGGCCTCCGAGTTCTGGCGCGCCTACGGCGAGCAGCACGGGGCCGAGGCCAGGGACGCCCTGTGGGAGGCCCCGGAGAACCTGCCCACGGACGAGGACCTGGATCACCCGGAGCAGTTCGAGTCCACCCACGACCTGCTCCACGCCACGGATGAGGAGATGGACGCCGCCCTGGAGAAGCTGCTCTCCGGCGGCTACGAGGACGGGGCGGACTCGGAGGATCCGTCCTCCGGGGAGGACGGGGAGGATTCCTCCGGGGAGTCCTCGAACGGCTCCTCCGGGTCCTGACCCCTGCCGTGGGCGTACCCGGCCAGGTACGCCCGGGCCGTCTCGGCGTGGGGGTAGCGGGCCTCCAGGCGCCGGAAGCGGGGGCCGTGGGAGGCCTCGATGAGGTGGCACAGCTCGTGATGGATCACGTAGTCCAGCACGTAGTCCGGCACCTCCCACAGCTGGTGTGAGATCCGCACGCTGCCGCGGGCGGGGGTGGTGGATCCCCAGCGGGTGCGCTGGTTGGTGACCCAGCGGATCGAGACGGGCCGCACCCGGTCCCCCAGCAGCTCCCGGGCCAGGCGTCGGGCCCGCTCGGCGAGGAACCCATCCGAGCGGCGCCGGGAGGTCGGGTCCCCCTCCCCCGCCCCCTGGCGGGCCCGGGCCCGCAGCAGGCGCGGCAGGAGCTCCTCGGCGTGGCGCAGCGCCCGATCCGTGCCCATGCTCGCCGGGATCTGCAGCAGCACCCGGTCCCCGTCCCAGCGGGCGGAGACGGTCTTGCGGCGACGCGCCGAGCGGCGGATCACCAGCGCGGGCCGATCCCCCTCGACGCGCAGATGCTCATCGGGGAAGGACGGGGCGGGGCCGGGACGGGGCATGAGAGGATCCTAGCCCGACGACGCCGCGCCGGGGCGCCTGCCCGCCGCACGAACCAGCGCGCCGCACGATCCTCCCCGCCGTCGCTCGCGTCGAGGACCTGCCTGCACCGTCCGGGACGAGGGGCCTGTGGATGAGCGGGGATCCGCGCCCACGCATCTGCCAGGGTGGGTGGCATGGACCACTCCTCCGCCGTCGCCCCGCCCATCGTCTCCGTCGAGCACGTGCTCGCCGGCATCCCCCGCGGCGCCCGGGTGCTGTGCCTGGGGCTGGCCGGTCCCGCCGCCCTGATCTGCCGCGGGCTGACCGAGCGGACCGGGGACGAGCTGCCGTGGCTGCTGGACCGGCACCCGGTGACCTCCCGGGATGTCGAGCAGCGGGGGTACCGGAAGCAGGACGTCGGCCTGGCCCGGGATCGGGCCCTGTGCGCGGACATCGCCCGACGCACCGGGCGCGCGCTGCCGCTGGGGCAGGGCAGCCACCCGGAGTCGGAGCTGGTGCACCGGGTGTGCCGTGAGCGGCGGCGCCGGGAGCAGGTGATCACCGAGCTGCTCGGCCGGGACGGGCAGCCGTTCTGGCCCGGTCAGGTTCCGGCGGAGCTGGACCCGACGACGACGCCGGGCGCCCCGCGGCGCACCGCCCGGGACCCCGGGTGGCTTTCCGGCCTCGTGGCCCGCTTCGACCGGGTGGTGCAGACCGTGGACGCACACGAGGAGGAGCACTGGGAGCCTCCGCTGGCCCCCGGGACCCCGGTGCTGCAGCTGGTCCTGGATGTCGCCGGGGACCTGCGCGCGGTGGAGGGGGCGAAGAGGACCGTGCCGTGGTGGGCGCGGCGGTGCCGGGACTGCCAGCTGGCGGCGATCCGCGTCGAGGCTGACCCGGACTGCCTGTGCCGCCTCGCCCTGCACCCGGAGATCCGCGAGATCCGCGCCGGCTGAGACCGGACGCGGCGGGCGCAAGCCCGAGCTGCGGGACCCTCAGGACGCTCCACGCCCGCGGGGACGGCGAGTTCCGCGGGGCCGGGCGGTGGCGACGTCGGGGGCTCGACTCAGGGCTCAGCCCAGGTGCGCCGAGCGCGGGGCGAGCCCCTCGAGGAAGCGGGAGCGGCGCCGGTGGGCCCGCCCGCCCGGGGTGCGGGCCAGGGACCAGGACAGGAACAGCCGCTGCCGGGCCCGGGTGATCCCCACGTACAACAGGCGCCGCTCCTCGTCCAGCTCATCCCCGGTCTCGGCGAAGCCGATGGGCATCAGCCCCTCGGACAATCCGCACAGGAACACCGCGTCCCATTCCAGGCCCTTCGCCGAGTGCAGCGAGGCCAGGGTGACCCCGGACATGACCGGCGCGTCCTGATGGGCGACCCGGCGGGCCAGCTCCTCCACCAGATCCGGCAGGGTCAGCTCCCCCTGCTCCTCGGTCCGCGCCGCGGCCAGCCGATCCGTGAGCGAGACCAGGGCCGCCAGGGACTCCCACGTCGCGCGCACCGCCCCGGTGGAGGCCGGGGGCCGGTCACGGTAGCCGAGGGAGGAGAGCAGGTCCCGCACCAGGCGCGGGGCCGGGGTCTCGGCGTCGGCGCGGGCGGCCGCGCGGATCTGGGCGATGGCGTTCTTGACCTCGGGGCGGTTGAAGAACTGCTCCGTCCCGCGCAGCCGGTACCCGATCCCGGCATCGGCCAGCGCCTGCTCGATGACCTGGGACTGTCCGTTGGTGCGGAACAGCACGGCGATCTGCGCGGGGTCCATCCCGTCCTTGTCGATCAGGTCCCGGATGTCCTCGGCGATGCCGGCGGCCTCCTGCTCGTCATCGGCGTACTCGAACCACTCCGGCTCGGGTCCCTTGGGTCGCTGGGCGCGCAGCTCCAGGGGTGTGGCCCAGGCCCCGGGGGTGGAGTCCTTGGCGGGGCGGCGGGCGGCCAGCAGGCGGTTGGCCAGGGCCACCACCTGCGGGGTGGAGCGGTAGTCGCGCACCAGCCGCACGACCTTGCCCTGCGGGTGACGGGAGGGGAACTCCAGCAGGTGCCGGGAGGCCGCCCCGGTGAAGGAGTAGATGGTCTGGGAGGCGTCGCCCACCACGCACAGCTCCTCGCGTCCACCCAGCCAGTTGTCCAGGAGGCGCTGCTGCAACGGGGAGACGTCCTGGTACTCGTCCACCACGAAGTGCCGGTACTGCTGGCGCACGGCCGCGGCGACGGCGTCGTCCTCCTCCAGGATGGCGACGGTGGCCAGCAGCACGTCCTCGAAGTCGATGGCGTTGCGCTCGGTCTTCAGGTCCTCGTAGGCCCGGGCCACCCGCGCTAAGCCCTGGGGGGTGAATCCGGTGGGCAGCTCCTTGTTCCCCAGGTTCTCCTCGAGGGTGTCCGGGGTGAGCATGGAGACCTTGGACCACTCGATGATCGCGGCCAGGTCCCGCAGGATCGCCCGGTCCGTGGTGAAGCGCAGCCGGGAGGCGGCCTCGGCGAGGTACTGGGCCTTCCCGGACAACAGCTGCGGCGGGGTCCCGCCGACGGCCTGGGGCCAGAAGTACTGCAGCTGGCGCAGGGCCGCGGCGTGGAAGGTGCGGGTCTGCACCCCGGCCGCGCCGAGCCCGTGCAGGCGGGCGCGCATCTCGTTGGCCGCGCGCGCGGTGAAGGTCAGGGCCAGCACCTGCTGGGGCACGTAGACCCCCGCGGCGATGCCGTAGGCGATGCGGTGGGTGATCGCGCGGGTCTTGCCCGTCCCGGCCCCGGCCAGCACGCACACGGGCCCGGTCAGGCTCGTGGCGACCTCCCGCTGCTCCGGGTCCAGGCCCTCCAGGATCCGGTCCGGGCTCGGGGCGGGCTCCTGCGGGCGCGCTGCTTCGGCGGCGGATCCGCTCCGGGCGGGGGTCATCGTGTGCTCTCGTCCTCCGGGTTCTGGGGCAGGGTCTCGGGCGCCTTCTCGGGCAGGGTGCCACCGTACCAGTCGGCGATCAGGTGGTGGGCGATCGAGACGGGTCCGGGCAGGCGCACCCGTCCGGCGCGGACCTCCCCGGCCAGCTCTCGACGGGTGAACCAGCGGACCCGGGCGATCTCCGTGCCGTCCGGGCGGGCCGCGCCCGGTTCGGCGACGACGGCGCGGAAGCCGAGCATCAGCGAGCGCGGGAAGGGCCAGGGCTGGGAGCCGCGGTATTCGGCGCGCACCACCCTGACTCCCGCCTCCTCGCCGACCTCCCGGGCGACGGCGGCTTCCAGGCTCTCCCCGGCCTCCACGAAGCCGGCGAAGGTCGAGTAGCGGTCCGCGGGCCACCGGGCGGAGCGGCCCAACAGGATCCGCTCCTCCCCGTGTTCGTCGGTGTGCACGACGGCGGCGATGATCGCCGGATCGGTGCGGGGGAACAGCTCGGTGCCCTCGGCGGTGCAGGTGCGCGCCCAGCCGGCCCGGGCGGGCTCGGTGGGGGCACCGCACCGGGGGCAGTGCCGGGCCTGCTCGTGCCAGCGGTACAGGGCCAGCCCGGCGGTGAACCACCCGGTCTGCTCCGGGTCCAGCATCTCCGCGGCCTCGCGCAACCCGAGCCGCCGCGATGGTGCCCCGGCCGCGGTTCCGGACGTGGTGGCGGTGGAGGCCTCGCCGGGTGTCTGTGCGGTGGGCAGGGCCAGCAGGACGGGGGCGCCGTCGGCGGTGAGCCCCAGGTGGGCCAGGGGGCCGGAGACCTGCGCGGTCCCGGCCCAGGCGATCTCGGCGCGAGCAGGGGCGGCGTCGTGAGCGGGGGCGGCGTCGGCCGTCGCAGCGTCGGCGGGATCCGGCAGGCACCGGATGGGCGCCCGACCCTCGGCGTCCAGAGTAAGCACGCGGGTGCGCGGGTCCCGGAGCGCGGCGGGCAGCAGCGCGGAGGTGTCGGCTTCCAGGTCGTTGCGGCGCAGCGGGTGGGTCCCCAGCAGCAGCGCCCCCAGGGGCGGGAGGATCCCGGGGTTCTCGGCGGTGCTCATGCGCTCAGCGTGCTCCCGGGGGTCTCTTGTAGTCTGTGGGGGTGACTTCCACACCGCTAACGTTAGCCGCTATGGCCTCGGCCGGGGTGCCCGGGCTCTTCCCCGTGGCCGTCGACGCGTATGAAGTCGAGAACCCCGAGTACGTCGGCGCGGTGGTCCTCGACTCCGCGCGCCAGCGGTGGATCGTGCGCTGCCCGCGCACCCAGGAGGCCAGCGTCCGGCTGGAATCCGAGCACGTCATCCTGCATTCCTTCACCCCGGGGCTGCGGGCTCGCCTGCCCTTCCAGCTGCCCACCGTCGTCGGCTCGGCGGACCGGGACGGGCTGCGGACGTTCGTGTACCCGGAGATCCCGGGTGAGGTGGTGGACATCGAGGAGCTGGTGCGCCGCTCCCACGTGGTCTCCCCGGAGCGGGAGCCGCTGAGCACCCAGCTGGGCAAGGCCCTGGCCACGATCCACACCCTGCCGATCGAGATCGTGCGGGAAGGGGATCTGCCGACCTACACGGCCCAGCGCTGCCGGGACCGGATGCTGGCGGAGCTGGACCGGGCGGCAGGCACCGGCAAGGTCCCGGCGCCGCTGCTGCGCCGGTGGGAATCCCGCCTGGAGGACCCCCGGCTGTGGCGCTTCCGCCCGACCGTGATCCACGGGGACCTCTCCGAGGAGAACCTGGTGCTGGACGGCACCCGCCTGGCCGCGGTGCGCGGCTGGCACGACATGCAGGTCGCGGATCCCGCGGCGGATTTCGCGTGGCTGATGAGCTGCCCGGACCAGGACTTCGCGGACGCGATCGTGGAGGTCTACACGGTGCAGCTGCCGCACACCCCGGATCCCCACCTGCTGCGCCGGGCCTACCTGCACGCCGAGTTCGCGCTGGCCCAGTGGCTGGTGCGCGGCACCGAGCAGGGGGACGAGGCCACGGTCAGCGAGGCCCAGGCGATGCTGCGCACCCTGGAGCGGGACCTGCGCGAATCCGGCGCCCTCGACGAGCCCCGGGATGCCGACGCACCCGCCGACTGACGCCCGCTCCCTCGACTGAACCGCGCTCCCGACGACGGGCGAGCTCCACTCAGTCTGTCCGCCTCGGGTGCGCCGAACCGACCGATCCGCCGTCAACCCCCGGGCGCCCTGTGCTCACCGCGGGGCGTGTCCCAGCCAGGCCAGCAGCGCGCTCAGCTCCTCCTCCCCCGGCAGGTGCTCCGGGGTGATCTCCCGGTTCTGGGCGATGTAGTGGAAGCTGGCGCGCACCGTCGCCGGGTCCAGATCCCGCAGGCGGGCGAAGGCCAGCCGGTACACGGCCAGCTGCACGGACCGGTCCGCCAGCTCCCTCCCGGTGGGCACCCGGCCGGTCTTCCAGTCCACCAGCTCCCATTCCGGTTCCCCCGGGGCCGGGTCCGGGGTGCGGAACACGGCGTCGATCCGCCCGCGCACCGTGATCCCGCCGAGGCTGGTCTCCAGGGGCAGCTCCACGGCCCACGGCTGACGATCCGCCCACCGGGAGGCCAGGAACTTCTCCTGCAGGGTGCTCAGCTCCTGCGGGGTCTCCTCCTCCGGGTCCGCCAGCCGCACGCCCAGATCCAGCATGGCCGGGGCCCCGTAGCGGTGCTCGAGCCACTCGTGGAAGCGGGTCCCGGCCCGCGCCTGGGCCGAGGGCCGCCGCGGCATGGGGCGACGGACGGCGCGCAGCACCGCCTCCGGGTCCTCGGCCAGGCCCACCACCAGGGAGGCGCTGACGTGGCGGGGGATCTCGGTGCGCTGGGCGGCGCGGGCCCGGGTCCGACGCAGGGCCAGCAGCAGCTCGGTCTCCTCCTCCCAGGCCAGGGTCTCGGGAGTGCTCTCCCCCGGCGCCTCACCCGCTCGGGCTGCGGCGTCGGCGGCAGGCCCGCCGGTGCGCTGAGCGATCCGCTGGCGCACCAGGGCGGCCGCCCGCTCCACCTCGGCCCGGCGGCTGCGCACCGGACCGGGGTCCAGCGCGGCGTCGGCCTGCGCGGTCCCGGTGAGCCCGTCCAGGGTCTCGAGATCCTCCCATCGGGTCACCGCCGGCTGGGTCAGGGGATCAAAGGGCCACAGGGCCACCAGGACGCTGCTGCGCTGGGGGTTCTGTTCCCCGGCCTCCAGCGGCGCGGCCTCGTGCACGATCCGCACCGACTCCTCGGGCAGGTCCGCCAGGAACCGGGAGGGCACCCGGGGCTTGGCGCGGGTGCCGGTCCAACGGCTGGATCCGATGCTCACCAGCTCCCGGGCGCGGGTGATGGCCACGTACGCCAGGCGCCGCTCCTCGGCGACCACCCGCTCGTCGTTGTCCTCCAGGAAGGCCGTCCAGCTCTCCTGCAGCCCCGTGGTGCCGGTCTGGTCCGTGTCCCACTGGGGCAGGTGCCCGCGGTCCCCGCGCAACGGCCAGGGCAGGGCGCCGAGGCTGTTGAGCCAGTGCTCGCGCTGATCCGTGGGGAAGACCCCCTCGGCCATGCCGAACAGGTGCACCTCATCCCATTCCAGCCCCTTGGACCCGTGCACGGTCAGCAGCTGCACGGCCCCCGGGACGGCGGGTCCGGCGGGCAGCGGCAGGCCGCTCTCCTCCCGGGCGGCGGTCTCCAGCCAGGCGAGGAAGGCGGTGACCCCGGCGGCGGAGGACGTCACGGTGTAGCGGTGCTCCTGCGGGGTGGCCTGCTCCGCCGCGTCCGAGTCGGCGCCCGCCGGGGCGAACAGCTCCGGGTGGGTCCCGGCGTCCAGGGTCGCCGCCATGCGCGGGGCGGTGGCGCAGTACTGGGCGGCGGCCTGGTGGAAGGCGTCCAGGTGCATCCGCGCCTCGTGCACGGAGCGCCCCGGGTGGGAGGCCAGCTCGATGTCCAGCAGGCTCAGCCGCTCGATGTGGTGCAGCAGCGTGGTGAGGTCCTCGCCGAGGTAGCCGCGCAGCTCCTCCAGCTCCCGCGCGCACCGTTCCAGCCGCTGCCGGGCCTCCGGACTCAGGGCGCGCCCGGTCGCGGAGGTCCAGGCCGGTCCGGGCAGGGTCTCGATGCCCTCGATGAGGCTGGCCCCGTCCGTCTCGTCCCCGCCGCCGGTGCGCAGCAGCTCCTGCACGGCTTCCCGGGCCTGGGCCTCGGCCTGCTCCGGATCCGGGGCCTCGCCCCGCCCGGCGCGCAGCCCCTCCTCTCCGGGAACCTGACCTTCGGGGGTGGTGAGGTCCTCGGCGATCCCGCGCTCCACCGCCCGGCGGCGGCGTCGGGCGAGGAAGCGAGCCCAGTCGTTCAGGGCCATCAGGTCTCGGGCGCCGAGCCGCCAGCGGGCCCCGGCCAGCAGCCGCATCAGGGCATCGGCGCGGGACGGGTCGGAGAGCACGCGCAGGGTCGCGACCATGTCCACGACCTCCGGGGTCTGCAGCAGCCCGCCCAGACCCAGGACCTCGGCGGGCACCCCCTGCCGCTCGCATTCGGCCCGCACGGTCTCCAGCTGGGCCCGGGCCCGGCACAGCACCGCGGCGGTGGCCGGCTCCCGGCCCTCGGCCCGCGCCTGCTCGGCCCGCTCCCGGATGCCGCGCACCAGGTCTGCGGCTTCCTCCTCCTCGCTGACCCAGGTGCCGGTGAGCACCTGGCCCGCGGTGGGCTCGGGACGGGGCACGAGGTCCGGGACGGGGAAGCGCCGCTCCCCCGGCGCCCAGGGTGCCGGCCGTCCCAGGGGGGCGGCGACGGCGTTGGCGGCGTCGAGGATGCGGGTGCCGTTGCGCCAGGCCGCGGTCAGGTAGGACGGTGCGGCGTCCTCGGCCGGGAAGTAGGCGGGGAAGTCGAACAGCTGACCCTCGGAGGCGCCCCGGAAGCCGTAGATGGACTGCTTGGGATCCCCCACCGCCATGACGCTGTGGCCGTCCCCGAACAGCGTGGAGAACAGCACCATCTGGGCGTGGGAGGTGTCCTGGAACTCGTCCAGCAGCACCACCTTGTACAGCTCCCGCTGCTCCCGGGCGACGGCGGGCACCTCGCGGGCCATGCGGGCGGCATCGAGCAGGAGGTCCCCGAAGTCCATGACCTGCATGGTCTGCTTCAGCCGCTGGTAGCGCACCGCCAGGCGGGCGACCAGCAGCTTCTGCTCCAGCTTGGTCACGGCGGCGTTACGGGCGGCTTCGGCCTTCTTCAGCTGCTTGGGGTGGTCGTTGGGCAGGACCCGCAGGCGCGCCAGCTCGGTCTCGCAGGTCGCCGCGACATCGGCGGGGTCCACGAGGTGCTCGGCGCACTCCCCGCTGAGCTGCAGCACGGCGGTGACCAGGGTGGAGGCGGCCGGCACCTGCTCGGGCAGAGGCCCCTCCCAGTGGGCCACGAGCTGAGCGGCCAGCTGGTGGCTCTGGGCCGCGCCCAACTGGGCGGCGTCGCGCTCGACGCCGATGCGCAGCCCGTACTCGCTGACCAGCGCCTTGGCGTAGGAGTGGTAGGTGGACACGGTCGGGTCCAGTTCCGGGGCCTGCGGATCCTCTCCCGGGGGGCGCAGGCCGTGCTCGGCCAGGGTCGCCAGCCGGGAGACCATGCGCTGGCGCAGCTCCGCGGCGGCCTTGGTGGTGAAGGTGACACCGAGGATCTCCTCGGGCCGGGCGAAGCCGTTGACGACGAGCCACACGACCCGGTCCACCATGGTCGCGGTCTTCCCGGACCCGGCCCCGGCCACGACCAGGCGCGGGGCGAGGTCGGCGCTGATGATGCGCGACTGCTCCGCGGTGGGGGCGGGACGCCCGAGGATGCGGGCGATCTCCTCGGGGGTGTGGCGGGCCTGGGCGGCGAGGGGGGTGCTCATGGTTGGGTGACCTGCCTTCCGGAGGCGCACAGGGGACAGATCTCGGGCAGGGCGCAGCCGAGTCCGTGGGCGCCGGTGTTCTGCTCGGTGTGCCGGGCTTGGAAGTGCTCGTGGGCGATCAGCTCGGCGCAGCGCTGCACGAGGTCCACTGCCCACTGATCCTCCGGGCCCAGGGCCTCCTGCTGCTGGTTCCCGTAGGAGGCGGTGCCGGTGCCCAGCTGCACGAGGGCCGCCCCGCCGGAGAGCTCGGTCAGCCGGGCCCCGCGCAGCTCGAGGACCTCGGGCTCGGCGTCCTGCCGCCCGGAGACCTGCTGCGAGGCGGTGGCATCGAGCGAGTCCCCCGGGTCGGCGGCGTCCGACGGTCCGGCATCCGCCCCGTCTCGGGCTTCCGCCCCGTCCCGCGCAGCCTGGGCGGCCATCGCCTGGCCGGCCCCGGCGGCCAAGGCCACCTGGTACCCGGCCAGCTGGGGGTGGTGGGCCATCTGCGCTTTGGTGGGCGTGTGGCGCCCGGTCTTCAGGTCGATCACCACGTACCGGCCGAGCTGGTCCACCTCGAGGCGATCCACGCGCCCGGTGAGCAGGGCGTCGCGGGCGGGCCCGGGCACGAGCACCTGGAAGGAGCCTTCGATGCCGGCCAGCCGGCGGCCCTCCTTCAAACGGGAGTCCACGGCGTACTGGGCGAATTTGCGGATCATGGTCTCGGCGCGCTGCCAGGTCTGCTCGGTCTCCCAGGTTTCAGGCAGGCGCAGGGCCTCGAAGCGGCGGCGCAGCTCCGCGACGAGCTCGTGCCCGGGGGCTTCGGGCAGGTCCTGGGCCACCTCGTGGATGAGGGTGCCGAGGGAGCGGGACAGGTCCGTGCCGGCCTGCCCGCCGGAGACGGCGACGAACCAGTCCAGCGGGGAGCGCACGATCCCCTCCATCCGCGAGGGGGTCACCGGCACGGGCTTCTCGGCCGGCAGGGCGGGCTCGGTGCTGGACAGCGGGGCCAGACCCCACCAGTCCTGCGGGTGCGCCCCGGGCACCGGCGGCAGCGGGGCCCGCGGCGCACCATCCTCCGCGGCGGCCCGCGCGGCGTCGTCGGCCGGACCGCCCTCACCCGGGGCGTCAGCATCCGGGGCGCCGTCATCCAGGGCGAGGCGGGCCAGGCAGTCCGCGGCGCGCAGGGCCCGATCCGGGTCCTGAGGGTCCTGGGCGGCCCGACGCAGCTCGGCGACCAGCCCGCGTAGGGTCATCGGCCGGCGCACCGGGGTCAGGGCGGGCTGCTGCATCTGGTCCGGGGCGAGCATGGCCAGCAGCTCGCTGGGCTCGGTCTCGGCGTCGGCGACGGCGGTGACCACCAGGCGCCGCGAGGCCCGGGAGATGGCCGCGGCGAACATGCGCAGCTCATCCACCCGGGTCTCGCGCACCCGCATCCCGTGGGTGACGCGGGCGGCCTGCTCGGGACCGAGGAACACGGCGTCGGCCAGCTGCGGGGCGGCCAGCAGTCCGCCGCGCACGGTGAGGTTGGGCCAGACCCCGTCCTGCACGCCGGAAACGATCACCACGGGCCATTCGCGCCCGGCCGCGGAGGCCGGGGTCAGCAGGCTCACGGCCGCACTGGGGCCGCCGACCGGTGCGAGGGTGTCCATGGGCAGGTCCTGGCTGTCCAGGTAGTCCAGGAACTGCTCGACGCCGGCGCCGGTCTGCTGCTCGGCGAAGCGCTCGGCGGATTTGAACAGCTCGACCATCGCGTCCAGGTCCCGGTGGGCCCGCTGGGCTGCCGGACCGGCGCCGCGGGAGGCTTCTTCCCAGGTCTTCGCCAGGCCGCTGGCCTCCCACAGGGCCCACAGCACGGTCTCGGCCGAGGGCTCGGGCGCAGCCATGGCGGCCCGCCCCGCGGACAGCACCGCCCCGACCCGGCGCAGCCCGGCGGTGCCGGGGCCGCTGCCGCCCAGATCGGGGCCCTGCTCCCCGTCGACGGAGGCCTCGGTCCCGTCGATCTGGCGCAGGGCGGCCAGCAGCAGCTCGTCCCCGGAGCGCCGTCCCCCGGCCCGCAGCTCGCGGGCGCGCAGGGTCTGGCGCAGCCGACGCAGCCCGGAGGGGCTGGTGCCGCCCAGGCGGGAGGTGAGCAGGTCCAGGGCGCGCGCCCCGGCCTCCTCCTCCCGGTCGGTGAGGATCCACAGGGCGTCCAGGAAGGGCCGCACGGCCGGCTCCTCGCGCAGCGGGGTCTCCGCCACCGGCACGGTCGCGGCGATGCCGTCGGCGTCCAGGTGCCGCTGGATCCGCGCCAGGGAGGAGCCGTTGCGCACGATCACGGCCATCTCCTCCAGCCCCCGGCCGCCCAGCACGTGCTCCTCCAGGATCAGCTGGGACAGCAGCCGCAGCTCCTCCTGCTCGGAGCCCACGAGCAGCACCTCGGGGGCGTCGTCGCCCTGTCCCGCCACTCGCCTCCGCTGGTGCACGGCTCTTTCCGGAGCCACGTCATCGGGCTGCCCCTCGGTGGATTCGGCGGGCTGGGCGGGAGTGCGCTGGGTCAGGGCTCCGGCGACCACGGGGATCCGGTGGGCGATCCGCTCGAAGGCCGGGACCAGGCCCGCGGGCATCCGGTGACTGGTGGCGAGGCTGATGCTACGCAGGCCGTCCAGGGCGGGCAGGCGGCGCTCCAGGCTGGTGAGCAGTTCGGGTCGGGCGCCGCGGAAGCCCTGGACCACGGTGTCCGGGCAGGCGGTGAGCACCAGCTCGGCCGGGTCCGCCAGCCCCGCGGGATACAGAGCGCCGAGCAGCCGCACGACGGCGGGGCTGGCCTCCTGCAGGTCATCGGCGAGGATCAGGCGCAGGCGGGTGTGCTCCTGCTTCACGAACTCCGGGTGGGTCTCCAGGAAGGCCGCGGCCTCGTGGATCAGGGCGGAGGGGTCGTAGGCGTGGGGCATGCTCAGCCGGCGCAGCTGCTCGTACTCCACCCGGAAGTCCGCGGCGGCCACCCACTCGGGGTGCGCCGTGGACCGTCCGAGCTCGCGCACCTGATCGGGGCTGAGGTCGAACTCCGCGCAGCGGTCCAGGAACTCGCGGATCTCCCGGCGGAAGCCGCGGGTGCGCAGGGCCTCCCCCAGATCCGTCGGCCAGGCGGGCGGCCGGCCGATGCCGCGCCGGTGGGTCTCGATCATCTGGCCGATGAGCACGTCCTGCTCCGGGCCGGAGAGCAGCCGCGGCTCGAAGGCCACCCCCGGCAGCTGCCCGGCGGCGTGGGCCCGACGCAGCACGTCGAAGGCGTAGGAGTGCCAGGCGCGGGCCGGCGGGGAGGAGACGGTGGCCCCGATGCGCTCGGAGAACTCCTGGCGCAGCCGGTCCGCGGCCAGGCGGCCGGGAGCCAGCAGGAGCACCGAGGCGGCGTCGTTCCCGGCGCGCACGAAGTCCAGGGCGCGGCGGATCAGGGCGGTGGAGCGCCCCGTCCCGGGGGATCCCAGCAGCAGGGTTCCGGTGCCCGCCATGTGCTCCTCCTCGTCTCGCCTCTCACACCCGGCGCCCTCGTCGGGGTGTCTGTCCGCTCTCCATGAGACCACGGGCGACTGACAGATCGAAGCACCCCCGCGACGTCGGGCCCGGCGGGCCGGACCGGGTACGGTGATTCCCATGAGCACCGACGGCGCGACCGAGCAGCGGCCCTGGACCGAGCTTCCCCGGGCCACCTTCGACCTGGAGACCACCGGCCCCAACCCCATGACCGCGCGGATCGTCACCGCGTCACTGATCCTGGTGGCCCCGGACGGCGAGGTGCTGCGCCACGGGGAGTGGCTGGCGGATCCGGGAGTGCCGATCCCGGAGGAGGCCGCGGCGGTGCACGGCATCACCACGGAGCACGCCCGGGAGCACGGCGCCCCGGTGCGGCAGGTGACCTACGAGCTGGCCTCTGCCCTGGGCGGGCTGTTCGCCGACGGGGTGCCGGTGTTCGCCTTCAACGCCTCCTATGACTTCACGGTGCTGGCCCGGGAGCTGGAGCGCCACGAGCTGCCGCCGCTGGAGCCGTTCCCGGTGGTGGATCCGCTGGTGCTGAACAAGCAGGCGGATAAGTACCACAAGGGCAAGCGGACCCTGGGCGTGCTCACCGAGGAGTACGGCGTGGAGCTGAAGAACGCGCACACCTCGGCCGCGGACTGCCTGGCCACCGAGCGGCTGGGAGCGGCGATGGCCCGGAAGTTCCCCCAGCTGGCGATGCCGGCCGGGCGGCTGCACGAGCAGCAGGTGCAGTGGGCGAAGGAGCAGGCCGCGGATCTGCAGGCCTACTTCCAGCGGATCGGCAAGCAGGCCACCGTGAACGGGGACTGGCCGGTGCGGCCGGGTCGCTCGGAGCGGTAGCCGACGACGCCGCCGGGCCCCTTGACGTTTCCCATGACAGAAACATGTGTTTCTGTTGATGACGACGTCGGCGTCACCGCTCGGGGCGGACGTTCGGCTCTGTGCCCCCCCTACTCCCCCGGCCGTTGCGCCTCGGCCGCCGCGCGGACGGCGTCGGGCAGGGCGGAGAGGATGCGGTCCATCGCGGCGTCGTCGTGCGCGGCGGAGAGGAACCACGCCTCGAAGGGCGAGGGCGCCAGGTACACCCCGGCGTCGAGCATCGCGTGGAAGAAGGCCGGGTAGCGCCAGGACTCCGAGGCCTTGATGTCCGCGTAGTTGCGCACCCCGTGCTCCCCGGTGCCGAAGGCCAGGGAGAAGATGTTCCCCGCGGTCTGGATGGAGTGGTCCACTCCGGCGGCCGTCAGCGCCTCGGTCAGGGCCTGGCGCAGCTGCTGCGAGCGGGCGTCCACCGTCCGGTACACCTGCGCGTCCGCGTGGTCCAGGGTCGCGATCCCGGCGGCCACGGACAGCGGGTTCCCGGACAGGGTGCCGGCCTGGTAGACCGGGCCGGTCGGGGCCAGCTGCTCCATGACCTCGCGACGTCCGGCCAGAGCGGCGATGGGCATGCCCCCGCCGATCACCTTGCCGAAGGTGAAGATGTCCGGGGCCCAGCCGCCCTGCTCGGGGCTGGTCAGCCCCCAGAACCCGGCCGAGGAGGCGCGGAACCCGGTGAGCACCTCGTCGAAGATCATCAGGGCGCCGTTCTCCCGGGTGATCTCCCGCAGCCCCTCGTTGAACCCGGGCCCCGGAGTCACCACGCCCATGTTGCAGGGGGCGGCCTCGGTGATCACTGCGGCGATCTGCCCCGCGTGCTCAGCGAAGGCCTTCCGCACCGCGTCCAGGTCGTTGTACGGCAGCACGATGGTCTCCGCGGCGGTGGCCGCCGTGACCCCGGCCGAGCCCGGCATCGCCAGGGTCGCCACCCCGGAGCCGGCCTCGGACAGCAGCGCGTCCACGTGCCCGTGGTAGCAGCCGGCGAACTTGATGATCAGGTCCCGCCCGGTGATCCCGCGGGCCAGGCGGATCGCCGTCATCGTGGCCTCGGTGCCGGTGGAGACCAGCCGGACCTGCTCGATCGCGGGCTCACCGGCGGCCGCGGCGTTGATCCGCTCCACCACGGTCTCCGCCAGCTCCGTCTCCCCGGCCGTGGAGGCGCCGAAGGACAGCCCGTTCTCCGCCGCCGCGTGCACCGCGTCGATCACGGCCGGGTGGCGGTGGCCCAGCAGCGCCGGACCCCAGGAGCCCACCAGGTCCACGTACTCGAAGCCGTCCGCGTCCGTGACGTACGGGCCCTGCGCCTCCACGATGAACGGCGGCACCCCGCCCACGGAGTTGAAGGCCCGCACGGGCGAGTTGACCCCGCCGGGGATGACGCGGCGGGACCGGGTGAACAGATCCTCGGAGATGCTCATGACGACTCCTTCGAGACGATGACGATGGTGCGGACGCGCCGGGACCTCCCCGGCGCGCGGAAACGACGGGAGATCAGCGGCGGCCGGCGCGCAGCCAGCCGGCGACCTCCGTGGCGTAGTAGGTGAAGATCAGGTCCGCCCCGGCCCGGCGGATCCCGGTCAGGGCCTCCAGGACGATCCGCTCGCGGTCCACCCACCCGTTGGCGGCCGCGGCCTCGATCATCGCGTACTCCCCGGAGACCTGGTAGGCCGCCACCGGCACGGACGAGAAGTCCGCGACCTCCCGCAGCACGTCCAGGTAGGCCATAGCCGGCTTGACCATCACCATATCGGCTCCCTCCTCCAGATCCAGCTGGGTCTCCAGGAGGGACTCGCGGCGGTTGGCCGGATCCTGCTGGTAGGTCTTGCGGTCCCCCTGCAGGGAGGAGCCGACGGCGTCGCGGAACGGGCCGAAGAAGGCCGAGGCGTACTTCGCGGAGTACGCCATGATCGAGACCTCCTCGAAGCCCTCCTCGTCCAGGGCCTGCCGGATCGCGGCGATCTGCCCGTCCATCATGCCCGACGGGCTGACCACGTGCGCCCCGGCCCGGGCCTGGGAGACGGCCATCCGGCAGTAGGCGGCCACGCTGGCGTCGTTGTCCACGACGGTGGTGCCGAAGCGGTTCTGCGTCAGCGGCCCGCAGTGCCCGTGGGAGGTGAACTCGTCCAGGCAGGTGTCGGCCATGATCACGACGTCGTCGCCGAACTCGTCGTGCACGGCGCGGATGCCGCGGTTCAGGATGCCGTCCTCGGCCCAGGCGGCCGAGCCCTCGGCGTCCTTGTCCGCGTCGAGGGGCACCCCGAACAGGTCGATGCAGCGCACGCCCGCGGCCACGGCCTCGCCGACGGCGCGCACCAGGGATTCCACGGTGTGCTGGTGCTGACCGGGCATCGAGGGGATCTCCTGCGGGGCGTCGATGCCGTCGCGCACGAACAGCACCTGGATCATGTCCTCCGGGTGCAGGCGGGTCTCGGCGACGATGTCGCGCATCGCGGGGTTGGTGCGCAGGCGCCGGGGCCTGCGGATCAGGTCCAGGCGGGTGCGGGCGGGGGTCTGGGGGTTCTGCTCGGTCATGGGGTGGGTCTCCTCCCGGGTAGTTCGGATGGGTTCGGATGCATTCGGAAGCGTTCGGGGTGGCGGCGACTCAGCCGGAGCGGGCGCGCAGCGCGGCTTCGGCCAGGTCCTCCGGGGCGGGGCTCACGGCGGTCACGGCGGCCAGGCCGAGCTCCCGGGCCCGGGCGGCGGTGGTGGACCCGAGGCAGACCACGGGCTCGGGCAGCGGGCCCAGAAAGTGCAGGGCCTCCAGCTGCCGGGGGGAGGTGACCAGCACGACGTCGGCGGCACGCTCGTGCAGGACCTCGGCGGTGGCCTGCCGATCCAGCGCCGGGGCGGCGGACTCGGCGGGACGCTCCTCCCCCGCGCCGCCCGGGGCCTGCCCGCCCAGGGGTTCCGGGGCCGGCCAGTCGGCCATGGCGTAGGCGACGGCCTCGGTGACCTCCGCCCCGAGCTCGCGCAGACCGTCGGCCAGCTCCGGCCGGTGCGGCCGACCGTGCACGCACAGCACGCTGCCCGGCGCCCCGGCGCGGCCCAGCCGGGTCAGCAGCCCGCGAGCGCTCTGCTCCTCCTCGCCGGCCGCGGTCTCGGCGGCAGGCGTCAGCCCCTGGGCGCGGGCCTCCTCGGCGGTGGCCCGGCCCACGCAGTGCACTTGCGTGCCGGCCAGCAGCGCGGCGGGCTCGGCGTGGACTGACCGGCCCGCTGCGTGCAGCCGGGCGAGCCCGGCGCGCAGCCCGCGCAGCCCGTTGACGCTGGTGAAGGTCGCGGCCTCCCAGGGACCGCCGCCCAGGGCCGAGTCCAGCGCGTCCAGCTCGGGCTCGGTCAGAGCACGCGGGGCCCGCAGCGGGCTGAGGATCAGGCGCAGCCGGCGCTTGCGCAGGGCCTCGGCCAGGGCGCGCGCCCGGTCCGGGGTGCGGGTGGCCAGCACGACGCCGTCCCGACCCGCGCTCGTGCGCCCCGCGTCGGTGCGGTTCACGCCCGGCCCGCCTCCGCCCCCGTGTACCGGTCGGCGCCGCGGCCCAGCAGGGTCTCGGCCAGCTCCGTGCCCAGCCGGGCGGCGGCCCGCTCGGCCTGCTCCAGCGGCTCCGGCCCGGGAACCCGACCGGAGACCTCCCCGGACCTCGCGCCGGGGGTCTCGGTCGCGGCGTCGACCCCGGGGAAGCCCGCCGGCAGCGGGGTGCGGGCGGTCTCCCTCAGGATCTCGGGACCCTGCTTCCCGGAGCTGTGCCCCTCGGAGCTCTGCAACCCAGATTCCCGCGGATCCGCCACGACGGCCTCCAGGACGAGCACGGGCGCCCCGGCCTCGTCGGTCTCCAGCTGGGCGTAGGCTCCGACCGGTGCCGCGCAGCCGGCTTCCAGGCGCAGCAGCAGGGCCCGCTCGGCCCGCACGGCCACGCGGGTGGTCGAGTCCTCCAGGGCGCGCAGGGCGGTGAGCACCTCGGGGGCGGTGTCCTCGGTGCGGTACTCCACGGCCAGGCACCCCTGGCCCGCGGCCGGCAGCACCCGGTGCGGGTCCAGGAAGTCCGTGACCACGGCGGATAAGCCCAGGCGGGCCAGCCCGGAGGCGGCCAGCACGACGGCGTCCAGGTCTCCGCGGGTCTCCCGCCCGACGCCGATGTCCGTGACCCCGTGGTGCTCCAGCCCCCGGACCCGGGACAGCCGGGTGCCCACGTTGCCGCGCACGTCCGCGATCGCGCACTCCGGGCGCAGCGCCCGGATCTGGGCGGCCCGGCGCGGGGATCCGGTGCCGATCACCGCCCCGGCCGGCAGCTGCTCCAGGGTGAGCCCGTCCCGGGCCACCAGCGCGTCCCGCGGATCCTCCCGCGGGGGGTGGGCCAGGGCCAGGGCGCCGTCGAAGGCGTCCTGGGTGGGCAGGTCCTTCAGGGAGTGCACCGCCAGATCCACCCCGCCGGTCAGCAGCTCCTGGCGCAGGGCCGCGGCGAACACCCCGGTGCCGCCCATCTGGGCCAGCGGCCCGGAGGTCACGTCCCCGGTGGTGGTGACGATGGACAGCTGCGCCGGGACCCCGTGGGCCGCCAGGAGGTCGGCGACCTGCTGGGACTGGGTGGTGGCCAGCTTCGAGCCGCGAGTGCCCACCCGCAGCGGCGTTCCCGCACCCTCGGGGCTCATACGTCCTCCGCGGGGGCGATCCGCTCGGCGTCGTCCCCGGTGTACTCGGCGATCACGGGCTTGACCCGCGCGGCCCGGGCCGGCTTGCAGCACTCCGGGTTGCAGGCGTCGAACCAGCCCTTGCCGCCGCAGGCGCTGACCCGGGCGGCCTGCACCCCGTCGGCGTCCTCGGCGGGGGCGGTCTGGGCCACCCGCTCGGCGATCAGGTCCCGCAGGCTGGCCACGTAGGCCGGGTGGGTGCCGGGGGTGGGGGTGCGCACCGCCTGGATGCCCAGCTTCTGGCAGGTCTCCATCGCCTCGGTGTCCAGGTCCCATTTGACCTCCATGTGGTCTGAGACGAAGCCCAGCGGCACCATCACGACGCCGTCCACGCGCCCTTCGAGCTTCTCCAGGGCGTCGTTGACGTCCGGCTCCAGCCACGGGGTGGACGGGGAGCCGGAGCGGGACTGGTAGACCAGCTCCCAGTCGCACTCGGCCAGCTCCGCCGGGTCCAGGGAGCCCAGCACGGCCCGGGCGGCCTGCAGGTGCTTCTCCACGTAGGCGGAGCCGCCCTCGTAGTCCGCGGCCCGCGGCCCGGCCTCGTCGGCCGCGGTGGTGGGCACCGAGTGGGTGCAGAACACGATGCGGATGCGCCCGTTGCCGGCGGCGGGATGCTCGGCGGCGGCGATCTTCTCGCGCACCTCGCGCAGGCCCGCGGACAGGCCCTCCGCGAAGGAGGCGATGAATCCGGGGGCGTCGTAGTGCTGGCGCAGCTTGTCGATGCGCAGCTTCCCCTCCAGGCCCAGCTCCTCCAGGGCCATCCCGTAGTCCTCGCGGTACTGGCGGCAGGAGGAGTACCCGGGGTAGGCGCTGGTGGCCAGCACCAGCAGCCGCCGGTGCCCGGCGTCGTAGGCCTGCTGCACGACGTCGTTGACGTACGGCTCCCAGTTGCGGTTGGCCCAGTACACGGGCAGGTCGGGTCCGCGCTCGGCCAGCTCCCGACGCAGGGCGGCCAGCAGCTCCCGGTTCTGCTGGTTGATGGGGCTGATCCCGCCGTTGGCGCGGTAGTGGGTGGCGACCTCCTCCAGGCGCTCATCCGGGATGCCGCGCCCGCGGGTCACGTTGCGCAGGAACGGGATGACGTCCTCCTGGCCCTCGGGTCCGCCGAAGGAGGAGAGGATCACGGCGTCGTAGGCCGCCGGCGCCTCGGCGCGGGGCCGGATCAGGCGCTGCTCGGAGACGAACTGCTCGCCCGCGCGCAGCTCGGCGGGGCCGTGGCTGGCGGTGTTGTCCGGATCGGTGCGGTTGGGGATCGGGTCGGCGGGGATGTCGGCGGCGGTCAGGGTCATCGCAGCACCTCCACGGCCTCGACGGCATCGATCCGCCGGCCGGCGTAGAACGGGGTCTCCTTGCGCACGTACAGGCGGGCCTCGGTGTTGCGGAAGTGGCGCATCATGTCCACCAGGTCCACCAGCTCCGGGGCCTCCAGGGCCAGCACCCACTCGTAGTCGTTCAGCCCGAAGGTCGCGATGGTGTTGGGCAGCACCTGCGGGAAGTCCCGGCCCTTCAGCCCGTGGTTCTTCATCATGTCCGCCCGGTGCCCGGGGTTGCGGTAGTACCAGTCCCAGCTGCGCACGAACGGGTAGACGGTCACCCACTGCTCCGGGGGGATCCCCTTGGCGAAGCTGGGGGCGTGGCGGCGGGTGAACTCGGCGTCGCGGTGCACGCCCATCGTGGACCACACGATCTTCGTCCCGGCGAAGGCGGCGGTGCGCCGGTAGCGGCGGATCGCGGCCTGCAGGGCCTCGGGGGCCTCGCCGTGGATCCAGACCATCACGTCCGCGTCATCGCGCATCGCGGAGACGTCGTAGAGTCCGCGCACGGTGACCCCGTCCGCGGCCAGCTCGGCCTCCAACGCTTCCAGCTCCTCGGCGGCCTCGTCCCCGGGGGCCGGGGCACCCAGGTGCGGGTCGCGGGCGAAGACGGTGTACAGGGCGTAGTACAGGCGGTCATCGCCCTCCGCGGCGCCGTGGGCAGTGTGGGCCTGCGGGGCGTGCCCGGAGGCGTGCTGTTCGGAGCCGTTCTGCTCGGTGCTGTGGTGTTCGGTGTGCTCGGTCATGGCGGGTGCTCGACCTTCCTTTCCTTACGTTCCGTGCGGGCGCGCCGGTGATGCGGGCGGCGCGCCGGCGATCTTCGCGGCGGGGTGCGCTGGGCCTCATCCCCCGCGGGGTGCGGGCAGATCCAGGGCGGCGACGGCGCGGCGGGCGTCCGGGACCACCGAGGCCAGGCCGGTGCCGGCCAGCCACGCGCCGACGGCGCCGGCCCCGTCGACCTCGGCCAGGGCGCTGCGGAACCGCTCGGCCCGCGCCCGGTGTCCCGCCGGGACGCTGGGCATGGCCCCGTCCCAGCGGACGACGTCCGCGCCGAGGACGTCCTCCCGGCTCAGGGGCACCCCCAGGATCCGGGCGGCGTCGTGCAGGGCGAGGGCGGCCAGCTTCCCGTCGGGCAGCCGCACCTCCTCCCCCGCGGCTCCTCCGGCCCGCCCGTAGGACAGGCGCAGCACGTGCTGGTACTCCCCGAGGCGCTCGTCGATCCAGGCCCATTTGGCGTTGGCGTGGGTCAGCGCCTTGGCGCGCACGTCCCGGGCGGCCTCGGAGACCAGGACGCCGGTGCCGCGGGGCGCGTCGTCCAGAGCGGGGGCGCGCACCACGAGGGTGGCCAGCGCCAGCCGCGGCCCCGGCGCCAGCCCCGGCACGGCCTCCGGCGGCAGGTGGGGCCCCAGCAGCCGCACCGCGGTGGGGCCGTCGGCGGCCACCACGACGACGTCGGCGCGCAGGGCCGAGCGGTCCCCGGCCCCGCGCTGGCGGCGGATGGCCATCCAGGGCCCGTGTCCGGCGTCCCGGTCCAGGGCCAGCACCTCGCAGGCATCCACCAGGCGCACCCCGCGCCGGGTCAGATCGGCCACCAGGGCCTCGGAAAGCTGGTTCATCCCGCCCTCGATCCCGGCGACCTGGCTGCCGGCCGGGGAGGCGGCGCGCAGGGCGGCGGCGGAGGCGGCGAGGCTGCCGTGCTCGCGGATCCCGGCGCGCAGACCGGGGGCCACGGTGTCCGCGTCCAGCTCATCCGGATCGGTGGAGTGGATGCCGGTGGTCACCGGGGCGACGAGGTTCTCGGCCACGGCCCGGCCCATCCGGGCGCGCACCAGTCCGCCGAGGGTGCGCTCCTGGGCGCCGACGCGGGCGGGCAGGAGGCGATCCAGACCCGCCCGGTACTGCCCGGACCGGCCGAGGGCGGGGGTCAGGGCGGGGTCCAGCGGGTTGCCGGGGATCCCGAGGATCCCGGAGGCGGGCATCGACACGGAGCCTGCGGGCAGGTGCAGCCAGGATCCGGTGGGGCGGGGGCGCACGATGCGCTCGGCCAGGCCCAGCTCGCCCAGCAGGGCGGGCACGGCGTCGTTGCGGGTGGCGAAGGACTCCGCGCCGGAGTCCAGCACCAGTCCGGCCAGCTCGTGGGCGGCCACCACGCCGCCGAAGTGCTCGCGCCGCTCCAGCACGGTGGTGCGCAACCCGCGCGCGGCCAGCTCCCGGGCCGCCACCAGCCCGGCGATGCCGCCGCCGATGACGAGGGCGGTGCGGGGACGGCGGGCGCGGGACTCAGCGGCGGGCATCCGCGTCTCCCTCGGGCCGGTCCTGCTCGGGGCCGTGGGCCGGCTGGGCGTGGATGAGCCGGACCAGGCGGGTGAGCACCTCCGGCTCGGTCTCCGGGGGCACGCCGTGGCCGAGGTTGACCACGTGGGTGCGGGCGGCGCGTCCGCGGCGCAGCACGTCCAGGGTGTGCTCGCGCAGCGGCTCCCACCCGGCGCCCAGCAGCGCGGGGTCGATGTTGCCCTGCAGCACCGGGTCCCCGCCCAGCCGGGCCGCGGCCTCGTCCAGGTCCAGGCGGTGGTCCACCCCGACGACGTCGGCCCCGGCCTCGCGCATGGCCCCCAGCAGCTCGGAGGTCCCGGTGCCGAAGTGCACGCGCGGCACCCCGTAGGCCTCGACCGCCGCCAGCGCCGCGGCCGAGTGCTCCTGGACGTGCTCGCGGTACTCGCGCAGCGGCAGGGAGCCGGCCCAGGAGTCGAACAGCTGCACCGCGGAGGCCCCGGCTTCCACCTGGGCGCGCAGGAACCGCCCGGACAGCTCGGCGGTCCAGGCGGCCAGCTCCCGCCAGGCGGCGGGGTCCGCGTGCATCGTGGTGCGCGGGGCCAGGTGGTCTCGGGAGGCCGCCCCCTCGACCATGTAGGCGGCCACGGTGAAGGGGGCGCCGGCGAAGCCGATCAGCGGGGTGTCCCCCAGCTGCTCGACGGTGCGGGTCACGGCCTCGCGCACGGGGTCGAAGGCGGAGTCGGGCACCTCGGGCAGGGTCCGGATCGCGGCGGCGTCCCGGTACGGGGTGCCCATCACGGGCCCGCGACCGGGCACGATGTCCACGTCCAGCCCGGCCACCTTCAGCGGCACGACGATGTCGGAGAAGAAGATCGCGGCGTCCACCCCGTGTCGGCGCACCGGCTGCAGGGTGATCTCCGCGGCCAGCTCGGGGGTCAGGCAGGCCTCGAGCATCGAGGTGCCCTCGCGGGCCCGGCGGTACTCGGGCAGGGAGCGTCCGGCCTGGCGCATGAACCACACGGGCGGGTGCCCGGGGCGCCGTCCGGTCATGGCCCGGATCATGGGGGATTCCGCGGCGCCGCGGCTGCGCAGGGGGTGCTCGGCGGGCAGCAGCGCCAGCTGCTCCTCGCCGAGCAGGGTCCGGCCCGCCGTCGGGCGCGGTGAAGAGGTCTCAGGCATGGTGCCTCCCATTGTGCCAACCAGCGCCCCCGCTTTTGTCGACAGGGTGTCATCCCCGGGCGGGTTCGCGGGTGGGATCCGACACCCCGGCGTGTCGTCGGTCTCCGCGCACCCTCCGACCGCGGAGCGGCGTGGTTATTATGAGCGAGTCGTGGTTACCTTCTCTCTCGTCGCATCGCACAGGACCGTGGACCTGAACACCGTCGCCCGCCTCTCGGCCGGCGTCGGCGCGTTGCCCCCTGCCCTGGTGCAGGGCGGCGGCCTGCAGGGCATGGTCGCCCTGTCCACCTGCAACCGCCTCGAGCTGTACGCCGAGGCCTCCGGCTCCGAGCAGGAGCTGGAGGAGTCCCTGGCCCACATCACCCGCAGCATCGCCGCCACCTCGGGGCTGGACCCGGAGTTCGTGGCCGATTCCTTCCAGCTGCACACCGGCCAGGAGGTCCCCCAGCACCTGTTCACCGTGGTCTCCGGGCTGGAGTCCGCCGTGGTCGGGGAGCGGGAGATCGCCGGGCAGGTCCGCCGCGCCCTGGGTACGGCCCGGGAGCAGCACACCGCCTCCGGCGAGCTGATCCGGCTCTTCGAGGCCGCCGCGCGCACCGCCCGCGCGGTGGGCACACAGACCTCCCTCGGCGAGCGGGGCCGCTCGATCGTCTCGGTGGCCCTGGACCTGGCCGAGGACGTGGCCACCGAGGACTGGGCGGACACCCGCGCGCTGGTCTTCGGCACCGGCGCCTACGCCGGGGCCGCGATGGCGGCCCTGACGGCCCGCGGATGCCGGGAGATCCGGGTCTACTCCGCCTCCGGGCGCGCCGCGGAGTTCACCGCCAAGCGCGGGGGCACGCCCATCACCCGCGAGCAGCTGCCCGAGGCGATGGCCGCGGCGGATCTGGTCGTCGGCTGCAGCGGCGGCTCCGCCCCGCTGTCCGCGGCCGTCATGCCGGAGGGCCCGCGCGTGGTCGTGGACTTGGCGCTGACCCGGGACTTCGACCCATCCGTCGCGGATGTGCCGGGGGTCGAGCTGATCACCCTGGAGTCGGTGCGCCTGGCCGCCCCGGAGGAGACCGTGGAATCCGTGCAGGCGGCCCGCCGGATCGTCGAGGATTCCGTGCGGGAGTTCGCCGAGCAGCGCAGCGAGCGCTCCGTGGACGGCGCGATCGTCGCGCTGCGCCAGCACACCATGGCCGTGCTGGAGCAGGAGATGGCCAAGGTCCGCCACCAGTACGGCTGCGGGGCGCAGGCCGACCAGCTGGAGTTCGCGATGCGCCGGATGATGCGCTCCCTGCTGCACCAGCCCATGGTCAACGCCCGCCGCCTGGCCGCGCAGGGCCGGGCCGGGGAGTTCGTGGCCGCCGTCGAGGCGATGTACGACCTCGAGGTCCCGGCCGCCCCGGCGTCGCAGGACGACGCCGAGGCGTCCTGCCCGGTCACCGGCCGGCTGCCGGAGTCCAAGGCCTCCTGAGGCGGCCCGCCGCTGAACGCACTGGGACAGCGCGCCCCTGACGCGCACAGCGAAATCCCGCGGGACCCCGGCCGGGCAACGGTGCGGGCCTCGGTATCCTGGGCCGGGAGAGCAGTCACGGGCGGTTGCCCTGCGGTGCCAGCCGCCCGCCATCGAGCTACTGGAGGAGACATGGAGATCAAGATCGGCATCAAGGATGTGGCCCGCGAGGTCGTCCTGGAGAGCTCCGAGAACGCCGGGGAGATCTCCCGGCAGGTGGCCGAGGCCATCGAGAACAAGACCCTGTTGAAGCTGACCGACGCCAAGGGCAACGTGACCCTGGTGCCCGGGGAGGCCCTGGGCTACGTGGAGATCGGCGCGGACACCAAGCGCCACATCGGCTTCGGCCCGTTCTCCGAGGCCTGAGCAACCCGCAGCCGAAACCACCCGCACGGGGACCCGCGCACTGACGGTGCGGGTCCCCGTGCGCGCATCCACGCCCCCGCCACCGACGCCGCCCGCCCCTTCCCGAAGGCGAAGGCCCGCGCGCGGCGCGCGGTACAGTGGAGGCGATCACGAGACCCTGGGAGACCCCTTTCATCCATGAGCCAGAACACCGCTGAGCACCCTAGCCCCGAGGGCTCCGCCGCCGAGGCCGCGCCGAGCACGGACGCGAGCATCGAGCAGGCCCTGACCGACACCACCCCCGCCCCGGAGCCGGAGAAGACCTTCGCGGACTTCGGCGTGCGCCAGGACATCTGCGAGGCCCTCGCCGCCGAGGGCATCACCCACCCCTTCCCCATCCAGTCCCTGACCCTGCCGGTGGCCCTGTCCGGGCAGGACATCATCGGGCAGGCCAAGACCGGCACCGGCAAGACCCTCGGCTTCGGCCTGCCCGTGCTGCAGCGGGTCGTCGGTCGGGACGACGCCGGCTGGGACAAGCTCACCTGCCCCGGCGCCCCGCAGGCCCTGATCGTGGTGCCCACCCGGGAGCTGGCCGTGCAGGTCGGGTCGGACCTGACCGCCGCGGCCCGCACCCGCAACGCCCGCGTGGCCACGATCTACGGCGGGCGGGCCTACGAGCCGCAGATCGAGGAGCTCGAGCGCGGCGTCGAGGTGGTCGTGGGCACCCCCGGGCGCCTGATCGACCTGCACCGGCAGAAGATCCTCAACCTCTCCCAGGTGCACGCCGTCGTGCTGGATGAGGCCGACGAGATGCTGGATCTGGGATTCCTGCCGGATGTGGAGCGGATCCTCTCCGCCGTGCCGGACAAGCGTCAGACCATGCTGTTCTCCGCGACGATGCCGGGCCCGGTGATCGGCATGGCCCGGCGGTACATGTCCCATCCGATGCACATCCGCGCCTCCTCCCCGGATGATGAGGGGGCGACGAAGAAGGACATCACCCAGGTGATCTACCGGGCGCACCCGATGGACAAGGACGAGCTGATCGCCCGGGCCCTGCAGGCCGAGGGCCGGGGCCGCACCATCATCTTCACCCGCACCAAGCGGGCCGCGGACCGGCTGGCCCGGGAGCTGGTGGACCGCGGATTCGCGGCCGGGGCCATCCACGGGGACCTGTCCCAGGGTGCCCGGGAGCAGGCCCTGCGCGCCTTCCGCAACGACAAGGTGGACATCCTGGTGGCCACCGACGTGGCTGCCCGCGGCATCGACGTCACGGACGTGACCCACGTGGTCAACTTCCAGGCCCCGGAGGATGAGAAGACCTACCTGCACCGGATCGGGCGCACCGGCCGGGCCGGCAAGCGGGGCACCGCGATCACCCTGGTGGACTGGGAGGATGTGCCGCGCTGGTCCCTGATCGACAAGGCCCTGGACCTGGGGGTCCCGGAGCCGGTGGAGACCTACTCATCCTCCCCGCACCTGTACGCGGATCTGGGCATCCCGAAGGGCACCAAGGGGCGCCTGCCGAAGGACAAGCGCACCCACGCCGGGCTCGAGGCGGAGCGCCTGGAGGACCTGGGCGGACCCGAGTCCCGCTCCGGGAAGGGCGGGTCCTCCCGGGGACGCCGCTCCGGCGGTTCCCGGTCCGACGGCGGGCGCTCCCACGGCCCCCGCTCGGGTGGTTCCGGCCGGTCCCGGCGCTCCGAGGATCGCCCCGGCCGTCAGTCGCGCGAGCAGCGCGGCGGCGACAACACGGCGGGCTCGGGCGAGTCCGGCGAGGGCCGCCCGCGGCGTCGTCGTCGGCGCACCGGGGGCTCCGGGTCCGCGCAGGGCGCCTGATCCGATCGCGCGTGCTCCTCGAGGCTGACGGCCCGGACCTGGTGGTCCGGGCCGAGAACATGGATGTGCTGCCGCAGCTGCCGCGCGGCGCCTTCTCGATGATCTACGTGGATCCGCCGTTCAACACGGGGCGGGCGCAGGTGCGGCGCACCCTGACGACGGCCCCGGCCCGAGACGGGCAGGCCGCGGACCGCACGGGGTTCAAGGGACGCGGCTACGCCTCGGTGCTGCAGCGGCTGACCCGCTACGACGACGCCTTCGAGGACTATTGGGGGTTCCTGCTGCCCCGGCTGGAGCAGGCCTGGGAGCTGCTGGCCCCGGACGGCACCCTGTACCTGCACCTGGATTACCGGGAGGTGCACTACGCGAAGGTCATGTGCGACATGGTCTTCGGCCGGGAGTGCTTCCTGAACGAGATCATCTGGGCCTACGACTACGGGGCGAAGGCCCGACGCCGCTGGCCCACCAAGCACGACAACATCCTGGTGTACGTCAAGGACCCGAAGGCGTACCACTTCGACGCCGCGGAGGTGGATCGGGAGCCGTACATGGCCCCGGGGCTGGTGACCCCGGAGAAGGCGCGGCGCGGCAAGATGCCCACCGACGTGTGGTGGCACACCATCGTCTCCCCCACGGGGAAGGAGAAGACGGGGTATCCCACACAGAAGCCGGTAGGGCTGGTGCGCCGCATGGTCGCGGCCTCCTCCCGTCCCGGGGACTGGGTGCTGGACTTCTTCGCCGGCTCCGGCACGCTCGGGGCGGCGGCCGCGTCGCTGGGGCGCCGCTACGTGTGCATCGACAGCAGCGAGGAGGCCGTGCGCGTCATGACCGAGCGCCTGCCCGCCGCGCGGGTCCTCGACCAGCCCGATTCCGCCCGACTCGGCCCGTGACCACGGCTCAGCCTCCTGACGGGTTCAGCGGTTTCCGTCCCGCCATCTCCCGGATGGCCGCCAGCACCTCCGGATCCGTGGTGTTCTCCCCCAGCCGGTTGGGTTTGCCCTCCCCGTGGTAATCGGAGGAGCCGGTGACCAGCAGGTCGTGACGGGCCGCTAAGTCCAGCAGCCAGCGCCGTCCCGCCTCCGGGTTGTCCCGGTGGTGCACCTCCACCCCGGCCAGCCCCTCCTCGACCATCGCCTCGAAGGTCTCCTCCCCCACCACGCGGCCGCGGGCGCTGGCCACCGGGTGGGCGAAGACCGGCACCCCGCCGGCCGCGCGCACCAGCCGCACCGCGCGCACCGCGTCGATGGCCCGGTGCGGCACGTAGTACGGGGAACCGCCGCCTAAGATCGTGGCGAACACGGCCGAGCGGTTCGGGGCGACACCTGCGGCCACCAGGGCGTCGGCGATGTGCGGGCGGCCCACCGTGGCGTCCCGGCCCGCCTGGGCCAGCACGTCATCCCAGGTGATCGGGTAGTCCTCGGCCAGCAGCTCCACCATGAGCCGGGCCCGGACCCGGCGGGCCCGGCGGGTCCGCTCGATCTCCCCCAGCAGCGCCTCATCCCGGGGGTCCTGGAGGTAGCTGAGCAGGTGCACGGAGATCCCGCGCGGATCCTGGCAGGTCACCTCCATGCCCGGAACCAGCTCGATGCCGCAGCGCTCGGCCTGCTCTGTGGCCTCGGCCCAGCCGGCGGTGGAGTCGTGGTCGGTCAGGGCGACGGCGTCCAGGCCGGCGGCCGCCGCGGCGCGCACCAGCTCGGCCGGGCTCTCGGTGCCGTCCGAGACGGTGGAGTGGGTATGCAGATCGATGCGCACAGCCACAGGCTACCGCCGACCCGCCGCTGACCGGCGCGTGCGCCCCGCGTTATCGTGGGCACATGACTTCCCAGAACCAGACCCCCGCAGAGACCCCCCTGCCCGAGGGGGAGAACCAGCCGCTGGGCGAGCGGGTCACCAACCGCTCCCAGCCCCCGCGCTCGGCCGCCTTCAAGGAGTTCATCGGCTCCCAGTGGGCCCCCCGCTCCGAGCAGCTGCCGGCCCGCGCCGAGGTGGCCGAGGCCGCCGCGCGCCGTCGAGCCGCGATCTCGGCGAAATTCCCCGGCGAGCGCCTGGTCATCCCGGCCGGCCCGCTGAAGGTTCGCTCCAACGACGTCGACTACCGCTTCCGCCCGCACTCCGCCTTCGCGCATCTGACCGGGTTGGGCGTGGACCACGAGCCGGACGCGGTGCTGGTCATGGAGCCGCTGGCCGAACCCGCCGCGGACGGCTCCGGGCACGAGGCCACCCTGTACTTCCGGCCCCTGGCCGGGCGGGACACGGACCAGTTCTACTCCGACCCCCGCTACGGGGAGTTCTGGGTCGGCCCCCAGCCCACGCTGGAGGAGATCCACGCGGAGTACGGCATCGCCACAGCGGACCTGTCCGAGCTGGAGGTCGCGGTGACCAAGAACGCCGGGAACCGGGCCCTGGGCGGGGTGCAGGTGCGCCTGGTGCGCGAGGTGGATCTGAACGTGGACGCCCTGGTGGACACCTCCCGGTACAACACGGGGGTGGACCTGGAGCAGGCGGACACCCAGGACGCGGCCCTGACCGAGGCCCTGTCCGAGCTGCGCCTGATCAAGGACGAGGTGGAGGTCGCGAACCTGCGCCGGGCGATCGCCGCGACCGTCACCGGCTTCGAGAACATCATCCGCGCCCTGCCCGCCGCGAAGGCCCACCGGCGCGGGGAGCGGGTCGTGGAGACGGCGTTCTTCTCCGCCGCGCGCACCGAGGGCAACGACGTCGGCTACGAGACCATCGCCGCGTGCGGGAACAACGCGACCGTGCTGCACTGGATCCGCAACGACGGCACGGTGCGCGACGGCGAGCTGATGCTCGTGGACGCCGGCGTCGAGGATGACACCCTGTACACCGCGGACATCACCCGCACCTTCCCCGTGGACGGCACCTACACCCCGGTGCAGAAGCGCATCTACGACGCCGTGCTCACGGCCTCGGAGGCGGCCTTCGCCGCCGCGAAGCCCGGCAACCGCTTCCGGGACGTGCACGCCGCGGTCATGCGCTCCCTGGCCGAGTCTCTGGATTCCTGGGGGCTGCTGCCGGTCTCCGTGGAGGAGGCCGTCTCCGATGAGGGCGGGCAGCACCGCCGCTGGATGCCGCACGGCACCAGCCACCACCTGGGTCTGGATGTGCACGACTGCGCGCAGGCGAAGCGGGAGCTGTACATCGACGGGATCATCGAGGAGGGCATGGTCTTCACCATCGAGCCCGGCCTGTACTTCAAGGAGGATGACCTCGCGGTGCCCGAGGAGTACCGGGGCATCGGGGTGCGCCTGGAGGATGACGTGCTGATCACCGCGGACGGGGCGCAGAACCTCACCGCGGCCCTGCCGCGCACCACCGAGGAGATCGAGGCCTGGATGGCCGAGCTGGCCGGCTAGTCGCCCTCTGCGCTCCCGAGGGAGGTGAGATGAGGGTTCCGTGTTGAGATGCGAGGATCCGGCATCTCAGCGGGGCCTAGCGGTGGTCCTCGTCGCGGATGCCGTAGCGGGGACGCCCGTCGGGCAGGTCCTGGTAGTCCGCGGCCTGGGTGCGCCGGGGGTTCTGCCCGCCGGTCTGCCCCGCCTGCTCCTGGCCGGTCTGGTGCTCCTGGCCGGGCTGGGAGCTCGACTCCGCGGCGTCGGCTTCAGGGGTCCCCGGCTGGGCGGCCGGTCCGGCCTGTCCGGGTCCGGCCTGCGGCGCCTGCCCCCACCCAGGCTGCCCCCCGGACGGCTGTCCCCCACCGGAGCGGGGATCGCCCTGCGGGCCGGGGGCCCCGTATCCGCCCTGGCCGTAGCCCGGTCCCTGCTGGGGAGCACCCGGGCCGTACCCGCCGGGGGCACCCGGCTGCTGGCCCGGGGCCGGGCGGAAGGGGCTGGGCGCGGCGCCGCCGCCGAGCAGACGCCGGGCCTCCTGCGCCTCCTGCGGGGAGCAGACCAGCTCGTAGCTGCCGGCCACGATCTGCCCGACCGCCGTGTAGTTGCGGGCCCCGCCGTTGCGGGAGTAGCTGATCACCGCCAGGATCATCCAGAAGAAGATGCCCAGCGGCACCGCGGTGGTGAACGCGACGGCGGGGCTGTCCTGGGCGAAGGCGATCATCAGGAAGGCCATGACCACCCCGAAGAACGCCCCCTGCAGGGCCCCGGAGAGGGCGACCTTGGCGTAGGAGAGGGTGCCCACCACGTGCTCCACCTGGCGCAGGTCGGTGCCCACGATGCTCAGATGCTGCACCGGGAACTCCCGTTCGGCCAGCAGATCCACCGCCGCCTGGGCGTCCTCGTGCCGCGAGTACCGCCCCACCGGCACGGTGGAGGACAGCTGCAGCGAGCGCTGGTCGGCGAGCCTGTTCTTCCCGGAAGTAGCCATGTCCACCATTGTCCACAACCCCGCCCCCGCGCGCGGGAGGGCCCGCGGATGATCGCCACCGGTGAACCGCGCGCGGACCTGCGAGGGCCCGGGATCCCGCCCCGGGCGCCGGGTAGGCTGGATGGGTGAGCAACCAACCGAGCAGAATCTTCATCGCCAGACTCCTGGGCCTGGACGTCTTCGACCCGCTCGGCGACCGGCTGGGACGCCTGCGCGACGTCGTCGTCCTGAACCGGGACAATCTGCCCAAGCACCCCCGCCCCCTGGTCGTGGGCATCGTCGTGGAGGTGCTGGGCAAGAAGCGCGTCTTCGTGCCGATGACGCGGGTGACCAGCATCGACTCCACCCAGCTGATCGTCACCGGCCTGGTGAACCTGCGCCGCTTCGAGCAGCGCGGCGCCGAGGAGCTGGTGATCGGGCAGATCTTCGACCGTCGGGTGGAGTTCGTGGACGGCTCCGGGACCGCGACCATCGAGGACTGCGCGATGGAGCAGTCCAAGAACGGGGACTGGTCCATCTCGGAGCTGTTCGTGCGCCGGGTGGGCGCCGGGGGCGGGCTGATGCGCCGCAACCGCAACCAGGCCCTGGTGGTGGACTGGGACGAGGTCACCTCCGGGCGCAGCGCGGACCCGCAGGGGGCCGAGCACTTCCTGGCCACCCACGAGGACTCCCAGCCGGCGGACCTGGCCGACGCCCTGCAGGATCTCAACGAGAAGCGGATGCTGGAGGTCGCCGAGGAGCTGCAGGATGAGCTGCTGGCGGACGTGCTGCAGGAGCTGCCGGAGGATGACCAGGTGCAGATCCTGTCCAACCTGGACCTGCAGCGCGCCGCGGAGATCCTCGAGGAGATGGAGCCGGACGATGCCGCGGACCTGCTCGGGCTGTTCACCGACGCCCAACGGGAGACCCTGCTGGAGCGGATGGAGCCGGATGAGGCCGACGACGTCCGGCGTCTGCTGGAGTACGAGGAGGGCACCGCGGGCTCGCTGATGACCCCCGTGCCGATCATCCTGCCGCCGGAGGCCACCGTGGCCGAGGCGCTGGCGCAGATCCGGCAGGAGGAGATCAGCCCGGCGGTGGCCGCAGCGGTGCTGGTGTGCCGCCCGCCGCTGGAGACCCCCACGGGCCGGTACATCGGGATGGTGCACATGCAGCAGCTGCTGCGCTTCCCGCCGCCGGAGCCGGTGGGCAACATCATCGACCGCAGCATCGAGCCGGTCCGGGACATGGCCTCCCTGGAGGAGGTCTCCCGGGTGCTGGCCACCTACGATCTGACGATCATCCCGGTGGTCAACGGCCACGACCGGCTGGTCGGGGCCATCACCATCGACGACGTCCTGGACGCGCTGCTGCCGGATGACTGGCGGACCAACGACGACGGCACCCCGGTGCGGAAGGCAGGTCGGAAGTTTGAGTGAGGCATCGAAGTCCCGGCGCGCCCGCGAGGTGCGCCCGGCCGGTCTGGATACGCCCCTGGAGTCCAAGCCGCGCTGGTACCGCCGCTACCGGCCCAACCCGGAGGCCTTCGGCGTGGTCTCCGAGGGGATCGCCCGGTGGATGGGCACCCCGCAGTTCCTGGTGTGGATGACGGTGTTCGTGGCCGTGTGGCTGGGCTGGAACACGTTCATGCCGGAGAACCTGCAGTTCGATCCCCGGGCCCTGAACTACACCCTGCTGACCCTGATGCTGTCCCTGCAGGCCTCCTACGCCGCTCCCCTGCTGCTGCTGGCCGACAACCGCCAGGCGGACCGGGACCGGGTCCAGGCCGAGCAGGACCGGCAGCGGGCCGAGCAGAACCTGGCCGACACCGAGTACCTCACCCGGGAGATCGCCTCGCTGCGGATCGTGCTACGGGAGGTCGCGACCCGAGACTTCGTGCGCTCGGAGCTGCGGGATCTGCTGGAGGAGCTGACCGAGGACGAGGACGACGCCGAGGAGTCCGGCGGCGAGCGGCCCGGGCGGCGCAAGCGGGTCAAGTCCAATCCGGAGACCAAGACCTCGATCCTGGATCTGGCCCAGGCCGATGAGACGGGGCCCGGCACCTCGCTCGGGGCCGCGGGCGAGCCCGGGAGGTCCCGCGGGGCCGGCTCGTGAGCCCCGCGGTCGAGGATCTCGACGCCGCCCTGGGCCGTGCCCTGGCCCGGGTGATCGACCCCGAGCTGCGTCGGCCCATCACGGAGCTGGGCATGGTGGACTCCGCCGTCGTGCGGGAGGGCCGCGCGGAGGTCTCCGTGCTGCTGACCGTGCAGGGCTGCCCCCTGCGCGGCACCATCGAGCAGGACGTGCGGGAGGCGGCCCTGACGGTCGCGGGGATCGACGACGTCGCGGTGAGCGTGGGCTACATGAGCCCCGAGCAGCGGCAGCGGCTGCGCGAGCGCCTAGGCCACACCCGGACCAATCCCTTCGCCCAGCCGGATTCCCTGACCCAGGTCTACGCGGTGGCCTCCGGCAAGGGCGGGGTCGGCAAGTCCACGGTCACGGTCAATCTGGCCGCGGCCCTGGCCTCCCAGGGCCGCTCCGTGGGCATCGTGGACGCGGATGTGCACGGCTTCTCCGTGCCGGGGCTGCTGGGGATCACCCAGGCCCCGACCAAGCTGGAGGACATGATCCTGCCGCCCGTGGTGGAGGTGCCCCACCGGACCCGGGAGGATCCCAGCGCGGGATCCGTGCGGGTGATCTCCATCGGGATGTTCGTGGACGGCAACCGGCCCATCGCCTGGCGCGGCCCGATGCTGCACCGGGCGCTGGAGCAGTTCCTCACGGACGTGCACTTCGGGGACCTGGACGTGCTGCTGCTGGATCTGCCCCCGGGCACCGGGGACATCGCGATCTCGATGGCGCAGCTGCTGCCCACCGCGCGCCTGCTGCTGGTCTCCACCCCGCAGCAGGCGGCCGTGGAGGTGGCCGAGCGGGCCGGGACGCTGTCCCTGCAGACCGGCCAGGAGGTGATCGGCGTCGTGGAGAACATGGCGGCCATGCTCCTGCCGGACGGGTCCACGATGGAGCTGTTCGGGGCCGGCGGCGGGCAGCGGCTGGCGGGGCGACTCACCGAGGATCTCGGCTACGACGTCCCGCTGCTGGGCTCGGTGCCCCTGGATCTGGCCCTGCGCGAGGGCGGGGACGCAGGCACCCCGGTGGTGTGGTCGGCTCCCGAGTCCCCGGCCGGCTGCGCGCTGCGGCGGATCGGACAGGCCCTGGGCTCCCGGGGCCGGGATCTGCCCGGGCGGTCCCTGCCGCTGAATCTCTGAAGCGGTGGGTCGGGGGTCACCGCCGCGCTGATCGGGTGAGCCGGGCTCAGGTGGCCTCGGTGTCGAAGGGGGCCAGCTCCCCCGGCGCCAGGCGCACCAGGTTCTCCTGCGGCGGCCGGTTGGCCCAGGCCCGCTCGCGGCGCTGCTCTTCCTCGTCCTCGCGCAGCGCGTCGCGCACGATGCGGCGCGGATCATACTGGCGGGGGTCGTAGGCTCGCCAGTTGAAGCCCTCCAGGTCCGGCCCCAAGGTCTCCTTGACCCCGTCCTTCGCCTCCATCGCGGTGCGCCGCAGGGACTTCACGAGATCCCGCAGCTGCGCCGCGTACTCGGGCATGCGCTCGGGCCCGATGACGAAGAAGACGATGACCGCGAGCACGAGGAACTCGCCGCCGTTGATACCAAACACAGTTGGCAGAGTATCAGTCGAGACCCGCGCGATCCCCGCCCGCGGCGGGTGATGCTCCCGACGTCGGGGCCGGGGCGGCGGGGAGCGCGCGACGGATCAGTCGGTGATGGGCTCCAGGCACTCCTTGAGCGTCTGGGCCTCCTCCTTGGTGATCTCCAGGACCATGCGCCCGCCGCCTTCCAGCGGGATGCGCATGATGAGGGATCGCCCCTCCTTGACCACCTGCATGGGGCCTTCGCCGGTCCGGGGCTTCATCGCGGCCATCGTCGCTCCTTCACAGATCTCTGGACGGTTCCTGATGGACGGTCCCCCGAGTGGTCCGGGCCGCACACCTTCTCCCATGATAGCCCGGTCACGTCCGGATGCGTCAGCCCGGGAGACGATCACGGCGGGAAGTCCCCGCCGCTGGGCAGCTTCTTCCAGTGCCACAGCCACCCGACCCACAGCAGCTGGCCCAGCCCCGCCCCCACCAGCAGCAGCACGCGGTAGGCGCGGGACCGGGGGACCTCCACCAGAGGTGCGGCCAACGGGAAGGCCGGCAGCAGCAGCCGGAAGGTCGAGGACTGCGGGAAGAGGAACACCAGCAGATAGACCGCGTAGCAGCCCAGCCACATCCGCACCGCGCCGGGCAGGCTCCCCCGCACGGCCCGGGAGCCCAGCAGGGCCCAAGCGCCCAGCAGCAGCAGGGCCAGCGCGAGCCACCCGGCGTCACCGAAGAAGACCCGGGCCTGCTGGAACCACGGCTGCACGGGCAGCAGGTGCTCCCCGCGCCAGGCGGTCTCCGTGGCGGTGTAGGCGTCGGGCCGCCCGGTCACGGCCCAGGCGATGCCGGGCCAGATCAGGGCGCAGGCGCAGGCGAACAGGGCCAGGGTCAGCTCGGCGCGGGTGCGTCGAAGCGCCAGCAGCGTCGCCCGCCCCGCCGAGGCGGAGGCGGCCCCGGACTCGGACCGCACCTGACGCACGGTGCGCAGCCAGCCCACCAGCCACCACAGGCCCAGGGCGGCGCCCAGGGGCACCCCGACGGGCCGGGACAGGCAGGTGGGCACCAGGAGCACCGCGCAGATACCCCACCGCCGGGCCGTCAGAGCCCAGAGCACCGCGACCAGGAACATCAGGTTCATGGACTCCGCGTACGGCACCTGCAGGATCGGGGCGATGGGGTTGAGCAGGACCAGGGCCGTGGCCAGGGCCGGGCCGGCGTCGATCGTGCGGGCCGGCGAGGTGAGCCCGGCGGAGCGTCCGTCGCGGCGGCAGGCCCGGAAGAAGCCGTAGAGCAGCACCGCGGTGACCGCCCCGCAGGCCAGGGAGATCGCCGCGCCCGCCGGCACGAAACCCAGGCCGGTGATCCGCATCAGGGCGCGGGTGGCCAGCGGGAACAGCGGGTAGAAGGCCCACGGGTTCTGCCGCACGTGCCCGTCGAGATCGGTGGGCAGCTGCTGCGGGTAGCCGGTCGCGGCGATCTGCCGGTACCAGTCCGCATCCCAGATTCCGATGAACCTGCCGTAGTCCATCGGCCCGTCCACCCAGGGGTTGGTCCCCTGCTGGCGGGCGACGAGGCTGAAGACGATCCAGCCCCAGACCCGGGTCAGCAGGTAGATGCCCAGGAGCACGACCCACACGGGCAGGCGCCCGAGCGTCGGGGCGACGGTGCGCGCGAGGCGGCGGCTGAGCCGGCCGGCGGGCCCGGCGCCCGGTGCGGGCCCGGGGCCCGGCGCGGCGGTCGCGGCGTCGGACTGGGTCACCGCTCGAGGGGGCCGCGGGCCGGGCCGGGGGTGTCCAGGCCGTCCTCGGACAGGCGCTCGGCGGCGCTGATGCGATCGGTGCCCAGCACAGCACAGGAGATGATGACCACGGCCATGACGATCAGCGTCAGGCCCACGAGCACGTAGTTCATGCTCCTCATCCTCCCATCCCGTCGGGGGCCGCGACGCCGTCGCGTAACGTGCGTGACATCACCTGTTCCTATAATCTGATTCACATCATGTCCGCATCACCGAACGGGGTCCCATGCCCAGCACCGCTCCGCTGACCGAGACCGCCCTGATCTCCCAGGCCGGCGCCGAAGTGCGCCTGTCCGGGGTGCAGAAGCACTTCGGGGACCTGCACGTGCTCAAGGACATCGAGCTGACCGTCGCCCCCGGCGAGGTCGTCGTGCTCATCGGCCCCTCCGGCTCGGGCAAGTCCACGCTGTGCCGCACGATCAACCGCCTGGAGACCATCGACGGCGGGGAGATCACCGTGGACGGCCAACCGCTGCCGGCCGAGGGCCATCAGCTGGCCCGGCTGCGCTCCGACGTCGGCATGGTCTTCCAGACTTTCAACCTCTTCGCCCACAAATCCGTGCTGGACAACGTGACCCTGGGACCCATCAAGGTCCGCGGCAAGTCCCGCAAGGAGGCCGAAGCCACGGCCCGAGCGCTGCTGGAGAAGGTCGGAGTGGCCGATCAGGCCCACAAGCTGCCCGCGCAGCTGTCCGGCGGTCAGCAGCAGCGCGTGGCCATCGCCCGCGCGCTGGCGATGAAGCCGCGGGTCATGCTCTTCGACGAGCCCACCTCCGCCCTGGACCCGGAGATGATCACCGAGGTCCTGGAGACCATGGAGTCCCTGGCCCGGGAGGGCATGACGATGATCGTGGTCACCCACGAGATGGGCTTCGCCCGCAAGGCCGCGGACCGGGTGGTCTTCCTGGCCGACGGGCGCATCCTCGAGCAGAACACCCCCGAGGAGTTCTTCACCCACCCGCAGACCGAGCGGGCCCGGGACTTCCTCGGCAAGATCCTCAACCACTGACGCCCTCGCAGCACCGCACCCGAAGGAGCACACCATGACCCGCCGCACCCTCCTCCGCCGCCTGAGCACCGCCGCCGCCCTCGGCGCCGTCGCGACCCTCGCCCTGACCGGGTGCGGGGACTCCGGCTCCGACGGCGACACCGTGCGCATCGGCATCAAGTTCGACCAGCCCGGCCTGGGCTACCAGGACGGCGACACCTACACGGGCTTCGACGTCGACGTCGCGAAGTACGTCGCCAAGGAGCTCGGCTACGACGAGGACCAGATCGAATGGGTCGAGGCGCCCTCGGCCAACCGGGAGAACATGCTGGCCAACGACCAGGTGGACATGATCTTCGCGACCTACTCCATCACCGACACCCGCAAGAAGACCGTGGACTTCGCGGGCCCCTACTTCGTGGCCGGCCAGGACCTGCTCGTGAAGGCGGACAACACCTCCATCACGGGCCCGGATGACCTCAACGGCAAGAACCTCTGCTCCGTCAAGGGCTCCACCTCCGCCCAGAAGATCAAGGACTCCTACGCCCAGGGCACCAACCTGGTGGAGCAGTCCGGCTACGCCGACTGCCTCGGGGCCCTGGAGGCCGGGACGGTAGATGCCGTGACCACGGACGACATCATCCTGGCGGGTCTGGCCTCCACGGACGCCAACAAGGGCAAGTTCAAGGTGGTCGGCAACACCTTCACGGAGGAGAAGTACGGCGTCGGGCTGCCCAAGGGCTCGGACAAGTGCCAGAAGATCAACGAGGCCATCACCAAGATGGAGGACGACGGCACCTGGAAGAAGGACCTGGACGAGGCCACCAGGGGCGCGAACTTCCACTACAACGAGAAGCTCAACCCGCCCAAGCCGGATTCCTCCTGCGCCTAGGGGCCCGCCCGCCGTGGATCAGTTCCTCTCCCTCTTCCGCCAGTACGACGTCCTCGGGGCGTTCTGGGCGAACCTGCAGCTGACCTTCTGGGGCGCGATCGGCGCCTTCATCCTGGGGACGCTGCTGGCCCTGATGCGCATCTCTCCGGTGCCCTCCCTGCGCTGGCTCGGCACCGGCTACGTGCACCTGCTGCGCAACACGCCGCTGACCATCCTCATGGCCGTGGCCGTGCTGGGCTTCTGGACCCAGCTGAAGATCACCCTCTCGGATGACTTCAATCGGAACTTCTTCGCCTGGGCCGTGGTCATGCTGGTGGTCTACCACGCGGCGTTCGTGTGCGAGGCGATCCGCTCCGGGGTCAACACGGTGCCCCTGGGGCAGGCGGAAGCGGCCCGCGCCATCGGCCTGGGGTTCCTGCCGGCTGCGCGGATCGTGATCCTGCCGCAGGCGCTGCGCGGGGCCATCACCCCGCTGGGCAACACGCTGATCGCGCTGACCAAGAACACCACGGTGGCCTCGGTGGCCTCGGTCGCGGAGGCCTCCGGGCTGATGAAGACCATGATCGAATTCGACTCCGACGTGATCCTGGCGATCTTCTTCACCTTCGCCATGGGCTTCGTGATGATCGTGATCCCGATGGGCCTGATCACCACGTGGGCGTCCCGGAAGTGGGCGGTGAGACGATGAGCGCGCAGCGCAGCGTCCTGTTCGACGCGCAGGGGCCCCGGGCCCAGCGGATCACCCTGGGGTTCAACGTGCTGGGTCTGGTCCTGGTCGCCGGCATCTGCTGGTGGATCCTGGCCGGGCTCGCCGCCAAGGGTCAGCTCGACGCCGAGCACTGGGACTTCCTGTTCACCTCCCGGGCCTGGCGCAACT
This sequence comes from Rothia sp. QJM3NY_36, assembly GCF_056173115.1. Taxonomy (NCBI): domain Bacteria; kingdom Bacillati; phylum Actinomycetota; class Actinomycetes; order Micrococcales; family Micrococcaceae; genus Rothia; species Rothia sp. QJM3NY_36. Next base: position 1,646,519 of record NZ_CM149658.1, read on the forward strand.
TCTTCCTGCCCGGCCTGGAATCCACGCTGAAGGCCGCGGGCCTGGCGATCGTCACCTCGGTGGTCTTCGGCCTGGTCTTCGGCATGGGCCGGCTCTCCGGGCTGGCCCCGGTGCGGTGGGTGTGCACCGTGATCGTCGAGTTCTTCCGCGCCGTGCCGGTGCTGCTGATGATGATCTTCTTCTATCTGTGGCTGGGCGGGCTGGGGGTGGTCAGCCCCCGGCAGCTGCCGCTGTACGCGGTGGTGCTGGGCCTGACCCTGTACAACGGCTCGGTGATCGCGGAGCTGGTGCGCTCCGGGGTGCAGCAGCTGCCGCGCGGGCAGGGCGAGGCCGGTCTGGCCCTGGGTCTTTCCCGGGCGCAGGTGATGCGGATCGTGCAGCTGCCGCAGGCGCTGGTGGCGATGCTGCCGTCCCTGCTCAGCCAGTTCGTGGTGATCCTCAAGGACACCGCGCTGGGCTACATCATCACCTACCCCGAGCTGCTGGCCGCGGCCCGGCGGCTGGGCTCGGCGCACTCGATGCTGCAGGCCCTGCTGATGGCGGCGGCGCTGTTCATCGTCATCAACGTCCTGCTCACGGCCCTGGCCGGGTGGGTCTCCCGGTGGCTGAGCAGCCGCACCTCCGGGCGCACCCGCCCGGATGCGACCGCCGCGGTGGACCCGGTCTGACCCGCCCGCCCAGGTTCGAGCCCGGTCCGATCCGCGCCGCGGTGTTCCCCGCGGCGCCGTCCGGGTCAGTCAGTCAGTGAGCCAGCCGTGCAGGGCCGAGAAGCAGTCCCGCACCGCCTGGGCGCTGACGTGCTCGTCGTCGGTGTGGGCCAGCAGGGCGTCCCCGGGACCGAAGTTCACGGCGGGGATCCCCGCGGCGGAGAAGCGGGCGACGTCGGTCCACCCGTACTTGGGCTTCGGCTCCCGGCCCACCGCGGCGACCAGCTCCCGGGCCAGCGGGGCATCCAGCCCGGGCCGGGCCGCGGCGGAGAGGTCCGCGAACTCCAGGGCGTACCCGGCGAACAGCTCCCGCACGTGCTCCTGAGCCTGCTCCAGGGTCTTGTCCGGGGCGAAGCGGTAGTTGACGTGCATCCGGGCGGCATCCGGGATGACGTTGCCGGCCACCCCGCCCTCGATCTGCACGGCGTTGAGACCCTCGCGGTAGTCCAGGTCCTCCACGGTCACGGTGGCCGGGCGGTACTCCTCCAGGATCCGCAGGGCCGGGCCCAGCCGGTGGATCGCGTTCACGCCCTTCCAGGCGCGCCCGGAGTGGGCGGCCACGCCCTCGGTGCTCAGCCAGAACCGCAGGGTCCCGTTGCACCCGCCCTCGATGGTCCCGTCGGTGGGCTCCAGCAGCACCGCGAAGTCCGCGTCATCCACCAGCCCGGGCTCCTCCCGCAGCAGCCGGCCCAGGCCGGAGGCCTCCGCGGCCACCTCCTCGTGGTCGTAGAACACGTAGGTGACGTCCCGGCGCGGCGCGGTCAGGGCGGCAGCCAGGGCCAGCTGCACCGCGACCCCGCCCTTCATGTCCGTGGCCCCGCGCCCGTACAGGATCCGCTGCCCGTCGGCCTGCTCCCACCGGGAGGGCACGGTGCCGCGGGCCCCGGGGGTCGTGGGCAGCGGGACGGTGTCCAGGTGCCCGGCCAGCACCACCCGCTCGGCCCGGCCCAGCTCGGTGCGGGCCACGATCGCATCATCGTTGCGATGCACCCGCAGGTGGCCCAGCGGCGTGAGGGCCGCGTGGACCGCGTCGGCGATCGACGTCTCCTGCCCGGAGACGGAGGGGATGTCCAGCAGGGCGCGGGTCAGTTCGGCGACGTCGCCGGTCAGGTCCAGGGCGGGGGGTGCGCAGGGGGAATCGTGCATGGTTCCACCCTAGGCGGCACAGCCGGCGGACAGGGGCGGCTGACGGGACTGACATGCCCGCATCCGTAGACTGGTGCCCATGACTGAGACCACCCCTGAGAACACCTCCGCCGAGCGCCGGGTCGCCGCCCTGGGTCTGGCCACGACGGTCGCCGCGGGCGAGCGCGCCGGCACCGTCCTGGACGTCTGGTACCCTTCCCCCCGCCTGGGCGGGAACCCCGAGGAGTCCGTGCGCGCGGGCCTGGAGGAGGCCGCGGCCGATGACCCGGCCCGCAACGTGATCCAGCGGGTCGTGGAGACGGTCGCGGATCTGGACGCCGCCCCGGCCGACGCCGCCGACGCCTGGCTGCGCCTGCACGCCCTGTCCCACCGACTGGTCCGCCCCAACGGGCTGAACCTGGACGGGATCTTCGGGCACCTGGCCAACGTGGCCTGGACCAGCGCCGGACCGGTGCTGGCCGCCGAGCTGGAGGGTCTGCGCCTGGGCCTGCGCGCCCGCGGGCCCCTGACCGTGTACGCCGTGGACAAGTTCCCCCGTATGGTGGACTACGTCGTGCCCTCCGGGGTGCGCATCGGGGACGCGGATCGGGTGCGCCTAGGCGCGCACCTGGCCGAGGGCTCCACCGTGATGCACGAGGGCTTCGTGAACTTCAACGCCGGGACCCTGGGGGCCGCGATGGTCGAGGGCCGGATCAGCCAGGGCGTGGTCATCGGGGACCACACCGACGTCGGCGGCGGCGCCTCGATCATGGGCACCCTCTCCGGCGGCGGGACCCAGCGGATCACCCTGGGCGAGCGGGTGCTGCTGGGCGCCAACGCGGGGGTCGGGATCTCCCTGGGCGATGACTGCGTGGTGGAGGCCGGACTGTACGTGACCGCCGGGACCCGGGTCACGGTGCGCACCGAGGCCGGGGCCGACGTCGTCAAGGCGGTGGACCTCTCCGGCACCCCGGGGCTGCTGTTCCGCCGCAACTCCCAGACCGGCACCGTGGAGGCCATCGCCCGCTCCGGCGGTCAGGTGGAGCTGAACACCGCGCTGCACCAGAACTGAGCGGCGCCGCCCGCGCCGCACCACCATCAGAAAGGGACCCCTCAGATGAAGATCATGGTCACCGGCGGAGCCGGGTACATCGGCTCCCACACCGTCCTGGCCCTCCTGGAGGCCGGGCACGACGTCGCCGTGCTGGACAACCTGGCCAACTCCTCCCGCGTCTCCCTGGACCGGGTCTCGGAGCTGGCCGGGGGACGGCGGATCGCCTTCCACGAGACCGACATCCTGGATGCCCGCGCGACCACCGAGGTCTTCCAGCGCGAGCGCCCGGACGCCGTCATCCACTTCGCCGGTCTCAAGGCCGTCGGCGAGTCGGCCGAGAAGCCGCTGTGGTACTACCGCACCAACGTCACCGGCACCCTGAACCTGCTGGCCGCGATGGAGGCCAGCGGCTGCCGGTCCCTGGTCTTCTCCTCCTCCGCGACCGTCTACGGGGCGCCTGAGGAGATGCCGCTGACGGAGAAGCTGCCGCTGGACGCCCAGTCCTGCTACGGGCGGACCAAGGAGCACGTGGAGGACATGCTCGTGGATCTGGCGGCCGCAGACTCGTCCTGGAACATCGCCCTGCTGCGCTACTTCAACCCGGTGGGCGCGCACCCGTCGGGTCGCATCGGCGAGGACCCCACCGGGGTGCCGAACAACCTGCTGCCCTTCATCGCGCAGGTCGCGGTGGGCCGGCGGGAGAAGCTCAAGGTCTTCGGCGATGACTACCCCACCCCGGACGGCACCGGCGTGCGGGACTACATCCACGTGATGGACCTGGCCGACGGCCACGTCAAGGCGCTGGCCGCGATCGCCGAGCGGGGCGGGCTGCACACCTGGAACCTGGGCACCGGCAACGGCTACTCGGTGCTGGAGGTGCGCCGGGCCTTCGAGGAGGCCTCCGGACGGGAGATCCCCTACGAGATCGTGGACCGGCGTCCGGGCGACGTCGCCGTGTCCTACGCGGATCCTTCGGCGGCCCTGGCCGATCTGGGCTGGTCCGCCGAGCGGGACCTGGCGCAGATGTGCGCGGACCACTGGAACTGGCAGAAGACCAACCCGGAGGGCTACCCCGCCGCCTGAGCAGGGGGCGGGGCCGCGATCCGGCGGCCCCGCCCCCCATCTCCGCCTCCCGTCTCCGGGCAGACGACGACGCCGCGGCCCGCTCCCCTCTCGTTGAGAGAGGGGAGTGGGCCGCGGCGTCGTCGTGCGGGCGGGGCGGAGGAACCGGGCTACTTGGCCGGGTACTCGCGGTGGGTGGGCCCGGTGTAGACCTGGCGCGGGCGGCCGATCTTGGTGGCCGGATCCTCGACCATCTCCCGCCACTGCGCGATCCAGCCGGGCAGGCGCCCGATCGCGAACAGCACGGTGAACATCTGCTCCGGGAAGCCCATCGCCTTGTAGATCAGGCCGGTGTAGAAATCCACGTTGGGGTAGAGCTTGCGCTCGACGAAGTAGTCATCGGCCAGCGCCTTCTCCTCCAGGCGCATCGCGATGTCCAGCAGCTCGTCGTCCCCGCCGATCTTGTGCAGGATCTTGTCCGCGGTGGACTTCACGATCCGGGCCCGGGGGTCGTAGTTCTTGTAGACGCGGTGCCCGAAGCCCATCAGGCGCACCCCGTCCTCCTTGTTCTTGACCTTCTCCATGTAGTCCTCGGGCTTGATGCCCTCGGACTGGATGCGGCGCAGCATGTTCAGCACGGCCTCGTTGGCCCCGCCGTGCTTGGGCCCGTACAGGGCGTTGATGCCGGCGGAGACGGAGGCGAACATGTTGGCGTCCGCGGAGCCGACCAGACGCACCGTGGAGGTGGAGCAGTTCTGCTCGTGGTCGGCGTGCAGGATGAACAGCTGGTCCAGGGCCTTGGCGATCTCCGGGTCGATCTCGTAGTCCTCGGCCGGCACCCCGAAGCACATCCGCAGGAAGTTCTCCGCGTAGTTCAGGTCGTTCTGCGGGTAGAGCATCGGCTCCCCGCGCTGCTTCTTGAACGCGTAGGCGGCCAGGGTCGGGACCTTGGAGAGCAGGCGGATGGTGGAGACCTCCACCTCGTGCTCGTCGTGGATGTCCAGGGAGTCCGGGTAGAAGGTGGACAGCGCGGAGACCGCGGAGGCCAGCACCGGCATGGGGTGGGCGGTGCGGGGGAAGCCGGAGAAGAAGATCTTCAGGTCCTCGTGGACCATGGTGTGGCGGCGGACGAGGGTGTCGAAGTCCTCGAGCTGCTCGGCGGTGGGCAGCTCCCCGTAGATCAGCAGGTAGGCGACCTCCACGAAGCTGGACTTCTCGGCGAGGTCCTCGATGGAGTAGCCGCGGTAGCGCAGGATGCCCTCATCGCCGTCGATGTAGGTGATCGCGGACTGGGTGTTGGCGGTGTTCATGAACCCGGGGTCGTAGGTCACGTGTCCCCCGGTGGCGCTGCGCAGCTTCGCGATGTCGAAGGCGGAGTTGCCTTCGGAGGGCTCCACCGCGGGGAACTCGACGCTGGAGTCCCCGATGGTGAGCGTGGCGTTGTCGGACATGATTCCTCCCGTGTGGTGGCGTGGCGTCCTCGCGGGCGTCATCGGCCCGGAATCCACCGGGGACGACGTCGATGCGGCGGCGGGCCCGCGCCGTCCTCGGCGTCGTACCCATCCCGGCACCCGCCCGCAGGCGTGCGCGAGGACACACTTCAACTCTCCCCCAGCCTACTCGGTCCGAGGTTCGGCTCACGAATCGGGGAGGGGCCCGCCACAGGCGCGGCCGACGTCGCGTCGGCGCCATCGGCGGCGCCTGCGGAGCGTCGGCGGGTCGAGGTCGGGTCTGGGCGCCTCAGCCGCGCAGGCGACGGGCCGCGGCGGCCACCCGCTCATCCGTGGCCGTCAGGGCGATGCGCACGTAGCCGCTCCCGGCCTCGCCGTAGAAGGTCCCGGAGCCGGGCACGATGCCCAGATCCGCCAGGCGCCCGATGGTCTCCCAGGTGTCCTCCCCCGCGGTGCACCACAGGTACAGCCCGGCCGCGGAGTCCTCCACGCGCAGCCCGAAGGCCTCCACCGCGGGCTTGAGCAGCTCGCGGCGGGCCCGGTAGCGGTCCTTCTGCTCGGCCACGTGCGCGTCATCGGTCAGCGCGGCGATCATGGCCGCCTGGATCGGGGCGGGCACGATCATCCCGGCGTGCTTGCGGGTGTTGATCAGGTTGGCCACCAGCTCCCGGTCCCCGGCGACGAAGGCCGCCCGGTATCCGGCGAGATTCGACTGCTTGGACAGGGAGTAGACGGACAGCAGCCCGGTATGGTCCCCGTCGGTGACCTGCGGGTCAAGCACCGAGGGCACGCGGGCCCCGCCCCGGGCCTCGTCCCAGGCCCCCCAGCCCAGCTCCGCGTAGCACTCGTCCGAGGCGACGACGGCGCCGATCCGCCGGGCCTGCTCGACGATGCGGCGCAGGGAGGCGGCGTCGCGCACCGCACCGGTGGGGTTGCCCGGGGAGTTGACCCACACCAGGCGCACACGGTCCCGCACCTGCGGATCCAGCTCCTCGAGGTCCTCCGCGGCCACGGCGCGCGCCCCGGCCAGGCGGGCCCCGATGTCGTAGGTCGGGTAGGCGACGCGGGGCCGCACGACGACGTCCTCGGGACCCAGGCCCAGCAGGGTTGGCAGCCAGGCCACCAGCTCCTTGGACCCCACGGTGGGCATCACCGCGGCCGGGTCCAGGCAGGTCACCCCGCGGCGTCGGGCGTACCAGGCGGCCACGGCCTCGCGCAGGGCCTGCGTACCCTGGGTCGTGGGGTAGCCGGGGGCGTCCGCGGCGGCGGCCAGGGCCTCACGCACCAGCTGCGGTGTGGGATCCACCGGGGTGCCGATGGAGAGGTCCACCGTGCCGTCCGGGTGTTGCGCGGCGCGCTCCCGGTACGGGGCCATCTGGTTCCAGGGGTAGTCCGGCAGCTGCAGTCCGAGGCTCATGGGTGCGGCTACTCCTCGCCCTGCGGGGGCAGGGACTGGATGAACGGGTGGTCCGCCTCGATCTTGCCCATGCGCGCGGCCCCGCCCGGGGAGCCGATCTCATCGAAGAACTCGGCGTTGGCGGTGAGGTACTCCTCCCACTCCTCGGGCAGGTCATCCTCGTAGTAGATGGCCTCCACGGGGCACACGGGCTCGCAGGCGCCGCAGTCCACGCACTCGTCGGGGTGGATGTAGAGGGTGCGCTCCCCCTCGTAGATGCAGTCGACCGGGCACTCCTCCACGCAGGCCCGGTCCTTGACGTCGACACACGGCTGGGCGATCACATACGTCATGGGGACCCTTTCACTGTGCCCGCCGGGGTGATGCCTCCGACGGCGCGGCGGCGGCGCGCGATTTCCGCCTCAGGGGCGGAAAAGGCCCCGCCTTCTTCCTGGCTGATCAGTCTAGCCCGGCCAGTCTGGCACACCCAGGGCCGGGCCGGGGACTGTCGGCGGGATCACTGCGGCCGATGACGCCCGGTGACGGCAGGCGTCAGCGTCGTCAGCGCCGTCGGCGGCGCCCTCGCCCGGAGCGCCCGATGCCGCGCAGCACGGTGCGGTCCGCGACCACCACGCCCACGGCGGTGGCCAGCACCGTGCCCAGGGTCCAGATGATCCCGGCCACCCCGATCGGGGCCTCCAGGGTCGGGATGACCAGCCGAGAGTCGGAGCGGGCGAGGGTGAAGAAGCCGACGACGGCGAAGGCCGCGAGCCCGGGCACCAGGGTCATCCCCCGGCGTCGGGTGTATCCGGCGGTCCACACGGTCCCGGTGAACACGCCGAGCACGGCGAGGATCGCGCCCCACGGCAGATACCAGCCGTCGAAGTAGGCCACCGAGGCGTGCAGCATCGTGCCGAGGAAGCCCAGCAGCAGCCCCACCACGACCGCGGTGATCGCGGAGGAGATCGGACCCGCGGGCTCCTGCTCGGGATCCACGGCGTCGGGACTGAGGGCATCCTCGCCACGGTCGCTGGTGCTGAGCGCGCCGGCGGGTCGGGCATCCGCCCGGGCGGCCAGCAGCCGGTAGGTCTCCACCGGGCTGATCGGCTGCACGACGTCGTTGGAGTAGCGGAAGGTGTGCCCGGGGTCCACCCGGATCTGGGTGGCGTGGGCGGCCATGGCCCGCTCCTTGGCGGGCAGTTCCCCGTGGATCACGGCCTGGCGGCGGGTGTCTCCCGCGTCGGCCTCGCCCTCCTCGCCCCAGACCAGGCGCGGCAGGGCGCCGTCGGGCAGCAGGGGCAGGGCCGCCATCACGGCCTCGTGGGTGCGCCGGTGGTCCGGGTGCCCGTAGCCGCCGTCGGCGTCGTAGGTCACCACGACCTCCGGGCGCAGCCGACGGATCTCGGCGGCCACCGCCTCGGCGGCCTGGGACAGCTCCGCGCGCATCAGGCAGTCGGGGGCCGCGTTCGGATCCGGGGCGGCGGTGCCGTCGGCGGCCCAGGACATCCCGGAGTCGCGGAAGGCCCCGCCCTTCGGGCGCTCAGCGAAGCGGTGCCCGGTGACCCCCAGGGCGTTCAGGGCGGCACTCAGCTCGGTCTCGCGCAGGGCCCCGAGGGCGTCCCCGGGATCCTGCGGGTCCCGGGTGCGCACATCCAGCTCGGCGTGCTCGGGGCCGATGACCTCGCCCATCTCCCCGCGGGACATGGTCAGCAGGTGCACGGCCGCGCCCTCCCGGGCCAGCCGGGCCATGGTGGCCCCGGTCGAGGAGGATTCGTCATCCGGGTGGGCGTGGACGAACAGCACCGTGGCCGCCGACGCCGCGAGGCCCTCCGGCAGGAGGGTCGTCACGGCGTCGGCGTCCCGGTGGGCGCCCTGCTGCGGATAGCGCGGGCGGGCGGCGTCGGCCTCGGTCATCGGCGTGGCGAGCCCGGGGCGCTAGTTCGCGCGGGTGCGGGCGCGGAACGCGCGCACGCGGTCGTGGGAGTCGAGGATGACCTTGCGGATGCGGATGGCCTCCGGGGTGATCTCCACGCACTCGTCCTCGCGGGCGAACTCCAGGGACTCCTCCAGGGTCAGCTTCTTGGGCGGGGTGAGGTTCTCGAAGGTGTCCGCCGTGGAGGAGCGCATGTTGGTCAGCTTCTTCTCCTTGGTGATGTTCACCTCCATGTCATCGGCCCGGGAGTTCTCCCCGACGATCATGCCCTCGTAGACCTCGGAGGTCGGCTCCACGAAAAACGTGCCGCGCTCCTGCAGGTTGATCATCGCGTAGGGGGTGACCACCCCGGCGCGGTCGGCGATCAGGGAGCCGTTGGTGCGGTACTCGATGTCCCCGGCCCACGGCTCGTAGCCGTCGGCGTAGGAGGAGGAGATCCCGGCCCCGCGGGTCTCGGTGAGGAACTGGGTGCGGAAGCCGATCAGGCCGCGGGCCGGCACCCGGAACTCCATGCGCACCCAGCCGGTGCCGTTGTTAGTCATGGTCTCCATGCGGCCCTTGCGGGCGGCCATCAGCTGGGTCACCGCGCCCATGAACTCGTCCGGGACGTCGATGATCATGTACTCGATCGGCTCGTGGACCTTGCCGTCGATGGTCTTGGTGACCACCTGCGGCTTGCCCGCGGTCAGCTCGAAGCCCTCGCGGCGCATCTGCTCCACGAGGATCGCCAGGGCCAGCTCGCCGCGGCCCTGGACCTCCCAGGCGTCGGGGCGCTGGGTCGGCAGGACCTTGATCGAGACGTTGCCGATCAGCTCCTTGTCCAGCCGGTCCTTGACCTGCCGGGCGGTGACCTTGGCGCCCTTGACGCGCCCGGCCAGCGGGGAGGTGTTGATGCCGATGGTCATGGAGATCGCCGGATCGTCCACGGTGATCAGCGGCAGGGGCTTCGGGTTCTCCGGGTCGGTGAGGGTCTCGCCGATGGTGATGTCCTCGATCCCGGCCACCGCGACGATGTCGCCCGGCCCGGCCTCGTCGGCCGGCACCCGGTCCAGGGCCTGGGTCTTCAGCAGCTCGGAGATCCGCACATTCTTGATCTGCCCGTCCTGCCGGGCCCAGGCGACGGTCTGGCCCTTCCTCAGGGTGCCGTGGAAGATGCGCAGCAATGCGAGGCGGCCGAGGAACGGCGAGGAGTCCAGGTTGGTCACGTGGGCCTGCAGCACGCCGTCGGGGTCGTAGGTCGGGGCCGGGACGTGCTCCAGGATGGCCTGGAACAGCGGCTCGAGGTCCTCGTTCTCGGGCAGGGCGCCGTCGGCCGGCTGCTCCATCGAGGCGCGTCCGGCCTTGCCGGAGGCGTAGACGACGGGCACATCCAGCACCGCGTCCAGATCCAGGTCCGGGACCTCGTCGGCCAGGTCCGAGGCCAGGCCCAGCAGCAGGTCCATGGACTCGGAGACGACCTCGTCGATGCGGGCGTCGGGCCGGTCCACCTTGTTGACCACCAGGATCACGGGCAGCTTGGCCGCCAGGGCCTTGCGCAGCACGAAGCGGGTCTGCGGCAGCGGACCCTCGGAGGCGTCCACCAGCAGCACGACGCCGTCGACCATGGACAGGCCGCGCTCGACCTCGCCGCCGAAGTCGGCGTGGCCGGGAGTGTCGATGACGTTGATGGTCACCTTCTCGCCGTGGGAGGCCGGACCCGCGTAGGTCACGGTGGTGTTCTTGGCGAGGATGGTGATGCCCTTCTCCCGCTCCAGGTCACCGGAGTCCATGACGCGGTCCTCGACGTCGGCGTGGTCGGAGAAGGCGTGGGTCTGCTTGAGCATGGCGTCGACGATGGTCGTCTTGCCGTGGTCCACGTGGGCGACGATGGCGACGTTGCGCAGATCGGAGCGCGTGGCGGTGCTGGAGGTTTCTGACATACGGGGAGTGAGCCTTCGATCGAGGATGCGTGCGGGGCGGGCCCGCGCACGCGGACTGCCGTCCCATCATACGCCCGCGCGCAACCCCTCCCCTCCCGCCGCCGCATCCCCTCAACCTCACCTCCCCCTCCCACTCATTCCCCTTCCCCAGCGCCGAGTCATCGATCTCGACCGAAAATCGCCGAATTTCCGGTCGGAAGTGATGACTCGGCGCGCGGGGTGCGGGGGCTGTCCACAGGTGGAGGCTCGGGGGTGGCGGCCCGGCAGGGGGTCGGGGACAGTGTGGGCATGGCAGCGATCCCCTCCCCCGAGCCACCCCGGGCCGACGTCGACGCCCTGACTCGCGCCGAAGCCCGCCTGCGCGGCGTCCCGGAGGCGCTGCTGCGTCGGCGCTCGACGGTGCGCCGGGATCCGGGGATCTACGCCCCGCCCGGCCACGAGATCACCGCGTGGGACGTGGTCGCCGCTTTGGCCCGGGCCATCCCGGGATCCGCGATCAACGGGCTCAGCGCGGCCCGGCATCACGGCTTCCGATTGCCGCGGCACCTGCAGGAGGATGAGACCCCGCACCTGAACACCCCGCCGCTGCGCTCCCCCGTCCGACGCCGCGGCCTGCGCAGCACCCAGTACGCCTACGCCGCCTCGGATCTCACCCGCACCCCGGAGGGCCTGGCCGTCACGACGCCGGAGCGCACCCTCTACGAGATGAGCCTGCGCCTGGGCCATGAGGATCTGGTGGCCGCCGGGGACGGGATCCTGAACACCCACGCGGACGGGTACGACGCCGGCCGCCCGCCGCTGTGCACCCCGGAGGATCTGCGTCGGTACCTGCGGGCCCACCGGGGCGCGCGGGGCATCCGCGCCTTCGACCGGGCCGTGGCGAGGATGCGCCCGGGATCGGATTCCCGCCCGGAGACCTTCCTGCGCCTGGCCTGCGAGGATCACGGCATCGACGGACTGGTCCCGGGATTCGCCGTGCGCAACACCCGGGGGATGCTGCTCTTCCAGGCCGATCTCGCCCTGCCGAGGCTGCGGCTGAGCATCCAGTACGAAGGCGCCCACCACGACCGGCCCGAGCAGGTGCGCCGCGACGTCGAGCGGGCCCGGCGCACGGCCGAGGCCGGATGGGTCGAGGTGCGCATCACCGCCGCCGACCTGCGCGAGGCGGTGTGGTGCGCGGGATCGCGGATGCCGCGCGCCGTCGCCATCATCCTCCGCGCGATCCGCGACCACGACGCCGCAGCCACCCCCAACGACGCCGAGTCATCGATCTCGACCGAAAATCGACGGATTTCCGGTCGGAAGTGACGACTCGGCGCGGGGAGCGGGGTGATGCGGGGGTCAGCTGACCTCGGCCAGCAGCTTGGCGCGCAGCTCGCGGCGCTCGCGCTGCTGATCCGGGTCCGGCAGGGGCACCGCGGCCAGCAGGCGCTGGGTGTACGCCTCGCGGGGGTGGCGCAGGATCTGGTCCCGCGGCCCCTGCTCCACGATCTTCCCGTGCTGCATCACGCAGATGTGGTCCGCCAGGGCGTCGATCACTGCGAGGTCGTGGGTCACGAACAGGCAGGCGAAGCCCATCTGCTCCTGCAGCTCCTTGAACAGCTCCAGCACGCGCGCCTGCACGGAGACGTCCAGGGCCGAGGTCGGCTCGTCGGCCACCAGCAGCTTGGGCTTCAGGGACAGGGCGCGGGCGATGCCCACGCGCTGCTTCTGCCCACCCGAGAGCTCGTGCGGGTACCGGTTGCGGTAGGAGCGGGGCAGCTCCACCTGATCCAGCAGGGTCTCGATGCGGTGCTGCAGCTCAGCACCCTTGGCGACCCCGGCCAGGTACATCGGCTCGCCGATGGACTCGCCGATCGGCAGGCGCGGGTTCAGGGAGGAGGAGGGATCCTGGAAGACCATGCCGACGTCCTTGCGGACCTGGTTGATGACCCGGCGCCCGGCGCCCTTCAGCTCCTGGCCGGCCACCACCAGCGACCCCTCGGCCACATCCAGCAGCCCCACGGAGGCCCGCCCGATCGTGGACTTTCCGGAGCCGGACTCCCCCACCAGACCCACGACCTCCCCGGCGTGGATGCGCAGATTCGCGCCCTCCACCGCCCGGAAGGCCGGGACCCGGCCCTGCTTGGGGTACTCCAGGGCCACGTCCTTCAGCTCCAGGACGGTCTCGCCCTCGCGGGGCGAGGCCACCTGCTGCAGCTCCACGGTGGCCGGGCGGGTGCCCTCCGCCGCGTCGTCCAGGGCTGCGTTGACGTCGACCTCCTCGCCCTCGCCTTCGCCCAGGTGCAGCACGGCCGCCAGCAGGGCCTTGGTGTACTCGTGCTGGGGGTTGCCGAAGACCTCGTGGATCTCCCCGGTCTCCACGATCCGCCCGCGGCGCATCACCGCGACGCGATCGGCCAGGTCCGCGACGACGCCCATATCGTGGGTGATCAGGATGATCGCGGAACCCAGCTTCTTCTGCAGGTTGCGCATCAGGTCCAGGATCTCCGCCTGCACGGTCACATCCAGCGCGGTGGTCGGCTCATCGGCGATCAGCAGCTTGGGGTCGGTGGACAGGGACTGCGCGATCATCGCGCGCTGGCGCTGACCGCCGGAGAGCTGGTGCGGGAAGGAGTCGAAGGCCTTGACCGGGTCCGGCAGCTCGACGAGCTGGAGCATCTCCAGGGCGCGCTCCTTGGCCTGGGCCGGGGAGATCTCCCGGTGCAGGCGCAGCGTCTCCACGATCTGGTCCCCCACCGTGTACACGGGGTTCAGCGCGGTCATCGGCTCCTGGAAGATCACGGCGACGTCGTCGCCGCGCACCTTCAGCAGCTCGCTGTTGGACTGCCCGATCAGCTCCTCGCCGTTGAGCTTCACGGAGCCGGTGACCTTCGCATTGGAGGGCAGCAGCCCGATCATGCCCATCGAGGAGACGGACTTGCCGGAGCCGGATTCCCCGACGATGGCGAGCACCTCTCCGGCGTCGACGTGGTAGCTGATGTCCGTGGCGGCCGGCACCCACTGGCGGTCGACGCCGAAGGCCACGGACAGGTCCTTCACCTCCAGGACGCGCCCGGTGGGGTTGCCGACGACGGGCTGGGACCCGGTCTTGGTGCGGCGCCACGGGATGGCTCCGGTGCGGGGCCCGGAGCGGCGGGCGGCCCGTTCGGCGGCGCGCCGCTCGGTGCGGGTGGCGGGCCGCTGGGCGGCGGCGTCCTGGGCGGAGTCCTCGGCGGGGGTTCCGCTGGGGGTGTTCTCGGTGGTCATGGGAGCTCTCTCCTACGGGTGGAGCCGACCGGCGCGGCGGTGGCCGGGGCGGGTCGGGTCTGGGACGATGTGGGCATGGCGACGAGATATCTGCGGGAGGAGGGGGCGACCCTGCGCTCCCGTCCCATGCTGGTCCTGGTGGTGCTGGTGGAGCTGGTGCTGGCGGGGCTGCTGATCAGCGTGACGGTGCACGACGGCGCCGCGGCCGGGCTGCGGGCCTTCGGGCCGTGCGCGTTCCTGGGCTACCTGATCTGGTGGTTCCTGGCCTGGCCGTGCGTGCGGCTGAGCCAGGAGGAGATCACCGTGGTCAACCCGGTGCGCACGCACCGACTGGGCTACTCGGACCTGATCGACGTGCAGACCCGGTACGGGCTGCACCTGGTGACCCGGCACCGGCGCATCCAGGCAGTAGGCGCACCCGCCGGCGGGGCGGCCACCGCGGTGTGGGGGCAGCGCACCGCCCACATGCCGGATGATCCGCACCTGGGCTTCCGCGGCGAGGGCGCGAGCCTCATGCCCAGCGACCTGCGCTCCACCGCCTCCGGCCGGGCCGCGGAGGTCATCCGCGGCCACTGGCAGGAGCAGGTGGAGGCGGGGACCCTGCGGGAGGAGGCGGAGCCGGTCAGCACCGCCAACACCACCCAGCTGGTGATCCTGGCGGTGCTCGCCGCGGCGGCCGCGGCGGGCCTGCTGCTGTGAACGCATCGACGCTCTCCGGTTCCTAGGCGTTCTTGCCCGGTCCGGCGTCGCGCACCGGCTGCTCGCTCTGCAGATCCACGTCCACGCGCCCGTCCGGGTCCAGCCCGTTCTCCGCGGAGTGGGCGGTCACGGTCTTGGCGCGGCGCGGGTTGAACTTCTTCTGCCGCGGATCGAAGGCGTCGCGCAGGCCGTCGCCGATGAAGTTGATGCACAGGCAGATCACGACGATGAACAGGCCCGGGTACCAGAACAGCCAGGAGCGGGTCGAGAACGCGGACTCGTTGGCGCTGATCAGGGAGCCCAGGGACACGTCCGGGGACTGCACGCCGTAGCCGATGTAGGACAGCGAGGTCTCGATGAGGATCGCCGAGGCCATCAGCAGGGTCACGTTCACGATGATCACCCCAACCGCGTTGGGCAGGATGTGCTTGAAGATGATCCGCGGGGCGGAGGCCCCGGCCAGGCGGGCGGCGTCGACGAACTCCCGCTCGCGCAGGGTCAGGAACTCTCCGCGCACCAGGCGGGCCAGGCCCGTCCAGGCCGCCAGGCCGATCAGCAGCGCCAGCGCGGTGATGCGCTGCGGGCCCTGCGGCAGGTGGCTGATGACCATCTGCCCGAGGACCGCGGTGAGCACCAGCAGCGGGATGATGATGACGATGTCGGTCAGACGCATCAGCACGGCCTCGACCCAGCCGCGGAAGTACCCGGAGACGCCGCCGATGACGACGCCGATCACCCCGGCGACCAGGCCGACGATGACCATCACGAACAGCGAGGTCTGCGTTCCGCGCATGACCATGGCGAACAGGTCGCGCCCGGTGGTGTCCTGCCCGAAGGGGTGCTCACCGAGATGGAAGAGCCCGATGGTGGGCTTGCCGCCGTTGGTGACGGGCATCATCTCGGAGTAGTCGTACTTCCACCAGCCGGGGATCGGGCCGAAGCCGATCGAGGAGTACGCCAGGACGATGATCAGGAACAGGATCACCAGGGAGGCGATGGCCCCGCTGTTGCCCATGAAGCGCTTGCGGACGATCTGGCCCTGGCTGAGCCCCTTGGTCTCCGCGTCGGGCTGGACCTCCTCCAGGCGCATCTCGCGGGTCTCGGTGGTCGGCTCCTTCGGCTCCGGAGCCTGCGATGCATTCGTGGCGCTCATGCTTTCACCCTCACGCGCGGGTCGAGGACCGAGTAGAGCAGGTCCGCGACGAGATTGAAGACCATGGCGGTGATGCCGGTGATCAGGAAGAAGCCCATGATCGGGTAGATGTCCAGCTGGCCCAGGGAGTCGTTGAACAGGTTCCCCATGCCCGAGAAGCCGAACACCTTCTCCGTGATGACCGCGCCGCCGATGATGCCGCCGATGTCGAAGGCCACGAGGGTGGCCAGCGGGATCAGCGCGTTGCGGAAGGCGTGCTTGACCACCACGGAGCGCTCCGAGACGCCCTTAGCCCGGGCGGTGCGGATGTAGTCCTGGGACATGATCTCCAGCATCGAGGCTCGGGAGTACCGGGAGTAGGAGGCCAGGGCCAGCAGGGTCAGGGCGATGGTCGGCAAGATGAGGTGGGTGTAGCTGTCGATCCCGGTGATCCAGAAGTCCCCGGACATGCCGGGAGTCGCGGAGTTGGCGGTGGCGATGGGCCGTCCGGAGATCCGGCCGTCGCGCATGTACGCGGGCCAGGACTGCATGAACCGGTCCAGCACGACCAGGCCCGCGACGATGAAGGCGGTCCACATGGCCACCTTGACGGACTGGCCGAGGTCGTAGGTCTTGCGCAGGCGTCCGACGACCCAGCCGATGCCCGCCCCGATGAGCAGGGTGAGGATGCCCAGCAGGAGCATCATCAGCCAGGTCGCGCGGTTCAGCAGCGGCTGGATCGGGAAGTAGAGGGCCAGACCGACGATCACCGAGGCCAGCCCGGCGTAAAGAGCTGTGCGGTTGCGCAGCCCGGCTAGGAGGAAGGTGAAGGCGACCGCGGTGAGCACCCCGAGGATCGCGATTAGCGGCAGCCCCAGGGAGGGCCGGGCGAACCAGCGGGTCACGCTGAGGAAGATCAGGATTCCGAAGGTCAGCGCGAAGCCGAAGATCCCCAGCAGGATCCTGGTGCGCATCCTGCCGTAGGAGGCGAGGAACCAGATGATCCCGGCGACGAGCCCCACGGCCGCCGCGCTGG
The DNA here is from genome assembly GCF_056173115.1 of Rothia sp. QJM3NY_36. Classification (NCBI taxonomy): domain Bacteria; kingdom Bacillati; phylum Actinomycetota; class Actinomycetes; order Micrococcales; family Micrococcaceae; genus Rothia; species Rothia sp. QJM3NY_36. Next base: position 1,663,282 of record NZ_CM149658.1, read on the forward strand.
CCACTCCGATGGTGGGGTTGCGCAGGAAGTTGTTGAAGCCGATGGCCCCGTACTGCTTGAGCAGCACCGCGATCCAGAAGGAGGGCAGGGAGTAGCAGACGAAGGCGAGGAAGGTGATGCCGTAGTCCAGAGTGGAGTACTGCCGCAGCGCGGCGACCACACCGAGGGCCACGCCGATGATGATCGCCAGGATCGTGGCGGCGGTGATCAGGGTCAGGGTCTGCGCGATCGCGCCCTTGAGGGCGTCGGTCACGGCCTGACCCTGGAAGGTGGTGCCCAGGTCGCAGGTGGTGCCCAGCGGGTTGAGGCAACCCAGGGCCCCGCCGAGCCACATGAAGTAGCGCGGGATCAGGGGAACGTCCAGATGCAGGGCCTTCTCACGGGCGAGCATCTGGGACTGGGCGGTGGGCGAGGGGTTCTCGCGGAACTCCTGGAGGGGGTCACCGGCGTAGGTGACCAGAACGTAGACGAGGAACGTGGCGGCGAACAGGATCAGTACCGCGGCCACGAGCCTTCGGACGGTGTACATCAGCATGGCGGCATCCGTGGGGTGGGAGGGAAGCGGGCATCGCAAGCGCGATGGCGGGCGTCAGCGGCGGCTTCTCGCCGGTGACGCCCGCCCGGTGCGGCCGGGCTCCCTGGGGTGCCGGCCGGTTCGTCACGTGCTCGCGACGGTGCGAGGTGGGTTCAGGACGGGATCAGTTTTTGATGTCCCACTTCTCGACGTTCCACCACACCTGGGTGCTTCCGGGGTTGAAGGTCACGTTCTCCACGTTGTCCTTCACTCCCACGACGCCGGCCTGCTGGAACAGGGGGAGGCCGTAGGAATCATCGAACAGATCCTTGTCGATGCCGATGGCGAGGTCCTTGACCTTGGCATCGTCCCCGACGGTGGTGCGGATCTCGTCGGCCTTCTTGTTGACGTCCTCGTTGTCGTAGCCGTTGTAGTTGCCGCCACCGCCGGCCGCGAAGATCTGCCCGTAGGAGGAGTGGCCCACACCCGGGGAGGTCCAGCCGAACAGGGAGGCGTCGTAGTCACCGCCCGGCAGCTTCTTCGACCAGTCCGCAGCACCCAGGTCCTCCACGTTGAACCCGGCCTTCTTGGCGGACTCCTGGATCATCTGGAAGATGTCCGCGCGAGCCTTGTTGCCGGAGTTGTACAGCAGGCGCACGGTCGGGGTCTTGCCGCCGAGCAGCTCCTTGGCCTGGCTGATGTTGGCGTCCATGTCCGAGGAGGGGAACTCGCTGGAGTCGTTCTTCTCCACCGCGTCCTTGTACTCGTCCTGGGAGCTCACGTAGACCTGGGAGTCCAGGACCTCGGCGTCGGAGTTCATCGGCTTCATCAGCTTGTCCACGATGGACTGGCGCGGGATGGTCAGCAGGAAGGCCTTGCGGGTGTTCTCATCCTTGAACACGTCGGAGTTGAAGTTCAGGTCCACGTGGTCGTAGAGCAGCTGATCCCCGGTGAGGGTCTTGACGCCGTCGGCGTCCTTGAGCTGCTGGATCGTGTCCACGTTCGCCTGCGGGGAGATGACCTGCACCTCGCCGTTATTCAGGGCCTGGAGCTGGCCGTTGGCGTCGCCGATGGAGCGCATGGTGATCTCGTCGATCTTGGGCGCATCCCCGGTGTACTTGTCGTTCTTCTCCAGGGTCACGGACTGGTTCTCGACGATGTCCTTGATCTTGTAGGGGCCGCTGGCGACCAGCAGGTCCTTGTCATCGGGCATCTTGGTGGTGTCGAAGCCGGTGTTCCAGGCATCCGCGATCTTGGACAGCTGCTCGTTCTTCTCGCCCGGCTTGGCGGAGGTCAGGGTGTTCACGAGGTCGTCCTCGCTCATCCCGGCCTTCTTGGCGACCACGTGGGCGGGCAGGCGGACGTCGAAGGCGGTCTCCCAGTCGATGTACGGCTTGGAGTAGGTCAGGGTCATGGTGCGCCCGTCATCGCTGAACTCCGGCATGCCGGTCAGGCCCAGGCCCTCGCTGTCCCCGGCGTAGTCGAAGAACTGCTCGCCGTTCTCGCCCTCGCCGTTGAAGTGCCCGGACTGGGAGGCCCAGGCCAGCAGCAGGTCGCCCTTGTCGATCTTGTTGCCGTCGGACCACTGCTGGTCCTCGTTGACCGTGTACTTGACCTTCAGGGGGTTGTCGGAGATCTTCTCGAAGCTGCCGAAGTCGTCGTTGTGCTTGACCTCGAGCTGGTCCGTGATCGAGTAGAAGCCGTTGTGGGTGGCCGTGGCGATCTTGCTGTTGATGTCCGTGTTGCCGGACGAGGAGTCGGTGTTCAGGGACGAGAAGGTGTTCAGCTCGGCCACCGAGATGGACTTGGTGGAGCCGCTGTCCCCGTCGCCGCCGTTGTCGGTCGATGCGCAGGCGGAGAGGGCGAGGGCGGAGACCGCCGCGACGCCGAGGGCCTTGGAAATGCGGGAGAAGCGCATTTCGCCTCCTAGAGGGGTCGTACGAAGTGACTCGTGGTGGGTGTGCCGCATCCGCCGTCGGCGGTCCATCCCGTGGCTCGGCGGTGGCCGATGCCATATGAAGGGCAACACATGTGTGAGTATCGTAAACCAACTTCGTTGCCGGCGTGTAACCGGCGACGTTCGCATGTCGCCTCGGCGTCATCCGACGTCCCCGGCGACGCCGAAGGGCCCGCCGGCGCCCTCCCCCGCTGGGGTGGGCGACGGCGGACCCTTCGGACTCACCGGCGGATCAGGCGCGTCGGGGTCGGATCAGGAGTCCGATCCCTGCTCACGCTGCTGACGGCGACGCCGGGTCCGCTCCCCCGGGCACGCCACCTGGGTGCGCCGGGCGAAGGTGGAGGTCCAGTCGTGATCCACGGAGGGATCGTCGGGGCTGGCCGCCACCGTCGCGTTGCGCTCGCCCAGCTGCTCCTCCAGCTGCGCGAGGTTCTCCACCATGCGCCCGTTCACGGTCTCCGAGATCTCCTCGGTGAGCTCCTGGCGCACCTGACGCCGCTGGGCGCGCACGTACAGGTTGTGCTCCTCGCTCAGCGACTTGAACAGGGAGATGCACATCAGGCAGATCACCACGGAGAACGGCAGGGCCGTGAGGATGGAGACCGTCTGGATGGCGTTCAGCGAATCCGTGCCGCCCGCCCACAGCAGGGCGGTGGCGGTGCCGCCGGCCACGAACACCCAGAACACCCGCACCCAGGTCTTGGGGTTGGGTGAACCGGAGGAGGAGATCATGCCCAGCACCAGCGCACCGGAGTCCGCCGAGGTCACGAAGAACACGATGATCAGGATCACGCAGCCGATGATCAGGGCGGTGGAGGCCGGCAGGTCCTGGAGCATGGTGAACAGCACCGAGTCGCTGGACAGGTCGGCCAGGCCGCCCTCGCCGAACAGCTCCTGGTGCAGGGCGGTCCCGCCCATCACGGCGAACCAGAAGAAGGACATCGCGGCCGGCACCAGCAGCACCGCGAAGACGAACTCGCGCACGGTGCGCCCGCGGGAGACGCGGGCGATGAACATGCCCACGAAGGCGGACCAGGAGATCCACCAGCCCCAGTAGAACGTGGTCCAGGCGCCGACGAAGTCCTCGCCCGCCTGCCCGTCCAGGGCGAAGGTGGAGAAGGTCATCTGGATGACGTTCTGCAGGTACGCGCCGATGGACTGGACGAACTCGCGCAGCAGGAAGATGGTGGGGCCCATGATCAGCACGAACAGCACGATCACGGCGGCCAGGATGAGGTTGCCGTTGGACAGCCACTTCATGCCCTTCTCCAGGCCGGTGACCACGGAGAACAGGGTCACGGCGGAGAGCACCACGATGATGAGGGTGTAGCCCCAGTTGCTGGTCAGGTCCACGTGCAGGAAGCCCATGCCGGAGGCGATCTGCATGACGCCCAGGCCCATGGAGGTGGCCACGCCGAACAGCACGCCCACCAGGGCCACGACGTCGATGACGTCACCCCACACGCCGTTGATGCGCTTGCCCAGCAGCGGCTTCAGGGCGAAGCGGATGGACAGGGGCATCTTCTTCCGGTGCGCGGCGTAGGCGATGGCCATGCCGACGATCACGTAGATGGCCCACGGGTGCAGGCCCCAGTGCAGGAAGGAGTAGGACATGCCCGCCTGGGCCACCTGCTCCCGGGTGCCGGTGACCTCGGGGGCCGGGTCCAGGTAGTGCGCCAACGGCTCGGAGGCGCCGTAGAACACCAGGCCGATGCCCATGCCGGCGGCGAACAGGAAGGCCAGCCAGGTCATGAAGGAGTAGTCCGGGGTGGAATCATCCGGGCCGAGCTTGATGTCGCCCAGCCGGGAGAAGCCCAGGTACAGCGCGAAGATCACGAACACGGCGACGATGGCGGTGTAGTACCAGCCGAAGTAGCCGATGACGTCGGTCTGCAGGGCGGAGAAGACCTCGTTGGCCTGCTCGGGGAACGCCAGGGTGATGCCGATGAACAGGGCCATGAGCACGGCCGCCGGGATGAACACGCGCTTGTCGATGTTGCCGCGCTTCATCTTCTCGGCCAGCCGGTCGGGCACGTCGCCCACGCTCAGGTCGGGTTTGCGGGTGAGGAAATTAGCCATGGAGCACCTGTATTCGCACCTCGAGGTTCAGGATCGATGGAGGATGGACTGCCGCACCCGCCCCGCGGGGCGCGCGAGCGCCCCTCGCGGACGCAGACGGCGCGCCGATGCCCTGCGGGCACGGGCGACGACCGCCCGATACGCGGGTGGGTACCGAACTACGGTAGCCAACCATCAGCAGGCTTCCAAACGTCCGCCGGAAAGGGTGAGCAAACTCGCCCCGCTCCCGCGCCTCGCCCGAGACACGTCATATCCGGCACCGGATCCGTGCGTCGGGGCCTCCGCGGGAGGACAATGGCCCCATGAGCGATAACCTTCCCGACATCACCCAGTCCTCCGCCTGGCAGGCCCTGGCCGAGCACCACCGCGAGCTGACCCCGGACCTGCGGGGCTGGTTCGCCGAGGATCCCGAGCGCGCCGAGAAGCTCACCGTCACCGCCGGGGACCTCTACGCGGACCTGTCCAAGAACCTCATCACCGAGCGGACCCGGGACCTGCTGCTCCAGCTGGCCCGCACCGCCGACGTCGAGGGCCGGCGCGATGCCATGTTCTCCGGTGAGCACATCAACGTCACCGAGGACCGCGCGGTGCTGCACACCGCGCTGCGGCGCCCCGAGGGCGCCTCCCCCGCCCTGGAGGTGGACGGGCAGAACGTGGACGAGGACGTGCACGCGGTGCTCGCCCGCATCTATGACTTCGCGGACCGGGTGCGCTCCGGGGAGTGGACCGGGATCAGCGGCAAGCGCATCGAGACCGTGGTGAACATCGGCATCGGCGGCTCGGACCTGGGCCCGGTCATGGTCTACGAGGCCCTGAAGCCCCTGGCCCAGGATGGCCTGTCCGCCCGCTTCATCTCCAACATCGACCCGACCGACGCCGCGGAGACCGTGGCGGACCTGGACCCGGAGACCACGCTGTTCATCGTGGCCTCCAAGACCTTCGGCACCCTGGAGACCCTGACCAACGCCCGGGTGTGCCGCACCTGGCTGCTGGAGCGCCTGCGCGAGTCCGGCGCCCTTGACGGCCAGGACGACGCCGCGGCGGTCGCCAAGCACTTCGTGGCCGTGTCCACCGCCCTGGACAAGGTGGAGGCCTTCGGCATCGACCCCGCCAACGCCTTCGGCTTCTGGAGCTGGGTGGGCGGGCGCTACTCCGTGGACTCCGCGATCGGCACCATCCTGGCCGTGGTGCTGGGTCCGGACGTCTTCGAGGAGCTGCTGGCCGGCTTCCACACGATGGACGAGCACTTCCGCACCGCAGCACCCGAGGCCAACCTGCCGCTGCTGATGGGCCTGATCAACGTCTGGTACGTCAACTTCTGCGGCGCGGACTCCCACGCGGTGCTGCCCTATGACCAGCACCTGCACCGCTTCCCCGCCTACCTGCAGCAGCTGACCATGGAGTCCAACGGCAAGTCCGTGCGCTGGGACGGCTCCCCGGTGACCACCGAGACCGGGGAGATCTTCTGGGGCGAGCCCGGCACCAACGGCCAGCACGCCTTCTACCAGCTGATCCACCAGGGCACCCGCCTGATCCCCGCGGACTTCCTGGCCTTCGCCGAGCCCGCGCACCCCACCCGCGACGGCGACGCCGACGTGCACGAGGTGTTCCTGGCGAACTTCTTCGCTCAGACCAAGGCCCTGGCCTTCGGCAAGACCGCCGAGGAGGTGCGCGCCGAGGGCACCGAGGAGTCCGTGGTGTCGGCCCGGGTGTTCTCCGGCAACCGCCCGACCACCTCGATCATGGCCCCGAAGCTGACCCCGTCCGTGCTGGGCCAGCTGATCGCCCTGTACGAGCACATCACCTTCGTGGAGGGCACCATCTGGGGCATCGACTCCTTCGACCAGTGGGGCGTGGAGCTGGGCAAGCAGCTGGCTCAGCAGCTCACCCCGGCCGTGGCCGGAGACCGGGAGGTCCTGGCCGAACAGGACGCCTCCACCCGCGGGCTGATCGACTACTATCTGAACCACCGCAAGTAATCCCGGTCACCCCCGGTGGACGACGGCGGCCGGTCTCGCAGCAGCGCGGGACCGGCCGCCGGCGTCTGCCGGAGGAGGCGCAGAGAAGGCCCCGCGACCACGAGCACCGAGGACCCACCATGACCGAGAACCCCCAGCACGGCCGCCCCTCTCCTGATGCCCGGCAGCCGTCCGCACCCTCCGGCGCCCCCGCGCCATCCCCGCAGCAGGGGGCCTACCAGACGGCCCCCGCCGGATACGGCGGCCCCCAAGTCCAGGGCGCAGGTCCCCGCCCCGGGGTCGGCATGGGCCGGGCCCTAAAGAACTGGTGGGGCTACAAGTTCCAGGGGCACGGCCGGGCCTCGCGCTCCGAGTACTGGTGGGTGGCCCTGGCCCTCGCCCTCCTCAGCGCGGTGCTGCTGATCCTCATGATGGTCATCACCTCCGCGACCGCGGAGCAGATCACCAGCTACAGCCAGCACAGCCAGTACGGCTACTACTCCGGGACCGACGTCCGGCTCAGCGGCGTCGGCATCGCCACGACGCTGATCACCACCGTGATCCTGCTGGTGCTCGGCCTGCTGACCATCCCCCTGCAGGTGCGCCGTCTGCACGATGCGAACATGAGCGGCGGCTTCTGGTTCCTCAGCCTGGTCCCCTTCTTCGGTGGGATCATCCTGCTGGTCCTGATGTGCCTGCCGTCGAATCCGCAGGGGCAGCGCTTCGACACCCCGGAGGACATCGGCCGGCCCTAACAGCAGCCGTCCCCCCCCGGCCGGCCGCCTGCCGCGTCCACGCCGAGGCCGCCCGCCCCCGGAAGCGCGTCTTCCGGGTGCGGGCGGCCTCGGCGTATCCTCAGTCCTCCAGCAGGCTGCCTACGGCCAGGCGCACCCCGTGGTCGATCCGATCCTGGGGCATCTGGCGGGTGTCCGGGACGTGCAGGAAGCCGGCCCGGGACACGCCCAGCCGCTCGGCGCGGGCCAGGGCCTCGAACATCACGCGGTTGCACACATAGGTTCCGGCCGTCTCCGAGATCCGGGCGGGCAGGCCCGCCTCCTGCCAGGTGCGGAGGATCCGCCGGATCGGCAGGGAGGAGAACAGGGCCGCGGGCGCGGCCGGGTCGATCCACTCATCCCGCGGCTGCGCCCCGGTGTTGTCCGGGATGCGCGCATCGGCGCAGTTGAGGGCGACCCGCTCCACGCACAGCTGCTCCCGCCCCACGGCCACCCCGAGGCACACCACCGTCTCCGGGCGGACTTCCCGGATCGCCTCGACGAGGGCCCGCGGGGCCGCCCGGTACTCCACCGGCAGGATCCGGGCGCGCACCCGCGGCAGGGCCTCCGCCGCGGCCAGGGCCGCACTGCGGCTGGGGTTCTCGCTCAGCCCGCCGAAGGGCTCGAAGCCGGTGACCAGTACGGTCCCGCCGCCATCGCGCTCCGGTCCCCCGGCGGGACCGAACCGGTGCGGGCACGAGTGCCCGTCGGCGCCCGCTCCTGCGGTGAACCCGCTCGCGTCGTCGGCTCGGCTCGCGTCGTCGGCGCCGCTCCACCCCCGAGCCGGACTCATCCGAGCAGCTCCGGGCGCACCCATTCCGCCCCGCGCACGTGGCGGTCCGCGAAGGCCAGCACGGTCTGGTACCACAGCCGGGAGTTGCCGGGCTTGAGCACCCAGTGGTTCTCATCCGGGAAGTACAGGAAGCGGTGCCCCAGCCCGGGGTCGGTGCGTCGGCGCAGGTCGGCCCACAGCAGGTGCGCCTGGGAGACGGGCACCCGGTAGTCCAGGTCCCCGTGGATGACCAGCATCGGCACCTGGATCCGATCGACGAAGCGGCTCGGGTCGTTCTCGGGCCCCTGGGCGCCGTCGCGATCGAACAGCCACTCCTGCCACAAGCCGTTGTCCGTGGTCCGGGCCATCACGTCGGTGTCCCACAGGGAGGCGTGGGTGACGATGCACCGGAACCGGGTCCCGGTGTGCCCGGCCAGCCAGTTGGCCATGTACCCGCCGTAGGAGCCGCCCAGAGCCGCGGTGCGCTCGGCGTCGACGTCCTCCCGTTCCTGCGCCGCATCGGTCAGGGCCAGGACGTCGCGGTAGGGCTGCCCGCCGAGGGCGTCCGTGCCGCGGTCGATCATGTCCTGGCCGTAGCCGGTGGACAGCGCCGGATCCGGCAGCAGCACCGCGTAGCCCGCGGCCACGAAGGGCCAGGGGTTCCACCGCCAGGTCCAGGAGTTCCACGAGCCCCAGGGGCCGCCGTGCACGAAGACCAGCAGCGGATGCGGCCCCTGCCCCTGCGGCAGGGCCAGCCAGGCCCGGATCGTCGCGCCGTCGTCGGCCCGGGTGCTCACCTCCTCCAGGCGCCCGACGCCACGGGTCACCGGGGCCGCTGCCGGCAGGGCGGTGACCTCGGCAGGTCCCTCCTCCGGCACGTCCAGGGCCACGGCCTCGGCCGAATGGTCCACGGCGTCGCGCAGGGCCGCCAGGCGTCCCGGCCCGGTCACGGTCAGCGCGGAGAAGTGCGCCTGCTCCTCGGTCAGCCGCCGGGCGCAGGGCTGCCCCACGCGCGTGGCCCATACCGCCCCGCGCCCGCGATCATCCGAGGTGAACACGAGGGTCTGCTCGTCCAGCCAGAGCGGGTTCTCGGGCCAGCGGTCCAGCTGCGGGGCCACCGGGGTGCGCTCGCCCGTGTCCAGCTCCAGGACCTCGGCCGAGACCTTCAGGGACTGCCCCGGCAGAGACTCCCGGTACCGCAGCAGCACCAGCCGGGACCCGTCCGGGCTGAACGGGCCCGGGGCGAAGGAGGTGGATTCCGCCTCGGTCTCGGCCTCCGGGTCCGCGGGCAGCGCCAGCGGGCGCGGGGCGGATTCGTGCTCCAGGTCCACCAGCCACACCCCGGTGCGCACGTGGATGCCGCGGCGCACCGCGGACACGGCCACCGCGGCGGTGCGGCCCTGCGGGTCGGGTTCGAAATCCTCGAGGCGGCCCTCGGGCATCCGGATCCTCCGCGCCGCGTAGTCGGGGGCGTCGGCGGTGAACAGGTCGGGCTCGCCCGGGCCCAGGTCGTGGTCCCAGGAGCGCACCGGGAAGGACTCGTGCAGCACCCCGGAGACCTTCTGCTTCCGACGGCGGGCGCTGAGCTCGTCGTGGGCGCCCTCATCCGGCGCCGAGGGCAGCACCGGGGCGGAGAACACGAGACGACCGCCCCGCACCCGCAGCTTCCCGATGCCGCCGGCGCGGCGCAGCACCGGTCGGGCCTCCCCGCGCGGGGGCAGGGCCCACAGGGTCTGTTGGGAATCGTCCTCGGCGGCCTCGTCCTCGCGCTCCAGGCTCAGCCACGCGGTGCCGTCCTCGCCGACCTCGTGCAGGCGTGCCCGGGCGCCTGGCTGGGTCAGCGCCTGCGGCAGGTCCTCGGCGGGGACTCCCGGTGCGGCCAGCAGGCGCACCGCGGTGCGCCAGGAGGCGCCGTCGGGATCCAGGGACTGCACGGTGGCCAGCACGGTGCCGTGGCGGTTGGCGGCCAGCCCGGTCAGGCGGTCCGCGGCGAACAGGTCATCCAGGGAGGTGATCGGCTGGGTCATGGCTCACACTCTAGTTCCGGGCAGCCCCGGCAGGACGCAGTCGCGGGTCAGCGGCGCCACGTCCGGGCGGGTCATCGCCTCCTGCGGGCTCAGCCACAGCAGCTCCTCGATCTCCGCGTGCGGCTTCAGCCGGGCGAGCTGACCGACGTGCCGGGTGGATTCGGTCCAGGCGAAGACCTCCCCGATCAGCCGGTGTCCAGCCTCGTTGGCCGCGGCGGTCTCATAGCGACCCAGCGGGGCGAGCTCACCGAGCGGGATCCTCAGCCCCAGCTCCTCGCGGATCTCGCGGGCCGCGGTGGCCTCCGGTGCCTCGTCCCGCTCCGGTTTGCCGCCCGGGAGCATGAACGCGGCGGTCCCGCGCTTGCGCACGGACAGGAAGCGGCCGTCGCGGTCGGTGATCAGCACGGCGGAGACGGTGATGGTCGGCATGGGCTCCACCCTAGTCATCCGACTCCGCTCCGGGAGGCCCTGCGGCGTCAATCCCGGGGGCGCCCGGTCGAGGCCGCGGAGGACTCCGTGGTGGTGGTGGCGGTGGTGACGACGCTGTAGTTGGCCTGCTTCACGTGGGCCTGGCTCGCCTCGGCGGGGCTGAGCGCACCGACCCCGCCCACGGCGAGCAGGGCGATGGCCCCGACGCCGCTCAGGCGGCGCAGCAGCGAGGTCCGCCGCCGGCCGGTGGTGATCCGGGTCTTCGAGGCGCCGAAGTCGGGCTCCTCGCGGCGGGTGGTCGAAACGGGGGTGGTGGATGCGGTGGTGTTCATGTCCTCCACGATCCTCAGGAAGGCTGTGCTCGGGCTGTGCCGCGGTGCTCCGCTTCCCTGTGCGTCCCCGCCCGCCTCGGAGCGGCGGCGAGGAGGCGGGCTCAGCGCCGGTGGCGGCAGAAGTCCCGCAGCACCACGGCCTGGTTGTGCTCCTCATCCTTCGCGGCGTAGACGAAGGTGACCGTCTCCTCTTCGGGCAGCCCGTCCAGGGCAGCCTGCTGCTCCGCCCCGCGCAGCTCCTCCCGGTAGCGGCGGGAGAACTCCTCGAAGCGCTCGGGGTCGTGCCCGAACCACTCGCGCAGCTCGGTGGAGGGCGCCAGGTCCTTGGCCCACTGGCGCAGCCGCGCGGCGTCCTTGGCGATCCCGCGCGGCCAGATCCGGTCCACCAGGACCCGGGCGCCGTCGCTCTGACTCGGCTCGTCGTAGATCCTCTTGATGCGATAGCTCGTCATACCTCCACGCTAGGCCCGCGGGTCTCGACGCGCGGGTTCCGTGACGCGAGCCCGAAACGCGGCGTCAGAAGCGCGGCGCCCGGAGCGCACCGACCCCGGGTGAGCGGCCGCACATCCGGTATATTGGCCGGCGGAACCGAACCTCCATCGACGCAGGGAGCATGTCGCCTCATGGCAAAGATCATCTACACCCAGACCGACGAAGCGCCGCTGCTGGCCACGTACTCGTTCAAGCCGATCGTGGAGGCCTTCGCCTCCACCGCCGGCGTCGAGGTGGAGACCCGCGACATCTCCCTCGCCGGGCGCATCCTGGCCCAGTTCGCGGACCGGCTGCCCGCCGAGCAGCGCGTGGACGACGCCCTGGCCGAGCTGGGTCAGCTCGCCCAGACCCCCGAGGCCAACATCATCAAGCTGCCGAACATCTCCGCCTCCCTGCCGCAGCTGAAGGCCGCGATCGCGGAGCTGCAGCAGAAGGGCTACGACCTCCCGGACTACCCGGAGGAGCCCGGCACCGAGGAGGAGACCGAGATCCGCGAGCGCTACGACCGGGTCAAGGGCTCGGCCGTGAACCCGGTGCTGCGCGAGGGCAACTCGGATCGGCGCGCCCCGCAGTCGGTGAAGAGCTACGCCCGCAAGAACCCGCACCGCATGGGAGCCTGGTCCCCGGAATCCAAGACCAACGTGGCCACGATGGGCCACGACGACTTCAAGTCCAACGAGCAGTCCGTGGTGCTGCCCGCCGATGATCGACTGACCATCCGCTTCACCGGTCAGGACGGCACCCAGCGGGTCCTCAAGGAGGGTCTGAAGGTCCTGGAGGGCGAGATCGTGGACGCCACGGTGCTGCGCGCGGCGGCCCTGGACGAGTTCCTCCGGGAGCAGGTGGCCCGCGCGGCCGAGAAGGACGTGCTGTTCTCCGTGCACCTGAAGGCCACGATGATGAAGGTCTCCGACCCGATCATCTTCGGCCACGTGGTCCGGGCCTTCTTCGCGGAGGTCTTCGAGACCTACGGCGAGCAGCTGGCCGCCGCGGGCCTGTCCCCCAACAACGGCCTGGCTGCGATCCTCAACGGCCTGGATGCCCTGGATGAGGACACCGCCCGCGGGGTGCGCGAGGGCATCGAGCGCCGCCTCGAGGAGGGCCCGGCGCTGGCCTACGTGGACTCCCGCAAGGGCATCACCAACCTGCACGTGCCCTCGGACGTCATCGTGGACGCCTCGATGCCGGCGATGATCCGCACCTCGGGGCACATGTGGGGGGCGGACGACGCCGAGCACGACACCCTGGCCGTCATCCCGGACTCCTCCTACGCCGGGGTCTACCAGACCGTCATCGAGGACTGCCGTCGCAACGGCGCCTTCGATCCCACCACCATGGGCTCGGTGCCCAACGTGGGCCTGATGGCCCAGAAGGCCGAGGAGTACGGCTCCCACGATAAGACCTTCGAGATCCAGGGCGAGGGCACCGTGGAGGTGCTCGACGCCGCCGGGAACGTGCTGATGAGCCACGAGGTGCATCCCGGGGACATCTGGCGGGCCTGCCAGACCAAGGACGTGCCCGTGCGCGACTGGGTCAAGCTGGCCGTGCGCCGGGCCCGGGAGTCGGACACCCCGGCCGTGTTCTGGCTGGACCCGCAGCGCGCCCACGACGCCAACCTCATCGCCAAGGTGGACGAGTACCTGAAGGAGGAGGACACCGAGGGGCTGGATCTGCGCATCCTCTCCCCGGAGGAGGCCACCCAGTTCTCCCTGGACCGCATCCGCGAGGGTCAGGACACCATCTCGGTGACCGGCAACGTGCTGCGCGACTACCTGACGGACCTGTTCCCGATCCTCGAGCTGGGCACCTCCGCGAAGATGCTGTCCATCGTCCCGCTGATCAACGGCGGCGGGCTGTTCGAGACCGGGGCCGGCGGCTCGGCGCCCAAGCACGTGCAGCAGCTGCTGGAGGAGAACCACCTGCGCTGGGACTCCCTCGGCGAGTTCCTGGCCCTGGCCGCCTCCTTCGAGCACCTGGCCTCCAGCACGGACAACGCCCGGGCGAAGGTCCTGGCGGACACCCTGGATGCGGCGACCGGCCGTTTCCTGGAGGAGAACAAGTCCCCGTCCCGGAAGGTCGGGGAGATTGACAACCGCGGCAGCCACTACTGGCTGGCCCGCTACTGGGCCGAGGAGCTGGCCCACCAGCAGGCCGACGCCGAGCTGGCCCGCGGCTTCGAGCGGATCGCCCGGGAGCTGGTGGAGAACCAGGAGAGCATCGAGCAGGAGCTGCTGCAGGTGCAGGGGCGGCCGGTGGAGCTCGGCGGGTACTACCGGCCGGAGGATGAGCAGGCCGAGCCGGTGATGCGTCCCTCCGCGACGCTGAACGCGATCATGGATCGGCTCACGGCCGCCTGATCGACCGAGCACCGCATCTGAAAAGACCGGGGGAGGTGGTTCGCCGAGGGGTGAGCCCCTCCGCCGGCCGCGTGCGGGCCCGTATTCTGGGAGGCATGAGCGAGACGAACCACGAGAACCAGAATGCCGCCGGGAACGGCCCGGAGCAGGAGACCATCGGCGCGGGCTCCGCGCAGAACACCAGCCTGGAGCGGGATCCGCAGGAGTGGACCACCGGGGATGAGCCGATGACCGACGCCCAGCGCAGCTACCTGGACACCCTGGCCAAGGAGGCCGGTGAGGAGCTGCCCGCGGATCTCACCAAGGCCCAGGCCTCCGAGCACATCGACCGCCTCCAGAAGACCAACCCCCGCGCCCAGGGCTGATCGCCCGACACCGAGCCCGGCGGCCTCGACGGCCGGCACCCGCTCACAGACGGGTGCCGGCCGTCTCGCGTGCCAGCAGGTAGGTCAGCCCGCCCAGGCCCAGCAGCGCCCCCATGATCGTGAAGGCCGGAGTGATCGCGGCCTGCGTGGCCGCCGGGCTGACGAGGTTCCCGGAGCCGGAGACCAGGGCCAGCAGCATCGGCCCCACGACCTTCCCGCAGGCGCCCAGCCCGTAGCCCAGGCCCAAGCCGCTGGCGCGCACCGGGGTCGGGAACAGCTCCGCCCCGTACGCGTTGAGGATGCCGAAGGCGCCGTCGCCGAACAGCATGATCGCCGCCATCGCCAGATAGAACACCCCCACCGGGCCCAGCTGAGCGGACCCGGCGTGCGCGGCCCACAGGCTCGCCGCGGCCCCGCCCAGCCCGCACACCAGCAGCACCGGGCGCCGGCCGACGACGTCGGCCAGGCGCGCCGCGGCGAGCCGGCCCACGAGGGAGGCCAGGGAGATCCCGATGAACCACCGGGCCGCCTGGGCGGGGGTGATCCCCTGGACCTGCACCAGCAGGGTCTGGCCCCAGGACTGCACGGTCACCGACCCGGTGACGAAGCAGAAGGTGCCCACCGCGACGATCGCCAGGACCCAGCGATGACGGGTGAGGATCTCGCGATACGGCGCGGGACGCTCGGGCTCGGGCTCACCGGCCGGCACGGGTGCCACCTGCTCCACCGGCAGGCGCAGGGCCCAGGCGACGGCGGCCCGGGCCTGGTCCTGCCGACCCCGGGCGGCCAGGAAGCGCGGGGACTCCGGCACCCGCAGGATCCACACCACCAGCAGGATCGGCGTCGCCCCCAGCGCCATGAGCCCGCGCCAGGTCAGCGGCTCCAGCAGCAGCCACGTGCTCACCGAGCCCAGCAGCAGCCCCACCGGGATGAACACCGAGGCCAGTCCGGACAGCCACCCGCGCCGGGAAGCCGGCACGAACTCCTGGATCCACGGGATCGAGACGATGTTCAGCCCGCCCACCCCGATGCCCACCAGCAGGCGCAGCCCGACCAGCAGGGCCCACCCGCCGTCCGGGGTGAGCACGGACAGCCCGGTGAACACCGTGAAGATCAGCACCGTGGCCACCAGGGTGCGCCGGCGCCCGATGACGTCGGAGACCCTCCCCCACAGGATCGCGCCGATCATCGTGCCGATCCCGGAGGCCAGCAGCACCAGCGCAGACTGCCAGAAGGTCAGCCCCCAGGGCTTGGTCAGGTCCGAGACGATGAACCCGATGAGGAACATGTCGAAGAACTCGGCCGTATTGGCCAGCACGGCCAGGAGGATCAGGGATCGCTGCCTCCCGGTGAGGGCGGCGGCGTCGATCTGGGCGAAGGCATCGATCTCCCGGGATCCTGCGGGGCCGCGGCTTGCGGGCCGGAGGGGTTCCGGGTCCGCAGGCTGGCCGGGATGGTCGCTGCTGCTCGGGGTGGAGGGCACGGTGAGTTTCTCCCGGGATGGGGTGCGGTGCTGGTGGGATGCGGACAGGCGCAGACCCCGCCGGACCTGTGCGGTCCGACGGGGTCTGGGCCTGGGGCCGCCCGCGCCGCGGGAAGCGGGGCGGGCGGCCGGAGGGCTCAGCGGCGGGGACGGCCGTCCTCGTCCACCTCGATCTCCTCCTTGCGCACCTCGCCGGAGACGCGCTCGGTGGACTCGGTGGCCTCCTTGTTCAGGCTCACCCGCTCGGTGGCGACGGTCTCGGTGGACACCACGGGGCGCTCCTCGTAGGTGGTCACCACGGTCTCCTCACCGTCGCCGGTGAAGGCGTCCTCGGCGCCGACCTTGGCCTCGGGGGAATCGGGGTCGATGCTCTCGCGCTGGATGTGCAGCTCCTCGCGGCGCACGGGGACCTCGACGGTCTCGGTCTCGGTGACCACGTGCTTGCGCAGACGGGCCCGCCCGGTCTCGCGGCGCTCGGCCTGCCCGGTGGCCCGCAGCCGCTCCTCGTGGGCGACGACGTCCTGCGTCCCCGCCGTCTGCCCGCCGCGGGTGTCGGCGGCGACGCCGTCGGTGCCGTTCTGCACCGCGGTGCCGCGCTGCTGGGCCGCACGCTCCTCGGCCGGGGTGTGCCCGTCGTGGGCTGCGGCGGCGCGGTCATCGGTCGCGGTGCCCGCCGTGCCGGTGTGATCGCGTCCGCGGGTCTGCGCCTGCGTCTCGGCGGCGGCGTCGTCGCGGCGCGTCCCGGAGTCCATGGAGTAGTACTCGTAGAGGCGCTGCTCCTCCTCGGGGCTCAGCGAGCCATCGTCGTCGATGGTCGGGGCGCCCTTGATGAAGTCCTTCTCGTAGGGCACCGTGATGCCCTCGTCGGTGGTCTGGGCCCGGTCCAGGGGGACGAAGGTCTCCTTGGTGCCGAACAGGCCGGTGTGCACGGTGGCGAAGGTGGGCTGGTCGGTCTGGTCGTCCAGGTAGATCTCCCCGACCCGGCCGATCTTCTCGCCGTCGCTGCCGTAGACGGTGGCGCTGCGCAGGGATTCGATGCTGCTGTGGTTCGTCATCTCATGACCCTCTCGTCATTCGCGGCGCGGACCGGACGGTCCGCGACGGTCGGGTCCCCAGATGGGTCCGGGCAACGCCTACCGTGCCCTCAACCTATGCCCGGGCGGTGACCCGGTCAACACCCGGGCAGCACCTCAGGGCGAACGCGCAGGATGACCGGAAGAGCGATCTGACGTGGTAAGAGACCACCGCACCGGGACGGCGGCGCCGGCATGGCAGCCGGACGGGTCAGCGTTTGGCGAGGTCCTCGGCCCCGGAGATGTCCACCTGGTCCAGGGGCACCAACCGGTCCCGGGTCAGCACCTTGTGTCCCAGCCAGACGGCCAGGAAGATCGGCAGGCCGATGTAGGAGCTGGCGACCTTCAGCAGCTCGCCGTCGAAGACCGCCTCGTAGTTCTGCCCCAGGATCACCACGATGCACAGCGTGAAGGCCACCAGCGGGCCCAGCGGGAACAGCGGCGCCCGGTAGGGCAGGTCCGAGAGCTTCCCGCCCTGGGCGAGGTAGGCCCGGCGGAATCGGAAGTGGCACACCGCCACCCCCACCCAGACGATGAACCCGGACAGCCCGGAGATGTTCACCAGCCACGTGTAGGCCTCGCCCTGTCCGAACAGGGAGGCGATGAAGCCGATCAGGCCCACCGCGGAGGTGGCCATCAGGGCGCGCATCGGCACGCCGCGGTCGTTGACCTTGGCGAAGAACCGGGGTGCCTGGCCGTCCCGGGCCAGGCTCAGCAGCATGCGGGTGGAGGCGTACAGCCCCGAGTTGCCGGCGGAGAGGATCGCCACCAGGATGACGGCGTTCATCAGCGAGGCGGCGAAGGCGATCCCCGCCCGCTCGAAGACCAGCGTGAACGGGGAGGAGGCCACCTCGGAGGCGTCCGAGGCCAGCAGGTTCGGGTCGGTGTACGGCAGCAGGAAGCCGATGACCACGATCGCCCCGATGTAGAAGAGCATGATGCGCCAGAACACCGTGCGCAGGGCCCGGGGCACGTCCCGGCGGGGGTTCTCCGCCTCACCGGCGGCCACCCCGATCATCTCGGTTCCCTGGAAGGAGAACCCGGCGATCATGAACACCGAGATGATGCTGAGCACCCCGCCCTTGAACGGGGCCTCCCCCGTCGTCCAGTTGGCGAAGCCCGGGGAGGTCCCACCCAGCACGCCGAAGATCATCAGCACCCCGGCGATCAGGAACACGATCACCGCGACCACCTTGATCCCGGCCAGCCAGAACTCGGACTCCCCGTATCCGCGGGCCGAGAGGGCGTTCAGCCCGGTCAGCAGCACCAGGAAGGCCGCCGCCCACACCCAGCCCGGCACCTGCGGGAACCAGAAGGCCATGACGATGCCGGCGGCCACCAGCTCCGCGGCCACGGTGATCGCCCAGTTGAACCAGTAGTTCCAGCCCATCGCGAAGCCGAAGGACGGGGAGACGTAGCGGTGGGCGAAGGTCTGGAAGGAGCCGGCCACCGGCAGGTGCGCGGCCAGCTCGCCGAGGGACTGCATGAGCAGCAGCACCATCAGTCCGATGACGGCGTAGGCCACCAGCGCACCACCGGGCCCGGCCTGGGCGATCGTGCCGCCGGAGGCCACGAACAGGCCGGTGCCGATCGCCCCGCCGATCGCGATCATCTGCATGTGCCGGGAGTGCAGGCCTCGCTTGAGGCCCTCCTCCGTGCGCGCCTCGGAAACCGGCTGCGTCTGTGTGGCCACGGTGTCTCCCCGATCGGTCAGGCCTGAGATGTCAGTTCAGGCTACCACCGTGAAGGAGCGCACTCCGGCCTCGGGAGACCGCCTGCCGACGCCGCGGCCCGTCGCAGGCTCGCCGGTCCGGATGCGGCAGCCCTCGGCCCGCGGCTCAGCCCTGGGACTTCTCCCTGACCTGCCGCTGGATGCGGGTCAGCATCCCGCTCATCCCGTTCAGCCGCAGGGGGCTGACCGCCTCGGTCAGGGACAGCCGCAGCGCCAGATCCCCCGGAACCGACAGCACGGTCTGCACATCCGCCCCGTCCAGACCCTCCTGCAGGATCCCCGCGAAGCCGCGGGTGGTGGGAGCCTCCGGCGGCGCGGAGAAGAACAGGTGGACCACCCCGTCTTCCACCTCGGTGAGCAGGAAGATCGGCGACTGGCATTCCGGCACAGGCTCGAGCAGCTCGGGATGATCCGCCAGGCGCTCCGGCAGGGCGGGCAGCCCGTTGCTGAACTCCAGCAGCAGCTGCAGCCGATCCTGCGGGGCCAGTTCGGCGAAGTCCCGGACGATCTCGGCCAGGGCCGGCGGCAGGGAATCGGTGTTCGGCTGGGTCATGCCCGCGCTCACGCGGCCTCTCCGGGCTGCTCGCCCTTGACGATCGGCACCCGGACCACGTTGCCCCACTCGGTCCAGGAGCCGTCGTAGTTGCGCACGGTGGGGAAGCCCAGCAGGTGCTGGAGCACGAACCACGTGTGCGAGGAGCGCTCCCCGATCCGGCAGTAGGCGATGATGTCCTGATCCGGGCTGAGCCCGAGCTCCTCCTGGTAGATCCGGCGCAGCTGCTCGGCGGTCTTGAAGGTGCCGTCCTCGTTGGCCGCCCGGGCCCAGGGCACGGACCGGGCGGTGGGGATGTGCCCGCCGCGCAGGGCCCCCTCCTCGGGGTAGTCGGGCATGTGGGTGCGCTCCCCGGTGTACTCCTGGGGACTGCGCACGTCGATCAGCGGCAGCGTACCGATGGCCTCGCGCACCTGCGGCAGGTAGGCCCGCACGGGGGCGTCCTCGCGCTGCACCACGGGGTAGTCGGTTTCCTGCGGCCGCGGGGTCTCGGTGGTCATCTCCCGACCCTCCTCCTGCCACTTGGCGCGGCCGCCGTCCATCAGGCGCACGTCTTCGTGGCCGAAGAGGGTGAACACCCACAGGGCATAGGCCGCCCACCAGTTGGACTTGTCCCCGTAGATGACCACGGTCGTGTCCCGGGTGATGCCCTTGCGCGACATCAGGGCGGCGAAGCCCTCGCCGTCCACGTAGTCGCGGGTGACGGGGTCGTTGAGCTCGGTGTGCCAGTCGATCTTCACGGCACCCGGGATGTGCCCGGTCTCATAGAGCAGCACGTCCTCGTCGGATTCGACGACGACGACGCCGTCGTCGCCGCCGTGCTCGGCCACCCACGCGGTGCTGACCAGCCGCTCCGGGTGCGCGTACTCGGCGAACTTCTCGTTCTTCTCGATGGGCGCTGTCACAGTAATTCCTCCGTTGCCTTGGGCTGTGCGGACGGGCCGTTCACCTCCTGGAACGGCCGACTCTCCGACCATTATTCCCCCGGCGCGTGCTCGAGCGTCTGCCCGGTGACCTCCGGAGTCCGCCGATCCCCCGGCTTCGGGCGATCGGGCAGATCAGCGCCCGGGAGTCAGCGGAGGTCCGAGGAGGGGTCGCGCTCAGGCGGCGAGCAGCCCGGTCCCCGCCCCGGAGCCGATGCGCGAGAGATCCGCTGACGCATCCGGGAGCGTCTCCCGAGTGTAGTGGACGTCCGCGCTGAGGAACGGCTCGCCGAGGATGGCCTCCAGCGCTGGGATGATCTCCTCGCGGGCCTCCCGCAGGATCCGTTCGCGGTCCTCTCCGGGAGCCAGGAGCAGCTCGATGACCACGCGCTCTGCGCCGGGGCGCCCGGTGAAGGAGACCTCGGCCCGGTGCACGGCCGGGCGCACGGAGATCCCGCGGGCGGCTGCCCGGGACAGCAGCAGGAGCAGGTCCTCCCGGGAGAGCTCGTGGGGGCGGGGTTCGGCGGCGAGCTCCTCGCGGATGGTCTCGGTCATGCTGGGCTCCCTGGGGTCGCGGTGCGGCTTCCACACCGCGGAGGGCTTCCGAAGGCGGCGACGCCCGGCCGTGGCCGCGACGTCTGCTTGGTATCGTATCCTAACTGTTGGTTATCCTAACAGTCTCGCGGGGCGGCACCCGGCGAGGACCCCCGGGGCGGAGTGCTCCGCGGGGATCACGCAGATTCCGGGTGAGGCTCGGCGCGAGAGGAGGCGGAGGCATGCAGGGCAGCGCGGATGAGGCCGACCCCAGCGGGTACTGGTACCGCGAGCCGGGCCAGATCACCGCCGTCGAGGTCCTGAACCTGCTGCGCACCTACCGCCGCCACGAGACCGCCATGCGCACCCGCGTGCGCGGGGACATGGGCATGGGCGAGCGCGACATCGAGGCCCTGCGCCACCTGCTGGCGGCCCAGTCCCGCGGCGCGAGCCTGCGCCAGAAGGACATCGCGGTGGCCCTGGGGATCACGGCCGCCTCGACCAGCGCGCTGGTGGATCGGCTGATCCGGGACGGCTACGCCGAGCGCGTGCCGCACCCGGAGGACCGCCGCTCCGTGGCGGTGGTGCCCACCGAGCGCGGGGACCGCGAGGTGCGCGCCACACTGGCGCGGATGCACGAGCAGATGCTCGCCGCCGCCGAGCGGCTCACCGAGGAGCAGCGCCGCGTCGTCGCCGGATTCCTCCGGGAGGTCACCGCGGCCTTCGGCTGAGCATCGGGCGAGGTCGGCGGTCTCAGTCCCGGCCCAGCCCCGTCAGCTGCGCGCGCACCCCGCGGGTGCGCTCCAGCAGCCGGGCCAGCCCGCGCAGGGCCCGCCTGGCCCCGTCCGCGTCCGTGCGCCGCGGCACCCGCAGGATCATCTGCACCCGTCCCCGCTCCGAGCCCTCGCCGAGAGCGACGTACTCGATGCTCGCCCCGGGCTGCTCCGGGACCGGGTAGACGTAGCGGCGCACCCCCACCCGCACCGTGAGATCCGCGGCCTGCTCCGCCGGGGCCCAGTTCTGCTCGGTCAGCAGGGCGGTGGCCTCCTCCGAGCGCAGCGCGATCAGCAGGGACTCCGGGCTCGGGGCCGGCTTCGGCTCGGCGAAGGGATCCTCCGGCATCTCCGGGTCCGCAGGCTCCGCCGGGACGGGCTCCTGCGGCAGGTCGACGGTCAGGGACATGCGGGGTGAGGCGAACAGGGCCACGGGGATGCTCCTTCGGGGTGGGACGGGACGGTCGGGGGATGCGGGTCAGGTCAGGAAGACGCGCAGGGCGGAGAGCACCTCGGCCGGGCGATCCGCGTGCACCCAGTGCCCGGCGCCCTTGATGACCACCCGGCGCACCCGCGGGAACAGGGCCGCCATCGGCTCCCGGTCCTCGGCGGTGACGTAGTCGGAGCGCTCCCCCGTGATCCACAGGACCGGACCCGGATACGGCTCGGCGTCGGTGTCGGGCCAGCCCATGAGCACCGGCAGCCGCTCGCGCAGGCCGCGCAGGTCCGGCTGCCACGCCCAGCCCTCGGCCCCGCGCCGCAGGTTCTGCAGGAGGAAGGAGCGCACGCCGTCGGCCGGGATCGCCGCTTGCAGGGCGGCGTCGGCCTCGGCCCGGGAGCCCAGGGTCTGCAGGTCCAGGCCCAGCAGCGCGTCCAGCAGCTCGGCGGAGTTCCCGCGGGTCTCGCGCGGCTGGACCGGGGCGATGTCCATGACCACCAGGCGCTGCACGAGATCCGGGTGGCGCAGCGCCAGCTGCATCGCGGTCTTCCCGCCCATGGAGTGCCCGACGACGTCCACGGGGCCATCGGCGGCGAAGTCGGCCCGCAGGTGTGCCGCCACGGCGTCGGCCATCAGGGGGTAGGAGATCTCCGGGACCCAGTCCGAGGCGCCGTGATCCGGCAGGTCCACCAGCAGGCTCGTGCACTCCTGGCCCAGCTGCCGGGCGATGCTCGTGAAGTTGCGGCCGCGCCCGAACAGCCCGTGCAGGAACACCACGCGCCGCGGCCCGGAGCCCACCCGGGTGGAGGCCAGGTGCACGGCGGCGGGGTCGACGGCGGCGGAGGTGCTCATGGCTCCAGGGTACCGACCCGGCGTCTACACTCTTCCCATGGCTTATCACGCAGACTCCGCAGAGCTGACCGAGAAGGAGATCCTCACCTGGGAGGCCTTCGGCACCTTCTCCCGGCAGATGGCGCAGACCATCGCCGACTCCGACTTCGTCCCGGACATCATCATCGCGGTGGCCCGCGGCGGGCTGCTGCCGGCCGGGGCGCTGTCCTATTCGCTGGGCGTGAAGCTCTCGGACGCGATCAACGTGGAGTTCTACACGGACGTCGCCGAGACCCTGCCGGACCCGGTGCTGCTGGCCCCGATGCTGGACACCGAGTCCATCGCGGGGAAGAGGCTGCTGGTGGTGGACGACGTCGCGGATTCCGGGCGCACCCTGGCCCTGGTGGTCCAGCTGCTGCAGCGCTACGACGCCGAGGTCCGCTCCGCGGTGATCTATTCCAAGCCCCGCTCGGTGGTCTCCCCCGACTACGTGTGGAAGCGCACCGACCAGTGGATCGTGTTCCCCTGGTCCGCCGAGCCCCCGGTCACCGCCCGCTCCTGACCCCGCCCGCTCCTGCCCGGTCCCGTCCGGTGCTCAGCGGGCCCGGTGCAGCCGCTTCAGGTGCTCCCGGCGGGCCTTGGGTCGCTCGATGAGCATCATCGTCAGGCCCAGCAGCCACACCGGCACCTGCACGGCCATCGCCCAGCGGAAGGCCGCGGAGGAGTAGGTCTCCGGGGTCCCGGCGCCCTGCGCATCCAGCAGGACCCCCACCAGCAGGACCGTGGTCAGCGCGGCCGTGAACCCTCCCATGTTGGTCAGGCCCGTGGCCACCCCGAGCTGGCGCACCGGGGCGTGGGTGCGCACGACGTCGAAGGCGATCATCGACAGCGGCCCGCCCAGGCCCGTGCACACCACGGCCAGGCTCATCACCGGCACCGGGGCGGAGCACGGCCAGGCGAGCACCAGCACCCAGGACAGCAGGATCGCCGTCGTCCCGCCGACCGCGATCCACACCCGGTGGGCCGAGAACCGGGAGATCACCGGCCCCAGCAGCACCGCCCCGGCCATCGACGCCGCCACGGTCAGGCTCAGCACCAGGTGGGAGGTCGCCTCGGGGTAGCCCAGGCCGCCGGTCATGAACGGGGTGCCCCACAGCAGCATGAAGCTGTGCATCGCGAAGACCGTGGAGAAGTGGATCCAGAAGGCCAGGCGCACCCCGGGCCGGCGCACCAGCGAGCGCATGGCCGGCAGCACCCCGGTGGATTCCGGGCCGATCACCGGGAGCACGTCCGTGACCACCGAGTCGGTGCGCTGCCCCGCCCGGGCCGCGGCCACGTCCCGCCCGGTGGTGCGGTTGGCCCCGGTGATCCGCTCGAGGATGGTGCCGGCCCCGGGGGCGTCGCGCAGGACCAGCAGCACCAGCACCAGCACCGCGGCCCCCACCGCGGCCAGGGCGGCGAAGCCGGCGAACCAGCCCAGCCCCGCGACCAGCGCGGCCAGCGGGGCGACGGCCAGCAGCTGACCGACCTGCCCGGATAAGCCCGTGAGCTGGTTGACCACGGGCATCTGCCCGAGCGTGAACCAGTCCTGGACCAGGCGCACCACGGCGGTGAAGATGCAGGCGTCCCCGGAGCCGACGAGGATGCGGGCGAGGATCGCCAGGGGGATGCTGTCCGTCGCCCCCAGCAGCAGCTGCCCCACCGCCATTACTGCGGTACCCGCGGCGATCACCGTGCTGATCCCGAAGCGATCCAGCAGGATGCCTACGGGGATCTGCCAGCCGGCGTAGACCACCAGCTGCACGACCACGAACACGGACAGGGCCGTGGCCTCCGCGGAGAAGTGCTCCTGGGCGGCCGGGCCCAGCGCGGAGAAGGAGCTGCGGTTGATCACCGCGACGAGGTAGGCGGCCAGGCCCACCGACCAGATGATCCACTTCCTGGACGGGGGCTGGGCGGCGATGCCGGAGGCGGGGACGGACTCGTGCATGGGCTCCACCCTACGGGGCGGGACGAGGCTGCGGCGCCTCGGGCGGGCGGGATCCGCGGCGATGCCGCTGCAGGTCCCGCAGCGCCCGCGGGCGCTCCACGGCGATCATGATCCCGCCGAGCAGCCACAGCGGCAGCTGCACCGCCATGGCCACGCGGAAGGCCTGCAGGGAGTAGGTCTGCGGGGTCCCGGCCCCCTGCGCGTCCAACAGCAGGCCGACCCCCAGGACCGTGATCAGCGCGGCCGTGAACCCGCCCATGTTCACCAGTCCGGTGGCGACCCCGCGCTGGCGGGCCGGGGCGTGGGAGCGCACGACGTCGAAGGCGATCATGGACAGCGGGATGCCCATGGCCATCACGACGGCGACCAGCGCGGTCAGCGCGAAGGGCGCGGGCCCGGGCCAGGCCAGCAGCGCGATCCAGGACCCGGCCATCAGCCCGACCCCGCCCAGGGCCAGCTGCACCCGGTGCCCGGAGAAGCGGGAGATCACCGGGCCGAAGGCCAGCGCCCCGACCATCGAGGCGATCACGGCGATGTTCAGCACCGCGTGCGCGGCCGCATCGGAGTAGCCCAGGCCACCGGTCAGGAACGGGGTGCCCCACAGCAGCAGGAACGCGTCCGGGGAGAACATCGTGGCGAAGTGGATCCAGAAGGCCAGCCGGATGCCCGGGCGCCGGATCAGCGAGCGCACCGCGGGCAGCACCCCGGAGGAGCCGGGCCCCACCACCGGCAGGACCTCGGTGATGATCAGCGCCCCGGTGTCGGTGGGCACCGGCGCCGGGGTGGTCAGGATCTCCCGGCCGCGCCCGGTGATGCGCTCGGCGATGGTCGCGGCCCCCGGGCCCTCCCGCAGGAACAGCACCACCAGCACCAGGACCACCGCGCCGAGGGCGGCCAGCCCGGCGAAGCCGGCGAACCAGCCGAAGGCCCCCACGGCCAGGGCCAGGGGTGCCACGGCCAGCAGCTGCCCCACCTGCCCGGCCAGCCCCGTGATCTGGTTGACCACCGGCATCTGGCGCGGGGTGAACCACTCCGCGACCAGGCGCACCACCGAGGTGAAGATGCAGGCGTCACCGGCACCCAGCAGGATGCGGGCCAGCACCGCCACCGGGACGGCGTCGGCGGCGGCCAGCAGCAGCTGGGCCGCGGACATCACGAGCATCCCGGTGGCCACCACCCAGGAGACGCCGAAGCGGTCCAGGCACACCCCCACCGGGATCTGGCACACGGCGTAGACCACCAGCTGCAGGAACACGAAGGAGGACAGGGCGGTGGCCTCGGCCCCGAAGTGTTCCTGGGCCACCGGCCCCAGCGCGGAGAAGGAGCTGCGGTTGATCAGGGCGAGCAGGTAGGCGGCGACCCCGACGGCCCAGATGGCCCATTTGACGTGGAGGCGGCGGGTGAAGGACATGGGGCCCACCGTATCGCGGCGCCGCGGGGTCTCAGGCGGCCAGCTCCTGCATGCCCGCCACCAGAGCGTCCAGCCACCCGCCCACCGACTCCCGGGCCTGCGGGGAGTCCGGGTAGCGGCAGCGCAGGTGCGCCCCGTCCTCGCTGAGGATGAACCAGATCATCACCCCGTCCGTGCGGATCGCGGCGGAGACGTACTGGGCCTCCAGGCTCGCCGCGTTCTCCACCTGCACCGGCAGGCGGCGCAGGTCCAGCCAGGAGATCGCGAACATCCCCGGGGTCTCCGGCATCCCGCCCCACGGGGCCAGGATGGGCCGCAGCGGCCAGGAGCCCAGGCGCACCGCCTCCTTCACGGCCGCCGCACACGCCGCGGGTTCCGGATCCGGGGATTCCAGGACGGAGTTGGTGATGAACCAGCCGACCGAATCGTGCCAGGTCTCGTCGTAGCGGGAGTGCACGGGGAACACCGCGCGCAGCGGGATCCCCGCCAGCTCCCGGGTGATGCGGGTCATCACCGAGACGGTCTGCGCCAGGGAGGAGACTCCGGCCTCCCGGGCGTGGGCGGCATAGGCGGCCAGCCCCGCGACGTCGAGGATCTCCCGCACCTCCACCCGCTCCGGCTGGTGCCGGGGATCCCCCAGCGGCAGGGGGAAGCGCGGCATGGACTGGTTGGCGTGCCCCAGGATCTCGGCCCACCGCTGGGCGATCTCCGGCGGGGCGGGCGGCATCCGCTCCAGGGCCGCGGTGTGCTCCGGGAAGCCGAGCACGGCGGGTCGCGGCCCGGTCCGCGCCGCGTCGGACGCGGAGGCCTCCGCATCCCGCAGGGCCGCCAGGAAGTCCCGCAGGATCACCAGCATGGACCACATGTCCACGTGGGCGTGGTCCGCGGCGATGGCCACCGTGAGCCCGGCGGCGGTCTCCACCACGCACAGCCGGTGCGAGGGCCGGGCGTATGGGGTGCACGCGGCGTCGAAGACCTCCCCGAGGGCGGCGTTGACCTCCTGCCCGGGGGCGATCTCGTGCTCGCGCCAGGCGCCGGGACCCACCTCCACGGCGTGCAGATGGGGGCCCTCCCCCGGCTCGCCGGGCAGGAAGACGGTGCGCAGGGTCTGGTGTCGGGCGATGACCGCGAGCCAGGCGTCGCTGAGCCGCTCCCGCGGCACCGGGCCCGGCAGGGTGAAGGTCAGGGCCATCCAGGACCCGGGACGCTCCCCCGCCCCGACGTGGCGCTGCTGGTCGAAGGAGATCGGCAGCTGACGGCCCGGCGCGGAGACCGCGACGTCGTAGCCCATGAGGCGCCCGAAGGGCAGCCGCAGGCGGGTGATGTTGGTCAAGCGCATGGGGGTAACTTAACCAGAAGCATCGGGCGGGCGCGCGAGCGCATCCCGAACGGTGGACGGACGGACCGGGTGAGAGCGGGAGATGAGGCGCGATGGACGCTGACCAGGAACGACGCGGTGCCACGGTGATCACGGAGGGCGGGTTCCCCGTCCCCGGGGCGCGGCTGGCGTGGGAGCTCAGCGACGAGGGCGGGCACCCGGTGGTCCAGCTGCACGGCCTGACCTCCTCCCGCGCCCGGGACCGCACCCTCGGCCTGGATCTGGGTCGGGGCCTGAGCGGGACCCGGCTGCTGCGCTACGACGCCCGCGGGCACGGGCGATCCACCGGGCGCCCCATGCCCAGCGACTACCGCTGGCCCGTGCTGGCCGATGACCTGCTGCGGCTGCTGGAGGGGATCTTCCCCGGGGAGGCGGTGCACGGCGTCGGGCAGTCCATGGGTGCTGCGACCCTGCTGTACGCGGCGATCCGGGACCCCGAGCGCTTCACCGGCCTGACCCTGATGCTGCCGCCCACCGCGTGGGCCACCCGCGCCCGCAAGGCCGAGGAGTATCGGGCGGCCGGGGAGCTGGTGCGCCGCCACGGGGTCGAGGCCTTCGTGACCGCGGGGCTGGACGGGCCGCAGCCCCCGGCCAAGCCCGAGGCCCCCCGCACCGTCCCGGACGTGGACCCCGCGCTGCTGCCCTACGTCTTCGAGGGCGCCGGGACCTCCGATCTGCCGTCCCTGGCGGACATCGCCCAGGTGCACGTGCCCGTGACCGTGCTGGCCTGGGTGCGGGACCGGGCCCACCCGGTCTCCACGGCGCAGATTCTCGCCGAGACCCTCCCGACGGTGGACCTGAAGGTAGCCGCGACCCGTGAGGAGGTCAGCGCCTGGCCGGAGGTGCTGTGCGCCGACGTCGCCCGGAACGACGAGGCCGCTGTGTAGCCGACCTGCCGGGTGGGGGCCGGGCGCCCGGCGTCGTGCGGCGGCGTCGCTCTAGGGTGGGAGGATGAGCACCGAGTTCCGATCCCGCCGCCGGCCCTCCCCGATGGGCGGGGCCAAGCCCACCCGCGCGGACCTGGAGCGCTTCGCCACGGATGACCCGCACGCCCGCGATGACGTGCTGCCCTACGGGCCCTACGCGGGGCGGCGGATGCGGATGCTGATCGTCGGGGTGAACCCCAGTCTGTGGACCGCCGCCGTCAACGCGCCCTTCGCCCGGCCGGGCAACCGCTTCTGGCCCTCGCTGCACGAGGCCGGGGTGACCGAGTATCGCCTGGACACCTCGCGGGGACTGAGCGAGCAGGACGAGGAGTATCTGCTGCGCCGGGGGTTGGGCATGACCAACCTGGTGGGTCGGGCCAGCGTCCGTGCAGATGAGCTGAGCCGCGAGGAGCTGCGCGACGGTGCGGCCGAGCTGGTGCGGCTGGTGCGCGAGTACCGCCCGGAGCGGGTCGCGGTCGCCGGGATCACCGCCTTCCGCACGGCCTTCCGCCGCCCGAAGGCCGCCCTGGGCCGCCAGGACGTCGCCGAGATCGAGGACTGGCCGGAGGACGTGGCCCTGTGGGTGGTGCCCCAGCCCAGCGGCCTGAACGCCCACGAGACCGTGCACACCCTGGCCGAGAAGTGGCGGGCCGTCTGGGAGGCGGACCTGGCCTGACGGACGGAGTTCCCGCTGACAGGCGGCCCGCCGTACGGTATCTCAGCGGTGGACGCCGGGGTCCGGGGACTCCTCGAGCTGCTCGGCGATGGAACAGAAGACGTCATCGGCGAGATGGTCGTTGTGGAACCGGGCGAACATGCTCGGTCCCTTGCGCAGCAGCCCCATCGCCAGCCGCGCCGCTCCCCCGGCGAGCTCAGGAGCAGCCAGCACTGCGACCAGCTCGTCCGGGGTATCCGTGAAGATCTGCCGCACTGCTCCGACGGGTCCGTAGGAGACCTCCTGATGAACGCCGGGGTCCAGGACGGCGACGTCGGTGTCCGCAGCGACGTTGATGAATCCCTCGATCCGTGATCGGCCATTCCCGAGGGCCTCCCCGATCACCAGAGTCTCCACGTTGTTCACGCTGATCGCCGCCAGCCGCCGCCAGTCCGGACGGCGCCCCGTAGAGGGCAGAGCGGTCATCACCCAGAAGCGACCCTCTGTCACATGGGGCCAGGGCAGGCAGCGCCGAACGTAGCAGGCAAGCATCGCGACGACGTCGTCGAAAGCATCCTGCCGACGCAGCCGCTCATACCCCGAGCGAGCGCGGCGGCGACGCCCCGCGGACGCTGCGCGGTCCCCGATCACGCATGGCTCCGTCCGTCCATCCAGCCACTCGGCCTGCTCCTGCCGATCCACCAGCACGTCGAGGGCATCCGAGCGCAGAGGGAGGCTGACCAGATCGATGTTGCGCAGCGACACCCCCTGCGCGGCGAGTCGGGAGATCACGTCTCTCTCGATCTGGTTGAGCCGTTCCCGCTCTGCGGGCAGGAAGCTCACCGCGACGATCTCCCCCGGCCAGCGACGTCGGTGGGAGGCGAAACGCGACAGCAGATCCACGGTCTGTCCGACGTAGCGCTCTCCATCGGAGAACTCGAGGATGTAGATGCCCATCCTGGGTCTGTCCGGCTCCAGGATCGCAGCGAGTGCTGTTGCGTCGTCGAGGACCCACCGGGTGAAGCGGGATGACGGGCTCCTGGATTCCATGCCGCCCATTCTCGCCCATGTCAGCGGGGAGGCGTCGGGGCGGGGGCCCGGGTACCCGCGGGCAGCAGGCCGGGAGCCGCGCGCAGCAGCAGGAGCAGGAATGGCAGCTCCACCAGGGTCTGCACCACCACCGCGGGGGCGGCAGCGGACAGCTCGGCGGGCAGGGCCAGCACCAGGGGCAGCACCACCAGGGAGTTGCGGGCCACCCCGCTGAAGACCACCGCCCGCGCACCCGCGGCATCCAGGCGCAGCACCCGGCACGCCAGCGTTCCCAGCAGCGTCATCACCACGGCGAACAGCAGATACACCGGCACCAGCCCCAGCAGACGACCCAGCATCGGCAGCACCTGCCCGATCTGGGAGAGCACCGCCGCGGCCAGCACCAGGGCGGTGGTCGGCACCATCCCGGCCTCCACCACCTCGACCGCACGGGCCCCGGACCGGCGTCGGGCCGCCCACGTCTGAGCGGCGACGGCGGCCAGCAACGGCAGGAGGATCAGCACCGCGAAGGCCTCCGCGAAGGGCCCGGCCCGCACCGTTCCCGCGGCCTGCGGGCCGGCCAGGAGGGCGAGGGCCGGGGGCAGCAGGAGCATCTGGCCGGACAGCAGCAGCGGGGTCGCGGCCAGCAGTCGGGCCCGATCCCCGCCGGCCATCCCCGCGAAGACCAGCACCCAGTCCACGCACGGCGCCAGGAGCACGAACAGCACCCCGACGCGCAGCGCCGGATCCGGGACCAGCACGAGGGCCAGCAGCACCGCGAGGGCCGGGGCGATCACGGCTTTCACGAGGGCCAACCCCAGCAGGAATCGCCGGTCCCGCAGCCCAGCGCTCAGGCGCGCGACCGGCACGCCGAGGAAGGTCTGGAACAGCAGCAGACCGAGCAGGGGCGTCAGGGCCGCTTCCGCCGGACCCGCGGCGTCGGGCACTAAGACTCCAATGCCCGCCGCGAGCGCGACGGCCGCCAGGTACACCCACACCTGGTGCCGCTGCGCCCACTGCCCCGCCGTCATGACACCCATGGTGACACGCTCCGCGGCATGCAGGGGGATCGGTTGAGGTGCGGGGTTCTTGCTGAGGTGCGGGGTTCGTGCTGAGATGCGGCCCGCCGTGCGGCATCTCAACACAAACGCCGCATCTCAGCACAGCACCGACACCTCGACGGCGGGCGGCCCCGGTCAGCCCTCGGACAGGCCGGTGACGCGCAGGGTGATGTTGATGCGCCCGGTCTCCAGGCCGCAGTCGGCAGGTGCCGTGCCGGGGAAGATGCGCGGCACCCCGTGGAAGGCGAAGCGGGAGGGGCCACCGAAGACGAACAGGTCCCCGGAGGCCAGCCGCAGGTCCGTGTACGGGCGGGAGCGGGTCTCGGTGTTGCCGAAGCGGAACAGACAGGTGTCCCCGATGGATACGGAGACCACCGGGGCGGAGGAGCGCTCGTCCTTGTCCTGGTGCATGCCCATGCGCGCGGCGTCGTCGTAGTAGTTGACCAGGGCGGTGTCCGGCACATAGGCGCGGGCCGCGGCGTCGTCCCCGGTGACGGCTGCGATGCCCTGCTGGCCCATGCTCACCATCCAGTCCGGCACGGGCAGCACCCGCCGACCGTTCACGTCCACGGCCTCGCGGGTGTAGCCCTCGGGACGCCAGTGCCAGCCCAGGCACACGGTGCGCACGCTCATCTCGTGTCCGCGGATGCTGGCCGCGCGCGGCGGAACGGGGCCCGCGGCCCAGTCGCGGAATCGGGCGACCAGCCACCGCTGCTGAGCCGGGGTCAGCCACCCGGGGACGTGGTGGGCGCCCTCGGGCAGCTCGACGGCGGGGCGGGCCAGCGCGTCGTCGCCGAACAGGCCGGGGCTGGTCGAGTTCACGCGTCCGTGCCTTCGAGGGTGAGCAGGGTGCGTTTGGCCTCCAGTCCGCCGACGTAGCCGCCGAGTCCGCCGTCGCTGCGCACGACCCGGTGACACGGCACGATGACCGGCAGCGGGTTGGAGGCGCACGCTGTGCCGACGGCGCGCACAGCCTTCGGGTTGCCCGTCCTCTCAGCGAGCTGGCGATAGGTGCGGGTGACGCCGAAGGGGATGCGCTGAAGGCCCCGGCGCACCCGCTCGGCGAAGCCGGTGGAGAGGCTGCGGTCCAGGGGCAGGTGGAAGTCCCGGCGCCGCCCGGTGAAATACTCCCCGAGCTGAGTCGCAGCTGAGTCCAGATGGTCCCGGGCCTGCGGGGCGGTCTCGGCGGCGTCGGTGGCTCCCTCGAGGTGTCGAGTCAGCTGCTCCACCACGTCGTCGAATCCCTGCTGCTCGAAGGCGACCCGCACCAGCCCGCGGGGTGTGGCCGCCAGCAGCAGCAGACCGAGCGGAGTGTCCAGGGTGCGGTGGGCGAGCAGAGAATCAGCTTTCCACGGGCCCTCGTCGACCATCGAGATCCCGGAGCCTCCCGGGATCTCGCCGCCGCCAGACGGCAGAGGCCTCGGGGAGGATGCCAGGGTGCAACGGGCCGGTAGCTCGCAGCGATAGCGACGACTGGTCGGCCACCGTGGATCCGCCGCCGCAGCGGAGATGCGAAAACCGCGGCGACGGTAGAAGTCCACGGCGTCGTCATCCGTGTGGGCGACGAACTGTACGCCCCCGTGGGCTTCTCGCAGGCGACTGACCAGTCCTGAGCCGATGCCATCACCGGTCGCGTCCTGCGCTACAGCGAGGTATTCCAGCTCGATCTGCTGGGGCCGGATGCTGGCGGCGGCGAACCCCACGAGCTCATCCCGTCTGCGCGCGGCAAGGAGCTCCATCCCGGGAAGCTCTTCATCGCGGATTCGCTGAAGCTCGGCTTCCGGCAGCTCAGCCGCCCGGTGCAGGAGGGCGAGGAAATTCGGGGAGTGCAGGTCCCGCCAGGTCAGTGCGCCGAGGATGCATGGAGGGCCAGTCATGGATCTACGGTACGCCCCAGCGCATGGGTTTTTCAGAGCAAAGCGCGGCACTCGTCCTCATCAGCGCTTGCGCCGACGTCGGCCACCAGGGGCCGACGGGCATCGGCAGGAGCGGGAAGGAGTGGGCCGTCTCCTCGCCGGTGTGCCGGCACGGAGTCGTTCATCGGTACACCTCTCGGCGGTGCCCGACCTTGAGTACGAGGATCACGAGTTCTTCGTCGTAGATGTCATAGATGATGCGATAGTCACCCACGCGTATGCGGAACGCACCGCCTCCACCCTTCAGCTGGATGCACCCGAGAGGACGTGGGTCATCGGCCAAGGAGTCGATCGCCGCGAGCACCCGGCGAACCGCCGGCCGATCGAGCTTCCGGATCGATTTCGCCGCTGATGGTACGTAGTTGATCGCGTAGGCCATCGAAGAGATTCAGAGATCGAGCTCACGCAGGAGCTCCTCGTGGGAGATGCGCGCCGTCTCCTTTCGCGCCTGCGCTGCGGCACGGATGTCCGCCTGATCCTCCAGGGCCCGTATCGCGCGGTCATAGAACTCCGGGGAGACGACCACCGCGCGGCGCCCTGCCCCGCGGGAGGTGATCTCGACAGGCTCACGCTGAGCCGCGGCGATGTAGTCACTCTGCTGACTCCGGAACTGAGACAAGGTCACTGACGTCATAATCAGAATCGTACAACTTGTACATGTTGCACTCCAGGGGTCGGAAGGACGACGTCGTGCCCCTCCGCGAAGGTCGCTACCCCACCAGCCCGTGGTCCAGGAGGTAGTCGGCGGCGTCGAAGACGGTGTCCTCCACGGGGCGGGGCTGCCACCCGAGGAGGCGGGATGCCTTGGTCGCGTCGTAGGTCGGCTGCGGGCCGATCAGCGTGTTCATCACCGCCATGGTCGGGCTGAGGCGGGCGCCGAGCCGGATGACGACGTCGGGGATCGTCATCGTCCTGACCCTCCGGCCCTGCTCGCCGAGACTGTCCTTGAGTAGGCGGGCCATCCGCGGCATCGTGATCCGCCCGGGCTGGGCGAGGAACCGCTGCCCGTCGGCCTGCTCGTCGGCCATGGCCAAGAGGTGCAGGGCGGCGAGGTCGCGGACGTCGACGGCGTGGTAGGTGGCCTTGGGGCTGGGTGCCCCGCGCAGGATGCTGGTGAACAGCCGGTCCGTGCTCGATCCGCGCCCGCCCATGAACGGCCCGAGGATCGCCCCCGGCAGGATCGTGGTGAGGGTCGTCGTCGACTGCCGTGCGATGATCTGCCAGGCCGACTTCTCGGCGACGACCTTCGATCGCATGTACTGGGTGATGCGCCGGTCCTGCGGGTCGGTCCAGTAGGTCTCGTCGATGGTCCGCCCGAGGTCGGCGCGGCTGGGGTAGGCCGCCGCGGCCGAGGAGGTCATGACGACCTTGTCCACCCCGGCGGCGATCGCGGCGTCCAGGACGTGGCGGGTTCCGGCCTCGGCCATCGGCACGAGGCTCGGGTCCTGGTGATTCTCGCCGCTCAGCGGGGAGGCGGTGTGCAGGACGACGTCGGCCCCCTCGACGGCTTCGGCCCAGCCGGCGGCCGACCCGAGATCCGCGGTGGCGAAGGAGAGCTTCTCCGTGCTCATCCCTTCCTCGGCCAGCATCTTCACCACGGCCTGCCCCTTGGCCTCCTGCCGGACGGTCGCGCGGACGGTGTGGCCCTGGTCGAGCAGCAGGCGGATGGTCCATCCGGCGAGGAAGCCGGTGCCTCCGGTGACGACGACGACGCTCATGGTGCGGTTCTCCTGACGTTAGGGGGTTCTCAGCGCTCGGACGCCGGGGTCTGGAGGTGCCGGGCGAGCCAGGTCTCAGCCGCGGCGAGGTAGGCCTTGGCGACCGGGGTCCGGCCGAGGAAAGACTCGAAGGCGTGCGGGGCGCCGGGGACGACCTCGAGGACGGTCGGCACGCCCGCGTCGACCAGCCGCTCGGCGTAGCGGCGGTCCTCCTCGTAGAACAGCTCGATGTCCCCGACGCCGATCCAGGTGGGCGGCAGACCCGTCAAGTCCTCCCGGCGGGCGGGCACCGCGTAATCGGGCCCGGACTCCCCGCCGGGTTCCCGCCCGAGGTAGGCCGACCAGCCGACGGCGTTGGAGGTGTTGTTCCACAGGTAGTGCCGGATGGCGTCGAGGGAGCGGTCCGCGGCGGTGCGGTCATCGAGCATCGGGCAAAACAGCCACTGCGCCGCGGGCTGCTGGCCGCCGTCGTCGTGGATGCGCTGCACCAGCGCTGCGGCCAGTCCCCCGCCGGCGCTCTGCCCGGCGACGGCCAGACGGGTCGGGTCGACGTCGGACCGCGCTGCTTGGAGGCCGACTCACCGTCGTCGAAGTATTCGTCGTACACGTTCCACCCGCGACGCTTGGCGAGCTCACGAAGGCGCGGGAGCTGCCGGTCGATGCCCCTCGGATCGGCCTTGGACTGGCGGGCGTAGAGAGCGACAGACCGCGGTCCCTGATCGGCGTCGAGCTGAGAGATGAGCATCCACATGAGCGTACGTCAGATGGTGGTTCAAGGCCCGGGGGCTGAGCTTCGCCAGCTCACGACTCAGGTCGAGGAGCTCTCCCCTTGTCGTAGTGCCCTGTGGGAAGGCGGTCGGCGTAGCCAATGAGACTGGTCACGAGCATGAGGACCTGAACACAATTGCGCTTGCTGAACTGTCGCGGTGAGACCCCGTGAACGCTCGCATGACGCGAGTAGTAGTTGGGCACCCTGTCGCCGTTCTGCGCCCAGAACTGTTCGTGGGCGTTCCAGATCGGAAGCCACACGAATGCGTCACGTACGTTCATCTCGTCGATCGCGTCTGGGACCTCGGCTCCCTTCTTGCGATTGGTGATCGCTCGCCGGATCCTGACATCAGGGTGGAAGCGAGGGATGAGCGAGTCCAGCGTCACGGTGAAGAGCGCTTGGGCAGAACGGTGATGTCCGGCTCTCATCGCCCCGATTCCATCCAGGACGAAGGCCACCTCGGCGGTCACCGTCTCAGAGGTCACGCCTTCCAACACGGTGGCGCAGTCCTCGACGATCGTCCAGTAGCACTCGCCGAGGACGCGCCGACGTGCGGCGCGATCTTCGGCCCGGAGCAGTCGCAGTGCCGTTCGTCCCCGTGGGACGAGGTACAGGGCGATGCCTTCCTCCTCGAGGAAGGTTCTCACCTGACTGACGCTGATCTGGCCCGTGTAGTCACGCAGGTTCGGGGGTAGGAGGAAGCGGCTGAACCCACGCAGCAGATTGGAGTCCAGTGGTCCTAGCGAGATCCTCAGCCCGGTGAGGAGGGCACGCTGCTGCTCCTGAACGGCTTTGAATGTGGACGCGAACCCGGAGTTAGACCAGAGCCCCCCGTCGATGGTGAACCGAGGAAGCGATTCATAGATCGCCGCCATGTGGGCACGCCACGTGGCGTTGAACGGCTCCAAGATCCGAGACATTGAGGTGCCCAAGTCAAGCACCTGCCCCCGCATCGACTCGCGTAGTGACTCGAGAGTCCGAGCCAAGGGGCTGTTCGCGCCGGTCAACGACCCTGTGAAACCGGTCGGCAACCCGGTACCCAGACGCTCCGTGAGGCGTTCCCAGTCCAGCGGAGCAACGTCCTCAGGGGTCGGCTCGCTCGACGCGTCCTCGTCTACCGGTTCGTCGTCAGGTGTGTCGTCGGGCTCCGCACCACCCTCTCCACCGTCCGTCATGGTGTCCTCGCACCTCTTTGCGCCTGGTCCAGACGACGGTGGACCATCGAGATCATGGTCAGCACTTCGAGCAGCTCAGCCTCGCTGATCAAGCGGTTCAAGCGGGGGTCATGCGCTGTCGGATTCCGGTACAGCCCGTTGAGTTCCTTGATGAGGTTGGCGAGCCCAGTCTGCTCATCGCGCTCGGTCTGGGTCGTCAGCGAGTTGATCGCCAGCAACGGGACGCCTGACCTCCCTAGTGCCAGCGCCGTGTCCACGAGCGACGCACCGTCGCCTTGAGCCCCGGTGAGAGTCCGCAGGCGGTCGAAGACGCTCTTGGTCGCTTCGAGGCAGGCATGGAAGTGGTCCTTCTTGAGCACCTCGACCGAGCAGTACCGCAGGACGTCGGGGTGGGTGTTGCGCCGGCGCAGCTCATCGCGGATCGACGTGGCGACGCGTGACGCCTCATCGAGCGTCTGAGCCGTCGCCCCCTTGGCGACCTTCCCCGCGTCGTTGACACGCAACCCGACGAACGCCAGATGCTCATTGAGCCGGTCCTGGCGCAAAGTGAAGAGCTCAGGACGCTCCCGATAGCGCACCGGCTCCATAGCGTGGACGATGAAGGTGATGATGCGCTTCGGGCTCTGGTCGAGGTTCTGGCGGTCGACGAAGGCCACGGTCAGGCGGTTCCTCTTGGACGCCAACGGGGTCGGGTCCGCCATCCTCAACCGGGCCGAGCAGGGCACCGATCTCGGTACCCGTGAGGCCGGTCGTGGTGTCACCGAGCACGCCAGCAACGGCTTCGAGAGCGGCGTACGACCAGGGAGGCAACGGCGAGGCAGTCATGGCAAGCCGTCAGGGGGTCTCGATGACTTGCTCAGCTGTCACCGCCGCTGAGAATGGCAGCCCCCGCATGAACTGGTCCATATAGACCCAGTCCGGCTCACCGGACGTTGTTGCTGGAAGCCGAATTTCCGTCTCCTTCATATGGGCAATGCTCCACTTTCGTCCATAGGAGTAACGGAACCTTTCCAGCATGACAACTGCGCACACGAACAACCCTTCAGTCGTGGATAGCGACCCCTTCTTAGCCGACCAGACACGGACGTCATCTGTCGCGAAGTATGGCGACGGCTGGTAGAAAGCGGTACCAACGGATCCGTTACGTGCCACCGAGATCGTGCCACCCGGGAAGTTGGGCTGAAGGTCAAGGTAACGAGAAATCCCATTGTTCTTCGCGGATGACGTCACTTGGGGTGTTGATCCCGACACCTTCTGCGCTGTAGGGACGTACTTACCGGCCGCGATATCGAAGATGTCTCGAACTCTATACACGCGCCACGCGTCGGTGCCACCGAGTGCTACCTCAGGACCTGCGGGACGTGCTAGGCCGTCGTGTGTCGGAATCTGCGTAGTCGCGACCCAATCAGGCACCCGGTCCGGTACGATGATCGACCCTAAAGTCCGGTTCGCTTCTCGCCCGAAGGCGCTGTATCGAAAGGCATTCGCCCGGATACACATGGCGTAATAGAGCCGGTGATTCAATGACATGGTGGGATCTCGTGGTGCCAGCACCGCGACGTTCTGCGCCGTGTAGAACGGCAGTTGCTGAACATACGAGGACAGCAGGCGGGAGCCACCGAGCGCCACCGTGATTAGGCCCGCGGGATACGGATCGATGCCGGAGACCCGTTCCACGTAGCCAGCCACACCAGAGCGGCCGTTCAAGCCACCGATACGGCCGACAAAAGCGACACCCTTCAAGCGATGTGTGCTCACCATCTTGTTCATGTCAAGCTTGTTGCCGTAGGCAACAGCGAACAAGTCGTTGAGCGTAGTCACTCCTCGCCTCCCTCTCCGCTACTAGAAGTCAAAGAGAACACCGCGTAATCGAGGAGTACCCGCTCGAAGTCTGCCCTACCCAAGGTGGAGTAGTCGGTCTCCATGTAGGCCTCAGCAACCCATTCATCATCGCTGGTGACCTTGTGCATGACGGCCTCGCCCGCCTTCACCTCACGGTTGCGGAACATCTCGACCCAGTGGTCACGTGTCTGCGGCCACGTGTGGTCACGATCAACTCGCCCCAAGTTCTTGACCTTCACGAACGTGTCGTCGCGCCAGTAACCGAACCAGGTCTTCCTGTCTGACTTGGCATGGGGAACACCCGCGGTGAAGACCATGATGCAGGTGATGACGCCGACCGGGTAGAAGACCTCCGGCGGCATTGACATGACCGCCTCGAGCGTGTGCTTCTTGAGCAGGTTGTTCTTGTGAGCACTCGGTGCGGTCGCGCAGGAGACAGGGACGATGGCGATGCCGGTGCCTCCCTGCTGGAGGCTGTCGAGCATCTGCTCGACGAATCGGAGCTCGTGCAGGTCCTCCTTGGACTTGGCGTACGGCGGGTTGATCATCCCGATGTTCGCCCGGTGCTTCTTGGCCTCCTTAGCGATGGCTGTGTCGAAGCAGGATCCTTGGTAGAGATTCGCCTTCCCATCACCACGGAGGATCATGTTCGACGCCCCGAGCGCGTACATGCTGGGGTTCTGCTCGACACCGATCAGCCGATGCTTCTTGATGTCCTCGACCTGACCGGCAGTCACGGCCGTCTTGATCATCTGGGACATGGCGGATACCAGGAATCCACCGGTGCCCGCGCAGATGTCCAAGACCTTGTCGTCCTTGGAGACGTTGGCGATCAGGCTGAACAGCTCTGTCACGTGGCGAGGAGTGAGGACAATCCCCAGCCCCTTTCCGTCGCCACCGGTGTACTTCAGGAACTCGCCGTAGAACGCGCCCACGACGTCGAAGTCGTGGTACACGGTCAGGAACGGCATGACTTTCTCAGCAAGCATCTTGACGATCTCGTGCAGCAGGCCCTTGGGATATCCCTTGGTCGGCTTGCGCAGCTCCGGGTGCACCTGGATACCGGTGAACGGCTGGGTCATGTTCTCGAGCTTCGCGACCGGCAACTGCGCCTCGTCGATGACCCGCTTGATCGAACGGATCCAGAACTCGGGCAGCTCGGTCGCGAGGTAGAAGCCATAGGTCTGCGCGAAGATCGGGTCCTTGAGTGCGATCAGCGTCCCGGCGACTGCCAGCGGCTTCTCCTTCTCCTCCAGCTCCGCCTCATCGCGCATGAACTCGTGCATCTCCATCGAGAACGCGATGAGGTCGTGCTCACGCTGTCGCTGAACCTGGGGATCGAAGGATGCCGCAGCGATGAGATCGTCGAGCCCGACCATCGAGGTGATCGGGGCTCCTGTTGGCGAGACGAGGGGCTTCTCCTCGGTAGAGCCCTTCGGGGTCACGAAGAACGACCACTCGTTAGCCCGCGCCGTACCGGAGACGGCGATGGAGATCACCGTGTAGGAGGGCGCGAGGAACCGTGCGTAGTGAAGAACCCCATCGACCGCATAGTCCCTGGGCACGTCGCGATTGGGCGACTCGTGGTGCCTGACGTCCGCCTTGCACTCGACGAGGACGACCATGTCCGGGGTATCGGGTGAGGTGATGATGAACTCGGGATAACCGGCAGCCTTGCCCTTCCCGGACTTCGAGGCCTTGGAAAGACCCTTCCGGATCTCCTGCACGACCGACTGCTGCTTCTCGACGATGATGGCGTCGGGGTCGGCGTAGTAGTCCAGGGCCCGCAGGCACTCGTCAACGAGATCTTCGGTGATCCGCTCATTAGCCATGACGCGCTACTTCTTGGTCGCGGTAGACGTTGGTGCAAACCTGAACTCCACCACGTCCCCATCCGCCATCACGTAGTCCTTCCCCTCCATGCGGACCTTGCCGGCGGCCTTGGCTTCGGCCATGGAGCCCAGCTGGTCCAGGTCGGAGAAGGAGA
Organism: Rothia sp. QJM3NY_36; assembly: GCF_056173115.1. Taxonomy (NCBI): domain Bacteria; kingdom Bacillati; phylum Actinomycetota; class Actinomycetes; order Micrococcales; family Micrococcaceae; genus Rothia; species Rothia sp. QJM3NY_36. The sequence continues at coordinate 1,703,535 of NZ_CM149658.1, forward strand.
CGATCTCGGCCTTGATGAAGCCGCGTTCGAAGTCGGAGTGGATGACGCCGGCGGCCTGCGGGGCGGTGTCCCCCTGGCGGATGGTCCAGGCGCGGGCCTCCTTGGGGCCTGCGGTCAGGTAGGTCTGCAGCCCGAGGGTGGAGAAGCCGACGCGGGCCAGCTTATCCAGGCCGGATTCCTCCTGCCCGGACATCTCCAGCATCTCGCGGGCCTCCTCCTCGTCCAGCTCCACCATGTCCGCCTCGAGCTTGGCGTCCAGGAACACGGCCTCGGCCGGGGCCACCAGCTCGCGCAGCTGCGCCTGCCGCTCCTCGGAGGCCAGCACGGCGTCGTCGGCGTTGAACACGTAGATGAAGGGCTTGGCGGTCAGCAGGTTCAGCTCCCGCAGCTGGGCGGTGTCCAGCTTGGCGGAGGCCGCCCCCCGGAAGATGGTCTCCCCGGCCTCCAGCACCTTCTGAGCGGTCTGGTACGCCTCGAGCTGGGCGGGGACGCCCTTCTTGATCTTGACCTGCTTCTCCAGGCGCGGGATCGCGTTCTCCAGGGTCTGCAGGTCCGCGAGGATCAGCTCGGTGTTGATGGTCTCCATGTCGCTGGCCGGGTCGATCTTCCCGTCCACGTGCACCACGTCCGGGTCCTCGAAGGCGCGCACCACCTGGGCGATCGCATCGGCCTCGCGGATGTTCGCCAGGAACTGGTTGCCCAGCCCCTCCCCCTCGGAGGCGCCCTTGACGATCCCGGCGATGTCCACGAAGGACACGGTGGCCGGCAGGATCCGCTCCGAGTGGAAGATCTCCGCCAGACGCCCCAGCCGCTCATCCGGCAGGTTCACCACGCCCACGTTCGGCTCGATCGTCGCGAACGGGTAGTTCGCGGCGAGCACGGTGTTGCGGGTCAGTGCGTTGAAGAGGGTCGACTTGCCGACGTTGGGCAGTCCCACGATTCCGATAGTCAGTGCCACGTCAGCCCACTCTACCGGCTCGCCCGGCCCCGCACCGCCGCCCCTCCCGGCGCGTGCCGGCCGGCCCCGGACGACGACGCCGCGCCGTCACAGCTCGAAGAGCGGAACATCCTGGAAACCCGCGGGATGGTCTGCGGCGCGCTCCGCCGCGCCCCGTCTCCCCGCACTCCGGTCCTGCGAGCGCCCCCGCCGCGAGGCCGAGCCCGCCCTACCCGACCCGTCCGCGGCGTCGGCATCGGCATCCGGGGTGCGCAGCAGCCGACCCAGCTGCTCCACCCGCCCGCCGGCGTTCTCGACGTCGTTCACAGCCCGGGCGATCAGCTCCAGGGAGATCTCCGGCATCGGCTCCAGCCCGTGCACCACCCGCTCGTGCAGCTGACTCGGGGTGTACGGCAGGCCCAGGCGCCGAGCCACCAGCCACGTCACGGACTCGGCCTCGGTCTCCGCGCCGGCGTCACTGACCCACTCCCGGCGCGCACCGGCCGCCCGGCCCGACGACACCCTGGCGCCGGTCTGAGCGTCATCCTCCGCGGGGTGGCGCACGTGCCCCAGGCACACCACCGCGAGGCCCTTGACCAGGGTCAGGAAGGTCGCGGTGGGATCCGGGCCGGGCACCAGCCGCGCCTCCCACCACACGGTGCTGCCCGGCCTGGCCGCGACCTCGCCCTGACCGGGCGGACCGAACTCGGCGTGTGGCAGCGGGACCATGCGCACCGACGGGGCGGAGGCCTGCTCGGCGAGGTCCGGGGTCACGTTCAGCGCCCCCAGGCGCAGCAGGAACCGGCGCAGCCCCTCCCGCGTCACGGCGCCCTCCCCCGGGAAGGGACGGTGGAAGCTCTCCGGCGGGGTGGGACCCTCGGTGTCCGTGACGTCGTAGAGAAACTCCACCGGGCCGAAGGGCTGCAACGTGATCAGCCGCTGCGCCCCGGGACGGATGCGCCGCCCGACCCTCCGCCACCGCTCCTGGGTGGCCACCCGGCGGGCCTCCGGACGCTGCACCTGCACCAGCCACGCGTTGTACCCGCCGATCCGCGGCATCCCGGCCACGGCCTCCTCGAAGCGGCGCAGCTGGGCGCCGGTGCGCGGGGCGCGGGCGGCATCCAGCTGATCGGTCTGAAAGAGATCGCCCTGCTGCTCCCGCGCTGTCATGGCACCATCCTACGGAAGCGCTTCCCGCGCACAGTCGCCGGGGCCGCACGCACCTCCGGGGCCGACGAGGCCGCCCAGCAGGCCGACGTCGCCGCCCCGGGCCCGCCGGAGCTCACTCCACCCGGGAGGTCACCGACGTCGGGTGCTCCACGGTGCGCGAGACCGTGCAGTCCTTGTCATGGGACAGCGCCACCAGCCGCGGCACCATGCGCTCGGCCTGCCGACCGGGCCCGTCGTCCGGGAAGCGCACCCGGAAGCTCAGCTCCACATCGTTCAATCGGGCTCCGCCGGTCTCGTCCGTGCCCTTGATCGCCGAGGCCTCCACCGCGAAGCTCTCCGGTTCGGTGCGCCGGGAGGTCACCACGTCCACGTCCACCGCGGAGCAGCCGGCGGTCGCGGCCAGCAGCAGCTCCACCGGGGAGAGCAGGCCCTCCCCCTGCCCGAAGTCCAGGGTGGCACCGGCGGCGTTGACCGCGCGGTAGCGCTTCTGCCCGATCCGCTCGATGGTCACCGACCGGTAGCCGGGGTCCTCGGTGCGGGCTGCACTGGCGGCGTCCTCCGAGGAGGGAGCGGTGGAGGCGGCGACGTCGGCCGCGGCGTCGGGCTGGGCGGGCTGGGGCTGCGTGTTCTCACTCATGCCCGGCACAACCGGGAGGCTGCGGCAGGGTATTCCCCTGACGGATGTCACGGGCAGGTCATGACACCGGCGATCCGCCCCGACCCCGCCCCGGCGGGAGGCTGGAGGCATGACAGACAACGCCATCCGGGCTCGCAGCCTGGCCAAGACCTTCCCCGCCCGCCGCGGCGCCGGACCCGTGCACGCCGTGCGCGGGGTGGACCTCGACGTCTCCCCGGGGGAGGTGATCGGACTCCTCGGACCCAACGGCGCCGGCAAATCCACGCTGATCGACATGATCCTGGGGCTGACCACCCCCACCGGCGGTGAGCTGCGGGTCTTCGGCGCCTCGCCGCGGGCCGCCGTGCGCGCCGGACGGGTCGGGGCCATGCTGCAGTCCGGCGGACTCCTGCCGGACCTGCGCGTGAAGGACACGGTGCGCATGATCGCCGCGACCCACCCCCACCCGCTGCCGGTGGACCGGGTGCTCGCCGAGGCGGACCTGACCGGGATCGCCGATCGGCGCGTGGGCTCCTGCTCCGGCGGGCAGCAGCAGCGGCTGCGCTTCGCCCTGGCGGTGCTGGCGGACCCGGACCTGCTGATCCTGGATGAGCCGACCGCCGGCATGGACGCCGCCGCCCGGCACGACTTCTGGCGCGCCATGCACGCCCAGGCCGAGCGGGGCCGCACCATCCTGTTCGCAACCCACTACATCGAGGAGGCCCAGGACTTCGCCGATCGCATCGTCATGATCGGCGCCGGGCGCATCCTCGCGGACGGACCCACCGACGTCGTGCGCCGCCAGGTGGCCGGCGCCGCCGTCTCCGCGGTGCTGCCTCCGGGCCTGGACCCGTACAGCCTGCCCGGGGTGCTGGCCGTGGACCGGGACGGGGCGCGCACCCGCCTGTCCACCGCGGATTCCGACGCGCTGGCCCGCCACCTGCTCACCGCGACCGACGCCCGGGAGCTGACCATCGCCCCCGCCTCCCTGGAGGAGGCCTTCCTCGCTCTGACGGACGCCGAGCATCCGTCGGATCCCCACGACGCCGCCACCCCCGGAAAGGCCTGAGCCATGTCCCTGACCACCTACACCCTGCTGGACCTGCGCCGCGTGCTCACGGATCGCGCCGGCCTGTTCTTCTCCGTGGCCCTGCCCGTGCTGTTCTACCTGATCTTCGGCGCCGTCCAGGACTACTCGGACACCCCGATCGGTGACGGCAACACCGCCGCCTACGTGATGATCGGCATGGCCGTGTACGGCGGCGTCACCGCGGCGGCCGGCAGCGCCGGGTCCACCGTCGTCGAGCAGTCCACCGGCTGGGGCCGCCAGCTGGCCCTGACCCCGCTGAGCACCGGGAGCTTCCTGTTCTCCAAGACCATGGTGATTCTGGTGCGCTCCGTGCTGCCGGTGCTGGCCGTGAACCTCGCCGGACTGTTCACCCCGGCGCAGATGCCCGCGGGGCAGTGGATCGGCGCCGCCGCGCTGTCCGTGCTGGTCTCGCTGCCCTTCGGGTTCTACGGGATCCTCTTCGGTCAGCTGTTCCGCACCGAATCGGCCGTGTCCATCTCCTCCACCGCCCTGGTGATCTTCAGCTTCCTCGGCAACGTCTTCTCCCCGCTGCCGCAGTCCCTGCTGGAGGTCGGGCGGTTCACGCCGCTGTACGGTCCGGCCGCGCTGGCCCGGTATCCGCTGGCCGACGGCATCCAGGGCATCAGCGACGCCCCCTACTCCGTCACGGACCCGCTGTGGTATGCCATCATCAACACCGTGGCCTGGGCCGTGATCTTCGCGGCGGTCTGCGCCGGGCTGCTGACGAGGGAGAGAGGACGCGGATGAGCCCGACGACGCCGCGCACCCCCTCCGCGTCCGGCACGTCCGCCGGCTCCCTCGCAGGCTCTCCCGCCCGGGACCGCGGCCGCGGGGTGCGCGGCGGCCTGGCCTGGGGGAACATGCTGCAGGCCGGCATCTGGCTGATCTTCCTGGCCTACCCCGCCAACCTCATCCTGCGCGAGGATCTGACCGGCGGCGAGCGCCTCCTGGCCGTCGCGACCCTGGTCCTGTTCGCGCTCGCCTACCTGCTGGGCTTCGGGCGCATCCCGCTGACCGTGGACGAGGGAGCCGAGAGGGCCGCGTGGCGGATGCTGGTGGCGTGGTGGGCGCTGCTCATCGGGTGCGGCCTGGTGCTGGCCGCGGTGCTGGGCGGACAGGCCCTGGCCGGACTCACCCCGTACTACGTCGCCACCGTCATGTTCACGACGACGCCGCGGCTGGGCCTGCCCCTGTCCGCGGTCATCGTGCTGGGGGCCACCGGGGCGGCCGCGCTCAGCGCCGGCCCCCAGGGGGTGCTCTACCTCAGCGGGGCCCTGTACATCGGCTCGGGCATGGTGATCGTGTCATCGCTGATGGAGCATCGGGAGCGCGGCCGACGCCGGACCGCCGAGGCCCTGCAGGCCGCCCGCGAGCGCGAGCAGGTGGCCCGCGACGTCCACGATCTGCTGGGGCACTCCCTGACGGTGATCAATCTGAAGGCGGAGGTGGCTTCGCGGCTTCTGGCTTCCGATCCGGAGGCGGCGCGGGCCGAGCTGGAGCAGATCTCCCGGACCTCCCGCACGGCCCTGGCCGAGGTCCGCTCCACCGTGACCCGGCTGCGTCAGCCGGATTTCGCCGGTCAGATCCGGGCCGCGGCCCGCGCCCTGGAGACCGCCGGGGTGCGCGCCGAGCTGCCGGACCCGCAGGCCGCGCAGGACGCGGCGGGGACGGATGCGACGGTGTTCTCCTGGGCGCTGCGCGAGGCCGTGACCAACGTGGTGCGCCACGCCCGGGCGGGCACCTGCCGGGTCACGGTAACCCGGGGGCTGCTGGAGGTCGCCGACGACGGCGTCGGCTGGTCCGGACGCTGCGGCGACGGTCTGCAGGGACTGTCCCGGCGCATCGCGGAGGCCGCCGGCGGCCGGCTGGAGATCCTCGCGGCGGAGCCGGAGACCGGCACGGTGGTGCGGGTGCACACGACGTCGCGGGCCGCAGCAAACGCCGACAGGCCCGCGGGCCGGACCACGGGAAGGGAGAGCAGATGAGCATCCGCGTGCTGATCGCCGATGACCAGGACCTCGTGCGCGGGGCGCTGGCCGCGCTGCTGGGCATGGAGCCGGATCTGGAGGTCGTGGCGCAGGTGGGCCGCGGCGACGAGGTCGCGGCCGCGGCCCGGGAGTCCGGGGCCCAGGTGGCGCTGCTGGACATCGAGATGCCCGGGGCCACCGGCATCGAGGCGTGTGCGGCCCTGGGTCGGGAGGTGCCCGGATGCGTTCCGGTCATCGTGACCACCTTCGGGCGTCCCGGGTACCTGAAGCGGGCCCTGGCGGCCGGGGCCCGCGGCTTCGTCGTGAAGGACACCCCGCCGGATCGTCTGGCCGAGGCGGTGCGCCGGGTGCACGCCGGGCTGCGGGTGATCGACCCGACCCTGGCCGAGGAGTCCCTGTTCACCCCGGAGAATCCGCTGACCGAGCGGGAGGCGGAGGTCTGCCGGGCCGCGGAGGACGGCGCCCGGCTGCGCGAGGTGGCCGCCCGGGTGCACCTGAGCCCGGGGACGGTGCGCAACCACCTGTCCGCGGTGATCGGCAAGACCGGGACGGACACCCGCTACGAGGCCGTGCGCCAGGCCCGGGACAACGGCTGGCTCTGAGCCGATCCCGACGAGCCGCACCGGGGCTGCGACGCCGGGCCGCGATCCTTGGGCCCGATCTGGCGCTCCGATCCCGACCTTCCGGGTCTGCGGGCTCGGTGCTCCGGTCTTCCGGGGCGGGCGGGGCTCGGCGGGCCCAGCGTTCGATCTGTCAGTCGGGGCTGGCACAGTGGAGGCCATGGACCCTCTCTCGCTCATCGTCGTCGCCATGCTGGCCCTGCTCCTGGGGATCGCGCTCGGGTATCTCCTGGCCGGCCGGTCCCGATCCTCGGATGCCGGGCTCGCGGAGCAGAACTCCCGGCTGCGCGCGGAGCTGGCCGGCGCCGCGTCCACCGCGGATCAGCTGCGCGAGCGCGTGGACGCCCTGGAGGCCCGCTCCGCACGGGATCAGGACGTGCTGCAGGCCCTGGCCCCGGTGCGCACCCAGCTGGCCACGGTGGAGCAGCAGGTGCGGCTGATGGAGCGGGAGCGGGCGGACCAGTTCGGCGCGGTGCGCGAGGCCCTGGAGGGGGCCCGGCGGGGGCAGGAGGAGCTGCGCGAGACCACCCACGGGCTGTCATCGGCGCTGCGCTCCACCAGTGCCCGCGGCTCCTGGGGCGAGGTGCAGCTGCGCCGGGTCGTGGAGGCCGCGGGGATGACCTCACACGTGGATTTCGCCGAGCAGGTCCACGGCCGGGGTGCTGACCGGGACGGCGCGGACCGCGCGGTGCGCCCGGACATGGTGGTCGCCCTGCCCGGGGGCAAGGAGATCGTGCTGGACGCCAAGGCGCCGCTGAGCTCGTACCTGGAATCCCAGGAGGCCCAGGAGGAGTCCGAGAAGGCCGCCTGGGAGGCCAAGCACGCCAAGGCCGTGCGGGCCCACGTGGACGCCCTGGCGCAGAAGCGGTACTGGGAATCCCGCCAGGTCAGCCCGGAGATCGTGCTGTGCTTCCTGCCGGTGGAGTCCGCGCTCTCGGCGGCGCTGCGAGCGGACGGCACCCTGTTGGATCACGCCGCGGCCCGCGGCATCGCCCTGGTCTCCCCCGTCTCCCTGCTGGCGGCGCTGAAGGCCGTGGCCCTGTCCTGGCGGCAGGAGAGCGTCTCCGAGAATGCCCGCGAGCTGCTGGCCCTGTCCCGCCAGCTCTACGACAGGCTCTCCACCGTGGGCGGGCACCTGCAGGACATGGGGCGGGCCCTGACCCGTTCCGTGGAGTCCTACAACAAGATGCTCGGCTCCCTGGAATCCCGGGTGCTGGTCACCGCCCGGCGCATCAGCGACCTGGACCCGGCGGCCACCGCGGATCCGCGCCTGGAGGTGCCCGGGGTGCAGGCCGCGGCCAAGCCGATCACGGCCCCGGAGCTGCTCCGGGAGCAGTCGCCGACCACGCCCCCGCGGTGAGCGCCCCGGCCGTCGCCTCGTCGGGGTCTCAGCGTCTGGTCACAGCACCTCGGCGTTGCCCCGGCGGGCGGCGAGCACCACGTGCGCGATGATCAGCAGGACGGCGGCCCCCAGCCCCACGCCCAGGCTCGTCAGGCCCCAGCTCGGCTGGTTCTGCGTCAGCGCGGAGACCAGGTGCCGGGCCACAACCCCGCCGGCGCCCTCGGCTCCGGCCACGGCCTCCTGCATCCGCTGGTGCAGCAGCAGGAACGCCCCCCAGGTGGCAAGCCCGGAGGCCGCGCACACCGCGCCCAGGGTCAGGGCCCACCAGCGTCCGGCCAGCACCGCCGCGGCCAGAGCGGCCACCGCCGCCAGGGTGATGAGCACCGGCAGGCGCCCGGTCCACTCCTGGCCGACCCGGATGAAGGCCGCTCCGGGCGCCTCCTGGGCGCCGTCGGGAACCTGCTCCACCGCCACGAGGTGGTCGCCGTCCTCCAGGCCCAGGTCCACCCCGATCGCCGAGCGGACCCGCTCGTCCACGGCCCGGTACAGCGGGGAGGCGTCCACCACCAGGGTCTTCCGGTCCGAGCCGTCGAAGTCGGCCTGGTGGGTCTGGCGCGCCGTCTGCTCCCAGACGCTGCGGAACTCCTCCGAGTCCGCGGCCTTCTGGGCGGCGTCGTGCATGATGCCCTCGGCCTTGTCGTGGAACCAGTTGCTCAGCCCGCTGAACAGGTGCCCCTGGGAGTTCCCGTCCCCGAGGTACTGGGTGACGACCTCGGAGGACATCACATCCTGCACGGAGGCGTCCACCAGCTGATCCCGGAACTGCTGATCCGAGGAGAGCGAGCTCGTGGTGGCCACGAAGCGGTCCTCGTTCTGCAGGTCCTGCTGGAACCAGCACAGGGCCACGCTGAGGGCGGCGAGCGCGACGGCGACCAGCCCGAGCAGCACGGCCAGGACGCCGCGGATCGCGGAGGAGAGGGAGTGGGACATGGGCACCAGCGTAGCCGCTGCCGCCGGTGGGCGAGCCTGGGGACTGCCCCGGCCCGGGCCCCGTCCGTCCACAGCGGGAGCGGCCGAGGCGGCGCACAGGGGCCCGGCGAGTCCCGATCTGTCAGTCGCACCTGGTAGGGATGGACCCATGACCTCCACCTCCGATCCCTCCGCGGCCGCCGGGCACCAGAGCGCGGCCGCGCCGCGCCGCGCCGGTGCGGACCCCGCCGGGGCCCAGGGGTCCGCCCCTCCGCCGGCCCGCGCCAGCCAGACCACCCCGGAGAACCCCTGGCCCCTGCACGTGCTGTCCCGGAAGATGCACGAGTACATCGCCCGGTGCGCTCCCACCTGGGTCGAGGGGCAGATCATCGAGCTGAACCGCCGCGCCCGGGTCACCTACCTGACCCTGCGGGATCTCAGCGAGGAGGTCTCGGTGCCGGTGACGCTGTTCGCCCAGGAGACCGCCCGCCTGGGTGCGGATCTGGAGCGCGGCATGCGGGTGGTGGTGCGGGTCAGCCCGGACTTCTGGCAGAAGACCGGGCGGCTGTCCATGATCGGCTCCGGCATCCGCCAGGTGGGCCTGGGAGACATGCTCGAGCGCATCGAGCGGCTGCGCCGCAAGCTCGACGCCGAGGGCCTGTTCCGTCCCGAACGCAAGCGCCGCCTGCCCGTGCTGCCCCACCGGGTCGGGCTGATCACCGGGCGGGATTCGGATGCGGAGAAGGACGTCATCCGCAACGCCCGGCTGCGCTGGCCGGCCGTGGAGTTCGCCGTCCGGGAGGTCGCCGTCCAGGGGGTGCACGCGGTGCGCCAGGTCGGGGCGGCCCTGGCCGAGCTGGACGCGGACCCGGAGGTGGACGTCATCGTCATCGCCCGCGGCGGCGGCGCCCTGGAGGACCTGCTGCCCTTCAGCGAGGAGGAGCTGATCCGGGCGGTGGCCGCGGCCGGAACCCCCGTGGTCTCGGCCATCGGGCACGAGGCGGACCAGCCGCTGCTGGATCACGTGGCCGATGTGCGGGCCTCGACGCCCACGGACGCCGGCAAGCGGGTGGTCCCGGACGTGGAGGAGGAGCATCTGCGCATCGGGCAGGCCCGGTCCGGGATCCGCCGGGCCGTGGAGCTGTTCCTGGATCGGGAGTCCGCCGGCCTGGCGCAGTTCCGCTCCCGGCCCGTGCTCTCCCGCCCGGAGACCATGCTCCTGGCGCGCGAGGAGGAGACCGACGCCGCCCGGTCCCGGTCCCAGCGGGCCGTGGAGATCGCGGTGGATCGGCACCGGGAGCGCATCGAGGCCCTCCGTTCGCGCGTCGTGGCCCTGTCCCCGCAGCGCACCCTGGACCGCGGCTACGCCGTGGTCCAGACCGAGGGTGGCGCGGTGATCCGCGACGCCGACACCCTGGCCGCCGGGGCCGAGGTGCGGGTGCGCGTGGCCGCCGGCGCCTTCGACGCCGCGGTCACCGCGGTGCACCCCGCAGGCGCCGAACCCCCAGCGCCCGAGGAACCGGTCCCCGAGAAGCCAGCGCCCGGCGAGCCAGCCGCCGACGCCGGAGGCGCCGTCGAAGACCGAGAGACCCCGGAGCCTCCCGAGGCGGCGGATCCCGCCGCGGACCAGAACCCATCACCCGAATCAGCATCCGAGAACGAGGAGCACCGATCATGACCGACCAGCAACAGCAGCAGGACGCCGAGGGCTTCGCCCCCGTGGAGCGGCTGAGCTACGAACAGGCCCGCGAGGAGCTGATGGGCATCGTCTCCCGGCTGGAGTCCGGGGCATCGAGCCTGGAGGAGTCCCTGCGCCTGTGGGAGCGCGGGGAGGCCCTGGCCCAGCGCTGCGAGCAGTGGCTGGACGGGGCCCGCGAGCGCCTGGACGCCGCCAAGGCCCGCCGGGCCGACGCCGCCCGGGACTGAAGCCCCGCACGCGCCCCGGCTCAGCCCTCCTGGTGGTAGCCGTCCAGGAACTCCCCCAGCCGGTCCAGGGCCGTGTCCAGGGTGGAGACGTCCGGGAGGGTCACCAGGCGGAAGTGGTCCGGGGCCACCCAGTTGAAGGCCGTGCCGTGGCTGATGAGGATCTTCTGCTCCTTGAGCAGGTCCAGTGCGAAACGCTCGTCGTCGACGATCCCGAAGCGCTCCACGTCCAGCTTGGGGAACAGGTACAGGGCGCCGTCGGCCTGCCGGCAGCTCACCCCGTCGATCGCGTTGAGCTTGCGGTGGGCCAGGTCGCGCTGCTCCTTCAGCCGCCCGCCGGGCAGGATGAGGTCGTTGATGGACTGGTAGCCGCCCAAGGCGGTCTGGATCGCGTGCTGGGCCGGGACGTTGGCGCACATGCGCATGTTGGCCAGCAGCTTGATGCCCTCCAGATAGTCCCGCGCCTTCCACAGCGGCCCGGTGACGGCCAGCCACCCGGCCCGGTACCCGGCCACCCGGTAGGCCTTGGACAGCCCGGAGAAGGTCAGGCACAACACGTCGTCCTCGGCCAGCACCGCGGTGTGGACCATCTCGGCGCCGTCGTAGGTGATCTTCTCGTAGATCTCATCGGAGAACAGCACGAGCTCGTGCTCGCGGGCCAGGTCCACGATGGCCTGCAGGGTCTCGCGGGAGTACACCGCCCCGGTGGGGTTGTTGGGGTTGATCACGACGATGCCCTTGGTGCGCGGGGTGATCTTGGCCCGCAGGTCCTCGATGTCCGGGTTCCACCCGTCGGCCTCGTCGCACAGGTAGTGCACCGGGGTGCCGCCGGACAGGGCGACGGAGGCCGTCCACAGCGGGTAGTCCGGGGCGGGCACGAGGATCTCGTCCCCGGGATCGCAGAAGGCCTGCAGGGACAGGGTGATCATCTCCGAGACCCCGTTGCCCAGGAACACCTCGTCCGGCTGCAGATCCAGGATGCCCTGGGTCTGGTAGTACTGCACGACGGCGGTGCGCGCGGAGTAGATGCCCCGAGAGTCCGAGTAGCCCTGGGCGTGCGGCAGGTGCCGGATCATGTCCATCATCACCGCGTCCGGGGCTTCGAAGCCGAAGGGCGCGGGGTTGCCGATGTTCAGCCGCAGGATCCGATGCCCCTGGGCCTCCATCCGCTCGGCCTCCTCCAGCACCGGGCCGCGGATGTCGTAGAGGACGTCATGGAGCTTGTGGGACTGCCGGAATTGAGCCATGTGATCCAGCGTATACCGATCCGGTCTCAGAACCGGACCCGGCTCAGTCGGTGCCCTCCTGGACCCAGAACGCGGCGGCATCCTGCGCGGAGACCGCATCCGGCCCGCTCATCAGCTGATCCAGGAACGTCAGGTCCGAGGTGCTGAGCTTCCCTGACACGGTGTTCAGGGCGTCCACGGCGGAGGAGGGCAGGGTGTCCGCGCGCACCACGGGCACCACCTGCTGGGCGATGAAGTCGGCCTGGGGGTCCTCCAGGACCACGAACCCGTTCTGTCCGATCGCGGCCGACGCCGTGGGGATGTCCGCCACGTCCACGGTGGCATCGGCCAGCTCATCGACCAGCCGGGAGGGATCGGACTGCTCCACGTAACGTCCCGGGGAGCAGTCGTAGAGACGGCGCAGCCCGGCCGTGCCGTAGGAGCGCTCCGCGAACACCGGCGGGGTGCCGAAGCGCAGCTGCCCGCAGTGCGCGGCCAGGTCCGAGATGCTGGACAGCTCGTACTTCGCGGCGGTCGCGCGGGTGACCACGAGGGCGTCGCGGTTCTCCGCGGAGGCGGGATCCAGGGTGCTCAGCTGCCGCGGCAGGACCCGATCCACGGTGGAGGAGATGTCCCCCGGGGACATTCCCTGCACGTTCAGCCCGGTCGGGGTCGGGGTGGGTCCCCCCGAGGCCGAGGCCGCCCCCGACGCCGCCGCGGAGACGCTCGGGGTGGGGGCCTCGGTCACGCTGGGGTTGCGGGCGCCGTCGTCGGTCAGGTGCAGCAGCAGGGCCCCGGTGTAGTCGGGGGTGATCAGGGGCGCCTGGTCCCCGCCCTCGGCCATGGCGCTGAGGTACTCCTGCCGGGTCCCGCCGTCCACGACCTCCACGGTGTAGCCGGCATCGCGCAGGGTGCGGGCGTAGATCTCCGCGATGACGCCGGTCTCGGCGCTGGTGCCCCGCCCGATGCGCACGGTGCCGAAGGCCGAGGCGGAAGGGTCCGGGGTGATCTCGTCGGTGCCGCCGCACCCGGTGAGCAGGAGCAGCAGGGCCCCGGCGAGGCAGAGCAGGCGCACGATCCGGCGGGACACGGAGCTCATGGTCTTCGTCCCCTGCTTCAGTGCTTCAGGCCGTAGTAGCGGGCGGCGACCTCCACGAGGGAGACCTTGCGCAGGGAAGGCAGCTCCTCCAGCGGCACCCACCGGACCCCGTCGGTGGAGTCATCGTGCGCGGTCACGCCCTCGGAGCCGCCCACGATGTACCCGCGGTAGAGGATGCGCAGGGCGTGGAAGGTGCGGGCGTGGCCCTCCTCGTAGTACTTGCTGTCCACCCCGAGCAGCCCGTCCAGGGCCACCCGGTACCCGGATTCCTCGTAGGCCTCGCGGATCGCGGCCTGCTCGGCGGTCTCCCCGACCTCCATGCCCCCGCCCGGCAGGGTCCACGCGGCCCGCTCCGGGTGGCGCTCGCCGGTCCAGTGCGTGAGCAGCATCCTGCCCTGCTCGATGATCACCACGTAGGCGGCCGGTCGCGTGTCCATCACAAGTGCCATGCCCTCCAGTCTAGAGAATCGCCGTCGACGATCGCCGGGGTCCGATCCCTCCGGCCAGGCCCCACTCCGTCCATCCGCCGCGGCCCGGCACCCGGGTGGCGCCACGGCCTGGCACCCGGTGCCACCCCGACGCCGGAAGGTCCACCGGGCGTCCAGGCGGCGCTGAGCGGCGGCGCAGGCGGCGCGGATAGGATCGCGTGCATGAGCACCACCAGCGCGCCCCTGCTGAACGCCGTCACCGCCGCCTCCGTGTGGGACGAGGTCTCCACCCCCTCCTTCTGGCTGGACGCCCCGCTGCGGATCGTGCTGATCCTGCTGATCGCGGGTGTGGCGAACATCCTGGCCCGCTTCCTCATCCGCAAGGTCACCGACGGGGTGGCCCGGGGCACCAAGGCCCGCATCATCTCCCGGCGTACGGAGAAGGGGCTGCGCTGGGTCGAGGACACGGGGCTGTCCAACGAGCGCCAGTACCAGCGGGCCAAGACGGTCGGGTCCGTGCTGCGCTCGGTCGCGAACCTCACCATCTGGACGATCGCGGTGCTGATGATCATCTCCGAGCTGGGATTCAACATCGCCCCGGTCATCGCCTCCGCCGGTATCGCCGGTGTGGCCCTGTCCTTCGGCGCGCAGTCCCTGGTCAAGGACTACCTGGCGGGGGTGTCCATGGTTGCGGAGGATCAGCTGGGCATCGGCGACGTCGTGGACCTCGGGGAGGCCAGCGGCACCGTGGAGTCCGTGGGTCTGCGGGTCACGCAGGTGCGCGACGTCGAGGGCACCCTGTGGCACGTGCGCAACGGGGCCGTGGTCCGGGTGGGCAACCAGTCCCAGGGCTGGGCCCGGACCGTGCTGGACATCCCGGTGGCCTACAACAGCGACCTGGATGCCGTGACCGAGCTGCTGCTGGAGACGGCCCGGCGGGTGCGGGAGACGACGGAGGAGGGCAAGTCCATCCTGGATGAGCCGGAGGTGTGGGGCGTGGAGCAGATGAGCGGCGAGTCCCTGACGCTGCGCCTGGCGGTGAAGACGGCACCGCTGCAGCAGTGGGCGGTGGCCCGGGTGCTGCGCGCCCAGATCAAGCGGGCCCTGGACCGGGAGGGGTACCGGATGCCGCTGGCCAACCAGTCGATCATCCACCAGACCTCCAGCTTCGCCCGGATCACCCCGGAGCAGGCGGCACAGGGCGCGCAGGGGGCGACCTCGGCCGGCACGGCCGCGGCGGTCAGCGCGGAGACCTCCGACCCCTCCGTGGGGTCTTCCTCCCGCGGTGGGGGGCACTCGACGGGGAGCGGGTCCGCCGGGAACCGGCAGAAGTCCGGTCGCCGCTGACCCGGCCCCGTTTCCCCGCTGGTGCGGGCCGCTCCTGCGCGGCCTCGCCCCGGGAGCTTCCCGCCCGGCGGCCCCGGGTGATGCCCACGAACTCCTGGATCACGGCCTCCTCCGCGGCCGCCTGCTCACCGGAGGCCTGCGGTTCCGGCAGACGCGGCCACACCAGGTGCACCTCGGTCTCGGGCAGGTCCGGGACGGGGCGGTGCACCAGATCCTTCCGGTGGTGAAGCCGCGCCAGGGACATCGGCACCACGAGCAGCCCCAGCCCCGCCGCGACCAGCTCGACGGCGTCGCCCGTGTGCCGCATCGCCGGGAGCTCCCGCTCGATCTGCCCCGCGGCCTGAAGGTGCTCGGCGCGCAGCCGCGCCCACGCGGGGACCTCGGCCAGGTCCTGGAGCAGCCGCTCGGAGGCCAGCTCGGCCACGGGCACCTCATCCAGGAGGGTCAGCACGTGGTCGGCCGGCAGCACGACGACGGGCCGCTCCCGGTACAGCGGCACGGCGTGCCAGCGGTCCCGGTCCCGGCTGCCCGGGGCGGCCTCGGGGCGCAGGAGCGCGGCGTGAGCCTCTCGACGCTGGAGCACCGCCAGCGGATCCCCATCCTCTTCCAGGGGCACGGGGTCCAGCGGGATCCGGTCGCCGAAGCGCTCCTGCCACCGCCCGAACCACTTGCTCGGCATGATTCCGGGGACGAAGGCGACGCTCAGGCCCCCGGTGGCGGGCCGCACGGTGGGTCGGTGCGCCGACGCGCTGGTGCCGGGCTCGTCATCGGTGCCATGGACGTCGGAGGCCTCGACGCAGACGGCCTCGACGTCGGCGGTGGGGTGCTCCGGAGCGGCGTCGCCGGGCAGCGGGTGGGGCGGCTGGTGGGACATGGGGACAACCTAGCAGGCGCCCGTCCGGTGACCGGCCTCCGGTTTTGACGCGCGCGGACACAGGCCATACGATGGGGTGGTTGCCGCACGGGGCTATAGCTCAGTTGGTAGAGCGTTTCGTTCGCAATGAAAAGGTCAGGGGTTCGATTCCCCTTAGCTCCACTGCCAGGAAGGCCGCGGATCCGCCAGCACGGCGGATCCGCGGCCTTCCGCCGTTTCCGGGCCCGCCCCGGCCCGGTCAGCCGCGCAGGCGGTGCGCGCGACGGCGCGCCAGCAGCACCAGGATCAGCGCGAGCGCCGCGGCGAGGCCGAGCACCCACGGCCGCTCCAGCCAGGCCCAGACCACGGCCATCCCGACGGTGCCGTAGATGCAGCCCCAGATCAGGGTGCCCAGCAGCATCGCGGGGATCCACCGCGTCAGGGGCATGCGGGTGATGCCGGTGGTCAGGATGACGGCGGTCTGGAAGCCGACCGTCACGAAGCAGACCGGCACGGCCAGCGCTCCCCACCGATTCACGAAGGCCGCGGCCCGGCGGTACAGGGGCGTGCGCAGCGCCGCGCGGACCCGGTGCACGCGCCGTCCTCCGGCGGCCGCACCCCGGCCGAGGGCGTACACGATGCTGGTGCGCAGGATCCCGACGGCCCAGAAGAAGAGGATGGCCAGCCCCCAGTGCAGCCCTTCGATCCACTCCTGCATGCGCTCCACCTTAGCCCAGCCTGACCTGACTCGACGCCGAATCGACGGTTTTGCCGACGCTGCGTCAGCAAGAAATTCCGGGGAATCCGTCCGTCGGGGTGGCGCCCCGCCCGGGATTAGGATATGTTTTCATTACCAAATAGTCGGGAGGCACCTGCGGGGACGGTCAGCTGGGAAGCTCGCCGGATGAAGCGCAGGCGGCAGCCTCCATGTGAGTGAAGACCTTCTTCCTGTGTGTGATGCAGAATGGCCCCGGGGTTCGCCCCGGGGCCATTCGTCTGCCCGGCCCCCTCTCCCGCCCACCGCGCCGGCATCGAACGGGAGCCGCTCCGACGCCGGGCGGCGTCGGGGCGGCAGATCAGCAGATCGCGGGCCGGTGGGTCAGCGGGTCAGGCTGGAGAATCCCTCGGCCAGCTTCCAGGACAGCGCGGTGCGCAACTCCCCGGCCAGCAGGCCCGCACCGTAGCGGTCCAGCCCTCGGCGGCGCATCACCCGGGCCGCCCGATCCAGCCACTGCACCGCGGCGCGCAGGTCCAGGAGGCGCCCGACCTCGGACTGCACGGACTTCGCCTCCTCGCGGGCCTCCCCGGCGTCCTCGCGCTGCTTCTTGCGGATCAGGTCCGCCTCGTCCAGGGATTCGATGACGTAGCGCAGGCCCTTGGCCGCCTTGCGGACCTCGTGCAGGCTCTCCGCGGCTTCCTCGGGCTCGGCCTCCTCCACGGCGCGGCGGGCCGGCTCGATGCGCTTGCGGTAGCGCTCATCCAGGGTCTCCATCATGTGGGTCCCCAGCTTCTTGGCAGAGAGGTCCTCCGCCCACCCGCACAGCTGCGGGCGGCGCACCAGGGACTCCAGGGCGGCCAGCACGTCGCGGTAGCCCTCGGAGTCCAGGACCGCGTACCCGCCGCGCAGAGCGGCCTCCCGGTCCTCCTCGAGCAGCTGGCTCAGCTGGCGGCGGGCCTTGCGGGTCAGCTCCGCCCACTGCTCCGCGCGCATCAGCACCTCCCCGACGACCTCCAGGTCCCGGGCCGCGCCCAGCGCCTCGCCGGCCTCCTTCAGCCCCTGCGAGACGGTCTCGTCGAACTCCGGGTCCAGGCCGCCGCGCAGGGCCCGCAGGATCGAGCGCATGGTGCGCAGGCGGATGCGCATCTGGTGCACCGAGTCCTCCACGCCCGCGCGCACCGCGACGTCGAGGATCCGCAGATCCGCGAGCACCGGGCCGGCCAGCTCCGCCACGAGCCGCTGGCCCCCGGTGAGCTGCTGCTCCTCCGGCTCCGACTCCGACTGCTCCGGAGCGGAGGCGATCCCCGCCTTCTCGTCGAAGGCCGCGTCCTGACCGAGCGCGCGGGCGATCTTGGCGACCGCGGTGGACCTGCTCGCTCCGGCCTCCTTCAGGACCTTGCGCACCCGCTTGAAGATCTTCTCCTGGCGCTTCTCCGAGAGCTCGGGATCGGTCAGCTCGACCTCCCACTCCCGCCAGGTGCGCTCCTGCCCGGTGCGGTGATCCACGGAGCGCACGACGTCGTCGGCGAACTCGGCCACCTCCCGCCCGTCCTCGTCCAGCACCGCGGTGCGGGTGCGGCGGGTGGCCAGGTGCGCGATCGGCTCCAGCTCCCGGCCCAGGGTCAGGGCGCTGACCAGGTCCCGGGCCGCTGCGGGCATGCTCGTGCGGTCCTTGAGCAGCGGCACGTGGATCTCGTGGCGGCGCCCGTCCAGGGTGAACTTGACGTGCCAGCCCTCGTCCGGGCCACCCCGGCGACGGCGCAGCACGGTGCTCGCGGCGGCGAGATCCCGCGCAGCGGTGTCGTAGTAGGTCGCGTCCAGCTCGTCCACCGCGGTGGTTCCCGGGCGCAGCCGCTTCAGGGCGGACCAGTCCGGGTGCGCCTCGGCGGGTGCTTCGTACTTGCGTTCGATCTCCACGTGCGAGGTGCTCATGGCTGAGGGCTCAACTCCTGGGGTCTCAGGCGCGGCGACGGGTCAGCACATCGTCCAGGTCCAGGGCGCCGCGGCCCTTGGCCTCGGCCTCGGCGAGGCTGCGGGTGGTGCTGCGCGGGGCGGCGGGCTGGCTCAGCGGCGCCGGAGCGGGCCGCTGAGCCTCAGGGGCGTCCATGTAGGTCGGCCGCGGCACCGCGACCGGCTCCCAGGTGGCATCGCGAGGCACGAAGTCCCCGTGGCCGGCGGCGACGCGGCGGGCCTGCTCCCGCAGCATCTCCCGCTGCGCGCGGGCGTCCTCGGCGGACGAGGCCGCGGCGCCGGAGGGCGTCGGACCGGAAGCGGTCTCCCGGGTCGCCTCGGCGGGCGCGGCGCTTCGGGCCTCACCGGACTGCAGGTCGAAGGGCTCGGCCGCGGTACGCGCGGACGGACGCGAGGCCCCGGCGTCGGAGGCGGTGCCGGTCGGCAGATCCTCGACCTCGCGCACCGGGCGGGTGCGCACGGTGGTCCTGGTCCGCTCGGTCAGCGCGAGCCAGCGCAACCCCGCCAGGCACCCGAGGCCGAGGATCAGCAGGAACGCCGGCAGCGGCCAGGTCAGGGCGGTGAACGGCGCGAGGACCAGGCCGATCAGGCCGAGGGCCAGGCAGGCCAGGGCACCCAGGGCGACCCCGACGCGCCCGCGGCGCAGCCCGGAGCCGGTCGCGGGGGCGGAGGAGGCGGCGGAACGGGTCCGCCGCGGCACGGTGACGCCGTCGCGACGGGGCTGCTCGGCCTCGTCGGCCTCAGGCGTGAGCACGGCGCCTTCTGGGGCGGGGGACGGGGTACTGATCATGTCGTTCCTTTGACGCAGTAGCACGGGGTCCCGGGGGAAGGCGGGGTCCGGTCTCTCCTCGAGCACGTCCCGGGCGAGCACCTGCGCGACGACGTCGGGACGCCGTCGGCGGTCGAAGCCGTAGGCCCACTTCAGGAGCAGGGCGACGGCCAGGACCAGCAGCACGCCGGAGGCGGAGAACACGGAGGATGACACATCCGGGAGTCTACCGTCTGAGGCGCGCGGTTTCGCGCTCATCCACAGCGGCGGTCCTCGCGGAAGGGCGAGGGCCGCCGTCGGCGTGCGACGGCGGCCCTGAGCCTTCAGTCCTGGGGCAGCTCGGCCACGAAGTCCTTGAGCCAGGAGCGCAGCCCGGGCCCGAGGTCCTCGCGCTCGGAGGCGAGGATGACGTTGGCCTTGAGGTAGGAGAGCTTGTCCCCGGTGTCGAAGCGGCGGCCCTTGAACACGACGCCGTACATCCCGGCGCCCTCCCCCTCGGCCTGGCCGAGGGTCTGCATCGCGTCGGTCAGCTGGATCTCCCCGCCGCGCCCGGGAGGGGTCTGCTCCAGGACCTCGAAGATCCGCGGGTGCAGCACGTAGCGGCCGATCACCGCGAGGTTGGACGGCGCCTCCTCCGGGGAGGGCTTCTCCACCAGGCCGGTGACCCGCACGTACTCCTCGCCTTCCACGGGCTCCACGGCGGCCGCACCGTAGGCGCTGATCTGCTCGCGGGGGACCTCCATGAGGGCGACGACGCTGCCGCCGGTCTTCTGCTGGGCCGCGATCATCCGCGTCAGCAGATCTTCCTTCTCATCGATGAGGTCATCGCCGAGCAGCACGGCGAAGGGGTGATCGCCCACGTGGGTCTTGGCCCGCAGCACCGCGTGGCCCAGGCCCTTGGGGTCCCCCTGGCGCAGGTAGTGCAGCTCGCCCAGGGCGGTGGCCTGCTGAACGGAGGCCAGCAGGTCGTCCTTGCCGGACTCCTTCAGGGAGGCCTCCAGGTCCGGGACGCGGTCGAAGTGGTCCTCCAGGGCGCGCTTGGAGCGCCCGGTGATCATGAGGATGTCGTCCAGCCCAGCGGAGACCGCCTCCTGCACGACGTACTGGATGGCCGGACGATCCACGACCGGCAGCATCTCCTTGGGGCTGGCCTTGGTGGCCGGCAGGAATCGCGTGCCCAGACCGGCCGCCGGGATGACGGCCTTGGTCACGGGCTTCGGTGAAGTATTTTCGGTCATATCGTTACCTTAGCCGAGTCCACCCGCGCGAACCCGTGGATGACCTGGGCGCCCGGCCAGCATCCGCTGTGCCTGCCCGCCCCCGTTTCCGGTTCCGCTCCCGGACCGGCCCCGACCGAGGATGGAGGACCCGATGGCACCGAGCGGCCCCGAGGCGCAGTCCCCTGACCCCGAGGCGCAGCTGGCCCGGGCCAAGCAGGACCTGCGCGCGGAGCTGGTGCGCCGGCGTCGGCGGCGCGGAGCCGGTCCGGATGCCGCGGTGCGACGCCGAGAGCTGGGCCTGCGCTGGGCCGAACACCTGGAGGCGCTGCTGCGCCGCCTGCCCGACGGGGCGCTGATCGCGGCGTATCTGCCCACCGACACCGAGCCTCCCCTGCTGCCCGCCCTGGCGGGCGCCCACGCGGCCGGGCACCGGGTGATCGCCCCGGTGAGCCTGCCGGGACGGCGCCTGGACTGGGTGCGGTGGGAGCCGCAGACGCCGGTGCGCACCTCGGCGTTCGGGGTGGCCGAGCCGGTGGGGCAGCGGCTCGGCCCGGAGGCCTTCGCGGCGACCGACGTGCGCCTGATCCCCGCCCTGGCCGTGGATGGGCGGGGCGTGCGCCTGGGTTGGGGCGGGGGCTTCTACGACGCGGCCCTGGCCGCCGCCCGGGCCCGCGATGCGCAGGCCCTGGAGATCGGCGTCGTGTTCCACGACGAGCTGCTGCCGGCCGGGGCCGTGCCCGCGGGACCGCACGACGTCGCGGTGCCGCTGGTGTGCACCGAGCGCGGCCTGCTGCGCCGCACGGATCGCGGGTGGGTCCCGGCGGGCTAGAATCGTGCGCGGCCACCGCGCCGTGTCACCGCTGATCGCCTCGTCAGGAGTCCCGTTCCCGTGCCCGTCTACGCCTACGAATGCAAGAGCTGCCACCACGCCTTCGACATCCGCCAGTCCTTCGACGACGAGGCCCTGACCCGGTGCCCCGCCTGCGGTGAGCAGACCCTGCGCAAGAAGTTCGGCACCGTCGGGGTCACCTTCCGCGGCAGCGGCTTCTACAGCACCGACTCCCGCGGCTCCTCCTCGTCCTCCGGCTCCTCGCAGGACTGACCGGGCCGCCGGACCTGGGGACCGGGAGGCAGCACCCCGTTCCCGCTCCACAGCCGCCCCGTGTCCCCGCGCCCGCGACGCCGGATCGGCGGGCCCGGTGGGCCAGGCTGGGGGCATGTCACCGCTGAGTCTGCCGCGCCGAACCTCCTCCCGCGCCCGGGTCGTGCCCTGGGGCATCCGCTGGCGCTCCCGCATCACCCGCCGGGCCCGCACCCTCGGGGTGCTCCTGCTGATCGCCGGGGCGCTGAGCACCCTGCTGCTGCCGCGCGGCCCCGCAGCCGAGGGCGGTGCGCAGGTGCTGGTGGCCGCCGGGGATCGGCCGGTGGGGCACGTGCTCACCGCCGAGGACCTGCGGATCGTGGACGCCGCCGGGGGCTTCGCCGAGTCCGCGGATGCCCCGGATGCGCGGGGCCTGCGGGAGGAGCTGGAGGGCGCCGCACTCGCCGTGCCGGTGCGCTCCGGCCAGCAGCTGGCCTCCGGGATGGTGCTCGGTCCCGATCTGGCCGAGCACCTGCCCGAGGGTCTGGTGGCGACGTCGGTGCGGGCCAGAGATCCCCAGGCCCTGTCCCTGCTGCGCGTCGGCGGTCCCGTCACGGTCATCGGCGCGAGCGCCGAGGGCGCCGGAGTGGAGGTCTCGGGAACGCTTCTGTGGGCTCCGCGCGGCGCGGCCGAATCAGCCGGCGGGCTCGGCGGCGGCGAGGACCCGGCATCGCGACTCGCGCTCGTGGCCGTCACCCCGCAGGATGCCCGGCGCCTGGCCGGGCTCAGCGGCGAGGCCACGGTGGTCATGGGTGCCGCGGACGAGCCGAGTCCGGAAGCCCCGGAGACCTCCGCCGAGGCGCCCTGAGCGCGCGCCGTCCAAGACCGAGACGACGGAGCACCGGCCCGAGGGGCACCGGAAAGCAGAGAGACGCCGCGGCGCCCTGCCCGTCGGGCGTCGCAGGGGTCACCCCCGGGGAAGGCGCTTCAGCCCCAGTGCGGCGGGCGCTGCTCGCGCAGCCACCGCCCCCGGGCGTCCTCCGAGCCCTCCCGATTCTCCCCCGACACGCCGGTCCCCCGGCTCGAACCCGCCTCGGTCTGCCGGGCCGAGAACCCGGCCAGGCGCTGCGGCTCCCCCTGGCTCACGGTGGTGCCGCCGGTGGCCCGGCGCGGACCCCGATGCCGGATCCGGCGGGGCCCGCGGGGGTCACTCATCGTCCTGCTCCCCGTCGTCGACCGCCGGCTCCAGGCCGAGCAGGCCGAGGATCCGATCGGCCACCCGCTGGGGATCGGCGAACACGTCCACGGCCCAGACGGGTGCGGGATTCCAGCCGGTGGACTCCATCCGCTCCGGGCGCAGCCGGGAGCGCTCCCGCACGGACAGCGCCGCGTAGTCCCGGGTGCCGTCCGAGATCAGCCCGACCGGGAAGCGCAGGTCCTCGGCCCGCAGGCCGCC
This sequence comes from Rothia sp. QJM3NY_36, assembly GCF_056173115.1. Taxonomy (NCBI): domain Bacteria; kingdom Bacillati; phylum Actinomycetota; class Actinomycetes; order Micrococcales; family Micrococcaceae; genus Rothia; species Rothia sp. QJM3NY_36. The sequence continues at coordinate 1,726,358 of NZ_CM149658.1, forward strand.
GCGGGTGCCCTGCCCCGCGGTGCGCTGGCGGGGGCTGGGCACCGCCCCAGCGGAGAGGGACTCCCGCCCGGAGGTCGCGACGGCGTCGACCTCCTCCCCCGGGCTCACGCGCACCTGCGCCCCGCCGACCCGCAGACGCCGGGCCAGATCCGCCAGCAGCCAGTCCGCGGCCTGCTCCTCCTCCCGCGGATCCACCACGGACAGGAACGCGCTGGAGGAGGCGGCCGGGCCCTCCTCCGGGCGTCCTTGCGTCTCGCGGGCCCGCTCGGCCTCCTCCTCGCGGCGACGGCGCACCCGCCGCATCAGCTCGAGGAGATCGGGCATGCCCCCGCGCAGCGCCGAGGCCTCCAGGCGCTCGACGTCGAAGGAGGTGACGATCCGGGTGTGGAAGCGGGCCGCGGTCACGGCCATGACGAAGCGCTGGGGCCCGTGCTCCTGGGCCAGCTGCCCGAAGTGCTCGGGTCGGGATCCGGCCTCCGGAGCCACCCCGAGGCTGAAGATCACCCGGTCCCGGCGCAGCCCGGCGGCCCGGGCCAGGTCCAGCACCCGGAAGGGCTCGCGCCCGGGCCGGAAGAACCCGGCCAGCTCCGGGTGGCGGCCCAGGCCGTAGCGGACCCCCTCGGCGATGCGCGCGGCGTGCCGGGGGCTGGCGGTGATCACCGCGAGGGACTGGCGCGGGTTGCGGGCGGCGTGGTCGAAGACCATCTCCACCACGGCGCGCACCTCCGCGGCCGGGGAGTCGATCAGCGGGGCCCCGAGCCGGTCATCGGCCCGGTCCGGGTGCACCACGTCCACCCGCAGGGACCGGACGGGACCCACCAGCTCCTCGCCGTAGGGCAGGGCCCGCAGGGCGCCGTCGTAGCGGGTCTCGTTCAGGTGCTCCAGCAGCGCGGGGTCCCGGCAGTCCTGCACCCGGGTCAGGGTGCGCTGCGGGAGGATCCGGGAGAGCACCTCCAACGCGGATTCCACGGGCTGATCCGTGGGCTCCTGCTCCGCACCCAGGGTCGGGGAGACGACGAAGGGCTGCGGGTACCCGGCGTGCACGTCGCCGAAGGCGATCACCTGCTCGGTGCGCGCCAGAGCCGCCAGGCAGGCGCCCAGCGGGGTGGACTCGGCATCCAGGATCACCACGGCGTCCACCGCGGCCTCCGGCGGCAGGGTCCTCCCGACGGCGAAGGGACTGGCGCACCACACGGGCTTGAGCCCCGCCAGCACCTCCGGGGTGCGCTGCAGGTAGGTGCCCAGCGGGGCCGGGGCGCCCTTGAGCAGGCGGCGCAGCTCCCGGGCCTGCACGGGGCGCCGGTTGATCCGGCGCTGCCAGCCGCGGGCGATGCCGTGGCGCACCCGCGCCGGCCCGGAGGCCACGTGCGCCAGGTCCGCGCGGCGGAAGGCGGACTCCCAGGCCGCCAGCCGCTCGCCGGTGACCAGGGCCGTGTCCGGGTGGTCGAGCATGATCTCGAAGGCGGACTGCCACCAGGCCAGCTCCAGCTCGTCCGCGACGCGCCGGCCCGGGACCTCGCGCCGCTCCAGGTCGGCCAGCAGCTCCTGCAGCCCCTTGCCGCGCAGGACCGCCAGCAGCCGCTCCCGCTCGGGCAGGGTGTCCAGCAGAAAGCGGTCCCCGGCCATCTCCTCCAGCACGCCGACCAGCTGCTCCACGGGCAGCTCGGGGTAGTCCCGGCGAGCGGGGCTGTCCTCCATGACGATCTCCAGGCCCGCCAGCTCCTCGCCCAGGTGGCGCTGGGTCGCGACGAGCCCGTCCAGCTCCTCCGGCACGCTGACCTGGCGATCGTCGACGGCGTCGGCGCGCCACTGCTCGCGCCGCTCCTGGACCTTCACCAGCGCCCGGTGCAGGTCCGCGATGTGCACCTGGGCCAGGATGTGCTCCTTGGCGGCCCGGCGCAGCCGGGAGCGCTGCATCGCGGACATGTCGATGCCGCGTTCCCGCCGCCACCCGGCCGAGGCCGTGGCCGCGATGAGGTCCGTGACGGGCTCGGCGAAGACCTCCGGGCGGAAGCGGGTCAGGGACTCCCGGATGCCCTGCAGCAGCTGCAGCTGCTCCTCCCACCGGCGCAGGCTGGCGCCCGGGCGCAGGCCGACGGACTCGAAGGCGGCCGCCACGGCCCGGGAGTGATCCCGCGTGGTCTGCAGCAGGTGGCGCACCAGGGCCCGGGCCTGCTGGGTGTCCTCGGCGCTGACCAGGCGAGCCCCGTACCAGGGGGCCTTGCGGGTGGCCGGGGAGAAGGCCCGCAGCTCCGCGGCCCGCTCCAGCTGGGCCACCGTCTCCCGGCGGTCCACGGTCGCATCCAGGACGGCGCGGGTGAAACGCACGCGCGTGGCCGGGGCCGGATCCTTGGCGGTCAGCGCCGCGAGGGTCTGCATGGCCTGATACGGGGTGATGTCCCAGCGCTCCTCGCGCCGGTGCAGGGAGCGGACATGGCGGCGCAGGTTCTCCCGGGTGCGCACCAGCTGCTCCCGGTGCTCCTCCAGGCGCGGCGCCTCGCTGCGCTCCACCTCCACGAGGGTGCGCACCAGGTCCGCGCTCAGCTGCTCCGGCTCGACCTGCGCCTCCAGCTCCAGCAGGTGCTGCCCCAACCCCAGCTCCCGGAGGCGGGCGACGGCGCTGGCGAGGCTCTCGCGCCGCTCGGCCAGGACCAGCACGGAGCGGCCCTGTTCGGTGAGGGCGGCCACGGTGTTCACGGCCGCGCGCAGGGCCCCGGTGCCGGCGGGGGCGGTCACCGCGAGGGACTCCCCGGCCCGGGCCAGCTGCAGGATCTCGGAGACGTCGTCGTCGGCGTCCTCGACCAGCACCTCCTCGGCGGGGTCCAGCTCATCCGGGTCGACGACGCGGTGGCGCAGGGCCCGGGGCTGACGCGGGGCGTCCACCTGGGCGCGGTTGAGATCGGACAGCTCCCGCAGCAGCCCCGAGGCCCCCCGCTCGGGCAGGGGCCCGACCGTGTCGGAGAGATCCGCGAAGGTGGAGACCACGGTGGTCGCCTCCACGTGCATTCCGGGCACCCCGGCGGCCACGGCGCGCAGCGCCTCGAAGACCGGCTCCGGGGTCAGGCGGGAGCCGGAGGTGGCCTTGGCGGGCAGGCCCGCGGCCTCCAGGTCCACGCCGTGGTCCCGGCGCAGCACGCGCACCAGGGCGGGATTCAGCCGGGCGCCGCCGCTGATGCGCAGGTCGAAGTCCTCGCCGTCGGGGTGCGGGGTGATGCTCACCGGGGCCAGCACGACGGGGGCGATGTGCCGGCGCTGGGCGCCGGTGCGGGCATCCCGGGTGATCCAGGAGGCGGTGCCGGCGGCGAGGAATCCCGCGGAGAGCCCGTGCTGGGCGTCCAGCTCGACGGTCTTGGCGCGGATCGCCTGGGCCGAGCGCATGCCGGCGGACAGGGCCGTGCGCTCGCGCAGGATGGTGGACAGACGCGTGCGGCGCCCGGCCAGCAGCTGGGCGTAGCCGGAGGGGTTGGAGGTCGTGAGGTCGATGTGGACGTTGTCCACCAGGTTGAAGTCCAGCAGCGCATCCGGGCCGGTGTAGGCGTCCACCTGCCGCAGCCACGGGTCCAGGATCAGGCGGTCGTCCTCGGCCGCGGCCGACGACGACGCGGGCTCGGTCTCTGCGTCCTCCGCGGCCTCCTGCCCGGGGGCGGACGTCGGCTCCGGGGCCGATGCCGCCTCGACGTCGGGTCTCTGCTCGGTCCCCTCCCCGGCGACGTCGGTCTCCGGGGCCTGCGGGGCCGGGCGGGCGTCGGCGGCCCGGTCCGGTGCCTCGGCGGTGGCCGGGGGCGCGCCCCACGGCAGGGGATGGCCCGCGGGGGTGGTCTCCGGCTCCCGGGCGGATGCGGCGTCTCCGGTGGCTGGCGGCTGGGTCACGGTGCCTCGGTCTCCCGTCGGTGGATGGGGCGGTGCTCGCGGGCGCGTGGGCGTCCGCACACCGATTCTAGGCGCTGGGCCCGCGGGTGCGCGCGGTGGGCGCGGTGGGCGCGGAAACGCGCACGGGCCCCGGGGCCGCCGTCGAAGGCGGCCTCGGGGCCCGCACCGTCCGAGCCTGGCCGCAGGCTCATTCCCACTCGATGGTTCCCGGGGGCTTGGAGGTCACATCCAGCACCACCCGGTTGACCTCCTCGACCTCGTTGGTGATCCGGTTGGAGATCCGCGCCAGCAGGTCGTAGGGCAGGCGCGACCAGTCCGCGGTCATCGCGTCCTCGGAGGAGACCGGGCGCAGCACGATCGGGTGACCGTAGGTGCGCCCGTCGCCCTGCACCCCCACCGAGCGGACCTGGGAGAGCAGGACCACCGGCATCTGCCAGACCTCCTCGTCCAGCCCGGCCCGGGTCAGCTCGGCGCGCGCGATCGCGTCCGCGGCGCGCAGGATCCGCAGGTTCTCCCGGGTGACCTCCCCGATCACCCGGATCCCCAGGCCCGGGCCCGGGAAGGGCTGGCGGGCCACGATCTTCTCCGGCACGCCCAGCTGCCGCCCGATCGCGCGCACCTCGTCCTTGAACAGGGTGCGCAGCGGCTCCACGAGCTCGAACTGCAGGTCCTCCGGCAGCCCGCCCACGTTGTGGTGGGACTTGATGTTCGCAGCACCCTCGCCGCCGCCGGATTCGACGACGTCGGGGTACAGGGTGCCCTGGACGAGGAAGCGGATGTCCTCGGCCGGGCCCTCGATCTCGGCGACCAGCTTGCGCTGGGCGTCCTCGAAGGAGCGGATGAACTCCCGGCCGATCGTCTTGCGCTTGGTCTCCGGGTCGGTGACCCCCTCCAGGGCGGAGAAGAAGCGCTCGGACTCGTCGATGGTCACCACGCGGATGCCCATGGTCTCGGCGTAGTCCTGCTCGACCTGCTCCCGCTCGCCCTCGCGCAGCAGGCCGTGGTCGATGAAGAAGCAGGTCAGCTGGTCCCCGACCGCCCGGTGCACCAGGGCCGCGGCCACGGAGGAGTCCACCCCGCCGGACAGCGCGCAGATGACCTTCGCGTCCCCGACCTGGGCGCGGATGCGCTCCACCTGCTCCTCGATGACGTTGCCGGTGGTCCAGGTGGGCTCCAGCCCGGCCACCTCGAACAGGAAGCTCTCCAGGACCTGCTGGCCGTAGTCGGAGTGCCGCACCTCCGGGTGCCACTGCACCCCGGCCAGGCGCCGGTCCGCATCCACGAACGCGGCCACGGGGGCCCCGTCGGTGGTGGCCAGGACCTCGAAGCCTGCGGGGGCCTCGGTCACGGAGTCGCCGTGGCTCATCCACACGTTCTGGGTCACCGGGGTGCCGGCCAGGAAGGAGGCGCCGCCGCTGAGCGTGGCCTGGGTGGCCCCGTACTCGCGCAGCCCGGTGCGCGCGACCGTCCCGCCCAGCGCCCGGGCCATGACCTGGAAGCCGTAGCAGATGCCGAACACCGGCACGCCGGCCTCGAACAGGGCCGGGTCCCCCGCGGGGGCCTCGGGGGCGTAGACGCTGGCGGGCCCGCCGGAGAGGATGATCGCCGCGGGGTTCTTCGCGAGCATGTCCTGCGCGGACATCGTGTGCGGCACGATCTCCGAGTAGACGCGGGCATCGCGCACGCGGCGGGCGATCAGCTGGGCGTACTGGGCGCCGTAGTCCACGACGAGGACCGGGCGGTCCTCCAGATCACCGGCGGCTGGGGTCTCGGTGGGGGTCACACTCGTCCCTTCGGAAGGTCTTCGGGGTCTGCTTCCGACCCGGGCGGGCGCACGCGTGCGGCCGCGGGGTCGGCTCCGATCCCCCAGTCTAGGACACCCCGCCCGTGGGCCGGGGCGGGCTCGCGCGGCGGCGTCGCGGGCGGTGTCCGAGACGGATGAGCGGCGGGCGGGTCAGTAGCGGCGAGTCGCCTGCGGGTTCTCCCGCAGCTGCGCCAGGGTCTCCCGGTGGATGCGCCGCTCCACGATGAAGGACAGGAACGGCACGACCCCGCCCAGGGCCATCACGATCAGCTGGGGCAGCGGCCAGCGCATCAGCAGCCACACCCGGAAGCAGGCCAGCAGGTAAACGACGTAGAACCAGCCGTGCACGATGAGCACCCCGGTGGAGACGTTCACTCCGCCGGTGAGGTTCCCGGTCTCCCGGTTCAGCCACCCCAGGGCCACGTGCTCCCCGGTCTGGGCGTTCTGCGCGGAGGCCAGCAGATCGTAGCCGAAGCCGTAGCGGGTGATCATCTCCGCCACCAGCAGCAGCAGGAAGGTCCCGGAGATCCACGCGCAGTACTTGTAGAAGGTCAGGGCCCCGCGGATCTGGGCCTCGGTGCCGCCGAACTTGCGTCGGCCCACCCGCAGGTTCGCGGCCTGCTCGGGGCTGGCGCCGGGCGGCAGCGGCACGGTCTTGCCGTCGGTGCGCTCCACCGGGCGGGGCGCCTCGGCGGGCTGGGACGGGTCGGCGGGATGCTGGGTCATTCGGTCACCTCGTGGGGTCGGGGGACGCGGCGGCGTCGTCGAAGTAGTAGTACTGGCCGGCCTCGGCATCGTAGTAGAAGTACCGGCCGGTGGACTGCTCGTAGTAGATCCGGCCCTCCTCCCCCGCGGCCGGCGCGGGGTCGAAGAACTCCTCGGGATGCTGCCGACGCCGGTGGGAGTCCGCGAGCATCCGCCACCACAGGAACAGGGCGAAGCCGGCGAAGACCACCCATTCCGCGGCGTAGAAGATGTTGAGCCAGTTCAGGGAATCGCTGGTGTACTGCTGGGCGCGGATCGGCACCAGACCCTCATCCGGGGCGGACAGCCGGGCCGCATCCGTGAGGTGGTCCGCGCCGTCCAGGGGCAGCGACTGCCCGGCCGGCACCTCCGCATCCGCGGTCACCGGCGCCGCGTACAGGGGGGCCTGCCAGGTGTTGGTCAGCTCGGCCGTGGCCGCGCTGCCCAGGATCCGCGGGTTCCGGGAGCCTTCCGAGGAGACCGGCCCCTCGTTGGCCACCAGCCGCCCGATGACGGTCAGCTCCCCGTCCGGCTCGGCCGGGATCCGCGCCGGGTCCGCCTCGGTGGTGAAGCCGCGGGCGACGGCGACCGAGAAGGTCCCCTGCGCCCGATCCGGCTGCTCATCGGGGATGAAGCGGGACACCACCCAGTAGCCGTGCTCCCCGTCCTTGACCCGGGAGCCCACCAGCACGGAGGATCCGTGCTCGTAGTGCCCGCTGGTGCGCACCATGGCGTCCGCCTCGGAGGCGAGCACCGGCTGCAGCGGGGCGGCCACGGAGGCCAGCGGGACCACGGCCTCCTTGGCGGGGTCCGCGGAGACCTCGTGGGCCGAGGCCGAGCCGAGCTGCCACCGGCTGAGCAACATGAACCCGGTCGCGAAGACCAGGGCCAGCAGCAGCCCCGCCAGCCAGCGGGGCGTCAGAGCGAGTTTCAGCACCCCACCACCCTATCCCGCCGTCGGCGAGCCCGCCCCTGAGCCCAGCGCCCGCGGGGCCCGTGAGACCCGGGCGCGCCATCCGCTTGCCACGCCGGGAGCGTGGTGGCAGGATGACGCTTCGTGAACGCACCCGCGGGCCCTGCACCACTGCATCCGTCGGCTCCCGCCGACTCCTCCTCCGCACCCTTCGACACCGTCTCCCTGGAGCTGCCCCACGGTCACCCCGGACCGGTGCTGCCGCTGGTCATCGCCGCCCTCGGCGTCGTCTTCGGGGACATCGGCACCTCCCCGCTCTACGCCGTGCAGACGGTGTTCACCCTGCACGACCGGTTCATCGCCCCCACCGAGGAGGACGTACTCGGCGTCGTCTCGATGCTGCTGTGGTGCCTGTTCCTCATCGTCACCCTGGCCTACATCACCTTCATCATGAAGGCCGACAACCAGGGCGAAGGGGGCATCCTGTCCCTGGCGGCCCTGATCCGGCGCAAGCTCGGCCTGCGCTCCCGACGCGCCGGCGCCGCGCTGGTGCTGGCGATCATCGGCGCCGCCCTGTTCTACGGCGATTCGCTGATCACCCCCGCGGTGTCCGTGCTCTCGGCCGTGGAGGGCCTCAGCGTCGCGGACCCGGGGCTGGAGGAGGCCGTGGTGCCGATCGCGCTGGTGATCCTCACCGTGCTGTTCCTCGTCCAGCGCTGGGGCACCGGGACCATCGGGAAGGCCTTCGGGCCGGTCATGGTCGCGTGGTTCGCGGTGCTGATCCTGCTCGGCCTGCCCCACCTCGTGCAGAACCCCGCGATCCTGCGGGCGCTGTCCCCCACCTACGCGCTGTCCTTCGCCGCGGACCGCCCGATCGTCGCCTTCGTGGCGCTGGGCGCGGTGGTCCTGGCGGTGACCGGCGTGGAGGCGCTGTACGCGGACATGGGCCACTTCGGGCGCCGGCCGATCCTGCTGGGCTGGCTGTGCCTGGTGCTGCCGGGCCTGGCGATCAACTACCTCGGGCAGGGGGCGCTGATCCTCTCCGACCCGGCGGCCATCGCCAACCCCTTCTACCTGCTGGCGCCTTCCTGGGCGCAGCTGCCGCTGGTGGTCCTGGCCACCTGCGCGACCGTCATCGCCTCCCAGGCGGTGATCTCCGGGGCCTTCTCCGTGTCCCGGCAGGCCACGCGCCTCTCGCTGCTGCCGCGGCTGAAGGTCGTGCAGACCTCCCGGGAGCAGGGCGGGCAGATCTACATGCCCACCGTGAACTTCCTGCTGTTCCTCGGGGTCCTGGCCCTGGTGCTGATCTTCCGCTCCTCCTCCTCGCTGGCCGCCGCCTACGGGCTGTCCGTGACCGGCACCCTGCTGCTGGAGTTCTCGCTGTTCCTGCTGCTGGCCCAGGCCGTGTGGGGCTGGTCCTGGCCGCGGCTGATCGCGCTGGGCGCGGTGATCGGCGGGCTGGAGCTGCTGCTGTTCGGGGCCAACGTGCTCAAGGTCCTCTCCGGCGGGTGGCTGCCGCTGCTGATCGCCTCGATCGCCGCGACCCTGATGCTCACCTGGCGGCGCGGCTCGCGGATCATGTTCGGCCGGCGCGCCGAGATGGAGGGGCCGATCGAGCAGTTCGTCGCCTATGTCAAGGAGCACCGCGTGCCCCGGGTGCCCGGAGTGGCCGTGTATCCCCACGGGGATCCCAGCACGGCGCCGCTGGCCCTGCACTCCAACGTGCAGTTCAACCACGTGCTGCACGAGCACGTGGTGATCATGACGATGAAGAACATCGGGGTCCCGCACGTGCGCCACGAGGACCGGCTGGTGGTCACGGAGCTGGGCGATCCCGGGGACGGCATCGTGCACGTGCTGTGCCGGGTCGGGTTCAACGACTCCCAGGACCTCCCGGACGCCCTGCGCCTGGCCGTGGGCCGCGCCCCGGAACTGGAGTTCGACCCGCGGGAGGCCACCTACATGCTGTCCGTGTTCCGCATCGAGCGGGGCCAGGACCGCTGCATGCCGCGCTGGCAGAAGGCCGTGTTCCGGCTGCTGGAGAAGTTCTCCGCCAACAAGACCCAGGTCTTCCACCTGCCCCCGGACTCCACCACGGTCATGGGCGCGCAGGCCGAGCTGTAGGCGCCGCCCGGTCCGGCGCCGGCGTCCCAGCTCCGGCGCGCCGACGTCGACGGCCCCGCACCCGTCCCGCCCTCGGGCGGTCGGGATGCGGGGCCGTCGCAGCGGGGTCGCTCAGTAGCGCTGACGGTGGGTCAGCACGACGTCGGAGCGCTGGAACTCCTTCAGATCCGAGTACCCGGTGGTGGCCATCGCCCGGCGCACCGCGCCCATGAGGTTCGAGGTGCCGTCCACGTGGTGGCTGGGCCCGTACAGGACCTCCTGCAGGGAGCCGACCTGCTCCATCGGGGTGCGGGTCCCGCGCGGGAACTCCGGGTGGTGGGCCTCCGGGCCCCAGTGGTACCCGCGCCCGGGGGCCTCCGCGGCCCGGGCCAGGGGCGCGCCGATCATCACGGCGTCAGCCCCCATGGCCATGGCCTTGACCATGTCCCCGGACAGGCCCATCCCGCCGTCGGCGATCACGTGCACGTACCGGCCGCCGGACTCATCCAGGTAGTCCGAGCGCGCCTGGGCGGCGTCGGAGATGGCCGAAGCCATCGCGGCGTGGATGCCCAGGGCGCGGCGGGTGGTGCTGGCCGCTCCCCCGCCGAAGCCCACCAGGACCCCGGCCGCACCGGTGCGCATCAGGTGCAGGGCCGGGGCGTAGCCGGCGGCCCCGCCCACGATCACCGGGACGTCCAGCTCGTAGATGAAGCGCTTGAGGTCCAGGGGCTCCTGATTCTGGGACACGTGCTCCGCGGAGACGGTGGTCCCACGGATCACGAACAGGTCCACCCCGGCCTTCACCACGGTCTCGTAGTGCTCCTGGGTGCGCTGCGGGGTCAGGGCCCCCGCCACCACGACCCCGGCCTCGCGGATCTGGGCCAGGCGGGCGGTGATCAACTCCGGCTTGATCGGCTCGGCGTAGATCTTCTGCATCCGGGAGGTCACCCGCGGCATGTCGTCCCGGGGCAGCAGGGAGATCTCCTCCAGGTACGGCTCCGGGTCCTCGTAGCGGGTCCACAGCCCCTCCAGGTTCAGCACCCCGAGCCCGCCCAGGCGCCCCAGGGCGATGGCCGTCTCCGGGGACATCACGGAGTCCATGGGCGCCCCGAGGATCGGGGTCGGGAAGGAGAAGGCATCGATCTGCCAGTCCGTGCTCACGTCCCGGGGATCGCGGGTGCGCCGGGAGGGGACCAGGGCGACGTCGTCCAGGGAGTAGGTGCGGCGGGCGCGCTTCCAGCGCCCGATCTCGATGTCGTTCACGGGTGTTCTCGTCCTTTCGGGCTCCGACGCCGGGCGCGGCACACCACCCGGGAAGGGGCGTGAGCGGGCCGGGTCGGAGCGGGCCTCAGCGGCGGTAGTTGGGGGCCTCGACGGTCATCATGATGTCGTGCGGGTGGGATTCCTTCAGCCCCGCCGGGGTGATGCGCACGAAGCGGCCCTTGTGCTTGAGCTCGTCGATGTCGTGGGAGCCGACGTAGAACATGGTCTGGCGCAAGCCCCCCTCCAGCTGGTGCAGCACCGCGGCCAGCGGCCCGCGGTAGGCCACCTGGCCCTCGATGCCCTCCGGGATCAGCTTGTCCTCGCCCTTCACGTCCGCCTGGAAGTAGCGGTCCTTGGAGTAGGAGACGTTCTTGCCGCGGGTCTGCATGGCCCCCAGCGACCCCATGCCGCGGTAGGCCTTGAACTGCTTGCCGTTGACGAAGATCAGGTCCCCGGGGGACTCGTCGCACCCGGCGAGCATGGACCCGAGCATCACGGAGTCCGCCCCGGCCACCAGAGCCTTGCCGATCTCCCCGGAGTGCTGCAGCCCGCCGTCGGCGATCAGCGGGACGCCTGCGGGGATGGTGGCCTTGGCGGATTCGTTGATCGCGGTGATCTGGGGGACGCCGACGCCGGCGATGATGCGGGTGGTGCAGATCGAGCCCGGCCCCACCCCGACCTTCACGGCGTCGGCCCCGGCGTCGACGATGGCCTGGGCGCCCTCGCGGGTGGCGGCCTGCCCGCCGATGATGTCCACGTGGTCCGCGGCCGGGTCCTTCTTCAGCCGCGCGATCATGTCCAGCACGCCCTGGGAATGGCCGTTGGCGGTGTCGATGAACAGCGCGTCCACCCCGGCCTCGATCAGGGCCATGGCCCGGTCGTAGCCGTCGCCGAAGAAGCCGACGGCCGCGCCCACGCGCAGGCGGTCCTCCTCGTCCTTGGTGGCGTGGGGGTACTGCTCGGTCTTGGTGAAGTCCTTGACGGTGATCAGCCCCGTGAGCTTCCCGGCGTCGTCCACCAGCGGCAGCTTCTCGATCTTGTGGGAGGACAGCAGGGCGAAGGCCTCGTCCTTGCTCATCCCCTCGTGCCCGGTGACCAGGGGCATCGGGGTCATCACCTCGCGCACGGTGCGCACGGGGAACTCGGATTCCGGCAGGTAGCGGGTGTCCCGGTTGGTGATGATCCCGACCAGCGTGCCGTCCTCGTCCACGACGGGCAGCCCGGAGACCTTGTAGTGCCCGCACAGCTGGTCCAGCTCCTCGAGGGTGGCCTCGGGGCCGACGGTCACCGGCTTGGTGATCATCCCGGATTCGCTGCGCTTGACCCGATCCACGTGCTCGGCCTGGTCCTGGATGGACAGGTTGCGGTGGATCACGCCCATCCCGCCGAGGCGGGCCATGGCGATGGCCATGCGGGAGTCCGTGACGGTGTCCATGGCCGCGGAGATGATGGGGGTTTTCAGGGTGATGCGCCGGGACAGGCGGGTGCGGGTGTCCGCCTCTGAGGGGATCACGCTGGTGTTGCCGGGCAGCAGCAGGACGTCGTCGTAGGTCAGGCCGGTCAGGCCGAACGGGTCCTCGGACAGTGCGGTGGGCTGGGTCACGGGTGCTGAGCCTTTCGCTGGGCGCGGGCCGCGTCCGGGCGGGCCGAGGGGCCCGACGGCGCCCGGACGGGCACTGTGGTGTCGGTAGCCATCCTAGTCACCGAGTCCAGTCGCATGAGCCCCCGTCACGACTGCGGCGGCCGCCCCCTCCCCCAGCGCAGACGGTCGGGACGTCACTCGGCCCCGTCCTCTGCGGCCGCCCTCTCCGCGGCATCGACCCGCTCGTCGAAAGCATCCTGCATACTCCGGATGTACGTCGCCGTGAGATGGTTGTCGTCCCGGTAGGTGTAGACGTTGCCGATCACGGGCGGACACCCGCCATCGGGGCAGATCAGATCATCCATGTCCACCGCGCCGTAGCCGCCGATGCTCTGCTGCCACCCGCGCGTCGGATCCGCGGTACGGGCGGTGACATGGTCGAACACGCATTCCGACAGCCCCTGCTCGCGCTCGCACTGCGCGTGGGATCGAGCGAAGCGGGCATTGTCCCGGATGCCGATCACCTGCACACCGCGCCCGGTCCAGCGACGCACCTGCTCCTCGGTCCCGGCGCGGATGCTCTCCCCGCCCCCGCCGTATGCGGTGAAGGTCGATTGGATGAACAGCTGGTCCGGGGAGATCTCCTGGATGAGCGCCTCGGCGCGGGGCAGCCACTCCTGGCACTCCTCTGCGAACCAGTTGTCGGCGACGGTGGTGAAGAAGCATCCCACCTGACGGATGAAGATCAGATCTTCGTTGCGCTCCTGCGCCCGATGGATGAGGGAGACCATCCACTGCTCGGTGTGGGAGTTGCCCACGGCCACCACGGTCCGAGACGGATGCTCCTGGCGCACGGAGTAGAAGCACTGGTCCCGGGCCAAGCCGTGCAGCGACCATGATCCGGACTTCGCGCACGACTCCCCCAGCAGGGGCTTCGCGGTGTCCTCATTGCGCTTGGCGCTGACCGGGATCGGCGAGGCGTCAGACGCCTCCGCCCCCGCGTACAGGACGCGAGCTCCCGGATAATCCTCGATGCCCCGGGACACGAGACGCTGCTCCTGCCGGTCGATATGCGCCCACCACGCCCCCGCCGACCCCAGCCCCAGGCACAGGCACAGGCCGATGACCGCCAGGGAGCGCCAGCGCCCGGCCTCGGCCCACCGCCAGGAGCGCAGCGGCGCATCCACCCAGCGGGTCAGAGCGACGGCGCCGGCCAGCGACAGGGCCAGCAGGCCGACCCCGGAGACGAACCCGGCCTTCTCCTGGCCGACGTGGGAGAGATAGAAGACCAGCAGCGGCCAGTGCAGCAGGTACAGGGCGTAGGAGTATCCGCCCAGACGCACCAGAGGACCCCAGGACAGCAGACGGTCCGCACCCCAGCGGGTGCCGGTCTGCCCCGCGAAGATCACGAGGCTGGCCGCCAGCGTCGGCCACAGGGCGATCCATCCGGGGAACGCTCCCTGCACGTCCAGGACCGCTCCGCACAGGAGGATCGCCGCGACCCCGATCCACCCCAGCCCGGCCCGCACCCGGGCCGGGGCGCGCAGCAGCGGCAGCAGGATCGCCAGCAGGGAGCCCAGGGCGAACTCCCACAGCCGAGCGAAGGTGTTGAAGTACGCGGACTGCTGATCCGCACTGGTGAGGATCACCGAGAAAGCCAGCGACGCCGCGAAGACCAGACCGAACAGCGTCCCCAGCACGGCACGGGCCGGTAGGCGCAGGCCCCGGATGATGAGGGCCCCGAGCGCGAACAGCAGGGGCCAGGTCAGGAAGATCTGCCCCTGCACGGACAGCGACCAGAAGTGGCGCAGCGGGGAGGCCGCACCGGAGTCCGCGGCGTAGTAATCCACCGCGTGGGCGATCGAGTACCAGTTCTCCCAGTACGTCAGCACCGAGACGGACTCCCGCAGGATCGGCAGCCAGCGCTCCGGACCCAGCAGCGCCCGCGTGCCGACCAGCACCAGCAGCACCGTGAGCACCGCCAGGGGCAGGATCCGTTTGAACACGTGCACCCAGTACGTGCTCAACCGCCGCCACCCGATCCGCTCCCCGCGTTCGATCCGGCGGGTGAAGGACAGCGTCATCAGGAACGCGGAGATGAACAGGAACACATCCACCCCGCCGGAGACCCGACCGAACCAGATGTGGTACGCGGCGACCAGCAGCACGGCCAGCGAGCGCAGCCCCTGGATCTCCGGCCGGAATGCCGGGGCGGGGGCAGGGGCCCGACCCGTGCCCAGCCCCACGGCGTCGCGGACGGTGGACGGCGGCTGCGTGCCCGGGGCCGCGGCGGGGGCTGAGGGGATCGATGATGGCGGGGTCATGCGGAGAAAGGGGGATCCTCGACGGGGCGGCGACTGCGGAAGTGAGCGTCCCCGCTCCGAGCGGGGGCAAACCCTCACATCCTAGCCGAATCGGGGCTTCCGGCTCGGCAGCCCCGTCCCCCTCCCCACGGGGTTCCGACCTGAGCGCACCGGCTCCGCGGCCCTCGCCTCCGGTCTGATGCGGCGGACGGAACGCGCGATCCCCGCCGCCGGAGGCCCCGGTTGGACGGGGCATCGGGCGACGGGGATCGCGCGGAGACGGGCCCGCGCATCACGGGACCCGGAGGGAAGAGGCTAGTCCTCGTCCTCCTCCTCGGGCTGATCCACCACCAGGGTCTCGGTGGTCAGCACCAGGGAGGCGATGGAGGCGGCGTTCTCCAGGGCGGAGCGGGTGACCTTGACGGGGTCGATGACCCCGGCCGCCACCAGATCCTCGTACTGCCCGGTCGCGGCGTTGTAGCCGTGGCCGACCTCCTGCTCCGCGACCCGGGCGGCGACGACGAATCCGTCGGCCCCGGCGTTCTCCGCGATCCAGCGCAGCGGCTGGTTCAGGGAGCGGCGCACGATGTCCACCGCGGTGCGGGCGTCCTCGGTGCTCAGGCCGAGGTCCTCATCCAGGGCCTTCGCGGCGTGGACCAGGGCGGAGCCGCCGCCGGCGACGATGCCCTCCTCCAGCGCGGCGCGGGTGGAGGAGACAGCGTCCTCGATGCGGTGCTTGCGCTCCTTGGCCTCGACCTCCGTCGCGGCGCCGACCTTGATGACGGACACGCCGCCGGCCAGCTTCGCCAGGCGCTCCTTGAGCTTCTCGCGGTCCCACTCGGAGTCCACGCGCTCGACCTCGGCGCGCAGCTGGGCCACGCGCTCGGCCAGGGCCTGCTCGGAGCCGCCGCCGTCCACGACGGTGGTCTCGTCCTTGGTCACGGTGACCCGCCGGGCGGTGCCCAGCTGGTCCAGGGTGACCGAGTCCAGGGTGATGCCCAGCTCGGAGGTGATGACCTCGCCGCCGGTGAGGATCGCCAGGTCCTGCATGATCGCCTTGCGGCGGTCCCCGAAGCCGGGGGCCTTCAGGGCGACGACGTCGAGGTTGCCGCGCAGCTTGTTCACCACCAGGGTGGACAGAGCCTCGCCCTCGACGTCCTCGGCGATGATGGTCAGCGGCTTCTTGGCCTGCACGACCTTCTCCAGGACCGGCATGAGGTCCTGCACGGAGGAGATCTTGCCCTGGTGGATCAGCACCAGGGAGTCCTCCAGCACGGCCTCCTGCCGCTCGGCGTCGGTCACGAAGGACGGGGACAGGTAGCCCTTGTCGAACTGCATGCCCTCGGTCACGGACAGCTCGATCTCCGTGGAGGAGCCGTCCTCGATGGTGATCACACCGTCCTTGCCGACCTTCTCGAAGGCCTCGGCCAGCAGCTGGCCGATCTGCTCGGACTGGGCGGAGATGGCCGCGACGTGCGCGACCTCCTGACCCTCGACCTCGCGGGCGTTGGCCCGCAGGCGCTCGGAGACGGCCTGCACGGCCGCCTCGATGCCGCGGCGGATCTCGTTGGGCGCGGCACCGGCGGCCACGTTGCGCAGCCCCTCGGTGACCAGCGCCTGGGCGAGCACCGTCGCGGTGGTGGTGCCGTCGCCGGCGACGTCGTTGGTCTTGGTGGCGACCTCCTTGGCCAGCTGGGCACCGAGGTTCTCGTAGGGGTCGTCCAGCTCGACCTCGCGGGCGATGGTCACGCCGTCGTTGGTGATGATCGGCGCTCCCCACTGCTTGTCCAGCACCACGTTGCGCCCGCGGGGGCCGAGGGTCACCTTGACGGTGTCGGCGAGCTTGTCCACACCGGCCATGAGGGCCTTGCGGGCGGCGTCATCGAATCGCAGCTGCTTTGCCATGGAACGTCATGACTCCTTGTCGTGAAGGGTGGATGCGGGTCTCGTGCGCGGTGCGCGCGAGACTACTTCTCGACGACGGCCAGCACGTCCCGCGCGGAGAGCACGAGGTACTCCTGGCCGGAGTACTTGACCTCGGTCCCGCCGTACTTGGAGTAGATGACGACGTCGCCCTCGGCGACGTCCACGGGCACGCGGTTGCCCTTGTCGTCCACGCGGCCGGGGCCCACGGCCACGACCTTGCCCTCCTGGGGCTTCTCCTTGGCGGTGTCCGGGATGACCAGCCCGGAGGCGGTGGTCTGCTCGGCCTCGACGGGCTGGACGACGATGCGGTCTTCCAGGGGCTTGATGGAGACGGACATGGTGGACCTTCTTCCTTGGGTTGTCGGTACGCGGCATGAGCCTGTGGGTGAGGCGAGCCAACCGTCGTCGCGGTGCCGATTGAGCGCCAGGCCCAGTTAGCACCCTGAGTGCCAGAGTGCTAAAGCCGACTCTATTCCGGGCGTTAGCAGAGGGTCAAGGCGAGTGCCAGCCTCCGCCGAGGGCGGAACCGACGCCGCCGTCCGGGGCCCGGTTAGGGTGGAGCGCGTGAGCCTCCCCGACCTCTCCCCCGCCCCGCCAGCACCCTTCGACGAGCAGGAGCTGACGCTGCTGGCCGGCCTGGACTACCGCGAGCAGGACGCCCTGGCCGCCTCCACCCGGCTGCGCGCGGCCGGACTGGACGCGGACCGGGCCGCCGCCGTGCTGACCCAGGCCAAGCTGCGCGGCGAGGCCGCGGCCAAGTTCGGACCCGAGGCCGAGCACCTGCTGCTGACCCGGCCGGGGCTGGAGCAGGCCACCCGCCGGGCCGTGGCCGAGCACCACGCCGCCCGGTTGCGCGCGGCCGGACTGGGCTCGGTGGCGGACCTAGGCTGCGGGCTGGGCGCGGACACCCTGGCCTTCGCCCGGGCCGGGCTCTGCGTGCTGGCCGTGGAGATCGACCCGCACACGGCTGCCTGCGCGGCCGCGAACCTCCGGTCCTTCCCCGACGCCCGGGTGCTGGTCGGCGACGTCGAGCAGCTGGAGCCGGGGCAGCTGAGGTGCCCGGACGGCGGCGCGATGACGGCCCTGTGGCTGGATCCGGCCCGCCGGGAATCCGGCCGCGGGCGCACCCGGCAGCGGATCTTCGACCCCGAGGCCTTCTCCCCGCCGTTCTCCGTCATCCGCCGCCTGGCCGCGACCGGCGTGCCGATGGGGGTCAAGATGGGCCCGGGCATGGACCGGGCCGCGATCCCCCCGGAGGCCACCGCCGAATGGGTCAGCCACGGCGGGGACGTGGTGGAGGTCGTCCTGTGGTTCAACGCCCTGGCCACCCCCGGGGTGCGCCGGCGCGCCACCGTGCTGGGACCGGACCCGCTGGTCCCGCGGGCTCTGCACGTGCTGGACTCCCCCGTGGCCGCCGAGCAGGAGCCCGCGGCCCCCGTCGGCCCGCCCGGGGCGTACCTGTACGAACCCGACGGCGCCGTGATCCGCTCCGGTCAGGTGCGAGCCCTGGCCGAGGCCGTCGACGGGCACCTGCTGGATGAGCGCATCGCCTACGTGACCTCCGATGACGCCCGAGAGCTGGACTGGGCCCGGTGCTGGCGGATCGCGGCGCGCCTGCCCCTGCACGAGAAGACCCTGCGGCGCTGGGTGCGCGAGCACGGCGTCACGTCCCTGACCGTGAAGAAGCGGGGGGTCGACGTCGTGCCGGAGCGGCTGCGCAGGCGCCTGCTGGCCGGTGCGTCCCGGGGACCGGGGTCAGGCGGGAGGCACGCGACGCTGCTCGCGACCCGCTGGGACGAGCCCGGCGGGGAGCAGCGGGCCTGCTTCGTCGTCGAACCCGTCTGAGCCCGCTCACCTGCTGGGATGCCGCCATCGGCCGGTGACCGGCGCGGATAGGATGAAGCGATCACGTCTGGAGGCCCTCATGCTCGAATTCGCCAGCTCCACCCAGTCCACCCTCGGCATCGAATGGGAGGTCGCCCTGGTGGACCGCGCCAGCGGCGCGATGATCGGGGCCGCGCCCGAGCTGTTCGAGGTGCTCACCGCACCTCACCGGGACCTCATCCACCCGGAGGGGCTGACCCCGCACCTGACCCGGGAGTTCCTGGCCAACACCATCGAGATGGTCACCGGCGTGAATGAGCGGGTCGGCGAGGCCGTCGAGCAGCTGGCCGGGATGGTCGAGAAGATCCGCCGCCACACCGACCCCCTGGGCGTGGAGATCTTCTCCGCCGGGACCCACCCCCTGGCCCGGTGGGAGGAGCAGGTCATCTCGGACAAGGAGCGCTACCGCAAGGTCCTGGAGCGCACGCAGTACTGGGGCTACCAGATGATGATCTACGGGGTGCACGTGCACGTGGGCGTGGATTCCCGGGACAAGGCCCTGCCCACCGTGAACCACCTGGTCAACCACTACGGGCACCTGCTGGCGCTGTCCGCGAACTCCCCGTTCTGGCAGGGCCACGACACCGGCTACGCCTCGCAGCGGGCCATGATCTTCCAGCAGATCCCGACCTCCGGGATGCCGTACCTGTTCCAGCGGTGGGAGGAGTTCGAGCAGTACACCCGGGATCTGATGGACACCGGCGTCATCGAGGAGGACTCGGAGAACCGCTGGGACGTGCGCCCGGTGCCGCGCTACGGCACCGTGGAGATGCGCATCTGCGACGGCGCCTCGACCCTGCAGGAGATCGGGGCCATGGCGGCCCTGACCCAGTGCCTGGCGGAGGAGGCCTCCCGCACCGTGGAGGCCGGCGGCACCATCCCGGTGCTGCGCCGCTGGAGCGCGGAGGAGAACAAGTGGCGTGCGGCCCGCTACGGGCTGGATGCCGAGGTGATCCTGGATCCGAGCAACCGGGAGGCGCCGCTGCGCGAGGAGATCCCGCGGATGCTGGATCGACTGGCCCCGCTGGCCGATGACCTGGGCTGCGCCGAGGAGCTGGCGGAGATCGAGCGGATCCTGGAGCGCGGCACCGGAGCCGAGCGGCAGCGGCGGGTGGCCGCCCGGCACGACGGCGACCTGCGCGCCGTCGTGCGGGACCTGACCCGCCTGACCCGCACCGGGTACTGACCGGCGTCGGCCCGGGCCGGGTCTCAGGGCAGGCGGCTCACGAAAGGAGAATCAGGGCAGGCAGATCGAGGTGACCGGCAGGGACGGGTCCGGGGTGAAGCCCAGCCCCGTGGGGGCCGTGCCCGCCGCGACCAGGCGCGAGCCCAGGGCCGCGACCATCGCGCCGTTGTCCGTGCACAGGCTCAGCGGGGGCACCACCAGGCGCACCCCGTGCTGCCCGCAGCGCTGCTCGGCCAGGGCCCGCAGCCGCGAGTTGGCGGCCACGCCCCCGCCCAGCAGCAGCGTGCCGATGCCCTGCTCCGCGCAGGCCAGCATGGCCTTGGCGGTGATGACGTCGGCCACGGCCTCCTGGAAGGAGACGGCGACGTCGGCCACCGGCACCGGCTCCCCGCGCGCCTCGAAGCCCTCCACCACCCGCGCCACGGCGGTCTTCAGCCCGGAGAACGAGAAGTCGTAGCGGTGCGGCCCGGGCGCCTCGGCGCTGCCGAGGTACTTGGGCGCACTGAGCCCCCGGGGGAAGCGGAAGGCCCGAGGGTCCCCCTCGCGGGCGACCCGATCGATCGCGGGACCCCCGGGGTAGGGCAGCCCGAGGATGCGGGCCACCTTGTCGTAGGCCTCCCCGGCCGCGTCATCCAGGGTCGCCCCGAGCAGGCGGACGTCCCCGGCGATGTCGTGCACTCGCAGGATCTCCGTGTGCCCCCCGGAGACCAGCAGCGCCCCGAGATCCTCCGGCAGCCTCCCGTCCGGGCCGGTGACCGCGCCGGACTGCCCCTCCAGCAGGCCCACCCCCACGTGCGCGACGAGGTGGTTGATCGCATACAGCGGCTTGCCGGTGGCCGCGGCCAGCGCCTTGGCCGCGGCCACCCCGACCATGAGCGCCCCGGCCAGGCCCGGGCCGCCGGTCACTGCGAGCGCGTCCACCTGCCCCAGCTCGACGTCGGCCTCGGTCAGGGCCGCGTCCAGCGCGGGGATCATGGCCTCCAGGTGCGCGCGGGAGGCGATCTCCGGGATCACCCCGCCGAAGCGCACGTGCTCGGCCATCGAGGAGGAGACGGTGTTGGTCAGCAGCCGGTTCCCGGCCACGATCCCGATCCCGGTCTCATCGCACGAGGACTCGATGCCCAGCACGATCGGCTCGCGGTTCATTCCTGCTCCTCCTCGGTCTGCGGGTTCCCGGCCAGCGCCTCGGCGCCGACGGCCCCGATCGACGCCGTCCCGGTGAGGGCGGCACCGGTCGGGCCGGCCCCGGTCAGCACCGCCCCGTCCCGTCCGGGCTGCGGGGCCAGGTCCTTCTGCATGATCACGGCGTCGGCTCCGTCCCGGTAGTAGCGGGGCCGGATGTGCACGGCGCGGTAGCCGAGCCCCTCGTACAGGGCGCGCGCCCGGCCGTTGTCCTGGCGGACCTCGAGCATCATCCGCTGCGCCCCGGCGGTGCGGGCCTGCTCGTGCATCCGGTGCAGCAGCCAGCGCCCGATGCCGCGGCCCTCGTGTTCGGGAGCCACGGCCACGGTCTGCACGTCGGCGATCTCGGCGACGGCCATCATCCCGGCGTAGGCGATGACCTGTTCGGCCTCGTCCAGGACCGCGGTGTAGGCGCGGGTCGGGTGGGCGATCTCGGCGCGGAACATCTCGACCGGCCAGGCGTCGTGCGGGAAGAGGCGGGTCTCCAGCGCGTGGACCGCGGGGATGTCCGCCGCGCTCATCGGGCGGTGGCGGCAGTCTGAGGGCAGGCCGGGGCTCATCGGGTGGCCTTCTTGCGGGCGGCGGGCACGACGGCGTCGGATTCGCGCAGGTACAGGGGGCTGGTGCCCGCATCCAGGCTGTTCAGGCCCCGGCGCACCCCGGCCCGGGCGAGGTCCGCGGCCTGCGGGTGCGCCTGCTCCCACCCGGGCAGGGCGGGCAGCTGCTCGGGGTACAGTCCGGCGCCGCGCCCGACGACGGGCGGCAGCCGGTCCTGCCCGGTCAGGGCGGGGCCCAGCAGGTCCCGGATCCCCTCGGCCTTCCCGACCGCGGGGCCGGCCTCGCGCGCCCAGCCCCGGGCGGGGTCGGTGCGGTAGGCCGCGGCGTAGACCTCTCTGCGGCGGGCGTCGGCGGCGGCCAGGAAGGGCGCGCCGTGGACGGGCAGGTCCCGGTGGGCCGCCTCGGCCAGGGCGTCCAGGCTCATGACCCCGCGCACGGGCACCCCCCAGGCCCAGCCCAGGGCCCGGGCGGTCATGATCCCGGCGCGCAGTCCGGTGAAGGGGCCGGGGCCGATGCCGACCAGGATGAGCCCCAGCGCCGTGCCGGGCACCCCGGCCTGCTCCAGGAGCCGACGCAGCCCCGGCGCGGTGGCCTCCGCGTGGGAGCGGGTGTCCTCGGTGGCGAAGGAGCCCAGCACCTCGGCGCGGCCGACGAGGTCGGGGCCCGTGGCCTCGGGGGCGCCGGCGTCGTCCGGCACGCGCAGCAGGGCGCCGCTGGCGATGGAGGAGGTGTCGCAGCTGAGGATGAGCACCCGCCTAAGTGTAGTTCCCCCTCCCGACGCACCCCCGGGGCGCGTCAGCCGCGCAGGGCGGCCTCCAGGCGCCGGGCCAGGTCCCGCCCGGCCTGCCCGGTCCAGCGGGGCCCGAACGCCGCCAGCCGGGCCCGACGCGGGTCCTCGTCGTCCTCGTCGCCCTCCACCACCGGGGCGGCCTCCCCCGTGGCCCGCTCCAGGGTCAGCTCCAGGCGAGACTCGGCCAGGTGCTCCACCAGCCCGCGCCCCCATTCCACGACGGTCACGGCCCGGTCCTGGGTGGCCTCCAGATCCAGGTCGTCCACCTCCTCGACCGAGCCCAGCCGGTAGGCGTCCACGTGCACCAGGTCCGGTCCGCCGGGCCGGGGGCCGTCGGGGTCGTTGGGGTGGATGCGGGCCAGGACGAAGGTCGGGGAGATCACGGAGCCGCGCACCCCGAGGGCCTTCCCCAGGGCGCGGGTGAAGGTGGTCTTCCCGGCGCCGAGCTCACCGGTGAGCACCAGGAGGTCCCCGGCGCGCAGCGCGGCGGCCAGCGCCCGGGCCAGACGGCCGGTCGCGGCGAGGTCGGGCAGGGCCACCTCGGTCAGCGGTTTGGGCAGTGTCTCCTCTTCCCCGGGACCGGGGGCGGCGGGCCGGCTCATGCCGACTCCCCCGCCGCGGCCTCGCCCTGCCCGCGCGCCCCATCGGCGGCCTCGGTCTCACCTTCGGCTTCGGAGCGGGGCGTGAGGTAGACCCGGTCCACGCGCGGGGAGATGCGGGTGACGATCTCGTAGTTGATGGTCCCGGCGGCCTGCGCCCACTCCTCCACCGCGGGGTTCTCCCCGGTGCCGAACAGCACGGCGGGGGCGTGCAGGTAGCCCAGGGCGGGGTCGCTCAGCCCGGGCTCGCCGAGGTCCACGACCATCTGGTCCATCGCGACCCGCCCCACGACCCGGAAGGTCCGGGCGGGCGCCCCGGCCGGGTGGATGCGCACCGGGCCGTGTTCGGCCACGCGGGGGACGCCGTCGGCGTAGCCGACCGGGATCAGGGCGAGGGTGGTGGGGGTCTCGGTTCGGTAGCGCAGCCCGTAGGAGACGCCCTGCCCGGCCGGGACCTCCTTGACGGAGTCCACGAAGGTCTGCAGGGTCATCGCCGGGCGCAGCCCCAGCTCCTCCGACGGGATGCCTGGGAACGGGGACAGGCCGTAGAGAGCCAGGCCCACGCGCACGGCGTCGCGCAGGATCTCCCGGTGCTGGGCGTCGTCGCCGTCGGCCAGGGCCCCGGGGGTGTTGGCCAGGTGGCAGGTCCGCGGGTTCAGGCCCACTTCCCGGGCCTGGGCGACGGCGGCGTCGAAGCGGGCCAGCTGCTCGCGGGTCTCCGGGCGGGTCGGCTCATCGGCCACGGCCAGGTGGGAGAAGATGCCCACCACCTGCACGAGGCCCTCCTGCTCCAGGGTCCTGGCCCGGGCGGCGAAGCCGGGCCAGCCGCGGGCGGTGGCGCCGTTGCGGCCCAGGCCAGTGTCGATCTTCAGGTGCACGCGCGCGGTGCTCCCGGTCTGCCGGGCGGCCTCGGCGGCGGCCTCCAGATCCCAGCCGGAGACCCCGAGCTCGACGTCGCGGGCCACAGCCGCGGCGAAGTCCGTGGCGCGGGTGTGCAGCCAGGCCAGCACGGGCGCGTCGATCCCGGCCTCGCGCAGCTCGAGGGCCTCGCGCACGTGGGCCACCCCCAGCATGTCGGCACCTGCGCGCAGGGCGGCCCGGGCCACGGGCACCGCACCGTGCCCGTAGGCGTCGGCCTTCACGACGGCGATCAGCCGGGCGGGGGCGCAGCGGCGACGCAGCACCCGGACGTTGTGCTCGACGGCGCCCAGGTCGATCAGCGCGGCCCGCTCCGGGGGGAGCTGGGCGGAATCGGCCGTGGGGAGCGTGCTGGATGAATCGGGATCGGCGGAGGGGTCGGGGCGCTGTTCGGGCTTGCTCATGCGGCCATTGTCCCACCGGTCCCCGCGCCCGCGCGCCGCACCCGGCGGGCGGTGCGCTGGACGGCGGGCAAGCGGACGCCGGGGTGTCGGTGAGCGCACCGCAGCGGCGCGCGGGCATGGCCTAGACTCGGGTGCTGTGACTGCGCCCCCGGATGCCCCACCACCCGCCGCCCAGCGCACCGTCGCCGCCGACGAGCGCGCCCCGGGATCCCGGGGGCTGGTCCTGCACGTGCTGAGCATGCACACCTCTCCCCTGGCCCAGCCCGGCGACGGGGACGCCGGGGGCATGAACGTCTACATCGCGCACCTGTGCGCCGCCCTGGCCCGCGCCGGGCATCGCGTGGAGGTCTTCACCCTGGACACCTCGCCCGACGCCGCGAGCGCCCCGTCCGTGCGCACCGCGAGCCCCGCGCCGGGACTGCGGGTGCACACCCTGGCCCTGCCCGCGGCCGCCGGGGCCGGCAAGGCGGATCTCGCCCGACTGACCGGGGCCTTCGGGCGCGCCTGCGCCGAGGTGGCGCAGCGGCTGCCGGCCCCGGATGCGCTGCACGCGCACTACTGGCTGTCCGGGCAGGCCGCCCTGAGCCTGCGCGAGCAGCTGGGGCGCACGGCGGAGCGGCTGCCGCTGGTGCTGACCCTGCACACCACGGCCCGGATCAAGAACCGCCACGCCGGGGCCGGGGAGCCGCCGGAACCGCAGGAGCGGGCCGCGGCCGAAGAGGAGCTGCTGCGCGCTACCCAGGCCGTGATCGCCAACACCGACACCGAAGCGCGGGAGCTCGTGCAGCTGTACGGGGCGGATCCGCGGCGGCTGCACACGGTGCCCCCGGGGGTGGACGCCGCGGTCTTCCACCCGGACCCCGAGCGACCCACCTCCCCAGCGCCCGCCTCGCAGGAACCCGGATCGCAGACACTCGCCTCTCCGGAGTCCGCGCCGGAGGATGCCGCACCATCCGCGCGGGAGACGAGCGAGGACCCCGCGCCGTTCCGCATCCTGTTCGCAGGGCGCCCCCAGCCGCTGAAGGGCCCCGAGATCCTGATCCGGGCCCTGCCGGAGCTGATCCGCCGGGTCCCGGAGGCGCGGCTGGAGATCCGCGGCAGCGCCTCCCCGCAGTACCTGACGCGGCTGCGCGCGCTGGCCCGGGACGAGGGCGTCCTGGCGCGCTGCCGGTTCACCCCGGCCTGCCCCGCGCCCCAGCTCGCGTCCGCGATGCGCGCGGCCGACGTCGTGGCCTGCCCCTCCTCCTCCGAGACCTTCGGTCTGGTGGCCCTGGAGGCCCAGGCCTGCGGCACCCCGGTGGCAGCCTCCGACGTCGGCGGGCTGCGCACCGCCCTGAAGGACGGGCGCGCCGGGCTGCTGGTGCCCGAGCGTACCCCGCGGGCCTGGGCCCGGTCCCTGGCGCTGCTGGCCGAGGATCCGGCGCTGCGCGCCCGGCTGCGCGCCCGCGGCCTGGCCCACGCCCGCACCCTGACCTGGGACGACGCCGCACGACGCACCGCCGCGGTCTACGCCGCCGTGGTGGGCGCCCGCTGACCCGCGGGCCTCGTGCCTCGGTCCGCCCCCCCACACCCGATCTGACCTGACCCCCACCCCGATCCCCGACCCGAGAGGACCTCGTGAACACCGCCGCCTCGACCCCGACGAGCCCCGATGCCGAGGCCGCGCTGCGTGAGCACCTGGACCGCGCCCGCATCACCGGCCGGGTGGCCACCCCGCGGGAGGACAACCTCGCCCACATCCAGGGCTTCCTGGACGGCGTCGAGCACCTGGGCTTCGGCGTGGTCCAGGACCACCCGTGGACCTGGGAGGAGGTGTTCGCGCTGATGGTGGAGAAGGTCGGGATCGACCCGGACCCGCGGCATCGAGAAGGCCAGGACACGATCGGCGCCCGGCAGTGCGTCACCGCCCTGCGCACCTACCGGCGCCTGCTGCACGAGGCCGTGGACCGCGGCGCGCGCCTGCTGTTCGCCACCGGGCACCCGGCCGGGCTCTACCCGATCTACCGGGAGCTGGCCGCGTGGGCCGAGTCCCGCGGGGCCGAGGTGGTGGGCATCGAGGAGGGCATCGCCTTCGACGGCGGGGACCTGCGCCAGATCGAGGGCGTGGTGATGTTCCAGCAGTACGGCTCCCTGGCCCATACCCACCTGCCGCAGCCGATGGACCTGGTCCTGGAGCAGCTGCGCCGCAGCCCGTCCGGTCTGCCGGATCTGGTGATCGCCGATCACGGCTGGGCCGGGGCCGCCGCCCAGGCGGGGCTGGCGACCCTGGGCATCGCCGACTGCAACGACCCGGGCCTGTTCGTCTCCGAGGCCCAGGGTCAGCTGCTGGTGGCGGTGCCGATGGATGACAACGTCCTGCCGCACCTGTACGAGCCGGTGATCCGCTACCTGACCGCACGGGACTGACGCCCGCATCACCCGGGTCCCGGGCGGGCGGGCCCCAGCGGCTCCCTATACAGAGGGGCGGGGGACGGAATCAGCGCGACCCCGCGGGGACCCCGCGGGCCGCGCGATACGGGGCGGTCGGGGACCGCCCGCGTTCCGTCCCGATCGATCACATCAGACTTCTTGGGGGAAGAGGTTCCGAAGACCGTGGCACCACGCGCGCACCGGCCGCCGCTGACCGACGGCGACGTCCATCGCATGACCTGGCCGACCAAGGCCGTCCGAGTCCTGGCGGTCACCGACGCCCTGTGCATCATCCTGGCGGTGGTCGTGGCCCAGGCAGTGCGCTTCACGGACGACGGCGCCCACCTGCCCACCACCACCGGGGACTCCTCGGTCTCCTACACGCTGCTCTCGGCCTGCCTGGTGCTGGCCTGGTGGGGTGCCCTGTGGCTCGGGGGCGCGAGGAACTCCCGGATCCTGGGGGCCGGCAACGCCGAGTACATCGCGGTGGTGCGCTCATCGCTGTGGCTGTTCGCCGCGATCGCGATCGTCTCCTACGCCTTCGCGGTGCCGCTGGCCCGCGGATACGTGCTCATCGCGCTGCCGGTGGGACTGGTCCTGCTGATGCTGGCCCGGTGGGCCTTCCGCGTGTGGCTGGTGCGCCGACGCAGCAGCGGACGCGCCCTGATCCGGGTGCTCATCATCGGCGACGCCCCGTCCTCGGCGCACCTGGCCAACGTGCTGCACGGGGCCCCGGCCTACGGATACAGGCCGGTCGCGGCGTACCTGGCCGGGTCCGCGCCGGGCAGCGTGCTGGAGGAGCACCCCGAGCTGCCCATCCTGGGCTACGCCCCGGACCCGGAGCAGATCATGGCGGCGGTGCAGGAGCTGGCGATCGACGTCGTGGCCGTGTCCACCGGTCACCGGATCAAGCCCCGGCGGATGCGCCGCCTGGGCTGGCTGCTGGCCGATGAGCACGTGGGCCTGATGATGGCCCCGGCCCTGACCGACATCGCCGGGCCCCGCTTCCACACCCAGCCCCTGAACGGGCTGCCGCTGATCCACGTGGGCACCCCGCGCATGCGCGGGCCCGCAGCCGCCGTCAAGCGCCTCATCGACGTCGTGGCCTCCGCCGTCGGCCTGCTGCTGCTCTCGCCCGTGCTGCTGGTGCTGGCCCTGCTGGTCAAGGCGGACTCCCCCGGCGGGCCGGTGCTGTTCCGCCAGGAGCGGGTCGGCTACCAGGGCGAGCCCTTCCGGATGCTGAAGTTCCGCTCCATGGTCCCGAACGCGGAGCAGCTCAAAGCCCAGCTGATGGAGCGCAACGAGGGCAACGGCGTGCTGTTCAAGATGGCCGACGACCCGCGGATCACCGGGTGGGCCGGTTCATGCGCCGGTACTCCCTGGACGAGCTGCCGCAGCTGTTCAACGTGCTGCGCGGGGACATGTCCCTGGTGGGTCCGCGCCCGCCGCTGCGCGAGGAGGTCGAGCACTACGAGCAGGACGTGCACCGGCGGCTGCTCGTCAAGCCCGGCATCACCGGGCTGTGGCAGGTCTCCGGGCGCTCGGACCTCTCCTGGGAGGAATCCACCCGCCTGGACCTGTACTACGTGGAGAACTGGTCCGTGCTCTCGGATCCGCTGATCCTGCTGAAGACCGTGCGCGCGGTGGTCGGCAAGGACGGCGCCTACTGACCATCGGCCAGCCGGCCCAGCACCTCCGGGATCCGCTCGGCGGCCACCGTCGGCGGCACGGGCCCGGGGGCGGCGGTGGAGATCCCGCGCTGCACCAGCAGCCCGGCCGCCGCAACGCCGGCCCACTCGCCGTCGGCGCCCTCGGCCCGGCCCGCCTCGACCCGCGCCCAGTGCGCGGCCAGTCCCGCGCCGAGGATCCCGGAGAGGGTGTCCCCGGAGCCCGCGGTGGACAGCCACGCGCTGTTGCCGCGGTGGGCCCACACGGTGCCGTCCGGGGCCGCGACCAGCGTCGTGGTGCCCTTGAGCAGCAGGGTCCCGCCGAGCGCCTCCCGCGCCGCGCGCACCCACACGAAGGGCGCCGCCTCGATCTGGGCGCGGCTCGGGGAGGTCTGCACCTCCTCGTCCTCGGGAAGCCCGGCCTCCCGGGCGGCGCGCACCAGCCGTTCCCCGCGCTCCGGGGCGAGCCGGGCCACCCATTCGAGGGCCTGGGCCAGCTCCCCGGCGTGCGGGGTGAGCAGCACGTGCGCGGGGGCCGGGTCGCCGTCGGCGGCGCGGTGGGCCAGCATCTCGATCGCCGCGGCGTCGGCCAGCACCGGCACCCCGGCGTCCAGGGCCTGCTCGACCTGGGCCTGCTGGGCGCGGTCGGTGGCCCCGGAGCCCACGGCCCAGGCCTGCACCCGGTGGGCCCCGACGTGCTCGCTGCGCACGGCCTCGGGGGTGCTCACCGCGAGCGCCGAGGCCAGGGCGTCCCCGCCGACGAAGCGGACCATCCCGGCCCCGGCCCGCACCGCCGCGTGCACGCACATCAGCCCGGCCCCGGGGTACTGGTCCGAGCCCGCCACGGTGCCCAGCACCCCGCGGGAGTACTTCTGATCCCCCTCCACCGGCAAGGACCAGTACCGGGGGAAGTCCTCCTCCTCGGCCTCGCGCAGCGCGGGCGCGGGCAGGTCCGCGCCGATCCCGAGGTCGGCACAGCGGATCCGGCCCACCAGGGAGGGCTTGGGCGTGGCCAACAGGCCGCTCTTGATGCCGATGAAGGTCACGGTGGCGTCCGCGGCCAGCACCGGCCCGGCGACGGCGCCGGTGGTGGCATCCAGCCCGGAGGGCACGTCGCAGGCCAGCACCAGCGGGCGGGCCCAGCCCCCGGTGCTCCGATGCCCGGTGCTCCGATGCTCGGTGTTCCGCCCGGTGCTCTCCTGGATCCGCCGGACGAGCTCGGCCGGGGCCTCGCGCAGGCCGCCGCGACCGCCGGTGCCGAGCATCCCGTCGATGATCAGGTCCGCGCAGGCGGCGGCCCGGGCGCAGGCCGGCGCGCCGGCCTCCCCCAGCCCCAGGACGAAGCCGCCGGCCCCGCGCAGGGCGGCCAGGCCCTCCTCGTGGGCCTTGGAGCCGGTGAGCACCGCGGTGACGCGGGCGCCGCGGGCGCGCAGCAGGGCCCCGGCGTGCAGCGCGTCCCCGCCGTTGTTCCCGGCCCCGGCCAGAACCACGACGTCGGCGCCGTAGGCCCCGGAGGGCCGGTGCCGCAGCATCCGGGCTGCCTCCACGGCCAGGGCGTGGGCGGCGCGGGCCATCAGGGGCGCCCCGGCGGCCAGGTGGGGCTTCTCGGTGGCGGTGATCTGCGCGGCGGTGTAGGCGTTCAGGACCATGTGGACTCCT
This sequence comes from Rothia sp. QJM3NY_36, assembly GCF_056173115.1. Lineage (NCBI taxonomy): Bacteria > Bacillati > Actinomycetota > Actinomycetes > Micrococcales > Micrococcaceae > Rothia > Rothia sp. QJM3NY_36. Next base: position 1,756,122 of record NZ_CM149658.1, read on the forward strand.
CCCAGCGGCGGGCCAGCTCCAGCTCGTCGGGGCTCAGGTGCTCGGCGATCACGGTGGCGACCGCGACCCCGGCGTCGTGGGTGATGGACAGGTGCCAGCGGTTGATGCCCAGCCGCTGGGCGGTCTCCTGCACGGTGCCGGTGACCACCAGGCGCGGTGCGCCGTCGGCGTTCTTGCGCACCCAGCAGTGCTTCCAGATCATCCCGGGCGGGGCGTGCAGGGTCTTGGCGACGGCCTCGCGCACCGCGAAGCGCCCGGCCAGGGTGTGGGCGGGCAGCTCGTGCTCCTCGGGGGTGAACAGTCGATCCAGCAGGCGGGGGGTGCGCTCGATGATGCGGCGGAACCGCTCGATGTCCACCACATCCACGCCGGTGCCCATGATCATCGGTGCCCTCCTTGCGGGGTCGGTGCCGTCCCGGGTCCCGCCCGGGTGCTGCTGCGGATGCGACGGCGCCCGCCGCACGGGTCTCGCGCGGCGGGCGCCGTCGGGGGTGTCGCCTCGTGGGGGTCCGGCTACTCCACGGTCACGGACTTGGCGAGGTTGCGCGGCTGGTCCACGTCGTAGCCTTTGGCCGCGGCCATCGCGCAGGCGAAGATCTGCAGGGGCACGGTGGCCAGCAGCGGCTGCATGAGGGTCGGGGCTTGGGGGATGCGGATCACGTGGTTGGCGAACTGCTCCACCGCGTCGTCGCCCTCCTCGGCGATGACGATGGTGATGGCGCCGCGGGCGCGGATCTCCTGGATGTTGGAGACCACCTTGGCGTGCAGGGAGTCCCGGCCGCGCGGGGAGGGCACGATGACGAAGACCGGCTGGCCCTCCTCGACCAGCGCGATCGGCCCGTGCTTGAGCTCCCCGGCGGCGAAGCCCTCCGCGTGGATGTAGGCGATCTCCTTGAGCTTCAGCGCCCCCTCCAGGGCCACGGGGAAGCCGACGTGGCGGCCCAGGAACAGCACGGAGCCGGCGTCGACCATGTCGGTGCCGAGCTTCTTGACCTGCTCCTCGGCGTCGATGACGGCCTGGACCTTCTCCGGCATGGCCTGCAGCTCCTCGAGCACGTCCTTGATCTCGTCGGAGTACATGTTCCCGCGCAGCTGGGCGAGGTAGAGCCCGAGGAGGTAGGCCGCGGTGATCTGGGCGAGGAAGGCCTTGGTGGAGGCCACCGCGATCTCCGGTCCGGCGTGGGTGTACAGGGAGGCGTCGGATTCGCGCGGGATGGAGGAGCCGTTGGTGTTGCAGATCGCGATGACCTTGGCGCCCTGCTCCCGGGCGTGGCGCACGGCCATGATGGTGTCCATGGTCTCCCCGGACTGGGACAGGGCCACCACCAGGGTCTTCTCGTTGACGATGGGGTCCCGGTAGCGGAACTCGTGGGCCAGCTCCACCTCGGTGGGGATGCGGCACCAGTGCTCGATGGCGTAGCGGGCGACCTGCCCGGCGTAGGCGGCGGTGCCGCAGGCGATGACCACGATCTTGTCCACGCTGCGCAGCACGGACTCGTCGATGCGCAGCTCGTCCAGGGTCAGGCGGCCCTTCTCGTCCAGGCGGCCCAGCAGGGTGTCGCGCACGGCGGCGGGCTGGTCGTGGATCTCCTTGTCCATGAAGGAGTCGTAGCCGTCCTTCTCGGCGGCGGCGGCGTCCCACTTGACCTCGAAGGGCTTGCCCTCGGCGGGCTTGCCGTGGAAGTCGGTGATCTCGTAGGAGTCGGGGGTGATGGTGACGATCTGGTCGTTGTCCATCTCCACCGCCTGCTTGGTGTAGTCGATGAACCCGGAGACGTCCGAGCCGAGGAAGTTCTCCCCCTCCCCCAGACCGATGACCAGCGGGGAGTTGCGCCGGGCGGCGACGATGCGGTCCTCGTGGTCGGCGTGGATGGCCAGCAGGGTGAAGGCGCCCTCCAGGCGCTGGCAGGTCAGCTGCATCGCCCGGGTGAGGTCCTCCTCGGCCTCGTGGGCGTAGATCTCGGCCAGCAGGGTCGCGGCGACCTCGGTGTCCGTCTCGGAGACGAACTCGTAGCCCTTGCCGGTCAGTTCGGTGCGCAGCTCGGAGAAGTTCTCGATGATGCCGTTGTGCACCACGGCCAGGCGTCCGTCCGCGACCACGTGCGGGTGGGCGTTGACGTCGGTGGGGCCGCCGTGGGTGGCCCAGCGGGTGTGCCCGATGCCGTTGACCGCGTCCGGCAGGGGGTGAGCCGCAAGCTCGGCGTCGAGCTGGGAGACCTTCCCGGCCTTCTTCCGGGCCTCGATCCGGCCGTCCGCGATGACGGCGACGCCGGCGGAGTCGTAGCCGCGGTATTCCAGGCGGCGCAGGCCCTCGAGGATCACGTCGAGGGCGGTGTACTCACGATCGGCTGCCGCAGGGGTGCCCACATATCCAACGATTCCACACATGCGGGCCAGTTTATCCCACCGGTGTCATCCTGGGAGTTCGCTGGCAGCTGTACCGCGGGCCGGGAGCTAGACTGGTGCCCCGTGACTTCCGTCCCGGCCCCACCGCGCACCACGCCGTTCGTGTCCCTGGACCGGGACACCTGGTCTCGGCTCTCGGATGAGATCGAGGTGCCGCTGACCTCCGCGGAGATCGAGCGGCTGCGCGGGATGGGCGATGTGCTGGACGTGGAGGAGGTTCGGCAGGTCTATCTGCCGCTGTCCCGGCTGCTGAACCTGTACGCGAACGCCGCCGGCTCCCTGAACGAGGCGACCAACGACTTCCTCGGCGGGCACCACCAGCGCACCCCGTTCGTCATCGGCGTGGCCGGTTCCGTGGCCGCCGGCAAGTCCACGACGGCGCGGCTGCTGCGGGCCCTGATGAGCCGCTGGCCCACCACCCCGGACGTGCAGCTGGTGACCACCGACGGCTTCCTGCACCCCAACGCGGTGCTGCGCGAGCGGGGGCTCATGGAGCGCAAGGGCTTCCCGGAGTCCTACGACCGGCGGGCCCTGCTGCGCTTCGTCGCCGAGATCAAATCCGGCGCGCCCCGGGTCACCGCGCCGAAGTACTCTCACGTCACCTACGACATCCTCCCGGACGAGGAGGTGGTGGTCACACGCCCGGACGTGCTCATCGTGGAGGGGCTGAATGTGCTGGCCCCCGCCCAGCTGTCCGCCGACGACAAGGGGGCGCTGGCCCTGTCGGACTTCTTCGACTTCTCCGTGTACGTGGACGCGCGCACCCAGGACATCGAACGGTGGTACGTCAACCGCTTCCTGTCCCTGCGCGACTCCGCCTTCCGGGACCCCCGCTCCTACTTCCGCAAGTACGCTGGCCTGACCGACGCCGAGGCTTCCGCGACCGCCCTGGACATCTGGCGGCGCATCAACGAGCCCAACCTCGTGCAGAACGTGCGCCCCACCCGGGGCCGGGCCAAGCTCATCCTGTCCAAGGACGCCGACCACACCATCCGCCGCGTGCTGCTGAGGAAGACCTGATGCCCCGACTGCGCCTGATCGCCGCACCCGCCGTCCTGCTGCTCGGGCTGACCGGCTGCGCCGCCGGATCCTACGACGACGCCGGATCCCCCGCCCCGACGGCCTCGGCCGGGACCGCGACGACCGCGACCGAGCCGTCCGCGGCAGCCAGCGACACCGCGAGCGCTCCCGCCGCCTCTGCCTCGGCCGCACCCGGGGAGCACCTGGACATCTCCTCCCCGGACTCCCCCACGGTGCTGGTGAACAAGACCCACCCGATGGACCCGATCGACTGGGCCCCGCAGGACCTGCAGACCGTGGGCTCGGTGCAGCTGCGAGCCGACGCCGCCGCGGCCGCCCGCCGGATGATCGAGGCCGCGGCTCGGGACGGGGTGAGCCTGAGCCCCATCTCCGGCTACCGCTCCCACCAGACCCAGGAGGCCACCTACCGGCAGTGGGTGAGCACCTACGGGCAGGAGCGGGCCGACGTCGCCTCCGCCCGGCCCGGGTACTCGGAGCACCAGACGGGGCTGGCCGTGGACTTCGGCGGGTCCGGGGCGTGCGATCTGCAGCCGTGCTTCCGGGACACCCCGGCGGCGCACTGGCTCGCCGAGCACGGCGCAGAGTACGGGTTCATCCTGCGTTTTCCCTGGCAGCAGCAGGACACCACCGGGTACTGGTACGAGTCCTGGCACCTGCGCTGGATCGGGCAGGAGCAGGCCCAGCGGTACCGGGATTCCGGGGTCCACAGCTACGAGGAGTTCGTGGGGGCGGGGCCGGCCCCGAGCTACCGGGACTGATCCGGACGGTGCCCGCGGTGCGCCAACGGTGCCGACCATCACGGTGAATACTGCGTGATCTGTCCGTCATTCGCCGCACAAAGCCTCCGCTGAGAGCGAAACCTGCCGTACGATGGCGATCATGCTCAGTGGATTCAAAGACTTCATCTCCAAAGGCAACGTCATCGACCTGGCCGTCGGTGTGATCATCGGCGGTGCCTTCAGCACGGTGGTCAACGCCCTCGTCGAGTCGGTGCTCATGCCCCTCATCTCCATGCTGATCGGCTCCCCGAACTTCGACTCCTTCCTGGTCTTCGGCCAGGTCAAGGTCGGCGTGTTCCTGACCGCCGTCGTCAACTTCCTCATCATCGCCGCGGCGCTGTACTTCTGCATCGTCATGCCGATCAACAAGATGAACGAGGCCCGCGCCCGCAAGCTGGGCCTGGAGGACGAGGAGCCGGCCGTGGATCCGCAGGTCGCCCTGCTGACCGAGATCCGCGACTCCCTGGTGGCCGGCAAGAACGCCACCGGCGCCACCCCGGAGAAGTAAGGCTTCCCCACCCATCATCATCCGCACGCCGAAGGGCCCCGCACCACCACGGTGCGGGGCCCTTCGAGGTTCCGGGAGCTCCCCTGTTCCCCTGCCTCCCCGAGTCATCACTTCCGACCGAATAATCGGCGATTTCCGGCCGGAAGTGATGACTCGGCGCGGGGGTCTCGGGAGGGGAAGGGTGTCAGAGGGCGAGTTCGCGGGCGACGACCTCGGCCAGGCGCCGGGCGTGGCGGTCCACGGTCTCCTGATCCGGGCCCTCCACCATCACCCGCACCAGCGGCTCCGTGCCGGAGGGACGCAGTAGCACCCGGCCGTCCGCACCCAGCTCGCGCTCGACGGCGGCCACCTCGGCCTGCACCGCCTCGTCCGCGTCCGCGGCGGCCTTGTCCACCCCGGGCACGTTGATCATGGTCTGCGGCACCGGCTCGAAGCGGTGCGCCAGGGAGGACAGGGTCTCTCCCGTCCGGTTGACCTCGGCCGCCAGGTGCAGGCCGGTGAGGATCCCGTCCCCGGTGGTCGCGTAGTCGGACATGATCACGTGCCCGGACTGCTCCCCGCCCAGGCTGAACCCGTCCCGGTTCATCGCCTCCAGCACGTAGCGGTCCCCCACCTGGGTGCGCACCAGGGTGATCCCCTCGGATTCCAGGTACTTCTCCATGCCCAGGTTGGTCATCACGGTGGCCACCAGGGTGTTGTGGGCGAGCTGGCCGGCGTCGCGCCGGGCCGTGGCCAGGATGGACATGATCGTGTCCCCGTCCACCACGTCGCCCGTCTCATCCACGGCCAGGCACCGGTCGGCGTCTCCGTCGTGGGCGATGCCCAGGTCCGCGCCCAGCTCCCGCACCTTGGCCTGCAGGCCCTCCAGGTGGGTGGAGCCGACGCCGTCGTTGATGTTGGTGCCGTTGGGGTCCGCGGCCATGACGTGCACCTGCGCCCCGGCGATGCGGAAGGCGTCCGGGGAGCACCCGGAGGAGGCGCCGTGCGCGCAGTCCAGCACCACGGACAGCCCCGCCAGGGCCGACGGCGCCGGCAGCGTGGAGATCAGGTGCGTGACGTACCGGTCCTCCGCGTCCGCGAAGCGGGAGATGCGCCCGACGTCCGGGCCCTCCGGGTACCGGAAGTCCTGCGCCCGGTAGACCTCCTCGATGCGGTCCTCCACCGCGTCCGGCAGCTTCTTGCCCCCGCGGGCCAGGAACTTGATGCCGTTGTCCGGGTACGGGTTGTGGGAGGCGGAGATCATGACGCCGAAGTCCGCGTCCAGATCCGCCACCAGGTACGCCGCCGCAGGGGTCGGCAGCATCCCGGCGTCGTACACGTCCACCCCGGAGGCCGCCAGGCCCGCGGAGATCGCCGCGCCGATGAACTGGCCGCTGATCCGCGAGTCGTGGGCGATCACGGCCTTGGGGCGCTGCCCCTCGGCCACCTGGTCGAAGCCCAGCACCACCGCGGCGGCCTGGGCCAGCTGCAGGGAGGACAGCGCACTCATCGTCTCGCTGTTGGCGCGCGCACGCACCCCGTCGGTTCCAAATAATCTAGCCATCGTTCCTCAGTCTACGCGGGCGGGTTCTCGGTGCTCGGGCGGTGGGGTCGCCTCAGGGGCGCTCGGGGGTGACCACCGGGAACTGCTCGGTCGTGGCCGGCTGGTCCTCCTCGAAGGTCTTGGACACGGGGCCCACGATCAGCGGGTCCGGGCGCCCCACCACGGAGTGGTCCTTGTCCGGGTACTCGTAGAGGGACAGCACGTGGCGCATCGCCTCCAGGCGGGCGCGCTTCTTGTCGTTGGACTTCACGATGGTCCAGGGGGCGTCGCCGGTGTCCGTGTAGAAGAACATCGCCTCCTTGGCCTCGGTGTAGTCGTCCCACTTGTCCAGGGAGGCCAGGTCCGTGGGCGAGAGCTTCCACTGGCGCACCGGGTCCGTGCGGCGGGCCTCGAAGCGGGCCAGCTGCTCCGCTCGGGTCACCGAGAACCAGAACTTCACCAGCCGGATCCCCGAGTTGACCAGCATCCGCTCCAGCTCGGGGGCCTGGCGCATGAACTCGTAGTACTGGTGCGGGGTGCAGTAGCCCATGACCCGCTCCACCCCGGCCCGGTTGTACCAGGAGCGGTCCATCAGCACGATCTCCCCGCCGGAGGGCAGGTGCTCGATGTAGCGCTGGAAGTACCACTGGGTCTGCTCGATGTCGGTGGGCTTCTCCAGGGCCACCACCCGGGAGCCGCGCGGGTTCAGGTGCTCGGTGAAGCGCTTGATGGACCCGCCCTTGCCCGCGGCGTCCCTGCCCTCGAAGATCAGCAGCAGCTTCTGCCCGGTCTCCTTGAACCACAGCTGCAGCTTCAGCAGCTCGATCTGCAGGGTGCGCTTGGTGCGCTCATAGTCCTTGCGCTTGAGCTTCTCGTCGTACGGGTACCCGATCCGCCAGGCGTCGGAGACGTCGTGACGGCCCTCCAGGGAGCGGGTCAGGGAGCCGATCTCATCCAGCTCCGCGGCGTAGTCCTGGACCACGGAGACCCGGCGGGACCGCTTCTTCAGGGCCTCCTGCACGGCGGCCCGGCGGGTCTCCTCCTGGGCCTCCTCCCCCAGCTGCTCCAGACGCTCCGCATCGGAGAGGTGGGACTTGTCGGGTCGGGCGCTCACGGCATCGTCGTCGTGGTTGTCACTGTTCATGGGCACCAGCTTAGCCAGGGGACGCGGAAGAACCCGCCCTCCCACACCGGAGAGGACGGGTTCTTCGCGTGAACAGCTCAGCGCGCCGCCGGGCGGCGCGAGCGCATCAGCGCTTGGAGAACTGCGAGGCCTTGCGGGCCTTCTTCAGGCCGGCCTTCTTGCGCTCGATGACGCGGGCATCGCGGGTCAGGAACCCGGCCTTCTTCAGCTGCGGACGGTTGTTCTCCGCGTCGATCTCGTTCAGCGCGCGGGCCACGCCCAGGCGCAGGGCACCGGCCTGGCCGGAGGGGCCGCCGCCGTGGATGCGGGCGATGACGTCGTAGGAGCCCTCCAGCTCCAGCAGCTTGAAGGGGTCGTTGACCTCCTGCTGGTGCAGCTTGTTGGGGAAGTAGACGTCCAGGGCGCGCCCGTTGAGGGACCACTGCCCGGTCCCGGGGACCACGCGCACGCGGGCCACGGCCTGCTTGCGCCGCCCGACGGCGGAGCCGCCGACGGTCAGGGCCGGGCGCTGGGCGGCGGCCTCGCCGGCCACGGGGGCGGTGGACTCGGAGGTGTAGCTGGTCAGCTGCTCCTCGGTGATGGTCTGCTCGTCAGTAGTCTGAGCCACGATTTCTCCTTTGAGTGCTGTTGTCGCAGGCCCGATTACTGGGCGATCTGGGTGAACTCGTAGGTCTTCGGCTGCTGAGCGGTGTGCGGGTGCTCGGCGCCGGCGTAGACCTTGAGGTGCTTCATCTGCTGCGCGGCCAGCTTGTTCTTGGGCAGCATGCCCTTGACGGCCTTCTCCACGGCGCGCACCGGGTTCTTCTCCAGCAGCTCCTCGTAGGAGACGGAGCGCAGGCCGCCGGGGTAGCCGGTGTGGCGGTAGGCCCGCTTCTTCTCCAGCTTGGCGCCGGTCAGGGCCACCTTCTCGGCGTTGACGATGATGACGAAGTCACCGCCGTCCACGTTCGGGGCAAAGGTCGGCTTGTGCTTGCCGCGCAGCAGCGTTGCGGTCTGGCTGGCCAGGCGACCCAGCACGACGTCGGTGGCGTCGATGACGTGCCACTGGCGATCGATGTCGCCGGGCTTCGGGGTGTACGTACGCACGTTTCTTGAACCTTCGTGTCGGTATTTTCTGTGTCGGCGCTAGTTGGGTGTCACGCCGTTCTGCGATGCGTTCGAAGGGGTCTGGGTGAGGGCCAGACGCATCCGTTCGTCCCGATGTCTCGACGCCGCGCCGTCTCCTCGCCCTGCAACTGGGCCGACGGTCGCTGGCGGGTGAACCGAGGTGGGACACGCACAACAGCACCCCACTATAGCCGAGGGACCCGCACTTAATCCAGGATCCTCCCTGCTGATCCGGGGCGAAATCCTTCACACCCGGACTGATCCGCCTCCTCAGGAGCCCGGTGCCTCCGACGGCGCGGCCCGGCGGTCCCGGGCCCGCTCGGCCTGATCGGCCCAGCCGGCCGCGTCCTGCGGGTAGGCGATGCGCTCCAGGCACAGTCCCTCCGGCGGGGCCAGCCGGATCTCGGAGTCCCGCACGGGGTGCTCCAGGCGCCCGCGCAGCCAGGCCTCGTCCCGGCGGCCCTCCCCCACCGCCAGGCAGGCCCCGACGATCGCGCGCACCATGTGGTGGCAGAAAGCGTCGGCCTGAAGGCGGGCCTCGATCAGCCCGGACTCCGCCCGACGGAAGTCCACCGAGCGCAGCTCGCGCACGGTCGTGGCGTGCGGGCGGGGCTTGCAGAAGGAGAGGAAGTCGTGCAGGCCCAGCAGCTGCCGACCCGCGGCGCTGAGCTGCTCGGGGTCCAGCTCCCGCGGGGTCCAGGCGGTGTACCCGCGGGTCAGCGGAGACTGGTGCCGGGGGCCGTCGGCGATCCGGTAGACGTAGGAGCGAGACAGCGCGGAGAAGCGGGCGTCGAAGGAGGGGTCCACCGCCGCGGCCGAGCGCACGAGGATCGCCCCCAGCCCGGCGGGCCGGGCGCCGGGGCGCGGGGCCGGGGCGATGCCGGAGAGCACCCGGGTCAGCGCCCCGTTGAGCTTGCGCACCAGCGCCGCACCGGGGTCATCCGGGGCGTGGCGCTCGGCCGTCCCGCGGCGTCCGGGCAGCGCCTCCCAAGCTGCGCGCGGCAGGTCCAGGTGGGCGACCTGGTGCTGGGCGTGAACCCCGGCGTCGGTGCGCCCGGCCACGGTCAGGTGCACCGGATGGCGCAGCACCAGCTGCAGGGCGTCCTCCAGGCAGCCCTGCACGGTGGTCAGCCCCGGTTGACGGGCCCACCCGGAGAAGGGGGCGCCGTCATAGGCGAAGTCCAGGCGCACCCGCACCGGCGGGTCGGTCTCCGGGAGCGCCGCGCCCAGCGGGTGCTCGCCCGGGGCCTCCGGGGCGGGCTGGGGGCGGGACGCGGCGTTCACGGCGGGGACCTCCTGACGGGCGGGGCGGCGACGGTGCGGGAAGCAGGGTTGCGGGACTGCGACGGCTGCGGGAAGCGGGATTGCGGTCTGGTGCGGATGCGCCACGGGCCCCGAGGCCCCGGTGGGGGTGCCTCGGGGCCCGTGGCGGGTCCGCGATGGGAGCCGGTGATCCGAAGGATCTGCTCCCGGGCTCAGGTCGTGCCGATCAGGAGACCTGCTGGGCGGCCTCGCCGCCGGCCGGGGCGTAGCCGGCGGCCTTGGCGGACTCGGCGGTGTCGAACCAGATCTCCGCAGTGGTGGACTTGTACCAGCGGGAGCCGGGCACGTGGTACTTCATGGAGTCCGAGTTGCCCTTGACCTCGAAGCCCTCGGGGGCCTCGCCGGACTCCAGCGGGGCGTGCGCACCGGCCGGCAGCTGCTCGTCGGCGGAAGCCTCGGCCTGGGCCGGGGCCTCGGCGGCGGCGGCCGAGGACTCGGCCGGGGCCTGTTCGGCGTTCGAGTTGGCGGCGGCGCGGGCGGCGGTGGTCGCCTCCTCGACGACGGCGCGGGAGGCCACCGGCTCCATGACCAGCTCGATCACGGCCATCGGGGCGTTGTCCCCGGAGCGGTTGCCGATCTTGGTGATACGGGTGTACCCGCCGGGCCGATCCGCCATGGCCGGGGCGATGCTGGTGAACAGCTCGTGGACCACGGACTTGTCGGTCAGGGAGCGCATCACGCGACGGCGGGAGGCCAGGTCGCCCCGCTTCGCGAAGGTGATCAGGCGCTCGGCCACCGGGCGCAGGCGCTTGGCCTTGGTCACGGTGGTGGTGATGCGCTTGTGCTCGAACAGCTGCTGGGACATGTTCGCCAGGATCAGCCGCTGGTGGGAGGGGCTGCCCCCGAGGCGGGGTCCCTTGGTGGGAGTAGGCATATCAGTGAATCTTCCGTTTCGTGCGGTCCCGGGTCCGGCGCATCAGCCGCGCCGGGACGGGACCAGGGTTTGCTTCTCGAGTGCGAACGGCCGGTGGTCCGGCCCGAGCGGATCAGAAGGAGGTCTCCTCCTCGTCCTCCTCCTCATCCACCGCGGCGAAGGGCTCGAAGCCGGCCGGGGAGTCCTTCAGGGACATCCCGAGCTCCTGCAGCTTCTCCTTGACCTCGTCGATGGACTTCTGGCCGAAGTTGCGGATGTCCATGAGGTCCGCCTCGGAGCGGGAGACCAGCTCCCCGACGGTGTTGATGCCCTCGCGCTTCAGGCAGTTGTAGGAGCGCACGGACATGTCCAGGTCCTCGATGGGCAGGGCCAGATCCTGGGCCATGGACTCGTCGGCCGGGGACGGCCCGACCTCGATGCCCTCGGCTTCGGTGTTCAGCTCCCGGGCCAGCCCGAACAGCTCCACCAGCGTGTTGCCGGCCGAGGCCACGGCGTCGCGCGGGGCGATCACCTCCTTGGTCTCGACGTCGAGCACGAGGCTGTCGAAGTCCGTGCGCTGCTCCACGCGGGTGGCGGCGACCCGGAAGGTCACCTTCAGCACGGGCGAGTAGATGGAGTCCACCGGGATCCGGCCGATCTCCGACTCGCCGGCCCCGGCCTTGTTCTGCTGGGCCGAGACGTAGCCGCGGCCGCGCTCCACGGTCAGCTCCGCGGAGAACGCGCCCTGCGCGTTGAGGGTGGCGATGTGCAGATCCGGGTTGTGGATCTCCACCCCGGCGGGCACCTCGATGTCCGCCGCGGTGATCTCGCCCGGGCCCTGCTTGCGCAGGTAGGCGACCACGGGCTCGTCGTTCTCCGAGGAGATCGACAGCTTCTTGATGTTCAGGATGATCTCGGTGACGTCCTCCTTGACCCCGTCCACGGTGGAGAACTCGTGCAGCACGCCGTCGATGCGGATGCTGGTCACGGCGGCGCCGGGGATCGAGGACAGGAGGGTACGCCGCAGCGAGTTGCCCAGGGTGTAGCCGAAACCGGGTTCGAGCGGGGAGATGGTGAAGCGCGAGCGGTTCTCCGCGACGACTTCTTCACTCAGAGAGGGGCGCTGTGCAATGAGCACTGATGTTTCCTTTCAGCGAGCATCCGCTATATGACGCAACACAGGTGGGGGAAAACAGGATCGGTGGGCGCCGCCCGGAGGTGGCGGCCGTAGACGGCCCCGCCGACAGGCGGGGTCTTCCGGACCGGGCCCGCCCCTCCCCGGAAGGAGGATGCGCTCGGTGCCGGCAGAGGCGGCGGATCAGACGCGACGGCGCTTGGGAGGGCGGCAGCCGTTGTGGGCGCTGGGGGTCACGTCCTGGATAGAGCCGACCTCCAGGCCGGTGGCCTGCAGCGAGCGGATCGCGGTCTCACGGCCGGATCCCGGACCCTTGACGAACACGTCCACCTTGCGCACGCCGTGCTCCTGAGCGCGTTTGGCGGCGTTCTCGGCGGCCATCTGGGCGGCGTACGGGGTGGACTTGCGGGAGCCCTTGAAGCCCATCTCGCCGGCGGAGGACCAGGAGATCACCGCGCCGGAGGGATCGGTGATGGACACGATCGTGTTGTTGAACGTGGACTTGATGTGCGCCTGTCCGGCGCTGATGTTCTTCTTGACCTTGCGGCGAGAGGTGCGGGCGGCCGCAGCGCGAGTCTTTGGGGGCATGAGTTGGTTCTCCTACGCGAGAGGGTGCTTACTTCTTCTTACCGGCGACCGTGCGCTTGGGACCCTTGCGGGTGCGGGCGTTGGTCTTGGTGCGCTGACCGTGCACCGGCAGGCCGCGGCGGTGGCGCAGGCCCTGGTAGCTGCCGATCTCGACCTTGCGGCGGATGTCGGCGGCCACCTCGCGACGGAGGTCACCCTCGACCTTGAAGTTGCCTTCGATGAAGTCGCGCAGCGCGACGAGCTGGGCGTCGGAGAGGTCCTTCACGCGGATGTCCGGGCTGACGCCGGTCGCTTCCAGGGCCTCGTGGGCGCGGGTGCGGCCCACGCCGTAGATGTAGGTGAGGGCGATCTCCACGCGCTTTTCGCGGGGCAGATCCACTCCTGCGAGACGAGCCATGACGGCGGTTCTCCTTGTAGTTGATCCAGAGGTTTGAGGCATCACTGCCCGGGTGTCCCCGGTCTCCGGCCTCTGTGTCCGGAGGTATCCCCGCGTGTCACGGGGAGCGGTGCCATGTTCTCGAAGCGTCGGAAGCGATCAGTCCCGACAAGGCCGGGGCTTCAGCCCTGGCGCTGCTTGTGACGCGGATTCTCGCAGATCACCATGACCACGCCGTGGCGGCGGATCACCTTGCACTTGTCGCAGATCGGCTTGACGCTCGGCTGAACCTTCATCGCATTCCTTTGCGTTGTTGCAACTGGGGGTCGGACGGCGCGATGCGCGGATCCCGGAGGGATCCGGCGGCGCCGTCGGGGAGCCCTACTTGTAGCGGTAGACGATGCGGCCGCGGGAGAGGTCGTACGGCGAGAGCTCCACTACCACGCGATCCTCGGGGAGGATGCGAATGTAGTGCTGTCGCATCTTCCCGGAGATGTGGGCGAGCACCTTGTGGCCGTTGTCCAGCTCCACGCGGAACATCGCGTTGGGCAGTGCTTCGACCACGGCTCCCTCGATCTCGATGACGCCGTCTTTCTTGGCCATATCCTCCGCTAACGTCGGTGCCCCGCCTGCCGTGGCCCGCGGGGCAGTCTTGCTCGTATCGGTCGGCTCCCCCGCGGCACCTCACCGCGGACACGGGAGGATGACGGCAGAGACGGCCAACAGTCGAGTGTACGGCATCCCCGCGGGAAAGTTAACCCCGGCGCGGGTGAGCTGCGGCTCACGCGGCGGCGAGTCCCACCCTCGCCCCGCCCGACGGCGTTCGGCCCGGCCGGGGCCGATGGGTCGGGGGCCGGTGGCTCACGAAGCGGCGGATCAGGAGGCGGCGGCCAGCTGCCCGCAGGCGCCGTCGATGTCCGAGCCGCGGGTGTCGCGCACCGTGGTGGGGATGCCGTGGGCGCGCAGGCGCTCCACGAAGTTCTGCTCGACCCCGGGGCGGGAGGCCGTCCACTTGGAGCCGGGGGTCGGGTTCAGCGGGATGGGGTTCACGTGCACCCAGCCGCGCCCGCGCTGGGCCAGCTTCTTGCCCAGCAGGTCCGCCCGCCAGCCCTGGTCGTTGATGTCCCGGATCAGCGCGTACTCGATGGACACCCGCCGTCCCGTCTGGCGGTAGTAGTCGTAGGCCGCGTCCAGGGCCTCGTCCACCTTCCAGCGGGTGTTGATCGGGATCAGCTCGTCGCGCAGCTCGTCGTCCGGGGCGTGCAGGGACAGCGCCAGGGTCACCGGCAGGTTCTCCATCGTGAACTTGCGGATGCCCGGCACCAGCCCGACGGTGGACATGGTGATCCCGCGCGCGGAGATGCCCAGCCCCTCCGGGGAGGGATCGATCAGCCGGTGCACCGCACCCAGGGAGGCCTTGTAGTTGGCCAGGGCCTCCCCCATGCCCATGAACACGATGTTGGAGACCCGCAGCGGACGGGTCGCCTCCGTGCCGTGCTCGGCCTGCTCCAGGCCCTGCATGGACTTCAGCCGCCGGGCCCCGGCCACCACCTGCTCGACGATCTCCGCGGTGGAGAGGTTGCGGGTCAGCCCCGCCTGCCCGGTCGCGCAGAAGGGGCAGTTCATCCCGCAGCCGGCCTGCGAGGAGATGCACATGGTCACCCGGTGCTCGTAGCGCATCAGCACGGACTCCACCAGGGCGCCGTCGAAGAGCCGGTACACGGACTTGATGGTGTCACCGCCGTCGGCCTCCAGGGTGCGCACCTCGGTCAGCAGCTGCGGCATCGCCGCGGCGACCATCTCCTCCCGGGTGGCCGCGGGCAGATCGGTCATGCGCTGCGGATCCGTGGTGAGGTGGTCGAAGTAGTGCGTGGACAGCTGGCTGGCCCGGAAGCCGGGGTGGCCCAGCTCCGTGAGGAACTCCTTGCGCCCGGCCAGGTTGAAGTCCGCCAGGTGCTTCGGCGGCTTCCCGCGGCGCGGGGCCTTCAGCAGGATCCTGCCGGGTTCGGGCCGGGTGGTGATCTCCACCGGCGTGGCGGTGCTCTCAGACACGTGGGTGCCCCTTGATCTGTGGTGGTGTGCGTGGTTCCGGTGCGGGCCCGCGGCTACTGCGGGATCGGCGCCACCCGCACGCCTCGGCGCGCGAGCTCCTCGGCGCCGCCGTCCTCGGCGGTCAGGACCCAGATCCCGTCCCGGTGGAAGGCCACCGAGTGCTCCCACTGGCTGGAGTGCGAGCCGTCCAGGGTCACGACCGTCCAGTCGTCCTCGAGGACCTCGGTCTGCGTCGATCCTGTCACGAGCATGGGCTCGATGGCCAGGGCCATGCCCGGCTTGATCCTGGGACCCGCCTCACGGGTGCGGTAGTTGGGCACGTCCGGGGCCATGTGCATGGCCGAGCCGATGCCGTGGCCCACGTAGTCCTCGATGATGCCGTAGGTCCCGCCGGACTCGGCGCGCACGAAGTCCTCGATCGCCGCCCCGATCTCCCCGACCCGCTGGGCCGAGGCCGCCGCGGCGATGCCGTGCCACATGGCTTCTCGGGTGATCTCGGACAGCTCCCGATCCTCGGAACCGGCTCGGGGCATCAGCACGGTGCGCGCGGAGTCCCCATGCCAGCCCTCCACGATGGCCCCGCCGTCGATCGAGATGATGTCGGCCTCCCCCAGGGCCCGCGGGCCCGGGATGCCGTGGACCACGATCTCGTTCGGGGAGGCGCAGATGGTCGCCGGGTAGTCGTAGTAGCCCAGGAAGTTCGACGTCGCCCCGTGCTCGGCGAGCACCTCGCGGAAGACGGCGTCCAGGTCCGCGGTGGACACCCCCGGGGCCGCGGCGGCCACGGCCGCGTCCAGCGCCCGCGAGGTCACGACCCCGGCGCGGGCCATGGTGCGCAGCTGCGCGTCGGTCTTGTACTCGATCCTCCGGCGTCCGAACATCAGGACCGGCCCAGCGCGGCCAGCAGGCGCTCGGCGACCTCCTGGACCGTGCCCAGGCCGTCCACGCGGGCCACCAGGCCCCGCTGCTCGTAGAGCCCGATGATCGGGGCGGTCTCGGCGCGGTAGACCTCCAGGCGGTGGCGGATGACCTCCTCGGTGTCGTCGCTGCGGCCCTGCTCGGCGGCCCGGCCCAGCAGACGCTGGACCAGCTCGTCATCCTCGGCGGTCAGCAGCAGGACCCGGTCCAGGGACTGGCCGAGCTCCTCCAGGATCGCGTCCAGCTCCTGCACCTGCGCGGTGTTGCGCGGGTAGCCGTCCAGCAGGAAGCCGCCCCGGGCGTCGTCCTGGCCCAGGCGGTCGCGCACCATGCGGTTGGTGACCTCGTCCGGGACGAGGTTGCCGGCGTCGATGTAGGACTTCGCCTCCCGGCCCAGCTCGGTCTGCTCCGAGATGTTCTTGCGGAAGATGTCCCCGGTGGAGATCGCGGGGATGCCGAGCTCCTCGGCGATCCGGGCGGCCTGGGTCCCCTTACCGGCCCCGGGGGGACCGATGATCAGCAGGCGGTTCATCGCAGCAGTCCTTCGTAGTGTCGTTGTTGCAGCTGGGCGTCGATCTGCTTGATGGTGTCCAGACCGACGCCGACCACGATCAGCAGCGAGGTGCCGCCGAACGGGAAGTTCTGGTTGGCGTTGACCAGCACGAGCGCGACCAGCGGGATCATCGCGATGATCCCCAGGTACAGCGAGCCCGGCAGGGTGATGCGGTTGAGCACGTAGGCCAGGTAGCGCTCGGTGGGTCGACCCGCGCGGATGCCCGGGATGAAGCCGCCGTAGCGCTTCATGTTGTCCGAGACCTCCTGCGGGTTGAAGGTGATCGAGGCGTAGAAGTACGCGAAGGCGATGATCAGCAGAAAGTACACGGCCATGTACAGCGGATGGTCCCCGCGCACCAGGTAGGAGTTGATCCAGTTGACCCACTCCGGCGGGGCCGTGCCGTCCTTCGGCGTCGCGAAGTTCGCGATCAGCCCGGGCACCATGAGCAGGGAGGAGGCGAAGATCACCGGGATCACGCCGGCCATGTTGACCTTCAGCGGGATGTAGGTGGAGGTCCCCCCGATCGTGCGCCGCCCGATCATGCGCTTGGCGTACTGCACGGGGATGCGCCGCTGGGACTGCTCGACGAACACGACGGCGACGATCACCACGAGGCCCACCAGCAGGATCAGGGAGAACACCCAGCCGCCCTGCTCCTTGAAGATGTTGCCCAGGGCGGTCGGGAAGGAGGCGGCGATCGAGGTGAAGATCAGCAGGGACATGCCGTTGCCGACGCCCTTCTCCGTGATCTGCTCGCCCATCCACATGATGATGCCGGTGCCCGCGGTCAGGGTGATGATCAGGATGATGACCATGAGGATCGAGTCATCGGGGATGATCGGCAGCGGGCAGCTGCCCAGCAGGGAGCCGGAGCGGGCCAGGGAGATGATGGTCGTGGCGTTCAGGGCCGCCAGCGCCAGGGTCAGGTAGCGGGTGTACTGGGTGAGCTTCTGCTGGCCCTGTCCGCCCTCCTGGTGCAGCTCCTGGAAGCGCGGGATGACCACGCGCAGCAGCTGCACGATGATCGAGGCGGTGATGTAGGGCATCACACCCAGGGCGAAGATGGACAGCTGCAGCAACGCGCCGCCGCTGAACAGGTTGACCATGTCGTAGATGCCGCCGGTGGTGCCGCCCAGGGCCAGGCACTGCTGGACGTTGCCGTAGCTGACCCCCGGGGCGGGGATGAACGTGCCCACGCGGTAGATGACGATCATCGCGAGGGTGAACAGCAGCTTGCGTCGCAGGTCCGGGGTCTTGAACGCCCGTCCGAAAGCGCTGAGCACATGGCCTCCTGTGGCAGAAGATGGGGTGGCGGGGATGACGCCGCGGGCCCCGCGCACCGTCGGGGCGGGCGGGCGCCGTCGACAGACGGCGGGATCTCCCCGGGCCAGTCTAGGACACTCTACCCGGGGTCGCCGGGCGGGGCCGGGACGGGTACGGGGGAACGGCGCAGGCCCCTCCCCCGGAAAGATCGCTCTCCGGGAGAGGGGCCTGGCCTGATCGAGGAGGGTCCGACGCCGAGGGCGCCGGGACCCCCTCGACTACTGGGCGGTCGCGGTGGCGGTGCCGCCGGCGGCCTGGATCTTCTGCGCCGCGGAGGCGGAGAACTTGTCCACGGTGACGTCGACCTTCACGGTCAGCTCACCCTGGCCCAGGACCTTCACGGGCTGGTTCTTGCGCACCGCGCCCTTGGCGACGAGGGACTCCACGGTCACCTCACCGCCCTCCGGGTACAGCTCCGAGATGCGGTCCAGGTTCACGACCTGGTACTCCACCCGGAACGGGTTCTTGAACCCGCGCAGCTTCGGCAGGCGCATGTGCAGCGGCAGCTGCCCGCCCTCGAAGCCGGCCTTGACCTGGTTGCGGGCCTTGGTGCCCTTGGTGCCGCGCCCGGCGGTCTTGCCCTTGGACGCCTCGCCGCGACCCACGCGGGTCTTGGCCTTGTGCGCACCGGGGGCCGGCCGCAGGTCGTGCAGCTTGATGGCGCCCTGGCGCTCTTCGTTGGTCTCTGCCATGGTTACTTGACCTCCTCAACCTTCACGAGGTGAGCGACGGTGTTGACCATGCCGCAGGTCACCGGATCCGCGGTGCGGGTCACGGTGTTGCCCGGGCGCTTCAGGCCCAGGGAGCGCAGGGTGTCGCGCATGTTCTGCTTCTGGCCAACGTAGGACTTGATCTGCGTGATCTCCAGCTTCGCGTCGCTGGGCTGAATCCGCTTGCCGGTCATTACGCACCTGCCTTTTCGCTGCGACGCAGGTAGCTGGGGATGACCTCGTCGTTGGGCAGGCCGCGACGGGCTGCCACCGCGACGGGCTCCTCCAGCTGCTTCAGCGCCTCGACGGTCGCGTGGACGATGTTGATCTGGTTCGAGGAGCCCAGGGACTTCGACAGGACGTCGTGGATCCCGGCGCACTCGAGCACGGCGCGCACCGGACCGCCGGCGATCACACCGGTACCGGCGGTGGCCGGACGCAGCATGACCACGCCGGCCGCGGCCTCACCCTGCACGCGGTGCGGGATGGTGCGGTCCTCGACGCGGGGGACGCGGAAGAAGTTCTTCTTGGCCTCCTCCACGCCCTTGGAGATCGCGGAGGGCACCTCCTTGGCCTTGCCGTAGCCGACGCCGACCATGCCGTTGCCGTCGCCGACGACGACCAGCGCGGTGAAGCTGAAGCGCCGACCGCCCTTGACGACCTTGGACACGCGGTTGATGCTCACGACGCGCTCGAGGAACTTGTCCTTGTCCTCATCGCGCCCGCCGCGGCCGCGGTCGTTGCGTCCGCCGCGGTCGTTGCGACCCCGGCCGCCGCGCTCACCGCGACCGCCGCGGCGGTCGTCGCGCTGCTGGGCGCCGTTGTTCTGGGCCTCGGTGCTCTCGGGTGCAGCGGTGTTGTCTGCCACCTGGGTTTCCTTCTCGTTCGTGGTCTGCTCGCTCACAGTGCCAGCCCACCTTCCCGGGCGCCGTCGGCCACCGCGGCCACGCGGCCGTGGTACTTGTTGCCGCCCCGATCGAAGACGACGGACTCGATGCCGGCGGCCTTGGCGCGCTCGGCGACCAGCTCGCCGACGCGGCGGGCCTTGGCGGTCTTGTCCATCTCGGTTGCGTTGCGCAGCTCGGCCTCCAGGGTGGAGGCGGAGGCGATGGTGTGCCCCTTGGTGTCGTCGATGACCTGCACGAACATGTGCTGGGTCGAGCGGAACACCGACAGCCGCGGGCGGGCCGGGGTCCCGGACACGTGCTTGCGCACGCGCTGGTGACGACGCGTGCGAGCAGCGAACTTCGTCTTGTTAGCCATGGATTACTTACCAGCCTTTCCGACCTTGCGGCGGATCTGCTCGCCGGCGTAGCGGATGCCCTTGCCCTTGTAGGGGTCCGGGGCCCGCAGGCCGCGGATGTTGGCGGCCACCTGGCCGACCTGCTGCTTGTCGATGCCCGAGACGGTGAGCTTGTTGTTGCCCTCCACCGCGAAGGTGATGCCCTCGGGGGCCTTCACCGTGATGGGGTGGGAGTAGCCCAGCGCGAACTCCAGGTCGGTGCCCTTGGCCATCACACGGTAGCCCGTGCCGACGATCTCGAGCTTCTTGGAGTAGCCCTCGGAGACACCCTGGATCATGTTGGAGATCAGGGTGCGGGACAGCCCGTGCAGCGAGCGGGAGACCCGCTCGTCGTCCGGACGGGAGACGGTGATGACGCCGTCGTCCTGGGAGACGGTGATCGGCGCGGAGATCGTGCGGGAGAGCTCCCCCTTGGATCCCTTGACCGCGACGCGCGAACCGTCGATGGTCACCTCGACACCAGCCGGCACCGAGATGGGGAGACGTCCGATACGTGACATAAGATCTCTTCCTTTCTCTATGTACCGACTACCAGACGTAGGCGAGGACTTCCCCGCCGACGCCCTTGGCAGCGGCCTGCTTGTCAGTGAGCAGACCGGAGGAGGTGGACAGGATGGCGATGCCGAGCCCGCCCAGCACCTGGGGCAGGTTGGTGGACTTGGCGTACACGCGCAGGCCCGGCTTGGAGATGCGGCGCACCCCGGCGATGGAGGACTCGCGGTTCTGGCCGAACTTCAGGTCCAGGGTCAGCGTCTTGCCGACCTGGGCCTCCTCTTCGTGCCAGTCCTTGATGTAGCCCTCGGACTTGAGGATCTCGGCGATCCGGCCCTTGAGCTTGGAGAACGGCATCGACACGGAGTCGTGGTGCGCCGTGTTGGCGTTGCGCAGGCGCGTGAGCATGTCTGCGACAGGATCTGTCATGGTCATGTGGGCTCTGGCCCTTCCTCGTGACGGTTTCCTCCCGCCCGCGGGCGGGGGACCTGAAACGTAGTCGTTAGTTGGTCTTGAACGGGAAGCCGAGCGCCTTGAGCACGGCGCGGCCCTCGTCGTCGGTGCGGGCGGTGGTCACCACGGTGATGTCCATGCCGCGCACGCGGTCGATCGAGTCCTGGTCGATCTCGTGGAACATCGACTGCTCGGTCAGCCCGAAGGTGTAGTTGCCGTTGCCGTCGAACTGGCGGTCGGACAGTCCGCGGAAGTCGCGGATGCGCGGCAGCGCCAGGGTCACGAGGCGGTCCAGGAACTCCCACATGCGGTCACCGCGCAGGGTCACGTGGCAGCCGATGGGCTGGCCCTCGCGCAGCTTGAACTGGGCGATGGACTTCTTGGCCTTGGACACCTGCGGCTTCTGACCGGTGATGAGGGTCAGGTCGCGCACGGCCGAGTCGATGAGCTTGGAGTCGCGGGCGGCCTCGCCCACGCCCATGTTCACGACGACCTTGACCAGCCGCGGGGACTGCATCGGGTTGGCGTAGCCGAACTGCTCCTGCAGCGCGGGCACGACCTCGTCGTTGAACTTGGCCTTGAAGCGGGGGGTGGTCTTGGTCTCAGTCATCACAGATCCTTCCCCGAGCTCTTGGACACGCGCACGCGCACGGTGCGCTGGCGTCCGTCGCGCTCGACGGTCTCTTCGCGGAACCCGACGCGGGTGGGCTTGCCGGTCTCCGGGTCGACGATCGCGACGTTGGAGATGTGGATCGGGGCCTCGGTCTTGACGATGCCGCCGCCCTCACCGGTGGTCGGGTTGGCCTTGGTGTGCTTGGTGATGACCCGGACGTTCTCCACCAGCACGCGCTGGGTGGAGGGGAACACGTGCAGGACCTTGCCCTGCTTGCCCTTGTCCGCGCCGGAGATGACCTGAACGAGGTCGCCGCTCTTGATCTTCGCCATGAGTTACAGCACCTCCGGGGCCAGCGAGATGATCTTCATGAACTTCTTGTCGCGCAGCTCGCGCCCGACGGGCCCGAAGATGCGGGTGCCGCGGGGGTCGCCGTCGGTGTTCTTGAGGATCACCGCCGAGTTCTCGTCGAACTTGATGTAGGAGCCGTCCGGGCGACGGGTCTCCTTGCGGGTGCGGACGACGACGGCCTTGACGACGTCGCCCTTCTTCACGTTGCCGCCAGGGATCGCGTCCTTGACGGTGGCGACGATGATGTCGCCGATGCCTGCGTAGCGACGGCCGGAGCCGCCGAGAACGCGGATGGTCAGGATTTCCTTCGCACCCGTGTTGTCGGCGACCTTGAGCCGTGACTCCTGCTGAATCACTGAATACTCCTGTCGTCTCGCCGGTTCTCACGCCGCCGCCGGATGCGCCCTTCGTGAGGGCGGCAGGGCCGGCCGACGCGCCGTGGGCCTTGCGGAACACTTTGGTCGGGATGAGGTGACGCGCCGGTCTCCGCGGCCCGTCCGCTGGGAAGCGGACAGCTGCGGGGTTGGCGGTCGCGCCTGGGATCCCCCATGCCAGGAGCATCTGGACCCGCCCGAGGTCTCGGGCGAATGCGCCCGTCTCAGCGGCATTATGCACTGGCACGAAGGATCCGTGGTGGTGTGCGGTCACGAAGGCCGCACGAATACACAACCATACCACAGCGCACGCGACGGCGCCCCCGCCGCGTCGCGGGGACGACGGGCGGGGGCGCCGACGGGGCGGGTCAGATCACTGCGCGGAGACGGTCACCTTGTACCGTCCGGAGAAGCGGTCCACAAAGGCCGCCATCTGGTCCCGCTTGATCGCGGTCCAGGGACGGAAGGTGCCGTCATCGTAGCCCTTGGTGATGCCGCTGTCCTGCAGCCAGGCGATCTCCTTGTAGAAGGTCTCCCCGCGCTGCACATCCGAGAAGGCGGGGTTCCCGGCCCGGTACTGCGGGGAGCCCGCGGCACGGTAGAAGAACGCGGCCATAGCCCCGCGCTCGACCTTGGCGTTCGGACGGAACGTGCCGTCGCTCCAGCCCTGGGCGATGCCGGTGGCGTGCAGCCAGGAGATCTCCTTGTAGAAGGGGTCGTCCTTGCTGACGTCGGTGAACTGCGGGGTGGCCGGCGCCGTGTAGGACGGGGAACCGGCCATCCGGTAGATGTAGGCGGCCATCTGCCCGCGCTCGATGTTGGCCCAGGGGCGGTAGGTGTTGTCGTCCCAGCCCTCGGTGATGCCCTTGTTGGCGATCGAGCGGATCTCCTTGGCGAAGATCGTGGAGTCGGTGACGTCCTTGAAGTCCCGGTCCGTGAGGACCTTGTCCGTGGTCTTCGTGGCCGCCGGGTAACCCTGGAAGGCGGTGGCCTGCGGGGAGACCTGCGAGACCTCGGAGGCCTCGTCGGCGGAGGCGGGGGCAGCGGCGACGCCGACGGTGAGCACCGCGTTGCGGGCCACATCCCCCTCCTTGCCGGACCCGGAGAGCACGTGGATCGTGTGGGTCGAGCCCACCGTCCAGGCGGCATTCGAGTTCCCGGATCCCGGGAACGGGAAGGTCGCGGAGAACTCGCCCTGGGCGCTCGCGTCCACCGTGGCCACCACGGCATCACCACCGATGGTGGTCTTGCCCTTATCCAGCTTCACACTCACATTCGAGCCCGAACCGTCCTGGGCCTTCCACCCGGTGCCGGTCACCGTCACCTCAGCGCCCTCACGGACCGTCTTCACCGAGGTCACCGTCGCCGTGCCGTCGGAGGCCTTCACAGTCTGCTCCTCCGCGGGAGCCTCCGACTCCGGGGAGGTCTCGGTGACCTTGGTGTCGATCTTGTAGAGGGTGTCCGCGTTGATGGGGCTCAGCTGGGCGCCGTAGCCCTTCTGCTCGGTGTTGGAGGTGCGGGTGGTGCCGCTGGTGAAGTCCAGGGTGAACGGCACGGACTGGTTGGCGTAGGCGCCGGCCTTGTCCACCGCGAAGGCCCCCTCGGGGGTGACCAGGACGTCGTTGGTCGCCCGGGAGCCGGTGTCCACGGAGCTGACGACCTTGCCGGTGCGGGCGTCGATCACCCCGACCTCGCCCTTGCCGAAGTCGGTGACGTAGACCAGGTCACGGGCCTCATCGTTGTCGATGGCCAGGGCCTGGGTCCCGAAGGGGATGGACTTCTTGTACTCACCGGTGGTCAGGTCGTAGACCGTGACCCCGGAGTTCTTGCCGCCCTTGCCCTGGCTGGAGACGTAGATCTCGTTCAGGGACTTGTCCACCGTCACGTCCGACGGGGACAGGCCCGCGGAGGAGTCGTCCGCGTGCACGGTGATGGTCTGCACGACCTTGAGGGTCTTGGTGTCGATCACGCTGACGACGCCGCGGGAGATGTCCGGGGTGTACAGGCGCCCGGCCTCCTCGTCCAGGAAGGAGTTCATCCCGGTGCCGGCGCCCTCGCCGACGTCGATGCGCTGGGCCTCGTGGGTGGTCAGGTCGAAGGCGACGACGCCCTTCCCGTCGGTGACGAAGGCGCGGCCAGTGGCGTCGTCGATCTTGACCTCGCGCGGGTGGTCCACGACCTGCTCGGAGGCCGCCGGGTCGTAGGAGGTCCAGATCTGCTTCAGGGTGGTCTGGTCGAACACGGATACCGCACTGGAGCGGGTGTTGGTGACCCAGACGGTGTTGTTCGCATCGTCCGCGGCGATCCCGTAGGCGCCGTTGTACTGGTAGCCGGCGTTCTGGCCGGTGCCGGTGCGCAGCGTGGGCATCGCGGCGTTGGCCTCGATCTTCATCGTCGAGGGTTTCACCCGGGCGATGGTGGCGGTCTCGATCGGGGGACGCCCGGAGGAGCCGGTGACCCACAGCTTGTCGTTCTTCTGGGAGTAGGCCATCTGGTACTGACCGGGCAGGCCCTGGGTCTGCTGGGCCGAGACTTCGACGCTGCGGGCGCTCGAGGCGGCGCTCTCGGCCGGGGCGGCCTGGGCCGGGACCATCAGGGCGGAGGCCAGCAGGGAGGCGGCGGTGGCTCCCACGGCCAGGTTCTTCAGACGGCGCCGGGGGCGCTGGCAGGAGATCGTCATCTTTCCTCATTCATCGGGTCCCCGCCGTGGGCGGGGACGGTGCGAGGTGGACAGCCGCGCATCACAGGACACACAGCTTAGCATTTCCTAAAGGTGGGCTGAGATAGAGCTTACGCCTCAGTGCGCCGTGCGCCAATGCCGTGGCCGATCGGGATCGACGCGCCGGGCTCAGCCCCGCCCGTCGCCCAGCATCGAGGCCAGGGCCCGGGCGCCCGCGCCCCGGATGACCGCGGCGTGATCCCCGGGCACGGTCTGACGCTCCAGCGCCCCGGTGCGGGCCCAGGCCTGCGCCGGGGCCCCTTCGCCCAGGGTCCGCTCGGCCCCGACGTGCAGCAGCCGGGCGCGCACCGGGGCCGGGTCCGCCCCGCGGGTGTGGGCCATGGCCCGGCGCACCGCCGCGATGCTGGTGCGCAGGGCGGCGTCGTCCAGGGCCGCCAGGGGCGAGCCGTGCTCGCGCAGAGCCGCCAGGGTCTCCTCCAGGTTTCGCGGCGGGGCCTGCGGTTCCACCCCGCCCATGCGCATCAGGGCCCGCCACAGCTCCCCCGGGCCCGGTGCGGGCAGGGACCGCCAGTACGACGGCGGGTAGGCGTCCAGCAGCCCCACCGCACCGATTCGCGGGCCACCCTCCCGTTCGGCCAGGCCCGCCAGGTGCACCGCGGCCATTCCGCCGACGGACCATCCGGCCAGATCCGCGCCGTCGGGGGCGATCTCGCGCAGCAGCGGCAGCTGCTGGGGGGCCAGCTCCTCCAGGTCCGCAGGCTCCGGAGCCTGCGGGTCGGTGAACTGCGGGGCCTGCAGCGTCCACACGGTGCGGGCCGGGCCCAGGGCGGGCAGCAGCCCCGCGTAGCACCAGCCGAGACCCCCGGCCGGGGGCAGCAGCACCAGGGGTGCTGCGGCAGGGTCCGAGCCGCGGCGCAGCAGCAGCGTCGGCGCCAGATCCGCCCCGAGACCGGCGCCCGATTCCTCCCCCAGGGCCGCGGACAGTGCGGCCGGGGTCGGGTGGGCGAAGATCTGCGCCAGGGAGCAGGGCAGGCCCAGCCGCTCGTCGATCCGGGCCACCAGCTCCAGCGCGGTCAGGGACGCGCCCCCGGCCGCGAAGAAGTCCGCGCCGGGCCCCAGCGGCTCGCGCTCGAGCACCTGCCCGAACAGCTCTCCCAGGACCGCCTCCCGCCAGGTGGCCGGGCCGCCCTCCCGTCCTGGGGCGCCGTCCTGCCCCGGGGCCTCGGTGATCTCCCGTTCGGCCAGCGCCCGGCGGTCCGCCTTGCCGTTGGCGGTGATCGGCAGGCGCTGCAGCACCTGCCAGACCGTGGGCACCATGTACCCGGGCAGGTGCCGTTCGGCGTGGTCCCGGGCCCGCTGCACGATCCGGTCCTCCTCCGCTGCGGCCTCCAGGAAGCCGACGAGCACCTCCTGCGCCCCGATCCGGCGCACCAGGGCGACGGCGGCGCTCACCCCGGGCACCGCGGCCAGCACGGTCTCCACCTCGCCCAGCTCCAGGCGCTGCCCGCCGATCTTGACCTGGTGGTCCGTGCGTCCCCGGTACTCCAGGGCCCCGTCCGGGCGCCACCGGGCCAGATCCCCCGTGCGGTAGACCCGCACCCGCTCCGGGCCCTCGTCCCCGAGCCGTCCGGCCGGCAGGTGCCGGAACGCGGCGGCGTCGGCCTCGGGGCGGTGCAGGTATCCGGGAGTGACCTGCACCCCCGACAGGCACAGGTGCCCCACGACCCCGACCGGGCAGCGGTGCCCGCTCGCGTCCAGGACGTGCACCCCGGTGTTCCAGGCGGGCCGGCCGATGGGCACCACGGGCTCCTCCGGGTGCTCCTCGGTGGCCCAGGCGGTGACGTCCACGGCGGCCTCCGTGGGGCCGTAGAGGTTCAGCGGCCCGGTGCCGAGCATCCGGCGGCACCCGGCCACCTGCTCCCGGGTCAGGGCCTCCCCGCTGCACACCACGGTGCGCGGCCGGTGCGCCCCGGCCGCGAGCGTCCGGGCCGCCCCCGGGGAAGCCAGGAACGCCGAGAGCATCGTGGGCACGAAGTGCAGGCAGTCCACCCGGGCCTCGGTGATCAGCCGGGCCAGGTGCTCCGGGTCCTTATGCCCCTCGGGGGCCGCCACGACGACGCCGGCCCCGTGTCGCAGCGGCCAGTACAGCTCCCACACGTGCACGTCGAAGGAGACGGCCGTCTTGTGCGCCACCCGGTCCCCCGGACCCACGGGAGCCAGGTGCTGCTGCCAGGCCAGCCGGTTGTCGATCCCTGCGTGGGTGATGGGCACGCCCTTGGGACGCCCGGTGGACCCGGAGGTGAACAGGATATAGGCGAGGTCCTCCGGGGCGCGCCGGGTGCCGGGCAGCGGGTCCTCGAGGCCTGCGGATGCGGCCTGCTCAGCGCACACCCGCTCCTCGGCCCGGGCCAGGTCCGCAGCGGTCAGCGCGGTCACCGGGTGCTCGGTCACCGGGTGCTCGGTGGCCGAGGAACCCAGCTCCAACGGGTCCAGGCCCGGGCCCTCCAGCAGCCAGGGGCAGCCTGCGTCGGCGAGCATCCCGGCGACCCGTTCGGCCGGCAGCTGCGGGTCCACCGGCAGATAGACCGCACCCGCCGCGAGCAGGGCGTACACGCTGACGTACTGGTCCAGGCCGCGGTGGGTGCGCAGGGCCACCGGGTCCCCGGGGGCCACGCCCAGGCTCGCCAGGGCCGCGGCGCGGGTGCGCGCGGCCTCGGCCAGCTCGGCGTAGGTCAGGCGCCGACCGCGGAACCCCTCCCCGGGGCCCGGGTAGGCCGGGCCCTCGATCACGGCGGTCTCCTCAGGGTGCTCGGCCACGGCGGCCGCGAAGCCCTCCCACAGGGTTCCGGAGCGCCGCGGCACCCGGGTCTCCGCCAGCTCGTCCAGCCGGGCTAGCTCCGCCGGGGTGGCCTGCTCCAGCTCGTCGACGTCAGTCCCGTCAACGGCCGCCCGCCCCCACGCGCCCACCCAGTGCACCAGGCGCTCGGCGTGGGCCTCGGCCTGCTCACGGCCGTACAGGGCGGGGTTGGCGTCCAGCTCCAGGCTGATCGGGTGCCCGCGCCCGGGCATCCCCCGCACGGTCACCGTCAGGTCCGGGACCGGCCCCGCGCTGACGTTGTGCACGCGCGCCGTGCCCTGCCCGAAGGGCAGGACGGCGTCGAAGGGGACGACGTTCAGCTGCGCACCGAACAGCCGGGCCCCGCGGCGCCGGGCCTGCCGCTCCAGCTCCTCCTGGCGCACCAGCCCATGGGCCTGGTTGCGGGCCAGCTGAGCGGTCACCTCCCCCAGCTGCGCTGCCGGGCTCCCGCCGGCGGACACGGCCACCGGCAGCAGGTTCGCCGCCGTGCACCCGGTGCGCGCGGCCATCCGGGGCCCGCCGGGCAGCACGCGGTTCATCTGCGGGACCCCGTAGCGGGCGCTGGACAGGCCGAGCACCCGGGTCAGGTAGGATCCGGCCGCCGCGACGACGGCCGCGGGCCACCCGGTCCCGGCGGCCTTCCCCGCCCCCAGCAGCGCCTCCTGCAGTGCCGGGTCCAGCTCCCGGCGGGCCCGGTGGGCCACCGCCGGGGCGTCCGCGGCGCGTCCGGCCAGGGAGTGATCCTCCCCCTGCTCCAGCTCCTGCAGCAGCGGCTGGAAGGCCTCGGCGTGCTCGGCGCGCACCGGGACGTCGTCGGCGTCCTGGGCGGCCAGCTCGGCCAGGCCCGGGCGCTGCGACGGGACCGGGTCCTGCCCGTTCAGGATCTGCCCGTAGACCCGGCCCAGCCGGCGCAGGGCGTCGAAGGCCGCGAAGCCGTCGGCGACGAGGTGGTGGAAGCAGTGCAGCAGGAAGAACCGGCCTCCGCACTCGATCAGGGCGCTGCGCACGGTCTGCCCGGACAGCGCCTCCAGGGGGTGCCGCAGCTGCTCGGAGCACCAGGCCAGCACCGTCTCGCGGATCGCCTCCTCCCGCTCCCCGTCCGTCTGATCCCCCGCGGCCTCGGGGGCCGGGAGGGTCACCGGGCGCAGCACCTCGACGCCGTCCAGGAACCGCTCCAGCGGGATCTCCCGCCACAGCACCCGCCCGTCCCGCTCGGCGCAGCGCACGCGGAACCCGGGGTTCTCCGCGTACACCAGGCGCAGGGCCCGCTCCAGGGCGGCGACGTCGGGCGCGGCGGGCAGCTGCACGCACTCGGCGGTGGTGTAGCAGGGGTTCTCCGGGTCCAGGCGCGCGGCCATGTAGATGCCGCGGGCGGCCTCGGTGATCGGGTGCCAGGGGTGCTCGGGGGCTGTCATCGGCGGATCCGGTCCTAGCGCTGGGAGGCCTCGCGCAGGAAGGACACGGTGGGCCGGGAGATCAGCTCCGTGAACTCCGCCTGCACCCCGGCCGCGGCCAGGTCATCCAGCAGGGCGAAGGTCGCGATGGAGTCCAAGCCCAGCTCGAACAGGCTGGCCTCCGGGTCGGCCAGGGCCCGCTCGGCGGCGTCGGCCTCGGGCAGGTGGGTGCTCAGGATGGTGCGCAGGGTGGCGTCGTCGATCATGGTGGTGCTCCTCCTCAGATGGGGATGGTGGGTGCGTCAGTCGGCCAGGCGCTCGGCCAGGTGGGCGCGCAGCTGCTTGCGGGAGATCTTCCCGACGTTGGTCAGCGGCAGGCGGTCCATGACCACCACCCGCTCCGGGATCTTGAACTCGGCCAGGCCCGCCTCGCGGAAGCTCGCGCGCACCGCGGCCCGCGGGTCCTCCCCCAGCTCCTGCCCGGGGCGGGGCACCAGGATCAGACCCACCCGCTCGCCCACGGCCTCGTCCGGGATGCCCACCGCGACGGCGTCGGCCACGGCCAGGCGGTCCAGGGCCAGGTCCTCCAGCTCATCCACCGCGATCTTCTCCCCGGCCCGGTTGATCTGGTCCTTGGCCCGGCCGGTGACCTCCAGGTGCCCGGAGGGGTGCCGGCGCACGATGTCCCCGGTGCGGTAGAAGCCGTCCTCGGTGAAGGAGGTGCGGTTGGCGTGCTCCTCCCCGTAGTACCCGCGGATGGTGTAGGGACCGCGGGTCAGCAGGTGCCCGGGCTGCCCCTCGGGCACGGGCCGACCCTCGTCGTCCAGGATGAGCACCTCGTCGTCCGGGCTGATGGGGGTCCCCTGGGTGGTGAGCACCAGCTGCTCGTCGTCGTCCTCCCGGGTGTAGTTGACCAGGCCCTCGGCCATCCCGAAGACCTGTTGCAGCCGGGCCCCCAGCACGGGCCGCACCTGCGCGGCCGCGGCCGGGGCGAACCGCGCCCCGCCCACCTGCACGAGGCGCAGGCTGGACAGATCCGGGGCCCGACGCTTGGCGGAGGCGATCCAGGCCTGGGCCAGCGGCGGGACCAGCGGGGCGATGTCCGCCCGCTCCCGCTCGATCAGCGCGAAGGCCGTCTGCGGGCTGGGGTCGGCGGCCAGGATCACCGCGCCCCCGGCCCACAGGACGCCGAGGATGCCCGGGGAGCTCATCGTGAAGTTGTGCGCGGCGGGCATGGCCACGAGCATCCGGCTGGAGGCATCCAGCCCGCAGATCCGGGCGGATTCCCGCACGGAGTACAGATAGGCGGCGTGGGTGCGCGGGATGAGCTTGGAGACCCCGGTGGTCCCGCCGGACAGCTGCAGGAAGGCCGCGTTCTCGGACAGCCGCTGCGCCCCGCGGTTGCGCACCGGCTCGGGCAGCTCCTCCCGGCGCAGCGGGGTCGGGGCGTGCGCCTGCGGGTCCGCGACGTCGATCAGCGTCGGGGGGATGAGCCCCTGCTCCTCCAGCCGGGCGGCGTACTCGGCGTGCAGGGCCCGGTAATCGTGGTTCTCCGCGCCCTGGGCCACCACGTGCGCGGCGGCGTCGGTGCGCGCGGCGAACTGCTCCAGCTCCCCCGCCCGGTGCTTGGGCAGCGCGAACACCGGCAGGGCCCCGTACAGGAAGGCCCCGACCATGTGCGCCAGGAACTCCACCGTGTTGGGCAGCTGCAGGATCACCCGGTCCCCCGGGCGCACCCCGGCCTCCCGCAGGCGAGCGGCGGCGGCCAGGGCCTGCTCCTCCAGCTGCCCGTAGGTCCAGCGCACCGTGTCCAGGCTGGATCCGCCGGGCAGGCCGTCGGCGGTGCGCCCGACGACGGCGAGGCTCTCCCGGTGCGCGTCGATGCTGCACAGCAGGAACTGCTGGAAGGTCTCATCCACCCAGTGCCCGGCCTCGCGGTAGCGGCGGGCGGCCTCCTCCGGGATCGCGGGAAACGGCGCCAGCGGCGAGCGCCCGGCGGCGCCGGTGCTGGTCGGGGAGGATGTGCTCACGGAAACGGTCTCCTTTGCGGGGTCGGTTCGATGGGGCTGGGCCCGGCGGGATCGGCGGGCCCGGCTCAGTCGGCGGGGTACAGCCGCAC
Source organism: Rothia sp. QJM3NY_36 (assembly GCF_056173115.1). NCBI lineage: Bacteria > Bacillati > Actinomycetota > Actinomycetes > Micrococcales > Micrococcaceae > Rothia > Rothia sp. QJM3NY_36. The sequence goes on from NZ_CM149658.1 coordinate 1,787,099, forward strand.
GAGGGCGGGGATCAGGGAGCCGCGCCAGCAGGCGTAGTCGTGTCCGCCGTCGTAGCGCAGGTACTCCACCCGGGCCGGGCTGCGGCGCAGCTCGCGGGCGAAGTCGTCGTGGGGGCCGGTGAGCACCCACTCCTGATCCCCGACCTCCAGCACGAAGCGGGAGTCAGCCAGGGCCTGGGCGCCGTCGCGCTCCAGCAGCTCGGCCAGGGCGCGGGCGGGGGCCTCCTGCCACAGGGAGGCCGACTGGGAGACCACCGCGCCCACGACCCGCGGGGCCAGCAGCCCGCACAGCAGGCTGGCCAGGCCGCCGAGGGACTGACCGACCGCGCAGGTGCGCGCCGGGGCAGGGTCCAGCCCGTGCTCGGCGCGCAGCCACGGCAGCAGTGCTTCGGCGACGTAGCGGTGGATCGGCTCGGTGCCGTCCAGCTCCCGCCAGCGCCGCTCCCGGCCGCCGGAATCCAGCAGGACCAGGTGCACCGGTGCCAGGTCCCCGGCGCGCACCGCCTGCTCGACGGCGCCGATCAGTCCGTGCCGGGCCCAGACCTCGCCGTCGAAGATCAGGATCACCGGGGATTGCGAGTCGGCCCCGGCGCTGCGGTGCAGGGCCACCCGGTGCTCTTCGGGGGCGGCGTGCCAGACCAGCTGGGTCTCATCCGCCGGGGCGAAGACGTAGGGCTGCCGGGGTGCGTCGGCCAGCTCCACCACGCTCAGCGCCCGCCCGTCCCGGTTGGGGCAGGTCAGCGCGTTGCGCGGGTCCGGGACCCCGGCGTCCAGGGCCGCGCGCAGCTGCACGTGGTCCTGGGCCGAGATCCAGGGGGCCGGGGCACCCGGGCTCGCGGGGATGAAGCAGTAGGAGGCCCGCCAGGTCCGGCGCATCCGGAAGGAGGCGTGCCAGGGGCCGTCGGGCCCGAGCCGGTGCATCAGCGTCGCCCCCAGCGCGGATTCGTCGGTGAGGCGATTGGCGAAGAGCAGGACCTGCTCGGCCTCGTCGTCCTCGTAGAGGAAGGTCACGATCTGCCTGGCGGGATCCTGCGGGTCCTCCTCCAGCAGCGGCAGCGGCCCGTCCAGCAGCTCGCGCAGCCGCCGGTGGGCCGCGGCGGCGGCCTGCGGGTCGGCCAGCTCCTTCTCGAGTGCGCTCAGGTGCGGCGAGTCCGTGCGGGGCACGGGCTCGCGCCGGGGCGGCTTGGGCGGGCGGCGGGCGGCGGGCATCGGCTGCGTCATTCCTCCTCCTCGGTGGGCACGACCATCGGCGAGCTCGTGCACGGGTCCGGCACGATCACGCAGTCCAGGTCGAAGACCTCGCGGATGATCTGCGCCGTCACGATATCCCGCGGGGCCCCCTGGGCCGCCACCTGCCCGTCCTTCATCAGCACCACGTGGGTCGCGTAGCGGAAGGCCAGGTTCAGGTCGTGCAGCACGACGACGACGGTCTTCCCCGCCCGGTGCAGGCGCCGGGTGAGGTTGAGGACCTCGATCTGGTGGGTGATGTCCAGGTACGTGGTGGGCTCATCCAGCAGCAGCAGCTCGGTGTCCTGGGCCAGGGTCATCGCGATCCAGACCCGCTGGCGCTGCCCGCCGGACAGGGCCTCGATCGGGCGGTCGGCCAGCTCCAGCACCCGGCAGGCGGCCATGGCCGCAGAGCAGATCCGCTCGTCCTCCCGGCTCCAGGTGCGCAGCAGGGACTGGTGCGGGTACCGGCCGCGCCCGACGACGTCGGAGACCGTCACCCCGCTGGGGGCCTCCGGGGTCTGCGGGAGCATGGCCAGGGCGCGGGCGACCTCCTTGGAGCGCCAGTCCCGCAGGGGCGTCCCGTCCAGCAGAACCTGCCCGGAGGCGGCCGGCAGCACCCGCGAGAGGGTCTTCAGCAGCGTGGACTTGCCGCAGGCGTTGGGCCCGAGGATCACGGTCAGCTCGGCGTCGAGCACGTCCAGGTCCACCCCGTGCAGCACCTCGCGGTGCTCGTAGCCGCCGTGCAGGTCCTCGGCCCGCAGCCGGGCGGGGGCCTCGGGGGTCGTGGTGGATGCGGTCATGGTCTTCTCCGTTCCGCGGCGATGAGGTAGACGAGGTAGCACCCGCCCAGAGCCCCGGTGACCACTCCGACGGCGAGGGTCCCGGGCAGGGCGTGCTGGGCGAGCAGGTCAGCCCCGAGGACGAGCACCGCGCCCGTGAGCGCGGCCCCGGCCAGGCCGGCCCCGGTGACTCGGGTGAGGGTCCGGCAGATGTGGGGGGCCGCCAGGGCCACAAAGGCGACGGGCCCGGTGGTCGCGGTGGCCAGGGCCACCAGCAGCACCCCGACGAACAGGGAGAGCACCCGCACCCGGCCCACGGGCACGCCGATGCCGGCGGCGACGGCGTCGCCGTACATCAGCGCGGTCAGGGGCCGGGCCAGCCACAGCAGCGCGGGCAGCAGGATTAGCAGCGCGATCCCGAGCAGGGCGACCTTGGCCCACGTCATGGCGTTCAGCGAGCCCACGAGCCAGGCGGCCGCGGTCTGGGCCTGCGTCAGGGAGGCCCGCACCACCAGCAGGGAGTTCAGGGCGGACAGGGTGGACCCGACCCCGATGCCGATCAGCACCACCCGGTAGCCGCCCAGGCCGGTGCGCCGGGTCAGCCCCCACACGACCACGGCGGTGCCCAGCCCGCCGAGCACCGCGCCCAGGGCGACCCCGCCGGGGCCGGCGTCGAAGACGATGATCTGCAGCAGGGCCCCGGTGGCCGCCCCGTGGGTGAAGCCGATGATGTCCGGGGAGCCCAGCGGGTTGCCGGAGACCACCTGGAAGATCGCCCCGGACAGTCCCAGGGCCACCCCGACGAGGATCGCGGCGAGCACCCGCGGGGCGCGCACCTCGGTCACGAAGTACCGGGCCAGCCGGGGCCCGCCGCCGGTGAGGGTGTGCAGGACCTCCCCGGGGCTCAGCCGGTACTCCCCCTGCATCAGGGCGAGCACGGCCAGCCCGAACAGCACCACGGCCAGTGCGGTCAGCACGAGCGTCTGGCGCAGGCTCACCCGGAGCCCGAATCCGCGGGGCCCGCCGCCCAGGCGCAGGGTGCGCGCGGGGCGGGTCTGGGTCGGGGGACGACGGCGCACGCGGTTCACAGGGCCTCGACCTTCCTGCGGCACATCAGGGCCACGAACACGGGGGCGCCCACGAGGGTCGCGATGATCCCGACCTGCGTCTCCTCCGGGGCCAGGATGGTGCGCGCGAGCACGTCGGCCAGCAGCAGCCAGACCGGTCCGAGCAGCAGGCTCAGGGCGGTGACCCAGCGCAGGTCGGCACCCATGAGCTGGCGGGCGATGAACGGCACCGCGAGCCCGACGAAGGTGATCGGCCCGATCGCGGCCGTGGCCGCCCCGGCCAGCACCGCCACGCACACCAGGGCGATGGTCTGGGTGCGCCGCAGGTGCACACCCAGGGCCACCCCCGCCTCCTCGCCCATCGACAGGGCGTTGATCGCCGGTGCCGCCCAGAGGGCCAGGGCCAGCCCCAGCAGCATCAGGGGCGCCACCGCTGCGGCGATGTCGTAGCCGCGGTTCTCCAGGGATCCGGCCACCCAGAAGCGGAATTCGTTGAAGGCGGTCTGGTCCGCGAGGATCAGCGCCTGGTTCAGCGCGGCCAGGGCCGCGGAGATCGCGACGCCGGCCAGGGCCAGGCGCACCACGGAGGACCGACCGGTGCCCCCGGAGCCCAGGGCGTACACCGCGACGGCGGCCAGCCCCGCGCCGACGAGGGCGCACAGCAGGTAGGCGTGGATCCCCAGGGCCCCGAACAGCACGACGCAAAGCACGACCGTCACGGAGGCGCCGGCGTTGATGCCCAGCAGCCCGGGCTCGGCCAAAGGGTTGCGGGTCAGGGCCTGCATGACGGCCCCGGCCACCGCCAGGCTCGCCCCGCACATGATCCCGAGGAGGGTCCGCGGCAGCCGCTGCTGGGTGACGATGGTCTCGGCCTGGCCCTGGCCGTGCCCGGTCAGCGCCGCCCAGACCTCGCGCGCAGGCAGGGCGTGGGAGCCGAAGGCGATCGACGCGGCGATCGCGGCGACCAGGAGAACGGCCGCGGCGATCAGCCACAGGACCCGGCGGCGTCGGCGCCGGGTCGCGGAGATGGAGCCCATCTAGTCGGCGGACCCCGCGGAGTCGGAGGACTCGGCCTGAGCCGCACGGCGGCGGCGCACCAGCACCACGGCCGCCACGATGGCGACGGCGGCCAGGGCACCGGCCCCGATCCACGGGAACTGGGAGCCGGAGTCCTCGGTGGTGGCCGAGGCCTCGCGGGCGCCGCGGGAGTCCGCGGAGGCGCTGGCCGAGGCCGAGGCGCTGGCGGTGGGGGTGGCCGAGGCCGAAGCCGACTGGCTCTCCTCGACCTCCTCGGTCACCTCCTTGACCTGCCCGCCCTTGCCCTCCTCCTGCAGGGCCTTGGCCTGCTCCTCGGTCAGGGGGTTGCCGTTCTCGTCCACGTACTGGGTGGTGGTCCCGCCCTGCCCGGAGGTCCCGGCATCCGAACCGGAGCCGCCGTTGGACCCCGAGTTCCCTCCGGACCCGGAGCCGGAGCCCTGGCCACCGTTGGATCCGGAGTTCCCGTTGGAGCCGGAGCCGCCGTTGGACCCGGAGCCGGACCCGCCGGAGTTGGAGCCGGCGTTGGGATCCACCTGGGTGCCGGACACGGACCCGCCGCCCTGGGCGGCGGAGTTCACGCCGGTCACGGTGAACTGCGGGCTCTTGTTGGAGTACCCCTTGGAGGACCCGTCATCGCCGACGCGCACCGCGGTGAGGAAGCGCAGGGTGTGCTTGCCCTGCTTGATGTCCTTGGGAACCTGGAAGGAGCCCTTCAGCAACCCGTTGGAGGGGACGACCTGCTGGTGCACCACGCAGGCCCCCTGGGGCGCATTCGAGGAGCAGGTGTTGCCGTCGTCGAACTTGATGGACACGGTGGATCCGGCGGGGAAGCCGTTGAGGGTGAAGCTCAGGTAGTCCCCGGCCCGCACGGATCCGGAGACCGTGCTGGAGGTGCCGGGGCTGTTCCCGGAGGCGCCGCCCGGGGGCAGGGCCGTGGCGGCGGAGGAGCCGATGATCAGGGCGGCGAGGACGGCGACGAGGGTCGCCAGCCATCGGCGGATGCTGGGGCGAGGGTGCGTGCGCATGCTCAATCCTTGGTTGCGGAATCGGAGGCGGAGCCGGCGGCGCCGGCCGTGGTCTGGGTCTTCTTCTTGCCGCCGGTGAGCATGAGGGCCAGGAGAATGGCGGCGGCGGCCACGAGCAGCAGGTTCTCCCAGGAGAACCAGGAGTGCTTCCGGGCGGTGCTCTGGGCGGCGGCCTGGTCCTGATCCTGCCCGGAGCCCCGGGCCTGCTGGGCCTGGGCGGCCTGGGCGGAGGGGCTGGCGGTGGGCTTCTTCGCGACCTTCTTCTTCACCACGCGCTTGACCACGGTCTCGGTGTCCGAGCCCGGGGCCCGGCGGACCACGACGTAGGAGGTCTGGTCCTGCGCGGTGTCGGAGAGGCTGCTGGCGTTCCCACCGGGCACGGCCGCGCCGGTGAGCACCGAGGTGCTCCCGGAGCCCGCCACGGGGCCGGAGGTCTGCTCCGCGGTGCCGGAGGTGCGGTTCGGCGAGGTCGCGGTGGCGCGACCGGAGCCGCTGGTGCCGTGGCCGCCGGAGGAGCCGGAGTCCCCGGAGCCGGTGTCCTTCAGCTCCAGAGTGGTCCAGCCCAGGATCTCCCCGACGTGGCCCTCGTTGCCGTTCTGCACCAGGAGCTGGTACTTCCCGGCCAGCAGCACCTCGCGGTCCACGGTGTAGGTCACGGACCTGCGCGCGTCCAGCTGGTGCCACTCCCCCAGCCAGGCGCTGCGTCGGGAGCCGTCCGTGTAGGCGCTGGTGTGGATCCAGTCTCCCTGCCGGCCCTCCGGCACGGTCACGGTGAGCTTGTCCCCGTCCAGCGTCGCGGAGACGCCGTGCCGGTTGCCGGAGGTCAGTGCGGAGCCCGGATCCACCGGGTCCGGGGCGCCCTGCGGACGGTACTGCCCGACCACGAAGTCGGCGACGCCGGCCCCGCCGACGGTGGAGCCCTTGTCTCCCGGCTTGAGCGAGCCGGAGAGGAAGCGCAGGGTGTGCGCCCCCTCGGGGAAGGCCGGGGTCGAGGTCTTATCGGTGCCGTCGGGCAGCTGGATCCAGGCGTCGAAGGTGCCGTTGGACTGATCGGTCTCGATGATCTGCCAGATGGTCCGGTTGGTGCTCACGGCGTCATCCAGGCGGCTGTACTTGCCCTCGTCCAGCTTCACGGCCACATGGGCGGCACCGGTGTTGGCCGTGGGGTTGCAGTATCCGGAGCCGGTGACGTGCACCTTCCCGCCCACGCCGACGTTCTTCGTCTCCACCGTCACGGTGGGCCGGCTCGTGACGTCGGTGCACTTGACGTCGGAGGTCTGGCTGTCCTCGTCGGCAGCCACCCCGTCGACCTTCAGTGGCCCGACGGCCGTGGAGCGCTGCACGTCCTTCCAGGACGCATCGACATACTCCGCGTTCTTACCGGAGAGGAACTGGGCCTTGAGGTACTGGCCCTGCTTCAGCCCATCGGGCAGGGCGATGTCGACATCGAACTCGCCCTTCTCATCGATGTGGAAGATGCCCGCGGCCTTGTCCTCCTTGGACTGGTCCGGGGTGAGCAGCACCCACACGCTGTCGTTGTTGCCCGCCCGAGCGGTCAGATAGTCGTTGATCTTGGTGTTGGGGGTCCGGGTGTAGGCGTCGCCCTTGCTGTTCTTCAGCAGCTTCACGGCGATGACGGAGCCGCGCTTGCCGTCGGCCATGGTCCAGCCCTCGCCGTGCAGCTTCAGGCGGGCGCCGTCTCCGGTCCCGATCGGCGCGATGCGCACGGTGGCGTCATCGACGGCCGTGTCCCCCACCTTGCCGGGGATGGCGTAGGAGTCCCAGTGCTGCGGATCGTCGGGGTCCACGGTGGTCCCGTCGGCCTTCACGACGCCGACGGTGAGCACCGCGTTGCGGGCCACATCCCCCTCCTTGCCGGAGCCGGAGAGCACGTGGATCGTGTGGGACGAGCCCACCGTCCAGGCGGCATTCGAGTTCCCGGATCCCGGGAACGGGAAGGTCGCGGAGAACTCGCCCTGGGCGCTCGCGTCCACCGTGGCCACCACGGCATCACCACCGATGGTGGTCTTGCCCTTATCCAGCTTCACACTCACATTCGAGCCCGAACCGTCCTGGGCCTTCCACCCGGTGCCGGTCACCGTCACCTCAGCGCCCTCACGGACCGTCTTCACCGAGGTCACCGTCGCCGTGCCGTCGGAGGCCTTCACGGTCTGGGTCTCGTCCTCGGCCGCATGGGCCGGGCTCAGGCTCGGCAGACCCGCGGGCAGGAGCAGGGCCAGCGTCAGCAGCGCGGCCACGGCCAGGCGCAGCGGGTGGGAGATGAGGCGGTTCACGGCGGCGGGGGCTTCCTTCGGGGTGCGGTGGGCGGACAGCGGACGGATCACTGGTCCAGCTCCTTCATCACGTCGGCGACGATGCCCTGCATCAGCAGCGGGCCGCCGGTGGAGGTCCATCGGGAGCCGTCCACGGGGATGATGTGTCCGTCCTTGTAGGCGGTCAGGTCGGTGAAGCCGGAGGCCTTCTCGGCTTCCTTCAGCGCGGTCTGCGCGCCGCTGAGATCGGCGGTGCCGCCGGCGTTGGGGTTGTCCTGGCTGGATCCGCCCAGGGTGCCGAAGAACATGTAGTCGGCGTCGATCTGGTTCAGGTTTTCCAGCGAGACCGGGTCGGAGTGGCCCAGGCCCATGCGGTCCTGGTTCTGCGGGCGCTTGAGCCCGAGGTCGGTCAGGGCTCGGCCGGCAGGCAGCTCCTTGAGGATCAGGGAGGCTCCGCCGCCCTGCCAGCGCACGATGGAGAAGGTCTTGTCCCCGTAACGACCGGCCAGCTTCTGCCTGTCCTGCTCCACGGTGGAGCGGTAGTCCTGTTCGATCTGCCGTGCCTTGTCCTGCAGGTTCAGCGCGTCGGCCACCCGGTCGAAGTTCTTCTCCCAGGGTCCGCCGGCGTACCCGGTGAACACCACCGGGGCGATCTTGCGCAGGATCTCCAGGACGTCCGGGCGGTTGTTCACGCTGGTGCCGTCCACCAGGATCAGGTCCGGGTCCATCGCGCCGATGGCCTCGTAGTCCAGCTCCGAGACGCTGCCCAGCAGCTTCACCCCGTCGGCCTTGTCGGCCAGGTAGTGCGGCACCCCGGACTGCCCGCGCCCAGCCACGGACCCGACGGGCTTGACCCCCAGGGCCAGCGCCCCGTCCAGGGTCGGCTCGGACAGGGTCACGACCCGCTGCGGGTTCTCCGGCACCTGCACCTCGGTGCCCTCGATGTCCTTGACGGTGCGGGTGGGCCCGGCGGAGTCGGACTCGGCGTCCCCGGCGTCGGACCCGCACCCGGCCAGCACGCTGGCGCACAGGAGTGCCAGCAGGAGGGCGAGGAGGGTGCGCAGACGCCCGGTGCGGCGCGGTCCGGCTGGGACGATGACGGGCATGAAGGCTCCCCGGAGTGATCGATTAGCTCAGGCTCACCTTAGTCGGCGGATTCGTTCGCTTCAAGCGATAGCAGCCCCGGGTCACGCAGATGCGACGCAGGACACGAAGGAGCCCCTCCCCCGCAGACGGGGAAGGGGCTCCTTCACGGGATGGAGACGGCGCGCTGGGCACCGCACTCCCGGAGACGCAGGGCTTACTTGGCCCGCTCCAGGATCTCCACGATCCGCCACCGCTTGGTCGCGGACAGCGGGCGGGTCTCCATGATCCGCACCAGGTCGCCGACGCCGGCGGTGTTCTGCTCGTCGTGAGCCTTCACCTTGGAGCTGCGGCGCATGACCTTACCGTACAGCGCGTGCTTGACGTGGTCCTCGACCTCGACGACGACGGTCTTGTCCATCTTGTCGGAGACGACGTAGCCGCGGCGGGTCTTGCGCAGGTTGCGCTCTTCCGTCTTGACTTCACTCACTTGGCATCACCTTCGCTGGCCTTCGCGGCCTTCTTCGCAGCCTTGGCGGCCTTCTTGTCGGCCTTCTTGTCCGAGGCTTCCGGGGCCGAGGCCTCGACCTCGGGGCGGATGCCCAGCTCGCGCTCGCGCAGCACCGTGTAGATGCGGGCGATGTCGCGCTTGACGGCCTTGAAGCGGCCCGGGTTCTCGAGCTGGCCGGTGGCCTTCTGGAAACGGAGGTTGAACAGCTCCTCCTTAGACTCACGCAGTTTCTCGGTCAGAGCCGCGGAGTCCAGGTCCTCGAGCTGATCGATCGACAGATCCTTCGATCCAACTGCCATTTCTATTCACCACCTTCGCGGCGCACGATGCGTGCCTTCATGGGGAGCTTGTGGATGGCCAGGCGCAGGGCTTCCTTCGCCACCTCATCGGTGACGCCGGACAGCTCGAAGAGCACGCGGCCGGGCTTGACGTTGGCGACCCACCATTCCGGGGAGCCCTTACCGGAGCCCATGCGGGTCTCGGCGGGCTTCTTGGTCAGCGGGCGGTCCGGGAAGATGTTGATCCAGACCTTGCCACCGCGCTTGATGTAGCGGGTCATGGCGATACGCGCCGCCTCGATCTGGCGGTTGGTCACGTACGCCGGGGCCAGCGCCTGCACGCCCCACTCCCCGAAGGACACCGTGGTGCCGCCCTTGGCGACGCCGGTGCGCTTGGGGTGGTGCTGCTTGCGGTACTTGACGCGACGGGGAATCAGCATTTATGCCTCACCATTCTCTGCGGTCGTGGTCTCGGCCTGCGCGGAGGCACCGGTGCGAGCCGCATCGCCCTGGGGCTGCTGGCTGTCGGTGCGCCGCTCCTGCCGATGCTCGGCGGAGGCCCCGCGACGACGGCGCTCGCCGCCGCGACGCTCGCCGGCACCGCCGCGACGGTCCCCGCCGCGGCCGCCGCGCCGGTTGCCCTGCGCGGCCTGCTGGGCGGCCAGCTCCTTGTCGGTCAGGTCGCCCTTGTAGATCCAGACCTTCACGCCGATGCGGCCGAAGGTGGTCTTGGCCTCGAAGAAGCCGTAGTCGATGTTCGCCCGCAGGGTGTGCAGGGGCACGCGGCCCTCGCGGTAGAACTCCGAGCGGGACATCTCGGCCCCACCCAGACGCCCGGCGCACTGGATCCGGATGCCCTTGGCACCGGCGCGCTGAGCGGACTGGATGGCCTTCTTCATCGCGCGGCGGAAGGCCACGCGGGAGGCCAGCTGCTCGGCCACACCCTGGGCGACCAGCTGAGCGTTGACCTCGGGGTTGTTGACCTCGAGGATGTTCAGCTGGATCTGCTTGCCGGTGAGCTTCTCCAGCTCGCCGCGGATGCGGTCGGCCTCGGCGCCGCGGCGGCCGATCACGATGCCGGGGCGGGCGGTGTGGATGTCCACGCGCACGCGGTCCCGGGTCCGCTCGATCTCGACGTTGGCGATGCCGGCGCGGTCCATGCCCTTGGACATGAGCTCGCGGATCTTGATGTCCTCACGAACGAAGTCCTTGTAGCGCTGGCCTTCCTTGGTGGAGTCAGCGAACCAGTGCGACTTGTGGTCCGTGGTGATCCCCAGTCGGAATCCGTGCGGGTTGATCTTCTGTCCCACTTAGCGGTCCTCCTCGTTCTCCGGGGTAGCGAGCACCACGGTGATGTGGCTGGTTCGCTTGTTGATGCGGTACGCGCGCCCCTGGGCCCGCGGCTGGAACCGCTTCATGGTGGGGCCCTCGTCCACGAAGGCCTCGGACACGTACAGGTCCTCCTCCGTGAAGGCGACGCTGTCGCGCTGAGCCAGCTGGCGGGCGTTGGCCACCGCGGACTCCACGATCTTGAACACCGGCTCCGAAGCGCCCTGCGGGGCGAACTTCAGAATCGCCAGAGCCTCATTCGCCTGCTTGCCACGAATCAGGTTGACGACGCGCCGGGCCTTCATAGGCGTCACGCGAACGTAGCGCGCAGATGCCTTGGCTTCCATTGCCTATCTCTCTTTCGTCTTCTAGCCGAAGAGCGTGAGCTGCTGGATCGGGGGAACCCGACCTAGCGGCGCTTGCCCTTGCGGTCGTCCTTCACATGGCCGCGGAAGGTCCGCGTGGGAGCGAATTCGCCGAGCTTGTGCCCGACCATCGACTCGGTGATGAACACGGGGATGTGCTTGCGTCCGTCGTGCACGGCGATCGTGTGCCCGAGCATGTCGGGGATGATCATCGAGCGGCGGGACCACGTCTTGATGACGTTCTTGGTGCCCTTGTCGTTCTGAGCGGCGACCTTCAGGTAGAGGTGCTGATCGACGAAAGGGCCCTTCTTCAGACTGCGAGGCATGTGTCAGGCTCCTTAGCGCTTCTTGCCGGTGCGACGGCGACGGACGATGAGCTTGTCGCTGTCCTTGTTCGGACGGCGGGTGCGCCCCTCGGGCTTGCCGTTCGGGTTGACGGGGTGCCGACCGCCGGAGGTCTTGCCCTCGCCACCGCCGTGCGGGTGGTCCACCGGGTTCATGACGACGCCGCGCACGGTCGGGCGGATGCCCTTCCAGCGGTTGCGCCCGGCCTTGCCCCAGTTGATGTTGGACTGCTCGGCGTTGCCGACCTCGCCGATCGTGGCGCGGCAGCGCACGTCAACGTTGCGGATCTCCCCGGAGGGCAGGCGCAGCTGGCCGTACTTGCCCTCCTTGGCCACCAGCTGCACGGAGGCGCCGGCGGAGCGGGCGAGCTTGGCGCCCCCGCCGGGACGCAGCTCCACCGCGTGGATCACGGTGCCCACGGGGATGTTGCGCAGCGGCAGGTTGTTGCCGGGCTTGATGTCGGCGTTGGGGCCGGACTCCACGACGTCGCCCTGCTGCAGGCGGTTCGGGGCGATGATGTAGCGCTTCGCCCCGTCCACGTAGTGCAGCAGCGCGATGCGCGCGGTGCGGTTCGGATCGTACTCGATGTGCGCGACCCGGGCGTTCACGCCGTCCTTGTCGTGGCGGCGGAAGTCGATCAGGCGGTACTGGCGCTTGTGGCCACCGCCCTTGTGCCGGGTGGTGATGCGCCCGGAGCTGTTGCGCCCGCCGTTCTTGGGCAGCGGACGGACCAGGGACTTCTCCGGGGTCGTGCGCGTGATTTCTGCGAAGTCGGCGACGCTCGAGCCGCGGCGGCCCGGGGTCGTCGGCTTGTGCTTACGGATTGCCATAGTTGTCTTCCTCGTTCAAGTGGTCTCCGCAGGCTCAGGCCTGCGGACCGCCGAAGATGTCGATGCTGCCTTCGCGCAGGGTCACGACGGCACGCTTGGTGCTCTTGCGCGCTCCCCAGCCGAAGCGGGTGCGCTTGCGCTTCCCGGCACGGTTGATGGTGTTCACACCCGAGACCTTGACGCCGAAGATGCGCTCCACGGCGTCCTTGATCTCGGACTTGTTCGAGCGGGGGTCGACCTCGAAGGTGTACTTGCCTTCGTCGATCAGGCCGTAGCTCTTTTCCGAGACGACGGGGGCGATGATGACGTCACGGGGATCCTTGATGGTGGCGCTCACTGGGCGACCTCCTGGTTCTTTCCGGCCTTGCTGGCCACGACCACGAACACGTCGTAGGCGTCCTTGGTGAAGACCACGTCGTCGGCCAGCAGCACGTCGTAGGTGTTCAGCTGGTCGGCGTAGAGCACGTGGGCGTTCACCAGGTTGCGCACGGACAGCGCGACGGCGTCCTCCTTGCGGTCGATGACCACCAGGACGTTCTTGCGCGGGGTGATCTCGGCCAGGGCGGCCTTCGCGGCCTTGGTGGACACGGAGTCCACCAGGGAGGAGACCACGTGGATGCGACCGTGGGCGGCCCGATCCGAGAGGGCCTGGCGCAGGGCCGCGGCCTTCATCTTCTTGGGGGTGCGCTGGGAGTAGTCGCGCGGGACGGGCCCGTGGACGATCCCGCCGCCGGTCATGTGCGGGGCGCGGATGGAGCCCTGGCGGGCCCGGCCGGTGCCCTTCTGCTTGAAGGGCTTGCGCCCGGCCCCGGAGACCTCTCCGCGGTTCTTGGCCTTGTGGGTGCCCTGGCGGGCGGCGGCCAGCTGCGCGATGACGACCTGGTGCAGCAGAGCCGTGTTGGGCTCCAGCGCGAAGACGTCGTCGGGCAGGTCGACGTTCAGGGTTTCGACTGCCATGGTGTCAGGCTCCCTTCACAGCGGTGCGCACCAGAACGACGCCGTTCTTGGGGCCGGGGACGGCGCCCTTGATCAGCAGCACGTTGTTCTCGGTGTCGACACCCTGGATCGTGAGGTTCTGGGTGGTGTGGCGGGTGTTGCCCATCCGCCCGGCCATGCGCATGCCCTTGAACACGCGCGCGGGGTAGGAGGCGCCGCCGATGGACCCGGGCTTGCGGTGGTTCTTGTGCGCACCGTGGGAGGCGGAGACGCCCTTGAACCCGTGGCGCTTCATGACGCCGGCGAAGCCCTTGCCCTTGGTCTTGCCGATGACGTCGACCTTCTGGCCGGCCTCGAACATCTCGACCTTCAGCTCCTGGCCGAGGGAGTACTCGGAGGCGTCCGCGGTGCGGATCTCCACGAGGTGGCGGCGCGGGGTGGTCCCGGCCTTCTCGAAGTGCCCCGCCATGGGCTTGGTGACCTTGCGCGGATCGATCGCACCGAAGCCGATCTGCACCGCGGAGTAGCCGTCGGTGTCCTGGTCGCGCAGCTGGGTGACGACGTTGGAGTCGGCCTTGACGACGGTCACCGGCACGAACTTGCCGTTCTCGTCCCAGACCTGGGTCATGCCGAGCTTGGTGCCCAGCAGGCCCTTCACCTGGCGCTCGAAGTGGTTAGTCATGGGGATGCGATCCTCTTTACAGCTTGATTTCGATGTTCACGTCTGCCGGGAGGTCGAGGCGCATGAGCGAGTCGACGGCCTTCGGCGTGGGATCGACGATGTCGATCAGCCGCTTGTGCGTGCGCATCTCGAAGTGCTCGCGGCTGTCCTTGTACTTGTGCGGCGAGCGGATCACGCAGTACACGTTCTTCTCGGTGGGCAGCGGCACGGGGCCGACCACCGTGGCGCCCGCGCGGGTCACCGTCTCAACGATCTTGCGAGCCGAGGAATCGATGACCTCGTGGTCATACGACTTCAGCCGGATGCGGATTTTCTGTCCCGCCATCTGTCGGACTCTCTTTCTTCAAGTACTTCCCTGTGATGGGACCGGACGGTCCCTTGTGGTGGCGTCTTCAGGCAAGCGCCCGCGAGCCGCTCGCCGCTGGGGCGATCGCTACGGGATCCTGGCGCCGCTTCGCACGAGCTGAATCCGGACGGATTCCGGGTTCCTCACCTCGCCGAAGCACCGACCCCCGAACTCGGGCGTGTCGCGCGCGCTGCGCGCGGAGACGCCGTGAACATCTCGGACCGGGTCGTTGTGGCTTGCGCGGAGCGCACCGCCGTGAGCCGGAAGCGGGACTTCCGGTGCACGCGGCGCATCGACGCCTGCAAGCGCTTGAACAACGTCCTCCATCCTGCCATGCCCGGCAAGCCGCCCGCAAGCGCTGGAGGGATTCGTGGTCGAACACACACCCACCGAGGGCAGCGGGCGATGGCGGCGACCCATGGCCGGCGATCGCGCGGCACGCGCCCGGGGACGCCGGAAGGCCCCGACACACCTGAAGTGTGCCGGGGCCTTCTCGCAGATCCGGTCGGCGCGAGGGCTGCCCGCGCCGACCGAGCAGGTCGGGTGACCTTACTTGACGATCTTGGTCACACGACCGGAGCCCACGGTGCGGCCACCCTCGCGGATGGCGAAGCCGAGGCCCTCCTCCATGGCGATCGGCTGGATCAGCTCGACCGACATCTCGGTGTTGTCACCGGGCATGACCATCTCGGTGCCCTCGGGCAGGGTGATGACGCCGGTGACGTCGGTGGTCCGGAAGTAGAACTGCGGACGGTAGTTCGAGTAGAACGGGTTGTGACGCCCACCCTCGTCCTTGGACAGGATGTAGACGTTCGCCTCGAAGTTGGTGTGCGGGGTGATGGAACCCGGCTTCACCACGACCTGGCCGCGCTCGACGTCGTCGCGCTTCAGGCCGCGCAGCAGCAGACCGCAGTTCTCGCCGGCCCAGGCCTCGTCGAGCTGCTTGTGGAACATCTCGATCCCGGTGACCGTGGTCTTCTGGATCGGGCGGATGCCGACGATCTCGACCTCGGAGTTCAGGGCCAGGGTCCCGCGCTCGGCGCGACCGGTCACCACGGTGCCGCGCCCGGTGATGGTGAAGACGTCCTCGATGGGCATCAGGAACGGCTTGTCCTTGTCGCGCACGGGGTCCGGGATGTACTCGTCCACGGCCTCCATGAGCTCCTCGATGGACTTGACCCACTTCTCGTCGCCCTCCAGCGCCTTCAGCGCGGAGACGCGGATGACGGGGGCGTTGTCGCCGTCGAACTCCTGGGAGGACAGCAGCTCGCGGACCTCCATCTCGACGAGGTCCAGCAGCTCCTCGTCCTCGACCATGTCGGCCTTGTTCAGGGCGACCAGCAGGGTCGGCACGCCGACCTGGCGGGCGAGCAGCACGTGCTCGCGGGTCTGGGCCATCGGGCCGTCGGTGGCGGCGACCACGAGGATCGCGCCGTCCATCTGGGCGGCACCGGTGATCATGTTCTTCACGTAGTCCGCGTGGCCGGGGGCGTCCACGTGGGCGTAGTGGCGCTTCTCGGTCTGGTACTCGATGTGCGCGATGTTGATGGTGATGCCGCGCTGCCGCTCCTCGGGAGCGGAGTCGATCATGCCGAAGTCCTGGAGCTCGTTGAGGTCCGGGTACTTCTCGGCGAGGACCTTGGAGATCGCGGCGGTCAGGGTGGTCTTGCCGTGGTCGACGTGACCGATGGTGCCGATGTTGACGTGAGGCTTGGAGCGCTCGAACTTAGCCTTAGCCAAGGGTGTTCCTCCTAGAACGTTTGTGTGGAAGCTTGCGCTGGCCGCGCGCAGTCCGCTGTGGAAGACGGATTCCCTGTCTACCTTAGCGGATTTCCCGCAGACGCGTGAAGCGCCGGCGCAAGCCGGGGGTCCCCGTCGGCCCGCCCCGTGCGGGGCGGACCGGCGGAGTGGGGATCACTCCCCGCGGGACTTCTGGATGATCTCGTCCGCCACGGCCTTGGGGACCTCGGCGTAGCTGTCGAAGGTCATCGAGTACACCGCGCGGCCCTGCGTCTTGGAGCGCAGGTCGCCGATGTAGCCGAACATCTCGGACAGCGGGACGAGGGCGGCCACCAGCTTGATGCCGGCGACGTCCTCCATGGACTGGATCTGGCCGCGCCGGGAGTTCAGGTCGCCGATGACGTCGCCCATGTACTCCTCGGGGGTGCGGACCTCCACGGCCATCAGGGGCTCGAGCAGGACCGGGTTGGCGCGCCGCGCGCCTTCCTTGAAGACCATGGAGCCGGCGATCTTGAAGGCCATCTCGGAGGAGTCGACGTCGTGGTAGGCGCCGTCCACCAGGGTGGCCTTCACGCCCACGACCGGGTACCCGGCGAGGATGCCCAGCTGCATCGCGTCCTGGATGCCGTGATCCACGGACGGGATGTACTCGCGCGGCACGCGCCCGCCGGTGATCTTGTCCTCGAACTCGTAGAGCTCCTCGGAGTCCAGGGCGATCGGCTCGAAGGAGACCTGCACCTTCGCGAACTGACCGGAGCCGCCGGTCTGCTTCTTGTGGGTGTAGTCGACCTTCTCCACGGCCTTCTTGATGGTCTCGCGGTAGGCCACCTGGGGCTTGCCCACGTTGGCCTCCACGCGGAACTCGCGCTTCATGCGATCCACCAGGATGTCCAGGTGCAGCTCGCCCATGCCGCCGATCTCGGTCTGGCCGGTCTCCTCGTTGAGGTTCACGGTGAACGTGGGGTCCTCGGCGGAGAGCTTCTGGATGGCGGTGGACAGCTTCTCCTGGTCGCCCTTGGTCTTGGGCTCGATGGCCACGAAGATCACGGGCTTCGGGAAGGTCATGGACTCCAGCACGATCGGGTGGGCCGGATCGCACAGGGTGTCCCCCGTGGTGGTGTCCTTCAGCCCGATCGCCGCGTAGATGTGCCCGGCCTGGATCTCCTCCACCGGGTTCTCCTTGTTGGAGTGCATCTGGAACAGCTTGCCGATGCGCTCCTTGCGGCCCTTGGTGGAGTTGGTGACCTGCTGGCCGGAGGAGGCCACGCCGGAGTAGACGCGGATGTAGGTCAGCTGGCCGTAGAACGGGTGCGCGGCGACCTTGAAGGCCAGGGCCGAGAACGGCTCGTCCTTCGAGGGCTTGCGGGTCAGCTCGACCTCCTCGTCCTTGGGGTCGTGCCCGATCATGGGGGGCACGTCCAGCGGGGACGGCAGGTAGTCGATGACCGCATCCAGCATGGGCTGCACGCCGCGGTTCTTGAAGGCCGAGCCGCAGAACACGGGGTAGGCCTCGTTGTTCACGGTCAGCTGGCGCACGCCGGCCTTGATCTCGTCGATCGTGAGCTCTTCGCCCTCGAGGTACTTCTCCATGAGCTCCTCGGAGGCCTCCGCGACGGCCTCGATCAGCTCGTTGCGGTACTGCTCCGCGCGGTCCTTGAGCTCCTCGGGGATGTCCCGGGTCTCGTACTCCGCACCCATGGTGACATCGCCCTTGGCGTCGCCGGGCCACACGTAGGCCTTCATCTCCAGCAGGTCGACGACGCCGACGAAGTCGTTCTCCGCGCCGATCGGCAGCTGCATGACCAGGGGCTTGGCCCCCAGGCGCTTGACGATGGTGTCCACGGTGAAGTAGAAGTCCGCTCCCAGCTTGTCCATCTTGTTGACGAAGCAGATGCGGGGGACCTCGTACTTGTCGGCCTGGCGCCACACGGTCTCGGACTGGGGCTCCACGCCCTCCTTGCCGTCGAAGACCGCCACGGCGCCGTCGAGCACGCGCAGGGCGCGCTCGACCTCGACCGTGAAGTCCACGTGGCCGGGGGTGTCGATGATGTTGATCTGGTTGTTCTTCCAGAACGTGGTGGTCGCGGCCGAGGTGATGGTGATGCCGCGTTCCTGCTCCTGGGCCATCCAGTCCATCGTGGAGGCGCCGTCGTGGGTCTCACCGATCTTGTGGTTGATGCCCGTGTAGAACAGGATGCGTTCGGTCGTCGTGGTCTTGCCGGCATCGATGTGGGCCATGATGCCGATGTTGCGGACCTTGTTCAGGTCGGTAAGCACGTCACGTGCCACGGTGTCTCCTTCAGGTGGATCCGTGCCCTCGGGACCCGCCCGCCGGT
Source organism: Rothia sp. QJM3NY_36 (assembly GCF_056173115.1). NCBI lineage: Bacteria > Bacillati > Actinomycetota > Actinomycetes > Micrococcales > Micrococcaceae > Rothia > Rothia sp. QJM3NY_36. The sequence goes on from NZ_CM149658.1 coordinate 1,805,292, forward strand.
GCCGGCGGGCGGGTGGGGCATGAGATTACCAGCGGTAGTGGGCGAAGGCCTTGTTGGACTCGGCCATCTTGTGGGTGTCCTCGCGGCGCTTCACAGCGGCACCGAGACCGTTGGAGGCATCCAGGATCTCGTTCATCAGACGCTCGGTCATGGTCTTCTCGCGGCGCAGCTTGGAGAAGCCGACCAGCCAGCGCAGGGCCAGCGCGGTGGCGCGCCCGGCGCGCACCTCGACCGGCACCTGGTAGGTGGCGCCGCCGACGCGGCGGGAGCGGACCTCCAGGGAGGGCTTGATGTTGTCCATGGCCTTCTTCAGCGTGGCCACGGCGTCGCCGCCCTCGGCCTTCTGCGCCACGCCCTCGAGGGCGCCGTAGACGATGCGCTCGGCGGTGGACTTCTTGCCGTCCTGTAGGACCTTGTTGATCAGCTGGGTGACCAGCGGGGAGCCGTAGACCGGGTCGACGACGAGAGGACGCTTGGGAGCGGGACCCTTACGAGGCATTACTTCTTCTCCTTCTTCGCGCCGTAGCGGGAGCGGGCCTGGCCGCGGTTCTTGACGCCCTGGGTGTCCAGCGCGCCGCGCACGATCTTGTACCGCACGCCGGGGAGGTCCTTCACACGACCGCCGCGCACGAGCACGATGGAGTGCTCCTGCAGGTTGTGGCCCTCACCGGGGATGTACGCGGTGACCTCGACGCCGCCGTTGAGCTTCACGCGAGCGACCTTGCGCAGCGCGGAGTTCGGCTTCTTCGGGGTGGTGGTGTAGACGCGGGTGCACACGCCGCGCTTCATGGGGCTGCCCTTCAGTGCGGGCGCCTTGGTCTTCTCGACCTTGGGAGTCCGGCCCTTGCGGACCAGCTGCTGAATGGTAGGCACTGTTCGTGTTCTCCAGTTGGTGCTTCGCCGCGGCCGTCCCCGTGCTGGACACGGGGGAAGCCGCTGCTCGGTGTCTGTCCCAGGCGGTCTCGGGTGAGGAGCCGGTTCTGAGGCACTGATACGTCGCCGACCGGCGGGCGGGGAGATCGGAGCGGTTTTGGGCACGCGGAGACGATGGCATTTTGGCGCAGAGCGTGCGCGCCAGAGGACCGTATCCATACCTGCCATTGATTCCGAAGCCCACCGCCGTGATCGCCTCCGGTGTCGCGTCCGCGAGACTCCGAAGCCGGAGCCCTGTGGGCACGCACCCGCGCTGGGGCTGGTACTTCGTCGTCCAGCATACACGAGGCCCCGCCGCCCCGGAAGAGCCCATGAGCCACCGCACACCCGACGGCCCCGGGCGCTGCCGCCCGGGCCGGACTCACACCCGGTGCTCCCCCAGGCGCAGCTGCTCCTCGATCCGGCCCGCGCAGTCTCGCAGCGCCTCCAGGGTGGGCCCGAGCAGCCGCCGCGGCTCCGCGTGCTCCGTGCCCACGCGCGTGGAGACGTTCAGCCCCGCCACGACCTCTCCCCCGGCCCCGCGCACCCCGACGGCCAGCGAGCGCAGCCCGACCTCCAGCTCCTGGTCCACCAGCGCCCACCCGTCCCGGCGCACCTGCTCGATCCGCTGGGCCACGGCCTGCGGATCGGTCAGCGTGTGCCGGTTCAGCGCCCGCGGAGGGTGCTCACCCAGGTGCCGGTCCACCTCCTGCGGGGATCGCCCGGCGAGCAGGACCCGGCCCATCGACGTCGTCGCGGCCGGCAGCCGGGTGCCCACCGAGATGTCCACGGCCATGATCCGCTGCGCGGCCACCCGCGCCAGGTAGACGATCTCCGGCCCGTCCAGCACGGACAGGGACACCGACTCCCCCAGCCGGGCCGACAGCTCCCGCAGCGGGACCTCGGCCACCTGCTTGAGGGTCTGCCCGGACAGGTAGGCGTAGCCTAGGGACAGCACCTGCGGGCCCAGGCGGAAGGCCCGGCCCTCCACCTGCACGTAGCCCAGGTGGGCCAGGGTGTGCAGGAACCGCCGGGCGCTGGCCCGGCTCATCCCCGTGCGCTCGGCCACCTGCGCCAGGGTGAGCTCCGGGTGCTCGGCGTCGAAGGCCCGGATCACCGCCAGGCCCCGCTCCAGCGACCGCACATACGTGCCGGCGGCCGGCTCCTGCTCGTCGCGGCTCACGCGGCCTCGCCGTCGGGGAAGACCAGGGGCACCTCGGGCATCAGCTCGCGCAGACCGGACTCGTCGATCCCGTGCATCTGGCGCACCCGCACCTTCCCGTCGCCCTCCAGCAGGAACACCCCCAGGTCCGTGTAGACCCGGGAGACGCAGCCGACGCCGGTGAGGGGGAAGGTGCACTCGGGGACGATCTTGGCCGTGCCGTCCCGGGTGAGCAGGCGCATCATCACCCAGGTGGACTTCGCCCCGATCGCCAGGTCCATCGCCCCGCCCACCGCGGGGATCGCACCGGGCTTGCCGGTGGACCAGTTGGCCAGATCCCCGCCGGCGGAGACCTGGTAGGCCCCCAGCACGCACACGTCCAGGTGCCCGCCGCGCATCATCGCGAAGGAGTCCGCGTGGTGGAAGTAGGAGGCGCCCGGGGTCTCGGTCACCGGGATCTTCCCGGCGTTGATGAGGTCCTCGTCCACCTCCTCCCCGTGCGCGGCCCGGCCCATGCCCAGCATCCCGTTCTCGGTGTGCAGGGTGACCCCCTGCTCGGGGCCGAGGTGATCCGCGACGGTCGTGGGCTGGCCAATGCCGAGGTTGACGTAGGAGCCCGGGGCGATGTCCGCGGCGACCAGCCGGGCCAGGGCCTCCTTCTCCAGGGGCCCCTCGTCGGGGGACTGCGGCTCGGGCGTCTGCTGCTCGGGGGTGCTCATCGGCGGTCTCCTTCCGCGGGGGTGCTGGACGGCCGCCCGGCGCGCTCGCGCGCGGCCAGCCGCCCGGATTCGCTGGGGATGCGCACCAGCACGTCGGTGTAGACCCCGGGGGTCACGATGACCTCCGGGTCCAGCGGCTCCCGGGAGATCTCATCCACCTGCGCGATGGTGCGCCGGGCGGCCGTCGCCATGACGGGGCCGAAGTTCCGGGCGGTCTTGCGGTAGACGAGGTTGCCCCAGGCATCCGCGGCGAAGGCCTTGATCAGGGCGGCGTCGGCGTGGATCGGGGTCTCCAGCACGTGCCCGCGCCCGTCGATCATCCGGGTCTCCTTGCCCTCGGCCAGGGCCGTGCCGTAGCCGGTGGGGGTGAAGAACCCGCCGATGCCGGCCCCGGCCGCGCGCAGCCGCTCGGCCAGGTTCCCCTGCGGGACCAGCTCCAGCTCGATCCGCCCGGCCCGGTAGGCCTCGTCGAAGTGCCAGGAGTCGGACTGGCGGGGGAAGGAGCAGATGATCTTGGCGACCCGCCCCTCCCGGATCAGCCGCGCGAGCCCGACGTCGCCCTGCCCGGCGTTGTTGTTGACCACGGTCAGGCCCGTGGCCCCGCCCTCCAGCAGGGCGTCGATCAGCTCCATGGGCTGCCCGGCGTTGCCGAAGCCCCCGATCAGCACGGTCGAGCCGTCCTCGATCCCGGCGACGGCCTCGGCCGCGCTCTGCGCGATCTCGGTCATGCCCGCTCCTTCCCGTCATTCTCCTCGGACCGGGGTTCCTCGTCCCCGGCGACGTTCTCCAGGACCACGGCCAGGCCCTGGCCCACCCCGATGCAGATCGCGGCCACGCCCCACCGGCTGCCGGTCTCCCGCAGCCGCGCGGCCAGGGTGCCCAGGATCCGCCCGCCGGAGGCGCCCAGGGGGTGTCCGATGGCGATGGCCCCGCCGCGGGCATTGACGATCTGCGGATCCACCTCCCAGGCGTCCAGGCAGGCCAGGGACTGGGCGGCGAAGGCCTCGTTCAGCTCGATCGCCCCGACCTCGCCCCAGCCGATGCCGGCCCGGGCCAGGGCCTGTTCGGCCGCGGCCACCGGAGCGATGCCGAAGTCCTGCGGGACCAGGGCGTGGGCCCCGCGCGCGGCGATGCGGGCCACCGGGTCCCGCCCGATCAGCTCCGCGGCCTCCTCGCTGCCCAGCAGCACCGCGGAGGCGCCGTCGTTCAGCGGCGAGGCGTTTCCGGCGGTGATCCGCCCGCCGTCCTTGCGGAAGGCGGGGTTCAGCCCGGCCAGCTTCTCCTCGGTGGTCCCCGGGCGCAGGGACTCGTCCCGGGTCAGCTCGGTGTCCGGAACCTGGGCCACCAGCGCGTCGTAGAAGCCCTCCTCCCAGGCCTGTGCCGTGAGTCGGTGCGAGCGCGCGGCGAAGGCGTCCATCCGCTCGCGGGTGATCCCGCGGGTCTCGGCCAGCTGCTCGTTGGCCTCCCCGAGGGACACGGTCCAGGCCGGATCCATCCGGGGGTTGACCAGGCGCCAGCCCAGGGTCGTGGAGGCCAGCTCCAGGTTCCCGGCGGGGAAGGGCCGCTCGGTCTTGGGCAGCACCCAGGGGGCCCGGGACATGGACTCCACCCCGCCGGTCAGCACGATCCGCGCATCCCCGACGGCGATCTGGCGGGAGGCCTGCATCGCGGCGTCCAGGGAGGAGCCGCACAGCCGGTTGATGCTGGTGCCGGGCACGGACACGGGCATCCCCGCCAGCAGCGCGGCCATGCGGGCGACGTTGCGGTTCTCCTCCCCGGCGCCGTTGGCGTTGCCCAGCATCACCTCATCCACCGCCGCCGGGTCCAGCGCGGGGCTGCGCCGCAGGATCTCGGCCAGCACGAAGGCCGCCAGGTCATCCGGGCGGGTGCCGGACAGGCCGCCGCGGAAGCGCCCGAAGGGGGTGCGCACGGCGTCGTACACGTAGGTCTGTGCAAGGGCGCTCATCGGCGCTCATCCTCCTGGGCATCGGTGGGGTCATCGGCGTGGCCGGGGTCCTGGGCCGGGCCCGGATCCTGGGCAGCGGCCGGGGGCAGGTCCCCGATCTCGCGCAGGACCCGCTGGGCGCGGGCGAAGGCCGTGTTGGCCGAGGGCACGGAGCAGTAGATCGCGGTCTGCAGCAGGATCTCCTGCAGCTGGGCCACGGTGACGCCGTTGCGCCTGGCGGCCCGCACGTGCATGTCGAACTCCTCCCAGTGCTGCCCGGCGATCATCGCGGTCAGGGTCACGGCGCTGCGAGTCGGCCGGTCCAGACCGGGGCGGGTCCAGATCTCCCCCCAGGCGTAGCGGGAGATCAGGTCCTGGAAGGGGGCGGTGAACGCGGTGGCGGTGCGCGCGGCCCGATCCACGTGCGCGTCGGAGAGCACCTGGCGGCGCACCGCGGTGCCCTCGGCGTGGACCCGGTCCCGGTCCGCGGACCGCTCGGGCAGCTCGCCGTTCGGCCGGGAGCCGTCGGCCTGCACGGCGTCGGTGGGGGCGGCATCGCCAGCCGCGGGGGCGGCGCCGGCGGCCGCGGCGTCGGCGGCGGGCCGGTGCTCGGCGAAGAACTCCCGCAGCGCCCCGGCCACCTCCCTGGGCTTCTCCGCGCAGGCCAGGTGCGCGGCACCCTCGATGACCGCCAGGCGCCCGTCGGGCACCCCGTCGGCGATCTCGCGCAGGGATGCCGGGGGCGTGGCGGGGTCCTCGGCCCCGGCGATGGCCAGGACCGGCACCCGGATCTCCCGGAGGCGCTCGCGCAGATCGTGGCGGCTCAGGGCCCGGCAGATCTGCGCGTAGCAGTGCCGGTCCGCCTCCTGCAGGCTGTGCATCAGCTCGGTGGCCACGACCGGCTGGGCCGCGAGGAAGCCGTCCGCGAACCAGGTCTGGGTGCTGCGGATGACCTGGCTGGGGGTTCCGGAGGCGGCCGCGAACTCCGCCCGCTCCAGCCAGGCCTGCTCGGTGCCGATCTTCGCCCCGGTGCACAGGGCCGCCAGGGCGCTCACCCGCTCCGGGTGGGCCAGCGCCAGCTCCAGGCCGACGGCCCCGCCCACCGAGACCCCGGCGTACAGGAACGGGGTGTCCTCGGGCAGGCCCCGCTCGCGCTGCAGGCGCGCGGCCAGCGCGGCCACGCCCTCGGCCAGCTCGGCCAGGCTGTGCTGCGCGGTGTCGGCGGCCCCGCGGCCGTGCCCGGGCAGCTCCCAGCCGACCGGCTCGACGTCGCCCGCCAGCTGCGCGGCCGCCGGGGCCCACAGCGGGGTCACGGCGGTGCCCAGGGAGGGTCCGAGCATCAGCAGCGGACGGCGCGGGCGGTGGGCCGGCGCGTCGGGTTCGTCCCGGAGGTTCTCCCCCAGGGCGACGGCGGTCAGGGTCGGGGTGCTCATGGGCGTGCTCCTCGGTTCGCGGGCTCATCCGGTGCGATGCGGTCGCGCCATCGGCGGGCGGCGGCCAGGGCCAGGGCCACGGCGTCGCCGTAGGTCCCGGTGTCCTCGGGGTCGGTGTCGGGGGCCTCGGGGAAGGTCAGGGCGAGGTTGCGGGCCATCGGCTCGGGGTGGACCTCCAGGCCCTCCAGGAGACGACGCCCCAGAGCGGCGGCGATCATCCCGTGGGCCAGGACCTCGCGCAGCGGCTCCCACCCCAGGTGCCAGGCCACGTCCGAGCGCTCCTCCAGGGCCAGCGCGGCGCACTCGTGCAGCCGGCCCATCGCCGAGGCGGCGGCCAGCCCGGAGCGGCGCATCAGCACGGACAGCACGGGGTTGCGCTTGTGGGCCATGGCCGAGGAGCCCCCGCACCCCGGTGCCGCGGGCTCGGACAGCTCCCCGATCTCCCGGCGCGCCGAGACGACGACGTCGCCGCCGATCCGGGCGAAGCACTGCGCAGTCAGGGCCGGGGCCTGGGCCGCGGCGAGCACCGGCTGTCGCCGGGTGTGCCAGGGCGCGGCGGGCAGCGCCAGGCCCAGGCGCCGGGCCCAGGCCGCCAGCAGGGCCTGGGGGTCCCGCCCTCCCCGAGGGTCCCGGGGCAGCTGGGCACCGGTGCCCGCGGCCCCGCCGATCGCGACCGGCAGCCGCCGCAGGCTCGCGGTCAGCTCGGCCCGGGCCTCGGCGAGCCCGTCCAGCCAGCCGCCGGCCCGGGCCCCGAAGGTCGTGGGCAGGGCGTGCTGGGCCAGGGTGCGCGCGATCATCGGGGTGCGGGCCTGCCGCTGCGCGATCTCGGCCAGGGCGTCCCCGGCGGCCATCACCTCCGCGAGGATCCGCTCGGTGCCGGCGCGCATGCGCAGCATCAGCGCGGTGTCCATGACGTCCTGGCTGGTCAGCCCGCGGTGCACCCAGGCCCCGGGATCGGAGTCCGGCCCGTCCGGGGAGCCGGTGCCGCCCAGCCGGGACCGGACCCGCTCGCGCGCGGCGCGCACCAGCCCGATCACGGGGTTGCCCCCGGCTTCGGCCTCGGCCGCCAGGCCCGGCAGGTCGTAGTCCTCGGCCGCGCCGAGGGCCGCGGCCACCTGCTCAGCCCACCCGGAATCGAGGATGCCGGTCTCGGCCTGCGCCATGACCCAGGCCCGCTCGACCTGGAGGAGCGAGTCCAGGAAGGCCTCGGGGTCCAGGGCCTCCCCCGCGTGCTGCCCGCCGGGCAGCAGCAGGTCGCGGAACTCAGCCATCGGCCGCGACCCCCCGCCGGTCGGCGCGATCCTGCCCGACGCCCTCCTCATCGGCACCCTCCTGTCCGGCGTCGTCGGCCGCGGCCTCCGGGCCGGTGCCCGGCAGCTGCCCGGGGGCGGGATAGGCGTCGTTGCCCGAGTACTGCAGGAAGACCGTCTCGTCCTCGCCCTGCAGGGTGATGTCGAAGCGCACCGAGCCGTCCGCCTCGCGATGGGCGATCAGGGTGCGCCGGCGCTGCGGGTCCAGGGAGGCCAGCAGCGGGTCCGCCGCGAGCGCCTGCTCGTCCTCGGGCAGGTACGCCCGGGTGAACAGGCGGTTGAGCAGCCCGCGGGCGAAGATCGTGACCAGCCAGAACGGGGCGTGGCCGGGATCGGTCGGGCCCGGCTGCACCGTGGTGAAGGAGAACGTCCCCTCCCGGTCCACGAAGTCCCGGCCCCAGCCGGTGAACTCCCAGCCGCTGCGCACCAGGGAGCCGGTGCGCTGCGGGATCGAACCGTCCCGATCGGCCTGCCAGATCTCGATCATCGCGTCCGGGACCGGCTGCCCGGCGCCGTCGCGCACGGTGCCGAAGAAGCGCATCGCGCCCGGCACGCCGACGTGGACCAGCTCGCTGCCCCCGCCGAAGGGCAGGCCGTTGTTCTCGTAGGCCGTGGCGTAGCCGAAGAACGGGCCGATGGTCTGGCCCGGCGTCGGCGTGAGGTCCTCCGGCGGGTCGGTGACGGGCCGGCCGCGGCTGACCGGCACGGTCACGGGGGTGCGGTTCTGGGTGCTCATGCGTCCTCCTCGGGTTCCATCCAGGTGCGGCCGCTGCCGCCGAGCACGATGTCCCAGCGGTAGCCCAGCAGCCATTCGTGCTCGGAGACCTCGTGGTCGTAGGCCGCGATCAGCCGGTCCCGGGCCTTCTGGTCGGCGATGGACTGGTAGATCGGGTCCAGCGGGAACAGCGGGTCCCCCGGGAAGTACATCTGGGTGATCATCCGCTGGGTGAAGTCCGTGCCGAACAGGGAGAAGTGGATGTGCGCTGGGCGCCAGGCGTTGCGGTGGTTCTTCCACGGGTACGGCCCGGGCTTGATGGTCACGAAGGAGTAGGAGCCGTCCTGCCCCGTGATGGTCCGGCCGATGCCGGTGAAGTTCCGGTCGATCGGCGCCGGGTGCTGGTCCCGCTTGTGGATGTAGCGCCCGGCCGTGTTGGCCTGCCAGATCTCCACGAGCTGCCCGCGCACCGGGCGCCCGGCCGAATCCAGCACGCGCCCGCTGACCCGGATGCGCTCCCCGATCGGCTCCCCGCCGTGCTGGATGGTCAGGTCGCTCTCCAGCTCGCCGACGTCGCGGTGCCCGAAGGCCGGGGAGGTCAGCTCGATCAGCTCGGGGTCGGTGTGGTGCAGGTCCTTGGTCGGGTGGCGCAGCGCGGAGCTGCGGTAGGGGGCGAAGTCCAGGCGCGGCTGGGTCTCCCGCGTCCCCGAGGCCGCGTACTGCTCGTGCTGCTCCCGGATCTCCCGGCTGATCGCCTGCTGGCTGGCCGCGGCGGCGTCGGGGTCGGTGGGCACCTGAGCGTTCGTCTCGGCTCCGGCGGGCCGTTCGTCGTGGGTGGTGTGGGTGGTCATGGCTCGTCCTCTCGCGGGCTCGACGGCGGATGCGGGGTACCCGGGCCGACGCCGCGGGCGGCGTCGGCCCGGGCGGGTATCAGGTGCGGACTCGGCGCCGCTCGGCGTCGCTGCGCCGCTGCTCGGCGGCGGCACGCCGCTGCTCGCGCACCGCCTGCTGCACGGCCTTCCCGCCGAGCCGCTCCTGCGGCACGAAGGCCGTCTCCCGGGCCGAGAGGATCGTGACGCAGCTGATGAGGATGGAGACGACGACGAAGACGACCACGCCCTGCCAGCCGAAGCGCGGTTCGATGATCGCGGCGATCGAGGGAGCGAAGCCGATGAGCACCAGACCCAGCTGGTTGCCCATGGCCATGCCGGTGTAGCGCACGGGGGCGGCGAACATCTCCGGGAAGAACACCGTCCACACGGCGTTCCAGCAGGAGTAGAACAGGCCCTGGTTGACGATGCACAGCAGGAAGATCAGCCCCCAGCTGCCGGCGTGGATGGCCTCGAAGTAGAACCAGACGCTCACGATGCAGCCCAGGGCGCCGACCAGCAGCACGGGCTTGCGCCCGACCCGGTCCGAGAGCACCGCCAGCAGCGGGATCGCGGCCATGGACACCGCCATCGCCACGGCGTTGACCAGCAGCATCCGGGAGCGGTCCAGCCCGACGACGTTGGAGGCGTAGTTCAGGGCGTAGACCATCATGATGGACTGCACCACGGAGAAGAAGGTGATGAGGAAGACCCGCAGCACGTCCGTGCCCTGGGTGCGCAGCACCCCGACGGCGGGCACGGCCTGCAGCTGCCCGGTCTCCTTGGACTCCTCGAAGGCCGGGGTCTCATCCAGGTGGGCCCGGACGAAGTAGGCCAGGGCCAGCACGACCCCGGAGATCAGGAACGGGATGCGCCAGCCCCACCCGTACAGGGCGTCCTCGGGCAGGTTGGCCACGGGGATGAACACCAGGGCTGCCAGGACGTTGCCGGCCGAGCAGCCGATCATGGTGAAGCTGGTGAAGAAGGCCCGCCGCCCGTCCGGGGAGTGCTCCATGGTCAGGGTGGAGGCCCCGGCGGCCTCGGCCCCGGCGGAGAAGCCCTGCGCGGCCCGGCACAGCACGAGCAGCACCGTGGCCCAGGCGCCCACGGCCTGGTAGGTGGGCAGCAGGCCGATGGCCACCGAGGACAGGCCCATGATCATCAGGGTGATCAGCAGGGACAGCTTGCGCCCGACCCGATCCCCGATGTGGGACATCACCAGCCCGCCGATAGGCCGCACGATGTAGGCCACGCCGAAGGTCGCCAGGGAGGCCACGGTGGCGACGACGGGATCCCCCTCCGGGAAGAAGATGTGCCCGAAGACCAGGGCCGAGGCGGTGCCGTAGAGCACGAAGTCGTAGTACTCCAGGGTGGCCCCCAGGAAGGCGGCCAGGGCGGATTTGCCCGGTGTCTTGCGCACCGGATCCGACGGATCCGGGGCGTGCGATCCGGTGCGGGAGGCGTCCGGCGCGGGGGCCGGGGTGGTCTGCTCGCTCATGGGACTCCTTCGTCTCGTGGGCACGGGCGGCGCGCGGTGCGACGCCCGCCGCAGAAGGGCCCATGTGTTCGCTGTGCGAACTGTTGTACGTGATGCGCACCTCCGCGTAGTGTCGACGACGATACCCCGTCGGCGAGATCTGCGCCACTGCGGCGCCGCTGCCCCGACGCACCGACCCCGGGGACCCTCCCCGGACCAAGGAGCATCCCCATGAGCCTTCCCGGCCGATCCCACCTCGTGGGTCTGATCGGCGGCGGCATCACCGCCTCCCTGACCCCTCCCCGGCACGAACGCGCCGCGGACCGCCTCGGGCTGCGCTACCTCTACCGCCCGGTGGACCTCGAGGCCCTGCCCGGACACCCCGGTCCCGTCTCCGCCCAGCACGGGGTGGAGCTGCTCGGCGCGGCCCGCGAGCTCGGCTTCAGCGCCTGCAACGTGACCCACCCGTGCAAGCAGCTGGCCGTGGCGCCGATAGACGAGCTCTCCGAGGAGGCCGCCCGGCTGGGCGCGGTGAACACCGTGCTGTTCCGGGACGGACGGATGATCGGGCACAACACCGACGTCACCGGCTTCGCCGCCGCGCTGGCCGCGGGCCTGCCCGCGGCAGACCTGACACGGGTGGTGCAGCTGGGCACCGGCGGTGCCGGCTCGGCCACCGCCTACGCCCTGCTGGCCGCCGGCGCCCAGCGCCTGGAGCTGTTCGACGTGGATCGGCAGCGGGCCGAGGAGCGGGCCGCCGAGTACGCCCGGCTGTTCCCCGGGGCCGAGGTCCGCGCCCTGTCCCGCGAGCAGCTGCCCGAGGCCGTGGGCGAGGCGACCGGACTGCTCAACGCCACCCCCATCGGGATGCACCACCACCCCGGTGCGCCCCTGGATCTGGAGCTGGTGCACCCGGGACTCTGGGTGGCCGATGTGATCTACCTGCCGCAGGAGACCCCGCTGATCCGGCGCGCCCGCGCCCTGGGCTGCCCCGTGCTTCCCGGCGGCGGCATGGCCGTGGGGCAGGCCGTGGACGCCTTCACCCTGATCACCGGGCAGGCCCCGGACCGGGAGGCGATGGCCCGGGACTTCGCCGAACTGGTCACCGCCCAGCAGGGGCCCGGCACCCCGACGCCGCCGTCCCCCGCCGAGTCGACCCCCGCCCACGCGGAGAGCCAGCCCGCCGCCGAGGACGAGGAGGCCGGACGATGAGGACCTCGATCGCGACCGTGAGCCTGTCCGGGACCCTGGTGCAGAAGCTGCGCGCGGCCGCCGCGGCCGGATTCGACGGGGTGGAGATCTTCGAGCAGGACCTCGTCGTCGCCCCGGAGTCCCCGGAGCGGATCCGGGAGCTGGCCGCCGGGCTCGGGCTGAGCCTGGACCTGTACCAGCCCTTCCGCGATGCCGTGGGGGTCAGTCAGGAGGACTTCGCCCGGGTCCTGCACCGAGCCGAGGCGAAGTTCAAACTGATGGGCCGGCTCGGGATGGACCTGATGCTGGTCTGCTCCACCGTCGCCGGCGGGGTCACGGCCGATGACGCCGTCGGCGACGAGCTGACCGCCCGGCAGCTCGGGGAGCTGGCCGACGCCGCCGCGGCCCACGGCATCCGCCTGGCCTACGAGGCCCTGGCCTGGGGGGCCGCGGTGAACGACGTGGACCACTCCTGGCGGATCGTGCGCGCCGCGGACCGGGGGAACCTCGGGATCTGCCTGGACAGCTTCCACATCCTCTCCCGGGACTGGCCCACCGAGGGCATCCTGGACATCCCGGCGCAGAAGCTGTTCTTCCTGCAGCTGGCCGACGCCCCGCCGATGTCCCTGGACGTGCTCTCCTGGTCCCGCCACCACCGGGTCTTCCCCGGGGAGGGCGGCTTCGCCCTGGCCCGCTTCCTGGACACGGTGCTGCGCGCCGGCTACGCGGGGCCGCTGTCCCTGGAGATCTTCAACGACTCCTACCGCCAGACCAACGTCTACCGCACCGCCCAGGAGGCCCACCGCAGCCTGGTGTGGCTGCAGGACCGCGTGGCCGCGCTGCGGGCGCAGCGCGGGGAGGACGAGCGGCTTCCCGCCGATGCCGCGCTGACCCGGCTGCCGCAGGCCCAGGCACCCACCGGGATCCAATGGGCGGAGGTGCGCGGGCAGCGCACCGACGGGCTGCAGGCCCTGCTGGCGCAGCTGGGCTTCAGCCCCCGCGGGCGGCATCGGACCAAGCCGGTGCGGCTGTGGGAGCAGGGCGCGGCGCGCGTCGTGCTCAACGAGGACCATTGGGCCCGGGAGGAGGCGAGCCTGGCCTCCCTGGCCGTGCAGGTGCCCTCCGCGCAGGCCACCGCCCGCCGGTGCCGCGAGCTGGGCTTCCGCGAGGTCGCGCGCCTCGCCCACGACGACGAGCAGCGCTTCCCGGCCTTCCTCGCCCCGGACGAGACCGAGGTCTTCCTCACCGAGGCGACCGAAGGCCAGCCCGCGTGGGTCGCGGAGTTCGACCGGCCCGACGTCGGCGCGGCCCCCGCGGCCCAGCCGGAGGCCGACGCGGCGCTGATCACCGGGATCGACCACGTCAACCTCGCCCAGCCCCGCCACCACCAGGCCGAATCCATGCTGTTCTACCGCGCGGCCCTGGGCCTGGAGCGGCGGGCGGCCACGGACGTTCCGGGACCGGACGGGCTGATCAGCTCCCAGGTGGTGCGCACCGAGGACGGGTCGGTGCGCCTGCCGCTGAACGTGGCCCCGGACCTCAGCGCCCACCCCGGCCGGGAGCACGTGGCCTTCGCCTGCCGGGACATCCTGACCCTGGCCCGGCGGGCCCGGGAGGCGGGGCTGGGCTTCCTGCCGGTGCCGGAGAACTACTACGAGGACCTCGCGGCCCGCTTCGACCTGCCGGACTCGCGCCTGGGCACCCTGCGGGAGCTGGACCTGATGTACGACCGGGACGAGCGCGGGGAGTTCCTGCACTTCTACACCCGCACCGTCGGGCAGGTGTTCTTCGAGGTGGTCCAGCGCCTGGACGGCTACGACGGCTACGGCGGACCGGACGCCCCGGTGCGCCTGGCCGCCCAGGCCCGCCTGGCCGACGGGCTCTGAGAGCCCCGGCGAAGCACCTGGGAAACGGGGAAGGGCCCCGCACCGGCCCCCGACGCTCATCAGGCGTCGGGACCGGGGCGGGGCCCTTCACGGTGCCGTCACCGTGCGGGCGCGGTGCTCACCGCGCCCGCACGGTCCGGCATCAGGAGCCGTACCCGGGGTACTCCTCCAGCGGGATCGCGTGGAACTCCGCGGCCACGGAGCCGTCCGTCTCCCCCGCGTAGGAGAAGTCGGCGAATCCGGTGGAGTTGGCGTACATCTGCTCGCGCGCCTCCTCCGTGGGCTCCACCTCGATGTCGTTGTACCGATCCAGACCGGTGCCGGCCGGGATCAGCTTGCCGATGATCACGTTCTCCTTCAGGCCCACCAGCGGGTCGGACTTGCCCTCCATCGCCGCCTGGGTCAGCACCCGGGTGGTCTCCTGGAAGGAGGCGGCCGACAGCCACGAATCCGTGGCCAGGGAGGCCTTGGTGATGCCCATCAGCTCCGGACGCCCGGCGGCCGGGCGGGCCTGCTCCTGCACGGCCTTCTTGTTGGCCTGCTGGAACTGGACCGTCTCCACCAGCTCACCCGGCAGCAGATCGGTGTCACCGGACTCGATGACGGTGATCCGCCGGGTCATCTGGCGCACGATGACCTCCACGTGCTTGTCGTGGATGCCCACGCCCTGGGAGCGGTACACGCCCTGGACCTCGTCCACCAGGTGCTTCTGCGCCTCGCGGGGCCCGCGGATGCGCAGCACCTCCTTGGGATCCACCGCACCGGAGACCAGCTGCTGGCCGACCTCCACGCGGTCCCCATCCGAGACCAGCAGCCGCGCCCGGCGCAGCACCGGGTAGGACATCGGCTCGTCGTCCTTGCTCTCCGGGGTGATGACCACCTTGAGGGACTTCTCCGTGTCCTCGATGGACACGGTCCCGGCGATCTCGGAGATCGGGGCCACGCCCTTGGGGGTGCGGGCCTCGAACAGCTCCTGGATGCGGGGCAGACCCTGGGTGATGTCATCCGCGGAGGCCACACCGCCGGTGTGGAAGGTGCGCATGGTCAGCTGGGTGCCCGGCTCGCCGATGGACTGCGCGGCGATAATGCCCACGGCCTCGCCGATGTCCACCAGGTTCCCGGAGGCCATCGAGCGGCCGTAGCACTTGGCGCACACGCCCACCGCGGACTCGCAGGTCAGCACGGAGCGGACCCGCACCTTCCGGATCCCGGCCTGGTACAGCTTCTGGATCACGGCGTCGGAGACGTCCGCGCCGCCCTCGGCCAGCACCGTGCCGTCCTCGTCCTTGACGTCCACCGCGAGCACGCGCCCGTGGATGGAGTTCTCGACGTCGTCGTGCAGGTGCACGGCCCCGGTGTCCGGGTCCACCTGGACCAGGTCCAGGTTCAGGCCCCGCTTGGTGCCGCAGTCCAGCTCCCGCACGATGACGTCCTGGGAGACGTCCACCAGACGCCGGGTGAGGTACCCGGAGTTCGCGGTGCGCAGCGCGGTGTCGGCCAGGCCCTTGCGGGCGCCGTGGGTCGCGATGAAGTACTCCAGCACCGACAGACCCTCGCGGTAGGAGGACTTGATCGGACGCGGCATGATCTCGCCCTTGGTGTTGGACACCAGCCCGCGGATGCCCGCGATCTGGCGGACCTGCATCCAGTTGCCCCGCGCCCCGGAGGAGACCATCCGGTTGATGGTGTTCAGCCCGGTCAGGTTCTCCATCATCGCCGCGGCGACCTCGTCGGTGGCCTTGGTCCAGATGTCGATCAGCTCGGAGCGGCGCTCGTCGTCGTCGATCAGACCCATGTCGTACTGACCCTGGATCTCGCTGGCCTGCTTCTCGTAGCCGGCCATGATCTCCGGCTTGGACGGCGGGGTGGCGATGTCGGAGACGGCCACCGTGACCCCCGAGCGGGAGGCCCAGTAGAACCCGGTGTCCTTGAGGTTGTCCAGGGTGCGGGCGACCACGTGCATCGGGTAGTTCTCGGCGAGGTCGTTGACCAGCGAGCCCAGGCCCTTCTTATCCGCGATCCCGGTGTACCAGGGGTAGTCCTCCGGCAGGGTCTGGTTGAACAGCACCTGCCCCAGGGTGCACTCCAGCAGCACCGGCTGACCCGGGTCCCAGCCCTCGGGGGCTTCCCAGCCCTCGTAGGGCACGAAGTCCTCCAGCTCGATCTTCACCATCGAGTTCAGGTGCAGCTCGCGCCGGTCCAGGGCCATCAGGGCCTCCGCGATCGAGGAGAAGGACCGGCCCTCGCCGGCGGCCCCCTCCCGGACCGTGGTCAGGTGGTACAGCCCGATGATCATGTCCTGGGACGGCACCGCCACGGGGCGCCCGTCCGAGGGCTTGAGGATGTTGTTCGAGGACAGCATCAGCACGCGCGCCTCCGCCTGGGCCTCCGGGCTCAGGGGCAGGTGCACGGCCATCTGGTCGCCGTCGAAGTCCGCGTTGAACGCCGAGCAGACCAGCGGGTGCAGCTGGATGGCCTTGCCCTCCACCAGCTGCGGCTCGAAGGCCTGGATCCCCAGGCGGTGCAGGGTGGGGGCGCGGTTGAGCAGCACCGGGTGCTCGGTGATGATCTCCTCCAGCACGTCCCAGACCTGCGGGCGGAAGCGCTCCACCATCCGCTTGGCGGACTTGATGTTCTGCGCGTGGTTCAGGTCCACCAGGCGCTTCATCACGAAGGGCTTGAACAGCTCCAGGGCCATCTGCTTGGGCAGACCGCACTGGTGCATCTTCAGCTGCGGGCCCACCACGATGACCGAGCGGCCCGAGTAGTCCACGCGCTTGCCCAACAGGTTCTGGCGGAACCGGCCCTGCTTGCCCTTGAGCATGTCCGACAGGGACTTCAGCGGGCGGTTGCCCGGCCCGGTGACCGGGCGACCGCGCCGGCCGTTGTCGAACAGGGAGTCCACGGCCTCCTGCAGCATCCGCTTCTCGTTGCTCACGATGATCTCGGGCGCGCCGAGATCCAGCAGGCGCTTCAGGCGGTTGTTGCGGTTGATGACCCGACGGTACAGGTCGTTCAGGTCCGAGGTCGCGAAGCGGCCGCCGTCCAGCTGCACCATCGGACGCAGCTCCGGCGGGATCACCGGCACCGCGTCCAGGACCATGCCCAGCGGGGAGTTGCTGGTGGTCAGGAACGCGTTGACGACCTTCAGCCGCTTCAGGGCGCGGGTCTTGCGCTGGCCCTTGCCGTTCTGGATGGTCTCCTTCAGGGCCTCCGCCTCGGCGGCCATGTCGAAGGTCTCCAGGCGCTTCTTGATCGCCTCGGCGCCCATCGCGCCCTCGAAGTACATGCCGAACTTGTCCACCATGGACCGGTACAGCGCCTCGTCGCCCTCCAGGTCGGTGACCTTGAGGTTCTTGAAGCGGTCGAAGACCTTGTCCATGTGGGCGATTTCGGCGTCCACGCGCTTGCGCACCTGGGCCATCTGACGCTCCGCGGCGTCGCGCAGCTTGCGCTTCTCCGCGGCCTTGCCGCCCTCGGCCTCGATGCGGGCCAGCTCCTCCTCGGTCTCCTTCGCGATCGCGGCGATGTCCGCGTCCCGCTCGGATTCCAGGGTCCTCTTGTCCCGGTCGTGGGCGGCCTGCAGGTTCGGCAGGTCCTCGTGCCGGGCCTCCTCGTCCACGGAGGTGATCATGTAGGCGGCGAAGTAGATGATCTTCTCCAGATCCTTCGGCGCCAGATCCAGCAGGTAGCCCAGGCGGGAGGGCACGCCCTTGAAGTACCAGATGTGCGTGACGGGCGCGGCCAGCTCGATGTGGCCCATCCGCTCACGGCGCACCTTGGCCCGGGTCACCTCGACGCCGCAGCGCTCGCAGATGATGCCCTTGAAGCGCACGCGCTTGTACTTGCCGCAGTAGCACTCCCAGTCGCGGGTCGGCCCGAAGATCCGCTCGTCGAACAGACCCTCCTTCTCCGGCTTGAGGGTGCGGTAGTTGATGGTCTCCGGCTTCTTGACCTCGCCGTACGACCACGAGCGGATGTCCTCGGCGGTGGCCAGACCGATCCGCATCAGTCCCAGTGAAGATTCGTTGGACATGGGGTCCTTTTCTCTTGAAAAACGAATGAACGATCTCGTGGATGGGGTGGGAGGATCAGACCTCTTCGACCGAGCTGGGCTCGGCGTGGGAGAGGTCGATGCCCAGCTCGTCGGCGGCCCGGTAGCTCTCGTCCTCGGAGTCGCGCATCTCGATGGCGTGCCCGTCGCTGGAGAGGACCTCCACGTTCAGGCACAGGGACTGCATCTCCTTGATGAGCACCTTGAAGGACTCCGGCACCCCCGGCTCGGGGATGTTGTCGCCCTTGACGATGGCCTCGTAGACCTTCACGCGACCGTGCACGTCATCGGACTTGATGGTCAGGATCTCCTGCAGGGTGTAGGCCGCGCCGTACGCCTCCAGGGCCCACACCTCCATCTCGCCGAAGCGCTGACCGCCGAACTGCGCCTTACCGCCCAGCGGCTGCTGGGTGATCATCGAGTACGGGCCGGTGGAGCGGGCGTGGATCTTGTCGTCCACCAGGTGGTGCAGCTTCAGGATGTACTGGTAGCCCACCGAGATCGGGTCCGGGAACGGCTCGCCGGTGCGCCCGTCGAACAGCTGGGCCTTGCCGGTGGAGTCGATCAGCCGCTCGCCGTCGCGGTTGAGGTTGGTGTGGTCCAGCAGGTCGAAGATCTCGTCCTCGTCCGCGCCGTCGAACACCGGGGTGGCGACCTTGGTGGGGCCGGACTCCTTGGGGAAGTTCGGCAGCTTCTCCAGCCACGCCGGGTTCCCCTCGATCTTCCAGCCCTGCTTGGCCAGCCAGCCGGTGTGCACCTCCAACACCTGCCCGATGTTCATGCGCCCGGGCACGCCCAGCGGGTTGAGGATGACGTCCACCGGGGTGCCGTCGGCCATGAAGGGCATGTCCTCCACGGGCAGAATCTTGGAGATCACGCCCTTGTTGCCGTGGCGCCCGGCGAGCTTGTCCCCGTCGGTGATCTTGCGCTTCTGGGCCACGTACACGCGCACCAGCTGGTTGACCCCGGGGGGCATATCCTCGTCGTCGTCCTCGCGGTCGAACACCCGCACCCCGATGACGGTGCCGGACTCGCCGTGCGGGACCTTCAGGGAGGTGTCGCGCACCTCGCGGGACTTCTCGCCGAAGATCGCGCGCAGCAGCCGCTCCTCCGGGGTCAGCTCGGTCTCGCCCTTCGGGGTGACCTTGCCGACCAGGATGTCCCCGGCCTCGACCTCGGCGCCGATGTGGATGATGCCGCGCTCGTCCAGGGCGGAAAGCACGTCCTCGGAGACGTTCGGGATGTCCCGGGTGATCTCCTCGGCGCCGAGCTTGGTGTCGCGGGCGTCGATCTCGTGCTCCTCGATGTGGATCGAGGTCAGCACGTCGTCGGAGACCATCCGCTGGGACAGGATGATCGCGTCCTCGTAGTTCAGCCCCTCCCAGGACATGTACGCCACCAGGAGGTTCTTGCCCAGGGCCAGCTCGCCCTGGTCCGTGGAGGGACCGTCGGCGATCAGCCCGCGCACCTCCACGCGGTCCCCCTCGGAGACCACGACGCGGTGGTTGTAGCAGTTGCCCGGGTTGGAGCGCTGGAACTTGGAGATCGGGTAGGAGGTGGTGGTCCCGTCGTCGTTGCCCACCACGACCAGGTCCGCGGAGACCTCCCGGACCACGCCGGCCTTGCGGGCCAGCACGGAGTCCCCGGAGTCCAGGGCCGCGTAGCCCTCCATGCCGGTGCCGACCACCGGGGACTCGGACTGCAGCAGCGGCACGGCCTGACGCTGCATGTTCGCGCCCATCAGCGCGCGGTTGGCGTCGTCATGCTCCAGGTACGGGATCAGCGAGGTGGCCACGGAGACCATCTGGCGCGGGGAGACGTCCATGAACTGGACCTCGTCCGCGGCGATCGCCTCGGCCTCGCCGGAGCCGTTGGCCGCACGGCACAGGACGGTGTCCTCGGCGAAGCGCTGGTCCTCGGTCAGCGGGGCGTTGGCCTGCGCGATGATCGAGCCCTTCTCGTCATCGGCGGTCAGGTACACGACCTTGTCGGTGACCTTCCCGTGCTCGACGACGCGGTACGGGGTCTCAATGAACCCGAAAGGGTTGATCCGGCCGAAGGTGGCCAGCGAGCCGATCAGGCCGATGTTCGGGCCCTCAGGGGACTCGATGGGGCACATGCGGCCGTAGTGGGAGGGGTGCACGTCGCGCACCTCCATGCCCGCGCGGTCGCGGGACAGACCGCCCGGGCCCAGCGCGGACAGGCGCCGCTTGTGGGTCAGGCCCGCCAGCGGGTTGTTCTGGTCCATGAACTGCGACAGCTGGGAGGTCCCGAAGAACTCCTTGATCGAGGCCACCACGGGGCGGATGTTGATCAGGGTCTGCGGGGTGATCGCCTCGACGTCCTGGGTGGTCATGCGCTCGCGCACGACCCGCTCCATGCGGGACAGCCCGGTGCGGATCTGGTTCTCGATCAGCTCGCCGACCGCGCGGATGCGGCGGTTGCCGAAGTGGTCGATGTCGTCGGTGTCCACGCGGATGTCCACGGACTGCCCGTCGCGCACGCCCTTCATGGTCGTGCCGCCGTCGTGCAGGGTCACCAGGTAGCGGATCATCGCGACGATGTCCTCCTGGGTCAGCACCGAGGAATCGTTGTCCGCGAGGTTCTTGTCCAGGCCCAGCTTCCGGTTGATCTTGTACCGGCCGACCTTCGCCAGGTCATAGCGCTTGGGGGTGAAGTACATGTTGTCCAGCAGGGACTGGGCGGCGTCCACCGTCGGCGGCTCACCCGGGCGCAGCTTCTTGTAGATGTCGATCAGCGCCTCGTCGCGGGTCTCGACGGTGTCCTTCTCGAGGGTCGCGCGGATCGAGTCGAACTCGCCGAACTCCTCGAGGATCTTGGACTCGGTCCAGCCCAGGGCCTTCAGCAGCACGGTCACGGACTGCTTGCGCTTGCGGTCCAGGCGCACCCCGACCTGGTCGCGCTTGTCGATCTCCAGCTCGAACCAGGCCCCGCGGGAGGGGATGATGCGCGCGGAGTAGATGTCCTTGTCCGAGGTGCGGTCCGCGGACTTCTCGAAGTAGGCGCCCGGGGAGCGGACCAGCTGGGAGACGACGACGCGCTCGGAGCCGTTGATCACGAAGGTGCCGGACTCGGTCATCAGCGGGAAGTCGCCCATGAACACGGTCTGCTGCTTGATCTCGCCGGTCTCGTTGTTCATGAACTCGGCCTTGACGTACAGCGGGGCCGAGTAGGTGGCGTCGCGGTCCTTGCACTCCTCCATGGAGTACTTGGGGTCGGCGAACTCCGGCTCGGAGAAGGACAGGGACATGGTGCCCTGGAAGTCCTCGATCGGGGAGATCTCCTCGAAGATCTCGGTCAGGCCGGAGACGGTGGACACGGAGGTGTCCCCGGTCTTCTCCGCCTCGGCGACGCGCTGGGCCCAGCGCTCGTTGCCGACCAGGCGGTCGAAGCTGTCCGTCTGCAGGGCCAGCAGATTCGGAACGCTCAGCGGCTCGTGGATCTTCGCGAATGAGATGCGGGACGCGGAGCCGTCGTGCTGGGCTCCGGTCGCGCCAGCGGCGTCGTTGTTTGAGGTGCTCGAGGCGACCAAGATTGGATCCTTCCACAGACCTGTCTGTACTCGAAGGCTCCCCTTCAGGATCCGACCGCTCCCGCGGGTCCTTGGCGCTGCACGACGCTCACCCGGCGCCCGCGCCGCGCGGTGGCGGCGGCGTCATGCGGTGCGGACGGTGGTCGTGCTGGCGTGGACGGGAGGAAGCTGGATCCATCGGTTGTACCCACCGCTATATGAAGGCACAAAGAACTAGGGAAAGCGCAAATCTCCACACTACACACACCCTGCCGTCCTGTCCAGGGGACGGGCTCAGCGCTTCCCGCGGTCTCGACGACGCCGCCGGGGCGCTCGGGCGCCGGGCTCGGGACTGGAGCTCAGGCGCCGGTGGCCTCGTACCGGCGGACCCCGCCCTCGATGCCGACGAAGCGGTAGGGGCCGGCGGTGACCCGCGGGTTGGCCTGCTGCTCGGCGGCGGAGACCGCCGTGCCCGGGTGCAGCTCGCGGTAGCGGGTGACGTCCACGGGCTCGCGGGCGGCCAGCTGGGCGGCGTGCTCGGCCCGGTGCAGGTGGGCCCGGTAGCCCGGGAGCACCCGCACGGAGAAGAACTCGGAGACCGCCCCGGAGCCGTAGGAGAAGATCCCGATGCGCCGCCCGGTCAGGTCCGCGTCCCCGTCCAGCAGGGCCAGGAGGGCCAGGAACACGGAGGCGGTGTAGCTGTTGCCCACCACGCGGTTGTATCCGACGGTCGGGGCGAGCTCCTCGACCACCTCCGCCTTGGGCAGGGGCTCCCCCACGTGCCGGCGCAGGCGCTGGTGGGCCTTGACCGCCATCATGGTGAAGGGCTGATGGTAGCAGAAGGCGTCGATCTCCTCGAAGGCGGCCCCGCCGTGGGCGCGGTAGTCCTCCCACGCCCCCTCCAGGGCGTCCATGTACGCGGAGATGGAGAACTTCCCCTCCACCAGCGCCGTGACCCGGTGGTTGGGCCGCCAGAAGTCCGGGACGTCCGCGGTGTGCACCCCGGAGGCCGGCTCCACCTCCAGCAGGGCGGGATCGGCCTGCACCAGGAAGGCCACCGCGGCCGCGCCCTGGGTGGGCTCCCCCGGGGAGTCCAGGTCGTAGCGGGCCACGTCCGAGGCGATGACCAGCACCTTCTCCTCCGGGTGCCGGGCCACCACGCCCAGGGCCAGCTGCAGGGCCCCCGCCCCGGAGTAGCAGGCCTGCTTGGTCTCCAGCACCCGGATCTGGGCGGGCAGGCCCAGCAGGGCGGCCACGTGCACCCCGGCGGCCTTGGACTGGTCGATCCCGGATTCGGTGGCGAAGATCAGGGTGCGCAGCCCCTCGACGTCGTTGTCGGCCAGGATCCGGGCCGCGGCGGCGGCGCCCATGGTGACGACGTCCTCGTCCTCGGCGGGCAGGCTCATGGCCTCCTGACCGATGCCCACGGAGAACTTGGCGGGGTCGATGCCCAGGTGCTGGGCCAGCAGGTCCAGGTCCAGGCGGTGGTGGGCGGTGGCGAAGGTGATGTCCTGGATGCCCAGGGCGGGGGTGGTCATCGGGCGTTCCTCTCGATCTTCACGTGGGCGGCCATCAGCTCACCCGGATTGGTCTGGGCGGCCAGCAGGGACAGCTCCCCGCACAGCACCGCGCCCGCGCACAGCACGGCCAGGCGCCGGGCGTTGGCCCCGGGCTCGCGCTCCTCGCGGCAGCCCAGCCGCCGCAGGTTCTCCTCCACGGTCTCCAGCCCCGCGCCCTTGCCGTTGCCCACCGAGCCGACGATGAGGCTGGGCAGGTTGCAGGCGAAGTACAGGTCCCCGTCGCGCACCTCGGCCTGGGTGATGCCCTGGGAGCCCTCCACGATGTTGGCCGCGTCCTGCCCGGTGGCCAGGTAGAAGGCCAGCAGCATGTTGGCGTAGTGGGCGTTGGCCGAGCGCAGCCCCCCGGCCAGGGTGGTGCCGATGAGGTTCTTCTCCGTGTTCAGCCGGGCGATGGCCTCCGGGGTGGATTTCAGCAGCCGCTGCACGATCCGCCGCGGGATGGTCAGCTCCGTGACCACGTTCTTGCCCCGGCCCAGGATCCCGTTGACGGCGGTCGCCTTCTTGTCCGAGCAGAAGTTCCCGGAGATCGAGCCGTACTCCAGCTCGGGGTGCAGCTGGAGGATCCAGGGCATCAGGTGGTCCGCGGCGAGGGTGACCATGTTGTGCCCGGAGGCGTCCCCGGTGGTGAACTCGAAGCGCACGAACAGCAGGTTCCCGGCGTGCTGCACGTGCAGGTCCACCAGCCGGGCGAAGCGCGAGGCCCCGGAGACCACCTCCTGCATCTGCTCCCGGCGGGTGCGCAGGTCCTCGGCGGCGGCCAGCGCGGCCCCGGCGTGCTCGGCGCGGAAGTACACGGAGCGGCTCATCCGCTCGTCCACCAGGGTCGCGCGGATGCCGCCGTCGACGAACGCGGAGACCTTCGCCCCGCGTTTGACGGAGGGCCACAGTGGGGATTCGTAGGTGGCCAGCGGGACGCTGACCTCCTCGCCGTCGATCACGTTGCCGCTGAAGCGCAGCGGGCCGACCCATTGCAGGGGGATGGGGGCGTAGAGGGGCTGATCGGTCATGCGCGGTCCTCCTCGAAGGCGGTGGTCTCGGAGCGCGCGGCCAGGGCGGCCAGGTCCGCTCCGCGCAGGGCGGCGGCGTGGGCCAGGCGGCCCTCCACGAGCACGTCCGTGCGGGTCAGCTCGGCCGGGGTGCGCACCCCGAGCAGGGCGCACAGCTCGCGCAGCCGCTCGGTCCAGGCGCGGATCAGCCCGGTCAGGCGCTCGGCGCCGTCGGGGGCGACGGGCCCGGCGGACCCGGCCGGATCCTCGGCGAGCACGGCGTGCAGGAAGGTCCCGGCCACCCCGACGGCCCGCGCCCCCAAGGCCAGTCCGCGCACAACGTCGTAGGGGTGGCGCACCCCGCCCGAGGCCAGCAGGGCGGGCAGCCGGGTTCCCGCACGGGCGCCGAGGGCGTCGAGCAGGACCATCGGGGCGGACTGCCCGAAGCCCTGCAGGAAGGCGTAGTCGCGCCCGTCGCGCCGGTCGTTCTCGATGCGGGCGAAGTCCGTGCCGCCGCGCCCGGCCACGTCCACCAGCTGGACCCCGGCGCGGGCGAGCTTGGCCAGGGTGGTGCGGGTCATCCCGCAGCCGACCTCCTTGACCACCACCGGCACGGGCAGCTGCTCGGCCAGGGCCGCGATGCCGTCGCACCACGCGGAGAAGCCGCGGGCGCCCTCGGGCATCACGGTCTCCTGCACCGCGTTGATGTGGATCTGCAGGGCGTCGGCCTCCAGGGCCTCCACGACGCGGCGGGCCTGATCCGGGGTGGCCTCGGCGGAGAGGTTGGCCATGACGAAGCCCTCCGGGTTGGCCTCGCGCAGCACCCGGAAGCTGGGCAGGGTGGAGGGGTCCTTGAGGTACATGCTCATGGACCCGGTGGCGATCGGCAGGCCGGTGGCCGCCGCGGCCTCCCCGAGGGCTGCGTTGACCGCACCCGTGTGCTCGGAGCCGCCGGTCATGCCGTTGAGGTAGAAGGGCACGGGCCAGCGCACCGGCCCGCGCTCCCCGGCCCAGGGCAGGGTCACGGACAGGTCCACGTCCTCGGCCTCGATCCCGGCCAGGGCCTCGTGCAGCAGGCGCACGTCGTCCCAGTCCGTGGGGACCGGGTCCCGGTGCAGCCGCCGCTGCTGGCCGGCGGCCAGGTGCAGGTGGTCGTCCTTGCGCTGTCCGCTCATGCTGCCGCTCCTCGGCTCATCGGCTGCTCCTCCTCCCGCGTGCGGCGCACGCGCAGTCCCTCGGGGGCCACGGCCAGATCCAGCGGGCGGATCCCGGCCGCACTCCAGGCCGCGCCCAGCCGGCCCGGGTCCGTCTCGCGCGCGGCCAGGGCGATCCCGCAGTCCCCTCCCCCGGCTCCCGAGGACTTCGCGGCCCAGCCGTGCGCGGCGGCGGTCTCGCACAGCACCCGCAGGTGCGGGGTCTCGATGACGGTGCCGCGCAGCGCGGACAGCTCGGCCAGCACCGCGCGGGCCGCCTCCACGGCCTTCCCGGCCGCCTCGACGTCCGCCGC
This sequence comes from Rothia sp. QJM3NY_36, assembly GCF_056173115.1. NCBI lineage: Bacteria > Bacillati > Actinomycetota > Actinomycetes > Micrococcales > Micrococcaceae > Rothia > Rothia sp. QJM3NY_36. The sequence goes on from NZ_CM149658.1 coordinate 1,830,570, forward strand.
GCGCAGGGCGGCGCGGAAGGCGGTCACGGCGGCGTCGCTGCGCTGCAGCAGGTGCTGGGGGATGCCCGCGGTGCGGCGCACGGCCCCGACCAGCTCGGGGGTGTCCGCGGGGGTTCCGGTCCACCCGATGGCCAGGCGCACCGGCAGGGGCGTGCCGGCGGGCAGGGCCGGTTCCAGGCGCAGCCCGGGCCAGGGAGCCCGCAGGGTGCGGCTCACGCCGTCGCGGGCCAGCATGTCCGCCACGGCCTGGCGGTCCGGGGAGGCGTAGTGCACCCACCCGCCCAGGGCGGAGGCGGCCAGGTCCCCGCCGGAGGTCAGGGTCGTGACCATGACGGTGGCCATCAGGGCCAGGCGGTAGACCTGCTCGGGGGTGGGATCCAGCCCGTAGGCCGCGGCCACGGCCCCGACGACGGCCACGGTGACCGCCGCGGAGGAGCCCAGGCCGAACTTCGCGCCGGAGACGGCGTCGTCCAGGCCGCTGGTGATGCGCAGTCCGTAGTGGCGCGGGGCCAGCCCGGATTCGGCGCGCCAGGTCTCCACCACGGTGATCGCCGCGCGCACGTACCGGTAGTAGCCCTGGCCCTCCTCGGAGAAGCTCGGCCCGCCCGCACCGTGGCGCCAGGTGACCGGGGTGGGGTCCGGGGCGTGGGGGGATTCCAGCAGCCCGGTCTCCTCCAGGTCCCGCAGCTGCACGGTGACCCGCCGGTCCACGGCCACCAGCACGGCCTGGCGTCCCGGCTCCACGACGGCGTACTCCCCCAGCAGGTACAGCTTGCCGGGGGCGTCGGTCGTGACCCGCGGGGCGGGGTCCTCCGGGATCATGCCCGCCCCCGGTCCAGCAGGTGCGCCCCGGGGCCCGCCTGGGCGCTGATCAGCCGGAGATCCGGGAAGCGCTCGGCCAGCCGGTCCCGCAGGGCCGGGACATCCTCGGCGCGGGTCAGCACGGCGACGTTGGGGCCGGCGTCGGCGGTGGCCCAGGCGCCCAGGCCCTCGGCGCGCAGGGCGGCGACGGCGTCGAACAGCGCCACGGAGGTAGGGGCGAGGTAGCGCACCGGGGGCCGATTGCCCATGATCGCGGCGTGCATGCGCAGGGCGCTGGACTCGGTGAGCTCTCCGACGGCCTCCACGTCCCCGGCGGCCAGAGCCGCGCGCATGTCCCGCAGATCCTGAGCGGTGGACTCCACCCAGCCGGGGAAGTACGGGGAGGTGGCCACGGTCTCGCGCATCGCGGTCCGGGAGGAGACGGCCTTGGTCCGCGCGGAGACCACCGCGATGACCATGCCGAGCTGCGGGCCGGGCACCTGCTCGGCGAAGGAGGCGGCGTCGGGATCCTCGGCCCCCTTGCCGTCGTGCCAGATCACGAGGTTGCCCAGCACCGAGCGGGCGGCGGAGCCGGAGCCGCGCCGGGCCAGGCGGGAGACGGTGCGGGCGTCCTCCGGCAGGCCGTAGGCGGCGGCCGCCGCGCGGGACAGGGCGGCGAAGCCCGAGGCGGAGGAGGCCAGCCCCGCCCCGGTGGGCACGGAGTTCTCGGAGACCACCCGCGCGTGCGCGGTGGAGCCGGCCAGCCGGCGCACCAGGTCCAGGAAGGCGGTGACCCGTGCCGCGGAGGTGCCGGTCTGCTCGACGCCGTTGAGGGTGAAGGCGTCCGCGCTCAGTTCCGGGTCCGGGGTGACGGTGGTGGTGGTCGGGAAGACGTCCAGGGTCAGGGAGAGGCTGCCGGTGTGCGGCAGGACGAGCTGCTCGTCGCGTTTGCCCCAATACTTGATCAGGGCGAGGTTGGGGTGGGCCACGGCGGTGGCGGGCTGCCGGCTCACGCGGTGAACTCCTCGGGGTCGATGATCCAGGTCTGGGAGGCCCCGGCCTCCTCCAGGGCCCGGGCCAGTTGGGGGGCGTGGCCCCGGTCCCGGGCCAGGGCGATGATGCAGCCGCCGCGCCCGCCGCCGGTGAGCTTGGCCCCGTGGGCCCCGGCCGCGCGGGCGGTGCCGACCAGGTGGTCCAGCTCCTCGCAGGAGACGGACAGGATCTGCAGGGTCTCGTGCACGGCGTCCATGTGGGCGCCGAGGGAGGCGGCGCGGTCGGCGGCGAGGTCCGCCCGGGCGGCGACGGTGTGGTGGCGGATGGTCTCGAAGTAGTCGGCGGCCAGCTCCGGGTCCGAGCGGCGGATCTCCCCGACGGCGGCCACCGCGGAGTGGGTGTCCCCGGGGCGCCCGGAGTCGGCGACCACCAGCGGGGCGGACAGCGCGACCTCGAGGTCCTCGACCCGCCCGGCCTGGAACCAGATGGGCCGCTGGGTGACCACGGTGTAGGCGTCCAGCCCGGAGGGGCTGCCGTGGGCGACCCGCTCCCCGGTCTGGACCAGCTCGTAGCGGGTGCGCTCGTCCAGCTCGGTGCCCATCAGGTCCGCGAGCGCGTTGACGATCGAGGAGGCCCCGGCCGCGCTGGATCCGAGGCCGCGCTCCAGGGGGACGTCGCCCAAGCAGGTCACGTGCACGCCCTCCAGGGGGTGGTGCAGCAGGTCCAGGGTGGATTCGATGGTGGTGACCAGGGAGCCGAGGCGGGCCGGGGCGTGGGCCAACGGGCCGTCGTAGATGTCCACGGTCAGACGCAGCGGGCCGGGCACGGGAGCGGCGGTGGCCTGCAGGCCGATCTTGCGCAGCGGGAAGGCGATGGCGGGCTGCCCGTGGACCACGGCGTGCTCGCCGAAGAGGATGATCTTGGCGTGGGCCCACCCGGTGCCGATGTGCCCGGGGGCCGCGGCGGTGTCGGGCCCCGGGGTCCGGGTGGGGTGGGCGGCCGGGTGCGCGGGGGTCTGCGGGGCCGCGGGGAGGGGGTCGGTGGCGCCGGGTGCGGCGCGCAGGTCCGAGCGGTTCTCGACCGCGCCGTGTTCCATCCTGAGCTGTTTCCGTTCCTCGCCTGTGCTGTGCCGGGCCCCGCGGGCGGCGTCCGCTCGGGGCGCGGCGCGTGGGGGCCGTGGTCCTCCCGCCCGCGGCGAGGGGATCCCCTCGATCCTACGTCCTGTCCCGCGGGAGGGCCCATTCGGCCCCTGTGCGCCCCCGTCAGCACTCGACGACGTTGACCGCCAGCCCGCCCTCCGAGGTCTCCTTGTACCGGTGGGACATGTCCGCGCCGGTCTGGCGCATCGTCTCGATGACCTGGTCCAGGGAGACCCGGTGCTCCCCGTCCCCGCGCAGGGCCATCCGGGCGGCGTTCACGGCCTTCGCCGCGGCCATCGCGTTGCGCTCGATGCACGGGATCTGCACCAGCCCGCCCACCGGGTCGCAGGTCAGACCCAGGTTGTGCTCCATCGCGATCTCCGCGGCGTTCTCCACCTGGTGCGGGGTCCCGCCCATCACCTGGGCCAGTCCGGCCGCGGCCATCGAGGAGGCGGAGCCCACCTCCCCCTGGCAGCCGACCTCCGCCCCGGAGATCGAGGCCTTCTTCTTGTACAGGGTCCCGACGGCGGCCGCGGCGAGGAAGAAGTCCACCACGGCCCGGTCCCGGGCCCGGCGCCCCGCCGTGCGGATGCCCGGCAGGTAGTTCATCGCGTAGTGCAGCACCGCCGGCAGGATGCCGGCGGCCCCGTTGGTCGGCGCGGTGACCACCCGCCCGCCGAAGGCGTTCTCCTCGTTGACGGCCAGGGCGATGAGGTTGACCCAGTCGATGGCCCAGCTGGGCTCCTTGCGCGGATCCTCCTCGAGCAGCTCCCGGTGCCACTGCCCCGCCCGGCAGCGGACCTTCAGCGGGCCCGGCAGGTAGCCGATGCGGGACAGGGAGGAGCCGATGCACTGGCGCATCACCTGGTAGATGTGCAGGATCCCCGCGGTGACCTCCTCCTCCGTGCGGGCGGTGGTCTCATTGGCCAGCTTGATCTGGGCGATGGACAGCCCGGCGTCGTCGGCGATCTGCAGCAGCTCGGCCGAGGAGGTGAAGGCGTGGGGCACATCCGTCAGGCTGTCCCCGCCGGCGGCCTCCTCCCCCTCCTCGATGACGAAGCCGCCGCCGATCGAGAAGTACGTGCGCTGCTGCAGCACCGCCTCATCCGCGTCCACGGCGGTGAAGCGGATCCCGTTGGTGTGCCGCTCGAGCACGGTCAGCGGGCGCAGCACCATCCCGGCCTCGGTCAGCGCGACCTCCGGGCCGGACACCAGGTCCTCCCGGGCGGCCTCGCGCGGCTCGATGCCGGGGGCGAACCCGGCCAGGCGCAGCCGCCCGGTGGCCTGATTCTCCTGCACGAGCCGCTCCGAGGCGGGCACGTCGATGGTCTCCGGGACCCACCCGGCCAGGCCCTTCAGCGTGGCGGACATGGTGCCGTGCCCGGCGCCGGTGGCCGCCAGCGAACCGTACAGGTCCACCCGCAGGTCCGCGACGTCGTCCAGCTGGTGCGCGCGGATCAGCTCCGTGATGAAGCGGTTGGCCGCTCGCATCGGGCCCACCGTGTGAGAGCTGGAGGGTCCGACGCCGATGCTGAACAGGTCGAACACGCTGATGTCGGTGGCCACGGGCCTAGCGCTCCCGCCGGTAGAAGGGCAGCGGGACGACCTCGAACTGCGCGTGCTTCCCGCGGATGTCCACCGTGACCTCGGTGCCGGGCTCGGCCCGGTCCGCGCGCAGGAAGGCCATCGCGATCGGATGGCCCAGGGTGGGCGAGGGGATCCCGGAGGTGACCTCCCCGATCGTCTGCCCGTCCTCCACGATCGCAGCACCGGCCCGGGCCGGGCGCTTGGCCAGGCCACGCAGCCCGACCAGGACGCGGGCGTCCTCGGCCTCGGCCCGCTCACCGGCCCCCTCCAGCCCGGCGCGGCCGACGAAGTCCTCCTTGGCCTTCAGCCCGGCGCGCACCAGCCCGCCCAGGCCGGCCGCGTAGGGGGAGATCCGCGCGCCCAGCTCGTGGCCGTACAGCGGCATCCCGGCCTCCAGGCGCAGCGAGTCCCGGGCCGCAAGCCCCGCCGGCATGACCCCGCGGGACTCCCCGGCCTGGGCGAGCACGCTCCACAGCTGCTCGGCCTGCTCCCGGGCGACGTACAGCTCGAAGCCGTCCTCCCCGGTGTAGCCGGTGCGGGCCAGCAGCACGTCGATCCCGCCGACCACCGCGGGGGCGCAGGCGTAGTAGCGCAGCCCGGACAGCTCGGTGCCGCCGTCGGCCAGGTGCAGCTCCTCGAGCGCATCCCCGAGGATCTCGACGGCGGCCGGGCCCTGCAGGGCCACCAGGGCGCTGGCCGCGGACTCATCGGCCACCTCGGCGTCGAAGCCGGCCCCGCGCACGGTGAGCTCGCGCAGCACGGCGTCGACGTTGGCGGCGTTGGGCACCACCAGGTAGTCCCGCTCGGCCAGGCGGTAGGTGATCAGGTCATCCACCACCCCGCCGTCCTCGGTGGCCATCAGGGAGTACTTGGCCCGTCCCACGGCCAGGGCGCCGAAGGCGGAGACCAGGGCGTGGTCCAGCAGGTCAGCGGCCTGGGGCCCGCGCACCCGGATCTCGCCCATGTGGGAGAGGTCGAACAGCCCGGCGGCCTCGCGCACGGCCTGGTGCTCGGCGACGTCGTTGGCGTACTTCAGCGGCATGTCCCAGCCGCCGAAGTCCGTGAACTGCGCCCCCAGGGCCTCGTGCACGGCGTGCAGGGCGGTGCGGCGCGGGCCGTCCTCGACGGCGGGGGGAACGGGGGTCTCGGTCATGGCGGTTCAGTCCTCCTGGGCCGCGGCGGACTGCGCGGCGTCGTCGTGGGCGTCGATGTCGAAGGCGGAGATCGGCGGGCACTCGCACACCAGGTTGCGGTCCCCGGCGGTGCCGTCGATGCGGCCCACCGGCGGCCAGTACTTCCCGGTGCGCAGGGCGGGCAGCGGGTAGGCGGCCTGCTCGCGGGTGTACGGCCGGTCCCAGTCCGCGCCCAGCAGGGCCTCGGCGGTGTGCGGGGCGCGGCGCAGCGCGGATTCCGCGGCCGGCACCCGCCCCTCGGCCACCGCGGTCATCTCCGCGTGGATCGCGCTCATCGCGTCGACGAAGCGGGTCAGCTCCGCGAGGTCCTCGGACTCGGTGGGCTCGACCATCAGGGTGCCGGGCACCGGGAAGGCCAGGGTCGGGGCGTGGAAGCCGTAGTCCATGAGCCGCTTGCACACGTCCTCCGCGGTGATCCCGGAGGCCTCGGTCAACGGGCGCAGGTCCAGGATGCACTCATGGGCCACGAGCCCGCCGGGCCCGGTGTAGAGCACCGGGAACAGCGGATCCAGCTTCCGGGCCAGCCAGTTGGCGTTGAGGATCGCGGTGCGGGTGGCCTCGCGCAGGCCTTGAGCCCCCATCATCGCGATGTACATCCAGGAGATCGGCAGCACCCCGGCGGAGCCGAACAGCGCCTGGGAGACCGCCTGGGCCCGGCCGGCAGCGGTGCGGGAGGAGCCCGACGCCGCGGCGTCGTGCCCGGCACCGGCGGCGGCCGCATCCCCCGGCAGGTAGGGCAGCAGCTGCTCGGCCACCGCCAGGGGCCCGACGCCGGGCCCGCCCCCGCCGTGCGGGATGCAGAAGGTCTTGTGCAGGTTCAGGTGGGAGACGTCCCCGCCGAAGGCGCCCGGCGCGCCGAGGCCCACAAGGGCGTTGAGGTTGGCCCCGTCCAGGTACACCTGGCCGCCTGCGGCGTGCACCCGGGCGCACACCTCGGCGACGTCCTCCTCGAAGACCCCGTGGGTGGAGGGGTAGGTGATCATGATCCCGGCCAGCTCCTCGCGGTGCTTGCCGATCTTCGCGTCCAGGTCATCCAGCAGGATCGAGCCGTCCTCGGCGGTGGCCACCGCGACCACCCGCAGCCCGGCCAGGGCGGCGGAGGCGGCGTTGGTGCCGTGCGCGGAGGCCGGGATGAGCACGACGTCGCGGCCCTCCTCGCCGCGGTCCCGGTGGTAGCCGCGGATCGCCAGCAGCCCCGCGTACTCCCCCTGGGAGCCCGCGTTGGGCTGCAGGGAGACCCCGGCGTACCCGGTGATCGCGGACAGCCACCGCTCCAGGTCCTCGATCAGCTCCAGCCACCCGGCGGTCTGCTCGGCCGGGGCCAACGGGTGGATCCCGGCGAACTCGGGCCAGGAGATCGGCTCCATCTCCGCGGCGGCGTTGAGCTTCATGGTGCACGAGCCCAGCGGGATCATGGTGCGATCCAGCGCCAGGTCCTTGTCCGACAGCTCCCGCAGGTAGCGCATCATCGCGGTCTCGGAGCGGTGCCGATGGAAGACCGGGTGGGTCAGGTACTCGTCCCGACGGGCCAGCGGCGCAGGGATCTCCCGGCCGAAGCCGGCCCCGGGCTGCCCGTCCGGGGCGGCGTCGAAGGCGGCCAGGACGTCGTCGAGCTGGGCCCAGGTGTGCGGCTCGCCCACCGAGATCCCGAGGGTGTCCGCGTCGATCCGGCGCAGGTTGATCCCGGCGCGCTCGGCGGCGGCCAGCACCGCGTCGGCCCGGCCCGGGACCCGCACGGTCACGGTGTCGAAGAAGTCCGCGTGCACCGGCTCCAGGCCCGCAGCGCCGAGCCCCGCGGCCAGGTAGGCGGCCTTGACGTGCACGTCCTCGGCGATGCGCCGCAGGCCCTGGGGCCCGTGGTAGACGGCGTAGGCCCCGGCGACGATGGCCAGCAGGGCCTGGGCGGTGCAGATGTTGGAGGTGGCCTTCTCCCGGCGGATGTGCTGCTCGCGGGTCTGCAGGGCCAGGCGGTAGGCCGGGCGGCCCGAGGAGTCCGTGGAGACCCCGACCAGGCGCCCGGGCAGGGAGCGCTCCAGGCCCTTGCGCACCGCCAGGAAGGCCGCGTGCGGGCCGCCGAAGAACGGCGGGACCCCGAAGCGCTGGGAGGAGCCGACGGCGGCGTCGGCGCCCAGCGCGCCCGGGGAGGCCAGCAGGGTCAGGGCCAGCGGGTCGCAGGCCACGGTGGTCATGGCCCCGGCCTCCTTGGCGGCGGCGATCAGCGGGGCGACGTCGATCAGCTGCCCCTCGGAGCCGATCTGCGTCAGCAGCACCCCGAAGACCGACTCCTCGGGCAGGGGCTGGCCCGCGGCGAAGTCCACGGTGCGGTGCTCCAGGCCCAGGGCGTCCAGCCGGCCCCGGGTGATCTGCAGGGTCTGCGGCAGCAGCCGGGCGTCCAGCACCGCGACCCCCCGCTTCACCTTCCGGTTGGCCCGGTGCATCAGCAGCACGGCCTCGGCGGCGGAGGTGGCCTCATCCAGCATGGAGGCGTTGGCGATGTCCAGGCCGGTCAGGTCCATCATCGCGTTCTGGAAGTTCAGCAGGGCCTCCAGCCGGCCCTGGGAGATCTCCGCCTGGTAGGGGGTGTAGGAGGTGTACCAGGCCGGGTTCTCCAGGATGTTCCGGCGCAGCACCGCCGGGGTCACGGTCTCGTGGTAGCCCTGCCCGATCATCTGGGCGCGCACCGTGTTCTTCGCCGCGAGCTCGCGGATGCGGGCTAAGGCGGCGGTCTCGTCCAGGGGCTCTTCCAGCCCGGGCAGGGTCAGCTCGTCGGCGCGGCGCACCGATCCGGGCACGGCTGCGTCGATCAGGGCGTCCAGGGAGTCGCGTCCGAGGTCGGCGAGCATGGTCTCGATCTCGTCGGGGCGGGGTCCGAGGTGGCGGTCGAGGAAGGTCATGGCAGCTCCGCTGGGGGTGGGGTCTCGCCTCCCCGCTCTGTCCGGTGACCTGAGGGTTTCGGCCAGCGCCTTGCCCCGTCGGCGGGTCCTGCTGAGGGCCCTCTCCAGAGTCGCCTGGGCTGCGGCGGTACCTTGGCCTGAGAGTTTCCCGGGGAGGGTTTGCTCCTTCGGCGCCCGGTGGGGCCCGGGGCTCTCCCGCCGCGCGTGATCGGCTGGGTCCAGTGTGCCACACCGCACGCGCCGGCGCGTCATCGAGGGGCCGCCGGTGCCGGTCCCGACGCGGGGGCCGCCGCGTAGACTGTGTCTGCCCCGTTCCCCGCGCAGGAGATGACCGTGCCCCAGCCGAAGCTCGCCGATGTGGCCGCCGCGGCCGGGGTCTCCCCGACCACCGTCTCCCGGGTGCTCAACGATCGCGGCTACCTCTCCCAGAAGACCAAGGACGCGGTGCACGCGGCGATGGCGGAGCTGGGCTACCGCCCCAATGCCATCGCCCGCTCCCTGCAGCAGCGCTCCAGCCGCCTGGTCGGCATCATCTTCCCCACGGTGGCCCACCCGTTCTACGGGCAGATGGCCGAAGCCCTGGAGACCCGCCTGGCCGGGGCCGGCTACAAGGTGCTGCTGTGCGACTCCGCCGGGCGGCCGGATCGGGAGCGGCGGCACCTGGACATGCTGCTGGCCAACCAGGTGGACGGGATCATCACCGGGGCGCACTCCCAGGTGGTCGGCGACTACCCGGGGCTGCGGGCGCCGGTGGTCACGATCGACCGGCCGAAGGGCCACGACTTCCCGGACATCTCCTGCGACAACCGGACGGTGATGCGCGAGCTGACCCGCGGCGTCATCGCCCGGGGCGCCCGGCGGATCCTGCACCTGACCTCCTCGCGGGATCCGCAGGCCCCGCGCCTGCTGGGCCACGCCGAGGCGATGGCCGAGGCGGGGCTGGAGCCTGCGGTGCTGCGCCCGGAGCCCTCTCGGGGCTGGTGGCCCGACCCCGAGCAGATCGATCCCGTGCTGGATCGGGCGTGGGAGGCCGCCGCGGCCCCGGAGGCCGTGATGTGCAGCAACGACCTGCTGGCCGCCGCGGTGCTGAGCTGGGCCCGACGCCGGGGCCTGCGGGTGCCGCGGGATCTGCAGGTCACGGGCTTCGACGGCTCCGCGGCCTCCCGGATCTTCTGCCCCGAGCTGAGCACCGTGGTGCAGCCCTACGGGGCGATGGCCCGGGAGGCCGTCGCGGCGATCCTCGCCGCGGTGGACGGCGAGCCGCTGCCGGCCGGCACCCGCGAGCTGCCGGCCACCATCGACTGGCGCGAGACCACCCGCCCGGCCTGAGCCCCGCGCCCGCATCGGGGCGGGGGCCCGGGCCGGGCGGGCTCGGGTCGGCTCAGGACTGCGCGGCGGCGGCCGGCTTCTCCTTCGGGGTGATGCTCAGGAATGCCTCCCCGTGGGCGACGGTGCTTCCGGTGTCCGCGGTGAGCTGCGTACCCTCGATCCGCTTCGCCGAGGTCACGACCATCGGGGTGGTCAGGTCGTAGCCGGCCGCGCGGATGGCCGCGGCGTCGAAGCGGGCCAGGACGTCCCCGCGGCGCACCACGTCTCCCTTGCGCACCAGCGGGGTGAAGTGCTCCCCGTCCAGGGCCACGGTGTCGAAGCCCAGGTGGATCAGCACGTCCAGCCCGCCCGCGGTGCGCAGCCCGTAGGCGTGGCCGGTGGGGAAGGCGACGGTGACGACGGCGTCGGCCGGGGCGTAGAGCACCCCGTCGCTGGGGTCCAGGGCCGCGCCGGGACCGAGCATCTGCTGGGCGAAGGTGGGGTCGGAGACCTCGGACAGGGCCAGCACCCGCCCGTCCAGCGGGGCGGTCAGGCGCCAGTCCTCGGCGTCGTCGGCCAGCACCGGGCCGGCCTCGCCCTCGTGCCGCTCGGCGTCGTCGCCCTCCGCGCCCAGGGCCACGGCGGAGCCCTCGGCGGCGGCCGCGGCGTTGCGCTGGGCCGCACCGACCTTCCGGCGGGCCACCGCGTAGGTCACGGCGAAGGAGATCGCGGTGGTGATCAGCAGGGCGATGAAGAACCGGCCGATGTCCGTGGCCCGGATGGACACGAAGCCGAGGTAGCCCGCGGCCCCCAGGGCGACGGCGCGGATGTTCATCAGCGCCACGAGCGCTCCGCCGACCGCGGCCGCGCCCATGCCGATGAACAGCGGGTAGCGCAGGCGCAGGTTCACCCCGAAGATCGCCGGCTCGGTGATGCCGAGGAACGCGGAGAAGGAGGAGGCCCCGGCCACGCCCTTGAGCTTCTTCTCCCGGGTGGTCAGGTACACGGCGAGGCAGGCCGCGCCCTGGGCGGCGTTGGCCATCGAGGCGATGGGGAAGATGAAGGAGCCGCCGGCGGCGATCAGCTGCAGCTCGATCGGCGGGAAGGACTGGTGCAGCCCGGTGATGACGATGGGGCTGTAGAAGAACGCGAAGACCATGCCGCCGAGGGGCCCGGCCACGGTGTAGAGCCATTCGATGCCGCGCCCGAGGGCGTCGCCGGCGGTGAACAGGAACGGGCCGATCGCGACGAAGGTGATGAAGCCGGTGATCAGCAGGGACAGGGTCGGGGTGAAGATGAAGCCGATGGTGCCCTTGAGCACGCGGTTCAGCCCCTTCTCCAGGTTCGCCAGGATGAAGGCGACGACGAGGATGGGCAGCACGGTGCCCTGGTAGCCGGACTGCTGGACCTGCAGGCCGAAGACGTCCCAGTAGGTCATCCGGTTCTCGGCCAGGGCCTGGGCGACGTCGTAGCCGTTGACCAGCTGCGGCATGACCATGGCCATGCCCATCGCCGCACCCAGGTACGGGTTGCCGCCGAAGCGCTTGGCCGCGGAGAAGCCGACCAGGATCGGCAGGAAGGCGAAGGGGGCGGCCGCGAGCATGTTGATGATGCCGGCCAGGCCCTCCCAGGCGGGGTTGGCCTCGATGAACGACTGCCCGCCGTACCAGGGCATCAGCCCCTCGGCGGTGAGGACGTTGTTCAGGGCCATGAGCATGCCGCCGCCGACCAGCACCGGGATCAGCGGCACGAAGATGTCGGCGAAGACCTTGAGGAAGCGCACGAACCAGGAGGAGCGCTGGTCGGCGACCTGCTTGAGCTCGTCCTTGGAGACCTCCTTGACCCCGAGCGGGGCCAGGTGGGCGAAGACCCGGTCGACGTCGCCGGGCCCGACGATGACCTGGAACATGCCCCCGCCCTCGAAGGTGCCCTTCAGGTCCGGGTCCGCATCCAGCGCGGCCTGGTCCACCTCGTCGCTGTCCTGCAGGACGAAGCGCAGGCGCGTGGCGCAGTGGGCGGCGGCCTGGATGTTGCTGGGTCCGCCGACGGCGTCGACGACCCTCTCTGCTACGGCGGCGTGTTCCACGGAAGTCTCCTTCGCTCGGCCGTGGGCGCCCGCGGGATGCGGCGCCTGTCAATCGATTGACACACTAGCACGGCCGCGCCCCGGCGTGACCCCCTCCCGTTGTGCGTGGCGGGTGCATGGCGGGCCTAGGGCCCGGGCAGGAGCGCGGCCTCGGCGCTGAGGAGGCGGGCTCCGGCGTCGCACCGGGCGGTGACGGCCACGGGGCCGGTGAGGAAGAGACGCTGGCTGAACACGCACGCGCCGTCCTCGGCGAAGATCTCCAGGCTGGACGAGTCCGCGAAGAGCTCGACGGCGCGGTGCCCCGCCGCGGGAAGGGTGCGGGTGCGCTCGGGGCCGCCGGCCTGGTACCGGCTGCCGCCGCGGTCCACGGTGATGCCGGTGGCGCAGATGCTGACGGCCACCGCGATCCCCCGAGGATACAGATACTCCAGATGGGCCGCAGGATCCGGGGCCGCCCCGACCGAGGCGCCCTCGAAGGAGACCTCCATCCGCAGCCGGTGCGCGGGGCGAGGCTGCGGCGGGATGAGCTGCGCGGCGTCGGCATCGGGCAGGTCCAGCTCCCCCAGGGGCAGCAGTCGGTCCACCTCGGGCACCGGCCGCTGCAGCAGCCGGCCGCCGCGCAGGATCAGCTCCCGGGGCAGGGTCATCTGGTGGACCCAGCCGTGGTCCAGGGAGGGCTGATCGTCCTCCCCGGCGTTGCCCATCCATCCCATCAGGACGGTGCGCTCTCCGGTCCCGGCGAAGACCTGCGGGGCGTAGAACTCGAAGCCGGCATCCAGCTCCTCCAGCGCGGTGGCCTCCCGGAAGGCGCACCCCTCCAGCACCCCCACGGTGTACGTGCACGGGTGGGGGTTGCGGAAACGCTCGCCCTCGGGCCCCAGGCCCTGCGGACAGAAGATCAGCACGTGGCGCTCCTCCCCCGTCGCCTCATCGCGCAGACCCACCAGCTGGGGGCACTCATCCATGAATCCCGGGGCGCGCAACTCCGGACGGTCGAAGCGCACCTCCCCCGTGAACCCCCAACGGCGGCGATCCGTCGAGTCCCACCGCAGGATCGCGCCCGTGCCGTCCTCGCGCTGGGCCCCCAGCAGCATCATCCAGCCGCCCTCCGGGGCGGGCAGCACCTGCGGGTCTCGGAAGTGCGCGGTGTATCCCGGCGGCGGGCCCGGGATCAGCGGGTTGTCCGGGTCCGGGAGCAGCCGCCCGGACCCGTCGCCGGCGGGCACGGCCCGGCACTGGTATGCCTCCCGGCCGCCGTTCCGGGTGCGCACGTTGCCGGTGTAGTAGAACTCCACCCCGCCCCCCGGCAGCGGCAGGGCCCCGCCGGAGTAGCAGCCGTCGCGGTCGTACCAGCGCACCGGCTCCAGCGCGGTGCCGAGGTCGCGCCAGCGCAGCAGGTCCTCGGAGACCGCGTGGCGCCAGAACACGGCCTTCTCCGGGTGCAGAGGGCTGTACTGGTAGAAGGCGTGCCAGCGCCCGTCCAGATGCACCAGGCCGTTGGGGTCGTTGAGCCTGCCCACCGGCGGGGCCAGGTGGTAGCGGGGACGGTCCGGGTCCGCGCGCACGGCGGCGGCAAGTTCGCGTTCGCGCGCCGCGGCCCGGCGGGCCCGATCCAGCAGCTCGGGATCGACGACGGCAGGATCCTCGACGCCGGGGATCCCGACGGCCGGGTCCTCGGCGGCAGCCCCCTCGGCATCGGGGCGGGCGGGCTCGGGAAGGCAGGAAGGGGGCATGAGACCACCCTAGACACTGTGACCATCGTTTGACACATCGCTTCGACCCGGAGGCGGACGCGCGAGAGCCCCCGCCCTCCCGCGAACGGGATGACGGGGGCTCTCGCGGATCAGCAGGGGCTCTCCCCGGTGCGGGGAGAAGCGTCCTTACTTGAGGGTGACGGTGGCGCCGGCGCCCTCGAGCTGCTCCTTGGCCTTCTCGGCGTCCTCCTTGGAGGCGCCCTCGAGGACGGCCTTGGGGGCGCCGTCGACCAGGTCCTTGGCCTCCTTCAGGCCGAGGGAGGTCAGGGCGCGCACCTCCTTGATGACCGCGATCTTCTTGTCGCCGGCACCCTCGAGGATGACGTCGAACTCGGTCTGCTCCTCGGCGGCGTCCGCGCCACCGTCGCCACCGGCGGCGGGGGCGGCGGCCACGGCGGCCGGGGCGGCAGCGGTGACGTCGAAGGTCTCCTCGAAGGTCTTCACGAACTCGGAGAGCTCGATCAGGGAGAGCTCCTTGAAGGCCTCGATCAGTTCGTCGATGGACAGCTTAGCCATGTGATTGGCTCCTCACTTCGTCTGGTTGCAGGTCGGAACTGCAACGGATCTTGGTTCCCTGGCCCCGGGTGGGCACCAGGCACAGCGTGCGATCCGCGAGCGGATCAGCGGCTGTCGGCATTCGCGGAGAATGCCTTAGGCAGCGGATTCTCCACCCTGTTCCTCGACCTTGACGCGCAGCGCCTCGGCGGTGCGCGCGGTCTTGGACAGCGGTGCCTGGAACAGTGCGGCGGCCTTGGCCATGGTGCCCTTGGCGGCACCGGCGACCTTGGCCAGCAGCACCTCGCGAGATTCAAGATCCGCAAGCTTGATGACGTCAGCTTCACTGAGCGGCTTACCCTCGAAGTAACCGCTCTTGATGATCAGCTGGGGGTTCTCCTTGGCGAAGTTGCGCAGGCCCTTGGCCGCCTCCACCGGTTCCCCGGTGATGAAGGCGACGGCGGTGGGGCCCTGCAGGTCGTCGAAGTTCAGGCCCTCGACGCCCGCCTCCCTGGCCGCGATCGCGGTCAGGGTGTTCTTCACCACGGCATATTCGGCGTGCTCACCGAGGGAACGGCGCAGCTCCTTGAGCTTCGCCACGGTGAGACCACGGTACTCAGTCAGAACAGCGGCAGTGGAGGAGGAGAAAAGATCCCTCAGCTCCGCTACGGCGGCTGCCTTCTCCGGTGTCGCCATGGTTCTCCTTCCGGTCTGAATGCCGGGCGCCCATGAGCCCACGAAAAAAGCCCCGCGCAGGCGGCGGGGCGACGCTCCCCTCACGGAATCCTCGATGCGCTGGGCAGAGGAACCCGGGGGTTCGGCGTGTCACGGTCACCTGCGCTGGCCGTCCTCGCGGGACTCTTATGGCGGATTGGTCTGCCTGGCGGCATGACCGAACCTACGACCGGCGGTCTTTGGTGTCTCCATTGAACCACACCCGCGGCGGATGCGCCAGCGGGCGGGGGCGCGGCACGCGAGGTGCGGATGCGAGAACGCCCCGCCGGACCCGGTGCCTGACCGGATCCGACGGGGCGCTGCGACCGCCATGGCGGCGGCTCACCGAGGCTCAGCTGCGCCTGCGGCTCACTTCTCCGCGACGGAGGGGTCCACCGGCACGCCGGGACCGAAGGTGGTGGCCACCGTCAGCTTGGAGATGTAGCGGCCCTTGGAGGAGGACGGCTTCAGCCGCACGATCTCCTCGACGGCGGCGCGGAAGTTCTCCACCAGCTGCTCCTGGGTGAAGGAAGCCTTGCCGATGATGAAGTGGAGGTTGGCGTTGCGATCGACGCGGAAGTCGATCTTGCCGCCCTTGATGTCGCCCACGGCCTTGGCCACGTCCATGGTCACGGTGCCGGTCTTGGGGTTCGGCATCAGGTTGCGCGGACCCAGGACCTTGCCCAGGCGCCCGACCTTGCCCATCATGTCCGGGGTGGCCACGGCGGCGTCGAAGTCCGTCCAGCCGCCGGCCACGCGGGCGATGAGGTCATCGGAGCCGACGAAGTCCGCACCGGCCTCCTCGGCGGCGGCGGCCTTGTCACCCTGGGCGAAGACGACCACGCGGGCGGTCTTGCCGGTGCCGTTGGGCAGGTTCACGGTGCCGCGGACCATCTGGTCGGCCTTGCGGGGGTCCACGGACAGCCGCATGGCGACCTCCACGGTGGGGTCGGCCTTGGAGCTGTTGATCTCCTGGGCCAGGGCGATCGCCTCGGGGGCGCTGTAGAGGCGGCCCTCCTCGATCTTCTCGGCGGCTGCCTTGTACGCTTTGCTGCGCTGTGCCATCTGCTTGCTCTCTCCTTGTGCAGTCGTGGTCTGTCGGATCGCGCGCGATCCTGCCACACGCCCGGCGCCTGCTGCGCTGCGGACGGCCCGCCGCGGCGGCGGGTCTTTCGGGTCGGCATCGGGATGATGCCGGTGCCTCGCGGTGGAGGCGAGGGGACTACTCGACGGTGATGCCCATGGAGCGGGCCGTGCCGGCGACGATCTTCGCGGCGGCGTCGATGTCGTTGGCGTTGAGGTCGGGCATCTTGGTCTGGGCGATCTCGCGGACCTGGTCCATGGAGATCTTGCCGACCTTGTTGGTGTGCGGGATGCCGGAGCCCTTCTGCACGCCCGCGGCCTTCTTGATCAGGTCAGCGGCCGGCGGGGTCTTGGTGATGAAGGTGAAGGAGCGGTCCTCGTAGACCGTGATCTCCACCGGCACCACGTTGCCGCGCATGGATTCCGTGGCGGCGTTGTACGCCTTGCAGAACTCCATGATGTTGACGCCGTGCTGACCCAGGGCCGGGCCGACCGGCGGGGCCGGGTTGGCGGCGCCTGCCTGGATCTGCAGCTTGATGAGGCCAGAGACCTTCTTCTTGGGAGCCAATGCTTGGTCCTTTGCTTACGTGGGACGGACCGCCGCGCAGGAGCGCACGACGGCGGGTGGCCGCCGTGGCGCGGCGACCGGCGTGAGGGCGCACCCCAGCGTTCGGGTGCGCACACGCAACCATCCACTCTACGCCGCGGCGGGGGTCGGGCTCCACCCGCAGCGGCCCACCTCACAGACAGACGGCGCCCGTCGTCTCCCGGTGCGGGAGGCGGCGGGCGCCGTCGGAGCCTGGCGGATCAGATCTTGGAGACCTGATTGAACCCCAGGGTCACGGGGGTCTCGCGCTCGAAGAGGGAGACCAGGACCACCAGCTGCTGGGCCTCGGGGTTGATCTCGTTGACGGTCGCCGGGAGGGTCTCGAACGGGCCCTCCTTGACGACCACGGACTCCCCGATCTCGAAGCCGACGCTGACCTGCGGGGCCAGCGGCTCCGGGATGGGCTCGCCGGCCTGCTTGGCGGCCTCCACCTGCTCGGCCTCGAAGACCGGGGCCAGCATGTCCACGACCTCGTCCAGACGCAGCGGCACGGGGTTGTAGGCGTCCTGCCCGACGAAGCCGGTGACGCCGGGGGTGTGGCGCACCACGCCCCAGGACTCGTCGGTGAGGTTCATCCGCACCAGCACGTAGCCCGGGATGCGCACGCGGCGCACGGTCTTGCGCTGGCCGTTCTTGATCTCCACGACCTCTTCCATGGGGACCTGGATCTCGAAGAGGTCGTCCTCCATGTTCATCGACTGCGCGCGGGTCTGCAGGTTGGTGCGGACCCGGTTCTCGTAGCCGGCGTAGGTGTGGATGACGTACCAGTCGCCCTCCTGGCGGCGCAGCTTGGAGCGGAACTCGGCCATCGGGTCCGGCTGCTCCTCCTCGGCCGCCTCGGAGCCCTCCTGGGCCTGGACTGCCTCCGCGGCCTCGGCCGCGGTGTCCTCGAAGCCCTTCTCCGGGTTCTCCGGCTGGGCGTCGGTGGCCGCGATCAGCCCGGCGTCGGTGTTCTCGAAGCCGGAGCGAGACTCCCCCGCCTGCGCGGCGGCGGCCTGCGCGGCCTGCTCCGGGGAGACCTCCTCCGGGGTGCCGGCCTGCTCGGCGTCGGGAGTCTGGTTGGTCGGGGTCTCGGGGCTCACGCCCTCGGCGTTCTCGCGTTCCTGCTCGGACACTGTTGCTGTTCCTGCTTTCTGGGAGGGTGCGCCGGACGCCGCCCCGCCGGGGGCGGGTCCGCGCGAGCGGACCGGGGATCGGACGGACGGTGCGGACTACTGTCCGGTCATGGACTGGCCGTTGCCGAACAGCCAGAAGGCTCCCTTGCCGAAGAGGAAGTCCAGACCGGAGATCAGCAGCAGCATGAAGGCCACGAAGATCAGGACGATGATCACGTAGTTGACCAGCTCGCGGCCGGTGGGGGTCACGACCTTCTTCAGCTCGGCGAGGACCTGGCGGAGGAAGAGGAAGATCCTCCCGAAGAAGCCGCGGGCCCGGGCGTCTTCGATCCCGGCTCCTCCTGCGGCGGCGGCCTTGGCCATGGGATCCGCCCCTTTCTGCGACGTGCGACGAGCGTTCGGGACCCTGGGGCCCCGGTCCCCGCGGACGGGCCGCGACGACGGGGTGCGTGCAGGGCAGACAGGACTCGAACCTGCAACCTGCGGTTTTGGAGACCGCTGCGCTACCAATTGCGCCACTGCCCTTCGGAAGGCCCCGGGCCTTCCGCGGCGACTCTCCTCCGCGTCGGGGCCCGTGACGGCGCGCGGGATCCTCAGGGGGTGAGTACCGGGTACCGACTGTAGCCGAGAGCCCGCGCTCGGCGCAATCCGCCGTCGATCCCGGCCCGGGCGCAAGGCCCGACCCTAGGATGGGAGCTGGGCGGGCTGCCCGCGCCGCGGGTCCCGCACCGGCCACCGCCCCCGACGTCGAAGGAAGCCCCGACCATGACCTCCCACGAGCGCATCTCCGCCCGCATCAGCGCGATCGCCCCCTCGGCCACCCTCGCGGTGGACGCCCGCGCCAAGGAGCTGAAGGCCGCCGGGCGCCCGGTCATCGGCTTCGGCGCGGGCGAGCCGGACTTCCCCACCCCGGAGTTCATCGTCGACGCCGCCCGGGCGGCCCTGGATGACCCGGCGAACTTCCGCTACACCCCGGCCGCGGGCTTGCCGCAGCTGCGCCGGGCCATCGCCGAGAAGACGGCGCGGGACTCCGGCTGGGAGGTGGAGGCCTCCCAGGTGGTGGTGACCAACGGCGGCAAGCAGGCGGTCTACGAGGCCTTCGCGACCGTCATCGGGCAGGGGGACGAGGTCCTGCTGCCCGCCCCGTACTGGACCACCTACCCCGAGGCGATCCGCCTGGCCGGGGGCGAGCCCGTGGAGGTCTTCGCCGGCTCGGAGCAGGGCTACAAGGTGACCCCGGAGCAGCTGGAGACCGCCTGCACCGAGCGCACCAAGGCGCTGATCTTCGTCTCCCCCTCCAACCCCACCGGGGCGGTGTACTCCCCCGAGGAGACCGCCGCGATCGGGGCGTGGGCCGCGGAGAAGGGGATCTTCGTGATCACGGACGAGATCTACGAGCGGCTCACCTACGACGACACCCCCTTCACCTCCCTGGCCGAAGCCACCCCGCAGCTGCGGGAGAACCTGGTGATCCTCAGCGGGGTGGCCAAGACCTACGCGATGACCGGCTGGCGGGTGGGCTGGCTGGTGGCGCCGGCCGACGTGGCGAAGGCCGCGACCAACCTGCAGTCGCACCTGAGCTCCAACGTCAACAACATCGCCCAGCGGGCTGCGCTGGCGGCCCTGACGGGCCCGCAGGAGGAGCTCGAGGCGATGCGCCGGGCCTTCGACGCCCGCCGCCGGCTCATCGTGGATGGGCTCAACGCGGTGCCCGGCTTCTCCTGCCCCGTCCCGCAGGGCGCGTTCTACGCCTACCCGGACGTCACCGCCCTGCTGGGCCGGGAGATCGCCGGGCGGCGCATCGAGTCCTCCCAGGACCTGGCGACCCTGATCCTGGAGGAAGCGGAGGTCGCCGTCGTGCCGGGTGAGGCCTTCGGCCCCTCCGGATACCTGCGCCTGTCCTACGCCCTGGGCGAGGAGGATCTGCGCGAGGGCGTCGGGCGGATCCAGCGGCTGCTGGCCGACGCCGCCTGAGCGCACCACCCGAGCCGACCGCCGATTCCCACACGAACCCACATGTCGGAAGTGTGACTCCCCTCGCCCTGAGGCCGTGATTCCCCGGAATTCAGCGGAACCACGGCCTCTGCCGACTCCACAGAAACGCAACCGCTCGCTAGACTGGTTCCGGTTGACGAATCCATCCGAACCATCAGTCGAGGAGACCACCATGAAGATCGGACTGCTCACCAGCGGCGGGGACTGCCCCGGCCTGAACGCCGTGATCCGCGGCGCCGTGCTCAACGGAGTCAAGACCTACGATGACGAGTTCGTGGGCTTCCGGGACGGCTGGCGCGGCCTCGTGGAGGACGACATCATGGATCTGCCCCGCACCAAGGTGCGCGGCCTGGCCCGCACCGGCGGCACGATCCTCGGCACCTCCCGCACCAACCCCTACGATGGCCCGCACGGCGGCCCGGAGAACATCTCCATCGTGCTGGAGAAGAACCAGATCGACGCCGTCGTCGCGATCGGCGGGGAGGGGACCCTGGCCGGGGCCCGCCGCCTGGCCGACGCCGGCCTGCCCGTCGTCGGGGTGCCGAAGACCATCGACAACGACCTCAACGGCACGGACTACACCTTCGGCTTCGACACCGCGGTGCAGATCGCCACGGATGCGATGGACCGCCTGCGCACCACCGGCGAGTCCCACCACCGCTGCATGGTCGCGGAGGTCATGGGCCGCCACGTCGGGTGGATCGCGCTGCACTCCGGCATGGCCGCCGGCGCGCACGCCGTGCTGATCCCGGAGCAGCAGGTGCCGATGACGCAGGTGGCCGAGTGGGCCAAGGAGGTCCACGACCGCGGCCGCTCCCCGCTGGTCGTGGTGGCCGAGGGCTTCATCCCGGAGGGCTTCGACGAGGTCATGCACGACAAGGGCGTGGAGAAGGACGGTCGCCCGCGCCTGGGCGGCATCGGCGAGTACGTGACCCGGGAGATCGAGAAGCTCACCGGCATCGAAACCCGCAACACCACGCTGGGGCACATCCAGCGCGGCGGCTCCCCCACCAGCTTCGACCGCGTGCTGGCCACCCGCTTCGGGATGAACGTGGTGGACCTGGTGCACGACAAGGAGTGGGGCAAGATGGTGGCCCTGCACGGCACCGACGTGGTGCGCGTGGGCTTCCACGAAGCCCTGGACTCCGGGCTGAAGGAGGTTCCGCAGGACCGCTGGGAGGAGGCCAAGACCCTCTTCGGACGCTGATCCCGCGTCGGCCGGGCGCCGGTGCCCACCGACGCCGCCCGGCCGAGCACGACGACGGCCCGGCCGTCCTCCCTCATCGCGAGGGGAGACGGCCGGGCCGTCGTCGTCGGTGCGGCCGGGCTAGCCGGACATCACGGCTGGCGCAGGAAGTCCGCGCGGTGCCGTCGGCCGGCCACCTGCCCGGCCTCCGGGTCCACGATCACGGTCTGGGCCGCGGCGTAGACGGTCTCCGCGGGCTCCCCGTCCTCACCGGGCTGCCCCGGATCCACCACCCGCAGGGCGGCGGCGGGGTCCACCGAGCGCTTGAGCACGGCCAGGGCGATGGGCCCGGCCTCGTGGTGCAGGGCCGCGGAGGTCACCCGCCCCACCGCACGGGTGCCACCCTCCGCGTAGACCGGCGAGCCGAGAGCGGGCAGGGTGTGCTCCGAGCCGTCCAGGTCCAGGAAGGCCAGGCGCCGGGGCGGGTGGCCCAGGTTGTGCACGCGGGCCACGGTCTCCTGGCCCTTGTAGCAGCCCTTGGCCAGGTGCACGGCGGTGCGCATCAGATCCAGCTCGTGCGGGATGGTCCGCTCATCGATCTCCCGGGCGGCGCGCGGGCGCCACTCCTCGATGCGCAGGGCCTCCGCGGCCCACAGCCCGGCCCAGCCCAGCGGCGCCGGGTCCGCCTCGGCCAGGCCCGCCAGCTCCGGCAGCCGCTCGCGCGGCACCAGGGCCTCGTACCAGGTGCGCTGGGCCCCGGGGTGCTCCGCGATGGCGGCGTAGCTGGTGCCGCCGGGCACGACGCCGGGCCACGGGTCCCGCCACACCAGCGGCAGCCCGGACTCGCCCGCGCGCGCCAGGAACGGCGCCAGCACGGCGGCATCCCGCGGGTCCACACGCAGCCCCACCACGGCCCAGTCCGCGGCGGCCGCCCGGACCTGCACCCGCAGCATGAAGCGCATCGAGTCCAGGAACGCCGTCAGCGGCTGCTCCTGCCCCGGCTCCACGATCAGCAGGATCCGGTCCTCGCCGATGATCGCGTGGGGGACGTACTCGAGCCGCCCCTGCGCGGAGAGCAGGGCCAGCTCCGCGGAGGACCCGGCGGGCAGGCCGGTGAGCACCTGGGAGGACAGGGTGGTCAGCCAGCTGGCCCGGTCCTGCCCCGTCACCTCGACGACGCCCAGGTGGGATGAGTCCACCAGCACCGGGGAGGCGGGGGTGGAGCGGGCCAGGCGGCGCTGTTCGCGCAGGGGGTCGCCGTAGTGGGCGGGGACCGCCTGGTCCGGGGCCTCCGCCGGCACCGCGCCGTGCCGGTCCAGCAGGGGTGAGCGTTCGGGACTCACCGCACCACCTCGGCCGCGTCCGTGCGGCGCAGGCGCGCGGAGGCGTGGGAGGCCATCTCGTGCCCGAGGGCGGCCATGTCCCAGGCCCACATCAGCTCGCCGTTGACCAGCCCGTACATCCGGGAGGCGGCGGTGTACTCCTTGGCTCCCTCGGCCCGCATCACGGCGTCGGTGGCCATCTGGATGCGGGGCCCGTCGATGACGCCCACGTACAGCTCGCTGACCCCGCCGGGGTGGTTGATGTTCGCGGTGATCTCGAAGCCGCCCTCCTCTCGGCGCAGCCTCTCCACGTCCGCGGCGGTGGCCAGAGTCGGTTCGGCCGCGCCGGGGATGAGCCCGGGGCCGAGGTCGCCCTCCTGCAGCTTCCGGCCCAGCTGCCAGAAGCCGGTCTCCACGCTGATGGGGCGGGTGCGCTGCCCCTCCTCGTCCAGCAGGTAGGACTCGGCGCGGTACTCGATGAACGGCAGGCCGGACTGGGTGAAGGAGACGATCTGCCCGAACTGCCGATCGGGGACGTCCTGGCCGTAGCCGAGCACGCCCACGCCCTCCCACTGGCCGAGCAGCCAGGCGAAGGGGACGAGCTCGGGAGTCATGTCTGAGGGGATCTCGATAGCCATGGCCCCATCCTAGGCGCGCAGCCTCAGGCCCGCGCGGGCTTTCCCTCGGACGCGAACGGGCCCCGGGCGGCAGTGCCCGGGGCCCGTTCGCGCGACCGCCGCGGCGGTCAGCGTCGATGGGTCACTTCTGGCCCTTGAACAGCCGGGCCACCACGAGGACCGCGGAGCCCGCGATGCCCAGGGAGGCCAGGCCCAGCAGGGACAGGAAGAAGATCTCGAGTGCCATGATCATGGTCACCAAGCTACCACGCGCAGCAGCAGGAAGGTTCCGGCGCAGCCCAGGATCCCGAAGAACGCGACCGGCACCAGCCCGAGGGTCACGGCCCCGCGCCGCGGGCCATCCGCAGGCCCCGCCGCGATCAGCCGGACGCCGACCCCGGCGATCAGCACCGCGATCACCGCGCCGCAGACCCACACGGCCCACCCAGCCCGGGTCTGCTCGTGCACCAGGGCCATCGCGATCCACCCGGCGGAGCTGACCGCGGCCAGCACCCCGGTCACCGCGGAGATCACGGACTCCAGCCGGGCGGGCGCCCCCTCCCCGCGCACCAGCTCCCCGATGAAGCAGGCCAGCACCCCCACGGCGACGACGGCCGGCAGCAGCGTCACCAGCGAGGCCGAGGCCGTCAGCAACACGACCGCGCAGGCCGCCAAGCCGCTGGCGCCGATGATCCCGGTGTGCACCGGCAACACCTCCCCGCCGCGCTGCTGGGCCACCCCGGAGGCTGCCGGCCAACCCCACGCGATGACCAGGACCATCGCGACGGTGGCCACCGCGGAGGCCTGCGGGGCCCACACCGCGCACAGCAGGGAGACGGCCAGGCCCAGGACGGCGGATCCGGCGACGAGCCGGTAGCGGGAGGGGCCGGAGCGCCCGGCGCTGCGCAGCCGCTCACCGCGGGTGGGAGTCGCTGACGGGGTCACGGCGGGCGGGCCTCCTGAATCGATCGGGGCGGGCGACGGCGCGGGGCCGGCACGGGCCTGGCGGCGCCCGAGGGCGGACGGTGCCGAGTCTACCGGGCGCCGTGGCCGACGTCGGGGGCTCGCCGGGTCCCCGCGCCATCGGCCTATACTGTGCTCGTCCGCACAGACGCGGTCGCATCCCGCACCCGTGACCGAGGGAAGGAAGCCTCCGTGTCCCAGATCCTCGTCCTCAGCGACACCGCCGAGCAGGCCGCGGCGGCCCTGCCCGCCCTGGAGCTGCTCGCCCATGACGTGCACCGCGTGGGCCTGGGGACGAGCCTGGACTCCATCCGACGCCACGGCCCGGACCTGCTGCTGCTGGATGCCCGCGCGCAGGTGCTGCAGGCGCGCAACGCCGCCCGGCTGCTGCGCGCCCAGGCCCCCGAGCTGCCGATCCTGGCGGTGCTCACGGAGGGCACGCTCAGCGCGGTGACCCCCGAGTGGCCCGTGGACGACTTCCTGCTGCCCGACGCCGGCCCGGCCGAGGCCGAGGCGCGGCTGCGCCTCCTGCTGGGCGACCGTCGCAGCCCCACCCCCGCCCCCGCTCCCGCCGCGGAGCTGATCCGGTGCGGGGCAGTCGTCGTGGACGAGGCGGGCTACAGCGCCCGGATCGACGGGCAGCCGCTGAACCTGACGTACAAGGAGTTCGAGCTGCTGAAGTTCCTCGCGCAGAACCCCGGGCACGTGTTCACCCGCGCCCAGCTGCTCAGCGAGGTGTGGGGCTACGACTACTACGGCGGCACGCGCACCGTGGATGTGCACATCCGGCGCCTGCGGGCCAAGCTCGGGGCGGATCACGAGCAGATGATCACCACGGTGCGCAACGTCGGCTACTCGATGCACGCGCCGAAGGGCTGACGGCTCAGCCGCTCGCGGCCCCGGGTTTGGCGGCCAGGATGGTCCCGCGCACCAGCTCGCGGTCTTAGCACACCAGGGCGTCGTTCTCCAGGAGGCGCTCGCGCCCGATGGTGTCCCCGGTGCGTCGGCTGCGGGTCTCGCGCACGATGACGTTGTGCCGACGCACCTGGGCGGCCCCGGCGTCGTCGGCGTCCTCGTAGAAGTACGCGTCCTCCTCGAGGATGTGGTATTTGAACTCCCCCGGCCGCTCCGCGCGCAGCTGGCCCCGCAGGTGCTCCCCGTCCACGGCGACCCGGAACTGGTGGGTGCGGTCTGTGCCGTTGTGCACCCGATAATCCAGGAAGTTGTAGATGATCGAGGTCCCGGTGCCGTAGGGGATCTGGCGCTTGAAGTCCGGGAACAGGTCCAGCCCGGAGTGGTGGTGGTGCTCGGTGATGGTCAGCTCGGAGTGCAGCGCCATCCAGTGCAGCAGGTTGGTGAACTGGCACATCCCGCCGCCGATGCCCGACTCCGCGTGGTCCCCCTGGATGACCACCCCGGGCTGGAAGCCGCGGGCGGCGGTGGGGTTGCCCACCAGCCGCCAGAAGGAGAAGGTCTGCCCCGGCCGGATCAGGATCCCGTCCACCAGGGGGGGCGGCGATGGCCAGGGACCGGGCCTTGCCCTTCTGCAGGTGCTGCTCCGTGCTGCCCAGGCGACGCCGGATCAGCGAGTTGTGCCCGTAGATCCGCGTCGGCAGATCCTCGGCGCTGCGCTGCGCGGCGAAGCTCCGACGCCGCGGCAGGTCGGCCAGGTGCCGCTGCAGGCGCTGCCGCTGGATCGCGATCTGATACGTCAGCGGGGAGATGTCCGAGAAGAGTCTGCGAGCCATATCACAGAAGATAGCCCACGGCGCGGCATCCGCCCAGCCCCGTCCCGCGGCCCGGCACGGCTCAGTCCTCCATATCCTTCGCCGCGGCCCGCCGGGCCGGCAGCATCTCGCGGTCCACCCAGCCGAGCACCTCGTCGAGGATCGGCAGGACCTGCTCCAGCTCCTGGGTGGTGATCGTCAGGGGCGGACTGACGTGCAGGGTGTTCTCCCGCCCGAAGGTGCTGAAGCCCCGGTCGTACAGCCGACCGATGATCCGCTTCATCACCGGGTCCGAAGACCGGTACCCCACCAGCGGGGTGCGGGCCTCCCGGTCCGAGACCAGCTCCACCGCGGCGAACATCCCGAGGTGGCGCACCTGGCCCACGCACTCGTGCTCCCGGGCCATCCGGTCCAGGAAGTCCGCGAGCACCGGGGCGATCTGCGCCACGTGCTCCAGCACCCCGTCCTGCTCGTAGGCGTCCAGGGCCGCGTTGGCCGCGGCGCACGCGAGGGTGTGCCCGGAGTAGGTGAGCCCGCCGGGCAGCGGGTGCTCCTCGAAGAACCGGGCGATCTCCCGGGAGACCAGCACCCCGCCCAGCGGCACCGCCGCGTTGTCCACGCCCTTGGCGAAGGTCATCAGATCCGGCACGACGCCGAAGCCCTGCCAGGCGAACATCGTCCCGGTGCGCCCGAAGCCGGTCATCACCTCGTCGAAGATCAGCAGGATCCCGTACCGGTCGCACAGCCGCCGCAGCCCGGGCAGGTAGCCCTCCGGCGGGATGATGACGCCGTTGGCCCCGACCACCGGCTCCACGATGATCGCGGCGACCGTCTCCGGGCCCTCGAAGCGCAGCTGGCGCTCCAGATCCGCCAGGGCCCGCTCCGTGGCCGCGGCGTCCGCAGCCTCGCCGGACCAGCCGTCCTGGTACGGGTGCGGGGACAGGAACTTCACGAAGCCCGCGCCCGCGCCCTGCTCGGCCCCGAGCCGGCGCCAGTCCCCGGTGGCCTGCGCGGCCCCGGCCGTGGCCCCGTGGTAGCTGCGGTAGCTGGAGAAGACCTTGGTCCGGCCCGTGACGGTGCGGGCGATGCGCAGCGCGTGCTCGTTGGACTCCGCCCCGCCGTTGGTGAACATCACCCGGGCGAAGTGCTCCCGCCCGGCCAGGGCGACCAGGCGCGCGGCCAGCCGAGACTTGGGCTCGGTGGCGAAGGCGGGGGACATGAAGCAGAAGCGGCGGGCCTGCTCGGCGATCGCCTCGGCGATGCGGGGGTGGCCGTGGCCGAGGTTGGCGCAGACCATCAGCGAGGACATGTCCGCGATCCGCCGACCGGTCTCATCTCACAGCCAGATCCCCTCCGCCCGGGTGATGGTGTGCACCGGGCCCCCGGAGACGGACCAGGACTGCAGTACGTGATCCCGATGCTGGGCGGCGATCTCCTGGGTGTCGATCCCCAGAGTGTCGATCTCCGAGGTCCGGCCCGGATCCGCACCGGGCGCGGGATCGGCCTGCCCGCAGGCGTCGGAGACGGGGGTGATGCGGGCGGAGGTGACGGTCATGGCGGGTCCTTCCTCGTGCCGGAGGTCGTCCCGGGGCGGGTCCGGCGCGGCGTACGGCGAGCCTAGGAGCCGCGTGTTTCCCGCGCATTGCCGCCGGACGACGGCGCGCACCGTCGGAACGACGTCTGCGCCGTCGCACCGGGCGGGCAGTAGACTGGGAGCAGTCGTCGCGCGTGCGCGGCGCGATCCTGGCCGCGAGAGAAACGGGAACGTCCACGTGTCCACTTCCGCCGAGCTGCACACCCAGAACCCCTCCCAGACCCCCAGCGGGCAGCCGCACCCCGCGGTCCTCGCCCCGACTCCCGAGCGCGTGCGCGCCGTCGAGCGCCTGGCCGAGCAGGCCCGCGAGCACGACGGCGCCGCCCCCTTCTCCGAGCAGACCCTCCTGCAGCTGCGCCGGGCCGCCCGCGACGACGCCGAGCGGATCCTGCTGGTCATCGCCGAGGAGGACGGGCAGGCGCTCGCCGCGGCCGTGGCCACCGCCCCGGACCCGCAGGACGAGGAGTCCACCGGCACGCTGGAGGCCGTCGTCGCCCCCGATCGACGCGGCGCCGGGCTCGGCCGGGCCCTGCTGGAGACCGCCCTGGGCGAGGAGGGCCTCGGCGAGGACCTGCCCCGCTACCGCGCCTGGGTGCACGGCTCGGGGCTGGCCGGGGACTCCCGGGAGTACTCCGCGCCCCTGGCCGCCGTGCAGCTGGCCAAGGACCTCGGGCTGCACGCGGTGCGCGAGCTGTGGAAGATGCGCCTGGAGCTCACCGATGCCGCCCGCCGCTCGATCGCCGAGCAGGCCGCCGCCCATGAGCCCGCCGCCCCGGTGCACCTGCGCACCTGGACCCCCGAGGACGCCGAGGCCTGGCTGCGCCTGAACGCCCAGGCCTTCGCCGAGCACCCCGAGCAGGGCCGCCTGACCCGCGCGGACCTGGACGCCCGCACCGCCGAGGACTGGTTCCGCCCCGAGGGCTTCTTCCTCGCCGAGACCTCCGAAGGCGCCGACGGCGGCTCCGGGCTGCTGGGCTTCCACTGGACCAAGATCGAGACGGATCAGCAGGGCCCGCGCGAGGGCGAGGTCTACGCCGTCGGCGTGGCCCCGGACGCGCAGGGCACCGGGCTGGGCAAGGCCCTGACCTTGGCCGGCATGGACTGGCTGGCGCGCCTGGGCACCGGCGAGGACGCGCAGGAGGAGCCGCTGGCCGCCATCGTCCTGTACGTGGACGCGGACAACGCCCCGGCGGTGAGCCTGTACCGCTCCCTGGGCTTCGTCCCGTGGGACGTGGACACGATGTACGCCCCCGGGCCCGCCGGGCAGGACGACGCCGCCCCCGCCCCGAGCGCGAACCTCACCCGCCCGGCCGAGATCTCCGACATCGCCAAGATCGAGCGCGCCGAGACCCGCGGGGACCGCATCGACGAGCCCGAGCACTTCTCCACCCCGCTGCTGCAGGGGGACTTCGGCTCGGAGCGCTTCCTGGACCGGGAGACCTCCTGGCTGGACTTCAACACCCGGGTGCTGGAGCTGGCCGAGGACCCGAACCTCTACCTGCTGGAGCGGCTGAACTTCCTCTCCATCGTCGCCTCCAACCTGGACGAGTTCTTCATGGTCCGGGTCGCCGGGCTCAAGCGGCGCATCGCCACCGGCATCGCCGTGCCCTCCGCGGCCGGGCTGACCCCGGAGGAGCAGATGGAGGAGATCTCCGAATCCGCCCACCGGCTGCAGCAGCGCCACGCGCAGGTCTTCCATGAGCAGGTGCTGCCCCGCCTGGAGGAGGAGAACCTGTTCATCGTCGGCTGGGAGGACCTGGAGGAGGAGGCCCGGCAGCGGCTGTCCGCCGAGTTCCAGGAGCGGGTCTTCCCGATCCTCACCCCGCTGGCCGTGGACCCGGCCCACCCCTTCCCGTACATCTCCGGGCTGGCCCTGAACCTCGCCGTCATCGTGCGCAACCCGCAGACCGGCAAGGAGCTGTTCGCCCGCGTCAAGGTCCCGGACCAGCTGACCCGGATGATCTCCGTGGACGGGCCCAAGACCACCAACTCCTCCTCCCGCCCGGCCCGGTTCATCCCGCTGGAGACCGTCATCGCCCAGCACCTGGACCAGCTGTTCCCCGGCATGGAGGTCGTGGAGCACCATGTGTTCCGGGTGACCCGCAACGAGGACCTGGAGGTCGAGGAGGATGACGCCGAGAACCTCCTGAAGGCCCTGGAGAAGGAGCTGCTGCGCCGACGCTTCGGCCCGCCCGTGCGCCTGGAGGTGGAGGACTCCATCAACCCCGCGATCCTGGACCTGCTGGTCTCGGAGCTGCGCATCGACGAGTCCGAGGTGTACCAGCTGCCCGCCCCGCTGGACCTGCGCGGGGTGTCCAACATCGTCAAGGTCAACCGGCCCCGGCTGCACTACCCCACCTATGTGGCCCACACCAGCCGCTTCCTCAACGCCGCGGAGACCGCCAAGGCCGCGGACGTGTTCGCCGCGACCCGGGACCACGACGTGCTGCTGCACCACCCGTACGACTCCTTCGCCACCAGCGTCCAGGCCTTCCTGGAGCAGGCCGCGGCGGACCCGAACGTCATGGCGATCAAGCAGACCCTGTACCGCACCTCCGGGGACTCCCCCATCGTGGACGCCCTGATCGAGGCCGCGGAGGCCGGCAAGCAGGTGCTGGCCCTGGTGGAGATCAAGGCGCGCTTCGACGAGCAGGCCAACATCTCCTGGGCCCGCAAGCTCGAGGAGGCCGGGGTGCACGTGGTCTACGGCATCGTCGGGCTGAAGACCCACTGCAAGCTGTCCCTGGTGGTGCGCCGGGAGGCCGACGGGCTGCGCCGGTACTGCCACATCGGCACCGGCAACTACCACCCCTCCACCGCCCGGTTCTATGAGGACCTCGGCCTGCTGACCTGCGATGCGCAGATCGGCGAGGACGTCTCCCGGCTGTTCAACCAGCTCTCCGGGTACGCCCCGAAGACCACCTTCAAGTCCCTGCTGGTGGCCCCGCGCTCGCTGCGCTCGGGCCTGATCGACCGGATCAACCGGGAGATCGCCCACCAGCGGGCCGGGCTGGCCGCGAAGATCCAGATCAAGTGCAACTCCATGGTCGATGAGGCGATCATCGACTCCCTGTACCGGGCCTCGCAGGCCGGGGTGCGCGTGGACGTCGTCGTGCGCGGGATCTGCGCGCTGCGCCCGGGCGTGCCGGGACTGTCCGAGAACATCACGGTGCGCTCCGTGCTGGGCCGGTTCCTGGAGCACTCGCGGGTGTTCACCTTCGCCAACGGCGGCAAGCCGGTGGTCTACATCGGCTCCGCGGACATGATGCACCGGAACCTGGATCGGCGCGTGGAGGCGCTGGTGCGGATCAAGGACCCGGTGCACGTGGAGTACCTGCTGACCCTGTTCGACCTCTACCTCTCCGAGCGCACCTCCACCTGGCACCTGGACGGCGACGGCGTGTGGACCCGCCACGCGCTGGACGCCCAGGGGCGCCCGCTGATGGATGTGCAGAGCCACTACCTGGAGTCCCGGGCCCGGCAGGGCTCCTCCTCCCGAGGCTGAGCCAGCCTCCCGCGGGTCCCGCCGCCCCGGCGCGTCGGGGCCCCAGTGCGCGCGCAGCCGTCATCGATCCCCTCACCCGAAGGAAGCTCCCCGATCATGTCCAAGCCCTCTTTCCCCGCCGTCGTCGCCGCCGGCGCCCTGTGCTGGCGCGAGCGCGAGGGCGTGCTGGAGGTCCTGATCATCCACCGCCCCAAGTACGACGACTGGTCCTGGCCCAAGGGCAAGCGCGACGACGGCGAATCCGTGCCGCAGACCGCGATCCGGGAGGTCGCCGAGGAGGTGGGCCTGAGCATCACCCTGGGCGCCCCCCTGGCGGTGACCACCTACCAGGTCAAGCAGGGCCGCAAGGACGTGCACTACTGGGCCGCGCACGTGCCCGCCTCCGCCCAGGCCCACCAGGACGGCGGCGAGGTGGACGAGCTGCGCTGGGTCACCCCGGAGCAGGCCCGGGACCTGCTGACCAACGCCACGGACACCGAGCCCCTGGACCGGCTGGTGGCCCTGCACGAGGCGCAGGACCTGCGCACCCGCGCCGTGATCGTGGTGCGCCACGCGAAGGCCAAGCCGCGCTCGTCGTGGTCCCGGGCCGAGGGCGATCGGCCCCTGGCCGCGACCGGCAAGCGCCAGGCGGTGGCCGTGGGGAAGCTGCTGGCGGCGTGGAAGCCGCAGAAGGTCATCTCCAGTCCGTGGGTGCGCTGCATGCAGACGGTCGCCGGGTACGCGAAGGCCGAGGGCCTGGCGATCAAGGAGAAGAAGCGCCTGACCGAGGCTGAGCACTCCCGCAAACCGGGGAAGGTGGAGAAGCTGATGGAGGCCGTGTTCGAGTCCGGGACCTCCACCGTGGTGTGCACGCACCGGCCGGTGCTGCCCACGGTGCTGGCCGTGGTGGATCGGCACCTGCCCAAGGCGCTGCGCGCCCAGCTGCCCACCGAGGACCCGTACCTGAGCCCCGGGGAGATGATCGTGCTCAATGTGAGCCGGAAGCACCGAGGCCGCGTCGTCTCCCTGGAGCAGGTGAAGCCCAGCGATGACTGAGACGACGTCGATCCCCACGCCCTACGAGGACCTGCTGCGCGACATCCTCGCCCACGGCACCCACCGTCCGGACCGCACCGGCACCGGGACCACCGGGGTGTTCGGCCGGCAGATGCGCTTCGACCTGGCCGCGTCCTTCCCGCTGCTGACCACCAAGCGGGTGCACTTCAAATCCGTGGCCCTGGAGCTGCTGTGGTTCCTGCGCGGCTCCTCCAACGTGCGCTGGCTGCAGGAGCGCGGGGTGAGCATCTGGGACGAGTGGGCCGATGAGGACGGCGAGCTGGGCCCGGTCTACGGGGTGCAGTGGCGCTCCTGGCCCACGCCGTCGGGCGGGCACATCGACCAGATCGCCCAGGTGATCCGCTCCCTCCGGGAGAACCCGTTCTCCCGCCGGCACGTGGTCTCCGCGTGGAACCCGGCCGAGGTGGAGGACATGGCCCTGCCCCCGTGCCACGCGCTGTTCCAGTTCTACGTGGTTCCGGATGCCTCCGGGGCGCCGCACCGGCTGTCCTGCCAGCTGTACCAGCGCTCCGCGGACATGTTCCTCGGGGTGCCGTTCAACATCGCCTCCTACGCGCTGCTGACCCTGCTGGTCGCCGATCAGGTGGGTCTGGAGCCCGGGGAGTTCGTGTGGTCCGGCGGGGACTGCCACATCTACGACAACCACCGGGAGCAGGTGGCCGAGCAGCTGAGCCGCGAGCCGCGCCCGTACCCTCAGCTGCGGTTCCGGCACCGCGACTCCCTGGATGCCTACGAGTACGAGGACTTCGAGCTGGTGGGCTACGACCCGCACCCGACGATCAAGGCGCCGATCGCCGTATGAGCGGGGTGGGCCCCGAGCTGGCGGCGATCTGGGCGCAGGCCGCCGGAGAGGTGATCGGACGGGACGGGGGGATGCCGTGGCACTGTCCCGCGGACTTCGCGTTCTTCCGCGAGCGCACGATGGGCTATCCGGTCATCATGGGCCGGGCCACCTGGCAGTCCTTCCCGCAGCGGTTCCGCCCCCTGCCGGGGCGGACCAACATCGTGCTCTCGCGCACCGTCTCCCCCGGGGAGCACGACGGCGCCCGGTGGGTCCGCGATCTGCCCGAGGCCCTGCGGGTCGCCGCCGAGGCGCCCAGTGGGTCGGAGCGGATCTGGCTGCTCGGCGGGGCGTCCCTGTACGACCGGGCGCTGGGGACCGAGGACCTTCCGGTGGTGCGCGGGGGCCGGGTGTCCCGGGTGCTGGTCACGCAGCTGGACGCCGAGGTGCCCGGAGACGCCCGCGCCCCGCAGCTGGGCCCGGAGTGGTCCGTGCGGGAACTGGGCTCCGGCGTCGACCCGAAGGCCCGAGTGGCCGGTCCCGACGGCGCCCTGTCCCCCGCGGCGCTGCCCTATCGCTTCCTGGAGGCCACCCGCTGAGCTCACGCTCCGCGGCCGTTTGGGGAGCGGTCGGCGGGTTGTGGAGCGGCCTCACCGCTTCGCAACCCGCCGACCGCTTCCGAAACGCCCGGCCACCGCGGCGCGGCCCCCACCCGGCGGGGCATCTTCCGTAGACTGGGGCCCATGACTTTCCACCCTGGAGATCCCGTAGGATTCGTCGGCTGGCGCGGCATGGTCGGCTCCGTGCTGATGCAGCGCCTGGAGCAGGAGGGGGACTTCGCGGACTTCACCCCCGTGTTCTTCTCCACCTCCGCCGCCGGCTCCCCCGCGCCGACCTTCCGCGGCGCCGAGGAGCCCAGCACCCTGCAGGACGCCCACGACCTGGACGAGCTGGCGCTGCTGCCGGTCATCGTCACCACCCAGGGCGGGGATTACACGAAGGCCGTGCACGGGAAGCTGCGCGAACGCGGGTGGGACGGGCTGTGGATCGACGCCGCCTCGACCCTGCGCCAGGAGCCGGACTCCGTGATCGTGCTGGATCCGGTGAACAGGGACGTCATCGACCGGGCCCTGGAGGCCGGGATCCGGGACTTCATCGGCGGCAACTGCACCGTGTCCTGCCTGCTGATGGGCCTGGGCGGACTGTTCCGCCGCGGGCTGGTGCAGTGGAGCACCGCGATGACCTACCAGGCGGCCTCCGGCGGCGGGGCCCGGCACATGCGCGAGGTGCTGGCCGGGTTCCGCGACGTCGCCGGGACCGTCGCGCAGGAGCTGTCCGATCCGGCGTCGGCGATCCTGGAGGTGGACCGGAAGGTGCTGGCGATGCAGCGCTCCGGTGAGCTGGACACCACCCAGTTCGAGGTGCCGCTGGCCGGCTCCCTGATCCCGTGGATCGACGCGGATCTGGGCAACGGGCAGTCCCGCGAGGAGTGGAAGGCGGATGCCGAGACCAACAAGATCCTGGGCCTGGACGGCGATGACCGGGTGGTCATGGACGGGCTGTGCGTGCGGATCGCGACGATGCGCTCCCACGCCCAGGCCCTGACGATGAAGCTCACCGAGGATCTGTCGGTGGAGGAGATCGAGCGGATCATCGACGAGGACAACGAGTGGGCGCACGTGGTGCCCAACACCAAGGAGGACACGATCCGGGACCTGACCCCGGTGGCGGCCTCCGGGTCCCTGCGGATCCCGGTGGGGCGCATCCGCAAGCTGGCGATGGGCCCCGAGTACATCTCCGCCTTCACCGTGGGGGATCAGCTGCTGTGGGGCGCGGCCGAGCCGGTGCGCCGGATGCTGAAGATCGCCGTCGGCACCCTCTGACGGGCAGCCGCCCCCGGCTTTGGGAGGGGTTTCGGCGTTTGGGAGGCGCGAGGACGCTCCCAAACACCGAAACCCCTCCCAAACGGGTGCGGAAGGAGGGCGCGGGCGGCGGATAGGGTGAGGGGATGGAGATCTGCGCGACCCGGGCGCTGGAGCGCGCCGAGCTGATCCGCCTGTACGACGCCGTCGGCTGGTCCGCATACACCCGCGAGCCGGAGCTGTTCGGCCCGATGATCGACGGCGCCTGGCTGGTCCTCAGCGCATGGGACGAGGACCGTCTGGTGGGACTGGTCCGGGTGGTCGGCGACGGCGCCACCGTCGCGTGCGTCCAGGATCTGCTGGTGCTGCCCGAGCATCAGGGCCGCGGCATCGGGAGGGCGCTGCTGGGCCGGGCGCTGGAGGCCTGCGCGGGGATCCGCCAGATCTACATCACCACGGACGACGCCGCGGCGAACCAACGGGTCATCGATCTCTACCGCTCGCTGGGCTTCCGCCCCACCCCGGAGATGGGGCTGACGACCCTCACACTGCAGCGCTGACCCGCCGCCCTGCCCTCCCCGGCCCCGGTCTTGGGAGGGGTTTCGGCCTTTGGGAGCGTCCTCGTGGCTCCCAGACGTCGAGACCCCTCCCAAACGCGGGGGGGGACGCTACGGCTCAGGCGCGGGCGGCCGGGCGGTGCGGGGCGCAGCAGTGGCGGGAGTGCCAGGCGGCCTTGATGCGCGCCTGCCGCACCTTCGCCTCGGCGCGCCGCTCGGCCCGACGGACTCGGCGCTGGGCCTTCGCCGCCCGGCGCTCGGCCCGCCGCGCCTGGATCCGATGCCACACGGCCAGCACCTTGGCCTTGG
Source organism: Rothia sp. QJM3NY_36 (assembly GCF_056173115.1). Taxonomy (NCBI): domain Bacteria; kingdom Bacillati; phylum Actinomycetota; class Actinomycetes; order Micrococcales; family Micrococcaceae; genus Rothia; species Rothia sp. QJM3NY_36. Next base: position 1,865,813 of record NZ_CM149658.1, read on the forward strand.
CCCACTGGTTGAAGCGGTGCACGATCGGGTACTCGGTGGCCAGCACGCCCAGCCCCAGGAAGATCGCGAGCCACCCCGGGCCCGGGGTCACCAGCATGACGACGCCGGCCAGCACGATCACCCCGCCGACCAGGGTCACCAGGGTCTTGTGGACGAAGCGCAGCACCGGGTGGCGATGGGTGAAGGCCTTGAAGCGCCCCAGGGCGCGGTGCACGCGCCCCTCGCGCTGGCCCTGTTCGATCTCCCGCTCCAGGGAGGAGGCGGGCTGGGTGCGCACCTCGAAGGCAGCCTCGGCGGAGGCGGTGCTCGGGTGCGTGCGGACTGCGGTGGATGATGCCATCAGTCGGCATCCTACGGCCTGGTCTCCCGGGAATCCATGGCCCGGACCGCCGGCGGATCGATTCTCCTCGCATTCTCCGGGAACGCACCGGAAACACTCCGCTCAGGTCCTTGTCCGCGTCGGCGGCCGGTGGTGTGATGGCGGTATGAAGAAGCTCATCAACGATCCCGCCGACGTGGTCCGCGATTTCCTCACCGGATTCGCCGCCGCGCATCCCACCACCCACCGCGTGGACGCCGAGCAACGCCTGGTCCTGCGCTCGAGCATTCAGGAGGGCAAGGTCGGCGTCGTCTCCGGTGGCGGCTCCGGACACGAGCCCCTGCACGCCGGCTTCGTCGGCCCCGGGATGCTCGACGCCGCGGTGTGCGGGGAGGTCTTCACCTCTCCCGTCCCGGACCAGATCCAGGCCGCCACCGAAGCCGCTGACACCGGCGCCGGGGTGCTGCACATCGTGAAGAACTACACCGGCGACGTCATGAACTTCGACATGGCCGCGGAGCTGGCAGAGGACACCCGAGTGGAATCCGTGATCGTGGCCGACGACGTCGCGGTGGAGGACTCCTCCTTCACGGCCGGTCGCCGAGGGGTCGGCGGCACGGTGTTCGTGGAGCGCCTGGCCGGGGCCGCGGCCGCCGAGGGTCGGGACCTGGACGGCGTCGTGGCCGTCGCCCGGAAGGCCGCCGAGTCCTGCCGCTCGATGGGGGCGGCCCTGACCTCCGGCACGCTGCCCGCCCACGGGAAGCCGTCTTTCCAGCTGGGTGAGGATGAGCTGGAGCTGGGCGTCGGGATCCACGGCGAACCCGGTCGCTCCCGTGAGCCGATGGCCCCCGCCGCGGAAATCGCCCGGAAGCTCACCGAGCCCGTACTCGCCGAGATCCCCTCGGGCCAGCCCGTCATCGCGATGCTCAACGGCATGGGCGCCACTCCCCTGTCCGAGCTGTACCTGATGTACGGCGAGGTCGCGAAGGTCCTGGCCGAGCACGAGGTGGAGGTCGCCCGCGTGCTGGTGGGCGACTACATCACCAGCCTGGACATGGCCGGCTGCTCCCTGACCCTGATGCCCGCCGATGACGACCTGCTGCGCCTGTGGGATTCCCCCGTGGACACCCCCTCGCTGCGCTGGGGAGCCTGAGACTCCCGGACGATGCCGCCCGGGAGCCGGGCCGATTCTCGGCCCGTCCCAGCCCCGATACCCCGTCCGCCGCGGCCCGAGTCCGGGAGGCCGCCTCGGATGTCACCCCGTTCCCGGACGGATGCGAGGAGAAGCATGGATACCGCCGATGCCGCCACATGGGTCGAGCGCGCCGCCGCGCTGATGCACGAGCACGCCGAGGAGCTGACCGAGCTGGACGCCGCGATCGGGGACTCCGATCACGGGGCCAACATGGATCGCGGCTTCGCCGCCGCGGCCCGCCTGGGCTCCGCGGATTTCGACGACGCCGCGGCGTACCTGAAGAAGGTCGGGATGACCCTGGTCTCCACCGTGGGCGGGGCCTCCGGCCCCCTGTACGGGACGTTCTTCCTGCGCTTCGCGAAGGCCTACGATGCCGGGCAGGATCCGGCGTCGGCCTTCGCCGCGGCCTTCGAGGCCGGGGCCGAGGGCACAGCCGAGCGGGGGAAGTCCCAGGAGGGCGAGGCGACGATGCTCGATGCGCTGCTGCCCGCCTCCCGGGCCCTGACCGAGAAGAGTGGGGACGGGCTGGGTCCCGCCCTGGAGGCCGCGCAGCGGGCCGCCGAGGAAGGGGCCGCCGCGACCGAGGACATGGTGCCGACCAAGGGCCGGGCCAGCTACCTGGGCGAGCGGGCCAAGGGCCATCGCGATCCCGGGGCGGCGTCGGCCGTGCTGCTGGTGCGCGCCGCACGGGAGGTGCTGGCATGATCGGGATCGTCATCGCCTCTCACTCCGCGCCGCTGGCCGAGGCGGCCCGGGAGCTCGCCCTGCAGATGGTCGCCAAGAATCCGCCGGCCCTGGAGCTGGCGGCCGGCACGGAGGACGGCGGGCTGGGCACCGACGCCGCGAAGATCGTGGAGGCCGTGCAGCGGGCCGATTCCGGAGACGGGGTCGTGGTCCTGATGGACCTCGGCTCGGCCGTGATGTCCGCCGAGATGGCCGTGGAGATGCTCGAGCCGGAGCTGGCCGAGCGCACCCGCCTGTCCCCCGCCCCGCTGGTGGAGGGCCTGGTGGTCGCGGCCGTCACGGCCGCTTCCGGCGGGGACCTGGACCGCGTGGATTCCGAGGCCCGCGGCGGCCTGCGCCCCAAGGAGAAGCACCTGGGCTGACGCACCGGGGCGGCCACCCGGGCCGCCCCGGCCGCGCCCCGCCTCACCTGCGAGGCCCGCGGGGTCCGGCGGGGTCCCGTCAGATCCGGGTGCCGACCACCACGGGCTCGGCCTCCAGGCGCACCCCGAACTCCCGCTGGACGCCCTCGCGCACCGCGCGGGCCACTGCCACGACGTCGGCGGCGGTGGCCTGCCCGCGGTTGGTGATGGCCAGGGTGTGCTTGGTGGACAGGGCGGCCCGGCCGCCGGCGACGGCCGCGGACTCCCCCTCCAGCCCGTAGCCCTTGTCGAAGCCCGCGTGCTGGATCAGCCAGGCCGCGGAGAGCTTGGTCAGGGACTCGTCCACCGCGCCGTCGGCGTCCAGCACCGGGTAGCGCGGGGCATCGGCCGGCAGGTCCGCCCCGGCGTCGGCCGGGATGATGGGGTTGGTGAAGAAGGAGCCGGTGGAGTGCGTGTCGCGGTCCGCCGGGTCCAGGACCATGCCCTTGCCGGCGCGCAGACGCAACACGGCCTCGCGCACGCGGGACGCCGGGACCCGCTCACCGACCTCGGTGCCCAGGCTCCGGGCCAGCTCCGCGTAGCGCAGGGGCGCGGAGTCCGCGCGGACCTCCAGATCGAAGCTGACCTGCAGCACCGCCCAGCGCGGGGAGGGCCCGAGCATCTCCCGCTTCAGCGCGGAGTCCCGGTAGGCGAAGGCCATCCGCTGCCGGTCGAAGACCTCCACGCGCCGTTCGACGCGGTCCCACAGCCGGGCGGAGGCGAAGTGCTGGGAGATCTCCGTGCCGTACGCGCCGACGTTCTGCACCGGGGTGGCCCCGACGGTGCCGGGGATCCCGGAGAGGGTCTCCAGCCCGGACAGGCCCTCTTCGAGGCTGCGGGCCACCAGGCCGTCCCAGTCCTCCCCGGCCTCGGCGCTCAGGCGCGCGCTGCGTCCGTCCTCGGCGCGGCGCACGGTGACGCCGGTGCTCGCGGTGTGCACCACGGTGCCGTCGAAGCCGTCGTCGCCGACCACCAGGTTGGAGCCGCCGCCTAAGATCAGCACCTGATCCCCGGCGTCATCGGCCGCGATCAGGGCGTCGATGATCTCCTGCTCGGTGCGCGCGCGCACGTAGGTGCGGGCCGGGCCGCCGACGCCGAGGGTGGTCAGTTCGCTCAGAAGGGTCTCGCTCACTCGGCCCAGTCTAGCCGCGGGCCGTCAGCCGACCAGGCCCGGCGCCCGCCGGTGCCCGCCGGGACGCGGGCGGCTCGGGCAGCACCGACGAGACGGACTCAGCTGAGCCGGTGCACCCGCTCCTCCTCCGGGGTGGCCAGCTGCGGGACCAGAAGGAAGGACACGACGACGAGCACCAGGACCACGGACAGCCCCTGGCGCACCCCCAGCGCCTCCCCGAGCAGACCCAGGATCGGCGGGCCGCCGAGGAACGCGCTGTAGCCGACGGTGGAGACCACCGAGACCCGCGCGGAGGCCTTCATCGGATTGTCCGCCGCGGCGGACATGCCCACCGGGAACCCCAGGGCCGCCCCCAGACCCCACACGAAGATCGCGCCCATGCCCAGCCACAGCCATGGGGACAGCACGAAGGTGCCCAACCCCACCACGGCCAGCACACACGCGATCCGCATGACCCGCACCCGCCCGTAGGCGTTGAGCAGCCCCGTGCCCAGCAGCCGCCCGGAGGTCATCGCGGTGACGAACAGCCCGTAGCCCACGGCCCCCACGGAGTCGGAGGCGCCGTAGCCGTGGGTCAGGGCCAGCGCGACCCAGTCGTTCGCGGAGCCCTCGGCCAGGGCCATGCCCAGCACGAACACCCCGAGCAGCACGGTGCGCTTCTCCATCCACGCGTGGCGCACCGAGAACCTGCCCGGCACGGCCTCCGGGTCCACGATGGCCATGATCCCGGTGGTCGCCGGACGCACATCCTCGGATTCGGTGCGGGTGAAGGCCATGCACACCACCACCAGCACGATCACGACGGCGTAGACCGCCGTCATGTGCGCGGCCACGGACACGCCCAGGGCCGTCATCGCGGTGCCGACGATCGAGCCGATCACCGTGCCGACCGAGAAGCAGCCGTGCATCAGGGGCATGCGCTGCTTGCCCAGGGCCCGCTCCACGGCCGCGCCCTGCACGTTCGCGGCCACCGAGTAGGTGGCCTGCCCGAGGCCGAACAGCCCCAGCCCGATGCCGGCCAGCGTCACCGAGCCCAGCACCGACACGGCGTAGGCCAGGCCCAGCCCGCCGAGCATCATCAGCGCGAAGGTGATCCACAGGGTCCGCTGGGCCCCCAGGCGCATGACCACCATCCCGGAGGCGGACACCGACAGGAACGCCCCGAGGGTCTGCGCGAGCAGCAGCAGCCCGAGCGGGCCGGCGCTGAGGTGCAGCTGCTGGGCGATCGCCGGGACGCGCACGAGCCACGCGGAGATGGACAGGCCGCTGGCCAGGTAGATCCCGAGCACAGCGAAGAGCCAGGCGCGGTCGGTCACGGGGCGGCGCCCGGTGGTGCGGGTGATCATGGTCTTCTCCTGGCGACGCACGAGAGCGGATCCGGTGCGGATCCGGCGGCAGGTGTTGCGATGACGAGGCGGCGCCCCTCCCGGAGAGGGCGTACCCCTCCGGAGGGGCCGGGGCAGGAGCCCGAACGCCGCGGGATGCTTCCGGGCGCGGCAGGGCTGTTCCCGGCGGCGGCGCCGGGTCTCAGAGGGCGACGACCGCCTGGGCCTTGACCAGCACCTTCTGCGCGGTGCCCTCGGCGTCCGGGGCGGTGACGGTCAGATCCACCCGGGCCGTGCGCGCCTGCGGATCCAGCGCGCCGATCTTCCCGGACACGGCCAGCACGGTGCCGCCGGTCTCGGGGCTGGCCGCCCCCTCGGCATCGGGCACGGGCACGGGCTTGGTGAAGCGGGTCTGGTAGTCCACGATCGCCGCCGGGTCCTGAGCCCAGTCGACGACCAGCTGCACCGCCGCCCCCATGGTGAGCATCCCGTGGGCGATCACCCCGGGAAGCCCCACGGCCTCGGCGAAGCGCTGGTTCCAGTGGATCGGGTTGAAGTCCCCGGAGGCGCCGGCGTAGCGGATCAGATCCGCCCGGGTCAGCGGGATCTCTCGAGTCCCGATCTGCTGGCCCTTCTCCAGGTCATCGAACTGCGGCCTGCTCATGCCTGCTCCTCCCCTCGCACCAGCAGGGAGGACACCGCGGTGCACACCGGGGCACCCTGCGCGTCGGCGATCTCCTCGCGGGTCGTGATCATGGCCCCGGTTCCCAGGGCGCGCACCGCGTCCACATGCACGACGGCGCGCAGCTCGTCCCCGGCCACGATGGGCCGGTGGTGGGTGAAGCGCTGGTCGGCGTGGACCACCCGGGAGAAGTCGATGCCTGCGGTGGGGTCCTGGATCAGCTGGGCGTCGGCGGCCTGGGCGATCACGACGGCGTAGGTCGGCGGGGCGACGAGATCCGGGTGCCCGAGGGCCCGGGCGGCGTCGACGTCGGTGTGGGCGGGGTGCTCGGCGTGCACCGCGCGGGCGAAGGCGCGGATCGCCTCGCGGGAGACCTGGTAGGCGGGGGCGTCCTCGTAGACGCGCCCGGCGAGGTCTGCGGCGAGGCCCGGCTGCTGCTCGGGCATAGCTCTCCTCGTGGTCGGGATGGGGGCGCTCCCCAGCCTATCCCCCGCGCCCGTTCCCGCTCCCGGACCGGGGATGAGAGAAGGACCCCCGTCCGCCGCGGCGATGGCCGCGGGGACGGGGGTCCTTTCCGGAGGTAGCGGTGGACGGGCTCGATCCGTCGACCTCACGATTATGAGTCGTGCGCTCTAACCAGCTGAGCTACACCGCCTTACATGTGAAGCACCCGCGCGCGGCCTCAGCCGTGCGCGGGCCCTCATCATGAGAGCCCCGACCGGGAATCGATCCCGGGACCTCCATCTTACCAAGATGGCGCTCTACCACTGAGCTATCGGGGCAACGACATAAGACTATACAGACCGGTTCACAAGCCCGCCAAATCCGTCAGCCATGTCGTCCATCACAGCGGAAGCGCTGTGATGAGCTCGCCCTCGGGCGGGGCCTCAGCGGCCGCGGTAGCCCTCGCGCCCGTCGCGCTCGAAGCGGTCCCGGTGTCCCCGGTACCCGCCGCGATCCCCGCGGTCCCGGTTCCCGCGGTAGCCCCCGCGATCCCCGCGGTCCCGGTTCCCGCGGTAGCCGCCGCGGTCATCCCGGTCGCGCCCGCCGCGGTAGCCCCCGCGGGGACCGCCCTGGCCGCGCCCGCCGAGGCGTCCGCCCGAGCGTCCGCCGCGATCCGGGGCGATGTCGATCCGGTGGCCGTTGATCTCCAGGTCCCGCAGGGAGTCCACGTCCAGATCCTCCGGCAGGTCCACCAGGGAGAAGCCGCCGCGGATGTCGATGTTGCCGACCTGGGAGCCGGTCAGCCCGCCCTCGTTGGTCAGGGCCCCGACGATCGCGCCGGGCAGCACCCGCTGATCGTGGCCCACCTGGATCTTGTAGGTGCGCAGGCCCTCGTCGCTGCGACGCCGCGGGCCGCGCTCCCGACCGCCGTCGCGATCCCCGCGCTCCCGGTCCCGGCCGCGCGCCGGACGCTCCGGCAGCTCCTCGGCGAAGAACGGGCGCCCGTCCTGGGCGATGAACGCGATCGCGGCGGCGACGTCCTCGGCGGGCACGTCGTGCTCGGCGACGTAGCCCTCCACCAGGCCCTTGAACAGGGTCAGGTCCTCGGACTCGAGGGTCTCGGTGATCTGCTGGGCGAAGTTGTCCAGGCGGGACTGGTTCACGTCCGCGGCGCTGGGCATGTGCATCTGCTCGACCTTCTGGTGCGTGGCCTTCTCGATCTGACGCAGCATGTGCTTCTCGCGCGGGGTCATGAACAGGATGGCCTCGCCCTCCCGCCCGGCCCGCCCGGTGCGCCCGATCCGGTGCACGTAGGACTCGGTGTCGTGCGGGATGTCGAAGTTGACCACCAGGGAGATCCGCTCCACGTCCAGCCCGCGGGCGGCGACGTCGGTGGCCACCAGGATGTCCACCCGGCCCTCGCGCAGGGCCTCCACGGTCCGCTCCCGCTGGGTCTGGGGGATGTCCCCGTTGATCGCGGCGGCCTGGAAGCCGCGGGCCTTGAGCTTGTCCGAGACCTCCTCGGTCTCCTTCTTGGTGCGCACGAAGGCGATCACGCCATCGTAGTCCTCGACCTCCAGCACCCGGGTCATGGCCTCGAGCTTGTGGGAGTGCATGACCTGCATGTACCGCTGCCGGATGTTCGCCGCGGTGGTGGTCTTGGCCTTCACGCGCACCTCCACCGGGTCGCGCAGGTAGTCCTCGGCGATGCGGCGGATGGACTTGGGCATGGTCGCGGAGAACAGGGCCACCTGCTTCTCCGCGGGGGTCTGGGAGAGGATCTCCTCGACGTCCTCGGCGAAGCCCATGCGCAGCATCTCGTCGGCCTCGTCCAGCACCAGGTGGCGCAGCTGGGACAGGTCCAGGGAGCCGCGCTTGAGGTGGTCGATGACGCGCCCGGGGGTGCCGACGACGACCTGCGCGCCGCGGCGCAGACCGGCCAGCTGGGGGCCGTAGGGGGAGCCGCCGTACACGGGCAGGACGGTGAAGTCCTCGAGGTGCTTGGCGTAGGAGGAGAAGGCCTCCCCGACCTGCAGGGCCAGCTCGCGGGTGGGGGCGAGCACCAGCACCTGCACGGCCTTGGAGGGGCCCTCCAGGTCGGACAGCTCGGCCAGGTGGGACAGGGCCGGCAGCGCGAAGGCCGCGGTCTTGCCGGTGCCGGTCTGGGCCAGGCCGACGACGTCGCGGCCCTCCAGCAGCAGCGGGATGGTCTCCGCCTGGATCGGGGAGGGGGTCTCGTAGCCGATCTCCTCCAGCGCGGCCAGCACGCGCCCGTCCAGGCCGAGCTCGACGAAGCGGGGGCCGGCCGGCTCCTCGGCGGCGAGCTCCTCGGCCTGCGTGGTCTCCGCCGGAGCGGTCGCGGTCGTCTTGGTCTCGGCGGGGACAGCCTCCGCGGCGGGAGCCGGAGTCTCGGCCTGCTGGGTCTGCTCGGGCTGCGCCGGGGTCTCGGCCGACTGGGTCTCGGGGTCCGCGGGGGTGGTGCGGGCGTCGTCGGGCAGGGGGGTGGTGTTTTCGCTCACCGAAAGGTCCTTTGCTTGGCGGGGGTCGTGTCCCGGCGAAGATCTCGCCGGAGGCCGGATGTCTCCCCTCATGGCTCCGCCCGCGTGATCCGACTCCGAGTTGCAGCGGAGGACGTCATCTTCGGTGGGCGCACCCGTCCCGCTGATCTGCGGGTGTCTGTGGTCTTCAGGCGGTGCGCGCGGCGGCGAGCTCGAGATCGAGTGACGGCCTTCCGCTCCGCTGTCTCAGCGGGCGTGGGGGCGCGTCTCGGGGAATCCCGGTGTCCCCCACCCTACCCCACCGCGGTGCGCCCGCGGCCGGGGCGTGACGCACCGCTCGGTGCCCCGCACCCCCGATCGGACGGGGCCGGGCGTGGGGCGGCGTCGGACCCCTGCGGGGCGGGCACAGTCAGGCCCGGCGCAGCACCACGACGCTCTGCTCCCGGAACACGACGTCGTAGGACGCGCCGTAGTGCTCCCGGGCGTAGGCGCCCGGATCGGCGGGGCCGCGCCCGCCCCAGGTGGCGCCGTCGGTCTGCAGCACGAGGTACTCCGGGGCCGGGTCCCCGGCGGTGCCGATCCAGTGCACGTCCCGGCCCGGGACCAGGCGGGTGAGCACCGAGAGGTCCGCGGCCACGCTCACGCCCTCCGGCACGTGTTCGACGGCCCGCTGCCGCGCCTGGATCACCTGCCGCTGCGTGGCATCCGGCTCCCGCTGCCGCCAGGCCTCGGCCAACGGTCCCGAGGGCACCAGGGCCACCGCGAGGACGGCGGCCAGCACCGGCCCGGCCGCGCAGACGGCGTCCACCGTCGCTCGCGCCCGCGAGCGCAGGACGGCGGCGCGCCCGCTCGCCCCGGGATCCCCGGCATCGCCATGGTGCACGACCTCGCGCCGACGGCGCTGCGCGGGGGCCGCAGCGCGGGCCCGCAGGGCGGCGTCGAAGACCGCGGCGAACAGCACGGGCATCAGCACGAGGCTGTAATGCCAGGTGGGCCCCCAGTACCCCTCGTTCGGGGAGAGGAAGCGCCACACGAGGGTCGGCAGACCCACCCAGGACAGCGGCGAGCGCAGGAACACCACGGCCCCGCTGAGCAGCAACAGCCCCCAGGTGCGCAGCTTGGCTTCAGGGGTGAACAGCTGGGCGAAGGCCTGCAGCGGGTCGCCCAGGGCCCGCGGCACATCCACTTTGTCCGCGTAGTCGAAGGTCCCGTGCGGATTCAGCGCGGGCAGGATCACGCTGACGGCCAGCACGCTCCAGGCCAGGCCCCAGCACGCCAGGATGATGCCGGCCGGCGCCCCGGGCCGACGCAGCGCGCCCCGCACCCGGTGCGCCGCCGCGCTGCACAGGCCGGGCGCGGGGCGGATACCGGACGCGGATCGCTGCTCGCCGGAGCCCTCCGACGCCGAACCGGACCCGGGCTCAGGCCCCGCGCCGTGCCCGTCCGCGGCGGGGGCGCGAAGGGCCGTCCAGAGGATGACCAGCCCGATGACCGCGACGGTGATGCCGAGGTCCTCCTTGACGAAGACCAGGGGCGCTGCCCACCCGGCGGCCGCGCGCAGGCGGCGCAGGGCCAGCAGGCACAGGCTCATCGCCAGCAGCGGCACCGCGAAGGCGACCTCGTGGAACTGCACCCGCACCGCCTCGAACACCCCGAAGCTGAGGGTGAAGGCCGTGCCCAGGCAGAGCCCACGCGCCCACCCGAGGAAGCGGGTGCCGAAGCCGGCGAGGATCCCGGCCCCGAGCCCGAGCAGCGCGTCCTGGGTGATCATGATGGCCAGGCCGCTGGGCCACAGCGCCCAGACCGGGCCGAGCAGGATGAGCAGGGGGTGGAAGTGGTCCCCCAGAAGGTTGAAGCCGTGGCCCTTGATGTCCACGATCGGGGCCCGCAGGTGCGCGTAGTCCTGGGCCAGCTGGGAGAAGATCGCCAGGTCCCAGGAGGGGCTGTCCCAGCGTTCCCACTGCCCCACGGACATCCAGGAGAACAGCCCCGCAGCGAGCAGCGCGCAGACCGCGCCGAGCGCCCAGGTTGCGCGTCGCGAACCCCGCGGCGCGACAGCCCGACCGGCGGCGGGGTCGGCGCTGCCGCCGGAGGTGGCGGCGCGTCGACCGCGTGAGACGATGGATCCCATGCCTGCTCCCTGCGTTCGCGAGCGTCTGCTGCGCCCGGATTCACCCGTGGATCTGGCGCGCACGCTCGCGGTGCTGCGGCGCGGCACATCGGACCCCACTGTACGCATCCGCAGCGGATCCCACGGCACCCGCGCGGTGCTCACCGCACGCATCCCGGAGGACACCGGGTCGGGGGTCACCGCGGTGCTCGAGCAGGGCCCGCACCTGGTGCCCGACGCCGCGGCGCGCGAGGCCGCGTCGGGTCCGGCCTGCTGGCCGATCCTGGTCCGGGCCTGGGGGTGGGATCCGGAGGAGATCGCGGCCTTCCTGGATCGAGCCGCCGGACTGACGGGGCTGGCCGATGACTGGCCCGGCTTCGCGGCCTCACCGGAGCACCGGCTGATCCCAGCGGACATCCGGGCGGCGTTCCGCACCCGTCCGGGGCTGCGGCTGAGCTCCTCCGGGTGGGTCTTCCGCCACGCGGTGAGCGCGGTCTTCGAGCAGAAGGTCACGGGTGCGGAGGCGATCGGGGCGTGGCAGCGCCTGACCCGCGAGCACGCGGACCCCGCGCCGTCCCCGGGTGGGACGGCCCCGGCGTGGGCGCGGGACCTGGTGCTGCCGCTGACGCCGCTGCAGTGGCGCCGGATCCCGTCCTGGCACTGGCGCACCGCCGGGGTGGATGCCCAGCGCAGCGCAGCGGTGGGTCGGTTGGCGGAGGCCGCCGGATCGCTGATCCGCGCCGAGGAGGCGCGACGACTCCCGGGCGGGGCGGCGCACGGGGTGGCTGCTCTCGCCCGGGGGCTGGCGGCGGTGCCGGGGATCGGCCCGTGGACGGTGGCCGAGACGATGCAGCGCTCCCACGGTCTGCCGGATGCGATCAGCGTGGGCGACTACCATCTGGCCCACGGCGTCTGCTACGCCCTGGAGGGGCGCGCCGGGGACGATGAGCGGATGCTGCGGCTGCTGCGCCCGTGGGCGGGCAACCGCCAGCGGGTGGTGCGCATGATCCTGGCCGCCGGGCCCCGCCGACCCCGGCGCGGGCCCCGGGTGGCCCCGCAGGCCCACCGCTTCGGGGGCTGACGACGCGGCTGCGGCCCCGGAACGGGTGTTCCGGGGCCGCGGGGCGGAGATCCCACGGCCGCCGGGCGGGCGCGGGATCGGGTGGGTGCCGGGCTCAGGCCTGCGCGGGATCCGCGGACGGGGCCTGCCCGCCCTCGGCCTGCTGGGCCGCCTGCTTCTCGGCCTCGGCGATCTGCCGGCGCACGTCGTCCATGTCCAGGCCCTGCACGGCCTCGATGACCTGGTCAAGCTGGGAGCCGTTGAGGGCGCCGGGCTGGGCGAAGACGAGGGTCTGCTCGCGGAAGGCCATCAGGGTGGGGATGGAGGTGATCCCCGCGGCGGCCGCGAGGCTCTGCTGGGCGTCGGTGTCCACCTTGCCGAAGGCGATCTCCGGGTGCTTCTCCGAGGCAGCCTCGAAGACCGGCCCGAACTGCTTGCAGGGCCCGCACCACTCGGCCCAGAAGTCCACGAGCACAATCTCGTGGTCCTGGATGGTCTGGTTGAGGTTGTTCTCGGTCAGTTCGACGGTAGCCATGTGCCCGAGACTACGCACCGACCCCGGGCGAGCCCCAGGCCTTTCACTGTGAGCACAGCATCCTGACCGCGGCCGGTTGGCACCCGCCGGCTCGGCGTCGGCCTCCGCACCCGCCGGAGGCGGGGCCGCGGCGGAGGTGGAGACGCCGAAGGGCCCCGATCCGGTGGATCGGAGCCCTTCGGGTGGCGCGCCCTGTGCAGGGCATCGGTGGCAGGTGAGGGATTCGAACCCCCGTAGGCAGTGCCAGCTGATTTACAGTCAGCCCCCTTTGGCCGCTCGGGTAACCTGCCGAGCCTCCGCCGCGCCGGCGCCTCGGCCGTCACGATGGATCATCGCTCCCGCAAGCGGGAGCGGATACCACCGTAGCGGACCCGAGCCTCCCGGCACAAACCCCGGCCCCTGCGCGGACCCGACCTGTGAGCAACGGCACCGGGAGGGGCGCTCTCTCTCCCGAGGTCCGCCGCATCGGGCCCGCCTCACCGACCGCCGGGCACGCGCGGCGGCGTGTGCTGCTCGACCAGCAGCGCGGCCTCGATGCGGGCCAGGAACCGGGCGGACTGCCGGGCGCTGATCTCCCCGCGGGCCACCGCCGCGCGCAGGTCCTCTCGGACCCCGCGATGCCGGGCCACCAGATCCGCCCGGTGCAGGCCCGCGGCGGGCACCGGGGCGGAACCGGGACGGGGGCGCGACGGCGCGGGAACGGGCAGGGCGGCGACGGCGCCTGCCTCCAGCTCGCCGGGGAGGACTCCGTGGGGAAGGACGGTGTGCATCTGCATGACTCCCACCCTCGGACGCCCGCCTGTGCCCCTGGTGAGAGGACGATCAGGGCCAGGTCGGGGAACGCTGGCCGATCGCCGATCCCTCCCCCGCCGCCCGGCCCAGCACGTACCCTGGTGGAGAACATCCGACCTCGACCCCGCAGGAGGGCCCATGGCCAGCGAATCCTCATTCGACATCGTCAGCACCGTGGACAAGCAGGAGGTCTCCAACGCGCTGAACCAGGCGCAGAAGGAGGTGTCCCAGCGCTACGACTTCCGCGGCGTCGGCGCCTCCGTGGAATCCTCCGGGGAGAAGATCCTCATCAAGGCCAACTCCGCCGAGCGCGCCCAGGCCGTGCTGGACGTCTTCCAGTCCAAGCTGGTCAAGCGCGGGATCTCCCTGAAGTCCCTGGACGCCGGGGAGCCGTACCCCTCCGGCAAGGAGCACCGCATCGAGTGCTCCATCAAGGAGGGCATCGCCCAGGACCAGGCCAAGAAGATCTCCAAGCTCATCCGGGAGGAGGGCCCCAAGGGCGTGAAGGCGCAGATCCAGGGCGATGAGCTGCGGGTCTCCTCCAAGTCCCGGGACGATCTGCAGGCCGTGCAGGCCCTGCTGAAGGAGGCGGACCTGGAGGTCGCCGTGCAGTTCGTCAACTACCGGTAGCCCGCGCTCCCGCCTTCAGCGCCGACGACGCGACGCGGCCCGCGCCCCGATCCTTCCGGGGTGCGGGCCGCGTCGCGTTCGGCTGGAGCGGAAGATCAGCGCCCGGCGTTCCCGCCGTAGCCGGCCATCTGCTCCAGGCGGGCGATGCGCTGGTCCATGGGCGGGTGGGTGGAGGTCAGGCGCCCCACGTTCAGCCCGCCGAAGGGGTTGGCGATCATCACGTGGGAGGCGTTGGCGACCTTCGGGTTCTCCGGGTCCATCGGGGCCCGGGCGGTGCCGGTCTCCAGCTTGCGCAGCGCCGAGGCCAGGGCCAGCGGGTCGTCGGTGAGCCGGGCGCCGTCCTCATCGGCGTCGTACTCGCGGGTGCGGCTGATGGCCATCTGGATGATCGAGGCCGCCAGCGGGGCGACCAGGGCGATGAGCAGGCTGCCGATGACGTTGCCGCCGCGCTCCCGGTTGCCGCCGAAGAACAGCGCGAACTGGGCGATGGAGGAGACGACGCCGGCGATGGCCCCCGCCACGGAGGAGGTCAGGATGTCCCGGTTGTACACGTGCATCAGCTCGTGCCCGAGCACCCCGCGCAGCTCGCGTTCGTTGAGCAGCTGCAGGATGCCCTCGGTGCAGCACACCGCGGCGTGCTCCGGGTTGCGCCCGGTGGCGAAGGCGTTGGGCGAGAGGGTCGGGGCGATGTACAGCCGCGGCATGGGCTTGTCGGCCCGGGTGGACAGCTCCTGGACGATCCGGTACATGGCCGGGGCCTCCTGCGGGGTGACCGGCCGGGCGTTCATGGAGCGGATGGCGATCTTGTCGCTGTTCCAGTACCCGTAGGCGGAGGTGCCCAGGGCGATCAGGGCGAAGATCCAGATGAACGCGGAGCTGCGGGTCCCGGCGGCCAGCACGCCGCCGATCCCGAGCAGCACCGCCCAGAGCCCGCCGAACAGCAGGGCCGTCTTGAGCCCGTTGTAGTGCTGGTGCATGGTCCTTCGATGTCTCCTCGGATGACGACGACGGTCCGCGGACGCCCGCGGGGGACGACGAACGCGGTGCTTCAACCGTAAAGCATCAGGGTCACGGAGTGGTTGCGCAGACCTGTCAGCCAGCTGAGGACTGGCTGGGCGGTCTCGGACAGTCGGTCAGCCGCGCCAGCGCACCACGACCCACGTCGCGGTCCAGACCGGGATGGGCCGTGCGCTCGCAGCCCGCGGGGCAGCAGCGCGCGGAGCATACGCCCGGGGCTCCCCCATCGGCAGCTCACCAGCGGGCAGCCCCTCATCCCCGGTCTCCTCGACCACACCGACCCCCGCGGCACGAGGGAGCCGCGCCTGGGGAACCGGCTGCCCGTCCTCCGGGAGGTCCGCGGGTGCCGCGGAGGCCGGAGTCTGCGGCCCGGCCGCGTCCTCGGCCACGGCGTCCCCGGCCGCAGCATCCTCGACCGCGGCTTCCCCGCCTGCATCCTGCTCGCTCGCGCTCTCCCCGGCGGCCACCGGCCCGGTCTCCGGCTGCGGCTCCGGGTCCACCGGATCCGGAAGCACCGGGGACTGCGCCCCGGTCGCGGGCCGCTGCGCCGCAGGGACGGGGCCGGGATCGACATCGATCGGCACGAGGTCGGTCTCCGGCTGCGCCTGTGCGGGCACCGCGGCCGCGGCGGTGCGGATCACCGGCTCCTCCGCGGGCTCCGCCGAGGGCCCGGAGGCCTCCGGCTCGGCGTCGGCGGGCCGCACCTGGGCGCTGCTGAAGGAGGCCTGCGGCACCGGCACCGCGCTCCCCCGATCCTCGACGGGGGACGAGGACCCGTCGGCGCGCCCGGCGGGTCCGGCCTCACCGGAGGAGCCCCCCTCGCCTCGGATCCCCTGGCCGTTCCCGCGGTCCGGCTCGGGCGAAGCCGTGGTGCGCGCGGCGAGGACCGTGCGCACCAGCACCGGACGCTCCGCCTCCTCACGCGCCGCCGGTGCGCCGGCTGCGGCCCGCGGGGCGGTCTCGGTCTCCGCGAACTCGGTGGGTGGGAGTCGCGACGGGGAGGACGGGGCATCGGCTTCCGATGACGGCGCGGAGATCTCCGCCTCGATGGTGGGCGAGGGCCGGGCTCCCTCCGGAGGCAGCTGTACGGTGGAGGCGAACAACGCGACCGCGGCCAGGGCCGAACCGAGCCGCACCCGCCGCCACCCGGGATGTCCCGCACCCAGGTGCGCGCGCCCGGAGGGCGCGTGTCGGGGCGGATCCGCGATTCCCCGGGGAGATGCCGCGCCGTCGGCCACGGGACCCGACGCCGCGCCGACGGCGGCCAGGGCGTGAGCCCGCTGCCCGCCGTGCAGCAGGACTCCGCCCAGGAGCATCCCCGGCAGCACCCAACCGCGCATCAGATCGGAGGTGCTGACCAGCGCCAGGTGCTCGGCGGAGCAGCGCGGGCAGGTCTCCAGATGCCGCAGCAGGCGCCGACGACGAGCAGACGTCAGGCGCCCGCGCACCAGCTGCGGGAGCATCGGCGCATATTCGGCGCACTCCCCCGTCGCCGGACGCAGCGCATAGTGGGAGAGATACCCTTCCCGGAGGCGTTCGCGGGCCCGCACGGCGGCCTGGGAGACGGCGTTGGGCGTCATCTCCAGCTCCGCCGCCAGCTCGCGAGGCGCACGCCCTTCCACATCCAGACCCCACAGGATGGTGCGCCAGCGCGGGGGCAGATCCTGATAGGCGCGGGTGACGATGCGGGCCTCCTCGCGGCGGCCCACCACGGCCTCGGTGGTCTCCGCCAGCGGCAGCGCCTCCGGGGACTGCGGATCCTGCGGGGCGGGGCCGCTGCGGCGCTCGCGCACCACCGTGGCGACCGTTCGCATCAGGTACCGCAGGAAGGCCCGACGGGGCCCTCTGCCGTCGGCGAGCATCCCGAGGATGCGCACGAAGGCCTCGGCGACGGCGTCCTCGGCCTCCTCCGGGTTCGCGCCGGAGCGTCGGGCGATCCGCACCGCGGTGCGCGCATGGCGCTGATACAGCCGCTCGGCCACACCGGCCGGGTCCTCCGGGTACCGGCGCAGCAGCGCCTCGTCCTTCTCCGGCGTCTGCGACCCCTCGGCCGCGCTGCCCGCCGCGTCTTCCGGTTGCATCACGAAACATTCACCCCCGATATTCCGAGACCCTGTCCCCCGGGCACTCGTCCCGATAACCTTAGGCCAGGATGGGCGCGGAAGCATCGCATCGAACGACGCAAGAGTCGCCACAGGATGCTCGTCATCGCAGCGTGAGAGTCCGACGACGCCGGGGCCATCCCGATGCACCGGGATACCCGGGTGCGCCCCGCCCTGCTCCATCCCCCATGGAGCACATCCCCCGATGGGGCGGCGACGCACCCGCGCCTGGCTCCCCCCTGCCAGGCGCCCCCGGAATGCGGATCCGGACATCCCCCATGTCCCGGTCCGCGAGCGGGCGGCCGCATCCCCCGATACGGGCTGCCGCGGTGTCGGGGCCTCCTCCCCGGAGGCCCCGACACCTTCTCCAGAGCACCGCGACCCCGGATCGTGACGCGATTTCAGCCGCAGATCTTCCATGATCCATATCACTCGCCCAGCGGCCTCCTATTGTGAGTGGCTCAGAATAACGCTAGGGTGGTTCCATGACCTCACAGACCACGCCGACGCACCCTCCGGCCCACGACGCCGCGGCCCTGCGCGCGCAGTGGTCGGACGAGCTGCGCTCCCTGGGCCGTCGGGTGACCCGGCAGCGCCTGGCCGTGCTGCACACCGTGCATCGGCACCAGCACTCCACCGCCGAGGAGATCGTCCGCCACGTGCGCGCCGTGCTGCCGAGCATCACCGTGCAGTCCGTCTACGTGGTGCTGGCCGACCTCACCGCGGTCGGCATGCTCCGGAAGTTCCAGCCGCCCGGCACCCCGGGGCTGTACGAGACCCGCGCCAACGACAACCACCACCACAGCGTGTGCGTGGACTGCGGGCGCGTGGAGGACGTGGACTGCGCCGTCGGGCAGGCCCCGTGTCTGCACCCGAGCCAGACCCATGGGATGCAGATCCTCAGCGCCGACGTCGTCTTCCGCGCCCTGTGCCCGCAGTGCCGGGCCGCCCGGGAGCGCGCCGAGGCCGAGTCCCGGGACTGATCCCGGGGTCGCCATCTCAGACCACCCGAACCGCTCCGCACCCGCGGAGCCCGGGCCCATCCCCAGTCACACCCACGACGAAGGAGATCCACCATGACCGAACAGCAGTTCGATCCCCATCGCCCCTCCACCACCGAGACCGGCGTGCCGCGCCAGTCCGACGAGTACTCGCTGAGCGTCGGCGCCAACGGCCCGCTGCTGCTGCACGACGTCGAGCTGGTCCAGAAGCTGGCCCGCTTCGACCGCGAGCGCGTCCCGGAGCGCTCCCCGCACGCGAAGGGCTCCGGCGCCTTCGGCGAGCTGGAGATCACCGAGGACATCTCCGCGTACACCTACGCGAAGTTCCTGCAGAAGGGCACCAAGACCCCGATGCTCGCGCGCTTCTCCACCGTGGCCGGTGAGCTGGGCTCCCCGGACACCTGGCGCGATGTTCGCGGGTTCTCGCTGAAGTTCTACACCGAGGACGGCAACTTCGACATGGTCGGGAACAACACGCCGATCTTCTTCATGCGCGACCCGATCAAGTTCCCGGACTTCATCCACTCGCAGAAGCGCACCGCCGACTCCGGTCTGCGCAGCGCCAACATGCAGTGGGACTTCTGGACGCTGTCCCCGGAGTCGGCCCACCAGGTCTCCTACCTCATGGGCGATCGCGGGCTGCCGCGCAGCTGGCGGCACATGAACGGGTACTCCTCCCACACCTACATGCTGGTCAATGCGGAGGGGAAGAAGACCTGGGTCAAGTGGCACTTCATCTCCGAGCAGGGCGTGGAGAACATGACCAACGAGGAGGCCGAGCGGCTGGCCGGCTCCGACGGGGATTACCACCGCCGGGACCTGTTCGACGCGATCCAGCGCGGGGAGTACCCGTCCTGGTCCGTGGAGATGCAGTTCATGCCCTACGAGGACGCGAAGGACTACCGCTTCAACCCCTTCGACCTGACGAAGGTCTGGCCGCAGAAGGACTACCCGCGCCACAAGGTCGGCCGGTTCACCCTGAACCGGAACCCGGAGAACTTCTTCGCCCAGATCGAGCAGGCGGCCTTCGCCCCGGCCAACATGGTCCCCGGCACGGGGCTGTCCCCGGACAAGATGCTGCTGGGCCGGGTGTTCTCCTACCCGGACGCCCAGCGCCACCGCATCGGCACCAACTACAACCAGCTGCCGGTCAACGCCCCGGTGGTGCCCATGAACTCCTACGACAAGGAGGGCTTCATGCAGTACCACCACTCCGGTTCGGCCGCGCCGTACGCCCCGAACTCCTACCGCTCCTACGTGAGCAAGGAGGAGTCCCGGGTGGACAACGGCTGGGAGGCCGACGGCGAGCTGGTGCGCGCCGCGTACACCCTGCACGCGGAGGACGACGACTTCGGCCAGGCCCACACCCTGGTGCGCGAGGTCTACGATGACGCCGCCCGCGAGCGCCTGGTGAACACCGTGGCCGGGATGATGGCCGACGTCGAGGAGCCGGTGCTGTCTCGGGTGTTCTGGTACTGGAAGAACATCGACCAGGAGGTCGGCGAGGCCATCGAGAAGAAGGCCAAGGAGCACCGCGGGGACGACGTCCCCGGCGCCTGATCGCCGCCCCCACGGCTCTGACCCTCCCCGGTCCTGAAGCCGTATGACCGGAAGGCCCCCGTCTCCCGTCCCCGCCTCGCGCGGGGGTCGGGAGGCGGGGGCCTTCTCGCGTGCCCGCGCGGCGGCGGGCCGAGGCTCGGGCCGCGGGATGTCCGCGCCTCAGAGACGGTCCTGCATGGCCGCCAGCTCCAGCAGCTCCCGGACCTGCTCGATGGGCAGCACGGCCGAGGGACTCAGCGCGTTGATGCGCACGTGTCCGGCGCCGGCGTCCACGGCCAGCTGCAGGGCCTGCCGGGCGGGGGCCGCGCGCAGGGTCAGCTTCGGGTCGATGGCGGCGGCCTCGGGGGCGGAGGTGAACAGCAGCATGGTCTCCGGGGTGGAGCCGTCCTCGGTCTGCACGTAGAGGGGGTAGGCGTCCTCCCCGGGGCCGTCCAGGGCGACCAGCAGTCGGGCGTCGGGGGCGATGAGGCTGCCGAGCAGCCGCGGCATGGACTCCTCGAGCAGGGCCTCCTTGGCGGTGTCCAGGTGCGGGGCGGCCAGGGCATCGGCGATCAGGGCGCGGTCCAGCCGGCAGCTGGCTCGCCCGTTGGGCTCCACGACGATCCCGTCGCAGGCAGTCTCCTCCAGCATCTGGCGCAGGATCTGAACCCCGGGGCGGGCCTGGGTGCGGAAGTCGGTGCCGGTTCCCCCGGCGGCGTGCAGGGCGCGGGCGGTGTCCTCGGTGGCGAACACCGCCAGCAGGGTCGCCCCGTCGGGGCCCTGTACGGTCTGCAGCCGCAGGGTCGAGCCGGGGCCGATCCGCTCGCCCCGCGGACCGGGGGTGAGGTCCGAGCCGGAGATGTCCAGCAGCGCCTGCCCGCCCATCAGCGCGCGCAGCACGTTGAGCTGGGTGCGGTGCTCGGGGCGGCGCCCGTAGTGCTCCAGGGCCTGCAGCAGGTCGGGATTCTGAGCGGGACCGGTGGTCGGCTGCGCGGCGGCGGGGGTGGCCTCCCGGCTCGGCGGTGTTCCGGCGGCCTCGGTGGGCGCGGACCGCTGCGCGGCGGCGGGGGGAGTCTCAGCGGGCGCCGCGCTCCCCGGTGTCCCGCCGTCCGCGGTCCCGCCGTCGGCCGCAGCCTCCGGCTGCGCGGCGTCGGACCCCGTCTCCTCGGGGACGGCCGGGGGCACGGCGAGCCCGGCCTCCTCCAGCCGCTTCGCCATCCACGCCGGCAGCGCCTCGGCGGTGCGGGGGTAGGCCCGCAAGTCCTGGGCCAGCGCCGCGGCGGTGGCCTCCTCCCCCGGAAGCCAGGAGGCGGGCTCCTCCTCGTACTCGGCGTCCAGACCCACCTGGTACTGCGGTTCGGGCCAGCCCTGGGCGTCGATGACGATGCTCGCGGACAGCCACGCCCCCGTGTCCGGTTCGTAGGAGGCCGCACGCAGCTGCTCCAGCAGCGGCACCACGGTCGTCGCGGGCCCGACCGCGCCGGTGGAGCCGACCAGCTCCTCGCCGTCGCGGATCTCGCTGATCCGGGCCAGGTAGGAGCCCGGCGAGGACCAGGCGGGGGCGAAGTCCGCGATGAGCTGGTCCCAGCCCGGGGTGGTCTGGGTGGAGGAGAGCAGCCAGTGCCCCAGGGCGTTGACCGCCTCCTGGACGCGCTGCTCGCGCTGCTGCTGCCCGGGACGCTCGGTGAGGCGGTGGCTGGGGGTGGTGGACATGGCTTCTCCTCGCGGATGCGCTGGCCGGTGGACTCGCCTTCCGAGCCTACACAGCGCACACCCCGCGGACCCCCTGGGAACCCGGCCCGCGCGGGGCATTCCTTGCTAGCCTGTCCCCATGACCAAAACGCTGCAGGATCTGATCGACGAGGCACTGTTCATCTCCACCGAGCACCAGGCGCGCCTGGCCGAGCTCACCGGGGATTCGGACTGGGACGTGGACTTCTCCGCGCCGTCGTTCACCCTGCAGGCGGACCCCTCCGTGTCCCTGACCCCGTCCCTGCTGGGCACCGAGTCCGAGCAGCGCGGCTCGTGGATCTGGTCCTGGCAGGAGCTGGGCCACTTCCCGGACGCCGTGGTGGCCGCGGCGGTGCAGGCCCGGGAGACCGGCGAATCCCTGGGCGTGCAGGAGCTGGCCACGGATGAGCTGATCCTCTCCGAGGGCCTGGCCCGGCGCCTGACCCTGGCGGCCAAGGCCGTCACCGGCATCTACGCGCACTACCCGGCCACCGCCGGCGGCGGGGTGCGGGCCTGGTTGCTGCTGGACGGCCCGCAGTTCGAGCTGCCCGAACCCACCGTGCAGCGGATGGGCCGGGTCATGGCCCAGGCCCTGCAGACCGGCACCGCGGTGCACCACCAGCGCGCGGTGGATTCCTACGCGCGGCTGCGCGGGGCGCACATCACCTGGGACACCGAGGCCTGCGCGATCATCACCGCGGCCGACGGCGCCCTGCGGCTGTGGTTCGACGACCAGCAGATCACCGGCATCGAGGCCGCCGAACCCGTGGTGGATTCCCGCGAGCTGGCCCGCTGCGCCCGCGCGGCCGCCGAGCATCGCCAGCGTCTGCGCGAGGAGGGCCGTGAGGCCCTGCGCCTGGCCGCCGCGGAGGGCGAGCGCCAGCGCCGGGTCCGCGAGCAGGAGGAGGCCGAGCGGGTGGCCCGCACCCAGGCCGCCCTGGTCGAGCAGGAGGACGAGCGCGCCGTGGCCGCCGCCGCGGACCGCGCGGCGGAGGAGGAGCCCCTGCCGGAGCGGGTGGAGGAGCTCTCCCCGCGTACCGCCGCGACCGCGAGCACCGAGTCCGCCCAGCCGGAGGGCGTGCGCCGGGCCGAGACCGGCGGGGAGGGCGCGCCCTTCGACCACTCCCCCCGCGCCGACGCCGAGCCCGGCCTGGTGGCCTCCTCCCCCGTGGATGCCGACGAGGCCCAGCCGCGCACCGACCAGCACACCCAGGTCCCCGCCGCGGAGCAGGAGCCCGCCGAGGCCCCCGCCCGCCGGCAGGAGGAGCGGCAGCCTCGCTGGGAGGCCGAGGAGGCCACCGGACGCCACGAGGTCGTCCAGGAATACGCGGAATACGGGGAGGACGCCGAGGGGCTCACCGAGACCCCGGGGCGCGATGCCGAGCAGGAGCCGGAGGAGAACCTCACCGCCCTGGAGCGGCTGCGCCGGGCCAACGCCCAGGCCGGTCCGCAGGAGGCCGGGCGCACCCGCCGCGAGGAGCGGGCCGAGCAGGAGCCGGAGTACGTGGTGGAGGACCAGCAGCAGGAGGAGCAGCAGCCCAAGGGCAGGAAGAAGGGCTTCTTCAGCCGCTTCCTCGGCCTGTAGACCCACCCGCACCCGCGCACCACAGTGCACAGGGGCCCCGCGAGCGGATCCGCTCGCGGGGCCCCTGTGCACGGGTGAGCCCTCGGCTCACCCGCCTGCGGCCGGGCTCAGGCCTGCCGGTGCACCACCGCGTGGGCGAAGCTCTTCAGGGCCTCCTTGACCGTGGACTCCGGCAGCGGGGCCAGGGCCTCGATCGCGTCGTCGGCCCACCGGTAGGCGATGCGCCATGCCTCCTCGGTCACCGGGTGCGCGGCCAGGGCCGCCACCGCCTCGGCCAGGGCGGCGTCCTCGGTGAGGTCCCCATCGATCAGCTCCACCACGCGGGCGGCCTCCGCGTCCCCGTCCGCAGCGGCCTGGCGCACCAGGATGCTCGGCAGGGTCGCCACGCCCTCGCGCAGATCCGTGCCCGGGGTCTTCCCGGAGGTCTCGGCGTCCGCGGTGACGTCGATGACGTCGTCGGCCAGCTGGAAGGCCACCCCCACCAGCTCGCCGTAGCGGACCAGCACCTGCACGGTCTGCTCCGGGGCCCCGGCCAGGGTGGAGCCGTACTCGCAGGCCGCGGCGATCAGGGAGCCGGTCTTGCCCTCGATGACCTTGATGTAGTGCGCCAGCCGGTCCTCGTCCGCGGCGGGCCCGGAGGTCTCGTGCAGCTGCCCCAGGACCAGCCGCTCGAAGGTCTTCGCCTGGATGGCCAGGGGCCGGGCGCCCAGCTCGGAGATGATCAGGGAGGCCCGGGAGAAGATCAGGTCACCGGTGAGGATCGCCACGGAGTTGCCCCAGATCCGGTGCGCGGCGTCGGTGCCGCGGCGGGTGGCGGCCTCGTCCATGACGTCGTCGTGGTACAGGGTGGCCAGGTGGGTCAGCTCGGTGACCACGGCGGCGTCCAGCACGTCCCCGGTGATCTCGGCCGCACCCGCGGCCCGGGCGGCCAGCAGGGTCAGCAGGGGCCGGACCCTCTTGCCGCCGGCCTCCAGCAGGTGCCGGGCGGCGGTGTCGGCCAGCGCGTCCGTGTACCGCAGGGCCTCGCCCAGGCGGGTCTCGACGTCGGCCAGGCCCTGCAGCACGTCCGGGCCGAGGGTCTCATCCTGGGCGATCAGCTCGAAACCGGCCGGCAGCGCGATGCCCCCGAAGCCGGGGAACTCCTCCCGCCCGGCGGCGTCGGCGCCCTCCCCGGGCAGGGTCTGGTCCGGCTCGGTGTGTCCGGGGGTGGCTGCAGTCACGGTATCTACACTCATCTGTCGTCGGGGAACGGATCGGCCGGGCCGGTGGTGGCGGGGGCTCAAGGGGCGGTCGGTCGACCACCGGCCATCTTAGCGGGTGGAGGTGGGCGGGGTCAGGGCCTCCAGGGCGTGCACCAGGCGGTCCGTCGTGGTCCGCGGGTGCTCCGGGGTGAGGTTGGCCATGATCGCCACGGCCAGGCGCATCAGGGCGGGGGCGCGCATGCCCGCGGCCAGGCCGGCCCGCATCACGGCCGGGTGCCCGATCAGCTGGGCGCAGGCCCGCCCGAGGGTGAAGTGCGAACCCCACGCGCCGCGCAGCAGCTCCGGGTACCCGGCCAGGACCCGCTCCCGCTGGGCCGGGCCGTTGGCGCGGGCGGCGTCGTCCACGAGCTGCGCGGCGCACCGGGCGGATTCCATCGCGTAGGAGATGCCCTCCCCGTTGAAGGGGGACACCATGCCCCCGGCGTCACCCAGCAGCAGC
The DNA here is from genome assembly GCF_056173115.1 of Rothia sp. QJM3NY_36. NCBI lineage: Bacteria > Bacillati > Actinomycetota > Actinomycetes > Micrococcales > Micrococcaceae > Rothia > Rothia sp. QJM3NY_36. The sequence goes on from NZ_CM149658.1 coordinate 1,890,356, forward strand.
AGGCCGGGCAGGTGCAGCGGGGTGCGGTTGAACCCCATGGGCAGGGCCGCGCCCAGCACCCGGCCCTCCCGGTGCTCGGGGTCCAGCTGCCACTCCGGCGGCATCGCGGCGGTCCACCGAGCCAGGACCTCCCGGTAGTCCAGGGTGCCGAAGTGCTCGGAGGTGTTCAGGATGCCCAGACCCACGTTGGCGGTGCCGTCGCCGACGCCGAAGATCCAGCCGTAGCCGGGCAGCAGCTCCCGTCGACCGGAGCCGGGCTCGGCCCCGTCCAGCTCCAGCCAGCCCTCCATCCAGTCCAGCTCGCTCAGCGGGGAGTGGAAGTAGGTACGCACCGCGACCCCCATCGGGCGGTCGTCGCGCTTGGCCAGTCCGGCGGCGACGGCGGTGCGGGTGGAGTTGCCGTCCGCGGCCAGCACCAGCTGGGCGAAGTGCTCCTCGGTCTTCTCAGTGCGCCGCCCGCGCTCGTCGTGCACGCGCACCCGCACCCCCACGATCCGCTCGGGGTCCCGCAGGTCCGCGGGCGTCAGCCCGGAGGTGCCCGTATCGGTCTGGCCGGCGCGGATCACCTCGTGGACCGCGCGGCCCTCCAGGATCCGGGCGCCGGCGGCGCGGGCGTGGGCGGCGAGGTCCGCGTCGAATCCGTAGCGGGTGCGCACCAGGCCGTAGCCGGGGAACTCCCCCTGGGATTCGAAGGGCACGTCCACCCGGCGCCCGGCCGCGCGCAGGCGCAGGCCGCGCTGGCGGCGGTAGCCGTGCTCGGCGTCGTGGGGCAGTCCCATCAGCCGCATCTCGCGCACGGCCCGGGGGGTCAGCCCGTCCCCGCAGACCTTCTCCCGGGGGAAGCGGGTCTTCTCCAGGACGGTGACCTCGTGGCCCGCGGCGGCCAGCCAGTACGCGGCGGTGGAGCCCGCCGGGCCGGCGCCGGCGATCAGGATGCGCACCGGGCTACGCCTTCCTCGCCCGGTGCAGGGCGACGACGCCGCCGGTGAGGTTCCGGTACTGGACCCCGGCCCAGCCGACCTCGCGGATCTGAGCGGCCAGGGTCTGCTGATCCGGCCAGGCCCGGATGGTCTCGGCCAGGTACGCGTAGGACTCCGGGTTGGAGGAGAACATCCGCGCCAGCGGCGGGAAGGCCCGCATCAGGTACTCGCGGTAGATGAAGCGGAAGGGGGCCAGCAGGGGGGTGGAGAACTCGCAGATCACCAGGGTCCCGCCGGGCTTGGTCACCCGCAGCAGCTCGGCCAGGGCCGACTGATGCTCGGCGACGTTGCGCAGCCCGAAGGACATGGTCACGGCGTCGAAGGAGGCGTCGTCGAAGGGCAGGTCGGTGACGTCGGCGCGCACGAAGTCGATGTCCGGGTGGCGTCGGCGCCCCTCGGCGAGCATCCCCTCGGACAGGTCCGCGGCCACGACCTCGGCCCCGGCGTCCCGGTAGGGCACGGAGGAGGTCCCGGTGCCGGCGGCGACGTCGAGGATGCGCTGACCCGGGCGGGGGGCGAGGGCCTCGACGGTGCGTCGGCGCCAGCCGCGGTCCATGCCCAGGGACAGCAGCGCGTTCATGAGGTCGTAGCGCGGGGCGACGCCGTCGAACATCGCGGAGACGTCCTCGGACTTCTTGGTCAGGTCAGCTCGGTTCACGTGTCCCATTGTGGCAGACCGGGCCGAGACCCCAAGATGTTGCACTCGGTGCACCGAGGTGGCTAGGCTGAGCGGCATGTCCCTGCCCGATCGGCGCGCCCAGCGGCGCGAGAGCACCCACCGCGCGATCGCCGCCGCGGCGCTGCAGCTGATCGTGGAGCAGGGTGCCGAGGGCCTGTCCGTCGCGGAGCTGGCCCGGCGCGCCGGGGTGTCCCGGCGCACCGTGTTCAACCACTACTCCTCGATCGAGGAGGCGGCCGTGGCCCAGACCTTGTGGGAGCTGGACGAGCTCAGCGAGACCATCCCCCTGCCGCAGATCCCCGACGACGCCGCCCTGCCCGTGGTGGTGGCCCGGCTGGTGGAGGCCTTCGTCCTCAGTCCCGCGTCCCTGGAGCTGATCCTGCGGCTGTCGGCCCTGTCCCGGGAGCTGCGCAGCCACCCCGCGGTGGCCCAGTGGGGTCAGCGCACGGTGGAGCACGCCGTCGGCATCCTCACCGAGCGCACGGCGCGCCTGCGTCCGGGGGCCGATCCGTTGCAGGTGCGCATCCTGTGCCTGTCCCTGGTCGCCGCCTGCGCGGCGGCCCTGGATGATCCGGCTCTGTGCGCCGGACCGGGCGGGACGCCCTCGGAGGACATGGGGCGGCTGCGCGAGAGCACCCTGGGGGCGCTGCGGCTGCTGGCCGGGCTGCCCCCGGATCTCGGCGCCCCGGCCGACTCGAGCTGAGTCCGGCCCTCCCCCGGCCGCGCTCGCCCACCCCGGGCCGCGCCCCACCGCCTCTCACCGCATCTGTCTCCCGTCCCGCGAATCGAAGGAAGTCCACCCCGTGGCAACACTCCTGTATAAGATCGGGCGCTTCGCCTCCCGCAAGGCCTGGCTGGTCATCGTGATCTGGCTGCTGGCCCTCGGCGGGGCGATCGGCGCCTACTCCGCCTTCCACACCCAGCTGAGCACCTCCTTCACCCTGCCCGGGTCGGAGACCCAGCGCCTGCAGGATCAGCTCAAGGACAAGCTGCCCGACGCCAGCCACGGCACCGGGCAGATCGTGCTGAGCACCGACGACGGCAAGGCCTTCACGGACCAGCAGAAGACCGAGGTCGCCCAGGCCCTGGACAAGGTCTCGGACGTGGACGGCGTCGCCTCCGTGATCAACCCGTTCCAGTCCGAGCAGTCCCTGGCCGATGCCAAGAAGCAGCTGGACTCCGGCAAGCAGCAGCTGGACGAGGGCCGCGCGCAGCTGCAGGACGCGCAGCAGCAGGTCTCCGATGGGCGCACCCAGCTGCAGCAGGCCCAGCAGCAGCTGGACGAGCAGCGGCAGAAGCTGCCGGACGACGCCCCGGAGCAGGCCAAGACCGCCCTGGACGACCAGCAGAAGCAGCTGGACGCGAAGAAGAGGGAGCTGGACGAGGCCGCCGCGCAGATCCAGCCGAAGGCCGACGAGCTGAACACCCAGCAGAAGAACTACGAGCGCAACCTCAAGCTGTGGCAGTACTCCTCCGAGGCCAACAGCGTCTCCGATGACGGCTCCACCGCGCTGGCCATGGTCCAGTTCGACGACCCCATCGAGAACGTCTCCGATGAGACGAAGTCCGGGGTGATGGACGCGATGACCAGCTCCTCGATCGACGGGGTGCACGAGGACTTCGATCAGAACATCGCCCAGACCATCGGCGGGCTGGCGGGCCCGGGTGAGATCATCGGCGTCGTCGTGGCCCTGGTGGTGCTGCTGGTGATGCTGGGGACCCTGGTGGCCGCCGGCCTGCCGATCATCGCGGCCCTGCTGGGGGTGGGCATCGGCGTGCTGGTGACCATGTCCCTGTCCAAGGTCATCGACATCCAGCAGGTCACCCCGATGCTCGGGATGATGCTGGGCCTGGCCGTGGGCATCGACTACTCCCTGTTCATCCTCAACCGGCACCGGAGCAACCTGCGCGAGCGCATGGAGCTGCACGAGTCCGTGGGCGTGGCCGCCGGGACCAGCGGCAACGCCGTGGTGTTCGCCGGCACCACCGTGGTCATCGCGCTGCTGGCCCTGAACGTCATCGGGATCCCGTTCCTGGGCGTGATGGGAACCACCGCGGCCCTGTGCGTGGTGATCGCGGTGCTGGTGTCCGTGACCTTCACCCCGGCGATGCTGGGCCTGGTGGGCACCCGGGTGCTCAACCGCACCGAGCGCACCTGGTACCAGGGCACCGGCGGCAAGCACGCGCAGCGACGCAGCGAATCCGAGGCCCGCGGCTGGGCCGGATTCGTCACCGGGCACCCGGTGCTGGCCGGGCTGGGCGCGATCGTGCTGCTGGGGGTCCTCGCGATCCCCACCGCCTCGATGCGCCTGGGCCTGCCGGACGGCTCCACCGAGCCCGAGGACTCCACCCAGTACCGCGCGTACCAGACCATAAAGGACGAGTTCGGGGCCGGGGCCAACGGCTTCGTGCTCGTGGTCGGGCAGCTGCCGGACGGCCTGGATGAGACGGCCGCGCAGGACAAGGAGCTCGCGGTGGCCGATGAGCTGAAGAAGCAGGACGACGTCGTCTCCGTGGTCCCGGCGGGGATCTCCGATGACCGCTCCGTGGCCGTGTACCAGGTGACGCCGAAGGAGGGGCCCAGCGCGCAGTCCACGGTGGATCTGGTCAACCGGCTGCGGGATCTGTCCGCGCAGACGGAGAAGGACGAGGACGTCAGCCTCGGGGTGACCGGACAGACCGGCGGCAACATCGACATCTCCTCGATCCTGGCCGAGGCCCTGCCCAAGTACATCGGGATCGTGCTGGGGCTGAGCTTTCTGGTGCTGATCCTGGTGTTCCGCTCCATCCTGGTGCCGCTGACCGCGACCCTGGGCTTCCTGTTCTCCCTGCTGGGGGCTTTCGGCGGGGTCGTGGCTATCTACCAGTGGGGCTGGCTGGGCCCGGTGTTCGGGGTGCATGACCCGTCCGTGGTGCTGTCCTTCCTGCCGACCCTGCTGGTGGGTATCCTGTTCGGCCTGGCCATGGACTATCAGATGTTCCTGGTCTCCGGGATGCGCGAGGCCTACGTGCACGGGGCGGACGCGCGTTCGGCGGTGGTGCGCGGGTACAACCACTCGGCCCGGGTGGTGGTGGCCGCGGCGATCATCATGCTCAGCGTGTTCGGCGGCTTCGTGTTCTCCGAGCTGACGATGATCCGTCCCATCGGCTTCGGCCTGGCCTTCGGGGTGCTGCTGGACGCCTTCGTGGTGCGCATGACCCTGATCCCGGCGCTGCTGCACCTGCTGGGTGAGAAGGCCTGGTGGCTGCCGAAGTGGCTGGACCGCATCCTGCCGAACGTGGACGTGGAGGGTGCCGGCCTGGAGCGGAAGCTGGAGGGTCGGGACGAGCACCTGGCCCAGAAGGCGGCCCAGGATGACGCCCAGGGCGAGAAGCAGAAGGCCGCAAGGGCCTGACCCGGCGAGTCCTGCGCGCGCGGGACGGCGAGAGCCCCGGATCCAGAAGGGTCCGGGGCTCTCGCCGTGTCTGCGGTGTCGGGTCAGGCGGGGCGGGCCGGTCCCCGGCGGGGGCAGGGCCGGGCCGGTCAGACGCGGGTGCGGGGTCAGGCAGGGTGGGCCAGGGCGTCGTGGAAGGGGCGCAGGTCCGCCCGGGAGCCGCGCACCTCGATGACCTCGATCCCCTCCTCCGGCTCCCGCAGGGCCGCGCGCAGGGCGGCGACGTCATCGGCGCGGACGTAGCGGTGGCCGAAGCCGCGCACCAGGTGTTCCAGGTCCGCCCCGTGCGGGGTGGAGAAGAAGCGCTCGACGGCGTCGGCCCACCCCTGATCCTCGGCGACCTGCCCGTGCTCCAGGGTGGTGAAGATGCCGCCGCCGTCGTCGTTGAACACCACGATCTGCAGGCGCGGGCGCGCCTCGCGGGGCCCGAGGTTCAGGGAGCCGAGGTCGTGCAGGAAGGTGAGGTCCCCGACGAGCAGGCGGACCGGGACGCCCAGGCCCAGGCCGATGCCGGTGGCGGTGGCCGCGGTGCCGTCGATCCCGGCCAGGCCCCGGTTGGCCCACACCCCCGTCAGGGCGCGGTCGGGCGCGGGGGCGAGATCCGCGTCGCGCACGAGGTTGGAGGAGCCCAGGACCAGCGCCGACCCGTCCTGCTCGCAGGCCCGGGTCACGGCCGCGGCGACGGCGGGCCCGGTGGGGAGCTGCCCGGCGGCGGCCAGCCGCTCGATCCGGGCGGCCAGGGCGGCGTCGGCGTCTCGCCAGGCCCGTAGCCAGCCCGGTTCCCCGGTGCCGGCGAAGGCCGCGGCCTCCGCGAGGGTGCGCACGGGCATCTCGGGGCGACGGCGCGGGTCGGCCCAGGCCACGGGGCGGGGCAGGTAGATCACGGCGTCGGTCTGCGGGTCGGCGAGCAGGCGGGTGACCGGCCGGGAGAGGGTGGGCCGACCGAAGAGCACCACCCGCTCGATCCGCCCGCCGAGGCTCTCCTCACCCAGCAGCACCCGGTAGGCGCCGATGGCGTGGGTCCCGCTTCGGGCGTTCGAGGACGGTTCGGCCAGCAGCGGCAGCCCCTGGGCCTCGGCGAAGTCCCGGGCCAGCGGACCGGCCCCGTCCCCGGCGATGACGACGCTGCGCCGCAGCATATCGGCGGGCCGCTCCGGGGTCTCCCCCGAGGCTCTGTTCCCCGCGGTCGCCCCCTCGTCTGCCGCGGGCCGACCCTGGGGCCCGGGCTGGTTCTGGAGTTCTGGCCGGTCCTGGGGCTCCGGCCGCCGACCGGCGGTCACCGGGTTCGTCGAGCGCGCAGCCGGGGGGCGCGCGGCGTCGGCCACGACGGCCTCGAGGGTCGGGTCCGGCAGCGTGGGGGCGGGCTCGGGCTCGAGGCCGGTCACGCCGTCGGCCCAGGCGCGCAGGATCTGGCGCATGCGCCGGTTCGGGTGCAGGGGCTCGTCGAAGGCGCAGTTGATCTGCACGGGGCCGCGAGGCCGCAGGGAGGGCTGGGTCCAGTCCTCGGGGTCGCGACCGGTCAGGGCGGCGAGGGCGTCGTTGAATCCGGCGGTCTGCGGGCCGGGGGTCTGCTCGGGGTAGTCGGTGAGGTCCACGCCGACCCGCACGTGGGTGCCGAAGATGCCGGGCTGATCCGTGGTCTGGTTGGCGCCGGTGCCGCGCAGCCGCGGGGGCCGGTCCGCGCTGAGCACGGCCAGGGGGACCTCGGCGTGGTGGGCTTCCATGACGGCCGGCAGCAGCTCCCCGACCGCGGTGCCGGAGGTGGTCACCACCGCCGCAGGCGCGCCGGTGGCCTTGGCCAGGCCCAGGGCGGTGAAGCCGGCGGTGCGCTCGTCGATGCGCACGTGCACCTGCAACGCCCCGGCGTCGGCGGCGGCCGCCAGCGCGTAGGCCAGGGGCGCGGACCGGGAGCCGGGGGCGATCACCGCGTGCCGCATCCCCGCGCGGATCAGCGAGTCCAGGACGGAGACGGCGGTGAGGAACGCGTCGGGACGCTGATCGGGGGCGGGCTCGGCTTCAGGGGTCACCCGCGCCAGTTTACGCGGGCCCGCACCCCGCCCGACGACACCCACCATCCTCCCCCTGGCATCGACCTCTTCCGCCGGCCTTCCATTGCCCCGTCCTCCCATCGCCGCCGCCCCGCCGACGTCGGATGCCTCGACGCCGCGCCCCAGATCCGCGGTCTCCGTCCTCTTGAAATTTCAGCAGGCTCGGCAGGCTGCACCCTGCGGACCGCCTGAAATTACAGCACCGCCAACGGGAAATGACCCGCAGAAACTCTTGAAATTTCAACGTCCTGGAGGCAGAGATGATCTTCCGAAACTCTTGAAATTTCAGTTTCCTCGACGACGCTTGAATTTTCAGTTCCCGCGACGGGGAATCTCCTGCGAGAGGCTTGAATTTTCAGCGCCGGCGACGGGAGCCATCCGGCCGGGCCCTTGAAAATTCAGCAGGCACGGGGGGTGAAGGCCTGTGGGGGAGTTGAAAATTCAGCTGGCGCGGGCGTAGCTGAATTTTCAGGAAACCGCGAACAACACATCGAGGGGGTGCCTGTTGAAAATTCAGGTGACGCCTCCCCTCCCGCCGGCGGCTCAGTCGCACCGCTCCTGGGCGGCGCAGCGGCCCCCGCTGCCCCGCGACGGCGAGGTCGCCACGACGGCGGGCCGACCGTGGCAGCGGAAAGCGGTCGGCCCGTGAGGGTCACAGCCGCCGCGGCCGGTCGGACGGACCTACCGAACCGGCCTGCCCGGGCGGCGGCCGAAGGCTTGCGCCTTCTAGGCCTACCCCAGCCTGGACCTGCTCCCAGTTCTCGCCCCAGGCCCGGGGCCGGACCTAGGCCCGGCCCCGCCCTCGCCCTAGGGCCTAGACCTACGCCTGGGTCCCGCCACCCTCGGTACGGCCACCCTCGGCCGCGCGGGTTTCGGCGGAGGCGGCGTCGTCGGCCTGGGACTGCAGGCCGGAGCGCTGGCTCAGCGGGGGCACCCGGAAGAACCAGGAGAGCACGAAGGCCGCGAGGATCACGCCCAAGCCCACCCAGTAGATGGTGCGCGCCGAATCGTTGAAGCCCTTCATGAACGGCCGGGTCAGGGCGGCGTCGGCCCCGTTGAGATAGGAGGTGTCGCTCGTGCTGGAACTGGCGCTGCTGCCCATGTCATCCGAGGAGCTGCGGATCTGATCGGCCAGCTTCGGGGCCAGCTCATCCACCCAGTGCTCCCGCTGGGACTCATCGGACCAGTTCACGCTCACCGTGTCCCCATCCACCGACGCCTCGGCCTTCTCGGCCACGGCCTGCAGCACCTGCTGCTTCGCGGCGTCGGGGGCACCGGCGGGCAGCTGCTGCTCCGCCTGCTGCACCGCCTGATCCAGCTGGGACTGCACCTGCTTCTTCACCGGGTCCGTGATGGGATCCCAGATCTTCTCCATCACCCCGGCGTTCTCCGCCTTGCCCGCCACGGACGGGTCCAGGGCGGCGTTCAGGGCGGAGCGCAGATCGCCCTCGTCGCCCATCGCGTGGGAGATGTTGGTGGGCATCGCCGTGAACAGCACGGACAGCAGCACCGCCGTGCCCAGGGTTCCGCCGATCTGGCGGAAGAAGGTCGAGGAGCTGGTGGCCACCCCCATGTCCCGCGGGGCCACCGAGGACTGGGAGGCCAGGGTCAGGGACTGCATCAGCTGACCCAGCCCCAGGCCGATGAAGAACATCCCGAGCATCAGGAACCACACCGGCAGGTCGATGGTCATGAAGGTCAGCAGGTAGTAGCCGATCGCGGTGATGAACGTGCCGATCACCGGGAAGATCCGGTACCGGCCGGTCTTGGCCACGATCTGACCGGAGATGATCGAGGAGAGCATGATGCCGCCGACCATCGGCAGCGTCGCGAACCCGGATTCGGTGGGGGTCAGCCCGACGACGATCTGCAGGTACAGCGGGATCGTCATCATCGCGCCGAACATCGCGAAGCCCACGAGGAAGCCCAGCACGGTGGCCATGGAGAAGGTCCCGGAGCGGAACAGCTTCAGCGGGATGATCGCATCCGGGCCCATCTTCGCCTCGATCAGCACGAAGGCGGCGATGCCGACGGCGCCGATCACGTAGCAGGTGATCGCCCCGGCGGAGTCCCAGCCCCAGTCCCGACCCTGCTCGGCCACCAGCAGCAGCGGCAGCAGGGCGGTGATCACGGCGGCCGCACCCCACCAGTCGATGCGCGGCTTCTCGTGCTCGCCCAGGCGCGGCAGGTGCAGGAACGCGATGACCAGGGCCAGGGCGATCACGCCGATGGGCACGTTGATGAGGAAGACCCAGCGCCAGCCCGGGATCCACAGGATCTGGGCGGAGCCGGCGAAGATCCCGCCGAACAGCGGACCGAGCACCGAGGAGATGCCGAACACGGCCAGGAAGTACCCCTGGTACTTGGCCCGCTCCCGCGGGGCGAGCATGTCGCCCATGATCGCCAGCGGCAGGGACATCAGGGCCCCGGCGCCGATGCCCTGGAAGGCGCGGAACCCGGCGAGCATGATCATCGACGTGGAGAAGCTGGACAGCAGCGAGCCCACGATGAACACGCCGATGCCGAAGATGTAGAGGGGTCGGCGCCCGAACACGTCGGAGAGCTTGCCGTAGATGGGAGTGGAGATCGTGGAGGTGATCATGTACGCGGTGGTCACCCACGCCTGCTGATCCAGCCCGTGCAGGTCATCGCCGATGGTGCGGATCGCGGTGCCGACGATGGTCTGGTCCAGGGAGGCCAGGAACATCCCGGACATCAGCCCGACCATCACGAGCATGATCTGGCGCTGGGACATCACGGCCGAGGCCTTGGGCTGCGCCCCCGTCCCGCCGTCTGCCTTCCCACTGCCGGCTTTCCCGCCGCCGGACTTCTCGGCGTGCGGGGCGACGGCGGGCAGGTGCCCGCTGGCCGGTCGGGCGGTCCCGGCGGCGTCGGCCGCGATGACGGCGGCCGTGCCGGTTCCGGTGCCGGCCCCGGCGCCCGGGGTGTGGTGGGTGGCTGGCTCGTGTGCGGCGTCTGCCGCGACGTGCCGGCCCTGGTAGTTCGACATGCAGTTCCTGACCGTGGGTGGTGCTGGGGCCCGCGGCGCGTGAGGGCGGCGGGCGCGGGGCGCAGTGTCCCGCAGGCTCAGAGAACACTACCCCCGGCATCGGCCCCCGGTCACCCCGGTGGTTCGTGATGCTCTGCACTGAGTGCACTCTGACCGCGGCATGCGTTTCTCCCGGGCCCGGTTCCGCTTCAATCCGCCTCGCGGCGCGCGCGCAGCGCCTCGTAGGCGGCGCGGGTGCGCTCCAGCCACCACTCGCGCCGCTGTCCCGTCACCTCGTGGCGCGCCAGCAGATGCTGCTCCGGGGCGGGTCGCGTGACGGGCAGCTCGCCGTCGCGCGGGATGAGGGGGTTCTCCACCAGGTCCTCGGCATAGAGGGAGGCGGTGCCCAGACCGCAGGCGTGGGGCAGCTGCGGCAAGGCGGCGACCAGGGCGAGTCCCGCGGCCATGCCCACGGAGGATTCCAGGGCGGAGCTGACGACGGCGGGCAGCCCGGCCTGCCGGATCACCCGCAGGGCCGCGCGCACCCCGCCCAGCGGGGCCGCCTTGACCACGATCAGGTCGGCCGCGCCCCGCCGGGCCACCTCCAGCGGGTCCGTCTCCTTGCGCACGGACTCGTCGGCGGCGATGGGGGTGCTCAGGCCGCGGCGTCGGGCCTCCTGACGCAGGCGGGCCAGGCCGTCGATCCCGGCCACGGGCTGCTCGGCGTAGGCCGGGGAGAACTCCTCGAAGGCCTCCAGTGCGGCCAGGGCCTGCTCATGGGTCCAGCCGGCGTTGGCGTCGGTCTTGATGACGGCCTGGGGGGCGGCCTCGCGCACGGCGCGCAGGCGGGCGAGGTCCTCGGCGAGGCTCTGGCCGCGCTCGGCGACCTTGACCTTGACCTCCCGCACCCGCCCGTGGGAGCGGTCCAGCACCGGGGCCACCTGCTCCGGGGGCACGGCCGGCACGGTCGCGTTGATGGGCACGGTGGTGCGCACCGGGGCGGGTGGTTCGCGCCAGGCCATCTCGATGGCGCAGGCCAGCCACCGGGAGGACTCCTGCGGCCCGTATTCCAGGAAGGGGCAGAACTCCCCCCAGCCGGCGGGCCCCCGGAACAGCACGGCCTCCCGGTGGGTGACGCCGCGGAAGCGCACGGACAGCGGCAGGCTCACCACCCGCGCGGTCTCGAGGATCTCCGGCAGGGCGGGCAGGGCGGGTTCGGGTGCGTCGTCGACGGGGGTGCTCATGGTCCCATCGTCCCCCATCCGCCCCATTCAGGAAACGTCCAGGGAAAACGCCCGGAACAGTGAGGTTGTGCTGACAGGATCGACTCCGGTCGATCCCCCGCCGTCCGCCGGCGCGCGGGATCGCAGGCAACTGCGGCACGCGAGAGATGACGGGCGGTGAACGGCGACGAATCCCATGGGACCTGCCCCCGTCTCCGCCGCCTCCGCCCTGCCCCCGGAGGATCCCACTCCGGCCCGGCGACCCGGCGTCGGGACCGTGATCCGGCACCTGCTGGGTGTGGGGCTGATGATCGCGGGGCTGTGGGCCACCATCGAGCTGTTCCTGCATCGCAGCGCCGGTCAGCAGATCGACGAGACGGCGCTGGCGGAGGTCAGCAACCGGCTGCAGCGCTACACCGCGCAGTCCTCCTCCCTGCTCAACGCCCTGCCGGCGATCTCGGCGGGTCTGGCGGTGGCGGGGATCCTCATCGTGCTGTTCCGGCGCCACCGCTTCGCCCCCGCCCTGGTGGGGGTGCTGGTGGCGGTGGGCGCCAACGGCAGCGCGCAGCTGCTGAAGTCCACCCTGGTCAAGCCGAATCTGGGCATCCAGGATGCGGTGCTGAACTCCCTGCCCTCCGGGCACACGACGTTCGCGATGGCGGCCGGCTCGGCCCTGTTCCTGGCGGCTCCGCGCCGGTGGCGTCCGGGGCTGGCGATCCTGATGTGCGCGTTCGCGGTGGTCACGGGGGTGGCCACGGTGATCAACGGGTGGCACCGCCCGGCGGATGTGGTGGCCGCGATCTTCCTGGTCTCGGCGTGGACCATCCTGGGGATGCTGGTGCTGCGCTTCCTGCCCGCGGAGAACCGGGATGAGTCCGGCACGCGCTTCACGGGGCTGCTGGTGATCCCGCTGTTCACGATCTTCGGGCTGTTCCTGGGGTTCACCGCGCTGGTGACGTACCTGGTGTCCACGTATCAGCATTACCCGGGGGCGGCCCGGCTGGGCAGCCTGTGCCTGATCGGGGCGGTGGGGATGCTGTGCACCGCGCTGATCGTGTGCTTCCTGCGGGGCGGTCTGCGCGCCCCGGTGGAGCGGGCGTACACCAAGGTCTGGACGTACTGACCCCTCCCCCACGGGCGGGCTCGGAAGGCCCTGGGGCTCAGACCTGTTCGCCGCGGGTGATGGGGCCGGTGGCGCCTTCCGGGGTCTCCTCGGCGACGAGCGCGTCCCCGGTGAGGCCCTGGGATCTGAGCCATTCGAGCCGGTCCAGGAGCACGCGGGTGACCCCGGCTTCGTAGGGCAGCTTGTACATGGCGGCGGTGGTGGGCCCGGCCAGGGGGTTGGCGGCGGAGGCTTCGATGCGGTTGATGGCTTCGCGCATGGTCTCGGCCTGGCGCTGCACGAAGGTGCGCTCCACGGGCAGGCCGTGGCCGGGGACGAACACGCGGTACCGGTCCAGGCCGGCGACGGTCTGCAGGACCTGCACCCACATGTCGGGGAAGGAGTCGTCGAAGGCGGGGTCCGCGCCCTGCTCGACGACGTCGCCGGTGAACAGGACCTCGTCCACCCCGGCGAGGACGTCGTTGTCGGTGTGCCCGAGGCCCAGGTAGAAGAGGGTGACGGCGCGGTGGCCGAGGTCCACGCGGGTGAAGGAGGCGCGGCCGCCGTCTCCGGGGAGCATGCGGGTGGGCAGGATGATGTCCGTGTTGGGGCCCTGGTGGTGGGCCATCTCGGGTTCGAGGGTCTCCACGAAGCTGCGCTGCCGGTCCGCGTAGCGGGTCATGGCCCGCACGGCCTTGGGGTGGGCCCAGAAGTCCGTGACGCCGTCTGCGGCGAACACGGCGTTGCCGAAGATGTGGTCGTAGTGGGCGTGAGTGTTGACGACGACGAAGGGCAGGTCCGTGATGCGCCGGGCGGCCCGGAAGATCTCCGCGCCCTGGCGGGGCCCGGCCCCGGTGTCGATGACCATGGCCTTGTCCGCCCCGACGACCAGTCCGGAGTTGAGCCGGTAGTCATCCGTGGCGATCAGGTAGATCCCGTCCGCGATCTCTTGTGTGCGAGCCATGCCCCCTACGGTACTGGATGCGACCGCACCCCGCCTGCTGATGGGGCACCGGAGCCGGGGAGGTTCCGCCCCGGCCAGGAACGGATGAGCCGAAGAGACCTTACAGTTGACGTAGCCACACACCGAGGACTGAGCGACTGATCGGGGCCTGCATATCAATTTTTTGCGAGTTCGTACTCACGGCAAACGCCACATTTTTGCGATTCGAACGAGCTACCTGTAGATGTTTACCACATCCTTCGAACCGCCAGGGAACCTGACATAACCCAGACCATCCTATAGGTCTTGTTCAATTTTATTCTATATTGCAACCTGTCCGGACTATCTCCCCAAATATTTTGATTGATCGATATACCCCCACACTCTTTGGTCTCCAAATTCAAAGAGGATTTATCCCAGGCGGTCGGACCATCATTACCCCTAGCATAGGTAACGCGCTTATTTACGGGCGTGCATTCTGCAGAATAATTAAATATATTATTAATAGGAGCCGTGAATGCGAGGATCAGTGCACACGCCCCGAAAATTATTGCGACGGTGAATAAGGCCAGCTTAACTCTACTCTTGAATCTTTTCACTTGAATTCATCGTCCTGCGGGGTCACGAACTGCACTGCATCCCCACCTCACCTGATACAACCATATTCATCCAGCTTAGGCAGCAAGTTGCCCCGCTGACGCCCACCCCTAACGATCACGTCGCCCCCGTTCCCGATCTCCAGTGCGCGACCCATGTACCCTACCATTACCTTACTGGACGGTGGGGTCGAGCGCTGACGGTGGCTGCACGGAACTGGTGGATCGAGGGCGCTGCCACCCAGATGCTTCTGCGCACGAGGTTCTGAAGCGTCCCGTGTTCCGTTCCGGCCTACTTCCTCAAGGAGGATCAGGACACGCCCCAGAAGTACGGCCCCGTATTCAAGACCCGGGCCGTGATGCTCATCGACGAACACCTCCAAGCTGAGCAGTGCTCTGCCTGGAGCGCCTGCACCGCAGTCAGTGAATCCGTCGGCGGGATCTCAACCCCACACCCTGCGGGGCTGGTGGAGACAAGACCGCATCGACCACGGCCAGGCCCCGGGACTGAGCACCGCTGAAGCCGAGGAGATCACCAGGCTGCGCCGAGAGAACCGCGAGTTGCGCCGCGCGGACGAGAACCTGCGCAAGACCTCAGATTTCTTCGCATCGGAACCCACCCGCCCCACGACGAGGTGATCGCGTTCATCGACGAGAACCTGGATCAATTCGGGGTCCGGGTCATCTGCCGCACCGTGGGTGCGGCGGAATGTGGGTTCATCACCTCCATCGGCTACCGCTCGGCCAAGGCCCGGCCTGGCTCCGCACGGGCCCGATGCGACGAGATCCTCATCCAGGAGCTCCAACGGATCCACCAAGACAACGACAGCGTCTACGGGGCCAGGAAGATGCACTAGGCGATGCTCCGTCCGGCTAAAAGGTCGGCCGGGACCAGGTCGCCTGACTGATGAAACTCGCCGGGCTAGAAGGGGCCAGGCACGGCCGTCAGCTGATCATCCCGCGCCCTACCGGGGCACCGGGTGACCGTCCGTCATGGTCGAACGCCGCTTCGCTGCTGAACAGCCCCACCAGCTGTGAGTCGCTGACATCACCTACGTGCGCACCCTGGGAGAGTTCGCCTACACGGCGTTCATCACCGATATCTGCTGCCGTCGGATAGTCGGCTGGTCTGTATCCTCTTCGCTGCATACTGACCGGCTGCCATTGCTGGAACTGAAAGACGACATGGCGAGCACCGGGGGCCAGCAGCAACGGGCAGGGGCTGATCCACCACTGCGACAGAGGCTACCAGTACGTCAGTCTGGTCTACCCGGATGCGGTCATCGCCGCCGGGGTGACTGCTTCGGTGGGCACTGTGGGCGACAGCTATGACAAAACCCTCGCCGGGGACAGTCATTGGCCTCTACAAGGCTGAGCTGATCCGCTCCAAACGGGTCTGGGAATCCACCGCGGCCGTGGAGCTGGCCACGACGGGTGGGTGCATTGGTGGAGCATGACCCGGAGGCACGAGGTCCTGAGTTACCACACTCCTGCGGAGGTCGAGGGGACCTACAATCAGGAGCAGGGCGTAGCGCCCGTTGCGTCGTAAACTGGCTCTTCGTAATCGAGGAGGTAGGTGCGGCCGGCGCGTCGCTGCCTGGGTGAGGGTCGAGGCCTCCCGATGATGGAAGTTCCTACACTACCCATCCGGAAGACCCCGACATGCCCCACGATACCTTCGCCACCCCTGACCTGACCGTGTTCTGCCGACTTGATGAGCTCGGCCTCATAGCCGTGGGCCAGCACATCGAACCGGACCGTGCGGTCCTGGAGTGCCGCGTTGCCGAGCCGGATCCGTGGTGCCGCGGCTGCGGCAGCCAGGCACTGTCCCGAGGCACGGATGCCCGATACCTGGCGCACGAGCCGTTCGGACACCGACCCACCACGCTGCTGGTCCGCGTCCGCCGATACGCGTGCCCCGGGTGCGGGCGGTCCTGGCGTGAAGACCTCACCCAGGCCGCGCCCGCACGAGCGAGGCTGTCTCGCGGCGGGATGCGGTGGGCGCTGGAGGCCATCGTGATCGAGCACCTCACCGTCTCGCGCGCCGCTGCCGGCCTGGGCGTGTCCTGGCACACCGCGAACACCGCGATCCTCACCGCGGGCAAACGCCGCCTGATCGACGCACCGGGCCGGTTCGACGGTGTCCGAGTGCTCGGCGTCGACGAGCATGTCTGGCGGCATACCCGCCGCGGCGACAAGTACGTGACCGTCATCATCGACCTGACACCGGTCCGTGAGAGAACGGGACCTGCCAGGCTGCTGGACATGGTCGAGGGACGCTCGAAGGCGGTGTTCAAGACCTGGCTCGCGGATCGGCCGCGGACCTGGCGAGACGGTGTCGAAATCGTCGCGATGGACGGGTTCACCGGGTTCAAGACCGCCTCCGTCGAAGAGCTGCCTGCGGCGGTGACGGTGATGGATCCCTTCCACGTCGTGAGGCTGGCCGGTGACGCGCTCGATGGGTGCCGCCGCCGCGTCCAGCGCGATGCGTTCGGGCGGCGCGGGAGGAAGAATGATCCGCTCTACACGGCGCGTCGTACCCTGCACACCGGTGCCGGCTTGCTCACCGAGAAGCAACAAGCCCGCCTTGAAGCGCTGTTCGCCGATGAGCGACATGCCGAGGTCGAGGCGACCTGGGGCATCTACCAGCGGATGGTCACCGCATATCGGGAACCCGACCGGGGTCTGGGGAGGTTCGCCATGCAGCAGCTCATCGACTCACTCGCCAGCGGGGTCCCGACCCCGCTCGTCGAGCTGCGCAAGCTCGGCCGGACGCTGAAGCAACGCGCCGCTGACATTCTCGCGTTCTTCGACCGACCTGTCACCAGCAACGGTCCTACGGAGGCCGTCAACGGGCGGCTCGAACACCTTCGCGGCTCCGCTCTGGGCTTCCGCAACCTCACCCACTACATCGCTCGGTCGCTGCTCGAAGCCGGAGGGTTCAGACCCGCGCTACACCCTCATTTGCGATGAGCCAGATAACCAAAGAAACTCTTTATCACAGTAGCTTACATTGTATTTGTTGAATAATTCGCTGATTTTTTGGAATGCATCAACCTGATTATAGAATTTTCTTTCACGGCGATTCATATTCGTCACAGGTACTCCAACAGTCTTGCCTCAGAGACGAGTGAGTTTCCCCATGCCGTCGATCCATCAGCTCCACACTCTCACTCGTCTCGATGCCCCTGGCTACCATGGTCTCATGTCCCTGGATCACACCGCACCCGAGCGCGCCCTGAGCAGCCCCGCCGCCCCCGGCGCCGGACGCTACGCCCCTTCCCCCTCCGGGGACCTGCACCTGGGCAACCTGCGCACCGCGCTGCTGGCGTGGCTCATGGCCCGCACCACCGGGCGCGCCTTCCACCTGCGCATCGAGGACCTGGACCGCGTGCAGGAGGGCGCGGCCCAGCGTCAGCTGGCGGACCTGGAAGCCCTCGGCGTGGACTGGGACGGTCCCGTGCTCGTCCAGTCGGAGCGTCAGGACGCCTACGACGACGCCGTCGCCCGCCTGCGCGAGGCCGGCCTGGTCTACGAGTGCTACTGCACCCGCCGGGAGATCCAGGAGGCCTCCTCCGCCCCGCACGGCGCCCCCGGCGCCTACCCCGGCACCTGCCGGAACCTCACCGACGCCCAGCGCGAGCAGCGCCGAGCGCAGCGGCCCGCCGCCCTGCGCCTGCGCGCCCAGGTGACCCGGTGGACCGTGCAGGACCGCTGGGCCGGGCAGCACACCGGCGAGGTGGACGACGTCGTGCTGGTGCGCAACGACGGACGCCCCGCCTACAACCTCGCCGTCGTCGTGGACGACGCCCACCAGGGCGTGGACCAGGTGGTGCGCGGGGACGACCTGCTGGCCTCCGCGCCCCGGCAGGCCCACCTCGCCCACCTGCTCGGCCTGCCCCCCGTGGAATACGCCCACGTGCCGCTGGCCCTGAACCGGGACGGCAAGCGCCTGGCCAAACGCGACGGCGCCGTGACCCTGCCCCAGCTGCGCGCGGCCGGCGTCAGCCCGGAGCAGGTGGGGCGGATGATCGCCGGATCCATCCCCCTGCCGCCGCTGCGCACCCCGGACGGCCCGTGCCTGCCGCACACCGCCGCGCAGATGCTGGAGGTCTTCGACCCGGACCGCATCTCCCACCGACCCTGGACCGTGCTGGACCCGATGATGGAGGGCACCTGTGGAGCTTGCTGAGCGCATCCCCAAGAAGCACCGGGGCACCGCCGCCCTGATCGCCGTGCTCATCGGCTCCACCGGCATCCAGGTGACCACCGCCGTGGCCACCGGCCTGTTCGAGCGCTTCTCCCCGCCGACCGTGTCCGGGCTGCGTCTGCTCACCGCCGCCGTGATCCTCCTGGCCGTGGCCCGTCCCCGCTTCTGGCGCTTCACCCGCCGCGACTGGACCGCGGTCCTGTCCTACGGGGTGGTCGCCTCCCTGATGAACGTGTTCTTCTACCTCGCGGTCCAGCGCATCCCCCTGGGCGTGGCCGTGACCATCGAATACCTCGGGGCGTTCACCGTCGCGATCCTCGGGGTGCGCCGCCTGCAGGACGGGATCTTCGCCCTCGGCGCCCTGGCCGGGGTCGCGATGATCGCCGGACCCACCTTCGGCTCCACGGACTGGTGGGGCTACCTCTTCGCCGCCCTCGCGGCCGCCGCCATGTGCGGATACACCCTGCTCTCCGCGCGCATCGGCTCCGGGGCCCCCGCCTCCTCGGGGATCCGCGGGCTGGCCGTGTCCATCACCATCGGCGCCCTGCTGTGGCTGCCGGCCACCGCGACCGCGATCCCCCGGATGACCGGGCAGGACTGGCTGCTGGCCGCCTTCATCGGCGCCTTCGGCCTGGCCCTGGCCTTCTCCTGCGACGCCTTCGCCGCCTCCGCGACCGGACCCGCCGTCGTCGGGGTGTTCTTCAGCCTGGACCCGGTGGTCTCCTCCGTCGTCGGCCTGGTGATGCTGGGGCAGGTGCTCTCCGTGCCGGCCTACGTGGGGATCGGGCTGATCGTGGTCTCCGGGGCGGCGGTGACGTGGAAGGCCAACCGCTCCGCCGCGCGCATCACCACCCACACCGAGGCCCTGCAGATCATCGACACCCAGCAGATCCCCCGCATCGACTGACTCGCCCCCGCCCCGCCCCGCTCCACTCCCCCGACCGGCCGGGCGCATTTGGTGGCTCACACCACCCTTGGCATACTGAGCCATCGACGCGCACGTCACACTGACGGTGTGGCCCGTGCGATCAGCGCACCGACGATGAGGGGATCCCACATGTCAGACCAGGCCTTCCAGTACCTCGCCCTGGGGATCTACTTCCTCGGGATGATCGCCATCGGCCTGTGGGCCAGCACCAAGAACAAGGACACCGAGGACTACATGCTCGGCGGGCGCTCCCTGCGCCCCGGCGTCGCAGCCCTGTCCGCCGGCGCCTCGGACATGTCCGGCTGGCTCGTGATGGGCCTGCCCGGCGCGATCTACCTGACCGGGCTCGTGGACGCGTGGATCGCCATCGGCCTGACCATCGGGGCGTGGCTGAACTGGAAGTACACCGCCCCGCGGCTGCGGGCCTACTCCGAGGTCGCCGGCAACGCCATCACCATCCCGTCCTTCTTCGACAACCGGCTCAAGGCCGACGGGCTGGCCTCCCGCATCCTGCGCATCTCCTGCGGCGTGATCATCCTGCTGTTCTTCATCTTCTACGTCTCCTCCGGGATGGTGGCCGGCGGGAAGTTCTACCAGACCACCTTCAACGGGGACTACCTCGTGGGCATGCTCATGATCGCCGCGATCACCGTGCTCTACACGTTCTTCGGCGGCTTCCTCGGCGCCACCTTCACCGACGTCGCCCAGGGCCTGCTCATGCTCATCGCCCTGATCATGGTGCCGATCGTCGCCCTGTTCGAATTCGGCGGGCCAGCCGAGGTCTTCGACGCCGTGCGCCACGCCAACCCGGACGCCCTGTCCCTGACCGCCGGGGCCACCGTCATCGGCGTCATCTCCTCCCTGGCTTGGGGCCTGGGCTACTTCGGGCAGCCGCACATCATCGTGCGCTTCATGGCCCTGCGCTCCCCCGCCGACGCCCCCGCCGCCCGGCGCGTGGGCATCAGTTGGATGGTGCTGTCCGTTGCCGGCACCATCTGCACCGCCCTGACCGGCATCGCCTACTTCTCCACCCACCCCGACGCGCACCTGACCGACGCGAAGTCCGCGGAGACCGTGTTCCTGGACCTCTCCCAGATCCTCTTCCACCCGCTGGTCGCCGGATTCGTGCTGGCCGCGGTGCTCGCCGCGATCATGTCCACCGTCTCCTCCCAGCTGATCGTCTCCTCCTCCGCCGCTGTGGAGGACCTCGCGATGCTGCTGATCAAGCGCAAGCCCTCCCCGCGGGCCCAGCTGTGGATGTCCCGCTCCGCCGTGCTGGCCGTGGCCGTGATCGCCGCGCTGATCGCCCTGGACTCCGACTCCGCGATCCTGGACCTGGTGGCCTTCGCATGGGCCGGCTTCGGCGCCGCCTTCGGCCCGATCATGCTGCTGTCCCTGTACTGGCGCCGCCTCACCGCCGAGGGCGCGCTGACCGCCATGATTTCCGGGGCCACCGTGACCATCCTGTGGAAGCAGCTCGTGGAGGACCC
This sequence comes from Rothia sp. QJM3NY_36, assembly GCF_056173115.1. NCBI lineage: Bacteria > Bacillati > Actinomycetota > Actinomycetes > Micrococcales > Micrococcaceae > Rothia > Rothia sp. QJM3NY_36. Next base: position 1,910,978 of record NZ_CM149658.1, read on the forward strand.
CGCCTCCACCGGCATCACCGGGCTGTACGAGATCGTCCCCGGCTTCGCCGTCGCCCTGGTGCTGGGCGTGGTGGTCTCCCTGGCCACCCACAAGCCCTCCGAGCGGATCGACCGGGAGTTCGACGAGGCCCGGGAGCTGGCCGCGGGGCGGTAGGCGGTTGCGGGGCGCTGGCTTGCCGCGGTCCGGTCGCCGGTTGCGGCGCGGCAGCTGGCCGCGGCCCGCTAGGATCGGGGCGTGACCGATACAGCATCCGCCGACCTGCCCGCCGTCGTCTCCGAGACCTTCGACCCCGCCCGCTGGCGCGTCGTCGAGGGCTTCGAGGACCTCACCGACGTCACCTACCACCGCCAGGTGGAGCGCGACCAGACCGGCCGGGTGGTCCGGGACCTGCCGTGCGTGCGCATCGCCTTCGACCGCCCCGAGGTGCGCAACGCCTTCCGCCCCTCCACCGTGGACGAGCTGTACCGGGTGCTGGACCACGCGCGGATGACCGGCGACGTCGGCACCGTGCTGCTCACCGGCAACGGCCCCTCCCCCAAAGACGGCGGGTGGGCCTTCTGCTCCGGCGGGGACCAGCGCATCCGCGGGCGGGACGGCTACCGCTACGCCGAGGGTGAGACCGCCGAGACCATCGACCCCGCCCGCGCCGGACGCCTGCACATCCTGGAGGTCCAGCGGCTGATCCGCACCATGCCCAAGGTGGTCATCGCGGTGGTCTCCGGGTGGGCCGCCGGCGGCGGGCACTCCCTGCACGTGGTGTGCGACCTGACCATCGCCTCCCGGGAGCACGGGAAGTTCAAGCAGACCGACGCGACCGTCGGCTCCTTCGACGCCGGCTACGGCTCGGCCCTGCTGGCCCGGCAGGTGGGGCAGAAGTTCGCCCGGGAGATCTTCTTCCTGGCCCGGGAGTACAGCGCGCAGCGGATGCTGGAGATGGGCGCGGTCAACGAGGTGGTGGACCACGCCCGCCTCGAGGAGACCGCCCTGGAGTACGCCGTGGACATCTCCCGCCAGTCCCCCCAGGCCATCCGGATGCTGAAGTTCGCCTTCAACCTGCCCGACGACGGCATGGTGGGCCAGCAGGTCTTCGCCGGAGAGGCCACCCGCCTGGCGTACATGACCGACGAGGCCGTGGAGGGCCGCGACGCCTTCCTCGGCAAGCGCGACCCGGACTGGTCCGCGTACCCGTACTACTTCTGAGCGGGGTCGGGGTGGGGCTGGACTGAACGCCGACCCGGCGCACTCGTACCCATAGGCCCCGAGATCATCGCCGAGGCGGCGCATCCGTTCCCGCTTACGGCGTTTCCGGGAACGAATGCGCCGCCTCGCGTGGGGGTGGGTACGGATGCGCCGCCTCGCGTGTGAAATGAGCGGAGTTGAACCGAAACGGCGATCCCGACCCGGCGCTCTCGTACCCACCGAGGCTGGGCCTTCCCGCGAGGCGGCGCTCTCGTACCCGGTTTCCGCGTTTCTGGGAACAGATGCGCCGACTCGCGTGGGGATGACGCTCGGGTGGGAACGGATGCGCCGTCTCGGCGTCGGACGGACAGGAACGGGCCGCCACCGACCAGACCGGCCCCACCCGGAAACGTCGCGGATAGCCTGGTGGGCATGGACTTCTCCGCGCTCACCCCCGCCCCCGAACCGCCCGCCCCTGGGCCCGGCGTGCCGGTGCTGGATGGTCCCGGTTCCCAGACGCCGCAGTCCCTGACCCGCGGGCTGAGTTCGCTGCCGGAGGCGGATCGGGACGCTCCCGCGCTGGTCGTGGCCACCTCCGGCTCCACCGGCACCCCCAAGCGGACCCTCCTCACCGCCGGGTCGCTGCGGGCGTCGGGGCGGGCCACCGCCGAGACCACCGACTCGGACGGGGCGCAGTGGCTGCTGGCCCTGCCCGTGCACTACGTCGCCGGGGCCCAGGTGATCGCCCGCTCCATGCTGGCCGGGACCACCCCCGTGACCACCGCGTCCCTCGCTCCCGGGACGGGGTTCACCGCCGGAGACTTCCTGGCCGCCGTCGAGCGCATGACCCACCCGCGGCGGATGACCGCCCTGGTGCCCACCCAGCTGCACGTGCTGCTGGAGGCCGCCGAATCCGGCGTCGTCCCCGCCGACCAGCTGCACGAGGCGCTGCGCTCCTTCCGCGCGATCCTGCTCGGCGGGGCCCCGGCCTCAGCGAGTCTGCGCGCGCGCATCCGGAAGCTGGGGCTGCCGGTGGTCACCACCTACGGCAGCGCGGAGACCGCCGGCGGCTGCGTGTACGACGGGCGCGCCCTGCCCGGGGTCGAGGTGCGCATCGAGCCGACGACGACGGCGGGCGGCCCGGCGACGGAAGACGGGCCGGACTCGCACGGACCAGGCTCCGCACCCGGAACTCCGGTCTCTGCCGCCCCCGGCGTGCTCGATGGATCATCCCCCAGCGCGGTCGACGAGGGCCCCGCCGGAGGTCCGGGGCGGATCTGGCTCGGCGGACCCACCGTGGCCGCGGGCTACCTGGAGGACCCCGCGCGCCACACCGAGCACTTCCGCGTGGACGCGCACGGCACCCGCTGGTACCGCACCGACGACCTCGGCACCCTGGAGGACATCACGTCTCTCGCGGGGTCCCGGCCCGGAACCGAAAGTGGTTCCCCCACCGGGTCCGGACCCGGGCCCGGACCCAGGCCCAAGACAGGATCTCGCTCCGCATCCCGCCCCACAGACCACTCCGCCGCCCCGCGCCCCGAGCACCTCGCCGGGCAGCGCCTGAGGGTGGCCGGGCGAGCCGACGACGTGATCATCACCGGAGGGATCAAAGTCTCCGCCCGTGCCGTGGCCGCGGCCCTCGAGGAGGTCCGGGGGGTGCGCGAGGCCCTCGTGGTCGGGGTGCCGCACCCGCGGTGGGGACAGGCGGTGGCCGCGATGGTCGCCGTCCCCGGCCTGTCCGGCACGACGCCGAGCGCCCCCGCCCACCCCGCGGATGCGCACGAGGACCCGGACGCGCGCGGGAACGCGGATGCGCGCGAGACCGCGGAGCTGGAGGACCGGCTGCCCGCCGCGGTCCGCGAGCGCCTGGGCCCCGCCGCGGTGCCGAAGCGCCTGGAGGTGGTGCGCGCCCTGCCGCTGACCTCGACCGGCAAACCGGACCGGGCCGCCGTCGCCCGCGCCCTCGCCGCGCCCCGAGTGAGACACCACCCCCGCCGCCCCGAGTGAGACAATGGGGGCCGTTCGTGAGCGCATCGAGGGAAGGACGTCCGCCGTGGCAACCGTGGGGCAGTGGGTCGAGGGGGCGCGGCTGAGGACGCTGCCGCTGGCGGTGGCGCCGGTGATCGCGGGCTCCGCGGCGGCCGCGCAGATGGACTCCCTCCACGTCGGGCCGGCGGTGCTCGCGCTGCTCGTCGCGTTCTTCCTGCAGGTGGGGGTCAACTACGCCAACGACTACTCCGACGGCATCAAGGGCACCGACGACGAGACGCGCGTGGGCCCGCTGCGCCTGACCGGCTCCGGCGCCGCCGCCCCGCGCCAGGTGAAGCTGGCGGCGTTCGCGTGCTTCGGCGCGGCCGGGTCCGCCGGGCTGTGGCTGATCATCCTGGCGGGGCAGTGGTGGTTCCTGCTGATCGGGGCCTCCGCGGTGCTAGCCGCCTGGGGCTACACCGGCGGGAAGCACCCCTACGGGTACCTCGGGCTGGGCGACCTGTTCGTCTTCATCTACTTCGGGCTGGTGGCCACCCTGGGCACCACCTTCACCCAGGCCTCCCGCCTGTCCGCGACCGCCTGGTGCGCCGCCGTCGCCATGGGGCTGATCGCCTGCGCGCTGCTGATGGCCAACAACCTCCGGGACATCCCCACCGATGAGGTGGCCGGCAAGCGCACGATGGCGGTGCGTCTGGGCGACGCGCGGGCCCGGCTGGCGTACGCCGGGGAGATCGTGCTGGCCTACGCCGTGATGGTCTTCGCCGTGCCGGAGAACCCGTGGGTCCTGCTGGTGCTGTGCTCGCTGGTGCTGGCCGTCCCGGCGGTGCGCACCGTGCTGCGGGCGCAGCAGATGCGCGCCCTGATCCCGGTGCTGCGCCAGACCGGATTCCTCAGCCTGGCCTTCGCGCTGCTGCTGGTCGTCGCCGCGGTGATGGCGGCGTGAAGCGGCCCGACGACGGCGGGGTGAACGGTCCCGTCGCCGGCAGCGCGCGTCGTCCCGGCGACCCTGGCATGAGCCGACCCGACGCTGCCCGGTCCGGAGCCGCCCGCCCCTTCCCGTGGGGCTGGTGCCTGCTGGTGCTGCTGGTGGCCTCCTGCCTGCGCCCGGCCCTGACCTCCGTCGGGCCCGTGGTGGAGCCGCTGCGCGCCGCGACCGGCCTGTCCGCGGCCGGCGTCGGCCTGCTCGGGGCGCTGCCCCTGCTGGCCTTCGCGGTGCTCTCCCCGGTGGTGGCCCTGCCGGCCCAGCGCGTGGGCCTGGAGCGGGCGGTGCTGGCGGCGCTGGCGGTGCTCGCCGCGGGGATCCTGGTGCGCTCCACGCCCGGGCCCGGCCTGCTGTGGGTCGGCACCCTGCTGGTGGGCGCGGGGATCGCGGTGCAGAACGTCGTCGTGCCGGTGATCGTCAAACGGGACTTCCCCGGCCAGGTATCCGTGATGACCGGGATGTACACCGCGGTGCTCTCGGTGGCCGCGGCCCTGGCGGCGGGGTTCTCCGAGCCGCTGGCCGCCGTCCTGCCGGGCGGGTGGCGCACGAGTCTGGCGCTGTGGGCAGTGCCGGCGGGCGCGGCGGGTCTGTGGTGGGCGGTGCGCACCCGCGGTCGACGCCGCACCCAGCAGCGCACCGTCCCCCTGCGGGAGGCGGTCACCGGGGCGCTGCCCGTGCTGCCGTCGGCCCCGGAGCCGCCGTCCCTGCGCCGGGTGTCCATGCTGCGCTCCCCCATCGCGTGGGCGGTGACCCTGTACATGGGTCTGCAGTCGGCGGTGTTCTACACGGTGATGATGTGGCTGCCGAGCATGGAGGCCCGACTGGGCGTGGGAGCCGCGGCCGCCGGGTGGCACCTGTTCACCCTGCAGGTCACCGGGATCCTGGGGAACCTCTCCGTGAGCTTCCTGGCCGAGCGCCGCGCGTCCCAGTCGTGGCTGGCGATGCTGCTGTCCTCGATGATCGTGGTGCCGGCCGCGGGTGCCCTCCTGTGGCCGGGCGGGGCCGTGCTGTGGTGTGGTCTGGTCGGCATCGGCTGCGGCGGCGGCTTCTCCCTGTCCCTGGCGATGATGGGTCTGCGCACCGTGCACCCGGCCCACACCCTGCGCCTGTCCGGGATGTCCCAGTGCCTGGGCTACCTGCTGGCGGCGACCGGCCCGCTGCTGGCCGGCTCCCTCGCCGAGGCCACCGGATCCTGGGCGGCGGTGCTGTGGTCGCTGCTGGTGCTGGCGTGCGTGCAGTTCGCCGCGGGCGTCGTCGCCGGCCGCAACCGCCGCATCGGGGAGCCGACGCCGCCCCGCCCCTGACCGGCTTCTCGGGGGTGGGCCTGCCCCAACACGACCCGGCGCATCCGTACCCACCCCTCCCCCCCGGCCCACGCGAGACGGCGCATCCGTTCCCTAAAACGCCGAAACAGGGAACGAAAACGCCGCCTCGCGGAAGAATCCAGGGCAAGAGGGAACGAAAGCGCCGCCTCGCGGAAGAACCCGGGGTCAGATGCTACGGTCCTCGCGGCGCAGCTGCTCGTCCACGTACTCGTCCTCCACCGCGGCGTCCTCCTGGGCGGTGCGCGGGTGGGTGCGTCGGGCCTCGCTGCGGGTGCGGCAGCGGCGGAAGAAGGCGGTGAACTCCTGCCCGGCGGCGGTGTGCAGGCGCGGGAAGGCCAGGTAGCCCACGGCCAGCCCGATGAGCACCGCGAAGATCCCGGCCAGGAACGGCCCGATGCCGATCAGCATGCACAGCAGGAACACGACGACGATCAGGCCCAGGCGGATCAGCGAGTACTTCAGGAAGTTCACGCCACCACTGTACCCGCGGCACCTGCACGCCTTCTGAAGACGGACCCGCCCCGACCATCGGCCCCGCAGCCCCCGGTGGATCAGCCGTCACGCCCCCTCCCCCGACCGTCTCTGATAAATTTATCAGTAGATCGAATAGGTGATAAATTTATCACCATGAGAACGCCCGTTGACTGTCCCTTCAACCCGGGGTCGGACACGGTCCCCGAGATCTGGGCTGGGCGCCGCGAGGAGCTCGATGACTGGCATCAGGTGCTCCGGCCTCGTCGTCTGGCAGGTAGGGCCGAACGGGGCAGGACCATCCTGGGTGAACCGGGCACGGGGAAATCCTGTCTGGTCAACAGGATCAGCGAGGAAGCCCGGCACCAGGGGGACTGGACCACCGGCCAGCTGCGGATTCCCCGGGGGACCGATCCGCTGCGCCGCCTCGCCCGGGCGCTGGTGGATCTGGCCCGGCAGGCGGGCCTGACCACGGCCCGAGAGCACTCGGTGACCGCCTTGATCCGTCGTGTTGAGAAGATCGCAGCTGCGGGAGTGTCCCTGAGCCTGCGGGATGCGCAAGCCCCCGAGCCGTACACCGACCTGACCGATCTGCTGATCGAGATCGGACGCTCCGCCTTGCGGGCCCGCAACACCATGGTGCTGATACACCTCGATGAAGTGCAGAACATCGACGATGACGACGTCCGCTCCCAGCTGCTGGTCGCCCTCGGCGATGCGCTCACCCACGAAGAGACGGTCCAGGCGCCCGGCGGATACTCCTTCTCGCGGGTGCTTCCCCTCGCCGTCTACCTCACCGGTCTTCCGGAATTCGCGGAGATGGCCGGAGCGCGCACCGATGCGACCTTCGCCCGACGCTTCAAGACGACGGTGCTGGAGGCCATCAGCGACGAGGATCTGGAGATGGCGCTCGAGCCCTTCGTCGCCGACGGGTGGGAAGTCCCCGACGACCAGGGCGGCCTCACCCGCATCAGCATGCACCCGGACGCCCGCCGAGCGATCATCCAGCTCTCCTGCGGCGAACCCTTCCTCTTCCAGTTGGCCGGGGAACAGGCCTGGAACGCCGGCACCAGCGAGGTGATCACCGAGCGTCAGGCCTTCCGAGGGTGGGAGCGGGCGGCGGACGCCGCGGAGACGCACGTCGAGCGCATCCTCCAGAGGCTGCCGACCCGTGAACGAGAATTCCTCGACGCCATGGTCGCGCTGCCGGCTGAGTCGCGGACCCTCAGTGCGATCGCGGAGGAGGCCGGGTACGCGAAATCCAGTCAGGCAGGGCCCACTTCACAACGCCTCGACGTCGTGCGCGGCATCATCCAGCGCCGCGGACGCGGCAAGGTGTACCGCTTCCGAAATCGCGCCGTGGAGGCGCTGCTCGCCACTGACTGGCCCTACGAGGAGCGCGCTTGACATCATGTCGCGCAGGGGCAACCCCAGGAGCGGGGCCCGGCGGGCCCCGGTAGAATCGCTGGCATGCGCGCCGTTCTGATCATCGCCGTCGGGGCCCTGCTGGTGGGGCTGAGCATCTACGCCCTGCTCGACGTCGCCCGCACCGAACGGAGCCGGATCCGGGCCCTGCCCAAGCCGGCCTGGTTCCTCATCGCCCTGCTCTTCCCGGTGATCGGTCCCGTGCTGTGGCTGAGCCTCGGCACCCGCCGGGACCGACCCGCAGGCGGTGAGCCCCGTCGTCGTCGCGGTCCCTCCGCGGGACCTGCCCCGCAGGCCGGGCGCGCCCCGGACGACGACGCCGCGTACCTGGACTTCCTGGCCAAACAGGCCGAACGACGTCGGAAGGACCGGGAGCGCGAGCAGCGCCGCAAACCGGACTGACCCCGCCCACTCCCCCACCAGCCCGCAAAACTGGAGATGCTTCGCAGAACGGGACGATACAGGTCCCGAAATGCGAAGCATCTCCAGTTTTGCGGCGAGGGGGAGGGGGTTTACAGGCCCGAGTAGGAGTGCAGGCCGTTGAAGACCGTGTTCACGGCCGTGAAGTTGAAGATGATGCAGGCGTAGCCGATGATCGACAGCCACGCCGAGCGGGCGCCCGTCCACCCGCGGGTCGCCCGGGCGTGCAGGTACGCGGCGTAGACCACCCAGATGACGAAGGTCCACACCTCCTTGGCGTCCCAGCCCCAGTAGCGGCCCCACGCCTGCTCCGCCCAGATCGCCCCGAAGGCCAGGGTGATGGTCCACATGACGAACCCGACGGCGTTGAGCCGGAACGCGAAGTTCTCCAGGGCCTGCGCGGAGGGCACCAGGCGCAGGAACGGCATCCGGTCCCGCTCCCCCTCGATCAGCCGCCGCTCCCGCCAGCCCTGCAGCAGCTGCAGCACCGCCATCGCGAAGGTGATGGTGAACACCCCGGAGGCCATCACGGCCACGGACACGTGGATCACCAGCCAGTAGGACTGCAGGGCCGGTTGCAGGTGCCCCACGGGAGTGGGGAAGCCGATCGTCGCCGCGACCATCATCACCAGCGCCAACCCGGAGACCAGGGTCCCGACGAAGCGCAGGTCCCGGAACAGCAGGGAGATCAGGAACACCGCGGAGACGACGAGGGCGCCGGTGGTGCAGAACTCGTACATGTTGCCCCACGGCACCCGCCCCGCCGCGAGCCCGCGGGTCACGACCCCCGCCAGGTGCACCACGGCGGCCAGCACCATCACGGCCACGGCCACGTTCGCGGCCGGGCGCCGCTCCCCCGAGTACAGCATCGCGTCATCGGCGGTCTGCCCGGCCAGGCGGGCCTTCTCCGCGCGGGAGCGTCCGCGGCCCCGGGTGCCGACGCCGGTCTGCTCGGCGGCATCCTCCGGGTAGCCCGGAGCAGCCCGCCCCGACGGCGCCGCACCCTCCTGCCCGCGGCCGGCACCAGACCCAGCCCCAGCATCAATACCAGCATCAGCACCGGCCCCGCCCGCGGCCACCCCGGCCGGGACCCGCTCCAGCCCGAAGGCGGCGTCGCCGGACTCCGCGCGGGTGGCCTCCTCGGCGCGGCGGGTGGCCCGGGAGTGGGAGGCCAGGTCCCAGGTGAAGGCCACGAAGGCCACCACGTAGACCAGGGCGGCCAGGAACATGAGCATCTCGCTCCACTGGCCGAGGTTCTCGTTCAGGGTCATGACTGCCTTTCCTCGCGAGTCTGCGCGCGGCGCGGCCGGGGGCTCACGCTTCGCTGAATTCTAGTCCCCACTCCTTGGCGAACAGCTGGGTCAGCCGGTCCGCCTCCGCGCCGATGCGCGGGTCCTCCCCGCGGGCCAGCAGCCCGTACTCCACGACCACGGCGTCGGTGCCGTCGGCCAGGCGGGTCGCACGCGCGGTGACCCAGGCGCGGCGCCGGGCCACGAACAGGGAGACCACCAGTCCGGCGAAGGCCAGCAGGAAGGAGACCAGGACCACGGGCTTGCCCGGGTCGTAGTGGATGTCCAGGCCGACGTAGCGGCTCACGCCCTCCAGCTCGATGCTGCCCTTGCCCTCGGGCAGCTCGGCCTTGGGGTTCTGCTCGGTGAGCACGATGCCGTTCTTGTTGCGCATCGAGTTCAGCTCGTGCAGGGAGGAGGTGTCCAGCACGTACACGTTCTGCGGGGTGCCGCCGTCCAGCCCGAGGTCCCCGCTGTAGGAGGAGAGCACCAGGGCCGGGTTGGACAGGCTGGGGTCCGCCGAGTACGGGGACTGCCCGTCCTGGATGACGGCGGAGGGCAGGAACATCCCGACGAAGCCGAGCTGATCCGGGCGGGCGTCCGGGACCTTCAGGACCGTGGAGGAGGTGTAGGTCTTGTCCGTGGCGAGGCTGACCACCGGGCCCTCGTAAGCCACCTTCCCGTCCCCGTCGGTGACCTTCACGATCGGGGCGTAGCCGTTGCCGGACAGGTACACGCGGGTGCCGTCCACGCTCAGCGGCTGGTTGACCTTGAGGGTCTCCTTCCGGGCCTTGGAGTCGGCGTCGTCCTTCACGGACACGTCCGCGGTGAAGTCCAGGGGCTGGGCGTAGGTGGGCGAGCCCTGCTGCCGGTCGAAGCTGACGTGGAAGTCGTCCAGGGTCAGGGAGAAGGGACGCAGCCGGTCGGCGTCGAAGTCCGTGCCGGGGGTGAAGGTGTCGTAGCTGACCAGGGTGTTGACGAAGGACTCCCCCTTGACCACGATCTTCTGTCCCGAGTACCCGAACAGGGAGCCGATGGCCATGCCCACCAGGACCCCGATCAGCGCGGCGTGGAACAGCAGGTTGCCCAGCTCCCGGACCATGCCCCGCTCCGCACCCACGCTGGGGGCGGGGCCGTCCAGGCGCAGGTCCGTGCGGTAGCGGCGCCGGCGCAGGATCCGCTGGGCGGTGCGCACCGCGGTCTGCGGGTCCAGCGGGGCTCCGTCGGCGGTGCGCACGGAGTCCGCGGGGATGGTCAGGGTGCGGTGCTGGGGCAGCCGGGAGAGGTTGCGGGGGGTGCGCGGGGGCTTGGCCCGCCAGTCCTTGGCGTGCTTCACGGCCCGCGGCAGGACGCAGCCGATCAGGGAGATGAACAGCAGCAGGTAGATCGCGGAGAACCACACGGAGGAGAAGACGTCGAACAGCTGCAGCTTGTCCGCGATCGGCCCCCAGGTGGGGTGGGCCTCGAGGTAGGTCTGGACCTTGCCGGGGTCCTGGATGTTCTGCGGGAAGATGGACCCGGGCACCGCGGCCACCGCGAGCAGCAGCAGCAGGAACAGGGCCGTGTTCATCTTGGTCAGCTGGGTCCAGGCCCAGCGCAGCATGCCCAGCGGCCCCAGCGCGGGGGCGTCGGCGGTGCGCGACCGACGGCGGGAGCGTCGGCTGTCCCGCCGCGGCTGGGCGTCCTGCGAGGTCTGCTCCGGGGAGTCCTCGGACTTCATGGCGTGGCTTCCCTTCGACGATTCCGGGCTCATACCGGCAGCTCATAGCCGGGGGTCACGGACTGGATCCAGGACAACAGCGAGCCCCACACCCCGGTGGCCATGAGCACCCCGACGACGACGAGCACCGCACCCCCGGTGATCTGCAGGCCCCGACGGTGCCGCTTGAGCACCCCGAAGGCCTCCGCCGAGCGGCGGAAGCCCAGGGCGATCAGCAGGAACGGCACCCCCAGGCCCAGGCAGTACACGGTGGTCAGCAGGATCGCCTTGGCGCTGGTGGGTCCCTGCACGTAGACCAGGGCCTGCACCGCGGCGAAGGTGGGCCCGATGCACGGGGCCCAGCCCAGCCCGAAGGTCATCCCCAGCACCGGGGCGCCCCACAGTCCGGCCGGGGGACGGGCATGGATCTTGCGGTCCCGCTGGAACCAGGGGATCCCGCCCATGAACACCACGCCCATGAGGATCACCAGCAGGCCCAGCACCACGGTGATCCAGGTCTGCCCGCGCAGCCAGGGGGCGGCCCCGACCTGCGCGAGGAGCACGGACATCAGCACGAAGACGAAGGAGAAGCCGAGCACGAACAGCCCGGTCCCGGCCAGCATCCGCCCGCGGCGGCGCTGCTGCAGGTCCGATCCGGTCAGCCCGGTGACGTACCCGAGGTACCCGGGCACCAGGGGCAGCACGCACGGGGAGGCGAAGGAGATCAGCCCGGCCAGGGCGGCCAGGGGCACGGCGGCCCACAGGGAGCCGTCCAGCACCACCTGACCGAAGGAGGAACCCACGCCCGTGCCCTACGCCGTCGCGGAGGCCGACGGCGCGGCGCTGGCCCCGCCGAGCTGGTCCTGGATCAGGGTGCGCACGGTGGATTCGTCGATCTGCCCGAGCACCCGGGCGGCCACCCGACCCTGGGCATCGAGCACCAGGGTCGTGGGCACGGCCTGGGCCGGGACGTAGTCGGACATCGCCATGAGCACCTCGCCGGTGCGGTCCTCGACGGAGGGGTAGTCCACCCCGAAGTTGCGCTCGAAGGCCTCCGCGGTGCCCTTCTCATCGCGCAGGTTGACCCCGTAGAAAGCCACCCGGTCCCCGAACTCGTCGTGCAGCTTGACCAGGTGCGGCGCCTCGGCCCGGCACGGGGCGCAGCCGGCGTACCAGAAGTTCAGCAGGGAGGGCTTCCCGTGCAGGGAGGCGCCGGTGAGCTGGCCGCCGTCGAACAGGTTCCCGGTGAACTGCACGGGGTCCGTGCGGTCCTTCTCGGCGTACTCGGTGACCGTGCCGTCCCCGGAGATGAAGCCCTTGCCGTCGGCGCGGTTGGCCTGCTCGGCCAGGCCGTCATCGCCGGAGGAGCAGGCCGTGAGCGCGGCCAGGCCCAGAGCGGTGCCGGCCGCGAGGAATCCTCGGCGGGTGAGTCGCGTGCGATCGGGAAGGGGCATGGTGCTTTCTTGACGGGGTGTTCCGGGCGGTGGCTGGCGTGCGGGCGCGCTCGAGCTGCGGCCCGGGCGCGGGTCCGGCCATTATGAGCCGGGAAGCTGAATGACCCCTGGGTACAGGGGGGCCGCGGGTTCGGTGTAGCGGATCCGCGGGCGGCCCGGGGCGTGTACGTCGGGCAGCTCCAGGGAGGTCAGGGAGGCCAGGTTGCACTGGCGACTGCGCGGATCGTGCGGCAGGGACCGACCCTCGATGCTGCGGCGCAGGATCCAGATGGGCAGCTGGTGGGAGACGAGCACCGCCTCCGCCCCGTCCCCGCCGATCTCGACGGCGCGCACCGCGGCGGCCTTGACGGCCTCGGCCATCCGGGTCACCTGCTCCCGGTACGGCTCCCCCCAGGAGGGGCGCAGCGGGTTGAGCAGCTTCGGCCAGTGCCGGGGGCTGCCGACCAGCTCCCGGCGGTCCACGTGCAGGCCCTCGAACCAGTTGCCGGCCTCGATCAGGCGCTCATCGGTGTGCACGGGCAGGCCCAGCTCCCGACAGACGGGGGCGGCGGTCTCCTGGGCGCGGGTCAGCGGGGAGGCGCCCAGCCAGACGATGCGCGCGCCGTCGGCGGCCCGGCGGGCCAGCTCCGCGGCGGCCAGCTCCGCCATCTGCCGCCCGGTCTCGGACAGGTGGTATTCGGGCAGGCGCCCGTAGACGATGCGCTCGGGGTTGTGGACCTCGCCGTGGCGCAGCAGGTGCACCGTCGCGGATGCGGTCATGGTGTTCCTTTCCGATTCCTTGCGTCTCCCGGCGGGCGGGGGGCGCGGGGGCCGGGAGCGGGCCGACGGCGTCGGGCCCGAGGCGTGCGCGGGCCGTCAGGCCTCGGGATCCCGCCCGGCCAGGAGCCCGGCGAGGAGGCGACGCAGCCGCGGGACGTCGATGCGCCAGAAGTCCCGGGGGGTGCCGTCGATGAGCAGCACGGGGATCTCGGTGCCGTAGCGGCGCAGCAGCTGCGGGTCCCCGTCGATGTCCCGGGCGCTCCAGTCGAGGCCGAACTCCCCGGTCACGGCGTCCAGGTCCCGCCGGGCCTGCTCGCACAGGTGGCATCCGGCGCTGGTGAGCAGCTCCAGCCGGGGCGCGGACCCGGCGGATCCCGCGGCGGCGGAGGGGGAGACGGCGGCACTCATATCCCCCAGCCTAACCGCCTGCGCCCGGCCCGCGCGCCCACAGCGCCCGCAGACGACGCCGGCCGCCCACCGCGGGTGCGGCGGGCGGCCGTAGCGCACCCGTTCGGGTGCCGCGCGGTCCGCTGTCAGGGACTACTTCTTGTTGCGGCGCTGGTGGCGGGTCTTGCGCAGGAGCTTGCGGTGCTTCTTCTTGGCCATGCGCTTGCGGCGCTTCTTGATGACGGAACCCATAGATGTACCTGCCTTGTCTTCTCGACGGTCCTCAGACACTTTACAAGGTCGAGTCGGCTTTCCCCGAATCCGCGGCCTCGGCGGGGGCCGCGGGGCGATCCGCATCCTCGGCGTCGTCCTCCGCGCGGAAGCTCTCCAGCCCGTCCTCTCCGGCGGGGGCGGAATCCGGCAGGTCTGCGTCGGAGTCCCGGGAGTCGGCGACGCTGCCGGCCAGGGTCGAGGCGTTCTCCCGCGGCTGGACCTTCCCCTCCTCGTCGGTCTGCGGCTGCATGAACACGCTGGCGGAGGAGCGCTGCTTCCGGTCCGGGTCCACCCCCGCCTCCAGGTAGTGGCCCTCGATGTGCTCGGCGACCATGCGCGCGGCCAGCTCGTTGTCCCCGGCTTCCAGAGCGGCGACGATCGCGCGGTGCTCGGCCCGCAGGCGGGTGGCGGTCGCGGACCACAGGGGCACGTAGCCGACGAGGGACATCGTGTACTCGCAGATGGAATCGCGCAGGGAGGTCAGCAGACCGGTGACCAGGCTGTTGCCGGCCAGCCGGGTCAGGGCCACGTGGAAGGAGACCTCCAGCTGGTGGAAGTCCTTCAGCCCCAGGTCATCCCGGTCCATCTCCTCCATGATGGCGTGCAGCTCGCGCATCGCCGGGTGCTCCCGGTCCGCCCGGCGCACGGCCCAGGTCTCCAGGAGCACCCGGGTGTGGACGATGTCGCGCAGGGGATATTCGGCGGTGGCCATATGCAGCTTGAGCGCCGGGCCGGCGGAGGCCGCGGGCTCGCGCACGAGCTGGGCGATCAGCTGGTGACGGCGTCCCTCGTAGAGTCGGAGGACCCCCATGGTCTCGAGGGACTTCAGCGCCTCGTGGGTCGCGCTGCGCGAGGCGCCCACGGCCGCGGCGATCCGCCGCTCGCTGGGCAGCTGCTGGCCGAGCACCAGGGCGCCGTCGAACAGCTCGCTCTCCAGCCACTGGAGGATCTTCCGGTCGGTAGCCATGTCGTTGCTGATTCTTCCCTACGGTCGACGGTGGTGGTCCAGGACGTGAGGATGGCCCTCCTATCGCCCGCGCTTCCTGCCAAACAGCGTAGCCAAGAATCCCGACTGTCCCGCATCGGCCGGTTCCGATGACGTGCGGCGCGCCAGCGGGTCCACCGCCTCCACCGGACCCGAGGGGTCGGCATCTGCGGGTGCGGGCTCCTGCGGGGGCTCCGGCCGATTTGGCTCGATCGCGGCGGGTGCGGCTGCGGACTCGACGTCTGCGGGTGCGGGATCGGCCGGTGCGACGTCAGACGCGATGTCCTGCTCGACGGAGGGAAGAGCGGGCTCGGCATCGGTGGGCACGCCCTCGGCCGGGTGCGAGGGGGCCGAGGCCAGGGCTGCCTCCAGGTCGAAGGGCTCCGGGGTCGGCGGGGCGGCCGGCTGGGTGGTCGCCGGCAGCGGGGTCAGCGGCTGGAAGCGCCGGGGAGTGCGGCGATGGGCCGGGCGGTGCTGCACCACCCCGGCCGCCGGCGCCGAAGCCCCTGCGGGGCGCTCCTGCGGTCTCGACTCCTGAGACTCAGACCCCTGAGCCTCGTCCTCCGCGGCCGGAGCCGCGGCATCGGCCTGCTCTGCCGGGGCCTCCCCCGCGTCGGACTTCTCCGCCGTGCCCAGACCCGTCGTCTCCTGCTCCGGCGCGGTCTGCTCCGCCGGAGCCTCTTCGCCCGCGGCGATCAGCTCCTCCAGCCACTGGCGGACCGGCTCCAGCGGCTCCGGCAGGAGGGAGTACAGGCGCCGCTGACCCTCCGCGCGCACGCTCACCAGCCCGGCCTCGCGCAGGACCTTCAGGTGCTTCGAGACCGTCGGCTGGCTGACCCCCAGCTCTGTGACGATGCCGTTGACCGGGCGCGCCTGCCCCTGCACCGCCCGCAGGATGCGTCGGCGGGTGGGGTCGGCGATCACGGAGAAGACATCGGTGCTCATGTCCTCCACCTTAACGGCGGATGTCCGGGCACCGTCGCCGGGGTCCGCCGACCGGCTCAGTCGTACCACGGGTCCAGCCCCCACAGCGGGAACACCTGCTTCCTGGTGACCATCACGGTGCGGTCCAGGTCATCGGCCGGGTCGTACCCGATCTCCCAGGAGCGCCACCACACGTCCACCTCGTCGCCCATCAGCTCCGGGGCTCGCACCCCGTAGCGCTCCCGCAGCCAGGAGCGCCAGCTGGGCGGCGTCGGCGTCGCGGGATCCAGGTACCGGCCGGCGGCGATGCCGATCAGGTGCGTCCAGGAGCGCGGCACCGCATCCAGGGCGTTGTACCCGCCGCCGCCGGTGGCGATCCAGCGGTCCTCCGTCAGCTCCGCGGCGAGGTCCGCGATGCTCAGCGCCGCTTCCCGCTGCGCGTCCACGGACAGCCGCAGGTGCGTCATGTCGTCCTTGAAGTGGGAGTCGCAGCCGTGCTGGGAGACGATCACCTCGGGGGCGAAGGCCCGCACCAGCTGCGGCACGACGGCGTGGAAGGCCCGCAGCCACTCCGCGTCCCCCGTGCGCGTGGGCAGGGCCACGTTCACCGCGGTGCCCACCGCCTCCCCCTCCGGGCCGGACTCGTTGGCGAAGCCGGTCCCGGGGAACAGGGACATCCCGGTCTCGTGCAGGGAGATGGTCATGACCCGGGGGTCGTCCCAGAAGATGGCCTGCGTGCCGTCCCCGTGGTGGGCGTCGATATCGATGTAGGCGACCCTGCCGACCCCGTGGTCCAGCAGGTGCCGGATCCCGACGGCGCAGTCGTTGTACACGCAGAACCCGCTGGCGTGGTCCCGGTGGGCGTGGTGCATCCCCCCGCCGAAGTTCACCGCGTGCTGCGCCGTACCCTCCAGGATGGCCTCGGCCGCCTGCAGGCTGCCCCCGGCCAGCCGGGCCGCGGCCTCGTGCACCCCCGCGAATCCGGGGGTCTCCTCCCCGTCCAGACCGGTGCCGGGGATCCGCAGCGAGGGGTCCGCGCTGATGCGCCGCACCGCCGCCACGTACTCGGCGTCGTGCACGGTGAGCAGACCGGCGTCGTCCAGCACCTCGGGGCTCTGCCGGGTGACCTGGGGTAGGTCGAACAGTCCCAGGTCCGCGGCCAGGCGCGCGGTGGCCTCCAGGCGGCTGGGATGCATCGGGTGGTAATCCCCGAAGAAGTACGCGGTCATGGCCGGGTCCCACAGCACCGTGGTCTCCGGCTGGGCCCCGCGCCCGGAGGAGGCGGATGGCAGAATGCTCACGTCATCGATTGTGACACGGCGCACCCGGCGGACCCGAACCGCGCCCTCCCAGATGACGCCCGGACCTCGCCCCGGGGGTGGAGGCCACCGGCCGTCGTCGCGATCCCGGCCCCGCGGCGTCGCCCCGGGGCGGCAGTCTCGTCCCCGGGCCCACCGAGCCGCTACGCTGAGAACCGGCCCCCGCCGCCGCGTCCTCTGAAGCTCTCCGCCCGCCGCCTGGACGCCCGTTCGGCTCGGACCCGTCACGACGCCGCAACGCACCCGGGAGGAGGAGGCGTGCTCAGCAGGGACACCGCCACGACCCTCTCCCGTGAGCCGCGCACCCGCGCCCAGCAGGCCCGGGACTTCGCCGGACGGATCTTCGGCACCTCCCCCGCGCGGATCTCCATCACCGCGTTCCTGCTGGTCATCATCGTCGCGACCCTGCTGCTGAGCCTGCCCATCGCCAATCGCAGCGGGCACGCCCCGGACCTGGCCACGACCCTGTTCACCGCGACCTCCGCGGTGACCGTGACGGGGCTGACCGCGGTGTCCACGGCCAGCCAGTGGAGCGTGTTCGGGCAGCTGGTGATCCTGCTGGTCATCCAGATCGGCGGACTGGGCACCCTGACCATGACCTCGCTGCTGGCCATCGCCCTCGGGCGCAAGCTGGGGCTGCGCACCAAGCTGTTCGCGCAGGAGGGGCTGAGCATCGCCGGCAAGCAGGGCCGACTCGGGGAGGTCGCGCAGCTGCTGCGCACCGTCGTGCTGACCTCGGCGAGCATCGAGGCGAGCATCGCCGTGCTCCTGGCCCCGCGGTTCATGCTGCTCGGGGAGAACCTCTTCACGGCCGTGTGGCACGGCATCTTCTACGCCGTGTCCTCCTTCAACAACGCCGGATTCACCCCCCACTCGGACGGGCTGGTCCCGTACGGGACGGACTGGTGGATCCTGCTGCCGCTGTGCGCCGGGGTCTTCGTCGGCTCCCTCGGCTTCCCCGTGATCCTCGTGCTGCGGATGGTCGGGATCAACCCCAAGCGCTGGAACCTCAACGCCCGCATCACCATCTTCGGCTCCCTGATCCTGCTGGTCGTGGGGGCGCTGCTGTGGGGAGCGGCCGAATGGGGCAACGAGGACACGCTCGGCGGGGAGACCGTCATGGAGAAGACCCTGCACGCGGTGTTCGCCTCCGTGATGACCCGCTCCGGCGGGTTCAACCTGGTGGACATGGACCAGATGAACCCCATCACCAAGCTCATCACGGACATGCTGATGTTCGTCGGCGGCGGCTCCGCCTCCACCGCCGGCGGCGTCAAGATCACGACGATGGCGGTGGTGTTCCTGGCGATCCTCGCCGAGGCGCGCGGCGACCAGTTCGTCACCGCCTTCCACCGCACCATCCCGGATTCGGTGCTGCGCATCGCGATCACGGTGATCGTGCTGTCGGCGACCTGCGTGGTGCTGGGCACCGCCGCGCTCATGATGGTGTGCCGGGAGCCCCTGGAGACCATCCTGTTCGAGGTGATCTCCGCCTACGCGACCTGCGGGCTGTCCGTGGGGCTGTCCGGGCGCCTGCCCGCCAGCGGCTTGTGCATCCTGTCTGTGCTGATGTTCATCGGCCGGCTGGGCACGGTGACCGTGGCCACCGGCCTGGCCCTGCGCTCCCGCTCGCGCCTGTTCAAGTACCCGGAAGAGAGGCCCCTCATTGGCTGAGCGTCCCGCCCACAACGCCCCCGTCCTGGTGATCGGCCTGGGCCGCTTCGGCGCGTCCACGGCCCTGCAGCTGCTGCGCCAGAACAAGGAGGTCCTCGCCGTCGAGCGCAGCGCCGCGACCGTGCAGAAGTGGTCCGGGGTGCTCACCCACGTGGTGGAGGCCGACGCCTCGGACATCGACGCCCTGCGCCAGGTCGGCGCGGAGGACTTCGGGGCCGCCGTCGTCGGGGTGGGCACCTCGATCGAGTCCAGCGTGCTGATCGTGGCGAACCTGGTGGACCTGGGGATCGAGCGGATCTGGGCCAAGGCCATCACCCCGGCGCACGGGAAGATCCTCTCCCGCATCGGCGCGCACCACGTGATCTACCCGGAGGCCGACGCCGGGCGCCGCGCAGCGCATCTGGTGTCCGGGCGCCTGCTGGACTACATCGAGTTCGACGACGACTTCGCGATCGTGAAGATGTACCCGCCCCAGGAGACCCACGGGTTCACCATCGAGGAGGCGAACCTGCGCGACCGCTACGGGGTGACCATCGTGGGTGTGAAGTCCCCCGGGGAGGACTTCACCTACGCGACCGCCCAGACGAAGATCACCTCCCGGGACGTGCTGATCGTCTCCGGCCAGGTGGACCTGATCGAGCGCTTCGCGGCCCGGCCGTAGCCCCTCCGACGCCGATCACCAGATTTGGGAGCCTCGCGGGGGTTTGGGAGCACCCCGAGCACTCCCAAACCCCCGCGAGGCTCCCAAACCCGAAGGGTCTGGCCACGACCGGCTCGGTGAGCATCACCGGCGGAACTGCTCCTCCATGGCCGCGCCCTTCTCGGCGCTGGCGCGCACGGCCTTCTCGGTCAGCTCCACCAGCCCGCCCTCGGCGAAGACCTTCAGCGCCTGCTCGGTGGTGCCGCCTGGACTGGTGACGGCCTCGCGCAGGGCGGCCGGGTCGGCGTCGTCGGCGTGCAGCAGCTCCCCGGCCCCGGCCAGGGTCTCCTTGGCCACCAGCCGTGCGGTCTGCTCATCCAGCCCCAGGGCCTGCCCGGCCTGCTGCAGCGCCTCGGCGAAGAAGAACGCGTAGGCCGGGCCCGAACCGGAGACGCCGGTGATCGCCCCGATCTGATCCTCGGAGACCTCCAGCACCGTGCCGGAGTGGCGCAGCACGTCCTTCGCCAGGCCCAGGGCCTCCTCCCCCGCGTGGGTGCCGGGCACCAGGGCGATCACCCCGCGGCCCACCGACGACGGGGTGTTGGGCATGGAGCGGACCACCGGCTGGCCCTCGGGCAGCTCCTGCTCCAGCATCGCCACGTCGATGCCGGCGGCCACCGAGAGCACCACGGTGCTGGGATCCAGGGCCTCGGCGAGGCTCGCGGCCAGATCCTGGATGCCCTTGGGCTTGACCCCCAGCAGCACGATGTCCGCGCCGTCGACGGCCCGCAGGTTGGCCCGCTCATCGTCCTCCTCGCTGAGCACCGTGATCTCCGGGTGCTCGGCCGCCAGCCGCTGGGCGCTGGTCGCGGAGCGGGTGGTCGCGCGCACCGCGGACGGGTCGGCCCCGCCGGCGAGCACGCCGTCGAGGATCGAGCCGTTCATGGAGCCGGTGCCGAGGAAGGCGATCACGGGGGCGGACATGCGGCACTCCTTGTCTCGCGCGGCACGCGGCCGCGCGGCGTCGGGGACGGATGGACTCTGCCCGGTGCAACGGCGCGACGCCGTCCCGTTATTCCGCGCGTCACAGGAGACCACTCGATGACGACGCCGCACGCGAGCGCCGAACCGTCACCCACGTGGCGCATAACGTGCCCATAACGCACACCACTGACGGCTCGGCGTCAGGAGACCCTCGCGAGACGCCGAAAGGGGCAGCCTCAGTCGCGCTCCCGGGGGGCCTCCCCCAGGTGGGCGCGGGCGAAGGCCAGGGATTCGGCCAGCCACTCATCGCGCATCGAGACGTCCTTGGCCTTGCGGGTGGAGACCTCCACCCCCACCACCCCGTGCCAGTCCACCGCCGCCAGGTGATCCAGGGTCTCGGCCACCGGCTGGGTGCCGTGCCCGGGCCGCAGGTGCTCATCCATGATGGCCTTCCCGGAGCCGTCGGTCAGGTGCACGTGCCCCAGCCGGCCGCCCAGCTGGCGCACCGCCTCCAGGGAGTCCGTGCCGGAGGCCGCCGCGTGGGAGAAGTCCCAGGTGACCCATTCGTAGTCCTGATCCAGCGGGGACCAGTGCGGGGCGTAGGCCTGCACCGAGTGTCCGCGCACCGTCCACGGGTACATGTTCTCCACCGCGATCTTCACGCCCTCCTCCCGAGAGATCCGGGAGACGTGCTCGGCGAAGCCGCGGGCGTAGCGCCGCTGCCACACGAACGGCGGGTGGGCGACCATGACGTCGGCGCCGACCCGCTCCACCATCTTCGCGGCCAGCCGGATCTTGTTCCAGGCATCCCCCCACACATGCTGGGTCAGCAGCAGGGTCGGGGCATGGATCGCGGCGATGGGCAGCTGGTGCTTCTGCTGCAGGTCCAGCAGCTCGTCCGGGTCCCGGGACAGCGGGTTCCCGGTGATCATCACCTCGACGGCGTCATAGCCCAGGTCCTGCGCGGTCGCGAAGGTCTCCGGGACCCCCAGCGGGTAGCAGGCCGAGGTGGACAGGGCCACCGGCCGCGCCAGACCGGGCACCTCCGGCAGGGGCGCGTCGTCGGGGGCGGGAAGGGAGGGGGTGGACACGGAAGAGATGCTCCTAGGCGAGGTCCGAGAGGGTCTTGGGGTCGATCATCGCCGTCGGCCCCTGGGCGGAGTTCAGCCGCTCCATCCGGCGCAGGATCAGGCCCTCGCGCAGGGCCCACGGCACCGAGCGCATGGTCTCCACGCCGTACAGCTCCAGCGCGGTCTCCGCGACGATGCCGCCGGCCAGGATCTGCGCGGCCCGCCGAGCGGAGACCCCGGGCAGGTCCCGCCGCTCGGCCACGGTCATGGCCTCCATGCGCCGGGTCCACAGCCGCAGGTCCGTCAGGTGGAACTCCCGCTTCACGTAGGGACCGGCCGAATAGGGCGCGGCCCCGCAGATCCGGGACAGGGAGCGGAAGGTCTTGGAGGTGCCCACCACCATGTCCGGGGTGCCGGCCGCGCGGATCTTCTCCACCGCCGGCTTGAGGGTCTGGCGCACGTGCTTGCGCAGCGCCTTGATCTCCTTGGGCTTGGCCGGGTCGTGCTCGATGAACCGGCGGGTCAGGCGCCCGGCCCCCAGCGGCACGGACACCGCGGCGTCGGGCAGGGCGTCCTGGCCGATGGACATCTCGAAGGAGCCGCCGCCGATGTCCAGGTCCAGGATCGTGCCCGCACCCCAGCCCTGCCAGCGGCGCACCGCGAAGTAGGTGATCGCGGACTCCTGGTCCCCGGAGATCTCCGTGAGGGTCACCCCGGTGCGGGACTGCACGTGCTCCAGCACCTGCGCGCCGTTGCCGGCCTCGCGGATGGCCGAGGTCGCGAAGGCCAGCAGGTCCTCGGCGTCGTGCGCGGCGGCGAAGTCCCGGGCCTCGGCGACGAAGCTGGTCAGCAGGTCCCGCCCCTTCTCGGAGATGTCCCCGTCCTCGGTGAGGTGCTGCACCAGCTGCAGCGGCATCTTGTGGGAGGCGTAGGGCTCCGGGCGGGAGCCGGGGGTCACGTCCAGCAGCAGCAGGTGCACCGTGTTGGAGCCGACGTCGAGCACGGACAGACGCATGGGTTCAGGCCTTCCCGGTGGTCTTCGCCGACGACGCCGCACCGGAGCGCTTCGCCGTCGTCTTCTTCGCGGTCGTCTTCCTGGCGGTGGCCTTGGTCCCGGTGGTCTTCTTGGCCGTCGTCTTGTTGGCGGGGCTCTTCCGGGCGGGCTTCTTGGCCGGGCCCTTGGCCCGCTTCTCCGCGAGCAGCTGCACGACCCGCTCGGTGGTCAGGCCCTCCAGGGTCTCCGAGCGGGGCACCGTCACGTTCGTCTGCCCGTCGGTGATGTACGGGCCGAAGCGCCCGTCCTTGACGACGATCGGCAGGTCCGTGCTCGGGTCCTTCCCGAACTCGGCCAGCGGCGGCTTGGCCGCGGCCCGCCCGCGCTGCTTGGGCTGGGCGTAGATCGCCTCGGCCTCCTCCAGGGTGATCGTGAAGATCTGTTCCTCGGAGGCGATCGAGCGGGAGTCCAAGCCCTTCTTCAGGTACGGCCCGTAGCGCCCGTTCTGCACCGTGATCTCGGTGCCCTCGGCGTCCTTGCCGACCACCCGGGGCAGGCTCAGCAGCTTCAGCGCCTCCTCCAGGGTCACGGTGGCCAGGTCCATGGACTTGAACAGCGACGCCGTGCGCGGCTTGGCGGCCTTGGGCTTCCTGATCGGCTTGGGCTTGCCGTTCTTGTAGTACTCGACGGGCTGCTCGGCCTTCCAGCGCTCGAACTCCTCGTCGGTCATCTCCGGGATGAGCTCGGTGACGTAGGGTCCGAACCGCCCGTCCTTGGCCACGATCATGTGCCCGGATTCCGGGTCCACGCCGAGCTCGCGCCCGTCGGACTTGCCCTGCTCGATCAGCTCCCGCGCCTTCTCCGGGGTCAGCTCATCCGGGGCGAGGTCCTGCGGGATGTTGGCCCGGATCGGGTCCGTGACCTCCCCGGTCTGCTCGTCCACGCCGCCGCCGGACTCCAGGTACGGCCCGTAGCGGCCCACCCGCAGGGTGATCCCCTCGGCGATCTCCACCGAGTTGATGGCCCGGGCGTCGATCTCCCCGAGGTCCTCCACGATCGGCAGCAGCCCGTGCTTGGTCTCGTTGCCGTAGTAGAAGCCGGTCAGCCACTCGTCCTTGCCCTGCTCCCCGCGGGCGATGCGGTCCAGGTCCTCCTCCATCTCCGCGGTGAACTCGTAGTCCACGTACTTGGAGAAGTGCTCCTCCAGCAGGCGCACCACGGAGAACGCGATCCACTGCGGCACCAGGGAGCCGGAGCGGTTGGCCACGTACCCGCGGTCCACGATCGTGGAGATCACCGCGGCGTAGGTGGAGGGCCGCCCGATTCCCAGCTCGTCCATGGCCTTGACCAGGGAGGCCTCGGTGTAGCGCGGCGGCGGGGCGGTCTCGTGCCCGTCGGCCGCCACGTCGCGCCCGGTCAGCGCGTCGCCTTCGGCCAGCTTCGGCAGGCGCTTGTCCTGCCCGCGCCCGTCGGCCTCCTCCTCGCGGGCGGCGTCGCGGCCCTCCTCGTAGGCGGCGAGGAACCCGCGGAAGGTGATCACGGTGCCCGACGCCGAGAACTCGGCGGTGCGCCCGTCCGCGGTGCGCGCGGCCAGGCGGATCGAGGCGGTCTGGCCCTTGGCGTCGGCCATCTGGGAGGCGACGGTGCGCTTCCAGATCAGCTCGTAGAGCCGGAACTCGTCCGCGGAGAGCTGGGACTTCACGGCCGAGGGTGTGCGGAAGGAGTCCCCCGCCGGGCGGATGGCCTCGTGGGCCTCCTGGGCGTTCTTGGACTTGGAGGCGTAGTGGCGCGGGGACTGCGGGACGGACTCCGCCCCGTACAGCTCGGTGGCCTGGCGGCGGGCGGCGTTGATCGCCTGCTCGGACAGGGCCACCGAGTCCGTGCGCATGTAGGTGATGTACCCGGACTCGTAGAGGCGCTGGGCCACCTGCATCGTGGAGCGGGAGGAGAAGCGCAGCTTGCGCGCGGCCTCCTGCTGCAGGGTCGAGGTGGTGAACGGGGCGGCCGGGCGGCGGGTGTACGGCTTGGTCTCCACCGAGGTCACCACGAAATCAGCGCCCTCCAGCGCGGCGACCAGTCCACGGGCGGTCTGCTCGTCCAGGTGCGCGACCTTCCCCCGGGAGGCCGGCTTCAGGGCGCCGTCGTCGGCGAAGTCCCGGCCGGTGGCCACCCGGGCGCCGTCCAGGGCGGACAGGCGGGCGGTGAAGGACTCCTCGGCCTTGGTGGCGAAGGTGCCGGTCAGGCTCCAGTACTCGGCGGCGCGGAAGGCCATCCGCTCCCGCTCCCGCTCGACCACCAGGCGGGTGGCCACGGACTGCACGCGCCCGGCGGACAGCCCCTGCTTGACCTTGCGCCACAGCACGGGGGAGAGCTCGTAGCCGTAGATGCGGTCCAGCACCCGGCGGGTCTCCTGGGCGTCCACCAGGTCCGCATCGATCTCCCGGAGGTTCTCGAAGCCGCGCTGGATGGCCTCCTTGGTGATCTCCGGGAAGGTCAGCCGGTGCACCGGGACCTTCGGCTGCAGCACCTGCAGCAGGTGCCAGGCGATGGCCTCGCCCTCCCGGTCGCCATCGGTGGCCAGGTACAAGGCGTCGCTGTCCTTAAGCAGCCGCTTGAGCTCGGCGACCTTCTTCTTCTTGTCCGGGCTGATGACGTAGTACGGCTCGAAGTCGTGCTGCACGTCCACCGCGAACTTCCCGTACGGGCCCTTCTTCATCTCGGCGGGCAGCTCCGAGGGCTGGGGCAGGTCGCGGATGTGCCCCATCGAGGATTCGACGACGTAGGCGTCGCCCAGATAGCCCCCGATGGTCTTGACCTTGGAGGGGGACTCCACGATAAGGAGGCTCCTCCCGCTGCCCTTGCCCTTCGCCTGTGCTGGCACGTGACTCCTTCGGAATCGAGATGACCGGTGGATGAGTGGATGCGGTTCCCACGATAGCCGAGGACGCCGCGGGCCCCGCCGAGCATCCCCAGGCCGGGTGCGGGCGGGGTCGGACTCAGCCCGCGGCGGGAGCGGCGCCCGACGTCGTCTCCGGCAGCACCAGGAACCCGCGCTCCACGAGGGTGCGCACCCGCGCCAGCAGGGCCACGGCCGGGTCCGGACCCTCCCAGCCGAGCAGGGCGCCCAGGGCGTCCAGGATCTGCCCGACGGACAGCTCGCCGTCGCAGGCGGAGACGAAGCCGGCGTCCTGCGTGCTCAGCAGCTCGGTGCGCCGGAATCCCGCCCCCTGGCGCAGCAGGATCACCCCCGGGTGCTCCGCTCCCGGGCGCTGGTGGCGCTCCTCCGTGACGTCCTCGCCCACCGTCAGGTGCTGTTCGCGCAGGGCCGCATCGTCCAGGCCCGCCGCGGCGTCGTGGGCCGCAACAGCCGCCGTCAGGAACGGGGCCAGCGGCTGCTGCAGCGGGTGGGTGATCTCCTCGAAGCGGCGCAGGGCCCGCCCCTCGGCGTCGGCGGGGGCCTCGGACTCGGCGGGGCGACGCAGCCAGACCATGCCGAAGCCGACGGCGGCGACCCCGCGGGCCGCGAAGTCCTCGAGGTAGGCCAGGAACGCCTCCTCGTAGGCCGCCGGATCCCGCTGCTGGCTGGCATCGCGCAGCCAGGTCTGGGCGTAGCCCTCCGGGGTGAGCTCCTCGCGCTGCACGAACCACGCCTCGGTCTCCGCGCCGACCCACTGGCGGGGCCGGGTGTCCCAGTCCGCCTGCTGACCCGGCGCAGTGGCGGGGATCTCCCAGTTGGCCAGCAGCTGGGCCCGACCGCCGGGGACCAGGTGCTCGGGCAGCTCGCGCACCAGCCGCTCCACGAGCTGATCCCCCGCCATCCCGCCGTCGCGGTAGGTGTAGCGCCGCCGCGGATCCTCCCCGGGGGTGCGCGGGGTGATGACGAAGGGAGGGTTGGACACGATCAGCTCGAAGCGCTGTCCCGCCACCGGCTCCAGCAGGCTGCCGCGCAGCAGCCGCACCCGCTGCTCCGGGTGGGCCGGGTCCAGGCCGAGGGCCGCGGCGTTGAGCACCAGGTTGAAGCGGGTGAAGGCCAGGGCGCGCTCGGAGAGGTCCGTGGCGGTCACGTGCCGGGCGTGGGCCAGCAGATGGAAGGTCTGGATGCCGCAGCCGGTACCCAGGTCCAGGGCCGTGTCCACGGGGCGGCGCTCGGTGATCTGCGCCAGGGTCAGGGAGGCCTGCCCGATGCCCAGCACGTGATCGGCGGGCAGCGCCCCGGGGTGCTGGTGGGCGCCCAGGTCCGAGGCCACCCACAGGTCCGTGCCGTCGTCGGCGGAGTGCGGGCGCAGGTCGAAGGCCGCCCGGTAGCGGGGCGCGGCCGCCGGGGCATCGGGGGCGTCGGTCTCGGGGTCCTCGCTCGCGGGGGTGAGGAAGCCGAGGTGATCCAGCAGCCGGGCGGCGCCCTCGCCGAGGGTCGCGTCCAGGGCCTCAGCACTCAGGGTCCCGGCCAGCAGGAAGAAGTCCACGGCCCCGGCCAGCCGACGCCGCCCCGCGGTGACCCGTGCGCCGTCGGGCATCGCGGCGGTGCCGGCCAGGATGGTGCGCACCCGGTGCCGGGCGGGGGCGATCTGATCCCGGGCCATCGCCTCGAAGGGCCCCTCGCCCAGCAGGGCCAGGACGCCGTCGTAGGAGTAGTCCACGGCGGCCAGGGCCTCGGCCAGGGATTCGAGGGCTGCGGGGTCGTCGCTGCGCGGGGCGTGCGGGATGCGGGAGAAGGCGGGGGCGTCGGAGGTCACGGCCTCCAGTCTCCCACGACGCCGAGCACCCGCCGCGCGGCGCACGAGATTGGTTCACAGATCAAGCGTTATCGCGCACAATGGCAGGATGAGCACCGATCAGCACAGCACCCGCGGCACCTACGTGACCCCGGGGCAGGAGTACACCCGGGACACCGACTACATCGAGGACCGCATCCTCGCGGACACGGGGCTGGCACCGGGCACGGATGAGCGCGAGCGCGGCGTCTGGCCCGTGGAGGCCGGGCGCTACCGGCTCGTCGCGGCGCGCGCCTGCCCGTGGGCCAACCGCACGCTGATCGTGCGGCGCCTGCTGGGCCTGGAGGAGGCGATCTCCGTGGGCATGCCCGGACCCACCCACGACGCCCGCTCCTGGACCTTCGACCTGGATCCGGACGGGGTGGACCCGGTCCTGGGCATCGAGCGGCTGCAGCAGGCCTTCCTCAAGCGCTTCCCAGACTACCCCAAGGGGATCACCGTGCCCGCCGTCGTCGACATCCCTTCCGGGGAGGTGGTGACCAACGACTTCGCGCAGATCACGGAGGACTTCTCCAAGCAGTGGCGGGCCTTCCACCGCGAGGGCGCCCCGGACCTGTGGCCGGAGGCCCTGGAGGAGGAGATGCGCGCGGTGATGAAGCGGGTGTTCACCGAGGTCAACAACGGGGTGTACAGGTGCGGGTTCGCCGGCTCCCAAGAGGCCTACGACGCCGCCTATGAGCGGCTGTGGACCGCGCTGGACTGGCTGGAGCAGCGCCTCTCCGAGCGCCGCTACCTGATGGGCGAGCACATCACCGAGGCGGACGTGCGCCTGTTCACCACGCTGGTGCGCTTCGACGCCGTCTACCACGGGCACTTCAAGTGCAACCGGTCCAAGCTCACGGAGCTGCCGAACCTGTGGGGCTACGCGCGGGACCTGTTCCAGACCCCGGGATTCGGGGACACCATCGACTTCCAGCAGATCAAGCGGCACTACTACGTGGTGCACGAGGACATCAATCCGACGCAGATCGTGCCCCTGGGCCCGGACACCTCCGGGTGGCTGACCGGGCACGGGCGCGAGGCGCTGGGCGGGTCCCCGTTCGACGCCGCCGCGGGGGCCACCGCCCCGGGCCCGGTGCGGGAGGCGGAGCGGGTGGCCGCCGGGCACAACCCGCTGTACCCGGCGGCCTAGTCCCGCTCCGGTCCTGCCCCGGCTCGGACCAGGCCCGGCCCAGCCGAGCCCCGGGTTCCGCCGGGGCTCGGCATTCAGGCGCGGGAGGACTCGGTCGCGGGCCGGGTCAGCGCTCAGTCGCGGGCCGGCGGCGTCCAGACCTCGGCTTCGGAGTCCTCGCCGTAGTAGTGGCCGTGGGGCAGGGTCTGCAGCTCGATCAGCATCCCCCACGGGGCCTTCACGTACACGCTGCCGTTGCCCTCGGTGTCCTCGTGCCGGGAGTTGCCGTGCACCTCGGACAGCGCCTGCCCGCCGGCGTCGATCAGCCGCTGCCGGCTGGTCTCGATGTCGTCGGTGTAGACGCTGAGGTGGTTCAGCCCGTAGTCGGCCAGGCCCGCGGCCGGCTGGTGCGGGCCCTCGATCTGGAACATCTCCAGGCTGGGGCCCGTGCCGATGACGATCATCCGCTGCCGCACGATCTTCGCCCCGGCCGGCAGGCCCAGCTGCCGCTCGACCTCCTCGCCCTGGCGCGGCTCGTCCTGCCCGGTCAGCCCGTCGTAGGCCACCTTGGCCCCGAGCCCCTCCCGCAGGAAGCGCGTGGCCTCCTCCAGGTCCGGCACCGTCACTCCCAGGTGGTTGATTCCCCTGATCTCCTGGGCCGTCATGGGCCCTCCTCACGTTCGCTCCGGTGGATTCACCGGCTGATCAGCGGCGACGCCGGGTGGCCTCGCTCGTCCTCCCCGAGCCTACGTCGCCTGCCGCGGCCTCGTCGGCCGTCAGTCGCCGAGGCGGAAGGCGCGCCCGGTGATGTAGTCCGGGGCGATCTCCACGTACTCGAGCTTCTCGGTGCGCAGCCAGGGCTTCAGCCCCAGCGCGTCCACCTTCGCCGTCTCCTCCGGGTCCGTGAGGATGCGGGCGGTGCCGCGGACCATGACGCTGTAGGCCGTGCCGCCCTGCACCGAGTCGATCTCGAAGGCCACGTGCGGGTTCAGCTGCAGCGTGGTGAGCTTGGAGCCCTTCGCGGAGCGGAAGTACAGGTGCCGGTGGGAGGCGACGATGTTCAGCGGGGTGATGTCCACCCGCCCGACGTCGGCGGTGCCCAGGCGTCCGAAGCGGGCCGCCTCCAGCAGCTGCCAGCTCTCGTCCAGGCTCAGCTCCCGCACCCGCGGCTCCTGCTCCTGCCGGTCCTGACCGGAGATGTTCATCGGAAAGCTCATGCGGCCATTGTCCCATGATCCACCCGCACATGTGAGCTGCGCGACCCGCTGCGGCGACCCCCGGACCGGGCCGCACCGGGGCCCGGGCGCCCGTCCCGCGCCCGCGGTGCACAATGGACGGGTGCCCGCCCCCGTCCCCGCCGAGAACCCGCAGCTGCGCGCCCTACACCTCGGCAGCCAGCCCCCGGAGATCACGCACGTGCGCGTGCTGCCCGAGCGCGAGGCCGTCGTCGCCGACTGGCCGGACTGGGCCCATCCGGCGGTCATCGATGCCTTCCGCGGGCTGGGCGTGCCCCACCCCTACCGCCACCAGGCGCTGGCCGCCGACGCCGCCCACGCCTTCCAGCGCACGGCCCGCGCCCGGGCCCGGCAGGCGCGCCGGGCAGGAAGGATGGTCTCCCCGCGCGGCGGCGAGCACCTGATCCTGGCCACCGGCACCGCCTCCGGCAAGTCCCTGGCCTACCAGCTGCCCGCCCTGGATGCGGTGCTGCGCGGGGAGGTCGGACCCGAGGAGGGCGGGGCGGCGGAGCCGGCGACGGTGCTGTACCTGTCCCCCACCAAGGCCCTGGCCGCGGATCAGCTGACCTCGCTGCGAGCGCTGGGCCTGTCCGCGGTGCGCGCGGCGACCTACGACGGGGACACCCCGACCGAGGACCGGCGGTGGATCCGGGACTACGCGAACGTCATCCTGTGCAACCCGGACATGCTGCACGCAGGGATCCTGCCGAACCACGAGCGGTGGGGGCGGTTCCTGCGCCGGCTGACCTACGTGGTGGTGGACGAGGCGCACGGGTACCGGGGCGTGTTCGGGGCGCACGTGGCGATGGTGCTGCGCCGGCTGCGCCGGGTGGCCGCCCTGCACGGGGCCGCGCCCACCGTGATCGGCGCTTCGGCCACCTCGGCCCGACCCCGGGAGTCCTTCGCCCGGCTGCTCGGGGCGGAGCCGGAACAGGTCACCGCCGTCACCGCGGACGCCTCCCCGCACGGGGCGGTCACGGTGCTGCTGTGGGAGCCGCTGCTGGAGGAGGAGGTCGCGGACGGTCTGGCCGCCGGGCACCGCCCGTCCGGCACCGGTGGGTCGATCCCGTCCTCTTCCGCCGACACCGCCCCGCCGGTGCCCGGGATCGGGCCGGGGCAGGGGCGCCCCGGGCCCGGGGAGAACGGGGTGCCGCGGCGTCGCTCGGCCCTGACCGAAGCGGCCCAGCTGCTCACCGAGCTGGTGGCCGAGCAGGTGCGGACCATCGCGTTCATCCGCTCCCGGCGCGGCGCGGAGACCCTCGCCCGGATCGCCCAGGAGAGCCTGGGCGAGCTGGATCCGGCGGTGGCCCACCGGGTGTGCGCCTACCGCTCCGGGTACCTGCCGGAGGAGCGGCGGGAGCTGGAGCGGCAGGTGCGCTCCGGGGAGATGCTCGGGGTGGCCTCCACCCCGGCCCTGGAGCTGGGCATCGACGTCGCCGGGCTGGACGCGGTGCTGGTGGCCGGCTGGCCCGGGACCCGCGCCTCCTTCCAGCAGCAGATCGGGCGGGCCGGCCGGGCCGGGCAGGAGTCCCTGGCGGTGCTGGTCGCCGGGGACGACCCGCTGGACACCTACCTGGTGCACCACCCGCGGGACGTCTTCGACGTCGCGGTGGAGACCACCGTGTTCGACCCGCACAACCCGTACGTGCTGGCCCCGCACCTGTGCGCGGCCGCCGCGGAGCGCCCGATCCGCCCCGAGGAGCTGGACCTGTTCGGCCCGCGGGCCGAGGCCCTGCTGGACGGGCTGGTGCGCGACGGCTACCTGCGGCGGCGCCCGACGGGCTGGTTCTGGACCCACCCGGAGTCCGCGGCCGCCGCGATCGACCTGCGCGGGGCCGGGCGGCGCCTGCAGATCATCGACGCGCAGACCGGCGGGATCATCGGCACGATGGACGACGCCCAGGCGCACCGGCAGGCCCACCCCGGGGCGATCTACGTGCACCAGGGCCGCACCTGGCACGTGGAGGAGCTGGATGAGGCGGGCGGGGCCGTGCTGGTGACCCGGGCGCACCCGGATTTCTGGACCCAGGCGCGGGACATCACGGAGGTCTCGGTGCTGGAGACCGAGCGGACCCGGGACTGGGGGCCGGTGCGGGTGCATTCGGGCACGGTGCGGGTGCGCACCCAGGTGGTCTCCTTCCAGCGTCGGGCCGTGGCCACCAACGAGGTCATCGACGAGCAGCCCCTGGAGCTGGCGCCGCAGGAGCTTCTGACCCGGGCCGTGTGGTGGACCGTGCCCGGACCGGTGATGGCGGGGCAGGGCGTGGCGGAGCCGGAGTTCCCCGGGGCCCTGCACGCCGCCGAGCACGCCGCGATCGGCCTGCTGCCGCTGGTGGCCTCCTGCGATCGGTGGGACATCGGCGGGCTGTCCACCGCGCTGCACGCGGACACGGAGCTGCCGACGATCTTCGTCTACGACGGATACCCCGGCGGGGCGGGCTTCGCCGAGCACGGCTTCGACGTCGCCCGCGCGTGGCTGAGCGCGACCCTGGAGGCGATCCTGGCCTGCGAGTGCGAGACCGGGTGCCCGTCCTGCGTGCAGTCCCCCAAGTGCGGCAACCGGAACCACCCGCTGAGCAAGGCAGGCGCTGTGGCCCTGCTGCGGGGGATGCTGCAGACCGCCGATGAGGACGCCGAGCCCGGATCCGCCGCCGACCCGGATCACGAGCCTGATCCCGCGGACCCCGAGGGCGGCGGACCGGCCCGGGCCACGCCGTAGGCCGGTCCCAGCAGCCGCGCCCCCACGGCCAGATCCACGGCGACCCGCACGTCCATGATCTCCGGGTCCTCCGGAGCGGGTGCGCAGGAGACCATGCGGGCCCGGTTCTCCCGGGCGGTGCGCGCGGCCTCGTCGCAGGCCACCCCGGGGCGCAGCCCCCGGGCGGTGTCCGCGGCCGCCAGGGCGGCCAGATCCGCGGCCGTGGCCGCCCGATGGGTGCACAGGGCCACGTGCCCCAGCAGGCACACCGCGGCCAGCAGCACCCCGATCACGGCGATGATCCCGACCATCGCGACGGTGGAGGCCCCGCGCTCCCCGGCCGGCTCCGGCGCCGTCGGCCCGCGCTCCCGTCCCGATCGGAGAAGCTCCGGCGCAGCCCACCGGCGCGGCCCGGGCGCTCGGCGCGGGCGAGGGATTCGGTGCGGCGGGGTCCGGCCGGTCATGGCTGGGCCTCCCGTGCGGCATCGGCCCGGGCGCTGTCCACCCGGGTCGTGGCCTCGGCGGTGATCTCCAGCCCGCCCCACGCCCCGATGATCCCCGGGGCCCGGGTGCGCACGGAGACCGTCGCGCTGTCCCCAGTGGTGGCCACGCCGATGCGGGCCTCGGCCCCGATGATCTCGCGGGCCGTGCGCTGCGCCTCGGCCGGGGGATCCCCGCGGGCCAGAGAGCGGGCCGCCAGCCGCGCGGCCTCCTCGGCCCGCACCGACGTCGCGGCGCAGGCCCCGGCCCCGAGCACCACGGCCAGCAGCAGCACGATGCACGGCAGGACGACGGCGAACTCCGCGGTCGCGCTGCCCCGCTCGATCTCGGTCGGGTGCGCGGGCCCGGGACCGGTGTGCACCGGCCCCGGGCCGTTGCGGTGTCCCATGGCTCAGCCCGTGGACAGCGCGGTGCGGAGGATGCCCATGAGCAGCTCCTTCACCTCGCCGGACTTGAGGATGACCACGAGCAGACCGGCGAAGCCGACGGCGGCGAGCATGACGATGCCGTACTCGGCGGTCGTCGCGCCCAGCTCCGGGTCATCGGCCCCGGCCCGGCCGGGGTGGCGGACCACGTCACCGGTGAGCGCCGGCGGGTCCTGGACGGCTCGGTCCCCGGCGGGCCGAGGGTCCGCCCCGGGATCCGCGACCTCCGGGGCGGGGGCCGCCTCGGTGGCCGCGGGGTGCGCGGTCTCGGGCTGCGCGGGGGCGGGGTCCGCGGCCCAGATGGGGTCCGCGGTGGGGGCGTTCGGTTCGCGTCGCATGATGCGTCCTCTCCTCGTTCTCTTCTGGATCACCCGGAGGCTTCGGCCGACCGGGGGTTCTTGGGGTCACCACAGGGCGGGGACCAGGCCGATGAGCACCGGGACCACGCCCAGGCAGACGAAGGCGGGCAGGGAGCACAGCCCCAGCGGCAGCATCAGCCGGACCCCCAGGGCCGCGGCCTGCTGCTGGGCGTCGCGGTGGCGTCGGTTCCGGATCCGCCCGGCCTGCGCCCGCAGCAGCGCGGCCGCCGGGGCCCCGGTGCGCACCGCGATGTCCAGGGCCTCGCGCAGGGTCCGCAGCTCCTGCGCCTGCTCCCCCGGGCGGCGCTTCCTCTGTCTCAGTGGGCTCTGGCCTCGCAAGCTCTGGCCCCGCAGGCTCTGCCCCCGCGCCCGCTGGCTCTGCGCCCCCTGGTCCGCGGCACCCGCCCAGGCCCGGTCCCAGTCGAGGCCGGCCTCCAGCAGGGCCGCGACCCGCCGCAGCGACGTCGCGCGCTCCACCTCGGCCAGGACCGAGACCGCCCGGGTCACGGACAGCCCGGCGTCGAGCATCGCCCCGATCAGCTCCAGCCGGATGGCCGCCGGAATGCCCGCCGCACGGGAGGGCTCCCGGGCGACGGCGGAACCCGCCCGCCGCAGCGGATGGCGCCCCCACAGCGCCAGGACCGCGCCGAGGATCATCGCGAAACCAGTCATGGCGCGGCCTCCTCGGCGCCTCGGACCAGCCGACGCGTCCAGAGCAGTCCCGCGGCGGAGAGTCCGAGCCCGAGGGCTAAGGCCAGATGTCCCCAGACCATCCCGAGCAGCACCCCGAGCGGGTCCGTGCCCATGACCATCCCCAGCCCGAGGCCCAGCAGCGGCAGGGTGGACAGGATGCGGGCGGTGGCCTTGGGGCCGGCCAGGGCGGTGTCCCGGGCGGCCAGGGCATCCAGCTCGTCCTCCACGGCCCGGGCCAGGCCCTCCAGCACCCCGGCCAGCGGGGCCCCGGTGCGCCCGGAGACCGCCCAGGCGGCCGCCAGCGCATCGCGCACCGCCCGGGATCGGGGGTGGTGCAGCCGGGCCGTGCGCAGGCTGCGGGCCGGGTCCGCGCCGAGCAGGGCCCCCTCGTGGGCGCAGCGGATCAGCTCGTCGATGTCCCGCCCGACCGCACCCGCCTCCTCCCGTGCCTCGCCGCGGCCCTGCTCGCGCAGCGCGGCCCAGACGGCGGCCGGTTCGATGCCCGCCCGCAGCAGGGCCGCCATCTGCTGGATCAGCGCCGGCCACCGTTCCAGATCGATCCGCTGCGCCACGGCCCGCCGGGAGCCGCCCACCGCGCGCATCCTGCCCAGCAGTTCGTCCCACGGGGCCGGGCCCGTCTGGCGGGATGAGTCCACGGGCAGCGGTCGGGACCTCCCGACGCGGGGCCCGAGCAGCAGCAGGAGGCTCCCGGTGATCAGCAGCAGGGTCGCGCTCATGTCCACTCCTCCCCCGGTGTCTCCCCGAGCCCCAGCAGCCGACACAGCGCGGGCAGGCCCGGGCCCGGGTGGGCGGCGTCGTTCTCCGGGCAGATCCACGCCGGGCACACGGACAGGCCCTCGCCGCCCGCCGCGCCGGACGCGCCGCCAGCCGCCGGGGCGCGCCCGACGTCGTCCGGGCCGGGAAGCGCGCCGGGCAGGCGATCGTCCCGGAAGACCCCGATCTCCCGGACCCGGCGCCCGCGGGGTCCCCGGTCCAGGTGGATCACGGCCCCGAGCCCGGTGAGCACCTGCCGGCGCACGGCCTCCGGCGCCAACCCGGCCAGGGCCCCCAGGGCCAGCAGCCGGGAGGGCACGGCCTGCGCCGAATTGGCGTGCAGGGTCCCTCCCCCGCCTTCGTGGCCGGTGTTCAGCGCCAGCAGCAGATCCTTCAGCTCCTCCCCGCGGCACTCCCCCAGGACCAGCCGATCCGGACCCATGCGCAGGGCCTCCCTGATCAGGGCGGTCAGCCCGATCCCGCCGGTGCCCTCCGCGTTGGGCTGGCGGGTCTGCAGGGAGACGACGTGCGGGTGCTCGGGGCGCAGCTCCGCGGAATCCTCGATCAGCACGAGCCGCTCCCGGGCCGGGCACAGCCCCAGCAGGGCGTTGAGCAGGGTGGTCTTGCCCGAGCCGGTGGACCCGGAGATCAGGAAGGAGATCCGCGCGGCCACGATCCGGCGCAGCAGCCGCGCCGTGGTCTCCTCGCACAGCCCGGAGGCGCACAGCTGCGCGAAGTCCGGGCGGTGCTCCGGCTGCAGCCGGATGGACAGCAGCGGGTGCTCCGGGGCCACCGGGGGCAGCACCGCGTGCACCCGGTACCCGGCCGCGGTCTGCACATCCGCGCAGGGGTGGCTGGTGTCCAGCCGGCGCCCCGCCAGGGTGATCAGCCGCACCGCGAGCTCCCGGACGGCGTCGTCATCGGGGAAGGCGAGGTCCCGACGCCGCGGTCCCTGGGCGCCGTCGGTCCAGATCTCCCCGGGGGCGTTGACGTAGATGTCGGTCAGGCCCGGTTCGTCCAGGAGAGGCTGCAGGATGCCCAGGCCCCGCAGCTCCGCCCGCTCGGCCTCCCAGCGGGCCAGGCGCCCGCTCGCGCTGCCCACCCCGCGCATCACACACCCACCTCGAGGGAGCGCCGGGCCAGTCCGGGCCCGGCCTCGGACCCGCCGGGGGCCTCGGCGGCGGCCAGGGCGGCGTCGGCCACCGCGGCCACGGGGCGGCGCAGGCCGCGTCGTCGGGAGACCTCCAGGAGGGCGCCGTCATCGTAGGCGGCGTACACGGCCGGCACGTGGGGCAGCGCCGCGGCCAGCGGGGCGCCGAGGATCTCGGCGACCTCCGCATCGGAGACGTCGCAGACCCGCGGGCCGGCCCCCACCGGCACGATGGGCAGCACCGGGGCCCACCGGCGCATCGCCGACTGGGCCTGGCAGATCCCCCGCAGCGTGAAGGGCACGAGCAGGACCAGGACGCTGCAGCGGGAGACCCACTGGGTCTCCAGGCCGCCCGGCGGGACCATGGCCGCGGCCGAGCCGAGGTCGATCACGGGCAGGGCCACCGTGCCCAGCGCGTCCACGACGCTCCACCGCCCGGCATCGGGCCGGGTGCCGAACCCGGGGTGCGCGGGGTCCGCGGTGAGCACCGGGATGCCCTGCGGAGCAGGAAGGGAGGCCAGCAGCCGGGCCGGCTCCGGGCGCCGCGGCAGGGCCTCGAGCTGCTGCCAGCGCAGACCGTCCAGGCTGCGGGCGCTCAGGCACGAGTCCAGGCCGATGCTCGCCGCGACGGCGTCCACCACCACGGGTTCGCGTCCGTCCTCCCGCAGCCGGTCGGCCAGCCACAGGGACAGGGCGGAGGCCCCGATGCCGCCGCTGGCCCCGAGCACCCCGATCCGCGGGTGCCCGGGCTCTGCGGCCCCCTCCTGAGCCAGGTGGTCGGCCAGCCAGGCCCGGCCCTGAGGCAGCAGCACGACGTCGGGCTGGCGCCACACCGCGCCGATCCGGTGGGCCGCCGCCCACGGGTCCGCGCCCCCGCTGATCCCGGCGATCACCGCGGGCCGGCGCGGCTCCGGCGGGGCCGCCGGGCCGATCAGCAGCTGGTGCAGGCCGGGGACGTCGTCGGCCTGCACCAGCAGCACGTCCTCAGGGCCGCACAGTGGCGGGTGTTCGGCATCGGCGGTGCGCAGGGACATCCGGGCGGCCCGGGCGACATCCTCGGCGATGCCGAGGAACCCGGGGGAGCTGCCCCAGACCAGCACGCCGCGTCCGCTCTCCGGGGCCCGGTGGGCCGGTTCGGCGCCGAGGCGGTCGGCGATCAGCCGCTCGGCCTCGCCGTCGGGGGCGGGCGCGGGGCGCAGGGGTCGGGCCCGGTCCGGGATGCTCAGGGGGCTGGCCGCGGTGGTTCTCATGGGCCCACCCTGCCCCGCGCGCCGCACCGGCCCGCCGGCCCGGCCCCGGTCCTGCGGGCCGACTGTGGAGGACGCCCGGGAATCCGCGGTGGCATGCGCCCCTGTGGATGCCCGCCCGCCTGGGATGATGGGTCCATGCACATCCTCCTGGGCCCGGCCCCCGCCGCGGACGACGCCGCCGCAGGCCACGCTCGCGACGCCTGGCGGCTCGTGCGGCCCGAGGCCCCGGATGACCCGGCCGACGGGGCATCGCCGGTGCCGCGGCGCTTCCGCGAGGTCCCGTGGGAGCAGCTGGGCGAGGCCGTGGGGGCGACGCTGCGGTCCCTGCCCGCCGAGGAAGCGGCCCGGATCCGGTGGGTGCTGCCCTCGTGCCGGGAGGTGATGCCGCAGCTGCTGGCCTCCGGGGTCTCACCGGATCGCTGCTGGGATCTGACCCTGTGCCAGCGCATCCTCACCGGAGTCGCCTCCTTCCCGGACGGGACGCTGGACTACACCCCGACGGTGCCGCTGGACCCGCAGCAGCAGGAGCGGCCGCCGGGCCGCCTTCCCACACCGCGGGCGGATCCCGCGCAGACCTCCCTGTTCGACGCCCCGGCCGCCGCGCGGGGCCCGGCCCGCCCGGATGCTGCGGTCCTGGCGGCGGAGTTCCGCGCTCAGGAGGCGGCGGTGCGCGCCTCCCCGGCCGCGTCCCGGCTGCGGCTGCTGCTGGCCGCGGAGTCCCAGGGCGGGCTGATCGCCCAGGAGATCGAACGCGAGGGCCTGCCATGGGACCGTGCGGTGCACGAGGCGCTGCTGGAAGACCTGCTGGGCCCGCGCCCGCCGGAGGGGCAGCGGCCGCAGAAGATGCAGGCCCTGGCCGAGCGGATCGCCGAGCAGTGGGGCCTACCCCGGGTCAATCCGGATTCCCCGCAGGAGCTGCTGCGCGCCATGCAGTCGGTGGGCATCACGGTGGATTCCACCCGCAAACACGCCCTGCTCGAGTGGGCCGAGCACGGCGGCACCCGGGCCCCGCGCCGTCGGGAGATGATCGCCCCGGTCCTGGAGTACAAGGGGCTGTACCGGCTGTGGACGGCCAACGGGTGGCACTGGCTGGACGAATGGGTGCGCGACGGCCGCTTCCACGCCCGCTACGTGGTGGGCGGGGTGATCACGGGCCGGTGGGCCGCGCACGGGGGCGGGGCCCTGCAGATCCCGCACGCGGTGCGCGAAGCCGTCCGGGCCGACCCCGGGTGGGTGCTCACGGTGGCCGATGCCTCCCAGGTGGAGCCGCGCATCCTGGCCGCGATGGCCCAGGACCGGGCCCTGGCCGTGGCCGGGCAGGGCCGGGACCTGTACGAGGGGATCGCACGGCTCGGGGAGCGCACCGGCTCGGCGCTGACCGAGCGCAAGGCCGCGAAGGTCGCGCTGCTGGGCGCGATGTACGGGGCGAGCACCGGGGAGGCCGGGGCCCTGGTGCCGCACCTGCGGCGGATGTTCCCCGAGGCGATCGGCCTGGTGGAGCAGGCGGCGTCGGTCGGGGAGCGCGGCGGGCAGGTGCGCACCTGGCTGGGGCGCACCTCGCCGCTGCCGGATGCGGACTGGTCCGCGGCCGTCGCGGACGTCTCCACGGCCGCCGCGGAGGCCCGTTCGGTGCGGCTGCGTCGGGCGCAGGGCCGGTTCACCCGCAACTTCATCGTGCAGGGCACGGCCGCGGAGTGGGCGATGTGCTGGATGGGCGAGATCCGGCGGCGCCTGCGCGGCGCGGGAACGGGGGACCCAGCCGGGCCCGACGGCGCCGGGGCCGACGATGCCCCGGGCCCGCTGCGCACGCGCCTGGTGTTCTTCGTCCACGATGAGGTGGTGCTGCACGGTCCCGCCGAGGAGGCCCCGGCGGTGCGGGCTATCGTCCGGGAGGCGGCGGCCGTCGCCGGGCGGCTGCTGTTCGGGCAGGCCCCGGTGGAGTTCCCGCTGACCGTGGCCCAGGTGAGCTCCTACGCCGAGGCGAAGTGAGCCGGGCGGCATCCCCGTCCCGACGGCGCCCCGCCGGCAGCGGCCGACGCCGCGCCCACGGGACTCACCGCGGGGCGAGACTCACCGCGCCGACGGGACTCACCGCGGGGCGGGGATCCTGCGGGTGGCGTCCCAGGGCAGCTCCCAGCCCAGCCGATGCAGCAGCCGGTCCAGGAGGATGCCGGTGAATCCCCAGATCGTCACGGATTCCGCGCCGACGGGCACCGTGAAGGCGGGCGTGTGATGGGTCGCGGTCCCGCGGGTCACTGTGGCCAGGTGCCGGTGGGAGGGGTCCAGCAGGTCCCGGACGGGCACCCGCACGACGAGCGAGGACTCGGCGTCGTCCACCACCTGCACCGGGGACGGCTCACGCCACCAGCCGAGCACCGGGGTCACGAGGTGGCCGCTGACGGGCAGGGGCACGGGGGCCAGGCGCCCCAGGACGTCGATGCCGGCCCGGTCCACCCCGGTCTCCTCCACGGCCTCGCGCAGCGCGGCCTCCACGGCCGGATCCTGCGCGGCCCGGTCCTCGGGGTCCACCCGGCCGCCGGGGAAGGCGGGCTGCCCGGCGTGCTGGCGCAGCGTCGCGGCGCGCACGAGGATCAGCACGTCCGTCTCCGCCACAGGTGCCGCGGCGCGGGCGCCGTCGCTGACGCCGATGCCGGCGCCGTCGCGGGGGCCGAAGAGCATCAGCACGGAGGCCTCCCGGGCCCTGCCGGCGGGCAGGTTCCCCAGCCGCCAGGGCTCGCGGTCCACCAGCTGCAGCCGCTGGCCCCGCGCGCCCAGGGCGGCCAGCTCCGTCCGGGCCTCCCGGGCCAGGACGGCCCGCGCCGCCGCGGTGCCCAGCCCGCCGGACGGCGCGGTCGAGGCCGCGGCGGCGTCGCGCTCAGGCACCGAGACCGTACCCCTCGGCGCGCAGCTGCCTGCGGGTCGCACCCTCCAGGAACCGCCGGTGCAGCTGCTCCCGGCCGGGGGCGAACTCGTACTTGAGCAGCCGGGCGGCGGCCTCCGGGTCGGTCTCCCCCGCGCCGTAGGACGGGCACAGGTCCGCGACCGGGCACACCCCGCAGGCCGGGCGCCGGGCGTGGCAGATGCGCCGCCCGTGGTAGATCAGCCGGTGGGAGAGCATGGTCCAGTCCTTCGGCGGGAACAGCGCGGCGACGTCGTGCTCCACCTTCACCGGATCCTCCTGCTCGGTGAAGCCAAAGCGGCGGGCCAGGCGCCCGAAGTGCGTGTCCACGGTGAGCCCGGGGCGGCCGAAGGCGTTGCCCAGCACCACGAACGCGGTCTTGCGCCCCACCCCCGGCAGGGCCGTGAGCCCCTCGAGGGTGTCGGGGACCTCGCCGTCGTGCTCATCCACGAGCCGGTCGGCCAGCGCGATGATCGAGCGGGTCTTGGCCCGGTAGAAGCCCAGGGGGCGCACGATCTCCTCGACCGCCTCGTGCGGGGCCTGCGCGAGATCCTGCGGAGTGGGGTAGGCGGCGAACAGCCCGGGGGTGACGGCGTTGACCTTCACATCCGTGGTCTGCGCGGAGAGCACGGTGGCCACCAGCAGCTGGAACGGGGAGTCGAAGTCCAGCTCCGCGACGGCGTAGGGGTAGGTCTCGGCGAGGATGCGGTTGATGCGCCGGGCCCGGCGCACCCGCCCCGTGTGCGTCTCCTCCTGCCCC
Organism: Rothia sp. QJM3NY_36; assembly: GCF_056173115.1. NCBI lineage: Bacteria > Bacillati > Actinomycetota > Actinomycetes > Micrococcales > Micrococcaceae > Rothia > Rothia sp. QJM3NY_36. The sequence goes on from NZ_CM149658.1 coordinate 1,951,851, forward strand.
CGACGACGCCGCCCGGCCGCCCCGGCGCGGGCCTTGTCCTCCGGGACGCGGCGGATGGCCGGTCCGGGCGCGTCGACCGAGGTGGGCGGGGTCTGCGGGGCGGATCCGGTGGGGCTCATGATCTCCGAGGGTACCCGTTCTCAGCCCCGCGGCGGCGGGGCACGCGCCCCGGCGCAGGCCCTCCTCGGCGAACCGCCGATGCACTTCCCAGACACCTCTTGTCATTGCGATGGGTTCTCAATACTGTGGTGCCGGTGCCGGTGCCGCACCGTGACGGGTAGCACTGCCTCGCGAGCGCCTCGCCTCGCGCAGGTTCGACGCCTTCTCCTCGAAAGGAACCCCATGGCCGCCTTCGACTGGTCCGTCCTGACCGATCTGCTCAAGTCCGCTCTGGACATCGCCTCCCAGATCATCAAGATCCTGCAGGCCGCCGGCATCTTCGGCTGACCCACCCCCTCCCCCACCCCATCCGAGAAGGAGATCCCATGACCGTGGACGTCGCCGCCATCATCCAGGCCGCCATCGCCATCGCCCAGGACGTGCTGCCCTGGCTGGAGAAGCTGGCCCGCGCCATCTTCGGCGGGTGAAGCACCCCCAGGACCGACCCTGAGCACCCCGGGCCCCGCCCTGCCGCACCGGCAGAGCGGGGTCCGCGGCGTCCGGGGCCGCTCCGCTTTCCCGGCGCACGGGCTCGCGGCCCGCACGCACCGCACGTTCTGGCCCCGCCACCATCCACAGGTGAGCAGGATCACGAGCGCTCCGCTACAGTGGGAGGCAGTTCACACGATCCGAAGGAGCATCCCGTTGAGCGAGAACGCACAGGTCTTCCCCCCGTCCGAGGAGTTCGCCGCCCAGGCCAACGCCACCGCCGAGCTGTACGAGGAGGCGCAGCGCCGAGGCGATGAGTTCTGGGCTGAGCAGGCCCGCACCCTGCTGCACTGGGACACCGAGTTCACCGAGACCCTGGACTGGTCCACCCCGCCCTTCGCCAAGTGGTTCCAGGACGGGCGCCTGAACGCCGCCTACAACGCCGTGGACCGCCACGTGGAGGCCGGGCACGGGGACCGGGTCGCCCTGTACTTCGAGGGCGAGCCCGGGGACACCGAGGAGTACACCTACGCCCGGCTGAAGGATGAGGTCTGCCGTGCCGCCAACGCCTTCGCCGAGCTCGGCGTCGGCCACGGGGACCGCGTGGCGGTGTACCTGCCGATGATCCCGCAGGCTGTGATCACGATGCTCGCCTGCGCGCGCCTGGGCGCGATCCACTCGGTGATCTTCGGCGGCTTCTCCGCGGATGCGATCCACTCCCGGGTCAACGACGGCGAGGCCAAGCTGGTGGTCACCGCGGACGGGTCCTACCGCCGCGGCAAGCACACCCGCCTCAAGCCCACCGTGGACGCGGCGCTGGCCAAGGGCGCCCCGTCGGTGGAGCACGTGCTGGTGGTCCGGCGCAACGGGGAGGAGATCGAGTGGACCGAGCAGCGCGACGTGTGGTGGCACGACGTCGTGGACCGGGCCTCCGCCGAACACACCCCGCAGCCGCACGGGGCCGAGGATCCGCTGTTCATCCTCTACACCTCGGGCACCACCGGGAAGCCCAAGGGCATCCTGCACACCACCGGCGGTTACCTCACCCAGGCGGCCTACACCCACCGGATGGTCTTCGACATCAAGCCGGAGACGGACGTGTACTGGTGCACCGCCGACGTCGGGTGGGTCACCGGGCACACGTACATCGTCTACGGCCCCCTGCTCAACGGCACCAGCCAGGTCATCTACGAGGGCACCCCGGACTCCCCGCACCGCGGGCGCTTCTGGGAGATCGTGGACAAGTACGGGGTGAGCATCCTCTACACCTCCCCCACCGCGATCCGCACCATGATGAAGTGGGGCGAGCAGATCCCCGGGGAGTACTCCCTGGAGTCCCTGCGCCTGCTGGGCACGGTGGGCGAGGCCATCAACCCGGAGGCCTGGACCTGGTTCCACCGGGTCATCGGCCACGGTCGCTGCCCGATCGTGGACACCTGGTGGCAGACCGAGACCGGCGCCATCATGATCTCCCAGCTGCCCGGGGTCACCGCGGCCAAGCCGGGCTCGGCCCAGCGCGCGCTGCCGGGCATCAGCGCCGAGGTGGTCGACGACTTCGGCCAGCCCCTCGGCGCCGGGGAGTCCGGCCTGCTGGCTCTGACCCACCCGTGGCCCTCGATGCTGCGCACCCTGTGGGGCGATGACCAGCGCTTCCAGGACACGTACTGGTCCCGGTTCGGGGAGCGGACCTACTTCGCCGGGGACGGCGCGCGCCGGGACGAGGACGGGGACATCTGGGTGCTGGGCCGGGTGGACGACGTCATGAACGTCTCCGGGCACCGGCTGTCCACCCCGGAGATCGAATCCGCGCTGGTCTCGCACCCGGCGGTCGCGGAGTCCGCGGTCGTGGGGGCCGCGGATGAGACGACCGGGCAGGCCGTGATCGCCTTCGTGATCCTCTCCGACGCCGCCGCCGAGCAGGACGGGGACCGGGAGGAGCTGGCCGCCCAGATCCGGGCCCACGTGGGCGAGGCGATCTCCCCGATCGCCAAGCCGAAGAAGGTGCTCATCGTCCCGGAGCTGCCCAAGACCCGCTCCGGCAAGATCATGCGCCGGCTGCTCAAGGACGTGGCCGAGGATCGCCCCGTGGGGGACACCTCGACCCTGGCGGATTCCACGGTCATGGACCAGATCACCCGGTCCCTGCGCTCCTGAGCGGCCCCCTGAGCCACCCTGCCCCCTCGGGAGCCGTCGGAAGAGGACAATGGAGCCCATGAGCAAGCCCCTGTACGTCCTGAACGGACCGAACCTGAACCTGCTGGGCACCCGCAACCCGGAGGTCTACGGCACCACCACGCTCGCGGACATCGAGGCGATGGTCCGCGAGCGGGCCGGGGCCTGCGGTCTGGAGGTGGTCTTCCGGCAGACCAACGGGGAGGGGACGCTGGTGGACTGGATCCAGGAGGCCCGCTCCGAGGCCTGCGGGATCCTGCTCAACGCCGCGGCGTACACGCACACCAGCGTGGCGATCCACGACGCCCTGGAGGCAGCGGAGCTGCCGGTGGCGGAGGTGCACCTGTCCAACGTGCACCGGCGCGAGTCCTTCCGCCACCGCAGCTTCGTCTCCCCGCAGGCCGACGTCGTGCTGGCCGGGGCCGGCGCGTACGGCTACGTGATGGCCGTGGACTGGTTCGCCCAGCACCTGGACCGCTAGCCGGCGTGGCAGGTGCCGGTGCCCACCGGTGCGGACATGGTGCCCAGGGCATCCAGGACGGGGCGCAGCTCCGCCAGGGACAGGGCGTAGCCGGTCTCGCCCTGCTCGGCCTTGGCGAAGATCACCCCGATCACCTGCCCGTCCGAGTTCAGCAGCGGCCCGCCCGAGTTGCCCTGCTGCACGTCCGCGGCCAGCTGGTAGATCTGCCGGGCGGGGGCCCGGTTCCCGTCGGCGTCGCGGGTGCGGGTCTCGCTCAGGCCCTGCACGGTGGCGGTGCGGGAGGCGAAGGGCCCGCCCAGGGGGTAGCCCATGAACTCCACGAGGTCCCCCGCTGCGGCGTCCGGGCCGGTGCTCAGGGCGGCGGCCGGCAGGTCCGGCGCGGAGATCACCGCGAGGTCCGTGGCGGCGTCGTAGTGCACTACCGTGCCGGCGTAGGCGCTGCCGGTGCGGGTCTCCACCGTGGTCTCCTCCACCCCGGCGACGACGTGCGCGTTGGTCACGACCATCCCGGGAGCGACGACGAAGCCCGAGCCGGTCTGGTTCTGCAGGCAGGCCTCGGCGGTGCCGCTGACGCGCACCACCGAGTCCGCCGCGGTGTCCAGCGCCGGGTTCTCGAGGGTCTGGGTCGGGGCGGATTCGGCCGGGAACAGCCGCTCGGACAGCTCGGGGATCCCGGATTGGACGAGGACCGCGGCGCGGGCCCGGGCGATGCCCTCGCGCACCGGATCCGGGGTGAACCCCTCCAGGGAGGTGACCACCCGGGAATCCCCGAGCGCCCGGGTGATGGAAGCCACCCCGAGCTGGCCCACGGAGAAGCTGAGCACCACGATCACCAGGGCGCACGTCGCCACGTTGAGCACGGCCCCGGCCAGCCGCTCGAGGAGCCCCAGGCCGGTGCGGTCGCTCAGCCGGCGCAGGGGCCGGCCGAGGGCCAGTCCCAGGGCCTGCCCGAGGCCGATGAGCCCCACGACGCTGAGCACAGCGACGAGGATGCGCCAGCCGCCGCCGACCATGCTCACCACGAGCGGCGTGAGGTAGAAGGCCGCGACTGCGCCGAGGGCGAACCCGACGACGGAGCCGAGCGTGAGGAAGAAGCCTCGGGAATATCCGCCGATCGCGTACAGGACCATCACCAGGATGAGGATCCAGTCCAGCAGGGTGAGATTCAGGAGCATGGTGCCCTTCCGTTCGGAGGAGGCCCGCGGCGGCGCCGGTGCGGGCCGCCCCCGGGAGAGCCCTGCCATGGTACGCGGACGAGCTGGCAGGGACCTGCCGGGGCTCTGGGAACTCGATGCGCATCCTCGCCGACGACGCGATGCTGTGGCAGTTTCCCGGGGCAGCTTATACAGTGGAAGAAGGCGTTGATTACATCACAGGGTGATCTTCGTCTGCGCGGGAGGCTGGATCTTCCCCTCTGGACGAGAAGCCCTGTGACGAACCCGAAGAGAAGTGAGGAGTGCAATGGACAACGAGATCCTGCGGCGCGCGCCGCTGTTCGCGTCCCTGGACGATGAGGCCTTCGCGGCCCTGACCGAGGAGCTCACGGAGGTGGACCTCTCCCGCGGGGCCACCCTGTTCTACGAGGGTGACCCGGGGGATCAGCTCTACTTCGTGATCTCCGGGAAGATCAAGCTCGGCCGCACCGCCTCGGACGGCCGGGAGAACCTCGTGGCCATCATGGGCCCGGGGGAGATCTTCGGCGAGATGGCCCTGTTCGATCCGGGCCCCCGCTCCACCTCCGCCACCGCGGTCTCCGAGACCCGGCTGGCCGGGGTCAAGCACGCGAGCCTGAAGAAGGCCATGGAGAAGTCCCCGTCCATCTCCGCCCAGGTGCTCCAGGCCCTGGCCCGGCGCCTGCGCCGCACCAACGAGAACCTGGCGGACCTGGTGTTCTCGGATGTTCCGGGGCGCGTGGCCAAGGCCCTGCTGGATCTGGCGGACCGCTTCGGGCGCCCGGCCACGGACGGCATCCTGGTGGCCCACGAGCTCACCCAGGAGGAGCTGGCCCAGCTGGTCGGCGCCTCCCGCGAGACCGTGAACAAGGCCCTGGCCGAGTTCGTGCAGCGCGGCTGGATCCGCCTGGAGGCCCGCGCCGTGGTGATCCTGGACCTGCAGCGCCTGCGCCAGCGCAGCCGCTGAGCCCAGCCCCTCGAGGGCAGTGGGAAGGGGCGGGGCGGCGTCGAGATGATCTCGACGCCGCCCCGCCCCTTCTCTGCTCTCTGCGCGCGGATGCGGCCCCGTGCCGGTCCGGAGAGCCTGCGGCTCAGACCCCCTTGGCGCGGGGCGCGCATCCGGTGGCCGGCGGCGTGAAGCACAGGGTCAGGGCGCCGTCGCGCCGCTCCAGCTCCGGCTTCTGGGTGTGCACGGTGCGCTTCTTGGTGAGGAAGCCGATCGCGGACTGGGAGCGGGCCAGGGACTCCAGGATGCACAGCACCCCCGGGGTGATCAGCTGCTGCACCGTCAGCCCGCGGGTCTTCTCCTGGCCGATCTCCTCGCCCAGGGCGGTGGAATCCAGATCAGCGACCAGCTGGGCGGCGGTGACCCACCGGCCCCACACCCCGCGGGATTCCAGCAGCCGCGGCTTCTGCCCCACGGGCACGACGGCGGCGAAGTAGTGCGTGTCGTAGCGACGATGGCTGAAGTTGGGGCTCTGCCAGCGGCCGATGGGCTTGAGCAGGTCGGTGCGCAGCTTCAGGCCGCCGCGTTTGAGCCAGTCCACGAAGTCCAGCTCGCGCCCGGTGATCCGCTCCCGGCAGGCCATGGTCTCGCTGGCCTCGGAGTTCTCCACGGTCGCGGTCTCATCCGGTCCGGCCAGCAGCACCCCGACCTCCTGGAAGGTCTCCCGGATCGCGGCCACGACGGCGCAGCGGGCGGGGAGGATCTCCTCGTGCCCGAACTTCTGCGCCCACTGCGTCGGGGTGGGGCCGAACCAGCCGACCGGCTGCTCGTCGGCGGCCGTGGCCGCCCCACCGGGGAAGCCGACCTTGCCCAGCGGCGAGTCCGGGGAGGTGCGGTAGGTGAGGAAGGCCTCCAGACCGTCCGCACCCTCCCGGATCAGCACCACGCATCCGGCGGTGCGCAGGGGGCAGCAGGCCGCGTCGGTCTGCTCCTCCAGCCATGTCTTAGCCGCCGCCGACTCCCGCTCGGACAGGCGCAGGTGGCGCGGGGTGCGCTCCTGCTCCTCGGGGGTGCCGGTCCGGGCGATCACCCGGGGGCTGCGGGTCAGCACATCAGTCGCGGACTTCAACGATCAGTTCCACTTCCACGGGGGCGTCCAGGGGCAGGACGGCCACGCCGACGGCGGAGCGCGCGTGCGCCCCGTCCTCACCGAAGGCCAGTCCGTACAGCTGCGAGGCGCCGTTGAGCACCCCGGCCTGACCCGTGAACTCCGGGGCGGAGCTCACGAATCCGGTGGCCTTCACAACGCGCACGACCCGATCCAGATTCCCGATCGCGGATTTCACCGCGGCCAGGGTGTTCAGCGCGGCTTGCTGGGCCAGCTCCTGGGCGGTCGCGGGATCCACGGTGCCGGGCTCGCCGGAGTCGGAGACCCGGCCGGCGGCCGGCAGCTTCCCGTCGCGCAGCGGCAGCTGCCCGGCGGTGAACACGAAGGATCCGCCGCGTCGGGCGGGAACGTAGGAGGCGACGGGCGCGGCGACCTCCGGCACGGTCAGTCCGTGCTCGGCCAGCCGGGCCTCGACGGCGGAGTCGGCGGCGGCCATCTCAGGCCTCCCTGCGGCGCTTGAAGTAGGCGATGGGGTTGCTCTGCTGCGGGGCGACCATGTTCCCCGCCGGGGCATCCCCCGCGGGGGCGGCGCCGGGCAGCACGGTGACCAGCTCCCAGCCGTCCTCACCCCAGGTGTCGAGGATCTGCTTGGTCGCGTGAATCATCAGGGGCACGGTGGCGTATTCCCATTTCTCCATGCGCCCCAGCGTAGCCGCGCGGGCCCGGGCGGGCCATTCCCCGCCGCAGGCCGGTCGACGACTCTCCGCGACGAGTCCCCGAGACCTGCCCCGGCTCTTCCAGGCGGCCGGGTGCGCTGCCCCACGTGCGACGGCGTCGGGACCCCGGGACGGCACAGGGTCTGCTTGTATGCTGTGCCCATGGCTTCATCCAAGAGATCCACCCGGCGTCGGGATCGCCGCGAGCGGCGCAGGCCCAGCGACCTCCTGCAGTTCATCGCGCTGAGCATCGTCGCGGGCTTCGTCACGGCCGGCCTGCTGATCCCGCCGGCCGCGGCCGCCGGGCTGACGGCCAACGCCTCGATCAACTGGTTCAAGGGCCTGCCGGATGACCTGCAGGAGGGGCCGCTGTCCCAGCCCTCCACGATCCTCGCCAGCGACGGCTCGGAGATCACCAAGTTCTTCTCCGAGAACCGCGACGAGGTGCCGCTGGATCAGATCTCCCAGCACATGATCGACGCGCAGCTGTCCATCGAGGACAACGACTTCTACGACCACGGCGGCGTGGACGGGATGGGCATCGCCCGCGCGATCCTGAACAACATCGTCAACCCGGGCAAGCGCCAGGGCGCCTCGACCATCACCCAGCAGTACGTGAACAACCTGCTGATCGACTCCGCGGTGCAGAACGGCGGGGACCCGACGGCCACGCTGGGCGCCAACAAGGGGATGATGGACAAGATCAAGGAGATGAAGCTGGCCATCTCCATGGAGCAGAACAAGTCCAAGGACCAGATCCTCAACGGGTACCTGAACATCGTCAACTACGGCGGCTCCAACTACGGGGTCCAGGCCGCGGCGAAGTACTACTGGGGGATCGACGCCAAGGATCTGAACATCCAGCAGTCCGCGACCCTGGCGGGCATGGTGCAGTCCCCGGTGCTCTACGACCCGGCGACCAACCCGGAATCCTCCAAGAAGCGACGCAACATCGTGCTGGGCACGATGCTGCGGGACAAGAAGATCACCGAGGACCAGTACGACAAAGCCATCGACTCGGGTCTGGACCTGGACATCCACCCCACCGATTCCGGGTGCACCGTGGCGAAGAAGGACTCGCAGTACTTCTGCTCCTACGTGCAGAACGCCATCGCCCTGGAGGAGTCCCTGGGCACGACCCCGGAGGAGCGGGCCGCGAAGCTCAACCGCGGCGGGCTGACCATCAAGACCACCCTGGATCCGAAGGCGCAGTCCAAGGCCCAGGATGCCGTGGAGGGCACCCAGCCCACGGACTCCAACCCGGACAACGTGAACACCTCGCTGGTCTCCGTGCAACCGGGCACGGGCAACATCCGCTCGATGGCCCAGAACTCGCACTACTCGAATGAGCAGGGCGCGGAGAACACCATCTACAACTACAACGCGGATGAGCTGATGGGCGGCACGCAGGGCTACGCCCCCGGGTCCACCTTCAAGCCGTTCACCCTGACCGAGTGGATCAAGGAGGGCAACGGCGTCAACGCCACGGTGGACGCCTCCCCGCTGAGCTACCCGGCCGGGACCCTGTGGCACACGCCGTGCTTGGACTCGAAGACGAGTCCGAACCCGGGCACCTCCGTCTGGTCTTTCCAGAACGCGACGCCGGGATACAACTGGGCCGGGCAGAGCGTGAACTTCGGCATCTACAACTCCATCAACTCCAACCTCTTCGCCACGGCCCGGTACCTGAACCTGTGCGCCATCGGCGATGTGGCCGGGGACCTGGGGGCTGTGAACGGGGTGACCGGGGATCACATGCACCCGGAGAAGGGCATCGCCCAGCTGATCGGCACCCAGCCGGTCCCGCCGCTGTTCATGGCCAACGCCTTCGCGACCTTCGCCTCGGAGGGCATGTACTGCAAGCCGCGCGCCATCGACTCCATCACGGACCGCAACGGCAAGGCCGTGGACGTTCCGGGCACCCAGTGCACCCGCAAACTGGACAAGGACGTGGCCCGCGGGGTGAGCTACGTGCTGAAGAACGTGCTGACCCAGGGCTCGGGCTACCAGCGCGGCATCGGCCTGGAGAACGCCTCCGCGGCCAAGACGGGGACCACGGATGACTCCACCCAGACCTGGATGGTGGGCTACACCTCCGGGCTGGCGACGGCCTCGTGGGTCGGCAACAACGACCTCGGCGGTCGCTCCCTGAACGGGCTGAGCATCGGCGGGCAGTCCAAGAGCTACGTGGACGGCGCGACCTTCGCCGGCGCCCAGTGGCAGTGGTACATGAACCAGGTCAAGAACGACTACGAGCACAAGACCTTCACGGACCCCTCCGCGAAGGTCATGGGCACGCAGATCGTCTCCAAGCTGCCCTGATGAGCTCGACGGCGCGCCCGGCGGCCTTCGGTCCCCTCGCTCCCCCGCACTCCTCCGTCCGCAAGCTGGTGCGCGGCGCGGGGATCGCGGCGGGGGCCGCGGCGGGACTGGGGGCCGCCGCGCTGCTGTACGGGCGGTTCGTGGAGCTGAACCGCTTCACGGTGCGCCGAGAGAGCCTGGCGGTGCTGCCGCCGGGTTCCCCGGACCTGCGGGTGCTGCACCTGTCGGATCTGCACATGATCCCGGGGCAGCGGCGGAAGATCGAGTTCGTGCGGTCCCTGACCGGGCTGGCCCCGGATCTGGTGGTGAGCACCGGGGACAACTTCTCCCACCCCGAAGCCCTGGACCCGCTGCTGGAGGCCCTGGACCCGCTGCTGGATCTGCCCGGGGTGTACGTGCCGGGGTCGAACTGCTACTTCGCCCCGCAGCTGAAGAACCCGGCCCGGTACCTGTGGAAGGACACCTCGGCGGAGTCCGCGGCCAAGGCGGCCGCGGCGGGCGGGCACCCGGCGAGCCTGGCCGAGGGCCAGGTCTCAGCCTCCGGCGGTGCCCGCCGGGTGCTGCCCTTCCGGCGGATGCACGAGCACTTCGACGCCCGCGGGTGGACAGGGCTGGTGAACCGCACGGATTCCCTGACCGTGCGCGGGGTGCGCCTGGACTTCTCCGGGGTGGATGACCCGCACCTGGGCTACGACGAGCATCCCGGCTTCGCCCCGCAGGCCTACGCGCGGGACCCGCAGCGGCCTTCCCTGCGGGTGGGGGTGCTGCACGCCCCGTACCAGCGGTGCCTGGAGCGCTTCGCCGAGGACGGGGCCGAGGTGGTCTTCGCCGGGCACACCCACGGTGGGCAGATCTGCCTGCCGGGCGGGCGCGCGGTGGTCTCCAACTGCGACCTGGAGCCGGCCCGGGCCAAGGGCATCTCCTACCAGCGGGGGATCATGCCGGTGCAGGTCTCCGCGGGGCTGGGCACCTCCCGCTTCGCCCCGGTGCGCCTGTTCTGCCCGCCGGAGGCCGTCCTGGTGACCCTCACGGCCGCACGCGCTGAGCCGCCGTCCTCCCCCTCCTCGCAGCTGCCATGGCTCATGTCACAGGTGGGGATCCGCGGGCGTAGGGTGGAACGGTGCCTCTTCGCCTCCCGCTGACCCGCCGCTCTCCCGCCGATGAGCTGTTCGCCGAGTACCTGGCGCCCATGCGGGGCAGGCTGCGGGCCGGCATCGTCGTCGCGGTGCTGGGCGGGGCCATGGCCCTGGCCATCCCGCAGGCCCTGCGCTGGCTCGTGGACACCGTCCTGGCCCCCGGGGCCACCCCCGCCCGCGTGTGGGAGTCCGCCGGTGTCATCGCGGTGCTCGGGCTGGCCCAGGTGCTCTTCCAGTGGCTGCGCCGTCGCCTCCTGCTGGAGCCCTCCACCCGCCTGGAGATGGACATGCGGGAGCGGCTGTTCGACCACCTCCTGCGCCTGCCCGTCGGCTTCCACGACCGCTGGCCCTCCGGTCAGCTGCTCTCCCGCTCCATGTCCGACCTCGGGCTGTGCCGACGCTGGGTGGCCTTCGGCATCAGCCAGACCGGGCAGACCTGCACCATGGTCGTCTTCGGCCTGCTGCTCATGGTCGCGAACTCCTGGCAGCTCGCCCTGATCTACCTGATCGCCGTCGGCCCGGTGCTCTGGGTCATCGTGCGCACCCTGCCCCGCACCCGCGAGCTGACCCGCGCCACCCAGCAGCAGGCCGGGGACCTGGCCACCGACGTCGAGGAGTCCGTGCACGGGATCCGGGTGCTCAAGGCCCTGGGTCGCGGGGAGCACGCCCTGGGGGAGTTCTCCGAGAAGGCCGCCTGGCTGCGCGACACCGAGGTGACCCGCAGCCGCGTCTTCTCCGGGCTGAGTGCCCGGATCTGGCTGATCCCGGAGATCGTGATGGCCGCATGCCTGCTGATCGCCGGGTTCCTGGTGGCCGCGGGCGCCCTCAGCACCGGGGCGGTGGTCGCGTTCTTCGCCACCGCGGTGCTCGTCTCCACGCGGCTGCGCGACGCCGGGATGCTGCTGAACATGTACCAGTCCGCCCTGGTCGCCCGGGAGCGTCACCAGCAGATCATCGCCCAGACCGGCACCGAGGCCGTGCCGATCACCGGGGCCACCCACCCGGTCCGACCCCGCGGCGCCGGGGCCGGCTCCGTCGGGGCGGGCTCCCCCGGAGACGAGCCCTCCGGGGCGGATTCCGCGGGGGCGGAGTCCTCCGGGGCCGCGGTGAGCCTGGAGGGGGTCGGCTTCTCCTACCCGGACGAGGCCGGGGCGGAGGCGCCCGTGCTGCGCGGGGTGGATCTGCGGCTGCGCCCCGGGGAGACCGTCGCCCTGGTCGGGGCCACCGGCTCCGGCAAATCCACACTGCTGATGCTGCTGCCGCGGCTGTACGAGGCCGACGCCGGGCGGATCCTGCTGGACGGGCGGGACGCGGCCGAGCTGTCCCTGGACGAGCTGCGCGGGCAGATCGCCGTCGCCTTCGAGGAGCCGACCCTGTTCTCCGCCTCGGTGCGCCAGAACGTGCTCATGGGGGTCCCGGACGTCGTCGGACCCGATGGCCAGCCCGTGCCCGATGAGCTGCTGGACGCGGACCAGGCGGCCCGGCGGGAGCAGATCCTGACCACCGCGCTGCGGGCGGCGGCCGCGGAGTTCGCGTGGGAGCTGCCCGACGGGGTGGACACCCAGATCGGGGAGGAGGGGCTGAGCCTGTCCGGCGGGCAGCGTCAGCGCCTGGCCCTGGCCCGCGCGATCGCCGCCGATCCCCGGCTGATGCTGCTGGATGATCCGCTCTCCGCGCTGGACACCCGCACCGAGGCCGCCGTCGTGGACAACCTGCGTCGGGTGCTCACCGGGACCACGACCCTGCTCACCGCGCACCGACCCTCCACCGTGGCGCTGGCGGATCGGGTGGCCCTGCTGCGCGACGGGCGGATCGCGGCGGTGGGCACGCACCGCGAGCTGCTGGCCCTGCCCGAGTACCGGTACGTGATGAGCGCGGAGGAGGCCACCCGTGGCTGAGCGGACGACGTCGCCGGTGGGTGTGGCCGGTGAGGACGCGGTGCGCCTGGATGCGCGCCAGCGCCGGGCGGTGCGCCGGCGCAGCTTCCGGCTGCTGGCCTCGATGCTGCGCCCGGTGGCCTGGCCCGCGCTGGGCACCCTGCTGCTGGTGGTCATCGCGGACGGGCTGGGGTCGCTGGGCCCGGCGATCACCGGCTGGGGGATCGACGTCGGCTTCCCGCAGCTGCAGGCCGGGAACCCGTGGCCGCTGGTGTGGCTGACGCTGGCCTTCGCCGGGTCGGTGGGGATCTCCGCGCTGACGATCTACCTGAACGTGCTGATCACCGCGAGGATCTCCCAGCGGGTGCTCTACGACCTGCGCCGACGCACCTTCCGGCACGTGCAGCGGCTGAGCCTGGAGTTCCACGAGAAGTACACCTCCGGGCGGGTGATCTCGCGGCTGACCTCGGACCTGGAGGCGATGCGGGAGTTCCTGGATTCGGGGCTGTCCGCGATGGCCTCCTCGCTGATGTCCATGGTCATGATGAGCGTGCTGGTGGTGCTGCTGGATTGGCGCACGGCCCTGGTGATCCTGGTGGCGATGGTGCCGATGGTCGCGCTGACCCTGTGGTTCCGCCGCGCCTCGGAGGTGCGCTACCGGGCGCAGCGGGTGGCCTCGGCCCGGCTGGTGAGCCGCTTCACCGAGACGATGACGGGCATCCGCGCGGTGATGGCCTTCCGGAATCAGCCGCGGGTGCGCCGGGAGTACCTGGAGCAGGCCGACGACTACCGCGTGCAGAATCTGCGCTCCGTGCAGATCTTCGGGCTGTACATGCCGGGGGTCATGCTGATCGCCAACATGACGGTGGCGGTGGTGCTGCTGTTCGGCGGGTTCAACGTGCTGCACGGGACCCTGGCGGTGGGGACCCTGCTGTCCCTGGTGCTGTACACGCAGCGGATCTTCATGCCGATCATGGAGCTGTCCAACTTCTACAACACCCTGCAGTCCGCGGCTTCGGCCCTGGAGAAGGTCTCGGGGCTGCTGGAGGAGCAGCCCAGCGTGGCCGAGCCGAGCGACCCGCTGCCGCCCGGAGGCGGAGCCGAAGGCCGGGGCGCGGCGTCGGCGGCCGGAGGCCGGGGCGCTGCGGTTTCGGGGGCTGACCGCCGGGACGCGGCGGTGTCCGAGGCTGCCTCATCCCGGGGTGCCCTGCGCTTCGACGGCGTGGAGTTCAGCTACTCCCCCGACGCCGAGCGGCCGACCCTGGAGCGGCTGGACCTGGTGATCCCGGCGGGGCAGAAGGTCGCCCTGGTGGGGCGCACCGGTGCCGGGAAGTCCACGGTGGCCAAGCTCGTGGCCCGGTTCTACGACCCCACCCGCGGGACGATCACCCTGGACGGGGTGGATCTGCGCCGGCTGCGCGATGAGGACCTGCGCGGGCAGATCGTCATGGTCACGCAGGAGGCATTCCTGTTCTCGGGCACGGTGGCGCAGAACATCGCCCTGGGCCGCCCCGGCGCGACGCGGGCGGAGATCGAGGAGGCGGCCCGCGCGGTGGGGGCCGACGAGTTCATCCGGGCCCTGCCGGAGGGGTACGACACGGACCTGCAGCAGCGGGGCGGGCGAGTCTCGGCGGGCCAGCGGCAGCTGCTCTCCTTCGCCCGGGCCTTCCTGGCGGATCCGGCGGTGCTGATCCTGGACGAGGCCACGGCCTCCCTGGATCTGCCCTCGGAGCGCCAGGTGCAGCGGGGCCTGGACCGGCTGCTGGGCGGACGCACGGCCCTGGTGATCGCGCACCGACTCTCCACGGTCCTGGACGCGGACCGCGTGCTGGTGGTCGACGCCGGCCGAGTGATCGAGGACGGCTCCCCGACCGAGCTGATCGCCGCCGGCGGCACCTTCGCCCGCATGAACGCGGCCTGGGAGGAATCCCAGAGCTGAATCCCCCTACCGCGCCGCGCGCAAGCACACCGCGCCGACCACGCAGCCTGCCCCGCCCGGCGCAAGCACACCGCCCCGCCCCGTCCGAACACACCGCCCCATCCGCCCGGTCCATCCCGACCCGCCACTGAATCTTCAGTCCGCACCATCTGACACTGGTGATCGGCAAAACCTGAATATTCAGTCAACGTCCCCACGACTGAAGATTCAACTCGAACCATCGGCAGTGATGCTCAGCGAAAGCTGAATATTCAGGAAGCGCAGCCTGGGTTGAATATTGAGCTTTTCCCAACACTCTTGACCCCATGGCACGGCCTGAATATTCAGGCTCCGCGGTGGGCAACGATCCCCATTCGCGCCGTCATCCACAGTTCGCCGGCCACCCCTCCGCACAGCACCACCCACTGTCTGCCGAGATCATCCACCCCCTCCCCAGATCATCTACCTCCCAGATCCACTGGCCGTGAAGCTGAACGATCACTGAATATTCAGGCCTCATCATCAGGGCTGATGGTCGACAAAAGCTGAATATTCAGGCCACATCGTGAGCACAGGTGATCCCTGAATAATGGATATTCAGATAACGCCCCCACAACTGAAGATTCAGCGCGGACCATCGGCAGTGGTGCTCGGGGAAAGCTGAATATTCAGGAAACGCGGCCGGAGCTGAATATTCAGCTTTTCCCAACACCCATGGGTCCAGGGCGCGGCCTGAATCTTCAGCCCATGCACGTCACGTGGGCCCGTGGACCTCTGCTCGATCCCCGACTCCCACCCCCGTGGGCCATCCTGCCCTCCAAGTTATCCACAGGGAGCCGCCGCGGTCTGGGCACGTGGCAGATGATGCGCCAGACTCCTCGCATGGACCACAGCCACGACCTCGACCCCATGACCGACCCCCGCACGCATACCAACACCGCGATGGACACCCACACACACGCCGGCGTCGAGAACGGCATCGGCGCGGATGACGGCATCGAGTATGACGACCTCGAGGCTCCCGAGATGGAGGATCTGCTCGATCAGGACGACCTCTTCGACTACGAGGATCCGCTGGATGCCCGGGAAGACTTCACCCGGAGGCCCCCACCGGATGAGCTCGCACCCGCGGAGCAGCAGGCCTGGACGCTGTGGCTGCGAGCGCACGCGCTGCTCGAGGCGCGCTTCACCCAGGCGTGTGCCGGCAGCGCGGGCATCTCCCTGCCGGAGGCCACCGTCCTGCTGCTGGTGGGCCAGTATCGAGGTCGTCGCCGCCGGGCCCAGATCGTGGAGATCACCGGATGGTCCGAATCCCGCACCAGCCACCTGCTGCGGCGGATGGAGCGGGCCGATCTGGTGGTCACGGTGCGCGACTGGTGCGGGACGATGGTCGAACTCACCCGTCACGGCTGGGAGGTCCACCACCAGGTGCGGCCAGAGCACAGCGAGGTCCTGCGCTCCTCGCTGCTGTGGCCCATCGAGCGCAGCGGCCACCGGCTGACCCCGGCACTGGCGGCGATCGTGGACCGCCTGGACCCCGTCTACCCCTCCGAGTGGTGAGCGGGACAGGACCGAGTTTGCCGGGGCGCGGAGGGTTCGCTATCCTGGAGAGGTTGCTTGACGGCCTCGAAGGCTTCGAGCGGCAGACCACGGGATGTGGCGCAGGTTGGTAGCGCGCGTCGTTCGGGACGACGAGGTCGCAGGTTCAAATCCTGTCATCCCGACCATTGAGAAGGCCCCGGCATCGCAACGCGATGCCGGGGCCTTCGCCACGTCCGACGGTCGACCGGCGGATCAGCCGCGCTCGGCCCGGGCCTGACGCTGGTCCCGCACCCCGACGAGCCCGGCCAGCACCACGATCACCGCGATCAGGCCGAAGCCCACCGCCACCGCCATGTTCCAGTCCGTGCGGGCCAGCACCGAGAACGCCACACCGGTGATCGCAGCGATCCCGATGGAGGTGCCCACCCGCTGCCCGGTCTGCAGCCCCCGCCGGCCGCCCCGGCGTAGCGCACCGGGACGTCCGCGAGCGTCAGCGTCTGGTTGGGGCTGACCACCAGGCCCTGCCCCACTCCCACGAACACCATGGTGCCCAGCAGGAACCACTCGCTGAGCCCCACGCTCTCCCGCAGCACCACGACGCCGAGGCTCAGCAGGATCCCGGTCAGCACCAGGCCGATCCCCCACAGCACCATCGGGCGCCCCACCTGCATGACCTTCCGCCCCGCCAGCGGCGCGGTGATCGCGCTGGCCAGGGCCGAGGGCAGGCCGATGAACCCGGCCGCGAGCGCGGTGTGGCCCATCCCCTCCTGCATGTACAGGGCGATCAGCACCCACACGCTGGTCATCCCCACGAAGTACAGGGCGATCAGCAGGGAGCCGTTGGCGAAGGAGCGGGTGCGGAACAGCCCCATGTCCACCATCGGCTCACCACCCCGGGCGGAGTAGCGCCGCTCCCAGCGCACCCACGCGACCAGCAGCGCCGCCGCCACCGGCAGCGCGATCCACACCCACGCCCCGGCCGAGGACTCCACGAAGGGCAGCATGACCAGGAAGATCGCCACGCCGAACAGTCCCAGCCCCACCGGGTCCAGATCCACCCGACGACGCCCGGAGGCACCGGCCCCGCCGGCCCCGTTGCGGCGCACCACGGGCAGGGATGAGGTCGACGTCGAGTGCTCCTCGGGCACCGGCTCCCACGCCGAGGCCGGCAGGAACGGCTTGGCCGCGATCAGCGCGACCAGGCAGATCGGCACGTTGACCAGCAGGGAGACCCGCCACCCGGCGCCCGCGCCGAGCACGCTGATCAGCAGCCCGCCCAGCACCGGCCCGATCGCGACGGAGACCCCCACGATCCCGCCGAAGATCCCGAAGGCCCGGCCGCGCTGGGTCCCGGAGAAGTACTGCTGCATCAGCCCGATCACCTGCGGGTTCAGCAGCCCCGACCCCAGGCCCATGACCACCCGCGCCAGGTTCAGCACCAGCGGGGTCGGGGCCAGCCCCGCCACCAGGGACCCCGCGCCGAACAGCACGACCCCGGCGATGAACAGCTTCGCCCGCCCGAACACGTCCCCGGCCCGGCCCGCGGCCACCAGCACGACGCCGAAGGCCAGGGCGTACCCGGAGAGCACCCACTGCAGCGCGGAGCTGCTCGCCCCGATGTCGGCCTGCACGGACGGCAGGATCACGTTGACAATCGAGACGCTGAGCAGGGACATGAACAGCGGCACCAGGGTCAGGGTGAGCAGGCGCCGCTGGGTCGGGTCGAAGGCGGTGTCGCCGGCGTGGGTTTCGCTGGGCATGGAACTCCTGTCGTGCGGGGCGGGGATTCGGGCAGACTGGTGGATGGAACCACGCCGGGCCCGCTTTTCTTCCGGGGCCGCCTCCCGCGGGCGAGCCCGCGCATCGACCCACGTCAGGAGCATCATGCCCATCACCACCAAGGCCCTGCAGAAGACCGGACCGGATCAGCCCTTCCGCGTCGTGCAGATCCGGCGGCGCGACCCCCGCCCGGACGACGTCGTCATCGACATCAAGGCGGCCGGCATCTGCCACAGCGACATCCACACGATCCGCAACGAGTGGGGCGAGGCGCACTTCCCGCTGACCGTCGGCCACGAGATCGCCGGGGTCGTGGAGGCCGTCGGGGAGAACGTCACGAAGTACCGGGTCGGGGACCGCGTGGGCGTGGGCTGCCTGGTGAACTCCTGCGGCGAGTGCGAGGAGTGTCGGGACGGGCAGGAGCAGAACTGCCTCAACGGCGCCGTCGGCACCTACAACTCCGAGGACGTGGACGGGACCATCACCCAGGGCGGGTACGCCCAGAAGGTCGTGGTCAACGAGCGCTTCGTCCTGCGCATCCCGGACGCCCTGGACTTCGACGTCGCAGCACCCCTGCTGTGCGCGGGCATCACCACCTACTCCCCGCTGGCCACCTGGGAGGCGGCCGAGGGCAAGAAGGTGGCCGTGCTGGGCCTGGGCGGTCTGGGCCACATGGGTGTGCAGATCGCCGCGGCCAAGGGCGCGGAGGTCACCGTGCTCTCCCGGAGCCTGAAGAAGGAGCAGGAGGCGAAGGACCTGGGGGCGGCGCGCACCCTGGCGACCACCGAGGACGGGTTCTTCCGGGATCACCGCGGGGAGTTCGACATCATCCTGAACACCATCTCCGCGGACATCCCCGTGGACGACTACCTCGGGCTGCTCAAGCCGCGCGGGGTCATGGCCGTGGTGGGACTGCCGCCGCAGGCCCAGCCCCTGCACTTCGGGGCGCTGATCGGCGGGCGCAAGGCCCTGGCCGGGTCCAACATCGGCGGCATCCCGGAGACCCAGCAGATGCTGGACTTCTGCGCCGAGCACGGCTTCGGCGCGGTGATCGAGAAGGTCTCCGTGGACGAGGTGGACGAGGCCTACGACCGGGTGGTGGCCGGGGACGTGAAGTTCCGCTGCGTCATCGACGTCTCGACCTTCGACGACGCCGAGGTCCAGGCCTGAGCCCATGGGATCCGAAGGCCGCGAATTCGACGTGATCGTCCTCGGCGGCGGCCCGGTCGGGGAGAACGCCGCCGAGTACGCGGTGCGCGGCACCGACGGCAGCGCCGCCCTGGTGGAGGCCGAGCGCTTCGGCGGGGAGTGCTCGTACTGGGCCTGCATGCCGTCCAAGGCGCTGCTGCGCCCCGTGGACGTCGTCGACGCCGCCGACCACCTGCAGGGGGTGGCCGGGCCGGTGGCCCTGGACCGGGAGCAGCTGCTGGCCCGGCGCGACGCCTGGACCTCCCACTACGACGACGCCGGGCAGGTGGACTGGGCCCGCTCGGCCGGGCTGACCCCCGTGCGCGGCCGCGGACGGATCACCGGGCAGCGCGAGGTCACCGTGACCGGTCCCGGCGGTGCCCGCACGGTGCTGCGGGCCCGACAGGCCGTGGTGATCGCCACCGGCAGCGTCCCCGTCGTGCCCGAGGAGCTCGCTCCGGTGCGCCCGTGGAGCACCCGGGATGCGACCGGGGTGCGCACGGTGCCGGCCCGCCTGGGGATCGTGGGCGGAGGGGCCGCCGCGGTGGAGGCCGCCCGCTGGATGCGGGCCCTGGGCAGCGAGATCACGCTGATCGTGCGCGGGCCGCGCCTGCTCGCCGACGCCGAGCCGTTCATCGGGGAGGCCGTGGCCCGGGGATTGGAGCAGGAGGGCGTGCGGGTCCTGCTGCGGACCCGCGTGCTCAGCGCCTCCCGCTCCGAGACCGCACCGGACGACGCGCCGGACGCGACACCGGAGACCGCCCCGCTGGGCGCGCCCCACGGCGGACCCGTGCGGCTGCGCCTGGCCCGAGTCGAGCAGGACCAGGAGGCCCCCGGGGAGACGTCCCCGCGGACCGGGGCGGAGCTGGTGGTGGACGAGGTGCTGGCCGCGACCGGGCGACGCCCGGCCCTGGAGGACCTCGGGCTGGAGAGCATCGGGGTCAGCGCGGAGCAGTTCACCGCCCATGCCCACGGCGGTCCGGGCTCCCCGCTGCCGGACTGGCTCTACGCCGTCGGCGACGCCTCCGGGGAGGCCCCGCTGACCCACTGGGGCAAGTACCGGGCGCGCCTGGTCGGCGCCTCGGTGCGGACCGCGGCCCGGGGCGAGGACCCGTGGGCCGTGTTCGATCCGCACCGGGACGGGGCCGCCGCGGCCCCCGTGCCCCAGGTGGTCTTCTCCCGCCCGCAGGCGGCCTGGACCGGACTGAGCACCGCCCAGGCCCGCGAGCGCGGGATCGCGGTGCACGTGCGGCGGGTCCCGTACACGGCGGCGGCCGGGGCCGCCCTGCTGCGCGACGACGCCGAGGGCACGGTGCAGCTGCTCAGCCGCGCCGAGGACGATGTCCTGCTCGGCGCCGCCTTCCTCGGCCCCGAGGTGCAGGAGCTGGTGCACGCCGCGACCGTCGCGATCACCGGGGGCCTGACCCTGCGGGCCCTTGCGCACGCGGTGCCCTGCTACCCCACGGCCTCGGAGGTGTGGCTGCGGGCGCTGGAGGCCGAGCCCGCGCGCGGATAGCACCGGGGTCGCCCGCTCGTCGAGCCCTCGGGACACGCGGCGCCATCTGCGCACACGCGGGGACACACGGCTTGGCCGGCGGGGGCGGACGGGACTGAGATGGCACCCGTGGACGGGATGGACCGCCCACCGCTGATCCGTCCCCACCCGGAAAGACCCCGTATGCCCGCCCGCACCCCCCTGTCCCGTCGCACGCTGCTGCGCTTCGCCGCCGGATCCCTGGCCCTCGCGCCGATCCTGGCCGCCTGCGGGACCTCCCAGGCCCGGGACCGGGGCACCGAGGAGCTGGCCGTGGGCTTCCCCGAGGACTCCGAGAACTGGGACCCGCACCAGCCGCCCTACACGGTCTCGCGCACCATCGCCCGGCAGATCACCGACACCCTCGTGGACCAGGACCCGGACACCGGGGACATCGTGCCCTACCTGGCCCGCCGGTGGGAGGTCTCCGAGGACGGCTCCCGCTTCACCTTCCACCTGCGCGATGACGTCACCTTCTCCGACGGCACGGCCTTCACCTCGACGAGCGTGAAGAACAACTTCGACCGGATCATCCGGCTGGGCTCCCTGTCCTACATCGGGGCCAGCCACCTGCGCGGCTACCAGCGCACCGAGACCCCGGATGCCCACACCGCCGTCGTCGTCTTCGACGGGCCCAACGCCCAGTTCCTGCAAGCCGCGACCACCCAGACCCTCGGGATGCTCGCGGACGCGACCCTGGGCAAGGACCCCAAGGACGTGGCCCGCGGGGACGTCATCGGCTCCGGGCCGTACGTGTTCAGCGAGTACCGGCAGGGCCAGTACGTGCTGCTGACCCGCCGGGAGGACTACGCCTGGGGCTCGGATGCCCGCAGCAACAAGGGCCCGGCCCGCTTCCGCACGGTGCGCGCCCAGTTCATCCCGGACCCCACGACCCTGGCCGGGGCGGTGACCTCCGGGCAGGTGGACATCGGCACCATGCTGGACGTGTCCACCCTCGCCGGGATCAAGACGGCGGACCTGCACCTGTCCCAGGTCCCCGGCAAGGGCATCTCCACCCCGCTGATCCCCTTCATCTACCGCCCGATCTTCCAGGACGCGCACGTGCGCCGGGCCATCAACGCGGCCACGGACCGCCAGGAGATCGCGGACCGGATCTACCAGGGCAACGCCAAGGCCGCCACGGGCCTGCTCACCGCCGCGACCCCCGGCTCCGCGGACCTGTCCGATCTGCTGCGCCACGACCCGGACCGGGCGGTGGCCGAGCTGGAGCAGGCCGGGTACACCCGGGTGGATGCAGACGGCTACCGGCACCACGAGGACACCGGGGAGCCGCTGACGATCGTGTTCATGTACACCGGCTCCGGGACCACCAAGGAGCAGATGCTGCAGCTGCTGCAGAACCAGTGGAAGAAGGTCGGCATCCGCTTCGACCTGCAGCCGCGCACCGAGGCGCAGCTGAGCGACTACACCCTCTACGACGCCCCCTACGACCTGTCCACCTGGTCCCAGGGCCGGGCGGACCCGGACGTGCTGCGGGTGGTGTACTCCTCCTTCTACGAGAACCAGTCCTTCTTCTTCGGCCACCCGATCAAGGAGGTGGACGAGGCGCTGCTGAATCTGCAGTCCACCACGGATCCCGCGAAGCGCCAGCAGGCCAGCGAGGATGCGCAGCGGCTGCTGCTGGACGGCGGGTACTCCTTCCCGCTGGTGGACGCCTACACCTCCACCGCCGCCTCGATGCGCCTGGCCGGGATCCCGCTGGATGCGGAGAACAAGCTGGTGGCCGCCGACGTCGCCCTGTCCGGGTGAGCCCGGCCCCGCTGAACCGACCGCATCCGCCCTTCCCGCCCGCCACCTGCCCAGGAGTCCCGCCGTGACCCGTTACGTCCTGCGCCGCCTCGCGCACGCGCTGATCGTGCTGTGGGGTGCGATCACCCTGTCCTTCCTCATCGTCCAAGCCACCCCCGGGGATCCGGCCCGCCTGCTGATGGCCGGCTCCGACGCGGGGGACGCCGGGGCGGCCGACGACGCCCAGCTGGCCCAGCTGCGCCACGAGATGGGCCTGGATCAGCCGCTGCTGGCCGAGTACCTCGGGTACCTGTGGCGGGTGGTGAGCCTGGACTGGGGCACCGCCTACTCCAAGCAGCGCCAGCCCGTGCTGGACGTGATCAGAGACGGGCTGGGCTCCACCGTGCAGCTGGGGCTGGCGAGCCTGCTGATCATGGTGGTGCTCGGCGTCGTGTTCGCCCTGGGCTCGGTGCTGCTGCCGAACCGCTTCCTGCGCTCGGTCTTCGAGGGCTTCACCGTCCTGGGCATCGCGGTGCCCAGCTTCGTCATGGCGATCCTGCTGCTGCAGATCTTCGCGTTCCGGCTGGGCTGGTTCCCGGCGTTCGGGGCCGGCGGCCTGGACTCGCTGATCCTGCCGGCGGTGACCATCGCCCTGCTGGGGGCCGGGACCCTGTCCCAGGTCTACGCCCGCAGCATCCGGGAGGTCCGGGCCCAGGAGCACGTGCAGGTGGCCCGCGTGCGGGGCCTGGCCCCGCGCAAGGTCGTCACCCGGCACGTGCTGCGCCAGGCCAGCCTGCCCGTGTACACGATCGTCGGGATGCTCGTGGGCGGGGTGGTCTCCGGGGCGGCGATCATCGAGACGATCTTCGGCCGCCCCGGCATCGGCAACCTCTACGTCGCGGCGGTGCAGGGCCGGGACTTCCCGCTGATCCAGGCGCTGATCGTGCTCACCGGCGGCCTGTACGTGCTGGTGACCCTGATCGTGGACCTCACCTACCCCCTGATCGACCCGCGGGTGGCCTCCCCCGTGGCCGGAAGGAGCCGAGCATGAGCTCGACGGACATCACCTCCTCCCCCGCCGCGGCGGGCGCCCCCGACGCCGAGCGGCCCGGGCCCCCGCTCTCCGACGCCCGGACGCGGGCCCGTCGCCCCGGGGCCCGGACGGGTGCGGCCCTGCTGCGCCGCCCCGGCACCGTGCTGGCCGGGCTGTTCGTGCTGCTGATGATCGGCTGGGTGCTCTTCCCGGGGCTGTTCGCCACCGCCGACCCGACGGAGATCGTCGGGGACTCCCTGGCCGCCCCGAGCTGGCAGCACTGGTTCGGCACGGATCTGAACGGGCGGGACGTGTACTCCCGGGTGGTCTACGGCGCCCGGGTCTCCCTGCGCGCCGGGGTCCTGGCGATCACGATCTCCCTGGTGGTCGGGGGCCTGCTGGGCATGCTCGCCGGGTCCGTGGGCGGCTGGGTGGATGCGGTGATCTCCCGGTCCGTGGAGGTCATCGTCTCCATCCCCGGGCTGCTGCTGTCCCTCGCGCTGATCTCCGTGCTGGGCTTCGGGGTCACCAAGGTCGCCATCGCGGTGGGCATCTCCGGGATCCCCGGATTCGTGCGCATCGCCCGGGCCGAGACCCTGCGCGTGAGCGCGATGCCGTACATGGACGCGGCCCGCACCAGCGGCACCCGCCGCTTCCTCGGCCTGTTCAGCCACGTGGTGCCCAACGCGGCCGGGCCGGTCGCGGTGGTCGCCGGGATCGACCTGGGCGGGGCGATCCTGTCGATCGCCGCCCTGAGCTTCCTCGGCTTCGGGGCGGTGCCGCCCACCGCGGAGTGGGGCTCGCAGATCAACGAGGGCCGGCTGTACGTGGCCAGCGCCTGGTGGTGGAGCATCTGCCCCGCGATCATCGTCGCGCTGACCGTGCTCAGCGCCAACCGCCTGACCCGCAGCATCGGCACCCGAGAGGTCTGACCATGAACACCGCTTCCTCCTCCCCCGCCCCCGTCCTGGAGCTGTCCGGGCTGCGCGTGGCCTACCCGGGCCGGCGCGGCGCGGTCTCGACCCCGGCGGTCGACGGCGTCGGCCTGAGCGTCGGGCGCGGCGAGTCCGTGGCCGTGGTCGGGGAATCCGGCTCCGGCAAGACCACCCTGGCCCGCAGCGTGCTGGGCCTGCTGCCTTCCGGCACCCGCCGGGAGGGGAGCCTCCGGCTGGCCGGGCAGGACCTGGACGCGCTGGATGCTACCGGGCGGCGCCGGCTGGTGGGCCGGCGCATCGGCTACGTTCCGCAGGATCCGGGAACCTCCCTGGATCCGCTGCTGCGGGTGCTGGAGCAGGTGGTCGAGCCGCTGCGCATCCACGGCATCGGGGACCCGGACACCCATCGGGAGCGGGCTCTGGCCGCGATGCGGGAGGCGGGCCTGCCGGACCCGGAGTCCCTGGCCCGGCGCTGGCCCCATGAGCTCTCCGGCGGGCAGCGGCAGCGGGTGCTGATCGCCGCGGCGATCGTGACGGACCCGGATCTGGTCCTGGCCGATGAGCCCACCAGCGCCCTGGACGTCACGGTGCAGAAGCAGATCCTGGATCGGCTGCAGGAGCTGGTGCGCGAGCGCGGCACGGCCCTGCTGATGATCACCCACGATCTCGCGGTGGCCGCCGAGCGCACCGACCGGGTGATGCTGATGAGCCGGGGCCGGGCCGTGGAGCAGGGCCCCAGCGAGCAGGTCCTGCTGCACCCGAGCACCCCGCAGGGCCGGGCCCTGGCGGAGGCGATGGCGCTGACCGCCGACGCCGTCGACACCGACGGCCTCGGGGTCGACGGCGAGGGGGCCGGCAGGACCGCGGTCGACGGCAAGGCTGCCCCCTGGGCCGACCAGAACCCGGCGGATTCCCCTGCGGCACGGACCGACGCCGGAGCAGAGGCACCGGTCGGCGTCGACGGCGCGCGCACCCCGGTGCTGACCGGTGAGGGGCTGTCCCGCGCCTTCGGCTCCCGACGCGAACCGGTGCACGCGCTGCGCGAGGCCGCGTTCAGCCTGGCCGAGGGCGGCAGCCTGGCCGTGGTCGGAGAGTCCGGGTCCGGCAAGACCACGCTGGCCCGGATCCTGCTGGGTCTGGAGCGGGCCGACGCCGGTCGGATCACCCTGCGCGGGGCGGAGGTGACCCGCCGGGACCGGTCATTCCGCCGTACGGTTCAGCCGGTGTTCCAGAACCCGCACTCCTCCTTCGATCCCTCGCACTCGGTGGGCTGGTCCGTGCTGGAGCCGGTGCGGGCCCTGGGCTCGGTGGGCCGGGCCGAGCGGCGGGAGCTGCTGGGGCGGCTGTTCGACGACGTCGGGCTGGACCGCCGGCTGGCCGCGCGCCGCCCGCGGGAGCTGTCCGGCGGTCAGCTGCAGCGCGCGGCGATCGCCCGGGCGCTGAGCGTGTCCCCGGATGTGCTGGTCTGCGATGAGGCGGTCAGCGCCCTGGACGCCTCGGTGCAGGCCCAGGTGCTGCGGCTGCTGCAGCGGCTGCGCGACGAGCGCGGGCTGTCCCTGCTGTTCATCACCCACGACCTGGCGGTGGTGCGGTGGCTGTGCGAGGACGTGCTGGTGATGCGCGAGGGCCGGATCGTGGAGGCCGGCCCGGTCTCCCGGATCTTCCGCGCCCCGCAGCAGGAGTACACGCGGGAGCTGATCGCGGCGATCCCGCGGCCGCTGCGCGCGGGTGCCGCGGCCTGAGGCCTGCGCAGGGAGGCGGGGCTGGCGGCAGCGGCCATAATGGGGGGAGCCGCATATCGCCGACGTCGTGAGGAGCGGGCCACCCATGCCCCTGGAGCAGCACAGCCGGACCAAGCCCCTGGTCATCGGGATCGCCGGGGGCACCGGCTCCGGGAAGACCACCCTGACCCGCGAGCTGATCGAGGCGGTGCGCGAGCGGGTCGCCGTCGTCTACCACGACAACTACTACAAGCGCCACGATGACCTGACCTTCGAGCAGCGCTGCCGGCTGAACTACGACGCGCCGGAGGCCTTCGACGACGAGCTCATGGTCCGGCAGCTGGACACCCTGATCGCCGGCGGGTCCATCGAGTGCCCGGTCTACGACTACGCGGATCACAACCGCTCCGAGGAGACCCTGTTCATCGAGGCCCAGCCGATCATCATCGTGGAGGGGATCCTGCTGTTCGCCTCCGAGGCGATCTGCCGCCGCTGCGACATCAAGATCTTCGTGGACACGGACGCGGACGTGCGCATCCTGCGCCGGATCAAGCGGGACGTGCTGGAGCGGGGTCGCTCGGTGGAGTCCGTGGAGGCCCAGTACCTGTCCACCGTCAAGCCCATGCACGAGCTGTACGTGGAGCCCTCCAAACGGAAGGCGGATCTGATCATCCCGGAGGGCGGGGGCAACCTGGTGGCCCTGGACATGCTGGTGCACCGCGTCCAGCGCCAGCTCGACGGCGCCTGAGCCCGCTGAGAGTCACGGGCCCCCCAGCTGGAACCCCGGGCAGTCCCCCAGCACCTCCAGCAGCGCGGCCCGCTCGGGGGCGCTCACGCTGAGCCCGTACTTCGCCTTCACGCGGATCTGCCGGGCCGCATACACGCAGCGGTAGTCCTCCTGCGGCGGCAGCCAGGAGGCGGCGTCCTGCGCGCCCTTGTCCTCGTTGGCCGGACCGTCCACGGCCAGCAGATTCTCCGGGTCGTTCGCGTACTCGGTGCGACGCCGGGGCTCCCAGGCGGAGGCGCCCGAGGCCCAGGCGTCGGCCAGCGCGACGACGTGGTCGATCTGCACCTGCCGAGACCGGGCCCCGGCCGTGAACGCGATCTGCCGCCCCGTGTACGGATCCGCGAGCAGGCCGCCGGCCACCGCGCACCGCTGGGCGTTCTTGTAGGACACCTCGGTGAGGTCCCGGGCCAGGATGTCGTTGCGGGTGTCGCACCCGTTGCGATCCGTGTCCGCCCACGCCTGGCCGAAGGCCTCCCGCCGGTAGGCGGGGCTCGTCGTCTTCTCCCGCACCGGGATCGCCGCCAGCTCCCGGGCGGTGGCCTCCGAGAGCACCACCTCACGGGGCGCACCCCACCCGCCCAGTCCCCCGGACCACGGCGGGCTCAGCAGGCCGCGCCACCACAAGCCGAAGACCAGCAGGACGACGGCGGCCAGCAGCACCGGGACCGAAGCGGCCCGGCGCGAGAGTGCCGGCCGTGGTGCGGGCATCGGCCGCGGCGTGCGATGGCGTCCCATGGGCCCATACCAGCAGCACCGGGTGGACGGCGTCGAAGGCTCTCCTGCGCGGACCCGCGTGCTGACGGGGCGGCTGTGGATGCTCCGGCGACAGCCGGGGCGAGATCCACCGGCTCGGGGACAGAAGGAGACGGTGCGGCGACCGGTCGGTCACCGCACCGTCATCGGCTCAGCCCTTCGCGTCAGCCCGTCGGCTCAGCTCTTCGCGCCGAGCAGGATCACGTCCAGGCGCCGCGGGCCGTGCACGCCCTCCACGCGCTGCAGCTCGATGTCCGAGGTCGCCGAGGGCCCGGAGAACATCGTCACCGGGTGTGCCCGATCCACCCGGGCCAGGGCCTCCGGGACGATCTCCACGATGGTCTCCTCCGGGACCACGCAGATGTGGTGGTCCGGGATCAGGGAGATCGCCCGACGCCCCTCGTCCGGGTTGGAGTTCAGGAACACGGTGCCGGTCTCCGCGCAGGAGACGGTGGAGGAGGTCACCACCGCATCCATCGCGTCCAGCTCCTTGTTGCTCAGCGCCCCGGACTTCTCGGTGTTCCCGGAGTCCACGAAGCGGGTGCGGGTGGCCGTGTCCTCCGGCAGCCACTCGGACTTCAGCCCGGTGGGCACCACGTACCGGGCCCGGTCCCCGAGCAGGTCCGCGATCGTCGTCGCGATGGTGTCCTCGGTGGCCTCGTGCACCTGCGCCTTGTAGTCGATCAGCCGGTCCGCCAGCAGCTCCCGGCGGTCCTTCAGGCTCGCCGAGGAGGTGTGCCGGTAGTCCCGGGTGGGCTCCGGCGGGGTCGGGTTGTCCGCCAGGGCCGTGCGGATCCGCGCCAGGATCTCGCTCTTCGCGTCGCTCACCATGTCCTCCTAGGCCTCGTAGTCTTCCTCGGTGCCGCGGGCGTAGTCGGCCACGGTATCCCCCTTCGCCTGCGAGCGCTGGATGGCCACCCGCTCGGAGGCCATCAGGCGGGTGTAGTCATCCTGGTCCTTGGCGTAGCGCTTCGCCTGCTGCTCGTGCAGGGCCTCGGCCTTGCCGCGGTTGGCGCGGATCAGCTCCTCCACGTCCACCCGCTCCGAGGCCGGACGCGGGGCCGCGGCCTTGCCGCGGTTCTTCTTCCACCAGGACCGGAAGGACTCCTTCGGCGGGGTGTCGATGTCGCGGTACTTGGTCCAGCCGCCGACCAGCCCGGGCAGCTTGTCGATCCGGTGGTCCTTCCCGGCGACGACGCGCCCGGCCGGCAGCGCCTTCTCCGCCAGACCCAGCACCTTCCCGGAGCCGAAGGCCACCCGGGCCCCGGCCATCATGCCGTCCATCTGGGTGGGCAGGCCGCGCTTGGTGCCCTCCTCGCCCTTGCCGTGCTGGGCGTCGATGTCCTTGCCGCGCAGGTGCACCAGGATGTCCGGGATGTTGATCTTCACCGGGCACACCTCGTAGCAGGCCCCGCACAGGGAGGAGGCGTAGGGCAGGGAGTTGTTGGCCTCCGCCTCGATGCCGCCCAGCTGCGGGGACAGGATCGCCCCGATGGGTCCGGGGTACACGGAGCCGTAGGAGTGTCCGCCGGCCCGCTGGTACACCGGGCACACGTTCAGGCACGCGGAGCAGCGGATGCAGTGCAGGGCCTGGCGGCCCAGCTCGTCCTTGAGCACCGCGGTGCGGCCGTTGTCGATGAGGATCACGTGCATGTTCTGCGGGCCGTCCCCGGGGGTCACCCCGGTCCACAGGGAGGTGTACGGGTTCATCCGCTCCCCGGTGGAGGAGCGCGGCAGCAGCTGCAGGAACACCTCGAGGTCCTCGAAGCGCGGGATGACCTTCTCGATGCCCATGAAGGTGATCAGGGTGTCCGGCAGGGTCAGGCACATGCGCCCGTTGCCCTCGGACTCCACGATGGTCAGGGTCCCGGACTCGGCCACCCCGAAGTTGGTCCCGGAGACCGCGACCTTGTTCTCGAAGAACTTCCGGCGCAGCCTCTTGCGGGAGGCTTCGGCCAGCTCGGCCGGATCGTCCGAGAGGTCCTTCCGGACCCCGGGGATCTCCTTCTTGAAGATGTCCCGGATCTCGCTGCGGTTGCGGTGGATCGCGGGGACGACGATGTGCGAGGGCTTGTCATGGCCCAGCTGCACGATCTCCTCGGCCAGGTCCGTCTCCACGGCCTCGATCCCGTGGGCCTCCAGGTACTCGTTCAGCCCGGTCTCCTGGGTGGCCATGGACTTGATCTTGGAGACCTCCGTGACCCCCTGCTCGCGGATCAGGTCCAGGGCGATGCGGTTGGCCTCCTCGGCGTCGCGCGCCCAGTGCACGTGCCCGCCGCGGGCGGTGAAGTTCTCCTCGAACTGCTCCAGCAGCTCCGGCAGGCGGGCCAGCACGTTCTGCTTGATCTCGGATCCGGCGGTGCGCAGGTGCTGCCAGTCCGGCATCTCAGAGACGACGGTGGCCCGCTTGGTGCGGATCTTGCTCATCGCGAAGTTGAGATTCCCGCGCATGGTCTCATCGTGCAGATCCCGGGCGGCGTGGTGGGTGAAGGACTCCTCGGCGAAGATGTTGCCCTGCCCGTGCGGGGGCACGGTGGGCATGCCGAGCTGGGTGACGGTCATGGTGTTTTCAGTTCCTCCCTGCGCCCTGCATCGCGACGCGTCCGGTGACCTCCAGCGGGTGCTCCCGGGTGCTGGCCAGGATCTCCGCGAAGTGCACGGTGGTGATGTCTTTGTTCTCCTTCAGGGCCGCCCCGCCGATGTTCATCAGGCAGGACACGTCCCCGCCGGCGCAGATCGAGGCGCCGGTCTTCTCGATGTTCTTGAGCTTGTCCGCGGCCATGGCCCCGGAGGTGTCCGCGTTCTTGAAGGAGAAGGTCCCGCCGAAGCCGCAGCACTCCTCCAGGTTGGGCAGCTCCTTGAACTGCACCCCCTCCACGGTCTTGATCAGGTCCGACTGCCGGGAGCCGAGCTTCATCAGCCGCATCCCGTGGCAGGAGGAGTGGAAGGTGACCTCGTGCGGGAAGTACGAACCCAGCTGCTCGGCGGCGTCGGTGATGCCCAGGACGTCGATGAGCAGCTTGGACAGCTCGAAGGTGCGTCCGGCGATCTCCTCCGCCCGCTGCGCGGTCTCCTCGTCCCCGGCGTGGCGGGCGACCATGCCCTGCTGGTGGTTCAGGGAGACCACGCAGGAGGCCGAGGGGGCGACGGCGACGTCGTAGTCCGCGGCGGAGAAGGCCTTCACGTGGTTCTTCACCACGGGGTAGGCGTCATCGAAGTAGCCGCTGTTGACGTGCATCTGGGAGCAGCAGGTCTGCCCCGGGGGGAAGACGACCTCGTGGCCGAGGCGTTCGAGGATGTCCACGGTGGCGCGGGCGACGCGGGGATACATCGCGTCGACGATGCACGTGGAGAAGAGGGCGATCCGCATGGTCTCTCCGTTTCCGGTGGGTCTCCCGGGGCCGGCGGGGCGTCGACGGCGGCGCGCGGCAGGCGGCGGGATGGGGCTTGTCCCTTAACACGATAGTGACGGTGTGTCGCCGTCGGAAACTCTATGTGCGATTTCTCGGGAAATTCACCGGCGACATTAGATCAGCTTTTCTTTGCCTAATTCCGGGATGCGCGTCTCCCGTGCGGTCGGAGCGGGCCCGAGGTCATCCGCGCGCACCGGAGTTGGCCCGGGCGGCGTGATCGAGTAAGCTGTGGTCCGACCACCGGCTGTTAGGTGAGACACAATCCACCGTGACGGCCCTTCCAGTCCACCGACCGCACCAGCGACGCTGCGGCCACGCCGCCCGTCCCGGTGCGCTCGCGACCTCCGATCCAGACCCAAGGAGTCCGCGTGAACACCTTCACCGCCGCCACCGACGCCGTCGGCGGCTCCCCCGGGCTGTCCGCCCTCGTGGCGCTGATCCCGCTGCTGACCTTCTTCATCATGCTGCTGGGCGTGAAGGCCCGGGCCCACACCTCCGCGCTCACCGCGCTGCTGGCGGCCCTTCTGGTCGCCTGGCTCGGCTTCGGCATGCCCCTGGACCTGGCCCTGATCACCGCGACCCAGGGCGGAGCCTTCGGCGCGTTCCCCATCGTGTGGATCATCGTCATGGCCCTGTGGTTCTACGAGCTCACGGTGAAGTCCGGGCGCTTCGAGGACCTGCGCCTGACCTTCGACCGCATCGGCGGCGGGGACCTGCGCATCCAGGCCATCCTCATCGCCTTCTGCTTCGGCGGCCTGCTGGAGGCCCTGGCCGGCTTCGGCGCACCCGTGGCCATCACCGCGACCATGATCATGGCGCTGGGGGTCAAGCCCCTGAAGGCCGCCGTCGTCGTGCTGCTGGCCAACACCGCCCCCGTCGCCTTCGGCGCCCTGGCCATCCCCATCACCACCGCGGGGACCCTCACCAACGAGGACCCGGCCGTGATCGGCGCGATCGTCGGACACCAGGCCCCCTTCGTCGCGTTCTTCGTGCCGCTGATCCTCCTGCTGCTGCTGGACGGCTTCAAGGGCGTGAAGGACGGCTGGCCGGCCGCCGTCGTCATCGGGCTGTCCTTCTCCGTGGCCCAGTGGTGGTCCGCGACCCACTTCTCCTACGAGCTGACCGACATCATCGCCTGCCTCGTCTCCCTCGGCGTGGCCGTGCTGTTCCTCAAGATCTGGAAGCCCCGCGGCGCGGAGGCCTTCCGCGAGCGCCTGGGCGTGGGCCCGGCCGCGCAGGACACCACCCTGCGCCCGGTGCGCGTGTGGATGGCGCTGCTGCCGTACCTGCTGGTCGTCGTCGTCTTCGCGATCGGCAAGATGTGGAAGCTCGGGGTGGACGTGCCCGCGGCCCTGACGGCCACGGACCTGAAGATCCACTGGCCCGTGATCCACGAGCGCATCCTCACCTCCGCCGGGGAGCCGATCTCCGGGACCACCTACACCTTCAGCTGGCTCTCCAGCCCCGGCACCATGCTGCTGATCTCCGGGATCCTCGTGGCGATCATCTACACGATCTGGACCGAGAACGGCCGCTACCGCCTCGGGATGGGCCCGGCCCTCGCCCAGATCGGGGTGTGCTTCCACCGGATGCGCTGGTCCGCGCTGACCATCATCGCGGTGCTGGCCCTGGCCTACGTCATGAACTTCTCCGGGCAGACCGTCTCCGTGGGCGTGTACCTGGCCTCCCTCGGCGGGGCCTTCGCCTTCCTGTCCCCGATCCTCGGGTGGCTGGGCACCGCCGTGACCGGCTCGGACACCTCCGCCAACGCGCTGTTCGCCAACCTGCAGCACACGGCGGCCACCAACGCCGGGATCGACCCGAACCTGCTGGTCGCGGCCAACACCACCGGCGGTGTGGTCGGCAAGATGATCTCCCCGCAGTCCCTGGCGATCGCGGCCACCTCCGTGAAGATGGAGGGCAAGGAGTCGGAGATCTTCAAGGCCGTGTTCCCGTGGTCCGTGGGCCTGCTGCTGATCATCTGCGTCCTGGTGTTCCTGCAGTCCCACGCCCTGGCCTGGATGATCCCGTAAGCCGACGCCGGGCCCCCGCCGCGCGCCCCGTTGCCAGCGCCCCGCACCGGCCCCGACCCTCCGGCTTCGGCCGGGGTGGTGGGTCGGGCGGGGCGCCCGCGTCCCAGCCGGGCTTCGCTGGTCCGGGCGGACTCGCCGGTCCGGCGGAGCTGCCGGTGCCTCCGATCCAGCCGGTCGGCCGCCGTGGCCGGCCCCGCCGACCAGCCGGTCCCACTGATCCCATCGACCAACCGATCCGGAGAGGAGGCGGCAGATGCCCGCCAGCCGCACCTACGACGTCGTGCTGACCTGGCTCGAGACCGGGCTGCGCACCGGGCAGCTGCGGGTGGGGCAGCGGCTGCCCTCCGAGCGCAGCCTGGCCGAGCGCTTCGGCATCTCCCGCGGCTCGGTGCGCGAGGCCATCCGGGTGCTGGACGCGATGGGTCTGGTGCGCTCCGGGGTGGGCTCCGGTCCGAACGCGGGGGCCGTGGTGATCTCCGAGCCTTCGGCCGCGCTGGGGTGGGGGCTGCGGATGCACCTGGCCTCCCGATCCCTGCCCGTGCCGGACGTGGTGGCCACCCGCATCACCCTGGAATCCCGCGCGGCCGCCGACGCCGCCCGCGCCGTCGGTGTCGCCCGCGATGGTGAGGCCACCGACGCCGTCGAGGACGGGGCCGCCGACCAGGAGCGGCTCGCCCGGACCACGGCCCTGCTGGCGGAGGCATCGGACCTGCTGGCGGAGCTGGACGATCCTGGACTTCCGGATGAGCGCTTCCACGCGCAGGACGCCGCCTTCCACCTGCTGATCAGCTCGCTGGGCGGGAACATCGTGGTCACCACGATCCTGGATTCCCTGCGCCAGGCCACCGTCGGCTACGTGCAGGAGGGGGTGCTGCGCCTGGACGACTGGCCGGGGGTGCGGCGTCGGCTGCAGGTACAGCACCGCCGGATCCTGGCCGCGGTGGAGCGGGCCCGCCCGGAGGAGGCCGCGGCCGCCGTCGCCGAGCACATCTCCTGGTTCCACGCCACCGCCTGGCCGACCCCCGCCTGACACAAGCCCCGCCGCCCTCTCCCCCGGGTTTGGGAGCGTTTCCGACGTCTGGGAGCCACGAGAACGCTCCCACACACCGAAACCCCTCCCCAACGCGCCGGAAGGGGGCGCGGGGAGGGGCAGAGCGCGGCGGAGCGCAGGACGGGCGCCCCGCCTCCCCTACGGGGTGAACTCGGTGCCGGTCAGGCGCTCGAAGGCCTCGACGTAGCGGCCGCGGGTCATCTCCACGACGTCGCCCGGCAGCTCCGGCGGCGGACCCTGCCGATCCCAGCCGGACTCCGGGGAGGTCAGCCAGTCCCGGACGAACTGCTTATCGAAGCTGGCCTGCGGGCGGCCCGGCTCCCACTGGGCCCCGTCCCAGAAGCGGGAGGAATCGGGGGTGAGCACCTCGTCGCCGAGGGTCACCTCCCCCCGGTAGGAATCCAGGCCGAACTCCACCTTGGTGTCCGCGAGGATGATCCCCTGCTCCCGGGCGATCCGCTCGGCCGTGGTGTAGATCTGCAGGGTCAGCTCGTGCAGCCGGTCCCCCATGGCCTGTCCCACGGCCTCGTTGACCTGCTCGATGCTGATCGGCTCGTCGTGCTCGCCGACCTCCGCCTTGCCGGTGGGGGTGAACACCGGGGTCTCCAGGCGCGAGCCGTCGGCCAGACCCTCGGGGAGGGGCCGGCCCCACAGGGTCCCGTGGGCCTGGTACTCCTTGAGCCCGGAGCCGGTGAGGTAGCCGCGGGCGATGCACTCCACCGGGAACATGGACAGGGACTTGCAGATCATGGCTCGCCCGGCCACCTGCTCCGGAACGTCCAGGGTCAGCACGTGGTTGGGGATGTCCGCGAGCTGCTCGAACCACCAGGCGGACATCTGAGTGAGGATCTTGCCCTTGTCCGGGATGAGGGTGGGCAGCACGTGGTCGAAGGCGCTGATGCGGTCCGAGGCCACGACCATCACCGCCCCGGCGCGGATCTCGGCGGTGTCGGAGAAGGAGGAGCCGGACAGGTCGGCGCCGTCTTCGGGGACGTAGAGGTCCCGGACCTTGCCGGAGTAGATGTGTCGCCAGCCGGGGACGGCGATGGGCTCAGCGGTCATGCGGTGGACTCCTGTGCGTGGGGGCGTGGGATGCGGGGTGCGGATGCGGAGACCGCCCCGCTCGGGGATCGAGCGGGGCGGCGGTTCGGGTCAGGGTGCGGGGATGGTGATCCGTCCCTCGGCGGCGCGGCGGGCGATGTCGGTGCGGTGCTGCTCGCCGGGCCAGGAGATCGCCTCCACCCCGGCGTAGGCGCGGGCGCGGGCGTCGGCCAGGTCCTCCCCGAGGGCGACGACGGCCAGCACCCGCCCACCGGCGGTCACGACGCGGGTGTTCCCGACGCCGTCGGGCTGCTCGGCGGTTCCGGCGTGCAGGACGGTGACGTCGGGCAGCTGCTCGGCGTCAGCCAGCCCGGTGATCTCATCCCCGGTGCGGGGGGTTCCGGGGTAGTTCTCGGCGGCCATCACGACGTCGACGGCCGGGCGCAGGTCCCAGCGCAGCTTCTGGTCCGGGTCCAGTTCCCCCTCGGCGGCGCTGAGCAGCAGCTGCCCCAGCGGGGTGCGCAGCCGGGCCAGGACAGCCTGGGTCTCGGGGTCCCCGAAGCGGGCGTTGAACTCGATGACCCGCACGCCGCGGGCGGTGACGGCCAGCCCGCAGTACAGGACGCCGACGAAGGGGGTGGCCCGCCGGGCCATCGCGTCCACGACGGGCTGGGCCACCGCGGCCACGACCTCGTCGGTGAAGCCCTCCGGCAGCCAGGGCAGCGGGGTGTAGGCGCCCATGCCGCCGGTGTTGGGTCCGGCGTCGTCGTCTCCGATGCGCTTGAAGTCCTGGGCGGGGCTCAGCGGAACGGTGTGGACGCCGTCGCACAGGACGAACAGGGAGACCTCCGGGCCGTCCAGGTACTCCTCGATGACCACGGCGGAGCCGGCCTCGAAGCAGGCGGCGGCGTGGGCCTCGGCCGCGGCGGGGTCCTCCGTGACCACCACGCCCTTGCCGCCGGCCAGCCCGTCGTCCTTGATGACGTAGGGGGCGCCGAAGCGGTCCATGGCCGCGCGGGTCTCCTCGAGGTCGCGGGCGACGGCAGCCTCGGCGGTGGGCACCCCGGCCTCGGCCATGACCTCCTTGGCGAAGGCCTTGGAGGATTCCAGCCGGGCCGCGGCGGCGTCGGGACCGAACACGGGGATCCCGGCCTCGCGCAGGGCGTCGGCCACCCCGGCGACCAGCGGGGCCTCGGGGCCGATGACGACGAGGTCCGCGTCGAGGTCCTCGGCCAGTCCGGTGGCCTGCTCGGGGGAGGACGGGTCGATGCGGTGCACGGGCACGACGCGGGCGATCCCGGCGTTGCCGGGGGCGGCGTGCACCTCGGTGACGGCAGGATCGCGCAGCAGCGCGGTGATGATCGCGTGTTCGCGCCCGCCGGCGCCGAGGACCAGAACCTTCATGGCCCAATGGTAACGAATCGATAACGGTGCACAGGACGCCCGCCGCCCACGGCCGCGCCTCGACCACGGAACGACCACCGCGCGACGCGAATCGCATCCGCCCCACGCAGGTGGGATACTCGTTGCGGCGTCACGGATCACACCCCGGCCGGGACGCCGCACCCCCTCACCGCGAACCCCAGGAGCGAAGCGCCCGTGTGTGGAATCGTCGGCCATTTCTCGGCCGGTCCCGTCAACCAGCAGGTCTACGACTCGCTGCTGCTGCTGCAGCACCGCGGGCAGGACTCCACCGGCATCGCCACCGCGGAGGACCGCACCCTGCACCTGCAGAAGAAGGTGGGTCAGGTCCGGGAGGCCTACCGCACCCGGGACATGCGGGAGCTGGTGGGCAACATCGGCCTGGGCCACGTCCGGTACGCGACCAAGGGCAGCGCGGTGAACCTGGATGAGGCGCAGCCGTTCTACGTCAACGCCCCGTACGGCATCGTGCTGGTGCACAACGGGAACCTGACCAACACCCGGGAGCTGACCGATGAGATGAAGCGCCGGGACTTCCGGCACCTGAACTCCTCTTCGGACACGGAGCTGCTGCTCAACGTGCTGGCGGCCTCCCTGCAGGAGAACGTGGGCCGGCGCCACCTGGACGCCTCCGGGATCTTCGACGCCGTGATGAAGACCCACGCCCGGATCCGCGGGGCCTACGTGGTGATCGCCCTGATCGCCGGTCACGGGCTGCTGGCCTTCCGGGACCCGCACGGCATCCGCCCGCTGGTGCTGGGCCGCCGGCCGGTCACGGAGCAGACCGCGCAGGCCGCGCGCACCTACCGCGAGACCTACGGGATGGATCAGCGGCTGCCGGAGCAGGAGTGGGTCGTGGCCTCGGAGTCCCTGGTGCTCGATGCCGGGGGGTACGAGATCGTGCGGGAGATCGAACCGGGCGAGGCGGTGTTCATCGACGAGTCCGGCACGCTGCACTCGCGCCAGTGCGCCCGGGAGACCACCCTGGTGCCGTGCGCCTTCGAGTACGTCTACCTGGCCCGCCCGGATTCGGTGATGAACGGGATCTCGGTGTACGAGGCGCGGCTGCGCATGGGCGAGAAGCTCGCCCAGACCATCCGCAGCCAGGTCCCGGACGAGGATTTCGACGTCGTGATGCCGATCCCGGATTCGGCGCGCCCGGCCGCCCTGGAGGTGGCCCACTCCCTGGGTAAGGAGTACCGGGAGGGCTTCTACAAGAACCGGTACGTGGGCCGGACGTTCATCATGCCCGGGCAGGAGGTGCGCCGGAAGTCCGTGCGCCAGAAGCTCAACGCCCTGCCCAGCGAGTTCGCCGGCAAGCGGATCCTCATCGTGGACGATTCGATCGTGCGCGGGACCACGTCCAAGGAGATCGTGGAGATGGCGTACGCGGCGGGCGCGGAGAAGGTCACCTTCGCCTCCGCGGCCCCGCCGGTGCGCTACCCGCACGTGTACGGGATCAACATGCCCACCGCGGGCGAGCTGGTGGCCCATGACCGCTCGATCGAGCAGATCCGGCAGATCCTGGGCTGCGATCACCTGGTGTACCTGGGGGTGGAGGACATGCGCACGGCGATCACCGAGTCCACGGACATCCCGGACCTGGAGATGTCCTGCTTCACCGGGGAGTACATCACCGGGGACATCACCCCGGAGTACCTCGACTACGTCGCCGCGGAGCAGGAGTCCTGAGATGAGCCAGCCCCTGGAGACCGTCGAGCCCGCTGCGGCGGCCGAGCTGGCGGTGGTCACCCGCAGCGGCTTCGTGGAGTCCCGGCACGTGGGCTCGGCCGTG
Organism: Rothia sp. QJM3NY_36; assembly: GCF_056173115.1. Lineage (NCBI taxonomy): Bacteria > Bacillati > Actinomycetota > Actinomycetes > Micrococcales > Micrococcaceae > Rothia > Rothia sp. QJM3NY_36. Next base: position 1,990,063 of record NZ_CM149658.1, read on the forward strand.
GTGGTGGAGCCCGACGGCGCGGTCTCGCGCCGCCTGGGCGATCCCGACGCCCTGCTGTTCCCCCGCTCCACGCTCAAGCCCTTCCAGGCGATCGCGGCGATGAAGGCCGGTGCGCCGCTGGTCGGCGCGCAGGTGGCGATCGCGGCGGGGTCGCACACCGGCTCCCTGGAGCATATGCGCACCGCGGCGGGGATGCTCGCCGCGGCCGGGCTGTCCCCGGAGGATCTGCGCTGCCCGCCGGCCTGGCCGAAGGACGAGGACGCCCGGGACCGGCTGCGCGAGCGGGGCGAGGGGAAGCAGTCCCTGGCGATGAACTGCTCGGGCAAGCACGCGGCGTTCCTGTGGGCGTGCGCGGTGCAGGGCTGGGACACCGCCTCCTACCTGGACCCGGACCACCCGCTGCAGCGGCTGGTCCTGGAGACCGTGCAGGAGTTCACCGGGGACGCCCCGGCGCTGGTGGGGGTGGACGGGTGCGGGGCGCCGCTGCCGGCGATCACCCTGACCGGGCTGGCCCGCGGCTACGCCCGCCTGGGTGCCGCGATCCGCAACATCGGGGAGGACGCCCGCACCGCGACCCTGGCCACCGCGATGGTGGACTACCCGGAGATGGTCCAGGGCCACGGGGAGCCCAACACGGTGGTCATCGAGGGGCTGGACGTCATCGCGAAGCTCGGCGCCGAGGGGGTGCTGTGCGTGGCCACCCCGCAGGGGGCGGCGGCTGCCGTGAAGGTCCTGGACGGCTCCTCCCGCCCGGCCACCCTGACGGCCCTGACCCTGCTGGCCGGTGCCGGGCACCTGCCCGGGGCGGCGGTGGAGGCCGTGCTGGGGAAGATTCTGCATCCGATCACCGGCGGCGGTGAGCCCGTGGGCGCGATCCGCCTGGGTGCGGCCTTCGACGACGCCGAGCAGGGCTCAGGCGACGCCGACCAGGGCTTCGCGGATGCCGGCCAGGCCGCCGACGACGCGGGACAGGAGGCCTGATGGCGGCCCGGCGGATCTCGGACGAGACCGGGCTGGCGGCGGTGCGCGCCTGGGAGGCCGACCCGGAGGGGGCCGGGCGCTCCACGGTGGCCACGGCCGTGCGCTACGCCCTGGAGGAGCTGGCCCACCGCGCCCCGGGCAACTCGGTGGAGGTCCGGGTCCCGCCCTTCGGGGTCACCCAGGCCATCGAGGGTCCGCGGCACACCCGCGGGACCCCGCCCAACGTCGTGGAGATGCCGGCCCCGGTGTGGCTGGGTCTGGCCACCGGCTCCCTGACCTGGGGGCAGGCCCGCGCCGAGCACGCGGTGGACGCCTCCGGCAACCGCAGCGACCTCTCCGCCCTGCTGCCGCTGTTCGCGACCCGCACCGCCGCGCGGCGGGCCCGGAAAGGTACCCTGGGGTAGATGAGTCAGCACCCTTCCGCCCCCCGTTCCCCGCAGTCCTCCTCCCCCGCGGGCTCCCCGGACGCCGACGCCGCGAACGACGTCGAGACCGTCCGCCCCGCCGCGGATGATGAGGCGACCCCCGAGCGCGCGGGGGCCGAGCCGGTGGGGGCCTTCGAGGTGCGCCGGGCCCCGTCGGTGATCGCGTTCCTGCTGGTCGGGGTGGCCGTGGGGCTGGTCGTGGCCCTGTTCTCCACGCTGCTGGGCCCGGTGGACCAGGCCTACACCCTGGGCGCGATCTTCGGCATGATGGCCGTGATCTTCGGGACCGCCGGCGCCCTGGTGGGCGCGATCATCGGCCTGATCCTGGACCGGCGCTCCAAGAAGAGGGTGCGCCGCTACCGGGCGGTGCCCGTGGACGAGCACGGCCAGCCCCTGAACTGACATCCCCCCCTCCCGACGACCGGATCCGATCCACGCCCCTCCCCCGCGCGGGGAGGACCGACCCGAAGGACACCACATGGCAGACACCCAGCAGCCCGAGACCGGCCTGACCTACGCCGAGTCCGGCGTGGACGTCGAGGCCGGGGACCGCGCCGTCGACCTCATGAAGGAGGCCGTGAAGGCCACGCACGGGCCCGGGGTGGTCGGCGGGGTCGGCGGCTTCGCGGGGCTGTACGACCTCTCCGCGCTGCGCGGCTACCGCAAGCCCTACCTGGCGACCTCCACGGACGGGGTGGGCACCAAGGTCGCGATCGCCCAGACCCTGGAGATCCACGACACCATCGGCTGGGACCTGGTGGGCATGGTCGTGGACGACATCGTGGTGGTCGGCGCGAAGCCGCTGTACATGACCGACTACATCGCCTGCGGGAAGGTGGTCCCGGAGCGGATCGCCGGGATCGTGCGCGGGATCGCCGCGGCCTGCTCCGCGGCGGACACGGCCCTGGTGGGCGGGGAGACCGCCGAGCACCCGGGGCTGCTGGGCCCGCAGGAGTACGACGTCGCCGGGGCCGCCACCGGCATCGTGGAGGCCGACGAGCTGCTCGGCCCGGACCGGGTGCGGGCCGGCGACGTGCTGATCGGGATGGCCTCCTCCGGGCTGCACTCCAACGGGTACTCGCTGGTGCGCAAGGTCGTGAACGTGGCCGGGTGGTCCCTGGACCGGGAGGTCTCCGAGTTCGGCCGCACCCTCGGCGAGGAGCTGTTGGAGCCCACCCGGGTCTACGCCGCGGACGTGCTGGATCTCGCCCGCACCTTCCCCGTGCTGGGGGAGGACGGCGGGCTGGGCACCGGGGTGCGGGCCTTCAGCCACGTGACCGGCGGCGGGCTGGCCGCGAACCTGGCGCGCGTGCTGCCGCAGGGTCTGGAGGCCCGGGTGGACCGCGGCAGCTGGCGGGTCCCGCCGATCTTCCGGGTCATCGGGCAGCTGGGCAAGGTCCCGCAGGCGGACCTGGAGCGTACCCTGAACCTGGGCGTGGGCATGGTGGCCGTGGTGGACCCGTCCGTCGCGGATCAGGCGGTGGCGCACCTGGGCGAGCGCGGCGTGGACGCCTGGGTCATGGGCACCGTGGAGCAGGGCGAGGCTCCCACCGCGGCGGACCTGGAGGACCCGGACTATGTGCAGGGCGCGAAGGGCGTGGACGGCGGCGCGGTGCGCCTGCTCGGCGAATACGCGTAAGCCCATCGATCCGGCACCTGCCGACGCGCAGCGTGCCGAACCCGCGAACGACGCGCGAGGGCCCCGGAACCTGCTCGGTTCCAGGGCCCTCGCGCTGCCGATGCGGCTGCGGGGTGTGACGTCCGTGCTGCCGGGGACGTCGCCCGCTGGCCGGGGGTGACGGGCGCTCAGCCGCGCTCGTCGTACTCCTCGGCGTACGGATCCTCGTAGTCGGCGAACTCCTCGCGCGCGCCGCCGGAGCGGTCCGCGGATCGGTCGGACTTCTTGGCACCGGTCAGCTCCCGCTCCAGCGCCGTGTAGTCGGTCTGCGGGGAGTAGTACTTCATCTCCCGCGCCTGCCTGGTTGCCTTAGCCTTCTGACGGCCGCGCCCCATGGCGTGACCCCCTCTTATCGCTCACTCCGGGCGCAGCCGCGCTGAGCGCACACTGCGACCCCGGATCCCTGTCAGTTCTGTCGTGATCCCAGGGTACATGGTTTGTCCAGCCCGTGCCCACGCGCGACGAGGCGCCGCGGCTCACAGCTGCAGGGCGTCCAGGATCTCGCCGAAGGCCTCCCCCACCCGGGTGCGCCACAGGATGTCCGCCCGGGCATCGGCCCGCCCCGGTCCGCCGTTGATCACCGCCAGCGGCAGACCGCGGGCCAGCCCGTCCAGGACGGGACGGTACCCGCTCATCACCGCCAGGGAGGACCCGGCCACCAGCAGCGCCCGGGCCTCCCGGACCATCTGGCGCGCCCGCGCCTTGCGCTCGGGCGGCACGGACTCGCCGAAGTACACGACGTCGGGCTTCAGCCGCACGGAGCCGCACACCGGGCACCCGACCATCCGGAAGCCCGCGATCTGCTGCTCGGACAGCTCCACGTCCCCGTCAGGGTTCACCGCGCGCGGATCCAGCCGGATCCGCTCCAGGTACCCCGGGTTCGCCGCCGCCAGGCGCTCATCCAGCGCCCGACGGTCCTCGCGGTGCCCGCAGTCCAGGCAGGCCACCGCATCCAGCCCGCCGTGCAGCTGGAGCACGGTCCGGGAGCCTGCGGCTCGATGCAGCCCGTCCACATTCTGGGTGATGATCCCGCTGAGCATGCCCGCCCGCTCCAGCTCCACCAGGGCGTGGTGCACGGGATTCGGTCGGGCCCGATCCATGATCCGCCAGCCCACGAAGGAGCGGGCCCAGTACCGGTGGGAGGCGTCGGGATCGTGCAGGAACTCCTGGTACGTCATCGGCCGGTGCCGCCGCAGCGAGCCGCGCGGTCCCCGGTAGTCCGGGATCCCGGAGTCGGTGGAGACCCCCGCCCCGGTGAGCACCAGCACCCCGCCGGCCCGCAGCAGCCCGACGATCCCGGCCAGCGCGGCCGCGGGTTCGGTGGGGCAGGCCGTCTCCTCGACCACGCGGGCGATCGAGCGCAGGGCGGCCCGGTGGGCGGCCCCCGCGGCGGCGGGGAAGGAGGAGGTCACGGGCCCAGCCTACGCAGACCGGCCGCACCGCGACGTCGGGACCCGGCGTCATCTGGGCCACGCAACGCAACGAATGGGCGGATATCTCGCGGATCACTACAGTCGGGGACAACCCGATCACCGTCCCGGAAAGGCCCCACCGTGCCCCTGCACAGCCCGCGCCTGGCGCCCCTGCGCCGTCGCCTGCCCGATCTGCCGACCCTGCGGGACTACCTGCACCTGCAGAAGCCCACCCTGGACCGCCGGGCCGCGCGCCTGGCCAAGGCCGCGGACCTGTGGGACCTGCGGCGCATCGCCAAGCGTCGCACCCCCACCGGGCCCTTCGACTACGTCGACGGCGCCGCGGAGCGGGAGATCTCCCTGGGCCGTGCCCGGCAGGTCTACGACGAGCTGGCCTTCCGCCCGCAGGTGCTGCGCGACGTCGGCTCCGTGACCCCGCAGACCACCGTGGCCGGCGCGGCGAGCGCGATGCCGCTGGTCATCGCCCCGACCGGCTTCACCCGGATGATGCACAGCGAGGGCGAGACCGCCGGGGTGCGGGCCGCCCACGCCGCGGGCATCCCCTTCACCCTGTCCACCATGGGCACCGCGACCATCGAGGAGGTGGCCGAGGCCGGGCCCGACGGGCGCCGCTGGTTCCAGCTGTACCTGGCCGGACAGGACCGCGGGATCGCCGAGGACCTCGTGGCCCGGGCCCACGCCGCCGGGTACGACACGCTGATGGTCACCGTGGACACCCCCGTGACCGGGGCCCGGCACCGGGACACCCGCAACGGCATGACCTTCCCGCCGCAGCTGACCGCCAAGACGTTCCTGGATGCGGCCTGGCGCCCGGAGTGGTGGATCAACTTCCTGACCACCGAGCCCCTGGGCTTCACGAACTTCGGCTCCGGGTCCCAGTCCATCCAGGCGATCGGGTCCCTGTTCGACCCCACCCTGGCCTTCCGGGACCTGGCCTGGCTGCGCGAGCAGTGGCCCGGGACCCTGCTGATCAAGGGCGTGCAGACCCCCGAGGACGCCGAGCAGTCCGTGGCCGCCGGGGCCGACGGCGTCGTGCTGTCCAACCACGGCGGGCGCCAGCTGGACCGGGCGCCGGTGCCGCTGCTGACCCTGCCGGAGGTGCGCCGTCGGCTGGGGCCGGAGCCGACCGTGCTGGTGGACACCGGGATCATGTCCGGGGCCGACGTCGTCGCGGCGGTGGCCCTGGGCGCGGATGCGGCGATGATCGGGCGGGCCTACCTGTACGGGCTGATGGCCGGCGGCGGGGAGGGCGTGGCCCGGGCCCTGGAGATCTTCCGCTCCGAGATGGTGCGCACGATGCAGCTGATGGGCGTGGCCCGGATGGCGGAGCTGACCCCGGAGATGGTGGCCCTGGATTGGAGGAGCGCGTGAGCCGCGTCGTCGGAGGAGGGCCCGCGCCCGGGGCGGGGGCGGACGTGAGCGCTGGCGGTGGCACTGGAGCGGGCGTCGAGCAGGTGGGACGAACGGGGCTGCGCCCCGGGGCCGGGCGGGCGCTGATCGCGTCCATGATCGGCACGCTCGTGGAGTGGTACGACTACGCGCTGTACGGGGCGGCGGCGTCCCTGGTCATCGGCCCGCTGTTCTTCGGGGGCCTGGAGGGCGGGCAGGCGGTGGCGGCCTTCGCGACCTTCGCGGTGGGCTTCGTCGCCCGGCCGCTGGGCGGAGTGCTCATCGCGCACCTCGGGGACCGGCGCGGACGCAAGCCGGCGATGCTGCTGACCATCCTCATCATGGGGGTCTCCACGGTGGGGATCGGGCTGCTGCCCACCCACCAGAGCCTCGGAGTGTGGGCGGTGGTGCTGCTGATCCTGCTGCGCTTCACCCAGGGGCTGGGAGCCGGGGCCGAGCTGACCGGGGCGCTGACCCTCGTCGCGGAGTACACCCCGCCGGCCCGACGCGGCTTCTGGACCTCCCTGGTGCTCTCGATGCCGGCCGCGGGCTCGGCGATCGCGATCCTGAGCTTCCTGGCCGTGGCCGGGCTGGGGCAGGAGGCGTTCCTCGGGTGGGGCTGGCGGCTGCCGTTCCTGGTCTCGGTGGTGCTGTTCGCCCTGGCCATCTGGATCCGCACCCGCCTGGAGGAGTCCCCCGAGTACCGGGCGGCGATGGCCGCTCAGCGGCAGCGCCGCGAAGCCCGACGCACCCCGCTGGGCGAGGTGCTGCGCACGGACTGGAAGGGCGTGGTGCTGGGCTTCATGGCCGTGACCGGACACAACGCCAACAACTACATCATCTCCATCGTCTCCATCACCGTCATGACCACCTACGGCGGACTGGAACGCCAGCAGGCGCTGACGGCGGTGCTGCTGGCCTCGATCCTGGGGGTCCTGCTCTCCCCGGTGGCGGGTCTGGCCGCGGACCGGTTCAGCGCGGCGAAGGTCATGGGCTTCGGGGCGGTGGCCGGCGCGCTGTTCGCCGTGCCGCTGTTCCTGGGCCTGACCTCGGGCAGCTGGGCGGCGAGCCTGGGCGTGCTGTGCGTGTCCTACGGCGTGGTGCTCTCCTGCACCTCGGGCCCGCAGGGCGCGTTCGTGGCGAACCTGTTCCCCACCGAGACCCGCTTCACCGGCACCGCCCTGGCCCGGGAGACCAGCGGGGCGCTGGTCGCGGGCTTCACCCCGATGATCGTGGCCTGGCTGCTGCAGACCGCGGACGGCGCCGTCGGCCCGGCCGCCGGGTATATGGGCGTGTGCTTCGCGGTGACCGTGGCCGCCATGGTCCTGGCCCGCGGCCGCGGCAACAACCCGGCGACGCCGGGGGCGTAGGGCCGGCGGGCGTCCCGGGGCCGGCATGTCCGGGGATTCCCGGGCACGTCCGGCCCTCGGGTGCACCGAGACGGCGCTCCCGTTCCCATTCCCCCGCCCACCTGCGCCGAGGCGGCGCTTTCGTTCCCAAGAATCCGATTTCTGGGAACGAAAGCGCCGTCTCGGTGGGAGGTGGGTACGAGAACGCCGTCTCGCGGGGCCTCCGGGGGTCAGGCGCGCTCGGAGGTGACCGTCAGGCCGTCCTCGGCGACGTCCGGGTTCACGTCCACCCGCACGGTGTCCCCGTCCCAGATCTGCCCGGCGAGGATGCCCTTGGCCAGGCGGTCCCCGACCTCCTTCTGCACCAGGCGGCGCAGGGGGCGGGCACCGAAGGCCGGGTCGTAGCCGGTCAGGCCCAGCCACTCCTTGGCCGCGGGGGTGACGTCCAGGGTCAGGCGCCGCTGCTGCAGGCGCTGAGCCATCGCCTCGATCATCAGCTCCACGATCCGCCCCAGATCCTCGGTGGTCAGCGGGTCGAACATGATGATGTCGTCCAGCCGGTTGAGGAACTCGGGCTTGAAGGAGGCGTTGACCACGTTCATCACGGCCTCGCGCTTCTTCTGCTCCTCCTGGGTCTGATCCACCAGGAACTGCGAGCCCAGGTTGGAGGTCATGATCAGAATGACGTTGCGGAAGTCCACGGTCCGCCCCTGCCCGTCGGTCAGGCGGCCGTCGTCCAGGACCTGCAGGAGGATGTCGAAGACGTCCGGGTGAGCCTTCTCCACCTCATCCAGCAGCACCACGGAGTAGGGCCGACGCCGCACGGCCTCGGTCAGCTGTCCGCCCTCGTCGTAGCCGACGTACCCGGGAGGGGCGCCGACCAGCCGGGAGACGGTGTGCTTCTCGCCGTACTCGGACATGTCGATGCGGATCATCGCGTGCTCGTCGTCGAACTGGAACTCCGCGAGGGACTTGGCCAGCTCGGTCTTCCCGACGCCGGTGGGGCCCAGGAACAGGAAGGAGCCGATGGGCCGATCCGGGTCCGAGACCCCCGCGCGGGAGCGGCGCACGGCGTCGGCCACGGCCTGCACCGCGCGGTGCTGGCCGATCAGGCGCTTGCCGAGTTCGGCCTCCATGTGCAGCAGCTTCTCGTTCTCGCCCTGCAGCATCTTCCCGGCGGGGATCCCCGTCCAGGCGGAGATGACGTCCGCGATCTCATCGGCGGTGACCTCCTCGGAGACCATGGTGTCCTCGGCCTCGGTCTGCTCCTCAGCCCGCTGGGCCTCCTCCAGCTCCCGCTGCTTGGCGGGGATCTCCCCGTAGAGCAGTCGTGAAGCCTCCCCGAGGTTGCCCTCGCGCTGGGCGACCTCGGCCGCCGAGCGCAGCTCGTCCACCTGCTTCTTGATCTCCCCGACGCGGTTCAGCCCGGCCTTCTCCGCCTCCCAGCGGGCGTTCAGGGCGTCCAGCTCCTCGCGCCGGTCGGCCAGTTCCTGCTGCAGGGTGGCCAGCCGGTCCTGGGAGGCGGCGTCGGTCTCATTCTTCAGGGCCAGCTCCTCCATGGTCATCCGGTCCACCTGGCGGCGCAGCGCGTCGATCTCCTCCGGGGCGGAGTCGATCTCCATGCGCAGGCGCGAGGCGGCCTCGTCCACGAGGTCGATGGCCTTGTCCGGCAGCTGGCGACCCTGGATGTAGCGGTGGGAGAGGTTGGCTGCGGCCACCAGTGCGGAGTCGGCGATCTGCACCTTGTGGTGCGCCTCGTAGCGCTCCTTCAGTCCGCGCAGGATCGCGACGGTGTCCTCCACGGAGGGCTCGCCGACGTAGACCTGCTGGAAGCGGCGCTCCAGGGCGGCGTCCTTCTCGATGTTCTCGCGGTACTCGTTCAGGGTGGTCGCCCCGATCATCCGCAGCTCGCCGCGGGCCAGCATGGGCTTGAGCATGTTGCCCGCGTCCATGGACCCGTCGGAGCCGCCGCCGGCCCCGACGAGGGTGTGCAGCTCGTCGATGAAGGTGATGACCTGCCCCTCGGACTTCTTGATCTCGTCCAGCACGGCCTTGAGCCGCTCCTCGAACTCGCCGCGGTACTTGGCGCCGGCGACCATCGAGCCGAGGTCCAGGCTGATGAGGGTCTTGCCGCGCAGGGTCTCCGGGACGTCCCCGGAGACGATGCGCTGGGCCAGGCCCTCCACCACGGAGGTCTTGCCGACGCCGGGTTCGCCGATCAGCACCGGGTTGTTCTTGGTGCGCCGGGAGAGCACCTGGATGACGCGGCGGATCTCCGCGTCCCGGCCGATGACCGGGTCCAGCTTGCCCTCGCGGGCGACGGCGGTCAGGTCCGTGCCGTACTTCTCCAGGGACTGGAAGGTGCCCTCCGGATCGGGGGTGTCCACGGTGCGTCCTCCTCTGACGTCGGGGATGGTCTGTTCGATGGCCGCGGCCCCCGCCCCGGCCCGGGACAGGGCCGCGGCGGCCGGGTCCTCCGAGCCCAGCCGGGCGATGCCCAGCAGCAGCACCTCGGTGGAGACGAACTGGTCCCCGAGCTGCTGCGCGGCCTGCTGCGCGCCCTGCACGACGCGCAGGGACTGGCGGGAGAACTGGGCCTGGCCCACCGAGGACCCGGAGGCGGCGGGCAGGGCCTTGATCGCGGCCGAGGCCCGCTCGGACAGGGCGTCCACGTCCACCTCGAGGGACTTCAGGACGGCCACAGCCACGGACTGGCGCTGGTCCAGCAGGGCCTTGAGCAGGTGCGCGGGTTCGATCTGCGGGTTGCCCGCGGTCTGCGCGTTCATGTTCGCGGCGTTGAGAGCCTCTTGGCTCTGGGTGGTGAATCGGGTGTCCATGGCGGCTCCTCACGGTGGTTACAGGGCGAGGGGCGGGCCGCTACGCCCGCCGATCTGCCCACGTCTGTATCAACTACCTTGAGTCTACTCCGCTCAACTTGAGGGGGCAAGGGGTTCCGCAGGAGTTTTCCACAGGTTCTTCCGCACGATGGCGGGGATCGGGCGGCGCCCGGAAGCCGACGGGGCCGACGGAACGGCCCCGCAGATCGGCCCGGCCGTTCAGTCCAGCCGGCCGCCGTCGTACCCGGCGGCGTCGAGGATCTCGTCCTCCGTGGCCGGGCGCCCGTCGGCCGCGCGGCACCCGCGCCGATCCTGGGCGATCGCCAGCCCCAGGGTCGCGAAGGCCGCGACGAAGGTCAGGATGCCGAAGGTGTTGCCGAAGCCGGCGGAGAGCCCGACGACGTCCGGGCCCAGCACCGCCGAGGCCGCCGAGACCACCCGCCCCTCCACCCGGTCCGGGACGAGGAAGCCGAAGATCAGCGCCAGGACCCATGTGCACACCAGCGCGCCGGCGATCGCCGGGGTCGTGGCCCCGCCCGGGCGGCGTCGGGCATCGCGCAGCAGGCGCCAGCAGGCCAGGCCCAGCACCGCCAGGTACACCGGCAGGACGGTCACCGCGAAGACGCCGACGAGCAGCCCGCCCGCCCCGAACAGGGCGCGTCCGGCCGTGATCCACAGCCCCGTCAGCACGGCCATCGGCAGGGCCGCGCCGGTGCACAGGCGCACCGCGGCCGAGGGGGCGGCGGTGCGAACGGGAGGGGTCATCGGGGAGGTGCTGCTCACGGAAAGCCAGTCTAGGACGCGCCCCGCCCGACCGCGGGGAGCCGGGCCCGCGATCCGGGCGCCGGCCGATACGCTGGGACCATGACCGATCAGCGCCGCTCCGTCTCCGACTCCCCCGCTCCCAGCACCGCCCTGCCCGAGGCCGTCCTGTTCGACCACGATGGCACCCTCGTGGACACCGAGCCCGTCTGGGCCCGCACCAAGGAGGAGGTGGCCGCGGAGTTCGACGCCGTGTGGACCGAGCAGGACACCCTGGCCTGCTTGGGCCAGCCGATGTCCATGACGGTGGATCGGCTGCGAGAGCTGGGGGTGCGGCTCTCCCCCGAGGAGATCGTGCGCCGTCTGGCCGTCACCGGCCAGCAGGTGGTGGCGCAGGAGGGCATCGGCTTCCTGCCGGGGATCGAGCCGCTGCTGCGCGAGGTCGCCGACGCCGGGATCCCGGCGGCCATCGTCACCAACGCCACCACGGAGATCGCCCGGGTCACCGCCTCCCGCGCCCCGGAGGGTCTGTTCCGCACGGTGATCGGGGATGAGGATGTGCAGCGACCCAAGCCGGATCCGCAGCCGTACCTGCTGGCCGCCGAGCGGCTCGGCGTGGACATCACCCGCTGCGTCGTCGTGGAGGACTCCCCCTCCGGGGTGGCCGCGGCTCACGCGGCGGGCGCGCGCGTCGTCGTCGTGCCGGGGATGCAGCCGGTGCCCGACGGCGCGGGGGACGCCCGAGCGGAGCACGAGCAGCTGAGCCTGGCGATGCTGCGCTCGGTGTTCGCCTGAGGCGATCGACGGCACCTCCGCAGGTCCTTGACCCGCCCGCGCTATTTTGATTGACTCATAACAACGCAGTTATGAGTCACTCATAACAACGTCCGCGGGCCCATCGCATCACACACACCGCATCACACACCGGGGCCCGCGCACACAGGAAGGAACGCCATGTCTGAGAAGAACGCCCCGTACACCGTCCCCGGCCTGTCCGTGGACGGCGGCCACCAGATCGCCGAGATCCTGCAGCCGCGCCTGCACGCCCTGAACGACCTGCAGCTGACCCTCAAGCACGCCCACTGGAACGTGGTCGGGCGCAACTTCATCGGCGTGCACGAGATGCTGGACCCGCAGATCGAGCTGGTGCGCGGCTACGCCGACGAGCTCGCCGAGCGCATGTCCGCCCTCGGGGTGGCCCCCAACGGGCTGCCCGGGGACCTGGTCCAGACCCGCGACTGGGAGGACTACAAGCTGGGGCGCGCCTCGGCCATGGATCACCTGCGCGCGCTGGACGAGGTCTACACCGGCCTGATCGAGGACCACCGCGCCGCGATCGCCAAGGTCGGGGACGTGGATCCCATCACCGAGGACATCCTCATCCAGCAGACCGGCGAGCTGGAGAAGTTCCAGTGGTTCATGCGCGCCCACCTGGAGGACGCCGACGGCCAGCTGAGCTGACCCCGCCTCCCGGCTCCACGACGAGGGCCCCGGCTTCCCGCCGCACCGGCATTTCGCTGGTGGCGAGAATCCGGGGCCTTCGCGTCTCCCGGTAACACGACCGACACCTGCCCGACGCCCCCCGAGGGTTAGGGTGGAGCAGGACGATCGGTCCCCCGGAGCCCGCTCCGACCCGACCGAACACCACCGGATCTCCACGAAAGGATCACCTATGGCCTTCCACCTCGCCAACGCCGCCCTGCGCGCCGTGCCCGGCGCCTTCATCCTCAACTCCGGCCTCGGCAAGCTCAACCTCGACGAGGACACCGCCAAGACCCTCCAGGGCATGGCCGTCAACGGCGTCCCCGCCCTCGGCAGCCTGAGCCCCCAGACCTTCGGCAAGGTCCTGGCCGGCTCCGAGATCGCCGTCGGCGCCGCCCTGCTGACCCCCATCGTCCCGCGCCGCCTGGCCGGGCTGGCCCTCGGCGCCTTCTCCGCCGGACTGCTCGCGATGTACTTCAACACCGACGAGATGACCGAGGAGGACGGCATCCGCCCCTCCCAGGCCGGCACCGCCGTCGCCAAGGACTCCTGGCTCGCCGCCATCGCCGCGGCCCTGATCCTGCAGTCCAAGAGCGACAAGAAGAAGGCGAAGAAGGCCGCCAAGAAGGCTGCGAAGAGCAGCAAGAAGTAGCGCACCGCGCTTCGGCTTTCCCGCATGACGACGACGCCCGCCCACCAGCCCCGGTGAGCGGGCGTCCGCGTCTTCCGGTGACCGCCTGACGCGCGAGCGCGGGAACGAGGAGACATGGACACCCTGCAGACCATCCTGGACCGGGCCGACGCGATCGTGTGGGGGCCGTGGCTGATCCTGCCGCTGCTGCTGCTCACCGGCCTGTTCCTCACCGTGCGCCTGGGCGGGCTGCAGTTCCGCCTGTTCGGCAAGGCCATGTCCCTGGCCTTCGGGCGCCGCTCCCGACAGCCGGGCCAGAAGGGCGAGATCTCCTCCTACCAGGCGATGGCCACCGCCCTCGGAGCCACCGTGGGCACCGGCAACATCGTGGGCGTGGCCCTGTCCATCCACCTCGGCGGGCCCGGGGCCCTGTTCTGGATGTGGATCACCGCACTGATCGGCATGGCCTCCAAGTACGCCGAGTGCTTCCTCGGGGTGCGCTTCCGCACCCGGGACAAGAACGGGGAGCTGACCGGCGGGCCCCAGGTGTACCTGGTGCGCGGCATCCCCAACCGCTTCGGCTGGTTCCTCTCCGTGGCCTTCGCCGCCTGCGCCGTCGTCGCGACCTTCGGCGTCGGCAACACCACCCAGTCCAACGCCATCGCCTCCAACATGGAGTCCACCTTCCACGTGGCCCCGACGATCACCGCCGTCGTCATCGGGGTGCTGACCCTGGGGGCGCTGGTGGGCGGCATCAAGTCCATCTCCAAGGTCACCGTGTTCTGCGTGCCGCTGATGATCGCGCTGTACGTGGGCGGCGGACTGTACATCCTCGCCGTGAACTGGGCCGGCATCCCGCACGCGCTGGCGCTGATCTTCGGCAACGCCTTCACCCCCTCCGGGGCGGCCGGCGGGGCCGCGGGCTCCCTGCTGATGACCATGCAGATCGGCGTGGCCCGCTCCCTGTTCTCCAACGAATCCGGGATGGGCACCGCCTCCATCCCCTCCTCCATCGCCCAGACCGCCCACCCCGTGCGCCAGGGCCTGGTGTCCATGACCCAGACCTTCATCGACACCCTCGTGGTCATCTCCATCACCGGGCTGCTGGTCATCACCACCGGCGTGTGGGAGAACGGCGAACCGGCCACCATGACCTCCACCGCCTTCGCCACGGGGCTGCCCGGCAGCTGGGGCGGGATCATCGTCACCATCTGCCTGATCCTGCTCGGCTACTCCACGGTGCTGGGCTGGGCGTACTACGGCGAGCGCTGCATCGAGCGCCTGGGCGGCGGGCACCGGGGCATCCTGATCTACCGGATCGTGTTCGCGGTGGCCTGCGGCTTGGGCGCCGTCGCCCCGCTGACGATGGTGTGGACCTTCTCCGACGTGATCAACGGGATCATGGCCATCCCCAACCTCATCGGGCTGCTGATCCTCTCCGGGCTGGTGGTGCGCGAGACCCGGCGGTACCTGCGCCACGATCCTCACTTCACGGCCACCGCCGAGCAGATCGACGCGTTCATGGGCGAGCACCCGGGCAGCCTGGACGCCCAGATCGACCACCAGGTGGACCTCACCCGGCCGCACCCGGTGCTGGAGCACCCGGACACCACCCGGATGCGGGTGCTGCGCGAGGAGGAGGTGCGCCGAGCCGCCGCCGTGCGCGACGCCGCCGGGCGGCCCTCCGCCTGAGGCACCGGGTACGATGACGGGTTGGACCGCCACCACCCGAAGGGAAGAGCCCATGTCCGAGGACGTCCCCCAGCAGTTCCACCGTCAGCCGTACTCCTTCGTGCGCCGGGGGGACCGGCTGACCGCTCGGCGCCAGAAGGCCTGGGACGAGTTCTCCCCGACCCACGTGCTGGACGTCCCGCGGCTGGTCACCGACACCTCGGTGGCCCCCGAGGCTCGCTTCGACCAGGCCGAGGTCTTCGGCCGAGAAGGGGCGCCGTTGGTGGTGGAGGTGGGCTCCGGGCTCGGTGAGGCCATCGTGCACGCGGCCTCCGAGCACCCGGAGAACGACTATCTGGCGGTGGAGGTCTACACCCCCGGCATCGCCGACCTGCTGATGAAGATGGGCCAGGCCGGTGTGCAGAACGTGCGGGTGGTGCAGGCCAACGCCCCGGAGGTGCTGGAGAACCTGCTGGAGCCGGCCAGCGTGGACGAGCTGTGGGTGTTCTTCCCGGACCCGTGGCACAAGACCCGCCACCACAAGCGCCGCCTGGTCTCCCCGGACTTCGCGCGGCTGGCCGCCCGGGTGATCCGGCCCGGCGGGCTGTGGCGCCTGGCCACGGACTGGGAGGAGTACGCCCTGGTGATGCGCGAGGTGCTGGAGGCCTCCGAGGACTTCCGCAACGAGCACCCGGGCCGCGGCGCCACCGAGGAGGACCCGACCGGCGGCTGGGCCCCCCGCTGGGAGGGCCGGATCCTCACCAGCTTCGAGCGCAAGGCCGGGGAGGCCGGACGCCACCCCTGGGACCTCACCTACCGCCGGGCCTGACCCCGGGCGGGGCGGCCAGGGTTCGGAGCTGGGATTTCGGAGCACCCGCGACCCGGCGCATTCGTACCCACTTTCCGCGTTTCCGGGAACGGGTGCGCCGTCTCGGCGGAGGGGCGGGAACGGGAGCGCCGAGTCGATGATGACGCAGCCGGGCAGTTCTCGACTACTGCTCGAAGGCCCTCTGGACAGGCTCGGAGGTCATGAAGATTTCCGGGGTGAGCCGCTGCGGCCCCCAGTCAGGGTCGATGCACCGACGCCAGTAGTCCAGGTGGATCCGGTCCAGCTCGTGTTCGGAGTCCTGCACCGGCGCTCCCCCAGGCAGCTGCACAGAGAACCAGGTGAGATGGAGCCGGCCCTCCTGCTCATCGCTGAGAATGGTCTCCACCTGCATCCGCTCCGGGATCATCGTCTCCCGGAACTGTGTGGGATGGTCCCGCAGGTACGCCACCCATTCCCGCGCCGCCGCCTCCTGGCCCGCGATCACGCGGAACCTCACCATCTCGACGACGGGCGTCGTCTCCTTCTCGGCCCCGAACTGACCGTTCTGCTCAGATTCACGGTCGCTCGCATCGCTGCTCACGTCTGCTCTCCTTCTCTTCATCCGCACACCGGCGCCCCGTCCCCCCGAGGCATCCCCTCCCGCGAGACGGCGCATCCGTTCCCACTTTCCGCGTTTTCGGGAACGAGAGCGCCGGGTCGACGCCGGACACCCCCCACCTGGCTTCAGCGGCGGTCCACCTGGGGGATGGACTGGGTCTCGTAGGTGTCGATCGCCCCGGGGTGGCCCTTCATGAACTCGTCCACCTCATCCTTGTCCGCCGTGACGGAGGGGTCGTTGCGCAGGTAGTGACGGGTCTCCCGGGCGATCAGACCGGAGAGGATCAGCAGGCCGATCAGGTTGGGGATGGCCATCAGGCCGTTGGCGATGTCCGCGAAGGTCCACACCAGCGACAGCGGGACGGTGCAGCCGACGTAGACGATCACGGAGAAGAGCACCCGGTAGGCCGGCACCCCGCGCCGCCCGAACAGCCGCTCGATGCACCGCTCGCCGTAGTAGGCCCAGCCGAGGATCGTGGAGTAGGCGAACAGCACCAGGCCGATCGTCACGATCCACCCGCCCCAGCTGCCCGGCAGCCCGGTGGAGAAGGCGCGGGAGGTCATGGTGCCGGCGGCGTCGGCCCCGGCGGTCCACTGCCCGGTGGTGATGATGACCAGCCCGGTGCAGGTGACCACGATGATCGTGTCGATGAAGGTCTGGGTCATGGACACCAGGCCCTGACGCACCGGGTGGGTGGTCTGCGCGGCCGCCGCGGCGATGGCCGCCGAGCCCATCCCGGACTCGTTGGAGAAGATGCCGCGGGCCACACCCATCTGCACCGCCAGGATGATGGTGGAGCCCAGGAACCCGCCGACGGCGGCGTGCCCGGTGAACGCGGACTCGAAGATCGTCGCGAAGGCCTCCGGGATCCCCCCGACGTTCACGCACAGGATGTAGATCGCCCCGACGACGTAGAAGACGATCATGATCGGCACCAGGTTGGAGGTGACCCGCCCGATGGACTTGATGCCGCCGACCAGCACCAGCAGGGTCAGCACGGCCAGCACCAGCCCGGTGATCCACTCCGGCACGTGGAAGGAGTCCACCATGTTCACGGAGATGGAGTTGCCCTGGGTGGTGTTCCCGATGCCGAAGGAGGCGATGATCGCGGCCACGCAGAAGAACAGGGCCAGGAACTTCCCGAAGCCGCCGCGGATGCCGCGCTGCAGGTAGTACTGCGGGCCGCCGGAGATCTCGCCCTTGGCGTCCGTGGTGCGGAAGCGCACCGCCAGGAAGGCCTCCGAGTACTTGGAGGCCATGCCGAAGATCGCGGTGATCCACATCCAGAACAGGGACCCGGGACCGCCGGTGCCGATCGCGGTGGCCACCCCGACGATGTTGCCGGTTCCCACGGTCGCGGCCATCGCGATGGTCAGCGCCTGGAACTGGGAGATGTCCCCGCCCTGGGCTCCCTCGTCCTTGCGGGTGAAGAAGGCCAGGCGCAGGGCCTGGAAGAGCTTGGTCAGCTGGATCCCGCCGAGGCGGATGGTCAGGTACAGGCCCGTGCCCAGCAGCAGCGGGATGAGGATGAACGGGCCCCAGAGGACCTTGTCGATGGCGGAGAGGACGGAGTCCAGGGTCTCGAGCATGCGGTGGCCCCCACGGATCGGTGCGGTTGAGAAGTGATGCGGATCATCATGCCACACCCGTGTTTCCGCCCGGAAAACCCGCCGACCCCCGCCCGCGGACCCGGCTCGCTCACCCCAGCACAGAGTCTCCCAGCAACAGCCTCACCCCCGGTACAGGGTCAGCGCCCGGCTCGTCGAGAAGCGCTCGGGGCGCTGCCCGCGGCCCAGCCGCACGACGTCGCCGCGCAGCCCGGCCGCGAACACCCGCCGGGGCTCCTGGATCCGATCCTGGCTCTCCTGCAGCTGCTCGGTCAGCTCCCGGACCCGGTGCTGCAGGGCCTGGACCTGGTTCTCCAGCTGGATGATCCGCCGGATCCCCTCCAGCGAGACCCCCTCGGAGGACAGCTGCTGGATCTGGCGTAGCTTCTCCACATCCCGCTGCGAATACCGCCGGGCCTTCCCGGGCAGCCGGGAGGGGGTGACCAGACCCAGCCGGTCGTACTGGCGCAGGGTCTGGGGGTGCATCTCGGCCAGCTCGGCGGCCACCGAGATCACGAACAGGGGCTGGTCCGCGTTGCCGAAGGCCATGGTCTACACCCCCGCTTCCCGCAGCAGATCCGCCCGCACATCCGGCTGGTGCGCCAGTTCCGTGAACCGGCGCAGCGCCTCGACGGCCTCCTCGGACAGCTCCGAGGGCACCTGGACCTGCGGGATCACGTACAGGTTGCCGGTGTGCTTCTTCGTCGTCACCCCGCGGCCCTTGACCCGCATCCGGGTGCCGGGCTCCTGACCGGCCTTCAGCCGCAGCTTCACGATCTTCCCGCCGGGGGCGGGGGCCGTGATCACCGCGCCCAGGGCGGCCTCCTCCACGGTCACCGGCACATGCACCGTGAGGTCATCGCCTTCCCGGGTGAACACCGGATCCGGGCGCACGTGCACGGTCACGATCAGGTCCGAGGACCCGCCGGGGCCGGTCTGGCCCTTGCCGCGCAGACGCACCTTCTGCCCGTCGCGCACCCCCTGCGGAATCCGCATGGTGACGCTGCGCCCGTCCTGCTGGCTCACCCGCAGCTGGGTGCCCTCCAGCGCCTCGGCGAAGTCGATGGTCACGCTGGTCTCGACGTCGGCCGGGGCCGGCTGGCGCGGCTGCCCGAAGGGGCTGGCCCCGCCGGCCCCGCCGAACAGGTCCGCGAACGGATCGCCGCCGCCGGTGCTGGTGTACTGCATCCGGGGTCCCCCAGCGCCGCCGAAGCCGCCCCGGGAGCGGCGTGCCCCGCCGCCGAACAGGTCGCCCAGCAGGTCCTCGAAGCCGGCCGAGCCTCCCGCCCCGGGGCCGCCGGCCCCGCCGGCGCCGGCGCTGAACCGGGCCCCGGAGCCCATCGCGCGGATCGCGTCGTACTGCTTGCGCTGCTCCGGGTCCGCCAGCACGGTGTGCGCCTCGGAGATCTCCTTGAACCGCCGCTCGGCGGCCTCATCCCCGGGGTTCTGGTCCGGGTGGTACTTCCGGGCCAGCTTCCGATACGCCTTCTTGATGTCCTCGTCACTGGCGTCCTTGGAGACGCCCAGCACCTTGTAGAAGTCCTTCTCCAGCCAGTTCTCGCTCGCCATCGACGCCTCCTTCCCACAGTCTCGCTGTGCTCGTTTCCGTCTGCTGATGTTCTGTTGTGCGCCCGGGCGGGGCGCGCCCGGGGCGGTTGCGCAGATGAGAAGCGACGCCGGGTCCGCACCCGCCGCGCCCGCCCATTTTCGGACGGGAACGACGGCGCGGGGACCCGGCGTCGCAACTGACCTCCGCAAGCGCGGGGTCCGGGGATCCTGCCTACCCCTGGGTCACGGGGCCACGGCCACGGCCACCTGGGCCGGGCGCAGCACCCGCTCGCCGATGCGGTAGCCGTTGCGCATGACCATGGCCAGCCGGTCCGGCTCCACCTCCTCGGTGGGCTGCTGCATGACCGCCTCGTGCACGTGCGGGTCGAAGGCCTCCCCGACCTCGCCGAAGCGCTCCAGGCCCTGACGGGTCAGCGCCTCCTCGAGCTTCCGGGCGATCGAGGCGAAGGGTCCCTCCGCCAGGTCCCCGTGCCGGCGCGCGGCGTCGATGTCGTCGATCACCGGCAGCAGGGCCGTGACGACGTCGCCCACCACGTACTCGCGCAGACCGTCCTTCTCCTTGGCCGAGCGGTTCCGGAAGTTCTGGAACTCCGCCTGCAGGCGGCGCAGATCCTCCAGACGCTCCTCGGCCAGCCGGTGCCCGTCCTGGGCCGCGGACTCGGAGTCCGCGGGCTCCTCCGCGGCCTCCTGCTCGTCCGCAGCGCTCTGCGCGGTGGCCTCGGCGCCCTCGGCCTCCGAGGCGGATTCCGCGTCGGGGGCGTGGAAGGCCTCCTCCAGCGGGTCCCCGTCCTGCGGGTTCTCGGTGGTGTTCTCAGCCATATCCCTTACTTCTTCTCGTCTTCGTCGTCCACGACCTCGGCGTCGACGACGTCATCCTCGTTCGCGTCCGCGTTGGCCGCACCGGCGTCCGCGGCACCCTCACCGGCCTGGGCCTGGGCGTAGATGGCCTCGCCCAGCTTGGTCTGGGACGACTGCAGCTTCTCGAAGGCGGACTTCACGGCGTCGTCGTCCTCGCCCTCCAGGGCCTTCTTCAGCTCGTCGACGTCGGACTGGACCTCGGACTTGACGTCCTCGGGCAGCTTGTCCTCGTTGTCCTTGAGCAGCTTCTCGATCTGGTAGGCGCTGTTCTCCGCGGTGTTGCGCAGATCCTGGGCCTCGCGGCGCTTCTTGTCCGCCTCGGCGTTGGCCTCGGCGTCCTTGACCATGCGGTCGATGTCCTCCTTGGACAGCGAGGTCCCGCCGGTGATGGTCATGGACTGCTCCTTGCCGGTGCCCTTGTCCGTGGCGGACACGTGCACGATGCCGTTGGCGTCGATGTCGAAGGTGACCTCGATCTGCGGCACCCCGCGCGGGGCCGGGGCGATGCCGGTCAGCTCGAAGGTGCCCAGGTTCTTGTTGTCCCGGGTGAACTCGCGCTCGCCCTGGAAGACCTGGATGGACACGGACGGCTGGTTGTCCTCGGCAGTGGTGAAGGTCTCGGACCGCTTGGTCGGGATCGCGGTGTTGCGCTCGATCAGCTTGGTCATGACCCCGCCCTTGGTCTCGATGCCCAGGGACAGCGGGGTGACGTCGATCAGCAGGACGTCCTTGCGGTCGCCCTTGAGCACGCCGGCCTGCAGGGCCGCGCCGTCGGCGACGACCTCATCCGGGTTCACGCCCTTGTTCGGGTCCTTGCCGGAGAGCTCCTTGACCAGGTCCACGACGGCGGGCATGCGGGTCGAGCCGCCGACCAGCACGACGTGGGCGATGTCGGAGACCTTGACCCCGGCCTCGTCGATGACGTCGTGGAACGGCTTCTTGGTCCGATCCAGCAGGTCCTTGGTCAGGTCCTGGAACTTGGCGCGGGACAGGGACTCGTCCAGGTGCACCGGGCCGTCGGAGGTGACGGACAGGTACTGCAGGGAGATGTTGGTGGAGGAGGCGGAGGACAGCTCCTTCTTGGCCTGCTCCGCCGCCTCCTTCAGGCGCTGCAGGGCGATCTTGTCCTTGGACAGGTCAGCCCCGGTCTTGGACTTGACCTGCTGCAGCAGCCAGTCCACGATCCGCTGATCCCAGTCGTCGCCGCCCAGGCGGTTGTCGCCGGCGGTGGCGCGGACCTGGATGGTGGAGAAGCCGTCGTCGTCCTTGCCGACCTCCAGGAGGGAGACGTCGAAGGTGCCGCCGCCGAGGTCGTAGACCAGGATCAGCTCATCCTCGTTGCCCTTCTCCAGGCCGTAGGCCAGGGCCGCGGCGGTGGGCTCGTTGACGATGCGCAGGACGTTCAGGCCCGCGATCTCGCCGGCCTCCTTGGTGGCCTGGCGCTCGGCGTCGTTGAAGTAGGCCGGGACGGTGATGACCGCGTCGGTGACCTTGTCGTTGAGGTAGGCCTCCGCGTCCGCCTTCAGCTTCTGCAGGATGCGCGCGGAGATCTCCTGCGCGGTGTACTTCTTGCCGTCGATCTCCTCGGTCCAGTCGGTGCCCATGTGGCGCTTGACGGAGGAGATGGTGCGCTCGACGTTGGTGACGGCCTGGCGCTTGGCCACGCCGCCGACCAGGGTCTCGCCGTCCTTGCCGAAGGCGACGACGGACGGGGTGGTGCGGGTGCCCTCCGCGTTGGCGATGACGACGGGCTCCCCGCCCTCCAGGGCCGCGACGCAGGAGTTGGTGGTGCCGAGGTCGATGCCGACTGCACGTGACATGTGGTGATGCTCCTTCATGGTCTCGAGTGAACCGGGGCCCCGCCCGCTGCCCGCGGGAGGTGAGCACCCGGAGGTCTCACTTCTTGAGTTGTCCTGACTCAAGTCTACGCATCGGGCCCCACCTGTCAACAGGTTTGAGTCGGTTCGACTCAACTTTTCTGCGCCGCCTTGGATCGCGCCGGTTCCGGCACCCGCCGCCCTTCCCTCACCGCGCCTGGGTAGGCTGAACCCATGACCCGCATCATCACCGTGTGCACCGGCAACATCTGCCGCTCCCCCATGGCCGAGTACCTGATCCGCCGCGCCGTCGAACGGGCCGACCTGCCGGAGGTGACGGTGGAGTCCTTCGGCATCAGCGACGAGGAGCGGGGCAACCCCGTGGATCCGCGCGCCGCCCGGGTGCTTCAGGCCGAGGGCATCGACGCCTCCGGGCACCGGGCCCGCCAGGTCACCGCCGCGGACCTCGCCGCGGCCGACCTCGTGCTGGCCCTGGACCTGCCGCACGAGCGAGCCCTGCGCGGCCTGGCCGAGACCGAGCGGGACGCCGAGAAGATCCACCTGCTGCGCGAGTTCGATCCCGAGGCCGCGCACCTGAAGCACCGCAGCCTCGGCATCTACGACCCCTGGTACGGCGACGAGGAGGACTTCGAGACCACCTTCGAGATGATCGACGCCGCCGTGCCCGGCGTCGTGGACTGGGCCCGCGAGCACGGTCCGGCCGACGCCGAGACCGCGCGGGGCTGAGCCGCCGTGTCCGCCGGGCGCACCTGGGTCATCGAGAACCACGACCCCGAGGACGCCGACGTCGCCGGGATCCTCGAGCAGCTGCTGGGCCGCGACGGAACCCTCCCGCCCGAGCACTGGAGGAACCGGGCGCCGCTGGTGCTCGCGGTGGACGGGCGCTCCGGAGCCGGCAAGACCTCCCTGGCCGCCCGCCTGGCCGCGGCCGCCGCGGCCCGGTGCCCGGCCGGCGTCGTGCTGTTCCACCTGGAGGACCTCTACCCCGGCTGGGATGGGCTCACCGAGGGCGTGCGCCTGTGGACCGAGATGCTCACCCGCCTGCTGGACGGGCGCGACGCCGCCTGGCGCGCCTGGGACTGGGCGGCCGGCGCCCCCGATCCCGCCGAGCGCATCCTGTCGGCCGAGGCCGCCCTGATCATCGCCGAGGGGGTCGGGGCCAGCGCCCCCGGACACCCCGAGGTCGTGCCGGACCTGACCGTGTGGCTGCAGCTGCCCGCGGCGCAGCGGCGTCGGCGGGCGCTGGCCCGCGACGGGGAGCTCTACCGTCCGCATTGGGAGCGCTGGGCCGCGCAGGAGGACGCGCTGCTGGCCCGACTGCCCTGAGCCGGGCCGGCGGGCCTCGCCCGGGCCACCCGACGCCGTCCCCCGGGCCGGCGCGGCTTACGGGGGCGCCCGCTTTTCCTCTACCATCGTCCCGTCAGCCGGCGCGACGCCGGACTCCCCGCCGACCGCCTCGACCGGTCCGCGCTCCCCAGGAAGGGACCTCCTCGCCCATGGGCCACCAGAGCACCGCTCCCCGCGTGAGCGTCCCCCTGCTGATCGTGTTCGGCACCCTCTCCGGGATCGGACCGCTGGCCACGGACATGTACCTCGCGGCCTTCCCCCGGATGTCCGAGGACCTGGACACCCAGGCCTCCACCATCCAGCTCACCCTCTCCGCGTGCATGCTGGGGCTGGCCCTGGGGCAGCTGCTCATCGGCCCGCTCTCGGACCAGTGGGGCCGACGCCGCCCCCTGATGATCGGCTCGGCGGTGTGCTTCCTGGCCTCCCTGGGCTGTGCCCTGGCCCCCACCGTGGAGGTGCTCATCGGCTTCCGGCTGCTGATGGGGCTGTCCGGGGCTGCCGGCATCGTGCTGGCCCGCTCGATGATCGCGGATCTGACCGTGGGCACCCAGACCACCCGGTACATGAACTACATGATGATGATCAACGGCCTGGCCCCGGTGCTGGCACCCACCGTGGGCGGGCTGATCCTGGCGGTGTCCACCTGGCGCACCGTGTTCTGGGTGCTCACCACGGTGACCCTGCTGATGGCGGCGGCGGTGTTCGTCCTGGTCCCGGAGAGCCTGCCTGCCGAGCGCCGCCACTCCGGGGGCCTGCGGACGGTGGGCCGCGGGGTGGCCGCGATGGTGCGCCGCCCCCGATACGTGGGGTTCGTGATCGCCTTCGTCCTCTCCTTCGGCACCCTGTTCTCCTACATCTCCGGGTCCACCTACGTCCTGCAGAACGTCCTGGGGATGAGCTCCACCGCCTACGCCCTGGCCTTCGGGGCGAACTCCCTGGGGATCCTCCTCTTCTCCGTCCTGTCCAACGCGCTGCTGAGCCGCACCGTCCCGGAGCGGATCGCCCCGGTGGGGCTGAGCATCGTCGCGGTCTCGGCCCTGACCCTGCTGGGCCTGACCCTCGCCGGGGCCCTCTCGCTGCCCGTGGTGCTGGTGCTGCTGTTCCTGTGCGCCGGCTGCCAGGGCCTGATCTTCGGCAACATCACGTCGCTGGCCCTGAGCCAGGGCCGGGACTACGCCGGGGCGGCGTCGGCCCTGCTGGGGTGCCTGCAGTTCGGCATGGGCGGGCTCGTCTCCCCGCTGGTCGGGCTCGGCGGGGACCACGCCGTCGCCCCGATGGCGATCAGCATGAGCATCTGCGCCCTCGCGGCCCTGACGGTGTTCCTGACGACCCGCGCCCGCACCGCCACCCACCCCCAGACCACCTGATGCGACGCCCCCTCTCTGACGCCCGGCCCGACGCCCCGCCCCCGACGCCCGCCCTGGCGCCGAGTCATCGATTCCGACGACTTTTCGCCTGAAAATCCGTCGGAATCGATGACTGGGCGCCAGGGCGCAGGGGATGCTGCGGCGGGGTGGGCAGAATGGGGGCATGAGTGAGCTTCCCGCAGACCGCAGGCCGCCCGTCGTCGTCCGAGTGGATGACGCGCACCCGGACGGCGAGGTGCTCGACGCCGCCGCGCCCCTGATCGGCATCGAGGACGAGGGGTACACCCGCGGGGACGGGGTCTTCGAGACCATGCTCGCCGTCGACGGCGCGGTGCGGAAGCTGCCCCGGCACCTGGCCCGCCTGGCCCACTCCGCCCGGCTCCTGCAGCTGCCGGCCCCGGACGAGGACCGGTGGCGCGCCGCCGTCGCCACGGTCCTGCGGGTGGCCGCCCGGGAGGGCATCGGCACCGCCACCGACCTCGGCGAGGAGACCGTGGTGAAGCTGCTGGTCAGCCGGGGAGACCCGACGCGCGGGGCCTACGGCCTCGTCATCGTCTCCCCGGTCCCGGAATCCACCCTCGCCGCCCGTGAGCAGGGGGTGCGGGCGCTGCTGCTGCCCCGCGGGCACGATCCCGCCGAGGACGCCGCCTACCCGTGGCTGCTGACCGGCGCCAAGACCCTCTCCTATGCGGTGAATATGGCGGTGCTGCGCCACGTCCGCTCCCTCGGCGCGCAGGACGCGATCTGGACGGCGTCGGATCGCCGGATCCTGGAGGGGGCCACCAGCTCGGTGATCGCGGCCCGGCGCACCGGGGACCGGATCACCCTGCTCACTCCGGAGCCGAACCACGGCATCCTGCCCGGCACCACCCAGGGGGCGATCTTCGCGGCGGCGCGCGAGCGCGGCTGGGAGCTGGGCTACGGCCCCCTGTACCCGGTGGACCTGCTGGAGTCCGACGGCGTGTGGCTGGCTTCCTCGGTGCGTCTGCTCGCCCCCGTGACCCACCTGGACCACCAGGTCCTGCCCGTGGATCGGGAGCTGACCCGCCTCCTGACCTCCTTCCTCACGGCCTGAGCACCGGCCGCCCGGCGATCTCCCCGCCGGGCCGGCGCTTTCGTTCCCACACAGGAGGCCACCCCTCGCCGAGTCGGCGCTCCCGTTCCCACACGAGAGGCCATCCCTCGCCGAAACGGCACTCTCGTTCCCGAAAACCGCGATTATGGGAACGGCTGCGCCGTCTCGCGAGAGACCGGGAACGAGAGCGCCGGGTCGCGAGGGGTCGGGAACGAGAGCACCGGGCCGCCGGGGCACGGCGTCGGCTCAGCCCGCGGCCAGGGCGGCCACCGGGGAGACCCGGGTGACCCGGCGGGCCGGCAGCGCGGCGGCGATCCCGGTGATCACCGCGCACCCCAGCAGCACCAGCCCGATCATCGCCCACGGCGGCGTGGGGAGGAAGAACCCGATCCCATCCACGCTGGCCAGCATGGACAGCGCGCCGCACCAGCCGTAGAGGATGCCCAGCGGGATCGCGAACAGGGCCGCGGCCAGCGTCAGCTGCGCCGTCTCCGCGAGGATCATCCGCCACAGCCCCGCGGTGGACAGGCCGATGGTGCGCAGCATCCCCAGCTCGCGGGTGCGCTGCATGACTGAGGCCTGCATGTTGTTGACCACCCCGATCGCGGCGATGACCAGGGAGAACACCAGCATCGCGGTGAGGAACCACAGCACGTCGTCGATGCTGCGCATGACCGAACTGGTCTGATCCTCCGCGATCCCCAGCTCCCGACTCCACCGCGTCATGACCGTCTGGAACGTCTGCCCCAGGGTCGCGAACATCATGATGAGGGTGATCCCGATGACCAGGCCCATCGAGGTGCGCGAGGCGCGCAGCGGGTGCCGTCGGGCGCTGCCGGCGGCCAGTCGCCCCGCGGCCGAGGCCCGCAGCGGCAGGCCCGCCAGCCCCAGGAACGCGGGCATGATCCACGCCGAGCCCAGCGCGATCCCGGTGAAGGAGACGATGCCGCCGAGGAAGCCGAGGAGCACCCCCGCCGAGGAGGCGAAGCCCACCAGCACGCCCAGACCCAGCAGGCCCGCACCGAGGACGATGCCGAGCAGCGCCAGGACCAGCAGCGCCCGGCTGCCGCGGCGCAGGGTCTTCAGGGCGGGTTCCACGGTGCGCCGGGTCCCCTCGATCGGGGAGACGGCGAGCACCGGGCGGGCCCCGCGCCAGGCTGCCCACCAGGCCATCAGCACCACGACCGCACCGGGCACTGCGGTGCCGGGGGTGATCGCGAAGCCCAGGGGCGCGGCGTCGGGCCGGTGCTCGAGCCAGGCGGCCGCGCCGAGGGCGGCGACGTCGGCCAGGACCGTGCCCAGCACCGCGCCGACCCCGCCCACGATCAGCCCTTCCACGCCGATCCCGCGGCGCAGGGAGGGAGCCGAGGCGCCGAGCAGGCGCAGCAGGGCGATGGTGCGGGTGCGTCCGGCGACGACGATCGAGAAGGTGTTCACGACGACGATCGCGGCCACGAAGATCGCGATGCCGAAGAAGACGGTGCCGAGCAGGCCGAGCATCAGCGCGATCCCACCCTCCGCTCCGTCCGCGCCTTCCGGACCGGCGATGAGGTGGGCGAGCAGCTGGGTCCCCGCGATCATGGCGGCCCCGAAGAAGGCGGCGACGGCGCAGATCAGCAGGGTCGAGAGGTGCTGGCGGGGCTCGCGGGCGATCTCGCGGACGGCGTTCCTGACGGTCTTGGCCATGGTGCTACGCTTCCAGGTTCAGCATGGTCGCGGCGATCTGCTCGGGGGTTCCGGAGCCCTCGGTGCGGACGATGCGCCCGTCGGCCAGGTAGACCACGCGGTCCGCGTGGGCGGCGGCCTTGGGGTCGTGGGTGACCATCAGGATGGCCTGGCCCATCTCCCGGGCGGCGGCCTGCAGCAGGCTCAGCACCTCCCCGGCCGCGCGGGAGTCGAGGTTGCCGGTGGGCTCGTCGGCCAGGACCAGGGCGGGACGGGTCGCGAGCGCCCGAGCGATGGCCACCCGCTGCTGCTGCCCGCCGGAGAGCTCCCCGGGCCGGTGGTTGACGCGCCCGGTGAGACCCAGACGCTCCAACAGGAGGTCGATCCACTGCCGCTGCTCGGCGGTGGGCCTGCGGTCGTCCAGTTCGAAGGGCAGGAGGATGTTCTCCCGCACGTCCATGGTGGGCATGAGGTTGAAGGCCTGGAAGATGAAGCCGACGCGGCGGCGGCGCACCGAGGTCAGCGCGGCGTCGGACAGCCCGGTGATCTCCTGCCCGCCGATCCACACGCGGCCCTCGGTGGGGGTCTCCAGCCCGGCCATCAGGTGCATCAGGGTGGATTTGCCGGAGCCGGAGGGTCCCATGACGGCGGTGAATCCGCCCGGGGCCACCTCCAGGTCCACCCCGCGCACCGCGGTGACGGCCTGCGGGCCGGTGCCGTAGATCTTCCGAACCCCGCGGGCGACGGCGACGGGGGCCGCTTCCCGGGCGGGATCGGGCTGGGCGGTGGCGGAGGCGGGGATGGCGGGCTCGGAGTGAGCGGGCTCAGGCCCGGGCTGTACGACGGTGGGGGTGGCCCAGGGAGAGTCTGGCTGGGTGGTCACGGTGGGATCGCTCCTCGGGGGATCGGGGACGTTTTCTGTCACCCTCCACTCTCGTGAAGCGCGGGGCTGGAGTCAGTGGCCCCAGATCTGATCCGGGGTAGACCTGGCTCCACTGTTCCCCTCCCCGCCAGCCCTCACATGACGTCCGTCCCCCACGACCCGGCGCATCCGTACCCAGAATCCGCATTTTCGGGAACGAATGCGCCGCCTCGCGAGAAGGAAGGAGAGGGATGGGAACGAATGCGCCGGGTCGCGGAACCGAACGGAACGGGCCGGATCCCGGGCGGGTCAGAAGATCGTGCGGTAGGAGCCCAGGGCGAGGGAGGCGCCGACCGCGATCACCGGGATCAGCAGCCCGAGGATCAGCACCACGACGTCGACCCGGTGGTAGGTCGGCGGGTTCAGCCAGGTGCGCGGCCCGGCGCCGAAGCCGCGGGCCTCCATCGTCACCGCCAGCCGCGAGGCGCGGCGCAGGGCCTGGACCATGAGGGCGAAGGCCTGCTGGGCGAAGCCCGTGGTGAGCGCGACCAGCGCGGAGCGGGAGCCGATGCCGCGGGCCCGCCGGGCGGCGGCCAGGGTCTGCCACTCCGCGGCCAGCAGACCCATGAGACGGAAGGCCGCCACCGCGGAGAGCACGAAGCGGGCGGGCAGCCGGAAGGTCTGGGCCAGGGACTCCCCCAGCTCGTGGGCGTCGGTGCTGGCCAGGAACATCACCGAGATCAGGGCCAGCGCGCAGCCGCGCAGCATGATGGCGATCCCGGAGTCGAGGGAGCCGGTGCTGACCTGCCACGGCCCCAGATCCAGCAGCAGGCGCCCCGACTTCTCCGCCATCAGGGCCGTGGCCCACCCGGAGAGCACCGCGGCCGCGAAGATGAACCACAGCTTCCGGGCCACCGCCCACGGGCGCATCCCGGCCGCCGTCATCGCCGCGAGGAGCAGGACGAGCCCCAGGCTGGAGGTCACCCAATCCAGGCTCACCACGAAGACGAGGGTCTGCAGGGTGGCCACGACGATCTTGGTGGCGGCGTTGGTGCGGCCCAGGGCGCTGGCCCGGGCGAAGACCGGATCCATCAGCTCCACCTCAGCCCACCTCCCCGAGCCCGACGGCGCGGCGGGCGCCCCCGTCGTCGTCGGCCTCCCGCGGGCGATGCTCGGGCGCACCCAGGTCCAGGCGCCGCCCGCCGAGGGCGGCCGCGAAGTCCAGGTCGTGGGTCACGGACACGACGGCGGTGCCCTCGGCCATCAGCTCGCCCAGCAGCCGCACGAGCCGGGCCCAGGTGATCGCGTCCTGCCCGAAGGTCGGCTCGTCCAGGACGAGCACCCGCGGGCGGGCGGCCAGGGCCGTGCCCACGGACAGCCGACGCTTCTCCCCGCCGGAGAGGGTGAAGGGGTTGGCCTCGGCCACCCGGTCCAGGCGCAGCCGCTCCAGCAGGTCCTCGGCCCGGGCGCCCGGATCCTCGGCCCCGCTCAGCCGCGCCCCCAGCTCCAGCTCCTCGGCCACCGTGGCCTTGACGAACTGGTGCTCGGGCTCCTGGAACACGGTGCCGATGCGCCGGATCAGCTCCGGTGAGGACCAGCACATCGGGTCCCAGGACACCCCCGGGTCCCCGCGCAGCCCCTCGGCGGCGACGACGAGCC
The DNA here is from genome assembly GCF_056173115.1 of Rothia sp. QJM3NY_36. Lineage (NCBI taxonomy): Bacteria > Bacillati > Actinomycetota > Actinomycetes > Micrococcales > Micrococcaceae > Rothia > Rothia sp. QJM3NY_36. The sequence continues at coordinate 2,019,975 of NZ_CM149658.1, forward strand.
CGGCGGCCGGCCACTGCAGACCGGCCAGGGTCAGGGCCAGGGTGGACTTCCCCGCGCCGTTGGGGCCCACCACGGCCAGGTGCTGCCCGGCGCGCAGCGTCAGGTCGATGCCGCGGGAGGCCACCGGGGCCGTCCGGGCCCACGGCTCCCGTTCGGCCGCCGCGGCCGGAGGCGCCTCGGTGGACGACGCCGCGGCGCGGCGTCGGACCCGGGCCCAGCGCCGCTGCGGATGGGTCCGGGTCACCGCCAGATCCCGGGCCGCCAGCAGCCTCTCGCCTCCCGCGGGGGGTTCGGCACCGCCGGAGTCCCGCCCGGTGCTCCAGGCATCGGCGGTCCCCGCCTCCTCGGTCCCGGGCACGGCGGGCCTCGACCCGCCTCCCGCGACGCCGTCGGCCTCCCCCGGACCCACCGGGACGTGCCCGGGCACCCACACCCCGGCGTGGATCAGCTCCCGACGGCCGGCCCCGAGGACCTCCTCGGGGGCGCCGTCGTGGCTGATGCCGCCGGCCGGGCGCAGCACGATCACCCGGTCCACGTGCGGGGCCCACACCCCCACGCGATGCTCCACCACGACCAGCGTGGAGCCGTACTCCCGCACGGCGCGCAGCACCGCGTCGCGCACCTCCTCCACCCCAGCCGGGTCCAGGTTGGCGGTGGGCTCATCCAGCAGCAGCAGACCCGGGCGCATCGCGAGGATCCCGGCCAGTCCCAGGCGCTGCTTCTGCCCGCCGGACAGCGCCGACGTCGGACGCTCCCAGTCCAGGTCCAGGCCCACCGCCGCCAGGGCCTCCTCGCAGCGGGGGCGGATCTGCTCGCGGGGCACCCCGAGGTTCTCCGGGCCGAAGGCGAGGTCCTGACCCACCCGGGAGAGCACGATCGAGGCCTCCGGGTCCTGCTGCATCAGCCCCACCCGGCCCCGAGCCCGGGCGGCGGGGAACCCGTCGATCAGGGCGGTGCCCAGCGCCGGGTCCTCCTCCTGGTCCAGCACCCCGGCCAGGGCGTGCAGGAGCGTGGACTTCCCGGCGCCGGAGGGCCCCAGCAGCAGCACCTTCTGCCCCGGCGGGATCTCCAGGGTGACGTCGCGGAAGGCCGGCTCGGACCGGTTGGGGTAGTGCCAGCCGAAGCCCTCGGTGGTGACGGCGGCCGCGCGAGACGCCATCGGTCGGGTCTGCATCGGGGTCAGGCCGGGCGACGTCGGGAAGCGGCGCGCCGGGCGTCCCGACCGGCGGCCACGGAGTCCAGGACGCCGGTGGCCACCAGCCCGCGGGTCAGCGCCCAGGCGCCGAGACCCGCGAGGACCAGCCCGGAGACGGCGCCGCACAGCACGTAGACCAGCTTGTAGTCCATGGTCCACTCGGGGTTGTAGATGATGTTCTCCATGACGGCCATGACCACCCCGGAGGCGAGACCGGAGAGCAGGGCCACCGGCAGGTCGAAGCGGCGGTAGGCGAACAGCAGGAACACCAGCTCCGCCCCGACGCCCTGGTACAGCCCCGACCAGATGACGGTCAGCCCGAAGCTGGAGCCCAGCAGGGCGGAGATGATCGCGGCGACCAGCTCGCAGTACAGGGCGGCCCCGGGCTTGCGGATGATCAGCCCGCCCAGGGGGCCGGCGATCAGCCAGGCGCCGCCGATCAGCCCGCCCAGCGGCGGGAACCCGGCGGTCGCGGCGCTGCTGGCCGGGTACACGGCGTTGTTCCAGACGAAGAAGATCAGCGAGCAGGCCGCGGCGATGACCGAGGCGATGACGATGTCCACGACCCGCCAGCTGCGGCGTCGGGTGCTCGTGGTGGTGTTCATGAGGACTCCTCCTGGGGATGGCAGGAGGGGAGACGCCGCGACGTCGCCCGGCGAGGGGCCGGGATGGGCCGCGGGGTCCGAGAACTCGACTTCCTCCGGCGGTATGAACCGCGTCAGGTTCGAGGGTCTGCACCGGTGTGCACTCTCAGCCCCGGTCGGGGCTCCCCTGTCGTAGTGGACGTCCCCACCCTAGCGCAGCGGCGGTTCGGGAGCCTTCCGGTGTTTCGGGAGCCCTCCGAGTGCTCCCAAACCACCGGAAGGCTCCCGCATCGGGGCGCCCCCTCCCGCACCGGCGGGTGCGGCGGGGCCGAGCGGGCCGTAAGCTGAGGTGGATGCGCGGGAGATCACTCGACGACGCCGGGTGCCCGCGCCGGCGAACCACGAAAGCTAAGGAGCAGGAATGAGCAATCCCCTGATCAAGATCGGTTCCACGGTGGCCTCCCTCGGCGGGGTCGCCCTGGCCAACAAGGTGCTCAGCGCCGGGTGGCGGAAGGTCACCGGCAACGAGCCGCCCGAGGACAACGCGGATCCCGAGGAGTCGCTGCGCGACATCATCGTGTGGTCCCTGATCACCGGCCTGGTGGGCACCCTCATCAAGGTGGGCATCACCCGCGCGGCCAACAAGGCCGACCGGAAGGATCAGGTGCAGCGCGGCGGCCAGCGGGAGGTCTGAGCCGCACCGGCCCCGCCGACGCCGCGCGGGCGGGTCAGTCCGATCGACCGGTCCGCGCGGCGTCGGCGTCGGCGTCCGCGCCGGGTTCGCGCACCCCCGCATCATCCGCCCCGGTCTGCGGGGCGTTTCCGGCGTCCGCCCGCTGGGCGTCCTCCTCGGACATCCGCTGCACCAGGTCCGCCAGCTCGTTGTGGGACAGGGACTCGGGCCGGAAGTGCTTGTTGCGGAACCCGGAACGGCTCACCATGTGCGAGGACACGGGGATCACCACCAGCTGCAGCACCCACACGAACACCAGCAGGGGCACCAGCGCCCAGGAGCGCGCGGCCAGCCCCACCCCCAGCAGCAGCATGAACAGCCCGAAGACCTGGGGCTTGGCCCCGGCATGCAGACGGGTCAGCACGTCCGGGAAGCGCACGATGCCGATCCCCGCGCCCAGGGACATCAGGCACCCGATGATCAGGCAGATTCCGGCCGCGACGTCCATCCCGCTCATCGATCCACCCCCGGGTCCCCGGCCGTGGTCGGCACCTCGGAGGCCGGGGTCTCCTCCGCGGGCTTCTGGTTGTTGGCGAAGCGCGCCACCGTCACCGAGCCCAGGAAGCCCACCAGCGAGACGATGAGCACCAGGGTCATGTTCTCGTAGCTGCGCCGGTAGACCATGTCCACGGCCACCGCGGCCCCCACGATCGCCAGCAGCACATCCGAGGCCACCACCCGGTCCAGCAGGGTGGGACCCTTGGCCAGCCGGTAGATGGTGCACAGGGTCGCGGCCACCAGGATCACCCCGCACACGACGACGAAGCCCTCCATCACTGCCTCTCCTCCTCGCTGCCCGCGCCGGGCCCCGGCGACGACGCCGCGGCCTCCGGGCGCTGCACGGCCCGCTCCGGCCCGGTGTTCTCGAATCGGCGCACCCGGGTGCGTCCGCCGGTCCGCCCGCGGACCTCGGCCAGGTGCTCCCGGCTGCCCATCACCTCGACCACGAGCCGCTCCACCGCGAACACCCGGTCCCGGAAGCGGCGGACGTCCTCGTCGGTGGCGACGTCGATGGCGTGGAAGTAGATGGTCGCGCTGCGCCGGTCCACCTCCACCACCAGCGAACCGGGGATCAGGGAGACCACCTGGCCCACCGCGGTCATGATCAGGTCATCCGTGGAGCGCAAGCGCACCGAGACCACGGCGTTGCTCGGCTGCGGTCCCGGACGCACGGCCAGCCACAGCACCTGCACCGAGCCGAGGAAGACCCACCAGAGGAACTTCGCCAGGAACTCCAGGGCCCGCAGCGCGTTGAACCGGCCCGAGGAGCGCACCGGCGGCAGCTTGAACACGCGCACCACCAGCACCGCGAGCACCAGCCCGAAGACCAGGTTCCCGATGCCGTAGTCCTGCCACAGCGCGCCCCACAGCACCACCAGCCACAGGATCAGCACGACCTCGGTCAGGTGCGCCCCCGAGGGGCGGGTGGTGGGCAGGCGCCCGGTCGGCTCGTTCATCACCGGCCTCCTTCCGCCGCTTCGCCCAGCACGGCGCGGATGTAGGTCTGCTGGTCATCCAGGCTGTGGGCGGCCGCACCCGAGAAGTCGAAGATGGGCCCGGCGAACACCGTGAGAGCGACCCCCACGGCCACCAGGGCCGCCGTGGACCCGACCATGGTGCGCGGCAGGAGGGTCACGTCCTTCTCCGAGTAGGCCCCGGAGGCCGTCTGACCGGAGGTCAGCACCCCGTAGTCCCCGTCGCCGGTCCGGGCCAGCAGGATCGGGTCCGGGAACTCGGCGTCCTCCGGACGGCGCCAGAACACGCGGTTCCACACCCGGGCCAGGACCATCAGGGTCAGCAGGGAGACGAACACCCCGACGCCGGCCATCGTGTAGGCCTCCCAGCCGCCCTTCTGCACGCTCGCGTCGATCAGGGCGACCTTGCCGAGGAAGCCGGAGAACGGGGGGATGCCGCCCAGGTTCATCGCCGGGATGAAGTACAGCACCGCCAGGACCGGGGCGATCTTCGCCAGCCCGGCCAGGCGATCCATGTTGGCGGTGCCGCCGCGCCGCTCCAGCAGGCCCACGACCATGAACAGGCTGGTCTGGATGACGATGTGGTGGGCGACGTAGAACACCACCGCCATCAGCCCGGCCTCGGTGTCCAGGGCGATGCCCCAGATCATGTACCCGATGTGGCTGATGAGGATGAAGGACAGGGTGCGCTTGATGTCCGTCTGGGTCAGCGCACCCAGGATCCCGACCACGAGGGTGAGGATCGCGACCCAGGTCAGCAGGTCGCTGACCGGGTTGCCGGGGAACAGCAGCGTCTCCGTGCGGATGATCGCGTACACCCCGACCTTGGTCAGCAGACCCGCGAACACCGCGGTGACCGGGGCGGGGGCCGTCGGGTAGGAGTCCGGCAGCCACAGGGACAGCGGGAACACGGCGGCCTTGATCCCGAAGGCCACGAGCAGCAGGAGGTGCAGCTGGGTCTGGGTGCCCTCCGGCAGATCCGGGATCTTCGCGGCGACGTCGGCCATGTTCACGGTGCCCACCGCGGCGTAGACCATCCCGATGGCGATGAGGAACAGCATCGAGGAGACCACCGAGACCACCGTGTAGGTGACCCCGGCGCGGATGCGCGGGGCCGAGCCGGACATCGTCAGCAGCACGTAGCTGGCGGTCAGCAGGATCTCGAAGCCCACGTACAGGTTGAACAGGTCCCCGGCCAGGAACGCGTTGGAGACCCCGGCCAGCAGCACCAGGTAGGTGGGGTGGAAGACGGAGATCGGGGAGTCGTCGTCGCCGTCGGCCAGGCCCTGGCCGGTCGCGTAGACCAGCACCGCCAGGGACACGGTGGAGGAGACCACCAGCATCAGGGAGGCCAGCCGATCCACGACCAGCACGATCCCCAGCGGCGCGCCCCACCCGCCCAGGGAGACCGAGACCGGCCCGGAGGACCAGCTGGCCGCCAGCAGCCCGATCTCCAGGACCAGCACCGCGACGACGGCGGCCAGGGAGACCACCCGCTGCACGTTGGGGCGGCGGTAGAAGACGAAGTCCAAGCCGGCGGTCATCAGCGGCAGGATCACCGCCGCCGGGGCCAGATCGAAGATGGTCATCGGCGGCGCTCCTTCCGTGCTCGTCGTGCCTCATCGCGGGTTCCACCCGCGGCGGCCTGGCGCTCCTTGCGCCGTCGGTACTCGGCTTCGCGCTCCTCCTCGGAGCCCTCGAACTCGGAGGGCTCGATCGGGGCGGCGTCGTCGTCCTCCGGGTCGTAGTCGGACTGGGCGGCCACGCGCCGGTCCTCGGCGTCGTCCTGGATGTCGTCCTTGCGGGAGAGGACCCAGCTGCGGTAGATCATCCCGAGCATCAGCGCGGTGACGGCGAAGGAGATGACGATCGCGGTGAGGATCAGCGCCTGCGGCAGGGGGTCGGTGTAATCCGCCGGATCCGTGGTGCCGTCCCAGAAGGCGGCCCGGCCCGGCAGGCCTCCGGCGTGCAGGATGAAGATGTTGGTGGCGTTGGTGATCAGCATCAGCCCCAGCAGGACCTTGGTCAGGGCCTTCTCCAGGATCAGGTAGACCCCGACGGCGTAGAGCACGCCCATCACCAGCAGCAGCGCGGCGTCGATCATGCTCGGCCTCCTTCCCCGGCGACGGCGGCGGTGTCCGCGGTCGCCTCGCCGTCCTCGTCCACCGGGGTCGCGGTGACCGGGCCGGAGGGGGTGGCTGCGACGGTGGAGGAACGGCGCACCTGGATGCGCCGCGGCCCGCGGGCCCGACGCGCCGAGGCCTCCCGCTCCTGCTCGAGGTTCTCGTCGATCTTCCCGCCGAGGGAGCGCAGCACGTCCAGGATCAGCCCGACCACCACGAGGTACACCCCGATGTCGAAGATCAGGGCCGTGACCAGGTGGACCTCCCCGAACACGGGCAGGTGCAGGTCGAAGGCGTAGGAGGTGAACACGTCCCCGCCCCACAGCAGCGGGGACAGGGCGTAGGCTCCGGAGATCAGCAGGCCCGAACCCAGCAGCACCCCGGCGTTGACCGGGGAGGCCTCGGACAGCTCGTAGCGCCCGCCGGCCAGGTAGCGCAGGGCCAGGGCGAGCCCGGCCAGCAGCCCCCCGGCGAAGCCGCCGCCGGGCAGGTTGTGCCCGGCCAGCAGCAGATAGAGGGAGACGATGAGGATGCTGTGGAAAATCAGTCGGGTCACGACTTCCAGCATCAGCGAGCGGTTCTCCGGGGCCAGGGTCCGCCCGGCCACCAGGAACGGGTCCCGCTGCACGTCCATGAAGTCGTTGGCCACCTGTGCCCCGGGTGACAGGTCGGTGCGCCCGGCGTAGCGCCGGGTCACGGTGCGCAGCCCCTGGGTGTCCAGGCGCTTGCGGGCCCGGGAGAGGTCCTGGCGCCCGGCGATGAAGATCAGGGAGGCCACGCCCGTGGCCGCCAGGGCCAGCACGGAGGTCTCCCCGAAGGTGTCCCAGGCGCGCATGTCCACGAGGATCACGTTGACGACGTTCTTGCCGTGCCCGATCTCGTAGGCGGCCTGCGGCATCGCCAGGGAGATCGGGTCGGTGATCCGGGAGGACAGGGCGAAGGCGGCCAGCACCATCATGAACGCGCCGAAGCCGATGCTGATGGCCACCCGGGCGGCCCGATGGCGCACCCGAGCGCCCAAGCGGTTCCACAGCCCGGAGGGCAGCATGCGCAGCGCCAGGACGAAGGCGATCAGGGAGATCGTCTCCACGAGCATCTGGGTCAGGGCCAGGTCCGGGGCCCCGCGCAGGGCGAACAGCAGGGAGATGCCGTAGCCGGTGACGGAGACCATCAGGATCGCCAGGAAGCGCTTGCGGGCCCGCTGAGCGATCAGCGCCGCGGCGATCATGATGATCACGGTGGCCCACTGGGCCGGGGAATCGGTCCAGCGCAGCGGGTTCAGCGGCGGGGTGTCCACCAGGAACAGCCCCACCGTGGGCACCAGCACGGCGGTGACCATGATGACGGCCAGGTAGAAGCTCAGCGAACCCCGCTGGGTCGCACCCGTCACGCGCACCGCCGCCCAGTCGATCGCCCCGACGACGGCGCGGTACACGGCGTCGGCGGCGGGCCACTGCGGCAGGGCCAGCTGGAAGGACTGCACGGGCCGGCGCGCGGCGAACAGGCCGAGACCGGCCGCGATGATCAGGGCGGAGACCCCCAGTGCCGGGGTGAGTCCGTGCCACAGGGCCAGGTGCAGGTGGCCGTGGCCGAACTGCTCGGTGTAGGCGTGCACCGCGGCGGAGACCGGCTCCGGCCACAGCCCCAGGCCCAGGCACAGCACCGCGAGCACGGCCGGGGCGACGGCGAAGGCCGGGGAGATGCGGTGGAAGCCGGTGGGACGCACCGCGCCGTCCTCGTCCCGCACCTCGGCCAGCACGTCCGAGGGCCGCTTGTCCGCGAAGGCGCCCCACAGGAAGCGGGCGGTGTACGCGAGGGTCAGCACCGAGCCGACGGCGATGCCCAGCAGGACCAGCCAGCCGACCCCGGCGCCGAGCCCGGCCACCTCCCCGTGGGAGGCGTCCAGCCCGACCTCCACCACGGCCTCCTTGGCGACGAAGCCCAGCAGCGGCGGGATGCCCGCCATCGAGGCGGAGGCCACCACGGCCATCGCGAACAGCCACGGGGCCCGGTGCCGGATCCCGGACAGGCGCCGGATGTCCCGGGTGCCGGCCTGGTGGTCGATGACCCCGGTGAGCAGGAACAGGGTGGACTTGAACAGGGAGTGGGCCACCATCATCGCCAGCCCCGCGTACAGCGAGTCCGGGGTGCCCAGGCCCACGACGGCGGCGAGGAACCCCAGCTGGCTGATGGTCCCGTAGGCGAGGATCAGCTTGAGGTCGTGCTGCTTCAGCGCCGCGTAGCCGCCGAACAGCATGGTGAACAGCCCCAGCCCGAGCACCATGGGCAGCCACGGCTGCACGGGGGCGAGCACGGGGGCCAGGCGGGCGATGAGGTAGATGCCGGCCTTGACCATGGCCGCGGCATGCAGGAAGGCGCTGACCGGCGTCGGGGCGGCCATGGCGCCGGGCAGCCAGAAGTGCAGCGGGAACAGCGCGGACTTGGACCCGGCCCCCACCAGCACCAGCACGACGACCGCGGCCAGATAGCCCGGGTCCGCACCGACCAGCCAGGTGGGCGCGGTGTCCACGATCTGCGAGATCAGGTAGGTCCCGGCGAGGTTGCCGAGCATGACCAGGCCGATGAACATCGCCAGCCCGCCCGCCGTCGTCACGATCAGCGCCTGCAGGGCCGCCCGTCGCGCGGACTGGCGGGCGTTGGAGTACCCGATCAGCAGGTAGGACAGGACGCTGGTGACCTCCCAGAACACGAACATGACCATGAGGTCATCCGCGGTGACCAGGCCGAACATGACCCCGGCGAAGGCCACCAGTTCCGCCGCGAAGCGCCCGGAGTGCTGGTTGGTGTGGCGGAAGTACTGGGCGCAGTAGAACAGGACCAGGGCGCCGACGCCGAGGACCATCGCGGAGAGGATCCAGGACAGCGCGTCCATGCGGAAGGTCAGGGAGATCCCCAGGGACGGGATCCAGGGCAGGGAGGTGCTCAGCTGCTCGCCGCGGCCCAGCACGGCCGGGGCCAGGGTGCACAGCCAGACGAAGCAGACGGCGGGGACGAGGGACAGGACGTAGAAGCAGGTGCGACCCCAGCGCCGGAAGAAGAACGGGCAGACCAGGGCGGCGATCCCGTGGGCGAGGATCACGGCGGTCAAACGGGTGAACTCCTTAACATGGCCCGGGGAGCAGGTCCTCCCCAGGATACCAAAAGCCCGCAACCCGCCCGGGGGCCGCCGAACGCCGATCCCCGGAGCGGTGCACCGCCCGGGCTGTACCCTGTAGGCATGATCACACCCCGCCGCCGTCCGACGCTGGCCTGGGCCCTCTGGGACGCCGGTTCGGCGAGCTTCAACGCCGTGATGACCACCTTCGTCTTCTCCGTGTATCTGACCAGCGCCTCCTTCGGCGACGAGGCGCACACCTCCCGGGTGCTCTCCACCGGGCTGGCCATCGCGGGGCTGGTCGTCGCCCTCAGCGCCCCGGTCGTGGGGCAGCGGGCGGATCGGGCTGGGTCCCGACGTCGGGCGCTGGGGCTGAACACCGCCCTGGTGGCGGTGTGCGTGGCCGCGTGCTTCTTCGTGCGCCCGGAGCCGGCCTACCTGTACCTGGGGGTGGGGCTGCTGGGGCTGGCGAACATCTTCAGCGAGATCGCCACGGTGCACTACAACGCCCTGCTGCCGGTGATCTCCACCCCGAAGACGGTGGGGCGGGTCAGCGGGATCGGGTGGTCCTTCGGCTACTTCGGCGGGATCCTGGCGCTGCTGATCGTGCTGCTGGGGTTCATCTCCCCCGGCCTGTTGGGCCTGCCGGAGGAGGAGGCGCTGAACCTGCGCGGCGTCGCGGTGTTCTCCGCGGTGTGGCTGGCAGCACTCTCCCTGCCGATCCTGGTGCGCTTCCCCGAGACCGCGGTGGAGGACCTCGCCCCGCAGGCCGCGCGCGAGTCCATCCGGGACTCCTACCGACGCCTCGGCAGGACCCTCCTGCGGCTGCTGCGCGAGGAGCCGGCGACGCTGCGCTTCCTCATCGCCTCGGCGGTGTTCCGGGACGGGCTGGCCGGGATCTTCACCTTCGGCGGGGTGCTGGCCGCCGGGACCTTCGGCTTCTCGACCAACCAGGTCATCGTCTTCGCGATCGCCGGCAACCTGGTGGCCGGGGCCGGAGCGCTGCTGGGCGGGCGCCTGGACGATCTGCTGGGACCCAAGCGCGTCATCGTGATCTCGCTGGTCTGCCTGATCGCCGCGGCCAACCCCCTGCTGCTCCTGCGCGGGCAGGCGGCGTTCTGGGTGTGCGGGCTGATCCTGTGCGGCTTCGTCGGGCCGGCCCAGTCCGCGGCGCGCACCTACCTCTCCCGGATCACGACGCCGGGGAAGGAGGGCGAGTACTTCGGGCTGTACTCGACCACCGGACGGGCGATGAGCTTCCTCGCCCCGGCCCTGTTCTCCCTGTTCGTGGCGATCACGGGGCAGCAGATCTGGGGGGTGGCCGGGATCATCCTGGTGCTCGCCGCGGGGCTGATCCTCGCCCTGACCCTGCCGCGGGTCGGCGGTGCCCAGCAGCCGGCCGCGGAGGCCGACGCCGACGGCCTGCGGGTGCGCGAGGGCTGAGCCCCCGCGGGGGCCCGGGCTCAGCTCGCAGGGCGGGCCTCACCGCTCTGATCGGCATCGGCCTGCCCGGTGTCGTCCTGGGCGGGGTCGAGCTGCTCCGCCTCGGCCAGCTGGTCCCGGATCTGAGCCACGAACTCGCGGATCGCCTCGTAGCCGCCGACCGGTCCCCCGGCCAGGGCGCCGTCGGCCCCCACCAGCACGGCCGTGGGCGTGCCGGCCATGCCCAGCAGCTCGTAGGCGAAGCCGCCGACGTCGTACAGCGCCTCCTCGTGCAGGGATGCGTCCGTCTGGGCCTCCAGGGACTCCTGCGGGGCCTGGGTCATCAGGTGCAGCGTGACCGGGCCCAGGTTCCCCCGCCACTGCACGGCGTCGGCCATGGTGATGGTGCACGAGCCGCACCCCGGGGAGACCAGCAGCAGCAGCCGTGCCCCCTGCGAGGCGAGGCTGCGCAGAGAGATCAGCTCGCCGGAGGCATCGCGCAGCAGCATGCCCGGGGTCGGGCGGCGCACGTAGTCCTCGGCCTCCTGATCGGCGCTCGCCTCACCCGGGGCGCCCGCGGGGCGCGGCGCGCCGAGGGTCCCCGCGCCCGCCGCGGGGTCGACGGCGGCGGGGGCGGCCGCACCGCGCGGCATGCTCAGCCACAGGGTCAGCGCGCCCAGCGCCCCGCCGAGCAGCCACAGGGCATCCGCCCCGCGCAGGGCCGCGATCAGCCCGGGGCCCGAGGTGACGAAGGAGCAGGCGACCCAGCCCAGGGCCACCAGGGCCAGGACGGTGTTGCGGGCCAGGGTCCACCCGCTGACCGGCTCCGCGCTGGCCTCCCCGAAGCAGCCGCAGCTGACCGGCTCCTCGAAGGACAGGGCCCGGCGGATCAGCACCCAGTAGGCCAGGAACAGCAGGGCCGCAGCGATGGCGGCCACCGGGGCCAGCGCCCCGGGGGCGGCGAGCAGGGCCGCGGCCAGAACCAGCTCCCCCCACGGCAGGAGAGCGCGCAGCCAGGCCCGGTCCAGGGCGGCGGGCACACGCAGGTCCCGGAAGCCCGCGGCGACGGTCTGCGGGGCGCGCAGCTTGGCGATCCCACTGAGCACCAGGACGACGGCGAGGATCAGGGGCAGGGCCAGAGCGGCGGTGATCATGGGGCGGGTTCCTCTTCGACGGGACGGGGTGCTTCTGCGGATGGCCGGGGGCCTGCGGCCGGGGCGGTGCTGACTGGGGCGGCAGTGTTGGTCACCGCGGGGTCGGCGCTCTGCCCGGGGTCCCGGAGGAGTCCCTCCTCGGCCAGCGTGGCCAGGATGTCCTCCACCGCCCCGTCGGGGGCCGGGCCGTGGCGGCGCTCCAGTGTGCCGCGCAGGTCGGTCGCGGTGCGCCCGGAGCCCTCCAGCAGCAGCCAGGCGTCGGCCGCGGCTCGGGTGAGCACGTAGCTGTGCCCGGGGCGCAGCACGAGGGCCGCCTGCTCGGTGTCGATCCCGTGGGTCTCGGGGGCCCGGCGCCATCGGCCCTCCCGCCCGGATCGGGGCGCCCCCTCCTCCTCGGCGATGCGGGTCCAGGGCTCGCGGACCGCGGTGGCCTCAGGGTCCCGGGCGAGGCCCCGCAACACCGGGTCCAGGGTCGCGGCCTCCCGGTACAGGACCCGACGCACCCCGCCGGTGTCCTGCACGAGCCGGGCCAGCTGGACCACGCCGTCGGGCATCCGCTCCAGCCCGGAGGACTGCTCGGCCAGGGCCTGCAGCCCCTCGGCCAGCGGCAGGGGCTCGATGCGCGGCACCGGGCCGCCCGGGTCCTCCTCCTGGCCGAGCCGATGCAGCAGGACGAGTCCGCCCAGCGGCGCACCCCGGCGGCGCACGGCCAGCCCCATTCCGCCGACGGCGCGCTGGACCTTGGGGCGCCCGGCCTCCTCGATCACGGACAGCGGCTTGGGATAGGGGGCCACCGCCCGATCCGCGGGGTCGATCACCGCGGTCTCATCCGAGAGGTAGCCCCACCCGGCCCGGGCCAGCGCCAGGGAGGCGGTGGTCTTGCCGCGCCCGGAGGGGCCGACCAGCACCAGGGCCGACGACGGCCCCTCCCCGACGGCGTCCTCGGGGGGCGTGAGGGCCGCGGCGTGCAGCAGGTGGACCCGCCCCACCAGCAGCCCCAGCAGGGTGGTGGTGACCAGGGTCGTGAAGGACTGCTCCGCGCCGGGCCAGGTGGACTCCGGGCCGACCACGAGGCGGGCGGGTTCGGGGGCGTCGGCGCCCTCCGGGCGGGAGGGGGCGGGATCGGCATCGGCGGCTGCAGCGGATGCGGGATCGGCGGGCGGGAGGTCCGGGCCGACCAGCCGGAGCACGGCATCGGCGCCCGGGGACTCGGTCCCCGCCGGCTCGGCGTCGTCGGACACCGCGTCATCGGGCTCCAGGCAGTCCGCCCAGGACACACGCAGCCGCTCGAGGAACGCCTCCGGCACGCCCGGCTCGGCCCGCACCTGCACGCGCCGACCCATGGCGCGCAGGGTGAACACGCGCGGCGGGGTCATGCCCGCGGACTCGGCTCGGAGGATTCCGGGATGCGGGTGCGGTGGAAGTTCAGGTAGCCGCGGGAGGCGGTGGGCCCGCGCTGACCCTGGTAGCGGTTGCCGTACTCGCCGGTGCCGTAGGGGTGCTCGGTGGGAGAGCTCAGTCGGAAGAAGCACAGCTGCCCGACCTTGGAGCCCGGCCACAGCATGATCGGCAGGGTTGCCATGTTGGACAGCTCGAGGGTCACGTGACCGGAGAACCCGGGGTCGATGAAGCCCGCGGTGGAGTGGGTGAGCAGCCCGAGCCGGCCCAGGGAGGACTTGCCCTCCAGGCGGGCGGCGACGTCGCCGGGCAGGGTGACCTTCTCGTAGGTCGCCCCGAGCACGAACTCCCCCGGATGCAGGATGAACGGCTCGTCGGCCCGGGTCTGCACCAGCCGAGTCAGCTCGGACTGGTCCTGGGACGGGTCGATGTGGGGGTACTTGTGGTTGTCGAACAGCCGGAAGAAGCGGTCCAGGCGCACGTCGATGCTCGCGGGCTGGAGCATGGCGGGATCGTAGGGGTCCAGGCCGATGCGGCCCTCGTCGATCTCCCGGCGGATGTCACGGTCCGATATCAGCACGGTTCCACTGTAGAGCACGGGCGCCGGCGCGCCGCGGGTGCGGTTTGTGCCGCCTCCGGATCGTGGGGTAGAGTCATGGGGTGCCGGAACGGCGCATGCGGCTGTAGCTCAATGGTAGAGCGCACGCTTCCCAAGCCTGATACGCGGGTTCGATTCCCGTCAGCCGCTCCATCGTCTCGACGACGTCGAGACCTCACGAAGATGCCGAGACCGCACCCGCCGGGTGCGGTCTCGGCTTTTCTGTGCGGTCTCGCGGGGCGCCGGCCCTCAGAGGAGGCTCGTGCGCGATCCGGCGGCGCGGGCCGGATCCTGCGGGCGACGCAGCAGGGCCACCAGGAAGTCCGAGTCCGGGGTGAGCGGCTCCAGATCCCACGTGCCCAGCAGGGTCGCCGGCTCCAGACCGACGGCGCGGGCGTCGTCGAGGAACTCCCCGAAGCCGTAGCCGCGCCCCGCGCCGAAGCCGACCGCCGCCCGGGCCCCCGGCTTCAGGGCGGCGGCGAATCCGGCCAGCACGTCCCGCCGGGTCGAGGGCGCCAGGAAGGTCATCACGTTGCCCGCGCACACGATCCCGTCGAAGGACCCGAGGTAACCCGCGGGCAGGACCGCGCCGAGCTGCGCCAGGTCCCCGACCAGCCACTGAGCCCCGGGATGATCCGCCCGCGCCTGCTCGACCAGCACCGGGTCCACATCCACCCCGACCACGCGGTGCCCGAGCGCCAGCAGCTGCCCGCCAACCCGGCCGGGCCCGGCGCCGGCGTCGAGCACGAGAGCCGCGCGCGGCAGCAGGGCGTCCATGGTCCGGGCCTCCCCGGCCAGGTCCGCGCCCGCGGCGCGCATGGCCTCGAAGCGCTGGATGTACCACCGGGAGTGCTCGGGATTCCGCTGGACCTGCTGCTCCCACAGAGACGGTTCACGCATGGGGCCAGTCTAGGAGCCCGCCGCCGGGGCCCGCGTCGGGCGGCGCCCCTCGGGCAGGGCCTGCGGGGATCAGACGAGGCGCTGGGCGTGCAGCAGCTCCGGCCAGAAGGCCAGCAGCAGCACGAGCACCAGGATGAGCACCCCGAGCACGGTCAGCACCGTGGAGCGGAACCGAGGGTGGCGCTCGGCGAAGGTGATCAGGTGCGGGTGGGCGGCGTCGATCTGCTCGACGTCGGCCAGCTCGTACACCTCGGTGCTGGGGGTCAGCTTCCCCGACAGCCCCCGCAGGGTCTTCGCATCCCAGATCCGCCCGTCGAAGCGCATCAGCCGGCGTCCCTGCGCGTCCGTGAACCACAGGGCCGGGACCCCGCGGGACCGCAGCCGGGCGAAGGGCCCGCGGGCGGCATCCGCGCCCGCCGGACGCAGCCGGGCGACGAACACCGTGCCCGCGATCCGCTCCCGGGGCACCGCCGTCCATCCGATCAGCCGGGCTTTGAGCAGGTGCGTCTCGGTCAGGGCCGCGGTGGCCGGGCGCAGCACCGAGTAGCAGGCGGCCGCCGACCCCGCGATCAGCAGCACCGCGATCACGGTGATGGTCGCCGCCGGACGCTTGTACGCCAGGTAGGCCAGCAGGAGCGCCGCCAGCAGGAGGTTGGGGGCCACGGCCAGCAGCCTGCGCCCGTAGGAGCCGATGCGCGGGTGGAAGCCCTGCACGAGCTTCCCGTACCGCTCGGGGATGTCCCGGGTGTTCTCCGCCATCGGGAGGCCCTCAGTTCACGCCGCGCAGGTCCAGGACCATCTCCGCCTCGTCCGCCGGATCCCCGGTGACGACGACGGGGATGCCCCAGTCCTGCTGGTACAGGTGGCAGGCCGCGTGGTCCGGGATCTCGCCGCCGGGCTCGCCGTCGCAGGCGGCCGCCCGCGCCGTCACGTGCAGCACGGCCTCGGTGATCTCCGGGTTCAGCCGCAGCGTGCGCTCCAGGCCCTGGGCGGCCCCGGCGCCGTCGAGGAGGAACTCCGGCGGGGTCGCGGAGACCTTCAGCTGGGTGGGATCCCCCCACCGGTCATCCAGCTTCTGCCCCGTGGGGGCGGTGAAGCGCGAGCGCAGGGTCAGCGTGCCCCCGGCGATCTGGGAGACCGCGCGCTGGCTTCGCGCCGCGCCCTCGTCCACCCGCTGGGCCTCGGCGGGGATCGGCAGGCGGGTGATGCGGTGGGCGTTGGTCTCCACGACCAGCAGCAGCGGCTCCTGGTCCTGCCCGCGCTGCTCCAGCAGCACGTCGGAGGGCTCGGCCAGGCCCCGGGCCAGGGTGCTCAGCTGCCCCGAGGCCGGGTCCCAGCGGCGCACCGCCCCGTTGTAGGTGTCGGCCACGGCCACCGAGCCGTCCGGCAGCACCGCGACCCCCAGGCAGTGCTGCAGGCGCGCGGTCGCGGCGTCGCCGTCGCGGAAGCCGAAGTCGAACAGGCCCTCGCCCACCGCGGTCTCCGCGCGGACCTGCTCGCCGGCGTCGAAGCGCAGGCGGCGCAGGGCGGAGGTCTCCGAATCCGCCAGCCACACGGTGCCGTCGGCGGCCGCGGCCAGGCCGGAGGTCTGGGCGAACCAGGCCTCGTGGGCGGGCCCGTCCAGCAGGCCCTCGGCTCCCGTGCCGGCGAAGACCTGCACGGAGCCGGTGACGGGGTCGAAGGAGAAGATCTGGTGGGTTCCGGCCATCGCCACGAGCACCAGCCCGGCCGCCTCGGACCAGAGCACATCCCACGGGGAGGACAGGGACACGCCCAGCGGATCGGCGGCGGGGTCGATGCGGTTCGGGTCCCCGGTGCGCGCGCCCTCGGCGTCGAGCAGGCGCTGCACGCCGCTGCCGGCGACGGTGCTGACCGCGCCGTCGGCCAGCCGGATCCCGCGCAGCCGGTGGTTCACGGAATCCGCCACGAGCACGTCGTACCCGGCGGCCTCGCGGATGGCCGGCGGCAGCACGGCCAGGCCCTGCGGCTCGTCGAAGCGGGCGTCCCCCGGGCCGCCGTCGGCGTGGCCCTTCTCCGGCCCGCCCCAGGAGCGCAGCACGGTCTCCAGGGTATCGTCCAGCTCGACGACGCGGTGCCGGCCCGTGTCCGTGACCAGCCAGGTGGGGCCCTGCGCGTCCGGGACGGCCAGCTCGGGGGGCAGGGCCGTGATCTTGCCGGGGAAGGAGAGCACGCCCTCCTGCGGCGGGCGCGGGACGTAGGGCCCGTCCCCGCGGTGCAGGGTGCCCTTGGCCTCGTGCGCGGCGGCCAGCTCCTCGACGAGGGAGACCAGCCCCTGCACGTGGCCCTCCCCGGACAGGTGCGCGACGACGTATCCCTCCGGGTCCACGACCACCAGGGTCGGCCAGGCCCGAGCGGTGTAGGCCTGCCAGGTGCCCAGCTCGGGGTCGTCCAGGACGGGGTGGCGCACGTCGTAGCGGTCCACGGCCGCGGCCAGCGCGTCGGGGTCCGCCTCGTGCTCGAACTTGGGCGAGTGCACACCCACGGTCACCAGGACGTCCGCGTAGCGCTCCTCCAGCTCGCGCAGCTCGTCCAGCACGTGCAGGCAGTTGATGCAGCAGAAGGACCAGAAGTCCAGGATCACGATCTTCCCGCGCAGCTCCTGCAGGCTCAGGTCTCGGCCTCCGGTGTTCAGCCAGCCGCGGCCGGTCAGCTCGGAGGCGCGCACGCGCGGTTCGCGGTCTGCCATGGGGTGCTCCTGGGGTGATCGGGGATCTCTTCGTCGAGGGTAGCAACGTCGGATGGGCCGCGGCTCTTCCCACCGCGGTCCCGACGTCGGGGCGATGCGCTTGCCCCGCGGGCCCCGGTGGCCGAAGATCGAGGAAGCGATGCCCATCCACCGCCGCGGCCGCGGCGAGAGCCCAGGAGGCCTTCCGTGTTCGCCGATCATCAGGACTCCCTGGCCGGTTTCGACCTCTCCTCCGTGCCGGGGCAGCTGCTGGCGCCCCTGCTGGCCCGCGAGCGCGCCGCCCGGCGCTGGCCTGGGACCCTCGAGGATCCCACCGGCCAGCTGCTGCTGCGGCGCCTGCGCGGCCTGCGCCGGCGCGCCCCGCACCCGGGTCCGTCTCCGGCGGCCCCCCGGGGCGGCGAACCGGACGCGGGTCAGAGGGCGGATCCGGGTGCCGATCCGAAGACGCAGAAGAAGGGCGCCGAACCGGAGGCCCCGCTGCCCGGCCAGGGGCTGCTGTCCACCGGGCCCACCGCGGAGTTCGCGGACCTGTGCTGCCTGGCCCGCACCCGCAGCCTGGATGCGCAGGTCCAGCGGTTCGTGGCCGAGCACCCGCGGGGCGCGATCATCGAGCTGAAGGCCGGGCTGTCCACGGCCCTGTGGCGGGTCGCCCCGCAGCAGGCGCACTGGTGCGCGGTGGACCGGCGCGAGGTGATCGCCCTGCGCCAGCGGCTGCTGCCCACGCACCTGCGGGTGCACGGGGTGCCCTCCGCGGTGACGGATCCCGCCTGGCCGAAGGAGGTCGCCGAGACCCTGGGGCTGCGCCCCGGAGATCCGGTGCTGATCCTGGCCCCGGGGGCCTTCGCGGGCCTGAGCCGGGAGCAGCTGCGCCCGCTGATGCGGGACCTGGCCGCGCGCTTCCCCGGCGTCGAGGTGCTCACCGACGCCGCCACCCGCCGCGGGGCCCGCCAGGCCGGGACCCTGCTCGGCCCCGCCGACGGCGCCCCGCTGCCCGCGGCCCACCTGCCGGCGGAGGCGGCCTCCTGGGAGGCCGACGCCAGGGTCCTCGACTCCGAGCCCCTGTTGCGCGAGGGGCCGCTGCCGGCCGGGCTGTCCGGGGCCACCCGGGCCCGGGCGCGCCTGCTGCGTCTGACGGGGGTAGTGCGCCTGGTGCGCCTGCGGCTGGGCGACCCGGACTGAGCCGGGCCGGCGACGCTAGCCTCAGCGGCGGCCCGCTCGACGTCGGGGCCTGCTCAGCGACGGCGCCCGGCGGACTCGTCCTCGTTCAGCCGCTCGAACATCGCGTTGTAGGCGCGCAGCTCGGCGTCGTCGTCCCGCTCGGCCTGCCGGTCGATGCGCCGGGCCTCCCGGTCCCCGGCCCGGGACCACTGGATCGCCAGGATCACGGCGAGCACCATCGTCGGGATCTCCCCCAGCGCCCACATGAACGCCCCGCCGTACTGCTGGTCCTCGATGGCGCTGCGGCCCCAGGCCCGGCCGAGGTTGCCGTACCAGGAGGCCTGCAGCAGCACGGTCGTGGACATGATCGCGATGCCGACGAAGGCGTGGTAGCCCAGGGTCGCGACCAGCATGATGATGCGGATCGGGTAGTCCGGGCGACGCGGGATGGGATCCACCCCGATGAGCACCAGGCAGAAGATGTACCCGGTGACCAGGAAGTGCACCATCATGAACTCGTGGCCCACGTGGTAGCGCAGGGTGACCCCGAACAGCGGGGTGAAGTAGAACAGCACGATGGACCCCGCGAAGTTCACCGCCGCGAAGATCGGGTGGGTGATGACCTTGGACCACCCGGAGTGCACCAGGCGCAGGATCCACTCGCGCGGCCCGCGGGTGCCGTCCTGACGCGGTTCCAGGGCCTGCAGCAGCAGGGTCACGGGCGCCCCCAGGACCAGGAAGATCGGGATGATCATGGTCAGGGACATGTGCTCCATCATGTGCACCGAGAACAGCACCCGGGAGTACACGGCGAAGGCCCCCGACGTCGCGTAGGTGACCAGGGTCAGGCCCACCAGCCACGAGGCCAGGCGCAGCACCGGCCACCTCCGGCCCTGGCGGCGCACCCGCACGAAGGCCCACACGTAGGCCCAGGCCAGCATCGCGACGACGAAGACCCAGAACCAGTCGAAGCGCCACGTGCCCAGCCAGGTGCCGATCCCGTGCGGCTGCGGCGGCATCTCGTACCAGGTGATGATCCGGGCCGGGGAGGCGGTGGGCGGCAGCTCCTCGCTGACCGGCGGGGCGGTGCGCGAGAGGGTCACGGCCAGCCCCGCGGCCCCGGCCATGATGATCAGCTCCGCGGCGATCACCTGCCAGATCCCCCGGAAGGCGCTCAGCCGCCCGTCCTCCACCCGCGGGATCAGCCACAGCCGATGCGCGGCACCGGCCAGCCCCAGCAGCGCCGTCAGGCACGCCTTGGCCACGATCAGCAGCCCGTAGGAGGTGCCCAGATCGGAGAAGCCGTGCAGGCGCACCGCGGCGTTGAGCACCCCGGAGATCGCCACGAGCAGGAAGCCCAGCAGCGCGACGGCGGAGTAGCGGCGCAGCACGGCCACGGCCATGGGCACCCGGCGAGAGGCCGCCGTCGCCTTCCCGCGCACCCGCTCGGGGACCGTGCCGGTGCCGGCGTCGGGCCCGGTGAGGTCCCGGGAGAGATAGGCCAGCACCAGCAGACCGCCGAACCACAGGACGACGCCGAACAGGTGCAGCCCCAGCGAGTTGACGGCGCCCATGTGGTCGTCCCCGCCGGAGGAGTGCCCGCTCAGGGCCATCGCGACGATCGCGATGAAGGAGAAGGCGAGGGTCAGGAACAGGCCCAGCAGCTGGCGCACCGCGAAGACGAGGGTCGTGGTCACCGCGCCCACGATCACCACGGCGGCCTGCTCCTGGCCGGTGCCGATGCCCTGGATGTAGCCGAGCAGCTGGCTGGTGAAGGCGGCGTCGGCGGAGATCCGCGTCCCGGAGATGTCCGCGTAGGCCAGGACCAGCACGGTAAGCCCCGCGATCGTCCAGGTCAGAGCCGAGACCGCCGCGAGATTCAGGACCGCGGCGAAGGGCCCGTACTCCGTTGCGTCCTCCTCCTGGGCGGCGGGGCGGGTCCGGGTACGCCCGCCGGCCGGGCCCCGGGCATCGCGGGCGAACCGCGGGATGAACGCGACGGCGAACAGCAGCGCGCCCATCGTGGCGGCCATGGACAGGTTCAGCACGGCCTCCGCCACCGGCAGCGCCCAGCGCACGAAGGCCCCCGGGTCCTTCAGGGCGGTGCCGGCCGCGGAGCCGCTGAGCACCAGGGAGACGACGAGGAAGACCAGCATGGCCGCGGGCACTGCCAGCAGCCACGGCCGGTGCAGCCCGCGCGCGATCCCCGTGGGCAGGGGATCCGGCGTGGGGGCGGCGGGTGCGGTGGCTGGGGGCATGGGGTCCTCGGTTCGACGGTCAGGGGGCGGGGGGTGCGGCGGTGTCCGGGAGCGGATCAGGAGAACAGGGTCTCGCCGACGAATCCATTGTCCTCGCACCCGGGAGGGATCGCGAAGACCGCGGAGCCGATGGGCACGGTCCAGGTGTTCAGCCGGTCCAGCTCGGCCAGGCGCCGCTGGATGGGCACGAACTGCCGGACCGGGTCCGCCTGGTAGGCGGCGAAGATCAGCCCGGTGCGGCTCACCCCGCCGTCGGTGTGCCCCGCCCCGGAGAAGCCGGAGCCCTCCGCGACCGGCAGGTCGTAGTTGTACGGGCGGCGCAGGATCCGCTCCAGCGGGGTGGTCGCGGTGGCCCGGCGCAGGTGGGCGTCCCGGGCGATGACGGGGAAGCCGTGGGGCCCGGTCGCGGAGAGGTCCGCGGGGGTGTGCTCGGTGCCCCCGGTCAGGGGCGCGCCGTCGGCCAGGGTGCGCCCGACGGCGTCCTCCCGACCCGGGGTGTCCACCTCGTCCCAGGTGTCCAGGTTCATGTGGATCCGGCGAATCACCACGGAGGTGCCGTCCGGGGTCCACGGGGTGAGCCCCTCGGCCCGGCCCCACACCACGTCCTCCACGGAGCCGTCCTCGGTGCTGGGGTTCACGGTCCCGTCCACCTGCCCGAAGAGGTTGCGGGTGGTCTGGGAGGCCCGCACGGACCCGGCGGCGTTGCGGAAGCCCTGCTGGGTCCAGGCCAGGGTGCCGAAGCCGCGCACGTCCTTGAGCAGCACCCGCTGCGCGTGGGCCAGGGTGACCCGGTCCTCGCAGCCGATCTGCAGCAGCAGATCCGCGGCACCCCACTCCTCCTGCAGCCGGTCGATCTGCGGGAAGGCGGGCAGGGGCCGCAGCCACGAGGGCTTGGCGTGCGGTGCCACGAGGTCGAAGATCCGCTCGCCGAAGCCCACCGTCACGGTGAGGTTCGCCGGGATCTCGGCCAGCTCCCGCTCCTGGTCGGTGACCGGGGCCTGCCCCTGGGTGAGCTGGGCGGCGTCGGCGGTGAGCACCCGCAGCAGCCGCCGCACCCCCTCCCGGTCCACCTGCCGGTGCAGGCGGATCCCCAGGAACGCGGCGTGGGCCTGCGGCGGGGTGTCCACACCGGCCTGGCGCCTGCCGTGGAAGCCGATGCGCGCGGTGGCCAGCGGGGTGCCAGGCACGGGGGCGGCGGCATCGCGCGGGTCCGCCGAGGCGGCGGGGGACGGCTCCTGCGCACTGCGACGCAGCAGCTCGACCCCCACCGCCCCGGCGGCCCCGGCCGTGGCCGTGGCGCCGCCGATCAGGGCGGTGCGGCGGGTCAGGCGGATCCCCGGACGCGGGGGCTGCTGGGGTCCGCCGGTCGCACCGTCTGCTCTCCTGGTGGCGGACATCGCAGCTACCCCGAGCAGCGCGGCAGCGCGGAGGCGGCGCCGTCGGAAGGCTCCCCGGAGTTCATGCCGTGCCCGGCATGTCCGTCGTGCTCTCCGTGGCCCTCGTGCTCACCGTGATTCGCGTCGGCCGAGGCCTCGGCGGTCGGGTCGTAGTGCTCCTGCGCGCCGGCGTAGTCCCGGATCGGGGCGCTGACGCGCAGCTGGCCGTCGCCCTCGGTGCGCAGCACCAGCTGCGTCTCATCTCCGGCCAGCAGGGCGCAGCGCAGGTCCATGAGCATCACGTGGTTCCCACCCGGGGAGAGCTCGAGGGACTGGCCGGGCTCGATGGTGAAGCCGTCCTCCTTCTCCCGCATGGTGCTGGACCCGCCGGCCTCCTGCGCGGTCTCGTGCAGCTGCACGGACCCGGCCGCAGGGGACTCGGCCCCGACGATCCGCACGGTGTGATCCGTGTGGTTGACCACGTGCCCGAAGGCCGAGGTCATCCCGGAATCCCCGGCCTTGACCCACACGTCCTCGGCCGTGAGCGCCCCGGCCGCCGACGCCGAGGCGGAGGCCGTGGGATCCGCGCTCGAGGCGGTCTCCCCTCCCCCGCCGCAGGCGCTCAACCCCAGACCGAGCAGACCGGTCAGGGTGAGGACCGCGCCGGTGCGCAGCGGGCGGCGTCGCGGGTGGCCCACCCGCGACGCGGTCCGGGCCGCCGCGCGGCGCGGGCTCCTCCCGGAGCCGTTGCCCATGCCGGAGCCGGTGGCCGCGGTGCCGGTGATTCCGGTGGCGGCGGTGGGCGTCGTCGTCATGCCGATCACCACCCGTTCGCGGCGTCGTCGTCGTGCTCGGACCCCCGGACGGTCTCGCGTCCGGTGTCTGCGCCCCGGGTGCGGCGGGCGCGCAGCGAGGCGACCACCAGAATGATCACGCCCACCAGCACGACGGCGCCCACGGCGCCGATCAGCGCGACCGCCCACAGGGGCAGGCTCTGTCCCTCGGCGGAGGCCGGCGCGGAGCTGGTCGCCTGCTCAGGGCTCTCGGTGGCCGCGGGGCTCGTGGCGTGCTCGTGGTGCTCGGCGGCGTCGTGGTCGCCGTGGTCGTGGGCGGCGGCGGAGGAGGACGCGGCGGGCTGTCCGGCCCCGCCCTGACCGACGGTGAAGGAGTAGGTGCCCTCGATGGGGTGGCCGTCGGAGGAGACCACCCGCCAGGAGACGGTGTAGGTCTCGTCCCCGGCGTCCGGGCTGATCCGCTGGATCACGTGGGTGCCGTCCACGGTGACGTCCCCGGTGGAGACGGTCTTCCCCTGGGAGTCGGTCACGCGGACCTCGTTGCCCAGCGCGGTGATGTCCCCGGAATAGGTCAGCGTGATCCGGTCCGGGGCCTGCTCGAGCGTCGCGCCGTCGGCCGGATCGGCCTGCAGCAGCTCATCGTGGGCCTGGGCCGCGGGTGCCCCGGCGAACAGGGCCAGGCACAGGGCCAGCAGGGCGCCGAGGAGCGCGGGCAGGCGATGGGCGGCAGGACGGAGGCGGGTGCGGTGGTCGGGGCGCGCGCCGGCGCCCGGGGTGCGGGAGATTCCCATGGTGGTGGACCCTTTCGGTCGGTTCCCCGCGCAGCGCTCGAGACCCGGTGAAGCCGGGTGAGCGATGCTGATGCGGGGGTGCTTGCGGTGCTGCGGCGACGGACCCCGGCGACGACGCGGCGGCCGGTCCGCAAGGACTCGGCGCTCGACGCCGCGGTGCGGCGGGATCCGGTGATGGGCCCGAGCGCTCGGCTCAGGCGGGCAGCGCCAGCGGGGGACCGCGGGTGTCCACCGTGCCCGGGCGGATCCGGGAGACCAGGACGGCTCGGCAGGACAGGATGAGGGGCCGGGGGCGGCGCGAGGGGGTCGGCACCGGGCCCGGCAGGGTCAGCAGGCGCCGCAGACCCAGGCGCACGGCGCGCAGCAGACCGGCCAGCGCGGCGTCGCCCCGGCGGATCGCGAGGATCGTCAGGACGGCGGCCAGCGCGTGCACCGCGACCATGAGGGGGCTCAGCTGATGCACCGCATCCGCCGAGGCCGCCGGCTGCACGGAGCCCAGCGGAGCCGCACCGTGGTGGCCGGCGTGGGCCGCAACGGCACCCGTCCCGACCCCGCCGTGCCCGGCGAGCGTCAGGAGGGTGTGCAGCCCGGCCTGGGAGCCCAGCACCCCGAGGCCCGTGGAGAGTCGGGGCAGGCGCAACCCCGCCAGGAGCACGCACAGCATCCCGGACAGGGACCAGCACAGACCCAGGATCAGGGGGTGCGGGAGGTGTCCGGTCAGGACCGCGTGCGAACCCGCGCCGACGAACACCGCCACCGAGGCCACGCCCCACCCGCGCAGCAGGCGATGGATGCGCTCGGGCAGGCCCCACGGGTTGGGGGTCGGGACCACGGGCACCTCCTCGGGTCGGGCGGCGATTGATGAGCGGAACGCGGAAGCGGCCTCCATCCTACCGTCCGACCCCCGCTCACCTCCGGTGCCGCGCCCCGGCCGATCCCGCCGGATCCCCGCCCGGCGTCGGGGTGCGACGAGGGCCCCGCCCCCGCGATCACGGCGGATCGCGGGCGCGGGGCCCTCGGATGCTGATGCCTCAGCGGAAAGAGCTACTTCTTGGCGACGGCGGCCTTCAGCTTGGAGCCGGCGGAGAGCTTCACACCGTGGCCGGCCGGGATCTCGATGGACTCACCGGTCTGCGGGTTGCGCCCGGTGCGAGCGGCCCGATCGGTGCGCTCGACGGAGAGCCAGCCCGGGATGGTGACCTTCTCGCCCTGCGCGACGGAGGACTCGAAGACCTGGAAGAGGGCATCCAGCACGCCGTTGACGGCGGACTGTGACATCCCGGACTTCTCGGCCACCTCGGCCACGAGTTCGCTGCGGTTCTTCGCCATGTTGTGTCCCTCCTGAGACATCGGATGTAAGCGGCTCAGGTCAGCATAGCCGACCCGCGGCCCCAAATTACCAGCTGGACTTGGTGATGCCCGGCAGCTCGCCGCGGTGGGCCATCTGGCGGAAGCGCACGCGGGAGATCCCGAACTTCTGGAAGGTCCCGCGGGGGCGGCCGTCGATCTGGTCGCGGTTGCGCACGCGCACCGGGGAGGCGTTGCGGGGCAGCTTCTGCAGGCCCAGGCGGGCCTCCTCGCGGGCCTCGGGGGAGGCGTTCTCGTCGACGAGGGTCTTCTTCAGCTCCTCGCGCTTGGCGGCGTAGCGCTCGACGATGGCCTTGCGCTGCTCGTTGCGGGCGATCTTGGACTTCTTGGCCATGTGTGTCTCAGCGCTCCTCTCGGAAGTCGACGTGCTTGCGGACCACGGGATCGTACTTCTTCATGACCAGGCGATCCGGGTTGTTGCGGCGGTTCTTGCGGGTCACGTAGGTGTACCCGGTGCCGGCCGTGGACTTGAGCTTGATGATCGGACGAACGTCCTTGGTGTTGGAAGCCATGATCAGATCTTCTCCCCGCGGGCGATGATGTCAGCGACGACGGCGTCGATCCCGCGCGCGTCGATGACCTTGATGCCCTTGGCGGACACGTTCAGGGTCACGTTGCGGCGCAGGGACGGCACCCAGTAGCGCTTCTTCTGGATGTTGGGGTCGAACCGGCGCTTGTTGCGGCGGTGCGAGTGGGAAATGCTGTGTCCAAAGCCGGGAACAGCTCCGGTCACCTGGCAGACGGCTGCCATAGTTACTCCTCCAATGTTGACGAAATGACGGTGCGCTCTCGCGCCAGCCGGGCGGGCGGCTCGAACAGCGCCCCGTCACCTACCGTGAGAGCACCGGATGAGTCGCCGGGCCTGAGTGTGGGAGTCAGGCCCGGTGTGAGAGGTCCGGGACCTGCCCCTGCCGCGGGATCACGGTGAAGCTTGGTTCGGTGCCGAAGGGTAGACGCACCACTACGACAGCGTTAAATACTAGGGATCCCGGCCCGCGATGGCAACCTCTGCGCCGCGCCCATGGCCTTAATCACCGCGGAATCACGCGGGCGGGGCGCCGGCCTCCCCCTCCTCCCGGCCCCGGACGGCGTCGCCGCCCTCGGTGACCTGCAGGGACTGCAGGTCCGGGTAGCGCGGGCTCAGGGAGTCTCCGGAGGAGGTGCCGCGCAGGCGCCGCCCCACCCACGGCAGGGCAAAGGTGCGCACCCACTCCAGGTTGGCGCGGGTGGCCTGGACCCGGGAGACCTCCCGCATCTGCGGCAGCGGCTCCAGCCCCAGCTCCCCGGCCCCCACCTGCAGGGCCTCCAGGACCTTCCCGGCCATCTTGATGTGCCCCAGGGTGTTCATGTGCAGGCGGTCCTTGGCCCAGTACCGGGCGTCGGAGAACTCCTCGGAGAAGCGCCAGAAGTCCACCAGGATCAGGTCGTGCTTCTCCGCGATCTCCCGCAGCAGCTCGTTGTAGATCGCGGTGCGCCCGCGGGTGGCCTTGAAGACGCCGTAGAAGTGCTTGACGTCGAAGCCGGTCAGGGTCAGCACCTGGGCCCCGGAGGCCCGCAGGCGTCCGAAGGCCTCGTCGTAGTCGGCCATCAGCGCGTCCACGTCGATGCTCGGGCGCAGGATGTCGTTGCCCCCGCCGTAGAGGCTGACCAGCGTGGGGCGCAGCGCCAGGGCGGCGTCCACCTGCTCGGCCAGGATGGGCTCCAGGGTGCGGCCGCGGATCGCGAGGTTGGCGTAGAGGGTCTGCGGGAAGCGCAGGGTCAGCTGCTCGGCCACCCGATCCGCCCATCCGCGCACCCCGTTGGGTCGGGACGCGTCCTCATCGCCCACGCCCTCGGTGAAGGAGTCCCCCAGCGCCACGTAGCGGATCTGGTGCTCCTCCGGCTCCCGGGCCCCCGGGGCATCGGCGGTCGGCTCGTGTTCGCTGTACTCGGTGCTCATGGATCTCCTGCCTGCATGCTCGAACTCGCGCCCCGCCGCCTCCCCCGGACCGGCGCGCGCCGCAGGCGCAGCGTCGACGGGAGCCGCCGGCAGGGCACGGCCCCTCCAGCTTAGGACTCGGCCTGCCCGGCCTTCCAATAGCCCATGAAGGAGATCCGGCGCCGGTCGATCCCGGCCTCGTTGACGCAGACCCGGCGGGCGGCCCGGACGACGGCGGCCTCCGCGGCCAGCCACACCGACACCCCCGCCGGATCCTCGGACTCCTCCGCTCGACCCCACACCAGCTCCCCGGGTTCGGCCCGCTGCGCGGCGATCCCCGCGGCGTCCTCCTCCGCGGCCCGCGGCACCAGCCCAAGCTCCTCGCGCAGAGCGCTCAGCAGCGCTCGGCCGCGCATCCGCTCCGGCTCCCGCTCCAACAGCCGCACCCGCACCTCGGGGCGGGCGGCCGCCTCCGGCAGGCCGGCAGCCAGATCCTGCGCGTTGCCCGCGGGCACCTCCAGCAGCACGGCGGCCTGGGTTCCGGCGGGCAGGGCCTCCAGCACCGAGCAGGCCGCCGGCACCGCGGTCTCGTCCCCGCCCAGCAGATACCGCTCGGCCCGACCCGGATCCCAGGTCCCCCACAGGACGTCCTCGCGCGTGGGCCCCAGCAGGCTCAGCTCATCGCCCACGCGGGCCGAGGCCGCCCAGGCGGCCCCCGGCCCCTGCTGGTCCCCGTGTCCGTGCAGCACGAAGTCGACGTCGATCTCCACTCCGGGACTCCCCTCCGGGGAGGTCCACGGGCGAGCCGCGCGCAGCGTGTAGGTGCGCATCCACCCGCCGCGCTCCCGCGCCGAGGCGGCGAACCAGGCCCGATGCCAGTCCTCTGCCTCCAGGTCCGGCAGCACCGGGCCCTCGTGCTCCGGGTGGGGCAGCAGCAGCTTGAGGTAGGCGTCCAGCACCGGGCCCGACCCATCTCCGGCGGGCAGGGCCAGCTCGGTCAGCTCCGGGGCGGCCAGGCTCACCCGCAGGAAGTCCCGGCTCAGGGGCCGCACCCCGGTCACCCGGGTGCGGAACACGGTCATGGGTCGGCGCGGCATGGTGCCTCCTTCTGGATCAGGGGTGCGGACGGGCGGACGGCGTCGGCCGCGGGCTCACGGTGCGGCGGTCCCCGATGCTCCGCTGCCCGGCCTCTCGTGACCGGGCGCGGCCTCGTCGGCGGTCGGGGCCGGGCACGGGCACCGACGCCGCGGCACCACCACGGGGGCCCCGCCCTCCTCGGCGCGCAGCACCCGGGCGTCCAGGCCGAAGACCCGCGCCAGATGCTCCTCCGTGAGCACCTCCTCCGGGGCGCCGGCCACCTCGATGCGCCCGTCCTTCATGGCCACCAGGTGGTCCGCGGCCCGGGCGGCCAGGTTCAGCTCATGCAGCACCATGACCACGGTGGTCCCGTGCTCGCGGTTCAGCTCCACCACCAGGTCCAGGACCTCCACCTGGTGGGCCAGGTCCAGGTAGGTCGTGGGCTCGTCCAGCAGCAGCACATCGGTCTGCTGGGCCAGGGCCATCGCGATCCACACCCGCTGGCGCTGCCCGCCGGACAGCTCCGCCACGGGCCGCTCGGCCAGCTCCCCGGTCCGGGTGGCCGCCAGCGCCCAGGCGACCGCGGCGTCGTCCTGCGCGGAGGCCCGGGAGAACAGCCCCTGGTGGGGGTAGCGCCCGCGGGAGACCAGGTCCGCGACCGTGATCCCGTCCGGGGCCACCGGCTGCTGCGGCAGCAGGCCCACGGTGCGGGCGAACTCCCTGGCCCCGAAGGAGCCGAGGGGTCGCCCGCCCAGGGTCACGGTCCCGGCGCTCGGGCGCAGCAGCCGGGAGAACCCGCGCAGCAGCGTCGATTTGCCGCAGCCGTTGGGCCCGATGATCGCGGTGACCCGCCCGGTCGGCACCCGCAGGCTCAGCTCCCGGACCACCCGACGGTCCCCGTACCCCAGCTCCAGCCCCTCGGCCACCAGCTCCGGCGGACTCGAGCGCGGCGGGGCGCCGGGGGTCGTGCTCTCAGTGCTCATGCTCATGTCCTCTCCTTGTGCTCCCCCGCGACCAGCCACAGCAGGACCGGTGCGCCGATGAGTCCGGTGATCACGCCCACCGGCAAGCGGCCCCCGGGGATCAGGTTCGCCGCGGTGAAGTCCGCCAGCACCACCAGGATCGCGCCCACCAGCGCGGATCCGACGAGGGTGTGCCCGCCGCCGACCAGGCGCCGGGCGACGGGCCCGGAGACGAAGGCGACGAAGGCGATCGGCCCGGTCATCGACACCGCCACGGCCGCCAACGCGGTGGCCAGCCCGATGCCCAGCCACCGCACGGCGGTGACCGGGACCCCCAGGCCCGCGGCCAGCTCCTCCCCCACGGCCATCGCGTGCAGGGGGCGGGAGAGGAGCGCCAGCAGCGGCAGGAGCGCGATCAGCGCCGCGCCCGTCAGCCCGATCCGCTGCCAGGAGGAGGCCCCGAGAGAGCCGGTGAGCCAGATCGCGGCGTCGGCGGCCTGGTACACGCTCATCCGGGACAGCAGGTAGTTGGTCACGGCGATGGCCAGCACCGAGATCCCCAGCCCGGTGAGGATGAACCGCCCGCCCACGGCCTCCCCGGCCCCGGGGCCGCTCGCGGCCCGTCCGGAGACGCTGAGCAGGAACACCGCGACGGCGGCGAGCCCGGCCCCGATCAGCCCGCCCGCGGCCAGGCCGAGCCCCGCCGCGCCGAAGAACGCGGCCGAGGCGATCGCCCCCAGGCTCGCGGAGGCGCTGATGCCGATGACGTCCGGGCTGGCCAGGGGGTTGCGCAGCAGCAGCTGGAACACCGCCCCCGCGGTGCCGAAGGCCAGCCCGGCCAGGGCCCCGAGCACCGCGTGCGGCAGCTTGTCCTCCATGACGATGAAGGAGGCGGCGGGCGCGGCGTCCACGGTGCCCCCGCCGAGGATCGTGAGGAAGTCCGGGATGGTCACGGTGTAGGTACCCAGCAGCACCCGCACGGCCATCGCGCCCAGCAGGGTCAGGCCCAGGACGGCGAGCACCGCTCGCGGGCGGCGTCGGGAGCGGGCGCGCAGCCGGGAGAGGTCCGCACCGGTCAGGGCCCGGTGCGCAGATGAAGGGGAGGTGCGGGTCGCGGCGGCGGTCACAGGCTCATCGCCTTCCGCGAGCGGATCATCGCCAGGAACACGGGCACGCCGACGACGGCCATGCTGACCCCCACCTCCACCTCGGTCGGCGGCAGCACCACCCGCCCGACGGCGTCGGCCAGCAGCAGCACCACGGGACCGGCCAGGGCGCTCAGCGGCAGGATCCACCGGTAGTCCGGGCCGGTCAGCGAGCGCACCGCGTGCGGGACCATGAGCCCGACGAAGGCGATGGGCCCGGCCAGGGCCACGCCCGCCCCGCACAGGAGGGTGACCCCGGCGAAGACCAGGGCCCGGGCCGGCCCCACCCGGGTGCCCAGGGCGCGGGCCATGTCATCGCCCAGGGCGAAGCTGTTGACGGAGCGGGCCATCCCCACGGTCAGGAGCAGGCCCAGCAGGATCAGGGGCAGCAGGATCAGCACATCGGCGTAGGAGGCGCGGGTCAGGGCGCCCAGCTGCCACCGGCGGAAGGAGTCCAGGGTCTCCTGGTGCTGCAGGTTCATGGCCGAGGTCAGCGACGCCGCCCCGGCGGAGAACGCCGCCCCGACCAGGGCGAGCTTGATCGGCGTCGCCCCCTCGCGTCCGATGCTGGCGATCGCGTAGACCACCACCGCGGCCAGGCCCGCCCCGATCAGGGCCCACACGGCGATGGCCATGGTGCCGCTGATCCCGAGCAGGGTGATGCCCAGGACCACGGTGGCCGCCGCCCCGGCGTTGATCCCGAGGATCCCGGGATCGCCCAGCGGATTGCGGGTGACCCCCTGCATCGCCGCTCCCGCCGCGGCCAGGCTGACGCCGATGACGACGCCGACGACGGTGCGGCGCACCCGATCCGCGACGATCACCCCGTCCGGGCTCACCGGATCGTCCAGCTCGGCCAGGGCGTGCCAGACGCGCGCGGGGCTCAGCGGGTTCGCCCCGATCAGGATGGAGGCGAGCACCGCCGCGGCGAGCAGGGCGAGCACGATCAGCAGCGCGGGGCCGCGGCGTCGAGAGCGCGCGGACGCGCCGGCCCCGGCCGCTCCCGCGGTGGGCGGGGCCGGTCGGGTCGGCGTCGTCTGGGCGGCGGACAGGGCGGACTACTCCCGACCGGTCTTGGCGGCCTGGGCCACCTTGTCGATGAAGTCCGTGTGCTCCACCAGCCAGTCCATGCCCAGCGGGGAGATGCCCAGGGCGAGGGTCTCCTTCTTGTCGGAGTCCAGCACGGAGGCGCCCTTGGCGATCGCGGGGATCTGCTTCAGGGTCGCGTTGTCCTCGATGGTCTGGACGTCGGAGTCCTTGTCGATCCAGGAGTAGATCATGTCCGACTTCAGATCGGCGGCCTTCTCGTTGGACCACTGGATGTAGAAGGTGTCGGCCTTCGCGTTCTTCACGGCGTCGGCCTCCTCCATCCCGAGGGACTTCATGAAGGTCACCCGGCCGTCGCCCTTGGTGTAGACGCTGATGGAGGGCTGCCCGTCGGTCACGGCCAGGGCCGAGGAGATGAAGGTGGCGCCCTTGAGCTCCTCGTGCTGGGCGGCCTTGTCCTGGATCTTCTCCTCGGTCTCGGAGATGACGGTCCCGGCGTGCTCGGGGCGGCCCAGGGCGGTGCCGATGACCTTGGTGTAGTCCTGCCAGGGGGTGGTCCACCCGTCGGAGTCCTTGGCGTGGGTCACCGTCGTGGCGATCTTGGAGAGCTTGTCGTAGGCCTCCTGGTCCACGGTGCCGACGACGGCGAGGATCAGGTCCGGCTCGAGCTTGGCGATCTCCTCGTAGTTGATGCCGTCGGTCTCGGTGAACCGCGTGGGCTGCTGCGCGCCGAGCTCCTTGATGCGGTCATCGAACCAGTCCGTGGAGTGGTTGGAGTTCTCCCCCCAGCCGACCTGCCCGGAGCCCACGGGCACGACGCCGAGGGACAGGGCCACCTCCGCGTTGATCCAGCCGATGCCGACGACGCGCTTCGGCTCGGCGTCGACGGTGGTCTTGCCGTAGGCGTGCTCGATGGTCACCGGGAAGGCATCCTGCTCGGCGGAGGAGGAGGCCGAGGCGGAGGAGCTGGAATCCGAGCCGCCGTTGGAGCCGGTGGAGCAGGCGGCCAGCGCGAGGGCCGCGGCGGAGGCGGCGGCGGTCTTGAGGAACGCGCCGCGGGTCAGAGAGGGCATGGGGGTCTCCTGTCGAGAGCCGGTGTGATTCTGCCGGTTCGGCGCCGCGCGCCGGACCCGCCCCATCCTAACCGCCCCGGACGCCATTAGCGCACTCGGATGTGCTGTTATCCCCAGACCCCGCCATGAGCACCGCCACGGTGCAGGGCCCGGGGGATGGTGCCTGGAAGGATGGAGAGCATGTCCTTCCTTCCGAATCCCGCCGCCTCCTCCCAGCCCTCGCCCCTGGATCCCGGGTGGGTGCCCCGCTGCGCCGTCTTCGACTGCGACGGGGTGCTGATGGACACCGAGCGGCAGTGGGTGGATTCCGTGGCCACCGTGGCGCGGGAGTACGGCCTGGCCGACCCCCAGGGTCTGGCGGAGGGGCTGACCGGGATGACCGCGGAGCAGATCGCCCACCGGGTGGCCGAGGCGGTGGCGGCCGAGCGCCTCCCGGGTCGGGCGTCGGCCCCCGGTTCCGCTTCCGCACCGGGAGCATGCGCGGGGGACGCCCGCGATCCGGAGGGGACGGCCCCGGCGTCGTTGGAGGCGGAGATCCTCACCGCGCTGACGGACCTGGACATGGAGCGCCTGTCCCGCGGGGTGGATCTGCTGCCCGGGGCCCTGGAGCTGGTGCGCGCCCTGGCCGCCGTCATGCCGGTGGCGGTGGCCTCCAACTCCCGCCGGGACGTGCTGGATCTGAAGATGCGCTCCGGCGGCTACGCCCCGCTGCTGAGCACATGGGTCTCCACCGATGACGTGCCCGCCGGCAAGCCGGCCCCGGACATGTACGCGGAGGCGGTGCGGCGGATGGGCTGCGCACCGGGGCAGGCGGTGGCCTTCGAGGATTCCGCGCCCGGGGCCACCGCGGCGGTGCGGGCCGGGACTCGGGTGGTCGGCCTGGTCGCGGCCGACGGGAGCGGGGATCCCGTCTCGGCGCCGGGCTTCCCCGCGGCTGCACTGGTCTGCTCCTTCCTGGACCCCCAGTTCCTGGGGGTGGTGCGCGGGTGGACGGGTGCCCGCGCCGCGCGGCGGGATTAGCATCGGAAGGAGAACGTGACCTGCGGATCCGAGCGCGGCGGGAGGTGATGGGCGCATGGCACCTGAGATGGAGGGTGAGCCGCCGCTTTCGGGCGACGCCGCCCGCGCCGCGCGGCGGATGGTCGGCGGGATCTCCTTCGCCCTGTGCCTGCTCGGGGTGCTGACCGTGCTGGGCCTGCTCGCGCTGGGCCATCCCCGATGGACGCTGATCGGGGCGGCCCCGCTGCTGGCGGGAGTCGCCGGGATGATCGCGGTGCGACGCCGCCTGCACCCCGCCCTGCGGGATCCCAGCCAGCCGCGCCCGCGCACCCGCGGCAGGGGGTGGTTCCTGCTGCCGCTGGGGCTGGCGGTGCTCGGGTTGGCGGCGGTGATAGTGGGCAACCGGATGCCGGAGCTGCTGGCGGGCCGGGATCCCGGGTGGTTCCGCAACATCGTGATGCTGTGGGTGGAGATCGGCTTCGTGCTGATCCTCGCCGGCGGGCTGGGCACCGGTCTGGTGGCCCTGTCTCTGTGGACCGTGCCGGATGAGGACGACGCGATCCTGCGCCGCACCGACTACGCCCGCCGGGCCCGCGAGCGCGAACGCCGTCGCGATGGCGGCGACCCCGGACTCTACGACTCCGACTGGCTGCGCGGCCGACGCCGCTGACCCGGCGCTCTCGTTCGCTCCCCTGCGCCGAGCCGGCGCTCCCGTTCCCACCTCCCCACCGAGCCGGCGCTCTCGTTCCCACAAACGCGTTTTTCGGGAACGGATGCGCCGGCTCGCGCATGTGGGTCCCCCGGGGAGGCGCCGGCTCGCGCACGTGGGCCCCCGGGGAGACGGTGGATCACTCGTTCACCCCGCGAGGCGCCGCTCCAGCCCGTCCCGCACCTGCGGCCACTCCGCTCGCAGGACGCTGAAGTAGTCGACGTCGGCCACGGTCCCGTCAGCGGCGCGCCGGTACCCGCGCAGCGTGCCCTCGAAGCGGGCGCCGAGCCGGGCGATCGCCCGGTGGGAGCGGAGGTTCCGGTGATCGCAGCGCAGCGCGGCCCGGCCGACGTCGAGCTCCTCGAAGGCGTGCTTGAACAGCAGCAGCTTGCACACGGGGTTGACCCGGGTCCCCCACGCCGAGCGCAGGTAGACGGTGCTGCCGATCTCCGTGCGCAGGCCGGGGACCAGGTCGTAGAACGTGGTGCGGCCGAGCACGCGGCCCTCCTCCTCCACAGCGAAGGCCAGGCCGTCCGGGCGGTTGATGAGCGCGCAGAACTCCTCGGCCAGCGCCTCCGGGGAGGGCGGCAGGGGCGCCGACATCCCCGCCCACATCCGCTCATCCAGGTGCGGGTGCAGCACCTCGGCGTCCTCGGGCCTCAGGGGACGCAGCAGCACCCCATCCCGTTCCAGCCGCACCTCGTGATGCATCCGCGCTCCCTTCTCGACACCCAGCCCCGACGACGTCGGAACCCGACGACATCCACCCCCGCCCCAGCCGATCCCCGAGGCCCATCCGACCCTGCTCACGATGCCCCAGGCGCCGTCGCCGACGGCTCTCACCGCGGCGCGCCCTCCCCTCTGTGACGCCGTATGACACCCGGTGTCGGCGTCGGTTTCATCTGCCGACGTCTTTGGAGAGACCGGAAAACCCCGTGGTCTAATGGACGCATCGCGCCGCCGTCGGCGCTCCGCCGGCCCTGCCCTGGGCCCGGAATCCGGTCGACCTTCCGGATCGGCGGGAGTCCGACGCGCGGCGTTTGCGCACCACCCGCCACCGCATCGAGGAAACCACCATGAAGAAGAAGCTGGGAGCACTGCTCGCCATCGTCCCCCTGACCTTCGGTCTGACCGCCTGCGGCGGATCCGGTGACGGCGATGAGACCGTCAAGATCGCCATCACCGAGCACAACCAGGTCCAGGACACCCTGCAGGAGGAGGCGAAGAAGGAGGGCATCGACGTCGAGTACGTGGAGATGGGCGACTACTCCCGCCCCAACCCCGCCGTCGCCCAGGGGCAGGCGGACCTGAACTGGTTCCAGCACATCGCCTACCTGGCCAACTACAACGTGGACAACGACGACGACCTGCAGATCGTCGGCCCGACCTCGATCTACCCGCTGGGCCTGTACTCGAAGAAGTACGACAAGGTCGAGGACATCCCCCAGGGCGGGGAGATCGCGATCCCCAACGACGCCGTCAACGAGACCCGCGCGATCCTGGTGCTGAAGGCCGCCGGCCTGCTGACCCTCAAGGAGGACAAGGCCCAGCCCACCCAGGACGACGTGGACACCGCGAACTCCAAGGTCACCCTCACCGCGGTGGATGCCAAGCAGACCGTGGTGTCCATGGATTCGGTGGCCGCCTCCATCGTGAACAACACCTTCCTGGAGGATGCCGGCCTCTCGCCGGAGGACGCCCTGTACCAGGATGACCCGAAGAACGAGGACGCCCTGCCGTACGTGAACCTCTTCGTGTCCAAGAAGGGCGATGAGGACAACGAGACGTACCAGAAGATCGTGGACGTCTACCACTCGGACGCCGTGCAGGAGGCCGAGAAGAAGCAGTCCGGCGGCACCGCCGTGTCCGTGAGCAAGGACCGCACCGACGAGCTGCGCAAGGTGCAGACCAGGCTCGAGGACGAGAAGAAGAACAGCTGACCCGTCCCAGCCACACCCACCCGAGGGAGACCATGACAGCACAGACCCGCACCCGCCCCGAGCAGACCGGGACGGACATGGTGGTCCTGGACGGGGTGAGCAAGACCTTCCGGGTCGGCTCCCGCTCCGTGACCGCCGTCGACGACGTCAGCCTCACCATCCGCCGCGGCGAGATCTACGCGATCATCGGCTACTCCGGGGCCGGCAAATCCACCCTGGTGCGCCTGATCAACGGCCTGGAGACCGTGACCTCCGGGACCCTGACCGTGGACGGGCAGGAGATCTCCGGGGCCGGGGAATCCCGGCTGCGGCGGATCCGCACGGAGATCGGCATGATCTTCCAGCAGTTCAACCTGATGAACTCCAAGACGGTCGCGGCCAACGTGGAGTTCCCGCTGAAGATCGCCGGCTGGTCCAAGGAGAGGCGCCGGGCGCGGGTCGCGGAGCTGCTGGAGTTCGTGGGGCTGGCGGACAAGGCGAAGAGCCATCCGGATCAGCTGTCCGGCGGGCAGAAGCAGCGGGTGGGCATCGCCCGGGCCCTGGCCACGGAGCCGCACCTGCTGCTGGCCGACGAGTCCACCTCCGCGCTGGACCCGGAGACCACCGAGGAGGTCCTGGACCTGCTCAAGCGGGTCAACGAGGACCTGGGCATCACGATCGTGGTCATCACCCACGAGATGGACGTCGTCGCGAAGATCGCGGACCGGGTGGCCGTGATGGAGAAGGGCCGCGTGGTGGAGGAGGGCAACGTCTACGACGTGTTCTCCGACCCCCAGACGGCCCCGGCCCAGCGCTTCGTGTCCACCACCGTGAAGCAGGCGCCGACCGGGGATGAGGCCAAGGAGCTGAAGGCCCGGCACCGCGGGCACCTGGTCAACGTGGAGATCCACGATCAGGCCGAGGTCGGACAGGTGCTGTCCCGACTCGGGGAGCGCGGGGTCACCTTCACCGTGGTGCAGGGCGGGCTGGAGACCCTGCAGGGCCGCACCTACGGCCGCCTGACCCTGGAGCTGCTCGGCGAGATCACCGCGATCGACGCCGCCGTGGAGCAGCTGAAGCTCGTGACCACCGTGAAGGAGGTGCGCGCCTGATGCACGCACAGTTCGACGCCGCCCTCGCCCACGCCCCGGTGCTGGCGGCCAAGACCACCGACTGGGACACGGTGCTGCCGAAGATCGGTCCGGCCGTGACCGAGACCCTGCAGATGGTGCTGGTGACGATGGTCCTGGCCGGGATCTTCGGTCTGATCATCGGGACCCTGCTGTACACCACCCGCTCGGGCAGCATCCTCGCCAACCGGCCGGTCAACGCGCTGCTGAACTTCCTGGTCAACCTGATCCGCCCGATCCCCTTCGTGATCCTGCTGGCCGCGCTGAGCCCGGTCATGCTGCAGACCATCGGCACGAGCATCGGGATCAAGGCGGGCATCTTCGCGATGGTGGTGGCCGCGACCTTCGCGATCTCCCGGATCGTGGAGCAGAACCTCGTCTCCATCGACCCCGGGGTGATCGAGGCCGCCCGCGCGATGGGCGCCTCGAAGCTGCGGATCATGTTCTCGGTGATGCTGCCGGAGGCCCTGGGTCCGCTGATCCTGGGGTACACGTTCATCGTCATCGGCGTCGTGGACATGTCCGCGATGGCCGGCGCGGTGGGTGGCGGCGGCATCGGCGACTTCGCGATCCGCTACGGCTACCAGCGCTTCGACTGGAACGTGACCCTGGTGGCGATCATCATCATCGTGATCCTGGTGCAGCTGGTGCAGCTGGTCGGCAACCTGCTGGCCCGGAAGATCATGCGCCGCTAGTCGGAGGCGCGGTCGAGCTTGGCCTCCACCTGCTTCTTGACCTCCCGGCGCAGGGTCTTGCCGAGCATGGAGCGGGGGAACTCCTCGAGCTCCACGATCCTTCGGGGCACCTTGTACCGGGTGACCTTGGTGTAGCAGTGCTCGCGCAGCGCCTGCTCGTCCAGGGCGGTGCCGGGGCTCATGATGACGGCGGCCACGACCTCCTCCCCGCCCTTCGCGGAGGGGATCCCGACGACGGCGGCGTCGACCACCGGGTCGAAGGTCTTCAGGGCCGTCTCCACCTCGGACGGGGAGACGTTGAAGCCCCCGGTGATGATGATCTCCTTGACCCGGTCCACGACGAACAGGAACCCGTCCTCGTCCATGGTCACCACATCCCCGGTGCGCAGCCAGCCGTCCGCGGTGAGGGTCTCCCGGGTGGCGACCTCGTTCTTCCAGTACCCCTGGAACTCCTGGGGGCCCTTGACCCACAGCTCGCCGGGGCGCCCCTCGGCGGCGTCCTCCCCCGTGTCCGGATCCACCCGGCGGATGAGGGTGGAGGGGAAGGGGATGCCGATGGACCCGGCCCGACGGGTGTCGTTGAGCGGGTTGCAGGAGACCAGCGGGGCGCATTCGGTCAGCCCGTAGCCCTCCACCAGGTAGCCCCCGGTGCGGGTCTCCCACGCCTGGACCAGGTCCACGGGCAGGTTCATCGCCCCGGAGACCGAGTACTTGATCCCGGACAGGCTCACGCCCCGCTCGTCCGCGGCCTCCAGCAGCCGCTGGTAGACGGGCGGGACCGCCGGGAGGATGGTCGGCGGGGACTTGCGCATGGCCGTGAGGATCAGGTCGATGTCCACGGTCGGGAACAGCACGAGCTTGGCCCGGATGGCCATCGCGATGCCCAGGCCCAGGGTCATCCCGTAGGCGTGGAACAGGGGCAGCACCGCGTAGATGGTCTCGCGCTCGTCCGGCTGGATCCACTCCCGGCCCATCGCGGCGTTGGACTCCAGGTTCCGGTGGGTGAGGACCACGCCCTTGGGGGTCCCGGAGGTCCCGGAGGTGTACATCAGCAGGGCGAGGTCGTGGGCCGTGGGGCGGCGGTGGTCTTCGGCGATGGGCGCGCTCTTCAGCAGCTGGCGCCAGGGGATGCACCCGCGGGCCGGGCCCTCCAGCTTCTCCCGGGCGGCCTTGGCCTTCCCGACGGGCAGCTTCAGCGCCAGGCGCATCCCGGCGGGCATCGCCTCCACCATGTTCACCGCGATGATCCTGCGCGGGCGCAGGTCGTAGGGCAGGTCCGTGATGTTCGCGGCCGCCTTGTCCCACACGATCGCGATCTTCGCCCCGTGGTTCTCGAACTGGTGGCGCAGCTCCCCGGCCGTGTACAGCGGGTTGTGCTCCACGACGACGCCGCCGACCCGCAGGATCGCGTAGAAGGCGACCACGTGCTGCGGGCAGTTGGGCAGCACGAGCGCCACCCGGTCCCCGGGCTGCACCCCCATGACCCGCAGCCCTTCGGCCACGCGGGAGACCTGCTCGGCCAGCTGCGCGTACGTCGTCCTCGCGCCGAAGAACTCCAGGGCCGGTCGGGTTCCGGCCCGTCGCGCGGATTCCTCGAACACGTGGACCAGGGAGGTCTCCGGCAGGTCCAGGTCGTGGGCCACGCCGGGGTTGTAGTTCTTCAGCCAGGGCCGCGGCGATGCGGCGGGGGACGTATCAGCCATGGGGGAGATTCTACCGATCGGCTTCGCCCCGGTGACCTGGAATACTGGTGGCCCATGAGCACTCCCCGCCGCCCCCAGCGCACCCGTCCGTTCACCGAGGCCGAGGTCCGCCAGGTCATGAAGCAGATCAACCGGCGGCTGCTGGTCGCCACGGGCGTCGCCATCGGCGTCGGTCTGCTGGTGATCCTGCTCGTGGTGATCTTCGGGCGCTGAGCCGACGGCCCCGCACGCCATTCCCCTTCCCCACCTTCCGAGGAGCATGTCCATGTCCGAGCACAGCGATCCGGTCCGTTCCGCGGCCGCCTCCCCCGCCCCCGACGACGCCGAGCTGAACATGCGGGAGCGGATGCACGCGGGCCTGCCCTACCGCGGCGGCGGAGCCACCCCGGCCGAGGGCGCCGACGGCGTCGTGCACCGCAGCTCCGGGGAGGCCGCCGCGATGGCCGCCCGCTACGGGGAGCTGATGCTCACCGACCGCTCGGCGGCCCAGGACCTGCTGGCCGAGCTGCTGGGCTCGGTGGGCGAGCACGTGGCGATCCGCCCGCCCCTGCACGTGGACTACGGGTACAACATCCACGTGGGCAGCCGGGTCTTCGCGAACTTCGGGCTCACAGCCCTGGACGTCACCGAGATCCGCATCGGCGACGACGTGCAGATCGGCCCGCACGTGCAGCTACTGTGCCCCACCCACCCGCTGAACCCGGTGGATCGGAAGCGGCAGTGGGAGGGCGGGCTGCCCATCACGATCGAGGACAACGTGTGGCTCGGCGGCGGGGCGATCGTGCTGGCCGGGGTCTCCGTGGGGCGGGATGCGGTGGTGGCCGCCGGTGCCGTGGTGACCCGTGACGTGCCGCCGGGCACGGTGGTCGCCGGGACCCCGGCCCGGGTGATCCGCCGGATCGATCCGACCGAGCGGACGGGGCAGTACGCTCTGGAGAACTTCCCGGCCGAGTACCGGGATCAGGTGCGCGCGGAGGAGGACCGGTGAGCCGGGACGGGCGGACGCCGTGGTGCTCCTCCGAATCATCGGGAGCGGATGGGGCCGGGGATGGCTGGGTGGATGACGGCGCCACCCGCCCCCTGGAGCCCGGCTCCCCGCGGGACGGCGGGTGGTGGGATCCGGATGCCCAGGCCACGCAGGTGATCCGGGATCCCGAGGCCACCGAGGTGCTGGGCGCCGCCCCGCGGCACCTGTCCGCCGTCGAGGGGGACCCGGAGGCCACGCAGGTGCTGGAGGATCCCGACGCCACGCGGGTGCTGGGCGCGGGCTCCCACCCGGCGGATCCCAGCGCGACCCGGGTGCTGGATGCCCCCGGGGCCCCCGGATCGCGGCGCGACGCCTCGGCGGCCTGGCTCGAGTCCCCGCACGCTCCCGGCGGCGCGGGGACCTACGGGGAGGAGGAGCCGGCCCGGGTGCTCTCCGGGGAGCAGCTGCGCGCGGTCGTGGTGGCCCGGCAGAAGGAGGAGTACGCGCGGGTGCAGCTGCTGCCCGGGCTGCTCGGCTGGCTGGCGGCCCTGCCGCTGACCGGCTTCCTGGTGTGGCTGGCGCAGCAGGCGCTGCCGCGCTTCGGCGTCGGACCCGCCCCGGAGTCCTCCGGCGCGGCCCTGTCCGGTCTGGGGGCGGGGGAAGCGGATGCCGGGATGTGGGTGCTGGCCTACGCGGTGGCCGTGTTCCTGGGGTATCTGGGCGGCGGCTACGCCGCGGGCCGGGCGGCCCGTTTCGGCGGGGCCAAGCAGGGCGTCGGGGTGTTCCTGTGGTTCCTGATGATCACGGCGGTGTCCAGCATCGTCGTGCAGGCCCTGGGCCTGCCCGCCGCCGGCGGGACGATGCCGGTCGCGGCCCAGGACTACGGCGGGGCGAACCTCGGGTGGACGGGCCTGACGGTGGCCGGCACCGCGCTGATCGCGCTGGCCGCGGCCACCTTGGGCGGGTGGTGGGGCACCGCCTACCACCGCCGCGCGGACCGATGGGGCTTCCAGGCGTTCTGAGCGTCCCGGGCAGAGACGTGGGGCGGACCGTCCGCCCGGCGCGGCCGGTCGCGGATCTCGGACGTCGTCCTCACCGGCCAGGAGTCCCCCCGCCTCCTCGGGAGCCGCCGTCCCACCCGAGCCCCGCCTCGGGGCGGGGGGCTCGGATGGTCCGACGGCTCCGGATCCTCACATATCCAGCAGCAGGGCCGGCTCCTCGAGCACGGAGGCGACGTCGGCCATGAACCGGGCGGAGAGGTCCCCGTCCACGATCCGGTGATCGAAGGAACCGCCCAGGGTGGTCACCCAGCGGGGGATGACCTCCCCGTCCACCACCCACGGCTTCTG
The DNA here is from genome assembly GCF_056173115.1 of Rothia sp. QJM3NY_36. Taxonomy (NCBI): domain Bacteria; kingdom Bacillati; phylum Actinomycetota; class Actinomycetes; order Micrococcales; family Micrococcaceae; genus Rothia; species Rothia sp. QJM3NY_36. The sequence goes on from NZ_CM149658.1 coordinate 2,061,817, forward strand.
CTTGATGGTCCCGAAGGCGACGATCGCGGCCTCGCCGGGGTTGATGATGGGGGTCCCGGTGTCGATGCCCAGGGCGCCGATGTTGGTGATGGTCAGCGTCCCGCCGGTCATGTCCCCCGGCTGGGTCTTGCCCTCCCGGGCCGTCTTGGTCAGCGCCTGGATGGCCACCGCGAGCTCGCGCAGGGACAGTTCCTGGGCGTCCTTGATGTTCGGGACCATGAGCCCGCGCGGGGTGGCCGCGGCGATGCCGAGGTTGATATACCGCTTGATGAGGATCTCCGAGTCTGTCCAGGAGGAGTTCACCTGCGGGTTGCGCGCGGTGGCCCAGATGATCGCCTTCGCCAGGATCAGCAGCGGCGTGACCTTCACCCCCTCGAAGCTCGGGGAGGCCTTCAGTCGCTTGACGAACTCCATGGTCCGGGAGGCGTCCACGTCCACGAAGATCGACACGTGCGGAGCCTCGAAGGCGGACTTGACCATGGCCTTGGCCGTCACCTTCCGCACGCCCTTGACGGGCACCCGCTCCAGCCGGTCCCCGCCGCGGCCCTGCAGGATCCAGAAGTGCTCGGGCTTGGCCGCCTCCAGATCCTGGCTGTTCGCGGCGTAGTTGATCAGGTCCTTCTGCGTGACCTGGCCCTGCGCTCCCGTCCCCGGCACATCGGCGAGGTCGATGCCGAGGTCCTTGGCGGCCTTGCGCACCGGCGGCTTGGCGAGGGTGGGACGACGCGGCGGCTCCCCCGGGACCCGCTGGTGGGCGTCCGGGGTGGGCATCGGCTCGTCGTGGGAGCGACCCGGCAGCCGGTTCAGGGCATCGCGGGCCCGCTCGGCGAGGTTCGCCCCGAAGGTCCCCGCGCTGAAGGAGTTGAGCCCGGCCAGAGGCCCGCGCCGGTGCTCCTCGGCCGGAGGGGTCGGCGGGGTCTGGGGCGCTGGGGACGGCTCGACGACGCCGCTGGGGCGCTTCCGGGCCCGACGACGCACGGGATCCGCCTTCGGTCCGGAGCCCACCAGGGCCGCCCCGCCCTCGGAGCCGGCAGGGGAGCCGGCCGGGGAATCGGCGGGGGATCCGCCCGGGGCGCGGGAGGACGAGCCGCCCTCCCGGCCGGCGGTCCCGGTGGTCTCGGGGTGCCGCCCGGTCCCGGCCGCATCGGGGGCCTCCCCCGGCGCGCCGACCGGGGCGGACCGGTCACCGGGTCCCGCACCGTCGGCCTCCTCGGCCGCACCGGCGGGGGCCTCGGGGTCCCCGGAGTCCTCGGCAGCGTCCGCCCCGGCGATCTCGATCAGCGGGGCGCCGACCTCCACGGTCTGCCCCTCCTCGGCGAGGATCCGGCGCACCGTGCCCGCGAAGGGCGAGGGCAGCTCGACCACGGACTTCGCGGTCTCGATCTCCACGATCACCTGGTTGGATTCCACCGTGTGACCGGGGGCGACCTTCCAGGAGAGGATCTCCGCCTCGGTCAGTCCCTCCCCGACGTCCGGGAGGGTGAAGATGTCAGTCATGGCTCACTCCTGTGCCGGCAGCAAGCCGGCGTCGCGACCACCGCGCGCGGCGCGGGGGCCAGGGAACTTCAGTACGCGAAGGAACGGTCGAAGGCCTCCAGCAGGCGGTCGATGTCCGGGAGGTAGTCCCCCTCCACCGCGGCCACCGGGTAGGGCATGTGGTACCCGCCCACGCGCAGCACGGGCGCCTCCAGGGCGTAGAAGCAGCGCTGCGCGATCTGCGCGGCCAGCTCCCCGCCGATCCCGCCGAAGCTCGGCGCCTCGTGGGCGATGACCAGCCGACCCGTCTTGTGCACGGAGGCCGCCACGGCGTCGACGTCCAGGGGGGAGATGCTGCGCAGGTCCAGGACCTCGATGCTGCGCCCGTCCTCCTGTGCGGCCTGGGCGGCCGCCAGCGCCACCGGCACCAGCGGGCCGTAGGCGGCCAGGGTCAGGTCGCGGCCCTCGCGCACGATCTGCGCCCGCTGGGTGTCCGCGGTGATCCGCCGGTCCACCTCGCCCTTGAGCCAGTAGCGGCGCTTGGGCTCCAGGAAGATCACCGGGTCATCCGAGGAGATCGCCTCGCGCAGCATCGAGTAGGCGTCCTGCGGGGTGGAGGGGGTCATCACCCGCAGCCCCGCGGTGTGGGCGAACAGCGCCTCCGGGGACTCCGAGTGGTGCTCGATCGAGCCGATGTTCCCTCCGTCGGGGATCCGCACGACGACGGGCAGGCTCAGGTGCCCGCCCGAGCGAGCCCGGATCTTCGCCAGCTGCGAGGTGATCTGGTTGAAGGCCGGGAACACGAAGCCGTCGAACTGGATCTCGCACACCGGTCGGTACCCGCGCAGGGCCAGGCCGATCGCGGTGCCCACGATCCCGGCCTCCCCGAGCGGGGTGTCCATGACCCGGTGGGCCCCGTAGGTCTGCTTCAGCCCCTGGGTGACCCGGAAGACCCCGCCCAGGGTCCCGATGTCCTCGCCCATCAGCAGGACCTTCTCGTCCTCGGCCATGGCATCGTCCATGGCCAGGTTCAGGGCCTTCGCCATCGGCAGGGTCTGCACCTCGGGGCGCGGCTCGTCGTGGGCGGTCGCGGAGCGGCGGATCTCCGTCTCCGGGATGCCGGCGCCCGGGGCCTCGGGCTCCGGAACGCGGTCGGTCGGCGTCGTCTCGGGTCCGGTGCCGGACCCGGCTGATTCGCGGGGTGCCATCATCTCAGCGCTCCTCCTCGTGCTCGCCGTCGGCCGCCGCATCGGCGAAGCCCGCCTCATACTCCCGGAACCACGCCTTCTCCGCGGCCGTGAGGCTGTTCGGCTCGGCGTAGACCCGGTCGAAGAACTCCTCCAGCCCGGGGGCCGGCACCGCCAGGGCGGCCTCCGGCATGGATCGGGCGCCCTCCCTGGCCTGCGCCTCGGCCTGCTCGAAGAACTCCTCGGGCGTCCCTTCGGCGCGCAGGTGCCGCTCCAGGCGCACCAGCGGATCCTTGGCCCCCCACTCCTGCTCCTCCTCGCGGGTGCGGTACTTGGTGGGGTCATCGGCGGTGGTGTGCGCGCCGAGCCGGTAGGTCTCCGCCTCGATGAGCACCGGCCCCTGCCCGCGCCGGATCTTCTCCAGGGCGTAGGCGGTCACCGCATAGACGCCGAGGAGGTCGTTGCCGTCCACCCGGATCCCCTCGAAGCCGTAGCCGGCGGCCCGCTCGGCCAGGGGGACGCGGGACTGGGTGGCGAACGGCACGGAGATCGCCCAGCGGTTGTTCTGCACGAAGAAGAGCACCGGGGCGTCGTAGGAGGCGGCGAAGACCATGGACTCGTGCGCCTCCCCCTCGGTGGAGGAGCCGTCCCCGAAGTACACGACGGTCGCCTCGTCCCGGGCGCCGTCCAGCTTCTGCCCCATGGCGTACCCCACGGCATGCGGGATCTGGGAGGCCAGGACGAAGGAGTACAGGTGGAAGCGGTGCTCCTGCGGGATCCAGCCGTGGCCGGAGACCCCGCGGAAGACGGTGAGCAGCTGGGCCAGGTCGACGCCGCGCTGCATCGCCAGGGCGTGCTCGCGGTAGGAGGGGAAGACGTAGTCCGTGGGGCGCATCGCCATCCCGGAGCCGATCTGCGCGGCCTCCTGCCCCTTGGAGGGGACCCACAGCGCCAGCTTGCCCTGCCGCTGCAGGGCGGTGGCCTCGTCGTCGAAGCGGCGCACGGCGAGCATCTGCCGGTAGGCCTCCTCCAGGTGCTGCCGGGACAGCTCCCGCAGGTACGGGTCGAAGCGCGGGTCTGCGGTGCGGCGCCCGTCCTGGTCCAGGATGCGGACCAGCGGCAGGGCTCCTGCGACGGCGCCCGGGTGGGCGGCGGACGCCTCCGGCGAGGTGACCATGGATCCTCCGTGGCTGGGGTGGATGGGCGGCGTCGCGAAGAGGGGCCGTGGAGCGGGCCGGGATGAGCCCCGGGCGCACCGCGGCGGCCTCCGGCCGCCCTATCCCCAGCCTACCCGCCCCGGGCCTCGCGACGGCTTCCTCAGACGCGCTCCCGGAAGTGCCGGCAGATCTCCAGGAAGCGGTCATTGGCCTCGCGCGGGCCGACGCTCACGCGCACCCCCTCCGGGTGGAAGGCCCGCACGGACAGGGCGTGCTCCTCGGCCAGCTGCGCGAAGGCCGCGGAGCGCTCCCCCAGCGGCAGCCACACGAAGTTCGCCCGCGTCGTCGGGACCTCCCAGCCGTCCGAGCGCAGCGCCGCGACGATGCGCTCCCGCTCGGCCACGATCCACCGGACCTGCTCATCGACCTCCTCCTGGTGGGCGATCGCGGCGACCGCGGCGGACTCAGCCAGGGTGCTCACCGCGAAGGGCGTGGCGGACACGCGCAGGCTGCGGGTGATCTCCGGGTGGGCGATCGAGTACCCGACGCGCAGCCCGGCCAGCCCGGCCGCCTTGGAGAAGGTCCGCAGCACCACCAGGTTGGGGTGCTCCCGGTACAGGGACACCCCCTCGGCCAGGCCGCCCTCGGCCCGCTCCCGCTCGGTCAGCTCGGAGAGGCGGCAGAACTCGTAGTACGCCTCATCCAGCACGACGACGACGTGCTCCGGGACCTTCTTCAGGAACGCCTCCACGGCGTCGCGGGTCAGGGCCGGGCCGGTCGGGTTGTTGGGGGAGCACAGCAGCACCACGGTGGTGCGCTCGGTGATCGCCGCGGCCATGGCCTCGAGGTCGTTGCCCCCGTCCTCGGTCAGCGGCACCTGCACCGAGCGGGCCCCGGCCAGGCCCACCACGATCGGGTAGGCCTCGAAGGAGCGCCACGGGTAGACGACCTCGTCCTGGACCCCGTCCGGGTTCTGCCCGGCGAAGGCCGCGAGGATCTGGGTCAGCGCCCCGAGGCTGCCCGCCCCGGTGACGATGTCCTCCGCGGGAACCTCCAGGTGCCCCGCCAGGGCCTCGCGCAGCCGGGTGGACAGCGGATCCGGGTACAGGTGGGTGTCCCGGAAGGCGTCGATGACCTCCGCGACGGCCGGCACCGGTCCCAGCGGGTTCTCGTTGGAGGACAGCTTGAACTGTCGGAGCCCCTCCACGACCTTCGGCGGCTTCCCGGCGGCGTAGGCCGGCAGCTGGTCGAACACGGGGCGCGGGGTGATGCCGCGGTGCCCGGCGGCGTCGCGGGCGGGGGGCTCGGAGGAGTTCTCGGGACTCATGGACACCACTGTAGCCGCTGCCTCTCCCCGGTGTGCCGGGCCTCACTGCAGCACCGGGGAGGGCATCGGATGCCCGGGCAGGCGCGGCGGGCGGATGGTCCCCGGGAACTCCCCGCCCTGCGGGATCTGCGGGGCGGGGCACGGCTCGGGCAGCCGGATCTCCGGCATCCGGGTGAGCCCGCCCACCGCCGCCTTCCCCGCCTCGCCGGCCAGCTCCTTCCCCGCGGCGAGCGCCTCCTTCGCGGTGCCCACCGACGCCGGATTCACCGGAGCGATGGGGCGGCGGGGATCGTCGGGGTCGGCGTTGTAGTACTCCGCGCCGGCCTCGTAGGTCACGGTGCTCACCGTCGCGCCCTCCGGCATCATCCGATCCAGCATCGCCAGATACTCCCGCCCCTCCCCGGTGCGGCCCAGCTGCTGGGCCACCGCGGGAGCCATGTGCTCATAACCAGCGCCGTTGTGCGTGCCGAACAGGCCGATGCCGTACTCCTCCTCACCCATGTTCACGTGCACCTCCTGCGTCTGGGCGTTGGCCGGGCGGCTGCCCTCGGCCAGGACGGCGGGCACGACGTCGTTGACGTCCTCGACGCTGAGCACCGGGATGTCCTCGGGGATCCCGCCGTAGGCGGAGGTCGGCGCCCCCATCGACAGGACCCCGGCCACCTTCCACCGGCTGCGGAAGTCCCCGTTGGCGGCCAGCGCCTGCGCGGTCATGCCGCCCTGGCTGAATCCGGTGAGCAGCACCTCGTCGGAGGCGGAGGCCCCGGCCTCCCGCAGGGCCTGATCCACCATCTGCATCAGCACTGGGGACTGGGCGAGGCTCGCGGTCCCGTCCGCGGAGGCCAGGTCCAGGGCGGAGAAGGTGCCGTTGGGTTCGTTCTCCGCCCACAGGTTGTCGAAATCGGAGCCGGGGATCGAGACCGTGTAGGCCCGGGTGCCGTCGGGCCGGGTCACCACCTGCACGTCCACGTGCCCCAGGGCGGTCTCCTCCTGGGCCCCGTGCTCGGCGTCGAGCCGGACGTCCGTACTTCCCGCCGCGTTGATCCGCGCCATGATCCCGCCGACGCCGCCGCGCTGCACGGTGCCGCTGCTCCTTCCGGCCTCCCGGAACCCCGTGACCCGCCCCAGGCCGATCCCGGCGGCCCGCTCCGCCTGCTTCATCCCCCGGGCCCCGTGCAGGGTGGCCTCCAGCTTCCCCTGGGAGCCCCCGCGCAGCAGGGAGGAGGCCGCGGCCCGTCGGCCCCGCAGGTGCGCATCCGCACCGAATCCGCCCACCAGCGCGACCCCCACCAGCGCCATCGTCCCCAGCCCTCCGGCCGCACCCGCGGCCCCCTGCGGGGTCAGCACCAACGGCAGGCTGCGCACCGTGGTGAACGCGGAGGTGAAGATCTGACGCACGGCCCCGCTGTAGAAGGAGTCGAAGACGCCCACCAGGGCCCCCGCGATCTGCTCCGCGTGCTCGTAGGACAGGGCCGCAGCCTGCAGCTTGGCGGCGTAGTCCGCGGCGTCCGTCGTCAGCTCCAGCATCGTGGACTGCGCCTGCAGCAGCAGGTCCGCGGCGCGCGCGGCATGCACGGACAGGTGGGACCAGGCCAGGGCCGTCTCCGTCTGCACCGGCAGCGCCTCCAGCTGGGTGGCCCCGTACTCCACACCGGCCGCACCCAGCAGCAGGGAGGCCCGAGACACCTCCTCGGTGTCGATCCGCTGCTGCCGGACGGAGGTCTGCAGCAGCGCCCCTCCCTCCGGGACGGCGCCCAGATCGTGCTGCAGAGCTCCGGTCTCCTGCGCCGGGGCGCCCAGGAACGTCTCATACTCCCCCAGCCGGGAGAACACCCCGCCCATCACCGCACCCCCGCCTGGGCCAGGGCGCTGCGCACCCCGGCGGCCAGCGGATCCCCGCCCAGCGCCTCGGCGGCGGCCCGGGCCCCGCAGACCTCCACGGACTCCAGGGCCCGCCGCCCGGCCTCCACGGTGTCCCCGGCCAGATCCTGGACCCCGTCCAGCAGCCGCTGGGTCTCCCGGTGCAGGGCCTGCCCCAGGCGGTCCCGGGCCGCGGCCATCGCCGTGGCCAGGCCCTCCAGGTGCGCCCGGATCTGCTCCCCGGCCAGCTCCAGCTCCACGGCCGCCTGCTCCAGCTGGTCCCGGGCCAGCACCACCTGGCTCCCGTGCCGGGACATCCCGGTGCGGAACAGCTGCGCCGCCTCCGATTCCCACTCAATCCGGGTGGCCCCGGCCGCCTGCTCACCGGCGCCGTGGATCTGCCGGGAGCAGGTGCGGGCCTGCTCGGCCAGGGCGCGCAGCCGCTCCTGCGCGGCCGCCCCGGCCCCGGTCAGCGCTCCGGGGGCCACCAGCCCCAGCGTGTCCATCATGTCCATCTCCGCCGCCCTCCTCAGGTGCCCAGTGATCGGCCGTCCCGCAGCCGGCGGCGGCTCGAACCCCATCGGGGGCCAGCCGCCGTCCGTGCGGTGCGACCGGCGTCCCGCCCATCCTGCGCCGGAACGGCCGAGGCCGCGTGGCCCACCCCGCGGGATCCCGGGCGTCCTGTGGACGGCGGTCCCGGCGCACCCGTCGAGAGGAGCCGCTGTGGATTCCCACCGCGGATCCTCCGAGGCACCGGCGTCGCGGATCCCCGGGGCGCGGGGAGGCCGTGCGAGAATGACCGCATGGCCTCACCGACCCCTTCCGGCTCCCCGTCCGAGCACGCCGACCCCCGCCTGCCCGACGGCCGCCTCAGCCTCGCCGCCCAGTCCCCCGCCCCGGCCCTGGGGCCCCTGGACGGCCGATACCGGCGCCAGAGCGCGCCCCTGACCGAGCACCTCTCCGAGGCGGCCCTGAACCGCAACCGCGTGCACGTGGAGGTGGAGTGGTTCATCCACCTGTGCGAACACCGTGTGCTGCCCGGGCTCGAGCCGCTGAACGCCGAGCGGCAGGCCGGCCTGCGGTCCCTGGTGACGGACTTCGACGCCGACGCCGTCGCCGAGCTCGCCGAGATCGAGGCCGTCACGGTGCACGACGTCAAGGCCGTGGAGTACTACATCGGACGCCGCCTCGAGGCCCTGGGTCTGGAGCGACTGACCCCGCTGGTGCACTTCGGGTGCACCTCCGAGGACATCAACAACCTCGCGTGGGCGGTGGGCATCCGCGACGCCGTCGAGCAGGTGTGGCTGCCCGCCGCACGCGACCTCGTGGATCAGCTCCTCGCGATGGCGGAGCAGACCCGCGAGATCCCGATGCTCTCGCGCACCCACGGGCAGCCGGCCACCCCCACCACGCTGGGCAAGGAGCTGGCCGTGCTGGCCTTCCGGCTGCGGCGGCAGCTGAAGCGGGTCACCGAGCAGGAGATCCTCGGGAAGATCAACGGAGCCACCGGCACCTACGCCGCGCACATCGTCGCCGTGCCGGGGGCGGACTGGCAGGAGGTCTCCCGCACCTTCGTCGAGGGACTGGGGCTGACCTGGAACCCGCTGACCACGCAGATCGAATCCCACGACTGGCAGGCCGAGCTCTACGGCGGCATCGCCCAGTTCAACCGGGTGCTGCACAACCTGTGCACCGACGTGTGGTCCTACATCTCCATCGGCTACTTCCGCCAGATCCCGGTGGAGGGCGCCACGGGGTCCTCGACGATGCCGCACAAGATCAACCCGATCCGCTTCGAGAACGCCGAAGCCAACCTGGAGCTGTCCACCTCCCTGCTGGACACCCTGGCGACGACGCTGAGCACCTCCCGGTGGCAGCGGGACCTCACGGACTCCACCACGCAGCGCAACATCGGCACGGCCTTCGGCCACTCGCTGCTGGCGATCTCCAACGTCGCCCAGGGGCTGGCCAAGCTCGCGGTGGCCGAGGAGGTGCTGGCCGAGGACCTGGAGCACAACTGGGAGGTGCTGGCCGAGGCCATCCAGATGGTCATGCGCGCCGAGGCGATCGCCGGCGCGCCGGGCCTGGACAGCCCCTACGAGCGGCTCAAGGAGCTGACCCGCGGGCACCGGGTGGACCAGCAGCGGCTGCGGGAGTTCGTCGGGAGCCTGGGGCTGCCCGACGCCGCCGCCGGCCGCCTGGCCGAGCTCACCCCCGCCGCCTACCACGGCATCGCCGCCGCCCTGGTGGACTGGGCCCGGGACTGAACCCCGGTCCGGTCTCAGCCGGGGCGACGGCGGGCGGGCCCCGCCGGCCCGATTCACGCGACGGCCCCGGGCACCCCCTCGTCGAAGGGGGCCCGGGGGCCGTCGCGGTATCCGAGCGGCGCTATCCGAGCAACTCGGCCTGGTCGGCTCAGTCCTCGGCGGCGGGCCCGGCCTGGTCGAACTTCCTGGGCCGGATCTCGCCGGAGAGGATCTTGGCGCGGCGCTCATCGCGCCGGTCCTCGAACTTGGGGGCGACTCCGTCCAGCTGCAGCGAGTCCGGGAACAGGGCCGGGGCCTCGCCGAAGGCCTCGTGGGTCGAGGAGATGACCTTCCGGCCCAGCGCCAGGTTGGCCCCGCCGCCCACCACGGCCCCCAGACCGAAGGGCAGGGCGCGCCCGAGCATCGCGCCGGACTGGCGGGCCAGGAAGCGCTTGACGAACATGGTGCGGATCGTCTTGGACACGGAGAAGCCCTTGGACTCGTCCTTGCCCATCATCTGACCCCACTTGCTGGACAGGCCCCGGCCCTTGCCGGCCTGCCCGAGGATCTGGGACATCAGCACGTTGCCGTCCTCGCCCAGCATCAGCGCCATGACCATGGTGCGGGCCTTCTCCGGGTCCTGCACGTGGACCCCGTTCAGCTCCGCGACGGACTGGCAGTAGATCGCGGTGCGCTCCAGGTACCCGCCGATGGCGACGAAGGACAGCCCCAGCGACGTCGCGGTGCCGATCCCGGGCACGAACGCGGAGGCGCCGATGGCACCGCCGCCGACGGTGACGTCGCGCAGGTAGATCTTCTCGATGCGCTTCAGGATCTGCTCGGGGGTGTCCTTCGGGTGCTTCTTACGCATCCGCTTGATGGACCCGACCACCAGCGGCCGCTGGATCCGCAGCACGGAGTCCAGGGCCTTGTTCAGGGCGGGCTTGGGCTTGCCGTCGTCGTCGAAGGCGTTCTTCAGGGCGGACTCGGAGAGATTCGGTGCCATGGGTTCATTGAACCACGTCAGAAGGCCCTCGGCCCGAGCGATCATGGGACGCGCCCGCGCGGCTCAGGGCCGGAAGGCCCGGGTGCGCACCGGATCCAGCACGGCCGCCGGATGCGGCCCGGCCGCCTCCAGCCGAGCCCGGTGCTCCTCGCCCAGCCCCGGCCCGGCGGCCAGGATCAGGTTCCCGGGACAGCGCCCGGTGAGCATCCCGGCGTCGGTGAGGGTCCAGGGACCGGGCAGCCCGGCGTCGGCGGCGGCCGCATCCAGCGCGGCGGCCTGCGCGACGAAGAAGTCCAGAGGCGGGTCATCCCCCACGTTCACGGCGAGGATCCCCCGCGAGCCCAGCTGCGCCAGGGCCTCGGCGTAGAAGTCCCGGCAGGCCAGGTGCGCCGGGGAGTCCGCCCCGGCGAAGATGTCCACGACCACCAGGTCGAATCCCTGCGCCGACCCCATGCCGGCGGCCGAGCGCAGCCCGGGCAGAGCCGCGCGGGCGTCGTCGATGACCACCCGCAGATCCGTGCCGGGCGGCAGCGGCAGGTGCCGGGTGATGAAGCCGGGCAGCTCGCGTTCGATCTCCACCGCGACCTGCGCCGACCCGGGCCGGGTGGCCTGCACGTATCGCGGCAGGGTCAGGGCCCCCGCCCCCAGGTGCGCCGCCGCGATCGGCTCCCCCGGCTCCCCGATCAGATCCGCGAGGTGGGCGATGCGCCGCAGGTACTCGTAGCGGATCCGCTCCGGGTGGGCCGGGATCACGTGGGACTGCTCGGCGCCGTCGATCTCCAGGACGACGCCGCCCTCACCCCACCCGTCGGGGCGCACCCTGGCGGTGGCCCCGGAGAAGGACAGCTGCACGGTGGCCTCCGGGCCCTCCCCGGCGTCGCCGACGCTCATACGGTGAAGTCCTGGGCCTCATGAGCGGCGTGGCGGGCCGGCTCCAGCTGGATCGTGGAGTGGGCGATGGAGACGTCGAAGTGCTCCGCGATGCACTCCTGCAGGGTGCACAGCAGCTGCGCGGAGTGCCCGTCCTCGAAGCACTCGTCCTCCAGCACCACGTGCGCGGTGAGGAAGGGCAGGTCCGTGGAGATGCGCCCGGCGTGCAGGTCATGCACCCGCACCACGTGCGGCTGGGCCTCGATGTGCTGACGCACCCGATCCAGGTCCAGGCCCGGCGGGGTGCGCTCCAGGAGCACCCCCACGGCCTCGGCGAGGATCTTCAGGGCCCGCGGGATGATCAGCAGCCCGATCAGCAGGGCGACGACGCCGTCGGCCTGCACCCACCCGGTCCAGGTGATGATCAGGGCGGAGAGGATCACCGCGACGGAGCCCAGGGCGTCGTTGACCACCTCCAGGAAGGCCGCCCGCAGGTTGAGGTTCCGTTGGCCGCCGGTCAGCACGAGCAGGGCGGCGATGTTGCCCACGAGCCCGATGACCCCGAACAGGATCATCTCCGGGGCGGCCACCGGCTCGGGATGCACGAAGCGTTGCACCGCCTCGATGACCACGAACACTCCGACGCCCAGCAGCACCGCGGCCTGCACGGTGGCCGCGAGGATCTCCGCGCGCTTGAGCCCCCAGGTGTGGTGGGCGGTGGCCGGACGCTGGGCGAGCACCGCAGCCCCCAGGGCCATGGCCAGCCCGGCGGCGTCGGTGAGCACGTGGGCGGTGTCGAACAGCAGCGCCAGGGACCCGGTGATGATGGATCCGATGAGCTGGGCGACGAACAGCACCAGCCCGATGCCCAGGGCGATGCTCAGCCGACGCCGCCCGGCCCCGACGCCGTGGGTGTGTCCGTGTCCCCCGGCGTCGTGGCCGTGGGGGTGCTCCTCCGGGGTGTGCCCGCCGTCCCCGTGATCGTGGTTCCGGCTCACCGGGTGCCGAAGTCCTCGAACTCGCCGGTCGCGCTCGTGTAGCGGTGCCGGACGTCGCTGACGTGCCCGGCGGTGTCCCCGGAGGTCAGCTGGGCGTACAGCGCCTCCACCCCGTCGCGGGTGCCTTCGGCCACCACCTGAACGTCCCCGTCGGGCAGGTTCTCGGCGTAGCCGGTGAGGCCGTGGTCCACGGCGATCCCGCGGGTCCACCAGCGGAACCCCACGCCCTGCACGCGCCCGGAGACGGTGGCCTCCAGCCGCGCCTCGGGGGCGGGGCGCTCGGCGTCGTCGTTCTTGCGCTGCCGGAAGACCATGGTGTGCTCCTCGCGTCTCGGACGGTCAGGTCTGCGTGAGCCCGCGGCGCGGGCCCCGGGAGTCAGTATCTCCCAGCGCGGCCCGGGACGCGATGACGCCGCCCACACCCGCCGGAAGGGGCGGGTGCGGGCGGCGTCGAGGTGGGAGGGCGGCCTCGGTCGGGCGGCTCAGGCGAGCCGGGTGCTCTCCGGGGCGCCGGCCACGGCCTCGGCGATCGCGGTGTCCCCGTCGGTGAAGGGGATGGCCTTGCCGATGGTGGAGTCATCGGCCAGCACCGCGGCGATCACACGGGCCACGTTGGCGCGGGAGGTGTCGGCATCCTGCGGGTCCGTGGTGACGTCGATCTTCCCGGTGGGCTCCTCCAGGGTCAGCATCCCGGGACCGAGGATCGTGTAGTCCAGGGAGGTGCCGCGCAGGTGCTCATCGGCCTCGGCCTTGGACTGGGCGTAGGCGTAGAAGTCGTCCTCCTTCGGGACCTCGTGCTCCAGGGAGGCGCCGAGGTAGGAGACCATCACGTAGCGGCTGACCCCGGCCTGCACCGCGGCGTCCATGGTGCGGATCGCGGCGTCCCGGTCCACCTTCCAGGTGCGCTCCGGGTCCCCGCCGCCCACGCCTGCGGACCACACGACGGCGTCCAGCGCCTGGTCCCGGAACAGCGCGGCGATCTGATCGGTGGACAGGTCCATGACGTCGCGGACCACGGCCTCGGCCCCGGCCTGCTCGACGTCGGCGATCTGCTCCTGCTTGCGGATGACGGACCGGACCCGGTGACCCTGCTCGACCAGCAGGGGTGCCGCCAGCAGGGCGACCTTGCCGTGTCCGCCGATGATGCCGATGGTGCTCATGGTGTGCTCCTTGTCTGCGGGCCCCCGCGCGGCATCCGCCACCCGGGGGCGTCGCGGGGATTCCCGCTGTTCGCGGCGTGTCATCCGGTGCAACGGGGTCGGCCGGGGCCGTTATTCCGGGCATCCCGGGGAGCTGAGCAGGCACGTCGGCTCCCGCTCCTCCCGCCTTCCCCCTCCCGCGACCCGGCGCATCGGTTCCCAGAATCGCCGGATTCGGGAACGGATGCGCCGGCTCGGGGAGCGGTGGGAGCGGATGAGCGTCGTGCGGGGCCGGGCGGGGTCTGGTAACCTGATGGTCGCGTTGCGCCGCTCCCTCCCGCCGGGGCGTGGCCAGCGCTTGCCTCCTTAGCTCAGTCGGTAGAGCGAATCCCTCGTAAAGATTAGGTCGCCGGTTCGATTCCGGCAGGAGGCTCCACCACCGCGGGCCGCGGCCTCGTCACCACGACGACGCCGCGGCCCACGTCGCGTCCTGCGCACCTCTCCCTCCCGGTGCCGCCAGACGCCGTCGGACGCACCCGGGCGCAGCCGCAATCCGGATTCGGGAGCCGTGCGGTGTTTCGGGAGCACTGCCGGGGCTCCCGAAACACCGCGAGGCTCCAAAAAGCGCGGCCGGCCCGACCAGCAGCCCGACGGCGTCGCCGCGCGGCCCGCCCCACAGACAGCCCCGCGGGCCCGCGCGTAGGGTGGGGAGCCGAACCGACGACGTCCGAAAGGGTCCCCATGCCGCACACCTTCCACCGCAACGAGCGCGCCGCGCAGCTGCCCGCCCGTCTCTCGCGCTCCTGGCTGCTGACCTCCGCGGCCAACGAGGACTCCTTCGAGCCCAACTACGAGTCCGAGGCGGATTCGATCATCCTGGACCTGGAGGACGGCACCCCCGCGGATCAGAAGGACTCCGCCCGCGAGCGCGTGGTGCGGGCCCTGAACTCGGGGATGCGCGCGTGGGTGCGGGTCAACGCCATCACCACCGATCAGTGGAGCGAGGACCTCGCGGCCCTGTCCGAGGCGGAGGGGCTGCGCGGGATCGTGCTGGCGGAGACGGAGCAGCCGGATCACATCACCCGCACCGCCATGATGTCCCGCGCGGGCACCCCGGTGATCGGGCTGATCGAGTCCGCGGTGGGCCTGGTCAACGCGGTGGACATCGCCAAGGCCCCGGGGACCTTCCGCCTGGCCTTCGGCACCGGGGACTTCCGCAAGGACACCGGCATCTCCGATGACCCGATGGCGATGGCCCATGCTCGCTCCACCCTGGTGATCGCCTCCCGGGTGGGCAACCTGCCCGGGCCCATCGACGGCCCCGCCAACGGCGTGGACGAGGCGGGCCTGCGGGAGGCCTGCCGCATCACCGCGACCATGGGCATGACGGGCAAGCTCACCCTGGATCCGGGGCAGACGGATGCGATCAACCGCGGCCTGGCTCCCTCCGAGGAGGAGATCTCCTGGGCGCGGGAGATGCTGAAGAAGGAGAAGGACGGCGCCGTCCCGAAGGAGGGCTCCTACCTGCCGCGCCTGGCTCGAGCCCGGAAGGTCTCCACCCTGGCCCAGACCTACGGCCTCTGGCGGGACTGACCGCACCGCGTCCCCGCGCCGACGAGCCGGCGGGCGATCCTGGAGCCGACGACGTCGGCTCGCGGGTCGCCCCCGGCTCCGTCGCATCCGGGGGCGGAAAAGGGGTCAGGCCCCTCGGCCGGGCCCCTCGCTCAGACCCCTTCCGTCAGCCGGCCGTCGCTCATCGTCACCACCCGGTCCGCCGCGTCCAGCAGCTCGGTCTCGTGGGTGACCATGAGGGTCGCGACGTCGAATTCCCGGGTGATCTCCACCAGCAGCCGCACGACCTCCCGCGAGCGGGAGGCGTCCAGTGCGGAGGTCGGCTCGTCGGCCAGCAGCACGGACGGGGAGCCCATGAGCGCGCGGGCGATGTTGACCCGCTGACGCTGCCCGCCGGAGAGCTGGTGCAGGCGCCGATCCCCCAGACCGGCCAGGCCCACCCGGTTCAGCAGCTCCTGGGCCCGCTCCCGGCGGGCCCGCAGCCGCTTCCCGCGCAGCCCGCGGATGTGCTCGGCGATCAGCAGCTGCTCGAGCGCGGTCAGGGAGGCGATGAGGTTGGGCTGCTGGAAGACGACGCCGATCTCCTCCCGCCGCAGCCGGGCCCGCTCCTTCTCCGCGGCCCCGACGGTCTCGGTCCCGGCGATGCGCACGGACCCGTCGGTGGGGGCGATCAGCGTGGCGGCCACGGACAGCAGCGAGGACTTCCCCGAACCGGATTCCCCGACCACGGCGCACAGTCGGCCGCGCTCGGCGCTCAGATCCACGGAATCCAGGGCCTGCAGGGTCCGCGGCCGGCCGTCCTCGTCCGTGCCGTCCGGGTACTCCAGACTCACCCCGCGCAGGACCAGGGGCGAAGAGGCGGCCTCGCCGACCGGCTCACGCCGTGACCGCTCGACCGGGCGTTCGTCGGCCCGATGGCCAGCACCCCGGTGCTCGCCGGCCCGGTGCTCGGGGGTGTGTCCGGCGGTCGGGTGCAGGGTCTTCTCGATCTTCTCGATGGTGCTCATCAGTTGCCTCCCAGGGCGATCATGGGGTCCACGGTGGCGACTCGGCGCACCGCGACCAGCGAGCCGAGGATCCCGAGGATCCAGATTCCGGCGGCCGGGACGAGGGTCGTGGCCGCGTCCAGCGTGAAGGGCACCCCGCGGGCGGCGAGGGCGCCGAGTCCGGTGGCCGCCAGCGTCCCGGCCGCGACCCCGACGGCGAGGATCACGGCGGCCTGCCCGACGGCGTCGCGCACCAGGTAGGACCCGGCCGCGCCGAGGGCTCGCAGCACCGCGATGTCGCGGGTGCGCTGGATGGTCCACACGGTGAGGAAGGAGATCGTCACCAGCGCGGAGATCCCGTAGAGGAAGCCCTGCATGGTCAGCAGGGAGCCCCGCTCCGAGGAGTAGGAGGCCAGCCCCTGGAAGGATCCGCGGGTGGTGGCCGTGACCGTGTCGGTGCGATGCTCCGCGGCGGTCCAGGCGGCGTCGTCCAGGTTCCCCCGCACCGCCAGCACCGTGCCGACGGGGGTCTGCTCTCCGGCGCCGGAGGCGTGGGTCAGGCCCTGCCAGGCGCCGGTGTCCGCCCAGATCACGGGGCTGTGGCTGTACCACTCGTCGGGCAGCACCCCGGTGACCTCCAGCGTCCGGCCGCCGACGGCGACCCGGTCCCCCACCCCGACGCCGAGGTCAGAGGCCGCGGTGCGGGAGACGACGGCGGTCCCGGAGCGGATCTGCGCGGTCCCCTGCAGCGGCTCGCCGGCGGCCCGGTGAGGCAGGTCGGAGCCGTCGGGCACCCCGAAGATCGCGGCGGTGGCGGCGGAGTCCCCCTCCACCCGGGTCTGGGTGATGCCGATCGGCGTCGCCTGCTCCACCCCGTCGGTGCCCCGCCAGGCCTCGGCCTGCTCCCGGGTGATCCCGGAGGCGGTGAAGGAGACCTCGGCCTGCGGGGGCTTCCCGTCGTCGCTCTGCGAGGTGCCGGGGCCGAAGACGAAGCGGTCCGCCTTCAACGCGCTCAGCGCGGAGGTGTTCTGCGCCCCCAGCCCGCCGGTCAGGCCGGTGAGCATGACCAGCAGCAGGGTGATCAACCCGACCACCGAGCCGATCAGCGCGAACCGGCCCTTCGCGGCGCGGATGTCGCGGATGCCCAGGTACATCGTGGGCTCCTTTCTCGGGTCTCGTCCGTATCGATCTCCACTCTCCGGCGGCGGGGGTGTCCGGCACATCGGGGCCCCGGCGGATCCCGGATCATCCGTTCGGTTGATGTCCGGGTCCGACGCCGCCCGCACCCGGCCCGGCGGGGCCCACGGCAGCTACAGTGATCCCGTGCCCCGCCCCCTCGACCCACCCGCCGATCCGACCGCCGATCCCGTCGCCGCCTCGCGCGCCCGCGCCGTCGGGCGGTCCCGCACCGCGTCCGCCGGGCACTCCGCGACCGGGCACCCGGTCTCCCGGGCCACCCGGCCCCAGCTGCCCGTGCTGCGGACCCTGCGGGTCGCGCTGCACGTGATGTTCGCGTTCCTGCTGGGCTTCGGCCTGGTCCGCTACCTCTGGACGGGCACCCGGGTTCCCGACGCCGCCCCGGCGGCCTGCGCCATCGCGGCCACCGCGCTGCTGGCCGCGGTGTACCTGGCCGGGACCGTGTGGGAGAACCGCCACGCGCGCCGGGCGGGGCGGGGTGAGACCGTCCCGGGCTCCGAACCGGGAGCCGGGCCTGGCGCCGGGCCGGAGGGTGCGCCCTCCGGGGTTCCGCGGCGGTGGGCCGGGTCGTGGCTGGCGACGGTGACGCTGCTGTGGCTGTGCCTGGTGGCGATCTCCCCGGACTTCGTGTGGGTGGTCTTCCCGCTGATGTTCCTGTTCCTGCACCTGTACCCGCATCGGACGGGCCTGGCCGCGGTGGTCCTGCTGTGGGCGGTCTCGGCCCTGGTGCCCCTGGCCCACGGCGGCGGGGACTACTCCGCCGGCGCCGCGGTGGGTCCGCTGCTGGGGGCCGTGCTGGCGGTGGTCATCTCCTCCACGTACCGCTCCCTGGCCGCCGACGCCGAGCACCACGCACGCACCGCGGAGGCGCTGCGCCTGGCCCAGGCTGAGCTGGCGGAGCGGGAGCGGCGGGCCGGGCGCGCCGAGGAGCGCGAGCGGCTGGCGCGGGAGATCCACGACACCGTGGCCCAGGGCCTGTCCTCGATCCTGCTGGTCACCCGGGCGGCGCGCGCCGGGCTGGCGGCCGGGAACACCCGGCAGGTGCAGCGGCAGCTGGCCGTGATCGAGGAGGGCGCCGGGGAGAACCTCGCGCAGGCGCGCCGGTTCGTGCGGGATCTGGCCGCCGTCCCCGAGGGTCCGGGGCTGCCGGAGGCGCTGACCGCCCTGTGCCGGCGCACCGAGGCGCAGGAGGCGGCCCGCGGGCAGCGCCTGGAGTGCTCGCTGCGGCTGGAGGGCCGGGAGGCGACGCAGCTGCCGGAGCCGGTGCAGACCGCGCTGCTGCGCGGGGCGCAGGCGAGCCTGGCCAACGTCACCGCCCACGCCGGGGCGGCCCGGGCCGTGCTGACCCTGACCGTCTCCGCGGAGGAGGCCCTGCTGGATGTCTACGACGACGGCGTCGGCTTCGACCCCGCGACCCTGGAGGATCCCCGGGCCGCGGGCGGGTCGGATTCCGGGTACGGGCTGCCGGGGCTGCGGCGTCGGCTGCAGACCCTGGGCGGGAGCCTGACGGTGGATTCGGCACCCGAGGAGGGCACGGTGATCGGGATGCGCCTGCCGCTGACCTCCGCGACCGGCGACGCCGTCGGGTCCGCGAGCACCGCGGATGACGCCTCGGAGGAGACCGCGGAGTCCGCGGCAGCCCTCGATGCGGCGGCCGGGACGGCCGGGCGGGTCGCCGGGGCGGCGCCATCGGCGGGCCCGAGGGAGACGCAGGACGGGAGGCGAGGATGATGGACGGGAACGAGACGGCGCACCCCGTGCGGGTGCTGCTGGTGGATGACCACCCCGTGGTGCGCGCGGGGCTGCGGGCCCTGCTGGAGGGGTTCGCGGAGCTGAGCGTGGCCGCCGAGGCCGCGGACGGTGCGGCGGCGCTGGAGCGCGCGGCCCAGCTGGCGGCGGCCGGGGAGTCGGCCGACGTCGTCGTGATGGACATCCAGATGAAGGGCATGGACGGGATCACCGCGACCCGCCGCTTCCGGGAGGCCGGCGGCCCGCCCGTGCTGATCCTGACGACCTTCGACACGCAGGCGGACATCCTCGCGGCGGTGCGGGCCGGGGCCCTGGGGTACCTGCTGAAGGACGCCCCGCCGGAGGACCTGCGCCGGGCGGTGCTGGACACCGCGGCCGGGCGCAGCACCCTGGCCCCGGAGGTCTCGGCGGCGCTGCTGCAGCGGATGAGCCGCCCGGAGACGGCCCTGTCCGAACGGGAGACGGAGATCCTGCGGCTGCTGGCCACCGGGGCGAGCAACCGGCAGCTGGCCCGGACCCTGTTCATCTCCGAGGCCACGGTCAAGACGCACCTGGTGCACATCTACGAGAAGCTGGGGGTCGGCTCCCGCACCGCCGCGGTGGCCGCGGCCCGCGAGCGCCGGCTGCTCTGAACCGAGCCGACGGGGCCGGGCCACCGCCCCGGTGCGGACGGGCCTCAGGCGGCGGAGTCGGCCGGGGTGGGCACGCCGGGTGCTGCGGGCTGGGGCTGCTCACGGCCGGGCAGCAGCGCCTCGGCGGCGGCCACCTGCTCGACGACGGCGGCCACGCGCCGGCTCACGGCGTCCGCCTTGGCGCATCCGCTCGCGCAGGCGCCGCTGCAGCGCATCATCGCCAGGGCCTCCGCGCACTGCGCGACGGCATTGCCGGCTTTGGACAGCGCCCGGTGCAGCTCGGACCAGCGCCCATCCCGGGAGGCCGGGACGTCCGTGGAGGAGCTGGGTGCGGCGGCCTGGGCGGTCACGGCCACGGCGCGCACCCGCAGCAGCAGGTCCGCCAGCTCGTTGGCCAGGGGGATCGTCTGCTCCAGCACCTCGCCCTCGGGCAGGCGCTCCAGGATCTGGTGGAAGCGGTCCAGGCCCCGGCGGAAGCGATCGTGCGCGCGGCGCCACACGCCCTCACCCAGCTCCGCGGCATCGCGGCGCGCCTGCAGGAACGTCGTCAGCCCCATGTCCATCACCGCCTTCCCGTCGCGCCCGTGTCGGCGACGCCACCGCGGCGCGGCTCGCGCGCAGGTGAGGTCACCCTAAGTCCCCACCAGTCTACCGCCGGCGGGGACTTGGCGACAGAGCGTCATCGGGATCGGTCGCCACACCCAGGAAATCACCAGCTGACGGACACGCGACGTCATACTGGCCGCGGTGCGACCCACAAACCCACCGACCCGGGAATTTCCTCCCCCTCTGCCATGCTTGGCTCAGGTGACACCGGACGCACCCGATCGAGGAGGCCCCTTGGCAGGCATCACCACGCGCTGCACGACGTCGAGCAGGGCGGGGTGGTCCCGCCGATCTACACCGCCTCCACCTTCCTCCAGCCCACCGCGGGCGGGGAGGGCGAATACGAGTACCAGCGCGGCGCCAACCCCACCCGCACCGTCCTGGAGCAGACGCTGGCCGCCCTGGAGGGGGCCCGCCACGCCTTCGCCTTCGCCACCGGCATGGCCGCGACCTCCGCGGCGATGGGCCTGCTGCGCACCGGGGACTCGATCATCATGAGCCTGCCCGTCTACGGCGGGAACTACTGCTTCGCGACCATCGAGCTGCCCCAGCGCGGCATCGGGCACCGCTTCGTCACGGACCTGAACGAGCTGACCGACGAGGACTTCGACGACTCCGTGAAGATGGTGTTCATCGAGACCCCGGCCAACCCGACCCTGCGGGTCACCGACATCGCCCGGGTCGCCGAGCTGGCCCACCGCCACGGCGCGTACGTCGTCGTGGACAACACCTTCCTCACCCCGTACCTGCAGCGCCCGCTGGCCCTGGGTGCCGACGTCGTCGTGCAGTCCGCGACCAAGTACCTCGCCGGGCACGGGGACCTGCTCGGCGGCGTCGTGAGCACCGACGACGACGAGATCGCCGCCCGGATGACCCAGTCCCAGCTGGTCTCCGGGGCGGTGCTCTCCCCCATCGACTCCTACCGGCTGCTGCAGGACGTGAAGACCCTCGCGGTGCGGATGGACCGGCAGCAGGACAACGCCCGGAAGGTCATCGCCGCGATGGAAGCGCACCCGGCGGTGGCGAAGGTCCACGTGCCCGGTTCCCACAGCGAGGCCGAAGCCGAGATCCAGGCCCGCCAGGCCGACGGTCCCGGCGCGGTGTTCTCCATGGAGCTGGCCGAGGGCCGGGACGTGCGCGCCTTCCTCGGGGCCCTGCGGGTGTGGGGCTTCGCGGTGAGCCTGGGCGGCATCGAATCCCTGATCTGCCTGCCCGCGCACATGACCCACGGGGCCTACACCGACGAGCACCGCGAGGCCGCCCTGATCCCCGAGCAGCTGCTGCGCGTGGCCGTGGGCATCGAGGACGCCGAAGACCTCATCGCGGATCTCACCCAGGCCCTGGAGGCGGCATGAGCACCGCCCGTCCTCCACGAAGGGGCGGGCACCCGTCAGGGCCGGGAGCCCCCGGTGGGCCGGTGACTCGGCGTCGGGCCCTGGGCCTGGCGGGACTCGCCGGCCTCGGCGCGGTGCTGGCCGCCTGCGGCACCGCCGGCTCCGATACCGAGGGCTCCTCGAGCGCCTCTGCCGGCTCCGACGACGCCCTGGCCCGGATCCGGAAGGACGGGGTGATCCGCATCGGGATGGAGGGCACCTTCCGCCCCTACGGCTACCACGACTCCTCCGGGAAGCTCGTGGGCTTCGAGAAGGAGATCGCGGACCTGATCGCCGCAGACCTCGGGGTGAGGGCCGAGTACGTGGAGACCCAGTGGGACTCCCTGATCGCCGGGGTGGACGCCGGACGCTACGACATCGTCATCAACAACATCGCCCCGACCGACGAGCGGAAGAAGGCCTTCGACTTCTCCATCCCCTACGCGGTGAGCGAGGGCCGGGTCGGGGTGGCCAAGGACTCCGCCCTGCACTCGGTGGACGAGGTCTCCGGACACTCCGCGGCCCAGACCCTGACCTCCAACTACGGCCAGCAGATGGCCGAGCACGGGGCCCAGATCGTGCCGGTGACCGGCTTCGACGAGGCCGCGATGCTCGTGCACTACGGCCGGGTGGACTGCACCGCCAACGACTTCGTCACCTTCGACGCGTTCTTCCGGGAGCGTCCCGACATCAACGTGCGCCTGCTCGACGGCGTCCTGGGCGATGCCGTGGACTCCGCGATCCTGATGGGCAAGGGACAGACCGCATTGAAGGACGCGATCGACGCATCTCTGCGCCGGCACATCGACGACGGGGACCTCACCCGCATCTACGCGAAGTACGTCTCCCAGGACCTCACTCCCTCCGCCTCCCAGACCAAGGGCTGAACCCATGACCGACCTGCTGAACCTCTGGGGAGAATCCCTGCCCCAGCTGCTCCTGGCCACCCTCAAGGTGACCATTCCGCTGTCCGCCGTCGCCTTCGCGCTGGCCCTGCTGATCGCGGTGCTGGCCACCGCGATGCGGCTGTCCCGCGTGGCCCCGCTGCGCTGGATCTCCGCGGTGTACGTCTGGCTGTTCCGCGGCACCCCGATCCTCGTGCAGCTGTTCATCATCTTCTACGGGTTGCCGGCCATCGGGGTGACCTTCTCCGCGTGGACCTCCGCGATCATCGCCTTCAGCCTGAACACCGGGGCCTACGCCGCGGAGACCCTGCGCGCCGCGGTGCACTCGATCCCCCGCGGGCAGCTCGAGGCCGCCCGCACCCTGAACTACACGGGACCGCAGATGCTGCGCCACGTGATCGCCCCGCAGGCCCTGCGCATCGCCCTGCCCCCGCTGGGCAACGACCTGATCGACCTGGTCAAGGGCACCTCCCTGGTCATGGTCATCACCCTGTCCGACGTCTTCCAGGTGGGCCGTCAGATCGCGGCCACGACCTTCCAGCCGCTGGCCCTGTACACCGAGGTGGCCCTGGTCTACCTGGTGATCTTCACGGTCCTGTCCTGGATCCAGTCCCGCGTGGAGCGGGCCTCCAACCGCTACCTCAGGAGCAGCAATGCTTGAGCTGAAGAACATCGCCAAGTCCTTCTCCGGCCAGACCGTGCTCAGTGGAGTGGACCTGACCCTGCGCGACGGGCAGACCACCGTGGTGCTGGGGCCCTCCGGCTCCGGCAAGTCCACCCTGCTGCGGCTGATGAACCTGCTGGAGATCCCCGACGACGGGACCCTGCGCATCGGGGAGGACGCGGTGGACTTCGATGGGGCCCGCCCGGCCGAGGCCGCGATCCGCCGGATCCGCCGACACTCGGCCATGGTCTTCCAGGACTACCACCTGTTCCCCAACCAGACCGTGCTGACCAACGTCTCCCTGCCGCCGGTGCTCAACGGGAAGCTGAACCGGACGCAGGCCCGCGAGCGCGCCGTCGAGCTGCTGGAGAAGGTCGGCATGGGCGGGCGCCTGGAGGAGTACCCGCAGAACCTCTCCGGCGGTCAGCAGCAGCGCGTGGCGATCGCCCGGGCGCTGGCCGTGGAGCCGGACTACCTGCTCTTCGACGAGCCGACCTCCGCCCTGGACCCGGAGCTGGAGGCCGAGGTCATCAAGGTCATGGTGGAGCTGGCCCGGGAGCGCCGCTCCCTGGTGGTGGTCACCCACAACATCGGCTTCGCCCGGAAGGTCGCGGACCGGATCGTGTTCCTGGCCGACGGCGGCATCGGCTTCGACGGCACCCCGGAGGAGTTCTTCGCCTCCGAGTCCGAGCGGGTGCGCCGGTACCTGAACATCTTCGACGCGATCTGAGCGGCGCGGGCCCCGCGTGAGATGCGGGGTTTCTGCTGAGATGCGAGGTTCGTGTTCAGATGCGTCACGGCGTGCGGCATCTCAGCACGAACCCCGCATCTGAGAACGAAACCCGCACCTCAGCGCAGGTGCTTGACCCCCGGGGCGTCAGTACCAGGAGGGCTTGTCGCCGTCGGTGCCGGGCTTGCCCAGTCCCAGGTTCTCCCGGACGTGCTCCTGCGGGTGGGCCGCGAGCTCGGCGACGAAGGCGGCCACGGACTTCCGGGACACCTCGGTGCCCCGGAAGGTCTCTTCCCGGCCGGTCAGCTCGTAGTCGACCTCATCGGCGTCGGTCAGCCAGGCCGGACGCAGGATGGTCCACTCCAGATCCGAGGCCTCCACGGTGTCCGCCGCCCGGCGGAACACCTTCAGCGGCTCCCCGATCATGGACTGGTTCCAGTCGTTGAACGCGGGCGGCAGCTCGTCGTAGATGCCCAGGGCGTCCACGAAGATCAGCCGGGAGACCCCGGCCCGGCCCATCGCCTCCACCAGGATCCCCGCCTGCACGTCCAGGTCCGCGCCCAGGTTCGCGTAGACCACGTCCTGGCCGGCCAGGGCCTCGGCGAGCGCACCCTCGTCCTTCACATCGGCCTCCACCACGCGGGCTCCGGCCGGGGCCTGCACCCGGGAGGCGTCCCGGGCGTACAGGGTCAGCTGGGCGCCTGCGGCGTCGAGCATCGGGATGGCCTGCCGGGCGATCCGCCCCGCGGCTCCGAGCACCAGCACCTTCGTCCTCGTCGTCTCCTTCTCTCGTTGTGCTTCCACCGGACCTGAGGCCCGATCAGGCCATCTTCTCGTCGAAGAACCCGATGAGCTTCTCCGGGTGCTGCCCGAAGTGGTTGTAGGCGTAGAACCGCTGGTTGGAGTCCTCGATCCAGAACAGCTCCTTGTCCTCCGCGCCCAGGGCCTCGAAGATCTCGCGCCCGTCGCCGTCGGCGTCGATGAGGAAGTCCCGGTGCAGCTGCGCCATGAGGGTCGGCACCTTCACCGCCGGCGCGTGGGGAGCCGGGGTCTCCTCGGCCAGGCGCATGCCGTTGGTCTGCAGCAGCTTCTCGCTCAGCCGCGCCACCGCTTCCCGCGGATCCGCTCCGATGTTGCGCGCGCCCTGCTCCACGAAGGTGCGCCCGGAGACCACGTTGAGCACCGCCAGCGCCTGCACGTCCCGGAACTCCTTCGGCCAGCGGTCCATCGCGATGATCGTGGAGTTCCCGCCCATGCAGCGGCTGAACAGGCCCAGCTTCATCCCCGCGAGGTCCTCGCGGGAGCGGGCGTAGCGCACGGAGCCGACGACGTCGCGCGCCTCCAGCAGACCCAGCCCGGAGAAGCCGCCGTTGCCCTGACCGGACAGCCCGCAGTTGCGCAGATCGTAGGTGAGGATGGTGTACCCGGCCTCGTGCAGGTGCTTCAGCTCCGGCAGGAAGTCCACCTCGAAGCCGCCGAACATCTGGTCGTAGGGGGCGAGATGGCCGGGGAAGCCGTAGCGGTTGCAGGTCATCGGGTGGTTGATGATCAGCAGCCGATCCGAATCCGCCGGGATCAGCCAGCCCCCAGCGGCACCCCGTCCAGGGAGGGGAAGGTGACCTCCTCGAAGGCCATGCCGTAGTCGTCCGGGCGCTTGAGCACCGGGGTGCGCACCCCGGTGGCGAACATCTGCGCGTACTGGTCCACCAGCTGCTCCAGGGTGGCATCCCCCGGCTGCGGGGCGGCGGCGTCGTGCTGTCCGATGTTCTTCTCCGTCATGATCCCTCCAGGGGCTGTGGTTCCTCACGGGGTCGAGCCCGTGCGACCCGGGGTCCGGGTTCTCCGAGACCACTGTCTCGGACGGCTCCGCACCCGGGCAACCCCGTTCCGGGAGATGCCCTCTGGGCGGAAACGGACCCGATGACGACGACGCCGCGGCGAGAGGCGGGCGGTTTCAGCAGCAGCGAGCCCCCGGGTGGGCCTCCTGGTGCTCGGCCAGGCGGCGCCAGTACTCGCGTTCGGTCATCGGCGGATCGGCGAGGCCTGCTCGGCGGTGGTACTCCAGGTAGCCCCGGTACTTGTCCGCCCCGAGCACCCCGGCGGCGAAGCGCACCGGAGCGGACTCGCGCAGCCGCATCAGCAGACCCATCCCGCCGCGGCCCCCGCTCACCGGTCGGCCCCCGCACCGGCATCGGTACCGGCCCCGGAACTGCCCCCGGCACCGCCCCGCGGGCGGGCGGCGTCGAACGCGGCCCATTCCTTCTCCAGTTCCCTCTCCGCGCGGGTTGGGATCAGACCCGCCGGGGCGTACATCCGGGAGGCGACGAACGGGTCGTCGCGGTCCGGGCCCGGCCGGCCGCGCAGCGCCCGGAGGGTGACCGCCACCGAGCAGGCCACCACGATCAGGGTCAGCACCACGAACAGCACGGACAGCGTGCCCTGCACCGCGGTGTTGCGCACCACCGCCACGATCGCCTCCGGAGTCTTCGCGGTGCCGTACGTCCCGGCACCGGAGTCCAGCGCCTCCCTGGCCGCGGCGTGATTGGCCCAGTAGCCGATCTTCGGGTTGGCCGAGAAGATCTTCTGCCAGGAGCCCACCGTGGTGACCACGACGTCGAAGGCCAGCGGCACCGCGATGATCCACAGGTACCGGGCCCGCCCCTTGTTCGCCGCGATCGCCAGGCACACGGCCAGCCCGATCGCGGCCAGCAGCTGGTTGGCGATGCCGAACAGCGGGTAGAACGTGTTGATCCCGCCCAGCGGGTCCGTGACCCCCAGCAGCAGGATCGACCCCCAACCGGCGACCATCACCGCGGTGCACAGCCACGCCCCGGGCCGCCAGCGGGGATCCTTGAACCGCGGCACCACGTTGCCCAGGGAGTCCTGCAGCATGAAGCGGGCGACCCGGGTTCCGGCGTCCACCGCGGTGAGGATGAACAGGGCCTCGAACATGATCGCGAAGTGGTACCAGAAGCTCATCAGGTCCAGGCTCGGCATCAGCTGGTGCATGATCCCGGCCATGCCCACCGCGAGGGTCGGCGCGCCGCCGGTGCGGGAGACGATCGAGTGCTCCCCGACCGCGTGGGCGGTGCCGTCCAGCAGCTCGGGGGTCACGTGCACCCCCGTCAGGCCGAGGGAGTTCACGAAGGCCACCGCCCCCTCGACGGTGCCGCCGGTGGCCCCGGCCCCGGAGTTCATCGCGAAGTACACGCCGCGGTCCACGGTCAGGGCGGCCACCAGCGCCATGATCGCCACGAAGGACTCCATGAGCATCCCGCCGTAGCCGATGAAGCGGGTCTGGCGCTCCTTCTCCACGAGCTTGGGCGTGGTGCCGGAGGCGATCAGCGCGTGGAAGCCGGACAGCGCCCCGCAGGCGATGGTGACGAACAGGAACGGGAAGAGGGAGCCGGAGAACACGGGGCCGTCGTCGCGGGAGGCGAACTCGGAGAAGGCGGGGACAGAGATCTCCGGGCGCACGAGGATGATCCCCGCGGCCAGCAGCACGATGGTGCCGACCTTCATGAATGTGGAGAGGTAGTCCCGGGGGGCCAGCAGCAGCCAGACCGGCAGGATCGCGGCGATGAAGCCGTAGCCGATGACGCACCAGGCCAGGGTCACCTTATCCAGGGTGAACAGGGCCCGGCCCCACTCCGTGCCCGCGATCCAGCCGCCGGCGATGATCGCGGCCAGCAGCAGGGCGAAGCCGATCAGGGAGATCTCCATGACCTTCCCGGGCCGCAGCCAGCGCAGGTACACCCCCATGAACAGGGCGATGGGGATCGTCATGCCGACGCTGAACACGCCCCACGGGGATTCGGCCAGCGCGTTGACCACGACCAGCGCGAGGATCGCGGTGATGATGATCATGATCGCCAGGGTCGCCAGGATCGCGGCGAACCCCCCGATCGGCCCGAACTCGTCCCGGGCCATCTGCCCGAGGGAGCGCCCGCCGCGGCGCATCGAGAAGTGCAGCACCAGGTAGTCCTGCACGGCCCCGGCGAAGATCACCCCGACGATGATCCAGATGGTCCCCGGCAGGTAGCCCATCTGGGCGGCCAGGACCGGGCCCACCAGCGGACCGGCCCCGGCGATCGCGGCGAAGTGGTGCCCGTAGAGCACCCGCCGGTCCGTGGGCATGTAGTCCCGGCCGTCCTCCTGCGCCTCGGCGGGGGTCGCGCGCCGGTCATCCGGGCGGACCAGCTTGTCCTGGATGTAGGTGGACCAGAAGCGGTAGGCGATGAGGTAGCTGCACACCGCGGCGAAGACGAACCAGATGCCGTTGACGGTCTCCCCGCGCACCAGGGCCAGCATGGTCCACCCGAGCCCGCCGAGCAGCCCGACGCCGACCCACACGGCGATCCGGGCGGGGGTCCACCGGCGGGATTCCGCGGCCAGGACCTCGGGATCGACGTGGTTGGGCGGCTGGTCCTGCGGGGCCCGGTCCTCGGGCGGGGCGGCGGGCGCGGTGGTGCTCATGGGTCTCCGTCGACTCCTCGTGCGGGTGATGTGCCCCACCATTGTGGCACAGACGAGACCCCCGTCACGCCAGACGCAGCACGACCTTCCCGCGGTGCTCCCCGGAGTCGAAGTACTCGTGGGCCTCGCGCACCCGCTCCAGGGGGAACGCCCGGTCCACCATCGGGTCGATGACCCCGGATTCCAGCAGAGGCAGCTCGGTCTCCGAGAGGTCGCTGAGGATCTCCCCCTTGGCCTCCGGGGAGAGCACGCGCAGCGTCGTCGCGGTGATGCTGGCCCGCTTGGACATCAGGGCGGACAGATCCAGCTCGCCCCGCGCCCCGCCCTGCAGCCCGATGATCACCAGGTGTCCGCGCCAGGACAGCGAGTCCACGTTGGCCTGCAGGTACTTCCCGCCGACGACGTCGAGGATCGCCGCAGCCCCGACCCCGCGGGTGGCCTCCCGGACCACCGCGGCGAAGTCCTCGCGGGTGTAGTCGATGACGCGCACGTCCCCGGCCTGGTGGGCGCCGGTGAGCCGGATGGTCTCGTCCTGCTGCGCGACGAGCCGGCGGACCCGCTCGGCCTTGTCCCGGCTGCCCACGGTGGTCAGCACCCGGTAGCCGAGGGAGCGGACCAGCTGGATCGCGTGCATCCCGATGCCGCCGGTGCCGCCGTGGATGAGGACGAACTCCTCGTCGTCGTTGGGCCCGTCCGGGCTGAGCCCCTCGGTCACGAACAGGTTGGACCACACGGTCGCGGCAACCTCCGGCAGGGCCGCGGCCTGCACGAAGTCCAGGTCCTCCGGCATCGGCATGACCTGGGCGTGGTGCACGGCGACCTTCTCGGCGTAGCCGCCGCTGTCCAGCAGGGCCATCACCGGGTCCCCGACCTTCAGCCCGTGGTGTCCCTCCGCCTCCCGGCCGATCTCCAGGACCGTGCCGGCCGCCTCCAGGCCGTAGATGTAGGTGGCTCCCGGCGGGATGGGGTAGTTCCCCTGGCGCTGCAGGACGTCGGCGCGGTTGATGCCGGCCGCGTGCACGCGGATGAGGACCTGCTGCGGACCGCAGGCCGGATCCGGGATCTCGGTGACCTCCAGGACCTCGGGGCCGCCGTGGCGGGATTCCACTACTGCTCGCATGGGGATGGGGTCTCGCTTTCCGTGACAGCTTTCCAGCGGGGCCGGTAAGATGGGCTACCGCGTCGAGTCGAACCTCCATCCTACTGGCTGGAACCCGGCGCTGACTTGGAAGCTTGTCCGAGCGGCCGAAGGAGCCGGTCTTGAAAACCGGTGTGCGGCGACCCCGTACCGAGGGTTCGAATCCCTCAGCTTCCGCTCCCGATCCCGGCCCGGGGCGCCCCATCCGATCGTGGGCGCGCCCCGGGCCGCCTCCGTTCTCAGGCCCCGGCGGTCATGTTCACGATCACCGAGGCGATGGGCATGAACAGGAACGCCGCCGCGGTGTTCAGCAGCACCAGCGGGATGCTGCGCGTCTCCAGGGCCAGGCGCGCCCCGGCCAGTCCCAGCACCAGCGGCCCGACCATGAGCATGAACGCCGCCGCGCTGGTGGGCCCGGGGGTCAGCCCCACCAGCCACGGCACCGCGATCGTCAGGGCCGTGGCCAGCAGGAACAGGACCAGGGACCACCTCTCGGTGCCGGGCCGCCGAGGCCGCTCCGGACGACGCGGCTCTCCGTCGCGGTGCTTCAGCATGGCCGGCCCCCTTCCATGAACATCCGAAAATATGCCGACCCGCTCATGCGCCCACCGGGCCCAGTATCGCGGCGACCGCCGCCTCGGCGTCGGCCAGGGTCGAAGCGCTGAAAGCCAGCTCCGCGTCGGTCTGCGCGGCGATCGCCGTGCCCCACTGCGCGGAGGACAGCTGCAGACCCAGCACGTAGACCCCGGGCTCCGGGGCGCCGTCGGCCCGGATCAGCCGGTACGGGGAGGCCGTGACGTCGAAGCCGCGCCCAGGCGTCGGTGCCGCGCCGTCCCCGAGACGCAGGGGACACGGCCGGGCCAGCCCGTCCTCGAACAGTCCCCCGATCAGCGGAGAGGTGCTGGCGCGCACGTCGTTGGCCGGGGCGAGGGCCTCGACCATCCATGTGGCCTCCACCGGCTCGTCGCGCACCCACGGGGAGGAGGCCGCGAAGCACCCGGTCTCCGGATCGGTGGAGAACACCGGGTCCGGGCCGAGGAAGCGCAGGATTCCGGCGCGGGCCAGGGCCGCCGTCTGCTGGATCCGCAGCACCGGCGGGCCGGAGGCCAGACCGTCCGTCAGGGCGCCGAAGCTGCGCTCCAGCCCCCGCAGCCAGGATTCCCCCGAGATGCCGCGGTCGCGCACCGCGTGCTTGGCCAGCGCGCGGGCGAGGTTCAGGGAGCCGATGGCCATCTTCAGCGGGCTGTCCTGCGCGGCGAAGGAGGCGGCGACGTCGCGGTCCAGGAAGTGCACCAAGGCCGCGGCGTATTCCTCGTGGGAGTCGAAGCTGACCCCGGCGAAGGGGCGCATCAGCCGCTCCGGCCGCAGGATCAGCCGCTCCTGCACCCGCTGCGCGGCGAACCGATCCATCCTGGCCCACCAGGAGCCCTGGTCCGGATCGGTCAGGATCCGCTCCACCTCCCGCAGGAACTCCTGCGGGTCCCCCTGCACGGCGTCGGGGTCGGTGCGCACCAGCGTGCGGTAGTAGTTCCACTGGGCGTCCCGGCGGATCAGCGGCCAGTACTCGGCCTCGAAGTCCACCTCCCGGCCCTGCTCGGCCGCCGCCGCGCGCGTTCGGTCCACTACCTCGCGGGTGAAGAAGCGGTTGTCCACCGACGGCGGGTAGTAGCTGTCCAGCACGGCCTTGGCCCGGTAGGGGGTCCCGCGGCGGGAGGCCACCCAGATCTTCGGCTCCCGGCCGCTGGGCCGGTAGATCAGCCGCTGGGAGTCGGCCGGGTCCTCCTCGAAGACGCCGCCGCGGCCCTCGGTGACCCGGGTCAGCACGTCATGGAAGTTCAGTCCCATCCCGCGCACCAGCACGTTGCGCCCGGCCGGCAGCGCGCCCCAGCGCACATCCGCCGGAACGGCCGGGGGCTGGTAGCGGGCCCCGTGCTGGGCGGCGAACTCCATGAGGTCCTGCTGGTCATCGCGCAGGGTCGCGTCCGTGTGCCCCAGGGCCAGGATCACCGCATCGGCGGAGAGCACGACGCCGTCGCCCAGCTCCACCCGGTACGGCCGATCCGCGCGGGGCCCGGCGGCGGCGACCCGCACCGCCTCCTGGGCGTGGTGGGACACCCCGATCCCGGCGGGCAGCGCGCCCATCAGCCGGGCGTGCACATCCGAGAGGTAGGTCCCGTAGATCTTGCGGGACGGGAACCCGGAGGGTCCCATCGCGCGCAGCTCGGCGACGTCCTCCTCCGACAGCCCGACGACGGCGCGGGACGGGTCCTCGGCCAGCAGCTGTCGCCACCGGGCGAAGGTCAGCCCGGCCACGGCCGGCACGGGCGCGGGCGGGGTCGGCCCCTCGGCGGTGGCCAGGGTCCGGTCGCTGGGCACCACGGTGGGGAAGAACGCGGGGGTGTTCATGAGGTACAGGCGGGACTGGTCCGTGCGCCACACGTGCCCCGCCCCCGGCGGAAAGGGGTCCACCAGGTGCACCTCGGCGGCGAGCTCCGGATGCGCGGCCGCCCGGGCGACGATGCGCTCCAGCGCGGACAGTCCGCGCGGGCCGACTCCGACGATGACGATCCGCTGCTTTCTGGCCATATCCCCAGCCTATCGGGGGCGCGAGCTCAGCACCGGGGGTTTTGACCTGGCTCGCGGGCACTCGGTACGCTGGAAGAGCTGTTCTCCCGGATGCGGTTCCGCCCGACCCCCGGGAGAGCACACGGAGACGTGCCAGAGCGGCCGAATGGACTTCACTGCTAATGAAGGGTCCGGCTAACACCGGACCGGGGGTTCAAATCCCCCCGTCTCCGCCGAAGGGAAGGCCCTCGGATCCCTGCTATAACAGGGATCCGAGGGCCTTCTTCGCGTCCTGGAGGGGCGCGTGATAGCTGATCGATAACATCGGCTGGCTGAGATGCGGCGTTCGTGCTGAGATGCCTCCCGCCGTGCGGCATCCCCAGCACGAACCGCGCACCTCAGCACGAACCTCGCACCCGAACGCCGCCCAAGGCCGACGCCGTGCTCGTGCCTCAGAAGGCGGCGAAGGCGGTGAGGCGGGCGTCGGCGCCGTCCAGGGCGGCCCAGTCGGCGTCGAAGGAGAACACCGCCAGGGACGACGGTGGGAAACCGGCGGAGGCGTCCATCACGGCGTCGTAGTCCGAGTCCCGGGAGGCCAGGCGCTCGGTCACCTCCTGCACCGCCGGGTAGTGGGCGATGACCAGCAGGGAGTCCACGGTCTCCGGGACCCGGTTCACCGCCGTCAGCAGCGTGGCGGGGGAGCAGTTGTACAGGCGCTCGTCCAGGCTCGCCGTGGGCGCCTCATCGCCCAGGGCATCGGCGACCCACGTGCAGGTCTGCCGAGTGCGCAGGGCGGCGGAGCACAGGATCATCTCCGGGACCGCACCGTGCTCCAGCAGCCACCGTCCGGCCGCCGGGGCCTGCTCCCGACCGCGCCGGGTCAGGGGGCGGTCGAAGTCGCCGGTCCCCCAGGGCATGTCCGCCTCGGCGTGGCGCATGATCACGAGGGTCTTCGGCAGGGAGGTCGGAGAGCTCATGGCGTCAGTCTAGGGATGATCCCCGCCCGGCGCCCGCGCAGCGCACGCCAGGGAGACGGCGGTGCGAAACCGGGATCAGATGGAGTACTCGGGGGCGGCCCAGACGATGACCTCGGGGTGCTCGTAGAACCGGTAGCCCTGCCCCCGCACGGTGCGCACCGTGTTGGCCAGGCGCCCCAGCTTGGAGCGCAGGCGCCGGATGTGCACATCGATGGTGCGCTCATTGGGGGTCTCCTCGGCGTCGCGCCACAGGGAGCTCAGCAGCTCCTCGCGGTTCACGGTGCGCCGAGAGTTCTCCACCAGGTAGTTCAGCAGCTCGAACTCCTTGTAGGTGAGGTTCAGGACCTCCCCGTCCAGGAAGACCTCGCGGCGGGAGAGGTCGATGAGCACGCCGGCGGGCCGGCTCGGCGAGGATTCGGGGCCCCAGCCCTGCTGCGCGCCGACCTCGGCCTGGTGGCGCGGGGTGGTCGGATCGCCCAGCGCGTCGCGCACCACCTCGAGGTCCGAGCCGTCGGTGCCGGTGGGGGCGATCGCGACGGCGGCGTAGGACTCCGCCTGGGGCACCAGGGTCTGGGCGTAGGCGCGGATGTCCTGGACCATGCGCACCAGGGAGGTGCCGTTCTCCGCCGCGACGTCCTCGTTCAGGCCCACGTACAGCACGAAGCCGCGGGCCTCGTGATCCGTGGCCCCCGGGGCGGCGTTCGAGGCGACGGGGCGCGGCCCGGAGCGCAGGGAGTGGTAGGAGGAGGGTTCGCCGACGGCGCCGCGCCCGCTCACCGGAGCGGCCATCCCGCGCATCCCCCGCGCCGGGACCACGCGGTTGCGCTGGGAGATGTGGACATAACCGGGGGCGCCTGACATCGGAGTCTCGTCTCTTCGTGGGGTCTGCGGGGCGACGGGTCCGCCGTCGGGAGAACCCGTCGCGTCCATCGTCGTCCGAACCCGCACCAGCCGCAAGTAACATGCCCGCAATTATCTCGCATCGTGAGATGGATGTGGGGGATCCGACAGCCTATGCAGCCTCGACGGCACGTGCCGCACACCCGGGGGCACCGGAGCGCAGGGCGTCTCCACCGCGGCAGCTCGGGCTGCGGAGCGGAGCTCCCTCCGCCCTGAGCCCCCCGAGGGGATTCGAGATCACAGCATCGCGAAGCTGTCAAGGGCTCCCGCGATCGTATCCGATTCACCCGCGCCGGGTCAGTCCACGACGCCGTACAGCCGGTCCCCCGCATCCCCCAGCCCGGGGACGATGTAGGCCTTCTCGTTGAGCCGCTCATCCCGCGCCGCGAGCACCAGATCCACGTCCGGCAGATCCGCAACCCCTTCCTCCAGAGCGGCGATGCCCTCCGGGGCGGCGAGGATGCACACA
Organism: Rothia sp. QJM3NY_36; assembly: GCF_056173115.1. Taxonomy (NCBI): domain Bacteria; kingdom Bacillati; phylum Actinomycetota; class Actinomycetes; order Micrococcales; family Micrococcaceae; genus Rothia; species Rothia sp. QJM3NY_36. Next base: position 2,096,022 of record NZ_CM149658.1, read on the forward strand.
CAGGTGATGTGGTCCGCCCCGCGCTGGCGCAGGAAGCGGATGGCCTCGATCAGGGTTCCGCCGGTGGCCAGCATCGGGTCCAGCACGTAGGCCTGGCGTCCGGTGAGGTCATCCGGCAGGCGCTCGGCGTAGGTGACGATGTCCAGGGTCTGCTCGTTGCGGACCATGCCCAGGAACCCGACCTCCGCCGTCGGGATCAGCCGGGTCATCCCCTCGAGCATGCCCAGCCCGGCGCGCAGCACCGGGACGACGAGCGGACGGGGCCGGGAGATGCCCACCCCCCGGGCTTCGGCCACCGGGGTGCGCACGGTGACCGGCTCCACACGGATGCTGCGAGTGGCCTCGTAGGCCAGGAGGGTCACGAGCTCATCCACCAGGGCCCGGAACTGCGGGGAGGAGGTGCGCTCATCGCGCAGGACGGTGACCTTGTGGGAGACGAGCGGGTGGTCCAGGATCGTGACGCGCATGTCCCCACGCTATCGCAGGCGATGCCCGACAATGGTGGAATGGCCAGCCCCCCTCCCCCGGCGCGTCGCGCCCCCATCCCGTCCGAGTCCGAGCGCTGGATGGACGCGGCGCTGCGCGAGGCCCGAGCGGCCCTGGAGACTCACGACGTGCCGATCGGGGCCGTGGTGATCGGTCCGGACGGGAGGATCATCGGCCGGGGGCGCAACCGCCGGGAAGCCGACGCCGATCCGACGGCCCACGCGGAGATCCTCGCGATCCGCGAGGCGGCCCGGGAACTGGGCACCTGGCGTCTGGCGGGGTGCACGCTGGCGGTGACGCTGGAGCCGTGTTCGATGTGCGCGGGCGCGATCGTACTGGCCCGGGTCCCCCGCGTGGTCTTCGGCGCCTGGGATGAGAAGGCCGGCGCCGCAGGCTCCGTCTTCGACGTGCTGCGGGAGCGGCGGCTGAACCACTGGACCGAGGTGCTGCCCGAGGTCCGGGAGGCCGAGTGCGCGGGGCTGCTGCGGGAGTTCTTCGCGGCCCGCCGCCCGGGTGCATAACCTCACAAAGCATTCGGGGCTCCGATCTAGAACTGACCGGTCAGTTCAACTAGAGTGGTGCTCTGCTCGACGACGCGCGCTCGACGCCGGGCGTGCACCGCCACCCATCCCACCCCCACCCTGGAGGCTTCCTCCGCCGTGCTGCACGCCGAGAACATCACCGCCAAGGGGCGCCACGCCCCCCTGATCCAGCGCACCTCCCTGGACGTGGCCCCCGGAGAGCTGCTGCTGCTGCAGGCCTCCGGACAGCTGACCCGCACCGCCCTGGCCCTGGTGCTCACCGGGCGCATGAAACCGGAGTCCGGATCCATCACCTGGAACGAGGAGTCCTCCCGCAAGGCCCTGCGCCGGCACGCGAGCATCGTGGACGCCCCCGAGCTCAACGAGATGGAGAAGCACATGCGGGTGCGCGACTACGTCTCCGAGATGCTCTCCTACATGCCCCACCCCTTCCTGCAGCGTCCCCACTCCGGGCGCTGGCTCGAGGAGAACGGCCTGGCGGATCTGAACAACCTCTGGGACGAGCAGCTCACCGGCGAGCAGCGGATCCGGCTCATGACCGCCCTGGCCCGGCACAACTCCGGGGCGGACCTGCTGGTCTTCGACACCCCCTCCCGCCACGCCCACTACTCCGTCACCTGGATCCCCCGCCTGCTGGAGCTGGCCCAGGACGAGGAGCACCCGCGGGCCGTCATCGCCGTCGTCCCCCACGTCTCGGACAAGTGGTACGGCCCCGTGGCCATCGAGGGGGACCCGCAGGGCGGGCGCGGACCCGACATCGCCGACGAGGAGGAGGGCGGACGCCACCGGCAGCCCGCGGAGGACCCTCTCCCGCCCACCCGGATGCTCTCCCTCGAGGAGCTGTTCGACCTGGAGGCCGCGGCCGAGGAGATCGAACCCGAGGGCGACGACGCCGACCAGACCGCCGAGAACGAGAACTAGGAGAAGACCGTGACGTCCTTACGCCTCGCCCTGACCGAACTCAAGCGCTTCTCCCACGGCGTGCTGCCCAAGCTGGTCATGCTCGCCGTGACCCTCGTGCCCCTGCTGTACGGCGGGGTGTACCTGTACTCCAACTGGAATCCGTACGGTCGGGTGGACAACGTCTCGGCCGCCCTCGTGCAGTCCGATCGCGGCGCCACCGACGAGTCCGGCAAGCATGTGAACACCGGCGAGGACGTCGCGAAGGAGCTCAAGGACGCCGGCAACTTCGACTGGCAGGACGTGAGCACCCGACAGGAGGCCGTGGACAAGGTGGAGAAGGGCGAGCTCGGCTTCGCCCTCGTCATCCCCTCGGACTTCTCCCAGAAGCTGCTGTCCACCTCCCGGTTCCAGCCGGATGAGAACGGCAAGACGGGCGAGGTGGATCCCCAGAAGGCCGGCCTGGAGATCATCACCAACGACGCGAACAACTACCTGCTGACCAACATCGTGGAGAAGGCGGGCACCTCGGTGCGCGACACCGTCGCCAGCCAGGTCGGCGACGAGACCGCCAACCAGCTGCTGGCCAGCTTCACCGACATCCACGGCCAGCTGGTCGAGGCCCGGGACGGGTCCCAGAAGGTCACCGATGGGACCGTGCAGCTGGGCAGCGCCATCGATCGCCTCAAGGGCGGCACCTCGGACCTGGTCAGCGGCTCCCAGCGGCTCAACAGCGGCGCGCACCAGCTGCACGACGCCGAGAACCAGCTGGTGGACGGGCAGCGGCAGGGTCTGGACGGGGCCCAGCAGCTCGATGACGGGGCCCAGCAGCTGGATTCCGCGACGGGGCAGCTGGCCGACGGCACCGGGCAGCTGCGCAGCGGCGCCGGGCAGCTGAAGGACGGCACCCAGCAGCTGGCCGACGGCTCCGGCCAGCTCAAGGACGGCACGGCCACCCTCGCGCAGGGCGCCACCCAGCTCAAGGACGGCACCGCACAGCTGTCCTCCGGGGCCACCCAGCTCAAGGACGGCACCGCACAGCTGTCCTCCGGGGCCACCCAGCTGAAGGACGGCACCGGCAAGCTCGTGACCGGCGCGACCCAGCTGGACCAGGGCATCGGCCAGCTGGACACCCAGCTGAAGGAGTCCGGGATCAGCCAGGTCGGCGACAACCTGACCGGAGTCTGCCGGGACCTGTCCTCGTTCAACGACCAGAAGGCCACCGGTCGCCTGGGCACGGACGTGTCCAACGCCGTCGTGTCCGAGAACGCGAAGATCGTGCGCGAGACCCTGCAGCAGCAGGTCAAGGACGGCACGATCGACCTCACCCAGCAGCAGATCGACGCGATCGTGGGCACCCTGGGCGGGGGGCAGGCGCACCAGCGCATCAACGACGCCACCGCGAAGGGCCTGAACGACTTCGAGGCCACGGACATCGGCAAGGATCTCGCCTCCCTGCGCAGCTCCACCTGCGCGGCCAACGGCGTCTCCCAGATCGCCCAGCAGATCGACCAGCTCACCGGCGGCGTCGCCCAGCTGAAGGACGGCTCCAGCACGCTCGCCCAGGGAGTGAAGTCCGCGGATTCCGCCGCGGGAACGCTGGCCGACGGCGCCAAGACCCTGGACGAGAAGACCGGCGAGCTGGCCGACGGCGCCAAGACCCTGGACGAGAAGACCGGGGAGGCGAAGTCCGGCATCGCGACCCTGGATGAGAAGACCGGCGAGCTGGCCGACGGCGCCAAGACCCTGAACGACAAGACCGGTCAGCTGGTCTCCGGGGTGAACCAGGTGGATGACGGCGCGCAGCAGCTGAACTCCGCGACCGGTGAGCTCACCGACGGCACCGGCCAGCTGGTCAGCGGATCCCAGCAGCTGCTGGACGGGCAGACCCAGGCTCGCGACGGCGCCTACACCCTCGCCTCCGGCACGGACGACGCGGTCTCCGGCGCGACCCAGCTGGATGACGGCGCCGGGCAGCTGCAGAGCGGCTCCTCGGACCTGGAGGACGGGTCGAAGAACCTCACCGACGGGCTGCGCCAGGGCGCGAACAAGGTGCCCAACCTGGATGAGAGCCAGCGCAGCTCGCTGGCCAAGGTCATGTCCGATCCGGTGGCCAACGACCACGACTCGCTGGCCACGGCCGCCAACTACGGCGAGGGCATGGGGCCGTTCTTCATGTCCCTGGCGCTGTGGATCGGCGTGCTGATCACGGGTCAGTTCGTGCGGCCCTCCAATGAGCGGGCGCAGGCGTCGAACACCTCGAACTTCCGGATCATGCTGGGTTCCTGGATCCCGTTCGCCGTGGTCTCCGTGGCGCAGGCCGCGATCCTGTTCACCGTCGTGAAGTTCGCCCTCGGGTTCGAGATGGCCCACCCCTGGCTGGTGCTGTGGTTCATGCTCCTGGTCTCGGTGACGTTCAGCGCGATCGGGCAGGGCCTGATCTTCCTGCTGGGCAATCCGGGCAAGCTCCTGGTGCTGATCCTGCTGATCCTCCAGTTGGTCACCGGCGGCGGTCTGATGCCGTATCAGACCCTGCCCCAGCCGCTGCTGTGGATGCACGACGCCTTCCCGATGGGGCACTCGATCACCGCGATCCGGCGCCTGGCCTACGGGGTGGATGAGTCCTCGGTCTGGACGATCGTGTGGATGATGGTCGGGTACCTGCTGATCGGCATCGCCCTGGGCTTCCTGGGCGCGATCCGCTCCCGAACCTGGACCCTGTCCAAGCTGCACCCCGAGATCGAGGCGTAGGACGATGACCGCTCGCACCGACAACCGCCCCGACGCCGCCGGCACCGCGCCCGCGTCGGGGCGGCGCCCCGGGGCCCGGCGCCCCGGGCGCACCTCCCGCACCCAGCTGAAGCTCTTCGAGGCCGCGATGGTCATCATGAGTGAGAAGGGCCCCACCCAGACCACGGTGGATGAGGTCGCGGCCGCCGCCGGGGTCTCCAAGGGCACCGTCTACTACAACTTCGGCTCCAAGAAGTCGATGGTCGAGGGGCTGATGCGCCACGGCATCCAGCTGGTCCTGGAGGCCATCGAGGACGCACAGGTCGGCGTCGAGGATCCGCGGGAGCGGCTGCGCCGCGGCATCATCGCGGCGCTGCGGTTCCTGGAGGAGCACGGCGGCTTCGCCCGGCTGGCCATCGCCGAGATCTGGCGCCCCTCCGGGTCCCTCTCCGAGGTCATCGGGGATCAGCGGACCCTGCTGCTGGAGCGGGTCACCGAGCTGATCACGGACCTGTCCCGCACCTACCGGGTGAACGAGCACCCGGATCCGCACACCCTGGCCGTGGGGCTGTTCGGCACCACGTTCATGCTCGCGATGGACCGGGAGCTGAGCCGGACCCGACGCACCACCCAGGAGGCCGCCCGCGCCGCGATGACCCTGGTGGACGGGTACATCCAGAGCCCCCTGTCGGAGAGTTGAGCGGGCACCGGCCACCCGGTACAGTGCTTTGACGTTGGTGACGTGTCCGAGCGGCCGAAGGTGCGACACTCGAAATGTCGTGTACGGCAACCCCGTACCGAGGGTTCAAATCCCTCCGTCACCGCGCCGAGCGAAGGCCCCTGCTCCCCGGCATCTCCGGGGAGGCGGGGGTCTTTCGCATACCCTGGGGCGACGGCGCGCTCCCGGATCGTGGGGACGGGCCTGGGTACACTCGGGGCAGGCCAGCACCGTCGATCGGGGCGCTCAGGCACCGGCCGTTCCGCGCCCCGGAAAGGGATGTCCCGTGCCCGCGCAGCCCTCCGCCTTGATCCGCCACGTCGGCGCCGACCAGGTCAACGCCCACCTGCCGATGCGCGCCGCCGTCGACGCCCTGCGCCAGTCCCTCCTGGACGGGCTGGACCCGGCCGAGGATCTCCAGCGGTGTACTGCGCCCCTGAGCCGCGGCCGGTTCCTGATGATGCCCAGCGAGGTCGGCGGCTACGCCGGCATCAAGATCCTCACCCTGTGCCCGGACAACGCCGACCGCGAGCTGCCCACCATCCAGGGCGCCTACCTGCTGCACGACGCCGAGACCCTCTCACCCCTGGCCATGATCGACGGCACCGCCCTGACCGCGGTGCGCACCCCCGCCGTCTCCGCCCTGGGGGTGGACCTGCTGGCCGACGGCGAGGCGCGTGAGCTGATCGTCTTCGGCACCGGCCCCCAGGCGCTGCAGCACGTCCACGCCATCGCCGCGATCCGCCAGATCTCCCGCGTCGGCCTGGTGGGGCGGGACCTCGCCCGCACCCGCGCGGCCGTGGAGAGGCTGCGCCGAGACGGGTACCGGGTGCACGTGGCCCACGCCGACGACACCGCCGGAGCCCCGATCATCGCCTGCTGCACCGCCTCGGCGGATCCCCTGTTCGACGGCTCCGTCGTGGATGAGCGGGCGGTGGTCGTCGCGATGGGCTCCCACACCCCCGACGCCCGGGAGGTGGATGACGCCCTGCTGGCCCGGGCCCGCGTGTACGTGGAGGACCCGGAGACCGCGCTGCGCGAGGCCGGGGAGATCGTGCAGGGGACGGCCTCCGGGATCCTCAGCGCCGAGCGGCTGCGGCCGCTGCGCGAGCTGGTGTGCGCCCCGGGGCCGCAGGACGCCCCCGACGCTCCGGGGCCCGCCCTGTTCAAGACCGTGGGCATGGGGTGGCAGGACCTCGTGACCGCGCGCGCCCTGTACGAGAACCTGCCCGGACGGGGCTGAGCGTGGCCCATCCCTCCCCTCACCGGGCGGGCCCCGGACCCGACGACGCGGGAACTGCCGATGCGGGCCCCTTCGACCTCCGGCGGATCGGTGCGGACCTGCCCGCCCTGGCGCTGGCACCCCAGATCCGCGGGTGGCTCTCGAGGACGGGGCGGCTGCGCGGCGTCGTCGAGGCCCCGCCCGGCACGGGCAAGACCACGCTGGTGCCGCCCCTCGTCGCGAACCTGCTGGCCGGCCTGGCGGATCGGCCCGGCCGGGTGGTGGTCACCCAGCCGCGACGCATCGCCGCCCGATCGGCCGCGCGCCGCCTGGCGGCGTTGAGCGGCACCCGGCCGGGACAGCTGGTGGGGCACGCCGTGCGCGGCGAACGCGTCATGGGCCCGGATGTGCGAGTGGAGTTCGCGACCACCGGGGTGCTGCTGCGCCGGCTGCTCGCGGACCCGGAGCTGACCGGGGTGGACGCGGTGATCCTGGACGAGGTGCACGAGCGGCATCTGGACTCGGACCTCGCCTTCGCGATGCTGCAGCAGCTGGTGCAGCTGCGGGAGGATCTGGGGCTGCTGCTCATGTCCGCGACTCTCGACGCCCCTCGGTGGGCCCGGCTGCTGGGCGCTCCCGGTTCCGACAGCCGGGCCGATGCTCCGGCCCCGATCGCCTCGGTGGATGCCGCGATCCACCCGCTGGAGGAGCGCTGGGCTCCCGCCGCGGGGCCGGCGCAGGACACCCGCGGCGTCGCCGAGGCCTTCCTCGCCCACGTGGCCTCGGTGGTGCGCGAACATCACCAAACCGCTCCGGCCGGCTCCGCGAGCGGAGCCTCCCGCGGGGTCGGGTCCCGGGTATCAGACTCCGCCGGGGAGGCGGGTTCCGTGGGCGACACCCTGGTCTTCCTGCCCGGGGCGCGGGAGATCGAGCGGGTCGCGAGCCGGCTGCGGGATCTGCCGACCCCGGTGCTCACCCTCACCGGCTCCACCCCCGCCGCCGAGCAGGACCGCATCCTGGACCCGGCCTCGGGCGGGACGGGCCGCATCATCCTGGCGACGAACCTGGCCGAATCCGCCCTGACCGTGCCCGGGGTGCGGCAGGTGGTGGACGCGGGACTGGACCGGCAGGCCCGCGTGGATACCGTGCGCGGCATGAGCGGGCTGGTCACGGTGGGCGCGTCCAAGGCCGCGATGACCCAGCGAGCCGGGCGCGCGGCCCGCGAGGCCCCGGGCGTCGCCATCCGCTGCATGTCCGCAGCGGAATATGCGGCGCGGCCCGCGGACACCCCGCCGGAGATCGCCACGGCCGAGCTGACCGGGGCCGTCCTGGACCTGGCCTGCTGGGGGACTCCGGACGGGGTGGGTCTGGCGCTGCCGGATCCCCTTCCGCAGCGGACCCGCGCCCTGGCCCACCGCGAGCTCGCGGCTCTGGGAGCGCTGGATGAGGCCGGGGAGGCCACCGCCCTGGGTCGGCGCCTGGCCGAGGTGCCGGCTGATCCGCACCTGGCCCGGGGTCTGTTCGACGGCGCCGCCTTGGTCGGCTCCCGGGCCGCCGCGGAGGTCGTGGCCGCGCTGGCCGGCGACCAGCGCGCCCCCGGGACGGACCTGACCGCCCTGATCCGCAGGCTGCGTCGGGACCGGGACCGGACCTGGCTGCGGGAAGCCCGCAGGCTGGAGCTGCTGCTCTCCGAAGGGCACGACGACGACCACGGAGACGGGCCCGGTGAGGACTCCTCTGGGCCATCCGACGCGGCGGATGCCGCCGCGGCCGGGCTGGTCACCGCCCTGTCCTTCCCGCAGCGGATCGCCCGCCTTCGTCCCGGCACGGAGCGGGAGTATCTGATGGCCTCGGGCACCGCCGCCGAGCTGCCGCGCGAGACCGCCTGGGCCGGGCAGGAATGGCTGGCCGTGGCCGAGGTGCAGCTGATCGGCGAACGGGCCCTGATCCGCTCGGCCGCGGGCATCGACCGGGAGACCGCCGAGCTGGCCGCCGGCTCCCTGCTGGTCACGGAGCGGACGGGGAGCTTCGCTGCCGGGAGGGTCACGGCGCGGGAGGTGACCCGGCTCGGAGGCATCGAGCTGTCCGCCACCCCGGTGCGCCCGACCCGGCAGATGGGGCGCCGCGCCGTCGCCGAGTCCCTGGCCCGGGAGGGGCTGATGCGGGTGCTGCGTCCCGGTGAGGGCTTCGAGGCCCTCCGGTCCCGACTGGGGCTGCTGCACCGGGTGCTCGGGGAGCCCTGGCCCTCGATGCTGCCGGCCGACCTGGCGCAGACGGCAGAGGATTGGCTGGGTCCGGAGCTGGAGCAGATCGCCGAGGGAACGCCCGCCGCCCGGGTGGATGCGGTGTCGGCGCTGCGTCGGCTGCTCCCGTGGCCCCAGGCCTCCCGGCTGGAGGAGCTGGTGCCGGAGCGGATCCGGGTGCCCTCCGGGGCGGCGATCCGTCTGACCTACCCGGCCCCGGAGGAGCACGACGGACAGCCCGGGGCCCACCCCGCTCCGCCCGTGCTGGCCGTGAAATTACAGGAATGCTTCGGCTGGGCCGAGGGCCCGCGCGTGGTGGACGGCAGGGTGCCGGTGCTCCTGCACCTGCTCTCCCCGGCCCGTCGACCCCTGGCGGTCACGGCGGACCTGCGGTCCTTCTGGGAGAACGCCTACCCCCAGGTGCGGGCGGAGAACCGGGCGAAGTACCGCAAGCACCCGTGGCCGGAGGACCCGTGGAACGCGGTGCCGACCGCCAAGACCAACCGCCGCCTGGCCGAGGGCGGCTGACGGCCCGCCCCGGCTACCCGCGCATCGCCAGGGCGAAGGGTAGCACCGCCGGCGCCCCGGCCAACCGCAGCTGCCGGGCGGCCACGGTGAGGGTCCAGCGGGTGTCCACGAGGTCATCCACCAGCAGCACCGGGCCCTCCACCTCGGCCAGTCGCGCCGCCAGCTCCGGGCCGACGCCGAAGCGCCCCCACACCCCCGCCAGGCTGTAGGCGCTGTTCCCGCCGCGCGGTCCCGGCGGAACCGCCCCATCCAGCTCCAGGGCCCCCAGATACGGCAGACGCCCTGCCGCAGCCAGGCCCCGGGCCAGGGAGTCCACCAGCCGCGGCCGGGAGACCGAGGGCACCGCGACCACCCCCACGGGGCGGGCGGCCCAGTCCCACTCGGCCAGCACCCCCACACAGGCCCGGCCCACATCCGACGGGACCTCCCCGTCCACGGGGTGTCCTGCGTCGTCGGCGGCGAAGATCTCCCGCAGCCGGTTGCCCCATCCCAGATCCGTCAGGCGGGCCAGGGCCCGGCCCCGCTCGGCGCGCTCCTGCTCCGGGATCCTCCCCCTGACCTCCAGGCCCAGGGTCGCCATGCCGCTGGGCCACTGCGAGCGCGCCTCGATCGGGACCCCCACCCGCACCAGACCGTGCTCGGCCCGGCGCACGGCCTCCTCATCCGCCCCCGTCGGATACCAGGGTCCGGCGCACACGTCGCACCGGCCGCACGGGGCGGCGTCAGGATCATCCAGCTGGGCGGCGAGGAACTGCATGCGGCACATCCGCCCGGCCTCGTACTCCAGCATCGCGTCCTGCTCGGCCCGGCGCGCCTGGGCGATCCGCTCGTACCGGGCGGCGTCGTAGGTCCAGGACGCACCGGTGCCGGCCCAGCCGCCGGAGACCTTCTCCACCGCCCCGTCCACGGCCAGCACCTTCAGCAGCAGCTCCAGCGAGGAGCGCTTCACATCCACCGCGGCCTCCAGCGCCGCCACGGACATCGGCCCACCGGCCCGACCCAGGGCCCCCAGGATGCGGTGGGCGTTCTCCTCGGTGGGCATCGAGGCGGTGGCGAAGTATCGCCAGATCTCCCGGTCCTCCTTCCCGGGCAGCAGGAGCACGTCCGCGCTGTCCGTGGCGCGCCCCGCACGCCCCACCTGCTGGTAGTAGGCCACGGGAGAGCTCGGCGCGCCCAGATGCACGACGAAGCCCAGGTCCGGCTTGTCGAAGCCCATCCCCAGCGCGGAGGTAGCCACCAGCGCCTTGACCCGATTCTCCTTCAGGGCGGACTCCGCCTGCTCCCGATCCTGCGCGTCCGTGCGGCCGGTGTAGGCCAGCACCTCGTGCCCCGCCTCGGCGAGGATGCGGGCGGTGTCCTCCGCGGCGGAGACGGTCAGGGCGTAGACGATGCCGCTGCCCGGCAGATCCCCCAGGTGCGCCAGCAGCCACGCGATCCGGGCGGCGTTGTCCGGCAGGCTCAGCACCCCCAGGCGCAGGGAATCCCGGGCCAGGGGGCCGCGCAGGGTGAACACCTCCTGACCCACCCCCAGCTGCTCCTCGATGTCCGCGACCACCCGGCGGTTGGCCGTGGCCGTGGTGGCCAGCACCGGCACCCCGGCAGGCAGGGCGCGGATCAGATCCCGGATGCGCCGGTAGTCCGGGCGGAAGTCGTGGCCCCAGTCGGAGATGCAGTGGGCCTCATCCACCACCAGCAGGGAGCAGGTGCGCATCAGCTGCGGCTTCCACTCCTCGCGGAACCGGGGGTTGTTCAGCCGCTCCGGGCTGACCAGCAGCACGTCCAGCTCTCCCGCGCGCACCCGGTCCTGGATCTGCGCCCACTCGGTGGCGTTCGCGGAGTTCACGGCGGCAGCGCGCACCCCCGCCCGCTCGGCCGCGGCCACCTGGTCCCGCATCAGCGCCAGCAGCGGGGAGATGATCAGGGCCGGTCCCCCGCCCTCCTGGCGCAGCAACAGCGCGGAGAGGAAGTACACCGCGGACTTGCCCCACCCGGTGCGCTGGACCACCAGGGCCCGGGCGCGGTCCGCCACCAGCGCGCGGATCGCCTCGAACTGCCCCGGATGGAAGTCAGCAGACGGGTTGCCGGTCAGTGCCCGCAGGGCCATCAGGGCCCGTTCGCGCAGGGCGGCGTCGGGATCGGGCTGGGCGGGATCGAGGCTGGGCCGGGCGGCGTCGTGGGTGTCCATGACCCCATGGTGGCACCGGCGACTGACACGGCGAAGCCCCCGCCGGGCTCCTGTGGATACGGCCGGTGATTCTCAGCCGCGCCACAGCGCCGGGCGCGTACCATGGGGTGACCCCGACCGACCACCGGAAACGGACCCATGACACCTCTGCTGGATCTCGCCGCCCACGTCGCGGCCCTGCCCACGGCACCCCTCGGCCTGTTCGGGGTGGACCTGGAGCAGCTGCTGGCCGATGCCGGCCCGTGGGTGCTCGGCGTCGTCGCCCTGATGATCTTCATCGAATCCGGCGTGCTTTTCCCGTTCCTGCCGGGGGATTCGCTGCTGTTCACCACCGGATTGCTGCACCAGCAGCTCGGGCTGAACCTGGCCGTGCTGCTGCTGACCGTGGCCGCCGCCGCGGTGCTCGGGGACCAGGTGGGGTACATGCTGGGACGGTGGTTCGGGCGCAGGCTCTTCTCCCCCACCGGGCGCATCCTCAACTACGAGAACCTGGACAAGGCCAGCGCGTTCTTCGCCCGCTACGGCGGCAAGGCGCTGGTGCTGGCCCGCTTCGTGCCGATCGTGCGCACCTTCGTCCCGCTCACCGCGGGCATGGCCCACTACCGCTACCGGGACTTCGCCAAGTGGAACATCACCGGCGCCCTGCTGTGGGTGCTGCTGCTGACCTTCGCCGGCGTGTGGCTGGGCAACGTGACCTTCATCCGCGAGCACGTAGACCTCATCGTCATCGTCATCGTGCTGGTCTCCGTGATCCCCGTGGGCCTGGAGATCTGGCGGGAGAACCGCAAGGCCAAGGTGCGGCTGGCCGCCTATCAGGAGGAGCACGGACAGCCGCTGAACCCGGAGTCCTGAACCGGCGGCACCGCCGCAGGCCACCGTCGCGACACGGCCGGGAGACGGCCGGAATGCGGACCGGCCGCACTCGGTTACACTGCCCATGACCCAACAGCAGAGCATGAGCGCGCAGACCTACTCCTCCTTCGGCGACGACGCCGTCCTGCAGCTGCAGGAGCGTCCCCTCCCGGAGGTCGGGCCGGGCGAGGTCCTGGTCCGGGTCCGCACCGCGGGGATCAACCCGGTGGACTGGAAGATCATGTCCGGCGGCCTGTCCTCCCTGATGCACACGGAGTTCCCGGTGGTGCCGGGGTGGGACGTCGCCGGCTTCGTCGCCGCGACCGGCATCGACACCCCCGGTCTGTCCGAGGGCGATGAGGTCATCGCCTACAACCGGCGGGACTGGATCCACCACGGCACCTTCGCCGAATACACCACCGTCCCCGCCCGGGCCCTCGCCCGCAAGCCCGCCGCGCTGGACTGGGACCAGGCCGGGGGTCTGCCGCTGGCGGGCCTGACCGCGCTGCAGGTGCTGACCCGGCTGGGGCTCTCCCGCGATCCGCAGGAGAACCGCGGCACGACCGTCCTGATCCACGGGGCCTCCGGCGGCGTCGGCTCGATGGGCGTGCAGATCGCCGCGGCCTACGGCGCCCGGGTGATCGGCACGGCTTCGCAGCGCAACCACGCCTGGCTGCGTGAGCTCGGGGCCGAGCCGGTGGAGTACGGGGAGGGCCTCGCCCAGCGGGTGCGCGAGCTCGCCCCGGACGGGGTGCAGATCGTCGCGGACTTCGTCGGCGGTGTCGTGGAGACCACCACCGCGGTGCTGGCCGAGGGCGGCGCCCACGCCTCGATCGCCGACCCGGAGGTGCTGGAGCACGGCGGGCAGTGGCTGTGGGTCCACCCCGATGCCGAGGGGCTGGCCGAGCTGGCCCGCCTGGCCGAGGACGGCGCGCTGACCGTGCGCGTGGCGGACACCTTCCCGCTGGACCGGCTGCCCGAGGCCTTCGCCGCCAGCCGCGAGGGCCACACGGCGGGGAAGATCGTGCTGCGCGTCTCCTGAGCCCCGCGGTCCGGCCCCTGGGGCCGGACCGCGGACGGGCCCCCGGGCTGACGCGGCCTCAGTCCCGGGCCGGCTTCCAGCCCTTCCGGGTCGTGATCAGCAGACGCTGACCGGCAGCATCCGGGTCCACGGCCACCCGCAGCAGGGCGACCGCGGCGGCATCGAAGGGCAGGGTGGGCAGCCCCGGCACGGTGGCCACCGCATCGAGGGGCTCGACGGCGGCCTCCTCCCGGACCGGGGCGTCCTTGAGGTTCACGGGGTAGACGATGGTGTGCTCCAACCCCGAGTCGATCAGCAGCCGGTCCGCGGCCTCCTTGTCCGCCAGGAATCCGCGCAACGCGGTGCGGTAGATCCCGCGGGCGAACCACGAAGCCTTCTGCGCGGTGTCTCCGGCGCCGAACACCGACGTGAGCACCACCCGGCCGGCTCCGGCGGCCCGCACGGCCTCGAGGATGGACGGGAGGCTGCGCTGCATGAAGGTGCGGTCCTTCATCGGGCCGGTCACCGCGATGATCACCGCGTCGGCGCCGCGGGCCGCCCCGGTCATGGCCTCGACGTCGTCGAGCTGGCCGCCGACGACCGTCAGCCCCTGGTGCTGGGTGAGGGCCTCCGGACGGCGCACGTAGGCGGTGACGCGGTGCCCGGCGTCGAGAGCACGGGTGAGGATGCGGGAGCCGACGTTTCCGGTGGCGCCGAACAGCAGGATGTTCATGGGAGTTCACCTCAGGGGATGGGGGTTGTGGGGTTGGTGCGGTCTCAGACCCGCGGTCCGGGCTCTGACGTCGGGGGGAGGGACGATCTCTGGGGCAGGGGGCGGTCCAGCACGGCCTCCAGGGCGGCGAGACAGCGCTCGATCAGCTCGCCTCGATCGGCTCCGGGAGCGTGCCCGCGCGTCGTCGCCAGGTGCTCGACCAACGCCAGCCACCCTCCGATCAGCACACGGGTTTCCGCGGTGTCCGGGACGCCGGTGAGCTCGATGATGCGCCGCAGCTGGACGTCATGGTTGGCTGCGGTGATCACGTGCACTCCGGCGACGGTGTCCGCGGTGGGGGCGTACAGCTCCCGAATGCCTCCGGAGCTGGCGTCGAAGGCCTGGAAATAGGCGTCCAACGCGCGTCGGGCCGCCTCACGAGGGCTGAGTCCGACGGCGGGTTCGGTGGCCTGGAGCAGACGCCGGGACTCCTCGGCCAACACCGCCTCGACCAGCGCCTCCTTGCCGGGAAAGTAGTGGTAGAGCAGGGCCCGGCCGATCCCGGCCTCCTGGGCCACCGCACTCATGGAGAGGTTCCCGACGCCGCCCTCGGCCAGCAGCCGGGTGGCCACGCGCAGCAGCTGCGCGCGCCGGCCTTCGGAGCTCAGTCGCGTCCGCGACGGCTTATTGGACATGTGTCTAATATAAGGCCGTTCGGGGGTCAGCGGAAGTACCGGGACAGGACCGCATCCTTCAGTCGCGGCGGTGCGGCCGCCGCGATCAGGCGGGCCGCGCCGACGCCGCGCCCCAGGGAGTACCGGGCCCGCGGATGAGCGGCGGTGGCGGCCTGAACGATCCGCCGGGCCGCCCGCTCGGGATCCAGACCCCGCGGGGCGCGGCGCTCGGCCCGGTCCGCGACCCTCTCGGCCAGCGCCTCGTAGCGGCCGCCGCGCGCCGCCTCCCGCAGCTCCTGCGCCTCGCGGCGCTGCCACCCGGTGTCCACCGGGCCGGGCCGGATCTCCACCACGTCGATGCCGCTGCCGCGCAGCTCCAGGCGCAGCGTGTCCGCCAGCGAGGCCAGCGCCGCCTTGGAGGCGCAGTACCACCCGCTCATCGGCTGGTGCAGATCCGCGGCCACGGAGGTCACCAGCAGGATCCGCGGCTGGCGGTCGACGTCGGTGGGCCGGGTGTCGGCGGCCCGGCGCATCCCGGGGAGCAGCGCCCGCGTCAGGGACATCGGGCCGAGCACGTTGGTGCGCAGCTGGCGGGTCGCGGCGTCGTCGTCGACCTCTTCGAGGGCGCCCTGCTGCCCGTACCCGGCGTTGTGCACCATCAGGTGGGGGCCGGGGCCGAGCTCGCGGATGCTCTGTGCGGCGCGGCGGATCGACTCCTCATCCGCCAGGTCCAGGACCACCGGCACGGCCCCGCGGGTGAGCAGCGGCTCCAGGCTGTCCTCGGAGCGGGCGGTGACGACGACGCGGAACCCGGCGTCCAGCAGCCCCTCGGCCACAAGCCGACCGATGCCGCGGGAGGCCCCGGTGACGACGGCGAGCGGTCCCCGCCGATCACCCGGGTTCCCGTGATGCGGGCTGCCGGGATGCTGACTCCCGTGATGCGGGGTCCCGCCGTTCGGATCTCCGGAGGACTCGGGGCGCTCCTCCGCCGGGCCCGCCGATCCGGTCTGCGGGGAGAGGGGTCTGCGCTGGTTCGCCGTCATGGCGCCGAGTCTAGGCCCCCGTGAGTCCGCTCAGCGGGTGCGTCGGGGACGGATCAGCACCAGGGCCGCACCAGTACCGAGCACGAGCAGACCGGCCAGGACCATCCGCACCGGATCCTGGGCGCCGGTCCTCGCCAGCCCACCCGGCCCCGTCTCGGCGGAGTCGGCCGCGACCCCGTTCGGCTCCACGCTCAGGGCGCCGCCGGAGGGCAGGTCATCGCTCCCACCCCCTCCGATCCCGGCCCGGCCGTCAGAGGCGGAGGGTCCCGGTGCGGGGAGATCCGGCCCCGCCGTGGCCGTCGGAGCGGCGGTGGGGACCGGTTCGCCCGTCGGGACAGGGCCCGGCGCGCTGGTCGGCGCGCCCGTCGGGGCCGGCGTCGGCTCACTCGTCGGAGCAGGGCTCGACTCCGGCGTCGGCTCGGCCCCGGCTCCGGTGAAGTCGGCGTTCATCACCACGTGCGTGCCGGTGGTCGGCTCGGTCAGCTCGACCTCGTGCGTCCCGGCGTCCAGGCCCAGCCCGGACAGCGGCACGGAGACCTCCGCGGCGCCGTCTCGCACGGAAACCTCACCGGCGTCGCGCCCGCCGATGCGCACGCTCAGCCGCTCGGGAGTCGGGATCCCGGGGGAGGCGACGGCGAGGTCGGAGACCCACACCGTGTACATGCCGGAGAGGTCATATGCCTCCGGCTTCTCGGACACCCGGACGGCCTGCTTCTCCGGTCGCGGCGTCACGACCCCGAGCTCGCGCAGGTAGTCCTGGAAGGCGTCGGAGTCCACGACGGCGGTGTCCTTGGTGTTCCTCCCCTGGGCGAGGGTGGAGAAGTTATCCCCGCCGCCGAGCAGGAAGGAGGGCAGGGCCACGGTGTAGGTGCGCCCCTCCTCCAGGGGCTTCCCGTCGATGCGCACCTCGTCGATGTTGTCGCCGCGGGTCGCGTAGCCGGCGGCACCGGGCTCGCCGGTGTAGGTGTAGGTGACGTTGGAGGACAGCCCCAGCTGCAGGTACGGGCGGGTGGCCATGGATCCGGCGTTGTCCTGCTGCCACTGCTCCTCGAGCACCTGGCGCAGCTGGGCGCCGGTCAGCTGCGTGGTCCAGAGGTTGTTGGCGAAGGGCAGCACGGAGACGGCGTCGGCCACCGTGATCTGATCCGCGGTGGTGGAGGGGTCGCTGCGCAGGCCCGCCGGGAACTCGTCGCGCAGACCCCCGGGGTTGACGATGGCCAGGTCCGCGGGCGTGCGCCCCGTGCCCTTCGCCGCGTGCAGGTACATGTCCGCGACGAGGTGTCCCATGGTCGATTCCCGGTCGCGCTGGTCGAAGCCGCCCTTGGCCTCGGCCTGGTCCGGGTCCCAGCCGGTGGTCACGGGGGCGGCGAGGTCGGCGAGCTTCCGACTGCCGATGCGATCGGCGTGCTCCTTCGCGTCGGTGAGCACGCGCTGCGCCTGCTGCAGGACGGGGTCCGCCGCGATGGTCTGGGCGTTCGGGATCTTCTTGGGGTTGGCGATCAGCTCGGCCCGGGCGCCGCGCACCTCGTGCCGGGCGTCCAGGGTGAGGGTGACGGCGCCGAGGTTGTCCCCGTAGTTGCCGGTCTGCAGGACGGGGCGCTGCCCGGGTCCGGTCTGGCCGCCGGGCGGCAGCACGTACTCCTCGTGGGTGTGTCCGGTGAAGATGACGTCCACGGCGGGGCTGGTCTGGGTGACGATGCGGTCCTGGGGATCGTCCGTGCGCACCCTCTCGTGGTATTCGGCGACGATCACGTCGGCTTCGCCGTTGTCGAGGTCGCCGTCGCTGAGCTGCTCGGCGTAGCGGTTGGTGGCGGCCACGGGATCGGTGAACTCCATGCCGCCCAGCGCGGAGGGGTCCACCAGCTGGGGCGTCTCGGCGGTGACGGAGCCGATCACGGCGACTCTCACGCCGTCGTCGGTCTGGAGGATGGTGTAGGGCTTGAGCACGGGGTCCCCGGTGGCGGGGTCGACGACGTTGGCGCCGAGGATCGGGAAGTCCGCGTGCTCGGAGATGCGCCCGGTGAGGTCAGCCAGGCCCTTGTCGAATTCGTGGTTGCCGGCGGCGCTGGCCTGCAGACCGAGGGCGTTGAGGTAGTCCAGGGTCGGCTCGTCGTCCTGGACGGAGGAGACGAACAGGCTCGCGGAGACGTTGTCCCCCGCGGAGAGGAAGAGGCTGTTGGGGTGTGCGGCGCGCTGCTGCTGCAGCGTGGCAGCCAGGCTTATCCCGATCTCCGGGGTGATGCGGCCGTGGAAGTCGTTGATGTTGAACAGGGTGAGCTCGGTGGTCCCGGCGTCCTCGACGGCGTGGGCGGCGGGCGCGGCGGGCAACAGGACGAGCAGGGCGGCGACGGCGGCCCCGGCACCCGAGCGCAGATGGCGGATGGTCATGGGTTACCCCCGGGAAAGACGGTGCGAGTGATGTGCGCAACTGTACCGAGGGCGGGTGAACCGCGGGTGAACACCCTCGGGTGCTGTGGACAACGCGGCGATCCGGGTTTCTCCCCGGGTGGTTCCAGCCGGGGTCCAGCGCCGCCCCCTAGTCTGTGCCGTTGGAACGATCCCCTGCTGCCGCAGCCTGCCGCCGCGAGGGGGCCCGGTGAGGAGTGAGCGGATGATGCGCGGGAGCAGACGGTGCGACGTCGTCGTGGGGACGATGCTGCTGGCGCTGGGTGCGGTGGGCACCTGGCGGATCTGGGACTGGGAGGTCGAGGGCGAGCATCTGGCGCTGTTCGATCACCCTCTCCAGCGCCTGGCGGCCGCCGACCAGCATCGGATCCTGGACGAGGCGGCCACCGCGGTGACGTGGGCAGCGACGCCGGAGGTGATCCCGATCCTCGCGGTGCTCGCCGCGATCCCCTGGTTCTTCAGGACCCGCCGCCGGGACCCCCTCCTGTTCGCCGGGGCCGTGGTGCTGGCCAGCGTCTCGGTCACGGCGCTGAAGGTCCTGGTGGCCCGGACCCGGCCGCCGGCGGCCTTCATGGTGGACGGCGCGGACCGCAGCTTCTCCTTCCCCAGCGGGCACACCTGCCTGTTCGCCACGGCCGCCCTGGTGCTGGCGTGGCTGCTGACCCGTGGGCGGGCGCGGGGCCCGCGTCTCCTGGCCTTTGCGATGGCAGCGCTGGCCTCGGGCACGGTCGCGGCCTCCCGGATCTACCTGGGGTATCACTGGCTCACGGATGTGTGCGCCTCCCTGGGGATCGCGGTGGCGCTGCTCGGCGCGGTGATGCTGACCGACGCGGCTCTGCCGCGGGGTGCGGCGGCCCCGGGACCCTCGCGACGGCGAGGCCGGGCGCGCCCTGCGCGAGACGGCGCTCCCGTTCCCGAATAGCCCTCGACCGGGAACGGATGCGCCGGGTCGGTGGGGTGGGCGGTCCGGGGTGTGGAAAACCTTCCGGGCCGGGTGCGGGATGGGCTAGTCTCGGGGGACCTGAGTGATTCACCTCGCATGATCACCGTCTGACCCTCGAGCACCCGGAGGCTCCCGTGGCCCGTTCGCACCGTCCCGCATCATCCCTGGCGCCCCTGGTCCTGGCCGGCGCCCTCCTGTTGTCCGGTTGCGGGGGTGAGAGCAGCGGTGAGGTGGTCGGCACCGCGGACCCGCGGGCATCGGCCAGCGCCTCGGCCAGTGCTTCGTCCTCGGCGTCGGCGTCCTCCACCGGGTACGAGAAGGCGACCCCGGAGCACCCGGCCCGCAACGTGCCGGTGCCGACCCTGCCGGAAGCCGCCAAGGAGGAGACCTTCGACGGCGCCAAGGCCTTCATGCAGTACTGGCAGGACTCTGTTCAGTACCTGGTCCAGACCGGAGACAAGCAGTACATGCTTCCCGCCATAGATCCGGAGAATCCCGGATACGGCGACCTATTCAACCCCCTTCAAAAACCATACAAAAATAATCAATGGATCGTTGACGGTCTCCCGACATATAGGGTGGAGCGAAATGGGGAATGGGAAAGAGTGGAGGGGAAGTATATTCTACACGTCTATCAGTCCCGCACCGACGGTGAACTGTGGGGCACCTCCGGAAAAGTTGATGATATCGGAGGGCATGACTACAACGGGCAACCGCAGATGCTCTTTCTAGATTTCATTGATGGCCATTGGGTTATAAACCGTATATCTGACATAGAGGGGATTGATTACGGTGACTAATAGGGCAAAAGGTCTCACTCTGTTGATTCTGATGGCATCCCTGGCCTTCCCCTCCCCGGCCGTCGCAGATTCAAAAAAAGAGTTCTGGGGGAACTCCCGGGGTGGCGAATTCCATGTCGGTGGTCAAGGAACAACCCCCGGAGGGAAACCCACGGAACCCGCCAGCACCGAAGGCGGCGGAAACGGTGGAGGCGGGAGATCCTCAGGTGTTGTCGCACCTGAGGACCCCTACGAGTATTACGCACACTATGGATGCCCCCTACCCGGCACCGACGCAGCGGATGACTACTGCTCACTGAACAGCACCTGCGATCTCGAGGACGACAAGAAAGGCGTCGTCCATGTGGTCCACCGGCGCCTGAAGTCCGGCGGAGAATGGGAGCGCACCGAGACACAGTACTGCGCCGCTCCCGGATCCCAGTCCCCCGAGGATGCCGCCGAAAGAGTCACGGCACCGCCGACCCCGACCGTCACCGCCGAGGACCTGAAGAAGATGCCCATCCACCCGGGAACCGTGAGCATCCAGCCCGGCCCCAACACGCTGAAGAACTACCACACCAACATCTACGTCGACAGCCGGCCCCAGGAACTGGAGGTCACCCTGCTGGGGCAACCGGTGCGGGTGCGGGCCACCCCGGTCTCCTACACCTTCGACTACGGCGACGGCACCACCACCGGCCCCACCACCGACCCCGGGCGCGCCTTGCCGGAGAACAGCTGGGACACCCCCACCTCCACCTCCCACCAGTACCGGGAGACCGGGGACTACGCCATCGTCATCTCCACCGAGTTCCGCGGGGAGTACCGGGTGGGGGACGGCGAGTGGCAGCCGGTCGAGGGTACCGCGACCCTCCCGTCGCAACCGCAGACGGTGAGCGTGTGGCGCACCAAGTCCGGGTGGGTGAAGGACGGCTGCTCCGCGAACCCCCGCGCCTGGGGCTGCTGAGACCCGGACACCCCACGGGCGGACCTCACTCCGCTTTCCGCCACCCTCCGCTCGCCCGGCCTCACAGCCCGAACCATCGGTATGGCATGGCTCACTCCGGATGCGGTAACCTCGACTCCACCGTGCCGCTCCCCGCGGCGTCGGCACCCTGGTCCCAGGAGAAGAAGGAGCGACGATGCTCAAGGGCATGCAGGCCACCACCGGCGAGGACTACCCGCTGAACATCACCACCCTGATCCGGCATGCGGCCCGGAACTTCCCGGACCGGGAGGTGGTGCACCGCGGCAACGACGGCGCCTGGCACCGCTCCACCTACCGCGAGGAATGGCGGCGCCTGGCCCGCATGGCGCATGCCCTGAGCGGCCTGGGGATCGGCCCCGGCGACGTCGTCGGCGTCATGGACTGGAACTCCCGCCGCCACTTCGAGCTGTACTTCGCCGCGCCCGGGCTGGCCGCGGTGATGCTGCAGCTGAACCTGCGCCTGGCCGCCCAGGACCTGCGCTACGTCATCGACCACTCCGGGGCCTCCTGGATCTGCGTGGACGAGTCCCTGCTGCCCCTCGCGGAGCAGCACGCCGACGCCGAGAACGTCCGCGGGTGGATCATCCTCAGCGACCGTCCCGGCTCCGAGGTCAGCACCACCCTCCCCCGCGCGGTGTTCCTCGAGGACCTCATGGCGGAGATGGACGATTCCGCCGACCAATACCCGTGGGAGCTGATCGACGAGCACTCCGCGGCCTACGCCGGGTACACCACCGGCACCACGGGCCGCCCGAAGGGCATCTTCTACTCCCACCGCGCCATGTACCTGCACAGCCTGGCCCTGATCTCGGCGCTGCAGGTGGGCCCGGAGGACTGCGTCATGCCGGTGACGCCCATGTTCCACGTGATGTCCTGGGGCTTCCCGCAGGCCTCGGTCGCGGCGGGAGCGAAGGTCGTGCTCCCGGGACGCTACGGCCTGGACGAGCTGGGCTTCCTCGCGGACGCGATGGTGCAGGAGGAGGTCACGGTGGCCAACGGTGCCCCGGCGATCTTCGGACCCGTGCTGGAGCACATCCGCGGCCTGGATCAGGCGCCGGACCTGTCCCGGGTGCGGCTGGTCTGCGGCGCCACGGAGCCGCCGCTGGCGATGATGAAGAGGTACAAGGAGCTGACCGGCGCAGACGTCGTGCACGCCTACGGCGCCTCGGAGACCTCCCCCGTCGTCACCTACAACTACCGGCTCAAGCCGGGCATGGAGGATCTGGACGAGGAGCAGCGCTGGGACATCAAGCGCTGCCAGGGCCTGCCCGCGCTCGGCCTGGAGATCAAGATCGCGGACCTGGACGGCAACGAGCTGCCGGCCGACGGCGCCACCAGCGGCGAGCTGCTGGTCCGCGGCCCCTGGGTCACGGTGGACTACCACGACCGGCCCGATGCCGGGGAGAGCTTCCGCGACGGGTGGTGGCGCTCCGGCGACGTCGGGGTGATGCGACCGGACGGGTACCTGAAGCTCACGGATCGTCTCAAGGACGTCATCAAATCCGGCGGGGAGTGGATCTCCTCGATCGACCTGGAGAACGCGATCCTGGACAACGCCCGAGTCGCGGAGGCCGCGGTGATCGGGGTGCCGCACCCGCGCTGGCAGGAGCGCCCGGTGGCCTACGTCGTCGCCAAGCCGGGGGCCGAGCTCACCGAGGACGCCGTGCTGCAGACCCTGCGCGGGCGCTTCGCGGACTGGCAGCTGCCGGATCGGGTGATCCTGGTGGAGGAGCTGCCCAAGACGTCGGTGGGCAAGCTCAACAAGAAGCTCATGCGGGAGCAGTACGCCGCGTCCTGACGCCCCGCGCCGTCGTCGGCCGCCCCCCGGAGCGGACCGGGACCGGATCGTGCACCGCGAGCCGGATCATCCGGTCCACGCTGCACACAACGGCCCACGACGACGCCGGAACCCGGCAGCACCACCCGCACAGGTCACTCTGGGTGCAGGATGACGCGAACCGTGCGCGACTTCCTGCACCCAGCGTGACCACGGGGTCGGGGGCCAGCGATCAGACCCCCGGACTCAGCCGAACAGGCCGCCGAAGCCGCCGCGGCCCTTGCGGGAGCGGCTGGTGCCGAAGATGCCGCGCACCAGCTCCCGGCCGATCTGGGAGGCCACGTTGGTGCCCACGCGCATCATCGCGTCGTTGCGCTTCTGCCGCTCGCGCTCCTCCTCCTTGCGACGCCGCTCCTCCTCCTTGGCCTGCTCCCGCGCCGCGCGCTCGGCCTCCTTGCGCTCCTGGGCCGACGACGCCGCCCCGGAACCGTCCGCGCCCGTCGCGCCGGAGGCACCAGCCCCGGAAGCACCGGCACCCCCGGCCCCAGCACCCGCGGACCAGGCCCCAGCAGCACCGCCGGGCCCCGCCTGCCCGCTGAGCTTCTCGAAGGCGGAGTAGGAGTCCACGACGGTCGCGTACTTCGGCATCAGCGGGGACGCGGCCACGACGGCGTCGACGGCCTCCGGGGCCGGGCCCATCAGCGAGCGCGGCGCGAACATCCGGGTCCACGCCACCGGGGAGGGCGCCCCGGTCTCGGTCATCACGGTCACCACGGCCTCTCCGATCCCGGCGGAGGTGAGCACCTGCTCCAGGTCGTACCCGGACTTCGGGAAGGTCTTCACGGTCGCGGTCAGGGCCTTCTGATCCTCCGGGGTGAAGGCGCGCAGCGCGTGCTGCACCCGGTTGGCCAGCTGCCCCAGTACCTCGGACGGCAGGTCCTTGGGGGTCTGGGTGATGAAGAAGATGCCCACGCCCTTGGAGCGGATCAGCCGCACGGTCTGGGTGATGGACTCCTTGAAGGCCTTGGAGGCACCGGTGAACAGCAGGTGCGCCTCGTCGAGGAAGAACACCAGCTTGGGCTTGTCCGCGTCCCCGACCTCGGGCAGGTCCTGGAAGAGGTCCGCGAGCAGCCACATGAGGAAGGTGGAGAACAGCTGCGGCTTGGACTGCAGCGTGGACAGCTCCAGCACGGAGATGACCCCGCGCCCGTCCTCGGCGGTGCGCAGGAACTCGGCGGCGTCGAACTCCGGCTCCCCGAAGAACTGGTCCATGCCCTCGGCTTCCAGCCCCACGATCTCGCGCAGGATCACCCCGGCGGTGGCCTTGGACAGCCCGCCCAGCTGCGCCAGGGCCTCCTTGCCCTCGGCGCTGGTCAGGTGCTGGATGACGGCGCGCAGGTCCTCGAGGTTGTACAGCTCCAGGCCCTGCTGGTCCGCCCAGTGGAAGATCAGCTGCAGGCTGGACTCCTGGGTGGCGTTCAGGTCCATGACCCGGGAGAGCAGGAGGGGCCCGAAGGACTGGATGGTCGCGCGGATGGGCACGCCCTTCCCGTCCCCGCCGAGGGAGCAGAACTCGGTGGGGAAGGACGACGCAGTCCACTCCTGGCCCAGGGCGGCCGTGCGCGCGGAGAGCTTCTCGTTGGGCTGGCCGGGGGCGGCCAGACCGGAGAGGTCCCCCTTGACGTCCGCGAGGAACACCGGGACTCCGGCGTCGGAGAGCTGCTCGGCCATCAGCTGCAGGGTCTTGGTCTTGCCGGTGCCGGTGGCCCCGGCGATCAGACCGTGCCGGTTCATCATGGACAGAGGCAGGCCGACGACGGCCTCCGGGTGCGGCTGGCCCTCGCTCATCGCCGCGCCGAGGCGCAGGGTGGGGCCGTCGAATCGGTAGCCGCTGCTGATCTGGGCCAGCTGTTCCTCTTATGTCATGGGGCCCACAGTACCCGGCGTCGGCCCCGGAACGTCCGGTGGATGCGCAGCATCGCCACAGGTGCATCCCAGGATGCGCCCCTACAGTGGAGAGCACCTCAAAGGTGCGAGTGATTGATGGGGAACGGCCCCGGTCCGATGCGGACCGGGGCCGTTCTTTGCCCAGACGACCTTCCCTGACCGACGTTCCACCGCCCGGGAAGGGGTGACGCCGCGAGTCCCCGCCCTCCGCGCCCGCGCGCGGGCTTGGTATCTTGAGGGCATCGACCCATCCACCGCCGGAGGCATCCCTTGTCCCTGAACGCCGAAGAGCGCAGGACCACCAGCGAGGAGCTGCGCGCCAACCTGCTCCTGTCCGACCTGTCCGAGACCGAGGTCCTGGACACCCTCGACCTCACCCCCAGCCAGCTGGAGCGGATCCTGGACGTCTCCCCCGAGGCCGACCCGGCCGACGTCTGGCTGGTGCGCGACTTCATCCTGCAGACCCTCGAAGGCCAGTCCCGCGAGCCGCGGCCCTTCACCGTGCTCACCGAGCAGGCCCGCACCGACGCGCAGCGCTGGTTCGGCCTGCACGAGGTCCCGCCGACGCCGCAGGCCAGCCCCGAGTAGGCCGCGCCGCAGGCCCACACCCCCTGCGAAACACCTGGTCAACACGCAGAGGGAACTCAGGGAAACCTCAGCATCGATCCGTACGGTAGGAACTACCTCAAAGGTGCGAGTGATTGATGGGGAACGGCCCCGGTCCGATACGGACCGGGGCCGTTCTTCTTAACCACCCGCGCCCACTCCCGCAAGAACGGAGCCCCCATGACTCGCATCGCCGTCGCCGGCGCGTCCGGCGCCATCGGAACCCTCGTCCTGCACGACGCCGCCCAGGCCGGGCTGGACACGGTCTCCCTGGACCGCGCCCACGGCATCGACCTGCTCACCGGAGAGGGGCTGGCCGCGGCCCTGGAGGGAGTCACGGCCGTCATCGACGTCTCCCAGGTCGCCCCGCCCGACCATGAGAACCCCACCGGCCCGATCCTGCGCGCCGCAGGCCACCTGCTCGAGGCCGCCCAGGCCGCCGGCGTCCGGCGTCTGGTCATGCTCTCCATCAACGGCGTGCAGGACGAGGGGCTGCAGCAGTTCCCCTTCTACGCCGCCCGCGCCGCCCAGGAGGAGCTGGTGGGCCGATCCTCGGTGGAGCACCTGATCGTGCGCAGCGCCCAGTGGTTCGAGTTCGGCATGAATCCCGCGGCGGTCACCGAGGAGCAGGACCGGGTGCGAGCGCAGGACTGGGCGATCCAGCCGCTGGCCGCCGCCTCCGTCGCCAGCTTCCTGGTGGAGGCGGCCCAGGGCCAGCATGGCGCCGGCATGGTCACTCTGGCCGGCCCGGATCGGATGCGCCTGCCCGAGCTCACGGAGCGCACGCTGCGGGCCCGCGGAGACCGGCGGCCCGTGCACGCCGAGGATCCGGTCCTTCCGGGGCTGGGCGACGGCACCCTGCACGCGCCGTCCGACGCCCGCATCCTGGGGCCGGGGCTCGCGCAGTGGCTGGAAGGATGATCGCCGGAGACGCTTAGAGTCATATTGACAATAACCTCGCTTTCCGGCCGTCTCGCGGGTAGTGTCCTGGGCCATGACCACCACGCACACCCGCACCGAGCGGCTCGACGAGCTGCCCCTGACCCGCAAGCACGCCCGCCTGCTCACCGGCTCCGGCATCGGCTGGGCCCTGGACGCGATGGACGTCGGCCTGATCTCCTTCATCATGGCCGCGCTGACCGCCCAGTGGGGCCTGACCCCCACCGAGGCTTCCTGGCTGGGTTCCATCGGCTTCATCGGGATGGCCCTGGGCGCCACCCTGGGCGGGCTGCTCGCCGACCGCTTCGGGCGCCGCCAGATCTTCGCGACCACCCTGCTCGTCTACGGGCTGGCCACCGGCGCCTCCGCGCTGTCCACCGGTCTGGCGATGCTCATGGCGCTGCGCTTCCTGGTCGGGCTGGGTCTGGGTGCGGAGCTGCCGGTGGCCTCCACCCTGGTCTCCGAGTTCGCCCCGCGGCGGATCCGCGGCCGGATGGTCGTGCTGTTGGAGGCCTTCTGGGCGGTGGGCTGGCTGGCCGCGGCCTGCATCGGCGCGTTCGTGGTGGGCGCCTCCCCGGAGGGCTGGCGCTGGGCCCTGGCCCTGGGGTGCCTGCCCGCGGTCTACGCGCTGATCGTGCGCCTGGGGCTGCCGGAATCCGTGCGCTTCCTGGAATCCCGGGGGCGGCACGAGGAGGCCGAGCGGGTGGTCCGCTCCTTCGAGGAGGCCGCGGAGCACTCCGGGAAGACCGGTGCCGCGGGTGCGGCCGACGGCGCGGGTGCGGCCGAGACCACGGGTCGGGCCGCCGCGGGTGCGGCGAGTGCGGCCGACGCCGGGACCCGAGCCGGGACCGCCGGTGCCGCGGATGCGGCGGGGGCCAGCGCGGGTGCGGCCGACGGCGCGGCGTCGCCCTCGGGGTCGGCGGCCGCCCGCACGACGTCGGACTCCGCCCCCGAGCCGAGCGGCGGCCTCGGAATCTGGTCCGCGCAG
Organism: Rothia sp. QJM3NY_36; assembly: GCF_056173115.1. Lineage (NCBI taxonomy): Bacteria > Bacillati > Actinomycetota > Actinomycetes > Micrococcales > Micrococcaceae > Rothia > Rothia sp. QJM3NY_36. The sequence goes on from NZ_CM149658.1 coordinate 2,123,251, forward strand.
CTGCGGGGACGCACCGCGGCCCTGTGGACCGTGTGGTTCTGCATCAATCTGTCGTACTACGGGGCGTTCATCTGGATCCCGTCCCTGCTGCACGCGCAGGGCTTCACCCTGGTCAAGTCCTTCACCTTCACCCTGATCATCACGCTGGCCCAGCTGCCCGGCTACGCCACGGCGGCGTGGCTGATCGAGCGGTGGGGACGCCGGATCACGCTAGCCGTGTTCCTGGCGGGCTCCGCGGCGGCGGCGATCGGCTACGGGCTGTCCACCTCGGAGACGGCGATCATCGTGTGCGGCTGCCTGCTGTCCTTCTTCAACCTGGGAGCCTGGGGCGCGCTGTACGCGATCGGCCCGGAGCTGTACCCGACGACGGTGCGCGGGGCCGGAACGGGGGCCGCGGCCGGATTCGGTCGGATCGCCTCGATCATCGCGCCGCTGATCGTGCCGCCGCTGGTGGCCCTCGGCGGGCACGTGCTGCTGTTCGGGGTCTTCGCCGCGGCCTTCGCGGTGGCCGCCGCCGCGGCCTTCACCCTCCCGGAGCAGCGCGGGCGCGCCCTGACGGAGGGGTGAGTCGCGGCGGACCCAGACCCGGAGCGACGCCGCCCCGAACGCGAAAAGACCGGCCCCCGGTCCAGTGTTCCCACTGGCTCGGGGGCCGGTCTGCTCGGCGGAGGATGGGGGATTTGAACCCCCGAGGGCGTGAACCCAACACGCGTTCCAGGCGTGCGCCATAGGCCGCTAGGCGAATCCTCCAGGCGTCGCTTGCATCCATGCGGTCGGGACCGCACGACATGCTCACGAAAGCGAACGGATACGAGCCTACACAACCGCTCCGGAGGCTGACAACCCAACTCAATCACGGGTGGCGCAGAACACCGACCCAGGGCGGGTCCGCGGTGTGACACCCGCGCGGGGCCTCCGCTAAGCTGGCACCAGCCCCTCGCGTGGCGTCATCGTGGAAAACTCCCCCAGGGCCGGAAGGCAGCAAGGGTATCTGCGCTCTGACGGGTGCGCGAGGGGTCTTCTCGTCTCCGCCGTCCCCCTCCACAGACCCGCGGACGCCGTTCGATCTGTCAGTCCCAGCCGTTAGTGTTGTTCGCGTGAGCACCGCACTGTACCGCCGTTACCGCCCGGAGACGTTCGCCGACGTCATCGGGCAAGAGCACGTCACCGAGCCCCTGATGACGGCGCTGCGGAACAACCGCGTCAACCACGCCTACCTCTTCTCCGGGCCGCGCGGCTGCGGCAAGACCACCTCCGCGCGCATCCTGGCCCGCTGCCTCAACTGCGCCGAGGGCCCCACCCCCACCCCGTGCGGGCACTGCGAGTCCTGCCGGGACCTCGCCCGGGACGGCGCGGGCTCGCTGGACGTCATCGAGATGGACGCCGCCTCCCACGGCGGCGTGGACCACGCCCGTGACCTGCGCGAACGCGCGACCTTCGCCCCCGTGCGGGACCGCTACAAGATCTTCATCATCGACGAGGCGCACATGGTCACCCGCGAGGGGTTCAACGCGCTGCTGAAGATCGTGGAGGAGCCGCCGGAGCACATCAAATTCGTCTTCGCGACCACCGAGCCGGCCAAGGTCCTCGGCACCATCCGCTCCCGCACCCACCACTACCCCTTCCGCCTGGTCCCCCCGGAGACCCTGCGCACCTATCTGGCGCACCTGTGCGAGCAGGAGGGCATCGCCGTCGAGCAGGGGGTGCTGCCGCTGGTGGTGCGCGCCGGAGGAGGGTCCGTGCGGGATTCGCTGTCCGTGCTGGATCAGCTGATGGGCGGCTCCGGGTCGGAGGGCATCACCTACGACCTCGCCGTCGCCCTGCTGGGCTTCACCCACGCCGAGCTGCTGGACGGGGTGGTGGACGCCTTCGCCGCGGGGGACGCTCCGGCCGTCTTCCAGGCCGTGGACCGGGTGATCAGCACCGGGCAGGATCCGCGCCGGTTCGTGGAGGATCTGCTGGAGCGGTTCCGGGACCTCATCATCGTCCGGGCCGCTCCCGACGCCGCGGCCTCGATCCTGCACGGGCTCTCCGAGGACCAGGTGGATCGGATGCGCGGGCAGGCCCAGCAGCTGGGGGCCGCGGAGCTGTCCCGGGCCGCGGACATCACCAACGCCGCCCTGACCGAGATGACCGGGGCCACCACCCCTCAGCTGCACCTGGAGCTGCTGTGCGCCCGGATCCTGCTGCCGACCGCGGATGATTCCACCCGCGGGGTCGGGGCCCGGGTGGATCGGCTGGAGCGGCGGATCAACCTGGGCACGGTCGGCGCGGTGGCGGCCCCGCTGCGCCAGGATCCGGCCGCCCTGACCACCCCGGAGACCCCCGCCGAGCACGCGGCCGCCCAGGCGGCGGGCACCGAGGAGGGGCCCGAGCGCTCCGACGGCTCAGCGGCTGAGGGTATGGCGGCGGCCCCGGACGGTCGCGAGGCCGCGCTGGCGATGGCCCGGCGGAACCGTCCCGTCCCGCCGGGGCAGCAGACCGGGGACGAGGACGCCGGAGCCGATGCCGTCGATTCCCGCCGGGTCGAGGCCGGCAGGACGGGGAACGACGCCGCCGGGAACGACGCCGCCGAACCCTCCGGCGCCCCATCGCCTGCGGCCGACCAGCACCCGGAGGCCCCCGAACGGGAGACCTCGGCATCGCACATGGCGGAGGACGCCGGACAATACCAGCCGCAGCCCACGGCCCCGGCCGACGCCGGCCAGGTCACCATGATCCAGCGCTCCTGGGCCGATGTGGTGGCCGCCGTCGGCAGCCGCTCCAAGGTGGGCCAGGCGACCTTCCGGGAATGCCAGCCCTCCCGCTTCGAGGACGGCGTCCTGTACGTCTCCTCCCGCGGGCCAGGGATCCAGTCCCGGGTGCAGCGCTACGCCGGTGCCCTGTCCGAGGCGCTGCAGGAGGTCCTGGGGATCTCCTGCCAGGTGGCCGTGGACGGCGGCCCCGGGCCCTCCGACGGCGGCGGGCGCGGCCCGCAGGGGCCGTCCGGGCCTGGCGGGCCCGGTGGATCTGGAGGGCCCGGTGCGCCCGGTGGATCCGGTAGGGGACCGGGCGGCCCCGCGTCGTCGTCGCCCGCTCGCGGACAGAGCGAACAGGACGGACAGCGCGGACACGGCGGGGCCTCCTTCGCGGGTGCCCCCGGCCGCGGACCGGAGCGCTCCGGCCACGCCGCGTCCACCGCGCGCGCGGAGGAGCCGGAGTGGCCGGATGAGGATCAGTGGGAGCGGGCTGCCCAGCAGGCCCTCCGGGAGCGCCCCGCCGCGTCCTCCGCGGGTCGGGCACCCGATGAGTCGGGGCGCCCGCGCGTCACCCCGGATCTGCCCCAGGGCCCGCGGGCCGAGGAGGAGGCCTGGCGTCGTCACGGGGAACCGGCCGAGGGCGGGGCCCCTGCCTGGTCCGAGGATGCCGAGGGCGAGGACTTCGGCAGCTGGGAGGTCGCCGCGATCCCCGGTGACGGTCCCGAGCAGGCCGAGGCTACTCAGGACACCGCTTCGCAGCGTTCGGCTCCGGAGGTCGCGGAGGGGCAGCGTCCCGCGCGTCCCGCCCCGGTGCCCTCCCAGGGCTCGCCCGATCCGCGCACCCCGCCCACCGGCAGCCTGAGCGTGGTCCCCTCTCCGCAGGAGCCCGGTGAGGCCCCCGCGGATTCCGGCGACCCCGGACAGCACCCCGCGCCGGATGCGACGGTCGATCCCACCCAGGAAGCCGCGCCCGACCACGCCCCGACGAACCACGCTGCTCCGACTTCCGACGCCCACCCGGCCGACCCCGGCGCGTCGTCCCCCGGGGCTTCGTCGAGCGGATCTGAGACGGAAGAGGCCGGGCCGGCACACGACTGGTCTGTGGCCGCCCGACGCGCCGGCGCCCCGGGCGAACCGGTGGACGGGCGCCGCAGCGGCTGGGGGTACGCCGGGCCCGATGACGGCTCCGCACGGCACCCGTCCCAGTGGGGCGAGCGCGCCCCGCACCTGGTCGAGATCCCCGGCGGCGCGGGCGCACCCGGCGGCGGGGCCTCCTCCCGCCATCTGCGCGCCGTCCCCGACGACGCCGCCTCCAGCGCCCCCTCCAGCAGCCCGGCCGACGGGCAGGCGCCCCCGGACACTGGTCCCGCCGGCCCGGAGGGGCACGCGCCGTCGACTCCGCCCACCGAACCCGCCGGGCCCGCCCGGGATCAGCCGCACCGGTCCTTCCGGGAGCGCCACGCCGCGGCCATCGCCGCCGGGGCTCGCTCCCACGGGGGCCCCGGCGTCGACTCGCAGGCCCCGGAGCCGCCCGAGGACTGGGAGGACTTCGCCCCGACCCCGGAGGATGAGGACCTGGAGGACTCGGCGATGTACGGTCAGGCGGCGGTCGAGACCCTGCTCGGCGGCCGGGTGATCGAGGAGCGGCCCCACCAGGCGCGCTGATCCCGACCGCCACCCACCAACCACCGCACCGGAGCGCTGAATCCGGTGCCCCCGCGAGAATGAGGAGCCGTGTACCAAGGCGCAGTCCAGGATCTGATCGATGAGCTCGGCCGTCTGCCGGGGGTGGGCCCGAAGTCCGCCCAGCGCATCGCCTTCCACATCCTCAACTCCCCGGCCGAGGAGATGGAGAAGCTCTCCGCGGCCATCACCACCGTGAAGCGGAAGGTCTCCTTCTGCGAGATCTGCGGCAACATCTCCGAGACCCCCAAGTGCTCGATCTGCCGCGACGCCCGCCGGGACACCTCCCTGATCTGCGTGGTCGAGGAGCCGAAGGACGTCTCCGCGATCGAGCGCACCGGCAGCTTCGACGGCCGGTACCACGTGCTCGGCGGCTCCATCAATCCGATGCAGGGCATCGGCCCGGAGCAGCTGCGCATCCGCCAGCTCGTCACCCGCCTGGCCGACGAGAACGTCCAGGAGATCATCCTGGCGATGGACCCCAACCTGGAGGGCGAGGCCACCGCGACCTACCTCTCCCGTCTGCTCAACCCCATCGGCGTCACGGTCTCCCGCTTGGCCTCCGGGCTGCCCGTGGGCGGGGACCTGGAGTACGCGGATGAGATCACATTGGGCCGGGCCCTGGAGGGCCGTCGCATCCTCACCGCCGGGATGCGCCGGGCCGCGGAGGAGGCGCGGCTGGCCGACGAGGAGGACGCCGAGGACTTCGCCGCGAACCCCGAAGCCTCGGACCACAACACCGACGACGACGGCTCAGAAAGCTCTGGGAGCTCCGAGGAGCCCGGTGAGGGCGAACCCGAACGGGGCGGTGCGGGCTCGGAGGCCTCCCCCGAGGTGCCCGCGCGCCGCTACCCGACGCCCCGGCGCGGCGAGCGCTTCGCCAATCCCTGGGCGGACTGAGGAGCCTCGAGCGGGCAGCGGGGCGCACGGAATGCCCGGCGCCCCGGCCCGGGGCGTCGGGCGCTCACCGCTTCCTGGTCCAGTAGCCCTTCGCGTGCATCGAGCGCTTGTCCAGCCCCCACTGCTCCAGTAGGAGCCGACGCACCGGGCGCAGGGCGGCGCTCTCCCCGGCAAGCCACGCGAACGCGGGGCCCTCGGGAACGGGCATCCGCTCCACGACCTCCAGGGCCGTGCGACCGGCCAGCACCTCCGCCCGGTCCGGCTCCCCTGTGTTCGCCCGCGCGTCGGCCTCCGGGCTCGCTCCTCGGCTCGCCGCCCCGTCCCCGTCCCCAGGTCGGCCGTCCGCAGACTCCCCGTCCGCAGACTGGCCGTCCGGACCGTCCTCGCCCGGCACCAGCCACGTCAGGCGCACCCCGGCGGGGGCTGAGAGGTCCTGGACGGAGTCCGGGCCGGGCACCTCGAGGATCACCCGCCCGACGGCGTCGGCGGGCAGCTGCTCCAGCCAGCGAGCGATGCCGGGCAGGCCCGTCTCATCCCCCACCATGAGCAAGAAGCGCCCCGGCTCCGGGGCCTCGCGGCCGCTCTTGGGTCCCAGCAGGTGCACCGGATCCCCCGGGGCGAGCGCCTGCGCCCACCGGCTGCCGGGGCCCTGACCGTGGGCCACCACGGCGATCTCCACCGTCCCGAGCCCGGGATCCACCCGGCGCACCGTGTACTTGCGGGTCAGCGGGGCGGGCTTGGCCCAGCGCGGCTTGCCGCCGGTGAGGTCGGGCTCGGGCACCCGGCCGGTCTCCGGATCCGGCAGCACCACGCGCACGGTCTCCCCCACCGCGTGCCGGGTGGGGAATCCGGGCAGGCCCTCCACCACCACCCGCGTCATCGTGGGGCTGAGCCGCTCGACGACGCGCGCCCGGCCCACGCGATAGCGCGGGGCCCGCTCCTGCCGCCCCGTCTCCTGCGTGCCCTGCTTCCGGTGGTCCCGTCCGCCCATGCGCGATGCCGTCCTCTTTCCGCTTCCTGCGCCGCAGTCATGCCATCCGCCGCGGTCCGCATCGTGGGACACCGGATGCGAAGCGGCGTCCTCCTGTGCGGGAGGATACCCTGGGACGGGCGGCCACGCGCCCCACCACCCGCCCTGCCCCGCCCCGGGGGCGCCGGGCCAGCAGGACGAGAACGAGGACGGGAGCACCCATGAGTCTGATCGTGCAGAAGTTCGGCGGGTCCTCCGTGGCCGATGCCGAGGGCGTCAAGCGCGTCGCCCGGCGCATCGGGGACACGAGGGCCGCCGGGGACGACGTCGTCGTGGTGGTCTCCGCGATGGGCGACACCACGGACGATCTGCTGGATCTTGCCTACGAGGTCTCCTCCTTCCGGGGGCCCAGCCGCGAGCTAGACATGCTGCTGACCGCCGGGGAGCGGATCTCCATGGCGGTGCTGGCCATGGCCGTGCGGGAGCTGGGCATCCCCGCGCAGTCCTTCACCGGCTCCCAGGCCGGGATGATCACCGACGGCATCCACGGCGCGGCCCGCCTGGTGGAGGTCAACCCGGATCGGATCCGGGAGTCCGTGCAGGCCGGTAACGTCGCGATCGTCGCCGGCTTCCAGGGCATGAACCGGCAGACCCGGGACATCACGACCCTGGGCCGGGGCGGTTCGGACACGACGGCGGTGGCCCTGGCCGCGGCCCTGGACGCGGACGTGTGCGAGATCTACTCGGACGTGGACGGGGTGTTCACCGCGGATCCGCGGATCGTGCCCACCGCGCACAAGCTGGACGAGGTCTCCAGCGAGGAGATGCTGGAGCTGGCCGCCAACGGGGCGAAGATCCTGCACCTGCGCAGCGTGGAGTACGCCCGGCGCTTCGGGCTGAAGCTCCACGTCCGCTCGTCCTTCAGTACCCTGGAGGGGACCTGGGTGATCCCGAGCCCCACCGACGCCGACTCCCGTGACCTGACGAAGGAGATCCCCTTGGAACAGCCCCTCATCTCCGGTGTGGCCCACGACCGCTCGCAGGCGAAGGTCACGATCGTCGGCGTCCCTGACGTGCCCGGCTACGCCGCGAAGATCTTCGGCAGCCTCAACGACGCCGAGGTCAACCTGGACATGATCGTGCAGAACGTGTCCACCAAGTCCGCCAAGCGCACGGACATCTCCGTGACCCTGCCGCAGGATCAGGGGGACACGGCCCTGCAGGTGCTGCGTCGCGTCCAGGAGGAGGTGGGCTTCGAGGACGTGCAGTACGACGACCGGATCGGCAAGCTCTCCCTGGTGGGTGCGGGCATGAAGTCCAACCCGGGGGTCTCCTTCCAGTTCTTCAAGGCCCTGTCCAACGCCGGGGTGAACATCGACATGATCTCCACCTCGGAGATCCGCATCTCCGTGATCACCCGCCTGGATCTGCTCGACGACGCCGTGCGCGCGGTGCACAGCGCCTTCGACCTGGACCGGGAGGGCGAGGCCACCGTCTACGGCGGCACCGGCCGCTGAGGATGCGCCTGCTCGACGCCGCCCGGTGGCGCGCGCTGGCCGCGGAGCACAGACAGCGTGCGGATCGGCACGGGCAGCCCTTCGTAGATCGTCGCAGCCGGGGCGAGAAGCACCCGGTGGAGGACTTCCTGTTCACCTACTACACCCTGTCCCCCGGGCAGCTGCGCCGCTGGCATCCCGGGGCCGGGGTGATCCTGCTGGACGCCGCCGAGCGTCGAGACTGGAAGCACTACCGGCCCGCCGTCGAGGACGAGCTGCGCGCCGCCGGGCTGGAGACCGATGCCGCCCGGGACATCGCCGCGGCCGGCACCGCGGTGACCGTGGACGTCGAGGGATTCCTGTCCCAGCGGCAGCGCACGGTGGAGTTCGTCCGGGATCTGCTCTCCCGCACGCTGGCGAAGCCGGGATCCTTCGGGTGCTTCGGGCTGCACGAGTGGGCGATGGCCTACCGCTCCGAGGTCAACGGGCATCGGCACGAGTACCTGGACCTGCGGCTGGGCGCGGCGGGCACGGATGAGGTGGTGGAGGGGCATCGGATCACGTGCACGCACTTCGACGCCTTCCGCTTCTTCCAGCCGCAGGCCGTCCCGCTGAACACGATCCAGCCCTCCCGTCGGACGCAGCGGGAGATGGAGCAGCCCGGGTGCCTGCACGCGAACATGGACGTGTACAAGTGGGCGTACAAGCTGCTGCCCCTGGTGGATTCGGATCTGCTGCTGGAGGCCTTCGAGCTGTCGCGGGAGATCCGGGAGATGGACATGCGCGCGGCCCCCTACGACCTGGCGGATTGGGGATACGCGCCGATCCGCATCGAGACCGCGGAGGGCAAGCGGGAGTACGCGCGGCTGCAGCGGGCCTTCGCGGAGCGCTCCCAGCACCTGCGGGAGCGCCTCACCTCTCTCCTCCGCACAACGGGAGATCCTTCCCATATCGGGACCGCACACGTCCCGGAATGAGAGGGATCTCCCGTTTTGCGGGGGTGGGTTCAGCGACGGTGTCGGGAGAGCAGCAGCCAGCCGATCAGCCCGGCGGGGGCGGCGAACAGCACGGTGGAGATCGCCACCGTCACGGAGGTGTCGGCTTCGCCGGCCTCCAGGACGTGGCGAGACCACTCGGGATCGAACATCGCGCCCACGGCAGCGCCGCAGTTGAACAGGAAGTGCAGCAGGATCACCGCGCCGGTGCTGCGTGCGGGTTCGCAGCCATACCGCGCCGAGCAGCAGGCCCAGCAGAGCCGCGCAGACCACCTGCCCGAGCACGGGCACCAGGGCGCCGGGGTTGTGGATGAGGTTGAGCAGGTGGGCCAACCCGAAGATCACCGCGGGCAGGGCGACGACGCCGCGCGGACCCATCCTGCCGGTGGCCAGCAGCGCCCCGGCCAGCACCGCGAGGACCCCGGCGCGAGAGAACAGCTCCTCGACGGCGGCGGTGCCCAGCTGCCCGAGAACTGTGCCGAGGGCCGCCAGCGGCGGGGCGGAGAATCCCCCACCCTGGGCGGTCCAGGACAGGGCGCTCAGGACCAGGACGAGCGCGCCGGCGGCCGGCATGTACCAGCCGAGCAGCAGCCCGCGCCCCATCCGCCCTGGGCGCAGGGCCTGCGGGAGGAGCCCGAGGGCCCGGAGCAGGACCACGGCGGTGGTCAGGGGGATCAGGGTGCCGATGGGGCCCGCCCAGGTGCCCAGCGGCAGGGCCGCGGCGGCCAGGCCCGCCAGCCATAGGCTCACTCCGAAGCCGGCGACCAGCAGCAGCACGGCGGGCAGGGGGCGGCATCGCGCGGTCGCGAAGGGGAGATCGGTCACGGGTCTTCCTCTCAGGGATCGGACAAAAGCGCGAATGATTATCATGTGCAATCCTGGGGAGAACCTGGGACTCCCGCCCCCTTCCGCAAAACTGGAGATCCTTCCCATCTCGGGACCGCACACGCCCCGGAAGGAGAGGGATCTCCCGTTGTGCGGTGAGGAGGAGGGGTGGGGTGAGGCATGGCTATCCTGAACGGGTGACCTCCTCACCGCCCATCGTCGACGACGCCGCCCCCGCGAGCGCCCCGGGGCGGCTGCGCAGCCTGCACCTGTGGTTCCCGCTGGCGCTGCTCGCGGTCATCCTCATCTGCGCGGTGGCCAGCCTCATGGTCGGCGGCCGAGCCAATACGATCGCCCAGGCTTGGGAGCGCATCCCGGACGCCCTGACCTACGCGGGGGACCCGCAGCGCCTGCCCGCCTCTCGCAGCGGCGACGAGCTCGTCGTCGTCATGGGGCTGCTGCGGCTGCCGCGCACCGTGCTGGCCCTGCTGGTCGGCGCGGCCCTGGGTGCGGCCGGCACGGTCATCCAGGGGCACACGCGCAACCCGCTGACGGACCCCGGGATCCTCGGGATCAACGCCGGGGCTGCCGCGGCCGTCGTGCTCTCCCTCGTGTTCGGCTGGACCGACTCGCCCACCGGGTACGTGTGGCCCGCGCTGATCGGCTGCGCGCTGGTCACCGCCGCGGTGTTCGCCCTGTCCTCCACGGGGTCCACGGCCGCCAACCCGCTGAGCATCGTGCTGGCCGGGGCCGCCCTGTCCGCGATCCTCATGGCCGTGGTCAACGCCCTGGTGCTCTCCGACGACGACGCCCTGGAGGGTCTGCGCCAATGGGCCACCGGCTCGGTGGCCGGGCGGGATCTGGACGTGGCGTGGGTGGTGCTGCCGATCATCCTGGTGGGTCTCGTCCTGGCCTGCGCGCAGGGCTCGGCCCTGAATCTGCTGGCCCTCGGGGAGACCGTGGCCCGCTCGCTGGGGTTGGCCACCACCCGCTGGCGGGTCCTCGGCCTGCTCAGCGTGGCGCTGCTGGGCGGGGCGGCCACCGCGGCCGCCGGGCCCGTGGCCTTCGTGGGGCTGGCCGCCCCGCACATCGTGCGCGCCGTCGTCGGGCCGGACTACCGCCTGGTGGTGCCCTACGCGGCGCTGCTCGGCGCGGCCCTGGCCCTGGCGGTGGACGTGCTGGGGCGGATCATCGCCCGCCCCGGGGAGCTGCAGATGGGCATCGTCATGGCCCTGGTCGGCGTGCCGTTCTTCGTCATCCTGATCCGCCGGGGGAAGGTGCAGGCCCTGTGAGCGCGTCCCGCATCCCCCAGACTCACACCACCCAGCCCCGAACCGCCGGCTCCCGCGAGACCAGCACCGCCGACGCCGGGACCGCCCGCGCCGACCTGGGCCTCCGGGCCGTACGCCTCGGGCCGCTCTCCGCGGTGCTGCGCCCGCGGCGCATCGTCGTCGCCGTGGTCCTGATCCTGGTGACCGTGCTCGTGTTCGCCGCGAACCTGGGGCGCGGGGACTTCCCCATGAGCGTGCCGGACGTGCTGCGCACCCTCGCCGGGGGCGGGACCCGGCTGGAGGAGACCATCGTGTTCCGGTGGCGCCTGGGCCGGGCCGTGGTGGGCCTGGCGGTGGGCGCGGCCCTGGCCTTCTCCGGGGCGCTGACCCAGTCCGTGGCCCGCAACCCCCTGGCCAGCCCGGACGTCCTGGGCATCACCAACGGCGCCTCGGTGGCCGCGGTCTTCGTCATCACCGTCTCCGGCACGCACGGGCTGTTCGGCGACGCCGCGGTCTTCGGCCGGGATGTGCTCGGGGTGCCCGTGGTCGCGATCATCGGCTCCGTGCTGACCGCCGCCCTGGTGTGGTGGGTGGCCGGGAAGGACCGCGGCTCGATGCTGCGGCTGGTGCTGATCGGGGTGGGCGCGTCCATGTTCCTCAACGCGATCTCCACCTGGCTGATGGCCGGGACCACCCTGGATCAGGCCGCCGAGGCCCGGCTGTGGCTGACCGGTTCGCTGAACGGACGCGGCTGGGACCAGGCGTGGGCCCCGCTGATCTGCTCCCTGGCCGCCCTGGCCCTGGCCGGGGGGCTGGCCTTCCAGCTGGCGGGGCTCTCCCTCGGCCCGGAGATCGCCCACGGGCTGGGCCACCGCCTCCGGGTCGCGCAGGCGAGCCAGCTGCTGGTCGCCGTCGTGCTGGCCGCGGTGGCGGTCTCCGCGGCCGGGCCGATCCCCTTCGTCGCCTTCGTGGCCCCGCAGATCGCCCAGCGGATCACCGGGGCGGCCACCCCGCCGCTGTGGTGCTCGGCCCTGACCGGGATGCTGCTGGTCAGCGCGGCGGACCTCGTGGCCCGCACGGTGCTGCCGTGGGAGCTGCCCCTGGGCATCGTGACCGCCGTGTGCGGCGCCCCCGTGCTGATCTGGCTGGTGCTGAAGATGAACCGAAAGGCCTCCGCATGACCCCGTTCCGCGACCGCACCTCCCGCCGCGCGATCCCGCCGCAGACGCCGAGCATCGCCCCGGACCCGACGGCGGAGACCCCGGCGGGAGCCCCCGCCTCCCCGTCCGAGGCGCCCGCCGCCCGGATCACCGCGCGCGGGCTGACCGTGGGCTACGGGCAGGACCCGGTGCTGCGGGACCTGGACCTGCAGATCCCGGCGGACCGGGTGACCACCCTGATCGGCCCCAACGGCTGCGGGAAGTCCACCCTGCTGAAGTCCCTGTGCGACCTGCTGCCCTTCAGCGGCGAGGTCCTGCTGGAGGGGCGCAGCATCCGGGAGCTGAAGGGGGTGCGCCGGGCCCGGCGCCTGACCCTGCTGCCCCAGTCCCCCACCGCCCCGGAGGGGCTCACCGTGGCGGGGCTGGTCGCCCGCGGTCGGCACCCGTACCAGTCCTGGCTGGCGCAGTGGTCCGCCCGGGACGACGACGTCGTGCGCGACGCGCTGGAGGCCACCGGCCTGCTGGGCCTGGCGCACCGGCCCATCGCGGCCCTGTCGGGCGGGCAGCGCCAGCGGGTGTGGATCGCGATGGCCCTGGCCCAGGACACCCCCACCCTGCTGCTGGATGAGCCGACCACCTACCTGGATCTGGCCTACAGCATCGAGGTGCTCTCCCTGGTGCGCCGGCTGAGGCAGGAGCGCGGCAAGACGGTGGTCATGGTGCTGCACGACCTCAACCTGGCGATCCGCCACTCGGATCACCTGGTGGCCCTGGCCGGCGGTGCGGTGGCCGCCCAAGGCTCCCCGGAGGAGATCATCACCCCGGAGCTGCTGGAGGAGGTCTTCGGGCTGAAGGCGCTGGTGGTGGCGGACCCGGTGACCGGCGGCCCGCTGGTGGTCCCGGCCTGAGCCGGTGCGAAGCTCCGGCACCGGGCCCCGACATCGGGCCCCGGCCCGGCGTCGGCGGGACGCGCTTCACATCCGGGTGAGGCTCTCCTAAGCTGATGGGGAGCCGGACGACGCCGACGGCCCCGCCGTCGCCCCTCCGGCCTGGAGCACACCCACCCGTCCCCGACCCGAGGAGACCGCACCGTGACCCCGACCAAGACCCCGCTGCGCCGCCTGCTGGCAGCCCTGATCTTCGCCCTGTGCGGCGTCTTCGCGCTCAGCGCCTGCGGCTCCGGCGACGGCAGCTCCGAGGACTCCTCGGATTCCGCCAGCGCCTCGGCCTCCTCCGGGGACTGGCCGCGCACCATCAAGGACGACAACGGCGATGAGGTGACCATCGACTCCCAGCCGAAGAGCATCGTCTCCACCTCCGTGACCCTGACCGGCTCCCTGCTGGCCGCAGACGCCCCGGTCAAGGCCACCGGCATCACCCAGGCCAACACCCCCGTCTCGGATGACAAGGGCTTCTTCACCCAGTGGGGCGACGTCGCCGGGCAGCGCGGCGTCAAGGCGCTGAGCGGCATCACCACCAAGCCGGAGGAGGTCGCGGCGGAGAACCCGGACCTGATCATCGTGTCCAAGACCGGCCAGGACTCCGCGATGGAGCAGCTGGACCAGCTCAAGGAGATCGGCGCCCCGGTGTTCGTGGTGGACTACGCGGACAAGGACTGGCAGGACGTGACCGAGAAGCTCGGTGAGGTGACCGGCCACGAGCAGCAGGCCGAGGACGTCGTGAAGAAGTACGAGGACAAGCTCGCCGAGGTCAAGGACGCCATCGAGCTGCCCGAGCAGCCCACCACGGCCCTGAACTACAACCCCAGCCGCGACGGCTCCGGCTCCAAGGCCAACATCTGGACCGACAAGTCCGCCCAGGGCCGGATGCTCAAGGAACTCGGCTTCGAGCTGACCACCGTGCCCGATGACGCCAAGTCCGGCAGCTCCCAGATGGGCGGCCAGCGCGAGGACATCGTGCCGGTGGACAGCGAGAACCTCTCCAAGGCCATCACCGGCAAGACCGCGGTGATCTTCAACGCCGACGAGAAGAAGGTCCAGGCCTTCGAGAAGGACCAGCTCGTCGCCGACACGGACGCCGTGAAGGACAGCCGCGTCTACGCGATGGGTCTGGACTCCTTCCGCCTGGACTACTACTCCGCGGGCAACGTCCTGGACGTCATCGAGAAGGAGTTCGGCAAGTAGCCGACGCCGCGGGATCCGCGAGCCCCCGCCGGGTGCGGACCTGCGCACCGCCTCGGGCCCCTCTCCCGGTGGGAGAGGGGCCCGAGCCCATATCCCCGAAGGCCGGCGCGGGCCAGGTGCCCGCGTTCGGCCGCCATCGCCTCGAACCACGGAGGAGAACCACCCCATGAGCCTCTCGCGCCGCTCACTCATCGCCTCCGGAGCCGCCGGCCTCGCGGGCCTGGCCTTGTCCGCCTGCGGGCGCACGGGCGGGCAGGCCGGGCCCAGCGCCGGATCCTCGGAGGGCCCCGAGTCCCCGTCCGCCTCCGCCTCCTCGGCCAGCCAGGCCCCCGGCGTCGCCCTGCAGGACATCAGCACGGTCCCGCACCTGTTCTTCCACTCCCTGGTGGCCGATCCCCAGCGGGCCTTCGACGGCGATGACCAGCAGGCCGGGTACCTGGACTACATGGTCACCATCCCGGAGTTCCGGAAGATCATCGCCGAGCTGCACCGACGCGACTTCCAGCTGGTGACCCCGCACCAGCTGCTGCGCGCCGAGGCCGACGGCCGGGTCACGACGCTGCACCCGGAGATCACCCGCGGGAAGAAGCCGCTGATCCTGTCCTTCGACGACCTCTCCTACTACGAGTACATGGACGGGGACGGGTTCGCGCAGAACGTCACGCTGCACGACGGGGAGCTGACCTGCACGTACACCGACGCCGCGGGGAAGACCACCACCGGGGAGTACGACTACGTGCCGATCCTGGAGCGCTTCGTGGCCGAGCACCCGGAGTTCTCCCACGCCGGGGCGAAGGGCACCGTGGCCCTGACCGGGTACAACGGGATCCTGGGCTACCGCACCTCCGAGATCTCCTACGGCCAGGAGAACCGGAACATCCGCCGGGACCAGGAGACGGCCCGGACGGTCGCCCAGGCCATGAAGGACCGCGGCTGGGAGTTCGCCAGCCACTCCTGGGGGCACCTGAACTTCACCCAGGAGGGCGTGGCCAACCTGGAGGCGGACACGCGGAAGTGGAAGGCGGAGGTGGAGCCGCTGGTGGGCCCCACGGACCTGCTGATCTACCCGTTCGGCGCGGACATCGCCGGGGTCGAGCCGTACACGGACGCCAACCCCAAGGTCCGGATGCTCACCCAGCAGGGCTTCCACGCCTTCTTCAACGTGGACGCCTCCCAGGTGGCCTGGTGGCAGATCCAGCCGACCACGATCCGCGCCAACCGCATCAACGTGGACGGGATCTCCCTGAAGGCCGCCATCGACGGGGACAACGACGTGCTGCAGCACTTCTTCGATCCGCGGGCGGTGCTGGACCCGGCCCGCCCGGCGTCCATCGCCGGCTCCTGAGCGCCGGCGCCGTCGCGGTGGTGTGCCGCACGCGACCCCCGGGTAGACTGATCCCGCAAGCTCGCGGAGCGTGCGGCGGCCGCGCCCGGCCGACGCGCGTGAGACGGCACCTTCCGCTCCCCTTCCGCGCGCCCACACCGTCCGCCTCGCGTACAGGAGCCCCGATGCCCCGCATCATCGTCGACGTCATGCCCAAGCCCGAGATCCTGGACCCCCAGGGCAAGGCGATCGCCCGGGAGCTGCCCCAGATCGGCCTGGACGGCTTCACTGCCGTGCGCCAGGGCAAGCGCTTCGAGCTGAGCGTGGAGGGCGAGGTCACCGAGGCCCGCCTGGCCGAGGCCCGCAAGGCCGGTGAGGAGCTGCTGTCCAACCCGGTGATCGAGGACGTTGTGGCCGTGACCGTGGTGGAGGACTGAGCGCGATGACCGTGGAGACCCCCCTCGTCGCGGACCTGCACCAGGACGCCCCGGACGCCGCGCTGGCCGCGGTGCGCGTCGGCGTCGTCACCTTCCCCGGGACCCTGGACGAGCGCGACGCCGCCCGCGCCGTGCGCCTGGCCGGCGGCACCCCCGTGCCCCTGTGGTTCAAGGACTCGGACCTGCAGGGGGTGGACGCCGTGATCATCCCCGGCGGCTTCTCCTACGGGGACTACCTGCGCGCCGGGGCCATCGCCGCGAAGGCCCCCATGATGGCCTCCGTGGCCGACGCCGCCCGCTCCGAGCACGCCCTGCCGGTGCTGGGCATCTGCAACGGCTTCCAGGTGCTCACCGAGACGCACCTGCTGCCCGGCTCCATGATCAAGAACGACCACCTGAAGTTCATCTGCCGGGATCAGCGCCTGCGCGTGGAGACCACCGCGACCCCCTGGCTGGCGGAGCTTCAGCGCGGCGAGGAGATCGTGGTGCCGCTGAAGAACCAAGACGGGCAGTACGTGTGCGACGCGAAGACCCTGGAGAAGCTGGAGGCCGAGGACCTGGTGGCCTTCCGCTACCTGGGCGGCAACCCCAACGGCTCCCGCAACGACATCGCGGGGGTGCGCAACGAGCGCGGCAACGTCGTCGGGCTCATGCCGCACCCGGAGCACGCGGTGGAGGGCGGCTTCGGCCCCTCCTCCTCCGGGCGCGAGGCCGTGGCCATGCGCTGGGGCACGGATGGGCTGCGGATCTTCTCCTCCCTCCTGCGCCAGCTCGTGAACGCCTGAGCCCCACCCACCACGACGACGTCGCCCACCCCCTCCCCGAAGGAAGCCCCGCACCCCATGACCGAGCAGCAGTTCAACCTGGACACCGTCGAGCACGCCGCGAAGACCCCCGATGAGGAGCTGCCCTGGGCGGAGCTGGGCCTGAAGGAGGAGGAGTTCCAGCAGATCGTGCGGCTGCTGGGCCGACGCCCCACCGCCGCGGAGCTGGCCATGTACTCCGTGATGTGGTCCGAGCACTGCTCCTACAAGTCCTCCAAGGTGCACCTGAAGCAGTTCGGGCAGAAGGTCACCGAGGAGATGAAGAAGGACCTGATGGTGGGCATCGGGGAGAACGCCGGGGTCACCGACATCGGCGGCGGCTGGGCCGTGACCTTCAAGATCGAATCCCACAACCACCCCTCCTACGTGGAGCCGTACCAGGGGGCCGCCACCGGGGTCGGCGGGATCGTGCGCGACATCATCTCGATGGGCGCCCGGCCCGTGGCGGTCATGGACCCGCTGCGCTTCGGGGACATCGACCACCCGGACACCGCGCGCGTGGTGCACGGGGTGGTGGCCGGGGTCGGCGGGTACGGCAACTCCCTGGGTCTGCCGAACATCGGCGGCGAGGTGGAGTTCGACCCCTGCTACCAGGACAACCCCCTGGTCAACGCCCTCGCCGTCGGCGTGATGCGCCACGAGGACATCCGCCTGGCCAACGCCTCCGGGGTGGGCAACCGGGTGATCCTGTTCGGCGCGCGCACCGGCGGGGACGGCATCGGCGGGGCCTCCGTGCTGGCCTCGGAGTCCTTCGACGACGCCAAGCCCTCCAAGCGCCCCGCCGTGCAGGTGGGGGACCCCTTCGCGGAGAAGGTGCTCATCGAGTGCTGCCTGGAGCTGTTCAAGGAGTCCGTGGTGGAGGGCATCCAGGACCTGGGTGCCGCCGGGATCTCCTGCGCCACGTCCGAGCTGGCCTCCAACGGGGAGGGCGGGATGCACGTGGACCTGACCAAGGTGCTGCTGCGCGACCCCACCCTGACCCCCGGGGAGATCCTCATGTCCGAGTCCCAGGAGCGGATGATGGCCGTGGTGACCCCGCAGAACCTGGGCCGCTTCGAGCAGATCATGGACAAGTGGGACGTGGAGTACTCCGTGCTCGGAGAGGTCAACGACTCCGGGCGCCTGACCATCGAGTGGGGCGGGGAGATCATCGTGGACGTGGATCCGCGCACCGTCGCCCACGACGGCCCCACCTACGAGCGTCCCCTGGCCCGCCCGGACTGGCAGGACGCGGTGGCCGCAGATCGCTTCGCCGGCTCCGCCGCGGACGCGGACCGGCCCTCCGGGGCGGACCTGGGCCCGGCGATCGTCGAGCTGATGTCCTCCCCGAACCTGTGCTCCAAGGCCTGGGTGACCGACCAGTACGACCGCTACGTGCAGGGCAACACGGCCATGTCCCAGCCGGACGACGCCGGGGTGATCCGGGTGGATGAGCAGACCGGGCTGGGCGTGGCCCTGTCCACGGACGCGACCCCCCGCTACGCATACCTGGACCCCTACGAGGGGGCGAAGGCGGCCCTGGCCGAGGCCTACCGCAACGTGTCCACCGGCGGCGCCCGGCCCGTGGCGGTCTCCGACTGCCTGAACTTCGGCTCCCCGGAGGACCCGGCGATCATGTGGCAGTTCGCCGAGGCCGTGCGGGGCCTGGCCGACGGCTGCCTGGAGCTGGGCGTGCCGGTGACCGGCGGCAACGTCTCCCTGTACAACCAGACCGGCGGGCGGGCGATCAACCCGACCCCGGTGGTCGCCATGATGGGCGTCATGGACGACGTCGCCCGCCGCACCCCCTCCGGGTGGGAGGCCGATCAGGACGGGCAGGCGATCTACCTGCTGGGCACCACCGCCGAGGAGCTGGACGGGTCCGAGTGGGCCCGGCTGCGCGGGCACCTGGGCGGGGTGCCGCCGCGGGTGGACCTGGCCCGGGAGAAGCTGCTCGGGGACATCCTGGTGAACATGAGCCGGGACGGGATGATCGACTCCGCCCACGACGTCGCCGCCGGCGGGCTGGCCGCGACCCTGGCGGAGGCGTGCCTGCGCTTCGGCGTCGGGGCGCGGATCGGCCTGGGCGAGGTGGCCGAGCGGGACGGGGTGGATGAGTTCACCCTGCTGTTCTCCGAATCCCAGGGGCGGGTGGTGTGCGCGGTGCCGCGCACCGAGGAGGTGCGCTTCAAGGACATGTGCACCGCCCGGGACTACCCCTTCGCGCGCATCGGCGTGGTGGATGCACAAGCCGGGGCCCTGGATCTGCAGGGCATCGCCTCGGTGGACCTGGACGAGCTGCGCGCGGGGTGGGCCGGCACCCTGCCCGCCCGCTTCGCCTGAGTCGCACGGGAGGGATGCGATGGCCGCACGGGCATCGTCCTGGACCGCGCTGGGGACGGTGCTGCTGCTGGGCGCCGGTCTGCTCACCGGGTGCGCTCAGCGCGCCCCGGAGGTGACCGGTGAGATCCTGACGCACTACCAACGGGACGGGGTGCGCCAGGCCCTCGGGGAGCCGGTGGAGGATCAGCGCTGCGGGCTGCCCGGGGACGGCTGCGAGCAGGCCTTCCAGCGCGGGCGGATCTTCTGGTCCCCGTCCAGCGGCGCCGCGCACCTGGTCGCCGGGCCGCTGCTGGACTGGTACACCGGCCACGGCGGCCCCGAGGGCGACTACGGGTGGCCCGCGGAATCCCTCGACGCCGGGGCCCGTCAGCTGCGCACCGGACACGCCGCCGACGGCGCCTCCTGGCTGCTGGTGCGCCGGGAGGACGGGGACGGCGCGGGGCGGCAGGGCACCGCGAGCCCGGGTTCCGCCGCGAGCGCCTCCGTGCAGGAGCGGGATGCGGAGGAGGCCGGCGACGGCGTCGTGCCGGTCAGGACCAGCGGGGCGATCGGCGCGTACTGGCTGGCCCACCGGGAGCGGCTGGGCGCCCCGAGCACGCGCACCCCGGAGGGCGAGCGCTGCGACGAGGCGCCGACCCCGGTGTGCCGGCAGAGCTTCGACCGGGCGGACCTGCTGTGGGATGCCGCCCACGGGGCTCAGCCGCTGTGCGGGGTGTTCCGCGGGCGCTACGAGGAGGCGATGGGCGCGGCCGAGGCCCCGGAGCGCACGCTGCCCGGCGGCGTCGTGCTGCAGAGCTTCCTGGCCGCGGACGGCACCCGGACCGTGCTGCGCTGGGGCGCCCGGGACGGCGTCGCCTCGGCCTCCCTGCGCGGACGGGTGCAGGCCGATGAGCAGGGGTATCTCAGCGTGCTGCCGGAGCAGGGCCGGGAGGATCCCGCGCGGACCCTGGATGCGGTGGCCGCCCTGCACGGGCTGGGGGAGGCGCGCGGCCCGGTGCAGACCGGACCCGGCGGTGTGATCTCCCGGGAGCACGCGGGCGGGGTCGCCGTGCTGAGTCCCGAGGGCACGGCCGTGGCGATGTCCGCGCCGGTGCTGCGGCAGTGGCTGCGCGGGCCCGCGCTGGTCGGGGCCCCGGTGGCCTCGGCCCGCGGGGAGGACGGGGTGATCCGCACCCGCTTCACGGCGATGACGCTGGCCCATCACCCGGAGCGGGCGGGGCTGGTCATGGCCGAGGATCAGGCTATGGGGGCCGGGGACGCCCTGGTGCTCGGGGATTCCCAGCTGCTGGACGGGGACCACGACGGCTCATGGGTGTCCCGCTCGATCCGCGCCCTGGGCTGGACCCCGCACTACCGGGCCCGCGGCGGGATCGGCGTGGTGGCGGACGGCTCGAAAGACCACTACGGCTCGTACCTGGACGGGGTGGCCGGCGGCCGGTGGGTGCTGCCCGCGGGGGACCCGGGGCTGGTGTACGTGCAGGGCTCCGGCAACGACGTCGGGGTGGCCCCGGAGAGGCTGCGGGAGGGGACCGCGCGGCTGCTGCGCACGCTGAAGGAGGCGTATCCGCAGTCGCGGATCGTGCTCAGCGGGGTGATCTCCAAGAAGGGCGCGACGGCGCGGGACCGGGTGGCCGATGCCCTGGAGCAGGTGGCCCGGGCGGAGGGTGTGGAGTTCGTGCCCCTGCGCGGGAAGATCACCGAGTGGCACGCGGAGGGGGACCTGGTGGACGGGAAGCACTTCTCCGCCCCCACCGGCCACGAGAAGATGGCCGCCGCCTACACCCCGTACCTGCGCGAGCGCCTGGCCCGCTGACCGGATCGCGTTCGGGACCGGTTTGTCGTTTCGGGACGGGATATTCCGGTCCCGAAGCGACGAACCCGTCCCGAAACCTCGTCGGGGCGGGCCCCGGCCCGGTCAGGCGGCGGGGGCGGTGGAGGCCGTCACAGCGATGAACAGGGCCAGGGAGAGCAGCATCCCCACGGGCCCGGCCACTCCGGCGGCCCACACCCAGGCGCGCCGGTAGCCGCGGGCCAGGCCGATGGCCAGCAGCAGGAAGCCGATGAGCACCAGCACCGCCCAGAGCACCTGGGAGGCCAGGGCGATCAGGGGCAGGGCGTACTCGCTGTACTGCCCGGCCTCGAAGGCCTCCTTCATGGTCGCGTAGGAGGATTCCAGCTGCACCCGCACCAGCACCACCGCCCCCAGCAGGGAGGCGAACACGGAGAAGATCACCCCGATCAGGCTCAGCGTGGCCCCGACGACGGCGGTGCGCCGCCCGCGCACGGGACGCTCCAGCGGCGCGCCCTCCGGGACGTATTCGGTGCCGGGGATCTCCGGCGGGGCGGGGCGACGGGCAGAGCGTCGGCTGGTGCGGCGAGCCATGCGATCTCCTCCTCGGGAAGCGAGTGGGCTCCTGGTGCGTGCGGGGGCGCCTCCCAGGATCTCACGAGCCCCCGCCCGAGGCCGCGCACCGCGCACCACCGGCGGGCCCGGGGACCACACCGGGGACGGCGTCGGCTCCGGTCCGGGCGGGGTGCTCGCGGATAGACTGGGCGGCGCAGCACCCCCACCCCAGCCGAGGAGAGCGATGAGCGTCCGGACCCACCAGGCACCCGCCCTCCCCCGGGCCGACGACGCCGAGCTGGTCCGCACCGGACTCACCGCCGAGCAGGTGGCCGCCCGCCGCGAGCGCGGCCTGACCAACACCCAGCCCACCACCACCTCCCGCAGCGTGTGGGCGATCATCCGCACCCACCTGCTCACCCTGTTCAACCTGATCCTCGGGCTGTGCGCGGCCGTCATCATCGCGCTGGGCCGGTGGCTGGACCTGCTGTTCTCCCTGGCGGCGCTGAGCAACATCGTCATCGGCTTCATCCAGGAGTTCTCCGCCAAGCGCAAGCTGGACCGGATCGCCCTGCTGCGTCGGGACCCGGCGCGGGTGGTGCGCGGCGGCGAGGTCGTCGAGGTGGCGCTGGAGGAGCTGGTGCTGGACGACGTCCTGGTGCTCACCCGGGGGGATCAGGTCCCGGCCGACGGCGAGGCGCTCACCGCCGACGGGCTGGACCTGGACGAGTCCCTGCTGACCGGGGAGAACGACCCGGTGACCAAGAGCCCCGGGGACACCGTGCTGTCCGGCTCCTCGGTGACCGGCGGGTCCGGGCGGGTGCGCCTGAGCGCCGTCGGCTCCCGCTCCCACGCCGCCTCCCTGGCGGCCGAGGCGCGCACCTTCCGACCGATCTTCTCCGAGCTGCGCGCCGGGATGCAGCAGGTGGTGCGGTGGCTGAGCTGGGCGCTGGTGCCGATCGTGGCGGTGGTGCTCAACGGGCAGATGCAGGCCGTGGGCGGGTGGCACGCGGCGTTCGCCACCGGGGCGTGGCGCGATGCCCTGGTGGTCGCGGTGTCCTCGGTGGCGTCGATGGTCCCGCAGGGGCTGGCGCTGATGACCACGATCGCCTTCGCGGTGGCCGCGGTGAAGCTGGCCCAGGACGAGGTGCTGATCCAGGAGCAGCCGGCCGTGGAGGTGCTGGCGCGGGTGGACACGGTGTGCTTCGACAAGACGGGCACCCTCACGGAGGGCGGGGTCTCCTTCGACGCCGTGCATCCCCTGGACCCCGCCGATGCGGGGAAGACCGAGACTCCCGCAGGCGCCGCGGCGGCCCTGGCGTGGTTCGGCGCGGACCCGCACGCCAACCCCACGGCGGCGGCCCTGGCCGAGGGCTTCCCGGAGGCGCCCACGGAGGATCCGGAAGGTGTGCTGCCGTTCTCCTCCGCGCACCGCTTCTCCGGGGTGCAGCTGCCCGGGGCGGGGGCGTGGCTGCTGGGCGCCCCGGAGGCCCTGCTGGCCCCGTCTGCCCTGGCCGATCCGGACCGCTATGACGCCGCCCGAGCCCGGGCGCGGGAGCTTGCGGCGTCGGGGCTGCGCACCCTGGTGCTCTCCCGGGCGCAGGCCCTGGCCCGGGGGCGGGACGGGAAGCCCGCCCAGGAGCTGCCCGGTGACCAGGAGCCGGTGCTGCTGGTGACCTTCCGGGAGCAGGTGCGCACCGACGCCCGGGAGACCCTGGAGTTCTTCGCCCAGCAGGGCATCGCCGCGAAGGTGATCTCCGGGGACAACCCGGCGACGGTCGCGGCGGCGGCCCGCCAGGCCGGGGTGGACCTGCAGGGGGAGGCCGTGGATGCCTCCGCCCTGCCGGAGGAGGGCCCGCAGCTGGCGGAGGCGGTGCGCGAGCACGCCGTGTTCGGGCGGGTCTCTCCCGCACAGAAGCGGAACATGGTGCGAGCCCTGCAGGAGGACGGGCACGTCGTCGCCATGACCGGGGACGGGATCAACGACGCCCTGGCCCTGAAGTACGCGGACCTGGGGATCGCGATGGGCAACGCCGCGCCGGCCACCAAGGCGGTGTCCCGGCTGGTGCTGCTGGACGGGCAGTTCTCCCGGCTGCCGGCGGTGCTGGCGGAGGGGCGGAAGATCATCGCGAACATCGAGCGGGTCACACACCTGTTCCTGTCCAAGACGGCGTTCGCGGTGCTGATGGGGGTCACGCTGGGGCTGCTGGCCTGGACCTTCCCGTTCCTGCCGCGCCAGTACTCCACGGCGGATCTGCTGATGCTGGGCGGGCCCACCTTCGTGCTGACCATGCTGCCCAACAACCAGCGGTACGTGCAGGGGTTCCTGCGCCGGGCCCTGCACTTCGCGCTGCCGAACGCGGTGATCGTGACGGCGGCGGTGGTGGCGGTCAACGGGTACGCCCTGTTCGCCGATCCCACCCCGGTGGGCACGCGCGCGGTGCAGACGGCGAGCTTCCTGGTGCTGGTGCTGGTGGGCCTGTGGATCCTGTGCGTGGGCTCCCGACCCCTGACCCTGGCGCGGGCGGGGCTGCTGGCGGCGATGTACGCGGGTCTGGTCCTGGTGCTCACGGTCCCGATCTCCCGGTGGTACCACGAGTTCCAGATCCCGGATGCGGACCTGCTGGCGGTGGCCCTGGGCGTGGGTGCGCTCGGGTGCGCGCTGGTGGAGGCGAACTTCCGGTGGCACCGGCGGTGGCTGCGCCGCACCCAGCCGCAGGCCGTCGACGCCGCCGCGGCCGCCGGCCAGCTGTAGCCCCTCCCCGCGGGCCCCGGCGGCAGATGGTTTCGCGAGCAGCCAGGGGCCGGGCGGTGAACGGGGTACGGAAACAGTCCGGCACGGGGCCTGCCGAGCGTCTATACTGGGGGCCGAGCGGCGGCCCCCTGAGGCCGTCGGATCCTCAGGATTGTTACTGACGATCAGGCAAGACCTGGGTCTCCCAACCGCATGAGCAGCGCCTGCGTGCGCCACAAGGACCGTGGCTCGCGCGCGCCGTCGTGCCCCCGGGAGGCTCAGGTCTTTCGTGTATCTGCCCCGGTAAGCACCCGGGCACTCGCACCAAGGAGCGACACATGGATCACCAGAAGACGGCGCAGTCCGTCCTTGACGGGCTGGGTGGGCCCGAGAACATCAACTACTTCACCCACTGCGCCACGCGCCTGCGCGTGACGCTCAACGACAAGTCCAAGGTGGACAAGCCCGCCATCGAGAAGACCGACGGCGTGCTCTCCGTGATCGAGCAGTCCGGGCAGACCCAGGTGGTCATCGGCAACGAGGTCGCGGACGTCTACGACGCCATGGCCAAGATGCCCGGGATGGAGAAGGAAGGCGGCTCCGCGCAGAAGCCGGCCGCCGGCGAGGGCGCCGGGGACGAGAAGAAGACCGGGATCATCACCCGGATGTTCGACGTCCTCTCGGACTCCTTCCGCCCCGTCCTGTGGGCCCTGCTGGGCTCCTCCATGATCCTCACGCTGATCGTGCTGCTGCAGACCCTCGGCGTGTTCGGGCACTACACCAACTTCCAGGGCGAGTCCGTGACCGTGGACCTGGTCAACGGGCCCAAGCTCGGCGACGACGCCCTCAACGCGGACATGCTCAACCAGTGGCGTGCCCAGTTCCCGTTCTGGTTCATCATCCTGGGTGCGGCCCTGTCCGTGCTGAACTTCATGCCCATCATGGTGGGTGCGACGGCGGCCAAGCGGCTCGGCGCCAACATGTGGGTGGGTGCCGCGATCCCCGCGGCCCTGATGACCGACGCCTTCAAGGGCCTGTCCGACATGGCCGGGGGCGCTGACCACATCACCCTGTTCCACATCGGCGGCTTGGACGTGCCGCTGTACCTGTTCAACTACACCGGGCAGATCTTCCCGCCCCTGTTCGCGGTGGCGCTGCTGGCCCCGCTGGAGCGGCTGCTGAAGAAGGTCATCCCGAACATGCTGCACATGGTCTTCGTGCCCATGATCTCCCTGCTGATCATGGTCCCGCTGACCGCGCTGATCATCGGGCCCATCGGCGTGAAGCTGGGTCTGGGCATCTCCGACGTGTTCCAGTGGCTCAACGACATCAACCCCGCCATCGTGGGTGTGGTGGTCGCCGGGTCCTACCTGTTCATGGTGCCCCTGGGCCTGCACTGGCCGCTGAACGCCGTGATGATCTCCAACCTGTCCACCCTGGGCTACGACTTCATCCAGTCCCCGATGGCCGCATACAACTTCGCGGTGTTCGGCGTGGTCACCGGTGTGGCCATCCGCGCCAAGCGGGACAAGGAGCTGCGTCAGACGGCCACGGGTGCGGCGGTCTCCGGTCTGCTGGGCGGCATCTCCGAGCCGTCCCTGTACGGCGTGGTGCTGCGGTACAAGCGCGTGTTCCCGCTGATCCTGGTGCCCGCGATGATCGCCGGCGGTCTGATCTCCTGGATGGGCGTGCGCTCCTACGCCTTCGCGTTCACCTCCCTGCTGTCCATCCCCGCGATGCAGCCGATCCCGCTGTTCTGCATCGGCCTGGCCATCGCCTTCTTCGGCGGTATGGCCGGGGTGCTGATCTTCGGCTTCCGCTCCAAGGATCAGCGCGAGGCGGATCTGGCCAAGCAGAACCTGGCCGCGGATGAGGTACCCACCGAATCCAACGCCCCGGATCTGGTGGCCGCCCCGGCCGGCGCCGTGGCCGCGGCCGCCGGCGGCACCGCGGTGGGTGCCGCGGGCACGGCCGGCGCCGGGACGGGCGAGGGCGTGTCCTCCACCCGCGACGACGCCGGCTCCGCCAGCGCCGAGCCCGCGAAGCCCGCCGCCCCGGCGAAGCCGAAGCCGACCTACGAGCCCGGCACCGAGCTGAGCGTCGGCTCCCCGCTGGAGGGCAAAGCCGTGGCCCTGTCCGAGGTCCCGGACCCGATCTTCTCCGCGGGGAAGCTGGGTCAGGGCGTGGCCATCGAGCCGACCGGCAACACCGTCTACGCCCCGGCCGACGCCAAGGTCATCGCGACCCCGGGCTCCGGGCACGCGATGGGTCTGCGGCTGGACAACGGCGTGGAGCTGCTGGTCCACGTCGGCATCGACACCGTGAACCTGGGCGGGGAGGGCTTCGAGGTCCTCGTGTCCAAGGGCGATGAGGTCACCGCCGGGCAGGAGCTGTACCGCTTCGACCGGCAGGTCATCAAGGACGCCGGGTACCCGCTGATCACCCCGGTGCTGGTGACCAACACCCCCAAGTACGCCAGCGTGGAGGGTCGCCCAGCCGACGCCGTGACCCCCGGGGACGCGGTCATCACGGTGACCACCAAGTAGTCCCACCCGGCGCACAGCACGACGGCGCCCGCCTCCTCTCGGATCCCCAGCGGGTCCGGGAGGGGGCGGGCGCCGTCTCGCCGCGTCTGGGGGCTGCCGGGGGCCGTTCAGGCCCGCAGGTGCCGCTGCAGGGTGCGACGCTGCTCCGGGCTCAGACGCACCAGCCCGCCGTCGGGCCGGACGAAGGCCAGCACGGTGCTCGCCGCACAGCACGCGGTCCCGGTCGCGGCATCGCACACCCGGTAGCCCACGGTGAGGCTGGCCGGGGTGACCCGCTGGACCCACACCTCCACCCGGGCCGGATCGCCTCGGTAGGGCAGGGGCGAGCGGTACTTCACGGTGTGCTCGGCCACCAGCGCCTGGGTGCCCGCGGGCAGGTCCGCGAACACGGGGATGGGCACCTCCTGGCGACGCTGCTCCGGGACCTCGCCCGCGCTGGGCGGGGCGCCGAAGGCCAGCGCGCGGGCCTCCTCCAGGATCCGCACGATCTGCACGTTGTTCACATGCCCGTACGCGTCCATGTCCCCCCAGCGCAGGGGGACCTCCAGGATCACGGGCTCGGGATCGACTGCTGCACTCATGCCAACCACTCTAGGAGCGCGCTCCGCCCGCGCGCTCCCGCGAACCGGCCCCTGAGTCAGCAGGCCGGGGGCCCGGCCCGCCCGCGCCGGACCGCGCCGCGCCTCAGCGGCGACGCTGCGGAGGGGCGACCGTCGGCACGGCGCCGGTGGCGTCGTGGGCCTCCTGGAAGGCGGACTCATCCAGCTGGGCGTGGTGGCGCACGGCGGCGAAGAACACCACCACGAGCACCGCGAAGAACGCCACGGCCACCAGGCCGGGCACGACCATCGTCGCGCTGGAGAACACGGCGACGAACACCGCGACCAGCCCGAGGATGCCCACCCCGGCCATCGCGGACCCTCCGAGCAGGCGGAACTGGTCCGCGGCCCCGTCCCGGCGCCGGTAGGAGATGTAGGAGACCAGGATCAGGCCCCACACCACGAGCACCAGGGTGGTGATCATGGACATCATGATCTGGAAGACGGACTCGGTGAACAGCGCCAGCACCACCACCAGCAGGATGCCCAGGCTGGACACGGCCAGGGCCCCGGCGGGGATGCCGCGCGCCGTCGTCGCCCGCAGCCGGCGCGGGGCCATGCCCTCGTAGGACAGGGAGTGCATCAGGCGGGTGCCGGCGTACACGTTCGCGTTCGCCGCGGACAGCGCCGCGACCAGCACGATGAAGTTGATGACGGCCGCGGCCGCCGGGATCCCGACGTCGGAGAACACCCGCACGAACGGGCTGGAGCTGAGCCCCTCCTCCTGAGTGAGGGTCTCCGAGGACATCAGGCACATCACCACGAACAGGGACAGCACGTAGAAGGTGGACAGCCGCCACACGGTGGCCTTGGCGGCCGAGCGCACCGAGCGCACCGGGTCCTTGGCCTCGGCCGCGGAGATGGACACCAGCTCGATCCCGCCGAAGGAGAACATGACCACGGCCATCGCCAGCCAGATCGACGCCGGCCCGTTGGGCAGGAATCCCCCGCCCTCGGTGAGCCGGTGCAGGCCCTCCGCGGGGTGGCTGGGCAGCCCGAAGAACACGATGATCAGGCCGATGATGATGAACGCGATGACCGCGAGCACCTTGATCCCGGAGAGGATGAACTCCACGGAGCCGAAGGACTTCACGCTGAAGGCGTTCAGCCCCAGCACGATCGCCCCGAACACGACGATGCCGACCCACAGCGGCAGCTCCGGCCACCAGAACTTCAGGTACGTGGCCACCGCGACCAGCTCCGCCCCGGCCACCAGCACGGTGGTGGCCCAGTAGGACCAGCGGGAGATGAACCCGCCGAAGGGCCCGAGGTAGCGGGCGGCCATGGAGCCGAAGCCGCCGCGCACGGGGAAGCGCACGGCCATCTCCCCGGCGGCGCTGGCGATGATCGCGGCGATCAGGGAGCCGATGGCGTAGGAGACGATCACGGCCGGGCCGGCGATGGCGATGGCCGCCCCGGAGCCGAGGAACAGGCCGGTGCCCAGGGCGGAGCCGAGGGCGATCATGGTCATCTGCTCGTGGGAGAGGGAGCGGGTCAGCCCGCCCTGACCGGGGGCAGGCTCCGCGGGGGTGGGCGCGGCGGCGCCGGGATTCTCGGGTGCGTGGGACACGGCGGAAGTGCCTTTCGGGTGCGAACCGGATGATCCGACCAGCATATCCGCCCGGCGCGGGCGAGGTCGGGCGGCGGCGGGCGGCATCGCGCGCCCCGGACCGGGCGCGGATGTGGTGGACTGGACCCCATGGACGTCACGCCCTCCCCCGACCCCGGGCACGACGCCGTCGGGCCCGGCGGCCCCCAGCCCGGCGGCACGGCCGCGCCCGGCTGGGTCCGCACCAGCGGGCACACGGCCTGCCTGCGCGCGCCCAATCCGGGGCCGATGACCCTGGAGGGCACCAACACGTACGTGGTCGGGGATCTTCCGCGGGACTGGCCGGGAGACGGCTCCCGGCCGGGCGTCATCGTGGTGGACCCGGGCCCGGAGGACCCGGAGCACCTGCGCCGCCTGACCGAGCGGACGCGGGTGGAGCTGATCCTGCTGACCCACCGGCACGCGGATCACGCCGCGGGCGCCCCCGCCCTGCACGCGATGACCGGTGCCCCGGTGCGCGCGGCGGAGCCCTCCCTGTGCCGCAAGGGCCCGCCCCTGGAGGACGGGGAGGTGGTCGGCGCGGCGGAGCAGGAGCTGCTGGTGCTGGGCACGCCGGGGCACACGGCGGATTCGGTGTGCCTGCGCCTGGATGCCGATTCGGTGATGTTCACCGGGGATACGGTGCTGGGCCGCGGCTCGACCATGCTGGACTACCCGGACGGCGCCCTGGAGCCGTACATCGACTCCCTGCGGGATCTGCTGGAGCAGCGCGAGCACACTGTGCTGCCCGGACACGGGGCGTCGGGCGGGGACCTGCACGCCCGGTGCGAGGCGCTGCTGGAGCACCGGCTGGACCGGTTCGAGGCGCTGCAGGAGCTGCTGCGGGAGACCGACGACGACATCGGGCCCTCCGCCTCCGCGCTGGCTCGGCGGATCTACCCGGGGGTTCCCGACGCTGCCCGGGCGGCGGCCGTCAAGACCCTCAAGGCCCAGCTGGCCCACCTGGTGGAGCTGGGCGCGATCGCCGGGTTCAGCGAGTAGCGGGCCCCGCCGCGGCGTCGTCCTCCACGCGCGGGTAGGTGGGCTCGTGGCGCTTGAACCAGGCGATGGTCGGGTAGGTGATGGGCAGGATGATGACCTCCACCGCGCACTTGTACACGTAGCCCACGAGCACGTAGTTGAGGAAGTCCGCGGGCTCGGTGATCCCCAGGATGGGGGCGGCCACGGTGCAGAAGATCAGGGTGTCCGCCAGCTCCCCCACCAGGGTGGAGCCGATCAGGCGCACCCACATCCACCGCTCGCCGGTGGCCCGCTTGATCAGGGCCATCACCCAGGCGTTGAGCAGCTGCCCCACCAGGAACCCGGCCAGGGAGCCGGCGAGGATCCTCGGGACCGGGCCCAGCACGGATTCGAAGGCCGCCTGGTTCTCGTAGAAGTCCGCGGCGGGCAGGATGATGACGATCCAGAAGCACAGGCTCGCGAACGCCCCGGCGAGGAAGCTGGTGATGATCGCCCGTCGAGCGGAGCGGAAGCCGTACACCTCGGTGACCACATCGCCCAGCACGTAGGCCAGGGGGAAGAGGAAGAAGCCGCCGTCGGTGATGATGGGGCCGAAGGCCACACCCTTGGTGGCCCCGATGTTGGACAGGATCAGCAGCACGCAGTACAGCGCGAGCAGCAGGTCGAAGTAGGTGCGCGGCCGTCGGGCGTAGCGCGGGGCGGGGGCGGAGTGCGGCACGGGAGGCTCCTGAGTGCGAGGAGGGGACGACGATGACGCGGCCCGCCTGCCACCCGGGCCGCACAGCATCCTACCCACCCCTGCCCCATCCTCACCCCTCCCCTGCCTCCGCAAAACGGGAGATGCGGTGGGGTGCGGCGGATGGGGTGACCCGTGCCATCATGGGGTGCATGACTACCTCGCAGACCCCCATCGCCATGACCATCGCGGGTTCGGAAGCCACCGGCGGCGCCGGTGCGCAGGCGGACCTGAAGACCTTCCAGGCCCTCGGGGTCTACGGGTGCCTGGCCCTGACCTGCATCGTCTCCTTCGACCCGAAGAACGGCTGGGCCCACCGGCTGACCCCCGTGGACCAGCAGACTCTTCAGGATCAGCTGGAGGTCAACACCACCGTCTACGACCTCGACGCCGTGAAGATCGGGATGCTCGGCTCCCCGGACACCATCGCCACCGTCGCCGAGGTGCTCACCGAGCAGAAGCCGCGCCGGATCGTGCTGGATCCGGTGCTGATCTGCAAGGGACAGGAGCCCGGCGCCGCCCTGGACACCGACGAGGCGCTGAAGGCGAAGATCCTGCCGCTGGCGGACTTCGTGACCCCCAACCACTTCGAGTCCCTGTCCCTGTCCGGGCTCGAGGCGATCGACACCGTCGAGGACCTGGAGAAGGCCGCGCGGATCATCCACGAGCGCTCCGGGGCGGCCGTGCTCGCCAAGGGCGGGGTGCGCCTGGACGGGGACGACGCCGTGGACGTGTTCTACGACGGGCAGACCACCGAGGTGCTCTCCGCTCCGAAGATCGGCGAGGTCCAGGTGGCCGGTGCCGGCTGCTCCCTGGCGGCCGCGGTGACCGCGGAGCTCGCGCAGGGCCGCACCCCGCTGGAGGCGGCGCGGGCCGCGAAGGACTTCGTGACCCGCGGCATCGAGGCCCGGATCTCCTCCCACGCCCCGTTCGACTCGCTGCGCCAGATCAACCGGCTCGCCTGAGCGGGCACGCGCAGGTCAGGAGGCCACGGAGCGCAGGCGGGGCGCCTCGTCCTCCGCGGTCTCCTGCGCTTGCGGGACCCGGTGGGTGGGGACGGGGCGGCCCTCGGCGTCGAAGGAGGCGCCCAGGCCCAGCTGGATGAAGCGGATGGTGTTCCCGATGCGGGTCTCCCGGGCGGCCTCGTCCTCGGCGCGCCCGCGATCCGCGGCGGAGGACAGCGAGCCGTGCACCAGCTGCGCCATCTCGCGGATGTCCGACTCCGGCAGGTACCCCTGGTCGATGCCGGCGCGCAGGATCTGGGCGAGCACCGCCTGCAGCTCCCCGACGTGGTGGCCCAGCTTCTCGAAGGACTCCGGTGAGAGCACCGAGCGCATCGCCGGGCCCGGAGGCAGGTGGCGGCGGGACATGTCCTCGATCTGCATCCGCACGTACACGGCCAGCTGATCCACCGGGTTGGTCACGGTGGCCAGCTCGGTGCGCAGATCCCCGATGAACCGCTCGGTCTCATCCAGGGCGTAGGCCACCAGCAGCTCACCCATGTCCGCGAAGTAGTTGTACACGGCCGTGCGCCCGATCCCGGCGTTCCTGGCCACGTGGGTCATGGTCAGGCCGGTCAGCCCGTTGGTGTAGAGGAGCTCGCCGAAGGAGGCCAGGATGGCGTTCTTGGTGTTCTCCCGCTGGGCGGCGTTGGTCGCGGCGCTGATTCGAGGCATGCTGACATCATACGGGCAGGTGTCACCAAAAGACAGTCATGACGACGCCGCGTCGCCATCCGCGGTCGCATCCAGGTCCAGGACGCGGGCGTACATGACCTGCCGATGCTGCAGCGCGGTGCGCAGGGCCCGGTGCACCCCGTCCTCCAGGTACAGCCGACCCCGCCACCGGACCACGTGCGGGAACAGGTCCCCGTAGAAGGTGGAGTCCTCATCCAGCAGGGTGCCCAGGTCCAGGGTGCGCTGCGTGGTGATCAGCCGGTCCAGGCGCACCTGCTGCGGCGGGATGGTCCCCCACTGCCGGGGCCCGTCGTACCCGTGGTCCGGGTACGGGCGGGAATCACCGACGGCGTGGAAGATCATGCCCCCATGATCCCACGGGCACCCCCGAGGACCCGGGATCTCACGAGCGGATCGGGATCATGCCGGTCTCCGGCAGCGGGATCTCCCCGGTGTGCGGGTGGCGCCGCTCGGCCTCCTCCTCGGAAGCCTCCTCCCGTCGCTCCTCCTGCGCTCCGGCAGCCGCGGTGGTCCCGGAGGCCGCGACCGTGGTGGCCAGGTCCTTCTCCACGACGAACAGCAGCACCAGCGCCGCGGCGATCCCCAGCGGCATGATCCACAGGAAGATCGGGATCAGGGCGTCGCTGTACGCCCCGATGATCACCTCGCGCACCGGATCCGGCAGGGACTGCACCACCGAGGGGGTCAGCGAGTTGGTGGAACCGAGGCTCGTGGCCTGCCCCTGCTGCCGGGCCGCGGCCAGCACCGGGGCCAGGCGATCCGCCAGCAGATCCTTCAGCCGGGCCGTGAACAGCCCGCCCACCAGGGCCGAGCCCACCGTGGCGCCCACCTGGCGGAAGAAGTTGGCCCCCGCCGTCGCCGTGCCGACCATGCTCACCGGGAAGCTGTTCTGCACCACCAGGGTCAGCAGCTGCATGGACATCCCCAGGCCCAGACCCACCACGGCCAGGGCCAGGCAGATCAGGTATGTGGCGGTGTCCGTGGCCAGGCGCGAGAGGCAGAACAGCCCGGCCGCGATCAGCAGGGAGCCGGCCACCATGAAGGCCTTGTATCGGCCCAGCTTGGACACCAGCGCCCCCACGGTCACCGAGGTCACCAGCATCGTGCCCATCATCGGGATCATCAGCAGGCCGGCCTGGGTCGCGTCCACCCCCAGCACCATCTGCAGGTAGGTGGGCATGTACCCGATCGCCCCGAACATCGCGATGCCCATGCACAGCCCCGCCACGGTGGTCAGCACGAAGTTGCGGTCCCGGAACAGCGCCATCGGCATCACCGGCTCGGCCGCGCGCAGCTCGACCGGCACGAACAGCGCCGCCGCCACGACGACGGCGCCCAGCAGCCCCAGGATGGTCGGGGAGTTCCAGGCGTACTGGTTCCCGCCCCACGTCATCGCCAGCACCAGGCAGGCGGTGGCCGCGGCCAGCAGGGCCATGCCCAGGACGTCGATGCGCGCCCGGCGCGTGCGCGCCCCCGCGTTGGTGTGCGGGATGAGGAACACGGCCGCGGCCAGGGCCAGCGCGCCCAGGGGCACGTTCATCCAGAAGCCCCAGCGCCAGCCCGGGCCCTCGGTCAGCCACCCGCCCAGCAGGGGCCCGGCCACGGAGGAGAACGCGAACACGCCCATCAGGGCTCCCATGTACTTGCCGCGCTCGCGCGCCGGGATGACATCGGCGATCACCGCCTGGGACAGGATCATCAGGCCGCCGCCGCCCAGACCCTGCAGCCCACGGGAGACGATCAGCCCCGTCATCGACTCCGCGAGCGCACCGGTCACGGACCCGGCCGTGAAGGCGAGGATCGCGAAGATCAGCAGGGGCTTGCGGCCCCAGAGGTCCCCGAGCTTGCCGTAGATCGGCATCATGATCGTGGAGACCAGGATGAACGCGGTGATCACCCAGGACATGTGCTCCACCCCGTCCAGCTCCCCGACGATGGTGGGCAGGGCCGGGGAGAGCACGGTCTGGTTCAGCGAGGACATCAGCATGATCAGCATCAGCCCGATGAACAGCAGCAGGATGCTGGGGGCCGGGGCGGGATCGATGGCCCCGCCGGGCTCGGACGACGTGGCCGACTCGGCTGCCGACGACGGCGCGGGGGCGGTCTGCGGGGTGGAGGCCCGGCCGGGGCGCGCGTGACGCGGGGTGTAGGTGGTGGTCAACGTTCCTCCTGGAGGATCTGAGAGAAGAGGGCGGCGGAGCGGGCGATCTGGGCGTCGGCCTCGTCGATCTCCCGTCCCGCACCGAAGTCGATGTGGCGCAGGATCGCCGCGGAGAGCAGGACCAGGGCCCGGACGCGGCGCACCTGCTCCGGGTCGGGCTCGGCGTCGGGCTCGGTGCGGGGCACGAGCTCTCCCCGCTCGGCGTAGGCGGCCCAGTCCATGCCCAGCAGGAACTGCTGCAGGGCCTGCTCGCAGCGCAGCATGTGGATCTTCATCCGCTGGCGCAGCTCCGGCAGCTCGCGGATGACCTCGCGCGACGCCGCGGCGGCTTCCGGGGACATGGACCCGCGCAGCACCCGCAGGAAGATCTGCGCGGCGTAGGCCGGCAGAGCGCTCTTCGCGGGGTGGGGCACGGTGCGCAGCAGCTGCTCGCTCATCTGCGGTTCGCGCAGCCCGAGGACGGCGTCCTCCTTGCTGGGGAAGTAGTTGAAGAAGGTCCGGGTGGAGACCCCCGCCTGCTCGGCGATGGACTCCGCGGTGGTGCCCTTCAGGCCCTTGGCGCGCGCCTGCTCGGCGGCGGCGGCGTGGATGGCCTCCCAGGTGCGGGTCCGGCGGCGCTCGCGCAGCGACGGCGATTCGTTTTCTTGCACTACTGCATCTTATGCACTGATGCAGTATCTGCACGAGTGCATCTTCTATGGGATCGGTCACCGGATCCGCCGGCGGGTCCGTCAGAGGGCAACGCCGACGGGCGGCGGTGGGCGACGCGGGGCGGCGGGCGGGTCCGTCGGCGGACGGCGGGCGGGTCGGGCCGAGGGCGGCGGTGGCAGAATGGTGCGCCGTCGTCCTCCCCGGCCTCACTTCCCCACCGTCCCAGGAGTCCCGTGTCCCCGCGCCGTTCCCGCCGATCCCGCAGCCGTCCCCGCCCGCGCGTGCGGATGAGCACCCGCACCCGGTTCATCGTCACCGTGGTCGCGGTGGTGGTGCTCGCCGTCGTCGGGCTGGGCACCCGCGGGCTGGATCTGTTCCGCGGCGAGGACGGATCCGCAGATCGGTCGGGCGCGACCGCATCCCGGGCGGCCGGCCCCCTGCCCGCGGGCCTCACCGCGCAGCAGGCCCTGGATTCCCTGGAGACCAAGGGCAAGGCCGCCCGGACCGGGTACTCCCGGGACGCCTTCGGCGCGCGGTGGGCGGATGTGGACCACAACGGCTGCGACACCCGCAACGACATCCTCGCCCGGGACCTGACCCAGACCACCCTGCGCCCCGGGACCTGCAAGGTGGCCACCGGGGTGCTACAGGATCCGTACACGGGTCGGCGCATCGACTTCACCGCGGGGGCTCAGACCAGCGCGGCAGTGCAGATCGACCACGTCGTCGCCCTGTCCGACGCGTGGCAGACCGGCGCCCAGCAGCTGTCCACCGCGGACCGCATGGCCCTGGCCAACGACCCTCTGAACCTGCTGGCCGTGGACGGGCCCGCCAACAACGGCAAGTCCGACGGCGACGCCGCGACCTGGCTGCCCGAGCAGAAGTCCTTCCGCTGCGAGTACGTGGCCCGGCAGGCCGGGGTCAAGCGCAAGTACGACCTGTGGGTGACCCGTGCCGAGCGGGCCGCGATGCAGCGGGTCCTGGACACCTGCCCCGGCCAGCGCATCCCCACCCGGTAACCCGCCCGGCCCGCTCCACTGGGTTTCGGGCCGGGTTCGTCGCTTCGGGACGGGTTATTCCGGTCCCGAAACGACGAACCCGTCCCGAATCGATCTGATCAGGGCCGGGCCGGGCCGGTCAGTAGCCCAGGCGGGCGTTCTCCAGCACGGGCATAGCCTGCCGGGCCCGGGGCACCACGTCCAGATCCAGATCCACGATCTCCAGGTGCTCCCCGCCGTCCAGCTGCGCCAGGGCTTCTCCGAACGGGTCCGCGACGACGGAGTGCCCCACACCCGTGGGCGCGCCCTCCGGCACCGCGGCGCCGGTGACGGCCGGGTCCGCCTGGCCCACCGCGAGCACGATCGTGTTGCTGTCCAGGGCACGGGCCCGAGTCAGGATCTCCCACTGCCGGACCTTGCCCTCGCCGGCACCCCAGGAGGCCGCACACACGATGACCTCGGCCCCGGCGCGAGAGAGCTCAGCGAACAGCTTGGGGAAGCGCACGTCGTAGCACAGGGCCAGCCCCACCCGGTGCCCGGCGACGCTGAGCACCACGGGCTCCCGACCCGCAGCCACGGTGTCCGACTCGCGGAACCCGAAGGCGTCGTAGAGGTGGATCTTCGCGTAGTCGAAGCGCTCGCCCTCGGGGGTGTACGCCGCCAGCACGTTGCGCACCCGGGGGCTACCGGACCCGGCCGGAGCCTCCTCGAACTCCCCCGCCACGATGGTGATCTCCCGCTCGGCGGCCAGCCACATCAGCTCGGTCTTCCAGTGCTCGGCATGCTCCCGGGCCGCACCCAGCAGGTCGTGGCCGAACCCGATCATCGTGGCTTCCGGGAAGACGACGAGCTGCGCACCGGCGGCCGCGGCGCGCTCGGTGTGCTCGCGGACCAGGGCGAGGTTCCCCGCGACGTCGGCGGTGGTGCTGATCTGGGCGATGGCGGCTCTCATGCCTCCACCCTGCCACGTCCGTCCGGGACCCGCGCACAGGGGCCGGGACCGGCCCCCGAGGCATGACGCCCGGGACTGGATCCCCGGGCCGGGCAGCGGGCACGGCACAGAATCCGCACAGCGACCCTCCGATAGACTCGCCCGAGGCGCACCGATGCCCGCACCCCGGTTACGCCCGGGCCGCAGACCCCCACGGGCGGCCCCGGAGCGCCTCCGGGGCGGACGCGGAAGCACCCGGACCATCGCACCCCATTCGCACCAGGACACACACTGTGGACATCCAGAACCACTTCTACGGCCACTCCGCCGCCTACGCCGCCCACGCGGGCCTGTCGGCACCACGCCACATCGCCGGTCTGGTGCAGCACGGGTGGACGCCCACCTCCCCGGTGCGCAGCCACTTCACGGAGCTGGCCTCCGCCGCACCAGCCGGAGGGCTGTTCGTGTGGTCCCACGGTTCCCGGGCCTGGGATCCCGCACGGGATGAGGAGGAGACCGGATACCGGAGCACAGCCATCGGGGCGCCGTTCCTGTACCTGGCGGACCAGGTGCGCGCCCGCGGGGCGATGCCGGAGCGCACGATCCCCACCGTCGTCGTCCCCTTCCACGGCTCCAAGATCTTCCAGCTGGAAGGCGACCAGTCCGTGTACGCCCGCCAGGTCTACGAGAAGGAGGGCCCGGCCGTGGTCTGCCTCCACGTGGATGACATGGAGCACGAGGAGATCGTGCGCGCCTGGACCGACGCCGGGCACCGGGTGACCACCTGCGGTCAGCGCCGGGACCCGGAGTTCCTCTCCCGCAACCTGTGGCTGCTGGCCTCCGCACGCAAGGTGGTCACCAACCGGGTGGCCACGGCCTCGTTCTACGCCGCAGCCCTGGGCACCCCCGTGCACACCTACGGGCCCTTCTACTCCGTGCGCAACGCCGCCGCGACGGATCCTGACGAGGCCGCGATGCGCGCCATGTTCCCGGAGTTCTTCGCCGAGCAGCCGGACCAGGAGGCGCTGCGGCGGATCGCCGAGGTGGAGCTCGGCCGCCCCTGGATGCGCCGCCCCGAGGAGCTGACGCGCCTGCTCGGCTGGGACGGGTCCACCCTGCGCCCGGCGCTGCAGTACTGGCTGACCGGGCCGGTGGACAAGGCCCTGAAGGTCCTGGGACTGCGGACCAGCGCGGTCACGACCCCGCAGAGCCCCACCCACGACGGGCAGGCATCGGACCCGACCCCCGCTCCGGCGGTCCCGAACCGGACGGAGCCGAACGCGGGCGGGGAGCCGGCGGAGCCGAGCGCCGGCCCGAAGCCGCACCCCCTGGCGTTCCTGCGCCACCCGCTGCAGCATCTGCCCGAGCGCCTGCCCCGGAGCACCTACCCGCACGCCGTGGCGCCTGGCATTGAGGACGCCCCGGCGGGGAGCCGCCGGGCATGAGCCGCACCCCGCCCTGGGCCGAGCCCGCCCCGGAGCCCGCCGAACCCCTCGGCGTCCCGGGCCCGGTGGGTCCCGTCCAGCCGTCGAGCCCGCAGCCCCGGACCGCGCAGACCACCCCCGTCGGGTCCCCGCGCCGGGGCCTCCCCCCGCGGGTGGTGCCGTACCTGTACCTCATCGCCTCGGCGGTGCAGGGCATGGCCGCGGTGCTCGTGCAGCCGTTCTCCATCCACCTGTTCGGCGGGGTCCGCTCCCCCGGGTGGAACTCCGCCTCCTTCGCGATCTCGGTGATGCAGGTGGGCCTCGTCGCCTTCTCCGCGGGCTTCCCGCTGGCCATCACCCGCGCCTGGCTGGAACCCGGCGACGGTCCCCGCAACGCCCGAGCGATCAACGGCTTCAACGTGCTGCTCGCGGTGCTCGGCGGCGCCCTCGGACTCGGCATCGCCGCCCTGGCCGGCGCCCCTGCCTACCTGCTGGCCTCGATCTGGTCTATGGCGGCCCTGGCCGTCGTGGTCGCCGCCCAGGCCCAGCTGCGCGCCCAGGCCCGCCCCCTGACCTTCGCGGCCCTGGCCGCCGGCTCCTCGCTGATCGCCCACCTGTTCGGTCTCACCGCCATCGCCCTGTTCGGCGCCCATGCCGCGGTGTTCATGGGCGGCTTCGCCGTCTCCACGACCCTCACGGCCCTCGCCGGGATCCTCCTGACCCGCCCCACCGCACCGCAGAGGGCATGGGGTGCGGTGAAGACAGCGGTGGTGGCCGGGGCGCCCCTGCTGCCGCACTCCTTCGCGATCATCCTGCTGATGCAGGGCGACTCCATCCTGCTCAAGCGCCTGGCCTCCCCCGGGGAGACCGGGGTCTACCTGGCCGCGCTCGTCTTCGCCCAGGGGCCCATCGCGGTGCTGGCCGGACTGAACAACGCCTGGTCCGCGACCGTCCTGAAGGCCTCCCACGGGGACCCGGCCGAGTTCGAGCGGATCTCCCGGTCCACCCTGCGCACCGCGACCCGGCTCGGAGCGCTGATGGCGGTGCTCGGGTCCATCGGCGCGCCCCTGGGGATCCTCGTGCTGGCCCAGGGCAACCCGGACACCACCCGCGTGGCCGTCGTCCTGCCGGTGCTGGGCATCGGCTACGCCCTGTACCTGGTCTCCACCAACATCCTGTTCGGGCGGCTGCGCACCACCGCGTTCTACTGGGTGACCCCGGCCGTCGTCGTGCTCGCCGCCGCGGCCGCCGCCTGGCCGGCCTCCCGCGACGCCCTGGTGGGGGTCGCGTGGGCGAAGGTCGCGGCCTTCACTCTGCTGGGTCTGGCCTATGCGTGGAACGCCCGCAAGGACGTCGCTCTGCCGATGCTGCGCACCGTGGGGCTGGTGGCCGCAGCGGGGCTCGTCGCCGCCGCAGTCCTCGCCGTCTACACGCTGCTGCTGGCCTGAACCGGGCACCGGGACCAGCCCCGGCCCACCCACTCAGTCCAGCAGGGATTCCAGGACGACGGCCGCGCCGTCCTCGTACACGCTGGGCGCCACCTCGTCGGCCACCGCCCGCACGCCCTGCGCGGCCTGGCCCATCGCGACCCCGCGCCCGGCCCACGTGAGCATCTCGACGTCGTTGAAGCCGTCCCCCACCGCGACGGTGCGCTCGCGCGGGATGCCCAGCCGCGAGCGGATCTGCTCCAGCGCGGAGGCCTTGGACACCCCGTGCGCGGCCACATCCAGCCACGGCGTCCACCCCACCGCGTAGGCGACCCCGTGCAGCCCGGCCCGCTCGATCGCCTCGGTGAAGTCCTCCAGGTCCAGCTCCTCGGAGAAGACCACCACGCGCACCGCGGACATGCTCGCCAGCTCCTCGAAACCCACCACCCGGGCGGGCGCGCCGAAGCTGGCGTCGTGCACCGGGACCGTGGACCAGAACGCCCCCTCGGCGGTCTCCAGGGCGAAGCGAGCCCCCGGCACGGCCTCGCGCAGGGTGCGCAGGGCCGGTTCGGGGCGGAACTCGGCGGCGTCGATCACCGCGTACCCGCCGGGGGCCTCGGCGTCGATGCGCAGGGTGATCCCGCCGTTGGAGGCCACCGCGTAGCCGCGGGTGATCCCCGCCAGCTCCACCACGGGCAGGGCCGCGGCCCGGGAGCGCCCGGTGGCGATGACCACGTGGTGTCCGGCCGCGACCACCGCCTGCACGGCCCGGCGCACCCGGGCGGACATCGCGCCGTCGTGATCCACCAGGGTGCCGTCCACGTCCAGGGCCACCAGGTGGGGTCCCGACGCCGGGCTTCGGGGCGCGGAGGTCACCGGCTCCCGGCCTCGCGCACCGCCGGGATGACCTCCAGGCCGCCCAGGTAGGGGCGCAGCGCCTCCGGGATGCGCACGGAGCCGTCCGCCTGCTGATGGGTCTCCAGGATCGCCACCAGCCAGCGGGTCGTGGCGAGGGTCCCGTTGAGGGTCGCGACCATGCGGGTCCCGCCCTTCTTCCCCTCCGCGCCCTCGGGGGTGCGCTCGCGGATGTTCAGGCGCCGGGCCTGGTAGGTGGTGCAGTTGGAGGTGGAGGTCAGCTCGCGGTACGTGCCCTGGGTGGGCACCCACGCCTCGCAGTCGAACTTGCGGGCCGCGGAGGAGCCGAGGTCCCCGGCGGCGGTGTCGATGACGCGGTAGGACAGCTCGCACAGGCCGAGCATCTCCTCCTCCCAGGCGAGCATCTGCGCGTGCATCGCCTCGGCGTCCTCCACCCGGGCGTAGACGAACATCTCCGCTTTGTTGAACTGGTGCACGCGGATGATGCCGCGGGTGTCCTTGCCCGCGGACCCGGCTTCGCGCCGGTAGCAGGTGGACCAGCCCAGGTACTTCAGGGGCCCGTCGGACAGGTCGATGATCTCGTCCGCGTGGTACCCGGCGATCGCGACCTCGGAGGTGCCCACCAGGTAGAGGTCATCGCGCTCGAGGCGGTAGATCTCGTCGTCGTGCTTGACGTTGAATCCGGTGCCGGCCATGGTCTCCGGGCGCACCAGGGTGGGGGTGGTCAGCATCGTGAAGCCGCGGCGGGTCGCGTAGTCCAGGGCCATGCTCAGCAGGGCCTGCTCCAGGCGGGCCACGTGGCCCTTGAGGAAGTAGAAGCGGGCCCCGGAGACCTTGGCGCCGCGACCCATGTCGATGCCGTCCACGATCTCGCCAATCTCCAGGTGGTCCCGGGGGGCGAAGCCCTCAGCCTCGAAGTCCCGCGGCTGCCCGACGGTCCTGACGACCTCGAAGTCCTCCTCGCCGCCGGTGGGCACCCCGTCGATGATGAGGTTCTCCATGCGGGAGGTCAGCTCGTCCTGGTCCCGCTGGGCCTGCTCGGCGCGGGCCTCTGCCTCCTTGACCTGACCGGCCAGCTGGGCCGCCTGGGCCTTGGCCTGCTCGAAGGCGCCCTGCTGGGAGGGGTCCTTCTTCGCGGCCCCGGCGAGCCGGCCGATGTCCTTGCTGGCGGCCTTCTGCTCGGCGCGCAGGGACTCGAACTCGCTGATGGCCTGCCGACGGGAGGCGTCGGCCTCCAGGATGCGGTCCACCAGCTCGACGTCCGCCTGGCGGGCGCGCTGGGAGGCTCGGAAGAGGTCGGGGTTCTCACGCAGAAGACTGAGGTCGATCACGCCCCCAACCTACCGCACGGCCGTCCGCGTCGAGCGGCCTCCCCCGGGGCCGGCTCTGCCGCTCTCGGCGACAGGTCCCGCCGGCGAGGGGCAGGCCACCCCTTCCGCTCGCTCCTCACGTAGCCTGGGAGACATGACTCGACCTTCCAGGCTCCTGGCCGCCGCGGGCCTCGCCGTGTTCGGCGGCGCCGCGGCCGCCAGCATCACCGCGGCCTGGCTGCGCAGCTCCCCCCTGCCCCCGGCGATCGCCGCACCGGACCGCCCCCCGCTCACGCCGGGGCCCCCGCGGCGGGTCGGCGTCGTCGTCAATCCGGCCAAGCACGGGGCGCGGGAGGCCCTCGACGTCGTGCGATCGTCGCTGCGCCGGGCCGGCTGGGAGAAGCCCCGGGTCTACGAGACCACCGTGGAGGACCCCGGTGCCGGTCAGGTGAGCGCAGCCCTGGCCGACGGGTGCGAGCTCGTGCTGGCCATGGGCGGGGACGGCACCGTGCGCCAGGTCGCCGCGGAGCTGGCGGGAACCGAGAAGACCCTCGGCATCGTCCCCCTGGGCACCGGGAACCTGCTGGCCCGCAACCTGGAGCTGCCCTTCACCGACCCGGCCGGCTGCGTGCAGATCGCCCTGCACGGGCACCCGCACCGCATCGACCTCATCGGCATCCGCGCCGAGCTGGCCGAGGGGGAGGCAGTGCGGCAGCGCTTCACCGTGATGGGCGGGGCCGGATTCGACGCCCAGATCATGACCGACACCCGGGATCGCCTGAAAGCCCGCATCGGCTGGATCGCGTACGTGGAGGCCGGGATGCGCAACCTCGTGGCCCGCCGCCACTCCGTGAGCATCACCGTGGACGACGCCGCCCCCGTGCACCGCAAGACCCGCTCGGTGATCGTCGCCAACACCGGGGACCTCACCGCCGGGATCCGCCTGGCCGAGGCCTCCCGGCTGGACGACGCCCGCCTGGAGGCCATCGTGCTCACCCCCCGCAGCCTGCTGGACTGGGCCGCCCTGACCTGGCAGGTGATCTCCCGACGCCGCGGGCTGCTGCCGGTGATCGAGCACCTGCACGGGCGGCGGGTGCACGTGGACTTCCTGCACCACCCGCAGCCCATGGAGGTGGACGGGGACTACGTGGGCGAGGTCCGCGCCTTCACCGCCGAGGTCCAGCCCGGGGTGCTGCGGGTGCAGACCACCTGAACCGGCCCCGCGCACGGCGTCAGGACGTCATCGGGCGCCACCCGGCCGGGCGGAGGACTACGCTGGACGCGCATTCGCCGCCACCGTCGAAAGGAATCCCCGTGGGCACCCCGTCCGCCGCCGCCGCGCTCGAGCAGTTCCGCAGCATCATGGGCACCCAGCACGTGCTCACCTCCGAACGCCGCACCGCCCCCTATGCCCGCGGCAACCGCTACGGGTCCGGGAAGGTGCTGGCCGTGCTCAGGCCCGGCACCCTCGTCCAGATGTGGCAGGCCCTGCAGGTCTGCCTGGACCACGACATCGCCATCATCAACCAGGCCGCCAACACCGGGGTCACGGGCGGGTCTTCCCCTGCCGCGCAGGACTACGACCGCGACCTCGTGATCATCTCCACCCTGCGGATCAACCAGATCCACCTGATCAACGACAACCGCGAGGCCGTATGCCTGGCCGGGTCCACCCTCTACGAGCTGACCGCCAAGCTCACCCCGCTGGGCCGGGAGCCGCACTCGGTGATCGGCTCCAGCTCCATCGGCGCCTCCGTGGTCGGCGGCATCGCCAACAACTCCGGCGGCTCCCAGGTCCGCAAGGGGCCCGCCTACACCGAGCACGCCCTGTTCGCCCGGGTGGACGAGCACGGGAAGGCGCACCTGGTCAACCACCTCGGCATCGAACTGGGCGAGGACCCCGAGCACGTCCTGGAGCGCGCCCAGCGCGGGGACTGGGACCCGGCGTCGGTCACCGCCCCGCCGGAGGACACCACCGGCACCGACTACGCCGAGCACGTCCGGCAGATCACGGACACCCCGGCCCGGTACAACGCCAACCCCAAGTTCCTCTTCGAGGCCTCCGGCAGCGCCGGCAAGCTGATGATCTTCGCCGTGCGGGTGCGCACCTTCCCCCTGGAGAAGGACACCGCGACCTTCTACATCGGCACGGACAGCCCCAAGACCCTGGAGGACCTGCGCCGGGAGATCCTCACCTCGGACCGGCGCCTGCCGATCTCCGGGGAGTACCTGGGCCGGGAGTCCTTCGACATGGCCCGGAAGTACGGCAAGGACACCTACGTGGCCCTGAAGTACGCCGGCAGCCGCACCCAAGTGCGGATGTTCGCCCTGAAGAACTGGGCCAACGGGGTGTTCGCCAAGCTGCCCGGCTTCGGCCCGACGACGGCGGACACCATCGCCCAGAAGCTGTTCGCCCTGCTGCCCGAGCAGGTCCCCGAGCGCCTGCGCGCCTTCCGCGACCGGTGGGAGCACCACCTGATCCTGGTGGTCAGCCACGACCAGCGGGAGGAGACCCAGCAGATGCTCACCGGGTTCTTCGCCCAGGACGGGCACGACGGCGGGTTCTTCCTGTGCGACCCCGCCGAGGCCGAGGCGGCCATGCTGCTGCGCTTCGGCGTGGCCAGCGCGACCAACCGGATGTTCAACCTGCGCCGGGAGGAGTTCTCCGACTTCGCGAGCCTGGACGTGGCCCTGCGCCGGGACGACGAGGACTGGCTGGCGCAGATGCCGGAGGAGATCACCAAGGACATCGCGGAGAGCTGCTACCTCAGCCACTTCCTGTGCCACGTGGTGCACGCGGACCACATCATCCGCAAGGGGGTGGACGCC
This sequence comes from Rothia sp. QJM3NY_36, assembly GCF_056173115.1. Classification (NCBI taxonomy): domain Bacteria; kingdom Bacillati; phylum Actinomycetota; class Actinomycetes; order Micrococcales; family Micrococcaceae; genus Rothia; species Rothia sp. QJM3NY_36. Next base: position 2,168,172 of record NZ_CM149658.1, read on the forward strand.
CCCACGGTGAAGCAGAAGATGGTGGACTTCCTCGAGGCCCGCGGGGCGGTGCTGCCGGCCGAGCACAACTACGGCCGTGTCTACCACGCCCCGGACAGCCTCGTGGAGCACTACAGGTCCCTGGACCCGTGCAACGTGTTCAACCCCGGGGTGGCGATGACCTCCCCGAAGCGCAACTGGGCGTAGCCGTCGGCCGGGTCGCGGCTCAGGCTCGCTCCGGGGCCGCGCCCATCAGCCCGGCCACCCAGCGGTCCGCGGCGTCGAAGGCGGCATCCGCGTGGTGGGCATCCACCGCGGGTGCCGCCCCGTCGGCCCGCGGGTAGGAGCCCAGGAACACCACCCCCGGGGAGATCCGGTGCAGCCCGCGCAGCGCGTTGCGCATCCGCGCGTCGGCCAGGTGCCCCTCCGCGTCCACGGAGAAGAAGTACCGGCCCAGGGCCTCCCCCGTGGGCCGGGACTCGATGCGGGAGAGGTTGACCCCGCGGGCCGTGAACTGCTCCAGCAGCTCCATCAGCGCCCCGGGGCGATCCGCGGGCAGCGGGATCATCAGGGTGGTCTTGTCCGCGCCGGTGCGCTCCGGCAGCGGGAAGGCCGCCGGGGCCACCAGGACGAAGCGGGTGACGGCGGTGGAGATGTCCCCGATGTCCTCGGCCAGCACCGCCAGCTCCGGGTGCTGCTCCAGCACCACCGGGGAGCAGACCGCGGCCTGGTACCCGGGGGACTCCGCGCCCAGCAGGGCCAGGGCGGCGGCCGCGGTGGACCCGGCCGGGAGGTAGTCGGCCTCCGGCAGGTGGGCGTGCATCCACCCGCGCACCTGCGCCCAGGCGTGGGAGTGGGTGGACACGGTGCGCACCTGCTCCAGACGGGTGCCGGGGGCGCCGACCAGCACGAAGCGGATGGGCACCAGCACCTCGCGGATGATCCGCAGGTCCGCCCCGGCCGCGATCGCGTCCAGGGTGGCGGTGACCCCGCCCTCCACGGAGTTCTCGATCGGCACCATCGCCGCGTCGACCTCCCCGGCGCGCACCGCGGCCAGGGCCGCCGGCACCGACGGCGACGGCGCGCGCTCGGCGTCGGGCGCGTCCTCCACGGACAGCAGGGCGGCCTCGGTGAAAGTTCCCTCCGGACCCAGGAACGCGTACCTCACGGTCAGCGGACCTGCGGGTCCTGGCCGTTCTCGGAGACCATGGGATACTCGGCGTCCTGCCACGCCCCCATGCCGCCGCGCACGTTGATCGCGTCGAAGCCGTTCTGGTTCAGGTACTCGGTGGCCTTCAGCGAGCGCCCGCCGGAGCGGCAGATGACGTAGACGTCCTCGTCCAGGGGGATCTCGCCGTAGCGGGCGGGGATGTCCGCCAGGGGCAGGTGCTGGGCCCGCTCGATGTGCCCCTCCTCCCACTCGTAGTCCTCGCGGACGTCGAGGATCTTGGCGTCCTCGGGGATCTCCTCCACGCTCACGCTGGGAATGTCCACGGTGCGCTCCTTCGCTGCTCGGCCGGCTCGGATTCCGCCGCCCAATCTACCCGGGGCCCGTCCCGCGCGGGAGGGCACTTGCGCCGGACCGCCCCCGGGTGTTGTCTGTAACGCGAGATATGGTTCACACCTCAGCGGGTGCGGGCCGCGGCAGAGAGGAACCCCAGCATGAGCACCACCCCGTGGCAGGGCCGCGACGACGGCCCCGGCGCCATCCACACCCGCTGGCACCACATGGTCTACGCCGGGCAGAAGGAGACCGGGGAGGAGGCGCAGAGCCTCGCGGTGCTCGGCTTCGACTCCCACGAGGGCACGATCCGCTCCCAGGGTCGGCCCGGGGCCGCGGAGGGCCCGCACCGGCTGCGCCACGCCCTGGCCCAGCTGGCCTTCCACGGGGCCAACGTGGTGCACGACCGCGGGGACATCGAGGTGGACGGGCACCACCTGGAGGAGGCGCAGGCCGAGGCCGGGCGGCGCATCGCCGAGGCGGTGCGGGATCACCGGATGACCCTGGTGCTGGGCGGGGGACACGAGACCAGCTACGCGGGGTACCTGGGTCTGGCGGCCTCCGGGCGGCTGGACGGGGTGCGCACCTGGGGCGTGGTCTCCTTCGACACCCACCTGGGCACCGCCCAGGAGCCGCAGGCCACGGCCACCACGGTGTTCGACCAGATCGCCCGGGCGGAGCGGAAGGCCGGGCGGGAGTTCCGGTACGTGGCCCTGGGCATCTCCGAGACGGACAACACCCGCGCCCGCTTCGAGAACGCGGGGCGGATCGGGGCCCGGTACCTGAAGGATGCTCAGCTGCGCGAGGCGGAGCTGCCCGGGGCCGAGGCCTGGCTGGAGGAGCGGCTGGCGGACCTGGAGGTGATCTACCTCAGCGTGGATCTGGACGTGCTGCCGGGGGAGACCGCCCCGGGGGTCAGCGCGCCGGCCACCCTGGGGGTGCCCCTGTTCGTGGTGGAGCGCCTGGCCCGCCGGGTGGCGCGCACCGGGAAGGTCGCGGTGCTCGATGTCGTCGGGCTGGTGCCGCGCCTGGACCTGGATGAGCGCACCGCCCGCGCCGGGGCCCGGCTGATCCACTGGATCACTGCCGACGGCTTCGAGCGTCCGGCCGCGGACGCCTCCTCGGAGACCGTCCGGCCCCTGCTGGCCGAGCGCCAGCGGCACCTGGACTCCGGGACCGCGGACCCCGGCGGCACCACCGCCACCACCCAGCCCGTCACCGGCCAGCCCGTCACACAGGCCGCACAGGGCACCGGCACAGCGGCGGCGCGTTAGGTTGGTCATATGAACGATCGAGCCGGAACCCCCGCACAGCCGCAGGACCTCGTGGACATCGAGGAGCTGCTCACCGCCTACCGCGAGCGCGTGCCCGACGCCGAGGACCCCGCCCAGCGGGTGGCCTTCGGCACCTCCGGGCACCGGGGTTCGGCCCTGAGCGGCTCCTTCAACGAGGCGCACATCGCCGCGATCACCCAGGCGATCGTCGAGTACCGCACCGAGCAGGGCATCGACGGGCCGCTGTTCATGGGCCGGGACACCCACGCCCTGTCCGGTCCGGCGCAGGAGACGGCCCTGGAGGTGCTGGCCGCGCACGGCGTCGTCGTGCTGCTGGACGCCCGCGACGGGTACGTGCCCACCCCGGCGCTGTCCCGAGCGATCCTGGTGCACAACGCCCGACCCGGGGCCTCCCAGGCCGACGGCATCGTGATCACCCCGAGCCACAATCCGCCCACGGACGGCGGGTTCAAGTACAACCCGCCGCACGGCGGGCCCGCCGGGGCCGAGGCCACCGGGTGGATCCAGGACCGGGCCAACGAGCTGCTGGCCGACGGGAACCGCGGGGTGCGCCGGGTGCCCTACGCCCAGGCGAAGCTGGCCGAGACCACGCAGACCTACGACTACCTGGACGCGTACGTCTCCGAGCTGCCCGAGGTGGTGGACCTGGAGGCGATCCGCAAAGCCGGGGTGCGCATCGGGGCGGACCCGATGGGCTCGGCGTCGGTGGAGTACTGGAAGGAGATCGGGCGCCGGTACGGGCTGGAGCTGACCGTGGTCAACCCGGACGTGGACCCGCAGTGGGGGTTCATGACCCTGGACTGGGACGGGAAGATCCGCATGGACTGCTCCTCCCCGCACGCGATGGCCTCGCTGATCGCCAACCGGGACTCCTACGACATCGCGACCGGCAATGACGCCGACTCGGACCGGCACGGCATCGTCACCCCGGACGCCGGGCTGATGAACCCCAACCACTTCCTGACCGTGGCCATCGACTACCTGTACCGGCACCGTCCGGAGTGGCCGGGCGACGCCGGGGTGGGCAAGACCCTGGTCTCATCCTCGATGATCGACCGGGTCGCCGAGGACCTGGGGCGCACGCTCGTGGAGGTGCCGGTGGGGTTCAAGCACTTCGTGGACGGGCTGCTGGCCGGCACCCTGGGCTTCGGCGGGGAGGAGTCCGCGGGGGCCAGCTTCCTGCGCCGGGACGGGGCCGTGTGGACCACGGACAAGGACGGGATCATCCTGGCCCTGCTGGCCTCGGAGATCCTCGCGGTCACCGGCAAGACGCCGTCGCAGCGCTACGCGGAGCTGACCGAGCGCTTCGGGGACCCCGCCTACGAGCGGATCGACGCCCCCGCGACCCGGGATCAGAAGGCCCGGCTGAAGCAGCTGAGCGCCGAGGACGTCACGGTCGAGGAGCTGGCCGGAGAGCCGATCACCGCCACACTCACCGTGGCCCCGGGCAACGGGGAGCCGCTGGGCGGGCTGAAGGTGGTCACCGAGTCCGCCTGGTTCGCCGCCCGCCCCTCCGGCACGGAGGACGTGTACAAGATCTACGCGGAGTCCTTCCGCGGCCCGGAGCACCTGCGGCAGGTGCAGGCCGAGGCCAAGCGGCTGGTGGACGGCGTCATCGGCTGAGGCTCAGCCGAACAGCACCCGCAGCGGAGCGGTGAGGCCGGCGGCGGACGGGGTGCCGGTGGGACTGTTGTGCAACGCGGTCCCCAGGATGCTGAACACGAAGATCACCGAGCCGACGATCAGCAGGACGGACAGCGCGCCGATGATGGTGGCGATCCACCCGAGCACCCGCCCGGCGGTCGCGTCCGCCCCACCCTCGCGGGCCTTCTTCGCCTGCACCAGGGCGATCGGCCCGAGGATCACGCCCAGCATGCTAACCAGCCCGACGATGCCGAGCACCAGAGCCGTCGTCGCCTGGGACTGCGCCCGCGGATCGACCGGCGGGTACGGGTAGCCGTACCCACGCGGATAGCCCCCGTGCTGCGGCTGCTGAATATGCCCCTGCCCGCAGTCGCCAGCGGGCTGGCCGTACTCACCCGGGGTCTGACTCTGGCCCGGCTGTTCCCCGTGCCGGCCGCCCCGCAAGGGGTGGTCGGGCTCGTCGCCGGTGCGGGCGGAGGCACCCTGGATCTCCGCCTGGCTGTGGTGGTCCTCGGGATGCTGGGGATCGCGGTGGTGCTCGCTCATACCCGCCACAGTATCCGCCGGACATCCCACCGGACCAGGCCTGACGCTGCCTGCGACGGAGCACGCAGGCCCCGAGGCCGATGACGATGAGCACCGGATGCTCGGCGCCGGCATCTCGTGCCGTCCCCGGGGCGAGGACCCCGCCCTGCTGCAACAGTCTCCACCCGCCACTGGAGTATGACGCGGATCATCCTCATCGGAATGAATGGGATGGAGCCGGATGAAGCACGCTGACGAAGAATCTGTCGACATCTCCAAGATGTCCATCTGGCGTTTTCGGGAGTATCGCCGATGGCTCACCCTGGGCACCTCCCATGATTTCCCCTCCGCCATCAAGCGGTTCACCTTCCCGATGCTGACCCTCATGGCGACAGGGGATCCCCTCCTCGCAGGGCTCGTGGGAACGCTGGGAGTCGCCTCCGAAGCGATCGCAGGTTTGGTCGGGGGGGTATTTCGCGGACCACCATCCCAAACTCGGTCTGATGATGCTGGCATCATCTGTCGGTGCGGTATGGACTCGTCGGATCAGCCTCCACCGGCCAGCTGGTGGAGATCCTGGATGAGCGCGTGATAGGCCGAGCCCTGGCGGCGAACCAGGGGCGTGATGCGACGATCTCCCTGACCGGCGCTCCGCTCGGCGGGTTCGCCCTCGGGCTCTCCACCGCCCTGGTCGCACCGCTGCTCCAGATCCTCGACCTGCTGGGCCTCGTCGGCCTCAGTGCGGCGGTCCTGGTGGTCCTGCTCAACAGATCGCTCCGAGGCATCCCCAGACCCGAGGACCTGAAGGAGTACGCAGTGAGTCGGGTCAGCCGGGAGGCGCACCCCCGCCGAGAGCCCGCGGGGACGACGACGTCGTAGAGTGGGGACGATCGTCCCTGACCTCGACCGAACGGTGCATGACCCCATGTCCCACACCACCACAGAACCCCGCGGCGTCGACGCCCACAATCCCAGCGGCAAGACGTTCTTCGGCCACCCCCGCATGCTCGCCAACCTCTTCTCCGTGGAGATGTGGGAGCGCTTCTCCTTCTACGGCATGCAGGCCATCCTGGTGTACTACCTGTACTACTCCGCCGCGGAAGGCGGGCTGGCCCTGGACAAGGGCGCGGCCACCGGCATCATCGGCGCCTACGGCGGCATGGTCTACCTCATGGCCATCGTCGGCGGATACCTCGGGGACAAGATCCTCGGGCCGGAGCGCACCCTGTTCTACTCGGCGATCGCCATCATGTTCGGGCACATCGCCCTGGCCCTGCTACCCGGGCTGGTCGGGGTCATCGTGGGCCTGGTGCTCATCGCCGTGGGCTCCGGGTGCCTGAAGACCAACGCCTCCGTGCTGGTCGGCTCCCTGTACGACCTCAAGGACACCCGCCGCGACGCCGGCTTCACCATCTTCTACCTCGGCGTGAACATCGGCGCCCTGGTCGGTCCGCTGCTGACCAACTGGCTGTGGGGTCTGGCAGGCTTCCACTTCGGCTTCGGCCTGGCCGCGATCGGCATGTTCGCCGGCCTCGTGCAGTACGTGGCCACCCGCAAGCGCCTGCCCGCCGAAGCCCGGGTCGTGCCCACCCCCGCCTCCGCGAAGGAGAAGGGCCTGGCCGGCGGCGCCGTCGTCGTCTTCCTGCTCCTGGTGGCCCTGATCAGCGCGACCGGCCTGCTGACCCCGGACAACATCGACAACTGGGTGATCGGACTGACCCTGGTGGGCGCCATCGCCCTGTTCGCGGTGCTGCTGACCAGCAAGCGCACCACCGCCGATGAGCACTCCCGGGTGCTCTCCTTCGTGCCGCTGTGGCTGGCCAACGTGGTGTTCTGGGCGCTGTTCCAGCAGCAGTTCACCGTCATTGCCGTGTACTCGGACACCCGCCTGGACTGGCACCTGTTCGGCATGGAGCTCAAGCCCGGCCTGGTCAACTCCATCAACCCGATCTTCATCATCGCCTTCGGCACCCTGTTCTCCGTGATGTGGACCAAGCTCGGCGAACGCCAGCCCACCACCGTCACCAAGTGGTCCTTCGGCCTGGTCGGCGCCGGCATCGCGTTCCTGATCTTCCTCACCCAGGCCGGCAAGCCCGTGGTGAGCCTGTGGTGGATCGTGCTGATCCTGTTCGTGCTCACCCTCTCCGAGCTGTCCATCTCCCCCACCGGCTCCTCCCTGGCCACCAAGCTCGCCCCGGAGGCGCACAAATCCCAGATGATGGCGCTGTTCTGGACCTCCGTGGCCATGGGCACCACCCTGTCCGGCTGGCTGGCCGGCTTCTACTCGATGGACACCGAGATCCCGTACTTCACGACCATGGGCCTGATGTCCATCGCCGCGGGTCTGCTGGTGTTCTTCGGGCGCAAGCCGATCCTGAAGCTCATGCGCGGCGTGCGCTGAGAGGCGGGAGGCAGGCATGAGCACCGCACCGCGCCCGAGCTCCTCCGGCCGCCCCGCAGCGGCCCGCCGCCTCGGCTTGGGGTGGACCCTGCACGGCGACGGGCGCACCGTCGCCCCGGGGCAGGTGGTGGGCCCGCGGGAGCGGCTGCGGTGGGGCCGCACCGTGAGCATCGGCGCCCAGCACGTGGTCGCCATGTTCGGGGCGACCTTCCTCGTCCCGCTGATCACCGGCTTCCCGCCGGCCACCACCCTGTTCTTCTCCGGGCTGGGCACCATCCTGTTCCTGCTGCTCACCGCCGGGCGGGTGCCCTCCTACCTGGGCTCCTCGTTCGCGTTCATCGCCCCCATCGGGGCGGCGAGCAACCAGTACGGTCCCGGAGGAGCCCTGGGCGGGGTGGTGATGGCCGGGGCGGCGCTGTTCGTCGTCGGGCTGATCGTGCAGTGGGCGGGCACGGACTGGCTGCAGAAGCTCATGCCGCCGCTGGTCACCGGCGCGATCGTCGCGCTGATCGGCTTCAACCTGGCGCCCTCAGCCAAGGACAACTTCATGAAGGCGCCCGTGACCGCGCTGGTCACCCTCGGCTCGATCATCCTGATCTCGGTGCTGTTCCGCGGGATGATCGGGCGGCTGTCCATCCTGCTGGGGGTGGCCATCGGGTACGTCACCGCCGTGGTGCGCGGGGAGGTGGACTTCTCCGCGATCCGCGCGACGTGGGAGGCCGAGGGGCTGATCGGGCTGCCGCACTTCCAGACCCCCGAATTCCACCTGTCCCTGGCCGGGCTGTTCATCCCGGTGATCCTGGTGCTGGTGGCGGAGAACATCGGGCACGTGAAATCCGTGGCCCTGATGACCGGGGAGAACCTGGACCGCTACGCCGGGCGCGCCATCATGGCCGACGGCCTGGCCACCACCATCGCCGGATCCGGCGGCGGCTCCGGAACCACCACCTACGCGGAGAACATCGGCGTGATGGCCGCGACCAAGGTGTACTCGACCGCCGCGTACTGGGTGGCCGCCGTCGTCGCCCTGCTGCTGTCCGTGTTCCCGGTCTTCGGCGCGGCCGTCGCGACGGTGCCGGCCGGGGTGCTCGGGGGTGCGGCGACCGTCCTGTACGGCATGATCGGGATGCTCGGCGTGCGGATCTGGGTGCAGAACCGCGTGGACTTCTCCGACCAGGTCAACCTCACCACGGCCGCCGTCGCCCTGATCGTGGGGATCGCGGACTACACGTGGGAGATCGGCGGGCTGCAGTTCGCCGGCATCGCCCTGGGCACCGGCGTCACCCTGGTGGTCTACCACCTGATGTCCGCCATCGCCCGGGCCCGCGGCACGGCGCAGCCCCAGCCCCGGGAGGAGCGCCCGGAGTAGGCGCTGGTGGGGTGGTGAGGCCGTCCCGCTGCTGCAGCGCCCCATCTGGTCACCGAGACCGTACCTGCTGGCCGAAACCGTATCGGAGCGACGCCATCAGGACCGCACCGCCGCCCCCCTCACCGCGGCATCCGGTCACCGAGACCGTACGTGGTGGCCGAAACCGTACCCGACGGTACGGTCTCGGCACGTCCGTACGGTCTCGGCCACGGTGTACGGTTTCGCCGCGCCGGCTCAGCCCCATCCGCGCACGCCGAGCTCGGCCGCACGTCGGGCCGCCAGATCCATGAGCCGAGCCTTCAGCTCGGGACGGCGACGCCGCACATCGGCCCACCCGGCGCGCAGCAGCATCACCCCCGCCTCCTGGATGTCCAGCTCCCGCTGCCGCTCCTCGTACAGCTTGGTCCGGGTGTCCCCGTAGTCGAAGTACTTGGCCTTGCCATCAAGCTCCAGCCCCATGCGCAGCGGCTCCCAATCCAGGTCCACCCGCCGGAGACCGCGCCGTGTCTGCACCGACATCTGGGGCCGCGGGGCGGGCAGCCGCAGCTCGTGCACGGCCACCCGCGCCAGGCTCTCCAACGCCGACTCCGACCGGGCGTCCGCGAAGTCGAGCACCCGCCGGACTCTCCTCACGCCGCGAAACCCGGGAGCCCCCTGCAGCAGCCCGAGGACATCCTCCGATGCGACCCCCACCCGCAGCACGTGGTCGGCCAGGACGACGCCGTCCTCGAAGCCCATCGACGCCGCGCAGTCCAGGAGAGTGCGCGGCAGATCCGTCACGGGGATCTGCCCGCCGAGCAGGCTCCGATGCGCCCCGATGCCCGGCCGGTGGTGCACCGCGATCCGGGGATCACGGGTGGAGGGCTTGCCGACGGAGCTGACATGCACGCGGTCGGGCAGACGCAGCAGGGGCAGTCCGTGCAGGAGCGCCGCCGAAGCATCGGAGAAGATCCACGGGGCGGTGGTGCGAGACAGGAACGCGAGGTGCATGGCCAGGCACTGCTGCCGCGGGGACAGCTCCTGCCAACGACGGGCCCGAACGTAGCAGCTGCGGGCGATCCGCACCCAATCGGTCCCGAGGCCGCCCCGACTCGGACGCGGATCCCCATAGCCGAGCTCGCGCAGCTGCTCGGGCTGCAGGATCTCCTCGAGGCTCAGGTCAGCGATCGTCGTTCCCATGCCGGCCAGCATGCCGCACCCTGAGGTGGCCGATGGCGTCTCAGAGGCAGGATTGTGCGGTGTGGGCGCAGGTGGAGGCCACCGTCCACAGATCCGGGAAACGCCAACCCCGCCCCGAACCCGGTGGGACCCGATCACGGCGCCCCAGCAGATCGGTGAGACCGCACCTGGTGGCCGAAACCGTACAGAGGTGTCGAGACCGGACCCGACGGGTGCGGTCTCGGCCACGGTGTACGGTTTCGGCCGCACACCGCGCACCGCACACCGCAGCCAGCAGCCCTTAGCCAGCGGACCGCGAGCGCGGGTCAGGGGCGGGGGAAGAGCTTCCGGGCCAGGTCCGCGCGGTTGGTGACCAGCCCGTCCACGCCCAGCGCGGCCAGGCGGCGCATGTCCTCCGGATCGTCCACGGTCCACACGTCCACCCGCAGGCCGCAGGCGTGCGCAGCATGCAGGAACCGACGGGTCACCACCGGCACCCGCACCGGACCGAGCCGGTGGGACTCCGGAACCTGCAGGGCGTCGAAGGGCGGGACCCACCGGCCGAGCAGCCGCAGCGCGATCCGCCAGCCGGGCCGCACCCAGCGCATCGGCAGCCTGCTGACCAGCAGGAACAGCGCCGTCCCCGCGATCCCCGGGCTGGACGGCGGCAGCGGAGCGCGCCGCTGCTCGGGAACCGAGGCGCCCGAGGCCGCCCCGGAAACCTCCGCGTCGTCTCCGGAGTCGATCCCGCGGCGAGCGGTCGCCCCGGGAGTCTCCGCACCGTCCCCGGAGGCGATGCCGTGGCGAGCGCCCTGCCCGAAAGGCCCGGCCGTCGTCCCCGCCGCGGACCGCCGCGGCCCACCGGTGCCGGCCCCCGACGCGCGCAGGGCGGCCAGCGCGCGGCGTCGTCGGGCATCCGAGAAGGAGGCGATCCGCACCCGGTCCACCGCCCCCGCCTCCCGCAGCACCCGCGGCACGGCTTCCACCGCGCCCTCGTCCTTCAGGTCGATGTTGAACCGGGCCGTGGGGAAGGCCTCGAGGGCTTCGGCCAGGGTCGGGATCCTCTGCCCGTCCGGCAGCCGCACCTCGGCCACCTGCGCGGCACTCAGCTGCGAGACCCGCCCCGGCACCCCGGCCACCCGATCCAGGGAGGGGTCGTGCAGCACCAGCACGACGCCGTCGGCGGTGGTGTTCACGTCCGTCTCGATCCACTCCGCGCCCGCCTCCACCGCGGCGCGGAAGGCCTCCAGGGAGTTCTCCGCGGCTTCGAGGGCCAGGCCACGGTGGGCGTAGACGGTGGGTACGGTGCGGTCACGGGGGCGCTCTGACATGCCCCCGAGCCTAGCGGCCATCCCCGGGGAAGGCGCACCGCCACCGGCACAGCCGCAAGATCCTAGCCGTCCGGGCCCGCCCCGCCGCCGGGAGTCTCGGCGTCGCCTTCCGCGGCCCTCGGGGGTCCGGCGGGCACGTCCAGGATGGTGAACAGCTGCCCGATCACCCGCATCGCGTCCTGCTCCTGGGCGGTGATCGAGGTGGGCGGGTCCGAGACGATCACGACGTCGGCGCGCTCCAGATCCACCCCGTCGTCATCGATGGCCGGACGCACCGTGATCTCCAGGGGGTAGTCGGGGACCTCGAGGGCCGCCCGTCGGGTGGCGGTCATCCCCTGCTCGTCCAGGCGCTCCAGCCGGTACAGCTCATCACGGTCCAGCACGGAGGCCAACCGCGCCAGGCACATCCCCGGGGACAGATCCGCCCGATGCCGCCCGGTCACCTTCCCGTACACGGCCTCGATCTGCCCGGGTCCCGCCGACCGCGCCCCGAAGATCCCCGGGGAGAATCCTCCGGTGCCGAACAGCTGCGCGCCAGACAGCCCCCGGCGAAACGGCGCCAGGGCCTCGCCGAGCGTGGGGCGCGGGGCTGGGCCGGCGTCCTCACCCGCGAGATCCCCGGCGGCCTCCTGCTCCCCGGCATCCCGGCCCCGCTCCCCCGCGCCGCCGCCGCCGCCGCGGCGGAACCTGCCGAGGCCCTGCATCAGCATGGGGACGAGGAAGAGCAGCATCAGGACGACGCCGGGTGGCAGTCCCACCGCCCGCAGCAGCATCGGCCCCAGCAGCACGGCCGCGATCATCAGCCCCACCCGCAGCCCCTCGCCACCGGCCCAGCGGCTCTCCCGCGAGCTCATCGGTCCTCCCGGGTCCCGGCGTCGGCCGCGCCCTCGGCCAGCAGCCGCTCGATGGTCTGGGCGACGCCGTCCTCCTCGAAGCCCGGGCAGGTGCGGCCCACCTCCTCGATGACCTGGGGCCAGCCGGAGGCCATCGCGTATCCGTGTCCGGCCCAGCGCAGCATCGCGGTGTCGTTGGGCATGTCCCCGAAGGCCGCGACCTGCTCCGCCCGGATGCCGCGTTCGGCGCACCAGCGCGCCAGGGTGCGGCCCTTGGACAGCCCGGCCTGGCCGATCTCCGCCAGCGGGAGGGTCGCCACGGCGTGGGTCACGGACACCTGCTCACCGGCCAGCTCCCACACCCGCTCGTACAGCGCCCCCGGATCGGTCCCGTCCTGGCGCACCAGCAGCTTCACGACCCCGGCGTCGGCGGGCAGCACCTGCTCCAGGGGCCCGCGCACGACGTCGGGGGAGGTCTCCAGGACGTTGGTCTGCCCCCAGCCGGGATCCGTGTAGATGCCGTCCAGGGCCTCCGCGGACAGCGCGGCCTCCGGCAGCTCGGCCCGCAGGCGCGCCAGCAGCTGCGGGATGACGCCCGGGTCCACGGTCTCCGATGCCAGGATCCGGTCCGCCCCGAGGTCGTAGATCACGGCGCCGTTGGAGCAGATCGCCACGGACTCGTAGGCCAGCTGCTCGCGCAGGGGCTGCAGCCAGCGGTACGGGCGCCCCGTCACGAACACCACGTCCACCCCCGCGTCCTCGGCGGCCGCGAAGGCCTCGAGAGTGCGGGGACGGAAGCGGAAGTCCGGGCCCAGGACGGTGCCGTCCAGGTCCGTGGCGATCAGCCGGATCACTCAGGAGTCCTCGGCCGGCACCTCGAAGGTGGGGGTCAGGAAGGCGCGGGCGATGCCGTGGAAGAACAGCTGGAAGTTCACGACGGCGGGGCTCGCGCTCTCGTCGATCTCCAGCTGCTCGGTGTCCACCGCGGTCACGCAGAAGATGTACCGGTGGGCGCCGTGCCCGGCGGGCGGGGCGGCGCCGGTGAAGTCACGGTTCCCGCCGTCGTTCAGATGCTTGATCACCCCGTCGGCGATCTCCCCGGAGGCCCAGTCCCGCGGCAGGGAGGTGACCTCGGCCGGGATGTTGGACACGCAGGCGTGCCAGAAGCCGGAGGGGGTGGGGGCGTCCGGGTCGAAGCAGGTCAGCACGTAGGACTTGGTGCCCTCCGGTGCCCCGGACCAGGACAGCTGCGGGGCGACGTCCTGCCCGCCGTCCACGCCCATGGCCCCGGAGGCGAACTCGACGGGCATGGGCTGACCCTCGGCGACGTCCTCGGAGGTCAGGGTGAAGGTCGGCAGCTCGGGCAGGCCCTCGTAGGGGCGGCGGTCCAGCATGGGATTCTCCTTCGTCGGGTGTCGGTGGTTCGGTCCGGCCCTGACGGGGGCCGGGGGTCGGTGTCGGTTCGGCCGGTCGGCTCAGCTGTCCAGGGCGGCGTCCAGCTCCTCGCGGGTGGGCGGGTTGGCCCCGGCCCGGGAGACGGTGATGGCGGCGGCCGCGGCGGCGCGCTCGAGGATGCTCTGCAGGTCCTCGCGGTCCAGCTCCCCCAGACGCTCGGCGGCCTCCCGGCCGGTGACGCCGCGGTCCGCGAGCGCGCTGAGCAGCCCCGCCATCAGCGCATCACCTGCGCCGACGGTGTCCGCGACCTCGGTGGTGCGGGCGGGCACGCTCACGCCGTCGGGCGCGGTGGCCCGGGTCAGGGCCCAGGACCCCAGGGCGCCGCGGGTCACGACCACCAGCCCGGGGCCGGCCTCGAGCCAGGCCGCGGCGGTCTGCTCGACGGTGCGGTGCGGGTACAGCCACAGCAGGTCCTCGTCGGAGGCCTTGACGACGTCGGCGTGCTCCACCACGGCCTCCGCGCGGGCGCGGGCCGCGGAAGCGTCCGGGACGATGCTGGGGCGGCAGTTGGGGTCGTAGGAGATCAGCGCGTGGGGGGCGGCGGTGCGCACGGCGTCGAGCACCGTCTGGGCACCGGGGTCCAGCATCGCGCCGATCGAGCCGACGTGCAGCACCTCGGCCGCGGTGAGCAGCTGCGGCAGCTGGTCGGCGACGGCGTCGAGATTCCAGTCCAGGGTGAAGTCGTACTCCGCGGCGCCGTCCTCGGCGAGGGTGGCTTCGGCGACCGGAGTGGGGCGCTCGTCGGCGGGCACGGGGATCTCCACGCCGGCGCCCTCCAGGTGCTCGCGCACCAGCTGCCCGTGCTCGTCCTGGCCGTGGCGGCCGATGAAGCGCACGGGGTGGCCCAGCCGGGCCAGGCCGACGGCGACGTTCAGGGGGCTGCCGCCGGGCAGCGTGCGCGGGGCGTCGTCATGGGGGCGGACCACGTCCACGAGGGCTTCTCCGATGACCGTCAGCATGCTCCCACTCTACCGAGGGGCCCGGCGTGGGTGAACCAGGCCACCACGGGGTCGTCGCCGAAGCGGACAGCCCGAGGGATCACCGGTCATCAGGTCCTGCCCAGGGGTTTTTGAGGGTACGCTGAGCCTGGTCTGGATGACCCAGCCGCCTTCCCCGGCCGGCCGTCACCGACCCCATCGCATTCGCTGAACCCAAGGATCATCATGACCGCTCCCCGCCCGCTGCGCGCCCTCGTCGGCGTCGGTGCCTCTCTGACCCTGGCCGGCGGCCTCCTGCTGGGCGGCCTGCCCGCCCAGGCCGACGAGACCCCCGCCCCGACCGCACCGACGGCCACCGCCCCGGTGGTTCCGGCGGACACCACCGTCACCCGCACGTACCCGGATGGCGCTGCGGCCACCATGGATGTGGCCTGGGCTCAGGGTCGGACCCTGCACGTGTCCGGCACCGGCTTCTTCGCCGAGGACGGCAAGACCCCCTCGACCATCGCCATCAAGCTGACCTCCGGCACGGACAAGCTGAACAACGGCGCCGTGACCGCCCAGTTCCAGGCGCAGGCCGACGGCACCTTCTCCGTCGAGCTGCCGTACCCCACCATCGCCAACGGCGGGGCGATCCGCCAGGGCAAGGCCGATTCCTCCGAGGAGCTGAAGATCGGCGAGCCGGTGGGTGTGAACCTGCTGACCGGCTCGCTGCAGACCGGCGACCGGATGCGCGGCGGCCCCATCGGCTACGCCGCGATCACCGCCGCCCCCGCACCCACCGAGGACCCGACGCCGGAGCCAACCACGGACCCGACGACCGATCCGACCGGCGAGCCGACCCCGGTGCCGAGCACCGAGCCCACCTCCCCGGCGCCCACCACCGATCCTTCCGAGGAGCCCAGCGAGACCCCGACCGCTGATCCCTCCGCCTCGACCGAGCCGGGCGCACAGCCCTCCGCATCGGCCAGCACCCAGCCCGAAGCCTCCGCCAGCCCCACCGGCTACCAGAACTGCCGAGCCGTCTGGGATGACCTGGGTCGGTCCATCCACTCCGATGAGCCCGGCTACTCCCTGGATCTGGATGCCGACCGCGACGGCATCGGCTGCGAGCAGGAGCCCGACTACACGAGTGACAACGGCACCGGCGGGTACGGCTCCGGGGCCTCCGGTTCCGGCACCACCGGCGCCGGCTCCGCCAGCGGCCTGGCCAGCACGGGTCTGGGCCGTCAGGCCGGGCTGATCGTCTCCGGCGGGCTGTTCGTGCTCGCCGCAGGCACCGCCCTGGTCGTGTTCGGACGCCGCCGCTCCGCCGAGTAGCACCGCCCCGAGCGCATCCCGCCGCGGATCCCCGCGACGGCACACGCGACGCACGCCCCCGGACCCCGCGGTCCAGAGGCGTGCGTCGTCTCATCGGCCGGTCCCGGCGTCGGATAAGGTGGTGGGGTACCCCACAATGACGTGAGCTCCGCCCCGTACCGCCGACCCCGCAGCCCCGTCCGCCCCGCCGCGGATGCGGGCCGCCCCGGGGACGCGGCACCCCGGGGCGGGAAGGAGAATGGATCCCGCCGTGAGCACCCCCACCACCCCCGCCGCCTGGTCCCGCCGCGAAGAGCTGGCCGAGCAGATGATCCCCCTGATCGGCCGCCTGCACCGGGAGAACCAGGTGGTGGTCAACATCCACGGGCGCAGCCTCATCAACCGGTCCGTCACGGACATCATCAAGGCCCACCGGTGGGCCCGGCAGATCGACACCGTGGAGCTGGACCTGGAGGAGACCCTCCCCCTGGTGCAGGCCCTGACCGAGCTGGAGCTGGGCGCGGCCTCCGTGGACCTGGCCCGACTGAACTCCCTGTACCGCAGCGAGGGCGAGGGCCGGGAGCTGGACGCCTGGCTGCGCGAGCAGCTGGCCGAGGTGGTCGGGGGGAAGGGCCGGACCGAACCCGCCGGGCAGGATGTGGTGCTCTACGGCTTCGGGCGCATCGGCCGGCTGCTGGCCCGCATCCTCATCGAGCGCGGGGCCGGCTCGGGGCTGAACCTGCGCGCCGTCGTCGTGCGGAAGAACGCGGAGAACGACCTGTTCAAGCGCGCCTCCCTGCTGCGCCGGGACTCCGTGCACGGCGCGTTCAACGGCACCATCCAGGCGGACCCGGAGACGGACGTGATCACCGCCAACGGGGTGCCGATCCAGTTCATCTACTCCTCGGACCCGGCCGCCGTGGACTACGAGCGGTACGGGATCCGCGATGCGGTGGTCATCGACAACACCGGCCGCTGGCGCGATGAGGAGGGCCTGTCCCAGCACCTGAAGGCCAAGGGCGTGGCGAAGGTCCTGCTGACCGCGCCGGGCAAGGGGGACCTGAAGAACATCGTGTGCGGGGTCAACGACCACGTCATCGAGGACTCGGACCGGATCCTGTCCGCCGCCTCCTGCACCACCAACGCGATCACCCCGGTGCTGAAGGTGCTCGACGACGAGTACGGCGTCTCCCACGGCCATGTGGAGACCGTCCACTCCTTCACCAATGACCAGAACCTCATCGACAACTTCCACAAGGGGGACCGCCGCGGCCGCTCGGCGGCCCTGAACATGGTGCTGACCGAGACCGGCGCGGCCAAGGCCGTGGCCAAGGCCCTGCCGCAGATGGCGGGCAAGCTCACCGGCAACGCGATCCGTGTGCCCACCCCGGACGTGTCCATGGCGATCCTGAACCTGCGGCTGGGCAAGGCCCCGGAGTCCAAGGAGTCCCTGAACGCCTACCTGCGGGACATGTCCCTGAACTCCCCGCTGCGCAAGCAGATCGACTACACGGACTCCCACGAGGTGGTCTCCACGGACTTCGTGGGCTCCCGGCGCGCGGGCATCGTGGACGGGCTGGCGACCATCGTCTCCGGGGATTCTGTGGTGCTCTACGTCTGGTACGACAACGAGTTCGGCTACTCCTGCCAGGTGATCCGGGTGGTGGAGGAGATGGTCGGGGCCCACCCGGCGAGCTTCCCGCAGGACTGACCCGCGTCCGGCGCCGAGCCGTCAATCCGGGAGGGATGTCCCCGAAAATCGGGGATCGTCCCTCCCGGATTGACGGCTCGGCGCTGAGAATTCTTGGCGCTGGAACGTCTTGGCGCCGGGGAGGAGCGCTCAGGCGCGGTAGAAAGCCTCGATGACGGCGCCCAGCGCGGCGGCGTCCTCGATGTGGCACATCTCCCGGGCCGAGTGCATGGACAGCAGGCCCAGCCCGACGTCGATGGTGCGCATCCCCAGGCGAGTCGCGGTGATGGGTCCGATGGTGGAGCCGCACGGGACGTCGTTGTTGGACACGAACTCCTGATACCGGGCCCCCGCGTCACGGCAGGCCTGCGCCCAGATCGCCGCGCCCACCGCGTCCGTGGCGTAGCGCTGATTCGCGTTGATCTTCAGCAGCGGCCCGCGGCCGGGCTGCGGACGGTTGACCGGGTCGTGATGCCCCGAATAGTTCGGGTGGACCAGGTGCCCGGCGTCGGAGGACAGGCACACCGAGGCCGCCAGGGCCCGGCGGTACTCCTCCGGGGAGTCCCCGCGGGCCGCGCTGATCCGCACCAGCAGGTCCTCCAGGATGGGTCCGGCGGCCCCGGATCGGGTGGAGGAGCCGATCTCCTCGTGGTCGAAGGCCACCAGCACCAGGGTCTGCTCCGACGCCGAGCCGCCGGCGGCCGCCGCACCGATCAGGGCCTGCACTCCGGCGTGCACCGAGGAGAGGTTGTCCAGCCGCCCCGCGGCCAGGAACTCCTCCTCCGCGCCGAACAGCCGCGGCTCCTGGGCATCGGCCAGCACCACGTCCCAGCCCAGGACCCGCTCCGGGGCCACCGGCGCCGGGTGGGCCCCCGCGGCGTCCAGGGCCTGTTCGCCCAGGTGGGCCAGCACATCCTGCGGCTCCTCCCCCGCCGCCCAGATCGGCTGGGTGTGCCGCTGACGGTCCAGGGTCAGCCCCTCATTCTGCGTGCGGTCCAGGTGGATGGCCAGCTGCGGGATCCTGGCCACCGGACCCGTGGCCACCAGACGCTGCCCGAGGCTCCCATCCTCCTCGCGCACGGCCAGGCGCCCGGCCAGACGCAGCTCCCGGTCCAGCCACGAGTTCAGCAGGGCCCCGCCGTACACCTCGACGCCCAGCTGGCTCCAGCCCAGGGACCCGGTGCTCGGGTGCGGCTTCAGCTTGAAGGAGGGCGAGTCCGTGTGCGCGCCGAGGACGCGGAAGCCCCCAGCCCGCTGCCCGCTCTCCGGCTGCACCCAGGCCAGCAGGGCGCCGTCGCGCCGCAGGAAGTACCCGCCCGGAGCCGTGGGGAAGGAGTCGGACTCCCGCACCGGGGTGAAGCCCGCGGCCTCCAGGCGGCGGGCCCCCTCGGCGGCGGCGTGGAAAGAAGACGGCGAGGCGGCGAGGAAGCGGCCCAGATCCAGGGCGTGCTCGCGGGCGTCGGGAATGGGGGCGGTGGTCATGGATTCCTCCTGGATTCGGGGATGGGGTCGAATCGGGTCGGCGGGGGCGCCATCGGCGGGGCCATGAGGGGCATGCGCAGGCGCGGCAGGTTCCGGCGTCGGGCCAGGCGCACCACCAGCAGGGCGTACAGCCCGTCCACCACGACGGCGACCACCAGGTCCCCCGGGGCCCCGCCGGACGAGGCCGTGGGATCCGCCCAGCCGATCAGCCCGAGGCCCAGGCCGATGACGTTGTTGGCCGAGTGCAGGCCGATCGCCGCCTCCAGTCCGCCGGTGCGCCAGGTGAGGTAACCCGCCACGACGGCGAGCACCCCCACGCTGGCCTGCCCCCACGGATCGTAGCCGTGGCCCAGGACGAACACCGGCACCGGCAGCAGGATGGCCCACGCGGGGTGACGCAGCCAGCGGCCCAGGGTCTGCATGGGCAGGCCCCGGAAGACCACCTCCTCGGTGGCGCACTGCACCGGCACCAGCAGCAGGATCATCACGAGGATCGCCAGGCTGGTCCCGCCGTTCCAGACGGTCTGCGGCAGGCCCGCCTGCGCCGCGCCGGTCTCCGCCTGCTCCACGGGCAGCAGCATCATCACCGCCTGCACCGCGACGAACACGGCGACGGCGAGCCCCGTGCACCGGGTCAGCCAGCCCCAGCGCAGGCGCCCGGCCGCGGAGAGGATCAGACCGATCGGGCGGGGCCCCATCACCAGGCGACCCACCAGCACGGCCGGCAGCATCACGATGATGCCGAGGAAGGTCATCAGGAAGATCCCGGGGCGGGTGAACAGCTCCACCGGGTACCCGGAGGGCCCCAGCTCGATCCGCGCGGAGGCGGGGTCCCCGGCGTGGACGGCGAACCAGACCAGCCCGAGGGCGAAGGACAGCGCGAGGTACACGGCTCCGGCCAGCGGAATCTCGACCAGCGGGGACCACCAGCGGTGCCGCGGATCGGCGAGCGCGAGCCGGTGGTAGGCCAGCCCGGCGGCGGGTGCGGGTGCCTGGCCCGGCTGGGCGTGCCGGGTGTCCGGGCGGGGGCCGACGTCGTGAGGGGGCTCGGCGGGCGGCGTCGCGCCGGGGCGCTCGGGCGGGGGCTGGACCATGGTCTCCACTGTATCCATCCGCCTCCCGGCCCTTCCGGACGAGTCGTGACCCGAGCTATAGACTGGTGGGAATCGCCGTCCGCCGCCCCGCCGGAAGGAGTGCCGTGCCGCAGCCACCCGCCGACGCCGCCCCTGCCCTGCACGCGCTGGGCCCGCGCGCGGTGCTCGCAGATCTGCCGGACCTGGCCGCCGTCCTGGACCTGCGGGAACGGGTGCTCGCCGATCCGCCGGAGCACCTGCTGGCCGGGCGCGCCGGGACCGTGCCCGCCGCGCGGACCCTCCTGCTGCGCTTCGACCGACCCCTGGACGAGGCCGCCCGCACCCGCCTCGCCCGGCACCTGGGCCGACTCACGGCCCAGGATCCGGGAGCGCAGGCGCCGGCAGACCGGGAGCGCGTGGTGGAGATCCCCGTGCGCTACGACGGCGCGGATCTGACCGCCTGCGCGGAGCACCTGGGCTGCACCCCCGAGGAGGTGGTGCGCCGCCACACCGAGACCCGCTGGCGGGCCGGATTCGCTGGCTTCGCCCCGGGCTTCGCCTACCTCACCCCGGACGGCGGAGCGGACGGCACTCCGGACGCCACAGGCCCCGGCGGGCTCGAGGTGCCGCGTCGGGACTCCCCGCGCACCCGGGTGCCGGCCGGCTCGGTGGCCCTGGCCGGGACCTTCTCCGCGGTCTACCCGCAGGACTCCCCCGGAGGCTGGCAGCTCATCGGACGCACCGACGCCCCGCTGTGGGACGTGGACCGCGACCCTCCAGCGCTGATCGCCCCCGGCGACGTCGTGCGGTTCCGGGAGATCACCGACGACGCCGACGACGCCGAGCCCCGCGGGGCGGCGGAGGATTCCCCCGACGGCTCACCTCGTGCGACCGATCGGGACTTCGGCGCGGCCGCCGAGACTCCGGAGCCCCGCACCGTCCGGGACGACACCGGGGCGGAGCAGACCGCCGCCCGGCTGCGGATCCTCGCCCCGGGGCTGTCCACCACGCTGCAGGACGCCGGGCGGCCGGGGCTGGATGACCTCGGCGTCGGGCCCTCCGGGTGGGCCGATCCCCTCGCGGCGCACGCGGCCAACCGGCTGGTCGGCAACCCGCCGGGCTCGGCCGTGCTGGAGAACGCGCTGGGCCGGCTGCGGGTGATGGTCCCGGAGGACGCCCCGGATGCGGTGCTGGCGCTGACCGGAGCGCGAGTGCAGGCGAGCCTCTCCGGTTCCGATACTCAGGGACCGCGGCCCGCGCCCCTGGATCGGCCCTTCCTGCTGCGCGCCGGGCAGACCCTGGAGATCGGTCCGGTCCGGTGTGGCCTGCGCCTGGTGCTGGCCGTGCGCGGCGGCTTCACGGGTCGGGCCGTGCTGGGGTCCCTGGCCACGGACACCCTCTCCGGGGCGGGCCCGGCGCCCCTGACCCGCGGGGACGAGGTGCCCGTGGGGCCGACCCCGCGCGCCGCCGTCGAGCCGTGGTGCCCGCCGGTGCCCCTGCCCGAGGACGACGCCGTGCTGCGCCTGCCGCTGGCCCCGGGGCCGCGTGCGGACTGGTTCGCCGACGACTCCATGGCCGCCCTGCACCGGAGCGTGTGGCGGGTGGCCGAGCAGTCGGATCGGGTGGCGGCCCGCCTAGAGCCCGAACCCGCCGACGCCGTCGGGGCTGTCGGGGTCGAGGACCGCGGGCCGGCGTCCGGGCGGGGGTCCTCATCCGACGCCGATGCCGCCCGCACTGACGCCGCTCAGACCGCAGGCTCCGGCGCCGTCGCGGCCGGGCTGCGTCGCACTCCGGAGCGCGAGGGGGCGGAGCTGGCCTCCGAACCTCTGGTGCGCGGGTCCGTGCAGATCCCGCCGAACGCGCACCCGGTGGTGTTCCTGGCCGACCGTCCCGTGACCGGCGGCTACCCGGTCCTCGGTCTCGTGGCCCCCGAGCACCTGCGGCTGCTGGCCCAGGCCCCGCCGGGCACGCGCGTGGTGCTGGAGCCGCCCGCCATCACCCCGGCCGCACCCGCCGACCAGCCCGCCGGCGTCGTCGCAGGCCCCGATTCGCCTGACCCCGCCAGCGTCGCCCGCCCCGATTCCCCCGAGACCGCCGCACCCACCGAGGAGAGCCGATGCGCACCGTCCTGATCGCCAACCGCTCCGAGATCGCCGTGCGGATCATCCGCGCCTGCGCCGAGCGCGGCATCCGCACCGTCGCCGTGTACGCCGATGCCGACGCCGAGGCGCCGCACGTGCTCCTGGCCGACGAGGCCTACGCCCTGGAGGGGGATTCCCCCGCCGAGACGTACCTGGATCAGCGGAAGCTGCTGGAGATCGCCCGGCGCGCCGAGGCCACGGATGTGCACCCCGGCTACGGGTTCCTCGCCGAGTCGGCGGGCTTCGCCCGGGCCGTGATCGCGGCGGGTCTGCGGTGGATCGGCCCGTCCCCGGAGACCATCGAGGCGCTGGGGGACAAGATCCGGGCGCGGGAGATCGCCCGGGCGGCCGGCGCCCCGCTGGCCCCGGGCACGGACGGCCCGCTGGAGGATGCCGCCCAGGCGCGGGCCTTCGCCGAGGAGCACGGGCTGCCCATCATCATCAAGGCCGCCCACGGAGGCGGGGGCCGCGGGATGCGCGTGGTGCGCGAGGTCGACGAGGTGGGGGAGGCCTTCGAGGCCGCGGCTCGGGAGGCGCGCGGGGCCTTCGGGCGCGGGGAGTGCTTCGTGGAGCGCTTCCTGGAGCGGCCCCGGCACGTGGAGGCGCAGGTGGTGGCCGATGCCGCGGGCGGCGTCGTCGTGCTGGGCACCCGGGACTGCTCCCTGCAGCGGCGCAACCAGAAGCTCGTGGAGGAGGCACCCGCGCCCTTCCTCACCGAGGAGCAGCGGCGCACCCTCGAGGGCGCGGCCGCGGCGATCTTCCGGGAGGCCGGGTACGTCAACGCCGGAACGTGCGAGTTCCTGGTGGGCGCGGACGGGCTGATCAGCTTCCTGGAGGTCAACACCCGCATCCAGGTGGAGCACCCGATCACCGAGGAGGCCTACGGGGTGGACCTGGTGGGGCTGCAGCTGGACGTCGCCGCCGGGGAGCCCCTGCCCTTCGACGAGGCGCCCGCACCGCGCGGGCACGCCATCGAGTTCCGGATCAACGCCGAGGATCCGGGCCGCGGCTTCCTGCCTGCCGGGGGCGCGGTGCGCGCGCTGGCCCTGGGCGGCGGTCCCGGGGTGCGGGTGGATGCCGGGGTGGGTCCGGGCACGACGGTGGCCGGGGAGTTCGACTCCCTGCTGGCCAAGCTGGTGGTCACCGCCCCGACCCGCCGGCAGGCGCTGGCCCGGGCGCGCACGGTGCTGCGGGAGGCCGCGGTGGACGGGGTGGCCACGACCCTGCCCTTCCACCGGGCGGTGCTGGCACGCCCGGAGTTCGCGGCCGAGGAGGCGGAGGGCTTCGGGGTGCACACCACGTGGATCGAGGAGACGCTGACCCCGGATCTCGAGCCCGACGGCGGCTACGCCGCGCCCCGGTTCGCGGACCCGTGGGGCGAGGACGGCGGCTCCTCCGGCCCCGCTGGCGTGGCGGCCGCGGTGGAGGTGGAGGGCCGCAGGCTGCGGGTGCGCCTGCCCGAGACCGCTCTGGCGGCCCTGGGCGAGGGGCTGGGCCGGCACCTGGCCGCGGCGCCGGGCGGGCGCGGTGCCTCGGGCGGTTCGGCGGGGTCCGGCGCTTCCGCGGGTGCGGGCGGTTCCGGGGGCGCTGACTCTGGTGAGGGGGCGGCCGACGGCGCGGGCGGCGTCGTCGTGGAGGCCCCGCTGGCCGGCTCCCTGGTGCGCTGGGTCGCCGAGGACGGCGCCCAGGTAGCCGAGGGCGAGCGGCTCGCGGTGCTGGAGGCCATGAAGACCGAGATGCCGGTGGAGGCTCCGGGAGCGGGGGTGTTCCACCGGGCGGAGCTGGAGCCGGGGGCCAAGGTCGCCGCGGGCACGCAGCTGGGGCGCATCACCGGCTGACCCGCCGCCCGAGGCGCCGCGCTGATCGGGCCGCGCAATCATCCCCGCGCGACGGCGGTTCGGGGCCCTGGTCCGGCCGAGCGGCCGCTGGTTGGAATCGCTCGCCGCGCCGTCGCACCGCTGCGGACCCCGTCAACCCCACAGCTTCCCGAGGCTCTGCACGGCGTTGGCACCCAGCCACAGGGTCAGGGCCCACACCGCCACGCCCACCGCGATCAGCCACGCCGGGTAGCGGTACCCGTGCAGGAGATCCCGGCGTCGGAAGATCGCCACCACCAGGATCACCGTGAAGCCGACGGGCAGGATCAGCCCGTTGACCGTCCCCGCGATGATCAGCAGGTTGGCCGGGGCCGTGCCCAGGGAGGCGAACACGATGGTGGAGACCACGATCATCGCCACCGTCAGCCCGTTGCGCACCAGGGGACGAGCCGTGCGCGGGACCATGAAGGACACCGAGGTGTACGCCGCCCCGATCACCGAGGAGATGGCTGCGGCCCACAGGATCAGCCCGAACAGCCGCAGCCCCACCTCCCCGGCCGCGTGCTGGAAGGCGCTGGCGGCGAGATTTCCACCGGCCAGCTGCGCCCCGCCGGCCACCACCCCCAAGATCGCCAGGAACAGCAGGAAGCGCATGATCCCGGTGACCACGATGGAGACCACGGAGGCGTTGGAGATCGAGCGGACCTCCTCCACCCCGTGCACCCCGGCGTCGACCATCCGGTGCGCCCCGGCGTAGGTGATGTACCCGCCCACGGTCCCGCCGATCAGCGTGATGATCACAGCCATGTCGATGACGTCCGGGGCCACGGACTGGCGCAGCGCCTCCCCCACCGGCGGATTCGAGACCACCGCGACGTACCCGGTGATCAGGATCATCACCACCCCGAGGACGACGACGATCCGGTCCAGCGCCGCCCCGGCCTTCCGGGACAGGAACACCGTCACCGCCAGGGCCGCCGTGAGGATCCCGCCCCAGGTGGGGTCCAGCCCGAGCAGGGCGTTCAGCCCCAGGCCGCCGCCGGCGACGTTGCCGACGTTGAACACGAAGCCGCCGAAGACCACGAAGGCCGCCAGCACCGCGCCCAGCCCCGGCACCAGGGCACCGGCCAGCTGGTTGGCGCGCAGCCCGGACACGCCGATGACCCGCCACACGTTCAGCTGCACCGCGATGTCCACGAGGATCGAGAGCAGGATCGCGAAGGCGAAGGCCGCCCCGAGCTGCACCGTGAAGTTGGCGGTCTGGGTGATGAATCCGGGGCCGATCGCGGAGGTCGCCATGAGGAACAGCGACCCCAGCAGGATGGAGCGCTTGGACTCGGTGTGCGGCAGGCGCTGCTTGGCGACGACGTCGCCCGCGGCCGTGCGCGGCGTCGGCTCCGTGACGGGGTGCCCGGCGGCGTCGGGGGCCTGACGGTGATGACGGCGGGGGCGACGGTCGCGGCGTTCGCGGAGGGGGCGGCGGGAGGGCTCAGGGGTCATGGCGGGGCCTCTCGGAGCATCGGCGTGACACGGCACATGCGAGCCTACCAGCGCGAGCGCCCCCGAGACGGCGCTCCCGTACCCGGTTTCGGCGAAAGTGGGAACCGATGCGCCGGGTCGCGGCAGGGACGAGCCAGAAAGGGAACGATTGCGCCGGGTCACGGAAGAAGCTCAGGGCCCGCCTCGCCGAGACGGCACTCCCGCACCCACCCGTCACCGAGACGGTGCTTTCGTACCCGGTTTCGGCGGAAGTGGTAACGATTGCGCCGGGTCACGGGAGGGACCAGGCGGTATGGGAACGGATGCGCCGGGTCGCGAGAAGGTCGGGCGGGGCCGGGGTCAGACGAAGCGGCCCAGGGTCAGGCGCAGGGCGTCCTCCAGGTCCTCGAAGCGGAAGCGGTACCCGGCCTCCCGCAGCGCCGCCGGGTCCATCGCGACGTCGGCCAGGGCCAGTTCCCGGGCGCCCTGCCGGCCCAGCACGGCCGCCGGGGCCGCGGCGGGGGTCGGGACGACGGCGGGGCGGCGCAGCACCCGGCCCAGGGTGCGGGCGAACTCCCGCTGGGTCACCGGGTTCGGGGCGGCGGCATTGAGCGGACCGGAGATCTCCGGGTTCGCGAGCGCGACGGCGTAGATCTGGACGAGGTCGTGCAGGGAGATCCACGGCTGGCGCATCCGACCCCCGCCCATCGGGCCGCCGGCCCCGGCCAGGTACAGCGGCAGCTGGACACCCAGCAGACCGCCGGCCGCGCTGAGCACCAGGCCGGTGCGCACCAGGGCCACCCGGATCCCGAAGTCCTCGGCGCGGCGGGCCTCGGCCTCCCAGCGGCGGCACACCTCGGCGAGGAAATCCGTTCCGGACGGGGATGCCTCGGTGACGGGTCCGGCGTCGTGGCCGTAGTACCCGGAGGCCGAGGCGCTGACCAGGGTCATCGGCCCGTCCTCGCCCGCCGCCTGCGTCATCGCGGTGACCAGGGTCCGGGTGGCGTCCAGCCGGGAATGCAGCACGGCCCGGCGGTGGGCGTCGGTGAAGCGCCCGGCGATGCCCGCCCCGGAGAGGTTCACGACGGCGTCGGCCCCGGCCAGCAGCTGCGGGTCCAGGACCCCGTGGGCCGGATCCCAGGTGATGACGTCCGCGTCCAGGCGCACCGAGGGGCCCTCCCGGCGCTGCAGGGTGATGACCCGGTGCCCGCCGGCGCGCAGCAGGGCGCTCAGCTGCGTGCCGACCAGCCCCGAGGCCCCGGCGATCACCACGGTCATCGGCTCGGGGCGGATCCCGCGCAGGGCGGCGTGGAAGTCCAGGTCAGCGCGAGTCTGGCGGGTCCGGTACTCGAAGACGCGCTCCAGCTGCCGCCGCATCTCCCGGACGCTGAACCCGATCCTCGCATCCAGTCGGGCCGGCAGCTCGTAGTCCACCTCGTCGTGCACGCGGGTGGCCGCCGCCTCCGTGCCGCCCTCCACCTCACCGTCGCCGTCCCGGGCGCCCCCGGGAGCGTCGGAGAAGACGTGGTGGTGGGTCCAGGAGCGCAGGGGCCCGCGGTCCATGACGTCCGTGAAGGTCTCCCCCGGGGTGTGCTCGGTGTGCACCGCGGTCCAGCGGACCCCGGCGTGCAGGGAACCGGGCAGGAAGGTCTCCGCCCACGGCAGGCCCATCAGCAGCTTGGTCACCGACCCGCGGTCCAGCCCGTCGGTGGGCTCCTGCAGCACGGTGCCGCTGAACTCCGGGGTGAGCCGTCGGATGGCCCCGGGGGAGCCGTACCAGCCGGTCACGGTCGAGCGCGGGTGGTCTATGACGGCGTCGTGGGTGTAGGTGCTCATGGGGCTCACCTGGCTTTCTCCCAGTCCGCGATGGGACCGGGGACGATGGTGAACAGGGGGTGCGGGCTGATGCGCCCGGCCTCCCTGTCGGTGCGCAGCGCGGGAACCCGCTCCGGGTCCCGCACGGCGAGCTTCTCGGCGAGGAATCCCGCCTCGTAGTCGATCTGCCCGGCGCTCACCAGGATCGGGTCCAGGGCCTGCGCGCGCGCGAGGGCCTCGGCGTCGATCTTCGCGGCGTCGAAGCGGTACCCGCGGCGAGCGGAGTCGGCGTGCAGCTCCCGCAGGAACATCGCGATCCCCGCCAGCGGGTCCGGGCAGGCGCGGAAGCGGGCCAGCTGCGGGTGGTTCCGATACCCGGTGGTCCGCCCCTGCAGCACCTTCTGGGCCAGCAGGGCCTCACGCCACCCGGCCACCAGGCCCTTTGGGTCGAGGTAGCGCGGGTGCAGGCTCCACAGTCGCACGGTGGCCTCCTCTTCGGATGGGGGCGCTCGCCGACGGACCGCCCTCTCTCGGCCCACGCTACCGCGCGGAAGGCGCCCCGGCCGCCCGCAGGCCGCCGCGCCTCCCAAAGGGATCCGCTGGTCAGGGCGCGGTCCGGGCGTCATCGAGCACCGAAGCTCGCACCATCGAGTAGGGTGTTCGGGCATCCCCGATCACCCGCCGCCGGCCCCGCGCGCGACGACGACGCCGCGTCAGCCTCCGCCGTCGGCCCGCACCCGGAAGGTGACTCCCCTGGATTACACCCCGTACACCCTGCTCTCGGACATCGGCTGGATCTCCGGTCTGCTGCTGCTCGGCAAGCTGATCCGCCGGTTCATCCCCGTCGCCCAGCATCTGCTGCTGCCCGCGCCGATCACCGGCGGTCTGCTGGGCATCCTGTTCGGCCCGGCCGGGCTCGGCTGGATCCCGTTCTCGGACCAGCTCAACGCGTACTCCTCGATCCTCATCGCCGTGGTGTTCGCGGCCATGCCCTTCTCCATGGAGTTCTCCGGGAAGGTCGCCAAGGGCGCCCGGACCATGTGGTCCTACTCCACCGGCATGTACGTGGGCCAATGGGGCATCGCGGTGCTGTTCGGCCTGATCGTGCTGGTCCCGCTGTTCGGCACCCCGGACTGGTTCGGGATGATCATGCCGGTCGGCTGGGTCGGCGGCTTCGGCACCGCCGCCGCGGTGGGCGCGGCCCTGGACGGGGACGACGACGCCACCGTCGCCACGACCCTGGGGTTCACCTCCGCGACCGTCGGCACGCTGGTGGCGATCATCGGCGGCGTCATCATCGCCAAGTGGGGCTCCTCCACGGGCCGCACCTCCCAGATGGGCTCGTACAAGGAGCTGCCCGACGACGTGCGCACCGGCCTGATCTCGATCATCGGCGAGCGCCCCTCGATCGGGAAGGGCACCTCCTCCCCATCCTCCCTGGAGCCGCTGGCCCTGCACCTGTCCGTGATCGCCGGGACGACGTTCGTGGCGTACCTGGTGACCAACGGGATCAAGACCGCCACGGGCATCTCCATCCCGATGTTCGCGATGGCCTTCGTGATCGGCTTCATCTTCCGCCTGATCCTGGACGCCACCAAGGCCTCCGCGTACGTGGACGGCACCACCGTGAACTCGATCTCCGGCGGGGCCACGGACTACCTGGTGGCCTTCGGCATCGCCTCGATCGTGCCGTCCATCGTCGTGGACTACGCGGTGCCGCTGGTTCTGCTGTTCGTGCTGGGCCTGGTGTACTGCCTGCTGGTGTTCCGCTTCCTCTCCCCGGCGATGTTCCAGCAGGCCTGGCTGGAGCGCGGCCTGTTCGGGTGGGGCTGGGCGACGGCGTCGGTGGCCACCGGCATCGCCCTGCTGAAGATCGTGGACCCGCGGATGAAGTCCGGGACCATGGAGGAGTTCGGCGTGGCCTACGTGGGGTACGCGCCCTTCGAGATCGGCACCACGATCCTCGCCCCGATCATGGTGACCCTGGGCCTGACCTGGGCCTTCGGCGGGATCGCGACCGTGGTGGCCGTGGTCGTGATCGTCCTGGCCTTCGCCCTGGGCTGGGTGCGCGCCAACCGCGACGGCGAACACGAGGCGGTGCGGGTCCGCACCTGACGCCCCCGGGCGGGGCGCCTGCGGGCGGGGCGCCTGCCCGTTTGGGAGCCGTTTCGCCGTTTGGGAGCCACGAGGACGCTCCCAAACACCGAGACGGCTCCCAATTCGCGGTGGTGAGGCATCCCCGCCGGCGGGAGCCGCGGGTGGGCGCACCGCGGAGCGGGCGTTAGGGTGAGGTGAGCCTTACTCGTCCCGATCGGATCGGAGGTCCCCATGACCGCCCCGCAGCGCAAGCCCAAGCCGCAGACCCTCCTGCAGGTCGTCGAACGACGGCAGCTCACCCCGCACATGGTGCGCCTGATCCTCGGCGGGGAGGGATTCTCCGCATTCCAGGACAACGGCTTCACGGATCAGTACGTCAAGCTGGTCTTCGCCAAGCCGGAGCTGGGCCTGAGCGCCCCCTTCGACATGATGCACCTGCGGGAGACCCTCCCGCCGGAGGACGTTCCCGTGACCCGCACCTACACGGTGCGCGCCGTGGACCATGAAGCGCAGACCCTGACCATCGACTTCGTGACCCACGGGGACGAGGGACTGGCCGCCCCGTGGGCCGCACAGGCAACCCCCGGCGACCAGCTGGTGCTCATGGGGCCCGGCGGGAAGTACTCCCCGGATCCCGACGCCGACTGGCACCTGTTCGCCGGCGACGCCTCGGCGCTGCCCGCCATCGGCTCCGCGATCGAGGCCCTGCCCGACGACGCCCGCGGGTACGCCTTCATCACCCTGGACCACGACGAGGACCGCCAGGAGTTCGCCTCGGTGCCGGAGGGCTTCGAGGTCGTGTGGAAGGTGCAGGAGGGCACCGGCGCGGATCCGAACCGGCTGACCGCGCTGATGCAGTCCCGCGAGTGGCTGCCCGGCACCGTGGACGTCTTCGCCCACGGGGAGCGGGAGTCCATCAAGCAGGTGCGTCGGCTCCTCAAGGAGCGGGAGGTCCCCCGGGAGCGGATCTCCATCTCCGGGTACTGGGCCTACGGGCGCACCGAGGACCGCTTCCAGGCGGAGAAGCGCGAGCCGATCGGCAAGATCGAGGACTGAGCGAGCGGCCGTCATCGATCGCTATCCTCGGGGCATGCAGTCGATCAAACCGGCATCAGTGAGTCCCGAACGGCGCCACCGCTGGGAGCGGAGGCTCCTGCTGTCCGGGTTGATCGTGGCCTTCACCGTGATCGTGGTGAATGGGCTCGGCTCCCGCTTCCTGGGCTGGTGGCCCGGGGCTCTGCTCTGACTCAGATCTGGGTGCAGTTCACCCTCATCCTGTCCTTCCTCCTCCTGATGAGCGCCTCCACGCCGACCCCCGCCCAGCAGCCGCTGGCTCGCTCGCGTCGGCTCGGCTGGACGGCGTGGTTCTACGGCGCAGCGGGCCTTCTCCTCACCGGCCTGGCCCTGTTCTCCGCTGGTGACGGCTCGGCGGATTCTCGCGATCGGGCGTGGAGGTTCGCGGGTCTGGCGCTGCTGTTCCTCTCCCTGTGCTCCACCCACGCCATCGTCAGCATCCGGGCCCGCCGACGGCTCGCCGCGCGCGACGCCGAACCGTCACTCAGGTGAGGTCTGCGCACCCCAGAGCCCACGTGAGTGACGGCTCGGCAAGGTGACCGTCCGACGACACACACCACCGCA
The DNA here is from genome assembly GCF_056173115.1 of Rothia sp. QJM3NY_36. NCBI lineage: Bacteria > Bacillati > Actinomycetota > Actinomycetes > Micrococcales > Micrococcaceae > Rothia > Rothia sp. QJM3NY_36. Next base: position 2,199,132 of record NZ_CM149658.1, read on the forward strand.
CCCCGCCCTCAGGGCAGGGCGATGCTCTCGGCCAGGCGCCCGGCGGTCTCGCGCATGGAGGGCAGGATCCCTCGGATGCGCTCCGGGCTCAGACGCGAGTGCACGGCGGAGATGCTCACTGCGGCCAGCGCAGCCCCGGCGGCGTCGTACACGGGCACCGGCAGGGACAGCCCGGACAGCTCCGGGACCACGTGGTTGGGACCGGCGGCGTATCCGAGGTCGGCGACGTCGGCCAGAGCGCGGCGCATCATCGCCTCGTGCTTGGCGGAGGAGGCGGCCACCCACTCGGGGGATCGGCGGCTGCGCCACTGGCCGAGCTCCCGTTCCTGTTCGACGGCCGGCAGGGTGCCGAGGATCGCCAGGCCGCAGTACGTGTTGCTCAACGGCAGGATGTCCCCTGGGTCGATGGCGTACGCCCGCAGCGGGTAGGTGCCGCTGGTGCGGGTCACGTACCTGACGCCGTCCGCGTGGCGCACCCCCACGTACACGGTGTCTCCGCAGATCCCGGACAGCCGCTGCGCCTCGTGCCGGATGCGGTCGGCGTTGAGCACCGGTCCGGGAGCCGCCAGACCCAGCGCGTACAGCTTCGGTCCGCACGCGTACCGGCGCTGAGCGGTGGCCCGCACCAGCCCGACGGCCGCCAGCTCACCGAGGATGCGGTGCACCGTGGGGCGGGCGATTCCGGTTCGCTCGGCGAGGTCCTTCAGCCGCGCCCCGTCCTGCCCCGCCACAGCCAGGGCGTCCAGGATCGCAGCGATCTTGGGGACGGTGCCGGGGCCCCGCGTCGGTGCTGATGCCATCGCGCCTCCTTCCGTGCAGAGCAGAGAGTCCGCAGAGCTGACTTCCGATGATCCGCCATCTCTTGTGATGCAGACTACGCCGTCGTAGAAATATCACCACGACGGCCGCGACGGACCCCGCTCCGAACCCCCGGCGCCGCGGCAGCGAAGCCGCGGCCCCGAGTCGGAGGGGCCAACGCCCCCAAGGGCCGTCACTCCGACCACCTTCGACGCCGCAGGAGGCCCACCCGATGTACGACGATCTCCCATCCCTCGCCCACACCGTGCAGACTCAGGACAGCGCAGGCTCCGCCGTCGACGTCACCTGGTACGACTCCCGCGATGCCCACGACCGCGACGACGTCATCCTCCTGGTCCACGGCACCGGAGGCTCCACGGCCGCGAACTTCGGCTTCCTCTTCCCGGTCCTGGCGACGCGTCAGCGGACTCTGGCCGTGGACTGGACCGCCCCTGAGGGCACCACCGCCCCGGCAGGTGAGTCCGCTCTGCGGACCCTGGAGTTGGAAGACCTGGCCCTGCAGGTCATCGCGGTGCTCGAGGCGGCGCAGGTCGAAGGCCGCCACGTGACCCTGTTGGGATACTCCCTCGGCGCGTGCGTGGCGACCGCCGTCGCCGCCAGACGGCCCGAGCTGATCGGACGGCTCGTGCTGCTCAACGGCTGGGCGCGCACGGACCTGCAGCAGCTGATCCGCAACGACGTCTGGACCCGTCTGTACGCCGCGGACCACGAGGCCCTCGCCGAGTACACGGCCTTCTGCGCCTTCGGCGGCCCCTTCCTCGCAGGCAAGACGATGGCGGAGATCGCTCCCGCACTGAAGGCCCAGGCCTTCACCCCGTTCACTGCGGCGCAGATGGAGCTGAACCGGCGCGTGCAGATCACCGAGGAGGCGGAGGCGATCCCGCACCCCACGCTGATCATCGGCTCGGAAGACGACCAGATGGTGCCGCTGCGCCACCAGCGGCAGCTGTTCGGCGCCATCCGGGACGCACGTCTGGCCGTCATCGGAACCGGCCATGCCTCCGTTCTGGAACGGCCATCCGAGATCAGCTTCCATGTGCAGGGATTCCTCGACGACCCTCAGCGCCATGACGCGGGGACCCTTATCCCCGCGCCGAGGCCGTGACCCCGGCAGACGACCCCATCGACCCCGACCCCGCTCGAGTCCGGCGGCCGCCGGAGCCCAGCCTCGGCCGCGGACTTCCCAACCTCCAGGAGCACACCATGACCACCACCGCCGACACCCACATCACCACCCCGACCCCCGCGAACACCGAGCCAGGCACCGCCCCGGGCAATGGTCCCACCCGAGTGAAGACCGCGATCATCGGCTCCGGCTTCGCCGGTCTGGCCATGGGCATTCGCCTCAAGCGCCGCGGGGATGAGGACTTCCTCATCATCGAGCGCGCCTGCGACCTCGGCGGCACCTGGCGGGACAACACCTACCCGGGCGTAGCCTGCGACGTCCCCTCCCACCTGTACTCCTTCTCCTTCCGCCCCAACCCCGACTGGACCAGCCTCTTCTCCCCCGGAGCCGAGATCCAGGAGTATCTGCGCGAGTGCGCCCGCGAGGAGGGACTCACGCCGCACTTCCGATTCGACGCCGCCCTGCGGGACGCCACCTGGAACGAACGGACCCAGCGATGGGAGCTGAGCACCGACGGGGGTGAGGTGGAGGCCCGCTACCTGATCATGGCCACCGGACACCTGGCCGATGAGCACCTGCCGGAGGTGCCCGGCCTCGAGGGATTCACCGGACGCGCCTGCCATTCGGCCCGCTGGGATCCGAGCATTCGACTGGAGGGCCTGCGGGTCGGCATCGTCGGCACGGGCGCCAGCGCGATCCAGCTGGTGCCGGAGGCGCAGCAGGCGGCGAGGGAGCTGGTGGTCTTCCAGCGCACCCCGGCGTGGGTGATCCCCCGCCCAGTGAAGGAGTACACGGACGGGGAGAGGCGGATGTTCCGACGGGATCCCTCGACCATCCGTCGGGTGCGTGAGGAGCTGTTCTGGAATCAGGAGAACACGTACCCGGCGCGCCGCGGCATCGACCCGTATCTGAGCGGGATCAAGGCGATGGCCGCCGCGCACCTGGCCGCACAGGTGCAGGACGAGGCGCTGCGGGAGAAGCTGACGCCGCACTACGAACCCGGATGCAAGCGTCTGCTGCTGTCCAACACGTACTATCCCGCCATGGCCGCGGAGAACACCACGGTGGAGGCTTCCGCGCTGGCCTCGGTGCAGGGCTCGACGGCGGTGGCCGCCTCGGGTGCCCGCTACGACCTGGATGTGCTGATCTTCGCGACCGGGTTCGAGGCCGCCCAGCCTCCGTTCGCGCGGCTGGTGCACGGGCTCGGCGGGGTGAATCTGGCCGAGCACTGGTCCCGGGGGATGCGGGCGATGGACTCCACGGCGGTGGCCGGGTACCCCAACCTGTTCTCGATCAACGGACCCAACACCTCGCTGGGGCATAATTCGATCGTCTACATCATCGAGTCCCAGGTGGAGTACATCCTGGGGGCGATGGACTACGCCGGGCAGCACGACGATGCCGTGCTCACCCCGATCCCGGAGCAGGAGGAGGAGTACGTGGCGCAGATCGACCGGAAGGCGCGCGGCTCCGTGTGGACCGACGGCGGATGCGATTCCTGGTACCTGGATCCGCGCACCGGTCGGCTGACGCTGATCTGGCCGGATTTCGGGTACGCCTTCCGGGAGGCCAACGGCACCTTCCACCCGGAGCGCTTCGAGCTGCTGCCGGATCGAACGACCGCGGCCGCCTGAGCCCTGGACGCGCTGCCCCGGGCCGCGACATTCCCCGCTGCCCACCTGTCTGGACAGGTGGGCAGCGGGGAGCACAGTGGTGTCTAGACAGGTAGGCACGACCAGGGGGAACCACATGACCGGCAAGGCGGCTGCCATCGATCGGGATCTGCGCGCCCGCATCGAGGACGGCACCTACCCCGTCGGCGGGTTCCTCCCCAGCGAGCACCAGCTGGCCACCTCCTACGGGGCCTCCCGCGAGACCGTGCGCCGGGCCCTGCAGGAGCTCACCGAGGATGGCTGGATCCAGAAGATCACCGGGCGCGGCTCCAAGGTCCTCGAGCGCTCCCACTACGTCTTCCCGGTGACACGACTGCTCGGATACAAGGAGTTCTCCCTCGCCGAGGGCCTGGATCTGGATAACCGCGTGCTCGCCGTCGAGCAGACGATGCTGCCGGTGGCCGCGTTCGCCGGTCTGCGCGACGGAGGAGCGCGCCTGGAACCGGTGCCCGTGACCCACGTGGCTCGACTGCGCGTGATCGACGGGGAGCCGGTGATCATCGACCACGACTATCTGGTGACCGCGCTGGCCCCCGGCATCACCGAGCAGGTCGCCCAGGACTCCCTGTACGACCACCTGGAGGGCACCCTCGGGCTGTCCCTGGGGTACTCCGTCAAGGAGATCCGGGTGGTCCCCGCCGACGACGAGGACTGCCGCCTGCTGGGGTTGGATGCCTCCGACGTCGTGGTGACCACCACCAGCATCACCAGCTTGGAGGACACCGCGGACATCCAGTTCACGGTCTCCCGCCACCGCGCGGACCGCTTCCGGTTCCGCGACTTCGCCCGCCGTCGCCCCGAGGAGAGGAGAACCCGGTGAGCTTCCGTGAGAAGGTCATCTACCAGATCTATCCCAAGTCCTTCCGGGACTCGGACGGGGACGGGGTCGGGGATCTGCGCGGGGTCATCGAGAAGATCCCGTATATCGCCTCCCTCGGGGTCGACATGGTGTGGTTCAATCCGTTCTTTCCCTCCCCGCAGCGGGACAACGGCTACGACGTCGCCGACTACCGCGCCGTGGACCCCGCGATGGGCACCATGGACGACGTCGAGGAGCTGATCGCCCGGCTGGGCGAGCACGGCATCGGCGTCATGTTCGACATGGTCTTCAACCACACCTCCACCGCCCACGAATGGTTCCAGTGCGCCCTCGCCGGTGAGCGGAGGTACCGCGATTACTACATCATCCGCCCGCCCCAGGCGGATGGCTCCCTGCCCACCGACTGGGAGTCCAAGTTCGGCGGGCCGGCGTGGGCGCCTTTCGGGGACACGGGGGAGTATTACCTGCACCTGTTCGATGAGACCCAGGCGGATCTGAACTGGCGCAACCCGCAGGTCCGGGCGGAGATGGCGGAGATCGTGAACTTCTGGCGCGCCAAGGGCGTGCGCGGGTTCCGCTTCGACGTCGTGAATCTCATCGGCAAGGACGCGCAGCTGCGCTCGGCGGGTGACGGCTCGGACGGGCGGCGCATGTACACCGACGGCGCCGACGTCGACGCTTACCTGCGCGAGCTGAATCGCGCGAGCTTCGGTCGGGATCGGGATTCGGTGACCGTCGGGGAGATGTCTTCGACCACGGTGGAGCGCTGCGTGGGCTACTCGGACCCGGACAACGAGGAGCTGGACATGGTCTTCAGCTTCCACCACCTCAAGGTGGACTACCGGGATGGACGCAAGTGGACGCTGATGCCCTTCGACTTCTCCCGGCTGAAGGCCACCCTGCACGAGTGGGCCGCGGGGATGCAGGCCGGGAACGGGTGGAACGCCCTGTTCTGGACCAATCACGACCAGCCGCGGGCCCTGGACCGCTTCGGCAACGCGACCGTGTGGCGCGAGCGCTCCGCGACCATGCTCGCCACCGTGATCCATCTGCTGCGCGGAACCCCGTTCGTGTACATGGGCGAGGAGATCGGGATGACGGACCCGGTCTACACCTCGGTCGAGGAGTACACGGACGTGGAGGCGCGCAACGCCTACGCGACCCTGCGCGCCCAGGGGCTCAGCGAAGCCGACGCCTTCGACGTCGTGCATTCCAAAGCTCGGGACAACGCCCGCACCCCCATGCAGTGGGATGCGAGCGAGCACGCCGGGTTCTCCTCGACCGTGCCCTGGCTGCGTCCGACCAATCAGGAGGCGATCTCCGTGGCCGCGGAAGAGGAGTCCGGGAGGATTCTGCCGTACTACCGGGAGCTGATCCGGCTGCGCCACGAGAGCCCGCTGATCGCGCACGGGACCTACGAAGCGTGGGCCCTGGAGCACCCGAGCGTGTTCGCCTACATCCGGCGGTTGGAGAGCGGTTCGCCGGAAGGGCCCGCGTCGGAATCCGGGGAAGCCCTGCTCGTGCTCACGAACTTCTACGGCGAGAGCACCGCCGTCGCCGTGCCGGAGGAGTTCCGCACCGGTCGGGTGCTGATCGGCAACGTCCACGACGACGACGCGCGGCTGGCCGCCCTCGCTGAGGGGGCCTCCGAGCTGGAGCTGGCCCCGTACGAGGCGATCGCGATCCTCGCGGGGTAAGCGCCCTGAGGGGTCCCCCGGCAGCCTCACCCGCTCCAGGGCCGGGTGAGGCCACCGGGACCGGCGGACGGCCGTGCCGCCGCTCTCAGTCCTCCTCGCGCCCCGGGACGACGAAGATCGCTCCCGTGGCGACGTCCTCCTCCACCTGCTCGAGGGTGCGCCCGCGGGTCTCCGGGAGGAAGCGCCACATCACCAGCACCGCGAGGGCGTTGAGCACGGCGAAGCCGAAGAAGCACGCCGTCATGCCCAGGTGGGCGATGAGCACCGGGAAGAACAGGCTGAGCAGGCCGTTGGCCACCCACATGCACAGCACGGACACGCCCATGCCGACGGCGCGCATGTGCAGCGGGAACATCTCGGAGAGGATCACCCACGTGGCCACGTTGAGGAAGGTCTGCATGGACCCGACGAACCCGACGATCAGCACCAGCATGATGTAGGGGCGGGCCGGGCTGTCCTGGGGCACGGCGAGGGTCGCGGCGCCGATGAGCACGTGGAACACCGTGACCAGGGTGTAGCCGGTGATGAAGGTGGTGCGCCGGTCGACCCGCTCCATCATCCACAGGGCGATGATCGCGCCGATCACCCCGATCACGCTGGGGGCGATGTTGGCGACCAGCGCGGCGTTCTGCCCGAAGCCGGATTCGGTGAGCACCACCTGGCCGTAGTACATGATCACGTTGATGCCGGTCAGCTGCTGGAACACGGCCACGGCGATGCCGGTCAGCAGCAGGCGCAGCAGCCACCGGTTGGTCAGGACCCCGCGCAGGCCCTCCCCGCGCTCCTGCCGGTCCTCGTGCACGAGGCGCTGGATGTCGTCGACCTCGGCCTGGGCGCGCTCCTCGGAGCGGACGGTCTTGAGCACCTCGAGGGCTTCATCGGTGCGGCCGCGGGCCATCAGCCAGCGGGGGGATTCCGGCATCCGCAGCATCCCGAAGAACAGGGCGAGGGCGGGCAGGGCGGCCACGGCCAGCATGATCCGCCAGACCCCCTCGAGGTGCCCCAGCGTGTTCCCGAGGATCGCGTTGATGACGATCGCGGCCAGCTGCCCGAGGACCACCATCATCTCGTTGCGCCCGGACAGGGAGCCGCGGATCTCGTAGGGGGCGAGCTCGGCGAGGAACACCGGCACCACGGTGGAGGCTCCGCCGACGGCCAGGCCCAGGACGATCCGCCCGGCGATCAGCAGGCCCAGCCCTGGGGTGAACACGCACAGCATGGCGCCGAGGAAGAACATCACGGCGAGCAGGAGGATGGTCCGGCGTCGACCCCACGCATCGGAGACGTATCCGATGGTCAGGGCGCCGATGGCCGCGGCGAACAGCAGGGAGGAGGTCACCACGCCCTCGGTGACCTCGGTGAGCCCGAGCTCGGCGGACATGGGCAGCAGGGCTCCGTTGATGACGCCGGTGTCGTAGCCGAACAGCAGGCCGCCCAGTGTGGCGACCAGGGCGATCATGGTCAGCCGGTGCTGATGGGCTCCGCTGCCCAGCGGCGGGAGGTCCGGGGCGGCGGAGGCGCCTGGGCCGGAGGGAGTGCTGTCGGTGCTCATCGGGTGCTCGGCCTCCTGGGGTGCTCGGCGGCGGGTCCGCCCAGGTCAGCATAGCCGCCCGAATGACGACGGCGTGCGGTACCGAACCGTCACTCACGTGGGCTCTGATGCTCCCATACGCCACACCAGTGACGGTTCGCGGGAGGGCTGGGGCGCTGAGCGCGGCGGGAGGCTCCGGCAGCGGGGGATCCACACCTGAGATGCCGCTGGGAATCCACAGGGGCGCCGTCGTCGTGCGGATCCGGAGGCGTTCACCGGATGCCCCGCCCGGTAGAACCGGGGCATGAGAGTTCCCCAGCCCCTCCCGACGCCGCTGCTGAACACACCGATCACCGCGAGCGCACTGGAACGGCACGGGCTCTCCCGGTTCCGGGCGTACGCGGGGGACCTGCGGCAGCTGCGCCGCGGCATCCGCTGCGTCCCCGGGGCGGAGCCGACGCCGGCGCAGGTCGCCGCCGTCGTCGCCGCGCAGGCGGGGCACGCCGTGATCTGCGGGGTGACCGCCGCACAGCTCCATGGGATGCGCCTGCCTGGAACGTTGTCGCGCAGCACCCTCCTGCATCTGGCGCGCACGGATGGCAGGCCGCGGTTGCGTCGCCCAGGCGTCGTCGGCACCGAGGCGGCGTACCGTCCGGGGGACGTGATGATGGTCGGGGAGGTCATGGTGACGACGCCGGCGCGCACCTTCCTGGACCTCGCGCGGATGCTCAACCCGGTGGCGCTGGTCGCGGTGGGTGACGGTCTGGTGTGCACACACCGTCACGGCATCCGCGCCGGTGTGCCGCCGCTGTGCACCGTGGAGCAGCTGCGGAGGATGCTCGACGAGCACCCGGGGGTCCGCGGGGTGCGGCGGGCCCGGCTGGCGCTGGGCCGGGTGCGCGTGGGCGTGGATTCACCCCAGGAGACGCGGATGCGTCTGCTCCTGGAGGATCACCGGGTGGGCGAGTGGATCACGGATCACCGTCTCATCGGGGCAGACGGGCGCGAGGTGCTGCCAGATCTGTGGGATGAGTACAGTCGCACGAGCGTCCAGTACGAGGGGATGCACCATTCGGATCCGCGGCAGGTCCACCGCGACGTCGCCCGGGAGCGGGCGACCCGCAGCGTGGACGCCGTGGAGGTGCGCGTGGTCGCCGCAGACCTGGACGCACTCGCGCCCTACCGCGGTCAGCTGGTGCCGCGGGTGGTCGCGCTGGTGGCAGCTGCGGTGCACCGAGCCCGCTGGCCTCACCGACCCTCCCTCCCCAGCACCGAGCCGTCACCCACGTGGGCTATGAGCCATACATAACCCACGCCAGCGACGGTTCGCGCGAATCAGCCCGCGGCCTCTCCTGGCTGCCGCACCCACGGGTCCGGCTGGCCGGTGATCCGGCTGCGCAGGTCTCGGCGCACGATCTCGATGGACCACGCCCACACCACGTGGCCCAGGGCCTCGGAGAAGTGCTCGCCGAAGGGCTGCTCCCACGGGGCGGGCACGATGCCCATCAGCGGCATGACCACGAGGTGGAAGGCCACCCACACCGCCAGACCGAAGACCGCACCCTGCCACAGGGTGATTCCGGGCCGGTACTCGGCGATCACGCAGTACAGGACGGCGAAGGAGATCGCGAAGGCGAAGTGCACGATGAAGCTGACCCACGGCAGGTCGTTGCCCAGGTAGGTGTAGGTCTGGTGCGTGGACTCGGGGGACATGCCCAGCAGCTCCAGCAGGGCCTGGGGCGGGTTGGTCGCGTTCCGCTCGGGTGAGCGCGGCGGGAACGGCACCTCCCACCCGAACTTCACGATGCCGGAGAAGATCCCGGCGATCACCCCGACCAGCACGGCGACGGCGGGGCGGCGTCGCACGGGGTCGGTCACGGTCCTCAGCAGGGTTGCAGCGCTCATCGGGCGTCCTTTCCACGCGGCCGGCGGGGATCCCCGCCGTCACCCCACCCTAGTGTGGGTTCGTGTGGCTTTATGTGGGATGACGTGATGTTTCCCGGGTCGGCTGGAAAAGCGGGGTAGACTCGAGCTCGCGCGGTGATCCGCACCACCGGATCCCGCGCCCATGCACCCCCGACGGCGGGGCCGCCCTCCCCGGCGCACCCGCCCGGACCCGGCGGCGCGACCGATCCCGGCGCTCATGGTGACCCCGCACCCACGAGAGTATCTACGGATTTTCACGCCATGACTGAAGACACCGCGGCTCCGAGCCGCACCCCCGCCGCCGACACCCCGACGCCGCAGCCTCGCGGCGGCCTGGATCGGTTCTTCCACATCACCGCCCGCGGCTCCACGGTGGGCACCGAGATCCGCGGCGGCCTGGCCACGTTCTTCGCGATGAGCTACATCGTGGTCCTGAATCCCCTGGTCATCGGGCTGATCGCGGACGCGAACGGCTCCCAGCTCGGCCTGGCCCGGGTCGCCGCCGCCACGTCGCTGGTCTCCGGGATCATGACCATCCTGATGGCCGTGATCGCCAAGCAGCCCTTCGCGATGTCCGCGGGCCTGGGCATCAACGCCTTCCTCGCCGCGACCATGGCGACGACGCCGAACCTCACCTGGCCGGAGCTGATGGGCATGGTCGTGTGGGCCGGCGTCATCATGTTCGTCCTGGTGCTCACCGGCTTCCGCACCGCCGTGTTCAACGCGGTGCCGGAGTCGCTGAAGGTCGCGATCGTCGTCGGCATCGGCCTGTTCATCTCCTTCATCGGCTTCGTCAACGCCGGCTTCATCCGCCGCACCCCGGACGCCGCGGGCACCACCGTGCCGGTGACCTTCGGGGTGGACGGGCAGCTAATCGGCTGGCCGATCCTGGTGTTCCTGGTCGGGCTGTTCCTGACCATCGCCCTGATGATCCGCAAGGTGCGCGGGGCGATCCTCATCGGGGTCATCGCCTCCACCGTGCTCGCGGTGATCCTCGAGGCCGTGGCCCCGTCCGGGACCTCCGCGGACTCCGCCACCGGCTGGTCCCTGGTCGCCCCGTCCCTGCCCAGCCAGTGGCTGAGCCTGCCGGATCTGTCCCTGGTCGGGGCGGTGGATCTGTTCGGCGGCTTCACCTCCCTCGGGGCGATGGCCGCGAGCCTGCTGGTCTTCGCGATCCTGCTCTCGGTGTTCTTCGACGCGATGGGAACCTCGGTGGGCCTGGCCACGGAGGCCGGGACCGTGGACCGGCAGGGCAACATCTACGGGATGAACCGGGTGCTGGCCGTGGACGCCCTGGGTTCGGTGGCCGGCGGCGGCGCCTCCGCTTCGTCCTCGCAGATCTTCGTGGAGTCCGCGACCGGCATCGGCGAGGGCGCGCGCACCGGCCTGGCCACGGTGGTCACCGGCCTGCTGTTCCTGGCGGCCATGTTCTTCTCCCCGCTGGTGAACATCGTGCCCTTCGAGGCGGTGGCCCCGGCGCTGGTCGTGGTCGGCTTCCTCATGGTCCGCCAGGCCGTGCACGTGCAGTGGGACGACTGGGGCCTGGGCATCCCGGCCTTCCTGACCATCGCGATGATGCCGTTCACCTACTCGATCGCCGACGGCATCGGCGCGGGCTTCGTCTCCTTCACCTTCATCCGCCTGGTGCAGGGCCGCGGCCGGGAGGTCCACCCGCTGATGTACCTGGTGTCCCTGGCCTTCCTGGCCTACTTCGGGATGGGCCTGATCCAGGGCTGGACGCACTGACCCTCACCGCATCCGCGCCGATGGCGGACGCGCCGCCATCGCCGAGCCGCTGGAGGCCGCACGAGCCGAACGCACCGAAGCCCCGGTCCTGGAACACCAGGCCGGGGCTTCGGCTCATCAATCACTCGCACCTTTGAGGTGGTTCCCACCGTACGCACCGACCCTGGGGTTCTCCTGTGCCGCACCTCGGACTTCCCCCGACGCCGCCTATCCTGGTTTCCATGCCCACGCTGGATGACGACGCCCGCTGCCCCTGCGGCACCGGCGAGACCTACGGCGCCTGCTGCGCCCGGCATCACCGGGGCGCCCCCGCCCCCACGGCGGAGGCGCTGATGCGCTCCCGCTTCACGGCCTTCGCCCTGGGGCTGGCGGACTACCTGCTGGCCACCTGGCACCCGAGCACCCGGCCGGCCTCATTGGAGCTGGACCCGCAGATCCGGTGGCAGCGCCTGGAGATCCTGCAGACCTCCGGAGGTCCGTTCGACGACGCCGCCCGCGTGCGCTTCGCCGCGCACTGGCGCTCCGTCCCCGGCATCCCGGGCGAGCATCGGCGTCGCGGGGTGCAGGAGGAGGACAGCCGGTTTCTGCGTGAGGACGGACGCTGGTACTACCTGGACGAGGCGCCCGCCCGACGCTGACCGGTCCGGGCCGGGCCGGACAGAGCTGGGCCGGATCAGTCCCGGCCGGATCGCGCCCGATCATCGGGGCGGGTCAGCCCGCGCGCCATCCGCCCGGTGGTGGCCGGCTCCCACGCCCCGCCCCCGGGGTAGGCCTCCCCGAGGGAGCGGAAGCCGCGGCGGGCGTAGAAGCGCTCGGCGCCGTCGTTGCCGTTGATGATCCACAGGTACGCCGGCTCCTCGGCGCCCAGGACGGCGTCCAGCAGGTGCCCGCCGAGCCCGCGGCCCTGCGCCTCGGGCAGCACGTACAGGGTCACCAGGGTGCGCGGCGGCTTCCCAGCGACGCCGGGCAGGGGCTCAGCGCCCGCCTTCGCCTCCCACGACTGAGGCCCGTCCGTGCTCAGCGCCAACCCGACGGGGCGGAACCACAGGTCCGGGTCCGCCCCGATCGAGCAGCAGCCGAACTCGTTGCTCTGCCCGAAGCCGGGATTGGCCCAGGCGATCACCGCGCGGGTTGCGGGCGCGGCGAGATTCTCCCGATCCTCGGCGGCGACGCTCTCCGCCTCGGCGCGGATGCGCCGCCCGAAGTCCTCGTCGATGATCCGCGCGTAGGCGGTCTCAAGGCACTGTAGATGCAGGCGGGTGAAGGTCTGCGGATCCGCGGAGCCGGGGCCGGCATCCACCGGGGCGATGCGGAATTCGCCGTCGCCGACGAACCACCCGCTCACGCGGCGCCCGTCCCGGCGTCCTTCCCGCCCTGCCCGCTCTCCAGGGCGCGGCGCTGCACGGCCCGCTCGAGCCGCTCGATCTTGCCGGTGAGCTCCCCGGTGTACCCGGGGCGGATGTCCGCCTTGAGCACGAGGGAGACCCGCGTGCCGTACTCGCCGACGGCCTCGGCGGCGCGCTTGACGACGTCCATGCACTCATCCCATTCGCCTTCGATGGTGGTGAACATGGCGTCGGTGCGGTGCGGCAGACGGGAGTCGCGGACCACGGTGACGGCGGCCGCGACAGCGTCGTGCACGGAGGCGTCCGGGGACTCGCCGCCGGAGGGGACCAGGGAGAAGGCAACCAGCATGATCCCAGCCTGCCACTTTTCCCACCCCGTGGGGAGGGGGACTCACGGTCGGCGACCCGCCCGACGGGCGAAGTCATCCAGGGCCTGCGCCACGAGGGGAACGGTCCGACGCGCGGCTGAGCTTATTGAGACGCCGGTGCGTCGATCTTCTCATCAAGCGTCTTCCTGAGACTACCGGGCGCCCGACGGGGGACTCAGTCCCGGCGCGGTGACGCGCCGGCGGCGAAGCGGCGGGTCCACGCCTCGTCCCGGTACTGGGCGGGCACCGCCCCGCCGAGCAGCTGCCTGGCCAGGCGGGCGGCGTCATCGGAGCCCTCGACCGGCAGCGGAGCGTCCGAGGCGAGCAGGATGACGTTGCCGTAGCGGCGCCCCTTGAGCATCGGCGGATCCGCGATCACCGCGACGTGCCCGAACACCTCGGCCAGGCCGGCGATCTCCTCCCGCACCCCGAGCATCCGCCGGTCATCCCCGCAGTTGGCGACGTACAGCCCGCCCGGGGCGAGGGAACGGTGAGCGTGGGCGAAGAACTCCGCGGTGGTCAGCGGCCGCGGGGTCACGGCCCCGGCGAACACGTCCCGGATGATCACGTCCCGGCTGGCCTGTGCGAAGCCCTCGGTGACCTGCCGGGCCTCCCCCACCCGGATCCGCACGGTGGGAGCGCGGGGCACGTCGAACCACTCGCGCACCAGCGCGGCGAGCCGGGCATCCAGCTCGACGACGGTGCTGCGGCTGCGCGGCCAGGTCGCGGCCGTCCAGCGGGCCAGGGAGCAGCCCGCGCCGCCCAGGTGGGTCGCCCGCAGCCGCTCGGGGTCCAGGTGGGCGGGGACGAACAGCTCGAGGAAGGCCGCGATCCACCGCATGTACTCGAAGGCCAGCTCCCGGGGCTGCCCGAGGATCACGTGGCTGGACTGCACGCCGTTGACCAGCAGCAGCCAGGCGTCCGGGTGGAAGCGATCCGGCACGAGCTCGGCGGTGCCGGTGTCGATGGGGTGCTCCCCGGGCACGGGCCCGGCCGACGTCGTCTCCGGGGTGTGCTCCTGCCGTGCGCCGCGCTTCCTGCCCATGGCACCCCACCCTACGACGCCGCCGTCGGCCTGATGCGCCGGCCGGGTCAGTGCTCCTCGGTCTGGGTGGAGTCCGTGAGGGTCCGCACCCCGATGCACCCCATGACCAGCACGATCCCGGCGAGGATCGCGAAGGAGATCTGCTGGGAGTGCACGAAGCCGTCCACCATCGCCGCGTCCCAGGCGCCTTGCGGGAGGCTGCTGCCCACCACCGCGGCCATGACGGTGCCGACGATCGCCACGCCCACGGCGTTGCCCAGCTCCTGGGCCGTGTCGTTCAGGGCGGAGCCGATGGAGGTGTGGGATTCCGGCAGGGCCCCCACCAGGGCCACCGCGCCCGTGGTCATGATGATCCGCATCCCGGCGGTCATGATCAGCATGCCGACGGCGCACCACAGGTAGCCGCGGGTCAGCGCCTCGATCCAGATCACCAGGGCCACCAGCACGCACACCAGCCCGATGAGGCTGGTGCGGCGGTGTCCGATCCGGGCGACCAGCCCGTCCACCAGCGGGCTCACGGCCAGCATGCCGACCACGAAGGGCAGGTTGGCCAACCCGGCCCGGAACGCGGACCAGCCCCAGGCATACTGGTACAGCTGGGTCGAGACGAACATGACGCCGACCATCGCGATCATCACGGAGGTCTGCAGGATCGCGGAGCCGCGCACGGTGCGCAGACCCAGCAGCCTCAGATCCAGCATCGGGTCCGTGGCGGTGCGCTCCCGCCGGAGAAAGCCCAGCAGGCAGGCCAGACCGCCGACGAGGATCAGCAGCGTGCAGGCATCGGACCAGCCCCATTCGGTGCCGGCGGTGAAGGTGTAGAGGGTCAGTCCCAGCGCTCCGACGGAGAGCAGGCCGCCGGGGACGTCCACCCCGCCGCGGCGCAGGTCCTCGGCGCGGTCGGCGGAGACCCCGAAGCGCACGCCGATCCAGGCGAGCAGGGCGGCCGGGGCGTTGAGGACCAGCAGGGCCTGCCAGGGCAGGTGCTCCACGGCCAGACCGGCCAGGGTGGGGCCCACGGCGAAGCCGATCATGGAGACCATCATGATCAGGCCGATGGCCTTGCCGCGCAGGAGATCGTCGTCGAACAGGCGGAAGATCAGGGACATGGTGATCGGCGCCATGAGCGCGGCGAAGGCCCCGGACAGGGCGCGCACCGCGATCAGCTGCCCCGGGGTGTGCACCAGCAGCACCGCCAGCCCGGCCAGACCGAACAGGGCGAGGCCGGTGAGCAGGGTGCGACGGCGCCCGAGCTTGTCCCCGATGGTGCCGCCGACCATGAGCAGGCCCCCGAAGGTCAGGGAGAAGGCCCCGACGATCCACTGCAGGTCCGTGGGGCTGGCGTGCAGATCCCGGCCGATGGTGGGCAGAGCCACGTTGAGGATGGAGTTGTCCACCATCTCCACGAGCATCGCCAGGCACAGCCCCAGCAGCGCGGGCCAGGCCGCCCGCAGGGATCGGGGGGGGCGGATCGGCGGGGAAGGTGGCGCCCGCCGCGGTGGGCGGCGACGTCGCCGCGGGCGGCGTCGGCGGAGACCTCCGGGGTCTCGGTGGTCAGGGTGGTCATGGTGAAAGCCTCTCCGTGAGGATCGAACGACGCTCGAGGATAGAACGCCGTTCGATCAATCGAACTGCGTTCGAGCCTAGAACGATGTTTGATCCTGCGCAAGCCCGTGCGTAGCCTCGGGGCCATGACCCCCGAGTCCCGCGCCTCCCGCCGCCCCGCCCGACGCCGCGCCACCCTCTCCGTGGAGGCCATCGTGGACGCCGCGATCGGCTTCCTGGACCGCGAGGGCGCGGAGAAGCTGACCCTGCGGGCCCTGGCCGCGAGCCTGGACAGCGGGGTGGCCAGCCTCTACTGGTACGCCTCCGGCAAGGACGAGCTGATGGCGATGGTGGCCGACGAGGTGCTGGGTCGGGCCCTGGCCGAGGACGAGCGGCTGGCCGCAGCAGGCCGCAGTGCCCCGGCCTCCTTCGAGGGCTTCCCCGCTCCCGCCCCGGACCCCCGCACCAGCCCGGGCACGGCCGAGGCCCTGGGGGACCTGCGCCGACTCTCCCTGTGCCTGTTCACCCAGATGCTGGAGCACCGCTGGCTGGCCGAGCAGCTGATCCACGCCGGCCCCGACGAGGAGCACGCGCTGCGCACCTGGGAGCGCACGGGCCGGATCCTGCAGCGCATGGAGCTGAGCACCGCCCAGCAGTTCCACGCCTCCCTGGCGGTGACCAACTACGCCTCCGGCATGGGCGCGGAGATCTCCCAGCGCCAGAGCGAGGAGGAGGACGCCGACGTCGAGCAGATGTTCCGCGAGCAGCTGGAGCGCTGGGGGCACACCAGCACCGAGCAGTTCCCCTTCGTGCACTCCGTGCTCGGGGAGTTCCACCGCCATGATGACCGCACCGAGTACATCGCCGGCCTGGGCCTGCTGCTGGGCGGCATCGAGCGCCAGACCTGGGGGTGAGCGAGCCCGCGGCGCTCGCCCAGCCCGCGCCGACCCCCACCTAAACTGGGGGTGGACGCACCATCCGCCACAGACCGCGAGGAACGACGATGACCACCGGTATCTTCCTGGACGCCATGACCCCGCGAGCCGGCAAGACCCTGATCGCCCTGGGCCTGGCCGACTCCCTGATCCGCCGCGCGGACCGCGTCGGCTACTTCCGGCCCGTGCACCTCGGGGACACCCCCGCCCAGGACCCCCGGATCCGGCTGATGAAGGAGACCTTCGACCTGGACGACGCGGCCGCTCGCGGCGGGGTCTCCCTGGCCCAGTGCCGCGAGTACCTGGCCTCCGGAACCCAGGATGAGCTGGCCAGCGCGTGCCTGGCGATCTACTCGGAGATGGCCCCGGACTACGACGTCGTCATCGTGGACGGCACGGATCTGCTCGCGCACAACGCCGCGACCGCGGAGTTCGACCTCAACGCCCGCCTGGCCAAGACCATGGGCTGCTCCGTGCTCGCGGTGATCAGCGGGGCGCAGGCCGAATCCGTGGAGGACATCGTCAACTCCGTGGAGGTGACCCGCTCGGAGCTGCGCTCAGCCAAGACGGACCTGCTCGGCGTGGTCGTGAACCGGGTGGACCCGGAGCGGGTGGCCGAGGTCGCCGAGCGCACCCCGGCCGGACGCCGCGGCGGGCAGGTGTACGTGATCCCGGAGAACCCGGCGATCTCCCAGCCCACCGTCGCGGACGTGATCCGCCAGCTCGCCCTGGACGAGACGGATCTGCGCGCGGGCGCTGACCGGGACATCCAGGCGGTGAAGGTCGCGGCGATGACGGTCGGGAACTTCCTGGAGCAGATGGGCGACGGGGACTTCATCATCACCCCCGCGGACCGGGCCGACGTCGTCATGGCCACCCTGGCCTCCGCCCTGTCCCCGAGCTTCCCGGCCCCCGCCGGCGTGCTGCTGTCCGGGGACCACCTGACCGGCACGGCCACCCAGGCGCTGATCGACGCCGCCCCGTTCCCCGTGCTGCGCACCGGCCAGGACACCTACTCCGCCGCGCAGGCCGTGGGCCGGGTGCAGGGGGACCTGCGCGCCGGGGAGCGGCGCAAGATCGCCGCGGCCCTGGGCGAATGGGCCAACGCGGTGGACGAGCAGGAGCTGCTGCACCGGCTGGAGCTGCCCCGCCCCGCGACGATGACCCCGCTGCGGTTCCTGCACAACCTCATCGAGACCGCCCGGGCCCAGCGGCGTCGGATCGTCCTGCCGGAGGGCGAGGACGTGCGGGTGCTGCGCGCCGCGGAGATCATCGTGCGCCGGGACTTCTGCGATCTGATCATCCTGGGCGAGGCCGCGAAGATCCGGGAGCTGGCCCAGAACGAAGGCCTGGCCCTGGAGCTCAGCGACGACGAGGAGCCGGCCCGCGGCGCGGTGCGCCTGATCGACCCGTCCACCTCCGCCCTGCGGGAGGCCTACGCGCAGGAGTACGCGCGGCTGCGCGCCCACAAGGGCGTCACCCAGGAGCAGGCGATGGAGCGGATGCTGGACGGCAGCTACTTCGGCACCATGATGGTCCAGCTCGGCGACGCCGACGGCATGGTCTCCGGGGCCGCGCACACCACCGCCAACACCATCCGCCCCGCCCTGGAGTTCGTGAAGACCAAGGAGGGCGTGAAGATCGTCTCCTCCGTGTTCTTCATGCTCCTGGAGGACCGCGCCCTGGTCTACGGGGACTGCGCGGTGAACCCCAACCCGGATGCGGCGCAGCTGGCGGACATCGCCCGGGCCTCCGCGGCCACCGCCCGGCAGTTCGGCGTCGAGCCCCGGGTCGCGATGCTCTCCTACTCCACCGGCGGCTCCGGGTCCGGGCAGGACGTGGACACGGTGCGCGAGGCCACCGAGCTGGTGCGCTCCGCGGATCCGGACTTCCCGGTGGAGGGCCCGATCCAGTACGACGCCGCCACGAACGCCTCGATCGCCGCCTCCAAGCTCCCGGACTCCGCGGTGGCCGGGCAGGCGACGGTCTTCGTGTTCCCGGACCTGAACACCGGGAACAACACCTACAAGGCCGTCCAGCAGTCCTCCGGCGCGGTCGCGGTGGGTCCGGTGCTGCAGGGGCTGCGCAAGCCGGTCAACGACCTCTCCCGCGGCTGCACCGTGGACGACATCGTCAACACCGTGGCGATCACCGCGATCCAGGCGCAGCAGGACTGAGCCCCGGGGCGGCGGGCTCGCCCCGCCCCGCCTCCGAACGGCTCCGGCCGGGGATGGGGTCGGGGTGGGCGGGACGGCTGGGGCGGGGGCTCAGACCTGGGTGTCGTCGAAGTAGGTCTGGCGGCGCCGGATCAGCCCGGCGTCGTCGAACTCCAGGACGTCCGCGAAGGGCGCGCGCACCTCGGTGCCGTCCTTCAGCCGCCCGGTGAACACCCCCTCCACGAACACGGTGCGGGAGGCCTCGTCGGGGATGAGGTGGGTGATGCCGTGCTTCCCGGAGGCGATCATCCGCTCCCCGGTGTAGAAGGCCACCAGCGCGTCCGCGCCCTCGAAGGCCGGGTAGCCGGGGCGCTTGTACACGGCGTCGGAGGCGAACAGCGGGGGCACGTCGGCCGGGACGGTGTCCACGGTGTCGTAGTAGGTGCGGGCCAGCTCTGCCAGGGTGCTCACGGGTGTTCCTCTCCTCGATGCGGGGCGTCGCTGCTGCGGCGACGCGCCTTCCGACGGCGCGCTCCTCCAGGCTAAGCCCCGCCGCGGATGAGATGATCGGGGGGTCACATTTCCCGCACGTCCCCGGCGAAGGAGCCCCCTTGCTCGTCCTGGTCATCAACTCCGGATCCTCTTCGATCAAGTACCAGGTGCGGGAGGTGAGCACCTCCGAGGAGAACACGGACCCGTACACCTCCTCGATGCCCGCGATCAACGAGCGGATCACCCTGGAGCGGGCCACCCTCGGCGTGGACGGGGATCAGGTGCTGGCCAAGGGGCTGATCGAGAACATCGGGGAGCCCGGCGGGGCGAAGGACCACGCTGAGGCCCTGGACCAGATGAGCGAGGAGCTGGACGCCGCGCTGGACGGTCGGGAGATCGACGCCGTCGGGCACCGGGTGGTGCACGGCGGGGAGCGCTTCTCCGCCCCGGTGATCGTCAATAACGAGATCGTGCGCGCGATCGAGCGCCTGGCCCCGCTGGCCCCGCTGCACAACCCCGCCAACGCGATGGGCATCCGCGCGATCCAGCGCAAGTGGCCGCACCTGCCGCAGGTGGTCGTGTTCGACACCGCCTTCCACCGCTCCATGCCGGAGTACGCCTGGCGCTACGCCCTGCCGGATGAGTTCTACCGGATGCACGGGATCCGCAAGTACGGCTTCCACGGCACCAGCCACGACTACGTCACCCAGAAGGCCTGCGAGCACCTGGGGGTGGAGCGCAGTAGCTTCGACGGGATCATCGCCCACCTGGGCAACGGCGCCTCGGTGACCGCGATCCGCGGCGGGGAGTCCATCGACACCTCGATGGGGTACACCCCGCTGGCCGGGCTGGTCATGGGCACCCGCTCCGGCGACGTCGACCCCTCCGTGCTGACCTCCCTGATGCAGCGTCAGGGCATGGACCCGGAGGAGATGGCCCGGACGCTCAACAGCGAGTCCGGGCTGAAGGCCATCGGCGGGACCAACGACATGCGGGAGCTGTCCATCCGCGCGGTCAACGGCGACGAGTCCGCGCAGCTGGCCCTGGACATGGCCGCCTACCGCCTGGCCCTGTACATCGGCGGATACCACGTGGCCGTGGGCGGGGCGAAGACCCTCGTGTTCACCGCCGGGATCGGGGAGAACTCCGCGTACTTCCGCGAGCTGGTGCTGCAGCGCCTGGGCGCCCTGGGCATCACGCTGGACGAGCACGCCAACGCCCGCCGCTCCTCCGAGACCCGGGTGATCTCCGGGGAGGATTCGGCGATCACGGTGCTCGTGGTGCCCACGGACGAGGAGCGGGCGATCGCCGAGGCGACGGCCGGCCTGGTGGTCGCGCGCCGTCAGCGGGGCGCCCGTCGGTAGCACCCGGCTACAGTAGTCGGAGATCACCGCCGCCTGTGCGGCGCACCATCGCGGGGAAGGGGCAGCCATGACCGATCAGCCCGACGGCGCAGCGCGAGGACCGGAGGGATCCGGGGCGGGGGGTCCCGGGGGACCCGGTGGTCCGACGTCGGGCGGGGCCGGGGCAGGCGCCCCGGGCGGACCGACGTCGGGCGGGCCCGGCGGACAGGGAGGCCCCGGGGGCCCGGGCGGGACCGGGCCGGGCTTCCCGCCCCCGGGGATCGTGCGGCGGACCTACGGCGCGCCGGGCACCACACCCGCGGCCGCCGCCTTCCCTCCCCAGCCCCTGCCGGATGACCTCTCCGGCGGCTGGGTCCCGGAGGACGCCCGCCAGAACCCGGCCAGCCCGTTCCCGGCGCCGAAGCTGTTCGGCTTCCAGTCCCTGCTCGCCGGCCCGCTGCTGGGCAGGATCCGGCACGCCGCGGAGATCCCGTGGGTCGTCGTCGGCGTGGTGATCACCGTGGTGGGGTGGCTGTTCGCCTGGTACGTGATGCTGGTGAACCTGGTCTTCGGCCGGCAGATCGCCGGGATCATGCGCCGCGGGCAGCCCGGCGAGCCGCTGTACGAGCTGATCGGCTTCGCCCAGTCCCTGTCCGCGCAGATCATCGCGCTGGCGATCGTCGCCCCGATCGTGTTCTTCCTCGCCCGCGCCCTGATGTACGCGCAGATCCGGCTGAGCGGGGTGCGGATCACCCCCACCCAGTTCCCGGAGGCCTACCGGATGGTCGTGGAGGCCGCCGAGGCGGCGGGCCTGCGCCGGGTGCCGGACGCGTACGTGATGCTGGGCAACGGACAGATCAACGCCTTCGCCGCCGGTCACGGGCACCGCCGCTTCATCGCCGTGTACTCGGACCTGTTCGAGATCGGCGGGACGGCGCGGGACCCGGAGGCGCTGCGGTTCATCATCGGGCACGAGGTCGGGCACATCGCCGCCGGTCACGTCTCCTACTTCCGCCTGCTGGGACTGTCCCTGTTCAACCAGATCCCGGTGCTGGGCAACATCCTCTCCCGCGCCCAGGAGTACACCGCGGACAACTTCGGCTACCGCTTCTGCCCGCAGGGGGCACGCGGGCAGATCAAGGTCCTCGCGGCCGGCAAGTACCTCAACGCGGACGTGAACTTCGACGAGTTCGCGGACCGCGCCGTGTACGAGCGCGGCCTGTTCACGTGGCTGGCGAACCTGGGGATGACCCACCCGGCCAACACCTGGCGGGCCCACGCCCTGCGAGACCGCTCCCGCCCCGGGCGCCTGATCTGGCGGCCCAAGCAGAACCCGCCGCGCGAGCCGCTGAGCATGGTCCCGGCCGCCGAGCCGGCCGCCTCCTGGGCGGATCCGCTGCAGGCGGGGCGCTTCACGGACGCCTACCACCCCGCGCCGGAGAACCAGCACTGGGGCATCAACGCCACGCACCGCTGGGTGCCGGTGGAGCGGCGCGACGCCCCCGTCCCGGATCTGCTGGACACCCTGTGGGTGGCCCCCGGGGTGCGCCGCAGCCCCGTGCCCCCGGCGGGCCCGGCCGGGGCGGGTTCCTCCGACGGGGATCCCGAAGCGGACGGCCCCGAGGCAAGCGGCCCCCGCCGGTGAGATGCGGGTTCCGTTCTGAGATGCGCCGTTCGTGTTGAGATGCGCCCCGCCGTGCAGCATCTCAGCACGAACGGCGCATCTGAACACAAACCCCGCCCCGCAGCGACCGGCCGACGCCGCCGCGCGGGAATCCTGTCACCCGTTCCGTGCAGGGAGCGGACCCGGACCGCGCCCAGACCCTACGATGATCCGCGATGCGCCGCACCCGTCGCGGCGCCTCGGCATCACTCGCACTCCCAGGACAGAGATCACCCATGCCCCTGCACGATCGCCGCGCCGTCCTGCGCGCAGCCCTGACCAGCGGCACGCTCGCCGCCGGCGCCCTGGCCCTCACCTTCCCCGCCTCCGCCGCAGAGCGCACCGACGCCGCCCGGGCCGCCGAACAGCGCGCCGGCCGGCGGGTGGCCGTCATCGGCTCCGGATACGGCGGGGCCGTGGCCGCGGACCGGCTGACCCGCCGCGGCATCCCGGTGGACCTCATCGAGATGGGCGTGGACTGGGACTCCTTCCCCAAGGACGGCGGGCGCACCTTCACCTCGATGACCAAGCCCACCTCCCGCTCGGTGTGGTTCGAGACCCGCACGGACATGCCCTTCAGCACCCTCGGCGGCTTCGACCTGATCAACCGCGACGTCGCCGCCGGCGCCGGGGTGCTCGGCATCGAGCACTTCGAGCAGATGAAGGTGTACGTAGGGCGCGGCGTCGGCGGCGGCTCCCTCGTCAACGGCGGCATGGCCGTGACCCCGGATCGGGCGTTCTTCGAGCAGGTGCTGCCGCAGGTCGACGCCGCACAGATGTACTCCCGCTACTTCCCCGAGGCCAACCGGGCCCTGGGCGTGCAGGCCCCGGCGACCGCCCTGGTGGGCACCGCCGCGTACTACCAGTTCGCCCGCGTGGCCGCCTCCCACGCGGCCAAGGCCGGGTACCGCACCGTGCCGGTGCCCAACGTCTACGACTGGGACCACATGCGCCGCGAGGGCCACCGGCGCGCCGAGCGCTCGGCCCTGGCCCAGGAGGTGATCTACGGGAACAACCACGGCAAGAAGTCCCTGACCCGGACCCTGCTCAAGAAGGCCCTGGACACCGGGCTGGTCAACCTCACCTCGCTGACGGAGGTCACCGGCATCACCCGCCAGGAGGACGGCGCCTACCGGCTGGAGCTGAAGACCATCGACTTCAGCGGGAACGTCCTGTCCCGCAGCACCCGCGTGTACGACCGCGTCATCCTCGCCGCCGGCTCCGTGGGCACCGCGCGGCTGCTGATGAAGGCACAGCACGACGGCGGCGTCGCCGGTCTGCGCGGCAACGACGGCATCGGCGCCGGGTGGGGTCCCAACGGCAACACCATGCTGGCCCGCTGGCTGGGCTTCGGCACCCGCACCGACTCCCTGCAGTCCACCATCCCCGCCCTGGGCATCCGGGCCTGGGACGGCTCCCAGAACTCCGTGTTCGCGGAGATCGCGCCGTTCCCGGCTGGTCTGGAGACCCACTCGAACGTGTACCTGGCGATCACCAACAACCCGAATCTGGCGCGCTTCGGGTGGGACCCCGCCCGCGGGCTGAGCCTCGGCTGGACCCAGCAGATGTCCCAGCCCTCCGTGGCCGCGGTGCGCGCGGTCTTCGACCGCATCAACGCCGCGAATCCGGGCACCCGGTACCGCGGGGATCTGTTCGAGGGCGGCAAGCAGTTCACGGACTACTTCACCTACCACCCGCTCGGCGGGGCGGTGCTCGGCCAGGCCACCGACGAGCAGGGCGAGGTCCGCGGCGCCCCGGGGCTGTTCGTGATGGACGGCTCCCTGATCCCCGGAAAGATCGGCGTCAACCCGTTCGTCACGATCACCGCCCTGGCGATGCGCTCCATGGACCGGCTGCTCGAGGCCGGCCGCTTCTCCTGATCCGCCCCGCACGAGGACCTCTCCGCACCCGACTCGCACCGAATCGAGGAACCCATGTCATCCACCTCCCGGCCGCATCTTCCCGCTCCCACCCGCCGCGCGATGCTCAAGGGCGCCGCGTGGGGCGCTCCCGCCGTCGTCGTGGCGACGGCGGCGCCGGCGGCCGCCGCGAGCGTCCTGCCCGATCAGCCCACGGACCTGGCCATCGACGTCGTGGACCCGCCCGTGGATATGGACACCTGGCAGCCGGAGATGACGGTGCCCGTCTACCAGCAGGACCTGAGGACCGTCGCGCAGATGGCGAGCCTGCCGCCCATGGTGCGGGTGACCAACGTGGGCTCCGTGCCGGCCGTGAACCCGGTGGGGACCTTCGAGGCGGCGATGAAGGACTACGCCTCGGACTACATCCCGCTGGGCAGCAACCAGGTGAAACTCGCCTCCGGGACCCCGCAGGCCACGCTCACCGAGATCCCCACCCCGGTCTTCGCCAAAGGCGAGGGGTCCAAGTGGAACTGGTCCTGGTCCGGCACCCTGCAGCCCAGCGACGTCGCGGAGATCCCGCTGAAGTACTGGGTGCGCTCCCCCTTCGCCAACGTGACCTTCGAGCTGCTGGTGGTCGCCTTCGTCCAGGACGAGCAGGAAGGCGACTGGGACGACAACTCCGAACGCCTCGGCCAGGTCCCCGGCTTCACCGCCTGAGCTGCGCAGCCTCTCTCCCCTCCGCGACGTCGCCCCCCACCTCCCTCCTCCCCCCGGCGTCGCCGAGTCATCGATTCCTGCGGGTTTTCGGCCGAAAACTCGTCGGAATCGATGACTCGGCGCTGGGATCTCTGCGGAGAGTGGGGCGCTCCGAGTCGGCGATCCGCTCCCGGAGCGCTGCGGCATCGTGCCAGGCTCCATGGATCAGGAGGATGCGGGGGAAGGCAGCCATGGGCCATACCCTGTCCCCTCAACCGTGACGCATGTTACCCTGGGGTCGTCCGTGTCCCCTGCGTCAGGAATCCCGGTGGATCTGCTCCCTCTCAGCCGATAAGCGCCGCGGAGCCCCCGCGCCCCTCGGCACCCGCATCTGCCGACGAGGGAGCGCACCATGCCCACATCCGCCATCACCATCCACGACCTGACCTTCTCCTGGCCGGATTCCACCCCCTGCCTCGCCGCCGCCGACGCCGCCTGGGGTCCCGGCCTGCACGGGATCATCGGACCCAACGGCTCCGGGAAGACCACCCTGGTCCGCCTCATCACCGGAGACCTCACCCCTGCCGTCGGCGCCGTCTCGGCTCCAACCCCCATCCACGTGATGCCCCAGGATCTGGGGGTGCGCGCCGAGGCGCGGGTGGCCGAGGTGCTCGGTGCGGCCGGGACCCTCGACGCCCTCGAGGCCGTCATCGCCGGGAGCGCCGACCCCGCCCTGTACGAGCGCATCGGCGAGGACTGGGACATCGAGGAGCGCATCGCGAGCGCCCTGGCCCGCGCCGGACTGCCCGGGCTGGACCCGCACCGGCGCATCGGAGAGCTCTCCGGGGGCCAGGCCGTGCGCGTCGCCCTGGCGGGGATCCACCTGGCCCGCCCGAAGGCGCTGATCCTGGATGAGCCCACCAACAGCCTGGATGCCGCGGGACGCGAGCTGCTGGCCGCCCTGCTGGCGGAGCTGCGCGGGCGCATCCCAGTGCTCGTCGTCAGCCACGACCGCACCCTGCTGGAGGAATGCGACACGATCACCGGGCTGGTCCCCGCGCAGTTCACCCGAGGGCATCGGGCGGTGGCCGCGACCCTGCGGCAGGTCGAGGGCCCGTACTCCGTGTGGGAGCAGACCGCGAGCGCGGAGCAGAACACGGCCCGACGTCGGGTGCGGGAGGCCGCGGCGGAGCTGGACCGGCAGCGTCGGGAGCGGATCGCCCTGCAGACCCGGGAAGCCCGGGATGCCCGGCGCGGAGCTCGGGCTGAGCGCGAGGGCAGGTACGCCCCGCTGGCGGCCGGGAACAAAAAGCGCGCGGCGCAGCGCACGGCGGCCCGGCGTCGCGGGGTGCACTCCGAGCGGGAGGAGGCCGCCCGCGAGCGCCTCGAACAGGCGCAGTCCGGGCTCGCGGTCCGCCCCCGGGTGCACCTGGAGCTGCCGGAGACCTCGGTGGCGGCCGGGACGAAGATCGTGGAATTGCAGATCTCCGACGAGCTCGCGCAGCGGGAGGAGCCTCTGCCCACCGAGCTGGCGCACGTGATCCTCACCGGACCGGAGCGGGTGCGCCTGGCCGGGGCCAACGGCTCCGGGAAGTCCACGCTGATCCGCCGCATCCTCGCCCACCCTGGCGAGGTCCCCCCGGCCGAAGCCCCGCCGAGTCCGTACACGGTGCGCTTCCGGGTGCCGGAGACGGGGCACCTGCCGCAGCGGATCCTGCTGGACCCGGAGGCCACCGTGCTCTCCTGCGTGGCGGCGTCGAACCCCGGGGCCTCCGAGCAGCAGCTGCGGGATCGGTTGGCGGCCCTGCTGTTCCGGCGCGAGGAGGTCTTCTCCCGGGTCGGGGACCTCTCCGGCGGGGAGCGGCTGCGGGTCGCGCTGGCCCGGGAGCTGCTGGCCGCCCCGGCCCCGCGCCTGCTGATCCTGGATGAACCCACCAACGCCCTGGACCTGCCCACCGTGGACTGGCTGGTGGACGCGCTGAGCACCTACCGGGGCGCGCTGCTGCTGGTGACCCACGACGACGATCTCGCGACCCGCGTGGGCATCCAGCGCACGCTGGACCTGGACGCCGTCGGACCCTGACCCCTCCCGCCACCCCTTGCCTCCCTCGCGCCCACCGACGTCGCCGAGTCATCGATTCCTGCCGGCTTTCGGCCGAAAATCCGCAGGAATCGATGACTCGGCGCTGGGGGCGGGGCGCTGAGGTGGGCGGGCGGGGCGCTGCGCTGGGCGCGGGACGGGCGACGCGCCTGTGACGCAGGCTATGCAATCCGGGCCCGGGAGTTTATTCTGGTTCTAAATAAACTCGTTCGGGCCGTGCCGCAGCGTCGCGCGCACCCGGCCCGCCTCCCGGACGACGACGCCCGCGCTGCCGCGAGAAATGAGGACACCATGGCCGCCATCTCCTTCGACGACGTCACCTGCCGCTACCCCGGGGCGGATCGGGACTCCGTCTCCCACCTGGACCTGGACATCCGCGACGGCGAGTTCCTGGTGCTCGTGGGCCCCTCCGGCTGCGGCAAGTCCACGGTGCTGCGGATGCTCGCCGGGCTGGAGGACGTCACCGAGGGCAGCATCCGCATCGGCCAGAAGGACGCCACGGACCTGCCCTCCAAGGAGCGGGACATCGCGATGGTCTTCCAGAACTACGCCCTGTACCCCCACCTGTCCGTGCGGGAGAACATCGCCTTCCCGCTGAAGATCGCCAAGATGCCCAAGGACAAGCGGGGCAAGCGCGTGGAGGAGGCCGCCCAGCTGCTGGACCTCACCGAGTACCTGGACCGCAAGCCCAAGGCCCTCTCCGGCGGGCAGCGCCAGCGGGTGGCGATGGGCCGGGCGATCGTGCGTCAGCCGCAGGTGTTCCTGATGGATGAGCCGCTGTCCAACCTGGACGCCAAGCTGCGCGTGCAGACCCGCACCCAGATCTCCGAGCTGACCGATCAGCTGGGGGTGACCACCGTGTACGTGACCCACGACCAGACCGAGGCCATGACCATGGGGGATCGGGTCGCGGTGCTGCGCGCCGGGAAGCTGCAGCAGGTGGACACCCCCGCGAACCTCTACGACCACCCGGCCAACGAGTTCGTCGCCGGGTTCATCGGCTCCCCGTCCATGAACATCCTGCAGGGCCAGCTGCGGGCCGACGGCGTGCACCTGGGCGACGCCGTGCTGCGCCGTCCCACCAGCCTCGCCGGCCGGGCCGAGGGCGCGGTGGATGTGGGGGTGCGCCCGGAGGACTTCGGGATCGTCGCCGAGGGCGAGGGCTTCGAGGTGCACGTGGACCTGGTGGAGGAGCTCGGGGCGGACGCCTACATCCATGCCTCCCTGCCGCGCCGCTCCCCGGTGAGCATGAAGAGCCCCAACACCGAGCGTCCCGCGCAGATCATCGTGCGCACGGACGGGCGGACCCCGGTGCGCCGCTACGACCGCCTGTTCATCGCCCCCACCGGGCGCCCGCACTTCTTCGACCCGGAGACCGAGGAGAACCTGGAGCCCACCGGGCCGCTGACCGGCGCGATCGACGTCGCCGCGGTGGCCGGGCAGGACCAGCGGGCGCAGGTGGACACCTCCGCCGTCTCCGACGACGCCGCCCCCTGGGCGGAGTAGCAACCGCGCCCACCGGCACGGGCACGGGAGAGCAGGACCCCGGCGGCACCTCCCCGCAGCCCTCCGACGCGGGCGTGCTCCCACCCCCGGGGGGCAGGGTCAGTCTTCCAGGGCGGCCGCGCGCACGGCCTCGATGCCGGCCCAGCAGGCGCCGATGCGCACGGCGTCGGCGCCGGCCGCCGAGGTGGACAGCCGCAGCCACGGGGCGGGGAGGTAGCGCTGGACTCGCTCGTGCAGCCACTCCAGGCGGGGCCGGATGGCCGGGGCGATGCCGCCGCCGATCACCACCGCATCCAGGTCCAGCGGTCCCGCCAGCACCGCGCACACCCGGGCCAGCCGGTCCAGGGCGTCCTCCACGATCCCGACGGCGACGGCGTCGCCCTCTTCGGCCAGGCGGAAGACGTTCTCCGCGCGCACCTGCTCCGGGGCCCACCGGGTCAGCCCGGTCCGACGGCGCTCCCGCCCGTCGGAGCCCGCCGGACCGGCCTCCTCCGCCCCAGTGCCCCCCGAATCGCCCCGCACCGTGTCGGCGGTCTGCGCGGCGGCGATCGCGGCCACCGCGGCCTCCCGGACGGTCTGGCCCACCGCTCCGGTGCCCTCCACGCCGGAGACCAGCCCCAGCACGGCCAGCTCCCCGGCACCACCGCGGCGCTGGCGCAGCAGCTCGCCCCCGAGCACCAGGCCCGCCCCGTAGCGCTCCCCCGCCAGCAGCAGGGCGAAGCTCTGCTCGGCGCGCGCCGGGTCCAGTGTCAGCTCGGACAGCGCGGCGAGGTTGGCGTCGTTCTCCACCCGGCAGACCCAGCCGCGCTCGGCGAACAGATCCGCCAGTCCGGGGTTCATCAGCTCCCAGTACTGGTTGGCCCCCTCCGGGGAGTGCCCGGCGGCATCCACCGGGGCGGGGATCCCGAGGACCACGCAGCCCACCCGCTCCGGTTCGACCCCGGCGATGCCCAGGGCCGTGTCCACGACGGCGCGCACCTCCTCGCGGCGCCGGGCGGCCTCCGCCGCGATCCGCTCGGCCGGGCACGGGGGCTCTCCGGGCTGGGGGACGGTGAGGTCCTGGGCGCGCTCGGCGAGCCCGAGATCCCGCCCGGCCAGGTCCGTGACGCGCGCGGCGATCCGGTGCTGCCCGGCGTCCACCCCCACCACGAGCGCCTTCTCCGCGGCGAAGGCGTAGCGCAGGGCGGGCCGGCCCTTGGTGTAGGCGGCGCCGGCGGCGCGGGTGTCCCGGGCGGGGCGCAGCCAGCCCTGTTCGGTCAGCTCCCGGCACACCGCCAGCACGGTGGCGCGGGTCAGCCCCGTGCGGCGCATCAGATCGCTGGCCGTGGCCGGCCGTCCCGCCCACATCGCATCCAGGACGGTGCGGGTGTTGAGGCGGCGCAGCAGGGCGGCGGAGCTGCCGCCTGCCGGGTCAGGGGTCGTCATGAGGCGCCATCCTTCCACGAGGTCGTTGCCTCGATTATATTTACGGTCTATATTTAGTCGAAGCGGTGCTGTGCGCCGCACCACAGCCCATCCGCGACGGCGCCGTCGGGCCCGTCGTCCGCCCTTCCAGGAGGTCGCCGTGCCCCACCTGCCGCCGGCTCGTTCCGCCACGGCTCCCGGGCCCCGCCCGCTGTCCCGCCGCTCCTTCCTCGGCGCGGCCGCCCTCGGCTCGCTGGCCCTGGGACTGTCCGCCTGCGGCGGCCCGGACGTCCCCCAGGTGCGCTTCTACCAGTCCAAACCCGAGGCCATCCCCTACTTCAAGAACCTGCTGAAGACGTTCAACGAGCAGCAGGACGGGAAGATCGAGGCGATCCACGACAGCGCCTCCAACCTCTCCAGCGGCTTCGCCCGCGCCGACCCGCCGGACCTGGGCTGCCTGAACTACAACTACGAGATGGCCCGCTTCCAGGAGCGCGGGGAGCTCTCCGACCTCTCCGATCTGCAGGCCGAGGCGAACATCGCCGATTCCATCCAGCAGCTCGTGGACCAGTACCCCACCTACCCGGGGCGGGTGTGCACCATCCCCTACTCGATGATGGCCGCCGCCGTGTTCTACAACAAGGCGATCTTCGACCAGCATGGGGTGCAGGTCCCGCAGACCTGGTCCCAGCTGCTGGAGGTCTGCGAGAAGCTCAAGTCCGCCGGGGTCACCCCGTTCTACCTCACCAGCGCGGACGCCTGGACCGTCTCCCAGGGCATCGCGGACTACAGCATCGGCGGGGCCATCGACGTCGGGGACTTCTTCCAGAAGCTGCGCGCGCAGGGGAAGGACTCCGGGCCGGACCGGGAGATCTCCTTCACCCGAGTGTTCAAGGAGCCGCTGAGCAAGGCGCTGCGGCTGATGGACTACGCCAACGACGACGCCGCCAACCGCAAGTACGGCGACGGCAACGTCGCCTTCGCCAACGGCCAGGCCGCGATGTACCTGCAGGGCCCCTGGGCCCTGAACGAGATCCTCACGGTGAACCCGCAGGCCGACATCGGCATCTTCCCGTTGCCCATGACCGAGGACCCCGCGGACCGCAAGGTGCGCGTGAACCTGGACCTGGCCCTGTGGATCCCGGAGAAGTCCGACCAGCCGGAGGCCGCCCGGACCCTGCTGCGCTATCTCATCACCCCCGAGGTGGCTGACGCCTACAACCAGCAGAACCTGGGCTTCGGGGTGCGCAATGACTCCCCGCCCGTCCCGGACCCGCGCCTGCAGGACCTGCAGAAGTACGTGGACCGCTCCGCCTTCTACCAAGGCGCTTCGGTGTCCATGCCCAAGACCGTGCCCTTCGAGAACTACATGCAGGGCATCTTCACGGGGCAGGACCTCGAGGAGACCCTCCGCAAGCTCGACGGCGACTGGCACCGCCTCGCCGAACGCCAACCCGCCAAGGACTGACCATGACGACACCGAGTCACGCCCAGCCGAGCGCGGCGGGCGCCCCCGCCGCCGGATCCGCAGCATCCCCCCACCGGGATGCAGCCTCCCACCCGCCGGCCCCGGCCCGGCGACGCCGACGCCGCGTGGATCCGGTCTACTACTGGTTCCTCGTCCCCGCGCTGGTGCTGTTCAGCCTGTGCATCGCCCTGCCGGCCGTGATGGGCATCTTCTACAGCTTCACCGACTCCATCGGCTTCGGCGACTGGGAGTTCGTGGGCCTGACCAACTACGCCGTGCTGTTCAGCGATCCCGGGATGCTCGGGGCCTACGGCTTCACCATCGGCGTCGCCCTGGTCACCGTCATCCTGGTGAACATCATCGCGCTGCTGCTGGCCATCGGACTCACCAGCCGGATCCGCTTCCGCACCACCCTGCGCACCATCTTCGTGCTGCCCATGGTGGTCTCCGCGATCATCATCGCCTTCGTCTTCCAGTTCATCTTCTCCAACACCATCCCCGCCGCCGCCGAGGCCATCGGCATCGACGCGCTGCGCGAGTCCATCCTCGCCAACCCGCACCTGGCGTGGATCTCCATCGTGCTGGTGACCACCTGGCAGGCGGTCCCGCAGGCCATGCTCATCTACATCGCCGCCCTGGTGACCATCCCGGGTGACGTCTACGAGGCCTCCTCCCTGGACGGGGCCACCCCGTTCCAGCAGCTGACCCGCATCACCGTGCCCATGATCTCCGGATACGTGTTGGTCAACGTGATCCTCGGCTTCAAGAACTTCCTGAGCACCTACGACATCATCGTCGGCCTGACCGGGGGCGGCCCCGGCACCGCGACCCGCTCCGTGGCCATGCAGATCTTCTCCGGCTTCGAGAACGGGGATTACGCCTACCAGATGGCCAACTCGACCATCTTCTTCCTCATCACCCTGGTCATCGCGCTGTTCCAGCTGCGCGTCTCCCGCGGAAGGACCCAGTTCTAGATGTCCGTCGATCCCAACGTCTCCGCCACCCCGCTGCCCGGCGGCCCCGAGCGCACCGCGCACGACGCCGTCGCAGGCTCCGCCTCCCCCACCACCCGGCGTCGTCGCCGCTCGGCGCACGGGACCAACTGGCCGCTGACCATCATCCTCATGGTCTGCTCCCTGTCCGTGCTCCTGCCGTTCTTCGTGGCCGTGTCCATGGCCTTCAAGACCACGGACCAGGCCGTGCTCGGCCAGGCCTTCAAGCTGCCCGCCCCCTGGAGCCTGGAGGGCTTCCGCGAGGCGTGGGAGCTGACCGACTTCCCGAAGGTCTTCGCGATCTCCCTGACCATCACCGTCTTCTCCACGGTGGGGGCGGTGCTGCTCTCCGCGATGGCCTCCTACGCCATCTCCCGCAACTGGAACCGCCGCTTCTTCCGCATCTCCTGCTACTACCTGCTGGCCGCGATGTTCCTGCCCTTCCCCGTGTTGGCCCTGTCCCAGGTCAAGCTCTCCGGGTACGTGCACCTGGCCAACCCGGTGGGCGTGATCGTCCTGCACATCATGTTCAGCCTGTCCTTCAACGTGCTGCTGTTCACCGCGTTCATCCGGTCCCTGCCGGAGGAGCTGGAGGAGTCCGCCCGGATGGACGGGGCCTCCACCTGGCGGATCTTCTGGACCCTGATGTTCCCGCTGATGATGCCGATGGCCGCGACCGTCGGGATCTTCACCCTGCTGGCCTCCTGGAACGACTTCATGATGCCCTCGATGATCATCGCGGACCCGAGCATGCAGACCCTGCCCGTGGTGCAGAAGATCTTCCAGACCCAGTTCAGCAACAACTACAACATCGCCTTCGCCTCCTACCTGCTGGCGATCGGCCCGTCCGTGATCGCCTACGCGATCTCCCAGAAGTGGGTCATGGCCGGTCTCACCCAGGGCGCCGTCAAGTAGCCCCGCGCCCCTTCCGCTTCCCGTCTCGAAAGGACACCCGCACCGCATGAGCACCGAGCGCACCGAGAACGCACCCGCCGTCGGCCTCTCCCCGGACCCGCAGTGGTGGCGCCAGGCCGCCGTCTACCAGATCTACCCCCGCTCCTTCGCCGACGCGGACGGCAACGGCATCGGGGACCTGCGCGGCATCACCGAGCGCGTGCCGTACCTGCGCGAGCTCGGGGTCGATGCCGTGTGGCTGAGCCCCTTCTACCCCTCGGACCTGGCCGACGGCGGCTACGACGTCGCCGACTACCGGGACGTGGACCCGAAGATCGGCACCCTGGAGGACTTCGACGCGATGGTCGAGGCCCTGCACGCCGCGGGGATCCGCCTGATCGTGGACATCGTGCCCAACCACACCTCGGATCAGCACGCCTGGTTCCAGGAGGCCCTGGCCGCCGGGCCCGGCTCCCCCGCACGCGAGCGGTACATCTTCCGGGACGGGCAGGGCCCGGACGGGGCCGAGCCGCCGGCGGACTGGATCTCGATCTTCGGCGGGCCCGCCTGGACCCGGGTGGACGACGGGCAGTGGTACCTGCACAGCTTCGCCCCCGAGCAGCCGGACCTGAACTGGGACAACCCCGAGGTGCGGGCGGACTTCCTGACCACCCTGCGCTTCTGGTCCGATCGGGGCGTGGACGGCTTCCGCATCGACGTCGCCCACGGCCTGGCCAAGGATCTGCCGGATCGGCTGCCCACCCAGGCGCAGCTGGACGAGATGCCCATCGACGGCACCCACCCGCTGTGGGACCGGGACGAGGTGCACGAGATCTACGCCGAGTGGCGGAAGGTCTTCGACTCCTACGACCCGCCGCGCACCGCCGTGGCGGAGGCGTGGGTGGAGGCGGACCGACGCCCAGCCTACGCCAGCCCGAAGGGTCTGGGCCAGGCCTTCAACTTCGACCTGCTCTCCGCGCACTTCGACGCCCGCAGCTTCAAGGACATCGTCTCCTTCAACACCGATCTGGCCGCCCGCTCCGGATCCTCCAGCACCTGGGTGCTGTCCAACCACGACGTCGTGCGCCACGCGACCCGCTACGGCCTGCCGGAGGTGCCCGGCAGGACGGACAAGGAGACCGGGGTCGCCTGGATCCTCTCCGGCGGGACCGAGCCGCAACTGGACGCCGAGCGGGGCCTGCACCGGGCGCGGGCGGCGACCCTGTTCGAGCTGGCCCTGCCCGGCAGCGCCTACCTGTACCAGGGCGAGGAGCTGGGCCTGCACGAGGTCGCGGACATCCCCGACGAGGACCGCCAGGACCCCACCTTCTTCCGCAGCCCCGGGGTGGACAAGGGCCGGGACGGCTGCCGGGTGCCGCTGCCCTGGACCCCGGAGGGCTCCTCCTTCGGCTTCGGCCCGGACGGGACCCACCTGCCGCAGCCGGACTGGTTCGGCCGGTACGCGGTGTCCGTGGAGGAACAGGATGAGGACTCGACGCTCACCCTGTACCGCCGGGCCCTGGCCGCCCGGCGCGAGCTGCAGGGGGCCGAGGAGCTGGAGTGGCTCGAGACCGGGGACCCGCAGGTGCTGGCCTTCGCCCGACCCGGCGGCTGGGTGTGCGTCACCAACTTCTCCGACCAGCCGGTGCGGCTGCCCGAGGCGCTGGCCGGCCAGGTGGTGCTGGGCTCCGCCGCGTCGTCGTCGGGAACCGTCCCCGCCGAGGCCACCCTCTGGCTGCGCCGCTGAGACTCACCCTCCCTCGCCTCCCCCGACGTCGCCGAGTCATCGATTCCGACGAGATTTCGGCCGAAAATCCGCAGGAATCGATGACTCGGCGCTGAGGACGGGGCGCTGGGGTGGGTTGTCGGGTGGGCCGGGCTAGGCGCCGAGCAGGGCGTCGATGGCGTCCACCAGGGCGATGTGCGCCAGGGACTGCGGGAAGTTGCCGGTCATCCGGGACCTGCGCAGGCTGTACTCGGTGCTGAGCAGGCCGACGTCGTTGGCCCGGTCCAGCACCGCGTCCAGGATCAGCCGACCCCGCTCGGTGCGCCCGGAGCGGATGTGCTGCTGGGCCAGCCACAGCGAGGAGGCCAGGTGCGGGTTGTCCTGGCCCTCGATACCGTCCAGCCCGTCCGCGTTGCGGTACCGGTAGATCAGCCCGGCCTCGGTGCCCAGCTCCTGTTCGATCCGCTCGGCCGTGCCCAGCATCCGCGGGTCGTCGAAGGCCACGAAGCCCACCTGGGCGATGTTCAGCAGCGAGGAATCCACCTCGGTGCCGCCGTAGACCTGCACGAAGGAGTTCAGCTCGGCGTCGTAGCCGTGCTCCCAGATCTGCTGGGCCAGCCGGTCCCGGGCGCCCGCCCACGCGGCGTCGTCCCCGGCCAGCCCGTGCACCCGCACCGCCCGCACCCCGGCGTCGAGCGCGGCCCACAGCATCACCTGCGAGTGGGTGTACACGTGGGTGCCCCCGTGCATCTCCCAGATGCCCTGGTCCTCCTCCCCCACGTGAGCGACGGCGGCGCGCAGCAGCGCCTGCTGCAGCGGCCAGGAGAGGTGATCCTCGGCGAAGCCCAGCCCACGCAGGCGCTCGAAGGTCACCATGAGCTGACCCATCGCGTCCCCCTGCAGCTGCTCGGCCGCGCCGTTGCCGCGGCGCACCGGCCGGGAGGACTCGTAGCCGGGCAGGAAGTCCACGGTGCGCTCCAGCTCATCGGACTCCCCGGCCACCCCGTACACGTTGTGCAGCTCCGAGGGGTCGTTGGCGATGGCCCGCAGCAGCCAGTTGCGCAGCTGGGCGGCCTCCCGCTCGTGCCCGTGGGTCGCGGCCACGTCCACCGCCTGGGCGACGTCGCGCAGCCAGCAGAAGCGGTGGTCCCAGTTGCGCTGTCCGCCGAGGACCTCCGGCAGGGAGGTGGTGGGCGCGGCGATCAGCCCGCCGGTCTCCCGGTTCATCAGGGCGCGGATCACCAGCAGCGAGCGCAGCCGGGCGTCCCGGTAGTCCTGCAGCCGCGGGTCCCGCTCGGCCTCCTCCGTCCCGGGATAGGCGGCCCCGTCCGCGGGCAGCACGGGCATCGTGGTGGTGGCCAGGGGCGCGGTGGTGGTCGGCACGGGGGCCGGGGCGGAGGAGTCATCCCACAGCTGGGTCCACTCGGACCAGTGCGCGACGGTGCGGTGCAGGGTGTCGTTGACGTCCAGCGGGGCCGGGGGGTTGCGGTGGGAGGGGAAGTAGGTGAGGGTGAAGTCCCGGATCTGCCCGGCGGCGATCTGGAACTGCCCAGCGTGGCAGCGGTCCCCCTCCTCCGGGACCGGGTCCCCGCGGAAGACGAGAGCATCGGGCCCGGCCATGGCCACGAGCATCGCCTCGGCCGGGTCCGGCAGTCCCGTGGCGGGGTCCGGGGCGCCGTCGTAGCGGGTCATCCAGGGGTGGGTGCGCCCGTAGCTGAAGCGCAGCTGCAGCTCCTGGTGCATCGTGACTTCGCCGATCAGCCCCTCCACGCGGCGCACGATCTCGGTGCGCTCGTTCAGGGGCATGAAGTCCGTGACGCGCACGGAGCCGGTGTCCGTGGTCCACACGGTGTGCAGGACGAAGGAGTTCTCCCCGTAGAAGCGCTCCACGACCTCCGCGCGCGGGGCGTCCTGTCCGGCGGCGCCGCCGGGGGCGACCTGCGCGGCGGCCGGGGCGAAGGCGGAGGCCGCGGGGGCCAGCAGCCAGCGGCCGTGATCGGGGGTGCCCAGCAGCGCGGCGAAGGCGGCCTCGGCGTCGAACCGGGGGGTGCAGAACCAGTCCACGGAGCCGTCCCGGGAGACCAGGGCCGCGGTGCTCATGTCCGAGAGCAGGGCGTAGTCCTCGATGTGTGAAGCCATGATCCCCAATCTATCGGCTGATGATCAGCAGGCGTGCTTTTCCTGTGGCGGCGGGGCGAAGATCACCGGCCCGTGAGGCCGCGCCCTCCCGCCCCGACCCTTGCGCAGGATACCCCTCGGGGGTATACCGGGAGTATGAGCCAGCCGGAGAACGACGCCGCGGACACCACCGCCCAGACCCCGCACCCGCCGCACGGGTACACCCACGACAAGGACCGCTACCTCAAGCGGATGCGCCGCATCGAGGGGCAGGTGCGCGGGGTGGCCCGGATGATCGACGAGGACCAGTACTGCATCGACGTCCTCACCCAGATCTCCGCGGTCAGCAGCGCCCTGCACGCCGTGGCCGTGGGACTGCTTCAGGAGCACCTGGGCCACTGCGTGGCCGGGGCCGCTGCCTCCGGGGACGAGGAGCAGATGCGGGCCAAGGTCGCGGAGGCCTCCGCCGCCGTCGCCCGCCTGGTCCGCAGCTGATACCCACCCGCGCCCAGGCCCGGTTCCGCAGCGGCCCGGACGCACACACCACCATCGGAAGAGGAAGCACCATGAACACCACCGTGAACGTCGAGGGCATGACCTGCCAGCACTGCGTGGCCTCCGTGACCGAGGAGCTGCGGGAGATCCCCGCGGTCACCGACGTGAGCGTGCAGCTGAACAGCGGCGGCACCTCCCCCGTGACCATCACCCACACCGGGGACCTGGACGCGCAGGCCGTGGAGGCCGCCGTGTCCGAGGCCGGCTACCGGGTGGTCGAGCACCGGTGAGCCAGCGCGTCGTCGACCTCGATATCCAGGGGATGACCTGCGCCTCGTGCGTCGGCCGGGTGGAGCGCAAGCTCGGGAAGATCGACGGGGTGCACGCCAGCGTCAACCTCCCGCTGGAATCCGCGCAGGTCACCGTGCCGGAGGGCGTCACGGATGAGCAGATCCTGCAGACCGTGCGCGACGCCGGGTACACCCCGTCCCTGAAGCGCCCCCCGCAGGAGGACGACGACGCCGCGCAGCGCGCCGAACCGGGCACCGCCGCCCTGCGCCGCCGGGTGTGGGTCAGCCTGCCCCTGGCCGCAGTCGTCTTCGCGATCTCCATGATCCCCGGCCTGCAGTTCCCGCACTGGGGCTGGGTCGCGGCCGTGCTGTCCCTGCCCGTGGTCACCTGGGGGGCCTGGCCCTTCCACCGGGGTGCCGCCGTGAACGCCCGGCACGGCTCCTCGACCATGGACACCCTGGTCTCCCTCGGGGTCGCCGCCGCCTACCTGTTCTCCCTGGGCCACCTGCTGGCCGACCCGGGGATGACGGCGCACGCGCACCTGGGTCACGCCGTGTCCATGGCGGATCACCAGCTGTACTTCGAATCCGCGGGCGTCATCACGGTCTTCCTGCTGCTGGGCCGGTGGCTGGAGGCCCGCGCGCAGGACCGCTCCGGGCAGGCGCTGCGCAAGCTGCTGGACCTGGGCGCCAAGGACGTGGAGGTCCTGGACGAGGACGGCGTCGGGCACCGCGTGCCCGTCTCGCGGCTGGCC
Source organism: Rothia sp. QJM3NY_36 (assembly GCF_056173115.1). NCBI lineage: Bacteria > Bacillati > Actinomycetota > Actinomycetes > Micrococcales > Micrococcaceae > Rothia > Rothia sp. QJM3NY_36. The sequence goes on from NZ_CM149658.1 coordinate 2,237,670, forward strand.
GCGGGCCAGCGCTTCATCGTGCGGCCCGGGGAGAAGGTGGCCGCGGACGGCGTCGTCGTCGAGGGCCACTCCGCGGTGGATGAGTCCATGCTCACCGGGGAATCCGTGCCCATGGAGGTCTCGGAGGGAGACCGCGTCACCGGCGCGACCCTGAACACCGGGGGCCGGCTGATCGTGCGCGCCGAGCGCGTGGGCGAGGACACCACCCTGGCGCAGATGGGGCGCCTGGTCTCCCAGGCGCAGTCCACCAAGGCCCCGGTGGCCCGGCTGGCGGACCGGATCTCCGCGGTGTTCGTGCCCGTGGTGCTGGGCATCGCGGTGCTGACCTTCCTGCTGTGGCTGCTGATCGGCGGGGCGGCCGACGGCGGGCTGAACGCGGCCTTCGTCGCGGCGGTCTCCGTGCTGGTCATCGCCTGCCCGTGCGCCCTGGGTCTGGCCACCCCGACCGCCCTGCTCACCGGCACCGGGCGCGGAGCCCAGCTGGGGATCCTCATCAAGTCCGCGCAGGTCCTGGAGGACACCCGCGGGGTGGACGCTGTGGTCCTGGACAAGACCGGCACCGTGACCCGCGGGCAGCTGTCCCTGGAGGAGGTGCGCCGGCCGGAGACGACGGCGCGCGCCGACGGGGGCGAGGCGCCCGCGGCATCGCAGACCGGCGAGGGCCGGGGTGCCCCGGTCACCGCCGAGGAGCTGCTGCTGCTGGCGGGAGCCGTGGAGGAGGCCTCCGAGCACCCCATCGCCCGGGCCGTCGCCGCCGGCGCCCGCGAGCGCACCGGGAAGCAGCTGCCCGCGGTGCGGGAGTTCGCCAGTGCGGCCGGCGGCGGGGTCTCCGGTCTGGTGCGCCTGGCCGAGGACGACGAGGAGCACCGGGTGGCCGTGGGCCAGCCGTCCTGGCTCGCCGCCGAGGGCATCGAGGTGCCCGCCGCCCACCGGGAGACGCTGACCGCCGCTCAGGGCGAGGGGCGCATCGGCGTCGTCGCCGCGGTGGACGGGATGAGCGTCGGACTGCTGCTGCTGCGCGACGAACCCAAGGAGGACGCCGCCTCCGCCCTGGCCCAGCTGCGCGAGATGGGCCTGCGCCCGGTGCTGCTCACGGGCGATGCCGAACCGGTGGCCCGGGCGATCGCCGAGCAGGTGGGCATCGCCGCCGAGGACGTCATCGCCGGGGTCTCCCCGGAGCAGAAGGTGCGTGCCGTCGAGCGGCTGCAGGGCGAGGGCCGGGTGGTCGCGATGGTCGGGGACGGGGTGAACGACGCCGCGGCCCTGGCCCGGGCGGACCTCGGGGTGGCGATGGGCGCGGGCACGGATGTGGCCCTGGAGGCCGCGGACCTGACCCTGATGCGCAACGAGCTGGCGGCGGTGCCGCAGGCCATCCGACTGTCACGGGCGACCCTGCGCATCATCCGCTCCAACCTGTTCTGGGCGTTCTGCTACAACGTCATCGCGATCCCGGTGGCGGCCCTGGGGCTGCTCAACCCGATGATCGCGGGTGCTGCGATGGCGTTCTCCTCGGTGTTCGTGGTGCTGAACTCCCTGCGCCTGACCCGCTTCGACCGGTAGGCGTTCCCCTTCTACCTCGCGAGACGGCGCATCCGTTCCCGGTTTTCGCTTTCCCGGGAACGGATGCGCCGTCTCGCGTCAGGGGTGGGAACGGATGCGCCGGGTCGCGATGGGAAGGTGTGCGTCCTCGCTGGTCCTCGTGTGGCGCGGGACCCATCTTCCGTCCCGTCCGGTCCTACACTGGCCCCATGCCGACACCACAGGGAACCCTCGACTGGACCGCACTGACCGACGATCCCGACGCCGTCGCCCCGGCCGTGGCCGACGCCGTGCGCGCCGGCGCCGTGCCGACGGCTCGCCTCGCGCGCATCGACCCCGAGCTGTCCGACACCGCCGCCTTCTGCGAGGCCTACGACGTCGATGTGCAGGCCACCGCCAACTGCGTGGTCGTGCAGGGCAGGCGCGGCGAGCGGGTCACCACCGCGGCGGTGCTCGTGCTGGCCGCGGATCGGGCCGACATCAACACCACCGTGCGCAAGCACCTGGACGCCCGGAAGGTCTCCTTCGCGGATCAGGAGGAGACGGAGCGGCGCACGGGCATGACCTCCGGCGGCATCACCCCGGTGGGGCTGCCTGCGGACTGGCCGGTGCTGATCGACCGGGCCGTGGCCGACGCCGAGGCCGTGGTGATCGGGGCGGGTCGACGCGAGGCGAAGCTGCTGGTCAGCGGCGCGGAGCTGGCCGCGCTGACGGGCGCCGAGGTGCTGGACCTCGTGCGCCGCTGATCCCGACGCCGCGGGCCCCCGGCCTCAGTTGTGGGTCTCGGGGTGGGCGCGCTGGCCCCAGGTCGGCCCGTCGTCTTCGGGGGACTCCTTCGTGGCGGCATCGTCACGCTCGCGGGCGCCCGCCGCGGCGTCGCCGGTGCCCGAGCCCGCCTGCTCCCGCTCGCGGCGCTCCCGCTCCTCCTTGCGCGCCTTGGCCGCGGCGTACAGGTCCGCGGAGCGGCGGTTGATGCCGGTGCCCTGGCCCAGCTCCTCGTCGTTGGGCCGCTCGACCATGATCAGGGTCGCGCACACCACCAGGGTCACCACGAACACGCCGCCGGCCGCGGACAGGGCCAGCTTGATCTCCGGCTGGTTGTTGGTCCCGCCCGTGGCGAACACGAAGACGCCCACGAACGCGATGATCGCGAGGATGGCCGCGAGGATCAGCGGGGCCTTGATGTCGGCCTTGAGTCCGCGCTTGGGGCGCTGTGCCACGAAGATGCTCCTCCTGGGGGTGTGGTGAGGTCCGTCTGCCAGTCTACGGCCCGCCCGGGTCGCCCGCCCGGTTCACAGAGTCGCCGCGCGTCCCGTGCCGCTGCAGCACCCGGGCGTCGTGGCGGAAGGTCAGGGCCGCGATGAGGTGGAAGACCCCCACGATCATCGCCGCCCCGCCCACGATGCCGAACAGCGCCTTGGAGCCCATCTCCCCGAACAGGAACAGCCCGGCCGCCGCGAGCACCGCGACCAGCCCGGCGATGGTCCAGTCCCGGCCCATCGCGGAGGTCTGGCTGGTGCGCAGTCCGAGGATCAGCTCCGTCAGCCCGGCGATGCCGTAGACCAGGCCAACGATCAGCACCAGCTGGCCCAGCTGCCCCGCGAAGAGGAGGGCCACCGCGCCGCCGAGGGCGTAGAGCACCGCGAAGGACTGGATGGCCGAGCGCTCCGGGCCCTCGGCCAGCGGTGCGGCGAGGCTGCGGTGCAGCCACAGCAGCACGGCCCCGTGGGCGATCATGAACAGCCCTACCGCCCAGGTGACCGCGGACAGCCCCGGGTCCCCCCAGGACCAGTAGTTGGAGGGCTGCCAGAACACGGTGAGCAGTCCGAAGGCCAGGCACAGCAGGGCGCGGGCGAGCACGGGCCGGTGCAGGGCGCGCAGCTCCTCGAGGGTCGCGCTGGCTTCGGTGACGGGCATGGGGGCGGACGGCCTTTCGCTGGGCGGGCTGGGGCGGGCGACGTCGCCCACCAGCTTATCGTGCGCGCCGCGGGCCCAGCCGGGCTCTTCTCAGCCGGCGGGCAGCTCCCGCACCAGTGCCGCGCGCAGCCGCCGCAGGGCCTCCTCCAGGCGCGGCTCGCTCAGCCCGCCGAAGCCGACGACGAGCCCGGCCCGCGCCCCGGGTCGGCTCCAGTACCCCGTCAGCCCGGCGACCCCCACCTGCCGCCGCACCAAGGCGTCGACGAGGCGGCGCTCCCCCGCGGTGCCCTGCCCGTCGGGCAGCTCCACGACGGTGTGCAGCCCGCCGTCCATGGGCAGCACCCGCACCCCCGGCGGCAGCCGATCCGGGGCGAGGACCCGGGCCAGCAGGTCGCGGCGTCGCCGGTACTCCCGGCGCATCCGGGCGGTGTGCCGACGCAGCCCGCCCTCGGCGAGGAAGCCCGTCATCGCGTCCTGCACGATCCCGGAGACCGGGGCGCCGGCGTCGCGCTTGTGGGCCAGCAGCTCCCGGTGCAGCTGGGGCGGCATGAGCAGGAATCCCAGGCCCAGGCCCGGGGTGAGGGTCTTGGCGAAGGAGCCGAGGGTCGCGACCCGGTCCCCGGCGCCGTAGCGGGCGGTATCCATCGCGGCCAGGGCCGGCAGCGGGTCCCCGACGTAGCGCAGCTCGGAGTCGTAGTCGTCCTCCACCAGCAGGGCCTCCCGCTCGACGGCCCACGCGAGCAGCTCCGCGCGCCGGGCGGCAGGCATCGACGCGCCCAGCGGGTACTGGTGGGAGGGGGTCACCAGCACGACGTCGGGCCGGGCGGGGCCCTTCTCCAGGTGGGCGGGGTCCAGGCCCTGGGCATCCAGGGGCACGGGGACCACCCGGTGCCCGAGCGCGGCGGGCACCCGGTGCAGGGAGGGGTAGCCCGGGTCTTCGACGGCGACGGTCAGGGCCCGCCCGAGCCGCTGGGCCAGGACGGTCAGCAGCAGCCGCAGCCCGTCCCGGGCACCCCCGGTGACCAGCAGATCCTCGGGGTCGGCGGGCACCGAGCGGCCGATGCGCAGGTGCTCGGCCAGCTCCCGACGCAGCGCCGCCGAGCCCTGGGGTGGGTGACCGAGGCTCGGCTGGGCGGCGGCCGCCCGCCACGCGGCCCGCCAGGCCGTGGTGGTCAGGGCCGAGACATCCGGGGTGCCGGGCCGCAGGTCATACCGGAGGGCGGAGGCGGCTTCGGTGCGCGCCTCGGGGGCGGTGGTGGCTTCGGCATGGACGCCCGGCCCACCGGCGGCATTCTCCCCGGGGCCGGTGGCGACCGCGGTACCTGGCCCAGCGGCGGCGGCCACCCCGGAAGCGGCAGGCACGCTGCGGCGCGGGGCCTCCGGCGTCGTGCGCCGGGGGCGCGGGAGATGCCGGGGGCGCGGCGGCAGGGCCGGCAGCTCGGGGGTGATGCGGGTGCCGCCCCGATCCGCGATGAGGAAGCCCTCGCCGGTGAGCTGGTCGTAGGCGGTGGTGACGCTGCCGCGGGAGATGCCCAGGCGGGCCGCGAGCGCCCGGGTGGAGGGCAGGGCGTCGCCGGGGCGCAGGGTCCCGACGGCCACGAGCTCGCGGATCTGCTCGACCAGCTGGGTCGGCAGCGGCCCGCCCCCGCGGCGGATCCGCACGGGCAGCTCGGCGTCGGTGCGGTGGCGGGACATGGCACCCCAGTGTAGGCGCGACCCCGCCCCCACCGGCCCCGCCGCGCCGCTCCTCCGCGCCGCTCCCAAACGCCACGGAGGGGACACCGACAGGCGCCCATGGACCAAAAACCTGGGCGGATTCTGGACCTGTCGTCGGTCCAGCGCCGCGCGCCAGGATGGTGGGCATGACTGAGCAGCACAGCGCCCCGGAGAACACCGCCCCCACCACCAGCACCGAGCATCAGGGGGGCCGCACCGGGTCACCCCTGGTCAAGCGCGGCCTGGCGGACATGCTCAAGGGCGGGGTGATCATGGACGTGGTCACCGCTGACCAGGCGCGCATCGCCGAGGACGCCGGCGCCGTCGCCGTCATGGCCCTGGAGCGGGTGCCCGCGGACATCCGCGCGCAGGGCGGGGTGGCGCGCATGTCCGACCCGGACCTCATCGAGCAGATCATCGACGCCGTGGACATCCCGGTCATGGCGAAGGCGAGGATCGGGCACTTCGTGGAGGCGCAGGTGCTCCAGGAGCTGAAGGTGGACTACATCGACGAGTCGGAGGTCCTCTCCCCCGCGGACTACGTCAACCACATCGACAAGCAGGGCTTCACGGTGCCCTTCGTGTGCGGGGCCACCAACCTGGGGGAGGCGCTGCGGCGCATCGCGGAGGGCGCGGCGATGATCCGCTCCAAGGGTGAAGCCGGCACCGGGGACGTCTCCGAGGCCACCAAGCACATCCGCACGATCCGCGGCCAGATCGCCGAGCTGCAGGCGCTGTACGCCGCCACCCCGGAGGCGCTGTACGTGAAGGCCAAGGAGCTGGCCGCCCCGTACGACATCGTCCTGGAGGTGGCTCGCACCGGGAAGCTGCCGGTGGTCCTGTTCACCGCGGGCGGGGTCGCAACCCCGGCGGATGCGGCGATGATGATGCAGCTGGGCGCGGACGGCGTGTTCGTGGGCTCGGGCATCTTCAAGTCCGGAGATCCGGCCCGACGGGCCGCCGCGATCGTGAAGGCCACCGCCTTCTACGACGACGCCGCGGCGATCGCCCAGGCCTCCCGCGGCCTGGGCGAGGCGATGGTCGGCATCAACGTCGCGGACCTGCCCGCCCCGCACCGCCTGGCCGAGCGCGGCTGGTGAGCCAGCCGAACACCGCACCCCGGGCCGTCGGGGTGCTGGCCCTGCAGGGCGGGGTCGCCGAGCACCTGCGGATGCTGGAGTCCCTCGGGGCCGACGCGCGGAAGGTACGCCACCCGGCGGATCTGGAGGGACTGGACGCGCTGGTGCTGCCCGGCGGGGAGTCCTCGACGATCGACCGGCTCACCCGCACCTTCGGGCTGCGCGAACCGCTGATCGACTTCGCCCGCGCCGGGCACCCCGTGCTGGGCACCTGCGCGGGGCTGATCCTGCTGGCCCGGACCATCCGCGACCCGGCACCCGGCCAGCGCAGCCTCGGCCTGCTGGATGCCGCCGTGGCCCGCAACGCCTTCGGTCCCCAGACCTCCTCCGCCGAGGCCCTGCTGACCTGGGGCGGGAGCGCGAGACCGGAGGGCACCGTGCGGGCGGCGTTCATCCGGGCCCCGGAGGTCGTGGAGCACGGGCCCGACGTCGAGGTGCTCGCCCGCTTCGAGGGGCGGGTCGTCGCGGTGCGGCAGGGCCGGGTCCTCGGGATCTCCTTCCACCCGGAGCTGACCGGGGACACCACGGTGCACCGGGAGCTGCTGGGCCTCATCCCCGACTGAGCCCATCCGCCGCAGGCTATGAGCGTCATCTCCCGGGAGCCTCCCGGATCCCCCGGCCGACTGAAACTAGCATGGATCATGCCAGTTTATTCGCACCGCACGGATCGAGGCACCGACGATGACGTCCCCGCAGACCGCCGAGAAGACCCGCTCCTCCTGGGTCGCCCCCGTAAGCTTCGGCCTCGCCGTGCTCGCGCTCGTCGTCATCCTGATCCTGCCCACCCCGGAGGGCCTGAGCGTCGCGGGCCACCGGGCCCTGGCCGTCCTGGCCTTCGCGGTGATCCTGTGGGTCACCGAGGCCGTGACCTACCCGGTCAGCGCCCTGCTGATCATCGGGCTGCTGGCCGTGCTGCTGGGCACCGCCCCGGACCCCGAGGACCCCGGTGAGCTGCTGGGCACCAAGGGCGGGCTCACCGCGGCCCTCGGCGGCTTCTCCTCCTCGGCGGTCGCGCTGGTCGCCGCCGCCCTGGCCCTGGCCGCGGCCATGCAGGCCACCGGGCTGCATCGGCGCCTGGCCCTGCACGTACTGCGGGTGGCCGGGGAGAAGACCAGCCACCTGGTGGCCGGGGCCATCGCCATCTCCGTGGTGCTGGCGTTCTTCGTCCCCTCGGCGACGGCGCGGGCCGGCGCCGTCGTGCCGATCCTGCTGGGCATGGTGGCCGCCTTCGGGCTGCCGAAGGACTCCAAGCTCGCCGCGCTGCTGGTGATCACCGCGGCGCAGGCGGTGTCCGTGTGGAACGTGGGGATCAAGACGGCGGCCGCGCAGAACATGGTGGCGATCGGGTTCATCGAGAAGCAGCTGGACACCACCGTCTCCTGGCCGCAGTGGTTCCTGTGGGCGGCACCCTGGTCCGCGGTGATGTCCGTGCTGCTGTTCTTCATCATGCGCCGGGCGATCCGTCCGGAGGTGGACCGGATCGACGGCGGCCGGGAGGTCGTGCACCGGGAGCTGGGCGAGCTGGGGCCGATGACGGGTGCGGAGAAGCGCCTGGTGGGGATCTCGGTGCTGCTGCTCCTGCTGTGGGCCACCGAGGGCACCGTGCACTCCCTGGACTCCTCCACGGTCACGGTCATCGCGGTGGCGCTGATGCTGCTGCCGAAGGTCGGGGTGTACGACTGGAAGACCGTGGAGCACCTGGTCAACTGGGGGACGCTGGTGGTCTTCGCCGTCGGGATCTCCCTGGGCAGCGTGCTGCTGAGCACCGGGGCGGCGTCCTGGCTGTCCGAGAAGACGTTCTCCGCGATGGGTCTGGCGCAGCTGCCGCTGCTGGCGACGATCGCGCTGGTCTCCGCGTTCACCATCCTCATCCACCTGGGCTTCGCCTCGGCGACGTCGCTGTCCAGCGCGCTGATCCCGGTGTTCATCGCCCTGGCGCAGAGCCTGCCGGGCCTGCCGGATCAGGGGATCGGCTTCGTGGTGATCCAGCAGTTCGTGATCTGCTTCGGCTTCCTGCTGCCGGTCTCCGCGCCGCAGAACATGCTGGCCTACGGCACGGGGGCGTTCACCACCCGCCAGTTCCTGAAGACCGGCATCCCGCTGACGGTGGCCGGGTACCTGCTGGTGCTGCTGTTCTCCGCGACGTACTGGAAGTGGCTCGGCCTGGTCTGAGCCCACGGGGGGCCGACGCCGGCCCCCGTCCTGATACCGGCCGGCCCCGACGCCGACTCCGCTCAGAAGCGGCCCGAGGCCCCGCCGCCGGTGAATCCGGCGCCGCCGCCGAAGGAGGTCGTGGATCCGGCGGCCCCGGTGGACCCGTCCCCACCGGCGGCCGGCGGAGTGGTCCCGGAGCCCGAGTACAGGCTCGGGGCCGCCATGTGCAGGGGCAGCCAGGATCCGAAGGTCGGGGTGTAGTGGGTGTACTCGGTGGGGTCGTCGATGCTCTCCGGCTCCCGGCCCACCCGCCGGGCCTGCTCGCGACGCCGGTCGATCTCCTCCTGCCAGGACGGCACCTTCCGGTGGTGGAAGCGGTACTTCCGGTAGTCCCGGCGGACCTCCGGGGTGACCTCCTGTCCGGGGTGCTCGGCCAGGTACCGGTCGATCTCCCGGTCCGCGATCCGCCGCCAGCGCCGCACCTCCCACCAGATCCACCCCAGGAGGCCGAGCAGGGCGAGGCCGACGAGGCTGAGGATGACGGTCGCGACGATCACACCCAGCCGGTGCCCCTCCCGGCCCTCGGCCACGGCCGCCGGGGTGCGCCCCTCGGCCTGGTCGTACACGGCCTCCACGGTCTCCCGCACGCCCCGCACGTACTCGTCGTCCTTCAGGGCGGGTTCGGTCACCTCGTCCAGGATCGCGGCCGCAGCGTTGTCGTCCAGGCGCTGGCGGACGCCGTCGGCGACCTCCAGCCGGGTGCGCCGCTCGCCCATGTCGATGGCCAGCAGCACCCCGTTGTCCGCCCCGGCGTCTCCCACGCCCCAGGTGCCGGCGACCTCGCGGGTCCAGCGCTCCCAGTCCTGCGGGGCGCGGTTCACGGTGATCACGGCGACACGGGCGGCATCGGATTCCCGGTTGCGATCGGCGATGACCCGATTCACCTGGGCCATCCCGTCCTCGTCGAGGATCCCGGCCTCATCCAGCACGGCCCCGCTCTCCGGGCGCGCGGGCACCCCGCGCTCCGCCTCCCCGCCGGACCCGGAGGAGGAGCCGCACGCGGTGAGCAGCAGCAGGAGGACGACGGCGGCGAGCGCGGCCCAGCGGACGGGCAGCCGGGCGGCACGGGCCGGGCGAGCGATGAGCGTGACCATGGGGGCGGACTCCTCCGTGGCGAGGTGGCGAGCGTCTGCGCCCATCCTATGCACCGCGGCCTCACCGGCGCCCCGCCCGGGGAGGGCCTACTCGAACAGGCGCTGCCCGACCATCATGTCCCCCTCGGCCACCCCCGGGGGCACCGCGAACAGGGCGGAGCCCACGTGCTGCAGGTACTCGGTCAGCGCGTCCTTCTCCGTCATCTTCCGCAGGATCGGGAAGAATCCGGCGCGGGGGTCCCGGGCGAAGGCGATGAAGAACAGGCCCGCATCCAGCCGCCCCAGGGAATCGTTGCCGTCCGTGTAGTTGTACCCCCGGCGCAGCATCCGGTGCCCGCCGTTGTTCTCCGGGGCGACGACGGCCACGTGCGCGTCCTTCGCGATGGCCAGCTCCCCGTCCTTCCGGGCGGACAGATCCAGGGCATCGAACTCGTGCTCCGCGCTGGGATCGGCCACGGACAGCGGGGCGCCGTAGCGCTTGTCCCGCCCGATGACCTGCTCCTGCTCGGACAGGCGCACCCGGTCCCAGACCTCCAGGTACATGTGGATCTTGCGGGCGGCCAGGTAGCTGCCGCCGACCATCCACCCCGCCGCGGCGTCGTCGCCGTCCTGGACCCACACCTCCTTCTCCAGCACGTCATCGCCGTCCTGGGATTTGATGTTGGCGGTGCCGTCCTTGAAGCCGAAGAGGTTGCGCGGGGTCTCCTGATCCGCGGAGGTGGAGGAGGTGCGGCCGTAGCCGATCTGCCCCCACCGCAGCACCGCGGTGCCGAAGGCCATCCGGGTCAGGTTCCGGATCGCGTGCACACAGACCTGGGGGTCGTTGGAGCAGGCCTGGACGACGAGGTCCCCGTCGCTGGAGGCCGCGCGCAGGTTCTCGTCGGCGAACCGGGGCACGCCGTCAGCCAGGACGCCGGGCATCTTGGCCTTCAGCCCGAAGCGGTCCTTCCCGTCGGCGTCCTGGAACAGGCTGCGACCGAAGCCGAAGGTGATGCTCAGCCCCGCCGGCGGATACCCCCATGCCTCACCCGTGTCCGCGGGCGGCTTGTTGGGGTTGGCGTCCGGCTCCCCGCCGACCAGCTCCCCGGCGCACATCTGCTCCGCGGCCACGGTCCAGCGGGCCAGCAGGTCCTTCAGCTCCGCGACGTCGGTGGTGCTGACATCGTAGGCGGCGATGTACATGTTGTCCTGCGCAGGAGTGGTGATGCCCTGCTGATGCTGGCCGCGGAACGGGTAGGTCAGCTGCGTGGGGGCTTCCCGGGCCGCCTGCTCCCGACCCAGGTGGTGCCCGAGGGCGCCCCCGCCGAAGCCGGCGATGCCCAGGGCCCCGGCGATCCCCGCCCCGGCCACCAGCCGACGCCGGGTGAACCCGCGGGTGCGCCCGCCGGTCGCCGCGGCGTCGTCCCCCGCAGCAGGGTCCCCGGCGGCGGGATCCCCGGCGGATCCGGACGAAGCGGCGGCCGTCCCGGCGTCGGGATCCGCCCAGGGGGCGGACGATGCGGGGGTACCGGTGCGGTGCTCCTGCGGTTCCTCGGTGCGGCGGTTCGTGGTCGATCCCTCCTCGGGGTGCGGTCGGTGGGGTGCGGGACGGTGGGCGTGCGCGGCGCCGGGCGCCCGAGGGGCAGCGCCGACGCTGGGCACCGGTGGGCGGGTCGGGGACTAGTGCAGGACGGTGCCGGCGACCTGGGACAGCGGCTCGCTCAGGGCGTTGACGGCGTCGGAGAACTCCCGCTGGACCTTCGTGTAGTCCTTGTCCGAGGGGGCCTCCCCGGCATCCTTCTGCACCGCGGCGATCTGGTCGTAGGGCTTGTACGTGGCCTGCCCGTCCACCTCGCCGTCCTTCTGCGCGTCGATCAGCCCGTCGACCTTCTCGAAGCTCTCGGCGATCTTGCGGTCCAGGTCCGCGTCCTGCTTCTTCACCAGGTCCTGCACGTTGCCGTAGGCGACCTTCGCGCCCTCCACGTTGGCCTTGAAGTCGTACATGTCCGTGTGGGAGAAGGTCTCCTCCTCCCCCACGATCTTGGACTTGGCGACCTCCTCCATCAGGGAGGAGGCGCCGTCGACGACGTCGGAGAGCCTCAGCTGGAACTTGCCGCTGGCCCCGTCCACCTTCCCGTAGACGAGGTCGTAGAGCTTCTGGGTGTCCTCATCCAGCTGGTCGGCGGCCTTCTTCCGGTCCGCCGCGGAGGCGAACGTGAAGGGCGAGCCGTCCTCGGTGAACAGGTCCGCCTCGATCCGGTGCCACCCGGTCCAGTCCTTGAGCACCTCGGGGTCGGTGACCTTCTTGTCCGCGTCTGCGGCGAGGTCCTGCACGCGGGCGTCCATCGCGGTGTCCAGGTCCCCGGCCTCCTTGATGCCGAAGGACTCCGCGGTGGGCTCGATCCGCTCGTAGTGCTGGCGGGCCAGCGGGTACAGCTGCTTGGCGCGCTCGGTGTCCCCGGAGGTGTAGGCCTGCGTGAACTCCTGGGTGGCGGTCAGCAGCTGACCGACCTGGTCCTTGGTGTAGCTGGTGTAGTTGGCGATGGCCTTGTCCTCGGCGGCCTTCGTGTCGTCGCCGATCTCCACCTTCTCGCCCTGGGTCACCGTGAACTGGCTCAGCCCCACGAAGTCCCCGACCATGTTGGGCTTGCACGCAGTGTAGTAGGTGCCCTGCTCCAGGGCGGTGGTGAGCTGGGCGGTGGTGCCGGGGCCGACGTTCTCCTGCTCGGACTCGATCTGCAGCTTGTTCTCCGCCAGGACCTCCAGCTCATTGGGCTTGGTGCCCTGGTTGGTGATCTCGAACTTCACCTTCCCGGACTTCACCTCGGCGGGCTCCACCTGGCAGGTGTCGTCCGTGATGGTGACCTTGACGGTCTGGGTGTCCCCGGAGCCCCCGCCGGCGCTGGAGTCCGAGGAGGCGGAGTTCTGGGGGTTGTCGGTGCAGCCGGCCATCGTGACGGCCAGCAGCACGGCGGCGGCGGCGCTCAGGGGGCGGGTGATTCTCATGGGTTCCTCCGGGATTCGACGGGACGGACGGATTCGATGGGGTGGGCCGCGGGCCGCGGGGCGCTGCCGCGGACCTGGCGCAGGAAGAAGAACAGCACGGGGACCAGGTACAGCCACCAGCCGATGACCTGCAGGACCGTGGGCTGCAGGTTCACCTGGAACATGGCCTGCAGCAGCACGTAGAGCCAGAACAGCGGTGAGGAGTTCTCCGGCAGCCAGGCGCTGAGGTCCCAGGCGTGGTGGAAGACCCCGGGCAGCACCCCGGCCTCCTGCAGGTCGCCGATCCCGTAGGAGACGATGCCGGCGACCACGAAGATCAGGAACAACCCGGTCCAGGAGAAGAAGCGGTGCATGTTGATCCGGCGGGTGCTGCGGAAGACCACCCAGCCCAGGATCACGGCCAGCACCAGCCCGGTGATCACCCCGGCGGTGGTCAGGAAGGCGTTCTGCTCGATCGAGGAGCGCACCGTGGCCCAGATGAACAGGGCGGTCTCCACGCCCTCGCGGCCCACCGCCAGCACGGCGATCCAGACGACGCCCCAGCCTTTGGCGTCCTTGGCGAGGGAACCCGCCATCGAGCTCTCCAGCTCGTGCTTCATGGCGCGGGCGTTGCGGCCCATCCAGAAGATCATGGTGGTGACCAGGGCCGCGGCCACCAGGGACAGCCCGCCGCCGATGATCTCCTGGGCCTGGAAGGTCAGGGTCTTGGGGCCCCAGGTGAGCAGGGCGCCCACCCCCAGCGGCAGCAGCACGGCCAGACCGATGCCGGCCCACAGCTTGGGCAGCACGTCCCGGCGCCCGGCCTTGACCAGGTAGGCCACCAGGATGCCGACGACGAGGCTGGCCTCGAAGCCCTCGCGCAGGGCGATGAGCAGATTGGCGATGAACATGGACGCGACGATCCTCGAGGGAAGAGCGGATGTGAACTCGCTCGCCGCGTCTCCGCGGGGCACGCCGATGGACGGCGGCACGACGTCGGGGGCGCAGGCGGGCGGACTCAGTATAGCCTTACCTCGCCCTTGGCGGCCCCTGCCCACCGCACCGTTACGCACAACGGGAGATGCGTGACATTCCGGGGTGCTGCACGCCCAGGAATGTCACGCATCTCCAGTTCTGCGGGAGGGAAGAGGGAGGCTGGTCAGGTGCGGATCCAGACGTCGCGGCGGGCGCGCAGACCCAGGGTCAGCCCGCGCAGACCCATGAACAGCCCGGCATATGCCGCCCAGAGCCACACGAATCCAGCGGGATCCGGCCCCGCACCGGTGCCGCTCGGACCGGAGGCCCACCCCACCGCCAGCAGCCCGGGCAGGTACCCGAGCAGCGCGATCAGCGAGGCCACGGCCAGATACCGGACATCCTCCGCGCCGATCAGCACGCCGTCGAGGATGAACACGTAGGCCGCCAGCGGCTGACCCACCGCGACCACCAGCATCGCCAGCAGGAACAGCCCCCGCACCTGCGGGTCCTGCGTGAACGCCGGGCCCAGCGCCCACCCGATCAGCGGGCACAGCAGCCCGGTCACCACCCCGAAGCCCAGGGACCAGCGGATCAGCCGGTCCATCAGGTGCCTCACCTGCGCTCGGTCCTCGGCCCGTCGCACGTCCCGGGCGCCCATCTCCTTGCCGAGCATGGCCTGCGCGGCGATCGCCAGGGCGTCCAGACCGAAGGCCAGGAAGCTGAACACGGACATCGTCAGCTGATACGCGGCGAGATTGGTCTCCCCCTGGCGGGTCGCGACCACCACCGTCGCGAGGATCGCGATCCGCATGCACAGGGTGCGCAGCATCAGCCAGGACCCCACGGACAGGATCGCCCCGAGGCGCCGCGGCGTCGTCGTCAGCGCCACGCCGTGCCGGCGGGCCCCGCCCACGATCATCACCAGGTACACCGCGGCCATGCCCCACTGCACCAGGGAGGTGCCCAGGGCGGAGCCGGCGATGCCCATCCCCAGCGGATAGACCAGCACCCAGTTGATCCCGACGTTCGCCGCCGCCCCCACGGCCGCGACGTACAGCGGGGTCCGGGTGTCCTGCAGGCCCCGCAGGATCCCCAGGGCCGCCAGGACCACGAGCATCGCGGGCAGGCCGGGCATGGACCAGCGCAGGTAGGCCACCGCGTGCTCCAGGGTGGGCCCGTGCGCGCCCACCGCGGCCAGCAGCGGCCGGGCGAAGCTCCAGCCCAGCACGGCCAGCACGACGCCGAGCCCGGCCGCCGTCCACAGCCCGTCCCCGCCCTTGCGGTAGGCCCCCGCCAGGTCCCCGCGCCCGTAGGCCCGGGCCACCGCGGGGGTCGTGGAATAGGAGAGAAAAACCATCAGCCCGACGACGGTGGTGACCACCTGGGAGGCCGCGGCCAGGCCCGCCAGCTGCGGGGTGCCCAGGTGCCCGACGATGGAGGTGTCCGCGAGCACGAACAGCGGCTCGGCGATCAGCGCGCCGAAGGCCGGCACCGCCAGGGCGAGGATCTGCCGGTTCAGGGAGCGGGGGTCCGCGGCCACAGACCCGGCCGGGGCGCTCGAGGCGGCGTCTGCGGCAGGGGCGGCGTCGGGCTGCTGCGGGGACTGGCGGGAGGTCACCGGATCAGTCTAGGAGCCGAGCGACACCCGGGCTGGCTCGGACTGCCCGGCGTCGGGAGAGATCAGAAGCTGCCGCTGGCCCCGCCGCCGGAGAACCCGCCGCCCCCGCCGAAGGAGGAGCCGCCGCCGGAGGAGGAACCCGCGTAGGACCCGTACGCGGGGGTCCAGGAGGATCCCCAGGCCGGACGGCCCGAACCGCTGTAGAGCCGGGGCACCTGCTGGTACAGGGCCAGCCAGGCGGGGAAGGTCGCGACCCAGATGGTCCGCACGGTGGGATCGACGGAATCCTGATCCCCCGGCCTCGGCATGTCGATGTAGTACGTGCGGTATCCCAGGTAGGCCTGGCGCGTGGTGCGCGAGACCCGCACCCCCGGGTGCTCCCGCTCGAAGCGGTCCATCTCCGCCATCGCGGTCTGGCCGCCGTCCGGGGTGCGGCGGGCCGGGTTGCGGTACCGGCGCGTGAGCACGACGATCGGCCAGATCAGGATCGCCGCGAGCATCCCGCCGGTGCCGAAGGCCATCACGCCGACCACGACGGAGGCGGCGGTGCTGCGGGGGTACGGGATCGGCGAGCCGTCGGCCCGGCGGTAGATCTGCTGGATCGTGGAGGACAGGGCCTGCCGGTAGCGCTCCTCCTTCAGGCCGGGGCCCAGGACGTCGTCCAGCAGCTCCTCGGCCGCCCGATCCGGGAGGATCTCGCGGGCACCGTCGGCCACCTCGATGCGCGTCTTGCGCCGGTCCATGTCCACGGCGATCAGCACGCCGTTGTCCCTGCCGGCATCACCCACGGCCCAGCGGGTGGCCAGCTCCCGAGTCCACTGCTCCCAGTCGCCGCTGGACTTCTCCACGATGGCGACGGCGACCCGCACCCGGTCCGTGGTGCGGTTGCCGTCTTCGATGAGCCGGTTCAACTCCCGCAGGTCCGCTGCGGAGAGCACGTTCAGCTGGTCCAGCACGTTGCCGCCGGGCGGCCGCTGGGGCAGATCACCGGGCTCCCCGCCGCAGCCGCCCAGGGCCAGGATCAGCGCGGCCAGCAGCAGGGCGATGAGGGCCCTGAGTCTCATACCCATCTCCACCGCCCCTTCCCGGTCATCCGACGGTGCCCCACGATCCACAGGATGGGCCCGAGGATCAGCAGGAGCAGGGCGGGCAGGAGCAGCACGGCCGCCGTCTCACCGAAGACCCCGGGGGCGATGCCGTGGTCCGCGGTCCACATCCGGTGCGGCCCGGCCGCCGTCGCCTTCTTGCCGTCCGGGCAGGAGACCCGGTACGTCCCGGCCTCACCGGTGCGCACCGTCGCGACGGGACGCAGCAGGGCCTCCCCGTCCCACCCGGTGCTGGCGGTGTCCAGGGGCAGCGGGCGCACCCGGCCGTCCCCGCCCGTCTCCACCGCCTCCACGGTGCACTTCTGCGGATACGGTCCGGACATCCATTCGGCCCGGTAGATGCTGATCTCGGCATCCGCGGGCAGGGTGATCTCGCGGGACCCTGAGAAGCTCTGCCCGCCGGGGATCCCCGCCGAGGGGGTGAGCATCGCCAGCCCGATCGCGGTGAGGATCATGGCCCCGCCCAGCACGGTGAGGTTCCGGCCCGTCTTCTGCCGGCCCTCCCCGGGGCGGCGTCGACGTCGCGCGGAGCCGACCCCGCACAGCACCGCCCGCAGCGGCAGGCCGAGGAAGGCCCCCAGGAGGACGGCGACGTCCGCGTCGTTCTCACCCATCACCGCGGTGTTCTGCCGGTGCTGATCCGGGATCTGCTGGGGATCGGCCAGCAGCATGGGGTGCCCGGCCTCGCAGGAGAGCCGATACGCCCCGGCCGCGCTCACCCGGAAGGTGAGCACCGGCACCCAGAGGGCTTCGTCCTGCACCACGGCGCTGTCCAGGTCCAGGTCCTGGCGCAGCACCGCTCCGGTTCCGCCCTGCGGGGTCACGGTGCAGGCGTCCTCCAGCAGCAGCACCTTGCTGTAGATGTCGTAGGTATGCCCGGACTCCAGCCGGTAGGTCTGCGCGGAGCGGAACTGGGCCGTGGCGCTGCTGGGCGTCTCCCACGGCATCCGGCCCGTCAGCGTGCCGGCGACGACGCCGAGCACGGACAGCGCCAGGACGAACAGCCCCACGGGCACGTGCCAGGAGGACCTCCACCGGGGCGAGGCGCGGACCGGGCGCGAGCGCGCCTGGCGGCCCGCGAGCCGGCGGTCTTCGGTCTGCGCGGACGGGTCCGGCGGGTTCCGCGGTCCTGGTCGTATCCGCCGGAAGCGGGATCGGGTCGGGCGGAGGGACCCGGGCGGTCCTAGGCTGGAGGATATGAGCGGACACCATGCTGAGATCAAGGTCCCCGGCGGCAAGCTCGTCGTCGCGGACGTGACCACCGACGCCGAGCGCATCACGGCCGCGACCATCTCCGGGGACTTCTTCCTGGAGCCGGAGGAGGCCTTCGAGAGTCTGGCCCCCGCCCTGGTCGGCGCCTCCGTGCACGAGGACGGCGCGGCCCTGACCGCGCGGCTGGATGCGGCGCTGGCGCCCTTCGGGCAGGAGCTGCACCTGCACGGCTTCTCCACCGCCGACGTCGCCCTCACGGTGCGCCGGGCGGTGACCGAGGCGCAGGACTTCTCCGACTTCTCCTGGGAGATCCTGCGCCCGGGGACCCTGCCGACGGCGCTGAACGTGGCCCTGGATCAGCACCTGCTGGAGCAGGTGCAGGCCGGGCGGCGCGGGCCGACGCTGAGGTTCTGGGACTGGGAGGACAAGGCGACCGTGATCGGCTCCTACCAGTCCTACGCCAACGAGCTGCACCCGGAAGGGGTGGCCGAGCACGGGATCGACGTCGTGCGCCGGATCTCCGGGGGCGGGGCGATGTTCATGGAGGGCGGCAACTGCGTCACCTACTCGCTGTACGCCCCGGATTCCCTGGTGGCGGGGCTGAGCTACGAGCAGTCCTACGCCTTCCTGGATCAGTGGGTGCTGCAGGCCCTCGGGGAGCTGGGGGTGCAGGCCTGGTACAAGCCGATCAACGACATCACCTCCACCGGCGGGAAGATCGGCGGAGCAGCCCAGAAGCGGGTGCCGGGCGCGATCCTGCACCACGTGACCATGTCCTACGACATCGACGCGGACAAGATGATGGAGGTGCTGCGGGTCGGGCAGGCGAAGATCTCCGACAAGGGCATCCGCAGCGCCAAGAAGCGGGTGGACCCGCTGCGCCGGCAGACCGGGGAGTCCCGGGAGGGCATCATCGCGGCGATGACGCGGGTGTTCCGCGCCCGCACGGGTGCCGCCGACGGTCAGCTGAGCCAGGAGGAGCTCGACGCCGGGCGCCGCCTGGTGGAGGAGAAGTTCGGCACCGAGGAGTGGACCCACCGGGTCCCCTGAGGCTCAGGCAGCAGTCCCCGCCCACCGAGGGCGGGGGCCGGGGTCGGGTTTCGTGCTGAGATGCGGAGATCGTGCTTCAGATGCGTCCCGCCGTGCGGTATCTCAGCACGAACCCGGTATCTCAGCGGGGCGTCAGTCCTGGCGGGTGCTGGACAGGGCCCAGTCCACCAGCACGGGCTGGAAGAGCAGGCGCGCGGCGCGCTTGCGGTCCGTGTCCAGCCCGAAGCCGTCCTTGCGCTCCACGAACTGCGCGACGTTGCCGGGGAACACCCCGATGAACAGGCCCGTGGCCAGGTGCCCGAACATCTTCGGCCTCTTCCCGGAGATCAGGCCGAGCCCCAGGGCGATCTCCACGACCCCGGAGCCCAGCACCACCAGATCCGGGTCCAGCGGCATCCAGGAGGGCACCTGCGCCTGGAACTCCTGCCGGGAGAACGTCAGGTGCCCGACCCCGGCGAAGGTCAGGAATCCGCCGAGGGCCACCCGGGCCAGACTGCGACCCGGGTGCCCGGGCACCACGCGGTCCTCCCCCTGCGGCACTCCGGCGGCCTCCTGGAACCGCTGCAGCCGGCGCTCCTGCTGACGACGCTGACGACGCTTGCCCATCATGTTCGTGCCTTCCCTTCTCTTCTCGTGAACGGACCGCCGCGCGCTCGTCGTGCGGCCGATCCTGTCTCGGCTGCGATTCTTCTCCACACCGGAGCGCGGCGTCGGCCCCGGACCCGCCGATTAAGCTCTCAGCCGTCCCGGCACGGCAGAGGGCCACACGCCGCCCTCGCGGTCGTGCGCAGGGTCCCGGTGGCCACGGGGATGACGGCTCGCGGAGGACGCGCTGCGGTGCCAGCTCCCTCCGCGGCTCAGCGAGCCCGCAGCCGATCCAGCTCGCGCCGCTCCTTCTTGGTGGGCCGCCCGGCCCCGCGCTCGCGCCGCGGGACGGGGGCGGTGAGCGCGCTGGGTCTGGGCGGGGAATGGTCCACGTAGCATTCCCGGGCCACGGGCGCCCCGACGCGCTTGGCGATCAGCCGGGTGACTTCGAAGACCCGCTCCCAGCCGGGCTGGCGGACCTTCACGACGTCGCCGACGCGCACCGGCTGGGAGGCCTTGACCGGCTGGTCGTCCAGCCGTACGTGCCCGGCCCGGCAGGCGGCGGTCGCGGCGGAGCGGGTCTTGAACAGGCGCACGGACCACAGCCACGCGTCCAGCCGGACGCTGCCGGGACCCTGCGGGGCGGGGTCGGTGGTGCTCATGGCGACCACTCTATCGACGCCGCACCCGGGCCCCCGGCCCCCGGCGGCTCAGTTGGCGACGGTGAAGCGGCGGCCGGCGTGGGCGTCGGACTCCGCCTCGTCCACCAGGGCCACCGCGAAGTCCTCGGCGGAGATGCTCTCCCCGGCCGGCACGTCCAGCTCGGTCCGGTAGCTGCCGGTGCGCTGCCCGGGAGCGATCATCGGCGCGGGGGCGAGCATGCTCCAGTGCAGACCCTCGGATGCGCGGTACAGGTCCAGCACGTCGGAGAAGGTCTGGGCCTCCGTCCTGAACTGCTCGGGGAAGTCCGGGGTGTCCTTGAGGCGGGTCTGGGCATCGGCCTGCAGGGCCCCGGCCCCGCCGACCACCACGAGCCGACCCACGGGGGCGGCCTCGATGAGGGCCCGGTGGTCGGCCACGTTCTGGTCCATCTCCCCGCCGCGACCGGAGACGGCGGCGATCAGGGTGACGTCGTGCCGGCCGATCACGTCGATGACGGCGGCGGTGTCCGCGAGGTCCAGCGCCGCGGAGGCGTCCGCGCCCTCGACGGTGCGGCCGCTGCGGCTGTAGGCGTCCACGACGTGGCCGCGGCGCACGGCCTCGGCGACCGTGCGGGATCCGATCATGCCGGTGGCTCCGATGACGGCGATCTTCATGGCTTCCTCCTCGTCCCGGCCCTCACGGCCGATTGCTTTACGGATCAATCAACTCGCGGGGCGGGGACTCTATTCCCGGACGCGGCGGGGGGTGCGCGCAGGAGCGGGTCCCGCAGACGCCGACGGCCCGGACGCCGCGTCGTGGGAGACGCTGCGGCCGGGCCGTCGGTGGGAGCGGATTCGCGGTCCGCCCCTCATCAATCACTCGCACCTTCATGAGGTACTGATGACGATAGGGGCCGATCCTGTGGCCGCACCCCCAGGGACCTGGGAACCACCTGACAATACTGAGCTTGCCGAAGCATCCGGGGTCGGCGCGCACCCGACACGCACCCCCGGCTCGCCCCGTAGGCTGTCCCCATGAGCACCGAGCAGCACAGCACCCTCTCCGCAGATCTCGACGCCATCCAGGACGCGACCCAGCGCTCCGACCTGCCCGTCGTCGTCGTGACCGGCGCCAGCGGCGGCATCGGCTCGCGCATCGCCCTGGACCTGTCCCGGGACCGGCTCGTGGTGGCCGTCGGGCGCCGCCGCGAGCGCCTCGAGGAGCTGGCCGCCCGCGCCCAGCAGGGCCCCCGGCGCCCGGAGGCCGCCCCCGGGGCGATCCTGCCGCTGGTCGCGGACCTGACGGACCTGGAGGGCATCGACGCGGTGTTCTCCCGGCTGCCGCGCGCGGACGCCCTGGTGCACGCCGCGGCGATCGCCCCGCGCGCCACCGTGGCCGACGCCGGCATCGCCCACTGGCGGGACATGCTCGAGACCAACGTGATGGCCCCGGCGGAGCTGACCCGGGTGCTGCTGCCCCTGCTGCGCGAGGCCGCGGCCCCGGTGGAGGCGGACGCCCTGCCGGGCACCGTGGTGTTCCTGGGCTCCGGGGCCTCCCGGGCGGTGAACCCGTACAACGTGGCCTACGCCGCCTCCAAGCACGCGGTCCAGGCCCTGGCCGACGGGCTGCGGCAGGAGACCGCGCAGACCGGGCTGCGGGTGGCGACCGTGGCCCCCGGGCCCGTGGACACCCCGATGGTGCAGTGGGATGACGACTACCCGAAGGCCGCCCCGGCCCGGCTGATCGAGCCGGAGACCGTGGCCCGGTCGGTGCGCCACGTCCTGGACGCCCCCGCGGACACCCAGCTGACCGAGGTGTGGGTCCGCCCGCGCGTCGAGGCGAAGTAGCGGACCCGGTCATGGCGGGAGGGCTCGCGGCGCTGCTGGATGACGTGGCGGCGCTGGCGAAGATGGCCGCGGCCAGCACGGACGACGTCGCGGCGGCGGCCGGACGGGCCAGCGCGAAAGCGGCCGGCGTCGTCGTGGACGACACCGCGGTGGCTCCGCGCTACGTGCAGGGGGTCAGTCCCGCGCGGGAGCTGCCGATCATCTGGAAGATCACCAAGGGCTCTCTGCGCAACAAGATCCTGCTCATCCTGCCGCTGGCGCTGCTGCTGAGCCAGTTCGCCCCGTGGGCGCTGACCCCGCTGCTCATGATCGGCGGCGCCTACCTGTGCTTCGAGGGCGCGGAGAAGATCTGGGAGAAGCTGACCGGGCATGCCCCGCAGGAGGAGCCGGCCGCGCACCAGGGTCCCGATGCGGAGCGGCAGGTGGTCTCCGGGGCGGTGCGCACGGACTTCATCCTCAGCGCGGAGATCATGGTGATCTCCCTGAACGAGGTGGCTTCGGAGGGGTTCTGGTCCCGCGCGGTGGTCCTGGTGATCGTGGCCGTGGTGATCACGGTGCTCGTGTACGGGGTCGTGGGGCTGCTGGTCAAGGCTGACGACGTCGGGCTGGCCCTGTCGCGCCGCGGCGGGCCGGCCTCCCGGCGCGTGGGGGCCGGGCTGGTGCGGGCGATGCCCGCGGTCATGACGGTGATCTCCGTGGTGGGGGTCTTCGCGATGCTGTGGGTCGGCGGGCACCTGCTGCTCACGGGCGCGGATGAGCTGGGCTGGCACACACCGATGGCGCTGGTGCACGCCGCGGAGCACCTGGTGCACGGCGCGGGGGCTGCGGCCGGGGCGCTGACGTGGCTCGTGGAGACGCTGTGCGCGATGGTCGCCGGGTTCCTCGCCGGCACGGTGGTGGTGGGCGCCGTCGCTCTGGTGCGCCGCACCCGCGGCTGAGGCAAGGCTGGGCACTGCTGACACGGAGCGGTTTCGCGGATATCGTCGGGACCATGAAGATGTCTGCAGATCTTGAGAAGAAGTTCCAGGCCCAGGTGACCATGGAGTTCGAGGCCTCCCTGACCTACCGTCAGCTGGCCATCGAGGCCGAGGAGCAGGACCTCCCCGGCATCGCCGCGTGGCTGCGCCACCAGGCGGACGAGGAGATCGTCCACGCCAACAAGTTCATCGACCACCTGGCGGACCGCGACAACCACGCCGCCATCGGGGACATCCCCGCCCCGGGCGTGAAGCGCGGGCTGTCCGTGCTGGAGATCTTCGAGGCCGCGCTGGCCCACGAGCAGAAGGTCTCCGAGTCCATCCGGGAGCTGTACCGCGAGGCCGACGCCGAGGGCGACTACGACTCCCGCCCGCTGCTGAACTGGTTCGTGGACGAGCAGATCGAGGAGGAGGCCACGGTCTCCGAGATCATCGGCCGCGTGAAGCTGGTCGGCGATGACGGCTCCGGCATCCTGCGCCTGGACGCCGAGCTGGCCCAGCGCCCCGAGGAGGGCACCGAGGCCGACGACTGATCCGGCCTCCCGAGGAGATCACCCCACCTCACCCCACCCGTTGAGATGCGGGGTTTCTGCTGAGATACCGCGTTCGTGCTGAGATACCGCACGCCGGGACGCACCTCAGCAGGAACCCCGCATCTCAGCACATAGGCCGCATCCGGACCGCGAGAAGGGTCTCCAGACGCGAAGAACCGACTGACCGCCGAAGCGATCAGCCGGTTCCGACTGGTGCGCGAGGGGGGAGTTGAACCCCCACTCCGATTAAGGAACACGGACCTGAACCGTGCGCGTCTGCCTATTCCGCCACTCGCGCGTGGACCTTCGCAGCGACCCTGGAGGGTCGTCGCGAAAAGCAACGCTGTTGATTGTACCCAGCCCCCGGCGGCGCTGTCCAATCCGCGCGAGCATGAGCTGCGCCACCCCCGTCCCGGCCCGCACCATCCCGCGCCCAGCGGATCCCCAGGTCCGTCCCGGCACGGGGCGGCGCGGTCTCCTCTATCCTGGGACGAGGCCCGCGAGAGCCCTGCGCCGCGCAGGGCGCCCCCGACGGCGGCCCGGAGCGAGGAGGACTCAATGGGAGTCATCGAGAACATCGAGCGCGGCCTGGAGAAGGCCGTGCGGGGAGTCTTCAGCGCGGGCTCCAAGCACCGCCTGGAGCCCGTGGACCTGGCCAGCCGCCTGCGCGCGGAGATGGACAACAAGGCCTACGCGATCGCCGAGGGCCGCACCATCGCCCCCAACGTCTTCGTCATCGAGTTCTCCGAGACCGACTTCCCCCGCGCCCAGGACTGGGGTCAGGACCTCGCCGAGGAACTGTGCGACGTCGCGATCCGCCACGCCCGCGCCCAGGGCTACACCCTGCGCGGGGCCGTGCGGGTGAGCTTCACCCGGGACCGCACCGGCGAGCTGCGTCCCGGCGAGTTCGTGGTGACCTCCGGGCAGGAGCGCTCCGGGCGCCACCCGCAGGAGGCCTCCCGGGACCGGCGTCGGCCCCGCCCGGCCGCCGCGCGCCCCCGCGAGGACGGGACGCGCACCGCGTCCTCGGATCAGGGCCAGTACCGGCGTCGCGCCCCGCAGGCCCCCGACGCCGGGGCGCCCATCCCCGCGGAGGCAGCCCCCGCCGCCGCGGCCGCGGCCGCGGCAGGCTCCCTGCCCACCGGCTCCTCGCGCATCGCCCCGCGGGTGCCCAGCTCTCGGCGGGGTGCCGCCCGGGCCCAGGCCGCCGCTGCCGAGGGGCGCTCCGGTGCCGGTGCGGTGCGGCACCCGGAGGCGGCGCCCCGACCGCAGCCCGTCCTGGACATCAACGGGCAGCGCTTCACCCTGCGGGCCCCGTCGGTCGTCCTGGGCCGCTCCTCCGCGGCGGACATCACCGTGGAGGACACCGGGGTCTCCCGGCGCCACCTGGAGATCCTCCACCAGGACGGGGTCTACCTCGCCGTGGACCTCGGCTCCACCAACGGCTCGACCGTGGACGGGGAGCGGCTGCGGGGGCGACGGGAGCTCACGGACGGGTCCGTCATTACAATGGGCAGGACCACGATCGTCTTCCGTCTGCTGACCCCGAGGAGTGGCACCGCATGGCCTCAGAGCTGACCGTCACTCTGCTGCGCTTCGGGTTCCTGGCCCTGCTGTGGGTCTTCGTCTTCGTGATCCTCGCGGCTCAGCGGCGGGATCTCGGCGTCGGGCAGGGTGTGCGCTTCACCGCTCTGCCGGGTCGCCGTCGCGCCCGCTCGGCCGAGGCCGCGCCCCCGGCGGAGAGCTCCGCGTCCGCCGGATTCCGCCAGCAGATGCCCCCGGCCCCCCAGCTGCCGGGCCAGCTGGTGATCGTGGACGGCCCGGAGGCCGGGCGGGTCGCGGCCCTCGGGCACGGCCCGGTGCTGCTGGGACGGGCCCCGGACTGCACCGTGACCCTGCAGGATGACTACTGCTCCGGGCACCACGCCCGCCTGTTCCCGCAGGGCTCCCGCTGGTTCCTCGAGGACCTCGGCTCCACCAACGGAACTTTCGTGGGCGATCAGCGCCTGAGCCGCACCGCCCGTCTGGAACCCGGGGAGCCGTTCACCGTGGGGCGCACCGTGCTGGAGCTGAGAGCCTGAGGCCCATGAGCATCGCCTTCCGCTACGCCGCCGCCTCGGACACGGGTCGGGTGCGGTCCAAGAACGACGACTCCGCCTACACGGGGCGCTACCTCGTCGTAGTCGCGGACGGGATGGGCGGGCACGTCGGCGGCAACGTCGCCTCCGCCGCCACCGTGCTGGACCTGACCCCCCTGGACCACCCGGGCTACCACGGCTCCGCCGGAACGTACCTGGCCGATGAGATCCAGACCGCCAACATCATCCTCAACCAGCTGGTGGAGCTGAACCCGCTGCTGGCGGGGATGGGCACCACCTGCACCGCGCTACTGGTGGACGGGGACCAGATCGAGGTCGCCCACATCGGGGACTCCCGGGCGTACCGGCTGCGCGGGGAGGACTTCGAGCAGGTCACCACGGACCACACCTTCGTGCAGCGCCTCGTGGAGGAGGGCCGCATCCGCCCGGAGGAGGCCGAGCACCACCCTCACAAGAACGTGGTCATGCGGGTCCTCGGGGACACCGACGCCTCCCCCGAGCTGGAGCTGCTGCGGGTGGACGCCGTCCCGGGGGACCGGTGGCTGCTGTGCTCGGACGGGCTCTCCGGCGTCGTGCCGGAGGAGGAGATCCGCGCGGCCCTAGCCGGCGGCGAGGACCTGGACCGGATCTGCCGCACCCTGATCGAGCGGACCCTGGACGGCGGCGCCCCGGACAACGTGACCGTGGCGATCGTGGAGGTCATCCCGGACCCGGATGCCACGCAGCCCACGACCAGCCGCCTGCCCGCCCAGGATGCCCCGGCGCTGCCCACCGCGACCACCCGCACCCTGCGTTCCAGCCCGCCCGTGGACGCGGACCGGCGGGCTCCGGACTCGCCCGCCGAGGACGCCGCGACCGACACCGCCCGTCCGCCGGCCGAGCAGCCGGTCGAGCACTCGGGCGAGCAGCCGAGCGGGGACCCCGCCGAGCGCGAGGACCCGGAGACCGCGGAAGAGACCCCCGACACCGACGCGCAGCAGGCCGATGCCCAGCCCGGCGGACCCGAGCAGGCCCGGCCCCTGCGCCGGGTGGCCCCGTGGCGTCGTCGCCTGCCCCGCGAGCACGGAGCGATGGTCCGGCACACCCTGCGCCACGGCGCGTGGCAGGGCGACTCCTTCTCCGACGGCGTGCTCAACGCCATGACCCAACGCTCCGGGATGGACCTGGAGGATGCCGGCACCCAGGAGCTCAGCTCCGCCTCGGCGCTGCGCACCGAGCTGGCCGAGCGCCCGCACGTGCTGGTGGGAGCGGCCTCGGAGGCCACCCGCACCGGTGCGATCCCCGCCGTCGCGGAGGTGACCGTGCAGCGTCGGGCCAGCCTGGCCCAGGCCACCGCGGCCGCCCCGGGTGAGGAGCTGCCGGAGGGACTCGTGGAGGAGACCCCCTCCCGACGCCGCTGGGTGCTGCCCCTGTTCATCGCCGCCTTCGCTCTGGTGCTGGTGGTGGGGGCGGCGTGGGCCGTGCTGCACTGGGTCAGCCAGCAGTACTACGTCGGCGAGTCCGAGGGCCACGTCGCGGTGTACCGCGGCGTGGATCAGTCCCTGGGCCCGATCCACCTGGACGACCTCGAGCAGCGCAGCGACGTGCTGGTCGCGGATCTGCCGGACTACGACCAGTCCCGGGTGCGCGCGGGCATCGCCGCCAGCTCCCGCGCGGAGGCGGATCAGATCGTGGGGGACCTGCGGCAGGAGGCCTCCGGTGCCGCGAAGCCCTCCGCCTCCCCCGCCCCGCAGGGCACGGTCTCCACCGCGCCCTCGTCCCCTTCCTCCTCCGCCAGCCCCTCCCGGACGGACGGTGAGCGCCCGTGAACGCGATGACCGCAGCCCCGAGCCCCCGCGCGGGCGAAGATCCGGACTCCGGCACCCCCTCGCGTCCGCCGCGCCCGCGGCGGCTGATCGAGCTGCTCCTGCTGGTGCTCTCCTGGGTCATCGGCATCGGCGGGATGTGCCTGGTGGACCTGGAGCTGGCCGAGTCCCTGGACCATCGCATCGTCTCGGCCGCCTTCGTGCTGATGGTCGGCTCCCTGGTGATCCACGTGATCCTGCACGCCAAGGCCAAGTACGCGGATCCGTTCATCCTCCCCATCGCGGTCGCGCTGAACGGCATCGGGCTGGCCCTGATCTACCGGGTGGGCCTGACCACCTCCGCCCAGGTGATCGGATCCCAGACGGTGTGGTCCGGGCTGGGGATGGTGGTCTGCGCGGGCACGGTGTGGTTCCTCACCGATCATCGGGTGCTGCGCCGGATCACCTACATCTGCCTGGCGGCCTCCGTGGTGCTGCTCCTGCTGCCCCTGGTGCCGGGGCTGGGGCAGGAGATCAACGGGGCGCGCATCTGGATCTCCCTGGGCGGGCGCACCTTCCAGCCGGGGGAGATCGCCAAGATCACCCTGGCCGTGTTCTTCGCCGGGTACCTCTCCGCCAACCGGGACCTGCTGCTGCTGGCCGGTCGGCGCATCGGCCCGGTGCGCCTGCCCCGGTTCCGGGACTTCGCGCCGATGCTCGTGGCCTGGCTGGTCAGCATCGGGGTGCTGGTCATGCAGCACGATCTGGGCTCCGCGATCCTGTTCTTCGGGCTGTTCCTGGTGATGCTGTACCTGGCCACGAACTCCCTGACGTGGGTCGGCATCGGGCTGGTGCTGGTGGCCGTGGGCGGGGTCTTCGCCTACCGGACCATGGGCCACGTGACCGTGCGCATCGACTCCTGGGTGCACGCCTTCGACCCGGAGGTGTACAACCGGGAGTTCGGCGGCTCCAGCCAGGTGGTCCAGGGCCTGTTCGGCCTGGCCTCGGGCGGGCTGTTCGGGCGCGGCCTGGGCAACGGTCGCCCGGACCTGGTGCCCTTCGCCAACTCGGACATGATCGTCTCCCTCATCGGGGAGGAGCTGGGCCTGCTCGGGCTGGGCGCGGTGCTCATGCTGTTCTTCCTGCTGGCCACCCGCGGGCTGCGCGCGGCTCTGGGCACCCCGGACACCTTCGGGAAGCTGCTGGCGGCGGGGCTGTCCGCGGTCATGGTGCTGCAGCTGTTCGTCGTCGTCGGCGGGGTCTCCAGACTGATCCCCCTGACCGGGCTGACCACCCCGTTCATGTCCGCCGGCGGCTCCTCGCTGCTGGCCAACTGGGTGATCGTGGGCCTGCTGTTGGCGATCTCCCACTCCGCCCGCGCCCCGCGGGTGGTCGACGACGCCGCCGAGCCGACGTCGGAGGAGCCGGGACGCCCCGCCGCCCCCGCCGAGGAGCTCGGGGCCACCGCGGCGATCTCCCACCTGGGCCGGTCCCGCGCAGACTCCCACGGCGCCGCCCCCACCACCTCCCCGCAACCGGATGGAGACCGTCGATGAACCAAGCGATCCGCCGCACCTGGCTGGCCGTGGCCGGGGTGTTCGTGCTGCTGCTGGGCTCCCTGACCTACGTCCAGTTCTTCGACGCCGACTCCCTGGAGGCCAGCGCCTGGAACTCCCGGCGCCTGTATGACGAGTACGGCTCCGCCCGCGGCCCGATCCTCGTCGGGGGGCAGGAGATCGCCTCCTCCCAGCCATCCAAGGACGGCTTCAACTACCAGCGGGTCTATGCCGACTCCGAGACCTACTCGGATGTCACCGGCTACTTCTCCCTGGTGTACGGCGCCACCGGGATCGAGCAGGCCATGGACCAGGAGCTGTCCGGAGACTCGGACTCCCAGTTCTACGACCGCATCTCCCGGATCTTCTCCGGACAGCAGGCCCGGGGCGCCTCCGTGGAGCTGACCCTGGACGCCAAGCTGCAGAAGCTGTCCACGCAGCTGCTGCAGGGCCACCGCGGGGCGATCGTGGCGATGGAGCCGAAGACCGGGAAGATCCTCGCGATGGCCTCCAGCCCCTCCTACGACGCCAACGCGCTGTCCTCCCACGATTCCAAGTCCACGATCGCCGCGTACAACGAGCTCAACGGGAACCCGGACAAGCCCCTGGCCAACCGGGCGATCGGCGGGGACCTGTACGCCCCCGGGTCCACGTTCAAGATCATCGACGCCGCCGCCGCCTTGGAGTCCGGGGAGTACGACAAGGACTCGGTGATCCCCAACCCGCAGAACCTGACCCTGCCGGATTCCACCACGACCCTGCCCAACTACGTCAACGGCCAGTGCCACACCCGCTCGGAGGCGACCATCGAGTGGGCGCTGGCGCAGTCCTGCAACGTGCCCTTCGCCCAGATCGGCATGAAGCTGGGCCAGCAGCGGATGCAGGAGGCCGCGGAGAAGTTCGGCTACGGCCAGCAGCTGGGCATCCCGCAGGAGGTCACCTCCTCGACGTTCCCGCAGAACATGAACGGCTCCCAGCTGGCGATGGCCTCGATCGGGCAGTACGACGTGCGCACCACCCCGCTGCAGGTCGCGATGATGTCCTCGGCGATCGCCAACGACGGCGTGCAGATGAAGCCGACCCTGGTCAGCAAGGTCCGCTCCTCCAGCCTGTCCACCCTGTACGACTTCAAGGCCCAGCAGCTGCGCCGCTCCACGACGGCTCCGGTGGCCCAGCAGATCAAGGAGTGGATGGTCAACGACGTGGACGACGGCATCGCCTCCGGGGCCAAGGTCCCCGGGGTGGAGGTGGCCGGGAAGACGGGCACCGCGGAGACCGGACAGGACGGGCTCAACGACGCCTGGTTCACCGGCTTCGCTCCGGCCGACGATCCCCAGGTTGCGGTTGCTATTGTCTATGAAGACGTAGATGCGACGACGGGCGCGCAGCTGACCTCGCCCGGCGCACAGAAGATCTTTGAGGCGGTGTTGGACAAGTGAGGCCCTCATCATCCACGACCCTGGGTGGTCGCTACGGGCTGACCGAGCGCATCGCCGTGGGCGGCATGGGCGAGGTCTGGAAGGCCAAGGACAAGGTCCTCGGCCGGACCGTCGCCGTGAAGATCCTCAAAGAGGAATACACCGGGGATCCGGGCTTCCTGGAGCGCTTCCGCGCCGAGGCCCGGCACACCGCCCTGCTGAACCACCCCGGCGTCGCCAACGTCTTCGACTACGGCGAGGAGGACGGCTCCGCGTACCTGGTCATGGAGCTGGTTCCGGGCGAGCCGCTGTCCAACATCATCGAGCGGGAGAAGACCCTCCCGGCGGATCGGGTGCTGAACATCATCGCCCAGACCGCCCGCGCCCTGGCCGCGGCCCACGCGCAGGGCCTGGTGCACCGGGACGTGAAGCCCGGCAACATCCTCATCACCCCGGACAACCGCATCAAGGTCACGGACTTCGGCATCGCCCGCCTGGCCGACCAGGTCCCGCTGACCGCCACCGGCCAGGTCATGGGCACCGCCCAGTACCTCGCCCCGGAGCAGGCCACCGGCCAGACCGCCACCGCCGCCTCGGACCTGTACTCCCTGGGCGTCATCGGCTACGAGTGCCTGGCCGGCAAGCGCCCCTTCACCGGGGAGTCCCAGATCGCCATCGCCCTGGCCCAAGTGAACGATCCGCCGCCGCCGCTGCCCAAGACGGTGCCGGTCCCGGCGCAGGCGCTGATCATGTGCCTGCTGTCCAAGGACCCCGCGCAGCGCCCGGAGAACGCGACCACCCTGGCCAGCGCCGTGGACTCGATCCGCCGCAACGACCTGCGGGCGGCCGTGAAGTCCGTGCCGGGGCTCGCCCCGTACCTGGACCTGGGCTCCGAGGATCCCACCCAGGCGATGACGGCCCCCACCGAGGCCCTCGGGGACGCCCCCACCCGCACCTTCGGGTCCGGGGCCGCGGCCGGTGCCGCGACCCATCCGAGCACCGCCTCCC
Source organism: Rothia sp. QJM3NY_36 (assembly GCF_056173115.1). Taxonomy (NCBI): domain Bacteria; kingdom Bacillati; phylum Actinomycetota; class Actinomycetes; order Micrococcales; family Micrococcaceae; genus Rothia; species Rothia sp. QJM3NY_36. The sequence goes on from NZ_CM149658.1 coordinate 2,268,666, forward strand.
TGCCGGCGGTGGATCAGCAGCCGCGCTCCCTGGAGTACCAGGGCGGCTACGACGGTCCCGGCTCGACGGCCTCCGGCAAGGACGGGAAGCGACGGGGGCCCTGGCGGTGGCTCGTGCCCCTGCTGGTGCTGATCGTCGCGATCGCCGTCGGCGTGGCCCTGCTGCTGACCAACGGGGCCAGCGGCGACGACGACCCGGGCACCCAGCCCACCCAGGGCACGGTCACCTCCGCCTCCGCCGAGCCCACCCAGGCCCAGGAGAGCAGCTCGGGGCAGCAGACCGTGCAGGTGCGCTCCTCGGACTACGAGGGCCGCAAGCTCGACGTCGTCGTCTCGGAGCTGTCCGGGAAGGGGCTGAGCGTGAAGTCCTCCGGCCAGCGCTCCGACCAGGACGCCAACACGGTGCTCAGCGTCTCCCCCGAGGGCCAGCTGGCGGTGGGCTCGGACGTGACCGTCACCTACTCCACCGGACCCGGCTCGGTGACCCTGCCCTCCAGCATGGAGGGCCGGGACGCGGACACCGTGATCGATGAGATCACCTCCGAGGGGGTCAACGTGACCCGCCACGACGAGGCTTCGGACAGCGTGGGCTCCGGCAAGGTCATCCGCACCAGCCCGTCGGCGGGCAGCACCGTGGAGGTGGGCTCGAGCGTGGACGTGTACGTCTCCACCGGCTCCTCCTCCCGGGACTCCGGCGGCTCGGATCAGGACTCCGGCTCCGACCAGCGTTCCACCTCCCCCTCGGCCTCCCCGAGCCCGACCCCCACCGAGCAGGCCTCCCAGGACACTGACGGATGATGCACCCATGAACCAGCGCGTTCCCCGCATTCTCGATTCCCGCTACGAGCTGCACGACGTCATCGGCTCCGGGGGGATGGCCACCGTCTACGCCGCCGAGGACACGCGCCTGGGCCGGCAGGTGGCCATCAAGGTGCTGCGCCCCGAGCACGCGAAGGACCCGACCTTCCGTGCCCGCTTCCAGCGGGAGGCGGAGGCCGTGGCCTCCCTGAACCACCCGTGCATCGTCGCCGTGTACGACACCGGGGCCTTCGCCCCGCTGGACGAGGAGTCCCGGGATGACGGGGATCCCCAGGCCACCGCTCCCATGCCGGCGCTGAAGCCCGAGCTGGAGGGCGACCCGACCGTCGCCCTGGATGCCGGGGACGGGGCCGAGCAGGTCCCGTACATCGTCATGGAGCGCCTGCGGGGAACGACGCTGAAGGACCTGCTGGCCGAGCAGGGCGAGCTGAGCCTGGATGACGCCGTGAGCTACGCCGAGGACATCCTGGATGCGCTGGCCTACAGCCACGAGCACGGGGTGATCCACCGGGACATCAAGCCGGCCAACGTCATGGTCCTGGACCGGGACGAGGAGGATGAGTCCCTCGGGCGGCCCTCCCGCATCAAGGTCATGGACTTCGGGATCGCCCGCGCCCTCACGGAGACGGCGACCCCGCTGACCGAGACGCACACGATCATGGGCACCGCCCGGTACATCGCCCCCGAGCAGGCCCGCGGCGCCGTCGTGGACGCGCGCACGGACCTGTACTCAGTGGGCGTGGTGCTGTACCAGATGCTCGCCGGGCGCCCGCCCTTCGACGGGACCACCAGCGTGGAGGTGGCCGGCCAGCACCTGACGGAGCGGCCCGAGCTGCCCAGCACCCACCGCCCCGAGGTCTCCGAGGCCCTGGACGAGGTGGTGCTCACGGCCCTGCAGAAGACCCGCGCGGATCGCTTCCAGTCCGCCGAGGACTTCCGCTGGGCCCTGGACAACGCGGCCCGCGGACTGGTGGTGCGCGCCCCGGGCGCCTCCGCCGACGCCGCCGGGGCCCACGGCGCCGGGGCCGGTGCGGCCGCCGCGGGGCTCGCCGCGGCCGCGGCCTACGGCGGTCGAGCCCACGATCAGACCGCCGGCGGGTACGGCCCGGACAGCACCAGCATGGAGACCGTGGACGACCCGTACACCACCGCCACCGGCGAGCAGCCGCAGCTGGAGGAGGCCGGGGTCTCCGGGTTCTTCCCGCAGGCCCAGGACGAGTACTCCGAGGACGAGCTGTACGAGAACGAGCGCAACGAGGCCGTGGCCGCGAAGCGCCGACGTCGTGCGGCATGGAAGAACACCATCCTCGGACTGGTGATCCTGCTGCTGGCGGCCACCGCGGCCGGGGCCTGGCTGTACTACAGCCACGAGCTGAACAAGCCCGTGTACGTGGACGTCCCGGCGGTGCGCAACGTCGCCCAGGACCAGGCCGAGGAGTCCCTGCGCAACGAGGGCCTGAAGGTCACGGTCAAGAAGGAGTACGACGACTCCATCCCCTCCGGCTCCGCGATCAAGACGGACCCGCGGGAGGGCACGCAGGTGGAGAAGGACTCCACCGTCACCCTGGTCGTCTCCGAGGGCCCGGCGAACCTGACGATCCCGACGGACTTCGCCGGGCAGTCCGAGGCGTACGTGCGCTCCCAGCTGGAGAAGATGGGGCTGGTGGCCGGGTCCACGAAGACCGTGCACCATCCGTCCATCCCGGCCGGCATGGTCGTGGACACGGATCCGGCGCAGGGGCAGCAGGTGGCCAACGGATCCACCGTGAACCTCGTGCTCTCCGACGGCAAGGTGGCGGTGCCGCAGCTGGTGGGGCTGACCCGCGATCAGGCGGTCGCGGCCCTGACGGACAAGGACGTGCTGCTGAGCACCCAGATCGAGACGGAGCACTCCAGCCAGCCGGCCGGCACGGTGATCAGGCAGTCCGCCGCCGCCGAGACCGCGGTGGCCCAGGGCTCCACGATCACGATCACCGTCTCCCAGGGCCCGGCGGGCACCACCCGCACGGCCTCCCCGACGCCGTCGGCCTCGGCCTCCGCTGCAGAGGAGAGCACCGAAGAGGATTCCTCCGAGGACCGCAGCCCGGCCGGGGACGCCGCCCCCACCGCGAGCGCGACCCCCAGCCCGAGCGCCAGCCGCCGCGGCTGAGCCCCGCGGGACCGGGAACCGCCGGTCCAGCATCGATACGACGATGGGCCCGCCCCTCCTTCCGGGAGGGGCGGGCCCATCGTCGTCGGGTCCCGGTCTCGTCTGGTCCGGGCGGCGTCGGTCCGGCGGGTCAGGAGGCCAGCAGCGGGGACATGCCGCGGGCGCGGCCCGCCGCCCCGTGCAGCCCCGTCATCTCCAGCCAGTTGCCGACCATGAGGTAGCCGTCCTCGGTGAGCACGGACTCGGGGTGGAACTGCACCCCGTGGATCGGGGCGGTGCGGTGGGCGACCCCCATGATGATCCCGGATTCGGTCTGCGCGGTCGCGCGCAGCTGCTCCGGCAGGGTGCCGTCCTGGATGGCCAGGGAGTGGTAGCGGGTCGCGGTGAAGGGCATCCGCACCCCGGAGAACACCCCGGTGCCGTCGTGGGTGAGCACGGAGGTCTTGCCGTGCATCAGCTCCGGGGAGTGCGAGACGGTGCCTCCGTAGGCCTCCGCGATGGCCTGGTGGCCCAGGCACACCCCGAACAGCGGGGTCCCGGTCTGCTCGGCCCAGGGGATCAGGTCCATGCTGACCCCGGCCTCCGCGGGGGCGCCGGGCCCGGGGGAGAGCAGGACGCCGTCGTGCTCGGCGGCCAGGGCGCGGGCCTCGTCGGGGCTCAGCGCGTCGTTGCGGATCACGGTGGTCTCGGCGCCGAACTGCTGGACGTAGCCGACGAGGGTGAAGACGAAGCTGTCGTAGTTGTCCACGACGAGGATCCGGATGCTCACGGGTTCCTCCTGGGTCGGGGTGCGATGGGCGGGCGCCCGGCGGGCGGGTCAGGCGCCGTCGGGCTGGTCCACGGTGACGTCCGGGCTGAGCGGGCTGTACTCGGCCAGCCACGGGAAGACCCACTGCATCAGCGCGAGGACGACCGCCAGGATCAACAGTATCGCGAGCAGGATGCGCACCCACAGGGGTCCGGGCAGGTGGCGGAAGATCCAGGCGTACATCTAGCGCTCCTCGGCGAGGTGGTGGGCGATCTCCTGCGGCGGGCCGGCGGAGGCGGGCTGCCAGCGCTCCAGCACCGCGTAGACGATGAACCGCTCGGTGCTGCCGAAGCGGGGGTTGCAGCTGGTCAGGGTCAGCAGGCGGTCCGCCGGCTCCTTCCCGGGCTCGCCCGGTACGGGGGCGATCACGGAGGCGTCCGAGGGCAGCACGATCTCCCGGTTGCGCACGGCGTAGGTGTAGTACCCGTCCGCGGTGCGCACGTAGATGCGGTCCGCGGGGCTCAGCTCGTCGATGCGGTCCAGCACCTTCCCGTTGGTCTGCCGGTGCCCGGCCACGGCCACGTTGCCCACCGCCCCGGGCATGGCCGAGGAGTCATAGTGGCCCAGGCCCAGGGTGTCCAGCACGTCCTGGGAGGTGCCCTGCACCAGGGGGCGCTCGTAGTCCTCGCCGAAGCGGGGGATGTAGACGATGCCGAAGGGCTGCCCGTGGGCCGGGGCCTTCCCGACGACGGGCTCGCCCCAGTCCTTCTGCGCGTCCGGCTGCGGGGTGGTGGGGCCGCTGAACTGCTCGTTCAGCCGCTGCACGGCCTGCGCCTGGGCGCGGTCGGCGTCGATGTTGGTCCACCACAGCTGCCAGCCGACGAACAGCAGCAGCACCAGGCCCAGGGTGATCAGCAGCTCCCCGAGGATCTGCACGGTCCAGCCGACGACGCCGCGCGGGGCCCGCGGGGCGGCGGGACGGCGTCGGGAGGTCATGCGGCTCCTTTCCTGGGGCGCGGTACGCATCGGCGCCCCCGGCGGCATCGGACGATGCGGTGGGTCCGCCCCGGTCGTGCGCCCGGGGCGGGGCCCGCGGGCGAGCCCGGTGCGGGTGCCCGCTCGGCTAGACTCGGGGCAGAGACGGGCGGGACGCTCCGCACGCACGGTCGCGCCCCTACGCCCCACCAGATTACCGTGCGCCGCGCCGTCGCCATCGGCCCGGCGCGTGATGCCCAGGAGGATCCGTGGCCCGACGCAAGAAGAAGCACGTCCCCGAGATGATCCCGGAGGAGGAGACCGCGGGATCGTCGTCCGCGGCCGAGGCCGAGCCCAGCGTCGACGAGCCCGCCGCCGGGGGGAAGAGCGGGAAGAAGACGATGACCGTGGCCGAGGAGCTCGAGGAGGAGCGCCTGCGGCGGATCGCGGAGGAGATGACCGCGAACGTCGGGGAGGTCTCGCGCACCCCCACCTGGTACCTGGCCCTGATGTTCGGGTTCATGGTCATCGGGCTGCTGTGGCTGATCACCTTCTACATCACCGAGACCGTGTACCCGGTGCCCGGCATCGGGTACTGGAACATCGGCATCGGGGTGGGGCTGATGATGATCGGGCTGATCATGACCACCAGGTGGCGCTGAGTGCCCGCCGAGCACCCTGAGCGGGCATCGGCCTCGGAACCCGAGGAGGAGCCCGCTGGGCCGGAGAGCGGGGAGCGCCCGAGCCCGGGCTGGAAGGGTCGCGACGGCTCCCGACGGGCCCGGAAGCGGGCCGACGGCCCGGTGGGCGAGCTGTCCGATCCCACCCCCGGCGGGGAGTCCGCGGCCCGCGCGAGCACCGGGGCGCATCAGCGGGTGCCCGAGGACCGTCCGGACATCCGCGCGGCGAAGCTGGAGACGCGTGTGCGCCGGTGGGCCCTGGCGCTGCTGATCGCGGTGCCGGCGGTGTGGTTCCTGGTGCAGAAGCTGACCTGAGGCGACGGCCGGCCGCCGGCTCCCGGCTCAGGCGCCGATGAAGCGGGTGATCCCGGCGTCGGCGGCCAGGTACAGCGGCACCAGCCAGGCCACGAGGATCTGCGCCACCGGGTATCGGCGGCGCCATCCCAGCAGGCTCGCCCCGACGGCGACGAGCACCGTGACACCGGCGCACACCACGGCGACCGGTCGCGGATCCAGCAGTACCAGCACGGGCAGGGGCAGCTTGGCCAGCAGCACCGCGCCGATGCCGCACACCACCCCGATGATGCCCAGACCCAGGGTGCGCCGCGCGAGGGTCTGCGCCCGCGGATCGGGCGGGGTCTGCGGGGCGGTCTCCCGCCGGTCCCGGACCGCCGGGTCCGCCTGGTCGGGGTGTGACTGCTCAAGATGGGACCGCTCGGGGCGCTGCGAGGCGGCCTCTCGACGTCGGGCCGCGGCCGCGCGCAGGGGCAGCGCGATCAGCCCCAGCAGGACGAGGCCGAGCAGGCCCCAGCAGATCAGGACGGCGAGGTTCAGCCGCAGCGGGGCGCCGAGGATCCACCCGCGCACGGCGTAGACCCCGACGAACAGGACCATGGCCTGCAGCACCACGGGCAGCAGACCGCGCAGCAGCTCGGCGCGTCGGCGCTGACCCGGGGAGATCCCCAGGTTCCAGGCGTAGCCGGCGGCCGGGCCCAGCACCCGGGCCGGGTCCCCTCCGGCGGCCCGATCCCGCGCCGTCGACAGCTCCGCGGCGATGCGCTGGGGCGCCACCCGGGAATCGCGCAGGGTCAGGACGAACTCATCCGTCCACTCCCGATGCCGTGCCGTCCAGTCCTTCAGCGTGCTCACGCCGGCACCCTACCGCACCCGCCCCTATGTCCCGCACCGTCCCGACCGCCGCACCCTTCGACGCGGGGAGGCGACTTGGGAGCCCTCCGGTGTTTCGGGAGCACTCCCAGCGCTCCCGAAACACCCCGCGGCTCCCGAAACAGGGGGTGCGGCGGGGCGGCATGCGGGGAGCGGTGTCGGGCGTGGGCGACGATGCGGGCGGATGGGTGCGCGGCGTGGTTCAGCGCGGTGGGAAGATCGGCTGCATCCGGGCCACCCGGCGTCGGACCCGGTCCAGGTCCAGGGGTGGCAGCCCCAGGCGCAGCTGCTGGGCCAGCAGGCAGTGCGCCAGCTCCACGAGGAAGTCCCGCGGCCCGCGGGACTGCTCGTGCCAGCCCGTGCGCCGGATCAGCCACCCGACGTTCTGGATGCGCTTCTCCCGCTCCCTCTCGGCGATCAGCACCTCCTGGGTGGGACCGTAGTCTGTGTACTTGATCCGCCCGTCCACCTCCACGGCCACCCTCAGCTGCGGCCATCCCAGATCCAGGAAGCTGCGCCCCTGGGAGGTGCGCACCTCGATCTGCAGCTCGGGCTCCGGCAAGCCCGCCTCCCGGAGGCGCCAGCGCGTCAGGGTCTCCGCCGGGGAACCGGCCCGCGCATCCGCCGCGCTCACCGCGAGCAGAGCCTGCTGGTTGCCGTGGGTGCCGGGACTCGTGCGCAGCAGATGCGCCAGCCGCGCCAGGTCGACGCGGCGCGCAGCCAGGTGATCCAGTACCACCAGGGCGTCGAGCATCGGCAGGGTGCGGGCGCAGGCCAGGGCCGTCTGCTCCAGGGAGGTGGCCGGCAGATCCAGGTCGGTGCGCACCCGGTGCCTCGCGACGTCGGGAAGCCGGTGGGTGCGCAGGCTCCGATGCCGGTATCCGGGCTTGGGGTCCCCGGCCAGGTGCAGCTCTTGGGGCACGCGCAGCAGGGAGATGCCGTACGCCAGCGCCGCCGAGGTGTGGGAGTAGATGATGCGGGCGCCGGTCTTGGCGTGGAAGGCGTAGTGGATCGCGAGGGCCCTCTGCTGCGGGATGAGCTCCTCCCACAGCTGCGTGGGGATGTAGCAGGCGGGCCACAGGCGCGTCAGCCGCCCGGCGGCCACGGCGGCGCGCAGCGCGGAGGCGGGGGTCCCGAGGGCTCGCGCCTGGGCGGCGGTGCGGATGTCCTCGGCGGTGACGATGCGAGAGGGGTCCATGAGGACACCCTCCCCGCTCATCGGGTCGAGCGCACCCGCCGGCGGGGCGGCTGTGGATAACCCGCGCCGCCGTCGGGCGTGCCGCGCCCGGCCGACGCGGATGCGGCTCGGGAGCCGCGCGGTGTTTCGGGAGCACTCCCAGTACTCCCGAAACACCGCGCGGCTCCCGAAACGGCCGGGGCGACGGCGTCGATCAGTTCTGCGGGGCGGTGAACTCCGCGTCGATCTCGATCTTCACCTTGTCCGAGACCATGACCCCGCCGGCCTCCAGGGCGGCGTTCCAGGTGATCCCGAAGTCCTTGCGGGAGATCGTGGTGGAGGCGGAGAAGCCCGCGCGGGTGGTCCCGAAGGGATCCACGGCCACGCCGCCGAACTCGCCGGTGAAGGTCACGGGGCGGGTCTCGCCCTTGATGGTGAGGTTGCCGACCAGGGTCAGGTCCTCGCCGTCGGCGGTGATCTCGGTGGACTCGAAGACCATCTGCGGGTGGTTCTCAGCGTCGAAGAACTCGGGACCCTTGACGTGCCCGTCGCGGCCCTCGTTCATGGTGTTGATGGAGGCGATCTGCACGGTGGCGCGCACGGAGGAGTCCTGCGCGGTCTCCCCGGCGTGCAGCTCGGCCTCGGTCTGCTCGAAGATGCCGCGGACCTTGGAGATCCCGGCGTGGCGGACGGTGAAGGCCACCTCGGAGTGTGCGGGGTCCAGGGTCCAGGTGCCGGCGGTGAGTCCTTCGAATGCGGTCATGATGTGCTCCTTCGATGTCGATCGTGCGTTCGTCGATTACTTTACGCATCAACTATTTACGGCGCAAGGGTATTCCCAACCGTGTCCGCCGCGCCGACCGGATGACCTCCGATGGCTCCGCATGACATCCGCACACCCCGGCCCCGCTGGCCCGGTCCGCCCCCGGTTAGGCTGGATCCACCGCCGTCCCCGAGCCCACGGAGGATCCGTGACCCCCGCGCACAGCACCCCCGCAGACCAGAACCCCTTCCCCTTCCGCGAGCGCGCCGAGAGGCACGAGGCCGACGTCGTCGTCCTCGGCGGGGGTGGTGCCGGCATCGCCGCCGCGCTGGCCGCCGCCGAGGCCGGGGCGCGGGTGGTGGTCCTGGAGAAGGGCAACAAGCCCGGGGGTGCTGCGATGTTCGGCGGCACCGGCTACGCCGCCTACGGCTCCTCCGCCCAGCGCGAGGCCGGGGAGACCTTCTCCGCCGAGGAGGCCGTGCAGGCGATCCTCGAGCACACGGAAGGCCGGGCCGACGAGGCCCTGGTGCGCGCCGTCGTCGCCCGTTCGGGGGAGACCGCGGACTGGCTGAGCGCCCACGGGCTGAAGGCCACCCTGGCCGAGGCCCCGCACGATCCCGCGGATCCGGGCGAGGACTCCGGGCTGCTGGCTCGGCACCGGCGGGCCCGCACCTACCACCGCTACGCCTCCAAGTTCGGCGGCTTCAAGAAGCTGCTCAAGGCCATCGAGGAGGCCGGCGGGCTGGTGATCCCCGAGGCCGCCGCGACCGAGGCCGTCACCGACGAGCAGGGGCGCATCCTGGGGGTGCGCGCCGAGCGGACCGAGGCGGGCAAGCCGCTGTCCCCGGAGCGCCGCGAGCAGCTGCGGGCTGACGGCGTCCCGGAGACCATCGACGTCGCCGCCCCGGCCGTGGTGGTGGCCACCGGCGGGTTCGTCGGGAACCAGGAGCTCGTGGGGCGGGCCGCCCCGGAGCTGGAGACCTCCCGGCTGCGCTTCACCGGGGAGCGCAAGTCCGTGGGCACGGGCCGCAGCGTGGTCCAGGCCCTGGGCGGTGCGGGCGCGGAGCCGGCGGCCCTGGACGCCCCGGCCTTCAGCGTGCCCGGGCGCTATTCCTCCAAGGCGCTGGCGCTGCTGGCGAACCTGCCGCTGCTGTGGGTGGACGACGACGGCCGGCGCTTCGCGGATGAGGCCTCGACCTACCGCTTCGGGGACCGGGGCCGGGCCGGCCTGGAGCGCGGAGGCCGATTCTGGATGATCCTGGACTCCGCGACCGTGCAGCGCCTGACCGACCAGGGGCTGGAACTGCCTCCGGCTGAGGACCACGGCGCGCCGCTGCCCCCGGGCACGGAGGGCACCCCGGCCCAGCCGCAGCTGGTGGAGGCCCTCGAGGAGGCGGTGGAGCAGGGTGCCGCCGTCCTCGGTGCGGCCCCGGATGATCTGGCGGGGGCGGCCGGGTTCCACCCGGAGCGGTTCGCCGAGACCCTGGAGCGCTACAACGCCGCGGTGCAGGCCGGCCGGGACGAGCAGGCCGGCACCCCGGCAGCGATCCTGCGCCACCCGGTCCAGGAGGGTCCGCTGTACGCGGTGCAGGTGGTGAGCACCGTGCGCGGGACCCTGGGTGGGGTGCGCATCGACGAGTCCGCCCGGGTGCTGGACGCCGCCGGGAAGCCGGTGCCGGGACTGTATGCGGTGGGCAACGAGGCCTCGGGGTTCTGGGGCGGACGCTACCCGCAGATCGACGGGCTGACGCTGCTGTTCGCCTTCAACTCGGGACGCATCGCCGGAGAATCCGCGGCGGCAGACCTCCCCCGCTGAACATCCTCTGGCCCTCCGCAGAACGGGAGATGCCGCCTGAAACGGGACGCCACACGTCCCGAGATGGGCGGCATCTCCCGTTCTGCGTGGGGGTGGTGTGGGTGGGGCGGTTTTTGATGCGAACGATTCTTGCAGAGTTCGACCCCTCGAACTTATGGTGGGAGGGTCGGGCGGCGGTGGTGCGGATCCGATCCAGCAGAAGCCGCTGAGCCCCACCCCGCCCGGCGCCCCCGACATCGTCGTCCCCGAAAGGCGTCCGCCATGCGCGCTGCCCGCCGCCCCCGCCGCCATGTCCTGCGGCTGCCCGCCCTGCTCGGCGTCGCCCTCCTGCTGCTCACCGGCTGCGCCGCCGGAGCCTCCGAGGGCAAGCCCAACCCGCACGCCTGGATGAGCCCGCGCGCCGCCCAGCGGTACACGGACAGCATCGCCGAGGCCCTGGCCGAGCTGACCCCCGAGCACGCCGAGGAGTTCCGCGAGAACGCCCGGAGATACCAGGAGCAGCTGGAGCAGGTGCAGACCGAGGTCCGGGACATCGTGGCAGCCCTGCCCGCGGATCACCGGGTCCTGCTCACCTGCGAAGGCGCCTTCAGCTACCTCGCCCGGGACACCGGCCTGACCGAGCACTACCTGTGGCCGGTGAACTCCGATGACCAGGGCACCGCCCAGCAGATCCGCTCCGCCATCGACACGGTGCGTCAGCGCGGCGTCCCGGCGGTGTTCTGCGAATCCACCGTCTCCGACCGCACCATGCGCCAGGTGGTGGACGCCACCGAGGCCCGCTACGGCGGCACCCTCTACGTGGACTCCCTCTCCGAGGAGGGCGGCCCCGCGCCCACCTTCCTGGACCTGCTGCGTCACGACGCCCGCACCATCACAGCCGGGCTGAGCGGCGATCAGGGCGGGGAGGGCTCCTGATGCCCTTCCCGCACGCCCACGCCTCCCGCCGCACCCGTCGCATCGAGGCGGCCCACGCGGCGACACCCCGGCCGCCCGCCGACCACGGCCCCGGCGCCGAGCTTCCCGACGCCGGGCTCACCGCCGAGCTCACCGCCGACCGGAACCCCGACGCCGCGCCGCGGGATCAGCCCCCGGCCCTGGAGATCCGGGACCTGACCGTCACCCGCGCAACCGTGCTCGCGGTGCAGGACGCCAGCCTCACCCTGCGGCCCGGCACCGTGACCGCCCTGCTCGGGGTCAACGGCTCCGGCAAATCCACCCTGATGGACGCCGTCGCCGGCTTCGCTCCGGCCCGACGCGGCGTCGTGCGCATCCGCGGGATGCCGGCCGAGACCGCCCGGCGCCACAGCCTGCTGGCCTACATGCCGCAGAGCGAGGGCGTGGACTGGGACTTTCCGCTGAGCGTGGCGGATCTGACCATGCAGGGGCGGGTCGGCTTCCAGGGGCTCACCCGCCGACCCCGCCCGCAGGATCGGCAGGCCGCGGCCGAGGCCCTGGCGCGGGTGGGGCTGACGGCGCTGGCGCACCGGCAGATCGGGCAGCTCTCCGGCGGGCAGCGGCGCCGCGCCTTCCTCGCCCGCGCCCTGGCCCAGGGGGCTCCCCTGCTGCTGCTGGACGAGCCGCTGGCGGGGGTGGATCGGGTCTCCGCCGTCGCGATCGGGCGGATCCTGCGCGAAGCAGCCGACGCCGGTGCCGCCGTGCTGTTCTCCGTGCACAGCATCGAGGGCCTGGAGGCCGTGGCCGATGACGCGGTGCTGCTGCGCCGGCGCATCCTGCTCACCGGGCCCACCGCCGAGGTGCTGCGCCCGGAGCACCTCGCCCTGGCCTTCGGCTCCCCCGACGACGAGGCCGCCCCGTGGACGCGCTGAACGCCGTCGGCCAGCTGCTCGCCGACCCGCTGACCTACCCCTTCCTGCGCCGGGCCTTCGCGGCCGCCCTGGCCGCCGCCGTGGTGTGCGCGGTGCTCTCCTGCTGGCTGGTGCTCACCGGGTGGTCCCTGCTGGGGGACGCCGTCTCCCACGCGGTGCTGCCCGGGGTGGTGCTGTCCTACATCCTCGGGCTGCCCTTCGCGCTCGGGGCCACCGTGTTCGGGCTGCTGGCGGTGTGGCTGATCGGCGGGCTGCGGCGGACCAGCCGGGTCAAGGAGGACGCGAGCATCGGCATCGTGTTCACCACGCTGTTCGCCCTGGGGCTGGTGCTGGTCTCCGTGACGCCCTCGCAGGTGGACCTGCACCACATCGTCTTCGGGAACCTGCTGGGGGTCTCCCGCACGGACCTGGTGCAGGTGCTGGTGCTGGCGGCGGCGTGTCTGACGGTGCTGCTGATCCGCCGCCGGGACCTCACCCTGTGGGCCTTCGACCCCCGGCACGCCCGGGTGGTGGGGCTGAATCCGCGGGTGCTGGCCGGGATCCTGCTGGGCTGCCTGGCGCTGACCTGCGTGGTGGCGATGCAGACCGTCGGGGTGGTGCTGGTGGTGGCGATGCTGGTGATCCCCGGGGCCACCGCGCAGCTGCGGACCCGCCGCTTCCCCCGGATGCTGGGGATCGCCGTGGCCTCCTCCCTGGTGTGCACGGTGACCGGCCTGTACCTCTCGGTGGCCCTGGACGCCTCCTCCGGCGGGTGCGTGGTGCTGTGCCAGGGCATCTGGTTCGCGGTGGTCTACGCGCTCACCCGGGTGCGCACCCTGCGGCACTCCCGCCCGGCGTCGGCGCAGTGACCGCTGCCGGGGTGGGCACCGGCGGCACGACCCGTTTCTGGAGCCTCGCGGGGGTTCGGGAGCGCTCCGCGTGCTCCCGGAACACCGGAAGACTCCCGAACCGCCCCCGGCGGGGGTGAGACACCGGCGCTGGGGCGTCGGGCGCGTGTCGGATCAGCTCAGCGAGACGTAGAGGGCGGCCGCGGCCTCCCGCGCGAGCGTGCGGTGCCGCCCGGCGTCGGCCGCCAACCGGACGGCGACGGCGCCCGGGCGGTCATCCGCGTGCCGGCCCGCGGCGTCGGCATCATCGACGCCGCCCGCCTCCGGTGCGCTCGGCACGCGCATCCGGGTGCCCACCCCGATGCCCGCTGCGGCCAGGTCCCGCAGCACGGCCGGGTCGGCGTCGGAGATGCGCGCGACGGTCACGCTCAGCCCGTCCGCGGCCTCCCGGCGACGCCGCGCCGAGGGATCGGCCAGCAGCTCGGGCAGGGGCCGGGCGTCGGGGCGGGTGACGGTGCCGTCGGCGGCGGGGATGGGGTCCCCGTGCGGGTCCCGCTCCGGGTGGCCCAGCACGGCCGCCATCCGCTCCACCATGAAGTCCGAGACGGCGTGCTCCAGCGCCTCGGCCTCGTCGTGGACCTGGTCCCAGCGGTAGCCCAGGGTGCGCACCAGGAAGGTCTCGATGAGCCGGTGCCGGCGCACCATCACCAGCGCGGTGGCCCGCCCGGTCTCGGTCAGGCGCACCGTCCCGTAGGGGGCGTGCTCCACCAGGCCCTGCCCGCGCAGCCTCTTGAGCCCGTCGGAGACGGTGGAGCGGCGCAACCCGAGGGCCTCGGCCAGGGCCGCGGCGGTCACCGGCTCCTCGCTCCACTCACCCAGGGACCAGATGGTCTTCAGGGAGTTCTGCGCGGCCTCGCTGAGACCGTCCACCTGCTCGTCACCCATGGGCTCCATCCTCCCAGACCGGCCCCATCGCAGAACGGGAGATGCGCTGCATTCCGGGACGTGTCATGCCCAGGAATGTCACGCATCTCCCGTTGTGCGCCGGGGAAGGGGCTACAGCAGCGCCCCGGCGTAGAAGATCACCGCGGCCACCGCGAAGCCGATGACGCCGATCAGCGTCTCCAGCACCGTCCACGTCTTGAAGGTGGTCTTCACGTCCATCTGGAAGAACCGGCCCACCAGCCAGAACCCGGAGTCGTTGAAGTGGGAGAGCACCACGGACCCGGCGGCCACCGCGACCACCAGGGTCGCCAGCTGCACGTCGTTGTACCCGGCGGAGGCCACGCCGTCGGAGATCAGCCCGGCCGTGGTGGTCAGGGCCACGGTGGCCGAACCCTGGGCCACCCGCAGGATCGCGGAGATGAGGAACCCGGCGAAGATCAGCGGGATGCCCCACCCGCCCAGCACCTCGGTCAGGGAGGCGCCGATCCCGGAGGTGCGCAGCACCCCGCCGAACATCCCGCCGGCCCCGGTGATGAGGATGACCGAGCACACCGGGGGCAGGGCGCCCTCCATGATGGACTGCACCCCGCCGTGCTCGGTGCCCAGGCGCCGCCCCAGCACGAAGGCCGCGACGATCAGCGTGATCAGCAGCGCCACCGGCGTCTCCCCCAGCAGCACCAGGCCCTGGAACCACTCGGTGCCGCTCGTGGCCTCATCGATCACCCCGGACTTGGCCAGGGTGGTCAGTCCGGTGTTGAGGAAGATCAGCAGCATCGGCAGCAGCAGCAGCGCCACCACGGTCTGCCACTTCGGCGGATTCTGGGGGTCGTGGACCTCCTGGTCCCCGAAGACGCTGGGCACCGGCAGGTCGATCCGCCGCCCGATGACCTTGGAGAACAGGTACACGGCCAGGTACCAGGTGGGGATCGCGACGACCAGACCCACCAGCAGCACCGTGCCCACGTTCGCGCTGAACAGGGTGGCCGCGGTGACCGGGCCCGGGTGCGGCGGCACGAACACGTGCATCACCGAGAACGCGCCGACGGCGGGCAGGCCGTAGAACAGCATCGATCCGCCCACCCAGCGGGCCACGGAGAAGACCACCGGCAGCATGACCACCAGGCCGGCGTCGAAGAAGATGGGGAAGCCGAACAGCAGGGAGGCCACGCCCAGGGCCAGGGGCGCCCGGTCCTCCCCGAATACGCTGATCATCTTGTGCGCCAGCACCTGGGCGCCGCCGGAGACCTCCAGCAGGGCCCCGAGCATCGCACCCAGGCCCACCAGCAGGGCCACGCTGCCCAGGGTGGTGCCGAAGCCGTTGGTCATGACCTTCACGACCTGCCCCAGCGGGATCCCCGTGGCGACGGCGGTCAGCAGGCTGACCAGGATCAGGGCCGGGAAGGCGTGCATCTTGAATCTGACGATCAGCACGAGGAGCACCACGATGGCGCCCGCGGCGATGGCCAGGAGGGGGCCGGCGGTGAGCGTCTGGCTCCAGCCTTCGATCTCCATGGGGTACCTGCTTCGGTGAGAGGGGATGGGGAGGGTGCGCTTGGCGCGCGGTCCCGGCGTCGGGCCCGAGGGATCGACGTCGGCAGCTTCAGGGGCGGGCGCGGCGCGGCGCCCCGGGGTGCGGGCTAGGCGCGGCGCTCGGCCAGGCGCAGCAGGAAATCGGGGAGGGTGTCCAGGATGTCCTGGACCTCCTGCTCCACGGTCTCCCGGATGTCCACGGTGAACCCGGGCTCATCCTCCTGCAGCGGCTGCAGGGTCTGGAACTGCGAGTCCAGCAGGGAGGTGGGGAAGAAGTGCCCGGAGCGCTCGGCCAGGCGCTGGGCCACGACGTCGTGCGGGCCCTGCAGGTGCGCGAAGACCGTCACTGCGCCGTTGTCCGCGAGAATGTCCCGGTAGGCGCGCTTCAGCGCGGAGCAGGTGATGACCAGGCCGCGGCCGGTGGCGGCGGATTCCTGCATCCGCTCCACGATCCGGGCCAGCCAGGGCCAGCGGTCCTCGTCGGTCAGCGGGTGGCCGGCGGCCATCTTGGCCCGGTTGGCCTCGGGGTGCAGGTCGTCGCCTTCGACGAAGCCGACCCCCAGGCGCTCGGCCAGCTGCTGGGCCACGGAGGTCTTCCCGGTGCCGGACACGCCCATCACGACGATGTGCAGGGGCTGTTCTATGGTGGTGTTCATCGCCTTCGATTGTCTCACCCTCGCGGACCGTGTGCGCACCTCGTCACGCCGGTGTGCCGGGCGGGGGTGGTCCGACGCGGCGGCGGTGCCGACCGGGGGATTCCGGGCATGGTCCCCCGACCCCCGCCCAACACCGCGACATCGGCACGTCACATCCGCGGTTGACCTGTGTATATGAGGTAGCGTCCATACACAGGGTTGCCGTGTCCTTCCCTCAGGGCGCGTGCGCTCCGCCGTCGTGTCCCCCCAATGTCGACGGCGTCGAGCATCGTGCCGCTCCCCGGGACCGTTCCACCCCCCCCAAGAGGAACGCGGAAGGACGCGGCAGCCCGTTCCCGTCGGATGACCCCGAAATCGCGCGCCGAAGCTGCACCGCCGATGACCGCGCATGACCCCGCGTCTCGCCCGAGCGGTCCGATCCTGGGCGCCCGGCGGTGCGGGACCTTAGAGTGGGCGCATGACCCAGGACACCTCCGCCACCACACCCACCCCCGAGAACCCCACTCCTGAGAACTCCGCCCCCGAGACCGCCGGCACCGAGAAGACCGGACTGCCGGCCGCCTGGCCCTGGATCGAGCGCCTGCTGCGCATCCCCACCGTCTCCTACGAGTCCGACGAGGCCCTGCTGGAACTCATCCGCGCCGAAGCCGAGCGCCTCGGGCTCACCGCGCACCTGACCTGGGCCGACGAGCACAACCGCGCCAACCTGCTCATCACCGTGTCCGCCGCGGACGGCGCCACCTCCGGGGGCGTGCTGCTGTCCGGGCACACCGACGTCGTGCCGGTGCAGGGTCAGCCGTGGGATACGGACCCCTTCGAGCCGGTGATCCGCGATGGTCGCGTGTACGCCCGGGGTGCGGCGGACATGAAGAGCTACGTCGGGGCGATGCTGTGGCTGCTGGGCCGGGCCGCCGAGGCCGAGCTGGCCGAACCCCTGCACTTCGCCTTCACCTACGACGAGGAGCCGGGCTGCCTCGGGGCACCGCGGCTGATCGCGGACCTGGCCGAGCGCGGTATCCGCCCGGACTTCGCCCTGGTGGGCGAGCCGACCCTGATGAACATCGTCGTCGCCCACAAGGCGCCGTTCCGCGGGAAGGTGACCTTCCACGGGGTGCCCAAGCACTCCTCCCTGGCCCCCTACGGGATCAACGCCGTCTCCGCCGCGGCCCGGTTCATCGCGTTCTTCGACGACCTCGTGGAGCGCGAGCGCACCGACGGACCCCAGGCGGAGGGCTTCAACATCCCCTGGACCACCGGCGGGGTCAACGTGATCCGCGGCGGCGCCGCGCACAACATCGTCGCCGAGGAGGTGGTGCTGGAGTACGACCTGCGCATCGTGCCCGCCACGGACCCGGAGGAGCTGCGCGCCCGGATCCAGACCTTCCTGGACGAGGAGATCGAACCGGCCCTGGCCGAGGAGGTCCGCCGGGTGCGGGAGCTGGGCGGGGCCGATGAGCAGGCCCTGGCCCGGGTGGGCACCGAGCACGAGGTGCTGGCCAGCGTGCCCGCGCTGAGCGAGTCCCCGGAGGCCCCCGTGGTGCGTCTGGCTCAGGAGCTGGGCGCGGTGCTCGACGGCGGCGGGGAGGTCCCGTACGTCTCCTACGGCACGGAGGCCGGTCAGTACTACGAGGCCGGGATCCCCGCGATCGTGTGCGGACCGGGATCCATCGCCCAGGCGCACACCGCGAACGAGTGGGTGGCCCTGGAGCAGATCGAGGCCTGCCAGCGCTACCTGCTGGCGGTCCTGGAGCGAGCCCGGGGCTGAACCCGGGGGGAGGCTTCCCCTGGGGTGCCGTCCGCGACGCCCTCCCCCGCGGCTCCGTCCCCGGTGCCGTCCTCGACGGCGGCGCGCACCAGCGCCGCCGCCAGCGGGTGCACCGCGCCCGGGCGGACCACCGCGCGGATCGGGCGGACCACGGCCACCCCGGGCACGCGGATCTCCCGCAGCGGCGCGGCCACGGCCCGGCGCGGCACGAAGGCCGGGATCCCCGTGGCCCTGGACGTGGAGATCAGCGCGGACAGCGAGCCCAGCTCTCCGGCAGGCTCGGCGAGCTCGGGCAGGGCCCGCTCCACGGCCACCCGGGTGCCGGAGCCCTCCTCCCGCACCAGCACTCCGGTGCGGGCCAGCTCCGCCCGGGAGACCTGTCCGGCGCGGGCCCAGGGGTGTCCCGCGGGGGCCGCCAGGACCACCGCGTCCCGGGCCACCGTGCGGAACAGCAGACCCCGGTCCGGATCCGGGCCCGCCGGATCGACGGCGTCCAGGGTCGCCGGGCTCTCCACGAAGCCCAGCTCCGCCAGTCCCTCGCGCACCTGGCGCAGCACCTCCCGGGAGTTGACCGCGTGCACGTCCACGCGCGCCCCGGGGTGTCCGCCCAGCACCGTCTGCAGCCACGAGGGCAGGTAGTGCTCCGCCACGGTGTTGCTCACGGCCACCCGCAGCCGAGCGGCCGCCCCCGCACCCACAGCCCCCACCGCCTCGGCGAGGGACCGGGCCGCGTCCAGGTAGGGAGCGGCGGCATCGAGCACGGCCCGACCCTGCTCCGTGGTGCGGGTCCCGCGCGGAGAGCGCGCGAAGAGCGCAACGCCGAGGACCCGCTCGGCCGCGCGGACCCTGGCGGAGGCCGCCTGCTGGCTGAAGCCGGCCCGACGCGCCGCCGCCCCCACGCTGCCCAGGCGGTCCACGGCGTCGAGCAGGAGCCAGGTGGGCAGATCCGGGAGCTTCTCGACGCGCATGGCCCCACCCTACCCCGGCCACAAACCCAGGTTGTGGGGGGACAGGCAGCTGCTCTCTACCGGACCCGCCGGGGCCTCCCTAGCGTGGGGAGCATGAAGACCTCAGCCGCCGCACCCACGACGGCGCGCCCCGCTCCGACGCCGCAGGAAGCCCCCTCCTCCGACGACGCATCCCGGCCCCTGCCCCCCGGCTCCGGCGGAGCCCGCTCCTGCCCCGAGGATCACCCGGAGGCCGCCCCGAGCGGGCGGCGCGAGCCCCGTCGGGCTCCCGCCCTGGTCCCGCCCGCCGGGCCCGGCTGGTACGGCGCCGTCATGGGCACCGGCATCCTCGCCAACCTCTCCTTCACCCATGCGGGGCTCATCCCGTCGGTGCCGATCCTGGTGATCGGGTGGGTGATCCTGCTGTGGCTGAGCATCGGATTCGCCGCCCGCTGCCTCAGGGATCCGGAGGTGCTGCGCCGGTCCGTCGCGGATCCGGGGCAGCTGCCCGCCTGGGGCATGGTCTCGATGGGCATCCTCTCCGTGGGCTCGGCGACCTCCGCCGTCGTGCCCGCGCTGGCCCCTGGCCTCACCCGCGCGGCGTGGACGGTCGACTGGGTGATGTGGATCCTCGGCACCGTGATCGGACTGTTCTCCTGGGTGGCCTTCACCCTGATGCTCACCGCGAAGGACTGCGGGCGCCCGCACTTCACCTGGGGTCTGCCCATCGTGCCGCCCATGGTCTCCGCGACCACCGGCGCCGCCCTGATGAGCCACACCCCGAACGAGCTGACCCGGATGCTCGTCAACGTGATCTGCGCCGGATGCTTCTTCGCGGCCCTCTCCCTGGGCATCTCGATCTTCGGCATCGCCTACCACCACCGCTGGCTGCGCGACCCCCTGGGGCACGACGCCGCGGCCACGACCTTCATCCCGCTGGGGGTGATCGGCCAGTCCACCGCGGCCGCGCAGGCGCTGGTCACCGCGACCCGGAACTTCCTGCACCCGGACGCCGTGCAGGCGCTGCACCAGATCGCACACGCCTACGGCATCGTCATGCTGGCGATCGGCGCGCCGCTGCTGGTGTGGGCCATGATCCGCACCTACTCGGCGTGGGCCCACGGGGCGGGGTTCGTGCCCGGCTGGTTCGCCACCACCTTCCCGGTGGGCACCTGCGCTCTGGGGTCGCACCTGATGGGCTGGGATGCGGTGTCCATCGCGCTGACCCTACTGCTGGCCGCGCACTGGCTGATCGTCTCCTGCGCCGCCGTCATCGCGCTGCTGCGGCGGGTTCGCACGGCGCCGGCCGCGGGCTGAGCCGGGGGCTCGGACGGGAGTCCCCGGAGGGGAGATCCCGGGTCACAATCGCGCGCCGTGTTGAGCGGCCTGGGCGGCGGTGATTGGATATAGGCAATCATTCCCACTCGAAGCCACATGACCCCACACGTGGGGGTTGCGGAGGTCCGCGATGTACGAGATCAATCCCTACGCCGCCGAGTTCCTCGGCACGATGATCATGTGCATCATCGGCTGCGGCGCCATCGCCACCGTGGAGCTGCGCCGCTCCAAGGGGCACGGAGACAACTTCTTCACCATCGCCTTCGGCTGGGGCTTCGCCGTCGCCTTCGGCGTGTACGCCTCCCACCACTACTCCGGCGGGCACCTGAACCCCGCCGTGACCCTGGGCCTGGCCGCCTACGGCGAGTTCCCGTGGGCCCGCGTCCCCGGGTACATGCTCGCCCAGCTCGGCGGGGCCATGGTCGGGGCCGGCTTCGTCTTCCTGAACTACCTGCCGCACTGGAAGGCGACCGCGGACCCCAAGATCAAGCTCGGCGTGTTCGCCACCGTCCCGGCGATCCACAACTACTTCACCAACTCCCTCTCGGAGATGATCGGCACCTTCATGCTGGTCTTCTCCGCGCTGTACACCGGCGTAAACTTCACCCCGGGCCTGGAGGGCTCCGCGCTGACCCTGAACCTCAACGACGTCCTCAAGCCCCTGGCCTACGGGTTCATGGTCGCGGTGCTGGTCGTCGGGCTGGGCGGGCAGACCGGGTACGCGCTGAACCCGGCGCGCGATCTCGGCCCGCGGATCATGCACGCGATCCTGCCCATCCACGGGAAGGGCTCCTCCCGCTGGTACTACGCCTGGGTGCCCGTGTTCGCCTGCCTGTCCGGCGGGTTCATGGGCGGGGCGTTCTTCTCCCTGTACTACCGCGGCCAGTTCACCCCGTGGCTGTGGATCTCGATGGCGTGTGCGGTGGCCGTGCTGCTGTTCGGGATGTGGGCCAACACCCACATGCCCCGCTCCGCCTCGGCCGAGGTGGTCCCGGAGGGCGAGACGACCGTGGCCACGGCGGCCGCTGGGGCGGCCACCTACATCCCCACCGGGGCGATCCCGCGGGTGGTGGTCCAGCAGGCCGGGGACGACGCCGGGGACGCCTCCCCCGAGGAGGGCTCGGATCCGGCCGATCGTCGTCGGGCGGTTACCGACCGGGAGGGTCTGCGCCCGGGTCCGGCCGGGGGCACGCGCGGGGTCCGCTCCGGGGATCCGCACCGGCCCGACGGGCGGGGCCCGCTGGACTGAGCGGCGGGGCCGAATCCGGTGTTCGACGTCGGGCGGGTGTGAAAGGATGGGCGCATGAATCCCACTCCTGTCCAGGACCTCCGCCATGCCCTGCGCGAGGCCGGGGCCCAGTCGGTGCGCGGCGAGCAGCTGCAGGTGGGTGACTGGATCCTGGCGGGCGGCTCGGTCGCGTGCATCCAGAAGATCACCCCGCGGGTCATCCAGACCGGCCCGGACACCTACCTCCCCTTCCACGACGACGAGGAGTACCTGCAGATCCCGGTCGGCTTCCTGCCGCCGCAGGCCACCGGCCGCACCCGGCGCCCCGCGGATCAGACCGGCTCCCCCTTCGACCTGCCCGCCCCCGCCGCACCGACGACGCCGGCCGGTGACGCCGATCGCGGGTCGGGCCCTTCTGCCGCAGAGCCGGGGCCGGACGCCGAGTCCCGCCGCTCGTCGGGATCCCCGCGCGAGGCCGCTCCGTCCTACCTGGACCCCTTCCGCGTCAGCTGACTGGCCCCTCCCCTTCCCCGCGGCCGCTCCCGCCGCGTTGGGGAGGGGTTTCGGCGTTTGGGAGCCTCGAGAACGCTCCCAAACACCGAAACCACTCCCACAGAATCGTCGATCACCCCGCCGAGGAACCGCACCTTGAGATCTTGCACCCCATCACGTCCCTGGCTCGCCCTGACCATCAGCGCCGCCCTGCTGCTCGGTGCGGGCGCGCCAGCAGCCGATGCGGCCCCGCCGAGCGGGCCGATCCCCTCGGCGCAGACCGCCCAGTCCGACACGTCGGGGCCCACACTGGCCCGCACCGCCGAAGGTACGGGCAAAGCCGAGCAGGCCAGCACTGAACCGGATACGGACCGGATCCTCGTGGACTTCGCCGATGGGGTGGATGATGCGACGAAGCAGCGCGTCATCGCCGAGACCGACGCCGAATCCCAGCCGCTGCGGGACGCCAAGGAGATCAAGGAGACCGCCACCGGACAGACCGTCGTCGCCTCGGCGGAGAAGCTGACCCCCACCGAGCAGAAGAGCGTGGTGCGAGACCTGCAGGCTGATCCCGCCGTCGTCTCCGCCGAACCGGACACCATCGTGCACCGCGCCACCGCCGCCTGGCAGGACAACCCGTCGGACTCCTACTTCTCCTCCCAGTGGAACCTCCGGGATATCGATGTCCCCGCGGCCTGGAAGCTGGCGACAGGGAAGAACGTGACCATCGGGATCACGGACACCGGCATCACCTCCCACCCGGAATTCAGCGGCAAGACGGGCACCGGCTACGACTTCGTCAGCGGAGACTACGACCGGGACGGCACCGGCGGGCGGGATGGGGACCCCACCGATCCCGGTGTTCTCAACAGCAGCGAGAACTGGCACGGCACCCACGTCGCCGGCATCGCTGCGGCCAAGACCAACAACGGCCTGGGGATCGCCGGGGTCGCCCCCGACGCCAGGATCTCCATGGCACGTTCTCTCGGGACCGGGGCCAGCGGCTACCAGTCGGACATCGCCGACTCCATCGTCTGGCTCTCCGGAGGCACCGTCCCCGGGGTGCCCCGGAACCCCAACCCGTCGGGCGTCATCAACGCCTCCATCTCCTGGCCCTCAGGCACCTGCCCGCAGATCATGAAGAACGCAATCGACTCCGCCCACGCGCGCAATGTGCCCGTGGTCGTCGCGGCCGGCAACACCGGGACCAACGCCGACTACGCCACCCCGTCCAACTGCCTCGGCGCGATCGTCGTCGGCGCGACGACCACGAACGACATCATCACCGGCTACTCGAACTGGGGTTCCATGCTGGACATCATGGCTCCCGGCGGGGCCGTGGGAGCAGGACAGGTCTTCTCCACCTGGAACAACGGGTGGTCTCAGCCCGGCGCCGCCTCCTACCGCTACATGAACGGGACCTCGATGGCCGCGCCCCACATCACCGGGGTGATCGCCCTGATGAAGGAGCGCAATCCGAGCCTGAGCGTCGAGCAGATCCGCAGCATCCTGTACTCCACGGGCACCTACAACGCCGGGTACCGCACGGTGGATGCCCGGGCGGCCGTCGCCGCCGTCACCCCGCAGTATCGCCTTGAGGGCAACATCAAGCGCTTCTACGACGCGAACGGAGGAGCCGCCCGCTTCGGGGCTCCGACCATGAACGAGCTCAGCGTCACCAACGGGGGCCGCACCCAGAACTACGCCAACGGGTATGGCATCTACTGGACGCAGCGCACCGGAGCGCACAGCCTCAGATGGGGCAGCGCCATCCCCAATGCCTTCGCCGCGGCGGGATGGGAGAACGGGTGGGGGTATCCCGACTCCGAGGAAGCAAGCGCCGGTGCCGGAGCGCGGTACCAGTCCTTCGACAAGTGGTTCGATGACGGGAAGAAGCCCATCGCCTTCTGGAAGTCCGGCACGGGGACCTTCACGGTGGAGCGCCGTTACAACATCGGGAAGTACTGGACCTCCCACGGCGCCCAGAGCGGCCTGGGAATGCCCGTCTCACAGGAGAAGCGGATCGGAGATACCGGGGCCTACCAGTTCTACCGATCCCTCGACGGCCAGTGGAAGTCCACCCTGGTCATGTGGACCCCGCAGCGCGGGGCGCACGCCATCAAGCAGTACGGCGCCATCGGGGCCTCCTGGGCCGCCGGCGGCCGTGAGACCGGGAAGTACGGCTGGCCCGTGAGCGACGAATACCGCAGCGGCAACACCATGCGGCAGGACTTCTCCAAGGGCTGGTCCCTGGAGTACGACCTGACCACTCACAACACCCGAGCCGTCAGAAGCTGATCCGGCCCCAGGCCGTTGCCCGGTGCCTCATATGGGAGCGGTTGCGGTGTCTGGGAGTGTTCTCAGCGCTCCCAGACACCGCAACCGCTCCCCAACCCGCGTCGCGGACGGGGTCAGGGGGTCACGACCCCGCCTGCGTGGCGTCGGTGAGGTCGTAGACCGTGGTGCCGTCCACCGTCGTCGAGGTGAAGTGGGCCTGCACCCACTCGTCGATCTGCTCGGCGGCATCCGATCCGCTGGAGGAGCCGCCCATCCCGGAGCTGATGGTCCCGGCGATGTAGTAGTGGATCTTCCCCTGGGCCACGAGCTTCTGGAACTCCTCCAGGGTGGGGGCGGGGTCCGTCCCGTTGTACCCGCCGACCGGCATCACGGACTCCCCCGAGGCCAGCTGGTACCCGGCGGCGTTGTTGGAGCCGACCACCGCCAGCATCCACTGGTAGCGGTCCGCGTCCTGGGAGAGGTAGCTGATCAGCTCGTCGCTGGGCTCGGAGGTGTTCAGCATCAGCCCGACGCCGCCCATCCCGCCGCCGGCACCGCCCGCGGCGCCCGGTTGGGTCGCGTCCTCCCCGGAGGAGGTTCCGGCCTGGCCCGCGCTCGACGATCCCGCTCCCGTCTGCCCGGAGCCTGACGCACCGGCGGTGCCGCCGCCCGTACCGCCGGCTCCGGCTCCCCCGGCGCCGCCGCCGGATCCCCCGGGGCCGCCGCCCGTCGCGGCACCGCCACCGCCGCCACCGCCGCCGGGGGCGCCCATCCCGCCGCCACCGGGTCCGGCGGTGATGATGGACCCGGTGTGTCCGGTGTTCAGCGTGGCGGCCGTGTATGCGGTGGGTCCGGCCAGGGAGGCCAGCACCGCCCCGGCCACCGCCAGACCCAGCAGCTGCCGGTGCAGCTGCGCCCCGAAGGCCAGGGCCGCCCCGCTGATCAGCGCGAGGAACAGGATCACCCAGCGCAGCAGCGGCAGGTACCCGTCCCGACCCAGCAGCACGAAGGCCCAGACCCCCGTGATCGCCGTGCAGAACCCGAGCACCGCGAACTGCCACGTGCCCCCGGCCAGGGCCTCCCGCCAGCTGCCCACCCGTTCGGGCGCCTCGCGCCGCTGGGCCTGCCCGACGTCGGCCCGGTGCAGCGGGGCCGTCTGCGGATCCACTGCGACCTCCACCTCCGGCGCACCCGCCGCGCCCTTCACGGTCGGTGCGTCGGCGACGTCGCGGGCGAACCACCGCTCAGCCCGCGCCGCATCCCACACGATCGCGGCACCCGTGCCGATCATCGCGGCGATCGCCGGGGCCAGGGCCACCGAGTAGTAGGCGTGCTGGATGCCCTGCATGATCGAGAACACCACCCAGGTGGTGAGGAACCACGAGCCCCACACCACCAGCGTCGCGCGGCGTCGGTCGGTGCGGGCGGCCCGCCGGGTGATCCACAGGGCCGCCGCGGTGAGGATGATCGCGGCCGGCATCAGCCAGGAGATCTGCCCGCCGAAGGAGGAGTCGAACATCCGGAACATCGTGGGGCTGGCGGTAGCGCCCCCGCCGACCGACCCGGTCTCCTCCCCGGAGATCCGTCCCAGGCCGTTGTACCCGAAGGTCAGATCCCAGAAGCTGTTGGTCTGCGATCCGCCGATGTACGGCCGATCCGACGCCGGGGTGAGCATCACCAGCGCGACCCACCAGCCGGCCGCGACCACCAGGGCCGCGAGCGCCGCCGCGAGCCCTGCCAGCCGGCGTCGGAGCGTGCCCCGGGCCAGCACCAGGTACGCCAGGCCGAAGCCCGGGACCACCAGCAGACCCTGCAGCTGCTTGGTGAGGAACGCGAAGCCCAGGGCGGCACCGCACAGCACCATCCAGCGGATCCGCCCCGAGTCGATGGCCCGCACCGTCGCATAGGCCGCCAGGGACATCAGCAGCAGGAGCAGGGCCTCCGGGTTGTCATAGCGGAACATCAGGGCCGCCACCGGGGTGGCCGCCAGCGCGTACCCGGCCAGCAGCCCCGGGCCGCGCCCGACGGCGCGCGCCACCGAGGCGTACACCAGCGCCACCGAGGCGACCCCCATGAGCACCTCGGGGACCATCAGGGACCAGGTGGACAGCCCGAACAGCTTCACCGATAGCGCCATCGGCCACAGGGAGGCCGGCGGCTTGTCCACGGTGATGGAGTTGCCGATGTCCGAGGAGCCGAACAGGAAGGCCTCCCAGTTATCCGCCCCCGCCTGGGCGGCCGCGGCGTAGAAGCCGTTGCCCCACCCGTTGGCGCCGAGGTTCCACAGGTAGGCGGCGGCCGTGAGCGCCAGCAGCAGCCACACCGGCCAGGACCAGCGGACCCGCGCGGTGGTGGCGGTGGGAGGCTCGACGGCGTCGTCGTGACGGCGGAAGCGGCGCGAGCGCGCGATCCGCGGGGATCGGGCGGGGCGATTCGGGAGGGACTGGGTGGCCACGAGGGTCTCCTTGCACGGGGTTGCGGAAGCGGAATCTGCCTCCACGGTGGCGCCCGCGCGTGTGCGCCGCACCGGCCGCGCCTGTGGCCCTCCTGTGCACGGGGACCTCCGCCGCCCCCCTCCCCCCCCCGCGGGGACTCCCGCCGCATTTGGGAGGGGTTTCGACGTGTGGGAGCGTCCTCGTGGCTCCCAAACACCGAAACCCCTCCCACACCGGGCGGGGCAGGCGGAGTAGGGGGCGAGGCGGGTCAGCCCTGGGCGCCGGTGGGGTCCCCCGCGGGGGTGGCGACCGCCAGGGCCTCACCGCCGGCCGGAGCGTTGTGGAATTCCACGAGGTCCCAGCCGCCCCGCGGGTCCCCCTCGGCGATCACGTACCCGGTGTTGGCCAAGGGGGTGTTCTCCATCTGCGCCACATCCAGACCGCGGATCCGGGCGGAGGCCCAGCAGCGGATCGCCGCGCCGTGGGAGAACACCGCTGCCGTGCCCTCGGGGCCGACGGCGTGCGCGGCGCGGGCCGCGGCGTCGTCGTACCGGGCGAAGAACTGCGCGCCCGTGGGCCCGCCCGGCATCGCCAGCTCTCGGTCCCCCCGGGCCCAGGCGAAGGCGGTGCCGATGTAGGTGCGCTGGTTCTGCGCGGTGTTGGTCCCCTCCAGGTCCCCGGCCTGCACCTCCCGGAAGCCGTCCAGCTCCACGGGGTCGATGCCGCGCACGCGCACCAGCGGAGCGGCCGTGAGGTGGGTGCGCACCAGGGTGGAGACGAAGATCCGGTCCACCGGCTGCTGTGCGAGCGCGTCGGGGACGGCCTCGGCCTGCGCGAGACCCAGCTCGGTGAGACCGGGACCGGGGGCGTCGGTGTCCAGAAGACCGTGGATGTTGGAGGGGGTCTGCCCGTGGCGGACGAGGATCAAGCGCATGGCTTCGATCCTTTCACGCCCCGCCCACCGGCCCCTCCGACGACCCCGGGTGATCTCCCCCGGCGACGTCGTGGCGATGCCCTGACGACGTCGTGGCGATTGGGGAGCCTTCCGGTGCTTCGGGAGCCCTGGCAGTGCTCCCGAAACACCGGAAGGCTCCCGAGACGGCGGCACCCCTGAAACGGGGCCCGGAAAACGGCACCCCCGAAGCGGGGCCCCGAGACGGGAAGGCCCGGGCCCCTACGCCAGCGGCTCCCCCTGCACCGGCCCCTCGGTGTTGGGCTTCCAGCCCAGCTCCGGGGCGATGTGCTCGGCGAAGTTCCGCAGGATGTGCACGTTCAGGTCCACCCCGATCTGCGAGGGGATCGTGAGCATCAGGGTGTCCGCGGCCTGCACGGCGGCGTCGTTCTTCAGCTGCGCGACCAGCTCATCCGGCGCGCCCGCGTAGGTGCGGCCGAAGGTGGCGCGGTACCCGTCGATGATGCCGATCTGGTCCCCGTCCGTGCCCCCGGCGCCGAACAGCATCCGGTCCCGCTGATCCACCACCGGGAACACCGACCGGGAGACGGACACCCGGGGGCTGCCCTCGTGTCCGGCCTCCTTCCAGGCGGCCCGGTAGCGCTGGATCTGCTCGGCCTGCAGGTCCCCGAAGGCGTCGCCGGTGGCCTCGGT
This sequence comes from Rothia sp. QJM3NY_36, assembly GCF_056173115.1. Classification (NCBI taxonomy): domain Bacteria; kingdom Bacillati; phylum Actinomycetota; class Actinomycetes; order Micrococcales; family Micrococcaceae; genus Rothia; species Rothia sp. QJM3NY_36. The sequence goes on from NZ_CM149658.1 coordinate 2,296,831, forward strand.
GAGCAGGGTCGAGCTCATCAGGTTGACCCCCATGCGCCCGGCCTGCTCGGCGGTGTCCCGGGAGCCTGCGCCCCACCAGATGCGCCGATCCAGCCCCGGGGAATGCGGCTCCACCGCCAGTTTCCGACCGGGCCCGTACTGCTCCGGGTCCGCCGTGGCCAGGGCCTCCCCGCGCACCGCGCGCAGGAAGAGGTCGAACTTCGCCCGGGCCAGGTCCGCCCCGCGGGGATCCTTCGACCCCGTGTATCCGAAGGTCTCCCAGCCGCGCAGGGCCGGCTCGGGGGATCCCCGGGACACCCCCAGGGCCACCCGGCCGTCGGAGAGCAGGTCCAGGGCCGCGGCCTCCTCCGCCAGGTGCAGCGGGTTCTCGTACGACGAGCGGATGGAGCGGGTCGACATGCTGCGGGCGCTGGGCAAGCAGCTCGAGAACGAGGCGCTTCGTCATGAGGACGAGGCGCGCAGGATCACCGGCAGGGTCCGATGATGGAGATGACGGAATAGCCCCGGCCAGGGCCGGCCGGGGCTATCGGTGAAGAGGGAGAGGTCCATGCTCGGCAGGTGCGCTGGGCCGGTCGTGATCTTGGGTCAGGTGAGTTCGGTGATGAGGTCGCGGATGCGGGATCCGATCTCGTTATGGATGGGGTGCACCGCGTCGAGCTCAAGTCCTGCGGGGTTGTTCAACTGCCAGTCCTCGTAGCGTTTGCCGGGGAAGATCGGGCAGGTGTCGCCACATCTCGTCGTGCTCACTGCAGCCGAGGTCTGCGCGGTATCGGTGGCGAGCAGCGTGGCATGGTCGAAGGGTTGGATTGCGCACACGGCGAGGGCCTCGCCAGTGGCGAGGCCCTCGTGGCTGTTCCTATGACACAGCATCGAAGTTCCGTGGGAAGGATCAGCCTTCTGTCTTGGCGTCCTGGCAGCAGCTCATGTCTGCCTGCCGAGGTGCTTCAGTGTTGGTGTTCTGCTGCTTATCGTCTTCGTCGGCCGGGACGATCTCGACGTTGCAGCAGTCCGACTGCTCGTTCTTCGAGCGTCCGGTGAACAGGTCCTTCAGTCCCATGGTGGTTCCTTTCCTGTGGTGGGTTTACGGGGACAGTTGTCGGGATCAGGCTGTGATCGTGAGGATGTAGCCGCCGGCGATCGCGACGGCCAGGATGCTAACGACGAATGTCACGAGAAGCCGTGGCTTGAAGACCGCCGTGAGCATCGAGACCTCTGGCGGGGAGGCCCCGGCCCCGCCGATCATCAGGGCGAAGATCGGGCCGAGGGCCACACCGGCGGACTGGAGGGCCAGCCCGATCGGGAGCATGGTCTCCAAGCGGATGTAAAGTGGGATGCCGATGATCGCCGCGAGGGGTACCGCCCACCAGATGTTGGCTCCGGCGAAGGCGGTCAGCTGATCCTCGGGGACGAACTCGTAGATCGCGGCTCCGATCGCCACGCCGATGAGCAGGGGCACAAGCAGGGGGCGCAGATCGGTCCAGGCTTGGCGGAGCGCTCCGGGCATCTCGTCGCGCATTCCTTTCCACGGCTCGGGCGTCTTCTCGCCCTGTACGCGCACGCGCTTGAGCGCCTTCTCCAGGCCCAGGCCGCGCCATACCCACGGGGCGAGCAGTGAGACGGCCAGGGTGAAGAGCGTGTAGACGATGGCGGTCGTCCACCCGAAGATGATTCCGATGCCGCCGACGATGATCGGGTTGAGCAGCGGTGAGGCGATGAGGTAGGTCATCGCTGTCTGGAAGGCGACCCCGGCGTTGAGCATTCCGACCAGCATCGGCAGTGTCGAGCAGGAGCAGAATGGAGTCACCGCCCCCAAAAGTAGTCCCTTGATGGGTCCGGGGACTTTCCCGCTGCTCATCCAGTCGCGCATCTTCTCCGGGCCGAATCGCCGGTTGATCAGCGCGACGACGGTCGAGACGACGAGGAAGAGGGCCAGCAGCTCGCCCAGCAGCAGTGCGAAGGTGCCGAGCGTGTCAGTCAGCATCGGTCACCACACTGCGTGCCGGGATCTCGGCCTCGGTGCAGCAGGCTCGCTGTCCGGCGGGAGTCAGGGTTGCAAGGTGGGCCAGCCATTGGACTGGGGCGGCCAACTGTTCGCAGCAGATCGAGATGAGGTTCGACCGGCCCTGCGGGGCCACTTCGATCAGTTCCGCTTTGAGCAGGGCGGAGACGTGGTGGCTGACCAGTGCCTGGCTGAGGCCGGTGGCCTCCTGCAGCTGCTTGTTCGTCTTGGCGCCATCGGCGAGGCACAGCACGATTGTCAGACGGTTCTCGTCGGCCAGAGCCGAGAGGGTGGGGGCCAGGTAGGCGGCGCGTTCTTTGGCCGAGAGGTCCGAGGCCACGGCCGGAATTTGTATCGGTGAAGACATACCTCCACACTAACAAGCGACCGCTTATGACACAAGCGACGGCTTATCTATTGTGGGGGTGACGCCGCGGGGAGATGGCTGGTGATGTCATGGACTGCGTCCTTGGCCGTCCTGCCCGTCCCGATCAGGGTGGCTGAGGCGAAGCCGGTCCAGTCCCCGTACCCGAGCAGGTGCAGGCGGGGCTCGTCGGCGGAGCGTGTGCCGATGGTCTTGGGCACGCCGTTCTCGCGCCTCAGGCCCAGGGAGGCGAGATGGTTCAGGGCGGGACGGAAACCGGTGCACCAGATGATCGCGTCGTAGGGATCCATGGTGCCGTCGCTCCAGGCCGCTCCCTCGGCGGTGAGCCGGTCGAACAGGGGGCGGGGACGCAGCACGCCGCGGTCGCGGGCAGCACGGACACTGGGGACCATGACGATGTCGCCCAGACCGGAGACCCCATCGGCATGTGTTCCCGCCTTCCGGGCGGCTTCTTCTCGGGTGGCGGTGTCGAAGAGCACGCGGCCATCGACATCATCGGGCATGAACCGGGGCGGGTGTCGGGTCGCCCAGGTCGTCTCCGCGATGGTGGAGACCTCGGCGACGATCTGCGCGGCGGAATTGCCGGCACCGACGACCAGCACCCGCTGGCCGCAGAATCGCTCCGGGACGGAATAGTCGACCGTGTGTAGCTGCTCGCCCGCGAACTCGGCCATGCCCGGATAGGCGGGCATGAAGGGGGTTTCCCAGGTGCCGGTAGCACTGATGACAAACGCGGCGTGCCAGGTGCCCCGGTCGGTCTCAACGCTGAGCCCGCGGCTGTGGGCGCGGACGTCGCTGACCTGGACGGGCCGGTGCACGGGCAGCTCGTAGCGCTGTTCGTAGTCGTGCAGGTACTCGACGACGTGACCGGCGGTGGGGAACCTCTCGCCCCGCTGGCGCGGCATCGGCCAGCCCGGCAGCGGGCTGTACTCGGCCGGGGAGAACAGTCGCAGCGAGTCCCAGCCGTGACGCCAGGCGCCGCCTGCACGGTCCTGCCGGTCGAGGATCACGAAGTTCAGCGCCGCCCGGCGCAGATAGTAGCCGGCGGCCAGGCCCGCTTGGCCACCGCCGATCACAACGACGTCGGCATGCTCACTCATCGGTCTCCTGAGGACCGAGCAGTTCGGCGATGAGGATGCGGACGCGGGTCTCGATCTCGTTCCGGATAGTGCGCACTTCCTCGAGCCCAAGCCCTGCGGGGTCGTCGAGCTGCCAGTCCTCGTAGCGCTTGCCGGGGAGAAACGGGCAGGTATCGCCGCACCCCATCGTGATGACCACATCAGCGGTCTGCACCGCGTCGGGGGTCAGCAGCTTCGGACGCTCGGCCGTGATGTCGATGTCGACCTCGCGCATGGCCTCGACCACGGCCAGGTTGAGCTGGTGGGCGGGCTCCGACCCAGCGGAGCGGACCGCGATGCGGCCCGCGGCGTGGTGGGTTAGGAAGGCGGCGGCTATCTGGGAGCGCCCGGCGTTGTGGACGCAGACGAACAACACCGTCGGAGTGGTATCGGTGGTCATCGGGGGCTCGTTTCGTTCTGGTAGGGGTCGGTGCGGAACCAGCGGCGTGCAGCCCACAGGGAGACGTAGACGAGAGCGACGAGGACAGGCACCTCGATCAACGGGCCGACCACCCCGGCCAGCGCCTGCCCACTGGTTGCGCCGAAGGTGCCGATGGCGACGGCGATGGCGAGCTCGAAGTTGTTGCCCGCCGCGGTGAACGCCAGCGTGGTGGATCGGGCGTAGCCGAGGCCGATGCCCTTGCCGAGCAGGAGGCCTGTGAACCACATGAACGCGAAGTAGACAAGCAACGGCAACGCGATCCTCGCGACATCGAGGGGATTATGCGTGATGGCTTCGCCTTGGAGGGCGAAGAGCAGCACGATCGTGAACAGCAGCCCGTAGAGCGCCCACGGCCCGACGCGCGGGATGAACTTCTCCTCGTACCAGGCGCGGCCCTTGCGTTTCTCACCGATCCAGCGGGTCGCGAACCCCGCGACCAGCGGTACGCCGAGGAAGACGAGCACGTTGAGGGCGATCTGCCCGACCGAGACGTCCAGACCCTGGGTGTCGAGGCCGAGCCAGCCGGGGAGGGTCGTGAGGTAGAACCAGCCGAGGAACGAGAACGCGATGACCTGGAAGATCGAGTTGATCGCCACCAGCACGGCGGTGGCTTCGCGGTCACCGCAGGCGAGGTCGTTCCAGATCACGACCATCGCGATGCAGCGGGCCAGGCCGACGATGATGAGGCCGGTGCGGTACTCGGGCAGATCGGGCAAGAACAGCCAGGCGAGGGCGAACATGACCGCGGGGCCGAGCAGCCAGTTCAGCACCAGCGAGGACACCAGGAGTTTCTTGTCGCCGGTGACGGCGGCGATCTTGTCGTAGCGGACTTTCGCGAGCACCGGGTACATCATCACCAGCAGGCCCAGTCCGATCGGCACCGAGATGCCCGCGACCTCCATCCTCGTGAGCACGTCAGCCAGGGCGGGGATGAAGCGGCCCAGGAGGAGGCCGGCGATCATCGCCAGCCCGATCCAGACCGGCAGCCACTTATCCAACGTCGACAACTGCCGCCTCGCCGCAGGCGCAGGCGCTGGGGTATTCGTGCTCGTGGTGTTCGGGGGTGCGGGCATCGTGCTGCTCAGTCTCCTCGTTAGCTCGGGGTATGCGGTTAGTTCGTAGGCTTAGTGGCGCGGATGATCGCGGCGTGCATCCCGTCCGCGGCCTCGTGCGTGAACTCCACGCTCGCACCCGTGAACCCCGCCTTGGCGAGGCCGTCGAGGTACTCGGTCTTCGACAGGGCTCCGGCGATGCACCCAACGTAGGAACCGCGGTCAGCACGCTCTTCGGGGGTGAGGCGGTCTTCGGCGACGACATCGGAGACCCCGATACGGCCACCCGGCGCGAGGACGCGGAAAATCTCGGCAAGGACGGCGGGCTTGTCGGAGGAGAGGTTGATGACGCAGTTGGAGATCACCACATCCACCGACCCGTCCGAAAGCGGTATGTCCTCGATGGTGCCCTTGAGGAACTCGACGTTCTCCGCCCCGGCCTCGATCTTGTTCTTCTCGGCCAGGGCGAGCATTTCGTCGGTCATGTCCACGCCGTAGGCGAACCCGGTCGGTCCGACACGGCGTGCGGAGAGCAGCACATCGATGCCGCCACCGGAGCCGAGGTCGAGCACCCGCTCACCCTCGTGCAGCTCAGCGACCGCCGTGGGATTGCCACAGCCCAAGCTGGCCTCGACCGCCTCCAATGGGAGTCCGGCGGCGGTCGCCTCGTCGTAGAGACCCGCGCCGAAGCTCCGCTCGGTCGGAGCGCAGTACGAGTCGTCGGCCGCCTCATTCGATCCCTCTGTGGCGGAGGTGCTGGAACAGCACGAAGAGACAGACGCCTCTTCGACCAGGAGATCAGCGTTGCGGGTGCCGGTGGTGACCGCGGTCGCGGCCTGGGCGTAGCGGGCGCGGACTTGTTCGCGCAGCTCGGTGTTCTCGTTCTCGCTCATTGCCTGCTCCATTTCCCGCGGGGCGCCCCGACAACATATTGATGCTCGTCGATGCATCGACAGTTGTCAATGCATGGCGTAGGGTCGAGGGCATGCCGATCTCACTGCCGCTGGTCGCGACCGACACGGGAGGATGTTGCGCCCCCGTCACGGGTGGGGTGCTCGCGGTCGAGGATGCGCAGCAGTTGGCGCGGTTGTTCAAGGCGCTCGGTGATCCGACCCGTGTGCGGCTGTTGTCGATGATCACTGCGCAGTCCGGCGGGGAGGCGTGTGTGTGCGATCTGACCGAGCCTGTCGGCCTCTCCCAGCCCACGGTCTCGCATCACATGAAGCAGCTCGTCGACGCCGGCCTGGTCACGCGTGAGCAGCGCGGCAGGTGGGCCTACTACGCGGTCGTTCCCGAGATCCTGGGGATGCTCTCGGCCGCGCTCGACCCGCAGACACTGAGCACTGACACTCCCGCGGGCTCCTGCTGAGGAGATTCGGGGTTCAGCGGCGCAGGGCGGCGTAGCGGTGCCACGATGCTCCCGCGAGGGTTCCGGTTCGTCGGCCTCATGCTCAAGGCAGCGCTGCTGGTGCTGCCGGAGGACGACGGCCCCGACTCCCGCGAGACGAAGGGTGCGCTGCGCACGGCATGGCGGGAGTTCCAGGCGTTCCAGGCCCGCTCGCCCATCTGGCGGCTCGCGCTCATGGCCGTGCTGTACACGGTCGGCTTCATGGTCGTGCGGCTGCTGCTGACGCAGGCGATGGGGATCTTCCAGAACGTCTGGATCGCAGGCGGCATCTCGGCGCTCGTCGCCTCGGTGATCGTCGCCCCGACGCTCATCAGCAACCTCATCAAGGGGGTCGGCTCCAAGACGGGCGTGAAGGTCACGAAGGACAAGAGCGACCGCGATGTCGAGCATGTGCGCCGGGACGAGGGCGTGAAGCCGTCGCCGGCCGACGAGGCCGGGTTCATCCCTGAGGTCCCTGAGGACGACAGCGACTGGAGGCAGTCTGCGTGAGACCCGCACTCCGTTACCTCCCACACGGCAAGCGCCCCGGACGAGATGTCCGGGGCGCTTCTGTGTGTCGTGGGGGCTCAGGTGGTCGCGTAGGCACCGGAGCCGCTCAGGGCGGCGTAGAGGGTCGTGCGTGACACACCCAGCTCCCTGGCCACCCGAGCATGGGCGACGCCCGCCTCGACCCGCTCGCGGGCCTCAGTGATCTGCTCGGGGCTCAGGCGCACCGTCCTGGCATAGGTGCCCTTCTTCTTGGCGATGGCGATGCCCTCGGCCTGGCGCTCTCGGATGGTCGCCCTCTCGAGCTGTGCCATCGCAGCCAGCACGGTGAGCATGAACTCTCCCTGCGGCGTATCGGTGTTCAGCGCAGGATTGTCGATGAACTCGATCTGGACGTCCTTGGCGCGCAGTTGCTCGACGAGGGCGAGCAGGTCGGTGGTCGACCGGGCGAGGCGGTCGGGGCTCTTGACGAGCACGGTGTCGCCCTCGCGGACGTACTCGATCATCCGGGTCAGCTCGGGGCGCTCCCGACTGCTGCCGGAGATCTTCTCCGTGAAGATCTTGTCGGCCCGGCTGAGCACCTCGAGCTGCCGGTCGAGGTGCTGGTCGGCCGAGCTGACCCGCGCGTAGCCGACGAGCTTACCTGTGGTGTTCATATCGTGTAGACCCCCTGTGCAGATGTGTCCATCCTATCAAAATGCGACCCTGGTGAACAGCTCGTAGTCAGGGACTCGCCCCGTGTTCAACGGGTACACCTCGCTGGACAGGTGCTCAGCTGGTAGGTGACCACACTGTGGATGTGATGGCTTGGTGGCGGGTTTCTGTGATTGCTCAGTGGCGGTGCAGGCGCGGTCAGGTGTCGGCCGTGGTGCGGCGCAGCTCGCGGTAGATGGTGGTGCGGGAGACGCTGAACAGCTCGGCGAGCTCGGCTTGGGTGTGTTCGCCGGCCGTGTGCAACGTCAGCAGGTGCTTGCGCCGAGAGGGCGAGAGCTTGGGCTTCTTGCCTTTGAGTTTGCCCTTGACGCCTGTGACCGAGTGTTCAGTTCGCGCTGTATAGTTCACTGCATGCTGACTATTGCTTCGCGTCTCGACGTGATGAACCGCCTGGGTCGTGCACTGGCCGACCCCACTCGATCCCGGATCATCTTGACCCTGCTCGACCATCCCGCTTACCCGGCGGAACTGGCCCGAGATCTGGACCTGACACGCCCGAACGTGTCCAACCACCTGGCATGCCTGCGCGATTGCGGGATCGTCGTCTCCGAGCCCGAGGGTCGTCGGACACGATATGAGATCGCCGATTCGCACCTGGCGCAGGCGCTGACGGCACTGGTCGATGCCACCCTGGCAGTGGACGAAGACGCCCCGTGCATCGATCCCGCCTGCTCGCTTCCCGGATGCGACGCAGCTGGGGAGGGCGCATGATCCTCACCTCGGTCTTGCAGGCGATGGGCCTGTTCGCAGCGACCAACATCGACGACATCATCGTGCTCTCCCTCTTCTTCGCGCGAGGGGCAAGCCAGCGCGGCACTACCGCCCGCATTCTGGCCGGCCAGTACCTCGGATTCGCCGGCATCCTCGGTGCCGCGGTCCTGGTGACCACCGGCGCCGGAGCATTCCTGCCCTCGGCAGTCATCCCGTACTTCGGTCTCATCCCTCTGGGCCTCGGCCTCTGGGCCGCATGGCAGGCCTGGCGCGGAGACGATGACGACGATGACGACGAGGCCAAGGTTGCCGGCAAGAAGGTCGGCGTGTGGACAGTCGCAGGCGTCACCCTTGCCAACGGCGGCGACAACATCGGCGTCTACACCCCTGTCTTCCTCAGCGTGGAACCTCTCGCAGTAGTCGCCTACTGCATCGTCTTCCTCGCGCTCGTCGCGGTCCTGGTGGCCCTGGCAAAGTTCGTCGCCACCCGCCCCCCGATCGCCGAAGTTCTCGAACGCTGGGAGCACATCCTCTTCCCCATCGTTCTCATCGGCCTCGGCATCGTGATCCTTGTCAGCGGCGGAGCCTTCGGACTCTGACGTAGCGGCAGCGATCCAAACGGCCCCGACCGGGCGCACCCCTCTCGGTCCAGACCGCGACACCTACCTGCAGCCAGTCCTGCGTGATCACGGCAACAAGACCGCCACAGAGCGCTGCAAAAACCCCGCCACCAAGCGAACGAAGCCACAACCACACCTCCCGATGCCCGGTGATCCGACGAAGGAGGATCGACGGGCGCCCTGTTCTGCGTGCGGGACCTCAGCCGTCCTCGAGTCGACGCAAGATGTTCGCCAACAGAATCACGGCATCCGCGGTGATGCCGGTCGTGGTCCGGTCGGCCTTCGGTGAGTGCTTCATCTTGTGGGCGAGAGCCGATGCCTTCTTGGTCAGCCCCCGCAGCTCCTCATTGGACTTGCCGGGCAAACGGTGGTCGATGTACGCGCCGATGCGGATGTCGGTCTTGTCCACCGGAGGCTCTGAGAGTCCCGGTGGGCAGTGCACCTCAGGGTCGTAGACATGGGCGCTGAGCGCCTCGAGGACGCCGACGCAGCGGTTGCCCACGTCCTTGTAGTCGACAGGCGTGGAGGCTGACCTGAAGCGATGCCGCAGCTGTGAGATGTGATCGTAGACGTCAGTCCAGCCGAGATCGCCGTGCGGCGAGATGCCTTCGGTCAGTTCGCCCATGAACTGCTGTTCCTCTGCCTCCTCGAGCTGATCTTGGATCGGCCGGAACACCTTCTCGATGATGTCGCGCCGAGCTTGCCAATCCCCATAGGCACCTTCAGCGATCCAGTGACTGTGGAAGGACGAGAAGTCGCGCCACGGAGGGTCGAAGACGATGCCTCTTCGCTTGAGGAGCATGCGGAGCGCCCTGAGCGCGGCCCTCGCCTCGTCCTCGTCGGTCCGCAGGTGCGACTTCTCGGTGCCGTAGGACTCGTACTCTGCTCGGACGAGCCTGGTGAGCTCGAGCGCTGTCTCCAGTGGGTTCGGGTCGTGGGCGGTGCCCTGTGCGAGCTGGGTGATCAGGTCGGCGTTGAGAACCGGCTTCGATGAATCCCAGGGGTTGCCAGTCCCTGCTGGCTCCTGGAAGAAATCACTAATGCGCATGCTTCATTATCCCTTGACCCCTGCATTCACGGAGATCAAGAAAAAGACCCCCGAGGAGCGGATGCTCCCCGGGGGTCTCGTGATCGCGCTCAGCTCTCCTGCTTCTGCAGCAGCTTCGAGGTGACGTGGTTCTGGTGCGGGATGGTGATCGAGCCGTCGTCGTTGACCGTGCCGTAGACGTTGTAGCTCATCAGGCCGACGAAGGTCAGCTCGTCGCCGTTGCGGCTCCACGAGCAGTCCTCGTCGATCTCGGCCTGCGGGTTGGTCCGCTCCTGGTGGCCGCAGGTGCCGTCCTCGCCGAGGATCAGCATGTAGCGCCCCTCCTTGGCGTCGAGGTAGGTGCCCTCGAGGTTGTTGCCGCTGCAGCCGGCGAGCAGGGCGGTGGCGGCGATGGCGAGCGTGGTGGCGGTGATCAGGTGGCGTCGCATGGTGGGGCTCCTATGGGAGGCAGGGATCTGTCAGACATGCTATAGGCGCGTTTACGTGACAGTGCAGTAAACGCGCCTATAGATCAGAGGTTGCGGAAGACGATGACGCCGCCGTCCTCGGCGTCCTCGACCGTGTAGTCCATGAGCAGGTCACGTGCCCACTGGTCGTAGTCGATGTAGCGGCGGGCCTCATCGGAGACACCCTCAAGGAGGCCGCCCTCCTCAAGCATGTGGTCGGCGTACTCGCGTCATGAGCACCACTCGCCCTTGTACACGTCCTCGAACGCCTCGAGCGACGGGAAGTCGCCCTCACCCTCGGCGACATAGCTGCCGGACCGGACCCAGGCGAAGAGGGCTTCCTGCTGGTGCTCCGGCACCGAGGTGAGGACGCGACCCCACTGGGCCGCGGTCATGGGGTCCATCTCGCCGGTGACAGGGGATGCCCTCGTGGTCCATCACCCAGAGTTCTTCGTGGTCGGTCGCGTGACCGTGCAGCTGGGCAGGGGTGACCTCGTCGCAGTCCTCGGCGTCGTACCACCTGCCGACGAGATCGGCTTCTGAATAACACGTGAGACAGCCAAGCCACGCGCGGGGCTCGGTGTGGCGGATGATGCGGGCGCTGGTCGTCATGGGGTCCTCCTCGTCCGTGAGCAGGCTGATCACCTACTCCTCGGGAGGTCTCCCGGCCACGCCTGGCGTGGCGTGTCAGCGGCTGCTGTGCCACTTCGACGACACGAGCGTCATGAAGCTAAGTGCTCGTAGCGCATGTTCGTTTTATGGCTCTCGTTTTCTCGGTCCGCGTCCCTCTACAGGTACCGGCAGACCTGGTCTGGGCTGCATGTGTCGGGGTCCGGGTGCGCGGCGTCGTGCCGGAGGTCGGCGATGGTGCCGTGCAGGGCGGTGAGCTGGGCGATCTGCTGCTCGATCTCGGCCAGGCGCGCGTCGAGGAGGTCTCGCACGTGCTCGCAGGGCGCGTGGCCGCTGTCGCGGATGTCGAGGATTTGGTGGATCTGGGCGAGGGTGAGGCCTGCGGCCTGGCCACGGTGAACGAAGTCGATCCGGGCGACGGCGTCGGGCGCGTAGTCGCGGTACCCGGATGGCGTCCGGTCGGCCGGGGGCAGCAGTCCCTGCTCTTCGTAGAACCGGAGCGTCTTCGAGGTGGTGCCCGCGCGTTCGGCGAGTTCTCCGATGCGCATTGCGGCCTCCGATCATTCGGCAGGGGCCACGCTTGGCCTTCCCCTGCACTGGAAGGTCCAGTATGGCTGAAACGGAACAGAAGTCCAAGCCTTGACGGGAGCAGCGATGCCTACGAAGTACGATCTCGCCATCATCGGATCGGGCGGCGGAGCGTTCGCCGCCGCGATTCGCGCGACCATGCTCGGGAAGTCGGTGGTGATGATCGAGCGTGGCACGCTCGGCGGCACCTGCGTGAACACGGGCTGCGTGCCGTCGAAGGCCCTCATCGCCGCCGCCGATGCACGGCACGTCGCCGCCGACGCCGCCGACCGGTTCCCGGGGATCGCGACGACGGCAGGCCCAGAGGACATGCCCGCGCTGATCGCCGGGAAGCAGGCGTTGGTCGAGACGATGCGGGGCGAGAAGTACGCCGACGTCGCCGATTCATACGGGTGGCACGTCCGGCGGGGAGACGCCGGGTTCGCGGGCACCCCGGACGCGCCGGTGTTGGAGGTCACCGCCGCAGACGGAGCGGTCGAGACGATCGAGGCCGAGCACTACCTGGTCGCCACCGGTGCGCGGCCGTGGGCTCCGCCGATCGACGGCCTGGACGAGGCCGGGTACCTGACCTCGACCACGGCGATGGACCTGACCGAGGTCCCCGAGTCGATGCTGGTGCTCGGCGGCGGCTACGTTGCCCTGGAGCAGGCGCAGCTGTTCGCCCGCCTCGGCTCCCAGGTCACCGTGCTGGTGCGGTCCCGGCTCGCGTCGAAGGAGGAGCCGGAGGTGTCCCGGACACTGCAGGAGGTGTTCGCCGACGAGGGCATCCGGGTGGTCCGCCGCGCGGTGCCGACCCGGGTGTCCCGGGACGCGGCGACCGGGCAGGTCGTGGTTACCGCGGACGTGTCCGGCGGCTCGCAGGAGTTCCGCGCCGACCAGGTGCTCGTCGCCCTCGGACGCCGTCCCGTCACCGACGGCTTGAACCTCGATGCGGTCGGGGTGAAGACCGGGGACTCCGGCGAGGTGGTCGTCTCCGACCATCTGCAGTCGTCGAACCCGCGGATCTGGGCCGCGGGCGACGTGACCGGGCACCCGGAGTTCGTCTACGTCGCGGCCCACCACGGCACCCTCGTTGCCGAGAACGCGTTCGCCGACGCCGACCGGTCCGTCGACTACTCCCATCTGCCGCGGGTGACGTTCACCGGACCGGCGATCGGCGCGGTCGGGATGACCGAGAAGGAGGTCGTCGCCGCGGGGATCCGCTGCGACTGCCGCGTGCTGCCCCTGGAGTATGTGCCCCGGGCGGTGATCAACCGCGACACCCGCGGGTTCATCAAGATCGTCGTGAACGCCGATACGAGCGAGATCCTCGGCCTCACCGCCGTCGCCAAGGACGCCGGGGAACTCGCCGCCGCAGGCCTCCACGTGCTCGGCAAGACCATCGCCGAAGTCGCCGACGCCTGGGCCCCCTACCTGACCATGACCGAAGGCATCCGGATCGCCGCGAAGTCCTTCACCACCGACCCGTCACTGCTCTCGTGCTGCGCATGAACGGCAACGCATGCAATCGGGGAGATCTCATCCGGAAGAGGTGCAGACGATGAGCGCCGATCACGACCGCGACGAACGGCGCGCCGGTCCCATCGTCGCCGCAGGGACCGGGCTGCTCCTACTGGCATGCTGCGCGCTTCCGTTGCTGCTCTCCTGCGGCCTGCCGCTCATCGCGGCGGGCGGAGCACTCGCAGGCGTCGGAGGGCTCCTCGGCAATCCCTGGATCATCGGTGCCGGGATCGCCGTCGCGATGGCCGTCACGGCCGGGATGCTCGTCAGGCTACGGCGGCGGCACCGAGGCCGCAGGACTGGCTGCTGCGAAAATCCTTCGACTGCTGATCGGAACCGGTAGCTCGATCGGATCCAGCCATCACCGCCAACGGGGCCACCTCGGCATCCCGCGGCCCTTCCAGGTCTCCACGAGACCGGCGACCCAGCGGACGGACGCGAAGAGTCCGTAGCCAGCCCCGGCGAGGCCCATGGAGACCACGAGCCAGCGACCGATCCCGAGCCACACGCTCCCGTCCACGTCGAGGGCCCACTGAGCGCCCGTGATAAGCCCGGCGACGGCCATCCAAACACCCGCGACGATCACTGCGACCGGCAGCAGCGCGAGGCACATCGACGCGGCGACAGACCAAAGCTGACGGGCCTCCAGCTTCGCCGTTGTGGCGATGATCTTTTCGGCCCGCTCGTTCGCGGCGTCAATCTTGGCTGTTGCCACGGCCCCGGCGACGGCAGCGGCCCTCTCGATCGACTGCACAGCCTGATCCCGGGCCGTGCTGATCGCACTCGTCGCCTCGGCGCTGGCTTGGGTGATCGACTCCCGCCAGGCCTTCTGCGCACCGTTCGCGGCCCGCTCGAACTTAGCCCGGCTCTCATCGAGATGCTTGGCGGCAGCCTCGGACTTAGAGGCTGAGCCCTTCAGACTCTCCCCGTTGAGGTTCACGCTCATACCCGCGAGAGTGGACGCGATTCCGGCGAGCAGTTCGCTGTTCTCGTTCGACTCCGGCGGCGGCGACGTTGAGGTCAGCTGATGCGAGATCGCGGAGAGCTGCTTCTCCTGCTCCTCGCTGTCCACCTTCACGAACCCCGCGAGCTTCTTCTGCTGCTCGGTCAGCGTGGCGATCCTCGTATTCTGCGCCTCGACGGCGGCGAGGATCGAGGTCAACAGCTCCATCGTCTCCGGACTGCCGAGCGGTTGCGGCGACTGCACGGGCCCGTTCTGCTGCTTCAGCCTGTCGAGTGCTGCGCTCATGTTCCTGCTCCTTCTGCTGCTGGTGGTAGTCGAAGAACGCCTGCGCGCCCTCCGGGGTGAAGTCCGCCGAGAGTGCGCTCGTGCGCTTGCGGCGCTCGGCACGCCCGGACTCGCCGCGGCGGTCCTCGATGTAGAGCGTCCAGGTCTCCTGCCCGGCGCGTTTGCCCTTCTTGCTGACGGGGCTGTGCAGCCGCATCCGTGGCACCCGATCCCCGTCATCACCGAGCTGCTGGTTCTGCTCCTCGATCACCGAGACCAGACCGGCCTTGTCCACCGCGCGGGGATCGGCCAGCGCCGCACTCATCCGGTCGCCCATCTCGCGGTCGAGCGACCCCTCGGCGAAGTCTTCGCGGCGCAGCTCCCAGTCCTTCGGCGCGTGCTCCAGCCGCTTCACGACCGAGAGCCCGTGCTCGCGCATCAGCTCGTCGTTCGCCGACTGCACGCCCTTCTGATTCCCGGCCTTGCGGTCGTGGAACGTGCGATAGTCCGAGAGCGCCTTTCCCGTGCGGTTGTTGTGATTGAGAACCAAAATATGGTTGTGCGGCTTCTTTCCCCGCCCATCCACATGACTGACGACGAGGCAGTCGGAATCCGGGTGCATCTTCTTGGCGAGCTGGTAGCCCAGGTCGTTCACCCGCTGCACGTGTTCGGGGTTCTTCGGGTCGAACTCCTCGTCGCTGAACGACTGGCGGTAGTGCAGCGTCTCGACCTCGCGCGTCGTGTTCTGCGTGAGCGCCCGAGCGCGCGCCGAGAACGCGCCGGGGCCTCCCGGCACATCGCACGTGATCGCGACGCCCCGCTCGTCCTCCTTGCCCCGGATATAGCGCTCCGTGTCGGCGGCGCTGGCGCTCGGGCTGTAGTGCGTCGTGCTCATGACGCCGTCCGATCACCGAGCAGGGCGCGGACCTCGCGCAGCAGCTCGATCAGCTCGGGCACCTCCGACGACAGCGCCACCGCCTCACCGGCACGTGCTCGGTGGTCCAGGTAGTTGACGTTGATCGCCAGCGGGCGGATCTGCGCGGCCAGCTCGCGCGCGTCCGCCGACACCTGCGCGCGCGCCTCGACGCCGAGCAGGTGCGCGGCCACGGCGGCGTCCAGCTCCTCGCTCCGAGAGGCGTGGAGGGCATCGCGCACGACGGCCCGCACCCACGTGCTCGGAGCCAGCCCGAGCCGCTTCGCACGAGTGCGAAGCGCCGCGAGCGTGGCCTCTCCGAAGTCGGTATCGAGCTTCGCGCGGCCCCCACGACGACGCTTCGCGCCGCCGTGACTCTGCCGCACAGCCTCCGCATCAGCCCGACCCGTGTTCACCTGGGAGTCGGTCTGCTGCTCCACCTGTACGCCAGAGTGGCAAGCAGTAGGCATGTCGGACACATCGCTGACGCTCGTGTCCTCCATGTCTGCTTGCGAGGGGCCTCCGGCCCCCTCGACCCCCTGGAAGAGCGCGTCCAGTTCGGTGCTCATGCGGCACCTCCGATCAGTGCCAGCGGCACGTCCGGACTCCGCACGGCGAGCCCGCTCAGCAGCTCCGCGACCGCGCCGTCCGCGTCGTGGTCGGCCGAGGTCTCCGGACCGTAGGTCAGTTCCCGCGACCCGGCGTTCCGGTGGTACGCGTTCCCGTACATGCCGGGCGTGTGCGCGGCGGCCGGAACGCTGCACTGATGCCACTCGTAGGGCTCGATCCTTCCGATGTGCTGCACGAGGTAGCGGTTGATCTCGTCGGCACGGTAGACCTTCACGACCGAGGCCAGGCGGCGGATGAACTGGTCCAGCGCCTCGTCCACGTTGCCCTTCTGACGGGCGTAGTAGAAGAACTCGACGGGCTCGATCGTCGCCGTGATGACGATGAGACGCGGGGCCACCTCGCCCTTGTTCTTATAGCGCGCCTTCGCCGGGGAGGCGTTGTACGGATCGAGCAGCAGCAGCCAGTCGTTCGCGTCCATCGCCGAGGCGCGCAGATCGTCGAGCAGCAGCAATTCCTCCCCGCGCCAGTCATCGAGGGGGTTCCCCGTGGCGGCCCGGTAGACCTGCCACCGCTCGCCGTGGGCGTTCGCCGCGTTGATCGCCTCGGTGATGAAGTCCGTGGCGAACCGGGTCTTGCCGATACCGGCATCCCCGTGCACGAATACCACGTGCGTCGAGAACTCACCGGCGCGGAGCTTCGCCGCCGCCCGGTACGCGCGGCGTTGACCGTAGGCGGACAGGGCATCGTCGATCTCCCGCTGATGCCGCGAGTAGATGTCGAACAGTTCATCGGTAAGCATGATCTGATCGCGCGTGATCTCGCCCTGGAGCACGCGCTCGCGCATGTCCTCGAAGTTCTCGGCGACGACCTTCTTCTTCACGTGGGCGCGACCCTTGAGCCACGTCTCCCGGCGCTGGGCGTCGATGCCGAGGTAGTCCGGCCCGCGCACCGTGGCGACCTCCGAAGGCGCGTACTGGTGCTTGTCCGCGTACTTCACGTGCGTCAGGTACGAGAGCATGTTGTCGAAGGCGTACCGCCCGCGACCGGGCTTCTCGACGTACTGCGGTTCGACGCCGATGCCAAACGCGAGCCGATCCAGAGGCGCGCTCTTCGCGCGGCTGGCGAACTTGATCACCGCGTGCAGGTGATCCGGCTTCGGCTCGACCACGAGGGTCTTCTCGGTGTCGCTCCAGACCTCGCGCTCGTCCTTGTCGTGCACGATGCCGTAGGCCTCGACGACCTCACAGCCGATCGCCTCGAGCCGCTGCACCACGTAGGCGAGGATCGCCCCGGCTCCCTGCTGGAGCAGCGCGGCCCCGTTCGCGTCCTCGGCGGCCCAGGTCCAGTACGACGGATCGAGGTACTGCGTGAGCCCGATGCTCGTCGGGTTGTTCTCCTGCTTAGCCACGGCGACCACCGCCCAGGACGTCGGAAGGAGCGTACGGCGCCTTAAATGACCCCCTATTGACCTCCAAATGATCCTGCGGGGTCACGCGGTGGAGCGAAGGCGAAACCGGCAGCTGACCAGGCATGTTGTTGCATGGCGCGGCAATCGACAAGCCCTTGCCGCGCCCGTAGGAACGGATGAGGCTTCCAGAACTCTTGGAGTGCGGAGCACGGATGAGGACGGGCATCACGACGACGGGCAGCCCGCCTCCGGCGGATGCCAGGCCAGGCCCATCGGTCGGGCTGGTCAGGTCAGCGGGAGCGGTGGCGCTGGTGCGTTCGGCGGCGTTCATCGGGCACTACCCTTGTGGTAACGCTTGATGACGGCCTGATGCGTGACGCCGAGGGCGTCGCCGATCTTGGCCCAGGTCACCCCGTCGGCGCGGGCATCGGCGACGGCCATCTCGACGGCCTCCTCCAGCACGGAGCGGAGCACGCCGAGGTCGTAGAGGTGCGCTTCGCTGTCGGCGAGGGTGGGGTCGCCCACACGCCAGCGGAAGCCGTTCACGTGGGCGAAGGCGGCGGAGTTGGCGCTCATCAGCGATCACCACCCATCACGGCGGCGACCGCGGCCCGCTGGCGCGGAGTCAGCGGCATGCGGGCCAGGCGCTCACCAGCTCGGCGACCGGCGGCGAGGGCGGCAGCGATGACGGGATCGAGCCCATCAGCCTGCGGATCGGGGGTCGAATCCTGGTCGAGCCCAGGGCAGTCCAACGCAGATGCGCGGGGAGCGTCGATAACGACAGACATCGGAAGTCCTCAAACATGAGTGTGCTTCCGGTTCCCCGCCACGGTAATTGGGCTGTTTGACCGGCTACTCATCCGGGAGTAGTACCGCCAGCTTCAAAGTCTGGCCCCCGGTGGGATCTTCTTGTCTGCAACCATTCTCCCACGAGTCGACTCACCAGTCCACTGACGAGTCGACTCGCGTGTCAGTCGCGACGCGGCTCTATACGAATGAGGTCGGGGTCGAACTTCACGTGACCGGGCGCGATGGGCTCGATGGTCACCGTCACCAGCTCGTCCACGAGCATCCGGCGGCGGTCCACGTCCAACGTCTTCCACTTCGCCTCGACCACCTCGCGGCGCTCCGCGGTGCCGACCGGCTCGTCCACGTCCGCGAGCAACTTCGCCGCCACCGACACCGAACGGTCGAGCAGCTCCGCGTCGATCTCATCGATGCGGGCCTTCACGTCGTTGATCGCCGCCGTGATCTCCAGGACCGGCTGATGGATGTCACGCAGCAGCGGGCTCAGCTCCTTCACCCGCTCGACCAGGGCGTTCCGCTCCGTCAGCAACTCCTCGTGATCTGGCCCATCGTCCTCCTGCGGCATCACGAGGTTGTGCACATCCACCGAGGACAAGCGGGTGAGCACCGCCTCGGTCACCATCGCATCGACGGGCTCGCGCTGGCGGGTGAGATGGAACTGCTCGCCGCAGCGGTACGTCGGCTGCTTGCGACTGTTCGTCCCGGAGACGAGCGTCGCGCCGCACTTCCCGCACAGCCCGATCGTGGACAGAAGGTACTTCGGCTGGTTACCCTGCCTCGCCGACCTTCGCACGTTGTCCTCCAGCTTCGCCACCGCGGCCCGCCATGTTTGCTCGCCGACGATGGGCGGGAACGCGTCGCCCTGCACCGGGTACAGCTCGCCCGACGCGTAGTGCTTGATGTAGCCAGCGTAGAGCGGGTTCGCCAGGAGGTAGCGCACGGCATCGACGGAGAACTCCGACCCGCGGGCGGTGAGATGACCGGCACCGTTCAGATCCTCGCGGATTCGCCGGATCGACAGCGAGGGCTCGCCGAGGAACGCGGCGAAGGCCCGCCGGACGGCGTCGGCCTCCTCCGGGATCAGCTCGCCCTCTCGCGTCCACCCGAACGCCTTCCAGGCGCTCGTCGGGATGCCCTCGAAGCGTCGGCGCTCGTTCGACCTGATCTGACGCTCCGCCTTACGCCTGGCCTCGAACCGGGCCAGTGCCGCGAGCATCGTCGCTCGGAACTCACCGTCGGCCGTCGAGAGGTCGATCTCGCCGTCCACGGTGACGACCCGCAGCCCCAGGTCAATCAAGGTGTTGAGGTCCTTCGTGCTGCGCAGCAGCCGGTCCATGTCCACAGCGACCACCATCGAGAAGCGGCCCGCGCGGGCGTCGTCCAGCATCTCGGCCCAGCGGGTGCCAGCGCGGCGCTTCTTCGTCGCCGACACGGCGTTGTCCTCGTAGACCTCGACGACGTTCCAGTCCTTGGCCTCGGCCAGCGCCCTGATCTTCCTCAGCTGCGTATCGACCGTCCAGCGGTCGCCCTTGCGGTCCATGGAGGCGCGGACGTACGCGGCCACCTCGTTCGTCTTCCTCAGCGCTACCAGTTCGACCATGCAACCAAGCTTACGGAACGAGTGTCACAACCGCGACATGCTCTAGCGCATGTCGATGACGCCGGTGCCCACCTCGATGCGGGAGGTGCGCGCGGCGATCGCGGACAGCAGCGGCATGGGTGCGGCCGCCTGCGGGGCGAAGTGGTGAACCCGGAAGTACGCGCCGTTCACCCCCAGCTCCTCCGCGCCGACGGCGATCTCCACGGCGTCGTGCAGCATCTGCCGGGCATCCACCCCGTTGCCCGCGGGGCCGGTGCCGTAATGACCGAAGCTCAGGAATCCAAATGCTTTCATGTTCAAGCAAACTTCCCCGGGATGACGGTTATTCCCTCGTCCCACCCAGCGGGGCTTCCCGGCCGGGCGGGCGCCTCGCGGAACACCCGCGCCCGCGGCGTCGTTGCACGCAGATGAGACACCGCGCACCGACGATGGAGGGACAGGATATGAAGTCCGCAGACGCTCGGCACGAAACCGACCCGCAGGAGCAGACCAGCACCCTGCGCCTGATCTGGCCGCAGTGGCAGGGGGCCGGGCAGGAGATGGTGAGCCAGCTGCTGCCGGAAGCGCCCCTGGACCGGGCCCGCCGCGGCTACGCCCTGGGCGCCCGCTTCCTCGAGGCCATGCTGCCCGAGCACGACGGACGCACCGAGGTAGTCCCGGTCCCGCAGGAGGAGTCGGGATCCACCGGCGGCATCGAATCCCGGGAGCAGATCCTCGCCTCCCTCGACGCCGCCCAGGAGATCCTGTCCCGGCACGGGGACGCGCCGCGCATCCTCACCCTCGGCGGGGAGTGCTCGGTGAGCGTCGTCCCCTTCACCGAGCTGGCCCGCCGCCACGGGGAGGACCTCGCGGTGGTGTGGATCGACGCCCACCCGGACGTCGACACCCCGGAGACCGGCTACGACGGCTACCACGCGATGGCCGTCTCCGCGATCGTCGGGCAGGGAGACCCGGAGATCCTGGACAGGCTGCCGGCGGCGGTGGATCCCGCGCGGGTGGCCCTGGCCGGGCTGCACGACGGCGAGCAGGACGCCCTCGCCCACCTCGACGAGTGGGGTCTGAGCTCCTTCTCCCCGGCGGATCTGCGCGAGAGCACCCGCCCGCTGCTGGACTGGCTGGCCGGGACCGGGGCGGGCAAGGTCGCGGTGCACCTGGATGTGGACGTCGTGGACAGCGACGAGGCCGCGCTCGGTCTCGGCCTGGTGCCCGGCGGGCTGACCCGGGCGCAGGTGCGCCGCATCATCGCGGACCTGGACGAGGCCGCCGACGTCGTGGGGCTGAGCATCGCCGAGTTCATCCCCCGCTCCGTGCTGGCCATGGAGGCCCTGGTGGACGGGCTGCCGCTCACCGAGCGGTAGCGGCCTGCTCCTGCAGGTCCGGGGCGGGCAGTCGGTGCGCGACGCGCCCGCGCATGTCCCGGAACACCCGGACGCTGGCCCACACCACCGCGGTGAGCGGGACCGCCAGCAGCGCCCCGGCCACCCCGCCCTCGTGGGCCCCGATCGCCAGCACCGAGATGATGACCACCCCGTGCAGGCTCAGGGCCGAACCCATGACCTTGGGCTGCAGCACGTGGTGCTCCACCTGGTTCACGATGATCACCACGATCGTCAGAACCACCGCGGCCGCCGGGCCCGCCGCGACCAGGGCCACCAGGGCCGCGGCGAAGCCGGTGACCAGGGCGCCGACGATCGGGATGAACGCGCCGAGGAAGATCAGCGCGGCCAGCGGGAAGGCCAGCGGCACGTGCATCACGAGCATCGCCGTCAGGTCCACGATCGCCGCGAAGGCCGCGATGATCACGGTCCCGCGGATGTAGCGGCCCAGCACGTGCACGCTGGCCCGCCCGGCCTCATTGGCCCGCTCGGTCAGCCGCTGCGGCAGCCACCCCCCCCAGGAAGGCCCACATGCGGGGCCCGTCCAGGAGGAAGAAGAACAGCATCACCACCATCAGGAGGGACCCGGCCAGCAGCTCGGTGACCACTGAGACGCCCTCCACCGCGCTGGAGCCGGCGTCGCTGGTGCGCAGGTACTCCCCGGCCTGGAGCAGGTACTCGTTCAGGTGCGTCTCGTCCAGGGGCACTCCCCAGCCGGTGAGGATCTCGGCGAGCTGGTTGGCCCCCTGCTGCGCCTGGGCGGAGAGGTCCGGCCACTCCTCGATCACCGTCATCACGATCCCGGAGATGATGCCGGCCAGCACCAGCAGGATCGCCAGCAGCGCGGTGACCGCCGCGCCCACCCGGGAGAAGCGGGCGCGGGTGCGCAGGGCCCGGATGATGGGGTTCATCGCGGCGGCGATGATCAGGGCGATCAGCAGCGGCAGGGTCACCAGCTTCAGCGTCGCCGCCAGCCACACCCCCAGGCCGACGACGCCCGCGATCAGCAGGGTCTGCAGGCACCGGATCGCGGCCCGCCCGTAGGCGTCGCGCCACAGGCCCCGCACGGGGGCGGCCGGCGACGCGGCGGGGGTGGTCTCGGCCGGCTCGGCCGCGGGGGTCTCCATGACTCCACACCCTAGACCCGCACCCGTCCCGCCCGCCCGGGCGCGGGCAGCTGGGAGTCTCCTGGGGATCCGGTCACGCTCGGATCACGCGGCGGCACCCGAGCGCCCCGACGGCGAGGCTCGAAACCCGGTCCCGGCAGCGGTGCGCCCCGCCGTCGCCGGCCGCGACGGGGCGCCGCACCCGGGGTGACCGTCCCGTGACCTTCTCGGACCGCGGATCACGGCCCGGTGAAGCCCCGGCGCGGCGGGCCTACGGTGGGGGTGTCCCCCGGGAGGAGACCCCTTCCGCGGGCAGCGACACGCAAAGGAGCATTCGGATCATGACCCGCCATCCTCAGCACCGCATCGCCGCCGTCTCCGCCGCCGGAGCCGCCCTCGCCCTGGGCGCCGGCATCCTGGTGGCCGGTCCCGCGCAGGCCGAGGACGCCGCGTCGACGCCGACCGGCACCGCGACCTCCACGCAGCAGACCACGGCTCAGCAGGCCGCCGCCTCGCAGAGCCCCGAGTCCTTCGCGAACCTGGCCCTCGTGCGCTCGGCCACCGAGCCCACCGTGTACTGGCTGAAGGCCCCCGCCCCGAACGGGATCGGCGAGGTGCCCGCCCCCGACGGGACCTACAGCGTGGATCTGACCAGCGGGGATCAGCACGAGCACTTCGAGGTCACCTCCCACGAGGGTCGGCTGGATCTGAAGGACTCCCACATCCTGAAGACCGCCGCCTTCGACCCGCAGATCACCGTTCAGTGGGTGGGCTGAGGCTCGCCCCGCCCCCGACGCCGGGCCCGCGCACCAGCCCCTTCCCCGGGGCGGCGCGGGCTCTCGCGTGTCCGCGTGACGGGGTGAGGGGGCGGGGCCCTCAGGTGCCGCAGTAGGTGGTGAACCCGCGGGCCTGCGATCCCGACGGCGCGAGCAGCCGGGTGCCGCCGGGCCGGTGCTCGAACGGGTGGGAGACGGCGTCGAGGATCTCCCGCACCGGGCCGATCTCCCCCGCCTCCGCCGCGTCCAGGGCCTCCTGCAGCGCGTGGTTGCGCGGCACGACCCGCGGGGCGCTTCGGCGCATCAGCGCGGGATCCGGCCCCAGCTGATGCCAGCGGGCGAGCCACTCCCGGAAGCGCGGGTCCGCCGCGAGGCCGGGGTCCAGGGGCGGCTCCGCACCGCCTCCCGGCTCGTCCCGCGTCCCCTCCTCCGCGTGTTCGGCCCCCGGCCGGGTGCTGCCGGAACCGGAGCCGTCGGCGGCACACCACCCGGGTTCCCCCGCCTCGACCACGGGGATCAGGGCCCGGAAGGTGTCCGTGTGATCCGCGGCGTGCTCGGCCATCAGCCCCAGCAGGTCCTCCACCGCAGCGGCGGTCGAGGGCGCGGCGGCCTCCCCCTGCACCCGCAGCCCGATCCTGGCGGCGAAGAGCCGGAGCCGCTCGGCCTCGTAGACGGGCGGGAATCCCGCGAGCGCCTCCTGGGCGAGGTCCACGGCCCGGTCCGGCTCGGCGTCGAGCACCGGCAGCAGAGCTTCCGCGAAGCGGGCGAGATTCCACTGCGCGGCCGCGGCCTGGTTCCGGTATCGGTAGCGCCCGGTGCGGTCGATCGAGCTGAACACGGCGTCGGGGTCGTGGGCGTCCAGGAAAGCGCAGGGGCCGTAGTCGATGCCCTGCCCGGAGATCGCCATGTTGTCCGTATTCATCACCCCGTGGACGAAGCCCACCGCCTCCCACGCGGCCACCAGCCGCGCCTGGGCGAACACGACCCTCCGGTACAGCTCCAGCGGCGGGTTCGCGGCGTCGGCGGCCCCCGGGTGGTGGCGGGTGATGCACCAGTGCGCGAGCCGGCGCACCAGCTCCGGTCCCCCGGTGCTCAGCGCGTACTGGAAGGTGCCCACCCGCACGTGGCTGTCCGCGACGCGGGCGAGCACTGCTCCCGGCAGCTGGACGGTGCGCCGCGGGTCCATCCGGTCCGGGCGGGACACGAGGGCCCCGGTGGCGGCCACCCCCAGGGACCGGGTGGTGGGGATGCCGACGGAGTGGAGGAACTCCCCGACCACGTGCTCGCGCAGCATCGGGCCCAGGACCGCATTGCCGTCGGCGGCTCCCCGAGCGAAGGGGGTGCGTCCGGTGCCCTTCAGGTGCAGCTCCCGCAGGGACGCCGGATCCGGGGCTCGGCGGGCACCGGTCGCCGCGGCGGCGGGTGGCCGGGGCGGTTCGGCCCCGGCAGAGGCGCAGCCGCCGGCGGTCTTGGGCGGGGCGGCATCGACGTCGGGGAGGTCACCCAGCAGCAGGGCCCGACCGTCGCCCAGGCGCGGGGACCAGCCGCCGAACTGGTGCCCGGCGTAGGCCAGGGCGGCGGGCCGGGTGCCGGCGGGCAGGTCGGTGCCGGTGAGCAAGGCGGCACCGGTGCGGGTGCGCAGGCGCTGCGGGTCCAGGCCGAGCTGTGCCGCGAGCCCGTCGTTGACGAGGACGCTGCGCGGAGCCGGTGCAGACTGCGCGCGCCACGCGATGCCGAGCTCGGGGAGATCCCGAAGGAAGGAGGAGCGCATGCCCCCAGTCTCCCACCGGGATGCGGGGGCGGCAGGCCCCTCGGGGGATCAGGCGTCGTCGACGGCGGCGCGCAGCTGCCGGTACGCGTTCAGCGCCGCCGGCATCCCGGTGTACGGGGCGCAGTGCAGGATCGCGGCGGCCACGGTCTCCCGGGACAGGCCCGCCCGCAGGCACCCCTTCACGTGCGCGGCGACCTGCGGGGCCAGCCCCATCGCCACCAGGGCGCACAGGATCAGCAGCTCCCGCTCGGCCGTCTCCAGGCCCTCCCGGGACTCGAAGTCCCCGAAGGCGAACTCGGTGAGCAGCCGCGGCAGGGCCGCGCCCGCGGCGGTGCCGTCGTCGAACTCCTCGCGGATCTCATCCCCGTACAGCCGCTGCTGCAGGACCGTGCCGCGTTCGAAGCGCTCCTCCTCCGGCGTCGCGGTGCGCGGGGCGAGGGGCAGCTGGACGCCGGCGGCGCGCAGTCCCTCGTTCATCGCGGCGATCGCGTTGAGGGTGCGCGGGAAGCCGAGGAACGGGGCCAGCCCGTAGATCGCCTCGCGGATCTGCTCCGGGGTGGCGCCGACGTGCAGGGCGGCCCGCGTGTGGGCGGTGAGCTGGCCCGGGCACTGCATCGCGGCGAGGATCGTGACCGTGATGAGCTCGCGGGTGCGGTCCTCCAGCTCCCCCACGGAGAACACCTGCCCGAAGATCACCCGGCGCAGGATCGCCATGAACTCCGGGTCATCCCCGGCCTGCGGGTCCGGGGCCGCCCCGAAGAGCCGCTCGAAGACCTCATCGCCGCGTCGGGTCAGCTCCTCCGACATCGCCATCACCTCATCGGCCGGTTCGCTCCGCCCGGTCTCGGGCGGTCTGCGCACCTCCCGTTCTACCCCGACGACGCCCCGCGCGGCAGTCCCCGCCCAGGGGAGGCACCGCGAGGGCCCCTCTCGGAGGCCCCCCGGCGAACGCCGTCGAGGGGCGCCGTCGGGGAACGGCGGCTCAGACGACCTGCGTGAGGACCACCCCGTAGAAGGCGAGGATCATCGCGATGATGGGGGCGAACGCCAGGAGATGCGCCCACCGGTTGGTCACCAGCACCGCCGCGTACTCCCGCAGGAACGCCGAGGGGACGTAGTACCCGGCCGTGCGCGAGCCCACCGCGCGCCCCCGCAGTCCGGCCTTCCGCAGGAGCATCGCGGCCCGGTACACGTGGTAGTCGCTCGTGGCGACCACCACGGGCCGGTCGGGGTCTTCCAGCAGCTCCCGGGAGAACAGGAGGTTCTCCAGGGTGGTGGTGGAGCGGGTTTCCGGGCGCAGGTGCTCCGCGGGCACGCCGCGGTCCGCGAGGTAGCGGCGCATCGCCTCCCCCTCGGGGATCACCTCATCCGGGCCCTGGCCGCCGCTGGGGATCATCACCGGGGCCCGCCCGCGCGCCGTCTCCCGGTGATACACCTCCAGGCCGCGATCCAGCCGCCCGGCCAGCAGCGGCGTCGGCTCCTCCCCCTTCAGCCCGGCGCCGAGCACGATGATCGCGTCCGGGGCGAAGCGCCTGGCGAGCTTCCGGTACCCGACGGCGGAGGTCAGGAACCCGAGGAAGAAGAACGCGACGTACGCGGTGGCCGCGAAGAGCACCGAGTAGATCGCGGCGAAGACCACCAGCACCGCGTCCTGACGCAGGGCCCCGGTCGCCGCGAGCACGACGGGCAGCGCGGGCAGCAGCACCATCCACGCCCCGGCGGCGAAGGAGAGCAGGGTGGCCGGGCGCCGCCCCTCCTTGCGCATGATGGTGACCCCGTTGACCAGCAGGAACACCGTGAGCACCAGGTACCCCAGGCACAGACCCAGGAACACCAGCAGGGCGATGACGCCGCTGACGACGTCCACCCACGGCACCCGCGCCGACCCAGCCAGACGCAGGACGGCTCCGATCAGCAGCACGACGCCGATGGGCAGGATGATGCCGTAGCGCAGCCGGTGCCCGGCCCGGCGGAAGCCCACCAGGCAGTACACGACGACGCCGAGGGCGATGGCCAGGTGCAGGACGCCGTCGACGGCGGGGTCCTGCAGGATGTCGCGGATGCTCACGAGCCGGATGCTCCGTTTCTCATCGGGTCGCCGGGGATGGCCGGGCACGGGCCATTCTGCCCTGTCCGGACCCGAGGGCGCCGGCGCTTCTCCGGTGCCCCCGCATCCCGCAGGCATCCCCAGCGCCTGTCGCCTCTGGACGCACAACGGGAGATGCCGCGCAGTCCGGGAGATCTCCTCTCCCGTTCTGCGCGGCATCTCCCGCGGAGGAAGGGCCGAGCCAGCGGCGGCCCACACCGGCGCATCCGGTGCGGCCCAGCCCGGCGCGTCCGGGCGGTCAGTGCAGGATCGGCACCAACCCGGTGATCGGCGCGGTCGCCGTCGGCACCTCGAAGCGCACGGCGTGGCTGTCGATCGGGCTGCGCCGGTCCACCAGCACGTTGACGACCAGCAGGGCCAGACCGCCCATGGAGAAGGCGACCGCGACCCAGCCGGTGGAAGCCCAGCCGCCGCCCATGCCCATCACGGTGCCCGCGACCAGCGGACCCACGCCGTTGGCGAGGTTGAAGGCCACGTGGTTCATGGCCGCAGCCAGGGTCTGGGCGTCCCCGGCGGCCATCATCAGGCGGGTCTGCAGCGGCACCACCAGGCCGCCGCTGGCCCCGATCATCACCATGGCCACCCCGGTCAGCCACGCGTTGCCCACGCTCACCGCGTACAGCGCGGAGGACAGCCCGAGCACCGCCTGGAAGCCCAGGGCGGAGTACAGCAGCGTCTCGTGCTTGATGAATCCGGCGAGGAAGCTGCCCGCCGTGGACCCCACGCCGTAGAGCATGAGGATCAGGGACAGCGCCCAGCCCGGGCCGGCGCCGGTGGCCTGGAAGGCGGAGGTGAAGTAGGAGTAGATCGCGAAGATCCCGCCGAAGCCCACGGCGCCGGTGACCAGGGTCAGCAGCACCTTGGGGTTCTTCAGCGCGGTCATCTCCAGCTTGGCGCTGGTCATCCGGTTGCCCGCGGTGTTGGGGGCGGTGCGCCACAGGGCCACGAGGACCGCGGCGGCGATCGCGCTCATCAGCACGAAGCACAGCCGCCACCCGGCCACGTGCCCCAGCAGGGTGAAGGCCGGGACGCCCACGATCGTGGCGACGGTGATGCCCAGCTGCACGTTGGACACGGCCCGCGCCTGCTTGGTGGGCAGGGTCAGGCTGGAGGCGAAGAGCATGGCCACCCCGATGAACGCCTCGTGCGGGATGCCGGAGAGGAACCGGGCCAGCACGAGGGTGCCGATCGTCGGGGCCGAGGCCGCGAAGAGGTTGCCGAGGATCAGCGCGGCGAGGAGGGACAGCATGAGCGGCTTGCGCGGCCACTTGGCCCCGAAGACCGAGATGATCGGCGCGCCGATGACGACGCCGAGCGCGTACGCGGTGATGATGTGGCCGGCGGTGGACTCCTGGGTGCCCAGGTCCGCGGCGATGGACGGCAGCAGGCTCATCGAGGCGAACTCCCCCGCCCCGAACGCGAACGTCCCCATGGCCAGCCAGAATGTGACCAACCCGACTTTTGGTGATGCGTGACGCATGGTGAACAGTCGATTCTCCGACATGATCCCTCCCTTCAGCAGTGACTCGAGACAGCTCACCGTGCGGCGCTGCGCGGCGGGCAGGCGCCCGTCCGTCCCCGGCAGGCACGGAGGAACAACGGGAGACCTGCCGCCATTATTTCGCGATCGGGGAAAAAGATCTGTGAAATCCGTGTTACGTCCGGATATGTGGCTCATGCCATTTATCAGCATGGTCTGGTGTGAGCGCTAACGGCGCGTGGGGGCGGCATCGTCAGTCGCGGCGGACACGCTCCGTCGGTGTCGGTAGGCGCAGGTGCTGCCGATGCGCGCATGGAACACCCCGCCATCCCTCCCCCTCGAGCGCGGTGTTGGGAGCGGTTTCGACGTTCTGGAGCGTTCTCGTGGCTCCCGAACGCCGAAACCGCTCCCACACCGGGGGAAGGGGCCGAGGAGGGGGGCGGTCGGCCACCGCGGAGGCCCTTCCTACGCCTCCGGGATGTCCATGCCGAAGGACTCCAGGGTGATCTCCTCCGGCTCGGGACCGCCGCGCACCCCGCCGTCGAGGGCGTCGATGCGGGCCATCTCCTCCTCGGACAGCTCGACGTCGAAGACGTCCAGGTTCTCCCGGATGCGGTGCTCGTGCACGGACTTGGGGATCACCTGCACCCCGTGCTGCAGGTGCCAGCGCAGCATGACCTGCGCAGGGGACTTGCCGTGCTCCTCGGCGATGCCGGTGATCACCGGATCCGTGAGGGTGGAGGTCTGCCTGCCGTCGATGCCGCGGTAGCTGGTGATGCCGCCGATGGGCGACCACGCCTGGGTGAGGATCCCGTGCTCGCGGTGGAAGGCCTGCAGGTCCGCCTGGCGGAAGTACGGGTGGGATTCGATCTGGTTCACGGCCGGCACGACGTCGGTCTCGGCCAGCAGGCGCTCCAGGTGCGGAACCATGATGTTGGAGACGCCGATCGCCCGGACCTTCCCCTCGGACAGGAGGGACTCCAGGGCGCGGTAGGCGTCCAGGGTCCGCTCGAACTCGGAGGGCAGGGCCTGGTGCAGGATCAGCAGGTCCAGCTGGTCCACCTCGAGCTTGCCGACGGCCTTCTCGAAGGCGTGGCGGGTCTGGTCGTAGCCGTAGTCGGAGATCCAGACTTTCGTCTCCAGGAACACCTCCTCGCGGGAGATCCCGGAGGCGCGCAGGCCCTGCCCAACCTGCTTCTCGTTGCCGTAGGCGGCCGCGGTGTCCACCAGGCGGTAGCCGGTCTCCAGGGCGGTGCGCACGGCGTCGGCGGTGTCCTCCGGGGAGGACTGGTACACGCCCAGCCCGATCACGGGCATCTCGACGCCGTTGTTCAGGGTGAAGGTGCTGTCTGCGGTGAGCTTCTCGGTCATGCCCCCACCCTGACCCCTGATCCCGAGTCTCAGCCAGGGACTGTCAGTACCTGTCTCGCGATCGCGCTTCCCCGGCCCGCTACCCTGACCCCATGCGCATCCGAACCGCCGAGCACCGCGATGTCCCCGCCATCACCGGGATCTACAACGATGCCGTGGAGAACACCACCGCCATCTGGAACGACGCGACGGTGGACGACGCCGACCGGCTGAGATGGCTCGCCCGGCACCGGGAGGCCGGCCAGCCGGTGCTGGTCGCGGTGGATGAGGACGACGCCGTCCTCGGCTACGCGACCTACGGGCCGTGGCGGGATTTCGACGGGTACGCGCGCACGGTGGAGCACTCGGTGTACGTGCACCGGGACGCCCGGGGCGGCGGCATCGGCCGGGCGCTGATGGAAGAGCTGATCGACGCGGCCCGCGCGCGGGGCATGCACGTGATGGTCGCCGGGATCGACGCCGGGAACACCGGATCCATCCGCCTGCACGAGCGGCTCGGCTTCACCCGGGTGGGGCTGCTGCCACAAGTGGGGCGCAAATTCGACCGGTGGCTGGACCTGGCGTTCCTGCAGCTGACCCTGGACTGAGGGGCGGGTGCGGCTGCGGCTGCGGACGGTTTGGGAGCGGTTTCGACGTTTGGGAGCGCAGAGAACACTCCCGAACGTCGAAACCCCTCCCAAACCTGCTGAGTGGGGCCGGCACAGCCGGGCCGAGGGTGCGAGAAGATGAGGGGATGAGCACCGCCGCGCCGAAGCCCCTGCCCGTCCCTCCCTTGGAGCACACGGTGGAGGCGGTGGTGCGGGCGGTGGGCGCCGTCGTCGACGCCCCAACCCTGCGCGCGACCGAGGCGGCGGCCCGGGCCTTCCTCGCGGGCCCCGGTCCCGCCCTGCAGGAGCGGCTGCGGCAGCGAGCGACCCGGGAAGCGTCGGCCGGTCGCAGCTGGCTGTCCGCGTGGTGGCTGCGCGACTACCTCGCGGTGCGCGAGCCGCTGCCGCTGAGCACCAACGTGGCCTTCCAGATCAACCCGAGCTTCCTGGATTCGACGTGCGGGGAGCCGACGGACGCGGACGCGGAGGATATGGGGTCGGGGGATGCCGATCCGGGGCGGACGGACGGGGCTCCCGACGTCGGGCGGGCGGCGCGGTTCATCCACCGGGCCGCGGCGGTGCACCTGACCCAGGCTCGCGGGCAGACCCCCCAGGAGACGGATCCCCGCGGCAACCCCGTGGATATGCCCCAGTGGGAATGTTTTGCCGGCGGGCTGCGGCATCCGCGACCGGGGGTTGATGAGATCCTGGCGCCGCGCGCGGGGGCCGCGCACCGGGAGATCGGTGTGTTCCGGGTCGGCCGGCTCTACGCGGTGCCCGTCTCCGACGCCGATGGTGCGCCCCTGCCGGTGTCCGCTCTCGCAGAATCGCTGCGGGCGGTGCTGCGGGCAGCGGCGCGGAAGACCGAGCAGGACCAGGAGGCCCCGGGAAGCCGGGTCTCCGTCGTCGCTCCCGGGGCGCTGCCGTTCGCGGCGGCCTCGGCCCTGGGCAGCGGCGAGCTGGCCCCGCTGCTGGCAGAGGCCCTGCAGGATCCGCGCAACGCCGCGACGTATGCGCGTCTGCGGGATCTGCTCTTCACGGCGACCCTCACGGACGAGGTGCTGGAGGATGCGGAGCACCTGCGGCGCCTGGCCTTCGAGCCCTCCCGGGTGTGGGCGCTCCGCCCGATCAGCTACGAGATCGGCCTGCGCGATGACTGGCTGTGCCTGCACGCCGAGCACTCCACCGTGGACGGGGCCACCCTGGTCGCCGCGATCCGACGGATGCAGGAGGCAGCGGAGGACGCGGGCGGGTCGCCGCAGCCGATCCCCGGAACGGACCCGGCCGAGACCGGACGAGGTGTCGGGCAGTCCGCCGCCGGGGAGAAGCGGCCGGAGGAGACCGCGTGCCGGGAGTCCGCCCAGGATCCGGCGGAGCTGATGTGGGACTGGTCCGAGGCCGCCCGCGCGACGATCCGCGACGGCCTCGCCCGCGGACTCCAGGAAGCGGGGAAGCTGGAGACCGCCATCGTTCGCGTCCCGCGACCGCCGGCGGAGGGACTGCCGCTGAAGCTCAGCGTCGATGCGGTCTCCCAGTTGATCCTCACCGTTGCCCAGCAGCTGGCCTACAGCCGCACGCGCGCCGTATATGAAGCCGTGGACATGCGAGAGTATCGGGCCGGGCGCACCGAGTGCCTGCGGCCGGTGACGCCGGAGGCCGTGGCCTTCGCCCGCGCTCTGATCAGTGAAGATGCCACACTCGACATGTTCTCCGAGGCGCTGGAAGCTCATCGCTCCTGGGTCAAGGCCTGCAAGCGCGGGGAGGGCGTGGACCGGCACCTGCTGGGGCTGCGGCGCATCGCCGCGGAGGGCCGTGATGTCGACGCCCCGGCGCGGGCGTTCCTGGAGGACCCGGGGGTGGCCGCGGCGACGACCGACTTCCTGTCCACCACCTCGATCGGCGGGGCGCAGCAGATCGTGCGCTACGCCTTCGCGCCCACCGTCCCGGAGGGCTTCGGCATCAGCTACACCCCGCACCCGGAGGCCATCGAGTACTGCCTGACCTGGCACCGGGACACCGCCGACGCCCCGGAGGAGTTCCTGGCCGCCCTGCCGCGCGCGGCGACGCTGCTGGGGGAGTTCGTGCGCGGGCTCGGGCAGTGACCCGCCGGGCCTGAGCTTGCGACCCGCCCGGTTCACCCGATCCCGGACACCAGCACCCCGATGCCGAGCAGTGCGCCTCCGAGGATCCAGCGCGCGGTGGCGCCCCGGGAACTCCGCGCTGAGGCGTCACCCAGCTGCCCGGCGACCAGCTGCCACAGGAGCACCGCGATGCCGCAGGCGAAGCCCAGCCACGCCAGGGCCAGCGCCGTGGAGGACCCGAAGATCCCCAGTCCCAACCACGCCATGGGCACCGCGCCCAGCAGCCAGTGGCCACCGAAGATCACGGCGATCGGCAGGAGCACACCGATCAGCCAGGCGGGACGAGCCGGAACACCCGCGCGCCACCAGGAGCGAGCCGCGACCAGCTGCATCCCCACCCCGAGCAGGAAGGTCACCGAGTACAGGAGGTCGAAGGGCACCGCCATCTGCACGACCCACACCGCCAGCACGATCAGCGCCAGCAGCATCAGCGCCCCCGGCCCCCAGATCCCGGCCCCGACCCGTCCGGAACCCCCGCCGCCCGGCGTCGACGGCGACGAGGCGGCGGACAGCGCCAGACCCACCCACAGCACGCTCCCGGCCCAGGCCAGGCAGGCGATCCCCAGGCCCGCCGTGACCGCCCGACGACGCGCGACCCCGGCCTCCGAGCACGCCGCATCGTGGATGCCGCAGCTTTCCGGACCGACCATGGGCAGCATTCCCGCAAGCAACGCGACCGTGAGCACCATGAGGCCGCAGGTCAGGAACGGAAGGCGGCGGCGGGCGGTGTCGCTCATGGGCCCATTGCACCACAGGCCATCACCCCTGGGAACCAGATTCGGGACGGGTTCGCCGCTTCGGGACGGGATATTCCGGTCCCGAAGCGACGAATCCGTCCCGAATCGATCGGAGAGATGGGAGAACAGGGCTGAGAGCTCAGGCCCGGGCGGCCCCGCCCTTGCGCAGGGTGATCTGCCAGCTCGCCGAGCCCGTCTCGCGGAAGTCCTCCACGGCGTGCCCGTCCTTGGCGGCCCACTGGGGGATGGCGTCGGTGGCCTGGGTGCAGTCGAAGTCGATGACCAGCCTGTCACCGGCGGACAGTTCACCCATGACCCGCTGGGCCTGCAGCAGCGGGAAGGGGCAGACCGCGCCGAGGGAGTCCAGGGCGTAGCGGCCGTCACCGAGGTCGCGCACCTGCTCCTTCTCCTCGAGCCGCTGCAGCACCCCGACGCCGCCCGGGGCCATCGCGATCCCCGCGAACGCGGTCGACGCGGCGGCGGGAGCGCCGACGGAGGGCCCGGCGGGGGCAGCGGGGACGGACCCCGCCGACGTCGCCTCCCGGTCCTCCTCCGGCAGGGCCTGATCCAGGCTCTGCGCGGTGGTGTAGGTGCCCTCAGCCTCAGACCCGGCGCCGGCCCCGGTGGCGGCGGGCCGGTCGCGCACCGGGGCCAGCCACAGCTTGGCGCCCAGGCCGACGCCCAGGGCGATGAAGACCAGCGCGACCCAACCCTGCACGGTGAACAGGCCGGTCTGCACCATGCCATTACCGACGGTGCAGCCGCCGGCCAGGGAGGCGCCCACGCCCATCAGCACGCCGCCGGCCGCCGCGCGGACGGTGGTCTGGGCGTCGGGCACCCGCACCCGGAACTCCCCAGTGGCCTTGGCCGCGAGGAACGAACCCGCGAGCAGGCCGAGCACCAACAGCACGCCCCAGTCCAGCTTCTGCGGCGCCCCGGTGATGAGGAACCCCATGAGGTTGGACGACGGCGTGGTGATGCCGAGACCGTCGTTGCGTCCCGTCGCGGCGGACAGCGGCCAGGCGATGACGCCGAGCAGCCCCACCAGGATCCCGGCGCTCCACAGTCCCAGCGGGCGCTGCCACGTCGGGCGCCCGTCCAGGCGCGCGGGACGGGGCCGGGCGGCGTCGGCCCGGCGGTAGCGGGCCACCGCGAGCGCCGTGATCACGGCCAGACCGACGGCGAAGACCCAGGCGGGCAGGCCGAGGGCCTCCGGGATGGTGGTCAGCCCCGTGGTCCCGGACTTCATCCAGGTGGTGAAGCCGCTCAGCGGACCGGACTTCATCACGGCCGCGGAGGTGGCGTACAGGGCCAGCGCGACCCAGGAGCCCACCAGCCCCTCCCCGGAGCGGTACCAGGTGCCGGAGGCGCAGCCGCCGGCCAGGACGATGCCGAGGCCGAAGACGAGTCCGCCGATCACCACGGCCGCCGGGGCGAAGGCCGGGTACTCGGGGGTGATCGCCCCGGTGGCGGTGAGGAGTGCCAGGCCCAGCCCGTGCACGGAGATCACCACGAGCAGGGCGGTGAACCCGCGCCACGAGCGCTGCAGGAAGATGTCCCGGAGCATCCCGGTGACGCAGAAGCGGCCGCGCTGCATGATGATGCCGAGGAGGATGCCGATGCCGAGTCCGGTGAGGATCATGGGTGCCCCGTTTCCGTCGCGAGTGGGTGGCCCGCCGATCGCGGGCCTGGCCCGAAGCTACGCGGGCGGTCGCGGCGTCGTCGAGGGTCGCGTCATCCGGGGACACGACGACGCCGGCGGTCATCTCCCGCAACGCAGCGGTGGGCAGCCCCGCCCGACAGGAGATTCGGGACGGGTTCGTCGCTTCGGGACGGGATATTCCGGTCCCGAAGCGACGAACCCGTCCCGAGACGAGGTGATGGGCGACGGGCGGGGGCGCTCACGACCGGAAGTAGTCCTGCGCCGTCGCGAAGCCGCCGGCCCGCTCGAAGTCCTCGCGCACCGCGGCGGCCAGGGCGTCGTCGTGCAGGAAGTCCAGGGCGGCGCAGGCCAGGCCGAAGGCCCCGTCCATCCCGGCCCGCTCGGCGTCGGGGGTGCCCGCGGCGACGGCGAACTCCCGGGTGTGCAGCCCCACCCCGTCGGCCGAGACCCGGATCAGCGGGTGGATGCCCGGCACCCGGTGGCTGACGTTGCCGAAGTCCGTGGAGGCCGCCAGCACCTCGGAGACCGTCCCGCCCGGGTACGGGTCCCGCCCCCGACGCCGCTGGGCCAGCACCCACCGATCCGTGAGCGGCCCGTTGGAGCGCACCGGCAGGGTCGCCGGCGCCTCATCCCACCGCACCTGCGCCTCGACGCCGGCCATCATCGCGGCCCCGCGCAGCACCTGCTCCACCCGCGCGGACAGCTCCGCCAGGGTCTCCGGGTCCTGGGAGCGCACATACAGCAGCATCTGCGCGGACTCCGTGATGATGTTCGGCTGGCTGCCGCCCTCGGTGATCACCGCGTGGATGCGGTCGGTGGGCGGGGTCTGCTGACGCAGCAGCCCGATCCCCTGGTAGGCCAGGCTCGCCGCATCCAGCGCGTTGCGTCCCAGGAACGGGTGGGAGGAGGCGTGGGCGGCCCGCCCGGTGAAGCGCACCCGGCAGTCCCGGCGCCCCAGCCACGCCTGGTCCGCGGTGTCCGTGAAGTAGGAGTGGACCATCACGGCGGCGTCGAGATCGTCGAAGGCGCCGTCCCGGGCCATGAGCTCCTTGCCCGCCTGCCCCTCCTCCGCGGGGGTGCCGAGGAAGACGACCCGCCCGCGGAAGGCGCGGGGCTCGGCGCGCAGCAGGTCCGCGAGCGCGGTGAACGCCCCCAGCCCGGCCACGGCGATGACGTTGTGCCCGCACCCGTGCCCGATCTCCGGCAGCGCGTCGTACTCCGCGAGGATGCCGACGGTGCGGTCCCGCGTCGGGTCGAAGTCCTGCGAGCGCACCTCGGCGCGCACGGCGGTGTCCAGCCCGTGGGCGGGACGCTGCGCCGCGATCCCGTGGGATGCCAGGTGGCCCACGACGACGTCGGCGGCGTGGTGCTCCCGGAAGGCGGTCTCCGGGTGCTCGTGCAGGTCGTGCAGGATGGCGGTCAGCTCGCCCTCCTGGGCATCGACGGCGCGCTCCAGGGCGTCGACGACGGCCGCGGGGGCGCCGTCGTGCGGGGCGAGGTGGTGCTGGGCGGTCTCCCGACGCCGTGCGGTGCGTCGCTCGAGGATCTCCAGGTACGGATGTGATGCGTCTCCCATGGGAAAACGCTATCAGTCCGCTGTGCGCCCTCCTCTCCCCTCCCGGCGCAAAACGGGACATGCTTCCCACATCGGGACGTGTAGCGCCCGGATATGGGAAGCATGTCCCGTTTTGCGGAGGGTAGAGGGTGGGAGAGGGAGAGGGGGAGAAGGCTAGGGGCGGAGCATGACCTTCACGGCCTCCCGCTGATCCATCAGCCGATACGCCTCGGCGGCCTCCTCCAGCGGCAGGACGCGGTCGAAGACCTTCCCCGGGTCGATCTCCCGGTCCCAGATCCGCCGGATCAGGTCCGGCAGGAACCGACGCACGGGGGCGGGCCCGCCGTGCAGGTGGATCAGGCCGAAGAACAGCTCATCCCCCGGCAGCTGGACGTCGTGGGAGACCCCCACGTACCCCACGTGCCCACCGGGGCGGGTGCTGCGGATGGCCTGCATCATCGAGCCCTGGTTGCCCACGGCCTCGATCACGCTGTGCGCGCCGAGCCCGTCGGTCAGCTCCTTGATCCGCGCCACGCCGTCGTCCCCGCGTTCGGCGACGACGTCCGTGGCCCCGAACCGGCGGGCCAGGGCCTGCCGGTCTTCGTGCCGGGACATGGCGATGATCCGCTCGGCCCCGAGCTGACGGGCCGCGAGCACGCCCATCAGGCCGACGGCGCCGTCGCCGACCACGGCCACCGTCTTCCCCGGCCCGGCCTGGGCGGCGTCGGCGGCGAACCACCCGGTGCCCAGCACGTCGGAGGCCGCCAGCAGGGACGGGATGAGGTCCTCGTCGGGCTCCCCGGGCAGACGCACGAGGGTGCCGTCGGCCCACGGGATGCGGGCCCTCTCCGCCTGGGTGCCGATCTCCCCGTGCACGAACACGGCGTGCACGCACCGGGACTGGTACCCGGCCCGGCAGATCTCGCAGGTGTTGTCCGAGATGACGAAGGAGCCGACCACCCAGTCCCCCGGGGTCAGGGTGCTCACCTCATCGCCGACCTGCTCCACGACGCCCACGTACTCGTGGCCCATGGGCAGGTCCTCACCGGGGTCGTCCCCGCGGTAGGGCCACAGGTCCGAACCGCACACACAGGCGGCTTCGATCCGGATGACGGCGTCCTTGGGGTCCTCGATCCTCGGGTCCGGGCGCTGCTGCACCCGGACGTCTCCGGCGCCGTGCAGGACGACTCCTCGCATGATGGCTCTCCTTCAGCTGTGGATGATCGCGGCCGTAAGCCGCACTTCTGTGGTGCCCCGTCTGGGGTCAGGGGCGGCGGACGTAGTCCTCGTCGCTGACGTGCTCCAGCCAGGTGGTGGTGGTCGACGGGTCCTCGGCGTTCTCCAGCATCGCCAGGTGCTCCATGAAGTGCTCCGGGGCCGCCCCGTGCCAGTGCTCCTCCCCGGCGGGGCAGTACACGGTCTGCCCGGGCAGGGCGCGCAGCACCTCGCCGTCGCGGGTGCCGAACAGGGCGACGCCATCGGTGACGTGCAGGGTATGCCCGTGGGCGTGGGAGTGCCAGGCGGTGCGCGCGCCGGGGGCGAAGCGCACCTTCGCGACGACCATCCGCTGGCCCTCCTCCTGGGGGACGGCGATGGGGTCCACCCACACGTCCCCCGTGAAGTTCTCCGGCGGGTTCTTGGTCGTCGCCCCGTGCTCGATGACGCGGTGTGCCATGGTCATGCCTTCCTCTGGTTCTCGATGGTCTGGTTCCCGTTGGTCTGATTCCCGGCGACCTGCCCGGTGCCCTGATGCTTCGCCACACCCCGCCGCTCGGCGGCCTGCTGCGCGGCGTCGGCCGCCGCGTCGGTCGCGGCGAGCGAGGCCAGCAGCCGCAGCTTCTGATCCGCCTCCGAGCCGGCCGGGGCGGAGTAGACGTAGAGCACCTGCCCCGGGTCCGCGGTCACGGCCAGCTCCTCGTAGACCAGCTCCAGCCGCCCGACCTCGGGGTGGTCGAAGCGCTTGAGGCCGTTGCCGTGCACCCGCACGTCGTGGGCGGCCCACAGGGTGCGGAACAGGTCGCTGCGGGTGGACAGCTCCCCCACCAGCTCCTGGATGCCGCGGTGATGCGGGTTCCGGCCGGCGTCAGCCCGGAGGATGCCCACGCACATGCGGGCCATGGTCTCCCACTCCGGGTAGAGCGTCCGGCTGGCGGGGTCCAGGAACTGGAAGCGGGCCAGGTTGGGCAGGGCGCCGACGGAGCCGATGGCCGGGGCGTAGAAGGCCCGACCCAGGGCGTTGACGGCGAGCATGTTCTGGGCCTCGTCGCGCACGAACGCGACGGCGCCGGTGATCGCATCCACCATCTGCTGCAGGGCCGGGCGCACGGGCGCGGGCCCGACGCCGCCCCGGCCGGGATCCCGGGAGTGCGGGGAGCGGGTGCGCTCGGCGGGGCGGGCGAGGTCCAGCAGGTGGGCGCGCTCGGCGTCGTCGAGCTGAAGGGCCGCGGCCAGCCCGTCCAGCACCGCCGGGGAGGCGCTGGCCAGGGCGCCGCGCTCCAGGCGGGTGTAGTACTCGACGCTGATCCCGGC
Organism: Rothia sp. QJM3NY_36; assembly: GCF_056173115.1. Classification (NCBI taxonomy): domain Bacteria; kingdom Bacillati; phylum Actinomycetota; class Actinomycetes; order Micrococcales; family Micrococcaceae; genus Rothia; species Rothia sp. QJM3NY_36. The sequence goes on from NZ_CM149658.1 coordinate 2,335,703, forward strand.
CAGCTGCGCCACCTCGGAGCGACGCAGCCCCGGCACCCGGCGGGGACCGGGCCCGGCGGGCAGGCCCACCCGCTCCGGGGTGATCTTGGCGCGCCGCGAGGAGAGGAATTCGCGGATCTCGGCGGATTGGTCCATGTCTTCGAGGCTAAGCCGCACCGGGCGCCCGGAGGGAGACCCTGACAGGGCACCCCACCTCCTCCTCTTCCGCAAAACTGGAGATGCTTCCCATATCGGGACGTGTAGCGCCCAGTTATAAGAAGCATCTCCCGTTTTGCGCAGAGAAGGGACGGGAAGGGAAGGGGCGCGTCAGTCGAGGTGCTCGGAGAACTGCTTGCGGATCTGCTCCGCGGTGACCGTCGGGATCTCGGCGGTCAGCGGCCGGTCCTGGGAGATGAGGCGGCGCTTGACCACCTGCCACATGACCGCCAGGAACCCGAACCAGACGGGGCTGACGTACAGCGCCACCCGGGTGTCCGGGGACAGCGCCAGGCAGCAGGCGATGAACGCGAAGAACGCCAGCGAGATCCACGGGGTGACCTTGGGGAAGGGCACCCGGAAGCGGGAGGCCTCGTGGTGGGTGGGGTGGCGCCGGTGGTACAGGATGTAGCTGACGACGATGGTGCCCCACGTAAACAGGATGTACGCCGAGCACAGGGAGCTGACCATCGTGAACGCCTGGGTGAGGGCGTCCCCGGCCAGCAGCACCGGCACGGAGGCGAACAGGAACACGGTGGTGAAGAAGACCGCGTTGCGCGGCACCCCGCGGGAGGAGGCGAAGCGCAGCCAGCGCGGGGCGTGCCCGTCCTTGGCCAGGCCGTAGGCCATGCGGGTCGCGGAGTACACCCCGGAGTTGGCGCTGGAGGCCGCGGAGGTCAGCACCACGAGGTTCACCACGAAGGCCGCCCCCGCGAAGCCGACGTTGCCGAACATCGTGATGAACGGGCTCTGGGCGGGGTCGATGGAATCCCACGGGGTGACCATCATGATCACCGCGAGGGAGCCGATGTAGAAGATCGCGATGCGCAGCACGATGGAGTTGACCGCGCGCGGCAGGTTCCGGTGCGGGTTCTCCGTCTCCGCGGCGGTGGTGCCCACCAGCTCCACCCCGATGAAGGAGAAGATCGCCAGCTGGAAGCCCATCAGGAAGCCGTGGAAGCCGGTGGGGAAGAAGCCGCCGTGGTTCCACAGGTGCGCGACCTGCGCCTCCTGCCCGGCCGGGTTGCGGAAGCCGGTGGCCACCAGGATGATGCCGACGACGATCAGCGCGAGGATCGTGACGATCTTGATGATCGCGAACCAGAACTCCGTCTCCCCGAAGGCGCGCACCGGCTGCAGGTTCAGGAGGATCAGGCCCAGCGCCGTCGCCACGGCCGGCAGCCACACGGACACCTCGGGCCAGAAGTACTGGACGTACGCGGTGATCGCCACGAGGTCCGCCACGCACCCGATGACCCAGGACAGCCAGTAGTTCCAGGCCACCATGAACCCGGCCCACGGCCCGATCTGGTCCTTGGCGATGTCCCCGAAGGTCTTGTAGTGCAGGTTGGACAGCAGCAGCTCCCCGAGCTGGCGCATCACCAGGAACAGGATGAAGCCGATCAGCCCGTAGACCAGGAGGATCGCGGGACCCACCAGGTGGATGGTCTGCCCGGAACCGAAGAACAGGCCGGTGCCGATGGCCCCGCCGATCGCGATCAGCTGCAGGTGGCGGTTGTGCAGCCCGCGGGCCAGCCCGCCTTCGTTCTCACCGCTGGCGACGTCGGCCGGGACGCGCCCGGAGGACGCCGCGGCGTCGGGGGTGCTCGCGGGGGATTCGGTCATGGCTGGGCCTTCCGTGGGGGCCGACGCCGCACGCCGACCGGTCGAATGCTTCCCTCAGCATATGGGGTGGTGGCCCACGGTGATCCAGGCTACCCCCGGAGAGGTTTCCGGCGGTTTTCCGGCTCATCGCAATCCAGGGTGTAGCGCCGGTCTGAATCCCCCGGACTCCAGCAGTGCCCGAGCGATGTAGTGGGTCAGGTTCCGGAAGCCCAGGGCGATGCCCCGCAGGTGCTCCAGACGCCCGTTGATGGCCTCGGTCGGACCGTTCGACGTTCCCGGACGATCGAAGTACGCCAGCACGTCGGCCGCGCGCCGCTTGAGGGTGCGCCCCAAGGTGCGCAGCTCGTCCAGACCCTCCGGGACGCCGGCGCCCAGCGAGTCGATCACGTGTCGCATCGCGGTCTTCGCCCCGGAGCGGTCCTCGCGGCGGTACGCGGCGACCATGTCCTGATACACGCCCCAGACGGCCGCCACCGCGCTGTGCCAGTCGTCGTCGAGCACCACGTCGATCCGGCTCGCCTGCTTGGCCGTGAGCAGGCCGGCGCCGGTATGCAGGGTCCGGCGCAGCCCGTAGAGCGGCTCCCCGGCCCGGCCACGATGCCCGCAGGTCTCCTGCTGGACGCGCTGCCGGCACCGGTCCATGGCATCCCCGGCCAGCTGGATCACGTGGAACGGGTCCATGACCTCCACCGCGTCGGGCAGTTCCTCGGCGGCCGCGGTCTTGAACCCCGTGAATCCGTCCATGGCCACCACCTGGACCCGGTCCCGCCACTGCTCGGGGCGCCCGGCCAGCCAGCTCTTGAACACGGCCTTCGACCGGCCGGCGACCATGTCGAGCAGTCGGGCCGGGCCGCGGTGCTCCCGGACGCCGGTGAGGTCGATGATCACCGTGACGTACTTGTCCCCGCGTCTCGTGTGCCGCCACACATGCTCGTCGACGCCGATGATGGTGACGCCGTCGAACCGGGTCGGGTCGTCGATCAGCAGGCGCCGGCCTTCGGCGAGGACGGCGTGGTTCGCGGTGTGCCAGGACACGCCCAACGATGCGGCGACCCTGGATACGGACAGGTGCTCGCAGACCAGGCCTTCCAGTCCCCAGCGCAGTCCGGCCCGGGAGAGCCTGGCCCTGGGCTCGGCGGCGGCGTCGGTGTTCTGCCGCCAGACGTGCCCGCACTCCGGGCAGCGATATCGGCGGACCCGGACGAGAAGTGTGGTGGGTCGCCAGCCGAACGGTTCGTGGGCCAGGCGACGGGTCACGGTGTCCCTGGGGGCGCCGTGGGCCCCGCACTGGTGGCACCAGTCGTCGGGTTCGGTGACACGGCAGACCAGGACCGCGTGGTCGTCGGTCAGGTGCTGTCCGACGGCTTCGAGGCCGAGTTCGTTCAGGCGTGTGAAGGTGGTCAGGTCGGGCGCGGTGAAGGTAGCGTCGGGCACGTCGAGGTCTTTCTGGATGGTTGTGTAGGAGCTTCCATCTTCGGAAGGCCTCGACGTGTGTCCGGGGTGCGACGCGCCGGGTTGGCTCAGATCTCCGCCGTGGCAGTCAGTGGCGTGGCGGACGAGTGGCCCCTACACCCTCAACTGCGAAGAGCCCGCATCGCCGGCACCAGCGGTCAGTGTCGCTGCCCACCACGCGGCACGCCAGGACTGCTCGCGCGGGGTCGAGGCGCTGTCCGGTCACGACGAGGCCGAGCTCGTTCAGGCGCGTGAAGGTCGTCAGGTCAGGGTCGTCGAAGGTAGCGTCGAGCACGTCGAGGTCTTCCGGATGGGCAGTGTGAGAACTTCCATCATCGGGAGGCCTCGACCTCTACCCAGCCACCGACGCTCTCGGCGTGTCACGGCCAACTACCACCAGCCACTACACCCCGGATTCGGATGAGCCCATAAACGACCGTCCATAAAAACGGGAACACTTCAACGCGGCATTGACACGGGGAATCGCGCGTCGAGGTCCAGGGATCGCAGGGTGAGGAGTTTCTGCCGGCCGACGGGCCGCACACGGATGACCCCCGACTCGCGCAGGATGCGGAAGTGGCGGGTCATGCTCGGTGCGGTGAGCGGCGTGTCGATGCTGCCGCAACTGTGGGGCTGGCCGTCGGCGAGCTGGCGGACCACGTCGAGGCGGACCGGGTCGCTGAGTCCGTGGAGCACCGCAGCGAGGTCCAGGTCGTCGGGTGCGGGGTGATGCGTGTCGCGCACACCGGGCAGGCTACAGTCACTTTGACAGTTAGCCAATCGTCTAATGAAAGACATGACGCCCTGACCACCACGCTCGACGACTACTTCCGGCTCTCGGACACGGCGGGCAAGGACACCGAGGACTTCGAGCGACTGGTGGCCCTGTTCCCGGCCGACGCCGTGATCGAGACGGCCCACGGCCCGATAGTGCACGGCATCGCGGGCGTCCGAGGGTTCTTCCGGGCGTTCTTCGACCGCAACGTCGAGCTGCACCACGCGTGGAGTTCCACCACGCACGGCTCGCGCGTCGAGGTGTTGTGGGCCGTATCGGGACGTCGCGTCACCGGGGAGGTCTTCGCGCTCCAGGGCACCGACGTCGCCGAGCTCGACGCCGCAGGGCTCATTCGCCACCTCGAGGTGCGCCCGGATCCACGACACCCGGGGCAGGTGCGCGGCGTCCTGGCACGAGTGGAGTCCGACTCGATCGACGCGGCACTGCCGATCTACGAACGCCTGACCGGCGAGTCGGCGCACCGCTTCACCTATGGACGCATCAATGTGGCCAAGGTCGGGTCGTTCCTGCTCATCTCGGGCCCCTCCGACGCCCTGAGCGCGGTGCGTGGACATTCCGCCACCCTCGCTGTCGACGACATCGATGTCGTTGCGGACATCGTCGTCTCGGGCGGCGGCCACATCATCGAGGGTCCCGCGGACGGGCCCAACGGCCCGAGGCTCGTTGCCAGACATCCCGATGGAACGGTCTTCGAGTACATCCAGCCGAGACGATCGCGCTAGTGTCGCGTGTCCCCCAGGCCCGTCTTGCAGGCCCCTCCTGAGGACAACCACAGAGCAGGGTTCCCTCCGTCGGAGCCCGACTCGCGAGGGCCGAGGGGACGAGCGGAGGTACTCATCGCAGGCGGAGTGATCTTCGCGCTCCGAAACCGTGGCAGCGACGGGAGCGCGACTCTCCCACCGGGTCCCCCATCGAAGAATGCGGAGGACATGAGCCGTCACGGTCGTCAGCCCGATGCATCAGGACGCGCCCTGTGCGACCTCCGCGCCGTCGATTCGGATCGATCTCGAGGTGAGCTTGTCGAACTCGGCGACACTGGCGCCGGTCGTCGTCCTGCCCGGTCCGGACTCGCCGACCAGTGCGTGGGGCGTGCCGGGGTACACGTCGGAGGAAACGTCGTCGAGGGCCACAGACGGGGCGAGGCCCCGGCCCCGGGAGAACTCCTGACGCAGGTGATGCGCGCTGACCGGCGGCGTGCCTGACCGGGAACAGACGGCGCTCGATGAGCCGTCGCAGGACACCCTGGTCTCCTGCCAGGTCGCCCGGTTCCTGGGAGACCTCCTCGCCGAGCGCTACGGCGTGGCACCGCTGGCCGCACACCGAGCCCTCGCCGGTGGCCGGCGTCACCACCACTCCGGCCGGATCGGAGCACATCACGCCCCGAACCGCTCAACGTCCGGTCCGGGCGGCCGGTCGTCACGATGTCGAGGTCCGCGACTCGATGTGGTGTCGCGGAGCGGGACATAATCCCCGTCGTCACGACGCGTCCGCGAAGTGATGGTTGCCTGACCTGGGAGAATGTCGGTGCCTCCGCACGCCGCCGACGATAAGTGCCCGGATAGCGACAGAGATCGATCCGGTAGGGGCCCGTATGCCCCATTCCGGCCAGGGCCGTCCGCCTCACGGCGCCGTGGCCCCCGCCACCGACGTGCCCGGCACCCTCAGCAACCGTCCGCCCGACGGCAACTTGTTGATGACCCCCGGGGGCGCTACACTGCGATCAGTTAAGTGACGCTGATCACTCTTTCGATGATGACACCCACGGTGGTCCGACATGGTGTCCCTGCACCGTGGACATCCCACCGACAATCCGATGCGGGATCGGCGAAGCAGGGCACTGGGGAATTTCACATTCGTAGTCGGGTAAACATTCAGTCATGACGGAGAAACGACCGATCGCGACGATCGCCGACGTCGCTAGATTAGCCGGGGTATCGACGGCGACCGTATCGCGAACCTTGCGCCGACCGTCGCTGGTGAGCGGCCCGACCCGCGCCAGGGTCCTCTCAGCGGCCGACGCCCTGTCGTACAGCCTCACGAAGAGCGCGTCGAGCCTCGCCTCCGGAAGAACGGAGCATATCGCCCTGCTCAATGGCGGCAGTCTCAACCAGTGGTTCACCTCGGAGATCATCAACGGCGCCTACACCGTGATACATGAGCACCATCTGGACCTCACGGTGTACCGAGCCCGGGACACGAGCGAGCGCCGCGAGTTCTTCGAGACCCTTCCGGCCCGCCGTAATGCCGACGCCATGCTCGTCACGTCGTTCAACCTCAGCCCGGACGAGTTCGCGATCCTGCAACGGCTCGGCATGCCGATCGTTCTACTCAACATGCTCACGCCGGGACACACGAACGTGTCGATCGACGACGCCGCGGCCGGTCGGGACGTGGCCCGCCTCCTCCTCGAACTCGGACACGACACACTCGCCTACGTCGGCCCGGAGCCCGGCCACCGCGGGCTCTCGTGGAGCTCGGACGCCCGCTGGACCGGCTTTCATGACGAGATCCGGACACGGGCCCCATTCGCGTCCGTGTCGATGGTCCGGTTGCCGGCGCCCTTGGTCACCGATGCCGCCCAGCATGCCGTCTCGGAACTCCTCGCCCGGCGCCCTCGGCCCACGGCGATCTTCGTGCAGCTGGACGAGCTCGCGATCCCCATCATGTTCAGGCTGCGCCAACGAGGGATCCGCATCCCCGAGGACATCTCGGTCATCGGCTTCGACGACCATCCCCTGGCCAAGGACCTCGGCCTCACCACGGTGCGACAGCCGGTGGGCGACATCGGCGCGCGTGGTGCGGACCTCGCGATCCGGCTGATCGCGGACGACGCCGGGACCCGGCACGAAGTGCTCGTGCCCACGACCATCATCGAGCGCTCGACCACGGCCGGCCCGGCCCGCTGAGCCGCGAACGGCCCCGCCGCCGGGCCGCGTGCGTCGGGTGTCAGGCGCGAATCTGGTCGACGAGTTCCCCGAGATCGTCGACCACCTGCGTGGCACCGGCCTTGAACAACTCGTCGCGGCCGACACCCCGGTCGACCCCGATCACTCCTCCGACGTGTCCGGCGGCCCCCGAGGCGACTCCGCTGATGGCGTCCTCGATGACCATGCACTCGGCAGGTACCCTGCCCAGCGCCTCGGCAGCCCTGAGATACATGTCAGGCGCCGGCTTGCCGGGGATGCCCTCGGCCTCCGCCACCGCCCCGTCGACGATCACCGGGAACCGCTCGAGCAGTCCGGCGGCCTCCAGCACGGGCCGCGCGTTCTTCGAACTCGACACGACGGCCTTGGCCACACCGGCGGCGTCGAGGGCCTGGAGGAACGCGAGCGAGCCCGGATAGGGAGCCACGCCGTCCCGCTTCAGGATCGCCGCGAAGACGGCGTTCTTCTTATTGCCGAGGCCACATACCGTCTCGGCCGTCGGGCCGTCGGACGGGTCGCCGAACGAGAGGACGATGCCCCGGCTGTGCAGGATCGCCGCAACGCCGTCGTAGCGTTTGCGTCCGTCCAGGTAGGTGAAGTAGTCCTCCGGCAGGTACGGCGCCACCCCTCGGCGCTCGAATTCAGCCGAGAACAGCTCCCGCCAGGCGTCCTGGTGCACGGCGGCCGTCGGCGTGAGAACGCCGTCGAGGTCGAACAGTGCCGCGGTCAGATTGCTCAGGTCGGCCACGAGAATCAAGTCCTTTCACGCAGTGCGCACTCAGGCGCTGCGGGTGTAGGCATAGCGGATCCGGAAGGCGCGAGGCTCTCCGGCCGGCAACACGATGTCACCGAAATCGGCGTGGTGGATGGCGTCGGGCAGGGTCTGCGCCTCCAGGGCGAGGGCGTTGTAGTCGTGGCGATCCGCTCGCGCGGGGTCGAGCGGATTGGCCGTGAACACCACCAATCCGTTGCGGTCCGAGTACACCGACACGGTGCGGTGCCCGGCATCGTCGCCGACGACGGCGACGGGCGACTCCTCTCCGGCGGTCACGGCATAGGCGTCGTCGAACTCGGGCCGGCCGGTGGCGGCCGACAACCCGTCGAGCGCAGCGCCGAGGTTGACCGGACTCGAGAAGTCGTACGGGGTGCCACCGGTGTCGAGGATTCGCCCGGTGGGGATCTTCTGGGCATCGACGTCGAGCCGCCCGGAACCCGGGATCTCCAGCCACTGGTTCCGCAGACTCGGCTGCCCGTCCGCAACGTTGAAGTACACGTGACACGTCGGGTCGAACAGCGTGGTGGCGTCCGACTCGCCGCGGAAGGTGATCGTGACCTGGTCGTTCCGATCGAGCCGGTACTCGACCTCGACGTCGAGCGTGCCGGGGAACCGGTCGTACGCGGGCGTCACCCGGCGGTGGAACCGGACGGCGACCGCGCCGTCCTCGTGGTACACGCGGCCCGGCCACACCAGGTCCTGGAGGCCATGGCTCCCCCCGTGCAGGGTGTTGGCGCCCTCGTTCGCGTCGAGCCGGACGGTATGGCCGTCGAGGTCGAACCGGGCCTCGGCGATGCGCCCCGCGACCCGCCCGACGACCTTGCCCACCGCGTAGGGCGTCGCGACGTAGTCCTCGAGGCGGTCGAAACCGACGACGAGCTCCCGGCGCACGCCGTCCTCGAGGACACCGAACGACTGCCAGAGGCAGGCGTAGCTCAGGATCGCGATGCTCGTCCCGTGGTCGTTCGAGAGCACGTAGCGCGTCACCGGCCGGCCGGCGACTTCACCGTAGTCCTGTTCCTGTACGTCCATGGCAACGCTCCTTGATGGCGTGGGTGGCGCCGCGTGCGGCCGCCACCCACACCGGCGATCGTCGATCGTCAGGCGGTCAGTTCCACCGGCTCGCCGTGGAGCTCGACGGTGATCGGCTCGCCGTGGAGCAACGCGAGCGAGGTGCCGGACTCGTTCACCGTGACCTCGATCAGACGGCCACGGAACAGCTGGCGGAAGCGGTACTGCTGCCACCGCTTCGGCAGGAACGGCGCGAAACGCAGCCGACCGTCACGGACCCGCATGCCGGCGAAGCCCTGGACGATCGCGAGCCAGCCACCGGTCATCGACGTGATGTGCAGGCCGTCGTTCGTGTCGTTGTTGTAGTTGTCGAGATCGAGCCGGGCCGTGCGCTCGTACATCTCGACGGCCTTGTCCTCGTAGTGCAGATCGGCCGCGAGAATCGAGTGGATCGACGCCGACAGGCTCGACTCGTGCACCGTGAGCGGCTCGTAGAAGTCGAAATTGCGCTTCTTCTCGTCCACCGTGAACTCGTCGATGAAGTACCAGACCGCCTGCAGGACGTCGGCCTGCTTGATGTACGGCGAACGCAGGATCTTGTCCCACGACCAGTGCTGGTTGATCGGCCGCTCACCGGCGGGGATCGCCGACACCGGCTCGAGGTCCTTGTCGAGGAAACCGTCGTGCTGCACGAAGATGCCGAGTTCCTCGTCGTGCGGCAGGTACATCCGCGCGACGATGTCGCGCCACGTGGCACGCTCCTCGGCGTCGACGGCGAGGAGCGCCGCCTGGGCCGGGTCGACCTGGTCGAGGATCTCCAGGGTGTAGCGCAGCGTCCACTGGGCCAGGTAGTTCGTGTACCAGTTGTTGTCGACGTTGTTCTCGTACTCGTCGGCACCCGTGACGCCGTGGATCACGTACTTCCCGCGGCGCTTGCTGAAGTGCACCCGATCCGCCCAGAACCGCGATATCTCGGTGAGCACCGTGCTGCCCTCGTGGAGCACGTACGACGTGTCGCCCGTGTACTTCGTGTAGTTGTAGATCGCGAACGCGATGTCACCGTTGCGGTGGATCTCCTCGAACGTGATCTCCCACTCGTTGTGGCACTCGATGCCGTTGAAGGTCACCATCGGGAACAGTGCCCCGGCGAGGCCTTGCTCCTCGGCGTTGACGTGGGCACCGTCGAGCTGGTCGTAGCGGTACTGCAGGAGGCTGCGGGTCACCGTGGGATCGGCGATGCCGAGGTAGACCGGCACGGCGAACGCCTCGGTGTCCCAGTAGGTCGCGCCGCCGTACTTCTCCCCCGTGAAGCCCTTCGGACCGATGTTGAGTCGGGGATCCTTGCCGTAGTAGGTCGAGAACAGCTGGAACAGGTTGAACCGGATGCCCTGCTGGGCAGGGGTGTCGCCCTCGATGGTCACATCGGCGGACTCCCAGCGATGCGCCCACTCGGCGGTGTGGGCCCCCAGCAGGTCCTCGTAGGACTGCGTGGCGACCTTCTCGGAGAGCTCGCGCAGACCGGTGAGCAGTTCTTCCCGGCCCGCGTAGTCCCGGGAGGTCACGACGACCGTGCGCTTCTCGAGCCGGGCCGTGGCGCCGGGGGCGATCGTGCCCTGGAACCGGACGGCGACCTCGAGCTCGTGGTCCTCCGTCGAGACCTGGTCGAGCGTCGTCACCACCCGGGTCTGGGCGCCGACGAGGAACCGGGGGGTGCCGAACCGGTTCTCCTTGGTGATGGCCAGCAGACTCACCGATGCGTCGCCGGCATCGCGGCCGACCACCTCCCAGAACCGCTCGTCGTAGTTCGCGTCCTCGTTGTGCACGTCGGCGTCGATCGCGGAGCGCAGCACCGCGTCGACCGGAGCCCGGCCGAGGTTGTCGATCGTCACGCGCTGTACGCACAGCTCGTCCTGCACCGCGCTGAAAAACCGCTCGAAGGTGAGGCGCAGCGTGGCGTCGTCCAGACCGATCACGAACGACCGCGTCAGCACCCCGTGTCTCATGTCGAGGTCGAGCGTGTAGTCGTTGACAGCATCCTTCGCCAGATCGACGGCGTGTCCGTTGACGACGACGCCGAGCCCGAGGAAGTTCACCGCGTTGATGGCCTTGCCGAAGTACTTCGGGTAGCCGTTCTTCCACCAGCCGACCCGGGTCTTGTCGGGGAACCACACCCCGGCGAGATAGACGCCGGGGAGCGTGTCGCCCGAGTATTCCTCGTCGAAGAACCCGCGGGCGCCCATGTATCCGTTGCCGAGGCTGGTCATCGATTCCTGCAGCCGCTTGTCGTCCGGGCGCGATTCGTGCGAGACGACGTTCCACGGGTGTACTTCGAAGATGCGTTTCATGATCCTGTTCTCCCTGAAGCGCTCACTTGCTCGGAACTGGGTGGAAGGATGTCTCCTTGATGGCGGCGACGCTCAGCGCGGCGACCAGAAGGAGAACTCCGGCGAGCAACAGCATGGCGGGCTGGGCGCTGCCGAGCAGTGGGAAGATGGCGAAGCTCGCGAGCGAGGCCACGATCTGGGGCAGGCAGATCGAGCCGTTGAACAGCCCGAGGTAGGTGCCCATGTGCGCGCCGTCGACGGCGTTGGACACGAACGTGAGCGGGTAGGTCATCATGGCCGCCCAGGCCATGCCGATCATCGCGAACGACACGAAGAGGACGTACTGGTCGTGGATGAAGAAGATCGAGGCGAAGCCGATCCCGCCCAGCACCAGACTGCCCGCGTAACCGAGCTTGTGGCTGTTGTTCGGCATCTTGGCCAGCACGAACGACCAGATCACGGCCGCGATGGACTGCACGGCGCTCATCACGCCGAACCAGTTGCCGGCCGCCTGGTAGCCGGCCGAGCTGACGTCGGTGGTGTTCCACACGTTCTGCGCGAAGCTGCCGGCCGAGTAGGTCCACAGGTACTGGAAGCCCATCCAGCAGAAGAACTGCACGAGCGTGACGGTCCAGAAGACCCGCGGAGCGCGCCTGAGCAGCGTGAACATGCCGACGCGCTCCTGTGGAGCCGTCGGGTCGATGCCGTGGTACCGGGCGTACGTCGCGGGGTCGTACTCCTTGACCCGGAAGATCGTGTACAGGCTGGTCCCGACGAGGATCACCGCGCCGACGTAGAACGACACCACGACCGACTGCGGCACGGTGCCCCTGGCAGCGACGTTGGCGATTCCCAGCGCGGTCAGAACGAAGGGGAAGATCGCCGCGAGCACCCCGCCCAGGTTCGACAGGAAGCTCTGGATGCCATAGGCGTAGCTCTTCTGGCCCTCGTTGACCATGTCGCCGACCATCATCTTGAACGGCTGCATGGCGACGTTGGAGGACAGGTCGAGCATGGCCACGGTCACGGCGCCGAAGAGCAGGGCCGACAGGGACGCGTAACCGAAGCCGAAACTGCCGGCGTTCGGCAGCAGGCACATGACGATGACGGCCACGATCGTGCCGAGCAGCAAGTAGGGCAGGCGCCGACCGCCGAGCTTGGGCGCCCAAGTCCGATCCGAGTAGACGCCGACGATCGGCTGCACGATCAACCCGGCGAGTGGGGGCAGGATGAAGAACCATCCCAGTGAATTGGGGTCGGCACCGATCGTCTGGAAAATCCTGCTCATCTGCGAGCTCTGCAGGGTGAATGCCATCTGCACACCCAGGAAACCGAGGCTCAACGTCCAGATCGTGGCGGCCGGCAGATTCGGCAACCCATGACGGGGCTCGGCCGGCGAAACGGCGCCGGCACTCTCGACGACTTTACCTGACATGCTCACACCCCCTTGTATGACTAAGCGGTGCCCACTCAGGTGACCAAGCGGAACCTAGAGCCCAGGGTACACCGTGATGTAAGCGCTTGCAATCGCGGAGCCCACCGAATCTTTACGGGCTCATCGCAGTTGAGGGTGTAGTGGCCGTGCGGTGAGGATCGGGCCGTTTGGGTACGGATGAGGGCCTTGGGAGAAGATCAGGGTGTCTAACGTCCAGATCTCAACCACAAGGCCCTCATGTCCCACGCTACCTTTTTGCCTCCCGACCTGACCACGTTCGCCCGCCTGAACGAGCTCGGCCTCGAGGCCGTCGGCCAGCTCGTGACCGACGAGCAGGCGACCCTGGCCTGCCGGGTCGTCGACCCCGACGACTGGTGCCACCGGTGCGGCGCCCACGGCACACCCCGGGACACCGTGACCCGCCGGCTGGCCCACGTGCCCTTCGGCACCCGGCCCACCACCCTGCACGTGCACATCCGCCGCTACCGCTGCACCGAGTGCGGGCACGTGTGGCGGCAGAACACCCACCAGGCCGCCGAGCCCAGGGCGAGGCTCTCCCGGGCCGGACTGGCCTGGGGACTCGAAGGAATCGTGTGTCAGCACCTCTCCGTGTCCCGCATCGCCGAGGCCCTCGGCGTGTCCTGGCACACCGCGAACCACGCCGTCCTGGCCGAGGGGCACCGCGTGCTGATCGACGACCCGACCCGGTTCGACGGCGTGACGGTGATCGGCGTCGACGAGCACTGCTGGCGCCACACGAGACACGGGGACACGTTCGTCACCGTGGTCATCGACCTCACCCCCGTCCGCGAGAACACGGGCCCCGCGAGGCTGCTGGACATGGTGGCCGGCCGCTCCAAGAAGGTCTTCCGGGACTGGTTGGCCGCCCGCCCAGCCGAGTGGCGCGACCGGGTTCAGGTCGTGGCCATGGACGGCTTCACGGGCTTCAAATCCGCGGCGGCCGAGCAGATCCCCGGCGCGGTGGAGGTCATGGACCCCTTCCACGTCGTCCAACTGGCCGGTGACGTCCTGGACCGGTGTCGGCAACGCGTCCAACAGGACACGACCGGGCACCGCGGTCGGGCCGGGGACCCGTTGTACGCGGCCCGCCGGACGTTGCACACCGGGGCGGGCCTGCTCACCGCCAAGCAGGCCGCACGTCTCGACCGGTTGTTCGCCGACGACCGGCACGCCGGCGTGCAGGTCACCTGGGGCGTCTACCAGGACGTCGTGGCCGCCTACCGGCACCCCGACCGCGCCGCCGGCAAGACCCTGCTCGGGGGACTGATCGGCGCGCTGGGACGGGGCCTGCCCGCCGAGTTGATCGAGTTGCGCACCTTGGGCCGCACGTTGAAGCGCCGGGCGGGCGACATCCTGGCGTACTTCGATCATCCGGGCACGTCCAATGGGCCGACGGAGGCGATCAACGGCAGACTCGAGCATCTCCGTGGCATCGCGCTGGGGTTCCGGAATCTGACGCACTACATCGCCCGCAGTCTGCTCGAGGCCGGCGGATTCAGACCGCTCCTACACTCTGCTTCGCGATGAGCCGGTTTTCCCCGCCACGGTCGTCTCACGGTGCGGAACAAGTCAGTGTGCGGAACGGGCGGAGCGCTCCCTCAGTCCCCCAGGCCGCGGGCCAGGCGGGTGAGGGTGCGCAGCACGGCCTCGGTGACCTCGGCCTCGTCGTCGGGGGTGCGGAAGGACTGCATCTCCCGGTGCAGCCGCTCCATCTCCCCGTCCATGGACGCGGCGGAGTCGGCGGTGCGGGTGAGGTCGGCGACCAGCCCGGAGGGGACGTCGCCGTCGTACTTGTAGAAGATCTTGTGCTCCAGGCGGGCCCAGAAGTCCATGGCGATGGTGCGCAGCTGCACCTCCACCGGCACGGTCACCGGCCCGGTGGACAGGAACACGGGGATCTCCAGGATCAGGTGCAGGCTGCGGTACCCGTTGGGCTTGGGGCGGGCGATGTAGTCCTTCTCCACCACCAGGCGCACGTCGTCCTGGCGGCAGAGCATATCCCGCACCCGGTACACATCCGCGGTGAAGGAGCAGATCACCCGCACCCCGGCGATGTCCGTGAGGGACTCTCGGATCTGCGCCAGGGAGCCCAGCCCGCGCTTCTGGGCCTTGCGGGCCAGGCTGTCCAGGGACTTCAGGCGGGAGGAGAAGCTCTCGATCGGGTTGTAGGAGTGGATGGCGGACAGCTCCCGACGCAGCACGCGCACCTTGGTCTCCACCTCGTCGATGGCGCACTCGTACTCCAGGAGGAACCGCTCCACCGTCCTGCGGTGCCGGCTCAGCTCCGCCGGATCCAGGGCCTCGGACCCCAGCACGTCCCCCATGGTCAGTTCCGTCCGGCGCCCTGCCAGGCGCGGTCGTAGAACTCCTTGGAGCGGGCCTCCAGCAGCAGCCGGTAGTCCTCGGGGCTCAGCGACTGGGCGGAGCCCTCCGGGATCTTCTCGGTGAACGCGGAGACGCCCAGCCCTGCCTCGTGGTCCTTCAGCTCCAGGCCCGCGGCCTCGAGCATGGTCGGGTACATGTTCAGCTGGTCCGCCCCGGAGCGCAGGGCGCCCTTCTTCCGGTCGGCTTCCGGCACCCAGATGCGGTTGAAGATGGTGCGGTTCGGGTGGTCGTCCAGCTCCTCGTGGAAGGCGTCCCCGGCGCTCATGTGCTTGAGGTGGTCGCCCATGATGACGACGGCCGTGTCCTCCAGGTACCCCTTCTGCTTCATGTACTGCACGTAGTCGGCGACCTGGTTCATCGAGCAGGCGCACACGGAGGTGACCTCGCTCTGGGTGTCCACGGAGCAGTAGTCGAACACGTGCACCGGCTCGTGGGTGTCCAGGGTCAGCATGGAGAGGTTGAAGGGCTGCCCGGTGTGCTGGGCTTCGGCGTGCAGCCGGTCGATCTCGTCCTTGGCGTGGGCCATCAGCCGCTGGTCACTCAGGCCCCAGTCGCTGCGGAAGTTCTCCTCGGGCTCCCCGGCGGCGCGCCAGTCGTGGAGGTCCTTCTGCTCGTCGTAGCCGTGCCCGCCGAGGAACTTGCTCTTGGCGGCGAAGTCGCCGTTGGCCCCGCCGAGGAACACGTTCTTGTACCCGTGCTCCTTGAGGACGTCGCCCATGCAGGTCAGCCCGCCCAGGTACGCCGCGTTCTCGTCCTTCTCCGCGGAGTCGGCGATGGAGCTGGAGCCGGAGCCGCCCTTCAGCGGCACACCGCACTGGGTGGAGACGATCCCGGCCATGGTCCACCCCCCGCCGTCGTACTGCCGGTAGTCCGGGATGGACTGCCAGCCCTCAGCTTCGGAGGTGGCCTCCTCCAGGCCCTGGAAGGCGTCCTTCTCGAACAGCTGGTCATCGGCCAGGGTCTGCTCCCCGGATTCCAGGTAGATGACCACGAGGTTGCGCTTGCCGGCGTCGGAGGTGACGGTCGGGGCCGCGTAGTAGTCGTCCAGGGTGTACGGGGAGTTGGCGGCGCGCAGGTAGTCGCGGATGCCGACGGTGCTGGCGAAGGCGCTCGTTCCGCCGATGCCCAGGGCCAGAACCGAGAGCGTGGCGAGGATGTTGCGGGGCCAGCGCCAGCTGCGCGGCGGGCGGGGGGCGCCGTCGGCCATGCGCCGGCGCACCACCCGGCGGCGCCAGGCGATGATCCCGGCGACGGCGAGGGTCACCACCACGGGCAGCACGCCGACGCCGAGGATGCCCTTCCAGACGATGGCCCCGCCGCCGCCGTCGGTCTGCACGGAGAAGAGGTTGGTGCGCAGCTGGTCGAAGGTGATGGGGCCCCAGTAGTGGCGGATGCCGAGGGCGGCGATGAGGCAGGTGAGGCCCAGCCACAGCAGCAGGTAGGCGAGGATCCGGCCGAGCACCCGCCCGACGGCGCGGGTGGCCGTGCCGATGCGTCCTGCCATCGTGTGCTCTCCTCCTCGCGTGCGCGCTCCACCGGGGGACACCTCGGGATGGGCCATGCGGATTCATGGCGGGGACGCGCCGAACCCATCGAAGTCTAATGAGGGGTCACCTGCTGTTCAACAGCATGTCGCCGTGAGATGGACCCGGTGACCCGCGCCCCTGCGCGCTCCCGTGCCCCTCCACCCGCCTCCACCCGCGTTTGGGAGCGGTTTCGTGGTTTGGGAGCCTCGAGGACACTCCCAAACACCGAAACCGCTCCCAAACCGGCAGGATCCCCGCCCCCGCGGGTCAGAAGCCGCCGGCGTCGGCGGCCATGTTGGCGAAGCGGGAGTAGTGGCCCTGGAAGGCGACCGTGATCGTCTTGGTGGGACCGTTGCGGTGCTTGGCGACGATGACGTCGGCCTCCCCGGCGCGCGGGGACTCCTTGTCGTAGATGTCCTCGCGGTGCAGCAGCATCACCATGTCCGCGTCCTGCTCGATCGAATTGTGCACCGTGATGCCGTTGGCCACGAAGTTGTGGGTTCCCAGGACGGTCGCGTCGAAGACCTCCTGCTCCCCCATCGGCTGGATCGCCGTGATCCGGTCCCAGAGGAGGTCGTTGACGGCCAGCATTTCCAGCTCCGCGGATTCCAGCAGCGCGGCGACGGCGCCGATCCTCTGCCGGGACGGGGCGTGCTTGTAGTACGTGCTGCCGCAGTAGGCGGAGCCCATGGCGGACTGGAACTGACGGTGGGTCATGCCCCGGTCCTCCAGCACCCTCTTCACGTCCTGCCACACGTCCACCGGCACCGTGTCCACGTTGGTGTTGGAGGTGGAGACCTCCAGTGCGCGCAGCAGCGCCGCGCAGTTGCCCGCCCTCTCACCGTGCACGCCGATCTCCCGGAGGAAGCGCAGCTGGTCGTCCCGCCCGGAGACATCCAGGGTGTATCCCTGCCGGTACTCGCCCTTCAGGGCCGTCAGGTGCAGGCGCGTGGAGATGCCGAACCTCAGCAGCAGGAGGCTGAGCTCATCCAGCATCCGGCGGGAGGTGGAGGCGTAGTAGATCCTACCGGAGCGTCGGCTCCTCGTCAGCGTGACGGAGCCGTCCGTGGCCCACAGATGCTTGATGAACAGGGCGATCTGGCGCTTCGGAAGGGAGAACACCGGCGCCGGGATGAACTTCTCCCAGGACCGCAGGCCGAACAGACCCAGGCCGTCCAGCCATGCCGCGATGGGGTTGCGGCGGCCGTGGGTCAGATGATGCGGAGCCGGCAGACGCAGCGAGGTCACGCGCGCGGCCGGACGGTCGTCTCGGACGGCGGTGACGCCGAAGTGCTCCGCCGCCGCACGGACCGCCTCGAGGTTCTCCTCGTCGACGGAGGCGTACCTGATGGGCTGGCGCTTGACGAAGGACCCGTCCCCCAGCAGGTGCGCCAGCAGGATCACCTCGTCGTCGCTCCACCGGGTGCGCTGGGTGGGGCCGTCGGTGTGCCGGGGCACGCCGAGGCGATCCCCGACGGCCAGCTCACCGAGGGGCTTCCAGCCGCGGTAGGTGAAGAAGGGGTGGTTCGCGGTGGCGGTGATGGTCTTGCCGGAGGCGAGGCTGAGCCGGAACACGGGCTTCCTGCCGGTGGGGAACACGTGAGTCAGGTGCCGTTCCACGTAGCGCATGTTCTCGTCCAGGGACCAGACGGGCACGTCCCGGGCGCCGGAGGCGTACAACTCGCCCATGCTCGTCTCGGCCCCGGTGTCCGAGCGCAGGATTCGGGTGTCGGCCGTGAGGCAGCCCGATTCGCGAAGGTCGGAGACCATGGGCTTCTTGTCCGTGCGCTGCTCGGAGCCGCGGTTGAGCTGGGACAGGGCGATGACGGGCACGTCCAGCTCCTTGGCCAGCAGCTTCAGGGAGCGGGAGAACTCGGAGACCTCCTGCTGGCGGGACTCCACCTTCTTGCCGGAGCTCATCAGCTGCAGGTAGTCCAGGACCACCAGGCGCAGGTTGTTCTTCTGCTTGAGCCGGCGGCACTTGGCGCGGAT
Organism: Rothia sp. QJM3NY_36; assembly: GCF_056173115.1. Taxonomy (NCBI): domain Bacteria; kingdom Bacillati; phylum Actinomycetota; class Actinomycetes; order Micrococcales; family Micrococcaceae; genus Rothia; species Rothia sp. QJM3NY_36. Next base: position 2,354,165 of record NZ_CM149658.1, read on the forward strand.
CTCCATCATGGACATGTTCGGGGAGTCGTCGATGAACAGCGGGGACTTGTCCATCCGCCCCATGACCTCGGCGATCTTGGACCACTGGGCGTCCTCGAGGGAGCCGCGGCGCAGGTCGGAGAGGTTCAGGGAGGCCTCCGCGGAGAGCAGGCGCATCGCGATCTCGTTGCGGGACATCTCCAAGGAGAAGATCACGGTGGCCATGTCGTGGTGGATGGCGGCGGAGCGGGCGATGTCCAGGGCGAGGGTGGATTTGCCGACGGCGGGGCGGGCGGCGACGACGATCATCTGCCCGCCGAGCAGCCCGTGGGTGAGGTCGTCCAGCTCGTAGAAGCCGGTGGGCACGCCCTGCATGCCGTCGGCCTTGTCGCCGTTGGCTTCGATCTCCTCGACGGTCTCCCCGATGACCTCCTTGAGGATCACGTAGTCCTCGGCGGTGCGCCGTTCGGCCACCTGGTAGATCTCGGTCTGCGCCTGGTTGACGAGGTCGTCCACCTCGCCGTCCTGGGAGTACCCGAGCTGCACGATCTTGGTTCCGGCCCCGACCAGCCGCCGCAGCACGGCCCGTTCCCGCACGATCTCGGCGTAGAACCCGGCGTTGGCGGCGGTGGGCACGGAGGAGATCAGGGAGTGCAGGTACGCGGCACCGCCCACGCGCCCGAGCTCCCCACGCTTGGTGAGCTCGTCGGCGACGGTGATGGCGTCGGCGGGTTCGCCCTTGCCGTAGAGGTCGATGATCGCTTCGTAGATGGATTCGTGGGCGGGCTTGTAGAAGTCGACGCCGCGCAGGACCTCGACGACGTCGGCGATCGCGTCCTTGGACAGCATCATCCCGCCGAGCACGGACTGCTCGGCGACGTTGTCCTGGGGCGGGGTGCGGCCCCCGCCGTCGCGTTCGGAGACAACCTCAGACACGTGCTCTCCTCGTCGTAGTTATCCACAGGTTAGGCCCGCGGTGGGCCGATGTGCACCGGATGTGCACCGTTCGGGGCGGTTCATCCACAGGTTCGCCGCGTTCTTCCACAGAAACTGTGGACAGCGGTGGGGATGGGGGCGGACGACGCCGCGCGCATCCTGTGGATAACCCTACCCGCTCCCGCCCCCTCGGACCCGGCCCCGAAGCCAGATTTCGGGACGGGTTCGTCGTTTCGGGACCGGAATATCCCGTCCCGAAGAGACGAACCCGTCCCGAACGCGATTCCGGCGGGGGCGGGGGCCGGAGCCAGGGTCAGCTGTTGGCGGCGGCGACCATGAACACCAGCACCGGGTTGGTGAGCACGGAGACCACGAGCAGCAGCAGGTTCAGAACGCGGCGGCGTCGGTACTTGAAGAAGCCGAAGACCGCGAAGAAAGAGGCGAAGGCCGCCGCGATCGAGGAGACGACGAGACAGATCAGGAAGATCGCGAGGATCACCTGGTTGCTCCCCCAGTTCCCGCCGAAGAACCCGAGGATGATCAGCAGCATCGCGGCCAGCCAGAACCCCAGACCCATCGCGAACAGGCGGGTGCTGGGCAGCCAGCGACGGCGGGATCCAGGACGGCCGGGGCGGGCGTCGTCGGCGGTGGTGTGGCTGGGGGTCATGGGCTCCATCTTCGCATCGGCGGCTGGGAGCATCCGCGGGGTGGATGCGCCAGGGCCCGCCGTCCGCACCACGGTGGGTGCGGGGGCGGGCCCTGGATCGGCAGGCGTCAGGCGCGGGTGCTACGCGGCGACGACGTCCAGCTCCACGGAGGCGACGACGTCCTCGTGCAGGCGGACGGCGACCACGTGGCGGCCGGTGCGCTTGATGCTCTTCTCGATGGTGATGGTCCGCTTGTCCACGGCACCGAGGCCGGCGGCCTCGATCGCCTCGGCGATCTGGGCGGGCTTGACGGTGCCGAACAGGCGGCCCTCGGCCCCGGCCTTGACCGGCACGGAGACGGTCTCACCGGTCAGACGCTCGGCCTGGGCCTGGGCGTCCTCGAGGTTGTGCTGGGCACGGGCCGCGCGGGCGGCGCGGATCGACTCGACCTGGCGCTCCCCGCCCTTGGTCCACACGGTCGCCAGACCGCGGGGGAACAGGTAGTTGCGGGCGTAGCCGTCCTTGACCTCGACGACGTCGCCAGCGGCGCCGAGGCCGGTGACTTCCTGGGAAAGAATGATCTTAGCCATGTGTTCTGGTCTCCTTCTCGATCAGCGGCCGGCGCCGGAGTAGGGCAGCAGGGCGACCTCGCGGGCGTTCTTCACGGCCTGCGCGATCTTGCGCTGCTCCTGCACGGTCACACCGGTGACGCGACGGGCGCGGATCTTGCCGCGATCGGAGATGAACTTGCGCAGCAGCGCGACGTCCTTGTAGTCGATCTCGGTGATGTCAGCAGCCTTGAGCGGGTTCTGCTTGGGTTTCGGCTTGCGGAGTTCAGCCTTGGCCATCGTGGTGCTCCTTGTTCTCTCAGTTGGAGCCCGCGGGTTCGTGCCCCGCGGGATGGGTGGGTGTCAGGGGAGGGCGGGTGCGGTCTAGAACGGCGGTTCGTCGTCCTGGCCGGCACCCCAGTCGTAGCTGCCGCCGGAGCTCTGCCCCCAGGGGTCCGCCGCCGGGGCCTGCTGGCCTCCGCGGTTGCCTCCCTGGTTGTAGCCGCTGCCGCCGTAGCCGTTGCCGGGCCCCTGGCTGGGGTTACCCCCGCCGAAGCCCTGCTGCTGGCCGCCGCCCTGGTTGAAGTTCTGCTGTCCGCCGCCGAAGCCCTGACCGCCCTGGTTTCCGCCGAAGTTCCCTCCGCCGGAGCGCTGGTTGCGGTTCACGGATGCGGTGGCGAAGCGCAGGCTGGGGCCGATCTCGTCGACGTCCAGCTCCATCGAGGTGCGGCGCTCGCCCTCCTTGGTCTCGTACGACCGTGCCTTCAGCCGCCCCTGGGCGATGACGCGCTGGCCCTTGGTGAGGGACTCGGCGACGTTCTCCGCGGCTTCGCGCCAGATGGAGCAGCGCAGGAAGAGGGCTTCCTGGTCCTTCCATTCGTTGGTCTGGCGGTCGAAGGTGCGGGGGGTGGAGGCGATCGTGAAGTTTGCGACCGCCGCCCCGGAGGGGGTGAAGCGCAGTTCGGGGTCGGCGGTGAGGTTGCCGACGACGGTGATGATGGTCTCTCCGGCCATCATGACCTCCTTGCAGTCGTAGCGAGTGGTGCTCCTACCAGTGGACCACGGGGGACTGACAGATCCAATGTCCCGGGGCCCCCTGTGGAAGCTACTTGGAGGAGATCTTCTGCTCTTCCGGGCGGATGATCTTGGTCCGCATGATGTTCTCGTTGAGGTTCAGGACGCGGTCCAGCTCCTTGGCGACGTCCGGCTCCGAGGTGAAGTTCACGACGGCGTAGATGGCCTCGCTCTTCTTCTGGATCTCGTAGGCCAGGCGGCGGCGGCCCCAGATGTCGATGTTCTCGATGGTGCCGTTGCCCTTGCGGACGACGTCGAGGAACTTCTGCAGGGTCGGCTCGACGGCGCGGTCGTCAACCTCGGGGCTGATCAGTGCCATGAGTTCGTATTCACGCATGTGGGAACCCACCTCCTTCGGTCTCGGCGGCTGCGGTCTCTCCGCAGCAGGAGGTTCGCTTGCGCGGGTGCGGTGCGCGAGGGGTCCGGGAACGGTCCCGGTCTCGGCACAACCTGCCCGAGTCTACCCCATCCGCGCCGCGGCACCCAGGGGCCGGGTCACGCGGGGTCAGCCGATGCGTCCGCGCAGCTGCTCGGGGTCGGCCGGCGGGGCGGCGAGGACCTCCCGGGCGGCGTCGACGGCGTCTTCCACCTTCCACAGCAGGACGCCGACGGGGCGGCGGTCGGCGTCGAGGTAGTAGACGACGCGGCGGCCGTCGCCGAGGTCGTCCTCGAGGGTCTCCAGGGTGGAGTCCAGGGTGCCGACGGCCTCCCAGCGGGTGCCGTTGACGAGGGAGTAGAAGTACGGGGTGTGGGCGTACCGCTCCCCGCCGGAGGCCATGGAGCGTCCGGCGGTGGTGCCCATCTGCAGGGCGTTGTCCTTGTGCTCCACGCGGGTGCGCCCGAGGATCACGTCCGGGTAGGAGGCGATGTCCCCGGCGGCCCAGATGTGGGGGTCGGAGGTGCGCAGCTGCTCGTCCACGCGCACCCCGCCGTCGGCCAGCTCCAGTCCGGCGGCTTCGGCGAGCTCGGTGCGGGGGGTGGCGCCGAGGCCGAGGATGAGCACGTCGCCCTCGACGTCGGTGCCGTCGTCCAGGCGCACCCGGATGCGATCGCCGTCGACGTCGGCGCGCTCGGCCCGGTGCCCGCCGCTGACCTGCACCCCGGCGTCGGTGAGCAGTGCCTGGTACTGCACGGCGAGGTCCGCGGGGAATTTGGCGTCCCCGAGGGTGGTCTCCGGGATGATCAGGTGCACGGAGACGTCCTCCTGGCTGAGGACGGCGGCGAGCTCCGCGCCGATGTACCCGCCGCCGAGGAGCACGAACTCGCGGTGGGTGCGGGTGAGCTCGCGCAGGCGCCGGTAGTCCTCGGCGGTGCGGTAGGTGAGGATGTGCGGGTGCTGTGGGGCGTCGAAGCGGTTCGGCTCCGCGCCGGTGGCGAGCAGGAGCTTGCCGTAGCCGATCTGCTGGCCGTCCGCGGTGCTCACCCGGCGGTTCTCCCGGTCGATGCCGGTCACGGTGGTGCCGGTGCGCACCTGCGCCCCGGTGGCTTCGGCGGTGCCGGTGAAGAAGTCGTCGAGCTTCGCGTCCGGGTTGAGCCAGAGCAGCTTGGACAGGGGCGGGCGGGCGTAGGGCTCGTCGTCTTCGGCCCCGAGGATGCCGATGCTGCCGGTCGCGTCGATCTCCCGGATGCCGCGGGCGGCGGTGTCCGCGGCCATGCCGGCGCCGGTGATGAGGTAGTCGAACCGCTCCGTGCCCGATTCCCGCGCTGCGCGGGTCTCCTGCTGGGTGTGTGATGCGTCCATGGGTGCTGCTCCCTTCCGGTCCGCGGGCGGCACCCCGGTGGGCGGGGTGGCGCGGACCGAGCGTCGTTCCTCATTCCACGCTACTGCGCGGCAGCGGCCGCCGGAACCCCGCTGACCTGGGCAGACGCACGACGACGGCTCGATGCCGGTCAGCGCAGACCGTAGGCCTGAGGCTGGGGGTGGTTGCTGCGGGCGGTCCACCCGGGGATGAGGCAGGCGTCGACGATCAGCCAGATGAACTGGGCGGTGCCGATCAGAGCCGGGATCACCAGGGTCCAGGAGAACAGGATGATCAGGATCGTGAGGATGATGTGTCCGACGGCGTTTCCGGTCTTGCCGAGGTAGAAGGAGTGCGCCCCGAAGCCGCCGAGGAAGAACCAGAGGACGTAAGCCAGGCCCATGCTCTTGGGGGTGATGACGGTCTGATGCACCACCGTGGGGTAACCGGGCTGACCGTACTGCGGCTGACCGTACTGGGGCTGCGACGGGTTCCGGTCGAATCCGCCGGTGGGGCCGACGCCGGGGTGATCGTAGGCATCGGAGGTCGCCGGGAACTGCTGGCCGGGATGGCGCTGGAGCTCTCCGGCGGTGTCGGATGCAGCACCGTAGCGCGCCTCTTGCCCGGAGCCCTCAGGACGCTGGGCGGGAGAGGAGCCGGTGGGAGCAGAGGTCGTCTCGGCGGGGTGCTCTTCAGGCTGCTGGCTCATGGTGCGAGGTCCCTTCCGATCGGGCGGCGAATGATGTGACCCACACTACACCCGGGGTGCGACGAAGGGCTGAACCTCAAGTGGTCATCGTCGTGGGGCCTGCCGGCGCAGACCCTACGACGATGACCACCCGGTGATCCGAAGGGTTTCCTACTTCGGGTCCCGGCGAGTGAAGGAGAAGAACCCCGCCACCAGCGGTACCGCGCACCACAGGGCGTACCACCAGCCGGCCGGGACCCGCTGCGGATCACCCACCGGGTCCGAGGCGGTGGTCAGGGTGTTCGCCAGGTTCATCGGCAGATACGGCATGAAGTCATTGGCCCAATCCAGGTTGGTCAGGAAGGACCACACCAGCGGCAGCACGAACAACACCACCACCACGACCACGATCGCCCCCGCGCTGTTGCGCAGCAGCGCCGCCAGCCCCAGGCCCATCCAGGAGGTCAGCACGAAGACCACCAGCAGACCCAGCACACAGGTCCAGTACCCGGAATCCGTGAAGTCGAAGTGCGCGTCATCATCGGACAGGATCAGCTGCGTCAGCGGGTAGGAGACCACCGCGGAGATCAGCGCCACCAGCGCGGAGAACACGGAGATCACCAGCGCCTTCGCCACGTACACCGCCCACCGGCGCGGGGCCGCGGTGAACGTGGAGATGATGGACTTGGTGCCGAACTCCGTGGACAGGATCATCACCGCCATCGCACCCACCACGATGAACCCCAGGGTCGCGCCCGCCGTCGGCGTCATCACCGCCAGGTCATGCACGTTCCCGGACAGCGAAGCCTGCATCTCCGCGCCGCCCTCCGCGGCCGCGGGATCCTGCGACACGGACTGGCTCGCGGAGGTCATGAAGTTCACGCTCCACGCGGCCATGGCTGCCATGCCCGCCATCAGCGCGATCGTCACGATCATCAGCACCCACGAGGACACGAGGGTGCGGAACTTCAGCACCTCCGCGCGCAGGATCCCCAGGAAGCTCAGCCGGTACGGGGAGGTGTGCGCGGCGCGGTCGGTGCGGGGGGTCTCGGAAACGGCGGTGCTCATGCTCGGCTCTCCTTCGCGACGTGCTGGGCCTGCGGGGCCTGCTGGGCCTGGGGTGCGTTCGGGTCCGCGGAGCGGTACTCCACGGAATCCTGGGTCATCCGCATGTACACCTGCTCCAGGGAATCCCGCTGCGGGGTGATCTCATACAGCAGGATGCCGGCCGACTGCGCCCGCTCGGCCACCTCGCGGGCCTCGGCCGCCACCAGCAGACCGTCCTGCTCATGCGGGGTGGACTCCACGCCGTCGGCGCGCAGCCGATCCGCGAAGGCCGCGGCGTCGTCCGTGCGCACCAGCACCCGGTGCTCCCCGTTGGCGTCCAGGAAGCTCTGCAGGGGCTCATCCGCGAGGATCCTGCCCTGCCCGATCACGATCAGGTGATCCGCGGTCTGCGCCATCTCCGACATCAGGTGCGAGGACAGGAACACCGTCTTGCCCTCCGAGGCCAGGTGCCGGGCCATCTGCCGCACCCAGATCACACCCTCCGGGTCCAGGCCGTTCACCGGCTCATCCAGGATCACCGTGGAGGGGTCCCCCAGGATCGCCGTCGCGATGCCCAGGCGCTGACCCATCCCCAGGGAGTACCCGCCCACCTTCCGCTTCGCGGCCGAGGCCAGGCCGGTGATCTCGATGACCTCATCCACCCGGGACTTCGGGATCCCGTGGGTCACGGCCATCGCCCGCAGGTGGTTGACCCCCGAACGCCGGGGGTGCACCGCGCGCGCCTCCAGCAGGGAGCCCACCGACGTCAGCGGCGAGCGCAGGGCCGCATACCGCTGCCCGTCCACCAGCGCCTGCCCGCGGGTGGGGTGCTCCAACCCGAGGATCATCCTCATCGTCGTGGACTTCCCGGCGCCGTTGGGCCCGAGGAAGCCGGTCACCTTCCCGGGTTGCACCGTGAAGGACACATCATCCACGGCCCGTTTGGGGCCGTACGTCTTGGTGAGGCCGCTGACCTCGATCATGGAATCGCTCCCGTTCTGCAGGGGTCTTGGTGGTCTTCTGGTCTTCTCCGGCGTGTGTGACCCACTGTATAAGGAGATCCCGGCCGCTCCCGCAGCACAGCGAGGAAACGGCCGGGATCTCATCCTCAGGGCGGAGGCCGGGGTGGAGCTGGCTCCACCCCGGCGCCGAGCCGGACCCCCTTCCGGCCCCGAGCCGAGCCCGGTCAGGGCCGGCGCGGGTCAGTACCCGTTGCTCGAGTGCGAGTCCTGCACCGTGATCTCCTCCGGGGTCACCGTGATCATGAAGGCCCCGGAGAGGGGCGAGGTGGTGCTCTTGTCCTCCCACGGCTCGTCATCGTCGAAGCGGTACTGGTAGGAGAACTTCACCTTCCCGCTCTCCGAGGTCCGCACGTACAGCTGCTGCCGGTCTCCAGCTCGTCCACCGGGTCCGAGTCCGTGCTGTTCAGGCCGTCCGTGAGCATGAACGTCGGGTACTCCTCCACGGACCAGCTGGGGTTGCGGTGCTCGTCATCGGCCTCGTAGTAGCTGTTCAGCCTGCACTCGGCGACCTTGAACTCCTTCTTCGCCACGCACGCGTCGATCTTCTCCTTGGCCTTCGCCGCGGCATCCGTCACCGCCTGCTCGGTGAGCCTCTGCCGGAACTCCACCGTGGAGCCGGACAGCTCCGAGGAGGTGTCCTCGTCCGCGGTGACCGTGACCTTCTGGTCATCGCCGTAGGTCAGGTACTTCCCGCCCTTCGGCGCGGCGAAGGTGTACTCCCCGGGCAGCACCGTCAGGCTCAGCGCGTCCGGGTCCTCCTCGAACACGGAGCGGCGGTGGTACCCGGAGGTGGGCGACGGCGAGGCCGACGACGCCGGCACGCTCACCTCATGGCCGTTGACCGTCAGCGTGTCCTGACCGGCCGGCACCGAGACCCGCACCGTCTTGTACAGCCCGGACTGGTCCGGGGCGATCTCCCACTGCCGCAGCCCCAGCACCCCGCCGGCACGCGTGAGCTGCAGCGTGGTGTCCGTGGAGCGCTGATCCTGGGTCACGGAGACGGTGGCCGTGGCGGACTGGCCGTCATCGGCCACCTCCACGTCCTTCACGTCGTACCCGGAGATCCGCTGCCCGGCGTCCTTGTACACGTCCCCGGTCAGCAGCACGCGCTGCGCGGAGGGGACGTTCGGATCGATCAGGTTCGTCGCGGCCTCGGCGTCCCCGTCCACGACGGCGTCGAAGCACTCCTCCACCACGTGCTCGGGGCTGTACACGGTGGCGTTGGCGATGCGCACCCCGGCGAACGCCAGGATCAGCACCAGCGCCCCGGCGATGATCCCGGAGATCTTCAGCCGCTTCTTCGCCCTCGGGGACAGCGGCGCGGCCTCGCGCACGGCCGCCGTCTGGGCGGTCTGCTCGGACGGGGACGAGGAAGCCGGCTGCCCGGGTTGCGGGGCGGTGAAGGGACGGGTCTGCTTCGCACCCTCCCCGACGATCGGTGCGGCCTCAGCGCCGGACCGGGCGTCCGCCTGGGCATCGGCCTGAACGGCGGTCTCGGCACCGTTCTCGGCGGCGACCGACGCGCCGGCTCCGAAACCGGCGGCCCCGGCATCGGCACCTCCGTTCCCGGCGCGCTGGGTGAACAGCACCGAAGCCGGGGCTCCGAACAGCACGGCGCGCGCGACCCTGCGGCACGGCCCGGGCCAGGTGCGGCACCGCATACCGGGCCAGCACCTCCACGACCCCGCCCCACAGGGCGAACACCACCGGCGTCCACCACGCCGAGCCCATGGACAGGCGCGCGGAGTAGCCGCTGTAGGCCTGCACGGATATCTCCGCGCTGATCCGGCCGAGCATCAGCGTGACCAGCCCGGCGAGGAAGAACACCAGCGGCATGGCCACCCAGGAGGTCCACCGTCCGAGGCCGGGGCGGCGCCCGGCCCACGCGCAGGCCAGAACCAGGATCCCCACCACCAGGAACAGCCACATCAGCATCGGCCAGGCGGTGGCGACATCCCGGGTGCCGCCGGACCACAGGAACAGCGTCTCCCGAGCGTTGCCGCCGTCGCCGCGGGCCACGGCCGTGACGGCCCCGAGGTGGGTCATGGAGACGAGGTCGACGCCGGCGAAGGTCCCGATCAGCAGCACCGCCAGGAAGGCGGCGAAGGAGCCCTCCTCCACCCCGGAGCCGATGGACAGCAGGATCAGACCGAGCACGGACAGCGCACCCAGGTACAGCGCGCTCAGCCGCGCCGCCGGCGCGAGGCCCGGCACCTACTGGTGCACCAGATCGGAGACCCGGGTGGGCTCAGGCCCCAGGGCGGTGCGCCGAGCCCAGACGCCCAGCAGCGTGCCGAAGACCAGCGGGCAGATCACCAGGCCAGGACTCATCGCCCAGAAGTGCAGACGCACGGCGTAGTCGCCGTCCTCCGTGGCTCGCCCGGCCAGCACCATGGTCAGCACCATCGCGAAGACCGTCAGCAGCCCGGCGGTGACCAGGGAGGAGAGCCACACCTGGTCGGGAGCCACCCGCTCCTGGCGGCGGACCTGGCGGGCCGCCACCACCCGGGAGCAGATGAACAGCGCCACCGCTCCCACCACGGTGATCATCACCGGCAGGAAGCCGATGGACAGGTGCAGGAGATCCGACCTGGAGTCCACGGCGGTCACGCTCAGGTGCATCCGTCCGCCCAGGGCCATGGAGACCAGCTGCACGGTCAGCGCGACGACGAAGTACACCCCGGTGCCGTTGCGGAGCAGTCCCACCACATCATCGGCGTCCAGCAGACCTGCGCCACTCAGGGAGCCCGCCGTCTCGGAGCGGATGGCCACCACGATCAGCACGGAGAAGACGACGGCGGCCAGGAGCATCGCCCCGTAGGTGATGCCGGCGGCGGCCCGCGGGTTCTCGTTCCTCTCCGGCTCGCGGGCAGCGCCCGAGGACTCGGAGGGGGTGGGCTGACCGGGGGAATCAGTCATGATGCATCCTCAGAGGTGATGGTTGCGGGTGATGATGCCCACCAAACTATCGGATCGCACGGCGATGCACCTCACCGGCACGCCGCGTGCCGGCGTGGGATCAGGCCCCGCCCTCCGGCTGCTGCGCCCACCACGCCAGCAGGCGACGCCGGGCCTCCTCCTCGCCCAGGCTGCCCTCATCCAGGCGCAGCTCCAGCAGGAAGCGGTACGCCTTCCCCACCGTGGGCCCCGGGGCGATCCCCAGGATCGCCATGATCTGCTCCCCGTCCAGGTCCGGGCGCATCGCGTCCATCTCCTCCTGGGCCGCCAGCTGCTCGATGCGCCGCTCCAGGTCGTCGTAGGCCCGGCGCAGCCGCCCCGCCTTGCGCTGGTTCCGGGTGGTCACATCCGAGCGGGTCAGCCGGTGCAGGCGCTGCAGCTGATCCCCGGCGTCGCGCACGTACCGACGCACCGCCGAGTCCGTCCACCCCGCATCGCCATATCCGTAGAAGCGCATATGCAGCTCCACCAGCCGCGCCACGTTCCGGATCGTCTCGTTGTCGAAGCGCAGAGCCCGCATCCGCTTCTTCACCAGCTTGGCCCCGACGACGTCGTGGTGCCGGAAGCTCACCGCGCCGTCCTCCTCCAGGCGCCGGGTGGCGGGCTTGCCGACGTCGTGCATCAGGGCGGCGAAGCGCAGGGTGAAGTCCGGGGCCGGCACGGGACCCTCCGGACCCGTCTCCAGGTCCACGGCCTGCATGAGCACGGTCAGGGAGTGCTCGTACACGTCCTTGTGCTGGTGCGCCTCATCCCGCTGCATCCGCAGCGCGGGCACCTCCGGCAGCACGTGATCGGCCAGACCCGTGCTCACCAGCAGGTCCACGCCGCGGCGGGGGTTGCGCCCCACCATCAGCTTGACCAGCTCATCGCGCACCCGCTCCGCGGAGACGATGCCGATCCGCTCGGCCATGTCCGTCATCGCCGCGACCACCTCCGGGGCCGGAGCCACGTCCAGGCGGGAGGCGAAGCGCGCCGCGCGCATCATCCGCAGCGGATCGTCCGAGAAGGAGTCCTCCGGGGCGCCCGGGGTGCGCAGGATCCCGGCGTGCAGGTCGCGTATGCCGCCGTAGGGATCCACCAGCTCCAGCCCCGGCAGGCGCAGGGCCATGGAGTTGATGGTGAAGTCCCGGCGGAACAGGTCATCCTCCAGCCGCCGCCCGAAGGCCACCGTGGGCTTGCGGGAGTCGGCGTCGTAGGCCTCCGCACGGTAGGTGGTCACCTCGATCATCGCCTCGCCCTTGCGCAGCCCGATGGTGCCGTATTCCCGGCCGATCTCCCAGTGCGCATCCGCCCAGTCCCCGGCGGTTTCCAGGATCTGGTCCGGAGTGGCGTCGGTGGTGAAGTCCAGGTCCAGGGCCTCAGCACCCAGGAACAGGTCCCGGACGGGCCCGCCGACCAGCGAGAGCTCGTAGCCGCGCTCGGCGAAGATCCGGCCCAGCTCCAGGGCCGCCGGGTGGATCGCAGAGGTGTCGAAGAGGTGTGCCATAGTCCTTCGATCGTGCCAGATCCGCGCCGACGACGACGCCGCGCCCCTCCCGGGAACGGGCCGCCGCAGGCCCCGGGGCGGGCAGCCGGGCCCGGGAGCCGGTCGCGGACGACTCTGTAAGGTGGACACATGAGCTTTCCAGTACCGCGGGCGCCGAAGAGACGGGTGCTCCTGCCCGTCTCGGCCACGCCCACGGTGGAGGAGGTCTCCGCCGGGGGCCTCGTCGTGGACCTGGAGACGCCGGGCCAGCCCGTGGCGATCATCGCCCGCCTCAACCGCGGCGGGCGCGTCGAATGGTGCCTGCCCAAGGGCCACCCGGAGGGCCAGGAGACCAACGCCCAGGCCGCGCGCCGGGAGATCGAGGAGGAGACCGGGGTGGCCGGGGAGATCCTGGCGGGCCTGGGCTCCATCGACTACTGGTTCTCCGTCTCCGGGCACCGGGTGCACAAGACCGTGCACCACTTCCTCCTGCAGGCCACCGGCGGGTACCTGACCACGGAGAAGGATCCGGACCACGAGGCGATCGACGTCGCCTGGGTGGGCATCGACGACCTCGGGCGCAAGCTCTCCTTCCCGAACGAGCGCCGCATCGCGGACATCGCCCGGGAGTACCTCATCCACCAGCTCTGACGGGCCCGGCCGCCGCGTCGACACGGAATATCACGGACAGGGAATACCTCCTATGGCAACCACCGGTGCGCGCTCGAGCGCCATCATGGCCGCCGGGACGCTGGTCTCGCGCATCCTCGGCTTCCTCAAGACCATGCTGCTGGCCGTCGCCATCGGCGGTGCGACCAACGTCGGAGACGTCTTCGCCCTGGCCAACACCCTGCCCAACCAGATCTACGTGCTGGTGGCCGCGGGCGTGTTCAACGCCGTGCTGGTCCCCCAGGTCATCAAGGCCTCCAAGCATCCCGACGGCGGCGCGGACTACATCTCCCGGCTGCTCTCCCTCGCGGTGATCGGCCTGTTCGCGGTCACCGGACTCGTGGTCCTGCTGGCCCGACCCATCATCTCCGTGATGGCCTCCGGGTGGTCCGAGCAGCAGATCGACCTCGGGGTGACCTTCGCCCTCTGGTGCTTCCCGCAGATCTTCTTCTACGGGCTCTACACGGTGGTCGGCCAGATCCTCAACGCCCGCGGCGCCTTCGGGGCGTATATGTGGGCGCCGGCCCTGAACAACGTCGTCGCGATCGGGGCGCTGCTGGTGTTCGTGTGGCTGTTCGGCACGCAGCAGTCCGCCCAGCACACCCCGGAGAGCTGGACCTCCCAGCAGACCTTCTGGCTGGCCGGGATGGCCACCGTGGGCGTCGCGCTGCAGGCCCTCATCCTGTTCATTCCGCTCAAGGCATTGAAGATCGGCCTGGGGATCAAGCTGGGCTGGCGCGGGATCGGGCTGCGCACCGCCGGGCGCCTGGCCAGCTGGACGCTGGCCACCGGCGTCATCGCCAACCTCGCGTTCCTCTACGTCGCCCACCTGGCCACCACCCCCGCCGGGTTCCGCGCGGACTACGACGTGCCGATCGCCGGGAACAACGCCCTGGACAACTCGACCATGCTCTACCAGCTGCCGCACGGGGTGATCGGGCTGTCCGTGGCCACGGTGCTGTTCAACCAGATGTCCCGCTCCGCCGCGGAGGAGGACCGGGACACCCTCATCGCGACCCTCTCCCGCGGCCTGCGGATCACGTGCGTGGCCACGATCTTCTGCGCCGTGGCCCTGGTGGTCTTCGCTGGGCCCATCGGCGTGCTGTTCGGCGGCGGCGGCCCGGTGGCCGGGGCGGTGGTCGGGCAGGTCATCACGGTGATCGCCCTGGGGGGTCCGTTCCTGACCACGTCCTTCATGATGGGGCGGATGTTCTACGCTCACGAGGACGCCAAGACCCCGCTGATCAACCAGGCGATCTGCGCGGCGTACCTGATCATCGGAGGATTCCTCATCAAGCATATTCAGCCGGATCACATCGTCTTCGGCTTGGCCGGTCTGTATGCCGGTCAGAACATCCTCGCGACCCTGCTGTACCACCGCAGCCTGCGCCGCTGGCTGGGGGACTACGACGTCGCGAACATCATGACCACCCACCTGCGGGTCACCGTGGCTGCCCTGCTGGCCGGGATCGGCGGCTTCGCGGTGCTCACGCTGCTGGGCGGCTCGGACTTCTCCGGGTTCGCCTGGAGCAACCAGATCACCTCCCTGATCACGATCGCCGCGGGAGGGACCCTCATGGGGGTGCTGTACCTGGGGGCGCTGAAGCTGCTGCACGTGCGGGAGCTGGACGGCATGGTCCGCATGGTGCGCACCCGACTGGGCCGGTAATCCCCGCCACACCCCGGTAGGATCGTGGGCAGCGGTCCGCACCGGGCCCGGAAGAACCCTCGCAAGGAGAGCTGGAGGACTCGTGACGCAGGCTATCGAGCTGGGCACCGTGCTGGGCGGTCGCTACAAGGTGACGGCGCAGGTGCTGACCACGGCCGCGCGCGACCAGGTCCTGGAGGGCCGGGATCAGGTGCTGGGCCGGCAGGTGTCCATCCTAGCCGCGGGCCCCCAGCACGCCGAGCTGCTCATCGACAACGCCCGCTCCCTGGCCTCGGGGCCGCGCTCCAGGTCCCTGCAGATCCTGGACCTCGGCCAGTCCGAGGACACCACCTACCTCATCACCTCCCACACCGACTCGGAGGAGCTGCTGGACCTCCTGCTGCCCGGAGGCGCGGACCCGGATGACGGCGGAGAGGCCCTCGGCTCCGAGATCTTCGGCACCGAAGATGCCCCGGCGGGCGCGGAGGACGGCTACGAGGCCGTCACCGGCCCGGTCGACGAGTCTCGAGCCGAGGAGCGGGAGCAGGACGGTCCGGCCGTGACCCGCTGGACCGACGCGGATTACGAGTCCTTCGGCGAGGAGCCGCCCGCCCAGCGCTCCGGGCGCTCCAGCCGCTCCGGAGGCACCCTGTTCGATCGCGCCGCCTCCGATGCGGCCGGCGGCGCCGCGGCGTCGGCCGCCTCTCGGCGCGCCGCGGACGCCGGCTACGACGGCAGCGGCGTCGGGGACGCCGACGATGACCGGGCCTACGACTACGGGTACGACGAGGCGGAGCCCGCCTACGCCGGGCCGACCTCCCCGGATCCCGCCACCGGAACCTATCCCGGGGCCGAGACCGTCGCCGATGAGGACCCCGAGGACGAGGATCTCTACCCGGACGATGAGGAGGAGTACGACGACGAACCGCGCCGCCGCGGCCCCGGCGGGGGCCTGTGGATCACGACGCTGGTGGTGATCCTGCTGCTGGCCGGACTGGTCTTCTTCGGCTTCACCCGGCTGGGAGCGATGGTCTCCTCGATCGGCGGCGGCTCCTCCTCTGCTCCTGCGTCTTCAGCTTCCTCCGGGGGCTCCGAGGCCTCCGGGACCGGCAGCTCCTCCGCGTCGGCCTCCGCCTCGCCCACCGAGGACGACGGCGCCGAGCCGCGCGCCGTCTCCGCGCAGCGGATCGTGCCGGGCAACGCCTCGTTCATGGCGGATCAGGACGGAACCCTGTCCCAGGTGGTGGATGGGAACCCGTCCACCGTGTGGACCAGCTACGGCTTCTCCTCGGCGCAGTTCGGCTCCCTGATCTCCGGCTTCGGCATCGCCGTCCAGCTGCAGGATCCGGCGAAGGTCAGCCAGGTGACGGTGGATCAGCAGGGCGGGACCGGCGGGTCCTTCACCGTCTACACCAGCGATTCCCCGTCCCTGGACGGCGCCACGGAGGCCGGGAAGGGCACCTTCGACGCCGCGCAGACCACGGTGCGCCTGAACGAACAGGCCTCTTCGAAGACCGCCCGGTACGTGATCGTCTTCGTGGATTCCGCTCCGCGGCTGTCCCAGCCGATCGGCGGGTACCCCTACGGGCTGCGTCTGGGGGAGATCTCGGTCCGGTGAGGCGCTGTGCGCCCGGCGGTCCGGTGAGGCACGGCTGGCCAGGTGGCCCGGTGAGGCGCTGTGGCCCCGGGCTCGTCGCGCGGAATATCCCTCCCCGGTCCCCGGTTCCACCCTGTAGAAGCACCGGGGCGTCTTGCGAGGCGCCTCCTCCCGCCCGAGCGCGTCGGCCCGGCATCCCGCGGGCCGCAGGAAAGGTCCCCCAGCACGTGAACGAGAACGTCTTCGCCGCGGGTTCCCCCGTGATCTCCCTGAACCAGCAGCCCGCCGCCGAGGGCCGTGACGACGCCGTGCCGTCGTCGGCCGCGGAGGCCATCGCGCCGTCCGCGGAGGACTCAGTGCACGACGTCGCCATCATCGGCTCCGGGCCGGCCGGGTACACGGCCGCGATCTACACGGCCCGCGCCAACCTCAAGCCCATCGTGTTCGCCAGCTCGGTGGCGGCCGGCGGGGACCTGATGACCACCACGGAGGTCGAGAACTTCCCCGGCTTCGTGGATGGCATCCAGGGGCCCGAGCTGATGTCCACGATGCAGCAGCAGGCGGAGCGCTTCGGTGCGGATATCCGCTACGAGGATGTGGAGTCCGTGGAGCTGGCCGGCGAGCTGAAGAGGATCACGGTCGCGGACGGGTCCGTGCACTGGGCCAAGGCCGTGATCGTCTCCACCGGGTCGGAGTACCGGAAGCTCGGCCTCGAGGATGAGGCGCGCCTGTCCGGGCATGGCGTCAGCTGGTGCGCAACCTGTGACGGGTTCTTCTTCAAGGAGAAGCCGATCGCCGTCGTCGGGGGCGGGGATTCCGCCCTGGAGGAGGCGCTGTTCCTGACCACCTTCGCCTCCTCGGTGACCATCATCCATCGGCGCGATTCCATGCGGGCCTCGGAGATCATGCAGCGCCGGGCCCTGGAGCACCCGAAGATCACCTTCGTGTGGGACTCCGAGGTGGTGGGCATCGAGGGTGCCGCGCAGACGGAGGCCCTGCAGGTGCGCAACGTGAAGTCCGGGCTGACGCAGCGCCTGGAGGTCAGCGGCCTGTTCGTGGCCATCGGCTCGGACCCCCGCACGGAGCTGGTCAAGGACCAGCTGGAGCTGACCGCCGAGGGCACGATCGCCGTGCAGGGCCGCTCCTCCAAGACCAGCCTCCCCGGGGTGTTCGCCGCCGGGGACGTCATCGACCCCACCTACCGCCAGGCGATCACCGCGGCCGGCTCCGGCTGTGTGGCCGCCATCGACGTCCAGCATTACCTGGAAACCCTGTAACACCCTTCCCACCGAAAGGAGCTGTCATGAGCAGCGCCAGAGCAGTCACCGATGCGTCCTTCCAGGAAGACGTTCTGAACAGCGATCGCCCGGTCATCGTGGATTTTTGGGCCGAGTGGTGCGGCCCGTGCCGGATGGTCGGCCCCGTCCTCGATCAGATCGCCGAGGAGCACGCGGAGAAGGTCGACGTCGTGAAGCTCAACGTGGATGAGAACAGCGAGACCGCCGCGAAGTACGGCATCACCTCCATCCCCGCGATCTACGTGTTCAAGGGCGGCGAGGTGGCCAAGACGAGCGTGGGTGCCAAGCCCAAGGCCGTCCTGGAGAAGGAGTTCGCCGAGTTCCTCGGCTGATCTCCCCCGCCTGACGCGCCTCCCATCCGACGACGAGGCCCGCATGTTTCACGTGAAACATGCGGGCCTCGTGCTGTGTCGTCAGCCGCGCTCGATCTCCGGATCCAGCACGCTGATGATGCGGTTGAGATCGTCCACCGAGGCGAACTCGATGGTCATCTTCCCCTTGCGGGCCCCCAGGGCGATCTTGACGCTGGTGTCGAGCTTGTCCGCAAACGCGTCGGCGATGTAGTCAAACCTCTCATGATGCCGAGGGGCCGACGGCCGGCGCTTCTTCTTCTCCGGACCGGCGGCCGCCCCGGACTGGATGATCTCCTCGACGGAGCGCACTGATAGTCCCTCCGCCACGATGCGCTGTGCGAGCCTCTCCATGGCGGCGGGATCCGACAGCGCCAGCAGGGCGCGGGCGTGCCCGGACGAGAGCACTCCCGCCGCAACCCGACGCTGCACCAGGGCGGGCAGACGCAGCAGGCGAATGGTGTTGCTGATCTGCGGGCGCGACCGGCCGATCCGGCGTGCCAGCTCCTCCTGGGTGGTCCCGAATTCGTGGAGCAGCTGCTGGTACGCCGCCGCCTCCTCCAGCGGATTCAACTGGCTGCGGTGGAGATTCTCCAGAAGAGCATCACGAAGCAGGTCGATGTCCTGCGTCTCGCGGATGATCGCCGGGATCCGGTCCAGCCCGGCCTCCTGGCTGGCTCGCCAGCGCCGCTCACCCATGACCAGCTCGTACTTCTCCGGGCCGTCCTCCTGGCTGGGGCGGATCACGATCGGCTGGAGCACCCCGATCTCCCGAATCGAGTGCACCAACTCGGCCATGTCATCGGGGTCGAACTCCTGGCGCGGCTGCTTCCGGTTCGGGTGGATGTCCCGGACGGGGATCTCTCCGAACAGCGCCCCGGGGACGGGCACCAGGTCCTGATCCGTCTCGGACACGGGTGCGTCCGCAGAACCGGTCCGAGTCCTCGTGGTCCGCTGCTCGCCCTCCTCTGTGCCGGAGCGGTCAGACTTTGAGGCCTGGGCAGAGTCATGTGTCGATGCGGAGGCGGAGACGGGCATGGAGGATCGATCGTCCGGGCGACGGTTGGTCGAGGAGGTGCCAGCGCTGGATTCCGCCGTTTCACGTGAAACAGTCGCGTTGCTCGACGAGGAGCTCCCCCGTTCACCGGTCCCCGCCTCGGCGGTTCGCGGATCCTCGCTCTTCGTTTCCTGGGCGGCGGCGCTCGGCTCGAAGAAGAAATCAACCGGTCGCCGGCCCGCACCGCTCTTGCGAAGGGCGGCGCCCATATCGGCGCGCCCAGCGGATCGCCCGCTCTTCTTCGCAGAACGACTTGTAGAGGCTTTCTTCTGGGGCTTCTCCGGAGCGTTGTCGGTCTGTTCGCCGTTCTTCGCCCCGCTCGCCGAGGTCGCAGCGGAAGCCTTCTTGGCGGCCGACCGCCCGCTCGTCCCTCGACCGCCACTCTTCGCGCCGACCTTTCCGCTCGCTCCAGCGGAGGTCGAGGCCGTTCCCTGTCCGCTCGGCGATGCAGCCTGGTTGTCGGCCACGGAAGAGCCTCCACCGCTCGACGCCTCAGCCCTCGATGTTTCACGTGAAACGGTCGGGCCGTTCGCACTCGATCGGCCCGACGAGCCTGACGTCGACCTTCCGGCCGGGGTACGCCGACGTCCCGCCTGGTCCTTCGTCTCCGCCCCAGCATCACCGGTATGACCGGCAGCAGCCGATGAATCGACGGATGTCGTCGGTTCCTCTTCGGGTGAGCTCGGTATGAGAGCCCCCAGTCCGCGCCCCAATCCACGTCGTCTCTCTGCCATGTCCCTCGACCTTCCCACTCGACACTCGTCGCTCCGATTCTACTGGGCCTCGGTGTCATCGAACCGTCCTCCTCCACAGGAATCGACCTCCCACCGCGGGCCATTCGCTCGAACCGGGGCCGGATCGTGTGAATGTACGGCATCCACTGCAGGCTCACCTTCATCGCATGGGTCAGAACCGCCCATCCTCAGTGCCACCGATTCCCAAACCGGCGTGTTGACTCCACCCTCCCCACTGGGGCGCCGAGACCATCTGCCCGGAGGACGCCGGGTTCCCTTCAACGGGAGCACACGGACAGGGGCAGACAATCCGGGCTGCTGCCGGTCGACAGGGCAATATTGGCCGGACGGGTGAAGACCACCTCCTGGACGCTCATCGTGAAGGCAGTAGACAGCGACAGATGGGTCGGGATGGGGGGCCAGACACGTGAAAGCTCTTGTGCCAAGCTGTCCCCCTTCGGAGCGGATCCCCTCAAGTCCGCGTGGAGAGCAGCAGATGGACACCCGAACATAACGACTCACGGCAGAGGTCTCCTGCGCCCTTCGGTCTGACCAGCCCTAGGGGCGGACGACACCTGCGCAGCACAGCCGAGCCCCACGCGTTCCCATGGCGAACGTCGAAGGTGCCACGTACTCCTCCGTTTCACGTGAAACGGGCGCTGGATTGGGCGAAAGCGCCTACGCTCCAACTCCGGCAGGGCGCGACTGATCTATGGGTCCGGTACGCAGGGACGTCCGCGCCTCTCCACGGAGAGTGCTTCTCACATCCCTGAGGATGTACCGAGCGAGCCCACGATAGAGGTCTATCCCTCGGGTCGTGTGCCGAATTCTTGCGTCCCCGATCACGATGGCGTTAGGTGTTGGGTCAGTCGCGGACTACCGGGAGATGTGGTCCAGACCCAAGGTTTCGGGGATCCAGACGCTCGGCTTCCCGGCTTCCCGGCTTCCCGGCTTCCCGGCTTCCCGGTCATGATGATCGTCTGTGCGCGCGTGTTTCACGTGAAACATGACGTGAACTTGCTGGACGCTCCGCCCTCGACGCGGACAGGATGCCGTCGCCTTGGGTAGTCCCCCGGGGGTCTGGTGACTCTCTCAGCACCGCCGGTGTGCCCGATCCGGGCGCATCAGGCCCTCCTCCCCCTGGACGGGATTTGGAAGGTCAGACTCTGCGACCATCCGGCTCGCGCAACCCCACGAGGACTGCCTTCCGCATTGGCCGTTGGCAAACAATAACGGAGATCAATCGTTTCGGATCTATCAAGGGGACAGCTGAACCTGAACGTTCGAAGGTGCTGCCGCTCCCGGACCGGTAATGCCCTCCATCCACCGCCCGGACCTCCGCACGGACCAAGCATGTTTCACGTGAAACACATGGAGCAGCGGGCCGCCGCCTCGCCCTCCGTCGTCTCCTAGAGGTGGCGGGCGCGATGCTGCCCGGGGGCAGCATCCACGTCGGCCCGCTGCGCGATCTCGACGGCCGCCTCCAGGTAGGACAGGGCGCCGGTCGAATGGGGATCATAGGTGAGGACGGTCTGCTGATAGCTCGGCGCCTCGGAGATCCGCACCGACCGCGGGATCATCGCTTCCAGGGTCTGCTGCGGGAAGTGGTCTCGCACCTCCTGGGCCACCTGAGAGGACAGATTGGTGCGGCCGTCGTACATGGTCAGCAGGATCGTGCTGACCTCGAGTCCGGGGTTGAGGTGCTTCTTCACCATGTCGATGTTCTTGAGCAGCTGGCTCAGCCCCTCCAAGGCGTAGTACTCGCACTGGATGGGGATCAGGACCTCACGCGCGGCCACGAAGGCGTTGATGGTCAGCAGCCCGAGGGACGGCGGGCAATCGATGAACACGTAATCCAACCGCGGGAGGTCGTTGACGGCAAGATACTTGGCGTAATCGCCGAGAGCCCGGCTCAGCCGCTGCTCCCGAGCCACCAGAGAGACCAGTTCGATCTCGGCCCCGGCCAGGTCGATGTTCGAGGGCAAGCAGTACAGATTCTCCACATCCGGGCAGGGGCGCACGGCCTCCTGCATCGGGGTGTCCTCGATGAGCACATCGTAGGTGGAGACGATGTCCGTCCCGTGCTCGATATTCAGCGCTGTGGAGGCATTGCCCTGCGGATCGATGTCGATCACCAGCGTCTGCAGGCCGCGCTCAGCCAGGGCGGCCGCGAGGTTCACGGCCGTGCTGGTCTTCCCGACCCCGCCCTTCTGGTTGCTGATCGTGAAGATCCGCGTCTCCGCAGGGGGCTGCACCTGCTGTTGGTTGAGCTTCTTCCAGCGCTTCTTCTCGTTCATGAGCTCTCTCGCTACAGGCGACTGTACGGCCTCCGCCATCGCGGCGGACTCCACGGACGATGTTTCACGTGAAACACGACGGCCGACGTCGGGGTGGATCGGGGTCGGGAGGTCCCGGGGTTGCGGCGGCAGTGCATCCCCGAAGACACCCTTCAGACGGTGGGAAGGTGGGGGAGAGGTCATGGCGTCCGCAGACCTCCTCCTCGTCCAGAGTCGCACCGCGGCCGTTCCGGGTGATCACGTCTCGTCCCAGCGTACCCGGCTAATGGATGCCCCGGCGGCGGAGTCCACAGGCATACGCAGTCTCCGGCACCGCCGCCCCTGGCGACCCCGCTCCACACGGACTACACCCACGCGGAGTACCCACGCCGACTGAACCCACACACAGCCTCCACCACCGCCTGCGGACACCGCAGACACTGGCAGACGCTGCGTCGGGGAAGACCGAACACAACCTGTCGCGGATGTGCGAGACGGCGTGAGGCGAGGCGCAGACGCCCGCACCGCGCAGCCTCACAGAGCCACAGCCTCACAGCCTCGCGAACCCACAAGCCTCAGCGACTCAGCACAGCACAATGCCAGAGGCGCATCACAGCGCCCCAGCCTCACCACCCCGGAGACCCACAGCCCGGGAGACACGGAGCCTCAGAGGCTGACGCGCACCACCGTCGTCGGCTCGCTGAGCAGCCGATCCCCGACGGTGAGGATCTCGGTCTCGCGGGCGCCGTACTTGGAGAGCTTCTTGCGCGCCTTGCGCACCTCTTCCTCGGCGGAGCGGCCCTTCAGGGCCAGCAGCTGCCCCGTGCCCCGCAGGATCGGCAGGGTGATGTCCAGGAGACCACCCAAGGCCGAGACGGCGCGCGCGGTGACGATGTCCGCCTCGACCTCGCCGACGATCTGCTCGCCCCGGCCGCGCAGGATGCGCACCGAATCCCCCAGCTCCAGGTCCCGCACCACCTCGTCCAACCAGATCACGCGCCGCTCCAGCGGCTCCACGAGAGTCAGGGACAGATCCGGTCGGGCCAGAGCCAGGCACAGCCCCGGGAGGCCCGCTCCGGAGCCCACATCCACCACGGAGACGCCCTGGGGGATCAGCTCCTGGACCACCGCGCAGTTCAGAACGTGACGGACCCACAGCCGCGGAACCTCCCGGGGGCCGATCAGGCCTCGCTCGATCCCGCTGTCCGACAGATGACCCACGTAGCGGCGGGCGAGATCCAGGCGTTCACCGAAGACCTCCTCGGCCGCCCGCAGCTCCTCGCCCACAGGCTCCGGAGCCTGCGCCGGCGACGCGGCGGTCCCGGCACCCCGAGAGCCGGCGTCGGCGTGGGAACCCCGCGTCCCAGCGCCGCCACCCTGAGGCGCGACGTCAGCGCCCCGGGAATCCGAGGCAGCATCACGCGCGGCGGATCCGGTGTGCGGGCGGCTCATGCCGGCTCCTCACCCGGTGCCGTGAAGTCCACGGTCACCTCCGCCGGATCCGGGTGCTGGGGCACAGCCCCCGGCGCACCAGGCACACCGCCAGTCGCACCGCCAGCGGCGTCGGCGGCATCAGCACCGGCGACCGACGCCGCATCCTCGGCGGCCTCCCGGGGGCCGGTCACCACGATGTGGCGCTTCGGCCCCTCGCCCTCCGAGGCAGAGAGGAAGCCCAGCTCGGCGACGAAGTCGTGCACCAGTTTGCGCTCATAGGGGCTCAGGGGCTGCAGGTGGCGGTCCTTCCCGGACTCGCGCACCGAAGCCACGGCCTCCTCGGCGAGGCGGCGCAGCTCGCCCTTGCGCCGCTCCCGATGCCCCGCGATGTCCAGGATCAGCCGAGACCGGTTGCCGGTGGCCGCCAGCACCGACAGCCGCACCAGCTCCTGCAGGGAGTCCAGCACCTCGCCGTGCTTGCCCACCAGCATCTTCAGGTCCTCGGCCTGCTCGCCCTCGGCCACCACCGAGAGGAAAGTGCGGTTCTGGTGCACCTCGATCTCGATGTCGCCGTCCAGGTCCGCGATGTCCAGCAGCTCCTCGAGGTAGTCGGCGGCGATCTCGCTCTCCTCCTCGCGCAGCGCCGCCTCCTCAGTGCTGGATTCTGAGGCCGCGGCCTCCGCGGCGCTGGCGTGTGCGGTTTCCGCGGCGTCGTCGTCGCGGCGCTGGTCGGTGGGCTGCTGTGCTGACATCAGATGCTCCTTGCTCCATCCGTGCGGTCGGTGCGCTCGAGGGCCGCGGGAGGGCGCTCCGAACCCGTGGTCGCGCCCATCCCGCCGCGGATCACTTCCGCTTCTTCTTCTGGCGCTGCTTGCTCACGGGCTGACGGCGCTGCCCGGCCTGGGCCTTCACCCGCTGGGCCTCCAGCTCGGCTTCGTGCTCCTCCTTGGTCTTGCCCACGGGGGGAAGGCCCTTGGCGGCCCGGCGCTCGTTGAGCTCGCGCTCGGCCTGAGAGCCCGGCGTCGGGTTGTTGCGGATGACCCACCACTGCTGGCCCATGGACCAGAAGTTGGAGACGGTCCAGTACACGAGCACACCGAGAGGGAAGTTGATGCCGCCGACGGCGAAGATGATCGGGAACAGGTACAGCATCATCTGCTGCTGCCGATACATGGGCGATTCCTTGGCCTGGTCGCTCATGTTCCGGGAGGTCAGCTGACGCTGGGTGAAGAACTGGGTCGCGCTCATCAGCACGATCATGAGGATCGCGAGCACGACGGTGGCCGTGTGGTTGCCATGGCCGGGCTGCATGAGCGTGGAGAACAGCGGCGCCCCGAGGATCGTGGCGTCGTTGAACTGGTGCACCATATCCGCGGGCAGCACCAGCAGATTGGATCCCGACGACGCCGCCGCCGGCACCCCGCGCAGCACCTGCAGGAGGCCGAAGAAGATCGGCATCTGCACGAGGATCGGCAGACAGGAGGACAGCGGGTTGGAGCCGGTCTTCTTGTACAGCGCCATCTGCTCCTGCGCCATCGCCTGGCGGGAGAGCTGATCCTTCTTGCCCTTGTACTTGGCCTGGATCTTGGCCATCTCCGGCTGCAGCTCCTGCATGCCGCGCATGGACTTGATCTGCTTGACGAACAGCGGGATGGTCAGGGTCCGCATCACCAGGGTCATGAAGACGATGGCGAGCACCCACGTCCACCCGGAGGCGGCGTCCATGCCGATCGCGGTGAACACCGTGTGGAAGAACCACAGGATCGCGGAGACGATCCACTTGAAGGGCCACAGGATGAGGTCGAAGAGGTTCATCGGGGATTGACTCCTAGCCCCGCGGTTCCACGGGGGTGTCATGTGCGTGCGCGCAGCGCGGATGGTTCAGCAGCAGGATCTGGGGGGCGCGTCCCGGCGCGAAGGTCCGGGGGCCGACGGGCACCGGGTCCAGGCCGCCGGAGGCCCAGGGATGGCACCGCAGCAATCGTCTCACGGTCAGGCCCAGTCCCCGCACCGCGCCGTGCACAGTGAAGGCCTCCAGCGCGTACGCCGAGCACGTCGGGAAGTACCGGCACACCTCCCCGTACAGGGGCGAGATGATCCTGCGGTACAGGCGCAGCAGGCCGATGGCGAGGTTCTGCGGCAGCGTCCACAGCGCCTGCCCGACGCCGCGGACGCGCACGTACTCCGTCGGCGCCCGCTCCAGCAGCTGCTGGGGCTCCATCGCGGCCTCGAGGGTTCTTCCGGCGTCCTGGTCGGGGCTCATGCGGCGAGCTTCCGCCGGGCGGCGATCAGGGCCGCCCGGTAGTCCGCGCCGAGGCGGCTCCAATCCGCCTCGGCCGAGGCCGGCAGGGCGCGGACCACCAGGTGCAGTCCGCGAGGGGTCTCGGCGATCGACTCGGCGGCGAGCTCGCGCAGCCGCCGCTTGACCCGGTTGCGCACGACGGCGTTGCCCACCGCCTTGGACACGATGAAGCCGACGAGGGTCGGCTCCTGCGGTGCGCAGGGGTGGGCGTAGACGACGACGTTCCGGCGCCCGCTACGGGCGCCGGAACGCGTGGCTGCTGAGAATTGGACCGACGTCCGCATCCGGTGCTGCTGGGCCAGCACTGAGCGGCTCCTTCGAAGACGTGCCGGGGTGCGGGTGCCTCCGCGCGGGATCATCTCCCGGGCGCGGCGGGACAGCGCCTCAGTCCCCGACGACGGGGGTGCGGCTCAGGCGGAGAGGTTCGCGCGGCCCTTGGACCGGCGGTGGGCCAGGATGGCGCGGCCGGCGCGGGTGCGCATCCGCAGACGGAAGCCGTGCTTCTTGGCACGACGGCGGTTATTCGGCTGAAAAGTCCGCTTGCTCACGGTGGGTACTCCATTGACGTCGATTCGGGCGCTGCCCGCGCTGGTGGATCCGACGGGGATCCGCAGGGGCGACGCGTGGGGCGATGCGATCCGCGCGGCGTGCAGGGCCGCGCACCGGGTCTCCTCGAACCGCCGATGGGCTGCGGGGCAGCCCGGGTTGGAGGGTCGGTGGGCACACTGACGGCACACGGACGACTGATCGAGTCTAAGAGGGAGGCGGTGGGGCGGTCAAGCCCTGCGCGGCGCACCGATGTCGTCAGACGAGGTGCATCCCGCTTCCCCAGGGTGTGCATCCACCGACCATCCCAGTCTGTGGATAAACCCCAGAGAAGTTCCCACCATCCCCAGCCCCGAGAAGACGCGGAACTACAGTCCTGTGATTACCGGAAGCGGCCGACTGCGGCGGATTCCCGCGGTCGGGATGCTCTAGGCTGGCAGGAGCCGCCTCTCGTTATCCACAGAGCAGGCGGGTGTGTACAACCTTGTGGACAGACCGGGGAGAACCGGTGGAGGACCGTGCCCGACCCGCCGGCGCGAACGCCTCCAGCGCCCTCGATCCGTCCCGTCGCCGACTTCGAGGAGCACC